>JAXLTG010000001.1:0-2232626 GCA_046330175.1 Fimbriimonadales bacterium
AAAATCACCCTTGATATCCACCCCTTCCCATGTCTTTAGTGCAGGAAACTGTTCACGAAGGTCGAATTGAGGCAGTACAGGAGATGACCAACTCCAGCGCTCTGACCCAGCTCATCCTCGACGTGGCCAGTTTGGATTCGTCGGTAAGGTTCTATCGCGGGCAGCTTGGACTCAGCGTAGCGCGGACCGAGGAATGGGAAGGCCACCGTCTCGCCACCATCAAGGCGCACGGCCTGGACCTCCTGCTCCTCGAACAGCCAAATGAGGACCAGATTCCTCCGGCCATGCGTGGCGGCGGAGTCGTGCTCAATTTTCAGGTGAGCAACCTCAAAAAGCTCACCGAGTCGCTGCGAGAGCAGCAAGTTCCGTTCCTGCGGGACCTCGACAATCCAGCCTTCGGCAACCGAACGCTTCTGATCGCCGATCCGGACGGTTACGCGATCCTGCTTTCCGAACCGGTCGGACACATTCAGTAGCGCTTTCGCCGTAAACTGAAACACGCATTGCGCGTTGAGAGGCAACCGAACTATGTCGAACGAACGAAAAGAGAAAAATGAAGTGAGCCGCCGTGCATTCTTGGCCCGCGCCGGTGGAGCAATCGCATCCGTCGGAGTCGGCGGTGCCCTCCTGGGTAAAGCCGCACGCGGTGCGCCCGAAGCAGATCCGCTGCCGCAGGAAAAAGGCGCTGTTGATGTCACTTTGAAAGTCAACAACAAAGTGCACAAACTGAAGCTCCAGCCGCGAGTCACTCTGCTCGATGCATTGCGAGAACGGCTCCAGATTACGGGCCCGAAACGAGTCTGCGACCGCGGCAACTGCGGGTGTTGCACTGTGCTGAAAGATGGCAAGCCGATCTACTCCTGCATGATGCTCGCTGTAGATGCGCAAGGCGCCTCAATTACGACCGTTGAAGGGTTTGGCGCACCGGAAAACATGTCCGAAGTCCAAAAGCAGTTCGTCGAAAAAGATGGCCTTATGTGCGGGTTCTGCACGCCCGGTTTCGTGACTTCGGTTCATGCGGCTCTCAAAGCGAATCCAAATGCAACAAAAGATGAAATTCGTCACGCCTGCTCCGGAAACATCTGTCGGTGCGGGACTTTCAACCGTGTGTTCGAAGCTGCGCTCGCAGCAGCCAAAAACACGAAGGGGCAATCGTAATGTCACAGCAGACTCCACAATGGCCTAATCCAGCAAAATCAAAATATCTCGGAAAAAACATTCCAAGAGTTGATGGTCCGGCGAAAGTAACTGGCGCCGCGAAATACACGTTCGATATCGTGCTTCCAGGAATGCTCTACGGAAAAATCCTTCGCGCGCCAATCGCAAGCGGCTCTGTGAAATCAATTGACGTTTCCGCCGCGGAGCAGATGCCAGGAGTTCGTGCAGTCATTCCAGATCTCGGCCGCGCTGTGAGATTCGCCGGACAAGAAATCGCCGCCGTCGCAGCGGATACCGAAGAGATTGCGAGAGACGCGATTAACGCGATTAAAGTTGAGTGGGAAAAAACACCTCACGTCTCTAACACGCACGCAGGTTTGACTGTTCCAGACCGACAACGACCAGGACGTGAAGCCAGCCGCGGTGAGCCACTGGAAACGATTTGGCCAACGGCTGCAGCAGTAGTCGAAGGTGAGTATTACGTGCCGGTTCGAGAGCATTTGTGTCTCGAGACACACGGTGTTGTCGTTCGTTGGGATTCGGCCGATACGGTCACCGTTTGGTGCAGTACGCAAAGCGTTCACGATGCTGCGGGCGAGATCGCCGGCGCGCTACGAATACCAAAGCAGAACGTGACTCTGATTTGTGAATACATGGGTGGCGGATTTGGCGGCAAATTCTCAGCCGGAATCGAGGGCATGACTGCTGCGCGGCTCGCGAAAATGGCGGGCAAACCTGTGAAGCTCATGCTCGAGCGTTACGATGAAATGGTCGCGAGCGGCAACGGTCCAGATGCGCACATGAAATGCAAAGCAGCAATGGCTGCAGATGGAAAAATGCTCGGCGTAGAAGCCCAACTCAGCGGCACATCGGGTTTCGGAGGAGGTTGGGGAGTTCCGTTCCCATACATCTACGACGTTCCCAACGTAAGCGTAAAAACAACTTCCATTTCGACGAACGCCGGAAGTTCGAGGTCGTTGCGTGCGCCAGGTCATCCACAGGCGAGCTTCCTTATGGAAACCGTTGTGGATGAGCTTGCAGTCAAACTCAATCTCGATCCTCTCGAAGTGCGAAAACTGAACACCAGCGGAATTCGGCGCAACCAGCTCGATCTTGGCGCGCAAATGATCGGTTGGAATCGCCGTTCAAAAGGAAAGGCAACAGGACGAATTCGCCGCGGAATCGGGTGCGCTTCAGCCGTATGGGGCGGCGGTGGTGGACCGAGTTCAACTTGCGTGCTCCGCATCGGCCAGGACGGTTCGGTGTGGGCTGGAATGGGTACGCAAGATTTGGGTACCGGAACTCGCACACTCGTTGCAGCCATCGTCGCAGAAGAGTTTTCGATTGATATCACGAAAGTCAAAGCGGATATCGGCAAATCCAGTTTGCCGCTGGCAGGCGGTTCCGGTGGTTCGGTGACTGCGGCATCCATTTCACCACCGGTGAAAATGGCGGCGTTCCAAGCGAGACAGAAACTTTCTGAACTTGCTGCAAATCAACTTGGAATTGCGGCGCACGAGGTCGTGTTCAAAGATGGCAAAGTCGGCAATGCCGACGGAACCAAGTCAGTGACCTTCGAACGCCTCTGCTCTAAACTTCCACCCGGCGGCCTCGAAGAAACCGGAAACTTCAATCGAGATCTCCAACAGGGTGGCGTTGCGGGCGCACAGTTTGTAGAAGTCGAAGTGGATATGTGGACCGGAAACGTCACGCCGATAAAGGTCGTAGCTGTTCAAGATTGCGGTTTTTGGCTGAACAAACTCGCAGCGGAAAGCCAGCTCATTGGCGGCGTCATACAAGGCTTGAGCATGGGTCTGCTTGAAGATCGAAAGATGGATGAGGCAACGGGACGCCAATTGAATCCGAACATGGAAACGTACAAAGTTTTGGGCTGTATGGAGGTGCCGGAGATTGTTCCGGTGTTGTTCGCGACTCATGAAAAAGTCACCGGAATCGGAGAGCCGGCGTGCATCCCGACAGCTGCCGCTTTTGCGAATGCGGTTTATGATGCAACCGGAATCAGGGTTCGGAGGTTGCCGATAACGCCAAAACGGCTATTCGATGCGAAGGAGGGACGACGATGAACAACTTTAGTTGGGTCGAGCCAAAAACGATAGATCAAGCTTCTGCTGCCATGAAAGATGGTGGTGCGGCGCTCGCAGGCGGCATTGATCTGCTGTGCATGATTAAGGAGCATTTGCACGAGCCGGTGTCAGTCGTCAATCTCAAATCCATCCCGGCGATGCGGACGATCGAGTTCGGGAAGGCGCTGAAAATCGGTGCTCTCGTTACAGCCGAGGCTGTCGAGAAGGATGCTAACATCCGAAAGCGCGCTCGAACGCTTTCGCAAGCGGCGGCCGTTATCGCTTCTCCACAAATTCGAAACGTCGGAACCGTAGGCGGCAACTTGTGCCAGCGACCGCGTTGCTGGTACTTCCGAGACAAAGATGTCAACTGTTTGAAGAAGGGTGGAGACAAGTGTTACTCTGTCAATGGCAGGAACGAGTACCACTGCATCATTGGTGGCGACCCATGCTTCATTGTTCATCCAAGCGATCTCGCTCCCGCGCTAATCGCATTGAACGCATCCGTCAAAACCAACACGCGGCAGTTGAATTTGGAGAAGTTCTTTGTTGTGCCGGAAGTAAACGTGCGCGTTGAGAATGTGCTGCAGCCTGGCGAAATCATCACTGAAGTCGAAGTGCCGTTTGATTGGTTGGACGTGAAATCTTCGTACTTTAAAGTGCGTGAGAGGCAGTCATTTGACTGGGCCTTGGCAAGCTGCGCTGTCGCGCTAAAGATGGATGGCAAGAAGGTCAAAGAGGCGAGAGTTGTGTTGGGCGGAGTTGCGCCGGTTCCGTGGAGGAGCAAAGAGGCCGAAGAGGAACTGGTCGGGAAAGAGATCACAGAGGCCGTCGCACAGTTTGCTGGAAGGGCCGCTCTCGCAGATGCCTTGCCCCTGGCCGACAACGCCTACAAGGTCGAACTGGCCGGAAACGCCGTGAAAATCGCGATTTTGAGCGCAATCGAGGCATGAAGCGCGAAACCGCCTGCGTGTTCTTACGTTGTAAGCAGGATGCTTACGTTGGCGACGATCCTGATCGAGTCTCGGAAGTGCCACGAGTTTGGTGGTGTGGGAAGACTTTGGGGTCGTTCGGGCCGGATGAGGACTGCTGCGGCATCGAAGAGTGCCAACCAGGTCGGAGTTGCTACTCGGATCAGGTGGGCGCGGCGAACCCTTCAAGCTGACTCCCAAAGTTTAGAGTTTTTCGCGCTGAAATTGTATCTCGCGTTCACGATGAGGTCTCTTAGAGGGTGAGAGGTGAATGCATGAAGCATATCGCATGGCTACTTGCCATATTAGGGGCTCTGTTCGCTGCCGCGTGCGGCGGTGGCGGAGGAGGGTCCTCCGTAGCTGGCAGCAGCTACAAACTTTACGTTACAGATAGCTTTCGTGACGATTACGATCATGTTTGGCTGACAATCATGAAGGTCGAGTTTAGAAACTCGGTTACAAGCACATTTTCAAGTGCATTTAATAGTTCGGGTGGAGTGTTAATTGACGCGAAGACGCTGCGTGACGGCAGCGGCAATCGGTTCTCATTTTTGGGAATGGGAGCGTTGCCGGATGGCAGTTACGATGCGGTTCGCCTGACGCTGAAGAACAACCTGTCGCTTGTGCCGACCGGTTCGCCGAACGCGACGGACGCAGTGTTTGCGCCCGGCCTACCACACGATTCGAATGGCAACGCGCTAATCACGTACAACCTGACAGCACCAATCGTGGTTCCTGGGCCTAATTCCGGCACGATTGACATTGACCTGGCCAACTTTTCAATCTCGGGCAACGAAGTTACGCCCTCGTTCAAAGAGGGGCCGGATTCTGGCGACGACTCTAGTCGGCACGAGCACGAGGACTACCATGGAAGAGTTGCCGAGCTAGACACGATCAGCCGAACGTTTGTTCTGAATGCGCGGGACGGCTCACCGTTCAACGTCAGTTACGACAATAGCACGATCATTTTCAACGATGGCGGCGGTTCGCCAGTCTTGGCGAATGGACAGCGCGTCGAAGTCAATGGTTACTTCCTGGACTCTGGCAATTCGTTCTTCGCGACGGTCATTAAGATTGAGACTTCCTCATCTGATGACTTGCCAGAAGCGAAAGGTGACATCGCTGACGTTGACTTAGTTGCGAATACGTTTGTGCTCAACAACCTTCGAGAAGTGGAGCATTTCACGCCAGAGGCGTCGTTTGCGAACATAGTGTGGACAGACACGACGGTATTTCGCCGAAGTGGCGACGTCGTTGACGAGACGTGGCTCTCTCACCCCGGCATAACAGCGGCTGAAGTGAAGGGCACTTATGACTCGGCAACAAACACAATAACGGCAACGCGCATCACGCTTGAAGATGACAACGGCGACGATGGTTTCGGCGAAGCCGAGTGCACAGGTACTTCGACAAGCATTAACTTGGGAGAGGATACGATGGTGCTCACAGCCGTTCACGATATCGAAGGGTTCACACCTCCAGGCGACAGCGTGAATGTTGAGTGGGACATCAACACCGTGTTTGAGAGAAGCGGCAACACCGTGGGTGAAGGAGAATTACTGAACTTTCCATTCGCCGAAGTGAAGGGCAGTTACAACTCAGGAACTAACACGATTCACGCGACGAGAATCAAGTTGGAGGATTAGACGACTCTCATCTCTCTTCCCAAACAGGGCCCTCGGTGAATACCCAAAGCCGGGGGCCGACTATTTTTGGGTGCTAAAGGGGCCAAATCGGCTAAAATTGGCACGTTCTTTCCCATGTCAAAAATAGCTTTTCTCCCCTTTAATGTTTCTGAAACGACTCGGCCAGCGTTAGGGCGGCAGGTTTCGTGGTTTGCCAGCGAATTGATAAAGGACCGTCCGGGTGCGGAAGTCAGCTTCGGCAACTTCATGATTGAAGTTGGTACTCAGGAAGACCCCCGATCTGCGATGGCGTCCTTGAGCAATTCACTGAATCAGAACGAGTTCGTGTGGGACTTGCTCAGGCAAGTTGACGGCGAGTTCGCAGTTGATGGTTTAGTCACTGAAAATGAGGGTTCGCTCGACGTTACGGTGCGTGTGTTTGAGGGACCCGGGGCAGACCCAGTGACAGCGGAGCAGACGTTTTCGAATGGAAACATCTTCGACGTTCTGAGGTTTGTCCTTGGCGAAGTTTCGAAGAGCACGAGAATGGAAGGTGCGGACGAATGGGTGACCGGACTCGAGTTTGGCACTTCGGACGCGAGCGCGTTTAAGCGATTTTTGATTGGTTACGATGCAGTTGCATACGTTCAAGCGGCGGGCGGGCGAGTAGCGAAAGAGTTTGATGTTTCACTGGCTTTTGATGAACTGATCGGAGCCTACGAGCAGGACAGAGATTTTTTGGGGCCGTACGAAGCCGCTCTTCATCTCGCCAGGCTTTGCGCCGAGAATGGGGTCGGATCGTTTGAAATCATTGAGCCGCAACTTCAGAAGCTGCTTCAGTTAGAGCAGGAAGATTGGCGAGGGTTCTATACGCTTGGACAGATTTATTTAGCAGGCGGCCGATTTGACAAAGCGACTGAGATGCTTGAGAAAGCTGTTCTCAAGTTGGATATGGAGCGCGCACGCGCCGAAAAGGATGGCGATGCACCTCCGGTTGCCGAGCCAGCTCTTTTCAATCAGCTTGCACTCGCTCAGCAAGGACTCGGCATGGCCGTGAATGCTGAGCGAAACTTCCGAAAGGCGATTGAGCTTGAGGGCGACGACAAGCCGTCGCTTGACTACCTCGCAAATCTGTTGACGCAGACTGGACGAGGCATTGAAGTGCCTTCATTGTACGAAGGCTATACGCGCACGCATCCCGAAAACGCCGCATTTTGGACGAAGTACGCCATCGCATTAGCGCAAAACGGAAAGGCGGACGACGCCAAGAAAGTGTTTGAGACCGGGCTCGAAAAGACGAATGGCGCGCCGGGAATGAAAAGGTTTTATGCAGCGTTTTTGCAACAGCGCGGCGACCTGCACGAAGCGATGGATTTCTACGAGGAGTATTTAGAAACTGCTCCTGAAGATGCCGTTGCTCTTTGGGAGTACACGCAGACGCTGGATCGGGCCGAGCGATTTGTTGAGGTGCCGGACTCGTTGAAAAAGCTGCTTGCGCTGGAGATTCCACCTCAAGTTCGTGCGCTTGCGGTTGCGCGAATGTACGAACTGGAGCAACCGAAGAGGATGGAAGCACTTCAGCGAGCTCAGCAGAATGCCAACGATGGGAAAATTGACGCCGCGATTGCTGATTTGGAAGCGTTGACTCAATGGACGCAGGACTACTTTAAGGCGTGGTACATGCTCGCTGCACTGTACAATCGCACCGGTAAATTCGTTGAGGCAGAAGAGGCGTGCAAAAACCTGCTCAACCTCTATCCAGGATTTGAAGCCGGCTTGAACGAGTTGGCGAACGCGATGATTGGGCAGGAAAAGATGGAGGACGCGTACAAGTTTTTGAGCATGGCTGCTCAGGCAAATCCGCAGTCGCTTCCGCTGCATCTTCAGCTTGCTATGGTGGCGAAACAGACGGGAAGGCGCGAGCAGGCCGTTCAGATCGCCCGTGGCATTCGTGAGGCGGTTGGGACCGAGAATCCGAGCATTGAGCAGGCGCTTGCTGAAATCGAGAGGGCGTAAACGACACTGTATGGGGGGCGGAGGAGTCTGCCTTTAATAGAATGTTGATCGGATTGCTGTTCGGGATTTTTGCCCAGTCGCAAACAGCGCCAGTATTCGCGCCCATATACTCCGAGTCTGCGAATCTGTTGCCTGCGGCGGGCGAAAAGATGCGAGTGGGAGTTATTTGGCGCTCTTCGCTTGAACAGCCGATGAAATCGAGCGCGGGAGTTACTGCCGTTTCGTTTTCTACCGACCCTTGGTCGTCGCCGACAAACGGCGGACTGCTTGATTTTGCCGCATCGGTTGGCGCATCGGATGAGTTCTCAGGAATGTTCAAGGGGATTTCGGTCTTTACAACATTCACGGGTCAAGATGAGGTCGCACTTTGTGGTGAAGGCGCGAAAACGATATCTGGTGAGCGGATAGATGCGTGGTCGTTATGGAATCCGGAAAGAATTCGATGGTCCGCGACAAAAATGGGCACCGTGAACCGAACGATGGACGGTTTAGGATTTGTGACTGTCGGCGTTTATGGAGAGTTTGGAAACGCGTGTCAGTTTAGTGGCTCGTTGCAGGGGAATGAGGCGCAGGTGAAACAGTTCGTTACTCGCGGACACTCTGCTCCTCCGGGACTTGGCTGGTGGTGTGGAGACAGCTTTGGCAAAGCTTCCTGGCAGAAGGCAGTGATTGATAAGCACCGGACGATTGACGAGGCGTACAAAGATTGGAAATTAGAGTCGCCTTCGGGGCCTGAGCTGCCGTTTCCTGTTGGCGCGGAGTTTCCTTACGTGGCGAGGCTTGAATTTGCGGACTGGTATCGAAGTGGAATTGCGAACGCAGTTGCTTCGCTTACCGATGTAGCGGGCGAAATATTTAATAAGAGTCAGATCATGGTGCCGGTTGGATTTGCGACGGACTTTGCGCAACAGGCAAATGACCCGTATGCGACTGCGGAGGCGTTGAAAGGCGGCGCATGCTTGAAAGCGACATCATTAAGCTATTACGATTTTGCCACCGATTGGGCATTGTCGCTCGGCAGAATTCGAGGCGCTGCACGCGCAGTCGGCTGCGGAGTTTGGGCGGAGACGGGTTCAGGAGAAGCGACCCGCGCTACTCAGTCGCTTTTCGAAGCTGTGGCGCTTGGGGCGAGTGGCGTATCGCTTTGGCCGGAGCAGTTGACGGAGGAGATGCCGTTCAAGGGTTATCTGCGGGTGATGGAGCCGCGCTGCGACGTTGCGGTGCTTTACCCTTCTTCGACCCAGCAGCTTCGTCCGCTGCAAGCGATTCCGCCGTTGTACTTGCGCGGCGCTGTTGAGCTGCGTGATTATTTGGACTTCGACGTCTTGGATGAATCGGCCGTCATGGCGGGAGCGTTGGAGAAGTACAGGGTTGCGGTGCTATTCGAGGGATCGGTTTGGCGGGCGAAGAGTTTGCAACAGATTAAGAACTGGGTCGCGGGCGGCGGCGTAATTACGAGTTACGATTTTGGAAAGATGGCAGACGAATTTGGTTCGACAGAAGTTTGGCAGGATCTGTTTGGACATGCCTCAACGCTCTCGCCTTACAGTGCGACGACGAAATGGCGCGGTGCGATTCCACCGAAGTACTTACTTTCGATGCGAGATCGAGCCAGCGAGAATTTGCAGGTTGGGAAATGGGGAAGTTTGTCTGAGAATGGTCGCGCGATTGAGAACGGGTCGGAGTTGATTCTTCCTGTGAGACCTCAGTCCGATGCGACGATTACACTGGTCTTCGCCGAATCAAAAGCGGAAGCCGGAGATGTAACGATTAGTGTTGGTGGTCGAAAGCAGGCCGTTGTGCCCATCGGTTCGGCGGCCGCGCGGTTGGAGTTGGTTCTCGACCGTTCGCAATCGAGCGGTGGAGTCATAACGCTCGGATTCGGGGTTAGCGGTTCGTCGTCGCCGATTTTGTCAGAGGTCATTCTTAGTGTTGACGAAAAAGCGGATGCGACGAGATTGGTGGGCGGTTTTGAAAGCACGGTTACGACGGAGCAGATGAAACCATGGGCCAAAAACGTTGGAAAGGGAATTTCCGTGTTTGTGCCTGTGAAGAAGGAGCTGTGGCGAGAGTACATCGGCGGTGTTCGAAACGTCGTTTATCGTTTGTCGCGAATTGTGGCCGACCGCGAGGATGCAAAAAACATTGACGATTTGCGCGACGGGGTTTACACTTGTGACCGCGGCGACGGGATCGTTGCATTCAATTCCAACTCGTATGAAGTTGTGAAACCTGCGCCATCGGAAGTTGCATTGGGGCCGCTGGAGTTGAAGGAGTTTCGGAATAACGCTCCGGACGCGCCGATAGTTCTGCGTTGCGCAGAGTTTGAAGCGGTTGGAAGTTCGGAACGGGTTGAGATTGAAGGTGAAAGCGCATTGCACGTTTCGGTTGGAACAAAAATAGCCACGAGCGTTCAAATTCGCCGTGCTGGAACATACCGAGTGTTTGTGAGGGCGTTGCGAAACGGAAAATCTGCTCCCGTGAAAGTGGGAATTGGTGGTGTTGAGTTTGTTTCGAGCGAGTCCGCTGAGAGTTCGCAGTTCAAACTTGTTGGCGAATTGCAGTTATCACCGGGATCTGTGACATGCAGTTTGGAGTGTCCCGTTGAATTCAAGGCCTATCAGGTTGTTCTTACAGCGGATAAGCTGATTTCGGGGTTCAAGTTTGTCAAAAAGTGAGCGATTTGTTTCGAGATCCGAGAGGGAAACTGAGGAGATTGGCGAATCGCTCGCGCGTTCGCTTCGCGTAGGCGACATCGTTTACTTGGTGGGAGATTTAGGCGCGGGGAAAACAACTTTTGTTCGAGGAGTTCTGCGCGCGATTGGGCACGAAGGGGAAGTGCGATCGCCAACATTCAACATCATTCACGAATATGCCACGGAGCCGTTGGTTGCGCATGTTGATCTCTATCGCCTGGAACCGAAGGATGTGGAAGGGACTGGGATTTTTGAACTTTTGTCAACTCATGTTATGCTAATCGAGTGGCCTGACAGATTGGAAGGGCGATTGTCGGCGACGAAGACGATTCGGTTTGACGTGCGTGATGGTTTGCGTGAAATCACGGTAAATTGAGCACAATGTATTCGTTGTGCATCAGCACGAGTTCTCCGCGTGTGAGTGCAGCGTTGATTTGTGATGCTGCGTTGGTCGGATCAAAGTCGGAAGATGCGCAGGGCAACGCGAGTGGACTCGTTATTCGGCTGTTGGATGAACTGTTGTCGTTGGCGGGAATCGAACTCTCTGCCGTTGAGCGATACGTGGTGGATGTTGGGCCGGGGTCGTTCACTGGAACGCGAGTTGGAATTGCGATGGTGAAAGGGTTCGCGTGTTCGTTTGACAAACTGTGCGCCGGTGTTTCGGCATTTGATCTCATCGCACCAGACCAGATAGCGGCGATACCGAGCCGAAAAGACGAGTATTGCTGTAGGGAGCCTGGAGAGGAGTTCGTTCTGTTGCAGGTTGATTCGAGTGTGATGAAGACTGCGGTCGGTTACGGGGCGTTTTTTGAAGCACAAGCATTTCCGGATGCGTCAAACGTTGTTGGTTTGATGCATCAGTTAGAGTTTGGACGACCCGAAGCGCTGAGGCCTGTTTACAGCTCTATGCCAAACATCAGCACGCCGAACATTCCGTACCGAACGGTGTCAGAATAGCGCAGAAAATGGACAAGAGCATCAGCTTGCTGCGCGAGCACGTGCAAAACGAAGCGCTGTTTCGCGACAGTGTGACACTGTCTCAATACTCGACTTTGCAGGCAGGGGGGCGCGCGAGTTGGGTTGTCGAGGTTAGTAACTTAGACCTGTTTGCGAAGGTTGCAGCGTGGTGTCAGGAGACAGGCGTACCCCATCTTGTTCTTGGATCGGGGAGCAACATATTGGTGAGTGATCGGGGTTACCGTGGGCTCGTGATTGTCAACAAGTGCTCAGGGATCTCGCATCAACGGCAGGTGCACGCCGAGTGCGGATGTTGGTTTCAAGACCTGTTTCTGTTTGCCGCGCAGCGCTGTTTGGCTGGATTGGAGTTCGCAGTTGGCATCCCAGGCACTTTGGGCGGCGCATTAGTGAGCAACGCAGGCGCGTACCGATCAAATATCTCCGATCTACTCGTTTCGGTCGAGATTGTCGAAAGCGGCGAGCGACGTTGGGTAGCACCGGACTACCTTCAGTTCTCGTATCGAAACTCGATTTTGAGGTCTTCGTCGCCTCCGCGCATTGTGCTGCTTTCGGTGCTATTGGAGTTGCAGCGGGGTGATTCAAAAGCAATTTACGATCGCGCGCGCGAATTTCAACGACAAAGGATATCTAAGCAGCCTCCGCACGCGAGCGCAGGATCGTTTTTTAAGAATGTGTACGATGCGACGGTAGCTCAGAGCCTTGACGGATTACCTGAAAACCTAAAAGATGCGGGTCTGATTCCCGCCGGATATCTGATCGAAGCTTGTGGACTCAAGCGAAGCAGAGTTGGGAATGCGGTGATCAGCGAAAGGCACGCGAACTTTATTTGCAACCTTGGTGGCGCATCGGCGAGTGACATTCGAAGGCTTGCGGAAACCGTGAAAGACGCAGTGAAAGACAAGTTCGGTGTAGTGCTGGAAGAAGAAGTCTTGTATGTCGGGGATTGGGCCAATTGAGCTCTAATTCGAACGTTGGAATCGCTCTTGCGGCGGTAAGCAGTCTGCCGTTCGCGGCATACATCATGCCGCGAAAGTTGTGCAAGCTTCGGGTCGTTGAGTATCAGTTTTGGTTGGGGTTCGCAGTTGTTCCGGTCTGCTTGCTCGCTGTGCTTTTTGCAGGAGCACCTTTTGCAGGCTCAAGAGATGCGCTGCTCTACTCGTTTGTTTGCGGGCCGATTTGGGTGCTTGGATCGCTCAGCTACAGCTCGGCAGTTGACCGAATTGGCGTCGCGCGAAGCACTCCAGTAAAAAACTTTGCACCGGCGTTCGCATCACTTTACGGAATCGTTTTGTTTGGCGAATACACGATTCGTGATCTGCGATCTCTGGGCTTCGCGGTTGGTGGACTGTTGTTGATGACTGTGGCAGCGTGGATACTTGGTAGAGCGAGTGCGCCGGAGCACGAGACAGCGACAGCGTTTTCACCAAACTTGTCTGAAAGTGATAGGCGCAAAGCGTTGAGGTGGGGATTTCTATTCTCACTTTCTGCAGCATTCTTTTATGGGTTGTATGCCGCGCCACTCAAGGTCGCAGTCGCAAGGGAAGGACTCGATCCGTTCACTGCATGTCTATACTTAGGGCTCGGCGTTTTGGCCGCGGGGATTGTGGTCTATTGGGTGCGCGAGCGAAGACTGTATCCGCCGACGCCATCTCGGCGCGATTTTGTGCTCTCGCAAATGGCGGGTGCGCTATGGGCGCCAGCGCAAATACTCGGAACTTTGGCGATGGTGCATGTTGCGATGTCCATTAGCTGGCCTACGTCGAACTTGAGCACGTTGATCGCGATCGCGTGGGGAGTATTTGTGTTCAAGGAGGTGCATTTGGAGAAGCACAAGGGCGAGTTGGTTTTGAGCGTCCTATGTTATGCGGCTGGAGTCACAATGTTGGTCTTCGCTGCGCCGCATGGACGGGTTTAGCCGTTAGGTAAGATTCGGCGATGAAGCTGAAGGCGCTCGATATCGTGCTGTTCGTGTATGGTGGGATGATTCTAATCGGCGGCGCGATGGGTTATGTCATGGCCAAAAGTTTGATGTCGCTGATTTCGGCGCTTGTGATTGAAATGATCGTGACCACCGGTGTACTCGTCGCACAAAAGAACAGGTCGCTTGGCTACGGGGTGTGTTTATTCGCCGCCGTCGGCACGCTCGCGTTTTTCACCTATCGCTTTTCAACGACCGGCAACGCGATGCCGGCGCTTCCTGCAATTGCGATGAGCGTCATCGTAATCGCTTTGCTCGTTCAAGCACATTTTTCTGCGAGGAATCAGTAAGTGAGTTTTGGTTGGGAAGGGAAGCTGACTCGGCTTGTGCCACTCGATCTCGGGATTCACTTCGAGAACGCTTATCGCTGGATGAATGATCCAGAGGTGACACAGTTTCTTCTTGCAGGAGATCTGCCGATAACGCGGTTGCAGGAGGAGGAGTACTTTCGAACAGCCGCAACAGACACGAATATTCCGTTCGCAATTGAAACTCTCGCAGGTGAACACATCGGGTTTTCTGGCCTGCACAGAATTGATTGGCGGAATGGGCACGCGATAACTGGAACTGTGCTTGGCGCTAAGGAGCATTGGGGCAAAGGATTAGGCACCGATGCCGCTATGACCCGAACAGAATACGCGCGGAAAGTGCTGGGACTGCGAATTTTGACGTCAGATGTTTTTGCATCCAACGAGCGGTCGCTTCGAATGCTTGAGAAGAGTGGCTACGAACGAACGGGCGTTATTCCGAAGCGATATTTCAAGCGTGGCGAGTTTCACGACGCGGTGATGATGGTGAATCTTTTCGAGCGGTAGCAGTCGAGCATGTCCACCGAATCGCAATTCGAGAATGCCAGACTACGAGCCGAACATCAGGCTCGAGATGCAGAAGTCGAGTTTCGAGAAGGGTTCTCAGCCCGCACCGTTTTCGGTGCCATATTCGTTGCGCTTATCATGCTGCCCGGTGGGCTGTTTCTCGGTTTGGTAGCCGGGCAAGGGATTGGTGAAGCGGCGGAATGGGTCACGATTGTATTGTTCGCAGAGATTACGCGACGCAGTTTTAGGCCACTCACAAAACAGGAAATCTACATCCTGTTCTACATTGCTGCTTCGCTAACGACTGCGGTTGCGATTGACCGGGGGCTTGCAGGTGGCCCGTTTGGTGAATTGATTTGGCGCGCTTACACTTCTCAGTCACCTCCATTCGAGCAATTCGCCGGTCAAATACCGACGTGGGCCGTTCCAGGATCGAACAGCGCTGCGCTGATCGATCGAAATCTGTTTCATGTGGACTGGTTACTCCCAATCGGATTGCTGATTTTGGTTGAGGCATGCTTACGTGCCAGTTGGATGGGCATGGGCTACGTGCTTTTTCGCTTCACGAGCGATGTTGAGAGGCTTCCGTTTCCAACTGCGCCAGTCGCCGCCAGCGGCGCGACCGCCCTCGCGGAAGCGGGCAGCAAAAGCGAAGGATGGCGATGGTCTGTGTTCAGCACCGGTGCGGTTGTCGGGCTTGTGTTCGGATTCTTCTACATAGCGATTCCGGTTTTCACGTTCGTTCTTTTTGGTGAGTCGTTTAATCTGTTCCCAATACCGTTCGCCGACATGACAAAGGCGGTCGAGAATGTTATGCCGACTGCGCTGGTCGGACTCAGCTTTTCGTTGGGGAACTTTCTTATGGGTTCGGTACTGCCGTGGCAAATCGTTGTTGGTTCATGTTTAGGCTCAGTCGTTTGCCAGATTGCGCTGAATCCGATTTTGCACAGCTATGGGATGTTTCCCAACTGGAAAGGCGGAAACGCGTTCGCAACGAAATTAGCGGTGGATATGGATTTTTGGGTTAGTGTGGGCATCGGATTGAACATCGCAGTTGCGATTCTCGGCATTTCTCTCATCGTGAAGCATCTTATGGACTCGCGGAGGAACCGGAAGCAAACACATTTCATGTTGGCTCCTCCGAAAGGGCGAGGTGATGTTCCGATATGGACGGGCATCGGTGTTTGGGCGGTTGCGACGCTCATTTTGATTGTGGTTTGCCGCGCGGTTATTCCTTCGTTTCCGATCGGATTGATTCTGTTCTTCGGTCTGCTTTGGAGCCCGCTAAACAGCTATGTGTCAGCGAGAATGATTGCGCTGACCGGTCGCGGCGTTGGGTTTCCGTATTTGCGCGAAGTGGCGATCGTCGGGACCGGATATAAGCGACTTGATGTATGGTACGCGCCGCTGCCTTTGAACGATTTTGGGTGGGCCGCGCAACGGTTTCGGGAAGTCGAGTTGACGGGTACAAAGTTTGGAAGCCTAATCAAAGCGGAGCTGGTGATG
The DNA here is from genome assembly GCA_046330175.1 of Fimbriimonadales bacterium. Lineage (GTDB taxonomy): Bacteria > Armatimonadota > Fimbriimonadia > Fimbriimonadales > ATM1 > JAJPJR01. The sequence continues at coordinate 15,828 of JAXLTG010000001.1, forward strand.
TTTCCAATCGTAATGTGCGCGAGTTTTGCTTACTGGGCGTTCTTCTATCGTGCGACAGCGTTGGATGGCAGCCAGTTTCCGTATGCACAAGCTGCGTGGCCTTTCTATGCGCAGTCGGAGGCTGTTTGGAAAACCGGTTCAATGCCGGGAGAGGTTTCGCAGGTGTCCAATGTCATTAAACCGACGCTCATTGCGGCGGGAACGGCATCGGGCTTGGTGCTCTATGGTGTGTTCAGCGTTTTGAAACTTCCTCTGCTGGCGTTTTACGGATTTATTGGTGGAGTTGGATTGTGGCCCGCGAATACGATTCCGCAAGCGATAGGCGCACTGGTCGGTCGCAAGTATTTCGCGCGTAGATTCGGAGAGGAGAGGTGGGCGGCATACGCACCGGTTCTTCTCGCGGGTTTCAGTTGTGGGGCTGGATTGCTGGCGATGGTCGCGATTGCTTTCGCTTTGGTTGCACGGGCTGTGAGTTCCCTCCCATATTGAGCCCGTCATCCGGTTGCGGCACGTTAATCTGATAATAGTAGTGGTAGACGAACGCGAGCAAACATAGCATCGCGACGAGGGCAGCAAGCAGAATCGCCAATCGTTTAGAGAAAAAGTTTTTGTTCGGCGATACGTTTGCGCCGATCTGAAGCGTGACCTTTGAAGGCGCGGGAACAGCGACATTGCCGAGCAGCAAATCAAGCGCAACGACTTCGTCATAGTAGCGCTGACAGCTTTGGCAAGATTCAATATGTGAAGTTAGATGGCGTGGAAGACCATGCCGAAGCTGCTCGCGCGTTGCCTCGGCGATCTGCTGTTGAACTTGTGAGCAATTCAACTTTTCCACTTCAGACCTTACCTTCCAGTTTTCTTCTTAGAATCTCGCGCCCTCGGCCCAGCCTACTTTTCACTGTGCCTGCAGGAATTTTTAGCCGTTCGGATATTTCTGCAATGCCAATATCTTCTAAGTGATGCAATACGATTACGACTCTTTGATCTTCGGGCAATGCGACCACTGCCTCTATCAAGATTGCCGCTTGATGATCTCTGATGACGGTGCCATCTGGTCCCAAGCGAACGGCTTGCGCATCCAGGCCGAGGTCGGCATGCTCGTCAAGCGAGACGGTTTTGTTCTGCCTTCTCGCTCGAAGCACATCAATTGCTGTGTTGCTTGCCGTTCTGCACAAGTATGCGATCAAACTTCGATCCTTCTCCAAAGCATGAAGTCGTTTGTAAGCTCTTAGAAACGTCTCTTGAACCACATCTCCGGCTTCGTTTTGGTCCCCAGTGATTCCGAGTGCGAGCGTGTACAGGCGATCACGATGACGGTGGAATAGCTCCTCGAATGCGGGGCGTTCGCCTTTTTGGGCGAGCCCCACGAGCTCTCCGTCGGTGAGTAAAGATAGTGAACCTCCGCCCATTTCACTCATTTCCTAACGAAATCTTCCCCTTTGCGTTCCGCGCATTTCCTGGTTCGGCGGCGATTGTGACAGTTATACGGCCATTTTGCCCGGTGAGAGGGTGGGGCGTTGGTTTCATTGGCCAAAATACAGATGTCGGATATGCAGCGATACCTCAACAACCTTGTGAACTTGCGAGCTCCGGTGAGCTTGGCGCTTCTGAGCATGTTAATCGGCTCGGCGGTGATGTTCTTGTTGAATCCGAAAGGTTCGGGTCTGTTGGCTTTTGATCCCGTTTTGGCGCTGCATCGGCCGTGGACGCTTTTGACTTACGCGTTTGCCGAGATGACGCCTCCGGCGGCTGTCTTCTCCGGACTTGGGTTGTACTTTTTTGGGATTGAGCTTGAAAGGCAGTGGCCGCAGCAGCGGTATCTGCGGCTCATCGCGCTCAGTTGGCTTAGCACGCCCGTGGCGGTCTGGATCTGTCTGGAGATTTTCGGACGGGCACCGGTCTCAAGCTCCTGCGGGTGGCTTGTGGCTCATGTGATCATCGCTTGGTCCGTGAACCATCGGTATTCGAACGCGATGTTGCTCGGACTCATTCGGCTCCCGGCACCTTTTTGGGGGTTCTGTTCGGGGGTCTTGTCGGTGGTTGTTCTGAGCCGGACCGTACCGTTGGCGGCGCCGTTGTTTGCGCTGCCTTTCTTGGGAGCTTGGTGGTTTGCAGGAGGGAGGATTTCTCTGCAGCCGCCTGCGAAGACGAAACCAAGCCGAACGACGCGGAAAACCGACTACGAGGGAATAGACCAGGGCAAGAAGCGACAGGCTGAGACCGAGAGGCGCAAGCTGAAGGAGCTTTTTGAGCGCAGTTGGGGCGAAAACGATGGTCCGGAAGATCCGTAAGTAAAGGGCATACGGGGTTTTTGGGTTGGGGTGGAACGAATCGTAAAATCCGGTGGTATAGTGTTATTAGCCGGTTAGAGACCGGCGACGTCTAATTTCCCTTGACCGGGAAAACGGGGGACCCAGACCCTGGGGCGAATTTGCGGCGAAAGCCGTGATAGGGTAACTCTTGGCCCGAGCCCGTCAGCTAACCCCGTAGACGAAGCGAGGGCCCGAAAGCTTTCGGCAATGTTGCCGAGTGGTCGTAGAGGCTGCGGTTTCGTCAATTGGCGAGTCGCGGCTTTTTTGTTTGGCCACGAACGTTGTAAGGCTTATCGTTTAGTCAGGCACGGTCATCGTGAAGCGTCGCTGTTGGCTTTGAGCGCTAATTGCCTCGGGCCGGCTAAGACACCTCCTGACATGGGGCGTTTCTTCAGGCCGGAAGATACGCCCCTATTTTTTTGCTAAAAAGTGTGCGCACTTTTGCCCGCTAATGTGCATAATATAGCTATGAAGGCAGAAGGCAGAAGGCAGAAGGCAGAAGGCAGAAGGCAGAAGGCATTTCACTCGGCTGGTGGTCCTCGCTAGCTTTGCTCTCGTGGCTAGGCTGAGCTTCTCCAAGACCCAGTCTGTAGTCTCAAGCCCTCACGTCGCGGGGCTCACCTGTGATCCGGTCACCAAAGCCCACTCGGCCGTGGTGGGATTTTCAGTCCAGCCCGCCATCTCTGGTTCCACATATCAATGGACGTTCTCGGGTTGCGGGGCAAACCCAACCACGAGCAACCAGGCTGCGCCGAATGTCACTTTCAGCATCCCGTGCGAGGCTACGGCAACTGTAACAGTGACGACTGGAGAGCACACTTACGAGTATTCGGGCAAGGCGTATGTGATCGGCGGACCAATCGAGATAACACAGGAAAACCGGATTCAGACAAGAGAAGGACGCATATATCCCGGCAGCCTGACTGCCTGGCAGCCCTGGATCCTGGAGTATTTCAACTACAACTTGAAGAACGGACAACCGAGCGGGCTGCAACTCGCGAACAACCTTCACGTCGAAGCAAAGTGGGGACAGCCGCCTGGTACCACATTCGATTGGGTGAAGAGTGGGCCAATTGATTTTGTTATCGAGCCAACCGATACATCGCCGTTCATTGACCTTTGCGCGAACGCGTCCTCTGCCCGCGGTGGCGCCCAAATCACACTCGTGTACACACTGACGAAAGATGGCTTCACGGGGAGCGTTCAAGATTCGTCGGATGAATACTACGCGAAAACTGTGATCGCAGACTCTTGGTATAGAAAGATCACATGCCACAAGCCGGATCACGTCTCGGACGTGGGGAAGGTAAATCTGGCCACTTCTAATGGGACTGCTCCAAACTGGCTGTGGGCGTTCAAAGACGCGCACGTTATGGAGTTGTTCAGTCAACTCGACCCATTCTCCGAGGTTTGGGTGCAGGAGAGATTTCCTCCGGATGGAACGCCTCCCACGAGGTTCGACAACGGCCAATTGATGGCCGGTTTCGAATGGAACGGCAGCGATCCAAACAATATTGTTGTTTGGACGTCCGGGACGACCCAATATAACGTAACACCTCAGTTTCAACAGAACTACAGTTACCACGCGCGCTTTACGGACAAAATTGGATTCGAGGGTTGGTACAGTACCGTCCCGAGGCCACTCTCAGGCGGTGTGCCTGTTCTCACATTCACGCACGATTATTTCGCAGCGACAGAGAGCTTCAGCATGGGCGGACCGGGGATTTTCGTAGGTAGTTTCACTGCGAGGTGTTACACCGACGGAACGACTCACACAGGAGGCCTACCATGAGAATTTTTCCGCTGTTATTCATCGTATTGCTTCTTCCATTGAGCGCCGCGGGCCAATACATATATAACATCTCCAAATTTTCAGACATTGTTGTTGTTGGGACCGTCGTGCGGACGGACACCCTAGAAGGTGGTTGGGTGGGCCGACGGGATGGGCGGGACATGTACGCAAAGGCCTCTATGACTAAGATCACAGTCAACGTCTCGCGATATCTTTTTGGAGCGGGCGAATCGCAGCTCAGCTTTATCTGTCCGGCAAGGTATACGAGTGATTCGGGGAGTGCGCCTCCGCGGATCAAAGCCCAAGTCGGAACGACTGCAGTGTGGTTTGTTCGAAGTTCTTCGGATGGAAGTTTTTATGAAGACCTTCCCTCGTCATTTTGGAGAGGAGGCGAATCAAAGAGTGACCGGCTGTACCATTTAGATGGGGCTAGCTTCGGACAAGCGGTGCCCGCCGAGCTGATGCCCCAAATAGTCCTCAAAGACCCAACGATGCCGAATCGCGGCAATATGTTCCTGGACATTGCCGAAGCGCTCGTACTTAACGCAAAGCTTGATCCGGAGCGGAGATGGTACTACTTCGAGAATCTCACGGACCTTTCGCCATTCGGCTTTGGAAGTGAAGACCGGAGCAAACTGGAACAGGACATGTTCAAAAACTGGATGGATGCGCATCTGCATGAAGCGCTCAATCCAGCCACAGACGCCGAACTCATGGATGAGTATGCTCTGCGCATTCGCTTTGGACAATTTGAGTATTGCGACAAGTTCACCGATATGTTTGTAAGAACAAAGGGTATTGGAATGACCGCCAACTTTCCGCTAACGCTTGGCACCAACGAGAACGGACTTCGCGTGTACGCGGTAGCAGAGCCACGACTTGCGCGGGAACTCGCTCTCGGATTCATGTACTGCACAGAACTGTCGCGTCGCCGCGATATTTGCAAGCAGCTTATCGCTCGATTTGACGAAGACCACCTGCTTGATGTCGGAATCCTTGAAGCTGTATCAAAGCTGATGGACTGGCCAGATGTTTCGCCTTATGAATCTGAAACGCACCGGGCGTTTGGTGACTTGAGCACACAAATCGAGATCGCTCGTTTTCGGCTCAATAACTAAGGTCAAATCTACGTAACGAAGGATTGGGCCTGGCATCGCCTGAGCATTCCGACCGGGGAGCCGTTCGCTAACACTGCCAGGCTGTGGGACAATACATCTGCGTCGAAATTTGACTTGAACGGAGCGATGTACAGAAACCCTGTTGCGCACTATCCGCCCGGGAATCAATTTTGGCCGCAAAAAGATTACTGGCAGAAGCCAAACGGCGGTGGAGGGTGGCTGGGACTTATTGCATCGCCGTTCCAACAATCCGGCAGCCCGTCTCCATACGACGGAGATTGGAAATGTACGGTTTCCACTGCATATCCGTAAAGACTACACAAAGACTGGAGAATACTCATGACGAAAAGTAAGATTCTGTTTGCGGTTGCAGCAAGTGTGCTGGCGCTGGGCGCAGTCGCGATAGTTGTGAAGTGGCCCACCGTTTCGACGAACTTATCTGACGCTGCGAAGGGCGAAACAACTGAGCCGTCCATAGACCAACCCAACAACAGCCCCAAGACCGACGTAGTTTCATCAGAACGGAATGACAGCACCAGCAGGCGCGCTCTTACGAATGATGAGCGCCAAAACAAAACGACGATGACAGAACTGTTGAACAAATACTCCGCCGAAGTCTCGTCGGAGGCGCCTGAGTTTGCGCCGAGTCACACAGTTTCTGAGAGAAAGGTAAACGAGATGCCGAGTTTTTGGGCGGAGGTGAATCCTGGAGTCGCCTTCAAACCGGAAACCGTAGTCTCGCTTGGTCAAGAGTTGCGGCTGAAAAACAGCGACGACCCTCGCAAGACAAGGATCTTGCTGTCACTCAGGCTCCACGAACAAGCTGCACTCGCACGTCTCAATGGAATGTACTGGGCGTTCGGCCAGGCAGAACTTCCACCAAAAACGGTCATTCCTTCGGGAACACCTTCCGGCATACCTTTGGGTGAGGCGTGTTGGTCGAGTTCGCCGGTTGCTGCCCCCGAGGGGCACATCACCACTTGCAGAATTACGGCGTACGACGGGCTCGCCTCGGTCCGGCTGGACCTGTCCTATCAGCCCCGGGACGCAACGGCTCGACAGCTTGTGTTCGACCCGATCACTCAGGACGACATCAGACTTGCGGAGCGGCTCGCGAGAATGACGCTGGCAACCGGGATCAAAGCGATCCTTCAATTTGACAGAATTGAAGAAGTACAGACCATCGTGAAGCGAGATTCGGTCAAAACGAGAACAACTGCCGACGCAATTCAGTTTGTTTCTCTTTCGTCCATCTCAAGACTGATTGGTGCGCGCGTTACGGATGAAGGCGGTATTTGGTCATTCACATACGAAGGGCGAAAGTTTTTGCTGGCACTCGGCTCGCGGAGTTGTTTGGTTGATGGGCAGGCGGTTAAACTCGACGCTCCGATCTTGCACTCCGGAGGAACGGCATGGGTTGATGGGAAGACGATTCTAAAGTTGCTCGGACTGAGGTCGTAATAAGTTTGTCGTGATGTGGTGGGGTTGCGTTGAATTTGTGCAGGGTTAACACTCTACTAACTCGCGAAGACTGCTTACTCTTCAGGAGAGAGTTCACTAGTTCTTGCCGCGCTCTTCCCCCGCTTCTTCAGCGATTCGCGGAGGAGGAATTCGATTTGGCCGTTTACACTTCGAAACTCCTCGGCGGCGGCGCGCTGAAGCTCCTCCCACAAATCTTGTGAGATTCGCAGCGGAAACGCTTTCTTCTCGCTCATAACGCGCCTTCAAAAAAAGCACTCTGGACAGAACACCGTCCAGAGTGCAATGCGATTACGGGTACAGCGTTCCTGCGTTCACAACCGGCTGCGTTCCGTGTTCGCTGCAAAGCACCACCATTAGGTTGCTGACCATGGCAGCTTTGCGTTCTTCGTCTAGGTCCACAGTTTTGTTTTCCTCAAGTCGCTTCAACGCCATCTCGACCATGCTCACAGCGCCATCAACAATGCGCGTTCGCGCGGCAATAACCGCCGCCGCTTGTTGTCTTCGAAGCATTGCGCCTGCGATTTCCGGTGCATACGCCAGGTGCGCCAATCGGGCATCCAGTATCGTAACGCCCGCAACTTTCACACGGTCTTGAAGCTCTTTCGAAAGCACGTCGGAAACTTCATCCGTGTTGTGCCTAAGCGACATTTCGTGATCCTCGCTGTCGTATGGATACGTCGAAGCCAAGTGTCTCACGCTTGTTTCTGTTTGAAGCAAAACGTATTGTTCGTAGTTGTCCACTTCGAACGATGCGCGAAAAGTGTCGCTAATCTGCCACACAATTATTGCGGCGATATCCACCGGGTTGCCGGCGAGATCGTTGACTTTCAAAGTATCGCCAAGCAGGTTTCGCACTCGCAGCGACATGCTACGTTTGGTAAGAAACGGATTCGCCCACCCGAGCCCCGCCTCGCGCACGGTGCCTTTGTAGTTTCCGAAAAGCAGCATGACTTTGCTTCCGTTTGGCTCAACAATGAAGAATCCAGCCATCAGCGTGGAGATGATGAGGAAGCCGACGGTGCTGAAAACCAGTCCCCAAAACGGCACTGGCAAACCATCTTTCTGTGAAACGGCCATCTCCTTAATCGAGCCGGCCATCCACCAGATATCAAGCCCCAAAAGTCCGATGAGCAGGACCAGCATGAGCCATCCCGGCACCGGTTTTATCAATTTCTCGTTGTTCATTTCGTTTTTCCCTTATCCCATTTGGTATCAGGATGATATCAATACGATACCATACACAAGCGGGTTGCGGCTCTTCGCTCACAAAATCACGCGGGAATATAATTGTACGCATACTAAATACCTAAAAATTGTGCGACAGTAGCAGGAATCTCGTCGTCCAGTAACTAACTTTGATACCATTCGATGCCTGGAGGGGATGATGGAACGAACATGGATGAAGCTGACGGCGATTGGATTAATAACAACCCTGCTCACGCAGGTAGTGCTTGCCACGGTGGACAGAACCGCAGGACCGCGCTTAGACAAACAGATTAGGAAGCTCGCTCCAGTTGTGGGCAGGCAAAGACCCATAAACAGAGGTCCCAATCCGAGCAGAGACCCAGCGACTCGTGGCGGCCTATGGACTCCTCAGCTCCTCCGCGATCTGAGCACCTCGCGCTTTACTGCGGAAACAGCTCCACTCCCGTGGCCGACGCTTTGGTACGGAGTCGGAACGGTTGAGCCATTCGCGCCTTTGCAGGGTGGCGGCGAAGGTGGCGGCAACACGCCCGGGGAGATCGGTGGACCGGGCGGCATAGGCGGCGGTGGGGGCGGTGGCCCACAAGTTGGGAACGGCTCTGCAGGTGGTGCGTATGCGTTCGGCGGAGGTGCGCAGGGGTCGTATGTCAATACGAACACGGGAAACCGTTGCTACTACGAAACGCTTGTCAGTTGGCCATGCCGCGGTGGGATAGGAATTGACTTCACGCTCTATCACAACAGCCAAACAAACTACGGCGGTGAGCTGGGATGGAAGTGGTCGAGCACTTATTACGTTCGCATAAGTTACACGGCGGGTTCTTCCGCGATTGTTCGCTGGGGCGATGGGACACTCGTTCCGTACACTGAGCAGAACGGTCAGTTTCTGCCGCCGGTCGGCGTGTACGAGGCTTTGACTCATAACGCGAACGGCACTTGGTCAATCCTCACAAAAGATCAGACGCGTTTCGATTTCAACACAGCGGGAGCTCTCAACCAGATCACGGATCGCAACAACAATTCGATCACGATCGCTCTTGACGCGCAAAACAAGGTCACTGATGTTACGGATGTCAACGGCCGCAATCTGCATTTCAATTATGCAGGCAACCGAATCTCTTCGATCGTAGATCCACTTGGGCGATCTTGGTCGTTCACGTACAACATGTTTGGCAACATGACGAAGGTGACCTATCCACTGCTAGGGACACTGTCATACAACGAGCAGTTTGCATACGACACGAACCACTGCATTACTTCGCAAACCGATACGAGGGGCAAAGTGTGGCAGACCTGGTTTGACAACAACTTCCGTTTGACCTCGTGGAAGGATCCCCTTCTCAATACAACGACCTACACTTACAACGCAACCAATACGGTCATTACGGATCCAATCGGAAAAACCATTACGCACAACTATAGCAGCGGAATGCTTGCCTCGATTGTGGATCAAACAGGCCACTCTGACGCCTATCAATGGAACTCAGACAAGACGCTGCAGAAATATTGGGACGAAGAGAACCACTCCTATCAGTTCACTTACGACGGCATGGGCAACATGCTGACGATCAAGAACCCTGCTTTGAAAACTTGGACGATGACGTATAGCGCTACGAACGACCTCACGAGCGCAAAAGATCCGACTATGACCGAGCCGTGGGAATTTCATTACGATTCTCACGGGAATATGGAGATTCTCGAAGATCCGCTGAACAGAAGTATTGCGACGCTCGGCTACGACAGCTATGGTCAACTGACGTCTGTCACCAATTACTACAATACGACAGCAACGTTTGAATACGACGCTTACGGCAACCTGTGGAAATCACATTCGCCGACCGGTGCGATAACAGAAGGCAACTATGCGCTGCTCGGTAATGTGCTCTGGGTCAAGAACGCAAACAACCACACATGGTCGGTTGCCTACGACGACTGGCTACGGCCATGGAAAGTTACGCACCCGGGTGGCGCGTTTAGCAGCGTCGTTTACAACCCAGCAGGCGCAATCACCGACGTCTACGACGAGCTTCAGAGGCATGCGGCGTGGTTTACCTATGACGATGCCGGTCGAGTGACCGATGCCTACGATGTCCTTTCCAGGCATACGCAAGTTCAATACAACAATCGCTCGCTTATCACGCGGGTTACAAAGCCGGAAGGCAACTGGGTTGATTTCACTTACACCGACCGTCAGGAACCGTATACCGTAACCCCGCAAAATGGGCCGACCGATACCTGGTCATACAACCCTTCGGGAACAGTTCACCAGTACCAAAACGGTGCGGGAAACATTACGGGGTATGGATACGACACAAACTCGCAGCTCACTTCGGTTGATTACCCGACGGGCGTGGACGTCACGTTTGATTACGACGATGCGTTGCGGCTTGAGGAGATGGTGGATGCGACCGGCACCACAACCTGGGATTACAATACGCTATCTCAGATCACAGATCTGGTGCAGCCAGAAGGCTCGCTTCACTTTGAGTACGACGTGGTGGGAAGGCTCATTACGCAGACTGCGGTGGGAATTGGCGACACCACTTATCACTATGATCCGTATGGCCGGCTTGATTGGGCCAGAAACCCGCACAACGAAACAACCGGATTTGAGTACACGCCGATTGGTGTGCTGCAGCGGCTGAATAATCATAACGGCACCTATTCGGTCTATGGATATGACGACAGGGAGCGGCTGACTTCGCTTGTCCACCGCAATGCGCTTGGTCAGATTCTGCACACCGAGGTTTATCATTACGATGCGGTTTCCAACATCTATCAGCTTGACTACGATTCGCAGGTTGCGACGTATGGTTACAGCGATGCGAATGAGCTGACCTCCGAGCTTCGCCCCGGGCTGAACGCGCTTTACACCTACGATGACAACAGCAACCGCCACGAAACAACCATCAACGGCGCGTACACGCTGTATGACTTTGACAACGTAGATCGTTTGACTTCTGCGGGGACGACCTCGCTGCAATACGATACTGCCGGAAGATGCTTCAAGAAGACGGACACAAGCGGCGATACGCTGTTTGCGCTTGATTACGAAGACCGCATCACGCAGATCACGTATCCCGATCTCACAACCAACACGTTTACGTACAACGGACTCGGTTCGATGGTCGGCAAAAACGATTCTTCGGGAAGCTACACCTATTTCCGCAACGGATCGGTGCCGGGTTCCGGAATCATTTCCGATTCTCACGCGACGTACACCGGCGTAGTTTCCGAGCGTCGCAACGGCGCATCGAAATGGATGCATCAAGGCGTGTCTGGATCGAATGTGTTGATGACCGACGCGTCGGGAAACGTAACCGACACCCGCACCTTCGACGCGTTTGGCGGGTTGCTCGATTCATCCGGCTCATCGCTTTCACCGTTTGGCTTCGGCGCAGGGGTCGGCTTCCAGAACGAAGATGATCTGAAGGGCTGGATTGATTATTGGCGCTCGCTGATCATGATTCAGAAGGAGTACACCAGTCTTCCCGATGGCGGGAGCATGGGAACTGGCGTTGGCGCGCCGCATACCAAACCCCGCCCGATGTATGTCGGAATCGAGGGCGAGGGCGCTGCACGAGTGGCAGCTGGTCCGATTCACACACAGCAGGGCGCAGACACCGATCCGCTGATCAACACGCCCGGCGTGTACATGGTCGGAATCGGTGCATCGAGAGACCAGGGCGGAACGGCGCTGATGGTGCAGGGCGCGCTTGTGGAAGCGGGTGGATACGCCGCTTGCATGCTGATTCCGGAGATTGGGGTGCTGGATGGTGCGGGTGTTCTGATCAGATACGCGTATTCTAAGTGGGCTTCCAAAGCAGCGATGAAGGCGCTCAAGAAGACGCTGGACCTAGGAGCGGACTTTCACGTCCACCACTTGATGCCGCAAAATCGGAGAGGTTGGTTCAGGGGCCATGGCATTGACATTGATCATTTCACTGTCATACTTGATCAAAACTCACACCAGAACGTTATCCACAAAGGCTGGGGAGGCGGTAAGTGGAACGCTGAGTGGGATGAGTGGATTGAGAGGAACGGTAATGCTAGTGCAGACGAAATCAAGAATAAAATGATCAGCATGATGAAGGAGTACGGTTTGTACTGATGGAGTTCTATGCGATTAAGAAGTATGTGCTGAGTGGGCCGACCGTGCCAATTTACAATCAAGCTCCTGAAGGTGGATATGACGCGCCGCTCGGCGAGTTCTTGGAGAGCGTCGAGTACGAGGACGACGGCATCCCAAACTGCTCGGTGTGCAATCGCGGTCTGTTCACAAATGTTCGCGTGCCTCCTCTAAAGATGAACATTCCGAAGAAGCACGGCGACTTCCTGGGGTCCCAAACTTCTGAGCTAATCGTATCCGACAAAGTGTTGAACATGCTAAACAAAATAGGGGCGACGGGCTTCGAGCCTCGACCGATCGTCGTCTGCAAAGTTGGTAGGATGCCAACCGTAGGAAAAGCGCCCAAATATTGGGAGCTTAGGATTACCGGCAAGGGTGGCGTTCCTGACCCGGCATGTGGAGTTGTGCCCCATGAAATTTGCCCTGCTTGCGGAATCACGAGGTACACCTCCTACCAACGTGGAATCCTCGTGGACAAGAACGAGTGGGACGGTTCTGATTTCTTCATCATGGATCCCTGGTACCACATCTTCATTACGGAACGAGTGAAGAACCTGATTGTTGAGAATCAACTGAGACCATGCGTTTTGTATGCGGCAAGTGAAATGGTGTGGCCGGATTCATATCTTCCGGAGGACTATCCACCGAGGTGGCCCCTCCCTGAGAAGTACAGGCAGAACTAATCGCTAAAACGCCGGAAGATGCTTCAAGAAAACCGAAACCGGCGGTGATACGCTGTTCACATGCGATTACGAAGACCGCATCACTCAGATCACCTATCCCGATCTAACCACAAACACTTTCTCTTACAACGGACTCGGTTCGATGGTCGGCAAAAACGATTCGTCGGGATCGTACACCTATTTCCGCAACGGTTCGGTGCCGGGCTCTGGAATCATTTCTGATTCACACGCAACGCATACGGGCGTAGTTTCCGAGCGTCGAGGCGGCGCGACGAATGCGTTTGCGTACAACGCGTTTGGTTCAAGGGTTAGCGCGGTAGATTCGCTTGGCACGCGGACGATTGCAAGAAACGGGACGGGTGTCACATCTCCGATTCTATCGGACGGCGCGGCGAATTACACGCCTGGCGTGTCTGAAAGACGCGGCGGAGTAACCAAACACCAAAGCGCGGACATCAAGAACGCAACGGATCAACTTTCCACATCTCAATCCATCGCCGCGAGCAAACAGTACGACGCGTTTGGAAATCTAACCAACAGCAGTGGCACCTGGAGTGGCCAATCAACCTACGGCGGCAGCTTCGGATACCAATCCGAACCCGATTCCGGCTTAATGCTGCTCGGCCATCGGTATTACGATCCTTCGATTGGGAGGTTTCTGAGCAGAGACCCGATCGGAGATGGCGAGAACTGGTACGGATACTGTGGCGGCAATCCTGTGCGTTTCAGTGACCCAATGGGACTAGAAGCCGATGGCCACCACATAGTGGGAAAAATTGTTCGTGAGATGTCCGACCTCTCTGCAGCAGCCAAAGATATCTTTCGGAATGCAAAGACAGGCAATCCAGGCCCGGGCGGAATCCCAGGACATGGGCCCGGTTATGGGGCACCACACCGAGAGTATGACAAAGCCGTCGCAAAGGAATTCGACAAGTATTGTAAGAAGAACGGCATTTCTCGGGGAGCGATGACCCGGACGCAAGCACTGGACTTCGTAAAGGAAGTCATGAATTCCAAGAATAAGGTGATTTCAAAGTTTCTCTCAGGAATCGCAAAGGGGCTCAAGACTACTAAGCCTGGCCTCCTCGTCAGGGTGATGGGTAAGGCTGGTCGCTCACTCGGTATTGTCCTGACACTTGTAATCTTTATGGTGGATGCTGTTGCGTCTGGCCCAGACAGAGCGGCAAGAAACATGCTGTTTGTCGACGAGATCGAAGGAGCGCTTGGCGAAGCCGCTAAGCCGATACACAGATTCGTCAAAAAACTGCCTGGCACGGCTCACTCCTTTCAAGCGAGAAGGTCGGGTATCACATTCGATGACGACGAATAGATTTCTTAATGCCAATCTCGCTCGACTTCGACCTCATCTGCGACCCCGGATACTTCGCCAAACCGGATCGCGACGGTGAGTATAGGCACCGGTTTTGTGGATCCCATTCGATTGAAGGGGCTATCTGCCCGTCGTGCGAAAAGCCGTTTATGCATATTCTTACAGTGGATGCGCGCGATCCACGGCTCGGGCTGAATGACTGGCCGCACGAACTGATTCCACTTTTATGGTGCTGGCCGTGTCAAGCGTATACCGAGAGTGTGCCATTCAGCTACAAAGTGGAAGCCTCTGATCGAATTCGAGTTCTGGTTTGTGATTTTGCCAAGGAGCCGAGACCCGATCGAATCCTAACCTACGACGAGCTAGTTGAAATCGTTGGGTCGGATGAAGAAGATGAAGCAGAGGATGACGACGAGTCGGATAGCGATCGCGAGTTCCCATACGAAAACTATCCAGACAGATTTCCTGAATCCGGGCTGCGGCTTAGAAAGATTGAGCTAGGCCTACAGTCCGAGTTCAGAGCGCTCCATCTGGGTGGAGGGGACGCTTTTTCTGCCTTCATGGGCAAGACTGATGACCTGTTCTTCAACGAACACCAGATCGGAGGAACGCCCTACGTCTGGTTCGGATTTCAACACGTCTGCCCTATATGCGAGGAGCGGCTTGTCATGCTCGCGAGCATCAAAGACCACAATCTGGACCCTCGCGGATTTGTCAAGAATCCAGGTGTTTATCTCCTGTATGCCCTTTGTATGCGATGCCGTGTAGTCGTAGCAGAGAGTCAGGCTGACTAAGCAGCTACGCTCGATTACGATTCGCAGGTTGCGACGTATGGTTACAGCGATGCGAATGAGCTGACCTCCGAGCTTCGCCCCGGGCTGAACGCGCTTTACACCTACGATGACAACAGCAACCGCCACGAAACAACCATCAACGGCGCGTACACGCTGTACAACTTCGACAACGTTGATCGGCTCACTTCTGCGGGGACGACATCGCTGCAATACGATACTGCCGGAAGGTGCTTCAAGAAGACGGATACAAGCGGCGATACGCTGTTTGCGCTTGATTACGAAGACCGCATCACGCAGATCACGTATCCCGATCTCACAACCAACACGTTTACGTACAACGGACTCGGTTCGATGGTCGGAAAGAACGATTCGTCGGGATCGTACACCTATTTTCGCAACGGCTCGGTCCCCGGTTCTGGAATCATTTCCGATTCTCATGCGACGTACACCGGCGTAGTTTCCGAGCGCCGGTCTGGCGCATCGAAGTGGATGCATCAAGGCGTGTCTGGTTCGAACGTTTTGATGACGGATGCGTCGGGGAATGTGACGGATTCACGCACATTCGACGCGTTTGGAAAGCTGCTTGGGTCAACGGGTTCCTCGTTCACTCCATTCGGTTTGGGCGCAGGCTTCGGATTGCAGCACGAAGGAGATCTCGACGGATGGATTGACTTCTGGCGCTCGCTGATCATGATTCAGAAGGAGTACACCAGTCTTCCCGATGGCGGGAGCATGGGAACTGGCGTAGCAGCGCCGCATACCAAACCCCGCCCGATGTATGTTGGCATTGAGGGCGAGGGTGGCGCTCGCATACCAGATGGGCCGATCAACTCCTCGCCTGTTACAGACGAAGATCAGAGCACCTACTTCAACCGTGTGAAACCTCAGGCTTTTCAGGCGGCGTGGGAGTTCACGAATCATCTCTTCTGGCTCGCTGCATCGTTTGTTCCGATCGAGGAAGTAATCGTGCCCGGTTTGGCGACGGCCAAGGGAGCAACAAAACTGATTCGCGGCGTACGCGAGGTTGAAGGTGCGGGGACAAACATCGCGCCAAAATGGGCTCTGGAGAAACTCCGCAAGTACCTGAAGGCAACCGGATTGGATATCCACCACCTGATTCCAAGGGCGGTTTGGAAAAGACTGGGCGACCTAGGGATTGACCTTGACGCGTTTTGTGTTATGATTGAAAGAGATTTTCACCAAGGCGTAATACATGGCGGCGGTGGTCGGGGCGGAGCTTGGAATACGGCCTGGACGAAGTGGCTCGACGATCTCCAACGCCCGCCTACCGCCCAAGAGGTGATAGATAAAGCAATTCAGATGGCAAAGGACTGGGGGCTTGAATAGATTCTACATACTTTCAAAGCGGACGGACGATCTCGTAGAAGCTATCTATACTAATCCGACGATTCCGGAGAACTGCGGGATTGTGGAGTTTGACAAATCGGCTGGGGATTATGTCGGCACCAAGCCCTGCGAATTATGCGGTGTTCTGCCGGGTTCTTGGAGAAGGCATGAGCCAATCAACATCATCCTGCCTGCGAGAAGATACGACTTCATTTGGGGTTGGATATATGATATCTTCGTGACCGACAGGGTCATGCAGCTATTTGAGCAGGCCAAGTTTACGGGAATTGGGCCCCGAAGGGCCAATGTCGTCAAAGTCAAAGGCAAGCACCCGCCGGAAGAGATGCCAGTCGTCTGGGATTTAGATGTAATTGGGAACGGAGGCGAACCGCACCCTTCCTCGGGAGTCCGCGTGCATGAGCAATGCCCTCTCTGCGGACAGAAGTTTTTTACATCTCGCCGAAACGGGATAATCGTTGATGAGCACAACTGGGACGGCTCTGACTTCTTCCGGCTGGAATCGTATCTCTACTTATTTATTACCGAACGGGTCAAGGACTTTATCATTGAGCACAAGCTCAAGCCCTGTACAATTCAGCTCCCCGAAACCTATCAGTGGGAGCCCACGCATAAACGCGCAGAAGATACCCCTCCGCGTTGGCCGGTTCGCGGAAAACCAAGTGCCCCGATTCGCGGGGAGGGATGATTGCGAGTTCGGTTGCTCTGAACTTGCACATCCACATCCATCACAACGAACGTCTGCTCGATCCGTCGTGTGATCAGTTACAAGCTGTGACTCAAGCCGGATTGCACGCCTGGGACGAAGCTTTACGGACTGATGGGCAGTCTACGAGTATGGATTTCCGCGAGTAGGTGATTGCTTGATGATCGGTCCTGCTTCCTTCTGAACAAGCGAGACGTGCTGCTCCTGGTTCAGGAATCATTTCCGATTCTCATGCGACGTATACGGGCGTAGTTTCCGAGCGTCGCAACGGCTCATCGAAGTGGATGCACCAAGGCGTTTCCGGATCGAATGTGTTGATGACGGATTCATCGGGAAACGTAACCGACACACGTACTTTTGACGCGTTTGGGAAACTGCTTGGGTCGAGCGGAAACAATCCCGATCCGTTCCGCGCGTTTGCGGGATTTGGGCTGTTCTGGGAAGCGCAATACGGCGGTTACTCGTCTGGAGGCGCGTTTTTCGATCCAGGTTTGGGATTGTCGCAAAACGACGGCGGAAGTGTAGACGGTCGCCCGGGTCCACCATCGCATCGGCTTAGACCGATGATCGCCGCCGTTGACGGCGAAGGCGCTGCATTCTTGCCAGGCGGCCCGGAGAACCGATCGCCGATCACCGATTTCCAGTGCAAGGCGAATGGATTCAGTGAGTGGGTAGACGACTGGATGTTCGGCGGTTCTGCGAAGCGGCTTGGTGACACCGCCCAGCGGTACCAGATGGGAACCGCAACGGGCTGGGAGTTGGCGTACGCGATCACCGACTTCAGCGTAAACATGGCTGCCAACGCTCTGATGATCTCCGCTCCAATCAGAGCGGGGATTGCACGTGCCGTCGAAGGTGGCACGTCTGCGACTAAGGCGCTTGTTACAGTCAATCGAGAGCGTGGGTTAGCGGCGCAGGCTATGGTCGGAGCAAAGAACACCAAGCGAATCTATTTCGATGGTCGTACGCGGTACAGGATTCCTGATATTCTCGACAAGGGAATAATAGGCGAAGTTAAGAGTGGAAAGTACATTTCGAACACGAAGCAACTGCGGGACTATATGCAGTATGCGGACGAAATGGGCCTCACGTTTCACTTGTATGTTCGGCGTGGTGCGAAGCTTTCACGCTCGCTCAAGGACAAAATTGATCAAGGTAAGATCGTACTCCACTACATACCCGAGTGATTAGCAGGGTGGCCCAATTAGGCTGCAAACTCATTTTACTTCCCAAGAGTAATCCATCATGTCTGCCCAGTTGTCAGAAGAAGAAATTGCAGCAAGAAGAGCTACAAGGCTACGGCTAATTGCAGAGTCCGAGGTTGTTGCCCGCCCTTTCTTGGCTGAGCTCAACAAGAAGTTCGGACTGAGTCTCGAGAAGTACACTGACCTTACAAGGGCGCAGCTAAGTCCGCAGCTATTGGATGTACTACTTAGGCAATACGAGCAATGCGGCAACGATTTGTTGAGATGGGATCTCAACTCAGTGATCGCGCAGTCGAATCATAGGATAGACGCAGACCCGCTCATACACTCGTTTGCAAATGTGAGCGAGCCGCTTCTGAGATTCGAACTAAGATGCACAATTCTCGATACTCTATCACGGGTCAAAACCAAACAGGATATCTCTATCTGGCTCACAGATCTATTGTCGCGACCAATAGGAGAGCAGCTAGGCGGCGCGATTTTCTTTGCGCTTGCGAAGCATCTGAGGAGTGAGGATGCCGAGCGACTCATTCGCGAACACTTTTGGGAAAGTCCAGGAATCGCCGCGGAATGTCTCTCCAAAATTGGTAACGCGGAAACCGCGCAGTTTTTGGCTAGTAGGCTGGAAGAGTTCGACGCAAAGACGAAGGATTGGGACCCTAGCTGGGAACGAAGTTGGCACACCAAGAGGATTACTCGAAGCATAAGAGCAATTCAAAACCGTATCGCTCGAAAACTGGATCGTGAAGAACGCGAGATGTAGCGGCAAATTCGCCGCAGTGAAATGGTTCGGAACATTGAGAAGCGAAGTTTGCACCCCGGTTCCGGTGGAACTCCGGAAAACGCTTCGCCACGGAAGGCATTCCTCTTGCTGGGCTCCTAAGTATTGATTGCACGACGCAAGTCCTGGCTCGGTGCCCGGTTCAGGAATCATTTCTGATTCACACGCGACGTACACCGGCGTAGTTTCCGAGCGCCGGTCTGGCGCATCGAGGTGGATGCATCAAGGCGTTTCCGGCTCGAATGTGTTGATGACCGACGCATCGGGAAATGTGACCGACACCCGCACCTTCGACGCGTTTGGAAAACTGCTCGGGTCCACGGGATCAAATCCTGATTCGTTCCGTGCGTTTGCGGGGTTCGGTTCGTTCTGGGAAGCGCAGTACGGCGGCTATTCATCCGGCGGCGAGTTCTTCGATCCAGGTTTGGGGTTGTCGCAAAACGACGGCGGAAGTGTAAACGGTCGGCCAGGTCCACCATCACATCGTCTCCAACCGATGATCGCCGCTGTTGACGGCGAAGGCGCAGCGTTCTTGCCGGATTACCCTGTGCCGAGAACTCCCGCCGAAGAGTTCAAAGCCGGCGCATGGTACGGGTTCGAGACCGGATTGGCTGCTTTGGGTTCGTCATTGTCCCTTGGCTTCTGGGACGGTGGCGAATACAAGGATGCGCCGGGATTTGGAGAGGCCAAGTTCTGTGCCGACGTTGGCACCACGATCTTCCCCGGGATGGGGGCGTTGAAAGGCACGAAGCTACTCAACTCCGCCAGGGTGTTGGATGGTGTAGCTGCCACTGCGGTTCGTTCGGCAGCTGTGTATGTAGCCCCGAGGAGCAGCAAGGCATTCCTGATGGAGTGGCATCACCTGCTGCCTTGGGGGCTCAGAGATAAGTTCAAGGCCGCGGGGCTGAACGTAAATGAATTCCTCATGGAGTTGTCCGCTGGTATGCATCGTTTGAAGCCGTGGGGGATACACACGATAGATGGCGGGAACTGGAACAAGTGCTGGGAGCGCTTCTTCGATCAGAATCCGAACGCGAACAAAGATCAAATTCTTGACTATCTCCAAGTGCTGATTGATCACTTTGGATTATCATAATGGTTGATGATAAGGACCAGAGGGAGTGCACCCAGAATCCGCAATGTTCTTCTCGCTGAGGCTGCGCCGATTGTGATCGGAACCGAATTCGAAAGCGTGGTACACATTTGGGACTATGACAGAGGCATGCAAGTCGCGTCGTTCCAGACGATTTTCGATCCGGGAGGGCGTCGTGTCGCTGTATCGCCTGATAGCGCTATCGTTTTCGCCGCTGCCTACGGCCGCGGTGGCGTAGCAGCGTACTGTGCGAAAACCGGTGAGCTAATTTGGCAGCGGAAGGATATCAGAAAAGTGCAGAGGCTGGTGGCGTTCGAGCAATTCCTGGGCGTGTCCCTCGAGGGGTTGTCTTCCTTAATATTGAGAGCGAGTGATGGTTCAACCGAGACACGAGTGGTGCGCACGAATGAGGTGTGGGGTTTTTCTGGTTCAGGGTTCGTTGTAGGAGCGAGTTCGAGAGAGATCTTCATCTACGCTTGGCCCAGCCTCGATCGGCTTGCGCGGATCCCGATGACGTCTGCCGGGGTGTTAGATGTCGGTATCTCCAACTCGGAAATCATTGTCAGCGAAATGAATTTCAAGGTAAGGGCCTTTGACAGGAAAACGTTTGAAAAGATGTGGGAATACGACGAGCCAAATGAGAGAAATATTACGACCCTTTTTCCTGTTGGCGGCAGCGATGTGTGCTACGCAGTCGCATTCCGCACCAAGGAGCCCTACCGGTCACTTGTCGGTCGGTTCGACTGCAAAACTGGAGAGTTTGCGAAGATACTTGAGCCGGTTCGCTTGTTCGCCGCAGTGAACACGGCTGGAGACCGATTGATCATGACTGAAGGCGAGGTTTACAGTTTGACTGCGAATGGTGAAGCTGAGCTAACGCACAAGCTTGATTGGAACTGACCCGGGAGCCGCGGCCGGAGTGAAAGATGCTTCGCACTTCACCCCGGCCACAACACCAGAGATCGAAGATCTAATTTGACAATTCGCTCGGTTGTAGCCTTGCCACCCTCGTTCTCCACTTTTGAGTCTTACGGTTCCAATCGTATTGAACTACTGCAACGGAGCCACGCCCGCTCACACTTTTGGGAACCGATATGGGCGGCTCGAACGAGGCGAGTTCTTCAACTGGAAACCAACGCTCCAGGACAACATTCCTGTGGTTGCGGCTTCTAATGACAGTGTCCGAAGACCACGGCACGTCGTTCTCGTTGCTAACGGTTCCATCGGCGGAAATCCGGAAAGCAAGCAAGTTGCGACCATCTACGACCACGAGGATTGCATGGTAATGATTTTGGCGAAACCAGGCCCAATCAGTGCCGTGGCCTGGGTGAGACGTAGCGAAGCGGAGTTAGCACCCCGGCGGGGCGGGTGGCACGGACAACGCGAAGCGCTTGTCCGTGTGCGATTAACTCCAAACATCGCATTGATCAACCTCAACATCATCACAAGACATACACGAGTAAAACTTGGCGCTCGACCAACGCCAATCCGTCGGAAGCTGGACCAGCCCGTTACGAACCGGGACGGGTGGCACTGACAGGCCGGGAGTGAAACAACCGGTTTGTTAGTGAGCGAACATCTTGAGCAAGAAGCACTTGCGGAACCCCTATAACACCCGCGTTATCTTGACAACCTGGCTTCGCTCGTCCATCGCAATGCGCTTGGTCAGATTCTGCGCACCGAGGTTTATCATTACGATGCGGTTTCCAACATCTATCAGCTTGATTACGATTCGCAGATTGCGACGTATGGTTATAGCGATGTAAACGAGCTGACATCCGAGCTTCGCCCTGGGCTGAATGCGCTTTACACCTACGATGACAACGGCAACCGCCACGAAACCACCATCAACGGCGCGTACACGCTGTACAACTTCGACAACGTTGATCGGCTCACTTCTGCGGGGACGACATCGCTGCAATACGATACTGCCGGAAGGTGCTTCAAGAAGACGGATACAAGCGGCGATACGCTGTTTGCGCTTGATTACGAAGACCGCATAACGCAGATCACGTATCCCGATCTAACCACAAACACTTTCTCTTACAACGGACTCGGTTCGATGGTGGGAAAGAACGATTCATCGGGAAGCTACACCTATTTCCGGAATGGATCGGTGCCTGGCTCCGGTGTGATTACCGATTCTCATGCGACGTATACGGGTGTAGTTTCCGAGCGTCGCAATGGCGCATCGAAGTGGATGCATCAAGGCGTTTCCGGTTCGAATGTGTTGATGACCGACGCATCGGGAAACGTAACCGACACCCGCACTTTTGACGCGTTTGGGCAGAAGTTGGGTTCGAGTGGAACGACGCCTTCGCCATTTGGTTACGGAGGCGGTTTTGGGCTGCAAGAAGTTCCCGATCTCGACGGAAACGCTGCTGGCGGGATGATGTTCTCGCCAGGACTCTCTATCAACTTCAATCACGGTTCCGGTATGGGGTCGAACCCTGTCACCGGCCCATCACATCGGCTTCGACCGATGATCGCGGCAGTTGACGGCGAAGGCGTTGCATTCTTGCCGAGCGGACCGTCACCGCGCTTTCCGAACGAGGACTTCAACGCCGGCGGCTGGTGGGGTTTGGAAACCAGCGGCGCGGCGTTGTTGTCGTACTTGTGCATGGGCTTTTGGGACGGTGGCGACTACAAGGACGCCCCGGGTTTCGCGGAGTCTTCAATTTGCTGGGAGATTGCAGGGGCATGCCTATCGGGGGGAGGGGTGATCAAACTTCTGAAGCACCTGCGGTGGCTCAAAGCAATAGAACCAATCAACAAGGGAAAACGGGGCGTGGACGCAATGATTGCAGCGAAGTCGCTGGACGGTTACACTCTGCTCGCGAAGGAAGTCACCATTGCGACGAAAGGCGGCAGGTTCCGGATTGATGCTGTGATGAAGCACACGGATGGAACGATTCACTTCTTTGAGAACAAGGCCGGACTCGGGAGAGCAACAAAAAACCAGGTTCAGAGATGGACTGAGTTCGAAATTGGAGGCGGACGCGGCGTCGGCAAGAGAGCGAAGGAGGCTGGAGTGCGCGGCAAAATTAAGCCTCACAAGGTAACCGTTGAAAGGTATGGTTATTAGTCGTGGGACCTCGCGAAATCTTGTCAGAACTGAACCAATTGCTCGTCAGAGAGCTTGGCGGCGATGAGTGGCAGATAAAGGGCGATGACGTTGTGCGAATTCGCACTGGAGGTGACTGCGAAAAGCTGAGCATGTATAGCGGCTTCGCCGGTTACCTCTATTGTTATCCGAGCGCCTTTCTTCATGTGGAGCGGGTCATGAGGATCGTGGCAGAGATTACTGGCGAACGTTATCGGAAGTGCGATGGAACTACGATCTTCACGCAACTTTCGAGCCTCCACGGCCAAGTCATTCCAGAGACCATCGAAGTCAGAAGCAAAGTCGAAGCCGCACGCCTAGCGCCCAAAATCGCGACGGACTTTAGAAATGTTGGATTTGCCTGGCTCGAAAGGATGCGGTCGCCATCTAATCTAGCGGAAGCGGCGATGAACGCTGAGCAATATGGGATCATGAACGATCCAATAGTTCGAATTGTAGCCATCTCACTCGGAGCATCGAAAGAAGCTGCATCCGCTTTTTTGAGAGAGTACGACGATCTTGATGCTCAGGGCAAAGTACTTATTGACATCTCAGAACACAGGAAACGAATCGACGATTTCTTGGCTCGACTGGACAACTCTTAGCCCTCAAGAGGAATGGCGCCGACGAATACACGCGGTTTCTCAGCGCTTGGGGAAGTCGCGGCCGTAGTGGAGCGAAGTGAAGCGCAGAAGAAAGGAATTTGCACCCCGGTTCTAAAGGAACTCCGGAAAACGCTTCGCCACGGAAGGCGTTCCTCTTGCTGGGCTCCTAAGTATTGATTGCACGACGCAAGTCCTGGCTCGGTGCCCGGTTCAGGAATCATTTCTGATTCACACGCGACGTACACCGGCGTAGTTTCCGAGCGTCGAGGCGGCGCATCGAAGTGGATGCATCAAGGCGTGTCCGGTTCGAACGTGTTGATGACGGATGCATCGGGAAACGTCACCGACACCCGCACATTTGACGCGTTTGGCCAACTGCTTGGGTCAAGTGGGAACAATCCTGATCCGTTCCGCGCGTTTGCCGGATTCGGACTTTTCTGGGAAGCGCAGTACGGCGGCTATTCATCCGGCGGCGAGTTCTTCGATCCAGGTTTGGGGTTGTCGCAAAACGACGGCGGAAGTGTAAACGGTCGGCCAGGTCCACCATCACATCGGCTTAGACCGATGACCGCCGCAGTTGACGGCGAAGGCGCAGCGTTCTTGCCAGGCGGCCCGGTGAGCCGATCGCCGATCTCCGATTTCCAGTGCAAGGCGAATGGATTCAGCGAGTGGGTTGATGATTGGATGTTCGGTGGTTCGGCGAAGCGGCTTGGTGACACGGTTCAGAGATACCAGATGGGAACCGCAACGGGCTGGGAGTTGGCGTACGCGATCACCGACTTCAGCGTAAACATGGCTGCCAACGCTATGATGATCGCTGGGCCAATAAGCGCCGGAATTGCGAGAGCCTTTGAAAGCGGTGCCACTCGTGGCGGTGCCGAATCTGTCCTTAAGGGGCAGCGCGGCGTCGAGAATATGATCGCGGCGAAGGAACTCGAGGGTTACAAGCTTGTTGGAAGAGAAATCACCATAAAGACAAAGGGAGGACGCTTCAGGATAGATGCTGTGATGGAGGACCCGAGCAAAAACCTTCATTTCTTCGATAACAAAGCCGGGTCGGGCAAACCGACGGGGAACCAAATATCACGATGGGAGGAGTTTGGACTGTTTGGAGGCAGGGGAGTTGGCAATAACGCTAAGGCAGCTGGTCTGAGGAGGAAACTCCTACCGGGCAAAGTAGTCGTTGAAAAGTATCCTTACTGATAATGAAACCCTCCGAATTGCAGAAGGCTCTTGATGCGCGGCTGATGAAGAGGCTGGAGCCGCTCGGATGGGAGTATCGGTCCGGCGAGATCCGCTTTCGATGCGACAATGGCGACTGTTTCAAGTACGGCGTGGCTCCGCTTGCACGCGCATACCTCTCCTGCTATCCGACTGCTTACCTCCATGTTGCCAAAGTGATGCAAGCAGCTGCGAGGATCGAAGGGGAGAGGTACCGTAGCTGTGACGGAACAACAGCGTTTGTAGAGATTAAGGACTTGATGGAAACTGGAGGAGAGGAGATTATCCGCCTGTACTCAGTTTCGGACATCGAACGAAACGTGGACAAAATGGCGGAGGAGTTATTGGAGTCCGGAGTCCCGTGGATGCAGAAAATGAGGAGTCCCGAGACTCTTGCAAAATTTGCAATGAGCGGGCAGTCACCTCCACTAATGCCAGATGCGTTGGTCCGCACACTCGCAATCTTTCTCGGAGGCTTTCCGCGTGAGGCAAGTGAGTTCTTGGACATGCACCTGGAAAAGAACAGACGCGGGACAGGCGGGGTCGACATCCTTGAGTACGAACCTGCGCTCAAAGAATTCTTGAGCAATCCGCAAGGCAGCTGATCAGGCGGCTGGTGCCGTGGCCGGGGCGAAATCCATCACTGGTCGTGGCTGGGCTGAACTTCGCGCAGCAGGGTTTGCACCCCGGTTCCGCAGGAATTCCGAAAAACAAATCGCCACCACCGCCGTTTTGAGGGTCGGTGCTTCAAGAAGACCGAGACCAGCGGTGATACGCTTTTTGCGCTGGATTATGAAGACCGCATAACGCAAATCACGTATCTCGACCTAACAACCAACACGTTTAGTTACAACGGTCTTGGTTCGATGGTCGGAAAGAACGATTCATCGGGATCGTACACCTATTTCCGCAACGGCTCGGTCCCCGGTTCTGGAATCATTTCCGATTCTCATGCGACGTATACGGGCGTAGTTTCCGAGCGTCGAGGCGGCGCATCGAAATGGATGCATCAAGGCGTTTCCGGTTCGAATGTGTTGATGACTGATGCATCGGGAAACGTAACCGACACCCGCACCTTCGACGCGTTTGGAAAACTGCTCGGGTCCACGGGATCAAATCCTGATTCGTTCCGTGCGTTCGCGGGATTCGGACTATTTTGGGAAGCGCAGTATGGCGGCTATTCGTCGGGCGGCGCGTTTTTCGATCCTGGTCTCGGAATGTCTCAAAACGATGGCGGGAGTGTTAGCGGTCGCCCCGGCCCCCCATCAAATCGGCTCCGACCGATGATCGCTGCGGTTGACGGCGAAGGCGCTTCATTCTTGCCGGGTGGTCCAGTCAACCGAACACCGCTCTCCGACTTCCAGTGCAAGGCGAACGGGTTTGGTGAGTGGGTTGACGACTGGATGTTCGGCGGTTCGGCGAAGCGGCTTGGCGACACCGTCCAGCGCTATCAAATGGGTACCGCCAGCGGCTGGGCGCTTGCTCTGGCGATCACCGACTTTAGCGTGAACATGGCCGTGAACTCGGTTGGATTGGGCACCGGCATCGTGCGTGCTGTGGGTTGGCGGGCACTTGACGGCCGGGTGGCGGCTAAGGCGGCCGTAACCATAAACCGCGAGAAAGGTTTGGCGACGCAACTCGCTGAAGGGGCGACGAACACAACACGTATTGACTCGTATTCTGGAACAGCGAAGTACCGAGTCCCGGACATCTTGGATGAGTCGGCAGGGGTCATCGGAGACGTAAAGGATGTCAACTACCTCTGCACTTCGCCGCAACTCCTTGACTACATTGAGTATGCGAAACAGCGAGATTTTTTGCTACAAATCCACCTGCCGATGGACGCCACCCTGAGTGGGCCGTTAATTGACCTCTTGATTGAAGTCAATCATGTGATAGTATGGATGCCATAGGCAGATGAAGCAGGAAGGAATTTCGGACGAGGAGGCTGCAAGGCGCCGCAGGGCCAGAGAGGAGGCAGACATCGCGGCCGAGCCCATTCTCAAAAGGCTGACCGACGAAGTGAACGCCAGGTTCGGCTTCTCGTGCGCTCGCGTTGGTGACTTAAAGTATGTGGAGCTAACCGAACCGGTCTTGGACTACTTAGTCGCCTCAATGCAGTCTGAGAGGAATTTCAGAGTCCGCGCGATCATCGCGTCAGTTCTTCACGAAGCAAAAGTGAAGTTTGATGTGCGTGGCGTCTTCATTTGCTTCTTCGAGCCAATGGATCCCGTAAGTAGCGCGAGGGGCAGCATATTAGATATGTTGCGCTTGGTCAAACCCAAATACTGCATCGAGAAAGAGCTGATTGACATCGCTACACGAACCGACCAGGGCCGGGCTGGATATTTCATTTTTTATGGTTTGCGCAGATTCGTCAAACCTGAAATCGCCGAGAAGATCATTCGTGATCGGTTCGAAGACAATCGAGGGCTTGCCGCTGAATCGTTGGGGCTGGTCGGCAACCTCGACACCGTGCAATTCCTCAATGAAAAACTGGCTGAGGTCGAGGAATTCAAACGCCAAAATCCGCGAAAAAGAGTGTGGTATGAGTGCTATGTCCGCACGGCGATAAAACGAATCGAAAAACGCCTCGCCAAGAAGCTGATTGATAAGAGTTTTGAGAAGAAACAGTAACGAAACTCTCTGACGAGCGATCGAATCGTGCTGGCTCCCATTCGAGGGCGCGGTCGGAAAGGTTGGGCAAATTGCTGAGAAGTATTTGCCGGGATTTGGAAGGTATCTCGGCAGATGGGGCGGCGTTGCACATCGATCAACTGTCGCATCACGCGTCATGGAGATTGAGGCAGCCGGGCGGGTGGCACGGACAACGCGAAGCGCTTGTCCGTGTGCGATTAACTCCAAACATCGCATTGATCAACCTCAACATCATCACAAGACATACACGAGTAAAACTTGGCGCTCGACCAACGCCAATCCGTCGGAAGCTGGACCAGCCCGTTACGAACCGGGACGGGTGGCACTGACAGGCCGGGAGTGAAACAACCGGTTTGTTAGTGAGCGAACATCTTGAGCAAGAAGCACTTGCGGAACCCCAATAACACCCGCGTTATCTTGACAACCTGGCTTCGCTCGTCCATCGCAATGCGCTTGATCAGATTCTGCACACCGAAGTCTATCACTACGATGCGGTTTCCAACATCTATCAGCTTGACTACGATTCGCAGGTTGCGACGTATGGTTACAGCGATGCGAATGAGCTGACCTCCGAGCTTCGCCCCGGGCTGAACGCGCTTTACACCTACGATGACAACAGCAACCGCCACGAAACAACCATCAACGGCGCGTACACGCTGTACGACCGATTTGTGCACAAAGCCCATGCCAGAGCTCGGCAGTGCCGTCATCAAGCGAAGGTTGCCCACACCCGATAATCACGAGGGGGAAGTGCGGCTGGTATGGTCAATAATCTAAGAATCTCGTTGTGCATGCCTTGTCGCAAT
Organism: Fimbriimonadales bacterium; assembly: GCA_046330175.1. Lineage (GTDB taxonomy): Bacteria > Armatimonadota > Fimbriimonadia > Fimbriimonadales > ATM1 > JAJPJR01. Next base: position 44,214 of record JAXLTG010000001.1, read on the forward strand.
GAGGCAAAACATCTGCCTGAAGTTGTAAACGGGATACCCGACTTCATAGATGAAGTCCTAATCATTAGCAATAATTCGACAGATGACACAGTCGCCGTTGGTCAGGCCATCGGAGGGCGCGTGAAGACTCTGCAAGATGACCGAACTCTTGGCGGCATCGGCTACGGCTTTGCACATATGACGGGAATTGCGAACGCGACGGGCGACCTGATTGCCGCCGCCGATGCCGATGGCACATATCCAGTTGAAGAATTCGAACGAATTGTTCCATACATGATCGAGAACGATCTCAATTTTGTTTCTTGCAATCGCTACCCGCTCAAAGATGGCACACGAATTCCATTCAAGCTAAGAATGGGTGTTGGAATGTTGAATTGGGAGATCCGATTGTTGTATGGAATTCCAATCAAGGATTCGCTATCAGGCATGTGGGTATTTCGAAGAAGCATCGCAGACAAGCTTCATTTGACAATGGGCGATTGGAACCTGAGCCCGCAGATCAAGATTAATGCTGCGAGAAACAAAGAGATAAAGTTTTCCGAGTACAACATTATTCAGCGAGCCCGCCTTGGCGAAACGAAACAGAACTACTTAACAACGGGATACTCACACGCGAAGTGGATCCTTGTTAATCGCTTCCGACGAAGCGGAATGTGAGAGTCAATCAGAACCACAAAAAATGGAGCCAGCGACAGGATTTGAACCCGCGACCCGCTGTTTACAAAACAGCCGCTCTACCACTGAGCTACGCTGGCACCGAACGCAATTTTAGCCCAATAACCGCTAATGAAGCTGGGATTCTCCGCCCAAAGCCTCAGCATTTGCGCCTTGAAAGTGACAAATAAACGCGCGTCGAAACCGATCGAAAGACTTATTGGGATAACTTCCATGAATACAAAATCCGTCGAAGAATATCGCGTCACCCGGCTGCAAAATCGCCGGCACAAGCGGCTGGCCTGAGGGCATCGCGGTCTGCTCGCCGGTGAAGCTCCACTTTATGTCGGCTTCTTCGCCGCGCAACAAACCCAAATGATGCGAACCTGGCGCCATCACCATTGTGCCGTTCTCTTCGTCAGCCGCATCCAGCGCGACCCAAACCCCAATAAGCGGATGAATCCGAATGTACAAACAATCCTGATGAAACGACTGTCCACGCGCCCCGGCGGGTTTGTAATAAAGCATGGTCTGATTCAAAATCGCTGTTTGCTGCATTAGCTCGGATGCAGGATTAACAATCCGAGAGTCACTCGCCCAACCCATCGAAAACTCATCGTATTGATGCATCTGAATCAACCGCGGAAATTTCAATAGTGGATCGTTTGCGTCTCCGGTCGGAATACCGGCGAAATCTCCCGGATGCTCTCCCTGCGCGTTCAACTCCATATAGTGCGAGATCATCGCTCGCACCTCCTCAGGCGAAAACACGCCGCGACGAATGACGTACCCGTCTCGATCCCAACTCGCACGCTCCTGTTCGGTAATCATGTTATCGAAGCGCCGGCTGTTTTGATTTGATCGAAAACCGTATCGGTTTAGCGGCTTTCGGATTTTCGGCACAAAAATCTTCGCCGACTGCAGAGGCGACGGTGGCGGCAATCTGACTTTGTGTTACCAGAGTCACATCACGCATCTCGCCGCGTGGCGAAACATCGGGCCCAATGATTGCGACCCAGATATCGTTCGAGCCCGGATGCGTCACGCCGTGGTTCATCCAATCTTTCGGCGCGTTTCCGCGGCCGTGATCAACCGCAACAATCATCGTCGTCCTTCCGCGATATTGGTCATACGATTGCAGAGTTGACCACAGTTCTCCTAGCCATTTGTCGGTGTTGTGCGCCGCGTTTAGGTAATGATCGTATCGTCCTTCATGTGCAAACTCATCGGTTTCGCCAAACGTAATCCACATCGCTCGCGGCCTGTTTGCTTTCAAATACTCAAGCGCTGAATAAAACGTGACGGAATCGTACGGCTCGGTACCCCAAGGCCACTGGGTTTCTGCTTTCACTTTGTTGAGGGTCGCTTGCGCACCGCTGATGAATCCGACGTTCACCGGATCTAAGCCAGAAAAAACAGGAAACCCGCAGCGATCCTTGTTTATGATTGCGTTGACGGTTTCCCATGCGCCAAACGTAGCAACGCGTCCCTTGAAATCCGGTTTTGAATGCAGCCACTCAAACACGCTCACGTTCTTGTTCGGTCTGGCGGCGTTGCTGTTAATTGCGGGATCCGCAAAACCACAAATCATCTCGCTGTAACCAGGATAAGAAAAGTGGAAGTTGTTGGTAACTTGAGCGGGCGCTGCCAGAGTTTTGTTGCCGTAGATTTGGCCCTGCTTAGTTCCAGTGCTCCACAAAAACGGCATCAACGCAGCGCGCCGTTGCTCGCCAGTGTCTCGCCAGAACGCTTTCCTGATGCCGGCGACATCTTCAACCCCGCCGTTCTCCTTGTTCATCATGGTCTCGTCTGCGCCGGAAAAGACTTCCTGCCATCGCAAGCCGTCAATCAGAACGAGCACAACGTTTTGTGAACGCTGAACTGGCGGCTCATGATCCGCCGGCGCGAAGTGCGCCGCGCTGAGAAGCAAAACGGGAGCAAGCAGCATGTTCAGTTCTCCTTACTTGAACGAATAATCGCCGTTGTGTGAGTCTTCGATGTACTTCGCAAGCAGCGCGACCGAAGCGTCAACGTCGTCCGCGTGAACAGTTTCGTTTACTGTATGCACATAGCGACAGGGCACAGAGAGAGTGAATGCGGGAATCCCACCGTGAAGCCTCTGAACTCCCCCAGCGTCGGTTCCACCCAGCGGCAGTATTTCAATCTGATGCGCGATCTTGTTCTTTTCGGCGAGAGTTCGGAAGTGTGCGACCATTTTCGGATGACAAAGCAGCGAGCTGTCCATGATTTTGATGGCAGTGCCTTCGCCAAGTTTTGTGATTTGGTCCTGCTCCGGCATTCCTGGGATGTCGTTCGCAAGGGTTATATCAATCGCAACGACCATGTCAGGCTTAATACTCCACCCGCTAGCGGTTGCACCCCGCAACCCGATCTCTTCCTGTACGGTTGCGACGGCGTAAACGTCGGACTCATGTTTCTTCGCAGATTTCACAGCCTCAATCATTACGTAAAGCGCAACGCGATCGTCCATACATTTGCATGTAGCGAGTTTGCCCATGCGTTGGTAGGTTCGGTTCATAGTCACCATGTCGCCGAGCTTCACGGCTTTTTTGGCGTCCTTGCCATCCATGCCAATATCAACGAAGAAGTTGTCAATCTGCGCACCCTTGTTCATCTCTTCCGGCGAGAGTAAGTGCTTCGGTTTTGTGGAATAAGTGAGCAGGCCATTAATCGGACCTTTTGCCGTGTGAACAAAAACTCGCTGACTGAACATCTGCCGAGGGTCCCAGCCGCCAAGAGTCTGTAGGCGAAGAAAACCTTTGTCGTCAATGTATTTGACGATGAAGCCGATTTCGTCCATGTGCGCTGCGAGCATCAGCTTCTTGTTGCTCTTCGATTTTCCACCTGCGCGAAAGCAGGTGAGGTTGCCCATCGTGTCGGTTGAAAACTCGCAGATGCCTTTGAGTTCGGCGCGCACTATTTCGCGAATCGCGTCCTCTTGTCCGGGCACTCCGTGCGCTTCAGTCAGTCTTGCAAGCAGTTTATCGTTCATCGCGTTGGTTTTTACCTCACACAGAACGCCGTTTCCGGGTCATACTTCGCTCATGGCTGAACGACTTTGGGCTCCGTGGCGATTTCCATACATTGAAAAGGCCAAAGGAGACGCTGCGAGCTGCATCTTCGTTGATCTGCCCGCGCAACAGAACGACCGCGAAAACCTGATCCTGTATCGGGGAGCCCTCGCATTCGTGATGCTAAATAGCTTTCCATACACTAATGGGCACTTGATGGTTGCGCCATACCGGCACACCGCAAATCTCTCCGATCTAACGAATGAAGAGATGCTGGAAGTGATGAGACTGGTTGCAAAGAGTGTTGAGTGGCTGACGTCAGCGTACAAGCCCGAAGGATTCAACGTGGGCCTCAACTTGGGAAGAGCCGCCGGCGCCGGGATCCAGGACCACCTTCACTGGCACATCGTCCCCCGGTGGTCTGGCGACACGAATTTCATGCCCGTGATTGGGGAGGTCCGGGTCCTTCCGCAAAGCCTTGAGGACAGTTATGATGTGCTCGTGAAGCACGCCATAGGGAGCGATTAGGGCACGAAATAGCCAAAACTGGGCCGGTCAGTACAGAATTTTCGAAAAAAGTCCTCAAAACCGGTATCTGAGGGTTGATTTCTGAGCGGGGTGCCCGTGGAAACGAAATATACTTTCCGCTAGTGGCTCCCGTTGGCTTCCGCCTACGGACGCACTAATTCTCAATAAATAAGTGGAGGAAACCACCAATGCGACGCAATAAAGCGTTTACCTTGATTGAACTACTCGTAGTCATCGCGATCATCGCGATCCTGGCTGCGATCCTGTTCCCGGTGTTCGCATCGGCAAAAGAGAAAGCTAAGCAGACTCAATGCCTTTCGAACATTAAGCAGCTCTCGCAGGGCTTCGAACTGTACAAGTCGGACAGCGACGATCGCCTTCCGCTTGCTTCAACCTTCGATGCCGCTGGCGGCACCTGGCGCTTCCCATCACCGTGGGACGGCAACAAGCTCATTGAATTCCCGTACAACTGGCGAACCAGCCAGAGCACGGCTCGATGGGATGAGAACAACACCGGCTGGGCCAACTCGGTCTATCCGTACGTGAACAACCGTGGCCTTTACGCCTGTCCGTCCGGTCCTGAAAAGCTCCGAACGAACGCTGGCGCAGATGGCGGCGGCCCAATCGCCGACTACGGCAGCCCGAACGCGGATGCCAAGCCTGCCTACCTTAGCTACACGATGAACGGTCAGCTTCATGCTTACAACGCATCAGGCATGGTCAACCCATCCGAGCTCCTTCTCCTTTGGGAAGGCAACGGTAAGGTTCAAGTGAAAGGTTTCGCAATGGCGAACCCGATCATTCGCTGCACCACTCTTGCTAACCCCTGTACATACATTCCGTACAGCGGCACCGGCAACTGCCCGATCACGAACAGTGGCACTCCTTCGAGCGCTATGTTCGGAGCGCGACCTTCTCGACAGCTTCCTGGCGGTTCATACTGGGTTCACACCCGAGGCATGAACTGGGCGTTCAACGACACCCATGCCAAGTGGCGACGAATGGGCGCTAACTACAACACGATCAATGACGATGCCGACCCGAACCCGCTGACCGACTGGTCGACGGATCCGTTCACCGGCTACGGCCCAACTGGAACCTCTGGTTACTACTGGACCGACGGCTGCTGGGCATGGCTCTATCGCCCGGACTACGACTTCAGCCAGACTCCGTAAGACGGACCTGACCTGAAAGCGGAAGCCAAAAAGATGGGCGGCATCCTCGGGGGAGGATGCCGCCTCATTTTGTTTGGGTGCGTAGTTATCTGGCACTCAGGATCGCCCTGCTGAATCCGCCTTCACACCGACCTACTCGTCGCTGTCGGGGCTCTTTATTAGGTGCGATAGCTCACCAGTTTCGACGTAGTGAACTCTTTCAGCGATGTTGACGGTGTGGTCAGCGATCCGCTCCAAGTAGTGAGCTACAAATAGAAGGTAGGTCGCGCGATAAGTGTGCTCGGGAGCGGTTTTGACGAGGGTAAGCAGGTCGTCCCTGATTGAATGGAACATCTCGTCCACCTGGTCATCGGCCTTGATCACTTCCTCGACCAGCGCGAGGTCATGCTTCACGAAAGCTTCCAGCGCCTGACGCAACATCACTCGGACGGCCGCTCCCATTTTTGGCAGGTCAACGAGCGGCTTAGGCAGGTACTCCTTAGAGAGCTTCCTTGCGACCTTCGCGATATCTACGGCGTGATCACCAATACGCTCTAGGTCTATGATGATCTTCATAGATGCGCCGACTAGTCGCAAGTCACGCGCCATCGGATTTTGTAGTGCGAGTAGCTTCATGCAATCGCTCTCGATTGCCAGATCCAGCGCGTCAATGTTGTCGTCTTCTGCAATAACGGCCTGTGCCGCTTGACCATCCTGACTGGCGAGTGACTCCATTGCGTGACCGAGCATCTCGTTGGCCTCGCTACCCATGCGCAGCAGGTTGGTTCGTAACGACTCTAACTGCTCTTCAAATTCAACTCGTGTCATCATATTCGTCGCTCCGTAGCGATATCAAACTCCACGCGGAAAGTCGTCCCATGATTATAGACGCTTTCCACGCTGACAACGCCGCCGTTCGCTTCCGAGAGATGTTTCACAATGGAGAGGCCGAGTCCTGTGCCGCCTGTGTCTCGGCTTCTGGCTTCATCCACTCGATAGAATCGTTCGAAAATACGCGAAAGGTGCTCGTGCAAAATGCCAATCCCAGTGTCGGCAACGGTCAGCACGGATTTCTCTCCAACATCTTCCACGCGCATCGTAATTGTCCCTGTTGCCGACGTGTACTTTATTGCGTTGTCGAGGAGGTTGATGATGACCTGCTCAATTTGAGGACTACTTGCGAAGATCTTCGAACTTGAATTGGCGACCACTTCCAGCCCGATCCCTTTTGCATTTGCAAAGGGCAAGTACCGCTGGCCCACTTCTCGAGCAAGCTGCGCAAGATCAAACAGCGCTTTGACAGGGGGTTCAAGTTCTGCCTGCGACAGCGTGAGCAAGTCGCTCGAAATTCGATTCAGCCGGTCGGCTTCGCTGATGATGTTGCCAAGAAATCTCTTCGCTGTCTCCGGTTCATCCATCGCGCCGGAGTCCAATGCTTCGGCCATCGCACGGATGCTCGCGAGCGGCGTTCGCAGTTCGTGAGAGACGTTTGCCACAAAGTCTTGGCGCACTGTTTCAAGTCTTCGTAACTTAGTCTCATCTCTGAACACAAGGAGAGCAGGCCGTGCTTTCTCCGAAGTATCCGTCAGCCATCTGATCGAAACGCGAAGTTTGCGCCCCCCTGGTCCGTCTATTCGGATTCTTCTTGGTTCAGATTTCGCGTCTTGCGCCGCTGCAGTAAGTCGTTCGTCGAGCGCACGCGACAGCGTCACACTGAGAAGCGAATTAGCAATAAGCTGTGAGGAAGGCATGCTGTACAAACCGCACATGCTTTCATTCACGTCAACGATAACACCCTTGGCGTCAATGGCCGCGACGGCGTTGCCGCAGGCGTCCATCAGTGCGACGAACTTCCGGGTTATCTCGGCTGCCTGCTCCTTTGCTTCTCGGAGCTGTTCGGTGTTCTTGAGTTGTGCGAGTTCCGAAGATGTTTGCAGCTTCCGAATCCGGACGAACTGCCAGATCGCTATCGCAGCGAGAAGCGTTATCAGCGCGTAAAGACTAATTGGCATTTCCCGCGCTTGATAACTTGTAGCCCACGCCTCGCACTGTAAGCAGAATCCTCGGTTTAGAAGGGTCTACCTCAATCTTCTCTCGCAGCCATCGAATGTGAACGTCAACCGTTCTCGCCTCGACATAGGCGTTTGCTCCCCACACACGATCTAGCAAAACGTCCCTTCCAAACACTTGATCGGGGTTAGTTGCGAGCATAAGCAGCAGCGTGAATTCACGACGCGTTAGTTCGATCATCTGGCCGCGAACTTCAAGCGTGTGCTTGGATGGATCAATCGTCAAGCCGGCGACTTCAATTCGCTCGGACCTGTTTCGCACTTCTTGCTTTCGCCGCAGAACCGCTTTGACTCTCGCCGCTACTTCTCGGAGGCTAAACGGTTTCGTAACGTAATCGTCCGCGCCCATTTCAAGTCCTGCAACACGGTCCACCTCTCCAGCCCTCGCGGTGAGCATGATGATCGGAACATCGCTCTCCTGCCTAATTGTTCTGCAAATCTCGAACCCGCTGCCCGCAGGCAACATGACATCCAAAATAATGAGGTCCGGTTTCTCGTTCCTGAACAGTCGCATGCACTCGTCTGCTGTCGCGGCAGTCAGCGCGTGGAATCCTTCGCGGCGAAGAGCGAACATCACTGCCTCTGCGATGGACTTCTCATCATCTACTACCAGTATCTTCTGCATTCCAATTGTAGAATTACTAACCGAAGCGGCCACGAACATAGTCCTCCGTGCGTGTGTCATGTGGTTGCGTGAATATCTGCTCGGTGGATCCGAACTCCACAAGCTGTCCGTTCAAAAGAAAACCTGTGAAATCAGAAACTCGTGCCGCCTGCTGCATATTATGCGTCACCGTAACCACACAGTAGTCTTTCTTCAATTCGGCCATCAGCCCCTCAATGCGAAATGTCGCGCTAGGATCTAAGGCCGACGTGGGCTCGTCCATTAGGACAACGTCTGGCTCGACGGCGAGGACACGCGCAATGCACAGCCGTTGCTGCTGGCCGCCAGAAAGTTCGAACGCTGACTTATTCAAAGAGTCCTTGACCTCGTCCCACAACGCAGCGCGCTTCAGACTTTGCTCCGCGATCTGGTGAAGCTTTGCCATGTTGCGCTCGCCATGAACTCGCGGGCCGTAAACGACATTCTCGAAAATTGACTTTGGAAATGGGTTCGGTTTTTGAAAGACCATTCCTACTCTACGCCGCAATGCAGCGACATCAACATCTTTTGCAAAAATGTCTTGCCCTTCAAGCGTCACTTTTCCTTTTGCTAACGCACCGGGAATTTCATCGTTCATTCTGTTGAACGTGCGAAGCAGGGTGCTCTTTCCACAACCCGACGGCCCAATCAGTGCAGTGATGCTGTTGTCTTGAATCGCGAGGTTCACTTTCTTGAGGACATGATTTGCCCCGTAGAAAAAGTCAAGTTCCTCTGCCGAAAGCACGGTGCGTGCGGCGGTTGTGGTGCCCGATTCTGAGTTAGAGTCAGTGATCATGTGGTCGCGCTCAACAAAGGGGGTCAACGGACTGGATACCACCGCCGAAGTTGAAGTTACCTCGCCGCCCGTGCTCTCTTGTGCCGCTCGGTCAGGAGTTTCGATCAATCGTGTCATCCGGCCCTCCCTCCAACATGTTTTGATGCCTTTAGTCTAATGGTAATCGCTATCGAGTTCAAAATCAGCAGCACGCCGATCAGGACGAGAATCGCTGCCGCCGCGGCCTCGTGAAATCCAACCTGAGGCCGAGAGGACCACTCGAACACCTGCAACGGGAGCACTGTGAATTTGTCCCCCAGCCTTGAAGGGACGAAGCTGATGTATGAGACTGCGCCGATCGTAATGAGTGGTGCAGTTTCTCCGATCGCGCGCGAGAGTGCCAAAATAATGCCGGTCATGATGCCGCTGCTGCCTGCAGGTAGGACGACACGACGGACCGTTTGCCACTTGGTTGCCCCAACGGCAAATGATGCGTCTCTGTAGGTGGAAGGAACCGCGCGCAGAGCCTCTCGGGATACCAAAACTACCGTTGGAAGAATCAGCAAACTCATGGTGAGGGCGCCAGAAATGATGCTTCTATCCAATGCGAACCATCTGACGAATACTGCCAGCCCCAATAGGCCGAAAATGATCGAAGGGACGCTCGCTAAGTTTGCAATGTTGACCTCGATGAACGAAGCCAAACGATTGCGTTTTTTTGCAAACTCTTCGAGATAAATTGCTGCGGCCAGCCCAACAGGAATCGCAATGACTCCAGTGAGTGCCACGACCCAGACCGTGCCCAGAAGCGCCGCCTTTATGCCTGCTCTTGAGGGCATTCTTGATCCAAAATTCGAGAAGAAGTCAGCATTTAGCCGTCCCAGTCCCTGTTGCAAGATGCCCCAAATGAGCGCAATCAAAATGACCGTCGCCAAGATCGCGGAAAGCAGGCACAGGCGAGCAAATAGCGCGTTTTTGAACTTACGCCTTGAACTCAGTGAACTTGAGATCATGCGTACACCATTCTGAACTTTCGAACGAGACGGCGAGCCAAGAGGTTTAGCACAGTCGTGGTGACGAACAGCGTCGCTCCCACAGCGAAGATGGTTTGATACGCTGTGCTTCCTGCTGGCGTATCCCCTTTGCTGACCTGAACAATGAAAGCGGTCATTGTCTCAATCGTCTGCCGTGGGTCGAGAGTTAAGTTAGGTGTTTGGCCAGCTGCGAGTGAGACGGCCATCGTCTCGCCGATAGCCCGCGAAAGCGCGAGCACGACGGCGGCCATGATTCCCGAGAGTGCTGCTGGCACAGTTATTTTGCAAGTCACTTCTGCCTTTGTGGACCCAAGGGCGTATCCGGCGTCTCTTAGTGATCGTGGAACGGCGGCCAATGCGTCCTCGCAAAGCGATGACACGAGTGGCAGGATCATGATTCCAACAACAATCGCACCTGATAGCGCGTTGAAAACTTCGAGATTTGGAACGATTTTCCTCAAGAACGGAGTAACGACGAACAGTGCGAAGTACCCGTAAACCACGGTTGGAATTCCCGCGAGAAGTTCCAATGCGGGTTTGAGCACTTTCTGCACCCGGGGCCGAGCGTATTCGCTCAGGAAAATCGCTGATAGCAATCCGAGGGGAACTGCTAACAACCCAGCGCCAACTGTAATCAAGACTGTTCCGCTGACCAACGGCAGAACTCCAAACTTTGGATCAGCGAAGGTTGGCGACCACTTGGTGCCCGTGAAAAACTCTACTGGCGAAACTTTCGTGAAGAACAGAATTGTCTCGCGAGCTAATACTCCGATGATTCCGGCTGTTGTGAGCACCGCGACGAACGCGCAGAGAAACGTTAGGAAGACGATGAACTTCTCAGACACGCCACGAAGCCCGCCGCTCTCCTTTCGAATACTACTGCGGCGGGCTCCAACTATCGCGGGATCAACTTGGCTCATTTGACCACATAACCTGCACTAGCGTTTCAAGATGTCCTTGATTCGAATGCCAGTCTCGGCACCGTGAAATGCGGTTCCCGTTTTCATCTCGTTCAATCGTTCGAGAACTACGGCGTAATCCTCGCTTGGAAGCGGAACGTATCCCACTTCGCGAATTAGGTCAGTACCCGATTTGAGAAGGAACTCAACAATTGCTTTCACTGCCGGCTTTTCCTGCAACGATTTCTTGTTCACATAAATGAACAAAGGTCGCGAAAGTGGTTGGTATGTTCCGTCTGCAATCGTATCGGGAGACGGGGCGATGCCGTTCACTTTCAGCAGCTTCAGTTTGTCTTTGTTCTGCTCGTAGTAGGCGTAGCCAAAATAGCCCAACGCAAACTTGTCGCCAGCGACTCCTTGCACCAAAGTGTTGTCGTCTTCACTTGCCTGATAATCGCTTCGGCTTGATTTCTCTTTGCCGACGATCGCCTTGGTGAAGTAGTCGAAGGTTCCTGAGTCGGTGCCAGCGCCGTAAAGCTTGATGGGTTCAGCGGGGAATGTCGGCCTCACTTGATTCCAAGTTTTGACCGCAATTTCGGGCGCCCAAATCTTCTTCAGCTCTTCGACTGTGATGTCTTCCAGGAAGTCGTTGCTCGGGTTTACAACAACCGAGAGGCCGTCAAATGCGATCGGCAGTTCGACGAATTCAATACCCTTCTCCTTACAAGCGGCGATCTCTTTCTCCTCGATTGGTCTCGAGGCGTCGGCGATATCAATTTCTCCGGCAGCGAACTTCTTGAATCCGCCTCCCGATCCGGAAATCCCGACAGTCGGCTTTACGTCTGGATGCTCCTTCTGGAACTCTTCGGCGACGGCTTCCATGATGGGTCCGACAGTGCTACTTCCATCAATGGCAACACCACCTGACAAACCGGTGGCCTTCGAGTTCGATGACTGCGACTCAGACGAGAGGGTCTCATCGGACTTGCCGCACCCGACGAGCAGAAGAACTAGCCCGGCGATGATTGCACCAGGGAACGTGACAGAACGTGGTCTAACCATGCGTTAATCTTAGTGGGATTGCTGTTAACTGAGAGTTAAGGCGGTATGGGTGAATTGTTAACCCAAGTCCCGTCAACCTCGGGGTCAGCGTTCAAGCGGAAAGTAGACTCCCGAGAAGATGCGCAATGTCTACGAAGGGTCCGGGTACGCGGCTGGATACGCGGAACTAGATTGGGATGGCACTTATTACCTGATCAAACGCGACCTTCCCAGGTTGCTCAAACTGCATGCGACAACCGGCCGCGCTTTCGATTTTGGATGTGGTGCCGGACGTTCGACACGGCTGCTCCATGATCTTGGCTACTTGGTTGAGGGCGTAGACGTCAGTAAGGCGATGATCGAGGAGGCTCGGCGGACTAGCCCAGACCTTACTTTTCACACAATTTCCGACGGCGACTTCTCGAACTTTGAGGCTGGTACGTACGATCTCGTTCTCGCCTGTTTTCCTTTTGACAATATCGCAGGCGTGGGCCGCAAGGCGAACCTGATGCGCAGTTTGGGCAAGCTGCTTCGACCCGGCGGCGTATTTGTGAACGTCGTATCGTCCGTTGATATCTACGAGCGGGAGTGGGTGAGCTTTACGACCGAGGCGTTTCCTGAGAATCGAGGCGCGCAAAATGAAGAGATCGTGCGCATCGTTACTCGCTCATTCAAGGACTCTCCCGTCTGCGACGACATTCGGTGCGATGACTCGGGCTACGGGGCAATCTACGATTCGGCCAACCTACGGGTTAGTGACTGTCTTCGGCCGCTCGGGAATGCAGGTGACCCCGTTGAGTGGCTGAGCGAAACCGAGGTTTCGCCTTGGGTGCTCTGGGTCCTGACTCCGCAGCTTTGACCAACGTAGTATCGGTGTACCGACTCGCTCCAGATGATGTAAACGTGGTACACGAATATGAAATCTGGTGGAGGTAAGGGGATTCGAACCCCTGACCCCTCCGTTCAAACGGAGTACTCTCCCGAAGCCAGCGCGCGAATCCGGGACGGAGACTTCCAGCCCTTGATCTCAGCTTCCCGACGGCACGCCTCGGCTCTTGAAGTGAAGCTCTCGCTGTAAACAAGCATCCACGGAACGCCGTTCCGAGTCGTTCTGGAAGCTCCTCGATTATGACGGTGGATCCGGTCCTCTAAGTTGGAAGTTTGACCAACGTAGTATCGCTGTACCGACTCACTCCAGATGATGTAAACGTGGTACACGAATATGAAATCTGGTGGAGGTAAGGGGATTCGAACCCCTGACCCCCTGCTTGCAAAGCAGGTGCTCTCCCAGCTGAGCTATACCCCCACATTTGGGATGATGTTTGAAATTATGACTCGCCTGACGCCTCCGTCCAAAAGGGGTGCTCTCTAGGCCGAGCCATACCCCCATGACCTAACAATGGAGGACGCAAGTCTACCTAACCGACCCCACAGAACCAGCTAAACTAAGAACTAATTGGAACGGATTGCCTAAAGGTCCCGTTTCTCTTGGTAACAGCAGACTGACATGAAGCGCTTAGCAATCTTTCTGGCGTTTTTGATCGGAGTCGCCCAAATCCCGTGGGCGGCGACCGTCTGCCTCTGTCGAGACCACTCGGCCGAAAGGGTTGAGAAGTCCTGCCACAAACCGCAGCCAACTCACTGCGGGTCGTGCAAAACCCAGGATCTGCGAACCTGCATGGTGAAAAAAGGCGAGCACTTTTCTGATTCCGTGCTCAATCTGGATTCGCTCGAGATCCCGTTTGCAGTCACAGGCGTGTTATCACCGGCCTTCGACCAATCAGAAGTGTTGGCTGTGGCGACAGTCCGCGAACCGGATAATCACATCCGAGAGCCAGACGTCGGTTGTCACCATCTCCGCGCTCCCCCGATCACCCGCTAACGCCTTTGTTCGTTATGCGGCGTCTGCCGTATTAAGACCGCGAATCGCGTATGCGAGGTGATCCATGTCTTCCGTTCTAAACTTCACAAAGAAGCACTGGCTAACACTGTTGTTGTTGGTCGGCGCACTGTATGCAGTCAACCGTGTTGTCGTAACGCAGCGCGCACCTGGTGCCATGTCTGTTATCGAGGCTCAAGCGATGGACATGACGTCTATGAGGCCACCCATTGGCGTCACGCCCGTTCACGTGGAGACGGTCTCTGAGCGAACGCTTGCAGCTGGCGGATTGTTCCCCGCGAAAATCGTGGCATTCAACGATCAAGACATTACGGCTCGTGTCGCTGGCTTGGTGCAAAACGTCCTCGTTTATCCAGGTGACAAAGTTCGGGCGGGACAACTACTCGCAGTTCTCTCCGCCTCTGAGCTTGATGCGGAAGCGCGAGCAAAATCGCTGGAAGCGCAAGCACTCAGATCCTCGGTGCTGATGGCGCAGCGAGATCTTGATCATCACATGAGCCTTCAGATAGAAGCTCTGGCAAAAGCACGCATGGCCGAGAACAGCGTCGAGAGAGTTAAGGCGGAATCCGAAGCAACTGCGCTCGAAGTTGAGAAGATGGCTGCTGAGCTCAAATCGTTGCAGGAGCACCTGGGAGAGCACGAAGCGAATGTGGCTTACCAAGATAAAGAGATCGCAAGACAGCGAAAACTGTATGAGACTCGCGTCATTTCGCTCGCGGAACTTCAAGAAGCGGAGCGAGACTACAAACAGGTGACTTCAGCTTACAAAGGCGCGCTTGAAGATATTCGTGCGCTCGAAATTCAAGTCGAGATAGGCAGGAAACGGAAGCGAGGCGCTGAGCAAGCGGTCACTGAATCCATCAACGCCCGAACGGCCGCGCGAGCAGGACTCGCACAAGCAGAAGCCGGCATCGCGCTGGCCAAGCAAAATGTGATTTCGATGCGACTGAACTCCGGCGCATCTTCGGCGATGGCAAGCGCTGCGGCAATTACTTCCAATTATCGTGAGCTAAGGGCGCTCGCGGACGGCGTCGTGAGCGAGCGAACGGTGAGCCCAGGCACGGCGGTAATGCCGGGCCAGATCGTGATGAAAGTCAAGTCAGTTTCAAACGTTCGCGTTCAAGCGGACGTTCCCGCAGCTCAGGCGGCCAACATCGGCATCGGAATGCCAGTACGTGTCCTGTCTGGCGATCAGATCGTAGACACAACTATTTCCGCAGTTTTCCCAACGGCGAGCGAATCATCCCGTACCATTCGTGTAGAAGCGCTCATCAATCCACATGGTCGCACGTTCGTGCCTGGAATGTTGGCAAAGATTCAACTGCTCGGTAGACAGGAGAAAGCCCTCGCCATACGAAAATCTGCCATCGTGACGGATCAAGACGGCACGACATATGTATGGCTGCTCAAACGGTCAAAGGTTCCTGAGGTGGGAACCGATTGGACGTGTCCGATGCACCCAGAAATTAGCGAGAAGGGTCCGGGAATATGCCCAAAGTGCAAGATGGACTTGGTACCTCGCAAAGCAAGTTCGGACCACGAAGTCACTCGACAAGCTGTTTCAGTCGGAAAGTCTGATGGCACTTACATTCAAGTCTTGTCCGGGCTTGCTGCAGGCGATCAGGTCGTGTGGAAAGACTTTGCAGGATTATCTGAAGGTTCGCTTGTTCACGACGCTGAGAACCAGATTGCGACTCCGACCGAGCTCCAGAGCGAGGAACACAAGTCACACACCGAAGCCCCAAGGCGAGAAACGATAAAGAAGGCCGCATCACAAACCTGGACCTGTCCGATGCATCCAGAAGTGCAACAGGACAAGCCCGGCACTTGCCCGAAATGCAAGATGGATCTGGTGAAAAAGAATGCAGCCTGATCGCGAATCCCAGCCCGGGTTCAACTTAGTTCGGTGGTCTGTAGACCATCCGCACACAGTCGCCGCGTTCTTCATTGCAATGTTGATTCTAGGGTGGCTTGCCATTCAACACGTGATGCCTCGAAGGTTGATGCCTTATGTGGAAAGCCCTCTTATCGGCATCGTAACAGAGTCTTCTGGCAGGTCCGCCGAAGAGATGGAGAAATATTTCTCGACGCCAATTGAGCAACGGATGACCAACATTTCTGGAGTTCGTTTCATTCGCTCCGTGAGTCAAGATGGTTTCAGTTTGGTCACGCTTGAGTTTGCCTACGGCGCGAATATGCAGCGAGCCCAGACCGACGTTCAATCGCTCCTAAACATCGTTCAGGCAGATCTGCCAGCGACAGGTGCAAACCTAAAACCGTCATGGGTGCTGCGAGTTGATCCTCTCAACCTTCCAGTGCTTACACTTTCGCTCACCGGCGATCGGCAAAAAGGTTGGAGCTTAGCGCGTCTGCGCGAACTTGCCGATAACGAAGTGCTGAACCGCCTCAAACGCGCGCACCCCAATATCTACACCGTCTCGACATTTGGCGGACACCGTCGGCAGTTGCAAATCGTTATTGACGGGCCAAAACTAGCTGCTTATGGTCTCTCGGCTCTCGATATTCGAGAAGCACTCGACAAAACCAACCTTGCCAAATCGGGCGGGGCTATCACCGACTCAACTTCCGAAACCATCATTCAAGTGGACTCGCTTCTGGATAGCGCAGAGTCGGTGGCGAACGTGCCGCTGAAAGCAGAGGGCGCCGAGGTCGTCAGAATCGGGGACGTTGCAGAAGTGAAAGATGCGATAGCAGAACGTCGGTCCAGCTATCGCCACTTGCACGCCGAAGGCTCCGACGAGGCGATAGCCGTGAACGTGCTGCAAAACCCGGACGCAAGCTCGCCGGTCACGATAAACGCAGTGATGAAAACGATTCGCGAACTTGAAGCGGAGTTTCCAGGAATCAAGTTCGACATCGCGTACAACAACGCATCGTTCGTTGATACCTTATTTGGCAACATGGTTTTCGAGCTTCTGCTGGCAATCTTCTTGACCGGAGTCGTGGTCCTGTTCTTTCTCGGCCAAGTGCGCGGCACATTAATCGCGCTCACAGCTATCCCAACTTCGCTCGCAATGTCGCTGATCGCAATGACGCCGTTTGGCATGAGCCTTAACTCCAGCACGCTCATAGGGCTGCTGATCGCCATCGGGCGCTTAGTAGACGACGCAATCATTGACATTCACGCGGTCGAAAGGCACCTACGAATGGGCAAAGATCGGCGAACAGCAACCATTGACGGCATCACTGAAGTCAGGCGCAGCGTGCTCGCGGCGACCATCGTTCTGATTATCGCAATGGTCCCGTTGATGTTGAGCGGTGGAATCACCCAACTAATGTTTGTGGGCCTTTGTCTTCCGATCGTGTTCGGACTCATCTTTAGTTACTTCGTCTCGATGACCCTCACGGCGACGCTGTGTTCGCAATTCTTAATCCCACATTCCGGGCAGGGCAAAGGTTGGCTCTATCGGATTGCGCTCGGCCCGTTTGAGCGATTTCTGCGACGAATGGAAGCAGGTTACGAGCGGCTGATTCGTTGGCTGTTGAAACATCGGTTCGCCAATTTTGTTCGCGTAGGCCTAACGGTGATCGTCGGCTTTGGGTTCTACTATTTCATCGGTTCCGAGATGATGCCACTTGCGGATGTTGGCCAAGCAAGCCTACAAATGGAGATGCAGCCGGGA
The DNA here is from genome assembly GCA_046330175.1 of Fimbriimonadales bacterium. Classification (GTDB taxonomy): domain Bacteria; phylum Armatimonadota; class Fimbriimonadia; order Fimbriimonadales; family ATM1; genus JAJPJR01. The sequence goes on from JAXLTG010000001.1 coordinate 61,587, forward strand.
AGTTCATTCGCTGAAACTGAGCGTGGAACAAAAAAACTTGAGGCGATCATCCGCGAAGAGGGGTTGAATCAAGGATGGATCACAAACGCAAGTCTTGAACTCGGAGTCGAATCAGGACCCGGAATGACGACTGGTGGCGCATACCTCACAGGGTATCAGATGAACCAGATTAGCGGCGTCTCTGGAATGCTCACTCTAACAGATAAAGGCGCAGGGCGTCCCGACGTATTCAAAATCATGGACAAGATTCAGGCGCGTGCTCTCAAGGAGATTCCGAACATCCGTCGCATACAAATCAAAGAGATGGGCAGCGACGTGATGGCAACTTCGCTCTCTCCGATTGCGCTGGTGGTCCATGGGGATGACCTCGATCAAATCTATGCGCTGGCGAAAAAGACACTGAAGATCGCCGAATCCGAATCGGTCAATCCCGCCACAGGAAAGCCCGACATCGCGCAGCCATTCCTAAGTTGGGAAATGACACGACCTGTCTACAAACTCAACGTGGACAATGACAAGGCCGCGTCCTTGGGAGTTCGACCGGTGGATGTTGCCGAACAAGCCGAGTTTGCGCTTCGCGGTTCCAGTCCAATGGAGTTCTATCGTCTTGGCACCAAGCGATTCACGAGCATAAACATACGGTTTGAAAAAAGCAACCGCGATACTGAAGAAGACCTCGACGGCTTGTACATCAAGTCGGAAACAGGCGCGATGATTCCGCTTTCCGAAATCGCCTCAGTTGAAAAAGTGATGGCACCAAGCGCGATCGAACACGATCAACTCCGACGTGCGATCTCGTTCGGCGGTTACTACCGAAAAGACGGTAGGCCGAGCATGGACGCAACGATGGACGTTCAGATGAGAGCGATGTCGAAGCTCAATTGGCCTCCAGGGTATGGAATTGACGCTCGCGGAGATATGACGCAGATGATGGACTCGTTCCGAGTATTGCTCGGAGGTCTTGTGTTGGCGCTTGTGATGATGTATCTCGTTCTGGTCGCGCAGTTCAAATCATTCCTCCAACCGCTTCAAATGGTGCTCAGTCTGCCTCTTGAGTTGAGCGGCGTCTTTTTCATGCTTTGGGTCATGCACCAGTCGTTCTCGACTGTTTCGATCCTCGGCGTAATCATTCTGAGCGGCATGGATATCGTGACCGCCATCCTCATGATAGACCTCATTCTCGCAGTGAGAAAGTCTGGGGTGCCTCGAGACGAAGCCGTTGCGACCGCCTGTCCTCAGCGATTGCGGCCAATTCTCATGACCTCTCTCATAACAATTGTTGTGATGTTGCAGATTTCTTTTTGGCCAAAGTCAGGCCTCGACGCGTATCAGCCTCTCGGCACGGTGATTGTCGGTGGACTCATCGTTGGCACGTTGCTTTCGCTTGTAGATATCCCGATCATGCACACTGTTGTTGATGACATGAGCAACTGGCTCAGATCAAAGATCTCAAAAACTAATTCGATCCAAAAGGAGAACCGTGGTGAAGACCAATAGATTCCTCTTATCGTTTGCGCTGCTTCCAGTTATTGCGTTCGCGCAGTTGCCGCTCACAGAAGTTGAAAGGCTCGCGCGAGAGCGTAACCCAATCATCGTTGCGGCCAGGCACGAAACTCAGGCCGCCCGAGCCGAAGCACGGCAGTGGATCGCTCCATTCCTTCCCATCATAGATCTCTTTGGATATGCCGGAGTGCGCGATGGCGAGGCACGAGATACGGGGTCTGGGGTCGAGATGCTGAATCGGAGTGGGACCGGCCTCGGCGCATCATTTGGGTGGGATTTGTATACGGGAGGTCGTGACGCTACGGCCAGAAAACTCGCGACGCAGTATTACCGAGACGCTCAGTTGCGAGAAGGTGTGGTCTGGCTGGATTTGCTCCTCGAAGTCCGCACGGAATTCAGTGTGGCAGCGCGCGTTCAAGAAGAGATTGCGGCTCACGCTGCGGCGGTTGAGTCGGCCATCGAGATAGAGCGCGCGATGAAGGAGCGATTGGAAGCGGGACGCGTACCGCAATCCATGATGATGTCCGCAACTGCAGAGCGGCTGAAACGCGAACGAGAGCTTGGCGAACTAAAAGCGGAACTCGTTGGCGCGCTCGCTCGCGTCGTTGCATGTTGCGGGGCAGAACTTTCGGGAGGAACGGTCGGCGCGTGGGACATAAAGTTAGAGGCTCCCGAATCGCTCGACGCTGCGCTTCAACTTGCTCAAACTCACTCGCTCGAAATCCAATTGGCGAATTTGGAAATCCTCCAACAGAAAAGCAGATACGAGAGTGCGGTCCAGTCAAATCTTCCTTCACTCAAACTGTTTGCCAACGCAGACTCCGTATCTAATCCGGCAGGGGACAAAAAATCCGGTGTCACGGCCGGAGTATCACTCTCGGTTCCACTACTCGACGGTGGGCTTCGGCGCGGCGCGCGTTCTGAGTACAGAAACAAGATTCTGATGGTCGAGGCACACCGCGATCACGTCGCGAACCAAGTCAGAGCAGAAACGACTGCGACGTGGGCACAGTGGGAGACAAGTTCAGTCTCGATAAAAGCTGCAGAAGCGGAAGTCGTAGCAGCCGGAGAAGCGATGAGAATCACGCTCCTCAGATTTGAGGAGGGCCGCGATACACAGGCGGATGTTTCGCGCGTGCGTTCTGAGCTACTTTCAGCGCAGAGTTCACTCGCCTCCGCGAAAGAGTATCAACACAAGAGCTGGAGCAAGTTGAAGCGACTGATCGGCAGTTAGACTCGCGACCCGCTGCTCTCCTGTACCTTGCCTGAGATATCAGTTCCCGCCGGCGCCCGACTCGACCTCCGGGACGAACGCAGGCTGGAAAACATGGAGGGGGAAACTGGTGGGCCCAGGTAGATTCGAACTACCGACCTTCCCGATTATCGGGACGCCCTAAGCCGGAACCCGCGATAAGCTCACGAATCAGGGCAGCGCTCTTCCAGCCTTTGATCTCCCTCTCCCTCCGAGAGGCCATCGCCCTGGTTGCGAATCCCTCGTAGTGCACTACCTTCCAGGGCCCCTTGTTTCGCGTGGCGGTGACGTGTCCTCGGTTATGGTCGTGGAGCCGCCGGTCGAGGTCTTGGGCGTGCCCAACATAAAACCGGTGGTTCCGGTGGCTTTCCAGAATGTAGCAGTAGAACACGGAGGAGGAAACTGGTGGGCCCAGGTAGATTCGAACTACCGACCTCGCCCTTATCAGGGGCGCGCTCTAACCAACTGAGCTATGAGCCCGAGGGGAATGCGGATTATACCTATCGGGTTTTTCGCTCCAGGCCCAAAGGCGTAGTGACGAAACGAACCCAATAAGCGTCAAATTCCGCGGGCAACGGGTGCCATCAGAGGCCGCCCAGCGGTTATACTCGTAGTTGCCTTTAGGAGGAAACTCACAATGATTTCTTTGCGAACCCCGCTTCTCGGCCTTGCGGTCGCCACCGTCGGAGCAGCCCTTGCGATCTCGGGCCCGATGCCCCTCGGCTGGAGATGGCTCGGCAAGGCCGTGACTGCCCCAACATCCGCCCCCGTCATAGACGGCAACCGATTATTCGTTGCTGTCGGACGGTCTGTTCACGCGCTCGACGCTACTACCGGCACTGAGCTCTGGAGCTTCCCGAAAGGGGCAGAGTTAGAGGGCGAGTTCAGAGCGACACCCGCGATGGCAGGGGACATGATCATCGCCAGCAACACGAACAAGGCGGTATTCGGCCTAAATAAGAACGACGGCACAAAGCAGTGGACCTTCCTCCTGTCCAGTTCGGTTGCCCGACATGTTCTCGCCGACGGAGATCTCGCTTATCTGTTCACCAGCGATAACCGAATCGTTGCGATTAACACCGTTAGCGGCTCGCGCGCTTGGGCTTCTGATTTCGACATCAACGACGCTATTGTCGGTCGTCCGGTCATGCACGAAGGCGATCTCATTTTCTACACCGCCACAAGCCAGCTCGCATCGTTCAGCACCTCAAAGCAGAAATTCAACTGGGTGCTCAATGTCGGTTCAGTGCCGATTGACGGAAACCCGGTGATTTATGACGGTGGAGTATTCGTCGTGACTGGTCAGCAGGTCGCCAAGATTAACGCAAAAACCGGCAGACCAAATTGGACAAGAAACTTCCCGGCTCACCTGGCGGGCTCCGTTGCAATGACCCCTAAAGGTGGCGTCGTAGCCACCGACGACATGAAGTGTTTCGTGTTCGACCTGAACGGCCGTCTCACGAGCCAAAAGCCGATCGAATTGCGCGGCTATCTCGCAGGTTCGCCGCAAAGCCTAAATGAAACTGTTCTCGTCAAATCCCGGGGCGGAGCGATGTTCCTCGTTGACCCGTCTCGACCCGGCGGTGCAGTTCTGTGGGAATACAGCACGATGCCCATCGTCGGAATGACTCGAGGTGGCGGGACGGGCGCCACAGCCGGTGGAACCGCCAGAGCGGGACAGGGAGGCGGAACAACGAATTCGAGTTCGGCCATCACCTCCGTCGGCGTCATTGGCCCTGTAGCGGCCACTGACACTGCGATGTATGCGATCGGAGATGAAGGCTCAGTCTTCGCATGGGGCATGGACCTGGGAGCCGATGAGACTGGACCCAACATCAAGATGCTTACACCGCCTCAAGGTGCGCACCTGTTCGGCGGAGCTGGGCTGAACATCGTTTTCAACCTCTCGGATGAAACTTCCGGCGTAATGTCGAAGAGTATTCGAGTGACCTTGAACGGACAGCTCGCAAAATTCGATTACGAACCTGGCACCGGCAACCTATGGATTCGCATCCGGGAAGGCGGAAGCACTGCCGTAGGCGCTAACCCACCGCTGTCCGATGGGCGAAAGACGTTCACCGTTTCAGTTGCGGATTGGGTCGGAAACGTTACCGAGAAGTCATTTACAATCGTAGTTGACAACTCGCTTCCTGTTATCAAGCAACGCGGCGATGACGTCAAACCTGGTGGGCCTTCCGCCGCAGGTGGTGGCGGCGGGTCGGGTTCCGGCTAATGAGAGCGCCGGAGTTCTGGCAAGGACTCTTGTCGCTTGAACTATCACCAACTAAGGCCCGAGCTGTACTAAGTCAGCTCGGGCCTGACTGTTGTACTTTGCAGCAGTTGCTCGACTCTGACGCAATCTCCCAGTCTGACAAGCAGATCGCTCAGGCGGGAAATACGGGCATCATCCCAGCAGGAATCAAGTGGATTGGATGCGACGAGCAAGAGTTTCCCGAGAACCTGAGATCTGCCGACCCTCCGGTTGCGATTTCTTTTCGCGGAACACTCCTCCCCGAAGACACGTTAGCCGTCGCGATTGTGGGGACGCGCAAGGCAAGTGTTTATGGCAAAGCGGTCGCAAAAAAGATATCAATGGAGCTAGCGTCCGCTGGAGTGACTATCGTGTCTGGTGGCGCGCATGGTGTTGATTCAGCCGCGCACGAAGGCGCGCTCGAAGTTGGAGGGCGCACGATCGCTGTTATGGGCTGCGGAGTTGACGTTCCGTATCCGAAGTTGAATCGCGAGTTGTTTGACCGAGTTATTCAAAACGGCGCCATCGTTTCACAATTCTCTCTCGGCTCGGCACCGGATTGGTGGCGATTCCCAACTCGAAACGATACGATCGTGGGACTCAGTCGTGCGGTCGTCGTCATTGAGGCCCCAGAAAAAAGTGGCGCACTAACCACGGCTTCTTCGGCAGCAGAGCACGGTCGCCATATGTTTGTGACTCCAGCAAACATTGATTCACTGAGTCATCGAGGCAGCTTCAGACTGATAAACGAAGGTGCGACACTGTTGTACTCGCCGGATCAGATTTTCGAAGCTCTTGGCGTAAAAAAGCGCATTGGAAAAGCCGAAAAAGCCGAACTCACCGAAGGCCAACGGAGCATCCTCGCGCTGCTGAGTTCTGAACCCGAAATCCCAGATGTCATTGCAGAAAAGCTAAACTTGCAGGCGGGACCGCTATTGGGTGAGCTCACCCTCTTAGAGGTCCTTGGGTACGTGTCAAAGACTTCTGGGGGATATATCAAGAATTGAAGGTACGACTTAGAACAGCCGACGGATGGGAGTCTTTTGCGCTCGACAGCAAGCGCATGTCGGTTGGGTCCTGTTCGGACGAACCGGACCTGCACTACTTGGTGCCGGGATTGGTTGACACTCACTGCCATGGTGCGTCGGGATTCGACGTAATGCGCGGGGAATCCGAACAGATTGCTGCCGCGCTTCAAAGCGTCGGCGTGGAATGGTTTTTGCCCACGACGGTCACGGCAAGCTGGGCTGACGTTCGGGCGGCGATAGACGCGGTGACGGATTTCACTGGCACCGCTGGTTTTCATTTAGAAGGGCCATACATCTCATCCGATGCAGCGGGCGCGCAACCGTCCGAACATATTCAACCACCATCGTTCGAACAACTTTCGCGCGAGCTTGGCGACAGACTTGAGAAAATAAAGTTAGTCACGCTCGCGCCCGAGATTGACGGGGCAAGCGATCTCATCACTTCGCTCGTAAAAGTCGGCATCAAAGTTTCTGTGGGCCACAGTTGTGCGACGTATGACCAGCTTGTGCTGGCGTCAAAACTCGGCGCAACCCGCATGACGCACTTTTACAACGCGATGTCGCCACTACACCACCGCGAGTTGGGTTGCGTAGGGTTCGGTCTCGTAAATCGCCCGACATGTGAACTCATTTACGACCGTGTTCATGTGTCTCGAAAGGCGGCCGAACTGTTAATCCGTTCGGTTGGCGTTGAACGAATCATTGGAATCAGCGATGGGACAATGTTTAGCGGCCCGAGCGCACCCAAGTTCTCCGAAATGTGGGGACACCAGGTAACGGTGCACGACGGAGCGGTACGCCTGCCGTCCGGGACGCTTTGCGGTAGCAGCAGTACGCTCGCCGACGTCTTCAGCAATCTCTGGAGCGATTTCGGTCCAGACGTGGCGACCGACACATGCAGCGTGAACCCAAGACGAGAGCTAAACCTGCCCCCTGCAACTCTATGGCTTATCGTTTCAGAGGATGGTTCGGTGCAGGAACTTCTCTCAGGTAACCTGCGCTACCAGGTCTGAACAGCGACCAACAAGATGTTTTCAAAACTGTTTACGGCCGCCAAGCGGCTCATTTTCGGCGCGCCGATCGCGACTTCAAGATCCCACCATGAGAGACTTCCCATTCTCTTTGGCCTGCCTGTGTTCGCCAGCGATGCCATCTCTTCAGTTGCCTACGCGACCGAAGAGATTCTTCTGGTTTTGGCCACTTCAACGGTTGTCGCCAGCGGCAATGTCGTCTGGATCGCGATCAGCATCGCTGCTCTTGTGGCCATCGTCGTGTTTAGCTACGTGCGAACAATCTATGCATATCCTGCAGGTGGGGGCGGTTACCGAGTCACCAGCGATAACATTGGATCGAAACTCGGCCGGGTTGCCGGCGCAGCGCTCCTAATTGACTATGTGCTCACCGTCGCAGTGAGCGTAAGCAGTGGCGTTCTTGCCATCGCCTCCGCGTATCCAGTCCTCAAGCCCCATATCGTTGAAATGGGACTTGTGTGCATTGCCATCATGACCTGGGTCAACTTGCGTGGCACACGAGAAAGCGGGCTTGTATTCGCCGTTCCCAACTACACTTTCATCGCTTGCATCTTGGGGCTCATAGTTTGGGGATTAATCAGGGCAGGGCAAGGCGCGGGACCAGAAAGCATCTCCCACCTTCCATCTGTTGAACACTCTCTCGTCCAGGCATCGGCGCTGTGGGTTGTACTTCGCGCGTTCGCAGCGGGATGCACCGCGCTAACAGGAATAGAAGCGATTGCGGATGGCGCAGGCGCATTCCGCCCACCCGAGGCTCAGAACGCCAGTCGCACACTCCTGCTGTTGGGAGTTGTGCTGATGAGCCTATTTATTGGAGTGAGTTGGCTTGCGTCCCACTTCGGCGTTATGCCAATGAAAATCGAAGATCCGAACTATAAAACGGTGCTCGCTCAGCTCAACGAGGGGATGTTCGGAACGGGAGCGATCTTCTATATTCTTCAAATCGCGACAATGGCAATTCTCGTGCTTGCGGCAAATACTGCATTTGCGGACTTTCCTCGCCTGTGTAGCTTCATCGCTAGGGACAGCTTTATGCCCCGCCAACTTTCGAACTTAGGCGACCGTCTCGTGTTCCAAAACGGAATATTGCTGCTTGCAATCGCTGCGGGCATGTTGATCTTCTTCTTCCACGGTGACACCCATAAGCTCATACCCCTTTACGCGGTCGGAGTCTTCACCTCGTTCACTTTGAGTCAGGCAGGAATGGTCATTCGGCAGGTTAGGCTGAAACAACCGCTCTGGGGTGTTATCGCGAGCTCGATTGGAACGTTGACAACCGGGGTTGTCATGCTCATCATCCTGATCACTAAGTTTCAAGATGGCGCGTGGCTAGTTGTGGTGACCTCCGCTGTATTGCTGTTCTTTTTCATGTGGGTCAAACGCCACTACGAGTACTTAGCAGAAGAACTTAACGTTCCGCCCGGCGAACACGCACCTAATCTCTCGACTACGGTTCTGTTGCTCGTCCCACGCATCCATCGTGGAGTCTTGAGCGCCATATCATACGCGAGAACTCTCTGCACGGACTGCCGCGCCGTGCACATAACCGTCAACCCTTCGTCCGTGGACTCAGTCAAAGCCGAATGGGAACAGCATGCGCCGGATATCCCTCTCGTGATTTTGGAATCGCCATATCGCTCTTTGGTAGAGCCGCTGATGGACTACATTGACGAAGCGGTGGGCGAAGAAGAAAACCACATGCTTACTGTTATTGTGCCGCAGGCGGTTCCAAGAAAGTGGTGGCAGGGAATCCTGCACAACAACTCGGCATTGCCCATCAAAATGGCGCTTGCTTCGCGCAAAAACGTTGTCGTGACCAGCGTAAGGTACTTCTTAGACTAATGATCGTAGAATCCATAAATGACATCATTCGGCTCTCGGGCGACCTGACCACTAATCAGTGGGAGGCGATCAGGACCGCGGCAGGGTTACTGCTAAAGAGGCATCCAAGAGGAGTGGTTGTGGATTGCGGCGGACTCAAGCAAGTTTCACTTGATGGCGCACAAACGTTTTACGACATGATGGTTCACATCGAGTCAAAACGAGCGAGAATCATTGTTGCAAACGTGCCAGCGCATGTACGCGAAATTCTTTCCGAGGTTCCGGACGTTCGCTCGGGTCTTGCCATCGCCGCAACAGTCGAAGATGCGCGCAACTCTCTCGACATGATTGACGAAATCGGCAATGGGAAAAAGTCGGAGCAGCATGTCACGGGCCACTTGTTGCTTTGCCTCACTGGAAGCGCTGCAGATCCTCACGCTATTTCGCTCGCTTGTGCGATTGCAGAAAGGCGACATCTCGCGGTCACAGCGTTTTATCCCATCGTTGTTCCCCGAGCGTTACCAACAAGCACCCCGTTGCCAGAAGAAGAACATGAAGCGACTGAGTCGCTCAAACTGGCGACTGATCTTCTCGGTCAACGTGGAATTGTTGTAACCCCCATCGTAGAGCGATGTCGAAGCGTTGCCGCCGGCCTCGAACCTGCGCTCAAAGGTGTCATGGTGTGCGTGATTTCGCTCGTCACGGAAGAGCTCACCAAGCGAGAACCGCAAACCATGATCGAAGGGTTACTCGAGGCGGTTTCTTCCGAAATGATTTTGGTGAGAGCGCCGAAAACGTAGCCCAGAACTGCTGTTCATCGGGTACATTCAAATATGCCAACCGTAAGCCCGAACGAAAGACTCAGCTTCGATGACGTTCTGTTGGTCCCCAGACGAACGGAAGTCATGCCTCACCAGGTTGACATCTCCACCGAACTGCTCCCGGGCATCAATTTGCATGTGCCGTTTGTCTCGTCGCCAATGGACACGGTCACAGAAGCGCGCATGGCCATCGCAATGGCGAGAGAAGGCGGAGTTGGTGTCATTCACCGCAACATGACGATTGATCAACAGGCCGACATGGTTGATCGTGTCAAGCGCAGCGAACATGGCGTCATTCACGATCCCATTCGACTCGGACCAACCAACACGATAATGGAAGCCGTCGCGCTTATGGAGAGGTATCACATCTCCGGCGTGCCGATCACAGACGAATCCGGCAAGCTCGTTGGAATTCTAACTAACCGCGACATTCGATTTGTTACCGAGTTCGAGCGTCCCATAAGCGAACGAATGACCGCAGCAAATCTAATCACAGGCAAAGTTGGCACGACGCTCGAACAGGCCGAACGCATCCTGCAAGAACATCGAATTGAAAAACTCCCCCTCGTTGACGATAGCGGGATTCTCATCGGGCTAATCACAATCAAAGACATCATGAAGGTCAAGCAGTTTCCGAACGCGACAAAAGACGCGAAAGGAAGGCTGGTCGTTGGCGCGGCGATCGGCGCATTGCGACAACCACTTGAGCGTTCAACTGCACTTCGTGACGCGGGTGTAGATTTTGTGGTCATTGACGCGGCTCACGGTCACAGCAAAGGGGTGATGGATTGCGTGAAGCTGCTGAAGTCGAAGCTGCCAGATCTAAAGGTCATCGCTGGAAACGTCATCGGCAAAGATGGAGTCAAAGAGCTTGCCTCACTCGGAGCCGACGCTCTGCGTGTCGGCATCGGCGCGGGGTCAATTTGCACTACTCGCGTCGTCGCTGGTGTTGGAGTTCCACAATTTGATGCGGTGAAAGAGTGTGCAGATGCAGGCGCCGAACTTGGCATTCCAACTATCGCCGACGGAGGCATCCGATCATCGGGCGACGTCGTAAAAGCGCTGGCAGCAGGCGCTAACGCGGTCATGATGGGGAATATGTACGCTGGATGTGACGAAAGCCCCGGCGAAATTGAGATGTATCGAAACCGCGCGTACAAAGTTTATCGCGGAATGGGATCAATCAGCGCGATGCGTCAAGGCAGCAGCGACAGATATTTCGCAGTCAAAGAGGGGCCGAACATTGTGCCCGAAGGCGTCGAGGGACGAGTGCCGTATCGCGGACCGCTGCATGAAATCATGACGCAGCTCGTTGGAGGACTCAGATCTGGAATGGGATACTGCGGCGCAGCAACTCTAACCGACCTCAGAACCAACGCAGAATTTATCAAGATCACGAACGCAGGGCTGCGCGAGTCTCATCCGCACGACGTTTGGATTACTAAGGAACCGCCGAATTACAGCAGCCCGACAATGGGCTCCGAAACAGACTAAAGTCCCGATGGGCCTAATCGCTTCTGCAACAATGCAACCAGGAGCAGAGTTATGGATAACCGGGAGAAAATCGCCCACTTATTGCGAAGGTTTGGTTTCGGCGCGAGTCAGAGAGAGCTTGATGAATTATCGAAGTTCTCTGTAGAAGAGGCAGTGAATCGCCTCGTAGATTACGAGGCGACCGACGAGCAATTTCCCTATACGCTCGCAGAATTTCTCATGGAGAAAAACGGCAATGTCGCCGTTGACGCGTATAGGCCAGCGATTCTGTGGACCCTCCGCATGCTGCTCACACGTCGTCCACTTCAAGAAAAACTAACACTGTTCTGGCATGACCACTTCGCCGTTAGCGGCACGAAAGTCGAGTTTGGTCCTGCTCTCGACATCTACCTAACATCAATTCGAAAACATGCCAACGGTAATTTCCGCAATTTGCTTGGAGCAATGCTTCGCGATCCGTCAATGCTTATCTACCTCGACAATTCGCTTAGCGCCAAAGGCAAGCCGAATGAAAACCTCGGTCGCGAGCTGCTCGAGCTGTTTACGATGGGTTCGGGATACACGGAGCAGGATATCAAGGAAGTCTCGCGCGCTCTTACCGGACGATTGACCACTTTTGCGGTCGCCGAAGGAAAAGGCAAACACATTTACGAACAAATCAAGGAATGTGTTTTGGAGGACAGGCCAATGGTCGGGTTTGCGATCTATCCGGACATCCACGACTCTGGCGAGAAGACCGTTTTGGGTGAGAAGGGCACGTTTGACGACGCACAAGTTCTCGATATCTTGGTGAAAAGGCCAGAAACGGCCCGCAACATCACCACGAAGCTGTGGAGCTACTTTGTATACGACAAACCAGAAGCAAAAGTCCAAGAGGAACTGATCAAGACATACTTCGATGGCGGATATGACATCAAGAAGATTCTAAAAGCGATGACGCAAATGGATGAATTCTGGAGCGATAAAGCGCAACGCAAAATTGTAAAAAGTCCTGCCGACTTCGTCATACCCATCGCAAGGCAGCTTGAAATTCGCGACTTCGTTATCGCGATGCGACCCAAAAACCCAACTCCGCTCGCGCCAGCAAACGATATCGCGCTTGCGGTTGGGTACGGTCTCATGCTTTCCATGCAACTCCAGGGCATGCAGCTCTTGTTCCCTCCGAACGTCGGAGGATGGGAATGGGGAGACAAATGGGTGAACTCCGCAACGATGACGGAGCGAATGAAGGTCGCCGAACTGCTGTTTGGCGATGACACCGACCAACGACTCGCGCCCCATCTCGCAAATAGGATCATCACAGAGTTCACTCCCAAAAGCCCTGCTGACGTCGCATCCGCGCTCAACAAAATATTCGATACAGGCTTGCCCGCAGAAAAGCTCAAGCTGATTGAAGCCGCTTGCTCAAAAGAGGGCGGAGTTGACGCGCTAAAAGAGCCGAAAAAGGCCTCCGTGCTCCTCAAGGCGGCGTGCAAGCTCATTTACGGCGCTCCCGAGTTTCAATTCTGCTGATTGCGGCTAAAATCTGCGCACTCGATGCGCACCGAAATAGCTCAGGTTGATCCCGACAACCCAGACCCGCTCATTATTGAGCGCGCGGCGAATCTGATTCTCGCGGGCGAAGTTGTTGCATTCCCAACCGAGACGGTGTACGGGCTTGGAGCAAACGCTCTCAATCCGACCGCAGTCGAGAAAATTTTCGCGGCAAAAGGTCGGCCAAGTTTCAATCCGCTCATCGTTCATGTACTTGACGAGTTCAGCGCTATTCAACTCTGCACTGAATGGCCGACTCCGGCACACCTGCTTGTTCATGCGTTTTGGCCGGGACCGCTATCAATCGTCCTGCCCAAACTCGACTTGGTGCCAAGTATCACCACTGGCGGCCTGCAAACAGTCGCCCTAAGGTCGCCCTCGAACGCAGTGGCTCGGGAACTTCTCGTAGCCACAAAAGTGCCGATCGCAGCGCCAAGCGCCAATCGGTCAACTTTGCTTTCTCCAACAACCGCGCAGCATGTTGCTTCCCAATTGGATGGGATCGTTCCTCTCGTTCTCGACGCGGGCCAAACAACCGGCGGCATTGAATCCACAATTCTTGATCTCACCGCTGAATACCCGCGAATCCTTCGTCCGGGGCCAGTTACGCCAACCGACATTGAGGCCGTGATTGGAGTCGCGCCGGAACTGCCGCGTGGTCCGGTCGAGCAGATCACTGCCCCAGGAATGATGGAAGTCCATTACGCCCCAAGGACTCCGCTGAGAATTCTGAAGCCGGACGAATCGCCGCCCCCAAGCTCCGGCGCAATGCTTCTGGGAAAGTCGCCATGCGGGGCACAACACATTCAGATGCCGAACGAGCCGGTCGAATACGCCCGCCTACTGTACGCCACGCTTCACAAGCTCGACCAAGCGGTCGTCCCAGAAATCGTGGTCGAATTCCCTCCAGACACACCCGCCTGGAGTGCGATACGGGATAGACTCAGAAGAGCTTCCGGAAAACAAGTATGAACATAAATTCTCAATCTCTTGCGTCGCTTGAAACCAAGTACAACGGCTATCTTGAGGGCTCGCTTGTTGACGAACTTATCAAGGAGTTCGGCATCAATTTCGCAGCAGGCCATTGGTGCGCGGGCGAGTTTTTCGACCGCTTCTGTCCCGTTGGATACAGCAGCAACGACCCGAATTTCAAGGACACGATTCCAGACCAGATTGAAAGAGTGTCTCGCGCAGGGATTCAGGGGATCGAATTTCACGAGCGTTGTTTCATTGACTCCAACTACGCCCTCGACCAAGCGGCGTTTGATTCGATAGCTACCGCACTGAAAACGCATAACGTCACGCCGACTAACATGAACATGAACACATGGACAGACCCGAAGTGGAAATTCGGCGGTGTCACGCATCCGGATGCGGGCATAAGAAAGGACTGCGTAAACCTGTGCCTTCAAGGAATCGAAATTGCCAAGAAGATCGGCTGTGTTAGCGGGAACCTGTGGCCCGGCTCTGATGGGTGGGATTACCACTTTGAAGTAGATTACGGCAAGCGGCTGAGTTGGTACATTGATGGCTGCACCGAAATCGCAGAGCGCGCCGACTCACTCGGGCTAAAGTTCGGGACAGAACCCAAACAAAAAGAGCCCCGCGAAGGCAATATGATTGTCAACACCGTCGCAAAAGCCGCGTTGGTCGCGCAGGAAGTCAACAAGAATCTCGGCAAAACGGTTATGGGTGTCGTCATTGACTACGGCCACGAGCAGATGGTTGGCAACACCCCGGCAGACTCGCTCTATATGCTCAAGCGAGTCGGAGTTCCGATTGCGAATTTCCACATCAATGGCGCAAAGTTCAACAGCAACGACGAGGACCGCATCGCGGGCACCGATGATGTGTGGCGACTCATTGAGTTCTGTTATGCAGCGCTTGACACAGGCTACACGGGCTGGTTCGGAGAGGACCAATTCACATATCGTACCGAGCAGACTCGCTCAATGCGCCAAAGCATGGAGTTCTTCGCGAACTGCATGAAGAAGGCCCTGAAAATCTATGTCAAGAAACAGGAGCTCGATTCAGCAATGGCGACCGGCGATGCGTGCAATACGATAGACGTCGTAAAGAAGATTATTTACAACGGCTAATTCTCACCAAGTAAATCTCGTTGCAACTTCGGCATTGGAGCGCCAATAAGCGCGGCCATCTGCCGAGCATTTGTGATCGCTTGCGCCTGATAGTGATTGTTGAAAAATAGATATGCCTCGCGAGCGTCCTCCGCAAGACTTTGAATACCCGGCACCAACGGCTTCAACTCCGACTCTTTGTATTCATAATCGTATCGTTCCCAGGCCTCTTCATGCTCGTACCATGAAGCCGAGTTCCGCCCGTGAAAGCGAACGTAGGCGGTGTCAGAAGTTCTCATCGGATTCCATCCACTTAGTCCCTTCAACCGTGGTTGATCTACTACGCAGGTCGCCGTCCCATGTGACCGCAGTTCGTTATGAACTTCCTGGAAGTTCCAACTTTCGCACCGAAACTCGATGCACAACTTCTCGAAATGCTCCGTCAGCAGCTTCACAAACCTAAAATTCGCGTCGCTGTAGTGAAATGAAAAGGGAAACTGCGCCAAAAGCACTCCAAGCTTTCCTTCCGCTTCGAAGGGACGATTCTGAGCATTCGTTTTCGAAACAGCGTTTTTCAGGTGGTGCCGCACATGGGTGAAATCCTTATGAAGCTTGACGCTAAACCGAAACTCATCCGGCGCCCGGCTCACCAACGAGTTTGCAGTCCGTGGCGATAAGTAGCCGTAATGAGTAGAGTTAATCTCAACGCAGTTGAATTCCGCCGCGTAGTACTCAAACATCTGCGAAGGCTTTGTGCCTTCAGGGTAATAACGACCAACCCAGTCCGCGTAGCTGAACCCTGAGGTTCCTACATAAATTTTTGGTTTCACTAACTCGAAACGGTCCGCTGCTCGATCCGTTTCTCGAACTGTCCTTTCACAACCATGTTCACATAAACCCCGGGCACATGAATGCAGTCCGGCTCGAGCGCACCGATCTCCACAATCTCTTCCACTTCCGCGATTGTAATCTTCGCCGCCGTCGCCATCATCGGGTTGAAATTCCGCGCGGTCATGCGAAACACAAGATTCCCGGCCTTGTCCGCTTTCCAGGCTTTCACGATCGCCAAGTCCGCCTTCAGGCCACCTTCAAGCACATACCAACGGCCGTCAATCTCGCGCGTCTCTTTCCCCTCTGCGACCAGCGTCCCGTACCCGGTAGGCGTGAAGAACGCAGGAATCCCGGCGCCCCCGGCCCGGATCCGCTCCGCCAAAGTCCCCTGAGGCACGAGCTCCACTTCGAGCTCCCCGGACAAAAACTGCTGTTCAAAGATCGCGTTTTCACCCACATAACTCGAAACCATCTTCTTAATCTGCCGGGTTTGAAGCAGCAGGCCGAGGCCGAAATCGTCCACTCCGGCGTTGTTGCTGATTACGGTCAGGTCCCGCACCCCAGAATCCCTCAGCGCGATAATCAGGTTTTCGGGCAGCCCGCAGAGTCCGAACCCTCCAGACATCACGGTCATCCCGTCAAACACCTTGGCACGCTGAATAGCCTCGCTGGCCGAAGAAACTGTCTTATCCACGCCCGATGTATACCCCCCAAAAGGCAAAAGGGGCGGAAAAGGACCACCCCTTGCTGCAACTCGCGAGAACTGTTTGTAGATGGCAGCTTCGCGGCTCTCCTTCCGCCGGACCATAGGGCCGGCCCAGTAACCCATTCTACGCATCGGACCCTCGATTCCTCCCCATGGGGCACCCTATAAAGTACGGGGTTTCCGCATCCAGCCACTGGCCTGGCATTCCAAATGCTTCTCTGCAGTACCGACAATGCTAACTACAGTGTTTGGATTAATACTTTACGCAGGTGTGGCCTTCGTCATCTCTTTGGTGGCGAACTGGGTCAGTTCACTTTTCACCAAGACGGGAAAGATCGGCGACTCGCCTGCTGCGGGCAGAATCGCAATTCTGTGGCTCGTGGTCATGTCGCTCCCTTACGGATGGGTCGAATTCAATTCAGCCCGCCATAAGAGCGAGTTCACCGATGTCATCGAGTATGCGGAAAAGAAGAAGCAGATCGAAGGTGAATTCATGTATGCCAAAGTCCAGCATCTCTGGGGTGATCGCGCGAAGTTGCTCGTCGTTACAGAGGAGCGCGAGGAGTGGGGCGGCACGTATCGCGATATGTACCAGCTCATCTGCGTCCGCGACAAAGATGGTTGGGAGCTCGAGACGGTCAAACCGATTAATACCGCCAAGGGTGATTCTGCAGGCTTCGTGTTTCCGCCGTATTGGTAGAGCTCAGCTTAGCGGCTCTATCGTCGTGTAGTGTCCAAACTTTCTGCCAGCTCGCGGCTCTTTGCCGTAATCATGAAAGAAAACGTTTTCACGCTTTTGTGATACGCGAAGCAGTTCGTCGGCATCGGGTGGACCAATCAAATTCTTCATTACACAACGAAACCTGTTTGGCGTTGGACCGGGCAACTCCTCCAGAATGCACCGAAGGTGATTCTCGAATTGGCTTGTAACCGCACCTTCAATTGTCCAATGTCCAGAGTTGTGAACTCGTGGCGCCATCTCGTTCCCAAACAGCTCGTCGCCAACTTGGAACAGTTCCACCGCAAAAACGCCAATGTAACCCAGCTCCTTCGCAATCAAAGCTGCAACCTTGTTGGCACGGTCCTGAAGGGCTGATGAAACATTCGGAGCAGGCGCGATGCTTTGCTGCAAAATCCCCTTCTTGTGCTCGTTCTCAATCAGCGAGTAGCACGTCACACCTCCCACACTGCAAACTGCAATTACCGAAAGCTCACGATCAAACTCGACATAAGATTCAACCAGGCAAGGTGCGTTTCCGACTTCATTCATTGCACCACTCAAGTCTGCTTCAGATCTCAAAAGGATCTGTCCTTTTCCGTCATAGCCCATCCGTCTCGTTTTCAGAACGCATGGGAGACCAACGAGCTTTATTGCTTCTTCCAACTCACCGAGAGATTCGACCGCCACATACTTCGGAACACTTAGTCCCACTCGCTCGAACAACTGCTTTTCGAATAACCGATCCTGAGCCGCCTGCAAAGCTTTTATGTTTGGGTGCACTTTCACTCGTTGAGAAAGAAACAACACAGTTTCAGCGGGCACATTTTCCCATTCGTATGTTACGATATCCAAATCGGCCGCAAAACTAGCGAGCGAGTCCCAATCATCCCACGCCCCAACCTTCAATTCGCCAACTTGTCCGGCGCAGGCATCACTTTTCGGATCGTAAAACTTGAAACGCAACCCCATCGGATATCCCGCTAGAGCAAGCATACGACCGAGTTGTCCGCCGCCTAAGATTCCAATTTTCATTACGGTTTGCTTGGATTTGAATCCGATAAAACTCGAGCGGTCTGATCGGCGCGAAACTTCTTCAGCGCGTTACCGATCTTCGGGTGTTCATTCGCCAAGATCGCAGCTGCAAGCAATGCTGCGTTCACAGCGCCGGCTTGACCAATCGCTAAAGTTCCAACTGGTATCCCCGCAGGCATCTGCACGATGGAAAGCAGAGAGTCAATTCCCTTAAGCACTTTCGATTCGATTGGAACGCCTAAAACTGGAAGCGCACATTTCGAGGCGGTCATTCCCGGGAGGTGCGCTGCGCCACCTGCGCCCGCGATAATCACCCGCAGTCCGCGCTCTTCTGCCGATTCGGCATACTCAAAAAGGAGGTCGGGCGTTCGATGCGCAGACACCACTTTCGTTTCGTAGGGCACGGCGAGCTTGTCCAAAGTTTCCGCGGCATGAGACATGGTTGCCCAATCGGATTTGGAGCCCATGATGATGCCAACCAGCGGTTTCGCCACAGGCGCAGTTTACCGTTTTGTGGCTTTAGCCTCGTTCCAAAGCTGATCCCACTCTTCCGCATTCAATTCGCGAAGGGGCCTCTTCGCCGATGCCTCCATCAGCGCAAACCTTTCGCCAAACCGATCCACCATCTGCCTGAGTGCGTCCTCGGGTTCAACCCCTGACCAACGCGCCAAATTCACAACGGCGAACAACAGATCGCCGAGTTCCGATGCAATCTCTGATTTGTTTCCGCTTTCAATCGCTTCGTCGAGCTCCGCTAGCTCTTCATCAACTTTTTCGCGCACCGATTCGCGGTTTGGCCATTCAAAGCCGACTCTTGCAGCGCGCACGCTCGTTTGATGCGCTCGCTGAAGCGCTGGCAGAGTCTTTGGCACGCCACCTAAGACAGATTCCTTTTCGCCTTTCTCTGATTTCTTAATTCGATCCCAGTTCGCCAACACTTGCTCTGCGCTTGCCGCTTCAACATCACCGAATACATGTGGATGCCTCCGAATCAACTTCGCCTTAATCCCTTCAACCAAATCTGAGGTAGAAAATTTTCCATCTCGAGCACACATCTGCGCGTGCATGACCGGTTGAAGAATGAGATCGCCAAGCTCCTCTTTCAGCAACTCCGAATCGCCGCTGTCAATCGCTTCGAGCGTTTCGTATGTTTCTTCGAGCAGGTGCTGTTTTAGCGACTCGTGCGTTTGAGCTTGATCCCAAGGACATCCACCCGGGCCCAGGAGCCGGTCAACAACATAAACCAGCCCCTCAAACCCAGCCGGAATCTTCTCCACAATTAGCCGCGACCTAATGCGTTCAGGTAGTCGGTCACGTAAATGTCCCAGAGCTTTTTCAAACCGGGCGTAGGGATGTCAACGGTCAGCGCCTTTATCGCATTGGCCATCATGCCTCTTACATCGTTCTTGTTACGGCCGATGTCAATCATTAACTGACGCCTAATCTGCTTCTTCAGTTTGTCATCCAACGGCAACTGCTTCGATTCTGTTTTGCTCTCAACCAAGTACTTCGCAATCGCGCCTCCAGATTCGATCCACGCGGTCGAGGAGCCAGAGGGTGTTCTGCTTACTTCGTTGAACACATTTTGCGGAAGATTCGCAATCGAAACTTCAGGCAAATCTCCGCCGGCGAATTTGGTGACGTCAGTGGACATCTCTTTCGCCACGTCTGCGAATTTCTTCGTCTTCAAGGCCACCTCCACCTTGTCCTTGTCGGCGCTTTGCACCACGATTACGCGCATCTTAACCGTTGAAGGTGTTGCATACATCAGTTTGTTCGTGCCGTAATGCTCAGAAATCTGCTGGTCGGTGACATTGACTCCGAGTGTCAACAAATTGAATTGCGCCATCTCATGGCTGATCTGGACTTTGAAATCTCCATCCGCCATTCCTAAGTCCGTCAATCGTTTGAATCGTTCGGGGTCTTGCGTCTTTCGCGCGGCGAGTTCGGCGTCCACTTCGGCTGGCGTTGGTGCAACCCCTTTGCTTTTTGCCAATTGTAGAACTACGCGATTGGTGATGACCTCCACCAAAGCGAAGTACGCAGGAGGTCGCTCAACAAATTGGTTTCCCTGACGCTGTCCAACATTGTTGAGAAACTCCATCGTTCGGTAATACTCCGAAGCTGTGATCTTTTCCCCATTGACGGTCGCAACAGTCTTCGCGGGGTCAATCCCTTGACCAAAAACTGGGGCAAGACAAAATGCAAGGCAAAAAAGTGTGATATTTCTCATAACTGCCGATCTCTATCGGAAGTTTAGACGATTCAGGAACTTCAGAATGTCGCTGCTTTCCTTCAAAAAAGCAGCTCGACTGGTCCTTTGGCCCACCGACGCTAAGATGCTATTGGCAAAATGCGCACCCGACGGTCCGGATCCTGCCCAACGGCTTCGCTTCTGAGTCGAAAAGACTCAACGATGTCGTGCTGAATGCGACGAATCGAATGCGGCCTGGGCGAGAGGTCAAACGCCTTTCCCTGCGCTTTCACAATCTCAACCGCTTCAAGCGCCTCCGCTTTTGCCTCTTCCTCTTCGTCGGGTGATCGCTCGACCTTTCCTCGAATAATGTCATCGAGTGTTGCAAGGATTTGCGAAAGCGTATTGCTTTTTACGACAAACGTCGGGATATTCCTTCCGGCGCGCTCCCTCAATTTGTTCGGCCGCTGCTGCAATGAACTTCTCATAGCGATCACGGCGTCCGCATCCGAAATCTCGCTCGAAATCACAGCGTGCATCCGTTTTTCTCGAATCGCCCTCTCAAGCCGAGTGCGAGCAATGCCATAAGGAAAAATCCTCATGACGCGATGCGCGCTCTTCGCCTTTGTCTCTTCTTCGAAAATTCCGTTTGTCGAATCTGTTTCGTGCTCGATCTCCTGCTCTGGCAATCGCGGCTGTGCCAAAACTTGGTAGTCGCCTTTTGCCGTCCGCACACGAATCTCGGGCTGCGGAACCATTCCTCTCAAAATCGTATCCACGGTCTTCTGAACATCGTGATGGATCGCAACTCGCTCATAATCAATCAGTTCAATCAGCACGTCAAACGTCGGCGGCGCCTTGCGTTCCAAAACCGTCTTTTGCGTTCCGCGGCGCTTTGCCTCTTCGTCTGAGAGTGTTACAGCCTGAATCCCCCCTACGAGATCACAAAGTGTGGGGTTCATCATCAGGTTTTCGAGTGTGCGTCCGTGAGCAGTGCCTACGAGTTGTACGCCTCTCTCTCCAATCGTTCTCGCTGCGTACGCTTCGGCCTCAGTGCCAATCTCGTCAATGACAATCACTTCCGGCATGTGGTTTTCAACCGCTTCGATCATTACCTGATGCTGCCGAGCAGGGTCGCTGACCGGCATTCGTCGTGCGCTGCCAATGCTCGAATGTGGAATATCGCCGTCGCCCGCAATCTCGTTGCTTGTATCAACGATGACAACCCGTTTCTGGAGATCGTCGGCGAGCGTTCTTGCCATCTCGCGAAGCTTCGTTGTCTTCCCAACGCCTGGCTTGCCGAGCAGGAGAATTGATTTGTTGCTCGCGACCAAATCTTCAATCACGTCTATCGTCCCGTGAATCGCGCGTCCTACTCGGCACGTCAATCCGATAATTTTGCCTTGGCGGTTTCTAATCGCGCTGATTCGATGAAGCGTTCTTTCGATGCCCGCTCTGTTGTCTCCGCCGAATTCTGAAACGCGGTCGCTGACATATCGCAGGTCCTCTTCCGAAACAACGTGGTCTTCATAGCGCTCAAAGCGATCCATGAAGCGAAGCTCTGAAGGTCGCCCGTAGTCAAGCACGACCTCAATCAACCGGTCCTTATCCTCGGCCGATTCGATCCGACTTCGAATCTGCGGGGGCAAGGTCGCCAGCAGCAGCTCTAATTCCTGTGCAAAACCGTTTTCCATTTCCTACTAATTCACAAAGCGCAACATAGCCAAAAAGGCATCACAACTTGGGCGAGCAGCAATCATATCACCTACACCTATTAACGCACAACACACTGTTCACGATTCCAGGCCGTAAGTCCTGGGCGCGAAAACCTGGTATCTTCGAGCTACTGGTGCATTTCCACTAACGCAACGGTGACTGTCTTTGTTTGACCTTTCTGCCAATATTTCACCGTAACTTCGTCACCGATTTCCGCTTTCAATAGAAACTTCATGTAATCATTCAAACTGCGCAATTCAGTTTTGTTCAAAGAAATAATGACATCGAATTGCCCCAAACCAGCCTTTTCCAAAGGCGATCCTTCGGCAAGAACGTTGATAATCACACCTTCTTCTGGCGGATTCGCGCCAACAAACTTTTCAAACCGTGCATCTCGAAGCCAAAATGAAGGTAGCGGCTGCTGTAATCCCAAGTCTGGATGGCGAGGCCGCCCGTATCGCTGAATATCCTTAACGAATCTTTGCACTCGCTGAGAAGGAATCGCAAACCCGATGCCGATATTGCCCCTGTTCACCGATGCAATTTGCGTGTTGATGCCAATCACTTGGCCGTTGATGTTCGCAAGCGCGCCGCCACTATTTCCGGAATTAATCGCCGCGTCCGTTTGAATCGCCCCAACAAGCGGAGCACGCCGCTCATCCCCTTCTAAATCTCGATGAAGCGCGCTGACAACGCCAACGCTCAGTGTCCCTTCGTATCCCAACGGGTTTCCAACGGCCAAAACCCATTCACCAATTTTCAATTTCGAATCGTCCACCAGTTCCGCGAATGGCAGCCCTCTCGCATCAACTTTGAGCAGTGCCAGGTCAGAAATCGGATCTTGTCCAACGACAGTAGCTTCAAATGCTCGGCCATCACTCATTCGAATCGTTAC
This sequence comes from Fimbriimonadales bacterium, assembly GCA_046330175.1. GTDB lineage: Bacteria > Armatimonadota > Fimbriimonadia > Fimbriimonadales > ATM1 > JAJPJR01. Next base: position 84,494 of record JAXLTG010000001.1, read on the forward strand.
CGCGTCGCCAGATTCAATCACGTGATGGTTCGTGACAATGTATCCATCGGCAGTGATAATGACGCCCGAGCCTTCGCCGCTTGTTTGAAGGCCCTCCTGATTGCTCCATGGATTCTGCGATTTTCGAAACACGGCGACAACCGCGGGAATCAGTCTTCCTGCCGCATCTTCAAACCCTTTCATTGAGCCCGGCGACGGCTGATGAAGAGGTTCATTCGCAAGCGATGTCAAAGACTCCGACCCTGACCTTCGGCCAGCGAAGTAATCGTGAAACATCAGCGCGCCATAAACACCCAAAAAGCAAACGGCAAACATCAACAAAAACGGCCCAGCACGTTTCACGCGTTCACCTTGCACATCACCGAGGCTAACTCGATCGCAGCTCTCGCCGCTTCATCGCCTTTATTGCCTAACTTCATTCCGGCTCGTTCGATTGCCTCTTCTTGCGTATCGCAAGTGAGAACTCCCCACGTAATCGGAATGCCTCGCCGCAATGAAACATCGCACAGCGACGCCGCGACTTGGTTCGAGAGTTGAGCTGCGTGAATTGTGGCTCCCTGCAAAATGCATCCCAGAGCAACAATTCCATCTGGCGAACTCTCTGCAGCTCGATCCGCCGCCGACGGAATCTCCCAAGTGCCCGGAACCCACACAACCTCTATGCTCGGACTACCGTGCATACGAAATTCGCGCTCTGCGCCATCCACTAGCTGCTTTACAACGAACTCATTCCACCGCGCAGCAACGATCACGAATCGCTTGCCGCTCGCATCGAGTGTCGCCTCAGTTCTTTTCATCAATCGCTTCACCCGGAAGCCAGTGTCCCATCTTTGATCGCTTCGTATCCAAGTACCTTTCGTTGTGCTCGTGCTTCGGTGCGACCAATGGAACATGCTCGACGATTTCGAGCCCGTGCCCGGATATGCCTGCCACCTTAGATGGGTTGTTCGTCATTAACCGAATTTTCCTCACTCCTAGTTCCGCGAGTACCTGCGCCCCAATCCCATAATCGCGCAAATCGGCCTTGAACCCGAGCGCCTGATTCGCCTCGACCGTGTCCATCCCTTCGTCTTGCAGCGCATACGCCTTCAATTTGTTTACAATCCCGATGCCACGACCCTCGTGCGCAATGTACAACAAGCACCCGCGCCCTTCGTTTGCAATCTTCGAAAGTGCCAGATGCAATTGGTCGCCGCAATCGCAACGCAGCGATTCCAGAACGTCGCCGGTCAGGCATCCCGAGTGCACGCGCACCAAAGTCGGTTCGCCAGAACTCAAATCCCCCATCGTTATCGCAAGATACGGAACAGGATCAACCGGCGATTGATAAGCGTAAACCTTAAACTCGCCATATCGCGTCGGAAGCGCTATTGGACCCGCCTGCCTTTCAATCAGCTTCTCAGTTCGGCGGCGATGCGCGATGAGGTCCGCAATCGTAATTATTTTCAGATCGAACTGTTCGGCAAGCTCGCTCAATTTCGGAAGCCGCGCCATCGTCCCATCTTCATCCAAAATCTCGCACAGAACGCCGACCGGCTTGTAACCCGCGAGCACGCACAAATCAACGGTTGCCTCTGTATGTCCAGCACGCTTCAGCACGCCACCGCTTTCTGCCCGCAAAGGAATCACATGGCCCGGCCGCGCCAAATCGTCTGGCTTGGCGCCTGGGTCGCAAAACACGGCCACCGTCGCAGCCCTGTCAAACGCCGAAACTCCGGTTGTCGTCCCTTTCTTCGCGTCCACGGTTTCACCCATTGCCGTCCCGAGTCGCGATGTGTTCGCTTTGGTCATCATAGGAATCCCAAGCTGGCCGAGCCGTTCGGGCGTCGTCGGGATGCAGGGGATTCCTCTGCCATGAACCAGCATAAAGTTCATCGCTTCGGGGTTCATCACTTCGGCGGCCATGATCAGGTCGCCTTCGTTTTCTCGGTCAGGATCGTCCACGACGATCAGCATTTTTCCGGCTTTTAGGTCTGCGATGGCCTCGTCAATCGAGGCAAAGGGTGGGGTTGAGTTCATGGGTGTGATTTCGCCGTGATTTCAGCTCAAAAATTATACTCGCCGGGCTCCTTGGCACGGCCCTTGCACATGGGTATTTCGGTTCTCCCGACTGAGGGTCGGCGCCCTCTTTATGAATTCGCCGCTTCTCGCCCATCCTTCCTGGGCGTTTGAAAGGAGAGTGGGCCCCGGCACCCCGGGGCCTACCTTTTTTGGCAAGACTTCAACTCTACGAGCACATCACCCTTGTCCTGAGAGAAGGGAAACCCCGCGAATGAAATGAGCGGTAAGGGGTTCGATGATTTCCGCGATACCCGCATCGCGGCTACGGTGCAAAACCCCTACCCGTTCGTCCCGCCGGGTCGGGACGGACGGACTTCCCCTTGGAAAGGGGAAGAAGAAAACGGCCACCCCCACCTCCCCCGATTCCTCCAAACCTCCCCAAAATGCCAAAATCCACCCCGAATGGATTACATCACCAGCGTGGGCATGGAGGTCCATGCCGAACTCCTCACCAAATCCAAAATGTTCTGCGGCTGCCCGAACGCGTTCGGCGGCGAAGTCAACTCCCGCGTCTGCCCTGTCTGCGCCGGACTCCCAGGCACCCTGCCGGTCATTAACTACACCGCCGTCATCTTCGTCCTCAAAACCGCACTCGCGCTCAACTGCAACATCGCCCGCCGTTCGCTTTTTCATCGCAAAAACTATTTCTATCCCGATCTGCCGAAGGGCTATCAAGTCAGCCAATACGAAGAAACCAACCCGATCGGCTATTACGGCCACATCGAAATCCCCGGCGACAAAACCATTCGCATCAAACGTGTGCACCTCGAAGAGGACACAGGAAAACTTCTGCATCTTCCCGACGGCGGAAGCGGCATTGACTACAATCGCGCCGGCGTTCCGCTTATGGAGATCGTCACCGATTTCCCGCCTGATATTCACACCCCTGAAGAAGCAAAACTCTATCTGCAGTTTCTAAGGCTCACACTTATCTATCTCGGCGTCTGCGACGGCAAAATGGAACACGGCAGTATGCGTTGCGAACCGAATATCTCCATCGCACCGAAAGGCAGTGATCAACTCGGCACAAAGACCGAACTAAAAAACCTCGGATCCTTCAAAGCCGTCTCACTCGGAATCGAACACGAATCAAAACGCATGGCAGCAGCGCTCGCAAACGGCGAAACACTAAGGCAAGAAACACGAGGATGGAACGAAGCGCTGATTCAAAGCTATCCAATGCGCGTCAAAGAGTTCGAAAGCGACTATCGTTATTTCCCCGATCCCGATCTGCCACCCATGCAGTTCACAGAAGAGCTAATTGAAACAACCAAACGCGAACTCCCAGAACTGCCGATGGCAAAGCGCAAGCGATTTATCAACGAGTTTGGCCTCAGCGAATACGACGCCGACATCACAATAACCGATCCTCGATGGGCTGCGTTCTTCGATGACACGGTCAAAAACGGCGGCGACCCAAAGCTTTGCTGCAACTGGATGAACGGCGACTTCGCGCGACTTCTCAACGAAGAGGGCATCCCAGCCGACAAAAGCAAGGTGACGCCGAAGCACATAGCCGACCTCGTCTCGCTGGTCTCGTCGGACAAAATCAGCGGCAAAATGGCCAAAGAGCTGTTCGAGGAAACATATGAAACAGGCGAAATGCCCTCCAGCATCGTCGAAAGAAAGGGGTTAAGCCAGGTCAGCGACGAATCCGCAATCCGGGCTATAGTCCTGGAAGTGCTGAATGCAAATGCCGATTCGGTCGAGAAATACAAGTCAGGAAAAACCGGCGTTCTCGGATTTTTGGTCGGCCAAGTCATGAAGCAATCCGGCGGAAAAGCCAATCCAAAGATAGTGAACGAACTAATCGAACGAGAATTGAACTCATGAAAACTCACGGATGCCTCATCGCAGCGATCCTGTTCGCGGCCCCAATCTTTGCGCAAGAAGGTCACGACGATGATCACGTCGCGGGCACATGGACGCCGCTAACTGAAGCGCCAGGTCAGGACAGAGCTGCGAAAATCTATTCACGACTTTTCGACAAGCTCGAGTATCGAAAAGACTTTCTTTTTCATGACGGTCTGTATTGGGAGTGTATCGGCATCCTCCAAGCACAGCTCGGAATTTTCCCAAGGGATGGCGAACTTAATTCAACGCTTGTCTGGATGTACGGAAACGTCGAACGCCAAGACATGGCCTACACCGAAGCTGTCCGTTTCCATTCTCTGTTTCCTAATGAACTCACCGGCGCGCTAACCGAAGCTGAGTGGTGTAGCAAGCGAAAACTTTGGACACGAATTCCTCCCATCCTGGAACGCGTCATCGCAAACTCAAACATTCTTGGTGAATTCGTTCTGTTGGCGCGCGCATACGAAGAGATGGGCCTACTCAACGAAGCGCTGCGAATTCTCGAACTTCGAAAACAGAAAGTCGCTGACCGCGCAGTGGACGTCAAAATCGCCTCACTCAAAAAGAGGCTGGCTGGTGGCGAATAGCTGCGAACTGTCGGTTCGTGCAACGCCCCGCGCAAAAAAACCGCGCATTTTGGTTGAAAACGGTCAGATAAAAGCTTATGTCGCAGAACCGGCCGACGACAACCGTGCGAACGAAGCGATCCGTCAACTCTTCTCAAAAAAACTTGGCATCCCACTCAACTCTATCACTATCGAAAAAGGCCAAAAGTCTCGCCAAAAACAGATTCGCGTCCTCGGCCTGACCGAACCCGATGTGATTAAGAAGCTGTCAGCCACCTGACTTCTGAACGAAATTAATCCGCAGGTCCGCAACTAAACCTTGTACTCGTCGCTTGTCGTCATCATCAAGTTGCGATTCCAGCTTCTCCGCTAAGAATCCCACTACATCAATCGCAGTTTTCGCTTCCGCCAAATTCATCTCGATGGAACCGGTTATCGGATCGGGATGCAATCCAAGCTTCTGCCAAGCAACCTCGGCAAACTGCTCAATCGAGAACGCAACGACGCCATTGACAGACAGCGGCTTCTGCTCGCTCACTTTTTCACCATCGAAAGCAGCTTTTTCAAATTCACGGCATGCATCGTCTCCGCATCCGGAGTTTCCAAAATCAGCGGCACCTTTGCAAATCGCTTATCGTTGACCAATAATTCAAACGCGCCCGGGCCAATTTCGCCCTCGCCAATATGCGCGTGCCGATCTTTTCTCGAACCAAACTCTTTCAGCGAATCGTTCACATGAACGCACTTCAGCTTCTCAAATCCAATCACTTTGTCAAACTCTTTCAAGGTCGCTTCAAACGTCTCTTTCGTTCGAATATCGTATCCCGCAGCGAAAATGTGGCACGTGTCCATACAGCACATCAGTCGCTTGTTCCCTTTGTTATGCTCCATCACATACTCTAAATGCTCAAACTTGTAGCCCAAATTCGTGCCTTGACCTGCCGTGGTCTCCATCGCGAGCACAACATCGCCGGGTGATTCCGCCAAAACCTCGGCGGCGCCCTCTGCAAGCCGCTTCAGTCCAGCCTCCTCGCCATCGCCAAGATGCGATCCCATATGCGATACAGCAGCGCAAATTCCAAGCTGAGAACATCGCTTTAGCTCTCCAACCAGCGCAGAAATGCTTTTGTCGCGTGCACTCTCGTCGCGCGCCGCCAGGTTCACCAAGTAACTGTCATGCGATATCACAACGTCAATCTTGGTTTCCTTTTTCGCCGCCGCAAACTTTTCCACCATATCCGCGGCGATCGGTTTTGAACTCCATTGCTGAGGACTACTCGTGAAAACCTGCACTGTGGTGCAGCCAATTTCGTGTCCACTCAAAATCGCTTTATGCAGTCCACCGGAGGTCGGCATGTGCGCGCCAATCAATCGAGCCATCAATCAGAAACTACCTTATCTAAACCTGCTTTGTTTTCCAATGACCTTGCCTAAAGAACACAATCATCAATGCGCCTTGCAAAATCGTCGACAAACTCAGAGCCCACCACGCCGCAATCGTTCCAAGCTGCATCCAAACGGCAAATGTCCACGCGATTCCTAACCGACAGCCGATATTCGTGATCACTGCCACGATGGTCGGTCGCATCGTGTCCCCTGCGCCCTGATGTGCGCCCGCAAGCACGACCGCGTAGCCGAACATCGGCTCGGAAATCGCCATAATCTGCAAATATCGCATCGCCAAAAACTGCTGCTCAGGATCTGTCACAAAAAAGTGAGCCAGTGGGCGCGCAAAGAAGAACAAGACTGCTCCCATCACGACCATGACTAACACGCCTTGATGAGCGGCACACCAAGCTAACCGCTCAGCGCGATCGGGTCGCTTCATTCCCAAACTTTGTCCAACCAACGCCGAAGCAGCGATCATGTACCCGAACACAGGCATAAACGCCATGCTCTCCAGTGAGATGCTCATCGCCATCGCGCCCGTCGCCGCTGCACTTTCCGCAGTCAGCTTCAAAGCCATCATGAACATCACCATGCTCAGTGCGCGAATCAGATTCTGTATCGCAGCCGGCCAAGCAATTCTCAAAATGCGAATCGCCCATTCCATTCGGATGTATTGAAGACGCCATGTCTGACCGAGGGCAGTCCTGTTCGAAACCAGGAAGTACGCGAACATCGCAAACCACGCGCTCACACAAAACGCAAGCCCCGAGCCCATCACGCCCATATCGAGCCCATGCATCAAATACGTTTTGCCGAGAATCTGCACGTCGCGAGTGGGGAACATGAAGAACATGTTCAATACAATGTGCAGAAAAATCTGGATTCCAGATACATACATCGGCGTCCGCGTATCGCCAACCGCCCTCATGCACGAAGCAAGCGCATTAAACGTAAACAAAGCCGGCATTGCAGCGGCGACCGGTCGCAAGTACAAAATCGAGTACTCGAACGCTTTCGGGTGCGCGGTGCGATCCAAAAACAGCGACGCCAAAAGAGGGGCCGCCCAATACGCCAGCACTCCGAAAACAATCCCGAAGAGTAACCCAAGTGTCACCGACTGTCTGGTCGCGGTAATCAAATTCACATTCTCGTTCGCACCGTAAAACCGGCTCACAAGGGCGGTCGCCGCAGTGCCCAAAGCAATCGCCAGCGCAAAAAGAATGAAAACGACGCTGAACGCCGCCCCGGATGCGGTGAGCGCGTCCGGCCCGATGGCATCCAAAAACTTTCTGTCCAACAGCGAGTTCACAGACTGCAGGGAGTTGAGTGCGATCGCCGGCCACGCCAGAGACCACACAATCCGATGCGCCGACTTCTCAGGCATACTCGTATCTGGAAGCCCCTCATCTGGCGTAAGCTCTCGCAACTCCTCTTTCATTTGGGCGAAGTACGATTGTGCAACTTTTCAAACAGCAATTGCCCGCGCGTGGGTCGTTTGCCGTAAACTCTATGACAAACATGGAACAAGTGCGAGCAGCGAACTCTGTCCTCCGAGTGCTCGCGCTTGCCCCGTTCGCCGTTATCGCTCTTGCGATGTGGATGCTAAGCGTTTATCCACCAACCGAACTCGCAATCTATCCAAAGTGCGCCTTCTATCATGCGACCGGGTTCGCCTGCGCCGGATGCGGCGGAACTCGAGCGCTTTACGCGCTCACAAAAGGCCATGTCATCGAAGCGCTTCACCAGAACGCGATGATCGTTCTCATCGGATTGCCGTTCCTTCTGCTCATCTTGATCAAACTCGCGAAGTTCGCATTCACCGGTGATTGGAAGCCGCTAACTTGGCAGCCCTCGCGAGTGCTCATCGTGCTGCTCTCAATCGTAATCGGTTTTTGGATCGTCCGAAACATTCCGGCCTATCCGTTCAACCTTCTCTTTCCAACACAGATATGAATAACAATTGGGCAGCCGTGATAACGGCGGGCGGCTACGCGAACCCGAAGCTCGAAGCGAAGTTCGGCTGTCGCGTAAAGTCGCTCGCACATCTCGGTTCTCGGTCGTTACTCACCCGGGCAGTCGAAGCAATCCAAGCCGCCGGCATAAACGAGATTGTTGTTGTCGGAGATTCACAAGTCCGCGAGGCGCTTCAGCACAACCAACAAATCAAACACGCCGAACGAGGCGCAAACCCAGTACGAAGCGCAGAAAACGGCATCCAATCCGTTTCATCAGCAGAAAATATCCTGTTCTTTCCCGCCGACACTCCATTCATAACCCAAGAACACGTTGAACAATTCTGCGAGGCATGCGAACACCGAGCAAGGGGCTCAAAAGACTGGCTCGCACTCGGTATCTGCAGCAAGCGAGATGTACAAGCGGAACTTCCAAACGCGCCATACAGCTATGTCCGACTTCGCGAAGGCGCGTTCGCAACCTCTTCGCTGCAGGCTGGTACGCGCCATGCTTTTCACAACGCGCTCAATCTCCTGAGTCAAATTAGCGAAAATCGAAAGTCAAAACTTGCCGTAGCCCGCATGTTTGGAATAACAAACGTCGTTCGCCTGCTTACAGGCAATCTGACAATCCCCACCATCGAAGCCCGCGCCGCCAAATGGCTTCGATCCGATTGCTTCATCATTCGAGACACGCATCCTCTCGCATCCTTCGACATTGACGATGTCGCCGATTGGGACTACGCGCAGAACTTCGCCGCTAAGGAGTGAATATCCTCAGCGCTTCCGCGCTGCCTGGCTTTATCCCAACTTTTTCAAGTTCCGCAGAGGCTTTCGACGCGAGCTCACTCCATTGTCTCAAAAGATAGGCGTCAGCGATTCGACCTTCGTCATTGCTCGCAACTCCATCAAGTGCGTCGCACAGCTTTTGCGCCGCATCAAACGTGCGATCCAGCGCCTGTTCCGGCGAAGGACTGCACGGCAGCGAAAAACCGATTGCAACACCGTCCAACGTCGGGCACGTCCGAACGTCAAAATACTCCCCCTCATAGGCGGGAAGAATAGTCACCAGCGCCTCTGGCCAACCTTGTTGCCTAAACTCCAGCAGCCCACTCACACGCAAACTGAACCCGATCGAATAAGCAACTTCAAAAAGCTTCGCAGTCGTAATCGGCTCCTTTCGTGGAGCAATTAACAGGTCAACACCAATGTCAAGCGAATCACGCAAAGCCGCAATGTTCTTCGCCGCAATCGCCGCATCTTTTGGCGGTGGCAGCGGAGCTGCCCGGCGTTGAATCGTTTTCGCAAAACCCTCTGCCCGATTCCAAAGCTCAGTCGCGGTGGCTTCCGAAATCTGCCCCTTCGGTGTCACCAAATCCCACGCAAAAGCCAAACTGTCGTAAGAGATATTGTTGTCTCCAGCCCACATCGCTTGCCACCGTTGCATTCCAGGAGCCATTACGTACAGCTCCGGATTCCCTAAACTCGCTCGCTTGGATTGTTCCAAAAGCGATTTCACCGTTTGTGCGGGAATCAGGTTGGGCCCAACGATTTCAATAACGTATTGAACTTTGTGATACGGACCAGTCTCAGGTGTCCATACGGGCAATGGAATCGGCTGGAGCGCAATCGCGGGATTAATTCCGAGCGGCTTGCCAAGCGCTGAGAAAAGCTCGGCTTCGGTCATGCGCCGTTTGGAACGTAAAGATAACGACCACAGCCTTCGCAAATTTCTAACTTCCGACCGGCTTCAATAGACTCCTTCTGAATCTTCGAAACTGTCGAATGGCAAACGCCGCACTCGCTGCCCACAATCGGCGAAATCCCTATGCCGCCGTGCTTTTTTCGCATCGTGTCGTACTTCTCAAGCAGCTCCTTGTCGCACTCCTCAAGGCTTTTCGCCCGTTCGACAACCAACCCCTTCGCCTTCGTCTCAAACTCAGCCTTCACCTTGCCGTACTTGTCCAGGTACTCGTCGTGAGTTGCCTTCGCTTCGGCCAACCCCTTCTCGGCCTCGTCGTTTTCCGCCTGAGCTGGCGGAATCAGCTCCCAAAGCTCCAATATCCGTTCGTCAGCTTTAGATATTCGGCCCTTCAGGTTTGCGGTCTCACGCTCAATCGCGTCAGCGTCCTTCGCGTTGTAGATTCCTCCCGAATACAGCCGTTTTTGCTCAGATTCGACCTTTTGCTCCAGTTTCTTCTGCTCTAATTCCAGGTCAGTGAGCTCGGATCGTAGGGCTTTCAAGCGGCCCGCCGCGGCTTCATGAGCCTGCGTAGCCGCCTGGAGCTTGGCCTCGCTGGCCTTGCCGGGATCAAGCGCGCCAAACCGCTTCTTGAGGTCCAGAATCGCGGCGTCCACCCTCTGGACCTTGGCTAATTTCCGCAATTCTTCGTTCAACATTCCCTCGATTATATCCATGACCAAAAAAAGATGTCGCAAATTGCCCTTTTTTGTGTTACATTGTAACTGGCAATATATAGGGTGCCCATGTCGGGCCACGAACAGTTAGAACAGCAGATAGGGCTGATGGTCGCCCAAGGACGCTATCAGGAGGCCCAGCTTGCACTTGAGGCTCAAGTGCGAGACCATCCTCGTTGCGCCCAATCCCATTACCTCCTCGGCTGCCTGCACCAGGTTCGGGGCCACTTCGCCGACGCGGTTGCCGAGTTCAGGCGCGCCGTGTTCATTGACCCGTCGAAGCCGTACTACCTTTTCAACCTCGCGGCAGCGCTGCATCGAACCGGCCACCTCACCGAGGCCCTAAAGTTCGCCGCCGAGGCCGCCCGTCGCGATCCCCAAAACGAGCAGGCTAACCGGATGGTCGAACTCCTCTCACAACCCGGCGCAACGCTCAGGTAGCAATCTTACAAACCTGCCGAACATATCGAACCCGTGGAGCGCGTGGTACTGAAAATCGCTGAGCTTGTCAGCGAGCGACTAGCTAACCCCCAAAATCAAAGTCAGTAATAATGATGACTCTAATGAGTGCAACCCAAACTAATCGCACACGGACAACCACAATGCTTTGCAACTCCAACTCGTCCCGAAATGGTTCTGCTCATGGCTGATTCGAGACCGTTCGAGTTGGGATACGTCTGGGAGCTGGAAGGAAACGCGGAAGATGCGTTTCACTTTTTGAGTCATATCGCTACTTGGCCCTCATGGTGGCCGCAAATCGTAAGCGTTGAGACAAGTCGTCCGGACGAAGACGACGTAATCGTCGGAGATTCGGCACGGATGCGTGCGAAATCTTTTTTGCCCTACACACTTGATTGGTTTACAACCGTTGCAAAAATCAACCCCCCATTTTTCATTGAAGTCACTAGCGAGGTGAAACTGGGCAAAAAATATGGGATGAAAGGTGTGGTGAGCTTCGAAATCGAACAGCTCGGCGAACTTCTGCGAATTGTAAATCGCCAAAAGATGGTTTCAGACAAACCGGTGCCTGGGTTCTTTAGACCTTTCGTCAACTGGATCTTTAACTTCAACCATGATTTCGCAATGAAACGTGGAAAACCTGGTCTGGCACGCGCAATGAATGAACGAGCGCGATCGCGTGCCTGACTTAGACGACTGACTCTTCCACCTCACTCATCTCCCCACACAACCGCAACCAAAACTCCCTCTCCTGCATCTGTGCGGGACACGGATGGACAGGCTGCCGCGCTACATGGCAGAGACGATTGTTACAAAGTAGTTGCAAAGTGGTTGCAAGGTTGTTGCAAAGTAGTTACAATGTGGTTACGAGGTTGCCGCAGCAAAAAAATAATGCGCCCCCTTCAGGGGGAGCCCCGCGAGGAACGAACGGGTAGGGGGTTTCTCACTCACGACACTACAATCCCAACCCTTCGAACATGTGGCACTGACAGGCCCGAGCAAAGCGATGGGTTTGTCAGTGGGCGACCAACTCAATGCGCCATCAACAAAACCGGCGACGAGAGGCTATGACCGCAATCTAACCTCGTCAAAAGCGATTTGGAGCGCCATTGAGTATCTTCATGAAAACCCGGTTCGTCATGGGCTGGTTCAGCATCCGACGGATTGGCGTTGGTCGAGCGCCAGGTTTTACGCCGGGATGTCGTGCGAAGAAATTGAGGAGGACCAATGCGATGTTTGAAGTTGATCGCACACGGACAAGCGCTGCGCGTTGTCCGTGCCACCCGTTGCTAAAAGATGATCTGATTGTCGCATGTGCTCTGGCTAGTGGTGTCTAATACCGAGATGGAAAAACGAACAATCTACATGATCTGGTCCTTAGTTGTGCTTACAGCTGGCGCGATCTTGATTTTTGGAGCAGAAGCGATGTGGCAAAATGTCAACCGCTGGGGGACGGGGCTCCCGCCGGCACAACGGACACTCTGGCTCAGTGTTGTGATTGTGCTCTTTTGGCTCTCCTTTGCGTTTGGTGCGTATTGTTTGTACAGGCAAGCGCGGTCGAGAGACGACCAGGTGAAGTGGGCTTTCTTTGTCCTGCTTATCGTAGCACTCTTGCTACCGATTTTAACGAACCTGAAGGGAGCCTTTCGAGACCAAGTGTAAAAGGGATGTCACTGGATGTGTAAAGGGACTGTGACGACGACTCAGTACGATTCAAGCGGAAACCGCACGACGGTGACTCCACCCCCAAATCGCGAGCAGCCAGCGATCAAAGCCGCAGACTGCAGATAAGTACCCAAACCCCCTAAGCCCCCCCGAACTCTCCGTACCTCCCGTACCCCGAACGCATTTCCCAAAAATCACCCTTGATATTTGCCCTCTCCCAAAACTATAGGGCATGAAACAGTTTCTCGACAAACTCGCCGAAGCAGGCTGGGTACCCCACAAAGGGCAGCTCGACTACCTGCTCAGCCCCGCCCGGTTTCGTGTGCTTGCGTGCGGACGCCGCTGGGGAAAAACCGACGCGGCCGCAGCCGAAATCGCTCGAAACATCGCCGAAGGCAAAGAGGGAAAGCAGATTGCGATCGCGCCAACCCTTGCCCAGGCCAACATCGTGTTCGAACGCGTGAAAGTCATGCTCGCCATGCTCGGCATCGCCTTTCAAGCCGTCGGAACACCATATCCAACTCTAAGAATCCACGAAGACGGCACGAAGAAATCCCGCGTGCTGCATGTTCTCGATGCGCGCTCCGGCCACGAAGCAAAGAACTTAAGAGGTGAAGGAGCGATGCATGTGCTGATTGATGAAGCCGCATTTGTGCCCGAAACATTGATCACCGAAGTCGCGATGCCGATGCTCGCCGCAAACGATGGCCGGATGACTCTTATTAGCACACCGCGCGGACGCAGCTTCTTCTACCGCTTTTTCCAAATGGGAAAGCGAGAGGAAAACGGCTTCTGGTCGCGCACGTCGCCAAGTTGGGAAAACCCTCATGTCAGCGATGAGTACATCTCGCTGCAGCGCGAAATCCTGTCGTCCAAGGCGTTTCGCACGGAGTATGGAGCCGAGTTCTTGGATTCGAGCAGCGCGGTGTTTGGCGCAGGCGCGATTGACGCCGCACTGAGAAGAACCTTCACAGAACCGGAGCGCATTGTCGTCGGTGTGGATTGGGCGCGGTATGGCGATTACACGGCAGCAGTCGCGGTTGGCGGTGATAGGCGAAACGCGATCATTTCGACATCCAATCGCTGGAATGGGCTTCGGTGGAGCGAAATAGTTGCAGAAGTCGCCGAATTCTGCCGCGAGAGCCGTGCCCGAATGGTGATTTGCGACGCGACCGGAGTTGGCGATCCTGTGACGGAACAGTTGCAAGACGCGTTGAGAGACATTCCTGTTCGCGGATTCTTGTTCAATCGAAGCTCTAAGGCCGAAATCATTGAAAACCTGGTCTGGATGTTCGAACGCAACGCAATCACGCTGACCGCTGACCCCGATCTCGTCCGAGAACTCGAACATTTCGAAGGGACGACCGATGAAGCGGGAAATACGAAGTATGAAGCTTGCGCAGGCATGAATGATGACCTCGTTTGTGCGCTTGCAATGGCCTGTTTTCACCTGCCGCATGCGGCGGGCCTCAAATTGCTAACCAAAGATCGAAAGGAGAGAAGCTAATGTTCAAACTATTTTCACGAAAGAAGAAAGACGACCGACGAGAAGGCGATTCAGCGCCATCAGTTTCAAGAAACGTTTTGCAGGCGTACCGATACCCAGGAAACTCCGCGGACCCGTTCGCACGGAGCCTTGACTTCAACATTTACGATGAAATGCAGTGCGATCCACTGATTAAGGCAGCCGTTACTGTCAAGAAACTTGGCGCGCTCTCTGCACCGTGGCGCATCGTGCCTTCAAAAACTGGAGAGGATGCTGAATATCGGGCGAAATTCATTCAATACGTGTTTGATGAGATGCAGTCGAACATCAGCACGGTGCTTTTCGAGACACTGGATGCAATCGTAAAAGGGTATTCGGTGCAGGAGATTGTGTTTGTTCGCGACGAGCGCGAATTTGATGGACTGATGCGAATCCACGCGATTAAGTCAAAAGATCCATCTCTATTCGGCTTTGAAGTTGATGAGTTTCTGAACGTGACTGCGCTGACGCTCAACATTCCGGGTGAAACGCCGAGAGAGCTTCCGATTGATCGCTTCGTGCTGTTCTCGTACAACTCTCGGTACGGGCAGCCGATGGGTGATTCCGATTTGCGTCCGGCTTACCGTCATTGGAAGATAAAGCGCGAGCTGATTCAGCAATGGAGCGAGCATCTCGAGAAGTTTGCATCGCCGACCGTGATGGGCAAGTTTCAGCGCGGCACACCCCCCGAAGATCAGGCGGCGCTGTTGGATGCGCTGCACAAAATTCAACGACAAAGTGCAGTGGTGTATCCAAATGACATTGAAGTGGCGATGCTGAACGGCGATCGCGCGGGCGAAAGCGGTTATCTTGAGGCGATTGATTACCACAATCGCGAGATCGCGCGAGCAATTCTCGGTCAGACGCTTACAACGGAGGATTCCAAACGAATCGGTTCGTTGGCGCTCGGCAAAGTGCATTTGCAGGTGCTGATTATGCAGCTTGCGGGGTTGCGAAAGACGCTTGCAGAAAAGGTTGTGAACGAGCAGATTATCCGGCCGCTAATTGACCTGAACTTTGGTTCCGGCCCATATCCACGCTTCGACTTCGAGGAGCCTGAGCTGGATGTTTTCAGGACCGGGAGAGTAATGTGATGGCGCCGCCGACAGCTTCAGATGAACGGAATTATGGGTTGGCACCGTCTTTGCTGCAAAAGATTGTGCGAAGGACAACTCATTCAAGAGCTATGAGAAAAAGAGCGTTTACCCTCATCGAACTGCTGGTGGTTATTGCCATCATCGCCATTCTTGCGGCGATTCTGTTCCCGGTATTCGCGCGGGCGAAAGAGTCGGCTAAGAGAGTCGTTTGTTTGTCGAATGCGAAGCAGCTTGGCTACTCGATTATGATGTACACCGACGACAACACCAACGCACTGCCGATGGCGACGAATTACGATATGCCGACAAGCGAACCGAATCGAGTGTGGATTTCGCAGGTATATCCGTATATCGAAAACAAAGGCATCTTCCTTTGTCCCGCCGATCAGAACGGAAAGTTTGGAAACGATTGGAACGGGCGCGGCACGTTGACCATTGGCTACAACAGTGATTCGTCTTTTGACTCAGCCGGCTGCACCGAGCAGCAGACCGACAAGCAGGGCTGCGAAGGGTTTACGTCGGTCGCGACTGCGAGCCGGATGATTGAACCATCGAGAACTGCGTTGTTCGCGGATACGCCTGGCGGACCATTGGCGAACAAGTATCGCGGGTATACGTTCAGCCCTTACAACGGCATTGAGAACACGGGGCATCCTGAGTTGAGTTTGCCACTGGTTTCAGATCGCGACCTGGTGATTGAGTTGAACAGTTTGCCGCCGGCGCGGTTGAAGCCGGTGTATGCGAGGCACAACAAGACGGGCCGCGATGAAGGTTTTGCGACGATAATTTTTGCAGATGGCCACGCGAAAGGTTACAGCGCAAAGAGTATTTTGGCGATGGGAGACGGCGCGAATATCATTTGGCGATTTAGGTAGGTTTTTGTTGTTGGAGTGCGGAGTGTTCGGTCGCTGGTAGGCGACTCGGGGGCTCGTCGCGTACCAGTGCCACGGAGTTGCGGCAGAAGGATTCAGGGACCGCGACAACAGTGTCGCGGTTGCGGACGGCACTCATCAATGATCGCGTTCTCTCACCTGTGCGCCAGACTTTTGCGAGGACTTAGCGGCGGCCGATGGAAGTCGGGAACTTTGACTTCGTGAATTTCAAAAGCGCGAGGTCGGTTGTGTTAGTGTCGCCGGTTGCATGGCCAAACACATAGATAGAGCCCCCGAAGTTGTGAGTAACTTGCCTGACCTCGAAGACTTTTGGCTCAGGCGTGTGGATGTACGACCATTCGAGCGTTCCGTTAGCGCTGTATTGAAGCAACAGGAGCCGCCAATTGTATGGAGTTTGCGGGCCGATTCCCGCGATAATCGTTCGGCCATCTGGAAGTGATTCGATTGCGCGGACAACTTCGTAGTTGCCATAGACAGAGTTGCCATAGTCGCGCGTCCATAGCTTTAGACCATCAGAAGCCCTGAATCGAATGAGTCGAGTGTTGTTGTTGAGGTTGCTGTCGTCGGCGTCAGGATCGTATGTGACACCGACAACTGGGTCGTCATTGTTCGAGAGGTCGAACGCTCCTTCGAGTCCCATATGACCCACACGTTCTGACCAGGTCCAAATCGGATCACCGGTTTCGAGGTCGTACCTAATGATAGCAGTTGCGTCGTTGAATCCCCCGCCGGCTACGAAAACGTCACCGTTGGATGCGATCTTCATTGTGGTGGGGACTGCGGAGCGAATATTGGTGTTCGCATCGGAGGAGCGCTGAACCCATATCTCGCTGCCTGTTGCTGCGTCGTACTTGATGGTTGCCCACTCGCTTGAATTATTCGGACCCGGCGAATCACCGCTGACGGCGATGTTTCCATCTGGCAGGACTTCTATGAGGTAGGCCTGATCGCTGACGGCGATGTAGGTTGCACCGCCGTGATAGCGCGTACTCCAGAGAAGATCACCGTTTGGGCTGTACTTAACTGTTCGATAGTCCGCGTTTGAAAAGTAGTAATCCCACTCCCATGTGAATCCGGTTACATAGACGTTTCCAGCTTCATCAACTGCGAGTGCTCGTGCGCCGTCAACGCTGCTCTCGAGTCCCGGATTGAAAGTCCCTGAGTAGTATTTCTGCCAAACCGTGGTGCCGTTGTCTGCCCGCACCTTCGTGGTTGAAAAATCCGAGTCGGCGTACCAATTTGTCGGTCGGGATACTCGGCCGCAGACATAAACAAAGCCGTTTTTGTAAACGAGGTCGGCGGCGATGTCTTGGCTGTTGCCGTCGGCGTTGAGGCGCCAGGTCCAAACGAGGTTGCCTTGGGGGTTGTGCTTCGTAACGACGAAATCGGCGTTCTGGCCGCCCCAGTCATCGCCTGTCGTGCCGAGGCAATAAACGTTCCCCGACTCGTCGAGAACGGACATGGCGGCGGAATCTGACTGGTGGGTTGGACCGTCGGTGTACCGCGTCCACTGGTAAGAATACTGGGCGTGGACTGAGGTGGCGATGAAGGCCGAGAGGAGGAAAGTCAGTTTCATGGCTGTAAACATAACAGAGCTATTTTGGACGCTACGAGATACGCAGGCGTATGAGTTGGGTCATGTTCGGGCGGGGAACGGCGATTGAAGTGTGCGGGATGTGGATGTTTCGATTGTGAATCGGGGTGTCTGGTAGCATCCTGGGGATGTCTGGGGTTGAGTTGATTTTTGTCGTTGTGGCGCTGGTTGTGGGTGCCGGCGTCGGGTATTTCATCGGGTCGCTTGCTGTGAAAGCCAAGCTGGATGCGATGACGGTGACGGCAGATCAGACCAGACGAGACGCGGAGCAGATGAGAGGTGAGTTGTCTGCGGCGCAGAAGCAGTGTGCTGAGCAGAGTGTGCAGCTCGCACAGATTTCGGCAACATTCGAAGAGCGTGAGAAATCGCTGAACGACCAGATCCGCACGCTAAAGGAGGCCCGCGACGAACTTTCGGGCGTTTTTGCCGAGCTTTCCAAGAGCGCGCTTGAGCAGAACAACTCAATGTTTTTGACGCTTGCAAAACAGAGGTTGGAGACGCAGCAGGAAGAGGCGAAGAAGGAGTTGGAAACGCGAAAAGCTGCGATTGATGAAATGGTCAAACCATTGAGCGAAACGCTGGGCAAGGTGGATGAAAAGATCACGGTTTTGAACGAGGCTTTTGGACAGCAGAAAGAGGTCACATCGCAGCTTGTGAACACGCTGCGTGTTCCTGGAGATCGCGGGAGGTATGGCGAGATTCATTTGGAAAGGCTGTTCGAAATGGTGGGGCTTACGAAGGGATTTCATTACACTTTGCAGCATTCCGAATCTAACGAGGAGCAAGCTGGGCGATTTGATGCGATCGTGATGCTGCCCGATGATCGCTGTTTAGTAGTGGATTCGAAGACGCCTCTAAACGCTTATGACAAAGCTTGCAATGCGCCGACGGACCGTGAAAGAACGGACGCGTACCGTGAGCACGCGAAATCGGTGCGCGGACATATTAGCGAATTAGCAAAAAGGAAGTACGACGAGCTGCCGAGTCGGCCACTTTATGTTGTGATGTACTTACCAGTTGAGGGGATGTTCAGCGCGGCGATTCAGCATGATTCGGAGCTTTTGCAATTTGCCGATGACAAGCGGATTTACATTGCAACGCCGACGATGCTGATGGGTTTTCTCCGGCTTTGCTCGCTGCACTGGACGGAAAGAAAGTTGGCCGAAAGCGCCGCAGAGATTCGCGATCTTGGCGCTGAGATGCACAAACGGGTTGCGACTTTTGCCGGACATATGACGGCGCTCGGGAAGAATTTGAAGACCGGGCTCGATGCGTACAACAACGCGATGGGATCGCTGGAACGAAACGTGCTTTCGCAAGCGCGAAAGTTCAAGGAGCTCGGAGCGACGTCGGCTGTACTGCCTGAATTCGAGGAGATCGCGGTTGTCGTACGAGAGTTTTCTAATCCTGATCTCAAATCGTTGCCCGAATCGGCGGCAGTTGAGGGCAGCACTCTTTTTCCCGCCGATTCCTGAAGCTAATTCTTTTTCGGGGCGGGGGCGGCGTGGCCGTCGGCGAATACGATTGCGTTTCCACCTTCGCGTTCTGGAGTGGGCATGGACTCGAGCGGTTTTGGGTCGAAGGCGTTTCGCTCCGTTTTGGTGCTGTCGTAAATTGCTGGGACCGAGGCGGGATCTTTAACTTCGTCGCGCCATTTCCTG
The DNA here is from genome assembly GCA_046330175.1 of Fimbriimonadales bacterium. Taxonomy (GTDB): domain Bacteria; phylum Armatimonadota; class Fimbriimonadia; order Fimbriimonadales; family ATM1; genus JAJPJR01. Next base: position 103,628 of record JAXLTG010000001.1, read on the forward strand.
GAAAGTTCGGCATTGAAAGCGAAGCCGTACTCGTTTTTGCTGTCGGCAAATTCTGGCGCGCGCAGCTTTTTGCGCGACTCTTTGTCGTCCATATCTGCGACATGCAGGTATTTCTCGATTTCATCAACCCATTTTTCTGCCGGGGGGTAACAATCATTAGATTCGAGATAGAGTGAAAGCGCCGTACCCACAAATTTGAGGTTTTCCAATGAGCTTTCCGAGCTGAATTTTCGCTTTGGCGTGCAGTAGATTTCAAACAGCGCAGGCAGTTTGCCGAGATACCCTTTGCCGATGGTTAACAGCAGCGCGATGACGATGATGAGCGGTGTGATGATGCCCCACCGTATGCGCCGTTTTTTGCGCGGCGGGGGATCGGCTGCGGGAGGGGTCTCGTTTGCTATCGGCTGTTGTTCATCCATCGAATCTAAATGTGAGAATTGTGAACGGCGTGTATTCAAACTGCACGGTGTTGCTTTCGACCTCCAACTCTTGAACCGGGTTTTCGAGCAGGTCGCAGAGATAGGCGCGTTTCACTTTTTTAGCGAGCCACATTGAGCCGATTCCGCGCGAGTTGTGACACTCGTACGCTCGAACAATCACTCCGTTTCCATCTTCGGCTTTTTTGACCGATTCGATCACGATATCGGTGTCGGGGCATTGAACAAACTTTTGGTCTGCCAGCGGCTTGCCGGGATGTTTTGTGCAGAATATGTGTCGCGTTGGGCAGTTCAATGCGTATGCGGCTTGAGCTACTCCCGCCCAATTATGCGGACCGAAGTGGGGCATGAGAACGTAGCTGAAGCGATGTTCTCCCATATCGCAATTGGGGTCCGGCGCTTTGGGAGATCGAAGCAGGGTCATTCGCATGACGTTTTGATGGACGTCGAAGCCGTACTTGCCATCGTTGAGCAGCGCAACTCCCATTGCTCCTTCGCTGAGGTCCACATACTTGTGCGCGCAAACTTCAAACTTTGCCATGTCCCAACTCGTGTTGTAATGTGTAGGTCTTTCAACGCTTCCGAACTGAATTTCAAAGGTTGCCCTTGGCGAGTGGATATTGACTGGGAACGCGACCTTTAGCATCTTTTCCGTCTCGCGCCAATTAATCCAAGTGTCGAAGCGCACGCCAGGAGTGGGGCCTAAGCTGATGCGCTGAATAATGCGGCTGTCTCCAAACTTGCGCTCGACTTCGACGGCAACGCGGACAGGGCCGCGCTCGACGATTTCGAAGCGCTCGCAGCGTGAGATCTCTTTCATCGTTTCGTAGGCGTAGAGATCTACATCCCAAGCGCTCCAGAAAGTCGGTTTGTCGTCAAAGATCTGGAGCATGTTTGCGAGGCTGTCTTGTGCGATGAACTCGGTTTGGTCTTCGGTGCATCGGATGCTTGTGATGTTGCCGTGGGCATCGAAAGAAACGCTGAGAGTATCGCTTTCCAGTTTGCGGGGCGAAACCTTCAGCTTTCTCAGAGGAGGAGCTTCCTGCTTGCTGAAATCTGCCAGAGCAACTTTTCCGAGCGCGCCCGCTGGTGTTTCGAACAGCCAGAACTTTTCGCCGAACTGTTCAACAGCCTGCACGGGCTGTATATCTGAATCGCAGCGCACGGAGTTTGGAGCCGCGCCTTTTGGTGCTCGGATGCGCGTTTCTCCGCCTGTCTCTGCGCTGGAGAAAAGCAGGCATGGTTTTTCGGTGGCGGCGGTGTCCGCGCTTTCTGCGAACGCGTTGAGTGCAGATTCAATCAGCGATTCGCATTGCAGGTTCACTTGCGCGTACTGCTTAGCGCTGTCATTGTAGACCTCTTCGACGGAGCTGCCCGGAAGGATGTCATGAAACTGATTGAGCAACACGGTTTTCCATGCCGCTTCAATTTCGGCGCTTGGATATGCGGAAGGGAATTTCGGGTGGAATGCGTTCAGCCACTCTGCGTCTCGGAGAAGAAACTCGCACACGCGGTTCTGCTTTTTGTTTGCGGCTTGCGAAGTGTAGGTTCCTCGATGAAGCTCGAAATAGAGTTCGCCAACCCAGGTCGCTAGGTCTTTGCTGTTTGCTTCCGCATCTTGGAAGAAATCGATGGCGCGTCGCCATTGAATTTGAGGCATTCCTGGCGCTTTTGTGGCTCGAATTAGCATTTCGATCTGCTCTTCGGTTGGGCCTCCGCCGCCATCGCCCCAGCCGTACACATAAAGCGCTTGGTCGCAGCGCGCGTGATCTTTGTGCTCGAAAAGATGACGACGAAGCTGAGCCGGGTCTGCGTTGCCAGTGTAGGTGTCGGAAGGAGGAAAGTGCGACCAGACTTTTGTTCCATCAATCCCTTGCCAAAAAAAGGTGTTGTGGGGAAACTTGTTGAACTGGTTCCAACTAATTTTTTGTGTAAAGAAGTAGTCCACTCCCGACTTTTTTAGAATTTGGGGCAATGCGGCCGAATATCCGAAGCAGTCGGGCAGCCACATATCTTTTGTTTCGATGCCGAATCGGTTTTGAAAGTATCTCTTTCCGTAAAGAAACTGCCTGACGAGTGATTCGCCATTAGGCACGTTTGTGTCGCACTCAACCCAAAGCGAGCCGAGTGGCTCCCACTGCCTTTTGGAAATCTTTTGCTTTACGCGCTCGAAAAGTTTGGGATAGTGCGCCTCGAGCCATTCGTATTGCGCGGGTTGGCTATGAACAAACCGGTAGTTGCTGTAGCGATCCATAAGCGCGAGTTGGTTCGCTGTTGTGTGCGCCATTTTCTTGACGGTGATGTCGAGCGGCCACAACCAAGCTGTGTCGAGATGCGCGTGTCCTACTGGTGTGACTCGGTGGTAATTGTCCGTGCGGCGCGAGGCGGTTGCTTCGGCAAGCGTCTTTTTTGCGAGTGTGAACGTTTCTCGTCTCGTTGGGTCGAAGATGTTAATCGCTTCGTTGAGGCCTCGGCGCAGGTGTTCGCGAACGACATCGCCGTCGGGGAGCGCTTTGAGAAGGTCGAATGCGAATTTGAAGTCGAGATAAAGCTGCCAAAGGTCTTCGTCAAAAGTTCGCAGGGCGACCTCTTCAACCGCAAACGGTTCAGGATGTCGCGGAGGAGGAATGCCATGAACACGCACGTCGGGGTTTCCACCGTAGGCTTCGACGTAAAGTTCAACTTTCTCGCCTCCTTTTGCCGATGGTGTTATGCGGTAGTGATCGTGCGCGAAGTCAACGCCCCAGACTGGCGAGTTCTGCCTCCAGATGGTGCGTTCGCCGCCAACATTGAGCCTTGCGACGACGCTTTTGCCGGCCCAGGATTTTGGGATGGCGCCCGAGGCTCGGAACCAGACGGTTCTGTAAGCGGGGCCCCATTTCATCCCCTCGTGAGTTGGCTTCCATTTCCCGGCGGCTGCTTCGGACTGGTTTTTGTACGGCTGCGGCGAGAATTCGATTTTGAGGGGTTCTGGGTCTGACCAAAGCGACGGCTTGAGGCCTTCAATGAACTGTTCGATCCTGCGGTCGGTGAGATTGGAGTGCTTGAGCATAGGGAAGTTGGCGGAGAGTCTACGCCGTGGAGGGGGGATTGTGCAGGGAGGAGATGGGAATGAGGTATAAAGTAGTTTATAAAATACTGTTTATGAATTGGCCTCTTGCGTTCACATGTTTGTACTGCAAATGGCCCGGCCGGGCTTGGCCCGTCTTTGCTGGGCGGTCCTGGCCGCGAATCTCTGCTCAGCTGGGGCGTTTCGGCGAGATGAAAGAAGGCAGCGAGGCTGCCGCGCTTGTTGGAGATTCGGGGCTGAGGGCCGCGGCGTCGGAGTGGATTTGCCGAATGATGGACGCGGGTTGGGAGGCGTTGACGCCGTTTTGCGGGGGGTACCCGGACCGGCTTTCAGAGCGGTTGGCGGCGAACGCTCCCCCGTTGTTATGGGTTAAGGGTGATAGGTTGGCGGAGGCTTATGGCTGGTGCTCGGTTGTTGGGAGCCGCAGACTTTCGGTTCCAGAGTCTCGGTTTGCGTTTGGAAGCGGAGAGGCTCTTGCCGGCCTCGGGTTTGCAGTTGTTTCAGGAGGCGCTCAAGGCGCAGATTTTCAGGGTGTTGCGGGGAGCGTTGCATCGGGGGGTTACGGTGCGCACGTTCTTCCAGGAGGCGAGCCGCGGCATCGCAAGATCGCTTCGGCGCTGGTGAGCGAGGCTCCGTGGGAGAAGGAGTTTGACCGGGTTTCCGCGCTTAGAAGAAACAGATGGATCTACGCAATGAGCGAGATCTCGGTCGTGTGCGCGAGTCGGTTTCGAGTTGGCGGCAGTTGGCATGGGGCGGTAACGGCTCGCCGTGAGAAACTTGGGCGCGTGATTGTATTTGCGCCGGCGGGGGGAGCTTCAGAAGGCAACGCTGCGCTGAAGTGCGCAGGGTTTGAGGCTGTTGGTTCGGTTGAACAGCTTAAGGAGGTCGTTAACGCGCATGGGATGACGGGCGCGCGGGAAGGGGACCAGGCGCGGCTTGCGGTTTGAAATCTCGCTATGACTTTTTCGATAAGAACCGTTTGTTCACGATGGTCGCGGGTTGGGGGTTGTCTCTTACGATGAGATGACATTCGCCTTCCGCGGAGTCAGCCGCATCAAGCATCGCGAATGCAATGCCGCAGTCGAGAGTTGGAGAGAACACGCCGGAGGTGACTATGCCTATCTTCTTTCCGTTTCGCATCACGGTATAGCCTTCGCGAGGGACCAGCTTGCTGGCCATTCTGATTCCCATGATCTTTCTGCGCGGTTTTGATTCGCGCATTGCGTTAATCGCGTTCGAACCCAAGAACGATTTTGTTTTTGAGCAGACCCATCCCAGACCCGCTTCAATCGGGTTGATTTGGTCGTTGATTTCGTGACCATAAAGCGGCAAGCCTGCTTCGACGCGCAGCACATCTCGAGACGCTAAGCCGCACGGGTGAACGCCGGCTTTCAGGAGCGCTTGCCAAAGGGCGACGGATTCGTCAGCAGCGCAGATTAATTCGAAACCGTCTTCGCCCGTGTAGCCTGTTCGACCTGCGAAACAGCGCACGCCTGCAACGACAGCTTCGGCGGAATGATATCGTTCAACGGACTCAAGCTCAGGAGCTCCCAAAGAGGCGATTATGCTCACTGCTTCTGGGCCCTGAACTGCGAGCATAGAAGTTTCGAACGTTTCGTCGTTCAGCTCGGATCGGCCACGATTGAACGAGAGCATCCACTCGATATCTTTTTGCCGGTTTGAAGCGTTGATGACCACTCGAAACGTTTCCGCATTCACGCGGTAGAGATAAATGTCATCAACAACGGTTCCGTTCTCGTAGCAAAGCATGGAATATTGCGAGCCGCCGTCGTTCAGTTTGGAGACGTCATTCACCGTAATCTCTTCTAAGTACTCAAGGGAAGCCGGGCCTCTGAACCAAGTGCGGCCCATATGAGAGACATCAAACATTCCAGCTCGCTGCCTTACCGACTTGCTTTCTGCGATTACGCCGTCGTACTGAACGGGCATCTCCCAACCGGCGAATTCGACCATGCGGCCTCCTGCAGCAACATGTTCATCAAATAGGGGAGTTCGTAATGGCGCGCTCACCCAAGCAGTTTACCGGGCAGTTCGGGAATAGTAGAACACGGTGCCAAAGGCGATAGCGATTCTCGGACCGACGGCCAGCGGGAAGTCCGCTGTCGCGGAAGCGGTTGCGTCGGAACTTGATTGCAAGATTCTGAACGCCGATGCGTTTCAGATGTACAGGGGGTTAGACGTCGGCACCAACAAGCCCGCAAACAGGGCGCGGTACGAGATGCTGGACGTTTTGGATCCGGCGGAGGCGAACACCGTTGGAAAGTTTCTGCGGCGCGCTAGAGGGATTTGCGAACAGCTGTTCGCGGAAAGCCGCGACGTCGTTGTTTGCGGAGGAACCGGGCTTTATGTGCGGGCGCTGTTTGAGGATTATGAGGTGAGTAGGGCTCCGGATGCCGCGCTACGCGATGAGATCGCAAAAATGATTTCAGCTGTGGGCGGCGAGCAGGCGCTCGCCCGATTTGGCATCGCACTTAATGTTGTTAGCGCTCAGACGCTTTCGAATCCGCGGCACCTGGCACGGTTTATCGAGCGAAGCCAAATGGACCGCGAAAAACCGCCGGAGCAGCAGTGGCACACCGAGAGGCACAAGTTTGCGATAGAGATTCCCAAGACCGAACTCGACGGGAGAATAGAGGCAAGGACCCAGGCGATGATCGCGCAGGGATGGGTGGAGGAGGTAAGTGGCTTGCTCGGAAGTGGATATTCGGAGGATTCGCCCGCCTTCAAAGCGATTGGTTATGGCGAATTGGCGCAAGTAGTTCGAGGCAACCTTACACTTGAGGAAGCGAGAGAGCGCATAATAGTCCGTACACGTCAATATGCCAAGCGGCAGATCACCTGGCTGAGACGGGAGCCGAACTGTAGGCGGCTGGAGTGGTGTGAAGATCCGGCTGTGATGGCTAAGCAGGTTCTCGACGCAATAGCCTGAGCGCGAAGGAGCGATTATGGGAAAGTCAATCAATTTGCAGGACACCGTGCTAAACCAAGTCCGCAAAGAGGGGATGAGCGTAACGCTTTACCTTGTCGGAAATATTCAGCTAAAAGGGTATGTGCGCGGATTCGATGCGTTTAGTCTTTTGTTTGAGGCGCCCGGGAAGCCTATACAGCTTGTGTATAAACACGCGATTGTCTCCATTTTGCCGTCGCAGCAGATTTCAGGATATCGGCCAGCGAACACCGGAGGAAGGGAGAGCGACGACACGGAATGAACCAACTCAGATTCACAAAAATGCATGGAATCGGCAACGACTTCATTTTGATTGATGGAGTGAGCGAGCCTCTGCCGCCAGCGGATTTTGCGACGCTTTCGAAGCAGCTGAACGATAGAAAAATGGGGATTGGCGGCGACGGATTGATATTGGTTTCCAAAGGCGAAGCGGATCATTTGAAAATGCGCATGTTCAACCCGGATGGAAGCGAGGCGGAGATGTGCGGAAACGGAATTCGCTGCGTTGCGAAACTTGCACGCATACGAAAACTCTCGGATGCGAATCCGATTCCGATTGAGACCGGTGCAGGGCTCCTGCAGCTTGAAACTTTGGATTCGGGCGCGGATGGAAGCATTGAAGCCGTGAGAGTGGACATGGGACTCGCAGGGATTCTGAGAAAAAACATTCCAATGACCGGCATGCCCGAGGAGCAAGCTACGAATTTCGAACTATCGTTCGCGGATCAAACCGTTCGAGCGACTGCTGTGTCTATGGGAAATCCGCATTGCGTGATTTTTGTTGAGAACGCGGAACAAGTGCCGCTTGAGAAGTGGGGGCCGATCATTGAGACACACGCGTTGTTCCCTAACCGAACCAATGTGCATTTTGTGCAAGTGAACTCCGCTACGGAGTTGACGATGCGCACATGGGAACGAGGCGCAGGAGTTACGCTTGCTTGCGGGACGGGAGCTTGCGGCGTTCTAGTTGCGGCGTTTCTTAACGGCAAGGCTGAGCGCAAAGCAAAGGTGCATTTACCCGGCGGCGATTTGGAGATCGAGTACAGCGAAAACGGCAGAGTCTTTATGACGGGACCGGCAGAAACCGTTTTCGAAGGCGTGTGGGTCGGTTAGGCAGCGCCGCGTTCCGCGTTGTCGCGAATATTCGCTAAGTGCGTTCCGAGCCAACCTCTTGCGTCTCCGCTGTAGTCGAAAAACTCGATTCCGAATCCGTTCGGCTCAACGACTCTCGCCACGATTCCAAGTACGCGATGTCGCTCGCCAGTTACCGGATCTACGATTGAGACTGAGATCAGGTCACCGCGAGAGAGATTCATTTCGGTTGTTGCGAAGCAGCCTGTTTCGCTGAGGTTCTCGATCGCAAGTTCGTCGCTGTGGAGCTCGGGGGATCGTGATGGCTCAAGAACTGCGGTGCCGTCAGCCGAGAGGTTGACTGCGTAGCGGGTCGTCCTGCGGCGATCCAACTCGACCCATTCGTCGGGCCGAAACTCGGCGGACCATCGGTCCCCGAATCCCTGCGTGTGCACCACAACTGCCCATGCTTGCGAACTCTTTTCTGAGCCTGTGTACAGCAGAGCCACTCGGTCGCCTTCTGCGAATGGCGCATTTGGGCCTGAGCAGAGGCCTTCGACTCTCAGCGGGGACGTGACCGCAACTTTTCCTGAGACGGTGGTCGAGGGTTCTTCTGGGTTTCGAACGATAAGAAGGGTGCTACCGGGCGCTAACATACTTGAGCTCCTACCGCCTGTTGGCGGCTTCTCCCAGAATTATCGGCTGGATTTTCCGCGGCTGGATGTTGGTTTTGGAGGGGTTTGACGGGTTCGAGGGGCTCGGAGGGTTCGGCGAGTGGTTTTTCTTCTCAACCACCTGAAGAGAGTTTGGACCGAGCTGATTTGCCCGCTCACCTTTCGCTCCGCTGGCGGGGCACCCCCGGTTCGCGAGGGCGCACGAGTCCGTGCCGGAGCGATCCTAAGGAGTGCTCTCGTCGCTCGCAGGGGCAGTGGTGGCCTCATGGCGCCCTTTGAAGGATGCCAGGATGTAGTCCGCTTCGCGCAATCGGAGAAGCCGTGCGAGAAGGAGGTAAATGGCGAGTCCGCCGCCACCCAGGAGCAGCAACCTACCGGCGGAGAGCAAGAGGGCGCGCTTGCCAGTTGGAGCCGGAAAGAGTTGACCTGCTGCGTACACCAAGCCGCCAACAGCTGCAGCCAAAATACCGGCAACGAGCAATAACTTGAGCATGGCGAGGCCGTCGGCCCTTCCAAGTTTCCATCTGATTCCGAGCATCAAAAGGGCAAAAAGAAGGATCGCAGAAATCGACACCGCCAACGCGAGCGATTCGTAGCCGTATCCAGCGCGGTAAATCCATGAGCATACGATTAGGAACGCGATGGTGGAGATTGTTCCGAGAATGACCGGCGTGATCGCGTCTTCAATCGCGAAGAACGCGCGCGTGAGAATAGGATGTGCACACCATGCAAACACGCCGATTCCATACATGGCGACACAGTGAGAAACATAAACCGTGTTGATATTCGTAAATTTGCCGTATTGATTGAGAACTCGAACGATGTCGGGGGCAAGCGTGATCATTAGAGCAGATACGATCAGCCCGATAAACGTTGCCGTTCGCGCAGTTTTGCTCATGGTGGCTAAGAACTGTTTAGTTTGCGATTGGGCGTGAAATGCGCTTAGCACTGGGAAGACAGCGACCGCGAGCGACTGTCCAAAGATTCCAAGCGGCGCTTGCATAATTCGGTTTCCGACGTCGAGCGCAGAGATTGAGCCTTCTTCGAAGTTCGATCCGTAGTACCGGATTACCATCGCATAGACGGCGGGCAAACTCAATCCGAATACGACTGGGAGCATGAGTCGAAAGACTCTCTTGACGCCTGGATGAGCGAAATCAAATCTGATTTGGAACTTCGCACCGAACTGCTTCAGGCATAAAAGTGGGATGATGAGATTGCCGACAATCGCTCCGACCAGTGCGCCCCAAGCGGGCCCAAAGATCATGGGCGTCATGAGTGGTGCGATGAAGATTGCGCCGCAGATGATTCCGACGTTATAGATGTTGGGTGCCATCGCGGGGGTCGTGTAATGCCGCTGTGCGTACATGGTTCCAAAAATTAGGCCGCCCATGAAGAATGCGATTTGGCTCGGAAGCAGAATGCGCGCGAGCGATCCTGCGAGCTGCTGAGTTTCGGGGTGCATCCCGGGTGCCAGGAACGCGACAATCGGATTTGTGAAGACCCATGTGACGACGACGAACAGACTGACGACGACTCCGAGGATGCACGCGATAGATGAGAACACTTTCCAGGCTTCGTCGGACTCGCCTTCGGAGAAGTAGCGAGTGAAGACTGGAATGAGCGCGCTGCTGAGAGCACCGCCAGCGATTAAAAAGTAGAGAAGGTCGGGGAGGGCGAATGCTGCGACGTATGCGTCGCGATCGGCCGCCAATCCGAATCGGTAGGAGATTGTTGCGTCGCGGACGAGGCCGAGGATTCTGGACAAAAAAATCGCTAAGACCATGCACCCCCCGGCCTGGGACAGGTTCATGGTCTTTGGCGACTTTTGCACGCGAAACTTAGGCGAGGGCTCGCTCGACTGCGCCGGCGATCTGTTCTTTGGAGGTGAATCCGACGATGGTGTCCACCACCTTGCCCCCCTTGAATAGGATCAGGGTCGGGATGCTTAGAACGCCGAAGGAGCCAGCGAACTCGGGGTAGGCGTCCACGTCCACCTTGAAAACGTTGAGTTTTCCGGCGTATTGTGCGGCGATGGCGTCCACATGTGGGGCGATTGCTTTGCATGGGCCGCACCAGGCAGCCCAGAAGTCTATGAGGACAGGGACGGCGCTGCTGGCGACCTTTGAGTCGAACTCCTCGGCAGCGAGGGGAAGGGCATTAGCCATGAATGTGAGAACCTCCGATATTCATAAATATCTAAAGGGCAGGTTACCCGAGAGGGTTTCCGGCGGCTTTGGCAGTTAGGCGGTAACAATTACCCGCATTTTGCGTCAAAATAGCGAACATTGGAGGGGTCGGGACCGACCCTGACAAGGAGGAGTCACTCTCGTGAAAATTTCGAAAACCTGTTTAGTGATAGCCGGCGCGACCGTGATGGGTGTCGTGACCGCACAAGCCCCTCGAGCTGAGGTTGGGCTGCTCGGTGTCAAGCTGTACGATACCGGGGTAAACGTTGTGAAAAGATTCGGTTCGCCGAGCGAAGTCGTTGCCGTGAACTTTAGCCAGACCAACATGGGTGGCGGCGGTGGCGGTGGCGCGACTGGTGGTCCTTCTCGCGGCCCTGGAGTTGCTGGCGCACCAGCTACCGGTGGCAGAGCCGGAGCCGAGTTTGTCGTTCCCCCGCTTGGCATGGGCCAGGCTCGGCGACCTGTGATCTCAGGTGGCGAAGGTGGGGGCACGATTAATCCGAACCAGGGCGGCGGAAATCGCGCTGGTGGCGGCGGAGCCTCTGGTATGCAGGGCACTGAAGACATTCAGTACGTCCGATGGATTTACACCCGAGGATCGGGCTCAAGCGTGAACTTCGTTCTCAACAAGTTCAACAAGGTTGTTCAGATTGAAGCGATCGGCATCGCTGATAGCCGAGTGAGAACGCTGAAGGGCGTCACGCTTGGATGCACGCTTGCCGACGTGGTGAAGCGTTATGCCGATCCGGAAGGGTACGACGTCGGTGGCGATTACTTTATGATGAAGTTTCTCGGCAAGTATAAGTGCGCATTCCGGTTCACCCGCGAGTCCGCAAAGACTCCGTACAAGATCACCTCAATCATCGTGTCTGCAGGTCGTGCATAATTTGCACACCGAATGCCCAGCGATGTTGAGCTCATCAAATCGAGAGTTGACTTAGTCGAGCTTGTACAAGAGCGCGTTAGACTAACGCGATCCAGCAAGGGCTGGAAGGGGCGCTGTCCATTTCACGAGGACAGCTCCCCTTCTTTTTTTGTTTACAACGACGGGCATTATTATTGCTTTGGATGTGGACAGAAGGGCGATCTGTTCGAGTGGGTCAAGAGGACCGAGAACTTGGATTTCGCCGATGCGCTGAAGGCGCTTGCGTTGCGCGCGGGCGTGACACTCAGCGGCAATCGAACGCAATCCTCGAGCGATACGAACGCACTACGCGACATTTTGGAGCAGTCGCTAAAGTTTTTCCGCGCGGAGCTCGACAAGAGTGAGATTGCGAAGTCGTACTTGACTCGGCGAGGAGTAGATAGCGATACGATTTCAAAGTGGGAGATAGGTTATGCGCCGGACTTTGATGAGTCGCTAATTCGGTTTTTGAAGTCTCAGGGCGTATCGCTGACACAGGCGGCGGAAGCCGGTGTCGTGAGCGGGGAGGAGCGGCAGGGTTTTAGAGATTTCTTTCGTGCTCGCATCATTTTTCCGATTCGGGACGAATCGTCGCGGCTTGCTGCATTTGGTGGTCGGCTGCTTGGCGCAGGTGAACCGAAATATTTGAATTCGAGAGAGGCTCCCGGACTTTTTGACAAAGGGCAAACGCTTTACGGACTCAATCGAGCGCGCGGACCGATTCAGGAAAAGAAGACCATTGTGCTCTGTGAAGGTTATTTGGATGTCATCGCGTGCCATCGCGCAGGAATTACGAATGCTGTTGCGCCGCTGGGAACTGGATTCACGACGCAGCACGGACGAAAAGCAAAGCGTTATGCAGAGAAACTGATTACGCTGTTCGATGGTGACAAGCCAGGAAGAACCGCGGCGAAACGCGCGGCTGAACTTTGCGCGGGGATTGAGCTCGATGCGCGAATTGCGGTGCTGCCCGAAGGTGACGACCCCGATACGATGTTTTCTCGAGGAGATGCCGCGAGACTTCGCGAGCGCGTTGAATCTCCTACGACGCCGTTGCGATTTGAGATTCGGGAGCTAGCCGGGGAGTTCGGGGACGTAGCGATTATTGAAGATGTGGTTTTTTGGAGAACGGCGACAAAGATGTTGGCGATGGCTGATCCAGTCGAAGCCGATATGCTTGTGATTGAGCTTTCATCGAAGCATCCGAGCGCCAGGTTTGATGCCTCAGCCGCCATGACTGCGATTCGCAAGCAGGTGGAGGCCGCGAGACCGAAGCCGAAGCAGTCGAAGGCTGCGGTTGGAGGTGCGGCAACCAAGCGTGTTGCCGAACTGCCGCTCGGTGCGGAGCGGCCTATTTTGCGGGCGGCGTTTTCGGAAGCGTTCCGCGTCACTGCTTGGCACTTACTAATGGAGGTAGGGCTCATTGTGTCCCCACCGGGAAGGAAACTTGCGGACTCGCTGTTGGAGACGTTTGCTGAGCCGCCACAGGGGCCAGGCGAGCCGATGGTAGCGGCGCTGGATGAAGACGCGGCAGAGATCGCGAGATTGCTTGAGAAGCCGATTGAGAGCATTCATGACAGGGCGCACGAAGACGTCACTTTGGCCGCGATCGAGGGTTCGGCGGAGAAGCTGAGAGAGGAGAGGCGTCACAGGGAGAAGATGAGCGAGTTTGGAGCGACGGGGGATTTGGCTGCTCTGAGTGAGTTCTTGCGGCAGGATTGAAGTTCGGGGTTCGACATGTTCGATGAGTTCGAACAGTTCGATTTGTCGGGCGAGACGGTTGTGGCGGCTACGGATTGGTGATGGAGAACGCACCCCCTCACCGTTCGCGTTGGTCACGGGGCTCCCCCTAAAGGGGGCGTATTTTCGGAGACGGGCGCGATTTCGGGTAGCGTTCTGGCCTCAGCCATGAAACTTGCAGCCGAACACTTCGCAAATTCGCTCCCGCTCAACTTCTCGTCCAGAAACAAAGCCACAGCCACCATCGCCGCTGCGCTACTTGCGGTTGGAGTTTTTGCTCAGCGCCAGAATCCGTTTGCGCCTCCCAGTGCGAGCTTGCACTATGCACTAGATCGCACCTGCGACTTGCAGCACTTGCGTGTGAATCTCACCGTTGACTATGCTAACAAGGCGATTAACGGCGTCGCTGTCAACAAACTCGCGGCGCTGCGAAATGGCCTTACAGAAATTACGCTGCATGCGGGAACTTCAATGCAGATTTCGGCTGTGAAAATGGACGGCAAGGCAGTACGCTTTGCTCGCGAGGATCGCAATCTAAAGATCTTCACAGGGCCGCTTGCGAAAGGCAAACCGTTTACGATTTCGATAAGCTACTTGTTGAAGAATAAGTCGGGCGGATCTTTCGGTGCAGGCGGTGGATGGCATTGGATAAACCCGACCGCGACGGACAAAAACCGTGTTGGGTTTTGGACCCAAGGGGAATCGGAATACAACAGCGAATGGGTGCCAACTTGGGATTATCCAAACGATTTTGCGACAAGTGAGACTCACACCACTGTTCAAGCGGACTGGAATGTTATTGGCAACGGAGTATTGGAATCTGAGACGCTGAGCAAAGACAAAAAGAGCAGGACGTATGTTTGGAGAATGACTCAGCCGCACGCGACGTATCTTTTGTCGCTGTGTGGTGGACCGTTCGACATCAAGAAGGACGTTTGGGAGGGCGTTGAACTTTGGTATGTGACACCGAGAGGCTGGGGCGATACGATCGCGGATTCATTTGGACACACCAAAGATATGTTGGGATTCTTTTCCAAAGTCTTGGGCACTAAGTACGCTTGGCCGAAGTATGCACAAAACGCGATGTGGGACTTTGGAGGTGGGATGGAGAATGTCTCATCTACGACGCTCGGTGCCGGCTCATTAACCGATTGGAAAGACGGCTACTTCAACATGGACAGCTTGAACTCTCACGAGCTTGCGCATCAGTGGTTCGGCGACCTTGTCACATGCAAGGATTGGAGCGACACATGGCTTAACGAGAGCTTTGCAACGTTCATGGAAGGCGCGTACATGGAGCACAGTCGCGGATTGGCGGACTACCAGTACGAAGTTAGCGGCAACATTGCCGGCTACCTGGCTGAGGCGAGACGTTACAAGCGACCGATCAGCAGCAAGATGTATCCGAATGCGGACGCGATGTTCGACAGCCACACGTATCCGAAGGGTGGAGCGATTCTGCACACGCTTAGGCGGCAGTTAGGAGATGAGAATTTTTGGGCTGGGCTCAACTACTACTTAACCAAATGGCGGCATACGCCGGTCGAGAGTGCGCAACTTCGGCGAGCGTTTACGGAGGCCACCGGGATCAATGTGGAGCCGTTTTGGGCGCAGTGGATTGAGAAGCCGGGGCACCCTGTATTGGATTACAGTTGGGTGTTTGAGAACGGTCGAGTAAAACTGACGGTGAAGCAGACTCAGAATACTGATGACGGTACGCCGATTTACGATTTGCCGACAAAAGTGGACTTTATTTCAGCAACTGGGCGACACAATATTCAAAAGCTTCGGCTTTCTAAAACCGAAGAACTGTTCGAGTTTTCTGTCAGTGAGAAGCCGGGCGCGGTTGTGTTGGATCCTGATTTGGACATGCTTCGCGAGATTCCGCAATTGCATTGGAGCTCGGAGGAGACGGCGATCATTGCCCAATTTGCTCGGTCGGCACCTGATCGCCAAAACGCGTTCAATATGATGCTGCGCGAGCCGAACGATCAAACGATTGCGCTCGCGGCGAAGATCGTCACTGCGGACAGTGGTCAGTTTCCGCAAATTCGGAGCGTTGATTCGCTCTTCCGAACTGAGAAGGAGTCTCTTAGGGCTCTTTGGATATCGCAACTTGAGCATAAGAATTTTGAGCGTCGGCGTCAGGCCGTCTTGGCACTGGCCCGACTCCCGAAAGATGCAGCGACTGTTGCCAAATTCAGATCTATCGTGACGGACAAATCGCCAACGGGGGTTGTTACTGCCGCGATAAACGCGTTGGCAGAATGGGACGCGAAAGGGAACGTGGAGCTTTTCAAAGCTGCGACCAAGTTCTCTGACCGCAGAGGTGCAATCAAGCGGACGGCTGAAAGAGCGATCGAGAAGGCGAAGTCGGGCGGATGATTCGGCGTGAGCCGTTTGGAACAGTTCCGGGCGGAACAGATTGCAGCGTTTTTTCGCTTGAATCCGACGCCATCAAGCTAAAGCTCGCGGATTACGGCGGGACGATTGTTAGTATTCAGACGCCGGATCGAGACGGTGTTTTCGGTGAGGTCACACTTGGTTTTGACTCCGTGGAAGAGTATGCGAATCACGGCGCGTACTTCGGCTGCTTAGTTGGGAGATTTGCGAATCGGATTGCGTTTGGGCGGTTTTCGATTGACGACGTTGCGTATCAAGTTTCGGTGAATTCGGGGAGGCATCAATTGCACGGCGGATCGGAGGGTTTCGATCGGCGTGTGTGGCGGATGGAGGAAACTGAGTTCGGCGTGAAATTCGGTTTACGAAGCCTGGACGGTGATCAAGGGTATCCGGGGAATTTGCGCGCCAGCGCTGAATATGTGCTGCGAGGATCTGAGGTTGAACTGCGATACCACGCTGAGACGGACGTCGCGACGATTGTCAACTTGACGAATCACGCGTATTTCAACTTGGCGGGATCGGGGGTGATTTTGGATCATACGCTTCAAGTTGCGGCTTCGAGCTTCACACCCACGGATGATGAGTTGATCCCAACTGGCGAGATTCGGTCGGTGGAGAATACGCCGTTTGATTTTCGGAGCCCAAAGCGGATTGGCGAGAGGATGAATCAGATTTCCTCGGAGCCGAATGGCTACGATCACAACTTTGTGCTGGATGTCGGTGTTGAGACTCCCGCTGCGACGCTGTGCTGCGACCAGACGGGCAGAAAGTTGGAGGTTTTTACGGACCAACCTGCGCTACAAGTGTATACGGGAAACTTTCTTGATGGAAGCCTTATGGGGCGAGATGGTCGGCCGATTTCACAACATGCCGCGATCTGCTTAGAAACGCAAGGGTTTCCGGATGCGCCGAATCATCCCGAGTTTCCTTCGGTTGTTTTGAGGCCGGGAGAAGCGTACGATCGCGTGACAAAGTTCAGATTTTCAACGTTCTGAATTTGTGCTTTCCGACGCGCAAAACTCTTCCATCGCAGTCTGCGAGAGGGAAGCCGGCCCGAGGATCGCGTACGGTTGTCTCTCCAATCGAGACGCCACCTTGTTCCATTAGCCGACGCGCTTCGCCATTAGACGAGGCGAGCTTCAAAGCGACAATGAGATGCGGGACTGAGACGTTGCCGTCCGTCACCACAGACTCGGGGATGGTTGCTTCTTCGGCATCAATTGGTGTTGCGCGCTTCGAAAACGTGTTCACGAAGTAGTCGTCGGCCTCTTTCGCTGCTTCGGTGGAGTGATAAATCCGCACCAGCTCGGCGGCGAGTTTGCGTTTTGCATCGCGCGGGTTGAGTTCGCCGGATGTCATTTGGGAGACCATTGTTTTGACTTCTTCAAGTGGGACGTCGGTGCAGAGTGTAAACCATGATTCGATGAGGTGATCCGGTATGGACATGGTTTTTCCATACATTTCATTCGGTTCATCCACAACGCTGACGTAGTTGCCGAGTGACTGGGACATTTTTTCAATGCCATCTGTGCCGACGAGTAGGGGCATAAGCATGACGACTTGAGGATCCTGCTCGTACTCTCGCTGTAGGTTTCGCCCGACCAGATTGTTGAACTTTTGATCAGTTCCACCGAGTTCAACGTCGGCTTTTATCGCGACAGAGTCGTAGCCTTGGCATAACGGATATAGGATTTCATGAAGGCCGATTGGTTTTTCCTCTTTGAGCCGGTTTTGAAAATCATCGCGTTCGAGAATTCGGGCTACGGTGATATTGCTCGCGAGTTTGATGACATCGGAGAAGTGCATGGCATCCAGCCAGTCTGCGTTGTAGAAAAGTTTGGTTTTTTCTGGATCGAGGATCTTGAACAGCTGTGATTCGACAGCCTTTACATTTTGGGCTACTTGGTCGCGTGAGAGCTGCGGTCGGGTTTTCGATTTTCCGCTCGGGTCGCCGATTTGCGCTGTGAAATCACCGATGATGAGGCAGGCCAGATGTCCGCAATCTTGAAAGTGCCGCAGCTTTCGCAACACGACTCCCCAGCCGAGCGTGACGTGTGGCACGGTTGGGTCAACCCCGAGTTTGATGTTGAGCGTTCGGCCCGATTGCAGCTTAGTTTTCAAATCTTCGCGGCTGATGACCTCGGCGCATCCTCGGCAGAGCAGGTCTAACTGTTCATCAATGGTCATGCGAGCGCATAGGATACCGGTTGAAAAGCGGTCGTCCGGGTAGCCTTGCGGATGTGTTCAAGCGACTCGATGAGCGCTTTCTCCGCCGCCTCTTCGCCCAAAAAAAGACGCTAATCACCGGCCTGTTTTGCGCCGGCGTCGCGTCTATGCTTGAACTTGTTGGCACGGTGGCCATTTTGAAGATGGTCGGTGACGCGCTCGAGGCACGCGATTCCTCTCGGCTTGCGATCCTTTGCGGCAGTGTTATCGGTGTGTTTCTGCTCAAGTATTTCTTCACTTTTGGCCAGGTGTACTACCTGAGCAAGGCCGCGCAGCGGGTTGCGGCAAACCTTCGGAGGGAGCTGTTTGAAAAGCTGCATGATCTTCCGATTGCGTTCTTCAACGCTCGGCAGGTTGGTGCGTTGCAAAGTGTGTTGACGAACGATGTGACCGTGATTCAACTGGGTGTTCCGATGGTTCGCGACGTTGTGGACGCACCTATTAAGGTTGTGCTTGGAGTTGTGGCGCTGCTAATCCTTTCGTGGAAGCTTGCGCTGCTCAGCATCATCGCGTTGCCGCCGGTTGCGTTACTGATTCAGTACAACTCGGTACGGGTCAAGAAAGCCCAGGCACAAGTGCAGGAGGACATGGCGAACATGCAGTCGGTTCTGCAAGAGTCGCTGCATGCGGTGCGCGTTATTAAGGCTTTCAATGCGGAGGAGCGTGAGACGGCTCGTTTTGGTGAGCGCGTTGAGAGGACGTTTGCGAGTGCTGTGAAGTTGGTTAGGCGCATGGCCGTTTTGAAACCTCGCATTGAGTTAATCGGCGCTTGCGCTCTGGCTCTGGTTTGTTGGGTTGGTGGGATGCTGGTCGTTCGCGGTGAGTTGACTGTTGCGTCGTTGCTTGCATTTGGTTTTGCGCTTGACAAGATTGTGAACGGCGCGAAGGGTGTTGGCGTGATTAGCCAAGTTTACAACCAGGTGACTGCGGCCATGGGTCGTATTCACTCGCTTGTGCTGGATGTTCCGAACGAATCTCACGAGACAAGCGGAAAACAGATCATCGAAAAACCGACGGGACGGATTGAGTTCAAGGAGGTTTCATTCAGCTATCCGGATGGCACCGTTGCGTTGAAGCGGGTCAGTTTTGTAATTGAGGCCGGGGAGAGCGCCGCGCTAGTGGGGCGAAGCGGCGCTGGGAAGAGCACAATTGCGGATCTGCTGCTTCGGTTTTATGACCCGTGTGAAGGGTTAATCACATTTGACAATGTTGATATTCGCGAGTTAGATATCAACTGGTATCGGCGGCAGATTGGCGTTGTGCCACAACAGAATATGTTGTTCGCGGCCACGCTTGCGGAGAATATCGCGCTCGGAAAGCCGGATGCTCCGATTGCGGAGATTGAGCGCGCTTCGCATTTGGCTCATGCCGACGAATTCATAAATGCGATGCCGGAGAAGTACGACTCGCTGATTGGCGAGAAGGGCACTCGGCTTTCTGGTGGCGAAGTGCAGCGCGTTGCAATTGCTCGAGCTTTGCTGATAAACCCCACTGTGCTGTTGTTGGATGAAGCGACGTCGGCGTTGGACGCTATGAGTGAGCAAAAGGTCCAGGAGGCGCTTGACGAGGTGATGAC
Organism: Fimbriimonadales bacterium; assembly: GCA_046330175.1. Classification (GTDB taxonomy): domain Bacteria; phylum Armatimonadota; class Fimbriimonadia; order Fimbriimonadales; family ATM1; genus JAJPJR01. Next base: position 122,886 of record JAXLTG010000001.1, read on the forward strand.
TCGGCGGACAACGCTGCTGATTGCGCATCGCCTTTCGACTGCTGCGCGCGCGAACAAAATCATTGTGCTCGCTCATGGAGAGTTAATCGAGCAGGGTTCTCATTCTGAATTGTTATCTCAAAACGGAAGCTATGCTTCGATGGTTCGCGCTTTTAGCGCTGGCTTCATTGATGAGACAATTGGGTAGCCGATGAGCATTCAAGCTGTTGGTCTATTCGCGGGATATGGTGAGCAAGATGTGCTTTGCGGTGTTGATTTCGTTGCTCAGCCTGGCTGTGTAACTGCGCTGCTCGGACCGAATGGGAGCGGGAAAAGCACGCTGCTTGGATGCCTATCTGGGCTGATTGACGCGCGCAAGGGAAGCGTTCGTGCGGCGGGCAAAAACATCCGTGAGTTGTCGCCGAAGCAGAGAGCGCAGTTGATATCTGTAGTGCCGCAGTTTGCTGATGTAGTGTTTGATTTCAGTGTGACAGAAATCGTTGAGATGGGTCTGCATCCATGGCATCCGGTCGTTGATATTCAGGCGCGTGTTGCGGCAGCGATTGATACGATGCGTTTATCCGCAGTTTGTGATAGACCCCTGACGCAGTTGAGTGGAGGGGAGAAACAGCGGGCTTTGCTTGCGAGGGCTCTCGTTCAAAACACGCAAGTCTTGCTTTTGGATGAGCCGACGGCGCACATGGATGTTGGGTATCAAATTGCGGCGCTGTCTCTTTTGCGTTCGCTGGCGCAGGCGGGGAAGACGGTTGTCGTTGCCTTGCACGATTTGAATTTGGCTGCAGGATTTGCGGATCAGGCTGCGCTGATGTTGAACGGAGTAATCGTAGCGCAGGGAGGCGTGAAGGCAATACTTGAGGGCCCCGAGATAGAAAGAGTTTACGGTGCTTCGTTCAGTCGTTTTCATGATGAGAAGCACGACCGGTTGATACTCGCTCCCGAGTTTATTCCTAAGAGTGCAAAAGTATCTAAGCCAAAGAGAATTCACTTGATTGGTGGCGGTGGCTCGGCCGCAGCGTTGCTTACTGAGCTTTGGCAGCTTGGGCACGACCTTTCGCTGGGCGTTGCGCACCGAGGTGACAGCGATTTCGCGGCTGCGGAGAGACTTGGCGTTCGGTCTGTTTCGGTGCCGGCTTTTTCGATTGTCTCGGATTCTGAACTTGCAACGGCGATGGACTTGTGCGGAGATGCTGATGTTACGGTTTACTGTTCGCCGCCGGTTGGCGAGGGAAATTTCGCGAATCTTGAGTTGGTGAAGGCGTTAATGCAGCGGGACAAGAGTGTGGTGCTGTTGGAGCAACAGAGCGCGGAGTGGGATTTCACACAGGGGCGTGCGGCAGCGTTGGTGAAAGAGTTCATCGGGTCGGGAGTGCGAGTCGCCAACATGGGGCAGATTATTTCCGATTTTTCAGAGGGATGACGAATTTGTGACCTGACCATGTTTCGTCAATCGCACAAACTTTCACATCAACGAAACCTGCACGGATTCCTGACTCGCGGACCACATCTTCGCTTAGGTCGGTTTTGACCCCCGAGCTCTTCTTGGGCCATGCGACCCAGATGGTGCCATTTTGCTCGATGAGTGCACCAAATTTTTTCCAATACGGCTTGAGGTCTGCGAACGACTTAGAAAAGTAGAGCACGATTTCGTAAGTCTGTTTCGCGCTTGCTCTCGACTTGAATTCCGCGGCGGGTTCCTGCGCCGCCAAGAACTCGGTGATTTCGCGCGGCGCACCTAACATGAGGACGGTGTGTCCGGGCTTGATGCCAAGTTTTTTGTGCAGCGGAGTACCGGAATAGCCCGCTGTTCTCACCGGCGTGAAATCCCGCCGAGAATTCCGCGCATGATTGTTCTGCCGAGACTTGAACCGGCGCTGCGAAGAACTGATTTTCCAAGTGATTCAATGAGGGAGTCAGAGCGGCGCCCGCCGCCAGTGCGTGCCGCCGCGCGTTCCTGCTTCGCCGCCTCTTTTTCTGCCTCTTTCTGCATTTTGGTTTGAGCTTCAAGCTGCTCCTGTTCTTCCATTTTTTTTTGCATTGCGATCGCACGCGCTTCGAGGACTTCGAATGCTGATTCGCGATCCTTTGGTTCGTCGTACTTTCCTCGGAATGGGCTCGAAGTCAGCATATTTGTTCGTTCGTTTGGCAATGCGGGACCAAGCCTTGAGCTTGGAGGTCTAACGAGTGTTCGGTCCACAACCATTGGAGTTCCGTCTGCCTGCAACATTGAAACCAGAGCTTCGCCAACTGCGAGCTGGGTGATGACTTCTTCGGTTTTGAACGCGGGGTTTTCGCGAAATGATTCGGATGCGGCCTTGATGCCTTTCATCTCCTTCGGGGTAAATGCCCGGAGAGCGTGCTGCACACGGTTGCTAAGTTGCGCCAAGACGTCATCAGGAATGTCGGCTGGGTTCTGTGTGACGAAGTAGACGCCAACACCTTTTGATCGGATGAGACGAACGACCTGTTCCACCTTTTCGAGAAGCGCTTTCGGCGCGCCATCGAATAGCAGGTGAGCTTCGTCGAAGAAGAAGACAAGCTTTGGTTGATCCAAATCGCCGACTTCTGGGAGCTCTTCGAATAGTTCGGAAAGCAGCCACAGCAGGAAGGTTGCGTAAAGGCGGGGGTTGGTCATCAACTTGTCGGCTGCAAGAATGTTTATCGTTCCTCGCCCGTCGCTGTTCGATTTCATGAGGTCGGTGAGTTCGAATGCGGGCTCACCAAAGAAGTGTTCTCCTCCTTGTTCCTCAAGGGTTAGCAACGAGCGCTGAATCGCTCCAACTGTGGCGGAGCTGACGTTTCCATACTGACTCTTGATTTCCGCGGCGTGGTCGGCAAGGAATGTGAGCATTGAACGGATGTCTTTGAGGTCGAGTAGGAGCAAACCGTTGTCATCCGCGACTCGGAAAGCAATGTTCAGCACGCCCTCTTGCGTGTCGTTCAAATCCATCAGCCTTGAGATGAGCAACGGCCCCATCTCTGTGATGGTTGTTCGAATCGGGTGCCCTAGCTCACCGAACACATCCCAGTACACCACTGGGAAAGCGGAGTATGTGTAATCAGTCAGTCCGATTTGCTTAGCTCGTTCTTCCAGTTTCGGTTTACCGCCGCCTGGTTGAGAGATGCCTGATAGATCGCCTTTCACATCGGCCATGAAAACCGGAACGCCCAATTTGGAAAACCCTTCTGCTAAGACCTGCAGCGAAACGGTTTTTCCTGTACCGGTTGCGCCCGCGATGATTCCGTGGCGATTTGCGAGTTTTGGCAGCATGTAAACGTCGGCACTGCCTTTGCCGAAGAAAATATCTGAACTCAAAGTGGTAACCCCTTTCGCAGCGAGGTTACCTTCTGCCGTGGAGCGGGTTATGCCGCGTCGGTGTGAGTTCGATGCAGACGATCTCGCACAATCATCGGCAAATCGCGGACGAGGTTGGTGCCGACGAAGCCGAACTCAGTTTGTGCACGGTCAATTGACATGGGCGGCGGGCAGTGCGAGGGAGCAGCGGGAGAGGGTTGCAAGAGTCCACCCGTTAGCCTGCGAAGACAATCTGACAAGTCAGCGAGTTGAGTATTAAAACCGCTTCCAACATTGTAACACCGATGTTCTGTGCTTTCCACCATGTGGAGGATAGCGCCGACGGCGTTTTGGATACTCAGGAAGTCGAATCCAGAGTCGGGGGTGTACGGCAGAGAGATGCGCTTGGTTGTGAGTGCGTCACTGATCATCTTTCCAAGCATCCCTCCTTCGCTTCCATCGTCAGAGTAAACGCGGCTGAGGCGGACGACCTTCGATGCCTTTGCGATATGCAAACAGGCCGCTTCGTCGGAAAGCAAGGAAAGCAAAGTGGACTCGTTCAAGCGTGCGGTGTTTACGGAGATGTTCGTGACCTCTCTCGCGCGGCTTGGTTGATGCAAGTAGACGTCGGCAGAAGATATGTAGATGAATTGAGTATAGCGACGCGACCAAAGAAGGGCCGTGAGGAATAGGGGGTCGTGAATCTGTGTGCTCGTGTTCGCCCAGCCGTAATTTGCAACGTGGCTAGTTGCATAAATGACGGTACCCATTGGGGAGTCTGGGATCTCACCCGGCGCTGGCGCGATTGCGGGGCGGCCCCGCGAAATCAGCGCATCGCGTATGGCGGCACCCACAAATCCTTCGGCTCCAAAAACAGTTGTAAGCAATTGCTACCCTCATTGAACCCGGCAACCTGCCGAGAATCTAAACTCAATTCTTAAGTATCGGGATTTAACCGATCTTCATCAGGGGTGCGATTTACCCTGAACGAAATTCGGGGCAGGGCCAATAATCGGGCTTGGATTTCAAAAAAACCTTGAGGAGACTATCACCTATGCCGACCTCGAAAAGCGCAAAGCAGATACCAGACACCGTGAGCATCAGCCAGGCTAGCTCGATTGCCGGTGTCGAAGTGCACACTTTGCGCTACTGGGAGACTGAGTTCGCCGAGTTTTTGCAGCCGATACGAACGAAAGGTGGCCAACGACGCTACCGAACTCAGGACATACAAACTGTTTTTACTATCAAGAGACTGCTCCGCGATGAGATGTACTCCATTGCAGGCGCTCGACGACACTTACAGATGCAGCGCGAAAGGATCGCGGCGTAAGCCGCACAAGAGCGAATGAACGAGCGCGAGATTATCGAAAGCGCGTGGTCGCTTCAAGCGCAAGCCGATTTGGCAGGCGCTGAGAACACGCTGCGAGTCGGCCTGACGGAGTTGCCGGAGTCGGCACCTATTGCGGCTGCACTCTGCAAGTTGCTTTGCCTGCTCACTAGGGAAGCTGACGCTGTAGATTTGTTGCCGGTCGCACTCGAATGCTCTGAAGGCCGGGAGCAGGTAAGGACTCTCGCGCACTACTACTATCTTCGCACTCTGGCGGCAGAAAAGCTCAGCCGCCCAGATCCTGATTCAGAAGCGGCGCTTGCGGCGCTTAAGCGACTCGCTAGCCAACACGAGATTCAACTTTCTCGGTGGCCTGAGTTGTCGCTAACGGCTGCGCTGATTACAAAGAATGAGGCGGGGAACATCCGCGCGTGTCTCGAGTCGGTGAAGAGGATTTGCGATGAGATCGTCGTCGTGGATACTGGATCGAAAGACGAGACGGTCGAGATTGCAAAATCTCTCGGCGCGAAGACATTCAGTTTTGAGTGGACCAACAGCTTTAGTGATGCGCGCAACAGAGCGCTCGAATGCGCCAGCTCACAATGGGTGTTGTGGATTGATGCGGATGAGCGACTTACGCCGGAGAGTTTTGGGGCGATTCTCGCGGGGATGGTTAGACCACAATTTGGCGGCTATCTGATTGCGATTCAAAACCTGCTACATGAACAGGACGAATCGCAGGACATCCTGATCCACCATGCTTGTAGGTTGTTCCAGAAGCTTCCGAGCGTAAGATTTGAAGGGAAGATTCACGAGCAGGTTTCGCCTTCAATCGTCAAACTAGGACTGCCGATCGCGACGCTGGAAGGCGCGCTCATTAAGCACTATGGCTACCGAGTGTCTGCGATGGAAGCCAACCAGAAACATGAGCGTAATATTGCGATGCTCAGGCAGGCTATTGAGGAGAATCCTGAGGACGGTTTTCAGCTCTTCAATCTTGGCAACGCGCTTTCTGTCGCAGGCGAGTTTGAAGAAGCGATTGAAGTCTTGGAGCACGCCAGCGCGGCGCTAACGCCTAATTCTGAGTACGGTCAACTCACTTACCAGCTCATTGCTTTCGCGCAGATTGATCTTGGGCGACCCGAGGCGGCCGTTGAAACATGCGAGATTGCCGAGCAGAAGGGATTTGGGGGGCAGTTGGTGCAGTACGCGATGGCGTATGCACTACACAGCATGGGCGAGCACGAGCGTGCGCTTTCAGCCATCGAAATTGCACAATCGCAATCGCTGAGACCAACCGAGATTGGCGATAGAACGATTTCGATCTATAAAGCGAAATACTTGGAGGCGCAAATTCAACTCGCTCTTGGAAGCGTTTTGGATGCAGAATCCGGTTTTCGTGAAGTATTGGATGCGGTTCCTGGCTTTTCACCTGCGAAGCTTTCGCTCGCCGTACTACTTCGAAAACTGGGCAACACGGAAGAGGCTTTTGAGTGGGCGAAGTCAATCACTGCAGATGGCGACATAGGCGATATTGCAGCCGACCTCGTTCTGATGTGCGCGACTTCACTTCACCGTGTACCTGAGGCCCTTGAATATGTTGAAACTTACTGGAGTCGGATGCCGGATGAGATGAAGCGATGGCATCGGTGGGTTCAGGCGGCGGAGCAATGCGAAGATTGGGAGACCGCTGTTCGCGCTTACTCGGAATATGCACGGAGATTTGAGCCATCGTCGCAGATACTTGTTAACGCGGGTCGTGCGCTATCGAACGTGGGGAGGCTTGATGTTGCGCTTGCCTGCTTTGAAGATGCGGCCGCGATTGACCCGAAGAACGCGAACGCGTTTTTGAATGCCGGCGACCTACTGTATCGAGTTGGGAACTATGAAGATGCGGCTCAAGCATACAAAGCTGGGATTTCGCTTGATTTGCAAAACGCACAAGCTTGGTTCGTCTTTGGCAACACACTTTACAAGCTTGGGATGCCGCAGGCCGCTTGCAGCGCCTTCGAGCAGGCGGTTGCGATTCGACCAACCTATCAGGAAGCGATTGCGAACTTGAACACAGTTCGAGAAGAGCTGCTTGAGATCGCTTCTTAAGCGGCTTCTGCTCGTGCGGCGATCGCCATCATGACACCCTTGAGATTTTGTTCAACGATATGATGGATTACTTTCTTGATGAGAGCGCCGACCAGCGGGACATTGTATTCGTAATCTAAGAAAGTGATGAATTCACACCCAGTGTCGTTGGGCTTGAAAAGCCAGTAGCCTTCCATTTTGTCGTAGTCGCCTTCAATCTGCTTGAAGTTGCTGCGAACATCAGTGCCCTCCGCGCTCCAGATTTCTTCCTGCGACCATCTTACCGTCATGTTGAACTGTGGAATCCGCCCTTCCCACTTTGTTTTTTGACAGTTGCCGTCGTCACTTTTCTCAAGGATTTCGATGGATTTCACATCGGGCATGAATTCTGGAAACCTCGACGTTTCTCGCGCGATTGCGACGACGCGGTTTATGGGTGCGTTGACGGTGACGCTGAGTTCAACGGTTGGCATAGGAGCAGAAGGATACCTATCCGCCGTCGAGCGCCCGTTCGATTCTAGCTTTCAACTCTGGCGGCGCGCAGGTTGCTCGAACCTTTCGCTTGATCTCTTCGATAACGTTTTTCTCGAAACGGTACTCCATGGCGCACAATTCACACGCTTGAATGTGTCGCTCGATTTTTTCGCAGTCTGCCTGACAGAGCTCTTTGTCCAGATAGTCCGCGAGCATCTGGAACATCTCCTCGCATTTCATCTTGGCATTATCAGCCATTGATTCCCTCCGCGGCATGTACGACACCCTGCTCGACCGCTACATCCCAAAGCGCTCGCTGCAGGAGATTTCTCCCACGATGCAGGCGGGAGCGTACAGTTCCTATTGGTATCTCCAAAACGGTTGCGATCTCCTCATAACTCAGATCATCAAGAAAGTACAAAGCGCATGCATCGCGGAACTCGTCTTGCAGCTTGTCAATCGCCGCTGTAACATCTTCCACTCCGAGCTTCTCGATGACCGTTGCACCCGGATCTGCGGACCCGTCCAACAAGCCGAGTTTCTTCGACTGATTGTAAAGGTAGAGTTCGGGCGTTGAGTCTATGTCTGTGGCTTCGGGACGATTGGCGGTTCTTGAGCGGTTCTTGTAGTACAGATTGGTCAATATTTTCAAGAACCAAGCCCTAAAATTGGTTCCCGACTGGAAAGTGTGAAACGCTCTGAACGCTTGGAGTGAGGCGTCTTGCACGAGGTCGGCAGCGTCTTCCCGGTTGCGCGCCAGGCGCATCGCGAGGCGGTAGGCGGTGTCGAGCGTAGGCATGAGTAGCCCTTCGAATTCGCTTCTTCGTTCGTCGCGTTGCGTGCTCATGTTTCTGGAAGGCGAATCACCCAAAGCTCTTTTGGTCCGTGAACGCCGCGAATCAAAGTACCCGCAATGTCTGCTGTTCGGCTCGGCCCGGTTATGAACACGGCGGTCCTGTCCTCAATCTTGGCTATCGCCTCATCGAGCGACCGGACAATCTGATCGCTTCTTACGATGCAGACGTGAGTGGGCGGCGCAAGGCTCGTAAGTCGGTTCCGGCCTGGAGCGTTTTCGATGAGAATGGTCCCGGTTTCGGCCACCGCGCATGTCGCGAGTGTGATGCCGAAGTCTGCGGACCACACGTCATCCGTTTCGTTTTGGAGGAGGTGACTCAGGTGCGGTTTAGCATCCTCGTCGGCCATCAGATTCTTGCCGAACAACAGTTCAAGTTGGCTTGGACCGAAGATTTGTCCGCCGAGCTCGGTGAGGCGCAGTTCGAAGATGTCCCACAACTCTTGTTCTGTCGGTAGCGGACGAGCGAACGGTTTTGGTGGCGTACCTTTTGTGGAATCCGGTAGGAGTGTTAGAATCTCGTCACGTTCTGTCATGCCACCACCTCCTAAAGGAACGGCCCTCACGCTGGGGCAAATCTCGCATCTGTTTCCATTCTGAAAGCGGTCCGAACGGAAGCGAGCCAGCGAATTTGAGCGCGTTGAGTCCAAGTTTCCAAAGTCTATGATTGAGCGCCGCCGTTCTAAACCCTGACCAGTTAAGGTCTTTTGCGCCGCTCACGCGACGGTCCCTCCTCAACTTCAAAATCATATCGGGGAGAGGAATGTGCACTGGACAAACCTCTTCGCAAGCCCCGCACAGGCTAGAAGATTTCACCACGTCTCCTCGTTTGCTTAGACCATCGAGGTTTGGAGCGAGGACTAAACCAAGTGGTCCGCTGTAAACGTGATCGTACGCGTGGCCGGAAGCCGCGCGATACACGGGGCAAACATTGAGACACGCGCCGCATCTGATGCAGCGCAGAATTGAACGGAATTCGCTTGACACGATGCTCGACCGACCATTGTCCACGAGGACCAGATAGACACTTGTAGGGCCGTCAAGCTCGTCCGGTTTTCTCGGACCCGAGATCATGTGCACGTAAGTTGTTATGCGTTGGCCGGTTGCCGAAGAAGCGAGCAGTGTAAGAAAAGTAGGGAGGTCGGCCATTCTGGGAATGAGCTTCTCGATGCCCATCATGGCGATATGCACTGGCGGCGCGGTGGTCGAAAGCCGATTGTTTCCCTCGTTGCTTACGACAACAATTCGACCCTTGTCAACGACGCCAAAGTTCACGCCACTGATTCCGACTGTCGCTTGTTGAAACCGTTTGCGGAGCTCTTCACGCGCGAGCATGGTTAGCTTTTCCGCATCGCCGGAGCCATCGCCGATATTATGCTGCTTGAAGGTGTTCGCAACGTCCTGTTTCGACTTGTGAATGATGGGTGCAACGATGTGGCTGGGTGTCTCTCTATCGAGCTGAACAACGAATTCCCCCAGGTCCGTCTCTATGGGCACATAACCGCTTTCCTCAAGAATTTCGTTGAGGTGAATCTCCTCAGTCAGCATGGATTTGCCTTTTACAATCGTGTCGCCTGGGGAGGCGTGCAACTTGATGATGTTGAGGACGTGCTCACGTGCAGTCTTTGCATCTCTCGCCCACACGACGGTAATTCCGTTCTTCGCGCAGTTTGCCTCGAACTCTTTCAGTAGGTCGGCGAGGTTGTCCAGAACGTGGTCTTTGACAGCGGCAGCGTGCTTGCGTGCGGCCAGCAGATCGTCGCCGTACGTTTTTTCAAAGGTCTGCCATCTGGCGCGCGTGAATCCGACGGCTGCAGATCGAACGGCGTCAACCCGCGAACGAGATTGTTCGGCTGCGAACTTCTCTACACTCACGGGATCGCCTCGCTAAGGAGTTGCGCATAGTGCTTGGTTTGCAAGTTTATGGCGCACTTGTTCATTAGACTTTTCAGGTGCATGAGGCAGCCCATGTCACCGCTTACTAATAGGTCGGGTTTTGCTTCACCGATTCGCCGTAGCTTCTCCGCTCCGATTTCTGCGCTCAAATTGGGCTGAGTGATCGAAAACGATCCGCCGAATCCGCAGCACTGTTCGGGATCGGAGATTGGGATGAGCGAGACGTTTTGCAGTAGTGAAAGTGCTCTTTCTTGAGTGTCATCAAGCCCGAGGGCTCGGCCGTGACAGGCTCGGTGGAACGCAACGGTTATTGGTTTGCCGTTTGCGTTTCCGTGAAGCGGCCAATGCTCGATGCCGATCTGTTTGAGCAGGAACTCTGACAGCTCGAACACGGGCATTGCTGCGTCTTTCGGAAACAGATTTTTGTAACCGTCTCTTAGCATGGCAGCGCAAGAGCTGCTGGGTGTTATGATTGGTGCGTCGCCTTGGAACACTGACTTGCAACGCTCGGCGACTGCTTTTGCAGTCTTCCAATCGCCGTTGTTGAACGGGGGTTGGCCGCAACAAGTTTGACTATCAGGAAACGTGACTTCGCAACCGGCGTGCTCCAGGACGCGAACGGTCGCGATTCCGACTTCTCCGTAAAACGCATCGCACAAACAGGTGAGCAACAGCCGTACTTTCATTTCGCTATTGGAAACCGGAAACTGTAACTGCCGCTTGGGATTTCGAGCCGCACTGAACCAGCATCGGGCGCGACGACGCGAATTCCGGTCTCGGAGGAAAGAGTTTTTCCGTTTTCTCGAATTTCATCGGCCGACACCGCCTGCAGTATTACGGTTGCCGTTGTGCCGGGGGGGATTGTCGTTTCGAGTGTGCAGGTTGATCCTTCTCGCTTCCACGAAACCTCCACGTTTCCGGCAGGGGAGGTGTAGCTTCCTTTTGCCCAGCTCAAAGGAGAATGTGCAATCTCTGGGGCGAGAAGCAGGTTGCGCCACCCGACGGTGTTGGGTTGGCGTGCGATGCCCGCGATGCGATTGAACATGAATTCGCCAACTGCGCCAAATGCCCAGTGATTGAACGAGTTCATGCCTGGGTCTTGGAATCCGCGGCCTTTCACAAATCCATCCCAACGCTCCCACATCGTTGTTGCGCCGTTTTCGATCATGAATCCCCAGCTTGGGAACCGCTTGCTCATCAAAAGTGAGATTGCAAGGTCTTGGTGCCCGTTTTCATGCAGCGCGGTAAGAAGATACAGCGTTGAATGAAAGCCGGTGGACATTCGTCCGTCGCAGCGTTTCACGGCTTCGACAAGGTGAGCCACTGCGCGCTTTGCAGTTGGATCAGGGAGGAGTTTCCAACCGATTGCGAGGGCGTAGCCTGCTTGAGTGTCTCCTTTGATTTTGCCTTCCGCGTCAACAAACTCAATTCGGAATTTTTCCCGCGCTCTTGAGGCTATCTCACTGTAGCGGATGCGTCCTGGGTCGTCGCCGAGCACATTGGCGATTTTTGAGACGATGTCGAGCGAGTGAATGAACACCATTGTTGCGAAAACATCTTTGGGGCACTCGCTTCCTTTTTCTGGAAAGCCCTCAACTCGAAGTGTGTCGCCGTTTAGCCAGTCACCGTAGTCGTTATTTCGGTTGTTGCGCCAGATGAAGTCTGGGTTCTTTGAGTAAATCCATTCGACCCACTTCTTGGCGGACTCATAGTGCTCTTTCAGCATTCGTGCGTCACCGTAAGTTTCGTACTGCACCCACGGAACCGTCACGCCTGCGTCGCCCCAGCCTGGAACACCGGTGAACCGGTCATTCTTTCCATATGGATGAGGCGCGAAGTCGGGATACCTGCCGTCGTCGGCTTGTGCATCGCGTACATCTCGAATCCACTTCTTGTAGAAGCCTGCCATCTCCATACTGAGCGTCGCTGTTTCACCGAACACCATGATGTCGCCCATCCATCCGAGCCGTTCGTCGCGTTGGGGGCAATCCGTTGGAGCGGACATCATGTTTGCGCGCTGCGTCCAGAGAACGTTTTGCCAAAGGCGATTTAGCATCGCGTCTGACGTTTCAAAACTGCCAACCATTGCGGGGTTCGAGTGAAACACGACGCCAACCAAATCCTCAATTGCCGGCCTGTTTGAGAGGCCCTCGACCTGCACGTAGCGAAAACCATGATAGGTGAAATGTGGTTGAAAAACCTCGCCATCTGATTTGCCGGCTGCGATGTATTTGTCCACCGAAGGAGCGCCGCGAAGGTTTGCCGTGTACACGGTGCCGTCGTCGTTGAGCATCTCCGCATGACGGAGGAGTATTTCGCTGCCCGGATTCGCCCGAAGCTTGAGCCGGACGACACCCGGGAGGTTTTGCCCGAGATCGAACACATAGACGCCAGGCTTCGGTTCTGTTAGAGAAACGGATTTGAGTGTGTGACTGATTCGAATTGGCTCATTGGCCTGCGAATCCAGTCTCGTGATTCGTTCGCTGTTTGAGACAGCTCTCCAGGTGGAATCGTCGAATTGGGGCCGGTTCCAGTTCGGCATCTCTTTTCTCGCATCGTAGATCTCGCCATCCAACGTGTCTGAGCTTCTGATAGGTCCATCGTTTGTGCATCGCCAGTTGGAATCCGTAGCGACAACTTGCTTGCTGCCATCCGAGTACTCAACTTCGAGTTGAGCGAGGAGTTCGGTCGCTCGTCCGTAAACTCCCCGTACCAGGTGTTTTGGGTGCAGAGCTTGTGACATCCCTAATCGTCCCGCGTACCATCCGTCTCCGACGACTGCGGCCAGGCAGTTGTCGCCTTCTTTGAGAGCGGATGTTACGTCGTAAGTTTGGTACTGGATTCTCGAGAAGTAGTCGGTCCACTCTGGCGCCAACTCATGATCGCCGACTCGTTCGCCGTTAATATAGGGCAGGTATGCGCCTCTTGCTGTTGCGTACAGCGTTGCCCGAACTGGCTTTTGCTTGAGACGAAACGAGGTCCTGAAGTGCGTGGCAGGCAGGGCCTTAAGTTCGCTCGGCGGATGTGACACTAGGTCGCCATTCGTCAGGTTTTGAAGAGACCAGTCGTTTCCTTCGACCCAATCGAGCGCAGTTACTTTTGCGTTCATCGCGACGTTTGCTCTTCCTGAGAGCACTTGCATCTCCGCGAGTGTGAAACCGTAGTTGCCGGGATCGCGCAGGGCCTGCTTTGTTACGACCAGCCTCACGTATCGCGCGGTTACTCTGGGGAATTCGAATCTAGTCGGTTCCGATTTTGGATTGACGAAGTCCTCCTTCGACTTGTCGGCGAGCAGTATCGGACTCGTGAAATCGTCACCGCTTGAAGCCTCGATTCTGAATCTTATTGGGAATAGGAACCCCGCGACTTTCTCTCGCCAATCGTATGGGGAGGCGGGGAACAGGGTGACCGCATCAATTTCTTGTGCAGATCCAAGGTCAATTGCAACCCATTTTTGGGCATCAGGGCTTTTCGACAGCGCGCTATGAAAACCGTTATGGCCAGGAGTCTGGGGTGGCGGAGGAACCGAATCGGTGATCCATTTCGCGGTCCAATCTGTGCCGGAGAGCAACCCCATTTTGAACGACGCAGTTTTGCTCCACTCGCATGGGATCTCTTTTTCGTCCCAGAGTTGAACTTTCCAGAAAGCTTGTTGTCGAGAGCGGAGCTCGCTTCCCGCGTACTCAATCAGGTTTTCACCGAGCCATCGCTGTTTGCCAGAATCCCAGAGCGTGCCACGGTTCTGTTGCAGCTCATCTTCGGTTGAAGAGACGAGAATGCGATATGCGGTGGGTCGCGCCCCGCGAACTTTCGATCCGGCAATCCAAGAGAACCTGGGGCGAGTTTCATCCACCGCCAACGGATTTTCAAGGAACTCAACCCGAAGTCGAGAAATGCTCAACGAGCCGGCAACGCTCAAATTCAAAGCCACAGCAGCTAACAGACCTCCCATCGTCGCTTGACGATACCCCCTCAGTTCTGCTCGCCGGTATGCTCACATGATCATGTCAAGGGATTCGCGAAAGACGACAGCGGCCGCCGTTTCGCTCGTCTCGAACATCATCCTGACAATCGCCAAGCTGATTGCGGCAGTCCTGTCCGGGTCTGTATCGGTGCTCAGTGAAGCCGTGCACAGTGTCGGGGACATCATCGCGAGTGCCCTTGCATGGATGAGTGTCAGGGTGGCTGACAAGCCAGCGGATCGGGACCACCCATATGGGCATGGAAAAGTCGAGTCGCTTGCTGGCCTTGCAGAAGCACTTCTGCTGATCGGCGCGGCGGTGTTTGTGGGTTACGAGGCGGTTCAGCGGTTTGCGCATCCCGAGCCGATTCAGATTGATCTGGCGCTGTGGGTGATTGTTGGCACCGCTGTTTGGAATCTTTTCATTGGCGGCTATTTGCGAAAGGTCGCCGTCGAAACAGATAGCGAAGCGATAAAAGCGGATGCGGCACACATTACGGCGGACGTCATTACCAGCGCAGGGGTCGTACTTGCCCTGTTGTTGGTTCGGCTAACCGGCAATCAGGCGTTCGATCCCGTGATCGCCATTGCGCTGACTTTGTGGATTTTGTACTCGGCGGGGAAGATCGCTTACAACAGCATCGAGATTTTGATTGACCAGAGCCTTCCAGAGAACGAGTTGGCGCTCATTCGTAAAATCCTTGCTGAGCACAAAGATGTTCGATCTCACCACCAACTGCGCACGCGGAAGTCAGGCTCGCACCGCCACATTGATGCGCACATTTTGCTCGACGATCATCTTAGTTTGATTGAAGCGCATCGAATCACTGAACAGATTGAAGACGAAATTAGAAGCGCGCTGCCCAACGTCAGCATCAGTTTGCACATGGAGCCGTACGAACAAGAGATCGAACACCGACGTCAGATGCACCCGCCGGAAGAAGCGGTGGGCAAGTAACAGATGCCCAGACCAGGCCAAATCAAAATCCTGCTTGCGCCCCCCAATTACCACGCTCTGGATGCCGTGCTGACGCGTTTCTTCGCCGCAAGAAACGCGAAACTGATTTGCGCGACCGCGGGCACGAGGCGCACAATTCAAGGGAGAATCTTTGCCAACAAGAAGTTTCTTCAGCAGTTCGATGATGAGCAATCCGAAATACTTCTGTTCAGCGACCTGCTGCATCAACTTTGCGGATTGCTTCAACTTCCTTTTCGGCAGATCTGTTCGCCGGATCAGGCTGCAGCGGTTGCGGGGATTGCGCTGAGAAAGCTCGGAGAGGACACTCCATTTCATGCTGTTCGTCGGCTGCCAGGCTTTCATGGCGCCGTGGTTGATCTGCTTGGTGAGCTGCAGCGAAATCGAATTCCGTTTTCTGAGCTCATGGACTTGGGCACGAAACCGGAGGCCGTGTCGCTTGCGCTCGCGAGTGTGCTCGATAGGTTTGAGGAATATCGCGTATCAACAGGCAGCAGACGGATAGAACAAATTATCTCGCGGCAGGATTGTAATCTGTCGGAGTTTCGCAAATTGATTTGGGTTGGAGAAACGGATTGGAACCCGATTACCATTGCGCTGTTGAAGTGGCTGAGCGATCGCGGGGTCAGCATCGAGCTTCTCGCGGAACAACATCCGAGCAACGAGGGTTTTTACAAAGACTCAACTCGGTTGCGATCAGAACTCCCGGACGCGGAAATTGAGACTCTGGCATGCCCATTTCCATTGGCGGCGCATCTTTACGGGATCAATCCTGATGGCCCGGTCGAAGTAGAAACGTTTTGCGGAGAGGATAAGTTTATCGAAGTTGATTGGATTGTTCGCGACATTCTCACAAAACTACGTAATGGGGCGAAGCCGGATTCGTTGGCAATTTACACTCGCAATGCCGAACGATACGGTCCGATGCTAATCGCGTCGGGTGGACGGTTAGGCGTTCGTTTCGCTTGCAAGTGGCAGGAACTAATCCGAACGAATCCATTTGCACAATTAGTTGTGCGGGCCGTGTCCGCCCTATTGGATGCGACACCGTTTAAGTTGTTGGCGCTTCTAAACGATCCATACTTCGGTTTGAAATCGGCGGATGCCGATGCTGCGCGCACAATGATTCAGGCTGCGCTCGCCGAAGATGACTCTTGGCTGGCAGTCGCGAATTCCGCAGAGTTGCCTGAACCGGTACGCATGCTTGCGAGCGCAAGAAACGCTGCCGTTGTAGGAGACCGAACGCTTGCAGATTGGCTGCGTTGGATTAACAGCCTTGTCGCTGCGATGCCCTGGCTTGATTGCTCTGCAAAAGCGGGAAAAGAGATCTCCGAACGCGATGCGTCAGCCAGTCACTTCCTGATTCGCGCGATAGAGCTATCGAAGATTTCGATCAGCACGACGCAACGATTTCGATTTCAAGAGTTCGTGGATCTCATTGTTGAGACGGTGGAGAATACGGATTATTTTGTACGCAAGCAGGGTGACGTGCAGGTGTATTCGCATTCGAGCGAAATCGGAAACGTTCAGCACCTGTACATCATTGGTATGACTGAAGGTAGTTTTCCGCCGCGACGGGCTGAAGAACCGATCCTTCTTGACAAGCACCGAGTTCAAATCGCGAACCGATTTCCCGAGACAAACCTTCCGACTAGTTACGACAGAATGGAGGAACACCGCAGAGAGTTCCACCGCTTGTTATGCAAGTCGAACAAGGTGACAGTCTCGTGGCCAAACTCTTCTGATGGTCATCCCGAAGTTCGATCCGCGTACATACTGGAATTGACGTCCCAATTGAATGGAGTCAAAGAGACCACGCGAAGTTTGGGTGAGAGGTTCCCTGTGCCCGATGAGGCTAAAGCATGGCACGATCGCTTGGCGTCGTACCTTCTCGCCCAGGCGCAGATTCCTGACGACTTGAAGTCCATTTGCTCAGAGATACGAGACGCTTCCGTGTCTTCACAAAGTGAGCAAATCGAGGAGTCACAGTTGCAATCGCGATTGGCGCTTATCCCCAACCCGGTACGGATGTCAGACCTTCGCGCGCTGCGAAAGTGCCGATTTCAGTACCTTTGTAGGTCGCACTTTCGTCTGTTGCCGCGAAGAACGGTCGCGATTCAGGATCAGATTCTCGATATCATAAGGTCAGCAGACCTCGTTCATGCGAAGACGCGCGAACAGATACAAAGTGCGCTCGAAGCTTCGCTCGAAAAGTGCATTGCAAAACTTCGGCGAACAACCACGCGGGAGGAGCTGGCTCTGCTCCGTTTCATAGCCCCAAATCTGCTGCGGGCGTTTGCAGACCGAGAGGTTGCGGCACGAGAGCTCTGGGAGTTAACACCTGCGGCGCAGCGAATAAAGTTGTCGGAGCCACACTTCACACCTTGGTTTAGGACGAGCCGGCAAAAGCTGGATCTTGACCTGACACTCGATATGCTCTATTTCCGGGGCCCGGCCAACGATCCCGTGCCGATGCAGATCGGATGGGTCAGCAAAGATGATTCGGAGTCTGAAGAGTTTCAGATGGAAGCTGGGCTGCTTGCGATTAGGACAAACGGAACGCAAGCTCGTGCCGCAATTGTTGATTCGCCCGAGAACTCAATTCGCAGGATGATTGCAGGGAAAGCTGACCTGAGAGCTAAGGGGCTCACAAGCGGCAAAGGAAACCTCGTTGCTCGGCCTGTGCTGCCGCTTGACAAACTAAAATCGGACATCGGATTTCAAATTAGACATCTCGAACTGCTCGCAACAACATCCGAATTCAAAGCCACGAAAGGAAGGCACTGTTCCCGCTGCGGTTTTGCATCTCTCTGTCGGCGTGCTGAAGGCGCAAGATTTTTTGAACAGGGGCTGGAAGAGTGAGGCCGAACTTAGAGCAAGAACAAGCGATTCGCCTCGCATCGCCTCGAGTGGGAATTCGAGCCGGCGCTGGCGCGGGGAAAACGGGTGTTCTTGTCCAGCGGTATCTGCGGCACGTCTTGCAAGATGGTGTAGATCCTGAAAATATTCTCGCCATAACATTCACCCGCAAAGCTGCCGCCGAAATGCGCGCACGAATAGTGCAGGGACTTATTTCGGAGGAGAGATTTGTTCAAGCACACAAGGCGCAGGCAGGGCCGATTTCGACTGTGCACTCGTTTTGTGAGCGACTGCTCCGCGAACATCCTTTCGAAGCTGGAATAGATCCGAAGTTTGAAGTTCTAGGCAATTTGGCCGCCGATGATCTCGCGAATGATGCCGCGTTTCAAGCAGTGGCTTCTGCAAACGTACTGTCTGAATACGCGCAGCTTTTCGTTCAGACATATGGGGCGCACCAACGGCGAAATGCTCCGCCGGCGTCTTCGGGAACGCTTGTTCGAGAGTGGACTCTGAAGGTCGTTGAAGAGTTCCGCATAGCGGGTCGGACTGTTGACGATTTGCTGCGATTTGCAGGAAAGCCAGATGCAGTGTTGGAAGGTTGGAAGCAATATTGCGATCACCAGGCGGAACTCGAGCTCGGTGAAAAGACGCCGGAGGGCTGGCAAACAAACACAAACCTTCTGAAAGAGAGGTTTAGGGAGCTGGGTGCCACGGCGCCGCAGTGGCTTACTGCAACGGCTTTTCCGAGTAGCGAGAGTTGTGCTGCACTCACTGCCGGCCTGGCCGAACTTGCATCAGAGACGTGGCTGCAAATGATAAGAAGCTTTGATGCGCGCCGTGCTCTTGACTTTCTTCAGCTCGAAGCGCTCGCATGCAAAATCGTCGAAGAGTTTCCACAAGTTCTTGAGGGTGTGTATCAGCACATCATTGTGGACGAAGCCCAAGATCTCAATCCGGTTCAGCACAAGCTGATAGAAGCAATTCCTGCCGAAACTTTGACCTTAGTTGGTGACTCGCAGCAAGCAATCTACGGGTTTCGCGGAGCACAAAGTCGATTGTTTGTATCGTCGCTTCGAAGTTGCGAAGTGCAGCAGCTCAACGTCAACTTTCGCTCAACGAAAAACGTGTTGGAAGCAGTCTCGGAAGTCTTTCGGCCTCTTTGGAAAGAGTTCACTGAGATGCAGCCGCCTGAAGCTGAGATGGTCGAAGGCGCGGAGGTAGAGGTGTGGAAGCTCCCCTCAGGCCAGCGGAGTTCTGACCGTGTGGCAGAGGGCATTCGCGCATTGATTGCCGATGGCGTTCGACCGGGCGACATCACAATACTTGTGCGGAGCCGAACGCGCGTTTCCGATCTTGCAACCGGTCTGAGAGATCGCGGCATCGAGTTTATTATCGGCGACGCAAGCAAGGATTACTTTCTTAGGCAGGAAATCTACGACGTTGCGAGTGCGCTTATTGCCGTTTGCGACTCATCTGACGACCTCGCTCATTTGTCGTTGCTGCGGTCTCCGATTGTCGGCATTTCACTCGATGGAATCGCCAAAATTGCGATTGAGGCGAACGAGAGAGATGTCTCGGTCAGAGAGCTGATCGATACCGTTAGCCTCGATGAGGTGGACACATCTCGCCTCGCAACGTTTCTGAAATGGTTCAAACCGTTTGCGGAGCGGGCGCCATTTCTGCAAGCATGGCAAACACTCGCAGAGTTGCATGCTCTTGCCACTCTCGACGCGAGGTTTGCGATTCTTCCGGATGCAGCCCAGCTTATTGCCAATTTCCGAAAACTGCTGGATATTGCATTCGAACGTCAAGAGATGAATTCAATAGAGTTTGCGCACTGGATCGAGAACCAGCAGGGCATGCGAACAAGCCAGAGCGACGCCGCTTCACTCGCGAGCGATGCTAACGCTGTTTCCATTTTTACGGTTCATGGCGCGAAAGGCTTGGAGTGGAAAACTGTCGTGCTTTGCGATTCACGGCCTTGGGTTGCGAAGTTCGATAAGCGACTCGCAGTGGATGGAGCAAGCGGAATACTTGCAGTTTCATCTGATGTGAAGCTGATCCCGTTGGTTTCGCACATCGCCTATGAGAGCAAAGAGCAGAGCGAGCAACAAGAGAGCAAGCGTCTGCTTTACGTCGGCATGACGAGAGCACAAGAACGACTCTGCCTGGCACTTCTCGAGCGCGGAGGTGAATGGCAGCCGGTCGTCGAGCCGCGCCTCGCGCCACGGTTCAAGCCAACCACAGACAAGAGAATAAAGGTCCGAGACCTTACTCAGTCGTTGACTGCGATACCGAGTGCTCCCGAATATGATCCAGATGATCCGTTCTCAGAGCAAACAACCCAAGAAGAATTGGAATCACGGTAACGCAAGCCGCAAAAATGTAAGGATACGAAATGTCTTGTTCAAACAAGGTTTGACCAGAGAGCGGCCCGCAAATTCTCGCCAACGCCCCAAGCGCTTGAGTGATTCCAAATATCCCACCCTGGATGGACGCGGCCGCAGTTTGGCTGACCAAACTTCCTAACGATGGCGTTGTAATTCCGCTGCCGAAACAGAGAAACAACCCATTCACCATCAGGATTGGCCATGTGGGCATGAACGGCATCGTGAGCAGCGCGAGTGCAACAAGCGACATACCAAGTCTCACGAGGCGAGTCTCTCCGACCCGTTTGACGAGCACGCCGATCAGCCCACCCTGGACGATCGCGATTAAGACTCCGATGTAACCCAAAAACAGTCCTGCTTGCAACTGCTCGAAACCGTACTTGCGGTTCGCAAACAGAACGAATGTAGATTCCAGGTTTGAGAAAGCAAAGTTGAAGGAGAAAAACATCAGCAGCAGAACGATGAGTCCTGGTACCCGCAGCGTTTTTGCAAGCAGAGAGAAGCTGAACCTGTTGGATTGGCCGTCCGCGTGGCGCACTTCGCGCAGAACGAAGAAAACGAAGAGTGCGTTCCCTGCTGCTAGCGCGGCACTGAACATGCCCAGCCAAAACTGTCCGCCGAAGTGAACAATGAGCCCGCCGATGGCGGGGCCGAAGATGAACCCGATCCCGAATGCAGCACCAATGATGCCCATCGCCCTAGTTCGCTGTTCGGGCGGAGTCGCGTCGGCGACGTACGCGTAAGCGGCTGAGAGATTGGAGGCTCCGCAGCCTCCAAGAACGCGAGCGACAAAGAACATTGGAATGTTCGAGGCGTAAGCGTACGCAACGAAAGAAAGGCAGTTCATAACCGCACCGATTAGAATCACCGGCCTCCGGCCAAAACCGTCTGAAAGCCTCCCGGCCAGCGGTGACACCAATAGCTGAGCCAAGCTGAATGACATCATCACCGCGCCAAGCGCAAGACCGCTTAACCCCAAAGCCTTGCCTCTAATTTGCAGGTCGGGAATCACGACGCCGAAGCTGAACATGTCAACCATCACCGTGATAAAGATTGCAGTGAGGGGACTCAGCCGACTGGAGCGCATCGCCTATTTTTGCACGCCCGGTAAGATAGCGCCGTGCGGCGCCTTCTTATTCCACTCGTTGTCTGCTTCTGCGCTTGCGCCTGCGCTGATCGAGTAATCAACACTCCGACGGGTTACACGCTACAGCCCGGAGAGTTTCGACTTGACTACCACCGGTCCGGAACAAAGTTTCAAGACCAGAACGCGTACGCGGCTGTTGGAGTAATTCCGTACCTTGAGTTTGGATTGCAATACGAAGATTTCGATCACGCGCGTCCACAAGCGACATTTGACGCGCAATACAGCCTGATTCAGCCCTACCCCGATCTGCTGCCGGGCGTTAGCGTGGGAATGCTGGACGTTCTGAATCTCACCGAGCGCGGCCGCGTGGTCTTCCTGGCGGCGACGTTCCAGTTCAATCTCACTGAGTCCTGGTCCTACCGGGAGCGAATTAACCTGACGATTGGTGCCGGAACCGGGTTGAGGGGAGCGTTCATGAGCCTCAATTGGCCGATTTACACAAGGCTGGCGTTTATTGCCGAACACGACTCCCGGGACTTGTCTGCTGGGTTTGACTTCGAGCCGGTGGCCGGGTTCGGCATCCGGGCGCTGGTGCGGAACAACAAGCCCGAATATGGGATTCAGATCCGTCGGATTTTCTGAACACCCTCGCCAAAAAGCCCAATTCTGCCTATCTCAAGGGTAGGGCCGAAACAAAACCGGCCTTTAGATGTCTAAGTGAGAGGAATGAAAGTCGCATTCGGGTTTTTTGTCGCCGCCCTCACCTGCTCGGTGATGGCTCAAGGCAATGACCCAGCAACCGGCCCACATCCTGCGGCCCAAGCCGCAGCAGACGTCGTCGCCAAGGCGGCCGGCGTAGAAATCGCGTTTCTGCCTGCTGGAGCCCTGAAGACGGCTGCTCCCGGCGCGGACCTCTCCAGTCTCATCCAGTTCCCAAGCGACGAGATTGTCGTCGTAAAGCTCCAAGGCTCGGAAATCAAGGAAGCGCTCGAACGATCGGTCGCGAACATTCCAGACTCAAATAGCGCGTTTCTCCAGATTTCGGGGTTACTCGTGACCTATTCGCCCACGGCGCAGCCTGGTTCACGAATCCTCGAGGTCAAAGTCGGAGATAATGCTCTTCAACCGGGCAAAGATTACGAAGTCGCAATGCCCGCATCGCTCGGCAGAGGAGCCTTAGGGTATTTCAAGATATGGGACAAGAACAGAATCGTTCGGCAAGCAGGAACTTCCCTCGGCGACGCCCTGCGTGGAAAAACAGGGTCCGTCTCCAAGCCGCGCTATGTGCAGCGCTGAGCCTTTCGGCGTGTAATGCCGAGGCCCCGACCGCCAAAGCCGACGTCGGCAAGCAAACTCCGAAGCCAGTGACCGTGTTCAGCGGGGAAAAAGCGTTCGCCTTGCTGAAGGCGCAATGTGATATTGGTCCTCGATTCCCTGGGTCGCCTGGCCAGATTAAGATGCGCGATTGGCTAATCGCAGAATGCAAGAAAACAACCGATAAGGTTGAAACGCAAGAGTTCAAACACAAGTGGAGCGTTACGGGCACAGACGTGACGATGTACAACGTCGTTGCCGACATGGATTTTGGGGCGAAGAAGACGGTCCTGCTGCTTGCGCACTGGGATACAAGACCGTACGCGAACGAGGACCCCGACCCTGCTAATCGGAACAAGCCGATTATCGGTGCGAGCGATGGAGCGAGCGGAGTAGCCGTACTCCTCGACCTTATGCGCGCGTTCAAAGAGCAGAAACCGAACGTGAATGTGACGTTTTTGTTTGTTGACGGAGAGGATCTTGGCCCTGACCTCAATGAGATGTTTCTGGGTGCGACTCATTTTGCAAAGACAGCCAACCTAAAAAAGTATGAGTGGGGAATTCTGCTCGATATGGTTGGTGACAAAGATTTGGTGATCGCAAAGGAGCCATTCAGTGTGCAATACGCGAGAACATTGGTCACAAAGTTCTATTCGCATGCCCAATCAATAGGCCTGAGTAAGCAGTTTCCGAATTACCTACAGGGTTCGATTTATGACGACCATCTTGCGCTAAACGAAAAAGGTTTGCCAACGATGGACTTAATTGATTTCGATTACGCACCCTGGCACACCCTCGCAGATACACCTGACAAGTGCAGCGCTGAGTCTCTGGGTTACGTTGGAAAAGCGGTCGAATCATTCATAAGGAACGAGTTCCGCTAACCTACCGGTTTTCGTGTCCCAACCCTGCTTGCGGACCGTTTACGCACCGAAAAAGTAATCGTGCCGGAACGATCCCCGCGCGAGCGATTCTTGAAGCTCTGCCCATCCTGCGATACCCTGCTGGTCGCAAGTGACCCAGCATGTGTACGGTGCAGTTGGATGGGTCCCTTTGTCACGGAACATAATGCTCTCACGGCCGCGTTGAAAAAGGTTTACGGCACGCCGACACCCAATGCGGCAGTCGAACTTCCGGAAGCCAGCTAATCAGCCAAAGCGTCTTTCACGCGCTTTGCCATCGCCATCGTCATCGTTGGAACTGCGGCGATCTCTTCAACTTTGGCGTTTTTGATACCGTCAATTGAACCGAATGTTCTGAGAAGCATTCGCTTGCGACGTGGGCCGACTCCTGGTATTTCCTCGAGTGGCGATCCAAACATGCGCTTGTCGCGCAGCTTGCGGTGATACGAGATTGCAAACCGGTGCGCTTCGTCTCGCAGACGCCTCAGCAACAGCAGACCGGGCGAATCGAGCGGCAGCGCGATCGGATCAGGATTCCCAGGCAAAAACAGCAGCTCCTGCTTCTTTGCGAGTCCAACTGCAGGTAGTCGCAAACCGACTTCATCCATCGCCTTGAGTGCTGCGCCGAGTTGACCTTTTCCACCATCAATCACCATGAGGTCGGGCAACTTCTGAAAGTTTGGCTGTCCATCCCGAAACGCCTTCAGTCTGCGGAGTATTGTTTCGCGCATCATCGCGAAATCGTCCGGGCTTTCTGGGTTGTATTTGATTTTGAATCTTCGATACTCGCCTTTCGCGGGCTCGCCGCCTTCTACGACCACCATTGACGCCACTGGCGACGTGCCCTGAATGTTTGAAATATCAAAACATTCGATGCGCTCCGGAGGGTTTTCAAGCTCCAGTGCATCCTGAAGCTGAGATGCAGCTTCTGCCTCCCATTTCTCCTTGTTTGCGATCTGCTGCTGCATCTGCTCGAGCGCGTACTCAGCATTCGTAGCAGCCATTTCGACAAGCTTCAGTTTTTCGCCGCCTCGCGGAACGGTTACCTTCACGCCTTTGCCGCGCTTCTGTCGTAGCCAAGATTGCACGATGTTCATCTCTTCGATTTCGACCGGCAGGAGAACTTCTCCTGGAACATCTGGCGCGTCGGTGTAATAACGCTTCACAAACTCTTCCACCGCTTCACCGGGATTTGAATCGCCTGCTCCATCGAGGTAGAAGTGCCGCTGACCGATGAGCTTTCCGCCGCGAACGTAGAACATTTGTACCGCCGCGCCGCGCTCATCTTTTACGAGAGCGATGACATCCTGATCTTTGTCCTCATCTCCCACTACCTTTTGTCGCTCGAGCACCGAGGTTAGGTTTTCGATTGTGTCCCTTAGCTGTGCGGCCCGCTCAAAGTTCAGTGCGCCTGATGCTAATGACATCTCCTCTTCAAGCCCTTTGATCAGTGCGTCCTGTTTTCCTTCAAGGAACAGTGATACGTTTTTTAGCTCCTCTTTGTAGTTGGCTTTGTCCGCGAGGCCAGCGCATGGCGCCATACAGCGGCCCATATGAAAGTAAAGACAGGGTCGCTGCACTGCCTCCCCACTCCACGATTTTCCGCACGGGATTAGCCGAAACACTTTGTGAAGGAGTTGCAGCGTTTCGCGCACCGCGAATGCACTCGTGAAAGGACCGAAGTATCGCGAGCCATCCTTCCGCATTTTTCGAGTAAACAGCACTCTCGGAAACGCCTCTTTCGTGATTACGATGTACGGATAGCTTTTGTCATCTCGCAGGCGGACGTTGAAGGGCGGCCTGTGCCGCTTGATGAGGTTGCATTCAAGAATCAGCGCTTCAAGCTCGCTGTCGGTGACTATCCATTCGAGATCGCGAACCTGGGACACCATCCTCGCGATTCGCATTGAGTGCTTAGTAGATTTTTGGAAGTAGCTTCGCACGCGCGATCGCAAGCTGAGCGCTTTGCCGACATACAGAATCTCACCGGATTCATCCTTGTAAATGTAACATCCGGGTGCGGCGGGCAGCGCTTTCAGCTTTTCGGTTACTGACGCGATTGCGGCTTCGGGCACGATGCCGATTGTATCGCCTGCGAACTCTTCGACGCCCAAGCCGCATAGGACCCATAAGGCCCATACGGTCTATCTTCAACCGAACCGTTCGATTTCGCGAGCGTCTACACTTTCAATCATGCTCACCACTCTCATTGTCCCGCTGATTCTCGCCCCGCAAACCATCAACGTTTCGTGGGATATCGAGGGCACAAAACGGATCGCAATCGCCTACATCCCAGAACAGCCAAAAAACGCGCCGCTTGTATTTATCTGGCACGGGCATGGTGGAAGCGCTAAGCACTCACAAAACGCTTATGCCATTCATAAGGAGTGGCCGGAGGCGATGGTTTTGTACATGGAGGGTTTGCCTACCCCCGGCAAAACCGACCCAGAAGGCAAACGCCGAGGTTGGCAAAGATTGAAGGGTGAGCAGGGCGATCGGGACCTAAAGCTGTTCGACAAAGCGTTGGATTGGGCGAAGGCGACTTACAAGATTGATTCAAAGCGCGTGTACTCGGGCGGACATTCGAATGGCGGTGCATTCACATATTTGCTCTGGTCTGATCGTCGCGAACAGATCGCCGCTGTCGCACCAAGCGGCGCTGGGTTTGGCCGCAACTGGAGTTATGCAAAACCGATGCCGGCCCTGATCATCGCCGGTGAGCGTGACCAAATCGTTCCATTTGAGAACCAGATGCTATCGCTGAAAGCGTCAATGCGGATTAATAAATGTGATAGCGAGAAGGGCGAAAAGCTCGGGCCGCTGATGACGCTTTACAAACCGGCATCTGGTGGCGCACAGATCGTGACGTACATCTATCCCGGGACGCACAAGATGCCGGACGACACCGGTAAGAAGATGGTCGAGTTTTTCAAGAGGCATTAGCGCCGCGGGGAGAGCAAGGACAGTTTTTCACCATTCGACGTTGTCCGTAGATTAGTGATCATTATCCCATGGCTCGATAACTGGAGGCGGCTTGGCTTTCTTTCTGCGGCTGCGGCGTTCAAGGTCGTGGTAGCCGTAGACTCCACCCCCTATTGCTCCCCCGAGGATCAAAATCAAGGTAAGTAAGCCGAATAGCAAGGGGACCCTTTCAGCCCCATCAACATGACTCGACATCGCTACTGGAGCAGCAAGACACCAACTAAAGCCGGTCGCGATCAAGCCACCTACAAGAACGCCCGTAATGGTTGAAACTGCTCTCCGCACCGATTTCGCAGTATGGCAGAACCCAATAGAACGCGCAGGAACACGAGGCTTGAGTCTCCCGAACTCAATCGCAGTCCTCTCTGACCCACCGAATCTTTCGAACCCTCCCCCAAAAAAGCCATAATTCACACTCACGGAGAGTTGGCAGAGTGGTCTAATGCGGCGGTCTTGAAAACCGTTGACCTGCAAGGGTCCGGGGGTTCGAATCCCTCACTCTCCGCCATACCTCCCCATGTCCGAAGGAAAAATTGGTGTAGATGAAAGCGGCAAAGGCGATTACTTCGGTCCGCTGGTTATCGCCGCGTGTTACGTCGGCCCAGAGCACCTGGCCGAACTTGACGGAGTCAAAGATTCGAAAAAGCTCACCGACCCGATGGCGCACAAGCTTGCCGCGGTAATCCGAAAAACGTGCCCTTATTCAACGGTCGTAATCGGACCGGATAAATACAATCAGCTTTATTCAGAAATCAAAAACCTAAACAAGCTGCTCGCGTGGGGTCATGCGCGCGCGATTGAAGATTTGCTCGCGAAACAGCCTGCAGAACTAGTGGTCAGCGATCAATTCGCCAAACCGGAAGAGCTTCAGCGGCGTTTGATGAAGCTGGGCCGCACGGTAAGACTTGAATCCCGTGTGCGCGCAGAAGCGGATATCGCGGTTGCCGCCGCTTCGATTCTCGCGCGATCCGAATTCCTCAATCGCCTGAAACGACTTTCTGAAAAGTTTGGAATCGAGCTTCCCAAGGGAGCGAGCCAACATGTGATTGACGCAGCTCGGAAATTCGTGGAAAAACACGGAATTGAATCGTTGACACAGGTTGCGAAAGTCCACTTTGCGACGACGAAGTCGGTTCTGGATGTGGGATGATTATGATGTTGATCAAGTTGAACTCATTTCACGCCCATCACATGGATTCGGTCTGAGTTCTTGCGGGGCGGGTTCATCGTGTAAGCATCGAATATCTGCACTTCTCCAAATCCGGCGTCATCCATCGCCACCTGTATCTCACTCAGTGAAAAAGCGCGCTGGGTATGTACTTCGCGGAATGCTTCACTTTCAGTCCAGAAGTCCATGGTGATTTCACAAATCCTGGAGGATGAATCCCATTCGCTGTGCCAGTCGTAGCGAACTTTCGCCGTTTTCTTCATGTCGCTCATGTCAAACATCTTCTTTTCGAACGCATACGCAGTATTCAAATCGAACAGAAACACACCTGTTGGGCGCAAGTGGTCATACGCGCGCGAGACCGCCGACGCGAATCGCGAGAACTCGAGAATGTTGTTCAGGCTGTCGAAAAAGCTGAACGCCGCGTCGAACTCTTTGTCTAACGACAGCTCGGCCGCATCCTGAACGTGGTACGCGATGGCGCCCCCCGGCGAGCCGAGGGCGTTAGCCTGTTCGATCATCTGCCGGCTGAGGTCTACGCCTGTCATCGCCAATCCGTCTGCGGCAAGCATCCGGCATAGCCGGCCCGTACCGCAGGCGATTTCGAGAACTTCGACCGGTTGCAGGCCGCGACTAGCCCAGATGAGGCGAAGGTAGCTGACCCACATATCGTAGGGCACCTCGGCCATCAGAGCCTCGTAGTAGGGTGCGACGCGGGAAAAGCTGTCCAAGGTGGCTATTCTGAGCGAAACGGGGGCTTGCTGAGGCAGCCTCGCATAAATACCTGGTACTTCTGGACTGAAATTGTTGCTTTTGAAGCTAAGTTTGGTTATACTCCGTCGGTTAAGTGGGCTGGGCCCGGCTCGTAACAAGGATTGTTCCGGGACAACAAGCCTGCGTCAAATTGCACAGGAGGTGCATCAATATGAAAACGATTGCCACACTTTTGGTTGGCATTTTCGCGGCGAGCATATTCGCCTCGACAGAAAACGCGACCCAGGGCGACCGCCCCAAGAACGTTGAAGTTACGGTTGCGGCTGCATTCCCCACCGGCGACGTGAAGGATGACCTGAACGGAAACACCGGCTGGATGATTGGCATTGACAATTACTGGTACGGAATGGGCAGCAACACCAAGTCGTTCTTCGGAGCGAGAGCATATTGGGTCGGTTCCGACAACGATATGCGCGCGATCGGCGCACACTGGGGCGTTCGCTTCGACATGAACCAGTCAGGAATGGGCAACGGCAAATTCTATGGCAAGGCTGCGGTTGGTTACTACTCGTCGAACTTCGACATCGGCGGCGGCGACATCGCGGATATGGGCTTAGGCGGTTTCTTGGCAGTTGGCTGGGAAATGGGTGGCCACAGCTCGACCCCTTGGGGACTCGAACTTGGCTACTACTGGCTGCCTGAAGTTTCTTCGGTGAACAACACTGGTTGGTACGCCGGCGCAACGTTCAAGTTCTAGTTAGAAAAGACACAAGGTCAACCAAAAGCGCGTTGAGTCTTAGCTCAACGCGCTTTCTATTTTTAGAGATCTTTGCCTGGGATTCCGGGCTCTGTGAGCTTAGCTGGGTCAAGTGCTTTTGTTAGGGTTTCTTCATCAAGCAAGTTCAACTCGCGTACGACCTGCGGAATGGTTTTGTGTTCTTTGAGCGCGGTTTTGACGACCTCTGCAGCCTGCTTATATCCGAGGTAAACGTTGAGTGCCGTTGCGAGCGACGGCGAAACTTCGGCGTACTTTCGGCAGATATCTTCATTTGCCGTAATGCCTTCGATGCAGTTCTTGCGAAACGTGTCGAGTGTGTTCGAGAGCACTTGCAGCATGAACTGTGCGCTAAAAACCATCCCCGGCATCATGACGTTGAGTTCGAGCTGCCCGGCTTGAACGCACATATCAATCGAGTGGCATTGACCCATCACTTGGAACAGCACGATGTTCATATTCTCAGCCATGCTTGGGTTGACCTTGCCTGGCATGATGCTGCTGCCCGGTTGGACCGGCGGGAGAACGATTTCGGCAATGCCTGTCAACGGTCCCGAGCAAAGCAGACGAAGGTCGTTCGTGATGCGAGTGAGTTCCAAGCAGAACACTCGGACTGCTGCCGACAGCGCCCCCATGCAGAGTTGCGACTGCATCGCCTCGACCATGTTGTCGGTCGTGCGGAATGGAAGTCCAGTTTCTTGTGCGAGAAGTTCAACAACTCGGAAGCGATACTTGGGGTGTGTGTTCATTCCTGTTCCCGCTGCGCTTCCACCAATACCAAGCTCCTCGAGTTCGTTTGCGGCAAGGTCGAGCATTTTCTTCGTGCGCCTGATGGCTGCGCCGTAGGCCGTGAACTCTTGGCCAAGACGGATTGGTACCGCATCCTGCAAGTGTGTTCTTCCGGATTTGAGAACGTGATCGAATTCGTTGCCTTTCTTTTCGAGGGCTTCGGCGAGCAAATCAACTTGTTGCAGAAGCGGCTGCAGCAACATGCGTGACATGAGGCGCATGGCAGTGGGGAATGTGTCGTTCGTTGATTGACCATAATTAACGTGGTCATTCGGATTGACCAGTTTGTAGTCACCCTTTTTGCCGCCAAGAATCTCTTCGGCGCGGTTGGCAAGAACCTCATTCGTGTTCATGTTGAAGCTTGTGCCGGCGCCCATGTGAAAAACGTCAACCGGGAATTGATCTCGATTCTTTCCGCTTAGGATTTCATCGGACGCTTCAACGATTGCATTTGCCTGCTCTTGTGTAATGAGCCCGAGCTCGCCATTTGCCTTTGCGCATGCTTTTTTGAGAAGCACATACGCGTCAATCATTTTGGGATGTTCGGTAAGGCCGGAGATTTGGAAAAGTTGGCGGGAACGTTCGGCTTGGCTGCCCCAATAGGCGTTTTCTGGAACGTTCACATCGCCGAGGCTGTCGCGCTCAATTCGTGTGCTCATTGCAGACCATATTTTACTCTTATGCGGCGGGTTCTTCGGGGCGAATCCAGACTATTCCCCGAGCACTTTTACAATCACTCGCTTACGGCGACGGCCGTCAAATTCGGCATAGAACAGTTGCTGCCAAGGACCGAGATCGAGTTTGCCTTCCGTGATTGGCACGATGACTTGATGATGCATGATGAGGTTCTTTAGATGCGCTTCGCCATTGTCTTCACCTGTTTGGTGATGCCGGTAGTCCTTTTTCGGCGCGAGGTGATCGAGCCACTCATGGATGTCATCAATAAGGCCTTCTTCCCAGTCGTTTACATACACAGCGGCTGTTATGTGCATCGCACTCACTAGAACGAATCCTTCGCGGACGCCAGCTTTTGCCACGATTGCCGCAACTTCGTCGGTGATACGAACGAACTCCTCTTGCTTGCGAGT
Organism: Fimbriimonadales bacterium; assembly: GCA_046330175.1. GTDB lineage: Bacteria > Armatimonadota > Fimbriimonadia > Fimbriimonadales > ATM1 > JAJPJR01. Next base: position 153,812 of record JAXLTG010000001.1, read on the forward strand.
GTTGAACCAAAGGTATTCGGTGTGTGCCTTCACACTTGGCACCATACCAAAAACGACGGCAAGTGCGCGGTCTTACGAGGAGGTTGGTGGAGTTGACACTCGCGTGGATGTGCGTGAGGCGTTCTTGTGAGTTATTAGTTGACGGAACTCCTTCGGAACCAAAGTGTTAGCTTCGCTCCGTGCAGTTTCACCCTGGCCCCAATTCTGGCCCCGATTAGTATGGCGAATGCAGGGAACAGTTTTGACCAGCGCGATACGGGGTTTCACCCAAAAAGGCGCAATACTTGGCCGCATGAGCGAGCCGGAACTGAAGTGGTCTCATCACCTCGCCAGGAGTGAGCCAATGAAGACGGTGGTGGTGGTCGCGGTTGCTCTGCTCTCCGGCTTCCTTTCGACCGTGATGTTGGGTGGCTGGGTGGCTTTTCCTATCGGGCCTCTGGTTGTGGTCGGTTCAGCCGCCGAGTTCCTGTTTCCGGTACATTTCACCCTCGGAGCTAATGGAGCGAGCCGAAGGTGCGGCTTAAGCGTCTCATCTATCGAATGGAAAGACGTTAAGCGGGTTGTCGAGGGTGAAGACGGTCTAAAGCTGAGCCCTCTTGCCGAGGCCGGTAGATTAGCGCCATTCCGAGGGGTGTTCCTTCGTCTAGTAGGGAACAGGCAGGAAGTTTTAGATTGCATCTCGTATTGGAGAGACAGAAATGCTGAAGATGTGGGACGAGCCTCAGTCTGAAGAGACTGCCGAGGCCATTCTGGATCGCGTAACTCAGAAAATCGCCCGGTTTGGACTTCATACGCCGGCAATCCTGTTTTTTGAGATGCATAAACCACTTGCGAATGTGGCGGGGCACGCCGCGATTGCATTTTCACCCTTTTTAGTACCATTTGTTGGTTTCAACGCTGTGGACGATTACTCTCAGTTTTTCTCGAAACGGGAGAACATTGAAGCGCTGATTCAGCGCATCGAACAGTCTCAGCGACAGGAGAAACAATCATGACGAGGACCTTTTTGGCGGCTCTACTCGCCGTTCTTGTGCTCGCGGGCTGCGCCAAGACCTATGAAGACTATCCAGACTATCGCACTTGGCGGCAAGAACAGCTCGTTGGGCGCGAAACCGGCGACGGCCCGGCAGATCTTGGCGACGACAAGAGTTGGCACTACTGGAAGCTAGACTCTGGGCAGTGCGTACTTGACCAGATTGTCACCGTTGGCGAAAAGGAAGTCCGTGTCAAGAAGAGTTTCCTGTTCGGGTCGGACGCTGAGATGAGCGCCTACATCCAGAAAGAGAAGACAAAAGCTGACCCGAGTCCACTCAAAATTGAAGACTATCGGACGAACCGGATGGCTGAGCTCGGCGCGACAAAAGGCGTTTTCGTAGCACCCACCGCATCCGGTCACTTCTACGCTTGGCAGATGCCCGATGGCACCTTTACAGTTGACAATGTTACGGGTGATGGCAAAGGTGGCGTCGTCGTTGATACCGCGGCCTCGAAAGTTGCTGCGACAATGGACGCTGCCTACGAGAGCGCTGGTGGCGCACCGCAACCAAATCTCCAGGCTTACTTAGACGAGCGCTCGCAGGAGTTAGGTGCGACGTTAGATTACGGCCGCACTCAAAAGTTCTGGTTGTTGCTGGGATTCCGTGGTTCGAACGGCGCGTACACGCTTGATCTCCTACAGGCTGACACTACAAAAGGTGTTTCGAAGTTGAAGTCTATGGAGTTCGCCAACTTGAACGAACTGGCGAAGTATGTGGATGAGACGGCGCCAAACAATCTTATACCGTGGGCGACAGGTCTGCAATATTCAAAATTCGGTTGGACAGTTATCGGCACGGTTCTTTTGGTGGTTTTCTCTGTTCTTTTGAATGTTCGCCGAGCGCGGTCGAAGCAGAATCTCACCATCCGTCGAATCAATGGCCTCGATCAGATAGACGAAGCAGTTGGCCGTGCGACCGAGACCGCCCGACCCGTTCTGATGGTGCCTGGACTGTCTGCACAGCTTGACGGCATCGCGGTTCAGGCTCTAACGGTGTTTGCGTACGTCGTTAGGTCCGCGGCGAGATTTAGAACGCCAATTCGCCTTCTCAACTATAACCCGGCGGTTTACGCGGTCGCGCAAGAGATTGTTCGTGACGTGTACATGAGTGAGGGCGTTCCCGAGCAGTTCGACCCGGATAGCGTTCGGTTCGTTACGGATAGGCAGTTTGCGTTCGCAGCGGCCGTAGCGGGACTCATTCAGCGCGAAAAAGTTGCTGCAGCGTTTATGATGGGCGACTTCTATGCTGAATCGCTGATCTTCGCTGAAAACGCCAACTTAGTCGGAGCCATTCAAGTTGCTGCGACGACCCAGTTCACACAGACGCCGTTCTTCATTGCAGCGTGCGACTATGTGCTGTTGGGTGACGAGTTCTACGCCGCAAGCGCCTATCTTGGCCGACAGCCGGTGCTGCTGGGAAGCATGATCGGCGTTGACTGGGCGAAGATGATGTTTATGACATTCACCATCGTTGCGACGCTTTGGCACTCGGTTCAGATGACTCAGAAAGTGGACCGATCGAAACTCCCGCCGGAGCAGCGCGCAGTTTACGAGAAGAACAATCAGGTGTATATGGATCAAACCAAAGATGAGCTGTTTTTCAAGTACGTGACAAAGGTCAAGAGGTTTTAGGAGGGAAAGATGTTTAGACTACTTGCACAAACAGGCCCGCCCGAAACCAACTTCTGGTCGTTGGATCGCACTACCGAGCCGTTTTATAGCCAGCCGCTGTTCTTCTACTCAGTGATCACGGTTGTCGTGTTCGCCCTGTTGTTCTTCGGACTCTCGCGAATTCCGAGCAATCTTCGACGACCGATTGTCGTCGGCATCACTTTCCTTTCAGGAATGGTTTACGTATTCCAGTGGCTTTGGCCGCGAACGAAAGTCGCCGAGGGCTCGACACGAACGATGATCGGAGATTGGAATTTCGGTGACCTTGCCACTGTGGTCTCTGGGATGTCTCAAATCCTTTCGGGAATGTTGCTCGCTATGGGTGTGTACAGCATCTTTCGCGTCCACTTTGGACGAACGTTTAAGATGCAGAAGGACTGGACGTACAGCCTGCTTCTTCTGGTTTCGATGTTCACCATGGTCGCATTTGGCTTCATGGATAACGCAGCGATCGAGGGGCAGAAAGATGCGGACAACATGATTGCGAGGGTGCAAAACCTAAGAGATGTCCTGCCTACCGGCGCGAATACCCCTGAGTTTCGCAGACACGCCCTCGAAAGCGTAGTCCTGATTGAAACGGAGCGAATTGACAAGATGCAGCGGGATTACGAAGACCGTGTTCGCAAAGGTGAGATGGGCAAAGACGCGGCTGACCGACTCATTCAAGCCGAGCGGACTGCGGCACCAGCGAATATTCAAGCTGCGCAAGCGAAAATCGAGCAAGAGTATCAAGCCAACCAGACCTCGGATGAGACCTTGGGAATCGCCACGCAAGGCGCAAGAATCATGCGAGAAAGGTCAACGGGCGCTCAGCTATTCAACGTCGTGTTCTTTGACATGTATCAGCCGCTTGAGACAGGCATGTTCAGCCTTATCGCGTTCTTCATCTTGTCGGCGGCATATCGTGCGTTCCGAGTTCGGTCTATCGAAGCGACGATTCTTATGGCAACAGCGCTCATTGTGCTGCTCAGCTTTGTGCCTCTTGCCCTGATGCTCACAAGCAGCATTCCAGCGAATTCGTTCGCAGGAAACTTCAGGCTGGATTCAATTGGAAACTGGCTGCTCGGAACACTGAGCGCGCCGGCAATACGTGGCATTGACTTGGGTCTCGGATTAGGCGTTCTCGCGATGGCGGTGCGCATTATGCTGGGATTAGAACGTGGAGTCGCGGTGGATTAGGAGCAAACTATGGATTGGCAAAAAATATCTACTCTCGATCGTCGCTGGCTTTACCTGTGTCTGTTCATCGTTGTCGCATGGCAGACAATGTTCCCGCTGAAGGTGCAAAACGTTGTTTCACCCATGTCAGCCGGACTATTCGACTACTTGAACAGTCTCAACGAAGGCGATTTCATCGTCATTCAAAGTGACTGGACCATGAGCACGCAAGGCGAATCACAAGGCCAGTTCCAGTCGCTGATAAAACTGCTGGCCAGGAAGAAGATTCGGTTTGTCGTAACTTCGGTGTCTGACCCCGCGTGCCCGGATATTGCGAAAGCCAACATCAAGATGGTGTTGGAGAAGGAGCCCGGGGGCAAAGATTTCAAAGAGAACGAGTTTTGGGCTGTGGCCGGCTACTTCCCGAATGCTGAGAACCACAACACGAACATGGTCAACAACATTCGGCAGGAGCTTCGCGCAAAGGGTGTAACGACACTGCCGGTAATGAATGGAATTGACGATCTTTCTGACACGAAGGCAGTGGTCGTCGTAACAGGAACAAGTTCAGCGTTACTGTGGTATGAGCGTATGAACAATAAGACGCAGCTCGGCATGATGCTAACCGCGGTTATGGCCGGTGAGAACATCCCGTATTATTTGAGCAGGCAGAGTTTCGGGTTGGTGATTGGCGCGAAGGGCGCCTATGACATGGAGACGAAGCTCGCCGAGGCGTTTCCCGATCCAAAATTTCCGAACTATGACAACGGAAAGCGATTTATGAGTCCGCTGGCGTTTGCGCTCTTCTTGCTCATATTTGCAGTGATAGTCGGAAACGTCGCCGGAAAATTGGCGAGAAAGCAGAGTGAACAGCAATGATGATTGCAGCAGGAACCTGGGACAAATTTTCGTGGGAAATCATCCCGCCTTACCTCAAGATTACGATCACGGCGATTCTAACGCTTGGCTTGTATTCGCTCCTGTATCGCGAGAACAAGTTTTATAGATTCGTCGAACACGTCTTTGTAGGGTTGGCAGCGGGCTATTCAGTCGTGGCAATTTGGCAAGAGGTTCTGTTCCCTCAGTGGTGGGAACCGATGACCGGAAAACCGCCCACGATGTATCAGCCGATGATGCCGGGTCACTGGGCCTGGGCCGCAATGCTGCCGGTGTGCGTTGTTGCATTCCTTGCGTTTTCGCGGAATTACAGTTGGATGAGCCGAATTCCACTTGGAATAATTGTTGGTTTGTGGTCTGGACAGCAATTCAGCGCGTTCATGAACAAATACCTCGGCCAGCTCGCCGATACTGCGCGGCCAGTTATCCCTAACAAGTTCGGGCTTGCGGACGCCGCGGATGCTGCGGGAACCGTGCCGATCTCTATGGCGATTAACAACCTAATTCTGGTTGTTGCGTTCCTAATGGTTATCAGTTACTTCCTGTACAGTTTTGAGCAGAAGAACCAAGTGCTGAGGCGCGCGTCGCAGGGTGGACGCTGGATTCTCATGATCGGATTCGGCGTGATTTTTGGCACGACCATGATGACTCGATTTGTGTTCTTCATCGAGAGAATGCACTTCTTGCTCGTTGATTGGCTGCACTTGACGCCGGGCGCGTAGAGTGCCGCAACAGACCGTTGACGCACTCGTATTGCGTCGGTGGGACGTTGGCGAATCGGACCGTCGCGTCGTTCTGCTAACACGAGAACTCGGCAAGACTCTCGCAACGGCTCGCGGAGCAAGAAGAGCAAAATCCTCACTTGCAGGAGTGAGCGAGCCGATGATGGCGGGCTCGTTTGAGATTGCACTGGGCAGGGCGAATAACTACGTCATCCAAGCGCAGAGCAAGTTCTCCTTTGCAGGAATTAGAACCGATTTTTCGAGACTAAGTTGCGCACTTGCTTGGCTGGAGTTGTTAGACACAATGCTGCACACCGGCGAAAACGTCAGCGGCAGTTTTGAGCTCGGACTGATTGGCCTGGCGAGTATTGAGACTTCAAAATCTCCAAATGGCTCGGCCGCGTGGGCTGCGCTGAAGCTGCTTCACCTGTTGGGATACGCGCCCATCTTTGATCGGTCAGCTTCCTCTGGAAAAAAGCTGTCCGAACCCGTTTGTATTTCTGCCTGCTCGGGAGGAGCCATTCTGGGGGCCGAGGCCGAAACAGTCCATGATGCGCTCGACATTGATCGCGAGATCGCCACCACACTTGCAAAACTTCAAGAACTTGATGAGCCGCCACCGTTTGTAAAGCGCTCGCAAGAGACATGGTCAGCAGTCGGCCACTTTATCGAACATCTTGTTGGCGCAGAGCTTCCTGCAATGCGAGCTGCGCTCCGGTCCGGTTAGCAGTTCGCGTATCGAGCTTCCAAGTTCTGCCACTGGTTGCGTTCGATAGCGTCGCGTATCTCTCCCATCAGCCGCTTGTAGAACCGCAAGTTGTGCAGCGTTGCGAGTCTCGCGCCTAAGGGCTCGTTCGCTTTGAACAGATGTCTGAGGTAAGCAGCGGAGTACTTTTCCGTTTCGGGAAACAGCGAGTGCTCATCAACCGGCCCGTTGTGTTCGGTCCACTTTTCATTCAGCAGGTTTGCAGTGCCGTTCAGCGTGTAAAGAGTGTTGTGCCGAGCCATCCTAGTTGGGAGCACACAATCGAACATGTCCACCCCATTTTTTACAGCGTGGATGATATCGGTCGGCGTTCCAACGCCCATCAGATATCGTGGCTTTTCGTCGGGCAGAAGTGGGGCAGTCAATTCGACCGCTGGGTGTTGCATCTCCTTCGGCTCGCCAACGCTAACACCTCCGATAGCGACTCCGTCAAACGGCAGGCCGGAAATGAACTCGGCGGACTCTCGCCTCAAATCCTCGTGAACTCCGCCTTGAACAATTCCGAATAGCAACTGACCTTCAGTTCGTGCTCCGAGGTTTATCGGCGCCCATTTATGTGTCAGCTCCATCGCGCTCGCCGCCTCATCGCGCGTGCACGGATAGGGAGGGCAGATGTCGAGCGACATCGAGATGTCAACACCGAGCGCGGCTTGTATCTGAACCGATCTTTGAGGAGTTAGAAACAGTTTTGCTCCATCAATATGCGATTGAAACGCGATTCCTTCGTCCGTAATTTTTCTAGTCTTTGAAAGGCTCATCGCCTGAAACCCGCCAGAGTCGGTGAGGATGTTGCGTTTCCACGACATGAATTTGTGCAGCCCGCCTAATCGCGAAATAAGGTCTTCTCCGGGGCGGGCCGCCAAGTGGTAGGCGTTTGAGAGTATGAGATCGTAGCCGATCTTTTCCAACTCCTCGCTGCTAACAGTTTTGACGGATGCTTGAGTTCCGACCGGCATGAACGCAGGCGTGCGAACGTCGCCATGAGGCAAATGCAAAACCCCAGTGCGCGCGGAGTTCGCAGAGCAACGTGCAGTTATTTCAAATAGCTGTGCAATAACTGTCCAATCGCCTCTGGAGTTAGCTTGACCTTAATCTCTTTGCCGTCGCGTTGAATGGTCAGAGTCACTTCAACTCCTGGAAGCGCACTCATTAAGATTTCGTTGAAGTCCTCGATGTTGCTGATGGATTTGTCGTTCCACTTCATCAGGCGATCCCCGGCTTTCAGCCCTGCCTTTTCTGCGGGCGAACCCTCGCGGGTGCCGTCAATCAGTAGGCCGGGTCCGGCATCTGAGTAGTTCGGTATCAGGCCGACGCGAACTCGGCGGCCACTTGATGGATCACCCGAAACGCCCGCTGCCGGCGCTTGACGCTTCGTAATCTCCGATCCTTTTTGGAAAGTGATCATGCTGGCGTTTTGATCAACAACGGCGAAGAGGTCAATCGCATAACTCAACACCTTTACTGCACCTTCAAAGTTGACCGTGTTGGATGTGTCCTGATCGGTGTGGTACCGCGGATGCAGCCCAGTGTGGAAGAATAGCACCGGGATGCCGTTAGTCCCGAAGCTGTATTGATCACTGTCAGCCCGTGGGCCGCCATTTTTCTGAACGACAAGCTTTGTCTTCGACTTCTCGAAAATTCCATCCCATTCAGGAGAAGTGTTGAATCCGTCCAGCTGAAGTTTGTCTTCGGTGAGGTTTCCAATCATGTCGAAATTGAACATGCAGTTCACAGCTTTGATGTCAACTGTTGGGTTCTGCACCCAGTAAAGGCTCCCTCGCAGCCCGAGCTCTTCACCGGTGTAAAGCTGGATAAGGATAGACCGCTTGTTCGACTTTGACTCCGAGAAGTACTTGGCAAGTTCAATCATGCCTGCGGTGCCAGATCCGTTGTCGTCGGCGCCAGGATGAATCGTTTCTGTGCCGTCACGCGCTCCAACTTCACCGTATCCCAAGTGATCGTAGTGCGCGCCAAAAATAACGAACTGATTTTTGAGAGCAGAATCGTTGCCAGGAATCAGGCCGATGACGTTGCGACCTGTGACCTGTTTCGCAATCACTTCCAGGTTTGCTGAGACCTTAACTCCGCGCGCGAATCCCGGCATAACGCGACCGCCAGCGGCCTGCGTCTTCGCGTCCTCATATTTTAGGTTTCCGATGGCTTCAAAAATGTCGCTTGTGATTGCGGCACCGACGAGGCCAGACTCGCGGTTCAACGCATTTGAGCGAGTTGAGTTTGGAAGTTTTCTGCCATTCGGAGTTGCAGGTCCGACGACGATGAGGCCCACCGCACCATGAGTTTTCGCAATATCGCCCCTATTGCCAAAGCTGCGCACTTTCGGGTCGGCGCTATTCATGACCACGACCACTTTTCCTTTCGCGTCAATTCCGTTGTAATCGTTGCGCTGATCGGCGACAATTCCTTCGCCAGCAAACACGACTTCGGCTTCAATAGGTGTCTTTTCCGCCGTGTTGACGATGGGCACAAAATCCACGTTGCCTTTGCACTCGATGGTTTTGCCATTGGAAAGCGTGAACTTCAATGAACTGCCTGGGCCGGCTTCACTGCCGAAAGTGATTGGAACATCTTGAAAATAGGTTCCATTTCCTCCGGCAGGAATAAGGCCATACTCCTTAAACTTCTTGGCGATGTAATCTCCCGCGAGGCGTTCGCCTGCGGACCCCGTCATGCGCCCGGCTACTTCCGTCGACGCCAGGAAGCTGTTGTGCTCCTTGATTCGGTCCGCCGACAACGTGGCGTTGCCGCCTACAGAAATTAGTGCCAGCGAAAGCGCTGTGGAAATAATCATGATCTACTCCTTCCAGTCACATGCAAAGATGTTGGTCTCGCCAGGGACTTTGCCGTTCCGATTGCTCGCCCAAACCAACTTCTTGCCGTCTCGCGAAAACATCGGAAATCCGTCGAAATCGTTCGCATAAGTTATCCGGCGAAGGCGAGTTCCGTCAACGTTAATCGCCCAGAGGTCAAATTCCCTCCCACGAGGGTCGCCGTAGTTGCTCGAAAAGATGATTGTTTCTCCGTCAGGGTGCAAAAACGGCGCAAAAGAAGCCGCACTCAGGTGAGTGACTTGACGTTTGTTTCGACCGTCCGCATCCATGATCCAGATTTCGAGCTTGCTCGGACGGACCAGATTCTGCTTTAGTAGGCCGAGGTAGTCATTTTTGTCGGCCTCGGTCGCCATCGTTCCTCGTCGGTAGACAATCTTCTTGCCGTCCCAACTTACAAACGGCCCGCCATCGTAGCCTACTTCGTTAGTGAGCCGGGTCAAGCGCGACCCGTCTAGACGAGAGCGGTAGATATCCAGGTCGCCGTCGCGGGTACTGGTAAACGTCATGAACTTCCCATTAGGGTCCACAGTGGTTTCAGCGCAATAGCCTTGGCCCACCTGGATCTGCTTCCTCGCCCCCGTCGCGAGGTCCACCTCGAACTGACGGAAATTGGGATTCACCATCCACACGTACCCTTTCGACATATCCGCCTTAGCCTGGGGACCCGGGTCGGCCCAGTCCGTCGCGCTGAAAATAACCTTTTTGTCCCCGGGAACGAAATACGAGCAGGTGCACCGGCCTTTGCCCGAGGAGATTAGCTTCTTGCCGCTGCCGTCGGCGTTCATGATGACTATCTGCTCATCTGGCCACTCAGGCTGCGTACTTTGGTACACAATCTTCGTTCCGGTTGAGTTCCAGTACGCCTCGGCGTTTTGGCCGCCTGAGGTGAGCTGCCTAATGGATGTGAGGTGTGACTCGCGGAAATCGCGCAGGACGGTGTCGTTTGGCGTGCCTATCGGCACCTGGAGTATTGGGAGAATCGCAAGGAGCATAAGTTGGTTCTACCCTGCACACTCTCCCCAAATTCCATAACGGTCGTCATACCGTCAACCTCGGCAACATTTCGACAGACGACACTGAGCCAAGCCATAATTGCCACCGTGACCCTCCAGCAGGCAATCGCCACCGTCACAACAGGGCGAGACCTATCCGAACAGGAGTCCCAGGCGGCAATGGCCGAAATTATGGGTGGCGGGGCTACCCCGAGCCAAATTGCCGCGCTCGCCATTGGGCTGAAGATGAAAGGGGAAGCGGTGGACGAGATTGTGGGGTTTGCGCGCGAGATGCGGGCTCATTCGGTCAAGGTCAAAGGGCCGCCTGGGGTGGTGGTTGACACTTGTGGGACCGGCGGGAGCAACCTTAAGACTTTCAACATATCAACCGCCAGCGCTATCGTCGCGGCCGCTGCCGGGGTGAAGGTAGCCAAACACGGAAATAGGGGTGTGACCAGAGGATGTGGGAGCGCAGATGTGCTGGAAGCGCTCGGAGTCAAACTCGTCGTCTCGCCCGATGGGTGCCAGCGACTTCTCGAAAGCGTCGGCATCGCGTTTCTATTCGCACCTGCGTTTCATCCGGCTATGCGGCACGCTGCGGGACCCAGAAAAGAGATTGGCGTTCGCACGATTTTCAACCTGCTCGGACCGCTTACGAACCCTGCTGGAGCAAACCGGCAGATTCTCGGCGTTTCGGATTTGGGTCTGGTCGAAAAGATGTCGAAATCGCTCGCCCGTTTGGGGACTGTCCATTCTATCGTCGCGTATGGCGAAGTCGGAATAGACGACATCGCACCAATCGGAACGACGCATGTTGCGATTGTACAGCACGAGAACATAAGTGCAGAGCAGTTTGTTCCCGATCAGTTTGGTATTTCTGAACCAACGCTCGGGGATATTGCCGCGCGCGAAACGGTTGAGGAGAATGCCGCGTTGGTCAAGATGGCAGTCTCCGATGTCGAGTGCCCACAGTCGCGGGCAATAATCCCCAACGCGGCAGCGGCCGTTTGGATCGCGGGAATTGCAACAGATATCGCGAGTGCTGCTGACGTCGCAAGAAGCGCAATCCGGTCGGGCGCGGCGCTAAACACTCTCGACAGACTCGCATTTGAGTCACAGGGAGTTGGCGAGAATGCTTAATCGGATTCTCGAAACCAAACGAGATGAGATCGAAATTCTAAAGGCGCGTCTGTCACTTAAGGATCTGCTTTCCGAAATCGCGGCGGCTCCGCCACCGAATCGCGGCTTTTTGAACTCGCTTCGTGCGCCGAATCATCGTGTCGGTTTGATCGCCGAAGTCAAGAAAGCGAGCCCAAGCAGGGGTGTACTTGTCGCAGATTTCAAACCGACTGAAATCGCGAAGCAGTACGAGGGAGCTGGCGCTGATTGCGTCAGCGTCTTGACAGATGCATCTTATTTCATGGGCAGTTTGGAGATTATGCGATCGGTTCGCGAAAAAATCGCGTTGCCGGTTTTGCGAAAGGACTTCGTGATTGATGAATACCAAGTCGCCGAAACACGGTGGTCTGCGGCAGATTGTATGCTGCTCATTGTTGCGGCGTTTGAACCGCGATCTTCGCACTTTGCTGATCTTTTCAGCATGGCGACGGAGCTTGGGCTCGATGTGCTGGTGGAAGTTCACAACGAGAGCGAACTGGAAACTGCGCTCCTGACGAATGCCACATTGATAGGGATTAATAACCGAGACTTGACCACTTTTGAAACCAATCTCGCGACGACCGAGAGGTTGTCACAGCGCATACCTGGCGACCGGCTAATCGTCAGTGAAAGCGCCATCGTCACTCAAGCGGACGTGCAGCGAGTGGCCGCTGCGGGGGCGAAAGCGGTTCTCGTTGGTGAGTCGTTGGTTACACAAGCCAACATTGAGAACGCGGTCAAGGGGCTGATGGCCGAATGACGCGCATTAAGATTTGCGGTGTCACACGACTCGAAGATGCGCTAGCTGCTGCGGACGCAGGTGCGCATGCCGTGGGTTTCGTATTCGATGCGAACAGTCCGCGGTATGTCGGAAACAACCATGCGTTGTTGGAGCAAGCTACGCGAATACCGTATTTATCCAAAGTGGCTGTGTTTGGAGCGTTGCCGGCCACACTCCCTGCGATTGCAGAGCTTTGCGATTCGGTTCAGTGGGTTCAGGGTGAGCGGCCCCACAAGTTCCAAACTGAGATCCGGGCTGTTCGGATTCACGCGGCACCGGTCCCGGACTTCAATTCGGATGCGGATGCAATCCTGTTCGACGCCTTTTCGGCATCCGCCATGGGTGGAACGGGCACAGAACTCGACCTTGCGGCGGTCTCCGGCGTTATTTCGCAGATTTCAGTGCCGGTGATTCTTGCTGGCGGCCTGCGCGCGGAGTCTGTGGGGGCGTACATCACCGAGATCCGGCCATACGGGGTTGATGTGAGTTCTGGAGTCGAATCCAGCCCCGGCGTCAAAGATGCTGCGCTCATCTGTGCGTTTTGCGACGGCGTTCGCGCAGCCGACCGGATAGAATAGCGTTCGCCTGAGGTTATGCCAACTCTTCCCAAAAAACTGCTCGTTGCGAACCGCGCCGAGATCGCCTGCCGCGTTATGCGAACATGTAGGCAGCTCGGAATAAAGACGGTTGCCGTCTATACCAACGACGACGTTGGCGTTTCTCAGCACATTGAGGATGCCGACGAGTCAGTCGAGATTTCGAGCTATCTGTCGACCGAAGAGATATTGAATGCGGCAGCCAGTACCAAGGCAGAAGCGATTCACCCCGGCTATGGATTTCTTGCAGAGAACCCCGCTTTTTCCGACAAGTGTGCGGCTGCAGGAATCGTATTCATCGGCCCATCGGGCGACTCTATGCGAGCGATCGGCGACAAGTCTCAGGCGCGCAGTGTCGCGAAGGCGGCCGGTGTTCCGATTACTGAAGGAGTGGGTCCGTTCACAGAAGTCCCAGAGATTGTAGAAGCGATTAGGCAACTGGGCGCTCCGGCAATGCTCAAAGCTGCAGCTGGTGGCGGCGGCAAAGGCATGAAACTGGTGAACTCGTTCGAAGGAATCGAGGAGATAGTTGCATCGGCGCAGCGAGAGACCTCGGCTGCATTTGGTGACGATAGGATGATCGTCGAACGGTATGTCCATCCGGCAAGGCATATCGAGGTGCAAATCATGGCCGATGGAAACCGGACAATTGCGCTGGGTGAGCGAGAATGCAGCCTCCAGCGGAGACACCAGAAGATGATAGAAGAGTCGCCGGCAGCTTCCATCTCTGAAGAGTTGCGGCAAAATCTTTTCGATGCTGCGCGAAAAGTGACTGAGGCGGTCAATTACAAGAATGCCGGGACATGCGAATTTCTCGTTTCAGACGACGGTCGCTTCTACTTTCTTGAGGTCAATGCTCGATTGCAGGTTGAGCACCCCGTTACCGAGCTTTGCACGGGGTTTGACTTAGTTCGGATGCAGATCGAGTTGGCATTCGGGGCGCCGTTAATCCAGCAAACCGATGTCAAGAGGTTTGGGCACGCAATCGAAGCGAGAATTTGCGCTGAAGACCCGTACAACGATTTTCTTCCCAGCGCAGGGAAGCTCGTTCTTAAGCGGTTTCCAACAACCTTGCGAGTGGATGAAGGAATCACGGACCGAGTGAGCCCGAAATACGATTCGCTGATTGCGAAGCTGATTTCGTTCAGCCCAGAAAGCCGCGAGGCTGCTCGCTCAAATCTGATTGCCTCATTGAAAGAGACTGCGATTTTCGGAATTGCGACCAACCAGTCATATCTGATTCGACTTCTTGAAACGAGCGAGTTTGTGGAAGGCAAAACCTACACCACAACGGTTGATGGCCTTGAAATTGAAGCGCCAACGATTCCCAATGAGATGGAATATGCTGCTGCACTGATGCTGCAAGGGCCGCGCACCGCGCCGCACTCTGTTTGGACAAAGTCCAGCGATTGGAGGCTGAAATGAGAGTCAACGGTCCGGGAGGAGAGAAGGAGATTCGCGTTCCCTCGTCCAGCACGATTACTCGTGTTTCAAACGACTGCTACGAGCTCGCACATGGATCGGCGAGATCGCTGATCTTTGCGGCACGCGATGGGCGATCGGTTTGGGTCGGTTTCAACGGAATTGCAGCGAAATTTGAACTCGCAGATGAGGAGGTTCACGATGCGGACCTCATTATTCGAGCTCCAATGACGGCCCGTGTTGTCTCGCTGCACGTTCAGCCAGGTGGCAAAGTTGAGAAGGGGCAGGTGATTGCAGTTCTCGAGGCGATGAAGATGGAATACAAGCTGGAGGCACAGACGGCTGGCACCGTCGCAGAAATCGGTGCAGCCGTAGGCGAGCTTGTGGACCTGGGTCAAATGATTGCGACGCTTAGTTAGCGTTTAGTACGAACGAAACCTTGTCCGCCTGCCACTGCCAATTGGGGAACAGCGACATTCCACTCGGTCTTGCAGTGATTCGAACTCGAATCTCTCCAGTATCCGGGTCAATGCAATGCTGAGCGATGCCGAGAAAGTCTACGGTGGTTTCCGACTCAACTTCTCTGATAATGCGTGAGTCCACTTGCACCCATACTCTAAAAGTCGTGTTGTAAAGTTCGATAGTTTGATGAAGATGAATGTCGGGCGCGCTTGTCTCAATTTGCAAACTAAGTTTCTTGAACAGCGCGGTGTCGGCATGAGCCTTTAGTTCGACAGAGACACTGTCCGCGTCGCCCATCGGCGTGAAGGCTGCCTCGAGCACATACCGGTCATCGTCCGAATCTGAAAAACTGCCGACTGTCCCCGAGATGTACTTTCCTTTGCGGAGACTCACGGCCTGGACACTCTCAAATTCTTGGACTGGTCGCACTCGGACGACTCGCCCTTGTCCGAGGTCAACGACATATAGGTAGCCATCTACGCCGAGCTTAGCATCGCTGACGAGGCCGAAACCTGAACCAAATAGGTATTGATCACGTTCGGCGTCTGAATCTGCGACTGTGTCGCTTGTTCCTGATTTGTACTCAATCCTAGTCCGCGAAAAACTCAGGTCGAAGGCGTAGATATTTCCGTTGTTCGCATCTGTGACGAGCATCAAGTTTTGGTCGCCAACTGAAAACTTCGGTGTATTTGGGAAGACGATCGCCGTTGGCGCGATGGTGGTGAGCCAGCTGAAAGCCGGATCGCTGTAGCGCGAGCCCTGGATATTGCTCAGCTCGTCGGATTCGTATGCGTGATACTCGTTCTCAAAGTATCTTGCATCGCGCGAGTCTGGCCCGGTGATTTTGAGCCAACCTGAGTTCATTCCAGGGAATCCTAAGTTGAGTTCGTCGTAAGCGTCGGGTCCATTTTCCGTGAACCATACGTTGTCGCTAAATGGATCGAATGCGATGCCGAACGAGTTTCGAATGCCGAATGCCCAAACGTTTCTGAGTTCTGGAATCTTGCTGCCTGCAAACGGATTGTCGTTTGGGGTCGTCCCGTCAAGATTTACGCGATAAATGCTTCCTGATCCAGAGGCAGCGTTCATGCCGGTATTCGTTTCGATCCGTGGGTCGTCAAAGCGACCTCTGCCAAGGTCGCCGTAACAAATGTAAAGCTTTCGATCAGGACCGACGGCGATCACGCCGCCATGATGCGACGTTCCGTTGTTTTGATTAGGATCGTAAGGAGACTTCCAAACGTTTTTCACGAATCGCAGCCGCGAGCCAACGACAAGGTACTTGTCAACGCGATCTTCTATCCACTCTTCTCCGTCAGTTGACGCACTCGCATAGAACAGATAGACAAATGGAATTACTGAGTAGTCGGGATCCAGGCAGATGCCAAGCAAACCAAGCTCTGCGCCGCCGGCGACATTGAGATCAATAAGGTCGTCGAGCCACTGTCCCCGGAGTCGGTGCTTAACTATTCCGGTCGGCTTTTCGCAGATGAAAAATTCCTCGGGACCAACAACGGCCATCGTGACAGGTGCCGCAATCCCTGTGGCGAACGTCTCTGCGGTGTACGCAGGATTGAGCAAGCTTTGTGAGATTGCGCTCGCCGATGCTGTTGCAATGACCATGACGCAAACAGTCTTCCTAAACATAGAGATCTAACCTTCCGCGCCGCGCGTAATAAAGTTAGGCGGCTTGACACGCAACCGACGGGTTCGGCTCTAACTCGAGTTCGAGACTGCTTCAAAAACTCCCAATATTGGGAGTCAAAACTGTTCTGTGTAGATATCTTTGTCGCAACTGAACATTGGACGCTTTAGCTGCGTATACCGCATCCAACCGGCATGGCCATCGCACCACACCACGTTTGTGCCCTTTCGATGGAGAAAGTGAAAATGGTCTCGCAATGCAGGAACGTCTGGCGGTGAGTCGTACCAATCCGGCTGCTGCAAGAAGTTGCACAAAGGGACATGAGCTTCGTGTTCCCACATGAATAACGTGTACGATGGCATGTCAACTTCTGAGCCGTTTGCTCCCATGCCATAGAGCATCCCGTTCTGCGTGAAGTTCGCTTTCGCGGTCGGCCCAAATTCGCGCCCAGCCGCAATCGGGTTTGTGTTGTAGTAGTCGGAAGACTGAGCGGTGTTGAACCAGTTGGCCGCATAACTTAGCTGCCATCGGTTAGGCATTACGCTGCACTGCTTAACTTTCTCGTTGTTGATATAGATATCTAATATTCCGATATGCACTGGATTTACGCGGGGCTCAAGCACATTCCCAAAAAAGCCGCCGCTGTTGGGGGCGTTGTTGTTGTCGTAGCCGATCCACATTTGTTGATCTGGAAATCCGGGCATTGGATTCAATGCCGCAAACGGGAACCAGCGATCGTCAGAATCCTCCAGATAGAGCATCGAAGCGATTGAAATCTGCTTCATGTTGCTCAGACAGGCGATACGTTTCGCGGTGTTCTTCGCCTCGGCGAAAACGGGGAACAGTATCCCCGCCAAGATCGAAATGATCGCGATGACGACGAGTAGTTCGATGAGTGTAAAACCCATCGAACTGGGTTTTCTATTATTCACGGAGCTGGCTCCTTTCGAAAGGAGCCGTCGGATGGACGGCTATTCCCTCGGATAGATGTCTTTGTCAACGGAAAACATTGGGCGTCTCAACTGGCCATAGCTCAACCAAGATGCGTGCCCATCAACCCAGGCCACGTTGGTGCCTAAGCGATGCAGGAAGTGGAAATGGTTTCTCAAATCACTTCGATTCGGTGGGCTATCGAACCAGTCTGGTGACTGCAAAAAGTTGCAAACGGGGACCCAAGCTTGGTGCTCCCACAGGAATAGCGTGTAGGATGGAACGTCAATCTCTGACTGGAGTACACCTTTGCCGGAAAGAAGCCCATTGACGTAATTGACCTCTTTCACGGTCGGTCCGAACTCTTTGCCACGAGCCTCTGGATTGCGGTAGTAGTAATTTGAATTTGTGTTCGGATTGAACCAGTTCGTCGCGTACGACAACTGCCAGGTGTCGGGTTTCATTGGGCACTTTTTGACTGGTTCGTTTCCGAAGTACTGGTCAATGATTCCAGGATGCACCGGGTTGCGGGCAGGCAGCGTCACGTCACCGCACCAGCCGCCGCTGCAGTACGTATTGCCGTTGTCGTAGCCGAGCCACATCTGCTGGTTCACAAACCCTTGCATTGGATTGTATAAACCGAACGGGGGCCAGGTTTCGTTGGCGTCTTGAACGTACAGCATGGTCGCCGTTTGGATCTGCTTCATGTTGCTGATGCAAACGATTCGCTTTGCACTCTTTTTGGCTTCCGCCATGACAGGAAAAAGGATTGCAGCGAGGATCGCGATAATCGCGATGACCACTAACAGTTCGATAAGCGTAAATCCTTGTTTTCGAAGCCTCATTACAAAACCCCCCGTGGCACGGCTAACCTCAATTGTACTTATTGACGGGTTCACTCGTCCGCTTGGTGCGAGGCCCGAGGCGTAATTTAGGGGGAAATTGCCCTTTTGGCGGCTGACTCGCCAGCCAAAAACCCGGTAGCAAAAGCCGCGAAAAGGTTGTAGCCTCCAACAGGTCCGGCGATATCCAGCATTTCGCCACAGAAGAACAGGCCGCGAACCATGCTTGACTCCAAGCTTCTTGGATTCACCTCAGCAAGCGTTACGCCTCCGGCGACGCATTCCCCCTTCTCAAGGGGTACGGCTTTCACTGCGCCGATGTCCCAATTCCGAAGCATTCCAGTCAGGCGCTTGCGGTCAACTGCCTTGAGACTTGCAAGGCTCGTCACAGGGTCGAGCCCTGCCGCAGCCAACAGCGTTGATCCTACGCGCTCCGGAAGGCCCGCGGGCAGGAGCGACACGACTGACCGGTTCGGACTTAGCCGCGAAGTTTCGATCAGCCGCAGGTCTGTAGCTTCGGGCGGTTCGTCCGGAATCAAGTCAACAGACAATCGAACTTCTCCACCAGGCATGATCTCCGCAACCGATTCGCTGATTGACAGAGTAACCGGACCACTAATCCCCTTGTGAGTGAACAGCAAATCGCCTCGTCGCTTTATCGTTTTGCTCGCTTCAGTTTTCGCCTTGAGAGTTACGTCTCGAAGTGCGACTCCGGCAAGAGCGGCCGGCTCAACCAAATAAATCGGAGCAAGCGCGGCGCGAACTGGCGCAATCTTGTGGCCCAAACTCTGAGCCCACTTCCATCCGTCGCCGGTTGTGCCGCTTGTTGGGTACGAACTGCCGCCGACCGCGATTACGACTGCTTTCGCCCCAAAGATTTCGTCGCCTGAGCAAACGCCGAAGATTTCTCCATCGGCCGATTGCAAGCCGGTTACCGCACAGTTCTTTTTGACTGCGACGTGTGCTTCGCGCAGGCACTCGCTCAGCGCATCAACAACCTGTTTTGCGTTGCCCGAAGTCGGAAACACTCTTCCGTCTTCTCGCGTGTAAACCTCAACACCGTGTTTTCCGAGCAGTGAGATAATCTCTTTGTTACCAAAGAGGTACGAAGACGGGCGCAAGAACCGCGCTTCCTCGGCGGTGAAAGCCGACAGCACATCCTCCGTATTCCCAGAGTGTGTGATATTGCACTTACCACCGCCAGACATCAGGATCTTGGTGCCGAGCCGACTGGTTTTTTCGAGTAGCAGAGTGCGAGCTCCCACCAAGCCACTGCGCCACGCGGCGATCATGCCAGCCGCACCGCCGCCAACGACGATGGTGTCAAACCGGCTTTCTTTTCCGATCGTTGACTACTCCATCACAAGCCGAATCGCTGCAATGACTCGTTCGGTGTCAGGAAGCGCCGCGTATTCATAAATCGGATTGAATCCAATGTGTACATCCGACTTTGAAACTAACTGCGGCGCGCTGATGAAAGAACCCCAGCTTTCAGGGTCTGAGGAAAGCGCTTGAATGACGGTCTGCCCAATGCTGCACGTTTCAGAATCTTCCTGCACAACCACAAGTCTGCCAGTCTTGGCAACCGATTCGACGACGGTCTGCTTATCCCACGGAACGATGCCGCGCAAGTCAATCACTTCAACAGAAACGTCGCCCTCTAACTTTGCGGCAGCTTCTTCCGCTTGCTCCGTGCAGTTGCCCCAAGCGACAACGGTTACGTCGGTGCCTTCGCGCCTTACGATTGCAGATCCGAAGCCGACAGCGGAAGCCTCACCGGGAACATCCATTTGCATTCTGAATAGGTGTTTTGGAATCAGAAAAACGGTTGGATCGTCCGCCTTCAGCGCAGTCCACATCATCGCTGCCGCATCGGAAGGGTTAGACGGAATCATCACTCGAAGTCCCGGTGTGTGTGCGATTGCCGCCTCGTTCGCTTGGCTATGCCAAAGCGAGCCACCCGGAAGATACGCACCATACGGTGCGTAAATAACCATCGGGCATGGCCACTGACCGAACGAACGCCACCTGATGGTCGCAACGTTATTCACCAATTGCGACCAGCCCGGACCAACAAAATCAATGAATTGCAATTCGAACACAGGGCGCAAACCGTAGCAAGCCATCCCGCACGCGACGCCAACAATGGTCGCTTCGGCCAACGGCGCGTTGAACACTCGATCAGGATGCGCTGTCGAAAGCCCGTCGGTTAGTTTGAACACACCACCCTTAGGGTCTTCGATATCTTCTCCGAAGAACACAATGCGCTTGTCTCGGTCGAGAGCAACACGGAAAACTGAATTCAACGCATCCACCATGCGCCACTTACGTCCACCTTCTAAAGGCGGCGGCTCAGGTGTTGGCAACTCTCCGTAAAGGTGATCGTGCAACTCGGAAGCCATAGGGTCGTGTGCGTTCTCGGCCTCGATGTAATCCTTATCCACTTCGTCGCGAATCTCGTCCTGAATCTTCGCCCAATCGGCTTCGGTCAATGAACCTTCGCGGATAAGTTCCTGCGCGATTACAACAATTGGGTCGCGCTGCATCATCTCGTCTATATCCGATTCGGATCTATACACGCGGTGATCATCGCTGCTTGTGTGGCTGCTCAAGCGATCGAGTTCGCACCAGAGTACGGTCGGCCCGCCTCCGGATCGCGCTTTTGCAATCGCCTCACCGCTTGTGCGGAATACCGCGTCGGGATGCCTGGCATTGACGTGCACGACGATGTCATCTGAAAACACTCCCATCTTAAACGGATTGAAGTGATCGGTATTTGTGCTAATTCCGTACCGGTTGTCTTCGATCACGAAGATCACGGGCAGCTTTTCTTGCATCGCAAACGCAATCGCTTCATAAACTTCGCCCTGACGCGATGCAGCGTCGCCGATGGTGGCAATTGCAACACTGTCTTTGCCTTCGAGTTTCATTCCCCATGCAGCGCCGCACGCCGGGAGCGCATTGCCACCGGTGGGAGTCGGAACGCTCCAGATATGCTTGCTTCTGCTGCTGTAATGACCGGGCATCTGCCTTCCACCGCTGCTGCTGTCTCGTTTGGCGAAATAGGCGAGCGCAAGCTCTGCGTTGGTGATTCCTTTCGCGAGCATGATGGCGCGGTCGCGGTAATACGGAAAGATGTAGTCGTCGTCGCGAAGATGCAGCGCCATTGCTGCTAAAGGTTCGTGCCCCATACCGCTAACTTGGAACCACCCCTTGCTTTGCCGAAGAAGCACTCCCTCGCGGCGGTCGCCCTCCCGGCTCAGATACATCAGTTTGAGGAAATCGAGTTTGTTGTAGGTCTTGGGACCGGTCGCAGTTGCCATCGGAATAGTGGTACCTCGTCGTTGAGATTGGCGATCAATACTATGATCGGCTCAGGGCGGCTTACTTCCCAGAACTGGCCAAATTTTACCTCTGGGGGTTTCGGCCTCGAGCTGCGACACCCGGGAGCCCCAAAAATTCATCCAAATCGGCGAAACGGGGGCAGGTATTTGTGCGTAGAAGGGTTTAACACATCCATCCGGAGGCAAGAAAATGGCAGGAGAAGCTGGAAAAAGGCACTGGTGGCGCTTTGTTCAAGGCGTCAATGTAGTCAACGGGAATCTGCACCTTGAGCTCGGCAGCGGCAGCTGCGTCACTTGCGGTGGGGGTGGGGGTGGGGACAAACGTCTACCCAAATCCACAAAACACCATGCTGACCGGCGCGGTTCTGGTTCATAACAGCCTGGGAGCGGTAGACACCGATCTCGGAACGAAGTGGATGCTCCCCTATCACGCATCTCTCACAACCGACGGCAGCGGAAACGTCACGATAATTGACGCCGACGGAACACAAAGAGTTTTCACCAAGGACGCGACTTCAACTCCGCAGACTTACACCGCCAACAAAGAGGACGCGGTTCTGATTGGCACACCTTCTAAAACGGTTGAAGTCTGTTCCCGAGCCCCCTTTCTCCCGGCGCCGGGAGAAAGGGTCGGGGATAGAGGGTAATTTGAGTTTGATGATCACGTTCAAAACGAAACGGACGAGTGTGCTGAGTGTAGTGGGATATGTGAGCAAGGATTGAGACAGTGAACGCAAACAGGCGGTGCGACGTTGGTGTTGTTTTGCTGGTAGAAGAGCCCTCCACCCTTTGTCCCTCCTCCCGCGCCGGGAGGAGGGTCTCGCGTTGCGAACCCATTACACACGCATACGTCGCGAGCAAGAACAAGCATCTGAGAAAGGTCTTGGATAAGAAGCAGGCCGGGACTGTGATTACGAGTTTTGATTACGAGCTCGACAAAGCCGGAATCAGACTTTCCATGACGGATAAAGACTCTAAGTATTGGCGCTATGGATACGATCCTTTGTACCAGCTCAAAGTTGAGACGAAGTGGAGCGCAAAGGCGCCGGGAACGCGTGAGTATCAGTACAGTTTCGTTTACGATGCGAATGGAAACAGGATTCTCCAGTTCGCTGATGGTGTGGAGACCGATTATGTGTACGGTTCGAATAACGAAATGACCGATGCGGGATCTGATGATTTCACCTACGATCATTTTGGGAACACGAAAACCAAAGTCAGCGGCGGAAACACGACGACTTATGGCTGGGACTTCGAATCGCACTTGACTTCGATAGATTTTCCGGGTACGTCGAATGACGACACGCACGAGTACGACGGAGACGGACGGCGCATGAGAAGCAAGCTGAACGGCGCTTCTGATTGGACAAACTTCGTTCACGACGAGATTGAGGGCATGCTGCTGGCGGAGTACACGCTCATCAGCGGCACGTTCACGATCAAGTGTCTGTACACCAACGGCCTCGGCTTGATTTCCACTAATCGCGAAGGCACCAAAAGATACTTCCACTACGACGGACTTGGATCAACTTGGGAGCTAACGCGCCGGGTGCAGGAGACAATTCTTCGAGGTGGCTGTGCCTTCGGTCCGCTGTAAAGGTCAAGAGGTACGGGAAGTACGGGAGGTTCGGAGTACGGACTGTACAGGGTGCGAAACGTTGTGCGAGTTATGCCACCGTTCGCGAGATTGTCCCGTAATGCTCGAATGTCAGTATCCGCGCGATCTCGGCGACTGAAGTGACTCCCTCTGCCGCTTTCATAAGGCCGTCATACTGCATCGGTTGGAAACCGTGCAACATCGAAACCTCCGCAAGCTGCGTGACCGACACCTTCGCTGCGATCTCTCTCGCTAAGTCCGGCACAACCGGCACCACTTCATGGATGCCAATTCGACCCTTGTAACCGATGCCGTGACACTTCTCGCAACCCACGGGACGATAAACGAAGTCAGGAGTGTTCCCGAGTGTGAACTCGTCGAACAACATCACTTCGTCGAGAGAAGGTTTGTCTTGGCGCTTGCACTCAGCGCAAAGTTTTCTCGCGAGCCTTTGCGCGGTGACGCCGGTGAGCGAAGTGCTGAGCAGATACGGCTCTGCACCGATATCGTAAAGTCTCGGCAGCGCACTAAGCGCATCATTTGAGTGGAGCGTGCTAAGCACAAGGTGGCCCGTCATGGATGCTCGCATCGCGGTTTCGCATGCATCTTTGTCTCGAACTTCGCCGATTAGCACGACGTCGGGGTCCTGCCTGAGAATCGCGCGCAGCTGCGCGGCAAATGTAAGTCCTATCTTATCGTTTACTTGAGATTGGTTTATTCCATCGAGGTCATACTCGATCGGGTCTTCGCAAGTCATGATGTTGGTGGTTGGATTGCGAAGGTTGTTAATCGTCGCGTAAAGCGTCGTTGTCTTTCCGCTTCCAGTTGGACCCGTAACCAAAATCATGCCGTACGGTTTCAACATCAAATCCGAGTACCGCTTCAAGTTGTCTGCGGAGAACCCGAGCGAAGTCAGGGCGCGACTTGCAACAGAGCCATCAAGCAGTCGAAGCACCACTCGCGGACCGTAATGGTTAGGAAGGACGCTCACGCGAACATCAACCGATCTGCTGCCAAGCTTTGCAGTGAATCGGCCATCTTGCGGTCGGCGCGATTCTGTGATGTCAAGCTCTGACATGATTTTCAATCGCGCGACCATCGTTCGTAGCAGCCGTACGGGAATCTGCCGCATCTCGTGGAGCAAGCCATCCAATCGAAATCGAACTTCAACCCGGTCGCAGCGAGGCTCAAGATGAACATCGCTTGCACCGGCCGCAATGGCATCTGCGATGACCTGATTAACCAACCCAACGACGGGCGCGGTGTCATTTTCAGATATTGACGTTTCGTGATCGTAAAGCTCATGATGGTCCTGCACTAAGTCAAGCGCTTGCGTGACGAGTGACGCAACGGCGTCATTGGACTCGTTTAGCGACTGGAGATACTCGCGCATCTCGCTGTCTCGGACCAGAACCGGTTTGATGTGCAGCCCGGTTATGCGTGTGACGTGATCAATCGCCTCAAAGTCGTCGGTGTCGTTCATCCCTAACACGAGTGTGCTCTCGTAGATGGCAATAGGAACAACGCGATACCGTGCACAAGTAACGGCAGGAACCAGTTGAAGCGCTTCTTGAGTCGGCGGGTCCTCGGATAAGTTCCATAACTCCGCGTCCTTCTGGAGGGCCAACGCCTTGAACAACTGAGCTTCGGTGATGAAGCCTTTGTTGACCAACACTTGTCCGAGAGGCTCGCCGGTCTCTTTGGCGAGGCCGAGAGCATCGTTGAGTTGGTGAGGTTCGATCTGGCCCGACTGTATCAGGGCCATTCCTAATCGGAGGCGGCCTCCGGTTGGCGACGCGAGTTTAGGTTGGTCTTGTTTCTGTAAATTCGTTTCCATAATGAGCCGTCGTGGGCAATAGCAGTTAGCTACATTCTCGGTCCACTAGCCGGGGAAATGAATGCGCTCCGGCGGTTCAGCGGCAAACCTTCAGAATCGTGTGAGCTTTCCGGGGGAGTGCTGTTACTCCATTGAAAACACGACTTTGCCGGCAGCGCCTTTTTGCAACAGCTCCATCGCTTCAGTGAATTCAGTGTAGTGGAACCGGTGAGTGACAATGGGTGAAACGTCGAGCTTGCCTGAAGCAAGAAGCGCTCCCATCTGTCCCCAAGTCTCCCAAAGTCTGCGTCCGACGATGCACTGCAGGTCAGCACCCTTAAAAATCGCTTTGTTCATCGCCACGCCAACCGACTGCTCGTGAAACACCCCGAGCAAACTGATTCTGCCGCCAGGTCTCACCATTTCGATGGCAAGGTCAAGCGATGACGGGTGACCGGACATCTCAAGTACGCCATCAACACCCATCGGGTACTCGCACCGAAGAATCTTGTTCGCGTCCTCTTTCATCGGGTTGACAATGAGGTCAATTCCGACCTGTCTACCGAGCCCGATTCTGAACTCGCTTACTTCAGTCGCCGCGATTGACTTCGCGCCTAGCGCTTTGCATACAGCGGCCGCGAACAGGCCGATCGGTCCCAAGCCCGTAATCAAGATGTCCTGGCCTTCAACGGGACCGGCAAGCGCGGTGTGCACTGCGTTTCCAAGCGGATCCTGCATGCAGGCGATGTCTGCTGGGATGTTGGAGGGCGTAAGGCGTGCGTTCGCTTCCGGAATTACAGCCCAGGGGGCGAAGCCCCCGTCCACGTCCACCCCTAAGATGCTTGTGTTCACACAGACATGCCCTTGACCAAGCTTGCATTGGCGGCAGGAACCACAAACGATGTGCGACTCTGTGGCGACGAAGTCGCCCGGCTTAAGATGAACGACACCATTTCCCACTTCTTCGACAATGCCCGCAAATTCGTGGCCGATCACTCGCGGCGGATGGATTCTTGATGCTGCCCACTCGTCCCACTCGAAAATATGCAGGTCGGTGCCGCAGACGGAACCGTATTGGACACGGAGTTTGACGTGGCCCGGCTTCAGTTGCGGCTCAGCAAGCTCTATGAGGTCGGCACCCGGCGCAGGCCGGGCCTTAGCGATTGCTTTCACGGGAGCCGGAGTGTACCGGGTTGGTGGCGGACACCTTGCGAGTGTCCGCCACACTTTCGGTCAGGGTGAGATGGACCAGTGAACTCGGTCTAATTTGCCGCTGAAAAGTTTGGGTTGGCCTGTCAACGCGGATCGAAGTCCGATCTTTACGGCCATGCTTCCATCTGATGCTTTGATGTACTTGGCGACGTTTGCGCTACCGGTGACGGTGATATCAATGGAGGTATCGGTCGTTGTCGCCGCGCGCGAGTCGAGCAGATCCCACTGATCGGTTTGGAAGTTGCGCATGTAAACCAGCTGAGTGAGCCCCGTTCGCGAACCTTGGAGTTCGACGGTTACCTTGAGTTGGGTGCCCGTCGTCGTTGGGCTTGTGGCGGTTACGTCAACCTCTACGGGTGACTCCGTGCCGGTCACCGGCCCCATGCGGACCTCCATTCGGGAGTCGTCGCTGCTGAGGAGAGCGGCCAAGCCTCCAGAAATCAACTTTCCACGTGCGATTGTGAAACCGGTCGGGCTGACCTCAGTGGTGTTGGATGTTACAGTGATGGTGCCGCTCATCGTGAAATGGAGTTCACAGTGGTAGGGATACACGCCGGGAGTCGTAAAAGTCTTTGAGAACTGCTGCCCGCGACCGAGTATCCCGGAGTCGAACGAAAAGTCATCCGCAGTTACCGTGTGTGAAGTGAGAGTTTCATTGTTCGTCCAGCGAACCGTGGCTCCTGCGGGAATAGTGAGATTTTGCGGGTTGTAAGCTAAGTTTTTGATCTCTACGTCAAAGGTCTGGGTAAACGCGGCTGTTGAAACATAACAAAGGGCGAGCGTTAGCAGAAACTTTCTAGTTATCATTCGGTTCTCCTCTTGAGCGACATTGCAATACCCGTATTCATACGAAAAAGTGCGGATTAGGTGCGAGGTTTTTTGTTGGAACCCGTATTTTTATGGGGGTTGCAAGTTGCGTTCAAACTAATCGGGCCGAAATTACGGTCTATAGTGTGTCTGGGCCGTTTTTCGGCTCAAAATTGAGTTTTTCTGGGGTGAGACAAATGAGGAAAGGAATTAGGCTTCTGACCGCGATCGGCGTAGGCACGACGATCTTTGGCGTGGCGACAGCGCGGGTCACAAAGGCCTTGGAGATGGAGAGGGAAGGAAACGGCGATGGAGTGCCACTGCTGGAGTACTTCCAAGATGGGCCCTTGTTCGGCAAGATTCCGCAGGTGAGCCCTCGCGGAATAAGTACTTTTGCCGCGTTCACTAGCGTGCAGATAAACGTGAACGCGTCGGGACAAAACATCGTGAACGATGCCGCCAACGAGCCCTCGTTCTGCGTGGACCCAACGAACCCTAACCGAATGGCGGTTGGCTGGAGACAATTCAACAACAAGAGTTCTAACTTTCGCCAAGCAGGTTGGGCGTACACCACGAACCATGGCGCTTCATGGACTTTTCCAGGAATTCTTGAGAACAATGTGTTCAGAAGCGATCCTGTGTTGGCCTCCGACGGCGACGGAAAGTTTTTCTATCTGAGCCTTATGCAGAC
Organism: Fimbriimonadales bacterium; assembly: GCA_046330175.1. Taxonomy (GTDB): domain Bacteria; phylum Armatimonadota; class Fimbriimonadia; order Fimbriimonadales; family ATM1; genus JAJPJR01. Next base: position 181,206 of record JAXLTG010000001.1, read on the forward strand.
CTTCTTTTGCGACATTTGGCGTTCCGTTAATTTCGGCGTGAACTTCACGCGCATCGCATCGGCGGTCGGCGGCGACAAGCAATGGTTTACGATTGACAACACAAACGGCATCGGTCGTGGAAATATGTATCAGTCGTGGAGCACTGCGGGCAACAACTGGGGTGGAAGACAGTTCAGCCGTTCGGTTGACGGTGGAGCAACCTGGACAAATCCAATCTTCATTCCGAACGACATGGTCTGGGGGACGTTAGACACGAACTCAGCCGGAGATCTGTATCTATGCGGCACCGACGGCGGCGATCAGTTTTACTTTGCACGCTCGACGAACGCGAAAGATGCGAATCAGGCGGTGTCCTTCGACCTGAGCCGAACGTTGAGTCTCAACGGCTTCGTCATTTTTGGCGCACCAGTAAACCCAGATGGGCTCGGTGGTCAGGTTTGGATTTCTTGCGATAAGTCTGGTGGTCCGACGAACGGCTACCTGTATGTGCTTGCCTCGGTTGACCCAACAGGAGACCCCGCCGATGTGATGCTTTCTCGCAGCACCGATGGCGGAAACAGTTGGAGCGCACCCAAGCGGATAAATGACGACCCGACAGGGAACGGCAAGTATCAATGGTTCGGAACACTGTCAGTGGCTCCGAACGGCAGAGTTGACGTTTGTTGGTACGACACTCGCAACAGCGCCAACAATACCAACAGCGAGCTTTGGTACACCTACTCGACAGACGGTGGCAACACGTTTGCTCCGAACATCAAAGTGAGCAATCCGTTCAACCACTCGCTGGGATATCCGAATCAGAACAAGATCGGCGACTACATCGGAATGCACTCGGACAACGGCGGAGCAGATATCATCTACTCCGCAACGTTCAACGGTGAGCAGGATGTGTACTACGTCCGAGTTGAGGCGCTGCCCGAGACGGCTGTACCGGATTCGATCGCCATGGTTCAGGGAACTGCCATATCCGGTGGTAACGCAGAACTCGCGAATAACGACTCAACGTACTTCGTGTCCCAGGTTTTCTATAACCCGATCGCTCCTGGCGACCCGCTAAGGTTCGACGTCACGACGCATACTACGAAGCGAACTCCGTCTGGGCTTCAGTTCAAATTCGATGGCCGCGTTAATGCAGGCGGGCTTACGCAAAAGCTGTCGTTGTTTAACTATCAGACAAGCGCATTTGAGTTGTTAGATACTCGACCAGCACCGACGGCGGATGCGACAGTCACGATAAACGGTTCGGGAGACTTGTCGCGATTCATCAATCAGTCAACTGGTGAGATGAAAGCGCGAATCGCCTACGCTGGATTCAACCCCGTCAGCTTGAATTGGCGTGCTAACAGCGACCAAGTGAACTGGATCATCACGCCCTAATCCCGAAACGAAAAACCAGCAAGACACGCCGCCCACCTCTCGCTTGAGGTGGGCGGCTTCAGTTTTTCATCGCCCAGTCAATTCCGCGGCGCATAATAGTGCAAACGGGTTCGACCGTTAGATCTGAGAGTCGGTGCCCGAGCGAGCAATAGAACACACGTCCAGTTCCATACATCTTTGTCCACACCACCGGCATAGTCACATTTCCGTTCGTTGTATGTGGGCCCTCCGCAATCGGAAACTTTGTTGTTGCGAGCACCTGGTTCGCAGGATCGGTGTGAAGGTAGTACTGCTCGGACTTACACGAGAAATTCGCGATGCCCGTTGTGATTTCGTGTTCGCCACAAATCTCGACTTCGTACTCAACTTGATCGTCACCTGGATGAGCCACCCACTGGCCGCCAGTCAAAAACTGCCATTCCGTGCAATTCCGAAAGGCATCGCACATCCCGCCGTGACATCCAGCCATCCCCACGCCCCGATGCTCTACAGCTTGCAGGACAGGCTTGACCTGTTCATTCGTAATCTCACCCATCGTCCAGACCGGCACAATTATCCGGAGATTGGGCATTGCGTCGAGATCCAGGAAGGCATCGAGAGAATCGCTTCTAAGAACGTTCTCCCCCATCCCCGTCAACATTTCCGCGAAGAAAGTACTGACTTCCGACGGCATATGACCGTCCCAGCCGCCGTAAACAACAAGTGCAGTCGTATCCGTTGCCATCCTAGGCATTCTACCGGGATAGATTTGCGTGGACTTAGGCTAAACTTTTGGGGACGCAAAGGCCGTCCATGTTGGGGGTGAGGCAAATGAAGTTTCGTGGCGCAATCGTTTCTCTGTTCATTTTGGGTGCCGTATGGGGGTGTGGTTCGAAAGAATCTGAAGCGCCTTCAGGGCCGACGGGCGAATGGAATGGTGGGAACTCTTCAGGCGATGCACCTAAGGAAGCTGCGAAGAAGCCAACCAGTGCGGCGATTCCACACACGAAGGATGCGTCTGGCAATAGAGTCTCCGTTCCGGCACCTGGGCCAAGAACCGCGAAGGATGCGGCTCGCAGCGCAGGTTCGAATATGAGCACTGGTTCTGTCGGCAACACCGACCAACAGGATGACCAAGGTGGCGGTGGTGACGATGGCCAAAAGGGTGACGATGGAGAGAAGGGTGACGGTGACGAGGCGACAGCTCTCGATGCAATGAAGCAGCGCTCATTTGCGCGCCTTAACGCTGATGGGACTGTTCCTCCAAACGCGCTTTGGAATGCGAAACTGCAGCGAGATGGGCTACTCGAAGCACAGGGCGAAACTCCCGCGTTCGACTCAACAAGCTGGACATTTTTGGGGCCGGGAAATATCGGCGGAAGAATCCGCGCGATCATCATTCATCCTAACGACAATAACACCATGTGGGTCGGCTCCTGTGGTGGCGGAATTTGGAAAACAACCAATGCTGGAGCAAGCTGGTTCCCGCTTGACGACTTCATGTCCTCAATGTCTGTTGGGTGCATGGCGATGGACCCGACAAATCCGAACGTGCTTTACGCTGGAACCGGCGAAGGGTTCTTCGAAGCGCTGATGGGCAGCTCGAATACAGCGACTGTTCGCGGATTCGGGATATTCCGAACGACCGACGGCGGCACAACTTGGACACAGATGCCTTCAACAAAAGATTGGATATTCGTCAACCGGATTGAGATAATGCCGAGCAATCCAAACATCATGCTTGCGGCGACAGACTCCGGCCTTTACCGATCGACAGACGCGGGCGCAAACTGGACTAAGACCTACAACGCATGGATTTACGACGTTGACATCAATCCGTCGAATGAAAACATCGTGATTATTGGAATGCACGAGGGCTCAGGAGCGGCGTTATCAACTAATGGAGGAGTGAGCTTCACGAACTCTGGTGGTTTGAGCGGTCACAGAACCGAGACCGCATGGTCGAAGAGCAACCCGAATGTAGTTTACGCCGCAGTTGCTGCGGCTGACCGCGTCAAGATTTACCAATCAACTAATAGCGGTGTCACGTTCACTCTGAAGACAACTGGATCCGGCATCAGCATGTATTCAGCGTACAACATTGCGCTGTGGGTAGACCCCACAAACGTGAACAACCTGATTGTCGGCGGAGTCAACTTGTACCGAAGCACAAATGCAGGAATCAACCTCGGCGGAGCATTTGGAAACGTTCACTCCGATCACCATGTCGTCGTCAATCGGAACAGCTTTAACGGGACGACGGAGCGCACGGTTTACTTCGGAACCGATGGAGGCATTTTCCGCGCTGACAACGCCTACACCGACTCAGTCGTCGAGTTGAACAACCAGTTGGGAATCACGCAATTCTATGGCGGAGCGATGAACAACAGCACAGGAAGAATGGTCGCGGGCGCACAAGACAACTTCACCTCCCTCTACACTGGCAACACCGAAGGGTGGACGCCTGTGGTCGGTGGCGATGGCGGTTTTGCGGCAGCCGACCAATCGAATCCCAACTATTTCTATGGCGGTTATCAGTGGATCGGATTAGCGCGAAGTTCCGACGCAGGCGTCAACTGGTCGCTCATCAATGGAGGCATCTCGGATGCAGGCGGCAGCAACTGCAACTTCATCTCCTACTATCTCCTTGATCCCAACAACTACAACCGAATGCTCGTTTGCGCGCGCAGATTGTGGCGAAGCGACAACGTAAAGGCGGCAACTCCGACATGGACGATTATCAAGAACGCGATTGGTGCAGGGCCGATTAACGATCCACCAAATGCACACTTTGCCGATAACAGCCCATTCAACATCTCGACGGTCGTGATTGCACAGGGCAACAGCGATATCATCTGGGCCGGACACAACAATGGCGATGTTTGGTACACAACCAACGGAACATCGGCTAGCCCAAGTTGGACGAAAGTAGACACCAACGCCGGCCCGCTTCCCGATCGGTGGATTTCGCGAATCGTCATTGATCCAAACAATCACTCGCACGTGTATGTTTCGATCATGGGTTGGTCCGATGACAACATCTGGGAGACTACTAACAGTGGCGCAACATGGACGCGAATAACCGGAATCGCGCCGCGAGCAATTCCAAGCGCGCCGGTTTCTGCGCTCGCGTTAGATCCGCTGAAGCCAGGTCGGCTGTTCGCTGGAACCGATATCGGAACGTTTACAACGTGGGACAACGGACAAACGTGGTCCGTGGTTACTCAAGGCCCCGGAACGGTTTCGATCGAAGAGCTTGTGTGGCGAAACAACACGCAGCTTCTTGCGTTCACCTACGGACGCGGTGCATGGCAAGCGACTGTAACGCCAACCAACGTTGACATTGCGCCATCAGGTTTCAGCTTGATTCGCGGAACGCTGATCACCGGCGGCATAACTGAACTTGCCAACAGCGACGACGCAAAAATGGATGTGCACGCGCAGTTTCTGCCGGGCGACTTAGAGCTCCCAGTTGTGCTCGAAGTCACCGGCACATCGCCGCAAACAATTGCAAACACGGTCACGCTGAAGGTCGAATCGAACAGCACGCTTCCCGGCACAATTCAAACCATCCAGGCGTTCAATTACGATACGAATCAGTTCGTAACTCTCGACTCCAGAATCATCAGCGGCACCGACGCAACGGCGTCGGCAACCATCAGCAACAACGTCTCATCGTTCATCAACCCAAGCACCAGGCAGATGAAGATGCGCGTCAAGATGAGGGCAGGCGCGGCGTTCTTTTCGACTAACTGGAACGGCCGCTTCGACCTGGTCGGCTGGCGAATCAACAATTAACTTAAGGATTGCGGTTCAGTGCGTTTTCGAATGCGCGCTGAGCCGCAAACGCATCCAATACGGCGACCCCGACTGATTTGTACAGTGTGAAACGTTTGTTGCCGTGTGTGGGTTTGTTTGAGATTGCTTTGCCGAGTGTTGTCACTTCGTCCCAGTCAAGTTGTCCAGCATTTGCTGCCTGGATGAGTTCGCCGGCCCCGGCTTGAGCTGCGGGCAAATGATCTACGGTGACTTGACACTCGGCGATGAGGTTGGGTTCAAGTTCGCACATATCCTTGGTGAATGAGCCAACGGCGTTGATGTGTGCTCCGGGCTTTAGCCACTCTGTGGGGAATAGTGGCGTCGTGCTTGGGGTTGCTGTGCAAACGATGTCTGAGATTGCGAGCGCGCGCTTTGCGTCGGTGCATATCTCAACTTTTTCGGATTGGGTTGTGACATTGCTGCGTGCTTGTTCAGGGTTGCGGCAGATGATGAACGCCTTTTCGATACTGAAACGATGGCAATGGGCTTCGAGGTGCGCCTTTGCTTGTGCCCCGGCGCCGAATACGGTGAGGATTCTCGGGTTGCTGCAAAACAGCTCGCTGGCAACAACGCTTGCGGCCGCTGTGCGTCGTTCGGTTATCGCATCGCCACTCATAATCGCCTTCACAAACCCGGTCTCAGGATTGTGAAGCAGCATCTGCGAACTAACGCTCGGGAGTTGAAGCGCCGCGTTTTGCGGGCTTACGGTTACGATCTTGACCGATAGGATCGGAGGATGCGAACTTACATAACAGGGCATAGAAAGGTGAGTGCCTTCGTCACCGAATGGCACGCTCAATCGCTGCGGCATCGTCACCTGCCCCGCTTCAAGGGCGATAAACGCATCGCGCGCCGCGACGATGGCATCATCCCAACCGAGCGAGGCAAGAGCCTGTTCGCGATTCAGAATCAAGGCGCGTTCGCTCATGCCGAAAGGCTCATCACCGGTTCACCGAGCGATTTCAAATCAATGCTAATTCCCAATCCGGCGCCAGTGGGAACACTCATTTGGCCGTTCTGCATTCGCGGAGCGTCTGGCGCGTTAACGACGTCCACGTAGCTGTTGAAATCGGTGGAAGACAGATAGAATTCAGCTCGCGTGCTGCCGACGAGATGCGCGATAGTTGCGGTCGCAACATCTCCGCCCCAACTGTCCTCAAGAGTCATCGCAAGCCCGATCTGCTCGCACAAATCTCTAAGCAGTTTTGCCTTTGTGAGTCCACCCACGCGCGAAATCTTGATGTTCACCGCATCCATACAGCCCAGAATGTGCGCCTCCAACAGAGCGTCTACCGAACGGATCGTTTCATCAAGCACAAACGGGAGCGTTGTGTTTTTGCGAACTGCCAGACACTCGCGCAGAGTTCTGCATGGCTGTTCGATATACACATCCAAATCGCGAACTCCGTTCGCAACTCGTATCGCTTCGTGCGGGGTCCAGCCTGTGTTTGCGTCGGCGACCAACAAATCTTCATCGGTAAGAGCATCGCGGCAAGCAACAATTCGGCGAATATCTTCGTTCGACTCGCCGCCAACTTTCAGTTGAAATTTTCGATATCCGCGCTCGCGATATTTGATGACATCTTCCGCCATTTCGCTCGCTGATCTTTGCGGAATTGCGCGATACGGCGCATAAGATTCAACACATCGTCCGCCGAGCAGAGCAGCGACCGATTGGCCAGTCGCCTTGCCGACGATGTCCCAACAAGCGATATCAATCGGTGATTTCGCGTAGTTGTGGCCGCCGAGCGCGAGGTCCATTCGCTCGTTAATAAGCTTCAAATCAAATGGGTCTTGACCCAAAACCGACGGCGCAACTTCGGCGACTGCTGCGGGGACACCCTCAGCGAAAGCCTCCATATACGCCGAGCCGAGCGGACAAACTTCGCCGAACCCCTCAATCCCGGTGTCGGTGATCACCCGAGCGATAAACGCGGTCGCGCCGGTTATTGCCAGCTCGTTCGACCAGGAGTACTTCTGGTCCTGCAGGCGGTAGGCGATGCGGTGCAGGTCAATGCGCGCGATTTTCATGGTTTGCCGGGATTGAACCCGACTTTGGGCTCGGTGATGAGGACCAGGCGGGGAGCCGAGAATTAGCGGGGGGTAAAATCGCCCCGCCTTCGGGCAATTCACTGCCGCATAGCTCAGTGGTAGAGCAGCTGACTGTTAATCAGCGGGTCGTAGGTTCGAATCCTACTGCGGCAGCCATTACTTTTGGCCCTGGGCGTTGCCGATATACTTCGACCCTGATGACAGACCGATGGGGGCAGGTGGCTGGGGACTATCTCAGCTCGCAATGGCATTCGAGCGACGAGGCGCTGCAAAAGCTCGTCGCAATGGTCGAGCCGGAGGGCGGGCTGGTTTTGGATATCGGCACAGGCGCCGGTCACACTGCGTTTGCATTCGCGCCCTATGTTGATGCCGCCATTGCGTTCGATTCTTCGCAGGGAATGCTCGATGTCGCGGCGCAGGAGGCGGACCGTCGAGGGCTGCGCAATTTTGAAACCAAACTTGGCGACGCGCACGACCTTCCTTATTCCGAAGGACAGCTTGATGGAATCGCATGTCGCTGCGCCGCGCACCACTTCCGCGATGTGCACAAGTTTGCTCGCGAAGTTTTTCGTGCGCTGAAACCCGGAGGTTGGTTTTTGTTAGTTGATACCATCGGCATCGAGGATTCGGAGGCGGACGACAAGCTTGACCAATTTGAGCGGTGGCGCGATCCGACTCACGTTCGCAATCTCACCGAATCAGCATGGCGCGAAATCGGCAGCGATGTTGGCTTGAGTTTCGTAAAGTCTGAGGCGTACAGCAAGCCGCTGAACGTGAAAGATTGGCTAGATAGGCAGCGAACGCCGGAACCCGAGCGCACGAACTGCATTCGAACGATCCTTGAATCGAGCGGCGATCTAAAGAGCTATTTGAACTGGACCGGGACGGGAGACGATTTGACGTTTCATTTGCGGGAAGCGGCGATGTTGTTTCGCAAACCATAATAGAAAGCGATGGCGCGAAAACCGGTCCTAAGTCCGAGCCGAATCACCACTTACTTGGCGTGCCCGACCAAGTACATGTGGACGTATATTGATCCGCGCGGGAAATGGTTTGCGCGCGCAAAGTCGTATTACAGTTTTGGTTCGAGTTTGCACGCCGTATTGCAGCGTTTTCACGATGCAGGCGACGTTGGTGTCCAAACGAAAGAGCAAGCGATTGCTGCGCTTGAAGAAAGCTGGGTTGACGCGGGTTATTCTTCGCCCGAAGAGGCGCAAGAGGCGTTGGCCGAAGGTCGAGAGTTGATCTCGACTTACGTCGAGGAACAGATTGCTGCGCCCAGCGAAGCGAAGACCATTTACATCGAAAAGCAGCTTCGAAAAGATATGGGCGATTTCGTTTTGATGGGCCGGATTGATAGAGTGGACGAATGGCCCGACGGAAAAATCGAAATTATTGATTACAAAAGCGGACGCACGGAAACAGACCCAGACGAGTTGCTGAACGACATCGCGATGAACTGTTATCACTTGCTTTTGCGCGGCGTTTTGCCTGACAACAAAATGGTCAGCACGATCATCGCCGTAAGAACCGGGTCAAAAACGACTGTTGAGCCGACCGAAGCAGCTTTGGAGGAGTTCCGCCACGACTTGTTGAAGCTTGGTGGCGAGATTCTTAACCGCGAATGGGAAGATGTTCGACCGATGGCAAAAAGCATCTGCTGCGATTGTGACTTTTTGGAGCTGTGCAAGCGCGACGGTGATTTTGCGAAAACGTTCGCTGCGGAATACGGTGCGCTAAATGCTGACTAATTTGCACACATCCACGTCAACGCCCGGCGAATAACACGCAAACTCGGGTGGACCCAAAGACTCATCGAGAATCCCTCGAAACATATCTTGATTCAGAAACTGAATCTCGACGGGCTGAATGGAGTAAGGTGGATGCACCACGCGACCCGAAAAACAGTTAGCGCCTTTGACAGAAAACAGATCGTATCTTTCCACAAAAAAATGCTCGATCGTTCCCGGCGTGGTCGGCGAAGGCGACCCGCGAGGGCGATAGCGAACCTCCAAAGATGCAGCATGCGGATCAGGGCGATTCAGCACGTATCCAACTTCTTCAAACGCGTTCAGACTAATGTTCGCATCGTGATATGGCAATCCCCAAAACTTTCGCGCCACTCGCACGGCAAGCGGTTCCGTCGCATCCAAACTGAAAAACCAAACTCCGATCTGATCGCCGCGCCGAACATACGTTCGCACGTTCGTCTCATGAAACGCGCCGGTTCGACCGAGTACAGGCAACCCGCGAAACCGAATGTTCATCATTGTAAAAGGCACCAAACCAATGTAAGCCCGGCCCTCAAACGTATCGAGCGTCAGCCCTGGCGGCAAGTGTCGAGTTAGCTGTTCCGGAGGAACGGACCAATGGAGAAACAAGAGATGTCTCCAGGATTGGTGCATCACGACTCGACCCGGTCGGTTCATGATCTGAACATAAACCTCGCAAAGAAGTTGCGGTTGTAGGCGACCATCCAATAGAAGAACTCCATCACCCAAACAAACGGCGGGAGCATCAACCCCGAAGCGAACCAACCCCAGCCAGCCAGCCGAAACAGATAAAGCGAAGCGCGACCCGCGCGAAGCCATCTGCCATCGGGAGTCAAGACATGAACGGCGCGAGCGCACCGTTTCCGAATTTCGTCGGTCATCGGTGGCGAAGGCGCATCTTGAAACGGGCAGACAACGACTTCGACCGTTCGAATCCGGCGCTGAAACCAGTGAGCTGAACGCTTGCAAAACCCGCAGTCGCCGTCGTAGAACACCCGCAAAACCTCCATCGCCTTGTGAAGTTTACTGGTTGGGACGTTTGGGAGTCGTTTGAACCTGCTGGCACGTTAAGGAATCTAAGTTTTGAGGCAATGGAATTCTTTCAAAGTCCAAGCAGCGAGGATCGGCCATTCAGGCGGTTTGCCCACGGTCGGCTGTCCGCCTATCTTTTGGACGCAGGCGAACCTTTAGGGCCGACGGCCGACTACTTAGCGGAGTTGGTGGACAACCAGATCGCATCAACGGTAACGGGCCTAGATCGTTTCCACGAGTTGCTTGCTTCCTCGGACATTTGCCTGTCGGCAAACAGCTTTGAAGAAGAACGTCGAGCACACAAGCAGATCGGCGATAGCGTGCTTTTCTGGACTGGCGTGTTTCCAGAGCGGGCCGAAAAGCAGCTTCCGACAATGATTTTGAGCCCTGTGAAGCTTGGAAAATCGAGCTATTTGGCCGTCAGCAGTTTCGACTACGGGCCCTACGCGGCTCAAGCCCCGTTGTTTCGCCTGCTCAGCGAAAGGTTTGAGCTATATCTGTGTGCTCTTCGAGCGTTCAGGGAGGGCTGGGGCGACCTTGGTCCTGCAATCAACTAACCCGGATTGATTTCGGCAATAATGCGCGAGTTATGTTCGGAAAACATGCGCGCATTTTTGTCGCTTTGTCTTGCCTAATCGCCGCGGTCGGTTCTTCGGCGCAGCAGGTGGATCCCAAGTTGTACGCCAACATGAAGTGGCGACTGATTGGCCCTTGGCGCGGAGGCAGGTCTGTGGCCTGTTCCGGTGTTGTGGGTCGTCCAAACGAATTCTATTTCGGCGCGACCGGTGGCGGAGTTTGGAAATCGGTTGATGCAGGACAAAACTGGCAATGCGTCAGCGATGGGTTCTTTGGAACTGCTTCGGTGGGCTCCATCGCTGTAAGCACTTCGAATCCGGACGTCGTTTACGCAGGGACCGGCGAAGGGGACATTCGCGGCAACATTTCGCACGGCGACGGAATGTACAAGTCAACCGACGCAGGAGCGACCTGGAAGCACGTCGGATTGAAAGAAACACAGAACATAACGACAATTCGCATCCACCCAACCAATCCGAACATCGTGTACGCGGCTGCCTTAGGACACATTTACGGACCGAATCCTGAGCGCGGAATCTACAAGTCGAACGACGGCGGCGCAACTTGGAAGCGAGTGCTGTTCGTTAGCAACAAAGCAGGTGGCTTAGATATTAGCCTCGACGCCTCTAATCCCAACGTGCTGTTCGCAACGACATGGGAAGCATGGCGAACGCCATACGCTCTGAACAGCGGCGGCCCTGGATCGAAACTTTGGAAATCAACAGACGGCGGCGAATCCTGGAAAGATATTTCGGCAAACAAAGGGCTACCCAAAGGTGTTCTCGGCAAGATTGGCGTTTCGATTTCACCTGCCAATTCGAAGCGAGTGTATGCGATTGTCGAGTCGTTGGAGGGCGGCGTTTTCAGATCCGATGACGGCGGAGACACCTGGGCGCTTATGAACAACAACCGCAACTATCGCCAACGCGCTTGGTATTACACACACATCATTGCTGATCCGAAAGACCAGGACAAGGTGTATGTGCTAAATGTCGGCAATGGAAAGTCCACGGACGGTGGCAAAACTTTTGCCTATTTTGGTGGATCGCACAGTGACAATCACGACTTATGGATTGACCCAAACGATCCGAACCGTATGATTAACTCAAACGATGGTGGCGGAACGGTAACGACAGACGGCGGTCGAACATGGACCGAGGAAGACTTTCCTACGGGCCAGTTCTATCATGTTTCGACAGACAATGCTTTTCCGTATCGCATTCTTGGCGCACAGCAGGATAACAGCACGGTGCGAATAGTTAGCCGCAGTTCACGTGGAAACGGCATTACCAACGAGGACTGGACTTCGACAGCTGGAGGCGAAAGTGGATACGTCGCCGCGAAGCCGGACGATCCGGACATCGTGTTCGGAGGCAGTTATGGAGGCGAGTTGACGCGGATTAACCACAGAACGAATCAATTTCGCGACGTTAACCCTTGGCCAGACAATCCGATGGGTCACGGCGCCGAAGACTCGGTGCACAGAATGCAGTGGACGTTTCCCATTGTGTTCTCGCCACACGACCCAAACGTCTTGTACACCTGTTCACAATATGTTTTGAAGTCAACGAACGGAGGTCAGTCGTGGACAAAAATTAGCCCCGATCTAACCACCAACGACAAATCGAAACAGAAATCGTCGGGTGGACCAATCACGCAAGACAATACGAGCGTGGAGTATTACTGCACGGTGTTTACGGTTGCCGAATCCCCGCGCAAGGCAGGAACAATCTGGGCCGGATCGGACGACGGTTTGGTTCATGTAACCACCAACGGCGGCGTTAGTTGGGCAAAAGTGACTCCCGAAAAGACGCCGAAGAACGGGCTTTGCAGCATGGTTGAGCCATCGCACTTCAACGACGGTGGCGCATACTTGGCGGTTGACAACCACGAGAATGATGACTACGGCCCGCATATTTTCAGAACACGAGATATGGGAAGAACATGGACCGAGTGCAACAACGGCATTCCGAGTACGACATTTGTCAGAGTCGTGCGCGAGGATCCGATGCGACAAGGGTTGCTTTACGCCGGCACGGAAACGGGCATGTTTGTAAGTTTCGACGATGGAGACCATTGGCAGCCGCTGCAAATGAATCTGCCCGTAACACCTGTTCACGATATCGCTGTGAAAGACAACGACATTGTGGTTGCGACACATGGTCGAGGGTTTTGGGTGCTCGATGACACAAGCGTTCTCCAGCAATTGAATTCTGGGATAACTGCGACTGCAGTGACGTTGTTCAAACCGCGTGATGCTTACCGCGTCCGCTGGGGCGGCGGTGGCGCTGGAAACAGTGGTGCGAATCCGTTGGGAGGAATCGTCATTCGATACTTCTTGCCGACAGACGGCCAAAAAGTCTCGATCGAAGTTGCCGACGCGAGTGGCACCGTCGTTGCGAAAAACGACAGCGCGCCTGGTGGAGCTGGATTGAATCAGGTTTCGATGTGGGGGCAATACCCTTCGTACCGAAACATCCCAGGTCTCGTAATGTGGGGAGCATTTCCTATGCCGATAAACGCGCCACCGGGGGTTTACAACGTGAAGATGACCGTTGGCGGAACGACCAAGTCAACGCAAGTGCGACTATTGAAAGATCCGCGCAACGAATGCACGGAGGCGGACCTCGTTGAACAAGCCGCGTTCGCGCGCAAAGTTGCGGCTCGTGTGACTGAGGCCCATGAAGCGCTGCTGAGGATTCGTGATGCACGCACAAAAGCAAACGCCGCAATGGAAGAGGCGAAGAAGCAAAACAAACTTACACCTCAGATGACATCCGCGAAAGATGCACTCCTGGCCAAAATCGAAGCTGTCGAAGTTGAGATTTATCAAACTAAGATGCAATCGGGGCAAGATCCACTGAACTATCCAATTAAGCTGAACAACAAACTGGGCGCGCTCCTCGGAAATGTGTTGGGTGGTGAAGGTCGGCCCACTCAGCAATGCTATGACGTGTACGAGATGCTGTCTGGCCAACTCCAGGTGCAGCTAGACGCCTTGAAGAAGGCGTGGGATATCGAGTTAGCGAAGCTCAACTCTCAGTTGACAGGTGCAGGAATGGCTGCGATCACACCGACATCTGGATGAGAAAACAAAAAAGCCCATCGCGCAATTGCGCGATGGGCTTTTTAGTTTGGTGAGTCGTTAGCCGTCAACTTTTGCGATTGCGGCGTTCAGTTCCTTGAGACCCTTTGCATCGGCCTTCAGGTTCACGAACTTCGCAACGACCTTCTTGTCCTTGTAGACAATGACGGTGTTTTTCACTTCTTCCGACGTGTTGATCTTGTAGTTCTTCACAGCAGTGTCGTCAACCTTGATAGTTGCGATGCCGAGGTTGTTGTTCTTCAGCTTGCCACCCATGTCGGTCATGTGGCCGGCGCAGCCTTCGCAGCATTCAAGCTTGATGATGAACGCTTTGAATTCATGCTTGCTTGCCTTCACCTTATCGCTGAGGTTGGTGGCGAGAGCCATCACGTTCGACATGTCGTCTTCGTTAACCCAAACCTGAACGGCAGGTCGGGCGCCGTACTTGCATGGCGGGCAGGTGCTGGTGCCCTTGTCGGGACCGGCGACGTGCGTCGGGTGGAACGGGGTGACCATTTCGCCAACGGCGAGGCCGGAGCTGGCTCCGAACATGGTGGTTGCGAGTGCGAGTGTTGCAATCATTTAGGTGTCCTCCTTAGTGTGTACTCGAAATTATGGCTCAGAACGCGAGCGGCTCTGATGTTAATCGGTTCTAACGGAAAATCCCTCGATTTGGTTCCCGGCGGCGGGGGTAGGAGTGGCGCACCTACCGGCGGCCCCGGGACTCCGAGGCCCTTGGGCAGCCCTCGCAGGCGGGCCCGATCGGGGGATAACTGTGTGGGAAATGCGGTCCGGGCGGTGTTCGCAAAAGAAACTCAAGATTCTCCCTTGAAAACATCCCCGCGCCGCGCCTTAATGGGGTGTAGAATCGTCAGGAGGAATAGGGAAACCAGCTTGGAGCACGATCCGTCCGGGGAGAGGCGCCTGTTGGATGCCCTATCAGACGGGGACCCGGCTGCAATAGCCGCAATTTACCAACTGTATGGGGAGCGGATCTTCCGCTACACATACAGGATGCTGAATAACCGCACGGACGCTGAAGACGCGACCGCCGAGACGTTTTTGCGGGTAATCAGGCGGTCGAGGGACCTTCGTGCAGATGGGGCGTTCCGAACATGGTTGTTTCGCATTGCGCGTAACTTGTGTATAGACAAGTTACGCCAGCACCAGCTTCTGGAACTGCCGATGGATGCAACGGTGGGATCAGGGGAGGAGCGAACAGCTTTACGAATAGCCGTCAGGGAGGCGCTGAGCAGCCTTCCAAAGGACTACAGAGAGCCGTTGGTCCTTTGTGACTTAGAAGATTTGTCGGCAAGACAGGCAGCGGATGTGTTGGGGATTTCGGTACCAGCCCTCAAATCGAGGTTGTATCGGGGCCGCAGAGCACTGAAGGACCGCCTGGGCGCCGCCATGGAGAAAGCGCTATGACACTCGATGACGCAAAGAAATTCGTAGACCTATTCGTTGACGATGAACTTCCGATGGAACTCGCTACTGAATTCAAACAGGTGATGTTTGAAAACTCCGAGTTGCGAGACGAAGTGGCCAGCCTAAGGCAAACCAAAGAGGCGGTAACGGAAGCGTTTGCGAGTGATGGAATCTCACCCGTTGAAGATGCCCGGGTTCGGGCTCGAATTTTTGGCGAGTTGGGCTTGCTTGAACCGATTCGGTCTGTAAACACAAGGCAGCCGATTCTGCCTATGGCCTACGATCGTTCCTATCTAATTGTTAAATCCACCGAGGTGTGATCCGATGACTATTGATTGTCCACGTCGCGAGTTGTTTGAAGCCGTTCAACTCGCCGGTTCGCCGTCTACAGGCCGCGCGACCACTTTGCCGATTTTCCAATCTCTCCTTTTTGAAGCTGAACCTGGAAAAGTGAGACTTTTGGGTTGCGACGGAGAAATGTGGGTGGAGCGCACGATGGCAGCCAATGTGTCGAATGGTGGCTCACTAGCGGTTCAAGCCCGATTAATGAATGACATCTTGGGGCAGCTCCCGGAAGGCGAACTGCGCATTGAGCAACCCAACGGCGCCTCGCTGAGGTTGTCACTCGCGGCGAGCGAATTTCGGGTGGTTGGAATGACCGCCGAAGACTTCCCAGGCATCCCCGATGTGACAGGACAAGCAACCGTAAAGATAAAGAAATCGGATCTTTTGAAAATGGTTGGCGCGGTTGATTTTGCGGTCGCGAAGGAGAATCAAGGCAGGCCCGTACTCACCGGCGTTCTGTTCCATTACGATGGCGAAAAGCTGAAAACGGTTGCAACCGACACGCATCGGCTTGCAGTGATTACGGCGGACTATCCTGGTCTTGGCCAAGCCGTCACGGCGGTCGTTCCGGATCGGGCA
Organism: Fimbriimonadales bacterium; assembly: GCA_046330175.1. Classification (GTDB taxonomy): domain Bacteria; phylum Armatimonadota; class Fimbriimonadia; order Fimbriimonadales; family ATM1; genus JAJPJR01. The sequence goes on from JAXLTG010000001.1 coordinate 197,251, forward strand.
ATTCAAGTGATAAAGAAGCTGCCGACAAACGACAGCGAAGAGATCACGCTGACGTTTAGTGAAGACAAGTTGATGGTTGTTTCAGACGGAACGCGGTTGGTTTCTCAACTGCTTCGTGGCGAATTTCCGGCATACGAGCGCGTGTTCCCGTCGAGCTCAACTCGAAAGTGGCTATTAGACCGCGAATCATTCGCGTCGGCGTTGAAGCGAGCCGGAGTTTTGGCGAGAGAGAGCGCTCAGCGGGTCGTTCTGAAGTCGGATGGCGACCACGTGATTATGAATTCGCGCAGCGAAGGCATTGGCGAGGGCAAAGAAGAGATGGAGATCGTCAAAGAGGGCTCGGACCTCGAAATCGCATTCAATGGGCGTTATCTGTTGGATGCGCTTGGCCCGATTGACACGCCGGGAGTCGCCCTGGAAATGACCGAAAACGACAGACCGGCTGTAATCAGGCCGAGTGAAGGCAGCAACGATTACACGTGCGTCATCATGCCAATGGCGCTCATCTAATTTTGCCTTCGGCCCCTCAAGGCGAGTAGACTCGCGCTCCTGTGGTGATGATTCGCACCGATCTCGTTGAGCGCGTTCGCGCCGCTGTCCAGAAGTTGATTTCGGCCGGCCAACTGCCCAGCCATGATTACACGTGTGAAGTCGTCGAAACCAAAAGCGCAGAGCATGGTGATTTCGCAACAAACTTTGCGCTAACCGCTTCGAAGATTGCAAAAACTCCTCCTCCGAAAATTGGGGCGATGCTTGCCGAGGCGCTTGAGCAGGACGACGCGTTCGATTCTGTCTCGTTAGCTGGCCCAGGATTTGTCAACCTAACTCTTGCGCATGCCTATCTGCTGCGCTACGCACGGCTTGCTTTTGAGTGCGGTGAGGCGATTTCTCAAACCGAGAGCAATATTGCGCGGCGTGTTCTGATCGAATTTGTGAGCGTGAATCCGAATGGTCCTATCCATTGCGGCCACGGTCGCGGAGCAGCATACGGGGATACATTGGCGCGCCTAATGACTGCATCTGGCCACGAAGTTTGGAGAGAGTACTACGTCAACGACGGCGTGAATTCGCAACAGATGGTGTTGTTCGCCGAGAGTGTCAAGGCGAGGTACCGCGAGATTCTGGGGCTTCCGTTTGAGTTTCCCGAAAATGGCTATAAAGGTGAGTACATCTTCGATGTCGCCAAGTTGATGCGCGAGAGATTTGGAGACGTTCATGCAGAGTCTTCGATTGAGTTTTGGCAGCCAAAAACGCAGGAGATGATGATCGAAGCGCAACGAGAGGACTTGGAGCGGTTCGGCGTGAGGTTCGATCAATGGTTTTCCGAGCAGTCGCTGCACGATTCTGGCGCTGTTACGCGAGATCTTGACCTTTTGAAATCACGTGGCGAGTTGTTCGAACAGGATGGCGCGTGGTTTTTGAGAAGCACGAGTTATGGCGACGATAAAGATCGCGTGGTAATCCGTGCCGATGGCAGACCGACTTATATAGCAAGTGATATCGCGTATCACAAAGAGAAGTTCGACCGAGGATACGATCTGCTCATTGACGTTTGGGGTGCGGATCATCATGGCTATATCGCCAGAACAAGCGCCGCGGTTCAAGCGTTTGGCTATCGCGCTGATCAGTTTGAGGCGATCATCACCCAAATCGTCCGGTTTTATGAAAATGGCCGCGTTGTGGAGATGTCAAAACGTGACGGGACGATGGTGACGCTCCGCGAACTCATGAATGAGGTCGGTACGGACGTCGCCAGGTTCTTTTATCTCATGCGTTCGCACGATGCGCACATGGAGTTTGACCTCGGACTTGCAAAAGAGCATAGCGACAAGAATCCAGTTTATTACGTTCAGTATGCACACGCGCGCATCTGTTCGTTACTTGCTCGGGCTGCGGATGCCGAGTTGAGCGCTGACGTTGAGAAACTGGTCGAGTTGTCCGCTCCCGAACGAGCACTTGTAAAAAAGATTTGGGATTTGCCGTTCGAAGTTCAGCGTGCCGCTGCAGATCGTGCCGTGCACCGAATAACAACGTACGCCGTTGAACTTGCGCGTACTTATCATGACTTCTATGAGAAATGTCGCGTCATTGACGTCGAGCAACCTGATGTGAGCGCAGGCCGACTGTCCCTTTGTGTTGCGACGTTGTCGTGCTTTCGCGCGACATTCGAGTTGCTTGGGATTAGCGCTCCGGAAAAGATGTAATCGCTATTTTAGATTAGCGAGGCGCTCAAATTCGGACCTATCTTTCGCTTTCAGCAGCGCATCTTCATAGGTGACGAAATTGTCTTTGACCAGCTTCACGAGCGACTGGTCCAGCGTGTTCATGCCGAGGCGCGAGCCTGTCTGCAGGATCGAAGCGATTTGGTAGGTCTTGTTTTCCCGGATGAGGTTTCGGATTGCTCCAACCGCGTTCAGAACTTCGTATGCGGCGATTCTGCCTCTGCCGTCGGCTCTTCTAATCAGAGTTTGTGAAACCACCCCGACAAGGTTAACTGAAAGCTGCATCCGGATTTGTTGCTGCTGGTGAATCGGGAAGACGTCAATGACACGGTCCACAGTTTGAACAGCGTCCACTGTATGCAATGTTCCGAAGACGAGGTGACCCGTTTCGGCGGCGGTGATCGCGAGCTGAATTGTCTCCAAGTCGCGCATCTCACCAACGAGGATGACGTCTGGGTCCTGGCGCAAGACGTATTTCAGCGCGTTTGCAAAACTGAGCGTATCAAAATCCAACTCACGCTGGCGGATGAGCGCCTGCTTGTCTTCGTGGATGAACTCGATTGGGTCTTCAACGGTGACAATGTGGCAAGCTTCTTTTTTGTTGATGTAATCAATGCACGCGGCCTGTGTCGTTGATTTTCCTGAACCGGCCGGTCCGGTTACGAGAATGAGACCTCGTGGACGGTCCGCAAACGAGCGCACGATTTGCGGAATCATAAGGTCATCGAGAGTTCGAATTTCGAATGGAATGACGCGGAATGCGGCTTGAACCAGCCCTTTTTGCTGATAGATGTTTCCTCTAAATCGAGAAAGGCCGGGCACTTCGTGAGCGAAGTCCAACTCGAGATCGCGCTCGAATCGTCTTCGTTGTTGTTCCGAGATTATTTTGAATAGCTCTTCACGAGACGATTCTGGTGTGAATGGCTCTTCGTCTTCGAGTTGGATCAGTTCGCCGTGAATCCGCACATACGGTTTCGTGTCTGCCTTAATGTGGAGGTCCGAGCCGACCATGTCCACCGTTTTGCGGAGTAATTGTTCGACCCTAGCCATTGTGCGCACCTTCGATTAATCCGAGATTCATCGCCCGTCGGCTGAACTCTGATGGCGCTTGGCTTTTTGCGAGTGCGTTTTCATAATCAATGACGCCGTCTTTCAGGAGACCGAGAAGGTGGCCATCAAGGGTCTGCATGCCGTGCTCCGCGCCGGTTTGAATGTCGAGGTAGAGCTGATGTGTTTTGCCTTCCCTGACAAGCGTCCTGACTGCCGGTGTACACACAAGAACTTCAAACGCAGCTGCACGTCCGCTTCCATCCTTGCGCGGCAAAAGCGACTGACTGACTACGGCCTGAAGCGTGACCGATAGCTGCGTGCGTATTTGAGCTTGTTGGTCAGGAGGGAATACGTCTACGATTCGGTCAATGGTTTGCGCGGCGTCCACTGTATGCAGTGTAGACATAACCAAGTGGCCGGTTTCAGCGGCGGTGATTGCGAGCTGAATCGTTTCCAGATCGCGCATTTCCCCGACCAAGATCACGTCCGGGTTTTGGCGCATAACGTGCTTCAGGGCGTCGGCAAAGCTGTGAGTATCAACACCGAGTTCCCGCTGGTTAATAACGCCAATGCGGTCTGTGTGCATGTACTCAATCGGGTCCTCAACAGTCATGACGTGCAGCTTTCGGTTGACGTTGATGTGATGAACCATCGCCGCGAGCGTCGTACTCTTGCCGGAACCGGTCGGACCGGTAACCAAAATCAGTCCTCGAGGAAGCAATGCGAGTTTCTTCGTTACTTCCGGCAAGCCGAGCTCTTCGACTGTGCGAATCTTGAATGGAATCACTCGGAAAACTGCGCCGAGTTGATTGCGCTGCCACATCATGTTGACGCGAAATCGGCTAAGCCCACGGACTTCGTAGGAAAGGTCGAGTTCTTTGTAGCTGTCGAGCCTGGCCCAGCGCTCTTCGTTCAGAATGCTGCGAAGAAGTGTTTCGCTTTCTTCGGGAGAGAGAGCAGGATGGTCGGTATGCAGCAGTTTGCCGTGGACGCGCATCACCGGGGGTTGCCCCGGCTTTATGTGTAAGTCGCTTGCATCACGGTTGACGAGCTCGTGCAGCAGTTCATCTATCGTAACCATTGGCGCTTAGCGGCGCAGAAGCTGGCGCAACTCGGAAACAATTCCCGCGTAGTTCAGCGCGATATCTTCCGTAATAACTCCCGCTTTAACGTATTTAAGAAGGCTCTGGTTCATGGTTTGCATGCCCCAGAAGTGGCCTTCAGAAATGGCGTGATAGAGTTCGCCAAAGTGCCCGTCCTCGATAAGTTTTGAAACTGTCGGTGTGCAGATCATGACTTCGCACGCGCATACACGGCCGGCGCCATCCGAGCGCGGGACGAGCTTTTGAGCGATAACCGCGCGCATTGAGCCAGACAGTCGCATGCAAAGGTGGTTTTTCTCGTGCGGCGGGAACATGTTGACAACACGGTCAAGAGTTTCTGATGCGCTTGGCGTGTGAACTGTGGAGAACACCAAGTGGCCGGTTTCGCCGGCTTGTAGGGCGACGTTCATTGTGTCTGGGTCGCGCATTTCTCCGACGAGGATGACGTCTGGCGCTTCACGAAGCACGGCTCTCATCGCAACAAAGAAGTCGAGCGTATCAATGTGGACTTCGCGCTGGCTGAGGTAAGAGCCCTTGTCTGGGTGTACAAATTCGATCGGGTCTTCAATCGTAACGATATGGCATGCGCGCGTGCGGTTGATGAGGTCGAGAATTGCCGCCAGTGAAGTCGTTTTGCCGCATCCCGTCGGTCCGGTGAACAGCACCAGCCCTTGTCGGTGTTTGCCGAGTTCACTAAGCACTGGAGGTAATCCGAGTTGCTCCACGCTAAGAATCTCGATCGGGATGAGCCGGAAGACTCCGGCCATCGTGCCACGTTGGAAATAAAGGTTGGCACGAATTCGCATCTTGTCTTCGACTGCGAACGCGAGGTCCATTTCAAGCACATCTTCAAACTTTTGAAGCTGCTTTGTGGTCATCGTCCCGGTGACTAATCGCCGGGCGTTGGCTTCGTCAATGACGCCCCAGTCGCCGTCGAGCGGCTTTACATAGGCGTGCTGTCTGACTTTCGGCACAGAACCGGCCTTAATGAAAAGGTCGGACGCCTTCATTTCGTAGGCGATGAGCAAAAGTTCGTGGAGTGTGGCTTCAGATATGCTGGGCATGCTTGCGTGTCCCCTTATTGCTTGGCTCGCGGATTTCCTCGGCCCCCCCGCCGTGGACGGAGAGCGAAGTATACCAAAACCCCTGCTATGGCCGAACCGCCTGCGACGATCCCGATGAGACCGATAGGCACCCTCATTCCCTGGGGTTTCTCGGGCCGATTCGGCTGGCTATTGGGTAGTTCTGGAAAAGTGATTTCTGCTGGAATCTGAGATTTGAGCACCACTCGGTACTCAAGTAGCGGGACATTTTTGTCGGCAATTCCGCTCACGGTTGCGGAATCTGACGCAACGGCGCTCACGGTTTCGGGGCCAGGTGCGTAGCCCAGATAAGTTATCGCAAGGCATGTCACCGTGAACGGTTCAGGGGCGCCAGCGAATGCTCTCGCGAATGGGATGAGCCGGACTGCCCCGGTCTCTCTTTTGACGAGGTTGTCTATGGCAAACCTTGCCCTCAGAAACGCCATCGGCTTGCCGTCGTGCATTGCGCCAGTGCCAGTCTCCTCGACATTCAGTCCGCGAATTGCCCCGCCATTTTCGGTGCCAATCGTTTCGCACTGCTGCTGGAGCAGGTCCGCCGGGTAACCGTCTTTCACCATCGTTATGGTCACGTACTGGGCGCCTGTTGGCGCAGCGCGGACCTCGATGATCACGTCGGGCTTGCGGTCAGTGAACTCTTTAGGAACGCTCTGTTGACTAAGCAGCGAAGCGGAGCAGAGAAGCAGCGCGAACGCAAAAAACCTTCTCAACTATGCACCCACCAAACAGGAGAGAATCTTTTTTCCGTCGTCGCCACCAAGAAGGGGGGAGAGTACTCGCTCAGGGTGCGGCATCATTCCAAGTACGTTTCCTTTTTCGTTGAGCACGCCTGCGATGTTCTCGGTTGCGCCATTGGGGTTCGACTCTTCGGTGACGCTTCCTTGCTCGTCGCAATAATAAAACGCGATGCGATCATCGTCCTGCAGCTTTTTCAGCGTGTCATCTTCCACAACGAACCTTCCTTCGTTGTGTGCGACGGGTATCGAAAGAATATCGTTCACGTCGCGCGTCCAGGGCGAGCTGGTGTTTGCCGCCTTGAGAAAAACCTTTCGGCAAATGAACTTGAGTTTCTCATTCCGCAGGAGCGCGCCTGGCAGCAGTCCAAGTTCGGAAAGGATTTGAAATCCGTTGCAGATCCCAAGGACGAGGCGTCCCTCATTCGCAAAACGCACGACTTCAGCCATGATCGGAGATCGTGAGGCGATTGCCCCACCACGCAAATAGTCCCCGTAAGTGAATCCTCCGGGCAGTATGACGGCGTCGAATCCGCTCAGAGAATCCGACCGGTGCCAAACGTACTCGGCTTTGACCCCAAGGTAGAGGTTTAGGCCGAAGAGGGCGTCTTGGTCGCAATTGCTACCTGGGGATTGGATGACGGCGACCCTCAATTGAGGGCCTCAATGGTGTATTCCTCAATCACCGGGTTCGCCAGAAGCTTCTGGCACATGCTCTCGACTTGGGACTTGTCGGCTCCTTCGGCCTCAATTTCGATCATTTTTCCCATACGGACGTCTTTGACTGCGTCAAAACCGAGCGATCTGAGGGCGTCGCCGACTGCTCGGCCCTGGGTGTCGAGGAGCCCTGCCTTGAGGGTTACGAAAACGCGATAGCGGGTCACTGAGCCATTTTGGCATCTGTGCCCGTCGAAAGGGTATTCCCGGCAGGCTTGCCGGGTGTCGGGCAAGGGAGCTAAGGAACGAAGAATCTAATATGGTTACAGTGTTAGTGTCCGCGCTTGCCCTAACAACGGGCCCCTCAGATTCGGGATTTCCCAATCTGGTTGACCGTGAGCTTGTGGACTACTACGAAAGGGCAGTAGACGCTGGGAAGTCGGGCCAGCGAAACAAGGCGCTTGCCATGCTTCAATTGCTGCTGCTGCCTGAAGAGACCACCATTGAGGTGGACTACACGGGTGTGCCGTCGTCGTCGCAGACAGCTTTTGAACGAGGGGTTGGCAGGGGCCTCGGGTTGTGGCAAGAAGCGATGCAACAGGATATGCCGCTCCGGATTGTGCGCCCGGGACGCAAGGCTGATATCTTAGTAAAGTTTGTTGACAAAGTGGCAGAAGGTGACGCTCGATGCAAAGGTGAGATTAGAGCCAAACGCTGGATTCAGTGGAATGACCAAGTTCACTACCAGCAGTTCACGGCCGTAGTCAGCGTTTGCAAGCATGCCGATTCTCGACTTATGAGTGAATCGGAAATTACCCACATCGTTGCACATGAACTTGGGCACGCGCTTGGCCTAGGCGACATGGCTAGTACCGGATACATCATGGGGCCAGTCGAGCTTGGGAATCCTTTTGCTCGATTGAACACTGTTGAAGTAGATGCCGTTAAGCAGTTTCGGTCGAAGGTTCGCGATGAAATGTCGCGGATTTCGAGCGGCACATTGATTCGCGGTTAGACCTGCCGATCGAATTCCTGCTCCGCAGCTTTGAACTGATCGTTGTACAACCTTGCGTACACGCCGTTTGTAGCTAACAGCTCACTGTGTGTACCTGTTTCAACAAGGCGCCCTTTGTCCAGCACGAGAATCTGATCGGCCGCAAGAATGGTTGATAGCCTATGCGCGATGGCAAAGGTCGTCCTCCCCTTCATCAATTCCTTCAAAGAGGATTGGATGAGGCGTTCTGAGTGTGTATCGAGTGCACTCGTGGCTTCATCCAGTATGAGAATGCGAGGATTTTTGAGGATGGCACGAGCAATTGCCAGACGCTGTTTTTCACCGCCCGACAGTTTGTAGCCCCGCTCGCCAACGACAGTGTCGTACTTTTCTGGCAACGAGAGGATGTGATCATGAATGGCCGCTGATTTGCAGGCCGCCTCGATCTGTTCGATTGTCGCGTTGGGTTTGGCGACTCTCATATTCTCAAGGATCGTGGTGTGCAAGAGGTAGGTCTCTTGAGTCACGGCGCCAACAAGGCTGCTGAGCGAACTCAACTTAATCTGCTTAATCGGAATTCCATCGAGAACAATCTCCCCAGAGTCTGAGTCGTACAGGCGCGGGATCAGATAGGTTAGCGTAGTTTTGCCGGCCCCGCTTGCGCCCACAAGCGCCACGAGTTGGTCTGGTTTGGCCAAGAACGAAATGCTCTGTAATGTGTGGGCGTCCGACTCCTGATCGTAGCGGAACGAAACATCGCGAAACTCGATCTCTCCTTGAACGTTGGCCGGATCTAGTTCGACTGCATTCGGAGCATCCTGTATTTCGTGCGGCATATCAAGATATTGAAAAATCCGATCAAACAACGCGAACGAGCTCAGTATCTCGACCTGCGCGCTCAGGATGCCGGTAAGCGGAAAGAACAAGCGCACTTGCAATCCGGTGAACGCAACGAGCTTTCCAATCGTTATGCTGGTGTCACCTTGCGAGATCAGCAGCCACCCAGCCAACCAATACATGAGTGAGGGGGCGATTTGGGTAATCATTCGGACCATTCCGAAGAACAAATACATAACAACCGATGCCTTGATTTGCCAACCTGCGAGCTTGCGATTTTCGGAGTCGAACTTATCGGCGAGCGTCTTCTGATTTCCCGCAGTCTTCGATAGCAGGATGCCGCTAACGGAAAGTGTTTCCTGCATCATGGAGTTGAGTTCGGAGGTTTGCTCTTGCATTCCTGTCCTTACTTTACGGGCGTATTCTCCCACGCCCTTGCCGATCCAAGCAAAGAAAGGAATCATTGCGACCGACAGCAGAGTTAGTCGCCAATCCATGATGAACATGGCGATCAGAGTAGAAATGACAATGGCAAGGTTGGAAAGTTGATCGGTGATTGTGTTGCTCAGTACGTTCTGAACTCCACCGACATCGCTAATCATGCGAGTTTGAATCTCACCGGTCTTTGTGCCTGTGAAAAACCTTAAAGACATCTGTTGAAGGTGCGCATAAAGCTGATTGCGCAAGTCACACATGATTTTCTGGCCGATGACGACACTCCAGTAACCGTACAGCAGCGTGACTGCCGATGCAACGAGAACGGCAATTACCGTGAGTATCGAATAGGTGATAACTGTGCCAAGATCGTGGAGCTGTAGCCCCCGGTCAATGATGATCTGAACGAAGTACGGAGGAGCGAGCCCCAGAAGCACTCCCACCAAAACCGCTACAATCGTGCCAATGACTTCCGCACGATACGGGGTGAAAAGCGCCCAAATCCTCTTCACGGTCCCGCGTTGAATCGTTGGAGGTTTTGCGGCGGAGTTTGAAATCATCCGCGCATCTTACCAAATAGCGGTGCGCTGCTCAGCAGCGGTTGGGCAGGACTTCTCGCGAAAGTTTGCGGCGAGCGCGAAAAGTCAAGCTGCCCAATCGGTGCTGAGTGGATGAAGTGAGGCGGCGCGAATCAATGAAGCTGCGTTTCTTCCGGATTCGGGATAAGTTGAAACTCCGAGCGAGATCGCAACGCCTGAACCGGCGAGATTTGTGCGTTCTGCCCATGCGATGAGTCGGTTGACGACTCTCGATGAGATTGCGTTTCCTCGGTCGCCTGTCCCAGGCAGGATGATTCCAAAACCTTGCGTGCCGATACGTCCAACGACATCGAGCCTGCGTACCGACTCCCGAAGGAAGCGCGCCGCATCTGCGAGAAACGCGCTGACAGCGTCTGGCCCATAGAAGCTGCCGAACCGGTCGAGACCTGAGAATTCAAGGCGCATCAGAGTGACCTGTTCGCCGGCACACGCAGCGCGCGTACATGCTTCGTTGAGCAGTGAAGTCACGTGTGCCTCGGAGTAAACACCGGTTTCGGCATCCATGATGTCGCTCTGAAGAGCGTTCGCCTGTCGCTGCAGAACGAGGTCTCTTCGCTCTTCGTCAGCGAGTTTCTGTCGCAACTTTGTCAGAGATTGGCGAAGAATGTGAGAGACGTAATTGCCTGAAATTTTGAGCTTGGTGGAGATCTCAGTTTGGTTTAGAGACTCGAAGTGGAAAAGGTAGAGCACTTGTTGTTCAAGCTCGCGCAGCTCGCCGAGTGCGGATTCGAGCACCATTCTGTCTTCAACCGAGAGCTGCTCCTGATCATCTCCAGCGAGGTCCAATTCCTCGCTATCTTCATCGTCTGAACCCGCAGACGACGAAAGGCTGGTCACTCTGAACAGGTCATCCGTTGCGAGGACCTCCCTGACGGTTTCAACTGGCACGAGAGTGCGTTCGGCGATGAGCTCTGCTGTCGGAGGTTTCCCTGATTCCTGCTGAATCTGTGCAGCCATGCGGTTCACTTTATGACGAACCTCTTGGAGCCACGCGGGTTCGCGGATGATTCTCGCTCGGTCACGAAGATAGTGCTTTATTGAACCTGCAACGAGGTGAGTCGCATAAGTATTGAAGCGAACACCTTTGCTCGGCTCGTACATGCCGAGTGCGTTCAGCAACCCGGTGAATCCGACCTGCGCCAGATCTTCGACGAGTTCGATTCCAGCGTATCGTCTCGCCACTCTGTGCACGAGATCACGGTAGGATTCTACTATCTTCTCCCGAAGTTCCGGTCGCCTCGTGCGAACGTACTCTAGGACGATTGCTTCCGCGTAATCGTTTCGACTAATGCCCTCAGACAAAATTCACTCCCTGAATAAACTCTTCGCTTCCTGCAAAGAGGGTTTTGTCGGCGGACAGATCCGTTTGTCCGCCGATTACAGATTAGTTGATTGAGTTGACCAGTTTGAAGATCGGGGTCATAACGGAGATGGCGATAAAGCCAACCACGACACCCATAAAAATGATCAGCATCGGCTCGATCATCGAGGTGAGACCCTTTACGGTTGCCTCGACTTCCTGATCGTAGAAGTCTCCAATCTTGACTAGCATTTCACTTAGCCGTCCACTCTCTTCGCCGATGTCAATCATGTGTGTGACCATCGAAGGGAAGAGGCCGCTGGCGCTTAGAGGCTGACTGAGCCGTTGGCCCTCGCGGATGGAGTTTCTTGCTCCATCAATGGCTTCAATGAGAACTCGGTTGCCCGATGTTTCGCCAACGATTTCCAGAGATCTAAGCATCGGGACACCCGATGAGATCAGCGTTCCGAACGTGCGTGAGAATCTCGCGATTGACATCTTGAGAACGAGTTCCCCGACAACAGGGGCGCGCAACTTCAAGAAGTCAACTTGATAGGCGCCCTTTTCTGATTTCGACCAGATTTTGTATCCGATGAATCCGCCAATCCCCATTGCAATAACTATCCACCAGTAGGCCTGGAAGAAGTCACCGATTGAGAACAGGAAGCCTGTTACCGGCGGGATCTCGACGTTCATGCCGTTGAAGATCTCTTTGAACTTTGGCAGCACGAATGTAAACAGCGCAAACAGCATGATGACGGAGAAGATCAAAACGAGCACTGGGTACATCATCGCGCTCTTAATCTTCGATTTGACTTCAAGTTCGTACTCGAGGAACTCCGCTAGGCGATCGAGGATCGTGTCCAAGATACCGGCGAGCTCCGCAGCACGAATCATGTTGATGTACAGCTTGCTGAACACGTTTGGGTGCTTCGTCATGGATTCATTCAGCGACAAACCTCCCTTGACGTCCACCGACACTTCGGCGGCCGCATTTCTTAGTACGGGGTCTTTGGTCTGGGTTGAAAGAATCTCGAGACAGCGAAGAATTGGGATACCTGCGTCAACCATCGTTGCGAACTGCCGGCTGAACACGACAACGTTTTTCAGCTTTGGCTTCGAGGGTTTCAACAGGGACGACCCTTTCCCCGCGACTCCGCCGCCGGAGCCTTTTGCGACCTTCACTTCTACAACGTGAAGTTGTTGGTCATGCAGCTTTTGTAGTGCAAGCTGCTCTGTGTCAGCTTCCAGCGCACCGTTAATTGTGCGGCCCGTTGTGTCAATTGCGGAATAACTAAATCGTGGCATAAGATTGCGCCTCCACCTGGTTGAGAGTGCCTGTATTAATCGTCGGAAGGTCGCGAGCCGATTTGAATCAGTTTCATTACTAAACGTTGTTTGAGCCGCACTCTTCAAAAAATCTCGAAAAATTGCTGTGTTTTTGAGCGTCTCGTAGTAGAAAAAGAGAGATAGACTGCCGATAATCTGATTAACCGATCGTGCACCCGTAACATTAGGAGGTGTCTTACGATAGACTTTTTACTGGTTCGTTGTACATCAGAGAGTAACCATTTAGCAGTAGGAACTCAAGCTGTCGCTGAGCTTTTTGCCGGCGAGTCCGTCGTGTCAGTGCTTGCGTTCATGTTTCTTGCCGCTGGGCTTGTGGCGGTTGGGCTCCAATTACGTAGACTCTTGGACACCCTTAAGGTTTGGGAGCACCAGGCAAAGCAGCTCGCCGAGGGCACCGAAGGGATTAGGTTTTCACAAGATGGTCTGGTCGGGGGCTTGGGGAAAGAGCTAACCCGTGTCGCGAAACGGCTCGAAACCGCATCGCGCCACCTCCGCGCCTATGATGAGACGGCGACCGACCGTCTGATCGCAAAAGAGAACGAAAACACGAAGCTGGCGGAATCGAACACCGCGGCTCGATCTCTGTTGCAGCAATTGGAGTGGCAGAATTCAGCGCTGACCAACCTAAACAACCGGCTTATCCAACTTGCGTACACCGACGGTCTTACTGGACTTAAGAATCACCGAACGTTTCAGGAGCTGTTTAGGGGCGCCTTTTCGAGCGCCAAGCGCTACCGGCTGCCTTTGTCACTGCTCATGATTGACCTTGATCAATTCAAGACGCTTAACGACTTGCATGGACATCCCGCTGGGGACAAAGTGCTGAAGCACGCCGCCGCGATGATCTCATCCCGTGTCAGAGAGAGTGACATTGTCGCTCGATACGGCGGCGAAGAGTTTGCCCTAGTACTGCCGAATACCGATGTCACCGGTGCGATGTCGCTGGCTGAACAGCTTCGGGAGGAGATGCCTCGAAATTCCCCGTACCCATTTACCGTGAGTGTTGGTGTCGCGGAGATTGGGGACACTATCGCAACTCCTGATCAATTGCTCAGCCTCGCAGATGACTCACTGTACGAGGCAAAGAGAAGCGGCCGGGATCGTGTTGTGTCGGCACAACTTTCACGCGACTTGCGCGGCGGCTACATGAAATAAGCAAAACTGCCTGTATGGACACAGTGGCCGCGAAGGAGCGGTTGATTAGGAGCATGAAGCTCCACGCTTATGTGTCTCCAAAGGTCGAGGCCGCATTTCGCGCAGTACCGAGAGAGAGGTTTGTTCCACCTGAATATGATGGCGATGCCTACGCCGACACCGCGATTTTTTTGGCGGATGGCTCCACCGTATCGCAGCCATCAATGATCGCTCAGGTGCTCGATTGCTTGAATCTGTTTGACGGTTGCTCGGTGCTGGAGATTGGCAGTGGATCAGGTTATCTGATGGCGCTTATGCATGAGATGGGCGCGGAAGTCACGGGCGTAGAGGTTATTCCGCAACTTGTGGATCGGTCGCGAAAGGTCCTCGAGGATCTCGGCGTAGAGTGTGAAATTCACTGCATGAGTGGCGAGCGCGCAGCGGGACTCGGGAAGTTTGATCGGATCGTATTCAGCGCAGCCGTCGAGCGAATTCCCGACTGGAGCAAAGAGATGCTGAATGAGGGTGGAACTGTGGTTGCGCCCGTAGGCAACCGCTACAAACAGGAGATGCAGATCCAATCAAAAGAAAGAACGGTACGAACCGGAAAACTGTGCCGATTCGTACCGTATACCTGACCCAATATTAATTGGACATCATTGAGCGCCGAGCTTGACGAGGAATTGATATCCGTCGTCGTCAAGAAGCACGTTGAGCGCAAAGAAGGACAGCTTTTCACCTTCGGTTCCAGATTCCCACTTCATGGACCTTTCATTGAAAACTTTGTCAACGACTCCGATGATTCGCTGCTTCTGCCCTCGGTCGAAAATCTGATCCATCGCCTCGATCAGAATGATTGAGTTTGCAGCCTTGACCCCATTTCGCTCCTGCGCGAATTGATCAAAAAGCGAGCGCGTCTTCGAAAGAAAGTCTTGTGATGGCACAATGCCCTTCAGCGTCTCGTTGTAGACCTTATCTGCATCAGGTCCGAGAACTTTGATTCTGTCCGCTTCCTTCTTTTCCTGGTTTCTGATGTTCTCGCGGCAACGCTCAATCTTAGGCAGAAGCTGCTTGATTTGGTCTTTCGTCAATAGGAGAGGCAGGATCTGGTTGGCTTTGTCAATTTGCGCAAGTCTGTCCATCACTGGATTGATTCCGTACTTGTCATTTTTGGAAACTTGCTGAAGCGAAGCGCCTGTCATGATGACAGCGGCCGAGAGGATTGCGATCAGATATTTCATTCTTTTTCTCCGTGGGAAAGTTGGGTTGTGCCTGGGTTAGACAGTTGTGTGCGGGCTCCGGTTACCTCAATTCTGGCGAGACTCACTGTGAGTGCGAACGCGAGCATCTGGCCGACGAGAAACACAAGGCCAAGGGCGGTAACCGCAACATAGCCGAGTGGTTCAAGGTGCCCATCGGGCATCAAGTTGAGTTTCTCGACCGCCCAGAGTCCGATGAACAGAACAGTCAACGACCCCAGCAGCGACAGCAGCATTAGACCGACGCGGAGGCGCCGGCTCCGCGATTCGAACCGTTTGGGCAACACGATGAGCCAGTTCCGCCGCCACCAAATAAACGCGATCCAGATGGCGAATGACGGCAGCGTTTGAAGCCACTGCATCTGTCGGTTATACCGCGCCGCGAGGGGTAGTCTGAGTTCATGGAATATCGAGCGTTTGGCCGAACAGGTGTAATGGTCAGTCGGCTGTGCATGGGGACGATGACATTCGGTTGGGAGCCGAACGACTGGGGGAGCCACAAGCCGGACGCACTGAAAATCGGCAAAAAAGCGCTTGACTTGGGAATCAACTTCTTTGATACGGCAAACGTTTATGCGCGAGGAGTCTCTGAGCAGATCACAGGCGAAATCGTAAAGCCGGTTCGAAAGGAGATATTTCTCGCAACGAAGTTTCATGGGAGAATGGGCGAGGGGCCAAACGACTGGGGCAATTCGCGCCGGCATATTATCGAGCAGTGCGAAGCATCACTGAAACGACTGAAGACGGACTGGATAGATCTTTATCAAGTGCATCGCCCGCAGCCCTCGATACCGATTGATGAGACGCTCCGAGCTCTGGATGACCTGATCCGCAGCGGCAAAGTTCGATACATCGGCACCAGCACTTATGCGGCTTGGCAACTAACCGAGGCCCACTATATCGCGCGGGAGCTGGGTACGAACCGGTTCGTAAGCGAACAGCCTCCGTACAACCTTTTGGACCGCAGATTTGAGCGAGAAATGCAACCGTTTTGCCTAACTTACAACTATGCGGTGATGCCGTGGTCTCCGCTGGCCGGCGGTCAGCTGAGCGGTAAGTATCTTGGAAAATCGAAAGAAGGCCGGTACGGCAAGAGCGATCCCAACAAGAGGATAACCGCCGAATCCACCTCGGCGGTTAAAAAACTGCAAGCAATCGCTGACGAGCTTGGTGTTTCACTCACGGCTCTGTCGCTAGGTTGGGTGCTCAGTCGCCCTGGTGTGACATCGGCGATCACCGGCGCAAGAAAAGTTGCGCAGTTCAAGGATTTAGTCGCCGCTCTGGACGTGAATTTCACGGATGATCTGAACACGAGGATAGATGCGATTTTCAAACCTGGCGAACACACTCTTGAATACTACAACGCGAATTTCGGCCCGAATGCCGTGCCGATATAGGAAAGGAATAAATCGTTTATGCTGACTCCAATCGTATGCGCCACTGTTTTCAGTCTGCAACAATCCGCGATACCAATCACACACATCGCGACCGTAGGCAGGACCGGAGTTTCCGGAAGGCGCTCCTTGCCAATAGATAGAGTTCAACAATTTTTGTTGAATGACCCTTTGTTCAAACTTCAGGAAGGCCAGCCTTTGAAAATGGCAGACGGCACTGACCGTGCGGTTGTTGGCGTTGATGTTGGATCCGACGGCACATTTCGACACCAGAATCTGCAAGGCGGATGGGCTTACGCCGAGATTGACTCGCCAGTAAACCGAATCATGTTTCTTGAAGCGTCGGGCCACAGCATGGTGTACGTGAACGGCGTGCCGCGTGCGGGTGACCCTTATTCTTACGGATGGCTGAAGACGCCGGTTGAATTGGTCCGAGGGAAGAACAGCTTCCTGTTCGCCGCAGGTCGAGGCTCACTAAAAGCGAGCCTTACTGCAGTTGCGAAGCCGATAAGTCTGAACATGGCCGATCCAACGCTGCCGGACTTTGTCTTAGGTAATCGAAAACCACAACTGGGCGCAGTGGTTGTGACAAATGCGACGAAAGAGTTCACCAAGGGGTTGGAGATCGTCGCCGAGGTTGATGGCGTCTCGCGCAAGACGAAATGCGATCCGATTCCGCCACTCGGTTTTCGGAAAATTGGATTCGAGCTGATCGCACCAAACTTGAAGAAAGAGGGAGTGGTGAAGTGCACGGTAACCCTCGTATGGAATGGCAAAGCTGTTGACTCGGCGAAATTTGACCTCCGAGTGCGTAATTCATTACAAACGAAAAAGATTACGTTCCGCAGCGAGATAGATGGCAGCGTTCAGTACTTCGGTGTGGTGCCTTGTTCGGACCTCTCAAACAGGAATGGCGCAATCGTGCTCAGCTGCCACGGTGCTTCCGTGGAAGCGATCGGCCAGGCAGACGCTTATAGTTCCAAGCCGTGGGCAACGATTGTCGCGCCAACGAACCGCAGGCCATTCGGTTTCGATTGGGAAGACTGGGGGCGAATGGATGCGATGGAAGTGCTCGCGCTTGCAAAGACAATGTTCCCACATGATGAACGTCGAATCTATTTGACTGGTCACTCAATGGGTGGTCACGGAACGTACACGCTGGGCGCACTGTTTCCCGGAGAGTTTGCTGCTATCGCGCCGAGTGCAGGTTGGGCGAGTTTTGACAGTTACACAGGATCACGTTTCGGTGAGAATCCCTCTCAAGCTCAGATGATGATGGACCGTGCGTGCGGTCCAAGCAGAACGGAAACTCTCGTTCAAAATTATTCGGACCTCGGCGTGTACATCTTGCACGGCGATGCAGATGACAACGTTCCAGTGACCGAAGCTCGAAAGATGAAATCGCTGTTGGAGCCGTTTCATAAGGATTTCAGACTGTTCGAGCAGCCGGGTGCTGGACATTGGTGGGAAAATTCTGATGAACCAGGAGCAGAGTGCGTGGACTGGGCGCCAATGTTCGACTTCTTTTCGCGCAGGCAACGACCTGCCATCGAAGAGGTCCGCAGAGTGACTTTCGCAACGTACTCCCCCTGCATAAGTGCAGCGAAGGATTGGGTGACGATTGTTTCGCAAACAAAGCCGCTGATTCTTTCAAAAGTGGAAGTCTCTTTGGACCCACACCAACGGCGGTTTACCGGGACGACCGAAAATGTTGAGCGTCTTCAGCTGTTTGTTGGTGGGCTGAAGGGTACCGGGGATATTTCCGTCAAGTTGGACTCAAGCACGCTAAAGGTGTTACCGCCACCCGGCGAAAACAAAATCTTGTTGGAGCACAAACAGGATGTGTGGATTGCAGTATCCGAATTTCCTGCTTCGAACAAGAACCCCGGCAGATCAGGGCTATTCAAACAGGCATTTTCAAATCGGTTTGCATTGGTGTATGGGACACATGGCACCGCGGAGGAAAACTTGCAATCTTTTTGCAAAGCGCGGTTTGATGCTGAAACTTTCTATTATCGGGGCAACGGCTCCGTGGATATCTTCTCCGACGATGAGTTCTTAGCTACGCAAGCAAAATCAGGGCGGAATGCGATCTTCTACGGCAATGAACGAATAAACACGGGTTGGAAGTCCGAGATAGCTGACTTCCCGATCCGCCTGGGCTCGGCACCGTTTCGATTTGGAGAGACGCAGTTGACGGCTGGTGCAGCGATGTTCGTCCGCCCTTCCTCCAGCAGCAACGCGCTTTTCGGTTTTGTAGGCGGCTCAAACTTAGAGATGATGAGAGCCTGCGACAGAATTCCTTACTTTGTATCTGGAACGGCCTATCCCGATGCGACCGTTTTTGATGAGAAAGTGTGGAGTCTCGGTGCGGACTCAATCAGTGTCGTGGGATTCTTTGGAAACGACTGGAGTATTGAAACCGGCGATTGGTATCACCGTCAATAACTTAGCTGACTTGAGGAGGTCAATGTGATGTTTTTTGGAATCGGAGTTCTTATCCACCCTGTGATGGAGGACACGTCACAGCTCAAAGTTATCGGCGCGTCGCTCTTCAAGAACGGGTATTCGGTAGTGACGAGAGCCGCTGAACTGAAAGGCCCTGGCGAGTACATATTGGAAGGATTTCCACAGGCTGCGCTTGGCACGCTTTGGCTAACGGCCAGTCCTGGCACCACGATTGAGCGCGCTGTTAACACCATGCGCGAAATCGAAACGGAGTGGACCGCGAGTTCAATGGACGATGTGCTGCGAGCCGCAATCGGGAAGCGAGTCTCGTTTCTTCGCGGAGACAATTCGACCGTAACGGGCGAACTCAAATCTGTTGCCGGCGAGATCGCGATTGTCGTTAGCGGTCCAACGACAATCATTGTTCCAAAGAGCTCTATCGCGAGCGTTACGGTACACGGTCAGATTGAGTGGAAGAGGAAATCAAAGGCAACGACGCGCGCCATTCGGGTGAAAATAAATTCGAAAGGCCCGGGCAAACTTTACACAGTCTCCCTCGAACGTGGCATGATGTGGACGCCAGGGTATGCGGTTGACATTTCCGATCCGAAAAATCTAACGATCGTTGCGAAGGCGACTGTCATCAACGACTTAGCCGATTTTGAAAACGCAGACCTTCAGTTTGTGACCGGTTTTCCAAACCTTCCGTACCTCGGCATCAACGACCCGTTCAGCAGCCCAATGGATATTATGAGCTTCACAAACTCAATGCTGGGGCAGGGATTCGGTACCGGCGGCGGGCGCCGTGATGATGCGCGCTCGATGATGCAAAATCAAGCTCCAAATGGCGACTTCGCAGAAGCGTTCACTCCGACCGGCGAAGTGGCCGGACAGCTCGAAGATCTGTTCTTTTACAAACAGCCAAAAGTGACGATGAAGCAAGCCGACCGCGGCTACTTCATTCTGTTTAGCCATAAAGCCGAGTACAAGCATGTTTACACCTGGGAGCTAGCAGATTCGGTGATGTCGGGTGACGTTTATCGTGGCGAACCGGAGGTCGCTCCAGATATTTGGCACAGTCTTAAATTCAAAAACACGGGCAACTTGCCGTATACAACGGGCATCGCCGTCACGATGAAGAATGGCGAGCTGCTGGGCCAAGACATGCTCAAGTACACCGGCGTGGGTTCCGAGGCAACACTCCGAATAACCAAAGCGCTTGAGTTGCGAGCAGACTCGACCGAGGAGGAAGTAGATCGAACGGTTGAGCAGATTGTCTTGGGCAACTCTAAGACAAACTACTTCTTGGTTACCATGAAATCCACGCTCACTGTTCAAAATCGCAAAAACGAAGATGCGACGATTGAAATCACAAAGTATTTGACCGGGGAAGTGCTAGCTGCGGAAGGGAATCCAAAGATCGAGAAAACCACCAAAGGTCTCCGAGATGTCAATCCGAGAGCAAAAGTTGAGTGGCAAAAGACCGTGAAGCCCGGCGAAACGTTGACGCTGAAGCTCACTCACAAAGTGTATCTGCGCGCAGGCTAACCAACACTAATGACGCGGCCGGTGTTGGAACTGTCCAACGCTCCCAGCACCAGCCGCATCGTGTTCACATTGTCTCGGCCACTGCACAACGGCTCTCGGTCCTCACTGACTGCATTCATCAAGTCGGCCATCGGCCCCAAAAACGCGTCCGGAAACCATTTCTTTATGGGTGTGATCGTCGCATTGTTCCCATCTTTGCGCAACAACGTTGCGGTCTCGAAGTCGCAAAATATTGAGCCCTCCTCGCCGTCAATCACGAGGTTCATCCCCCACTCTGGGTCCGACATCACCTTGTTGTTAAAGCAGTGCTCCGCGAGCAAACCATCTCCGAAATCAACCGTGGCAGCGTAAATTGTTGGACTAATGTTCTTTTGTCCAGGGACGGAGGCAGTCATCGCTGCAACCGATCGAGCGTTTCTGCCCGCGAAGAACCTCAACAAATCGAAATAGTGAACTCCGTGGTCCACCAGCGTGAAATTTGGCTGCTTCACGTACCAAGTTGCCGGATCGTCCTGCCAGCCTCGCATCTCTAGCCGCATAAAGTTAGTCCGGCCGATTGCATTCATCTCCATCCAACTTCGAACTGCTTGATGAGTCGGCGCCCACCTCGCCTGCTGATTCACTTGGTACTTGACGCCTGCTTGTTGCGCGAGGGCGACGAATTCGCTCGCCTCCTCAATGGTGTGCGCTACCGGTTTCTGCAGCAAAATATGCTTGCCAGCGCTGCAGCACTTCTGAAAGATCTCTTTGCGACCGCTCATATGTACTGCGATATCTACGATCTCGACCTGCGAGAGGCTAACGAGCTCTTCAACAGTGTTGCAGACGAGTGGAATGCTGAATTTCTCGGCTGTCGTTTCGGCGACAGACCGATTGAGGTCAAAGCAGGCAGCCGGCGAAATCCCGGCATCTGCATACGCCTTCAGGTGAGCGATATTCATGATCTCGCCGCACCCAACGACACCGATGCCGTATTGCTTGCTCGGTGGTTTCGGAGAGAGTTGAGCCTCTGTTAGCTGCCAGTTCACGCGCGCAGTATACAATTGGTGGCGTGCGCCCGATCGCGGTCTATGTTCACGTGCCGTTCTGCCCGACGAAGTGCGGTTATTGTGACTTCAACAGTTATGCAATGACTGGGGAGATTATCGCCCGCACGGTGAGTGCTATTCGTTCGGAGATTCTCGGCTCGCCATGTCGGGGATGGCCTGCAAAGACGATTTTCTTCGGCGGAGGAACACCAACTTTTGTCTCGGCCGCCGATCTCGCGTCACTTCTTGATGCAGTTCGAGAGGTTCATCCTCCGATTGCGGATTGCGAAATCACAAGCGAAGCAAATCCCGGCACGGTTGATGCGTCGAAGTTTGAAGCAATGGTGGCTGCCGGATTCAACCGGATCAGCCTTGGCGTGCAAAGTTTTGATGCCGGCGACCTTATTCGGTTGGGCAGAGTTCATTCGGTGTCCGAGGCTGAGGTCGCCGTGAAGTCGGCGCGCAGCGCAGGGTTCTCCAACATCAACATAGACCTCATGTTCGCGCTTCCTAATCAATCGCTGCCTGCGTGGCGAAACAATCTCAATAAAGCGCTTGAGATGCGAACGGACCACTTGAGCCTCTATTGCTTGACCCTCGAGCCGAACACATCGTTTTACAAGTTGGCGAGTCAAGGGAAGCTATCGCAGCCGGACGATGAATCGCAATCGGAGATGTACGACACTTGTGCCGAACTGCTTCAGTCTGTGGGGTTGCAGCGATACGAGATCAGCAACTACGCAAAACCTGGATTCGAGTGCCGCCATAACTTATGCTACTGGCGCGGCGAAGAGTACGCAGCATACGGCCCCGGTGCCGTTGCCAGAATTGGTAACGTGCGCACGATGCGGTGGAAACAGCCGGCGCGGTACTGTGAATCCGTTGAGTCGGGCGGCGATTTGTACCAGGAGCGTGAAATGCTCAGCGAGAGTGATTTGCATCGAGAAAGAGTGATGCTCGGGTTGCGACTGCGAGAGGGAGTTGCAAGCGGTGAACTCGATCCGGGCGCGATCGCACGAACGCAGCAAAGAGGTTGGATTGAACAGATCGGAGACCGAGTTGTGCTCACGCGCTTGGGTAGGCACTTCTGCAACCAGGCGATCGTGGAACTGTTCTAAACAAGTGACATCGGGTCCACATCCAGCGTCAGCGTGCAGCCCTTTGCGGGTTTGAATGCGTCGGGCAGCGCGAGCTCACTCGTAGGCGTCCGCGGCGCGAACTTAACCAAGATATGCTTTCGCCACTTGCCGTTCAATCTTGCGATTGGACAATCCGCCGGTCCCATCACCGATATGTTTGGCAGTGCGCGATAGTACGAGGCCGCCGCCATAATTGTTTTCAGCGCCGCGTTGCTGTTCTCAGACGAAGCGATGATGTTGATGAGCCTCACGAACGGCGGGTACTGAGCGTTCACACGATCTTCGATCTCGCTTTCGAAGAATGAAGCGTAGTCGTGCGTGATTGAAGAAACGATTGCGGGGTGCCTCGGTTGAAACGATTGAATGATGACGCTTCCAGGTTTGTGCCTCCCAGAGCGACCTGCAACCTGCGTGAGCAACTGAAACGTTCTTTCGGTGCTTCTGAAATCAGGTACGGCGAGCCCCACATCGGCGGTTATCACGCCGACAAGCGAAACGTTAGGGAAGTCGAGGCCTTTGGCAATCATCTGCGTTCCAACAAGGACTTGGATGTCACCGCTGCGAAACCTTGACAAAATATCTTCCGTTGCGCCCTTGCGGACAGAGATGTCGCGGTCAAGCCGCGCACAAACCAAATTCGGAAACTCGGCTCTGACAGCCTCTTCCACGCGCTCCGTTCCAACTCCAAACGGCCGAATCTTATTTCCTTGGCACGACGGACACTTGCTGGGCGCAGGTTGTTTGTGCCCGCAATGATGACATCGAATTTCCCTCGCCTTTTGATGAAAAACTAGCGCTACCGAGCAGTTTGGGCACTTCGGACATGCACCGCATTCTCGGCAGATGAGCGCGTGGGCGTACGCCCTCCGATTGAGAAAGAGCATCACCTGCTCGTTTCTCTCCAGTGTTTCGCGCATCGCGTCTCGCAGTGGCTCCGAAAGCAGCGCAGGCTTTCCCGTCTTGAAATCTTCACGAAGGTCTACGGTCGTCACGGTTGGCAATTCGAGGTCGGTAGCTCGCCTAGTCAGAGTTAGCAGTTGTAAATTGCCTGTTCTCGCACGTTGAAACGATTCAATGGATGGAGTTGCCGAACCGAGTACAAGCGTAGCATTGTGGAACGCCGCCCGATGTTCAGCGAGCGATCGGACGTGATATCGAGGCATGGTCTCTTGCTTATAGGTCGACTCATGCTCCTCATCAACCACGATAAGACCAATCTTGTCGAGCGGAGCGAAAATTGAGCTGCGCGCTCCGACTACGATGGGTGCTTCGCCACGTTGTATGGATCGCCATTGCCGAAGTCGCTCGCCCGCGCTCATTGCGCTGTGCATGATGGCGACGGAATCGCCAAATCGCCCTCTCAACAGCGAAACGACTTGCGGCGTAAGAGCGATTTCGGGCACAAGATACAAAACCTGCTTGCCCGCGCTCAGTGCTTCAGTCGCTGCCCGAAAGTAGACTTCGGTTTTTCCACTTCCCGTCACACCAAACAGCAAAAACCTGTTCCCATCTTGAGAAATAACCGACTTTCGAAGCGCGTCCACAGCTCGTTGTTGTTCTGGCGTCAACGACTTGGGCGCATCCCCTGTTTCGGGTGCTTTCGTTCTGGCCTTAATAAGAAGGCCAGCATCAATCAACTCAGCAACTGTGGCAGGTGTGGATTCGGTGTGCCTGGCGATCTCGTCCGCAGTGAATTGCGCCGCATTTGCTGCGCGCAGTTGCACGAGGCAGGCGACTTGGGCGGGCCGCCGTTTTGCATAGTGCGAAACGAATTCGTCAACGTGTTCATGCGATGCAAGCTCGAGGAGTCTTGCTCTGCGCTTCTGTTCTGGAGTCAGGAAGACTCTCTCTTCAAGCGCTCCCGCACGAACCAGCGCTCGCGCCGCCGATCTCTTTCCTGATTTCGCAGTGCCGAGCTTAGAAGCTGCAACGCTGCCTCCGCTCTCCTTGAGCAAAGCAATCAGCTCCTCTTGAGGTTTAGTAAGAGGGACCTGCTCGCTTCCAGGGAGTAGCGAATACGAAGTGGCTAATCGAGAACGAATCCCCGGTGGTGCCGCGGCAGCAACCACGGAAGCAATCGGCGTTAAAAACTCCCGAGAAGTCCACTCAAGCAGGTCCACGAGTGATTCGGGGAACTCGTAGCTCTCAATATGCGAGCGAATTTCCCGAACCGTTTCAACATCAACTCCGACTTGAGGAGAGTTAACCAGCCTAATCACGAACCCCACGACCGATCTCGAACCAAAGGGGACGATCACTGCGCTACCGGCTTTCAAATTCATTCCCGGAGGAATGCGATAGGTGTAAAGTTTTCCGGTTGCTGGACCCAAAACGTCGGGAGCAACGTCTGCGTATTGCCACGCTCCCATTACGCATCCTCTCGGGAAGCGCGTGTCAAGTTATCGAGAAGCACCAATGCTTCGACCGGAGTCATTGTGCTTGTGTCAATTGTTCGCAGCGTTTTCAGAAGCTCCGGCTCCTGGGGCTCAAAAAGAGTCATCTGGAAGTTCGGTTCTCGCACCGAGGCCGCCGAAGGCGAAGTTTCGTGCTGTTCCAAATCGGCTAACACTTCATCGGCCCTTTTGAGGACTGACTTTGGGACACCTGCCATTCTTGCTACCTGGATTCCGTAGCTTTTGTCTGTACCACCTTCCAAAACTTTGTGCAGCCAAATCACCCGGTCCTGCTCTTCACGCACAGCCACTCGGCAGTTCACAATTCCATCGGAGGAATCCGTCAGACGATTGAGCTGATGGTAATGCGTTGCAAACAGCGTCTTCGTTCCACGTTTTGCGAGCTCTTCCGAAATCGCCCAAGCGATCGCAAGACCGTCAAATGTGCTCGTGCCTCGACCGATCTCGTCCAGAATTACGAGACTCCGATCCGTCGCATGGTGCAAGATGTGCGCAGCTTCGGTCATCTCCACCATAAAGGTGCTTTGCCCCGTAGCCAATTCGTCCCGAGCGCCGATTCGTGCAAACACTCTGTCAATAAGCCCCAAAGCGGCGTGCTCTGCAGGAACAAAAGATCCCATTTGCGCCATCAGCGAAATCAGTGCGCATTGCCGCAAGTAGGTTGACTTGCCGCTCATGTTGGGGCCGGTCAGAATCACTAAGCTCCGGCCTGGCTCAAGAGTCAGGTCGTTTGGAACGAAACCACCAAGCGCCACGTTTTGTTCGACGACCGGGTGCCGCCCTCCTTTGATATCCATCGCGAACCCATCGTTCAACTCGGGTCTCACATAGCGTTGAGTCGCTGCCGCTTCCGCAAAAGACTGAAGCGCATCAATTTCGCTAATTGCGCGAGCCGTCTTCAGAAGTTGCGAAGATTGTGTCGCGACGGTCGCGCGAAGTTTGGCAAAAAGCTGCGTCTCCATCTCCAACGCTCGCTCTTCGGCGCCCATCACGCGCGATTCCAAATCCTTAAGTTCAGCAGTGATGTATCTTTCGGTGTTAGCCGTGGTCTGTTTGCGAATCCAATCACTTGGCACATCGCCAACTCTGGATTTCGGAACTTCGAAGAAGTAGCCGAACACCGAGTTGTAGCCCACTCGCAGTCTTTCTATTCCCGACCTCTCCCGCTGGCCGTTCTCCAGCGCTGCGATCATCTGTTTGCCATCGGTCGAAAGCGCTCGCAGCTCATCGAGTTCTGCGTTGTAGCCTTTGCGAATCACTCCTCCCTCACGCAGCAGCATTGGCGGTTCACTCACGATGCCAGCATTCAATTCGGCCAGCAGGTCAGAAAACAGGTCAATTTGGGTTCGGCACTCGGTGATTCGTCCTGAATTCGTTTTGACGGTGATTTCCATGAGCAGAGGAAGCTTGGTCAGCGATTCGCGTATAGCTGCCAAATCCCTCGGATTCGCAGTGCCGGTTGCTGCCCGTGAAACCAGCCGCTGCAGATCATAGAGCTTTCCCAAAACCTCCCGCAGTTCCCCTCGTGCAAGATTGTTCCCCTTGACGACCTCCACTGCATCGAGCCTTGAACCGATCACTTCGATATCAAGCAGGGGTTCCTCAAGCCACCGCTTCAAGAGTCTGGCGCCCATTGGCGTTCGTGTTCGGTCTATCACTTCGAGCAGAGACATCCGCTTGCCGCCATCAACGCTGTTTGCAGTCAGCTCCAAACTGCGGAGCGTTGCAGCATCGAGGTGCATACTATCGCCTACGCGATACGCAACGACATGATCAATGTGATCTGACTGAATTTCGTTTTGATCCAAGTAACTGAGAATCGTGCCCGCTGCGCTGGTTGCAAACTGAGCATCCTCAATTCCGAACGCACTGAGATTTTGAGTCTTGAACTGTTTTAGCAGCCTGGAGCGAGCATCTTTTTGCCGCAAAAACGGAATTTTTGTCGTTGCAGCTGCAGTTACTTTCCCAATCAATTCAAACAGCTCTTCCGATTCCTCGGGCAGCAGGCATTCGGCAGGGTTGAGTCTCGCGATCTCTTGAATCGTTTTTTGTCCCGAATCTGGTCCGACCAATTCCGTTACCAAAAACTCACCGGTCGAAAGGTCAATGAAACTGATTCCGACACCGTCATCTCCGACCGCTGCCGCGGCCAAAAAGTTGTTTGAACCGGGTGTAAGCATCGAGTCTTCAAGCGCCGTTCCGGGTGTGAGCACTCTCGTAACTTCGCGCTTCACCAACCCCTTGGCGAGCTTCGGATCCTCGGTTTGATCGCAGATCGCCACTTTGTAGCCCAGCTTCAGCAGCCGTGCCAGGTACTTCTCGACAGAGTGGTAAGGAACGCCAGCCATCGGGATCCGACCGTTTTCGCCGTCTTCACGGCCGGTCAAAGTGATTTCGAGCGCTTTGGCCGCGTACTCTGCGTCCGCCCCATAGAATTCGTAGAAATCGCCTACCCTCATCGCTAACAGCACGCCCGGATATCTCTCCTTCGTCGAGAAGTACTGCCTCAGCATGGGCGTCTGTGGGGTCACAGAGGCAAGTATGCCCCGGGAGAAGGGGCGTGTCAAGCGGGAATTCTCCAAGTTTCGCGCGCGTTTGTATAAAATGCGCACCGTGGGCCGAATACTCGCATATTGGATCGTTAGCGTCCTGGGTCTGGTCGTCGCCGCCTGGCTGTCGGGAAAACTCGGGATGCAGGTGTCTATTGACGGGGATCATCCGGTAAGGCTGTTCTTGGGAGTCGCGATTTTGGGAATCGTCAATGCAACCCTCGGCAACTTCCTGAAGTTCGCCACAGTGCTGCTAATCCTAATCACGTTTGGGCTTTTCTCAACCATCATCAACGCCCTGCTGTTTCTGTGGGTTGGAGGTTGGGGAATCGGTTTTTCGGTCGGTGGCTTTTTTGACGCGCTCGTTTGCAGCGCCATCATGAATCTCATCGTTCACACGCTTTGGAGGTTCATAAAGTAGGTGAGAAATCCAAGGGCGATAAAGCGTTGGATTGTAACCGCCGCAAAACTGCGCCGATCAGCGCTGCTGTTTGCTCTCGGACTTCTAGTGCTCCTTTTCGGGCTTTCTCTCAGCTATCAACTTATCTTAACGCCAATCTTCGATTCGCTCTCAATTGCCATAGTCGCCGTGCTGAAGATGGTGACGAACAGTTCCACATTGCCGCTTGCAAAGCATTTCGCAGCGGGCGCATTGATGCTTCTGGGCGGATACTTGATGTATGCCGGTTCAAGAGCCGGCATAAGCCAACTGCTTCGCGCGGCCAATCCATCTTGGGATGGCCGCCTAAATAGTTTTTTGCGTCAACAAGTCCTTGCAACTGGGCCTAACGTTGTGGTCATCGGCGGCGGCACAGGATTATCAACTGCTCTCCGTGGTCTGAAACACAAAACGAGCCGCATCACGGCAATCGTCACGGTCACGGATGACGGCGGCTCAAGTGGCCGGCTCGTCATGGAGAAGGGAATTCTGCCGCCGGGTGATATCAGGAACTGCTTGGTGGCACTCGCCGACGCAGAAAAGACCATGACCGACCTGTTCCAGCACCGGTTCGAGAAGGCGTCGGGCTCGCTAAGCGGCCACTCGACCGGCAACCTGCTCATCGCCGCGATGGTGGACCTCACCGGGGATTTCGATCATGCGATCGGTGAAATCAGCAAGGTTCTGGCGATCCGAGGAAGGGTTCTGCCGTCAACTCTCGAAAGGGTCCGGCTACGCGCGGAGATGGAGGACGGCTCGGAAGTCTGTGGAGAGACAAAAATCGTCGAGTCAAGGCTTCGAGTGCGAAGAGTCTACTTAGACCCTGAAGAGGTCGAGCCGCTCGCCGAAGCACTGCAGGCGATTGCAGAAGCGGACATCATCGTGATGGGTCCAGGCTCAATTTACACGAGTGTGATCCCGCCGTTGTTGGTCCCTGGCATCGCCGACGCGATAGCCGCTTCAGATGCGGCGCGCGTATATGTGTGTAACGTGATGACACAACCGGGCGAAAGTGATCAATTCACCGCAAGCGAACACGTCCACGCGATTGAAGCGAACGTGGGCAAGCGAGTGTTTGACCACATTCTCATAAACAAAGCGATGCCGAGTCAATACCTGCTCAAGCGTTACGCAGAAGTCGGACAGGAGTATGTTGAGCCAGATTCAGACCGGATACGCGCAATGGGAATGCGCGCCGTAGCTGCGAATCTTCTTTCCGAAAGCGACGTGGTGCGCCACGACCCAGTCAGACTCGCAGAAGCGATCGTGAGGTTGGTCAACTGATGTGCGGAGGAATTGTTGTGCTCAGCGGACCGAGTGGCAGCGGAAAAGACGCGGTGATTGACGAGTGGCGATTACTTGAACCCCGCGTGACTGAGGTGACCACGTACACGACAAGAGCCATGAGGGCAGGTGAGACGAACGGCGTTGATTACCACTTCGTCACGAGCGAGCAGTTCGGAGCTCTCGCCAGCGAGGGCGACCTGCTTGAGTGGAAGGAAGTGCATGGAAAGTTATACGGATCCCCTGCACGCCAGACCGACGACCTGGTCACAACCGGCAAGATCGCGGTCCTCAAAATTGATGTCCAAGGCGCCCGCGACGTGCGACTGAAGAGGCCGGAAGCGGTCAGCATCTTCCTGATGCCACCCTCGTTAGAGGCCCTTGAAGAAAGGCTCAGAAAACGCGCAACTGAAACAGAAGAACAGATTCAAACGAGACTTGAAAACGCGCGCTTAGAAATCGCTTGCGCCAACGAGTATGAGTTTGTGGTCGTCAACGACGATCTAAAACGGTGTGCTCAAGAAGTGCACCAAATTGTGTCCGGGCGGTTGAAGTGTTTACGGTAGTTCTGGGAGTTTCCGGCAGCGTTGCGGCATATCGGGCCGCGGATGTTGCGCGAGAGTTGATGCGGCATGGATGCAAAGTTCGCGTCTGTTTGACTCGCGCAGGGCAAGAGTTCGTCACGCCACAACTTTTCGAAGCGCTGACGGGAAACCCGTGTCTAACACACGCATTCGATGAACCGGTCGCCGGCGAGATGGCGCACATCCTTTGGGCCCGCGAAGCAAATGTCGTTTTGGTGTGCCCAGCAACTGCAAACATACTCGCGTCGCTTGCGCATGGTGTCGCAGACGACATGCTGACGACAGTCGTCTCCGCAACCAACGCCGCGCTCGTGATCGCGCCGGCGATGAACCCGACGATGTTTGCGTCGGAGGAGGTCCAACTCAACCTTGAGATGCTCCAGCGGAAGGGTGCCCAGGTTGTAATGCCCGCGACTGGGGATGTGGCCTGTGGGGAGCACGGCCAGGGGAAACTCGCCTCAATTGAAGCGATCACCGAAGCCTGCCTCGAAGCTGCAGCAGTGTCAAGCCTGTACAAGGGTAAGCGCGTGCTCGTAACCGCCGGACCGACACGAGAGCCGATTGACCCCGTCAGGTACTTGTCGAATCGGTCGAGCGGAAAGATGGGTTTTGCGCTTGCGCGGGCGCTGAAACAGATGGGCGCAACTGTGACTCTCGTGGCGGGCCCCACAACGCTAATACCTCCAGCCGTGGACGAACTAGTCCGCGTCGAAACAGCGGAAGAGATGGCGACGCGCTCTGCCGAACGTGCCAAAGAGATGGACCTCGCGATTTGCGTCGCAGCGGTCGCAGATTACAAAGTTCAGGAATTCAGCAAAGAGAAGCTAAAGAAGCAGGACAGCATTTCGCTTGAGCTCGTGAAAACAGTTGACGTGATTGAAGCGATTACGAATGCGAACCCGAAGTTGCCTGTGATCGGCTTTGCAGCCGAGACTGAAGACCACCAGAAAAACGCTTCAAAAAAGCTGACGAACAAAAAGCTCTTTGCAATCTGCTTGAACAATGTAGAGCGCGCCGATATCGGATTTAGCAGCGACGACAACGAGTTGGAAATACACTTTGCGGATGGCGAAGTCGTACAAGTCAGCAAGCGATCGAAGTTCAATGCAGCGGTCGAACTTCTCACCCAACTGTTCAGCAAGCTACTCCCGTTTCTCGAAGAGTAACTGCATTCGAGGGCCGTCCATCCGAAGCAGCTTTTGGCCGCCCCCCGAGAGGCCGAACTCATACGCGAATGACTCTCCATCCGGGGCGACTGCCACGTCCACGAGGCCTTTTGAGCGGCTAATTTGTTCAAGTTTTGCGGGTTGACTTAGCCGAAATAGCTGAGGGTCGCCCTCCTCGAACTTCCCGGTCAGATAGACCTCCGAGGAACGACCCGGAACCGAGAAATCTTGGACGTTTAGCTCGGCTGGCGTTATGAACGAAATCTCCCCCGAGGCCAGGTCGAGTTTCGCTAACCGCCGATATCGCCCTTCCTCAATCACGCAAAATGCGAAATCGCCACTGTGTGAAACCGTGGGCGATAAGACGCGGCAATCCTGCGGAACATTAATAGGCAGACATTCGCAAAAGCGCGGAACATTTTGTGAGGCAATGTAGCGGCTTAAAGAGGACGCAGAGTCGGCGCTAGCTGAAATCAAGTAAAGAACCGACTGCCTACCATTCGCAAACGCATGTGTCGCCATTGCATTACCAGAAATCGCAAGATCATAACTCTCGCCAGACACGAGATGTAAAAGCACAATCCCCGTCTCGGTTACTAGCCAAACCGAAGGCGATTGAGCCAAAAAGCAAGCATTGAAAAACGCGCCGCGAATTCGCTGTTGAACTCTGAACTGTGACGCCTCCACCAAGCACGCGTGATCCACAAAAAGTAGCGCCAACCACTCGCCGGTATTCGAAGGCACAATTCCAACCGGCGCTCCATCAAGGTTCACTTCGTCCAGCACCGTCCCCTCGCGAGTCGCGATCTGGAGCCGGTCGCCAAGCGACACATAAACCACACCGTTAGCGGTCCATCCGAAATGAAACTCCCCCGACCCAACCTCAGCAATTGTCGCGAGACTTCCAGACAGGTCTGAGACCTGAATCTTCCCGTCAGCCTCGAACAGAACGCTAATTCCGTCCGGTGACCAACAAAATCGCCGCGATTCGAACACGGCAGAAGAATATCTCGCATGAATTCGCAATAAAGTGCAATAATATTGCATTATGCAGATGGAGAAGCCCAAGTGTCACCCCGGCTGGGACTTCGCTGGCATCATCGCCTCCGGACTGTGCGCCGTCCACTGCCTCCTTCTCCCGGTTCTGCTGCCAGTACTCGCCGTCTCCGCGGGAACTCCGTACGTCGAGTTGCCGGTGGTCGGAGTTGCGATCGTGACTGGAATCGCTGCGCTAAGCCAGGGTCGCCGGCATCATCGCCAGACCGCGCCATTCGTAGTCTGGTCGATCGGAATGACTGCGTTAATCGCTTTTCATCTCCCCTCTTTCTTTGAGGTCGGGGGTCACACTTCGCATAGCAAGGTGAGTTCGCTCGAATTCGCGGGCATGAGTTTTGGCGGCCTGCTTATTGTAGGCGCGCATACATGGAACTTGATTCTCCATCGCCGATCGCATCATCAAACTCATCTTGAGCCAAACGCGACGTCGGCGAACACCGGCAAGTGATCCGACGCAAGGCCGCCGCGTGAGCGAACGACGGCATGGCCATTTGGATCTCGAACCACATCGCTTTTCAATCCTCTCACGGCATCTACGTCTGAATAGATAAACGAACGCGTCACGTGCAAACTCGGCGAGACCAAAATCTGATCGAACAGAATCTGAGGGATGGAAACATCGTCCGGGTAGCGGTAGTGAACGCCCCTCAGCCGATCATTCTCCTTTCGTGCGCCGCGAGTTTTCGGAGAAACCCAACGGCCGCGATAATTCAAGAAAACTTCGAGAGAGCATTGATTGTCGTTCCAAAGCGACTGCGACGCGTTGTATATCCAGCTGCCTGGATTGTCGGTCATCCTGCCGACTGCGCGCCCATCGCCCGACTCCAAGATGTTTATGGAAGCGTCATCAGGCGTGTCGTTGAAATCACCGAGAATAACGCGCTGTTCATTCGGGTTCACACGTAGGTAGTCCAACAAAATTCTGCTGGCGCCGATTCGCCGACTTTCGGTTTCAAGCCTCCCTCCGCTACGGCTTTTGTAGTGAACGACGTAGAACACGAGTTCGCGACCCCCTAGCAGAACGGTTGCCCGCAACACATCGCGCTTGTTGGGAAACCACTCGTTCAATCCCGAATCGGTAAACAACAGGTTGTAGCTTTGTAGCTTCGCTGGCTTTTTGACCGCAATCGCGAGGTCTTGCGATTCACCGCGATCGTCCACGATCCCGATTTCATACTCATCGCCGAAAACCTGCTGCGCAGCACGTTTGCTTTCGATCTCTTGCAATCCCCAAACATCCGCATTAACGGCCCGAATAACCGATCTCAAATTCGCTATCCGTTCCGGACTTTCGTGTTCTGTGAGGAACGCGATGTTGTAGGTGGCGATTCTTATGCCGGACTTTTCTGGGAGGATGTACCGACCTGGGGGCCGGAGCAAAAACGCAAGGGTGATGGCACCCGCAACGATTGGGATGATGATCGTTGAGATGCGACTTCGCACCTCATGAGCCTACCTAAGCGCTAAATCAGCCTAACCGTTCGAGTAGCCGAGCGCCCTGCTCGGTGGATTGGTACATCTTTCTGGCATGCCGGACGGCTTGAGCGGTCTGGAGGGTTTCCGACGTGGACTGGGTGAGCTGCTCCATCCGCTCCAATAGAATCATCTCAGCCTCTTGTACTCGGTGAAGCAGGAGAGTGGCATCGGTGAGGTCGGTCGTGCGCTCAAGCTGAGTCAGAAGCTGCTCCCGGCGTCTCAAAAGTTGCCCGGCAGTTAGCCAGTCATCTTCTTCGACTGCGCCGATAGCGCTGAGTGTGACCGCCAGCAGGTTCTCGGCCAGCGGTACGGCTTGTTCTTTAGGCTGCTCTTGCACGTGATTCCCCCTCTCGGATCTGCTGCCAGGCGTCTCTGAGTTCACTCAAAACCTTCA
The DNA here is from genome assembly GCA_046330175.1 of Fimbriimonadales bacterium. Taxonomy (GTDB): domain Bacteria; phylum Armatimonadota; class Fimbriimonadia; order Fimbriimonadales; family ATM1; genus JAJPJR01. Next base: position 230,944 of record JAXLTG010000001.1, read on the forward strand.
CAGAATCCTCTACCAATTGGGGATTATCGGTCACGTTCGCAGTTGAGAGAGAGTTGAGGCAGTAGGCATACAAACCGAATAGGTTTTGGGCCATCTCCCCGCCCTTTTGCATATCCAGACTGGCTGCCAGCTCGGAGACGAACTGCTGAGCCCGAATCAGGTGCTTGTGCTGAAGCTGAAGGTCCTTGGTTTCCATCGCCTCAAGAGCCTGCCTGCAGCTTGTCAGGGCACCGTCGTACACCATAACGACGAGGTCGAGCGGCTGCGCGCCGGTCACCGCCTGTTTCCGATACTCGTTGAGTCCGTTCGAATGGTTCAATAGATCAAGCCCCTACCCGAGCTTGATTATCGGTGAGACAGAGTGCGACTTTTATCAGTAGCTGCAAACACTCTACGCGTCGAGCGGGGGCAAAAGCTCAAGTTGTTTGCGAGCGTTTGTCTGTTCGAGGACTTGATCGTCCGCGACGACCCTTCCGTCCTTGAACCGGATAATCCGTTTGCAGCTTTCGGCGACATCCTGCTCGTGCGTAACCAGAACTATCGTTCGGCCCTCCGCATTCAGCTCCTGAAATAGCGCAAGAATCTCGAGTCCCGTCCGGCTGTCGAGGTTGCCTGTCGGCTCGTCCGCCAAGATGAGGCTCGGATTATTAACAATCGCTCTCGCAATAGCCACACGCTGCTGCTGACCGCCGGACAGTTCGTTCGGGCGGTGATGCATTCGCTGTTGCAGCCCGACGCGTTCGAGCGCCGTTTCCGCCTTTCCGCGCCGAGTGCCGGTGCCTGCGTAAACCAGTGGAAGCTCAACATTTTTCAGCGCGCTAGTTCGAGGGAGTAGATTGAACGATTGGAAAATGAATCCAATCTCACGGTTTCGAATCTCAGCGAGCTGGCCGTCGTCCATTTTCGCGACATCATTGCCTTCCAAGATGTAGTTGCCTGCCGTCGGTCTATCGAGGCAGCCAATGATGTTCATAAAGGTGGACTTGCCTGATCCTGACGGTCCCATGATGGCAACGAACTCACCTGGATAGATTTGAAGCGTAACATCCCGAAGTGCGTGAACAACCACTTCACCCATCACATAATCTTTCTGAAGTCCGGTGACCGAGATTACGGCGTTTCCATTCGCCATTAGTTTTCCCCCGGGAGCGGGTCGCCCGTCACCAACCGAAATCGAAGGTCGGAGATGTACTGGTCATACACTGCTTGAATCTGGTTAGTTTCGGCTGTGATAAGAGTTAGGCGTGCTGTGGTTACTTCCTGAATGCTGGCTGCGCCAAGTCTGTGACTTTCGCTCACAGCGTCGAAGTTCACCTGAGCAGCTTTCAGCGCTTTCGTGCTTGCGTCAAGTCTCAGACGGTTCTGCTTCCAAACTAAGAACGCTGCCTCTATTTCGCTCTTTGCGTCCCGAAGCTGCTGATCGTAAAGCGCCTTGTTGCTCTTGTACCCAAGCTGAGCTTGTTTGACTCGCTCGCGTGAGAGCCCGCCATCGAACAACGGATAACTCACAACAAAAGTAAGCGTGCGGTTGAAAGTGTCGCGGGGCTCGACGGTCCTGCCGTAGTTGACTCGCAGAGACCAATCCAGGCTTGCGTCCCTTTCAGCCAACAACACGTTGTATCGAGTGGACTCGAGGTCTCGCAACGCAGATGTGACATCCGGGCGTTTGCTTATGCCGACTTTGAGTGCTTCGTCGAGCGTCTCGAATGTTGGGGCTCCGGCGAGCTCACTTGGGCCAAGATCAGGAAGCGCTTGATCTTCGCGCCAACCGATGATCGCTTTTAATCCTGCTTCGGCAGTGTCTACATCGTTCCCCGCTGTCAAAAGGTCAACTTCGGCGTTTGCTACATCAGCCTCGGCTTGAAGAATATCTTTCTTTGCCGCGTCGCCAAGTTCGACTCTCTTCTTTACAACTTCCAAAACTTCCTTGGTGCGTACAACTTGAGCCTCCGCTGTTCGCATTAGCTCCTGCGCACGCAAAGCCGCATAGAACTGTTGGGTAACCGAGAAGAGTACTTGCCGCATGGTCCAAAGTGATGAGTAGCGGGTCGCCTCGTACTGTTTCTTCGCTTGGCCATACGCGTATTGTCTTTGACCGGCGTCGAGCACCGTCCACGTCGCATCAATCCCAGCGGTATGGTCCGTGCTGCGAAAAATCGAGCTGTTGATTGAACTCTTGCTTTCGATGTCGCTGAATTCATAGCTCGGCGTTACGAAAGGGAGGAAGGCAGCGTTCGCTTCTCGAACACCAGACCGCGCGCTCGCCACAGCTGCAGACGCGGAGGCGAGCACTCCGTTGTTTCGCTTCGCCAGCTCAATCGCCTGCAACAGCGTCAGGTCCTCGCCTCTCGACGAAACCATTGCCGCCGTAATTGCGACAAAAATCAATCCGAATTTATTCAAAGCGCGCACTCCTCCTAACTTCACAACGCAGCGTTTACCCGAATTCTGGCCAGATCGCGGGCTAACGGGGGTCGTTCGCCCCATGCGCCCCATATTACTCCGCAACTTTTAGCACACTAAGAAACGCTTCTTGAGGCACTTCGACCGAGCCGATGTTCTTCATACGCTTCTTTCCTTCTTTTTGTTTCTCAAGCAGTTTGCGCTTTCTTGAAATGTCGCCGCCATAACATTTCGCCGTCACGTCCTTTCTGAACGGTTTAACAGACTCCGCTGCGATGACTTTCGCCCCGATTGCGGCTTGAATTCTCACTTCATATTGCTGACGAGGGACGACCTTTTTTAGCTGCTCAGTCATCGCTCGCGCCCTCAGATACGACTCGTCCCGATGCACAATGAACGACAGCGCATCCACAATGTCCCCGTTCAGCATTACATCAACTTTCACCAAGTCGGAACGAATGTAATCCGTGAACTCATAATCGAAACTCGCGTATCCACGCGTCTGCGATTTCAATTTGTCGTAGAAGTCCAACAATATCTCTGCGAGTGGGATAGTGTAGTGAACGATCACTCGGTTTGGAGACGGGTACTCCATCTTCTGGTAAATCGCCCTACGACTCTTGCAAAGGTTCATCACAGTTCCGACGTACTCCTGAGGCATCATCAGCATTGCGGTGACTGCGGGCTCCTCAATATGCGCGATGTTTTGAGGTGGTGGAAATTCGCTCGGATTGGAAATCTGCTCAAACGTCCCATCGGTTTTGAACACCGCATAGTTCACACTGGGCGCAGTCAAGATTAGCTCAAGGTTGAATTCGCGCTCGAGGCGTTCCCGCGTGATGTCCATATGCAGCAACCCCAAGAATCCACAACGAAAGCCGAACCCAAGCGCCTCTGAGTTCTCTGGTTCAAACGTCAACGCGCTGTCGTTCAACTGAAGCTTCTCAATCGCGTCTCTGAGCGACTGGTACTGATCCCCATCCGTTGGGAAGAGTCCGCAGAAGACCATAGACTTCGCTTTTCTATAACCAGGAAGCGCATGCTCCGCTGCGTTATCCGAAAGCGTAACCGTGTCGCCAACCTGCGCTTCTCCGATCGCCTTAATTCCTGCGGTGATGTACCCGACCTCGCCAGGACCGAGCGCGTCGCACTTCGATAGCGAAGGCGCGAAGAAACCGACTTCATCAACCTGGTAATCCATTCCGGTAGACATCATCCTAATCTTGTCGCCACGATTCACTTTTCCATCGAAGACGCGGACATAAGCCACAACTCCCCGATACGGATCAAAGTGACTATCGAAAATGAGCGCGCTAAGAGGATTCGCTTCCGAAAGCCTCTCAAGCCCTTCACGCATCGAAGGCGGCGGGATTCTCTTGACGATCGCTTCCAAGAGCTGTTCCACACCAACGCCCGTTTTCGCGCTGACTTCAACAGCGTCCGATGCATCTATCGCTAAAGCTGATTCAATCTCCTCTTTTGCTCTTCGAACGTCTGCATGAGGCAAATCTATTTTGTTGATCACGGGAATAATCTCAAGTCCCTGGTTCATCGCCATGGAAGCGTTCGCGATGGTTTGCGCTTCGACGCCCTGTGTCGCATCAACCACCAACAGCGCCCCCTCGCAAGCGTTCAGCGAACGTGAAACTTCGTAAGTGAAATCCACATGACCGGGAGTGTCAATCAGATTGAATTCATACTCATCACCGTCGCTCGCCGCGTAGCCGAGCCTAACAGCAGTCATCTTTATGGTGATGCCACGCTCACGCTCCAAATCCATCGAGTCGAGCATCTGCTCCTGAGCCTGACCCTTCACGGCGCCGGTCTTTTCCAGAATCCGGTCGGCTAGGGTGGACTTTCCGTGGTCAATGTGCGCCACGATGCAAAAGTTTCGGATGTGGTCTGTCTTCACGAGTTCGGCTCCAACCTGTCGGCGCTCGCCGACTCGGCGCTGTTCAGACTTTTGCCTTGGCGACTCTCTCCCAAGACTCGACCGTGTTCACGCTTTGGCGTCTTCGATCCATCGCCTGCTCAATCTTTATCGTGAGCAGCTCATACACATCCACGCCCGGAATGTTCTTCTCGATGTAGTCAAATGCCCCGCGCTTCATACACTCGACAGCGTTCTTCACATTGCCGTATGCGGTCATCACGATGACCTCTGCGAACACGTCGCGACCGAACGCAGCCTGGAGGATTCGTATTCCAGCCTCAGGATCTTCCATGCTCATGTCGGTGACCACCACGTCAAAGGCGCGCTCCGCCTCGGCGATGCGTGACATCCCTTCGTCGGCGGACGCCGCCGTCTCCACGTGGAAGCCTTGGCGCTCCAATCTCCGTTGGACCGACTTTCGAACATCCTCCTCATCATCAACTACCAAAACTCGATAATTCATCAACGTGATCAATTATAGCTTTTTGGGGGTGGTTCGAGCCCAAAAACAGCCCCGCTTAGGGCCATTGGCAGAACCAAAGGTATGAGGTTGGATGAGGGAAGGGAAATCTGGTGCGCAAGAAAGGACTCGAACCTTCACGCCCTTTCGGGCACATGCACCTCAAGCATGCGTGTCTACCAATTCCACCACTCGCGCAAGAAGGGGAGTATTATACCTTTCGGGCTTTTTGACCCCAAATGCGAGATTTTTTGGAAATCCGTATCGTCAGCTCTAAAGAACTGACGCACGCGTACCGACATACCAATTGGGCGAGGCTACGCCCCTTGGACAGATTCTGTGGCAATCCCCCGTGTGGGGAGCGCAAAGCCGATGGACCGTGAGGAAAGCCAGGTTGCCTGTCTTAGTGCGGATATGCGCACGGGAGAATGAAGATGAAAGTATCTATCGAACAGGCAAAGCTGGCAGCCAAACAAGGCCGCCAAACGAAACGCGACCTCACAACCACAACCCTCTACGACAAGCCGCTGACCACCAGCGCCGATGCCGAAATGCTGCTTAAAGTTCAAGAAACCATCCGTCAGATGCCCGACGTCCGAGAGGACCTCGTGCAGGAAATCAAGGCCAGAATCGAAGCCGGGACTTACAACCCTTCCGGCGACGACATCGCCGATGCCATGATTCGGCGCACTCTGGCTGACCAGATTCGCTAACCCCTCCTAATCCCCCTCAAGCATCCGCTCGCCACCGACGCGGGCGGATGCACTACATTTTTGTTGGCGGTACTCTCAACGGCGATGTCCGACAAGATCACGGCCCCAAAAATTCGAGGGATGAAAGGACAGCGGATTGTCGCAGTCACAGCCTACGACGCGCCCTCGGCGCGCATCGCCGATCTGGCTGGCGTTGACATTGTTCTTGTTGGCGACTCGGTCGGAAACACCGTAATCGGATACGACAGCACGATTTCGGTCTCTATGGAAGAGATGCTTCATCACACATCCGCTGCGTCGAGAGGTTGTTCGAGGGCTTTGCTGGTTGCGGACATGCCATTTGGCTCGTATCAATCTTCGCCCTCACAAGCCGTTGATAACGGAATCGCGCTTATGAAAGCCGGGGCGGAAGCGGTGAAACTCGAAGGCGACTACTCCGAAGCGATCGCCGCGCTGGTCAAAGCCGGCGTACCTGTGATGGGCCACGTGGGATTTACTCCTCAAAGCCTTCACAAGTTTGGAGGGTATCGAGTTCAGGGCCGCGGTCAACAGGCAGAAGCCGTGCTTCATGATGCACAAGCCATTTGCGATGCCGGTGTGTTTTCGTTCGTCGTCGAGATGGTGCCTGCGGTCGTCGCCGCGCAACTCACAAAAGAGTGCCCTGCTCCCACGATCGGCATTGGCGCCGGGAAAGAGTGCGACGGTGAAGTGCAGGTGTTTCACGATCTGCTTGGTATCGCAGAGGGCGAGCCGTACAAACACACGCGCAGGTATATGGAGTTTCATTCAGCCGCCGTGCAGGCGCTCGGAAAGTACGCCGCCGACGTTCGCAATTGCCAATTTCCATCGGACGAAAACGCTTTCTAAATGCAGATTGTACGAACGAATAGCGAACTCTCGGAGGCGTTGGTGCAATTTGCAGGACCTGTCCAATTCGTTCCGACAATGGGTGCGCTTCACGCCGGCCATGCGAGTCTGATAAACCAGGCAGCTCGGGAGCGTGAGGACAATGGGGCTGTCGTCACCTCGATCTTCGTGAACAAACTTCAGTTCAATGACGCCCGCGACTACGAAACCTATCCCCGCAACGAATCCGCCGACGCCAAGCTGTGCGAGATGGCAGGTTGCGACCTACTTTACGTACCCAATCAAGAGGAGATCTATCCGAGCGGCTTCGGTGGAACGACAATCACGGTCAAAGGTGTTTCAGAAAACTGGGAAGGCGCGCACCGACCAGGGCATTTCGATGGTGTGGCGACTGTTGTTTCGAAGCTGTTCCATTTGGTGTTGCCCGACTACGCTTACTTCGGTGAGAAGGATTGGCAGCAATGCTGTGTGATTCGACGAATGGTCGCCGATCTTGACATTCCGGTGTGGCTGAGAATCGCGCCCACGGTTAGAGAAGAGGATGGATTAGCCATGTCTTCGCGCAATCAGCTGCTTGCGCCAGAGTTTCGAGAGGTCGCGCCTCAACTTTATCGCCAGATTAACTTTTGCGCTGAGCAGTTCTTTTTGGGGGTTCCGCCGCGGGTTGTGGAGGCTGAGGCAGCTAGCCGGCTTTTGCAGTCGGGATTTTCGGCTGTGGACTATGTGGCGATCGTAAACGAAAACACTCTTGAGCCAGTCGAGACCGACGCCGAATTTGCGAGAGTCCTCGCCGCTGCGACACTCGGAGGAGTGCGCCTGATAGACAACCTGCGTGTGATACAAAAGTAAAGGCGAGCGTCCACCGAAAGGTGGACGCTCGACAATGAACGAGCAGGCGCTATGTTAGCGAGTTTTGCGCAATCTGCGCGAGAGGAGAGCGGCTCCTGCAACACCGAGACCAGCGATGGTCATAGGCTCAGGAACAACTTCAGTTTGGATGACGAACTTGACTCCTTCATTGAAGTAGTGGCAGTCCGGGTCAATACCGAATCCAAAATTTCCGTCCTGTGCGTACTGAGTCAGGGTTCCGATCAGATTCTTGTCGGTGAATTTGTACACCAGGTCAAAACCTGTGTCATTACCGCCGTTTGGATCGTTCCAATCGTCAATGAGTACGCCCTGGCCGACGAATGCGTCGCCGTCGCCCTGATCGTCAAAGTGCTCAACGACTCCGAGATCGGCGCTATCCAACAGGTGGATGTAAAGGTGATCGTCTTCGACCTGCCAGTCGTAGATGTTCTTGAAGGACAAAGTGGCCTCGGTGATGACTTCGCCGTTTTGTGGGCTCCAGCCAATTCCCCAGGTGTAGTTGTAGTAGTGGTCTAGATCATTAAGATCGCGTGGCTCTGGCCGAAACGTATATTCGGCTGCGTGGGCGGTGCCCACTACGGCCAACACCCCTGCTATCACAATCGCTTGTTTGTTATTCATAAATGTTTCCCCTTTCGGAATTTGCCGTGCGCGGCAAAATAGCCTAGCGCAAGAATGCATAGCGGCAAGTATTATGCCAGACGAATTAGTCGAAAGAGTAGTTCCAGCTTGGAAACCGGCAAGATTGCAGTACATAATTCCAGCAGATTTACAAGAACGACAGTTTTCTCGCCGTTCTAAGAGTTACCAATGAAATACTATCGAAGGCTGGCAGACATACCGGGTATGGCGTCATTGGATGCAAAGACTCGCGTGCGCGTTTGGAATGAGGCTCACAAACGCGCTGGCAAATCATGGTTATTTTGGATGTTCGAGTTTCTTGTCGTTATTCTTGGATTCATTCTGGGAGCGTTTTTCATTGGCGGCAGATGGGGCGGATTAATCGGAGCATCGGTTCCGTTTCTGCTCTGTCTGATATGGCAAATTGGCAAGGCAAACGAATTGGTTCCGGAGGTCTTGCGCGAATTGGAGCATTCTCCGGAGCACACGGAAAGACAAAAGCGAGCCGGTTGAAAGGCTCCTAACGTCTCTTCGGAGATAGGCGGAACGGATGAAGATTTACTGGAAAATATCGGACGTACCGGGAATGGCAGAACTCAGCACCGAAGAGCAGAAGGTGGTTTGGAGACGTTGCGTTCAACGATCTTGGAAGAAAGGCCGAGTTCTGTTGTTTTCTTTCGCAATCATGCTCGCCTCGATACTGCTTCTCAGGATGGCATTACCAGGGATGTTAGGGGCTGCAATTGGTGGCGGGATCGGCGGTCTGTTCATCGGCATCTTGTCCAACGCATCCGCAGCAGAGTTTGTTGACGAGGAAAAGAAGGCGTTAGCCGAAGCTCGGTCAGCTCGACCCTAAACCACTCCTCATAGCACGTCGGCTGGACTCGGGGCAAACCGTGTAAACTGAACCCATGATCACAGCCATAATTCTCGCCACTATGCTCCCCCACTCGCCACTCGACTTCACAATGAACAACATTGACGGCAAACCCGTCAAGCTCGAAACCTACAAAAACAAGGTCGTGATGATGGTCAACGTCGCAAGCCAGTGCGGCTACACGCCGCAATACGCCGACTTGCAAACCGTCTACGAAAAGTACAAATCGAAGGGACTTGTCATTCTCGGATTTCCAGCCAACGAATTCGGCGCACAAGAGCCGGGCACCGACGCCGAAATCAAAGCGTTCTGCACCGGCAACTACCACGTCACGTTTCCGATGTTCTCAAAAATCGTCGTAAACGGAGATGGCCTTCATCCGCTTTACAAATTCCTGACCGAAAAAGAAACCGGCGGAGCTTTTGCCGGCCCGATCAAATGGAACTTCACCAAATTCCTCCTCGGCAAAAACGGCCAAGTCATCGCGCGATTTGAACCGAAAGTGAAACCGACCGACGAACAGGTCTTGCAAGCCATTGAAAAAGCGCTCGGCTAACCGACAACGGGATAGCGTCGCGGACAAGTCGTAAGTGTAGTCCGTGAGTGATGAGCTTCACCGAGCAAGCATTTCTCTCCACTGCGTCTGCGCGAAGGGGAGATCAAGAGTTGGGTGCATAATCTCCGCCAGGGACGAGTCTTGATTTCGCGGCATACAGGAAATCGTTAGCCGGACACCCTCTCCCTTTGTCTCCCTATTCGCTTCGCTCATTTCCCTCGCTACGCTCGACGGGACTCCAGAGAGCCTCTCCCGCACAGATGCAGTAGCGCGAGTTCAGAACGGGAACATCATCGGGAAATTCCTTCCGCTTTTCGCTGTTTCTTGATAAACTCCACCCCACAGCTCAGCTTTTTCGCAACCGTAGATTTCTCGTCAACAATCCGCCAAAACGGCGTTATCTTCGAAACCGAAGCGCCTGCGCGCATCTCATCAAGCGCAGCCTCAGCAACAATCCTCACAAAAATGCTCGCGGTCATCGGACATGTCGCGTCCGCTTTGTTCTTCTTCGCAAGCAACTCTCGCATCTCAACGACCGTTTTTGATTTTCCTAAGGGAATCTTTTCAATGTACGCTTTCACCATCGTCGGGTGGGCGATGAAGAGCTTTGTGCCGATCGGCAATCCCCACATCGTTTTCTCCATCGTCTCAACGTGTGCCGGATGCGATGAATTCAGCTTCTCATGCCAAGTTTTTGCCATATCCTAAAGCTCCGTCATTCTAACCAATGGGTCAACACCACGAATCATCATCCCCTGTCCGCGCGAATGATGGCATGACACCGTCGGTAAATCATCGGCGGCCCGAACCTGAACGAGCCAATTCCTCCGCTGCCGTTCGCTCACGTTGTTGCCACTTCCGTGTATTGTCAAATACGAAAACAAAACGACATCTCCAGCTTTTGCTTCGAGCGGCACCGAGTTTCCCAAGTTGTACTGCGCAGGGTCCAAATACAAACCATCTGGCATAACCGGCAAGTCGCCAAGCCGATGCGAACCGGGAACAACATGCAAACATCCATTCTCAATCGTTCCATCATCAAAATGAAAATACGCAGCCATCATCGAGTCCTTTTCGTGTGGAAAATAAGGCTTGTCTTGATGCATCGGAAACGGCGCGCCGACTCCCGGCTGTTTTGCAATCAGTTTGGTGTGATGAAGCTGAATATTAGGCCCAATGATCTGTTCCACAGCATCCCAAACCGAATTACAGCCCATAAGCAAACGAGAAAATGCGGCTGAATGAAATTGCGGGTCATGCACACCGTCAATTTCAAGTTTGCCGCGCTCCTCATCCGAAAGCCACTTTCCTCCCCAAAGAAAACTGCTGTCGCGAGCGGCTTCTTTCACGCGACAAATCAGCGCGTCGGTTTCCGACTGCATTTCGCTAATCTGCTGCGCAGACATAATGCCCGTCAAAACCGCGTAGCCATTTTCTTCATAAAACTGTGCTGTGTTCATCGTGACAACCTCAAGTCATTTCCTGAAACAATCCTCGCCGCATCGGAACAAAGAAAACCGATGACTTCGGCAATTTCGTGCGGCTTTTGCCATTTGTCAAAGTCCGCGTTAGGCATTGCAGCTCTGTTGGCCAGTGTGTCAATAATGTCCGGCATAATCGTGTTCACTCTAACGCCAAACTCCTTCAGCTCCAGCGCGGCCGAGTTCGCGAAACTCAAAACCGCAGCTTTGCTGGCCGCATACCCAGCCATCCCGGCCGCGCCCGAATAAGCCTGTGATCCAACAAAAACGACCCCAGATTGATTCGCAGCCTTTAGCCGAGAAGCGATGGCCGCGAGCGCATTGGAGGCCGTCAGCAAATTCAGCGAAATCATCTTCTGCATCTCACTATCTGTCGTCGAGACTATCGGCTTCATCGCAAAACCGCCTGCAATCATCGCCGCCGCATGAATTTCCGATGGCAGCTTCGAAGCCCATTCTGAACAAGATTCGCTTTTTGTGAGATCGGCGATCGCCACCGAACCCGGTCCCTCATAGCCCGCTTTCTCAGATTCCGAAATCGCCGTCAAATAGACGTCATACTCATGTCCTGCAAACCAATCACAAACCGCTCGGCCCAGGGCGCCCGCGCCGCCAGTAACCACTGCAACTTTCGCCACATAAAACAGTCTATCTGATAACACCATGAGTAAGGAGCCCTCGAGAAAACCGCCGTCTCCAGCAGAGCCTGTCACTCTGCTGCGAAAAGTTGAAATCAGAGAGTGCGGCGAAAAGCTCGTTCCGTTTCTTGGCATTCATAAGCAAATCATTCAAGCAAAACCGCGCTGGAAATACGAGCGGCTTTCGCTCGCTCGGGAGTCAGTTGTCGAAGCGCTGGTCGTTGCGGCAAATGCGCTCCCAAAATCGTACAAACTCGCGGTAATCGAGGGTTGGCGTCCTCCGCATATTCAGCGCAGAATGTGGCTTGGATCGTATGCGCGATGGAAATCTCGGCACCCTGAATACAGTGAGGCCGCCCTCAAAAGAATCACAAATCGTTTCACAGCGCCAATTCACTCCAAGGTTCCTCCGCCACACTCGACCGGGGGCGCCGTGGACATCATGCTCGCCGATGAGAACGGCAAAGAGCTGGATATGGTCTCTCCATTCGCGGTGCGAGATCGGCGCATCTACCCAACGAACGCGACCGGCTTGTCCGAAGCTGCGGCGAAGCACCGGCGCATCCTGTACGAAGCCGTGTCGCAATCAGCCCTCACCAACTACCCAAGTGAGTACTGGCACTGGTCGTATGGCGACCAAGGTTGGTGCTATCGGGGCGAGCGCGAGTTTGCTCTCTACGGGCCGGTCACGCCCGACGGATTTCACCCCGATCCAGCAGAAGCGATTGACGAACCGTTAGAATTCCTGTTGTGATTGCTTACTTGGGGCTCGGCTCAAATTTAGGTGACCGCCTCGCAAACCTACAGCAGGCTCTAAATCGTCTCGACTTGCGTGCGGGAGAGGTAACCAAAGTGAGCAGCGTGTACGAATCGGATCCGATGTATGTTGAAGACCAGCCGGCCTTCCTGAATGCCGTAGTCGAACTCCAAACAGATTTCGAACCATCCGATCTGCTCAGAGTTGTGAAAGAGATAGAAACAGAGTGTGGCAGACTCCGAAGAGATCGCTACGGACCGCGGGAGGTGGATATTGATTTAGTGGTGATGACCACTGACTCCGGAGAGATCATCAAAGTTGATTTAGAACATCTCGTGTTGCCGCATCCGCGGCTTTGCGAACGAAGATTTGTGGTTGAACCTCTTTCTGAAACCGCGCCAACTCTTCACGTTTGTGGTGGCCTCACAACACAACTTGCCACTCACGCTCTTCAGGAGCAATCTTGCGTAAGACTAACCAATGCCATTCTTTCGATACACAGCGACTGACACGTCCGGCCGCACGTTTGACGGCACGCTCGAGTCCAACGATGCGCAATCCGCGTCGCAGGCGCTGACTGCTCGCGGATTCAAGAGCGTGCTCATTCACGGTTCCAACTCTCAGTCGGCACAAGCTCCCGAGTACGTGCGAACGAAGAGAGCCTCCGAGTTCGAGCTGATGGTGTTCTTCTCACAAGCAGCGCAACTGATACGCGCGGGCATCGGCCCATTCGATGCGTTCAGCCAACTTTCTGGCAGAGTCCAAAACCCCGACCTCATCCGTGCAGCAAACGAAATCAGTCACGGCTCGCGTGAAGGTGGCGCTATCAGCAAAACGATGGCGAAATATGTGGATCTGTTTCCGTTTCACACGGTGGGCATGGTTCGCGCAGGCGAGCACGGCGGTTTTCTTCCTGAATCACTTGAGTTCCTTGCCAATCAGTACTCCGAAGCCGCATCTTATCGCCGATGGTTCTGGTTCCTGAAATTCGCAACGTGGCAAGGGATTGTTGGCGTCGTACTCGCGCTCCCACTCCCCGCCGCGTTCTGGGATAGCTTTCGAGCGGGCACAGCACAAGCCCTTTGGACATCCTATTTCAAGTATCTGGTTTTCCCAACGCTACCGATTGTGGGCGGAGTCGCCGCCCTGCTCTATCTGTACCGAATGCGGCTCATGTCATCGTCCAACATTTTGAAGCGGCACAAACTCGCTTTGAAAATGCCATTCGGACTTGGCGCGCGCGGCCGTGCCGAATCGCTCCGCGCATTCCTCTGGTCTCTTCGGAACCTGTCTCATTCCGGTGTTGCGCCGAGTTCGGCCTGGGCCATCGCCGCCGGCTCCGTGCCAAACGCAAATATCGCCATGGCTCTCAGCGAAGCCGGTGTCGCCACGGGTGAACGGCCCCTTTCCGAAAGCTTTGCCCGTGCTCGCGTCTTCCCGGTGGAGTACGGCCCGATGTTCAAAACCGCCGAGCAGACGGGCGATGTCGTTGGCACTCTCGACCGGCTCATCCAGCTTTCCAGCGCCGAATTCGAGTCAAAAAACAGCGCGATTCGGGGCGGGCTCGCCTCCGCCGGTTGCCTGATTATCCTCTTGACAACCTTAGTCCTTGTGTTGGTGTTGGTAAAGGGCTGTTACGGCGATATGCCCCAAACTATTGAGGATTGGGCTAATTCACCGTGAACCAATTCGTCCTATTTGACGATTAACTAATACGCAACCCCATGAGCACGAAGCTTTTCACCTACACCGCCCTCGACATGCAAGGCATGAGGCAGACCGGCGTCGTTCAAGCTATCAGCGAGAATGCGGCCCGAGATGAGCTCGGCAAACGAGGGTTCCGGGTCGAGATTCTCCAAGAAGGTCAACCTTACGACTCCTCCCGCGATCCGATCTCTCGAAATGTCGTCGCCCCCATCGTCGGAAAAGTCAATTTCGAAACTCTCCAACGCTTCTATGCTCAGCTTTGGTCCATGTACAAGTCGGGCGTTCCACTTGTAACCGCCCTCGAAACACTCGCCGACACGAACAATCATCCGAAAATGCGCACCGTCATCCGCAAGATGAGGGAGTACGTACTGCACGGTCGGCCGATGTCCGAGTGCATGGCGGAATATCCGGAAGTCTTTTCCTCACTCCAAACGAATCTCATCAGAGTCGGCGAAAAGGGCGGCGCGCTTGAGAGCAGTCTCGAACATCTCAAAGAGTACATCTCGAAAGAGATAAAGCTCAGAAACAAAATGAAGGCCGCGACCTTCTACGCAAAAATTCTTCTTCTTGCGATCATTTTCATCCCCATCGGCGCAAACATGGTCATCGGAATGGTCGCAAAAGACTCCCCGTTCCAACTGTTCACATTTCTTACGCTGCCGATTGCAATCGTTTCTATCGCGATTATCCTCGTTTTCTGGCTCATCGTCGGCCCACTGCTGATGAACCAACGTCCGTTCAGACTCGCAGTGCATCAATGGCTACTGTTCATACCGTACATCGGTGGAACGGTTCATATGCTCGCCATGGCGAAGTTCGGCAGGGCATTCTCTGCGATGTACCGCGGCGGTCTCCCCATGCAACAAACGATTGCGCTTGCCGCCGAAGCTTGCGGAAACGAATACATCGCCGCGAAGATTCGACCCGCCGCCATCTGGATCCAAGAAGGACGACCGATCGCGCAGTCTCTCGCAAACACAAAAGCCTTCAACCGAGTTACGCTCGACATGGTCAACACCGGTGAGCACACCGGAAACCTCGACGCAATGCTCGAAAACATTGCAGCGCAGTTTGAAGACGAAGCAGATGTTCGTGCAGAAAAGATGGTCAAAATCGTCCCTCTGTTTCTCCTGCTGATTGCAGCGGTGTTCGTGGCATACATCTTGGTCAATTTCATCATGAACTACATCCAAAACCTGGAAAGCGCCGGCGGCCCGTGAGGAAGCAGACACACTATCAAACCCTCGATCTGCCTGAGAACGCGACAACCGCTCAGATTCGTGCCGCTTACAGAAAGCTCGTTCTAAAGCTGCACCCCGACCGAAGTGGCGACCCCTCAACGACCGAGCAATTCATGTCGGTCAATGCCGCCTACCAAGTCCTCTCCGACCCAACGCGAAGGCGCGATTACGATGCGGGACTCCGTTTCGAGCGAGAGTACGACTTCAAACGCACCTACACTCAGCAAACACGCCCCGCAGAACAACCGCGCACTGCGCCGTCGGCAAGCGTTTCAAAGCTTCTCATGGATGCCGCTAAAGAGTTTTCGTTTGGAAGGATGGACCGGGCGCAAGCGCTTGCAAAACAGATCATCAAGATTGACAGCACACAAGCAATGGCGTACGCCATGCTCGGAGATATCGCCCGCCTCCGTGAAGACTTGAACGGCGCACTCAACCATTACGCTTACGCCGTGCAGTTCGAGCCGCGAAACCCCACGTATCTTCGGCGATACGAAGACTTGAATCGGATGATCACGGCCGATAGCCCGCGCGCAAAAGCCAAACAAGCAAACTCTGCCGCGGCCGCGATTCTAACAACGATCGCGCTCTCTGGGCTCATGCTCGGTTACGTTGCCATCGCCCGCGAGGCGCCAATGTTTGAGTCCGCCAAGCTCATCAGCAGTTGGTCGGTTGGGCTGTTCGTCATGATGTTCGTCAATGGCGTGCTCGTGGGCTCAACGCTTTCAATTTCGCAAGCCGTGGACCGCTGGGAAACCGTTATGCGCTCAAGCTCCGGTCGTATCGGGCCCGCAGCCGCGCTTGGACTTATCGCAATCGTAAGCTTCTGGGCTTCGGCACTCATCTACATTTTTCTCGGACTGCTCCAAAACTCGTTCACCTACAGCATCAGCCGGCTCATAACGCTTGTCGCAACCCTCACCGTTGCTTACGCACTTATGTCGAACCTGTCGCCCGCGATCATTCCGACCCAAACGCTCCTCTGGGGCGGCAACGTCATTTATCTCGGTGCGCTTTGTGGATGGGTCGTCGCCGACGCATTGCGCTGACCGCAGCGGGTATCAACAAACCACTTTGCTCACAAGCACTTATCTTCACGTCCCAGGCATCTCCGAGCAGTTGGAACGTGAGCTGTGGAGCCAAGGCGCGCTCACATGGGATGAGTACTTAGCTCCCGGGGCCTCTTGGAACTTAGCCATTGATGCGACCAGAGTGATAAAGAACTCGCTGAAAAAACTCGAACAGCGAGATGCAAAGTACTTTGCGAGAAAGATCGCCACAAGAGAACATTGGCGAACCTTTCCAGAATTTAGCGACCGAATCGCCTACCTCGATATCGAGACTGACGGCGGTTTTGGAGCAGAGTCCATCACCATGATCGGAGCCTACGACGGCGACCAGTTCCGCGCGTTCGTAAAGGGAAGGGACATTGATGAGTTCCCATACTTTATGGTGGATAAGGGACTTATGATTACTTTTTTCGGCTCAGGGTTCGATATCCCATTACTTAAGAAACTCTTTCCGTACGTCGAATTTGATCTCCTGCACATTGATTTGTGCCACTCTATGAGAAGATTAGGGTTCAGGGGAGGACTCAAGAAGATTGAACGCGAATTAGGAATGGTACGAGGGGACGACACCGACGGTCTTACCGGCCGAGATGCGATCACGTTGTGGCGACACTACAAGCGTGGTGACCAAAAGGCGCTCGATCTTCTGGTTGAGTACAACCGCGAGGATGTTGTAAATCTAAAAGGAATTCTCATGTTCGCGTATCGAAACTTAAGGCAGGAACTGTTCGGTCAATTTGACAAGTAGGAGGCACGAACGATGAAGACGCAATTCGGAGGGCACACTGTGATTCTCGACCGCTCAGGAGCCGCGGTTTTGGTTGAAGAAAAGGTCATCGTTGTCGGAAATGTGCATTACGATAGTTCACAAGCCGAACTATTCCCTGAGGTCAGCACCCAATCAGCGGTCGAGGATTCGATCAGCGAACTTGTCGGAAAGCACGCCCCTACGGCAGTCGTCATTCTCAACCAAGACAGGACTGCCGACGAGCCGGCCCTTCGCGATTTCATCAATAGCCTCAACACCGACGCCGTTTTCATCGGTCAGGGTGAGCTGGACTCCATCTCATACGGCGACCTCACGGTCGGCGGCGAGAAGTACGAGGCTCCGGCCATCCGGGTCGGAGATTTGCCTGATCAAGAAGGGGACTCCTGTTTTGTGCTCAATTCGGGCTGCCTCACGTTGCCGGAATTCGGCCCACGCCCGATTCATCCACCCTTTTCTGAAACCGGTTTGGTCGTCCTAAGCGCCCTCGCATAATCTCCAGGGTGCCAGGATTTAGAGCGTTTGGTACACTAAGTAACCGACTTTTCGGTCCGAAATAGCCGTCTAATAGGTGTTGGTGAATCAAAATGGTTTGTACAATTTGCAAGTCCGACAATACGCCCGACGCAAAATTTTGCTGTGAATGTGGAGCAAAGCTCGAAGCCGCAGCCTCCAAAATCGTCGCCAAGCCCGAGGAGATAGACCAACTCCTTAAGGATGGCTACAAGACCTTCCATGAGAAAAATGTGGACGAGGCGCTCTACATTGCCGACGCCGTTCTCGGCACCGACCCAGAGAACAGCTCCGCCCTCGCTCTCAAAGGAATGTGCCACGAGTCGAAAGAAGAGTTCGAGAAAGCGATCGAGGTTTTCGAGCAGGTCGTCATCCTCAATCCTGATTCAACGCTAGATCGAATCAAGTTGAGTCAGCTCCGACACAGAGTCGCCGACGCGTCATCTGATGACGAGGAGATGGAACGCAAGAGCAAGCGAACGGTTGCCATCTTCACCGGCGTTGCAGCAGCTCTCATCATCATGACCACTGGCGTTCTGGTTGCGGTCTATTCCAAGTCTGCTCAGGCATCACAAAACAAAGGTGACCTATATGCTCAGAACCAGGCAGTCGGTTTCGACCTAACACAACCCGCGCCAAACACAAATTCCAATGGCAATACGAATAACGGCGGCGCAGAGGGTGCAAACAGCGGGCAACTGCCAAACGCCGCACCAGACACGAACGCAGGCAGCAATTTCAGTCCACCGAGGATCCTCAACTCGGGAAGCGCCGGCAACGGAGGTTCGCCACCGAACTACGTCGTCACACCGGTTTCCTCACAGCTTCCTGATCCAAACAAGTCATCGGGCAACACAATAACTGATGCCGGTAACAACGGAAATGGCGGCACCTCGCCAACCAACCCGCCCGACACCGGGCCGCGCGATGAAAAGCCGAAAGGCAGAATTGAAATTAAGCCAAGTGCTGGTAGCGGTGACGACAACGGGATGGAGAGCGAAAACACATACCGCGTCGCCCAGCAGAAAATGCAAGCTGGAGACTATCAAGGCGCAGTGCGCGATTTCGAGGCGTCACTGAAAAACTCGAACCAGCCAGGTCTCACGCATCAGCTTATCGCTCGGTGCCATAAGAAGCTCGGCAATGGGGGCGCTGCCAAAACTCACCTCCAATCTGCATTAACGATTTATGAGAACTCGGGCAACAAGGCCGGTGCAGATGCCTGCAAGCGAGAGCTCCAAAGTCTTGGAGGCTAACGTTTGAAAGCCAGTTTTGCTGCGCTGTTCTTGGCGCTGGTCGCTTCGACGATCGCCCAAAAGCCGTTGGTGTTCGTGGTTCAAGAGCGCGCGGTTGATTTCACCAGTCGCGATCCGAACATTGACGTCATGCGGCCGCTCGCGGCAGCTTTCGAAAACTCTAAGAAGTTCAATGTGTCCATCTACTCGCAAGGCGACCCGCTTGTAATGGCGGCCATGCAAAGTGGTGAGTGGAAAAAGTGGTCCGAAGCGCCAAAGCGTGACGACCTGTTCGCGCTCGCAAAAGTCATCGGCGCTGATTACGTCATCATCTGCAAGGCGCTAAGGGCTACCGGCGAAGAAAAGGACCCGAAAACCAACAAGCCGCCCGAGAGAACCGGAGTGCCACAGCAGGGCGGCCTTGTTCGTGCGCGTGCAGATATGTTTTCCAAAAAGTTTTCGCCAATGTGGAACGACGACACATCGGTCTCCGTTCTTGTCGGCTCAGAACTCGATGTTCAGAACACAGCACTGTCAATCTCCAACTCCTGGTTCGTAAAACTAACGGCCGGACCTTTGAAAGAGTTTGCGGGCGGAACAAACTTGGGCGGTAATGATATCGGAACGCCAACCGTCACGAACTCAGTCTCACAGCCGGTAGATCGCCAGCCCTACGAGAACGGCATTCAGGCGCTCAAAGCAAAGAGATATGCGGCGGCAATCACATTCTTGCGAGACGCGGTTGACGCCGATCCGCTAAACGCAGAAGTTCGCCTCGCGCTCATTGACGCGCTGCGAAAAGACAACAAACCTTTCCTTGCTGCGGATGAAGCCTCGCGAGGTGCAGCGCTTATTCCTGAGAGTGCGCAGCTCATGGCAGCTGGCGGCGCAGCATGGCTCGACGGCAACCAACTCGACAAAGCTTATGAGCAATTGACCACGTCGCTGACAAAGAATCCCGACGATCCGGTTGCGAACATGTTGATGGGAGATCTCCGGATTAGAAAACTCGACTTTACAAAAGCAATCGAATCGTACGATCGGTCGCTGAAAGCAGCCAATACAGCCGAGGTTCGATTCAAGCGTTCCGTCGCGAACGCCCTCAAAGGAGACTTTGTAGCGAGCCGTGCGGATCTCAAAGCAGCCACTGAACTCGGCCTTTCTGATGATCCGGTTGACGTCTTGCTCAGATACCAGCAAACCTTACAGGTCATTGATGCTGTGTTCTCGTCACTTGCCTCAACTGCCCGAAACCTGCTGAACGAAGCAAAGACCTCGCCGAACGACAAAACGATCGGCAACCGCCTCGCAGAATTGCAGAGCAAGTGCACGAGCTTCATGGATTACGTGGATATCCTCTCTTCGCCCCCCAAACATACAGCAAGTCATGCCTCACGCGGTCTGGCATTGAACTTGCTGGTGCAGTCAGTTCAGAGCGTCCAGCGATTTCTGTTCGATAAGAGCGGAGATTCCGAACAGGACGCCAGCTTGTTGATTATCGAGGCCTCTCGCGAATACGCAGACGCCATTGAGAAATACAAGCTAGAACTGGCGAAGAAATAATGTTGGAGTTTTTGAAAATCCTGGCGCCTTTTTGCGCCTTGTTTGTTGCCTCAGTCTTTGCGGCCTACCTCATTGGCAAGCGCAAGGTGCCTGCCATGAAGCTGCCACCCATCAACACAAAACTGAAGCTGCGACAAGGCGCATGCGTGATGAAGTCTCATGTGTTGGATGTCACGCCGCAAGGCATCTGGGTTTCTGCTCCCAGGATGCTTACCGATGTCGTCCCCATCCGTCCGACAGAATCC
This sequence comes from Fimbriimonadales bacterium, assembly GCA_046330175.1. Lineage (GTDB taxonomy): Bacteria > Armatimonadota > Fimbriimonadia > Fimbriimonadales > ATM1 > JAJPJR01. The sequence continues at coordinate 251,463 of JAXLTG010000001.1, forward strand.
TTCTGTATCGAATTCACAGACGACAGCGGGCTAACCATTTTCCACAGTCGTGTGTTGGATCGCCGTTCAGACCATCTTCCAGCTTTGCTTTTGGAAATGCCTTCTAAGGTCATTCACCGCGACCGTAGATCCGAGCCCCGGTACCAGTTCGAACCGCCTGTGCAAGCGGTACTTGACGACCGGATAAATGTCCAGGTCTGCGACATGAGTCCGGGGGGCGCGAGAGTCAGGTCGGGCGCGTTGCTCGAACCCGGCTCAACAGTCGGCTTCCGACTCCATGCCTCTCCCGCAACCGTATTCGGTTGGGTACTCGACAGCAAAGACGCCGGCCCGTTTGCTGAGTCGCGCATCCTCTTCGAGCGAAAAGTCCCCGCTGAGTACATCGCGGCTTTCAAAAACTCGATCGCATAAAATAAAAAAGCCCCGGCTGGCTGAACCGAGGCTTGGCCTTTCGGCCATCTTTCCCGGAGAGGGAAAGGAGGACATGCGCTGGTAACTCAAACGCGTGGCTTCATGCGGGAGTTCCAGAATTCGCCAAAGGTCCCAATTCCGCGCCCGCTTATTGAGAACGACCCCTTCTGAATCCTTAAGCATGAGTGATGTACTCTTGGAGGATAAATGAAAGCAACAATTAATTGGAAGCAAGACTTGAGGTTCGATGCGGTGACAAGCTCGAACGCGCTCATATCGTTCGATTCCGATGCAACAACAAATCTGCCAAGTCCGATGGAAGGACTACTCACCTCCCTTGCCGCCTGCATGGCGATGGATGTGATCAGCATTCTCGAGAAGAAGCGACAAGCCGTTTCCGCCTATCGAGTCGAGATCGAAGGAGAACGGCCGGAAGCCGGTGTCTATCCCAGACCGTTTACTTCCATGACGCTCGTACACTACGTGGAAGGCGATAATATTGACGAGGCAGCCGTTGCGCGCGCCGTCGAGTTGAGTGAAACGAAGTACTGTTCGGTCTCTTTCACGCTGAAATCCCAACCGGAAATAAGGAACGAATGGCGAGTCTCCTCCCCAAAAAGCTGAACGAGTATCTCGTCAAGCTCGAGTCGTCGGACAATTCCGTGCTTCGCGAAATGGAGCGTGAGGCGAAGCAGCGCAAGTTTCCAATCATCGGCCCACAGTGCGGCAGGCGAATGGCAGTCCTGGCTTCGGCAATCGGCGCTCGTTCGGTGTTCGAGATGGGCTCGGGGTTTGGCTACTCGACGCTATGGTTCGCTGCAGCGGTTGGTCGGGGCGGCCTGGTCGTACACACCGAGTACGACCCTGAAAACAGCCGGCGAGCAGAGATGTATCTGAAGAAGGCTAAGCTCCACTCTCGGTGCCGGTTCGAGGTCGGCGACGCTTTGGAACTGCTCAAGCGGCAACAGGGCCGTTTCGACTGCATCCTCATAGACGTGGACAAGCATTCCTACCCTGAGGCGCTCGCGGCGGCCCTACCGAAGCTAAGGGTGGGTGGGCTGATTTTCACCCATAACACGCTGTGGTCCGGCCGTGTCGCGGACCGGCCGAGCGACGCGGCAACGAAGGGAGTCCAGGCTTACAACCGAGAAATGATGGCGAATCCGGAACTCCTGAGCTACCTGGACCCCGTGGACGATGGGTTGGCGGTGTCTTTGAAGGTCGGAAAGTCGGCGAAAACTCGGTTCGCGCTGTGACATCGGGCCCCCATAATCCGTCAAAATCACGGGTAGGCGTAAGGTACGCTTTCCCGAAGCCACTGAAATCAAGGTAGGTCGCAGAATTATGAAGAAGATCGTTTTGTTGGCAGCAGCAGCACTCGCCGGGTCGGCCGTTGCGCAAGCCCCGTTCACCATCGTCTCGCCGAAGCAAGGCGCAAAGCTCCGAGAGACCGTCCGAGTCGTGATGCCCAAGGGCAGCGTCCCGAACGGCACGTTTATCGGCGTCTCGATTGACGGCAAGTTTGTTGAGGCGATTACGCCGGACGAGGACAAAAAGACCGGCGACATGATTTACAATTTGAACACAAAAGCGAAGAAGATTCCGGATGGCGACCACACTTTGGGAGTCACGCTCTTTGTGAACTCTGGCGGACAGCCGCAGATTGCCGACCGAAGCGAAGTGAAGATTCATGTTGGCAATCACGAAGGAATTACTGTTCCTGCCGATGGCTTGAAACTCGGCTACCGCTTCGCCCCAGGATTCAACTCGATTTACAATTTGAGAATTGGAAGCGACGCTTCGGTATTGAGTGAAGCGCGCAACAAGATGGGCGGTCGCGCGGCGCAAATCCCTGGATTCTCTGAAACTGCGAGACTTCTCGTTGCAGTGGATGACGTGAAGCCGAATGGTCTGGGCTTGGTGCGAATTCAATTTGAGCCGTACAAGGGTAAAGATAAAGACTACGTCGTTGTCACAATGCCGGGCGAGACTGAGCCGACGAAGCAAGTTTCGGAGACATTCGCCCCTCTGTACCGGCTGATGGACCGAACGGGCCGGGAAGTGTACGCTGACGAGCCGATGGCCTTCGACCCATTGTCCAGCCAAAAAGAGATAGATCTGTACGTGCTTCTCCCGCTTCCGCTGTTGCCAGACAAACCGAAGAAGATCGGCGACACCTGGCAGGGAGGAATCGCGTTCAGCAGCCCGATGAATGCAAGAACCACGGGCGTCGGCAGTTCAAAGATGCCAGCCGTCGGAACCTTGACGAGCGTCGAATGGGAGATGGGCCAGCCATGTGCTCGAATTGACTACAAACTTGAGATGTCCGAAAAAACAAAGGAGACGTTGAAAGTTGCTGGTCGTGAGTTTGTCGGCGGTGATCGAAGCGCGTTCTACCAGACGATTTGGTTCTCGCTGAAAGAAGGCAGGATCATAAGATCTGAGCTAACCATTGAAGGTGATACGAAGATTAGTCTCGGTGGCGGCACTCAGGGTGGCGGCACACAAGGCGGCGGGAATACCGGATCAGGCGGTGGCGCACCTCGAGTCGGTGGCGGCACAGGAAGCAGTGGCGCTGGCGTAGGCGTCATCACTCCGGCAGGCGGCCAAGGCGCGCGACGACCTTCGATTGGCGGCGGCGAATCGGGCGGAACATTTATGCCGGGCGGCCAAGGTGGCGGAACCGGTGGCGGTGGCGGAAGCTTCTTCATTCGTCAGAAGCTGCACCTCAGCATGGTTCTCGACCGCGGATAATTGACACTAATCGCAAACTCCTCCAGGCCCACTGGCTTGGGGGAGTTTTTCTTTTTGGCGAGGCAGGTCAAAATGGGCACACGAAATGGCACACACCGTTAGTCGGAACGACGACGACCTGTTTATGGATGATGGCGGAAGCATTGCAGACCGCCGTGCGACGATCATTGAGCACCTTGAGGAGCTTCGGGTGCGGTTGTTCCGATCGATCTTGGCGGTGTCGGGAGGTTGGGTCGTCGGGTGGTTTGCGTTTGACCCGATTTTCAACAGCTTAGAGGGATTAATCAGGGATCCCAGCATCCGACCTCCCGGACTGAAGTATGAGACTGTGTTCAACAGTTTCGCGGATGCTTTTTTGCTGAAGTTTAAACTTTCGCTCATCATCGGCTTGATCATCGCTGGGCCCATCGTGATTTATCAGCTATGGGGGTTTGTGAAACCGGCACTCAAGCGCAAAGAGCTGAAAGCGTTCCGCCAGGTTGTGCCTTTCACGGTCGTGCTGTTTTCATTGGGTGTCGCCTTGGCGTTCTTCATCTTGAAACCTGCGCTGAATTGGTTCATGGGCTACATAGTCGAGTTCAACGCGGCGCTATATCAGAATCCTGGAACGTTTTCATACTTCGTGCTGAAAATGGCGCTTGCTTTCGGGATTGGTTTTCAGCTTCCGCTTGTGATTTGGTTTTTGGCAAAGATTGAACTGCTGACCTCGGAATCGCTGTGGAAACATTGGCGTGTGGCGGTCGCGATTGTGACCGTGCTTGGGTTCTTACTCACGCCAAGCGGTGATGTGATCAGCAACGTTGCGCTTATTGTTCCGATGCTGCTCCTGTACTTCATTACTGTGTTTGCAGTTCGTGGATTGGAGCGAAAGAGACGAAAAGCCGATGCGTTCATGCGCGACTGAACAACGCCTCCGTATTTCTGAGATTCTCGATCTGCTGCATGCAGCGCCTTATTACGCTGATCAAATCGAGGCGACCGGAGTTGAACCGGCGCGTGATGCCGACTTTCAACCGCCCGAGCGCAAGCTACTGCCGGAGCTCGCCGCGAAACTCAACGAGCTGGGAATTCAGAATCTGTATTCGCACCAATCGGCTGCATTTGACTTGGCTGAGTCCGGCAAAAACGTGATGGTAACCACCGGCACTGGCAGCGGGAAGTCTTTGTGTTACAACCTGCCAGTACTGAATCGGCTGCTCTCTGAGCCGCGTGGGACCGCACTGTATCTGTTTCCGACGAAAGCTCTTGCGCAAGACCAACTGAGGCATGTGCGCGAATTGTCACCCGATCACATAGAGGTGGAAGTGTACGACGGCGACACGCCAAAATCGAAACGGTCTGCGATCCGGAAATCGGCGCGAATCGTGCTCACGAACCCCGACATGCTGCACGTGGGAGTACTCCCTTATCATCAGCTTTGGGCGAAGTTTTTCAAGTCGCTTCGGTTTGTTGTTGTGGACGAGCTGCATGCGTACTCCGGGGTGTTCGGCTCGCACGTTGCTTTGATTCTTCGCAGGCTTAAGCGGCTGTGCGAACTCCACGGCTCGAAACCGCTGTTCATCGCAACGAGTGCGACGATTTCAAATCCTGAGCAGCACTTTGCTTCGATGTTCGGGGAGAGGTGCGAGCTTGTCAGTCGGGATGGTGGTCCTCAAGGTGAAAGGCAGCTTGTGTTTTGGAACCCACCGATCATTGATGGGACAGACGATCGCCGATCTCCATACACCGAAACTGCAAACATCGTATCCACCTTTGTTCAGAATGATGTGCGCTTTCTTGCGTTTTCAGGTTCTCGGCTCGGCGTTGAACTGATTCTTAACTACTCTCATCGGCTGCTGAAAGATGTTTCGGCGAATCTTACGAAACGAGTTGAAGCGTATCGCGGGGGCTACACTCCCAAAGATCGCCGCGCAATCGAAAAGAGGATCTTCTCTGGGGACATTCTCGGTCTGTGTACGACGAATGCGATGGAGCTTGGTGTGGACATCGGCGCGTTAGATGCCGTGATTATGTGCGGCTATCCTGGCACGATCACCGCGCTTAGACAGCAAAGCGGTAGAGCCGGGAGGGGCACGAAATCCGGCCTTGGAATTCTTGTCGCTCGCAACAATCCGCTAGATCAGTTCTTTGTGAAGAATCATTCAAAGCTGCTAATGGGCAAACCTGAGCCGGCGTTTCTGAAACTCTCGAACCGGTTTGTGCTCAGCGATCAACTTTTGTGCGCGGCGTACGAGCATCCTGTCGCTGTTACGGAGCTTGCAGACTTTCCTGAGAATTCACTTGAAACCGCCGAATTGCTTGAGAACGAGGGATTGCTTTCGAGAAAAGCAGGTAGGTGGTTTACCGAAGATCAAGAAGGGCCTGCGTTCGATGTGAACATCCGTACGGCTGGAAGTCGGTTCGACATTTTTGATGGCGAAACTTGGATTGGTGGAATGGAGGAATGGCGCGCGTATGAGTATGCCCATCCGGGAGCGATCTACCTTCACCAGGGAAAGCAGTACCTGGTCACCGAGCTGGACTTTGAACAGTCACTCATAAGAGTCGAGCCGACGCAGTCCGAGACATACACTCAGGCGATTGTTGAGTCGTCGGTTTGGCAGGGAGAGTCGGTTAGCGCAGCTCGAGTTGGGAAGTTTGAGTTTTGCCTCGCGGCGCTGACCGTTACGTCCTCAGTGCATGGATATCGCGTGCGATCTACTCTCACGGATCACGTTGTTTTGGTTCACGACTTAGATTTGCCCGACAGGGTGTTGGAGACTGTTGGGGTTTGCATTGATTTACCGACTGCCACGAGCGATGATGAAAACAGTTGGGCGGAGGGTGTTCATGCACTTGAGCATGCGGCCGTAGTGATTGCGCCAATCATTGCCGCGTGCGACGCGCGGGATGTTCAAAGCGTGTTCTATCCGCTGTGGCCCGAGACGATGCGGCCGCGCATTTTCGTTTATGATTCGGCGGCAGGCGGTTCGGGTGTTGCCGAGAGTCTGTTCTTACAAAGCGAGTTGTGGCTTAAACAGATGCGAGAGCTGCTGTTTGCGTGTCGGTGTGAGGACGGGTGTCCATCCTGTGTGATGACTCCGTTTTGCTCGTATGGCAACGCGAATCTTAGCCGGAAGTCAGCAATGCGGATTTTGGAATGAGATTTCGGCGCACTTACTTCTTTCGCATTGCGCGCTTAATCATGAAAAACTGACCGACGTGGTAGGAAGTGTGAACCGCGATGTTCATAAATGCTGAGAGTGCAGTCGCGTCTGACTTTGTTTTGTGCTTGAACTTTGGGTTTGCCGCGAGCCGCATTGCCTCTTTGTAGTTTTCCAACATCGAGTCTCGTATTTCGGGCCATTCCGCGGCCTTCGGAACTCTCCAATCTTTGAGAAATGTTGGTCGTGGTTTGTCGAGAAGTCTCGCCAGCCAGATTTGGTTCCATAAGTCGGTGTGCAGCACATATGTCGCCAGCGAATACCTGAAACCGGGGAGCACCGCAGAAGCGGCTTCGGCATTGACCCGGTTTAGCGCCGATTTGAGGGCCGGAATGTCGTCCCCATCCCATACTTGGCGCAGCGCTTCGTGGGCGGCTGCAAATTTTGGTGGCATTGTTTAGGATAGCACCTGGGTTGGCACGGAGATTGCGTGGCTCATCCTTTCGGGTCGTTGCGACCCAAAGGAAATTGCTATGCGCTATTTGAAAGGGAGCGCCATGCTATTTTGCGTGGCGATGAGTTCTGGCGCGTTTGCCGCCGAATTCGAAACGAGAATAATTAGCTGGAACGGGCCGTGGGAGTTTACGGCTTTCAGTGAATTCGCCGATCCGGCGATTAATCACATTTCGGCGAACCAACGACTGAAGGCAGAAGGCCCGAACGCCACGAAGCAGTTTACGGTCGTGTCCGAAGCACATTGCACACCGGGTTGGTGGTTGACAGGGCAGTCTGTGATGACCATTGACGGCTCGCTTCGGTGGAACACCCATTGGGATCCGATGCAGTTTTTGCGAATCGAGACGACGATGCTCGACTTAGACTCAGGCCGCCAGTACTTCGCCGAATCGGGGTTCTACTCCGATGGCCGAAGCTTCGGCGGAGCTATACGCTTCAACGGTGCGACCAAGAACGTTCGTTTCACCGATGTGTTCACGCTGTCCACCGGACCGGATGGTGTCTTTTCCGAATGGGTCAGCGCGAATCACTTCATGACTGCCTCGCAGACGGTGCCCGAGCCGGGGAGTTTAGCCATGTTGGCGATACCGGGATTGGCACTGGTTAGGCGGCGACGGAAGCATCAGCCCTGTTAGTTGTACGGGGGCCGATTTCGCCGTGGTTGCTGGCGTGATCTGAGAACGAAAACGGGCTCAGATCACGTCTACGTTTCTGTCGGGCAGTTGTTGTGCCCGGTTATTTGGAGGAGGCACTCAATGAGGACATATGCAAGGGTGACGATGCTCGCAGCTTGCGCCTCGATCGCGATTGGCGCGATCGCGCAAGGCAAGCAGTTACCCGTGATTCATCCGAGCGGGAGCGGAGAGGCTCAAGCGTTCGAGATTTACGACACCCGGGTTGGAGAGCAGATTTCGAAAGTTCACGGTTCCGGTTCAAGCGGTTGGCCCGAGAACCCGCTCATCTTTAAGAACAACCAAAGACTTGTTCGCACGAAGCAGGGAGTGGACGCTCCCGTAGCCGGTGGCGTGTTTACCGATCCGCGCGCTTTCCGCGAGTCGTTCTTCCCGGGGATTGTTCAAGACCAGTGGCAACCGCCCGACTGCACGTTGGCAGTCGGTCCTGAGTACGTCGTTGCGACAACCAACATGAAGATTGGTTTCTATCGAAAGAGCGACGGCGCGAACGTATTTCTGCGCTGGCTTGGTAACCAGGAGAACCAGGGTTTCTTCCGAGGCGTTGGCGCGCTTGGATTTACGTTTGACCCGAAGTGCCTGTACGATCGCAATTCGGGGCGGTTCATCGTAATCTGTCCGGAATTCTACACAGGCCCCAACAGAGCAGCTCTTTGCGTTGCTGTTTCTGACGACAGCGATCCGAACGGTGTTTGGTATCTGTATCGTTCAGACTTCAAGCAGATTATCGGCGGAGTTGAGTACTGGGTTGACTATCCTGGATTGGGCGTGACTCAGGAAGCGATTTTTGTGAACGGCAACCTGTTCGGATTCAACAGCGGATTCGGTGGAGTTGTATATCGCGTCATTCCGTTGGCTCCGCTGCTCAGTGGCGGTGCGATGACCTTCACAGACCTTCGAGACGGCAACTCTGGCAGCGTTCAGGGTGGACCACACGTTGGGTCTTCGAATGCAGCGTTTTTCGTTGAGGACTGGTCTACGACATCCATGCGATTGCACGCGATTCAAAATGCATTGGGTTCGCCGACGCTTCACGCCATTGACGTCAGCGTTCCTTCGTTCGCTTATCCAAACTCGAGTGCTCCACAGCTTGGCGGCAGCTCGATTGACGTGCTGGACGGACGTGTGATGAATGCCCAGTGGAAGAGCCAGCGATTTGTTGCGTCTCATGCGGTGCGCACCGGAAGTTCTGGAAACAGGACGATAGGGCGATGGTATGAATTCAACACCGGCAACTGGCCACAGAGCGGCGGCGTCTCTTTGATCCAATCAGGAAACGTTGACCCGGGCAATAACGCCTACGGTTTATTCCCGTGCGTTGGATACAACGACTTCAAGGATATCGGCATGATTCTTGGACGTTCTGCTTCCAGCCAATACGCAGGTGTTTACGTCACGGGACGCAAGTTCACCGATGCTGCTGGATTCATGGGAGCTGTGACCGAAGTTAAGATCGGTTCGGCGACGTGGACCGGTGGACGATGGGGCGACTACTTCGCTGTCCAGACCGACCCGAATGATGGCTTGACCTTCTGGGGAGTTGGTGAGTACTGCGAAGCTGGCGCTTGGCGAACGTGGATTGACAGCTGGAAAGTCGCGCAATACGCGAATCTGACAGTGCGTGCGCTTCAAGGAGTTGTGGGACCTGTGCCGGCACCGATTTCGATCACGACCGATGGTCGTGGTGACGGCAACGGGAATGCGCCGATTGTTCGAACCTACTACAGTGGTTCGAACATCACGGTATCCGCGCCCGCGACCTTCAACGGCAAGCCGTTTAGAGCGTGGATATTCGGACCGGGACTTCCAGGACCGAGTACTCCGACGATTAACTTGACGCTGGGGTCTGACAGAACAATTACCGCTTTCTACGACCAATAGACTGCGGCGAGTGAGTAGGCAAACGGCCCGTGATGGAGAGTCGCGGGCCGTTTCTTTTTGTTGGCGGTAACATCGGCGCGAGGGATATACATGCTTACACCAGCCATTGCTTTGTTCGTCGCTTCACTTCCGATATCTGGCCAGCCCGAGCTTGTCGGGCCAATAAAGCGGGCGAGAATGCCCTCTCTGTCTCCCAACGGAAAACAGATCGCGTTCGGATATCAAGAGGATATTTGGGTGGTCTCGAGCGAGGGAGGGCGCGCTGAGCGATTGACGGTGCACCCTGCGACAGATTCCTCGCCGAAGTGGAGCCCGGATGGAAAACAGATTGCTTTCAGCTCAAATCGAAACGGCAGCTTAGACATTTTTGTGATGGATGCCGATGGTGGCGCGCCAAGGCGGTTGACATTTGCGACAAGCAACGAATACTGCATGGGCTGGACGCCAGATTCCAAAACGGTGTTGATGTATTCAGATCGTTGGGGCGCGCTGGATATTTGCAGAGTGTCGCTTAGTGGCGGCGAGATGATACGGATGACGGGCGACTCAATGGAGCTTGAGTTCTTCCCGGCAGTTTCTCCGGATGGAAAGAAGATTGCTTTCTGTTATGGCGGTGGTCCTGGGCAATGGCGACGATCAGGTCAATCCGGGTCTGGAACTGCGGATATTTGGATTGCAGACATGGGTACCCCGGTGACGGCTCCGCGCAATATCACAAACGACGATGTGCCGAAGCTTTGGCCGATGTGGGCGCCTGACGGAAAGAGTATTTATTATGTCGGGGGAAGCGGAACGCCGAATTTGTGGAAAATGAACCCGGATGGTTCGCGTGAATCGAAGCTCACGAACTACTCGACAGACCGTGTGCGCTACGCTTCGATTAGCGGTGATGGATCGAAGATCGCCTACGAGTACAACAGCGAAGTGTCGGTGTTCGACACCAAAAGCGGGAAGGATGGCGCGATTAAGATCTATGTCAATGGTGATTTGCGGTTCAACGACTCGACGCGCATGACGCTAAGCACAGGTGTCACGGATTTTGCGACCTCACCAAACGGAAAGCGAATGCTGATTGGCGTGCGGGGAGATTTGTTCTTGATGCCAGAGGGAGGCGGGACGACGCGAAAGGTGACGAATTACGCTGGCCGAGATGAACAACCTGTATGGCGCGACGATAGCTCTTTTCTTTTCGTATCGTTGCGAAATGGAAACGCCGATATTTTTGTCTCGGACCTTGATGGAAATGCGAAGCCATTTGTGAACGGCTTTGAAAACGAAATGAGTCCGCTGCGGTCACCGGACGGCAAGTGGATTGGATTTCATCGCGGTTATGGCGAGATTTGCGTCGTCCCCGCTGAAGGTGGGACACCCAAAGTGGTTGCAACCGGTTATTTTCCAGATGCAATATTTGGGGTCGCGCAGTTCTCCTGGTCGCCCGACAGCAAACATATTGTGCTCACCGATGTGACCCAACGGGGTGGGCAAAACATTGATGTTGTGGATTTAGACACCGGCAAACGAGCGACGATTGCGCTGGTTGCAAAGAATTCGGGCGTGCCGAAATTCACTCCTGATGGTCGAAAGGTGTTCTTTACCGCGGATGAGTACGGCGAGTCGGACCTGTTCGTTGTGGACCTTGTCGCGGATCCAATTGTGTTTTCCGAAGATGACCTCGACAAGATTGACGAGAAGAAACCGGAGACTGGCACTCAAAAGTTTGAGATTGATATGAACGGCATCTTTGAGCGGATGAGGAGACTCACTGCAAGCGCCGGCGGAGTTGGAACCGCAATCGCGTCTGCGGATTCGAAAACGCTCTATTTTCTTTCCGATGGACAGGTGAACCGAGTGAGCATTACCGGCGGGACAAGCAGCCCAATCACAACCGGAGCGCCGAAACAAGGGCTGACGACAAGCGTTGATGGAAAGACGATTTACGTGCTCGAGGCGGGAAAGCCAGCCGTTTTGAACCTCTCGACCAGTGCGACCTCGCCGCGCTCCTTCAATGCCGACTTCATGGTTAGCCTCATGGAGGACTCTAAGGCGATCTTCGAAGAGGTGTGGTGGGTGATGAAAACGTTTTTCTACGACGAGAAAACCCACGGACAGAATTGGGAGCAGGTGAAGGCAACGTATGCGGCGATGGTGCCGCATGCCGTTGAACGATCCGAGCTTTACGACATGATGCAAGAGATGGTGCACGAATTGAATGCGTCGCACCTTGGCGTGACTGGCCCAACGCTTTCGGTTAGAACCGGGGACGACGCGACAGCGATTATTGGTACAGAACCTGATTGGAGCGTCATGGCGGCGAGTGGTGAGTATAAGGTCACAAACGTGTTGTTCGGTCTACCTGCATCCCATCCGCTTTCGAAAATCGAAGTTGGAGAGACCATCGTAAGTGTTGATGGAAATCCGGTGAATCGTGAGAGTTCGCTTGATATGAGGTTGAATCAGAAAGCGGGAAGGAAAACGAGAATCGTTGTTCGTAACCAGAGTGGGACAACGCGAACGGTTGAAATCAAGCCCGTCGCGATGTCGGCGCAAGGCGATGCGATTTACAACGATTTTGTGCGCCGATCGCGCGCGCTCGTTGATAAGTACAGCGGTGGGAAGCTGGCGTACCTGCACATTCGCGCCATGAGCCAGCAGAGCCATGAACAGTTCATTCGCGAAGTGCGAACGCTCACACAAGGCAAGCAGGGGCTGCTGATTGACGTGCGTTACAACGGTGGCGGAAGCACGGCGCATTTGGCGCTGGGAATGTTGATCAAAAAACCCTGGCTTTATCGAACGCGCCGAGGATGGTCGCCGAAGATTAGCGAAAACTTGTATCGTGGTGACAGCGTTGAGCTTCCAAGTGCTCTGCTCATTAACTCGGCGAGCTTCAGTAATGCCGAGATCATTGCCGAAGGATTCCGCGCTCTGGGGATCGGTCCGGTGGTTGGCGTTGCGACCTCTGGGTCGGTTATCGGCACCAGCGCTTGGAGTTTGTTCGATGGTGGTTCCGTGCGAACGCCGATGGCTGGCGCGTACACGGTGAACGGTCAGAATTTGGAAGGGATTGGCCGCAAGCCCGATTTCCCGGTTCCGTACGACCCTGTGGCGACGGCTGCGGGCGAAGACCCTATGCTGAAGAAGGCGGTTGAGTTGGTCTTGGGGAAGGTGAAGGTTAGCGGCTAATCGGCTGATTTGCGCAGAAGGGTTTCTCAAAAAACCGCTCCGAGAAGCACGCTATTTTGGACGAAAAATCTGTCCATCAGGTGTAGGCACCTTCATGTGAAGGGGGAACATTCGTCAGCTGTCAGGAGCAGGCAATGAAAACTCGAGCTTTTGGATTAGTTGAGGTGTTGGTAATAGTAGGCATCCTCGCAATCACCGCAGCGATTGTTACTCCAGTTTATCTAAGGGCAAAAGATAGGGCGAAAGAAAATATCTGCATTTCCAATCTGAAGCAGCTGCATGTCGCGACCATGATGTATCGTCACGACTATGATGGGGATGGGAAGTATGGGAAGCCGTCGCACATGGGGCTACCCCTATACACGACGTTAACTCTGAGGGTCAACAAGTACATAACTGAAGATGTTCAGAAGTGCCTCGGCGTGAGCCCTACACCGCCTTCGCCCGTTCTATACGGGCCCTGCTTCTACGGGGAAGTCCCTGGCGAGCATACTGGACCCGGGCCGACTCCTTGGGAGAGAACCGTCCTCGCAAATCGTGACGACACGGTTCTATATTGTGATCTGAATCACCAGCCACCTGGATCGAAATTCCAAGCGGAGAGGCAGACGCATCGAGGTTTGGGCGTGTACTTGAGCGGCGAATCAAAAACAGTGAAGCGGCCGGGAAACCCACTTAGTATCAACTGGTGGCACTCAAAGTAGATTTTTTGACAGGTTCAGATGCAGATAAAGCGACCACATGGAGAACGCAAAAAATGAACATCGGAAACCGATTAATTGCCAGCATTTTCTTGCTGGGTGGTTCGATAACTCAAAACGGACAGGCGGGTTGTAATTATTCTGGGCTGTGCCCGGATCAGTCATGCGACTCGGGTTGCAGCCCGTGGGATGCCGCCGGAACAGGTTATCGGTGTCAATATCAGGGCGGATGGTGCTGTGATTGCTCAGGCACATACTACTATTGCAAAACACCCACGAGTCCGTTCTATTGCTCAACGTTATACATCCATTGGCAGAACAAAGGTGAGCACCCGTTTTGGTGGGTGTGCACGGCCGGATTTGAAGGCGACGAGACGCACTGCGCGGTACAGTAAAGAAGTTGGATGAAAGTTGAAAAGAAGGCTGCTAGGCCACCGCGTCTATACCTCTGGGTTGCCGCCCTCATTGTGATGGGTGCGATCAGCTTCCTCACATACCGCGCCTGGCCCAAGCAGTCGCTGATTGGCGCAGCGACGTCGTACGGGAACGCTATTATTGAAGGGGACCCTAGGACTGTTTTTAGATACGAGTCAGACCAGGAGAGAGATACCCTTCAGTTAACAGAGGAGAAGTTTGTCAGATTCTGGGAACGATTAGTGCAGCCCCGTTTGAACAAGCTAACTCCAGTCCGAGAATTTGAAAAGGAAGAGCTTAATACAAACACGACGGGCGTAGGGCTCGTGAACTTCACCGATGAATCCGGTGCGAAGTACATGGTCCAGAGTTGGGTTGATCTCGACAACAAGAACGATCCTCGCGGCTTCGTCTTCCAAGCCATGATATCGCAGGTCTGGATAGTTGACTACATGAGGGCGAATGGAATTAGATCGTTGGATGACCTAGGGAGTGACGGCGTGCTGAGGGCTATGTTGCAAGGAGCGCGAGCCGACGCAGCAACTCTTCGTGAAATAGGCATCGAGGGTTTCGCCAGCCAGACCGAAAAGGGCAAAATCCGCACGTGGGATGAGTACATCTTGTGGTGCGAGCAGGGGATTGCGAAAAGGGAAGATCCGAACTTCGATAAGCCAAAACCGCCCAAACCTCCGCCGCGCTGAGAGCACATCACACCATTATGCGTCGCCAGCTCCGCCCGCGAATAGCGCCTGCGGGTTTGTTACATAATGCTTCAGAGGTGACTCAAAAATGCTGTCAGCGATTGCCATCACGCTTCTCTTCTCACCCATCATGACGGTGGATGAATGGACGTATGAACGCACCCACACCGTTCCTTCGCGAATGACAAAGGACAAAATCGAAGAAGAGGTTCAACGGCAGATAAAGAACCGCAAAGACGCAGGCAGATGGAACGAAAAATATGCCGCACAGAACGAGAAATTTCTTCGCACAGAGATCGAGGGTAGGGCGTTAGGTTTCGAAAGAACAGGCCCGCATCTCGTTTCGGCTGGAGACTGGGGTTCGAGAATGCAGGTGTATATGCCGAACGTTAGCATTGATAAAGCGATCGCAAATAATCTCAGCGTGTACGACGGAGAGCTAACGGCTGAGATCATTGATTTCGAGGACCTTCGGAAAATGCGCGCCGACATTCATGAAGGCGATATGCGAGCCATGTTCGCATCTCCAGTAGATCTCTTCGTACTGACGGGTTATCTTCCAAAAACTGCGGAGCAGCAGGAGCCAAAACTTGAGGATGGAAAAACGTGGAAGGTATGGACTTCAGTCGGCCCATTCAAGACGGTTTACAAAACTGAGCTGTTGTATGATCCTGCATCACCTAGCAAACTGCTTCGCGCAAAGTCATACACTTTGGCTCAGCGGCCCGTTTCGTGGCGATTGGAGAAAGTCGTTGAAGTTCGCAGCCACCACCAAGTTGAGGGCAAGTGGATGCCGGCCGATTTCACCATTCAAAGGATTTTGGGCTCTGAGGTGCATTTTACGGACCGGTACAAGTTTGTAAGCTTGGCCAAGAAGGAACTTCTACCCCTAAGCGGCTACCTCAAGACGAACATGACGATCTTTGACAACCGGGCAAAGGACGCCAACGGGAGAGTGACTGGCTACTCGTACACCGGCAAGCTGAAGGAGATAGGCAAAGGGTAGCCGGGTGTGCTGCCAGGCAAAAATACCGGTTTGAGGGGGTTCGCGCCCAAACTCGAACCAAATGCTGTATAACGTGTACACTGGCCGCCAAGGTTTGACACGATCTCGGGGTTGGCCAGCGGCGCTGAACAAAGCGCCAAGTGCGCCTACTCTTGGGGGAGTCCCGAGTTCGCTCGGGACTCCCTTCAGATTTTTTTGGGGCCTGGTGCGAACAAAATGCTCAGAAAGTCATTCTAATCTGTAGTCATTCAGGAAATATGCCTGTACAATGACGGCTTAGAGGAGACGCTATGAGAGCACTATTCGCTACCGCAATTATTTTCGCGTGCTCCGTGGCCGCGCCCGCCCAGAACCACGAATACACCGTAGATTCAAAGGTGCTTTTCGGCTGGGTGAAGCGAGCCGACGGCACGAAGGTCAGCCTAAAAGGCGCCTCGATCCCCATCACGTTCAAGAAGATCGCCGAGTCGGCGCACATCGGCCCGCAGCCGTTTGGAATTCGCGGCGCTGAGCAGAACATCGCCGCCTTCACGGCGTATCAGAACGATCACGGCCCCGACAGCTACTTTTACACGCCTGGCAACGCCAGCAGCCTCGACGACATCGTGCTAAACGGCGGTGAAGGCGTTCCGTGGCAGTGGATGAAGCTTGGGGTTAACGTCGAAGCGACGAACAGGGTGATTGTCCGCTGGAGAATCTTCGACACGAAACTGCAGGACACCATGCCCGGCCAGATGGCTTTCACCAACGAGATTGCCGACTTTGGAACGTACGTTCAGTTCGGCGCTCCGGGCGTTTACTCAATGGATGCAAACGTAGGCATCGTTGGCATTGTTGTTCCGGATGGTGAGTGCTACCTCGCTCAGCAGTTTAGAGATGATGCATTTCCAAATGGCGAAGGACCGTTCGAGCCCGCTTTCAGCGATTTGTTCAGCGGGGGCGGGGTGAGCGTTGGTACCAGCGAGGATATCTTCAACTATGATTTTGATCCGGATCCGAACGGCATCTACGAGTGGCAGGAGTGGGACTATTTCGGCGGCACGCCGAACGAGGCCAATTTCTTCGCTCGGATGATTGTGAACGGAACGGCGCAAGAGCTGTTGCCAAGTTCGTACACGATCGTTCGCGGCAACTATCTGGGTGGCGCCCTGACGGATATCTGGTACGACGACCAATCGTTCTTGTCGGTTCAGAGAGGATTTGTTCCTTCGCTGAACGAAGCGCCGATAAACGTTGAAGTGCAGACGGTTGCGCCTACAACGTCAATTCTTTCGATGACATTCAATGCACAAGTTTGGTGCGACAAGAACGGACTTCTTGCGAAGCTGGAACTGTTCAACTACAACTCAAACCAGTGGGTTATGTGGGATAGCTGGACGACCAACGGCGTAGAGCAGACACGGTCGCTAATCGTGACTTCGAATCCTGGCCAGTATGTTCAAAGTGGTACGCGGAATGTGAAAGCGCGACTCACCGTGAAACGTGGACCGAGCGTACTTGGAACGACTTTCAAGGCGGATATTGACCGCATGACTTGGAACATCGTTCGGTAGTCGCCATCGAGTGAGATGTGGCTCAGCATTGCTGAGCCACATCTTTTTTTGTATTTGCTAACGGTGCTCTTTGCAAGCCGAGAGAGCACTCTCGTCAAAAAGGGTACGCGTTTTTTCGTCGAGGCGGGCGCCTGCCGGCGATGTCGGTGGGGTTGCCGATTCACCGATAATCCAAAAGTAAAACGTGCGTGCGGCAAGCTGTGCGCCAAGTGGGGAAGAGTGATTTCCGTCGGGAGCCCATAGTTTCAAATACGGATTCTTTGAGGTCGCGTTATCGAATGCGTGACCAACAGGGACGACTTCTGCGCCGACCTGTTTCGCGATACCTTTGTAAATGTTGTAGATGTAATCCGTTTCGCGGATCCCCTCGCGCGGCCATTCGGCGAAATAAAGTACGCGAGCTCCGGATTCTGTAGCCAGTTTGCCAAGGCGCACAGCCACGTCGGTCGAATAGGAGTACTTGTGCGACATGCTGATCTGTTGCGCCTGCAGAATGACGAACTTCCATTTGCCGTCTCGAATCTTCTGCGCCACATCTTGATTTTTGTCCAGGTCTTGCAACGAGCCACAAAACAGCTTCTCCACGGCGACGGTTCCGAGGGCGTTCGACCTTTCAAGCATGAAGCGGATGCTCTCGGTCAGGTTGTTGGCTTCTGTGTGACTGTTGCCGATGAACAGCATCTTCGTGTTGGCTGCCGGATTCGTGGCGGCCGAACTGTCGGGCGCGCTTGTGCCGGGGCCGCTGATCGCTGCCAGGGTTGAGGCAACTGCGAGGGTGAGGTGCATTGGTGAGTTGGACGGTTCCTGTGGCCCTCGGGTTACGGTATGGCCCGTACGGTTCGTTCACGCTGAGTACAACGGCGACGCGACGGCCAATGGCGTATGGTTGCCGACCAAGTGGAAGACCCGGGTCGACAATGGGGATTTTGGCGCGGAGCAGACCTGTCGGTACACGCTGAATGGCAGCCTGCCTGTCGTGTTCGCCGATGCGAGAGGAGTGAAGGACGGAAGGAAGAAGTGAATCCAAAAATCGCGATAGTAGACAAGCTATCAGAAATGCGATAATATATGTAGACAAACTTTTTTTTTTTTGTGGACTTTTTTTCAAAAAGGGTCGGAATTTCGTTGACAAAATTCGCAGCCCGTCGGTCAATATTGCGTATCGCGTCATTCTTGCAGGGCCACCCAGTGGAGGGGCCGAAATGAATGGATCTGACAAAGTCGCCGTAACCACTGAATCGTTGGAAGCGCCGCGAAACGCGGTAAGCGAGTGGAAGCTCATCATGTGGGCTTTGGTGATTTCCGTGTGGGTTGTGCTTATCCCGATCGGCTACGCGAAGTACCAAAACTTCGCACCACCGGAGGCGTGTGCCGCGCCGCCTTCCCATGATGCAGCCAAGGATCCTACGCTTGGGATTGTCGTCAATCTTCCGGAGTTTGATCTCGCAAAGCGTGAGACTTTAAGAAAGGGCGACGGGGCTGTGCTAATAGCCCTTTCGAATTGCTCCGAGTGTTCATTGAAGGCGATCCCGGCGACTGTCCAAAGTGAGTTTCCTGGCCGCGTGGTTTTGGCGCTCTCGACAGTTCCGCCGGAGCTTCCCAAGCATTTGACAAATCTCGGTAAGAATTTTCGATTCGTGTCGCTAACCGACGACCTCCGAACTGCGCTCAACTCTGATTTTCTCCCGAGGCTTTATCTGATAGACGCGGAAAGCCGTCTGGTGAGTTATCAAAGGCAGCCCTCGGAGCTCGGGAAATTCAGCGATGAATTAGCGAGATTGGCCAAGGAAGGAAAGCTATGAGAGTACGTGCATTTGGATTGCTCGAAGTATTAATCGTGGCGACTATTTTGGCGATCATTGCGGCCATTGTGACACCCGTGTATCTGAGAGCAAAAGATAAGGCGAAAGAGAATGTTTGCATATCAAATTTGAAGCAGATTCATGCCGCGACCATGATGTACCGACATGACTACGATGGGGACGGTAAATATGACCGAGCAATTCGGATGGGATTGCCGCCATTGGGTTGGACAACTCTTTTCCTTCACAATTACATTAGCGAAGCCGCGTTCATTTGTACGGGAGTCAGCCCTTGGAATAATGGGATCGTAAAATATCAGCCCGGATTCTACGGAGAGCCTCCAGGAGTGGGGCTCGACTATGAAAAGTCCGATTGGACGAAGTGGGTCCCGATCTTGCGGGACGACACGATTCTGCTAGGTGACCTGAACCATCAGCCTCCTGGCAGCAACATCCAAGCAGTCATGCAAAGGCACTGGGCGCTTGGCCTCTATCTCGGGGGCTACGTAAAGAAACTGCAGAAGCCCGGAAATCCGTTTTACTTCGAATGGTGGATTCAGGGAAGATGATTTAGGAAGTTGCCTACTTCACACTCCCCAAAGGAGCAAGTAAATGAAACACAAACTATTGTCGACGGTTGTAATGGTCGCGTTATTCGGGCTCAGTACTGAAACGGCCCGCTCTGACTGCGACTACAACGTAATCTGTCCAACTATTAATTGCGATTCGGGTTGTTCCGTATGGGACAGTGCGCCGGGAGTTGCGTATCGTTGTGGCCACAATGGCGGTTACTGCTGCGACTGTTCGGGTTCTTATATGTACTGCAAGAATCCGACTAGCCCCTTCTACTGCCAAACTCTGTTTGTACAGTTCACCAATCACGGCCAGCACCCGAATGGTTGGCTCTGCTCAAATGGCGGGTCAGGTAATGGAACACACTGCCTGGGGCCAGAGTAGGGTACGAACCACATCGTGAAGTTGAAGAGTAGGCGAATCTGGATTGCCCCGACGGTTGTAGTAGCAGTCGGGGCAATCGTCGCATTTGTTCTGTTCCGGCAAGGTGAGGGGCCAGAGGTTGCCGCGCGAACGATTGCCGAGGCGATCGTAAACAATGACCCCAGAGCGATGTACAAGTATGAATCTGAATTGGAGAGCAACGCTCTCGGCTTGACCGAAGAAAAGTACGTGGACTTCTGGAACAAAGTTGTCTCGCCGAAGCTGGAGGGCCTCACTCCCGAGGATAATTTTCGGAGTTATCCAACCAATGAGGGGACCACTGGTGTTGGAGAGCTCTATCTAACTGACGGTAGTGGCTCAAGATTCTTATACGATGGGTGGGTAGATGTTGAGGATGATGGCAGACCCAGAAACTTCTTAGTCCACTCAAAACTGATTCAAGCTTGGCTGATTGACTATATGCGAGCGCGAAGAATTCGGTCGAATGAAAGTTTATCGGATGTAGATATGTTGTACGCCTATGTTGAGGGTGCTCGCAGAGACGCGCCACTTCTCCGCGAAATCGGAATCGAAGGATTCGCAAGCCATGAAGAGATTGGCAAGGTTCGGACTTGGGACGAATTCATCATCTGGTGCCAGGAGCAGATAAAGAAGAGGGAAGATCCCAACTTCGGAAAGCCGACACCGCCAAGGCCACCCGTGAGGTAAGCAGAGAGGCTCGGCGTGCTCCCGGTTTGCACCGCCTGACTAAGGACCCCGATGGGGGCGGATTGCGGAGGGGCTGCTTTCAGTGACGTCGGGTGGATTCGGAGGGGAAAACGGGGGTATCGCTTGACTTTCTCGGTGAGACGTGCCTATAATAGCGATTGCGTGTCCACTTTGGGCGCGCAGTTCCTTGATAATTGGATACGCAATCGGCTCAATAACAGACGTTCATAGTGGCCTTCGGGCCACATTCAACACTTGACCGTCCCGGCTTGCCGGGACATAAGAAAGTCAAGATCAAACAACACGATAACTCACGGAGAGTTTGATCATGGCTCAGGACGAACGCTGGCGGCGTGCTTAAAACATGCAAGTCGAGCGAGACCTTCGGGTCTAGCGGCAGACGGCGGAGTAATACATAAGCAACCTGCCCTAAAGACCGGGATAGCCCCTCGAAAGAGGGATTAATACCGGATGTGGCCGCTGAGAGACATCTCTTGGCGATTAAAACGCGTAAGCGGCTTTGGGAGGGGCTTGTGGCCTATCAGCTTGTTGGTGGGGTAACGGCCTACCAAGGCGACGACGGGTAGCTGGTCTGAGAGGACGATCAGCCCGACTGGGACTGAGACACGGCCCAGACTCCTACGGGAGGCAGCAGTTGGGAATCTTGCACAATGGGCGAAAGCCTGATGCAGCGACGCCGCGTGGAGGACGACGTCCTTCGGGATGTAAACTCCTTTTGCCAGGAAAGAACAATGACGGTACCTGGTGAATAAGCCCCGGCTAACTACGTGCCAGCAGCCGCGGTAATACGTAGGGGGCGAGCGTTGTCCGGATTTACTGGGCGTAAAGGGCGCGTAGGCGGTCTGCTAAGTCAGAAGTGAAATCTCCAGGCTCAACTTGGAAACTGCTTTTGATACTGGCGGACTGGAGTAGCGAAGAGGTGATTAGAATTCCCGGTGTAGCGGTGACATGCATTGATATCGGGAGGAATACCAACAGCGAAGGCAGATCACTGGTCGCTTACTGACGCTGAGGCGCGAAAGCGTGGGGAGCAAACAGCATTAGATACGCTGGTAGTCCACGCCCTAAACGATGGATGTTAACGATTAGGGGTATCGACCCCCTTGGTCGTCACAGCTAACTAGCATTAAACATCCCGCCTGGGGACTACGGCCGCAAGGTTGAAACTCAAATGAATTGACGGGACCCCGCACAAGCGGTGGAGCATGTGGATTAATTCGATACAAACCGAAGAACCTTACCCAGGTTTGACATCTAGGGCAAGCCTGTGAAAGCAGGGCCCCATCCCACAAGGATGGCCCGAAGACACCTGTTGCATGGCTGTCGTCAGCTCGTGCCGTGAGGTGTACGGTTAAGTCCGCCAACGAGCGCAACCCTCATCTCGTGTTGCCATCAGATAAAGCTGGGAACTCACGAGAAACTGCCGGCGTAAGTCGGAGGAAGGTGGGGATGATGTCAAGTCAGCATGGCGGTCACGCCTGGGGCTTCACACATGCTACAATGGGCGCAACAAAGGGCAGCAATATCGCAAGATGGAGCTAATCCCAAAAATACGCCCTCAGTTCAGATTACAGTCTGCAACTCGACTGTATGAAGTCGGAATCGCTAGTAACCGCAGGTCAGCTATACTGCGGTGAATACGTTCCCGGGGTTTGTACACACTGCCCGTCAAGTCACCCGAGTCGTCTGCACCCGAAGTCCGTGGCTCAACCGCAAGGAGAGAGCGGCCGAAGGTGTGGGGGGTAAGGGGGACTAAGTCGTAACAAGGTAGCCTTACCGGAAGGTGTGGCTGGATCACCTCCTTTATAGGGAGTAGAACAGTTCTACTAACCACTTTCACTCACGAAAGCGGTTTATCCCAGGTCGGTCCCGATCTTCGGATCGCGGAAAACCAAAACCCGAACGACTTTATTGAACCGGCGTATCCGATTTCGAGGGTATACGTCAATCAAACACGATTGCAGCATTGAACTTTTTCAGGAAGTTCGGTGATAGACGGCCCGCAGTCTGGCTCTGCGCGGTAGCCATCACTACGGCTCTTCGCGCCGAGCCCAACCATCCGGATTTTGTACCGCAATCTCTCGACTCCGCTAATCCAAGCATCTGTGCGCGCGGGCTGCTTTGGAGCTCGACGAACTCGAGATACGAATGCACTGGCGCCATCTGCCTCAACTCGCCGCCAAGTTTCATAGATGAAAACGGCAATCCCGTAGGGACGTTGAACGTTGATTGGGGATCGATGCCGTTTACGAATATCGCAGGAAACGGCATTACGCACCATGACAAATTGTGTCGCATCTTCACGATTCTTGAGCCTATAGAGTCGACAACTCTACATGCACACGTGACGGTGACGTGGAACAGTCAGACCCTGTACGATAAGACCTACTTCTTCAAGGTGATCGTAGGTGGCGGGCAGATCAAGATTGAAGAAAAGCAGAAGTCCGTGCCGTTCGAAAACGTCGCATTTATCCGCCATATCCGACCACCAACGCCTGGCGTTCTCGAAAAGCCCGACGGAGCCTTCCCGTGGTATCTGAACGACTTCGGATACGATCCGTTCTATTACAGAACCAGCGACGGATATAACCCTCCTGGCTTACAAGCTGCAAATGCGTTCAAGGCCCACGCGGAACGGCCCCAGCCAGCTTCGGTAAAAATCCGCTATCAACTCACCAACAAAGGAGTATTCGTCAATCCTGACCCAGTTCTCGAGGTTTTGGGAAATGGCCGAAACCCGAGGCTCACGAAGCCGTTTGAAGGAACAAAGGACGCGCTCATTTCATGGGATGGGCAGACGGGAAACGAGGACGACACTGTGCTGACCGCAAAGTATTACTACATTGCCCCAGATGGATCAGAGGCTTACCTGTGCGACGATCAAACTCCTCAATACAGGGTGGCCAATCCGCCCATGTTTACGGGTCAAGCGATCCAAAATCCCGAGAAGTATTGTACGTTTCGCTCGCATCGGCCCACGAGCCTTGCAGCCTACACATACGCGATCAACCCAAACACCCCCAACAATCCTCATTTATATCAGCTCCGCGACGCAAACGGTGAAGGGATGCCGGGAGTTTGGGTGCAAGAACGCTTCTGGTTCTATGTGCCTGATGACGCCTGGACGAATGATCAGTATTTGTTAGGCTGGAAGTGGACCACACAGCGAAAGGGCTTCGATCC
Source organism: Fimbriimonadales bacterium (assembly GCA_046330175.1). GTDB lineage: Bacteria > Armatimonadota > Fimbriimonadia > Fimbriimonadales > ATM1 > JAJPJR01. Next base: position 275,089 of record JAXLTG010000001.1, read on the forward strand.
TGTAGAAGATTTTGTCACATTGCCCTACAATGTTCATGGTGTTTTTGACTCACCGGACTACCTTTCTTATTGGCAGTACCTCGAGCTTGATGGCCACGAGTATTTTGCCGCAACTAACTTGGGTGCACGAAGGGAAAACCAGGATCCAATTACAGGGCAGTACTACCTTTATCCAGAGCGACAAATTTATCCCGGGTCATCTACATATGTGTACGTTGGTGTGTACCTGAACCCGAGTTTCAAAATCATAATTAATCCGCCAGCTGGGACACAAACACCGACTAGCCAGAAAAGCGATCCAACAAAAAACGGAGGATAGCAATGATTCTTGTAATCAGTTTATTTGCAACCTTGGGATACAGTCAACAGCAGGACTCCTCAATGGAGTACGCCGATTTCCGCCGAGCTGAGATTGTTCTCGTGGCACGGTGCACAGAACATATAGAAGCCGTTCCGCGTTACTGCGAGCCGCTCGGAGAAACGATCTGGATACAGAGGGAACGGCTCCGACCGATACTTACGGTTAAGGGTCAGACTCTGAACGGTGAATTTGTTGCTTCGTATCCTTCGGATAAGAAAAGCATAGCTTCCCAGTATAAACTGAATCGCGTCTATCTGATTGGCCTGTATCCGAAGGATAGCAAAGGCACATTGCCGAACAACGGCGTGCCTGGTTGGCGGTACTTATCGGAGACTGAAAATCAGCTGGCAGTTGCCGACTATTACTCGGTGCCTGATCTCGGCTACACGCTGGCGGGTGAGTCGGTCCTCGACAAATGTTCCTTCATTTTCGCGCAAGGATATGCCGCGACGAAGGATCTCGAATTGCTTACTAATGTCCAGCAATTCGCGGACCGAAAACGTGTGGAATTCTACACAAACACCGTCGAACCGGTTTTGCTTAGAACTGCTGGCGACTCGGACTTGATGAAATCGCAAGTGTATTCAGTATCGGTGGAAGTCGGAGTCAGGGAGAAGCGTGAGCCGCTACGGGGTTTAATTGAAAAACTCGATCGAGAGACTGAAGATACCGATGCTATCAATTGGATACCGTTAGATAGCTTCCGCAACGAGCCGGAATATCTCATCAGGATGCTCCGCGCTCGGCTGACGGTCATTCGTGCCGGGGCGATCATCCTGCTTGAGGTCAAACCTGAGAGGCGCGACTTGATCGTCTCAATGCTGGGAGACTCAAAAAAACTGGTTCGTTACCACGCCATCAAGTGGCTCCATCAACTTCACGAGGAAGGTGCACCCCAGCCGAAATGGGGCGCGAACGAAACGGTCGAAAACGAAGCGGAAGTCATCGCGTATTGGCGCGGAAGGTGAGGACTCGACTGTATGAAGTCGGAATCGCTAGTAACCGCAGGTCAGCTATACTGCGGTGAATACGTTCCCGGGGTTTGTACACACTGCCCGTCAAGTCACCCGAGTCGTCTGCACCCGAAGTCCGTGGCTCAACCGCAAGGAGAGAGCGGCCGAAGGTGTGGGGGGTAAGGGGGACTAAGTCGTAACAAGGTAGTCCCGATTCGCTCTGCTCATTTCCCTTCGGCGGGATGTGGCTGGATCACCTCCTTTATAGGGAGTAGAACAGTTCTACTAATCGTCTTCACTCACGAAAACGATTTATCCCAGGTCGGTCCCGATGCTTCGGCATCGAGGAAAACCAATACCCGAACGACTTTATTGAACCGGCGTATCCGATTTCAGGGCTCAAACGTCTGGAGTTTGAGGAGAGAGTTTGGAGATGAAAATCGCCATCTGGCTCAAAGGGTTGATGACCCTCGCGGCGTGCGCTTTTGCTGTCGCACCCGGCGCAGCGCAAATCCCCAATGTGCCGCACCCGGACAGAGTGCCGCCTGATGGTTCAACGGCAGCTAACCCACAATCTTTCCGGTTGGTCTGCAATGGAATGCCGATCATTCTCGTTATGAAGCGAACGGCGCTATTTGCTTACCCCAGCCTCCGCTGATTTACAACGAACAGGGACATCTCCAAGGCGAACTCGGTATCTACTGGGATTCGAATTGGGGCGGCGGCGTGCAGAACTGGCCGGGCAATGGCGTTACGCACAGTTTTGACTTTTGCAGAATTTTTCAGGGCCTGGCTCCAGGCGAGACGGCTACGGTTAGCGCGTGGGTGCTTTACGAATACAACGGAGAGATCATTTGGGATGAGGAGTATTGGTTCAAAATCGTTGTCGGCGGCGGACCGATCAATGTGGATGTGCTGCAAAAGTCGACCGGGTTGGCGAACGTGGCGTTTGTTCGCCATATTCGACCGCCAGACCAAACTCGACCTGAAACACCCGACGGTGCGTTCCCGTGGTATCTGAACGACTTCGGCTACGATCCGTTCTACTACCGAATCAACATGGGTTATCACCCCCCTGGTTTACAGGCAGCGAACGCCTTCAAGGCTCATGCGGAATGGACCCAGCCAGCGTCTGTCAAAATTCGGTATCAACTCACGAACAAGGGAGTGTTCGTCAATGCCGACCCAGACCTCGAAGTTCTAGGAGACGGACGAAACCCGAGGCTAACCAAGCCGTTTGAAGGTACGAAGAATGCGCTCATTTCATGGGACGGTCAAACGGGGAATGAAGGGGATACGGTGCTAACAGGCACCTACTACTACATTGCTGAAGATGGCATGGAAACCGCTCTGTGCGACGATCACACACCGCAGTACAGAGTGACTAATCCGCCATTGCTTCCCGACAATTCGCCAATCTCTTTTCCGGAACAGTACTGCACATTTCACTCGCATCGGCCCACGAGCCTTGCAGCCTATACATACGCGATTAACCCAAGCACGCCTAACAATCCACATTTGTATCAGCTCCTCGACGCCAACGGGGAAGGGATGCCGGGAGTTTGGGTGCAGGAACGCTTCTGGTTCTATGTGCCAGATGATGCCTGGACGAACGACCAATTTCTTCTGGGTTATCTTTGGACAACTCAGCGAAAAGGTTACGCCGGGGGCAGCTTTGTAACCGCGCCTTACAACGTGCATGGGGTTTTCGATACTCCCGACTATCTCTCTTACCACGATCCACTTGTGCTCGACGGCCATGAGTATTTTGCCGCAACCAACTTAGGAGCGAGGAGAGAAAACGGCACGCCGTATCCCGAACGACAAATGTATCCAGGATCTCAAACCTGGGTTTACAAAGGAGTGTTCATCGGCTGCTTCATCATCACGATCAATCCACCAAACGGCGATCAGTCGCCGACCAGCCAAAAAAGCGATTCATCAAAAAACGGAGGATAGAAATGCTATTGAGTTTGCTATTGACTTCCTTACTCCCGAGCCAAAAGATCGATCCCACGATCGAGTTCGAAGACTTTCGAAGGACGGACATAGTTGTTCTCGCTCGATACGTCGGCTCTCTTGAACCGACATCTCAACGTTGCGAAGCACTAGACCAGACGCTTTGGATTCAGAAGATGCGTTTCCAACCTTTGATTCCGATCAAAGGCGACAGGCTAACCGCTGAGTTCATCGCGTCTACGCCGTCGGACCGAAAGCAAGATCAGCTTGGTTTTAAACAGAACCAGGTGTTTCTTGTTGGGGTCTACCGGCAGGATTCTGCGGGCACCTTGCCAACTCACGGAATCAGTGACTGGCGCTATAAGGCAGAGACCCCCGATCAGTACCACCTCGCTAACCAATATCCATTACCAGACATTGGGTATGCGGCGACCGGAACAACATTATTCGAAAAGTGTTCAAGCCTATTTACGCAAGCGTTCGTAGCGAGCAAGAACCCAGAATACTTGGACAGAATTATGGGGTTTGCACGAGGTTTGACTGCCTTTTATTCCGCACAAGTTGAGCCCGCGCTACTTTCCGCTGCTGCTGGTGATGATGTTCTCAAAGCTCAGGTGTTGTGGACGTCCCAAGCGGTCGGCAAAATGGACGGTCGAGACGAACTTAAGTCGCTCATATCGAAGATCGATGCGCAGACTGAGAATGTCGACGCGGAGCTGCCTCCTCTCCCGGCAGCATTCTCTGATCAACTCGATTACCTCCGGACGATGCTACATGCACGCACTACGGCGTTTCGAGTTGCCGCCATCAACGCATTTGAAGCGAAGCCCGAGCGCCGAGACTTAATTATCTCAATGCTCGGTGATTCGAAGAAGCGTGTGCGCTACTACGCGATCAAGTGGCTTTACAAACTCCACGAGGAAGGTGCACCCCAGCCCAAATGGGGCGCAAACGAGACCGTTGAAAACGAAGCGGAAGTCATCGCATATTGGCGCGGAAGGTGAGGATATCAAGTCGGAATCGCTAGTAATCCCGGCGAGCCGGGATGAATACGTTCCCGGGGTTTGTACACACTGCCCGTCAAGTCACCCGAGTCGTCTGCACCCGAAGTCCGTGGCTCAACCGCAAGGAGAGAGCGGCCGAAGGTGTGGGGGGTAAGGGGGACTAAGTCGTAACAAGGTAGTCCCGATTCACTTCACTCATTTCCCTCGCTGCGCTCGGCGGGATGTGGCAGGATCACCTCCTTTATAGGGAGTAGAACAGTTCTACTAACCACTTTCACTCACGAAAGCGGTTTATCCCAGGTCGGTCCCGATCTTCGGATTGGGAAAACCAAAACCCGAACGACTTTATTGAACCGGCGTATCCGATTTCTTGGATTCGTTTTTGAGCCCCGTCTCGCTGAGACGGGGTTTTTTGGTTTTGGGTGGGCACAAATCAAACATTCGATAACACAGGTCTATTATGACGTGATATCACGTCATAATAGACGTATATGCGAGCTTTAGACCCTCCCAAACTTTTCGGCACAAGAAGACGGACGCAGGTCCTGCTGCTTGTCCGGCTGCTTGAGGAAACTCATGCGTCGGAGATTTCGAAGCTCCTCAACACGCCGCTAAAGACTGTGCAACGCATACTCGCAGGGCTTGAGGAAGAGGGAATCATTGTCGGCCGCACAATCGGGCGCGAGCGTCGCATAGTATTGAACGAACGATACTTTGCCTCTGGTGAGCTGAAGAAGTTGCTGTCGGTGATTGCGCGACGCGATCGCGAAACAGAGTCAGCCGCTGAGTCGCTTCGACGTCGGCCGCGAGTGCGAGGCAAACAGATTTGAATTCAATTCGAATTGAGGCGACGGATGATCTGCGGAAGATTGCGCTTAAAGTTTGTACCGCGCTTCGTCGCGTAGGCGAAAAAGTTGTTCTAACAGGAGGCAGCGCCGCGACAATATAGGCTCCGGAGGTTTATCAGTCGCGCGACGTTGACTTTTTCGCGCTGGCTGTAGAGGATGCCGCAACGTTTAGGAAGACAATTTCAGACCTTAGGTTTTTCGAACAAGGAAGAGTTTTCTCGCATCCTCTTGTACCTATTACGCTGGATTTTCCGGATCAAGACATAAGAATCGGCAGCGAATTGGTCGAGCAGTACGCAACGTTCGAGGAAGATGAGCTAATCCTGTTCGTTTTGACACCAACGGATTGTGTGCGTGATAGGCTTGCGAGTTTCTTTTGGTTCAGAGATCGCTCTGCGCTGAGCGCGGCTTGCGGAATTGTGGAGGCGTGCCGTGGTGAAGTTGATCTGGAGGAAGTTCGCAATTGGGCCATGAGAGAGGGGTAGGTTGAAAAGTACAACGAATTCGTGCAGCGGTTGTCGGACGGGTGACGGATGTGCACTCCTTTCGGGTGTTTTCGTGTCAGTCATCACATTATCCTGGCCGCTCCCTTTACTGTAGACAGTCTGCTCACGGTTTCGGGTAAGTGTATTCGATGAGGATCGAGACATTGAGCTATTCGATGACCAGGGCGGAGTACGTGGAACACGCCACGAAGATCGCTATAGCTGAGTTTGGTAGCAAGCGCCTTTATTGGGGCATTGGGTCCGCCGTCCTCGCGGTCGTGGGAATCATCCTGTTCGTCGGGATGAGAGAATCGATTGTGGGTTTTGTTGCTGGCGCATCCTACACGTTTGCCGTCATCAACCTTGCCTACTCGCATACCGTGAAAAAGCTGCACACAAAAATGGCAAACGACCCAAGGAACGCGCGCATGTTCCAATCGTACGTGATAGCTGTTGCGGACGAGGCCGTGGAGGTCATCGGTGAGAGCGGTTCACGTCAGACCTTTCCATGGTCCTCATTTTGCAATGTTGTTGATTTGGAGGGCGGCGTACTACTTATGGGAAGTTCACTATCATTTTTTCATGTACCTGAGAGGGCATTCGGGTCTAGCCAGGAATTTGCTGATTTCCGAAGAATGTGTATTGAAAAAACCTCGACGCGAAGTTAGCGATGATGAGGCTCCAGTCACCGGCTCGTGGCAATCGCGCCCCTTCAGGGCGCGGGCTAATCTTGGGTTGTAGTACCCAGGGCGTTACACAGGGCTACGGTTATCTCGGCCCTTCGGGCCTTGTGCAAGTCCCTTGTCCAGTGTCTGCCGAATTGGGTTCCGCAGTGGCACCGGCGAAGGTAAAGTTTGCCCGACATGAGCGATCGGAGCGACTCGGAGACACAATTCTTTAACGCGGTCTTTTCGGGCGAACTGGAAAAAACTGCGGAGATGCTCGCAGATGAGCCGGGGCTGATCCACGCGTTTTGGGCAGAGAACTTCAACGCAAGCGCGATGAATGCCGCTGCGATGAGCGGCAAGACGGAAATGGTGGACCTGCTAATAGAATTGGGCGCGAGCGTAGATGACGGCAGCGATTGGTGGGCCGGAAGTTTTTCGCCGCTGATAACTGCTATTAATCGAAAAGATGCGAACATGACTGCTCATCTCATTGCGCGCGGTGCAACGGTCACCGCTTACGAAGCCGCTGCAATGGGCGACATTGTTCGGCTACAAGCTATTCTCGACGAAGATCCGGGCAGCGTAAATATGCGCGGAGGCGATGGCCAAACTCCGCTGCACCTCGCGGCAAATCGCGAAATCGCATCGCTGCTCTTGAAGCGTGGTGCCGATATTGAAGCCAAGGACGTGGATCACGAGAGCACGCCGCTTCAGTACGCGATTGACCGGCCCGATGTCGCACAGTTCCTTTTGGAGCAGGGCGCGCAGGGTGATTTGTTTGTCCTCGCTTCGATAAGTGATACGAAGTATTTGCGCGATGCAATAGACGCGAACTCCCAAGCGGTGCACACCCGACTCGAGCCGCAGCTTTTTCCGACGTCATCGGGAATCGAAGTTATCTATGCGTTTACGATCGGCTATGGATGCACGCCGCTTCACGCTGCTGCGCGCGCGAACCAAACCTCGGCGATTGAGCTGCTTGTGGCGTCTGGGGCGAACATCAACGAGCGCGGTGGTTATGATGATTCGACGCCGACGCACATAGCGGCATGGCAAAACTGTGCCGACGCAATTCGCACTTTGGCGCGGTCAGGAGCCGGTATTGATATTCGTTCGGGCTCAATTCACAACACACCTCCGATTGTTTGGGCAATCGTGGGGGGCAGCGCGGATGCAGTGCGGGCACTCATTGAGGCCGGCGCGAAAGCGACAACGCGTCACCTTGACGAAGCGGAGGCCGGTGTTAGAGGCGAGTTCGATAGAGTCAGGCGCGTGGATGCAGAAGTGAGAAAACAGATCCTGCGTATCATCTCAGCTGCGTTGTAGTTGGCAGTACCATCAAACTAGCGAGCGGAGCAGCGATCGTATCCGCGGATGCGAACGAAAAGCTACTTAACTTCGCCAGCATTTTTCGTGAGCTTCGCGAGTTCGGCGAGATCGCGCCCGGTCCGAAGCACCTTGAAATTGTCCACCTGCACAATAACCTGCTTCTTCTGGATTTCGCTTTTGACGCTCTCACCGCCTTCGCCGTAATCCTTTATGAATTGCTCGACCGATTTCGCTGTGCCAGTGATTTCAAGCTCAGCTGAATCAAGCAGCCGGTTGATTCGATCATGCACTCGTTTGGCTTCGACAAGCAGGTCTTTGCGGCTCGGGTTGTTCAGGTACGGAATTCCTGGATCCGTGTCCAACCCGTACCGAGTTCCAACCGGAGGCCGAGGGAACACGGCCCAGGCGAGGACGGTCGGCTCGTTCTCAAGTTGCTTCAACATGGCGTTGAAGGTGCCTGCGGCTTGGGACGCAGTATTGAATTTGCTTACCAGGTCCGAACCGGCCGGTCCCGTGGCCTCGCCCTGTTCGAGCGACTTGACCAAGGCTGCACAGGTTGTCTCGGCGTCGCCGAGTACTCCCCAGTCCGCCTTCGGCTCGGGCCCGATGATGTGGTAGTAAGCCGGCGGGTCGCCTGTAGATCGAAAACTCTCTCCATCGCCAAGAACCCACGCTTTGACGGTTATCCGCTGGCCGGCAGAGCCGGTGAGCGAAACGTACTCAATCTTGGCTGCAGGCCCCTTCGGGGGCTCCGATTTCTCCTTGGCGGGCTGTGCGCAGCCGACAAGCAGAATGAGGGGCAGGAGCAATCCGGAAACTCGCATACCGCCTACTATGCCTCGAATCTTGGACTTTGCGCAACTTTTTGCTGGATTTGGAACACCGAGTGGGCCAAAATAGTGTTATGGCAACCATGATCGGACGCGGCGTTGATAAGATTAGAGAGGCATTAGGAAGCGATGCGGATTCGCTGCTAAGTTACAAAGCTAAAGTTAGTTCTGAGAGTTTGCACGTTCCCGGGCCTGATTTCGTTGAGCGTGTCCTGTCGAACTCTGACCGAACCGATAGAGTGCTCGGGGCAATGCAGCGAATTTTTGACAACGGTCGGTTGGCGGGTACAGGTTATGTGAGCATCCTGCCGGTTGATCAAGGTATCGAACATAGCGGCGGGGCGAGTTTCGCGAAGAACCCGATCTATTTCGACCCAGAAAACATCGTCAAGCTCGCGATTGAGGGCGGATGCAATGCTGTCGCTTCGACGCTTGGCGTTCTTGGAATGTGCAGCCGGAAGTACGCCCACCGGATTCCGTTCATCGTCAAGCTAAATCACAACGAGCTTCTCACGTACCCAAACAAGTTTGATCAAATCATGTTTGGCGATGTGGAGCAAGCTTGGAACATGGGCGCACAAGCGATCGGCGCAACGATTTATTTCGGCAGTGACGAAAGCACCCGTCAAATTCAGGAAGTGAGTCACGCCTTCAAAATGGCGCACGAGCTGGGGATGGCGACGGTGCTATGGTGCTACCTTCGAAATCCGCAATTCAAGACCGACAAAGATTATCATGTTTCAGCCGACCTGACCGGCCAAGCGAACCACTTGGGTGTGACAATAGAAGCAGACATCATAAAGCAGAAGCTCCCTGAAAACAACGGCGGATACCTTGCGCTAAATATGGATGGCAGCAGCTATGGCAAAACCGATAAACGCATCTACTCTGACCTTTGCACGGATCATCCGATTGATCTTTGCAGATATCAGGTCATGAACTGTTACATGGGCCGCGCCGGCTTGATAAATTCGGGTGGCGCATCGGGAGATAACGATTTTGCCGACGCGATCCGCACTGCCGTGATTAACAAACGTGCTGGAGGGACGGGATTGATAAGTGGACGCAAGGCATTCCAACGGCCAATGAGTGAGGGCGTCGAGATTCTGAACGTCATCCAAGACGTTTACTTGTGCAAGGATGTGACGATCGCTTAAGCGGTCTTTTCGCGGCGCTTCTTTACAAACCAGTACACGATTAGTCCGAGAACGCCGACGATGATGACCACGTCGGCGACTTTCATCGCCGGCTTAATCTGTTCGCGCACCGACTGAAACCCGTAACCAAGATAGACCCAAAGGTAGCACCAGATTAAGCCGCCAACAAACGACAAAATCATAAACGGCCAAAACTTGACTCGGTAGATGCCCATCGGGAGCGAGATAAACGTTCTTATCACCGGCAATAGCCGCGCGATGAATGCAGCCCACATCCCGTACTTCTCAAACCAATGGTCGGCGTGTTCGATCTCTTTCTCGCGGATGAACACCCACTTGCCGTACTTCTTCAAAAACGGGCGACCGCCATATTGGCCAATCCAGTAGGCGAACGCGTTGCCAACTCCGCTGCCAACTGCGCCAGCCCAGGCAGCTACGTGAATGTTGAATACGCCCTGTTTCGCGAGCACACCTGCGATTGACATAATAACTTCACTCGCGGCGGGAATGCACATCGAATCGAGACACATCAGGAACCCGATAGCGAAGTAGCCAGTGTGATCTACGAATACCTTTATGACGGATTCGAGCCACGTGATAAGTCCGTCGAGCATTTTATGCGACGGACTCCGAAGGCAACGTAGTTTGCTTTTGGGCCTCTTCGGCATCAAGTACTGCCTTCAAGGCAGCGACGGCGACCTCTGTGTGTTCGGCATCTGGCTCGCGGGTCGTAAGATACTGCGTCGCGAGGCCCGGAGCGAATGCAAATTTGACCCAAAGTTGATTTCGAAACTTTCCTGCAATTCGCAGGGCCTCATACGCGACGCCAGCAACGAGGGGAAGAAGCACGAGTTCAACCATGACTCGAATGCCTGCATTGGCAAATTTGTTTGCGCTCTCTCCGAGCGGATATCGCGGGACGAATGTGAAGAATAGCAGCGACAGAATGAGCACAATGATTGCGAAGCTCGTTCCGCATCTCGGATGAAGCCTCGATTGTTTCGAAGCGTTCTCGATCCCGAGTTCAAGATCGTTCTCGATCACATTTATCGCCTTGTGTTCAGCGCCATGGAATTGAAACACCCTACGGATATCGGGCATCAGACCGATCAAGCCAACGTAAGCGAGGAACAGGGTGATCTTTACGATTTCTGAGATCAAATTTTTGACGATTGGGCTTGTCACACCCAACTTAGAAGCGAACTCAGCGATTACGTTCGGCACGGCACTGAAAAGGAACAGCCCTAGCATCAGCCCGATGATTAGTGTGGTGGTAATCGCAGCACTGCTCGCCTTGTGTGCGCCTGGGGAAACGTTGACAAGTTCCTGTTTCTCACCTTCGTCGGTGTGAATGTGCTTTTCGTACTCCGGCTCCATCTGAACGTGCGATGCGAACTTCATCGCTTTCGAACCAAGCGTTAGTGCATCCAGGATTCCAAACGAGCCGCGCAGAAAGGGAAGCTTGAGCCATTTTTGGCGGCCAATCCACGTCTTCTCCATCGGTTCACAGTGGAGGACAATTTGTCCGCTTGGGGCGCGGCAGGCAATAGAATAAAACCGGGGCGACCTCATCATCACCCCCTCGATTAACGCCTGGCCCCCGTATTGTAGGTACTCGCCTTTGGGCATCCCGCGGATTATATTCGGAATTCAGGCCGAATTACATTACTTTTTGGCGTACGGCGCGCAAAGCGGATCCCCAATAACCACATCTTTCCACTTTAGAAACGGAGAGGCTGCATAAAACGACTCTGCCAGATTTCGACCGGAGGTGTATCTGTCGAACAGGATGTCAATGTGTGCGAGGGCAAGTGTGTATGGTTCGCTGACGTAGCCTTTGACGCCGGTGGCGCCCTGTTCAATCAGGTCGGCTATGAGGCTCTGCCCTCCGGTCGTTCGCCGAAACGTTCTCGCGCTTGTTGAAACAAACGTTTCGGAGATTCCGCCTGGGCGAAATTTGATGGAGTTGTACAGTTTCTGATCAAAGTTAGCATCGTTGCTGCCCCAACCAGCATAGCCCATGACATTGATGAACCCCCCCAAGAACTTCGTGGTGTCGTCGAACACAACATCAAAACTCTTTCGGTTTAGAACGTCGGCAGCAGATACGAGTGTCTTTTGAATCTGGGCATATCCACCGCTCGCGGCGTTCGGGGAGGCATCGAGAATGAATTCGCCTTTCGCGTTCGCGGCGCGAATGGAGCGGCTGATCAGCGCCATCGCATCCTCTTTTGAGTAACCGTCCAATCGCGTTGCTAAATACATGCCGAACTTGTCACTGTCGAATGGATCGTTCGAATTGTAGTAGGGGTTCAAGCAACGCTTGAGATCCTCTTCTTCCAACTTCATCTTCATCGGCTCGAGCGGTTTGGCGTGCCACTTTGGATGCGCGTCGAGCATTAGAGTGGCGTCAACACTATAGCCCTCGTTCACACCGATTCGAATCGGCACGCCGCGACAGAGCAAGAGGAAGTCCACCTTGAGCTTGTTTTTTTGAATGTAATCGTAAACAGGGTCGCAGAGCTTTGACTTGAAATCTTGGGGGCTGATGTCGTCGTTCGTCGTGGTTTCGACCGCCAACAGATTCCGCTTGGGGACTCCGCGCGCATCGGTATACAGCTTCGCGATTTCTTCACTTTCTGGGGCCGCTCGGTTGTAGATTACGAGCACGAACTGTGCTCTTGGATCAGGCGCCGTCCCAGGGGAGGATGAGCTTGGCCCGCAACCGACTGTGACCGCGAGCAAGGCCAAAACGGAACTTAACACCTTGATCACCCTAAGTATCGGCGAGAGGTGTACTTTCGAGATCGCACCATCGCTTTTCCAATCTCGGCATACATCTTTGCGCGATGGGCCGTTCCTTGCACGAAACCGAACTTTCTCTCTTTTGCTGTGTGAGTCACACCATCAATGACGACTCTTCGGATGATCATGTGACGTTTTCTGGCAACATGATTGAGTGTGACTTCAACGCCCATTCGAACCTCGGGCAGCCAAGGGATCATCTCAATGAGCTGGCGGCGGACAGCGCGCTGCCCTGAAATGTAGGGCGATATAACTTGCGCCGCGTCGGACCACAACTTTCCTCTTCGGAAGACTCCGATGCACATATCAACACCATCAATAACCGGTCGCACAATCTGTTCGACATGCGAGGCACGAAGGCCGACTAAGTCCGCGTCAATGAAAACGATGATGTCTGCCGTGCTGTTGAGCACGCCGGCGCACATGGCTGCGCCTTTTCCCATGTTGATGGGAAGCTCGATGACTTTTACGCCGGGAAACGAGCGGGCGACTTCTACGGTTTTGTCTTTCGATCCATCGCTCACAACGACGACTTCATCCACCGCCGAAGTGGTGACTGCGTGCAGCACGCCACCGATGCGCGCTTCTTCGTTATAGGCGGGAATGACTACGGCTACTTTCAATTCTTTTTGGCTTGCGCCGATTGGATGGCGAGTTCCAAGTTCACGGCTTTGATAGTTTTTGCAATCTCTTTCTTTGCTTGTTCAATTCGGGCGTCTGTGAGGGGGTGAGTTCGCAAGTTATTCGAGACGACGTCTCCTTTCCCTCCCTTCTCCAGCTTCTTCATTTTTTCGAAGAAGCGGATCATGGCGTTCGGGTCGTAGCCGGCTTTGTAGGCGTAGCGAACTCCCCAGCGATCCGCCTCGTATTCGTGGTCGCGGCTGAACCGGAGTTGGCCGAGCATGCCGACGATTCGAGCCGCGTCGGATACTGCACCCCGCGTCGCGATGACAATCAGGATATCTGCCGCCATCCCTTGCGTGTACATTTGGTTAACATGGCGTTTATCGGTATGGGCCATTTCGTGCCCGATGACCGACGCGAGTTCATCCTCATCGCCTTCGGTTAGGTCCAGCAGACCTCGGGTTACATAAACCGGGCCACCTGGCAGCGAAAACGCGTTTACCTCTTTCATCTCAAGGACTTTGAACGTGAAAGGCCACTTGAGTTCGTTGGTGACTGCAAGCTTTTGGCCTATCTTCTCTACTAAAGTGTTGTCGGCGGGATTCTTGCTCACCGGCACTTCGCTTTCGAGCCGGGCCGCTGCGTCTTTGCCGATTCTTATCTCTTCTTCTTTGCTCCAAACTTTGCCTTTACATCCTGCTGCGCCGATTGCAACGACTGTGAGCAATAGATAACTGATAATTTTGCGTGGACGATTCATAACGGTTCCGGCACTTTTCCTGCCTGCCTACGGAGTTTAACCTCAAACGGGGGCAGGATGATTCCAAAGATGGGACTGTTGGGCGGGGCAAAAGGGTTGCACCGGTACAATGCGATCCATGTCAGCCGTTCAAGATCTGAAAGAAAAGCTTAGTGAAATCGTGTACTTAAGTCAGGTTCGCGCGATAGTGGATTGGGACCAACAGACCCAAATGCCCCCTGGGGCAGCCGAAGCGAGAGCCGAACAGGCTGCTGCCCTCGAAAAAGTTATCCACAATTTGTCCACATCCGATGCCTTGGGGAAGGCGATTGACGCAGCCGGAGCCGAAGTGGGCGGAAAGTCGGTGGATGATGACGACGCTGCCCTCGTACGGGTCGCTCGCCGGGCATTTGAGCGAAAGACGAAAATTCCTGAGGCGCTAGCAGTCGAAGAGGTGAAGGTCACTTCGCTTGCGCACGAGGAGTGGGTTAAAGCAAGAAAAGCGAACGATTTCAAGGCGTTTCAGCCGTGGCTTGAAAAGATTGTGGATATTCAGCGCAAAAAGGCGGACTGCATCGGATTTACCGATAGCCCTTATGACGCACTGATGGACCCGTTTGAGCCGGGCATGAAATCGGCTGAAGTGGATGATATTTTTGGACGGCTTCGACCCGAGCTTGTGAAGCTGGTTCAAGAGATTCAGGCGTCGCCCGCAAAAGTGGATGACGAGATCATGCACCGCAAGTACGACGTGAACAAACAGCGCGAAATCACAGATGATTTGGTGCGAAGGATCGGCTATGACTTCAATCATGGAAGGCAGGATAAAGCTGCGCATCCGTTTTGCACAAGCTTTTCTTCCCTCGATGTTCGGATTACGACTCGATTCAACGAGAACCATCTTCCGGGCAGCGTGTTTGCTTCGATGCACGAAACCGGGCACGCGCTTTACGAACTCGGATTTCCACGCGAGTGGGTCGGCTCAGCGCTTGCAGACGGCGCATCGCTCGGATTTCATGAGAGTCAATCGAGGATGTGGGAGAATCAAGTGGGCCGTTCGCGGCAGTTCACGAACTACTATTTTCCAACTTTGCAGCAAAAGTTTCCGGAATCGCTGTCCGATGTGACCGCAGAACAGTTTTACAAAGCGGCCAACAAAGTTTCGCCTTCGCTTATCAGAGTTGAGGCGGACGAAGTGACCTACGCATTGCACATCATGCTTCGTTACGAAATCGAAAAAGGCATGGTGAACGGGACGCTTGAAATTGGAAAGCTGCCGGAGATTTGGAACGCGAAAATGCAGGAGTACTTGGGCGTGACGCCTGACTCGGATGCAAACGGCGTGCTGCAGGATGTGCATTGGTCGGCGGGGATTATTGGCTACTTCCCGACATACGCGCTCGGCAATTTGATTGGCGCGCAGCTATGGGAGAAGATTCTTGTTGAAATCCCGGACCTGTACGATCAGATCGAGCACGGCGAGTTTGGCAATCTGCTGAGCTGGCTTCGCAAGAACGTACACGCGCACGGATGCAAGTATTTCCCAGGCGAACTGATTCGCAAAATCACGGGCGAGGGGATTGACCCGATGAAACACGTTGCGTATCTTCGAAAGAAGTTCGGCGAGATTTATCAGCTTAGCTAATGTGGAAAGACACACCTGCGCCCTGGGTTGACGATGCATTCGCTCAGCTAAGGGAGTGCAAGAAGCTCGGCAAAGTTGTGGAAGCGGTTGGGCCGCCACAGCTAAGGGTTGCAAAGGATCCGTTTGCGGCGATGCTGCTGACGATTGTGAGCCAGCAGGTTAGTGGCAAAGCCGCGGACTCGATTTTCAAGCGAGTGCGTGAAAGTGTCGGCGTGAAACCCACTGCATTCGAAGGCTGGGATGTTGATCGGCTGCGGACGCTTGGGCTGACACGCGCGAAGGCGGTTTCGATGTCGGGTTTGGCGGAGGCCTGTCGGAACGGATTCAGTTTCAATGCGCTGGTAACGCTGGACGATGTTGAGATTTACGAGCGCTTGACTGCGTTCAAAGGAATTGGTCGTTGGTCGGCGGAGATGTTTATGATGTTCAGTTTGGGCAGGCCGGATGTTTATTCGCCGGGAGATTTGGGGCTGCGCCGCGGTCTAAAGATTGTGTACAAAATGAAGGAGATGCCTGAGCCGGAGGATTGCGAGAAACTGTTCAGGCGTTGGCGGCCATACAGGACGGCAGCGAGTTGGTATTTGTGGAGAGTTGCCGAGGGTCCAGGGACCAGCGCGTGGTGAGTGAGAAATTGAGAAAGTCGAGGGCCGGGGGCATCCGTGCCCCGTCCTCCGTTACCACCTAATCCTTGGTGACAGCCTTCGTTAGTATAGACGCCCGGAATCCGCAAAAGCAACAGGATTTAGACCGTTTGACCCACAAAGAGCGCATCTGAGGCGGGCGGCTGCTTGGCATGAACCACACCCAAAAGTTTCAGTTTTCCGAATGCCGGAAACCAGACCGGGCCGCGCCGATTCCAGTATTGGGTGTAAACCAGGCTTCCATCGCGGCTGCGTCCCCAGCCGGATTCGCCCTCACCGCTAACCAACATCACATAGGCCGATGCCGGGATGATGATGTCTTGAGAAAACGCATACACACGTCTGCAATCGAGGGCGCCGTCCTCTTGCATCGCATCCTCATCGAGGAGAATATGGCCACGGAGGTTGTCTTTCAGGATGCCCTGATTTTGCAGCAGGACAAACTCCTGCTGCGGATCGCCGTGCGGTTGGACTCCCACAATTCGCATCATGCCGGTTTGGATTTAGAGACGGCGTAGGGTAGTTGAAGGATTTAAGAAAATTGGGTCGGGACCGAGTTCGGATTTGGATATGGCTCGTTTGGATGGCGATAATTGTCGCGACGTCCAGCACGGTAGTACATAGCCGCGAGTTCGTCCATGGCGTCGTGGCGAAGACTCCGATTCGGATTTCGGAGGGCGGGTTTCAGGCGTTTTGGGACTCGTGGTGGTGGCTATTTGTGAAGGGTTATCACGTGTTGGAATTCCTGTTATTGTTTGTGCTTACATGGCGGGCATTTCCAAAGTTGTGGCTGGTCTGGGTCGCCACGCTTTGCGTGTTGTTCGCAATGAGCGACGAGTGGCACCAAACTTTTGTGTCTGATCGGGGTGGAAGGTGGTCCGATGTGTGCATTGATGGGATTGGAATCGGGATCGGATTGGTTTTTAGTTGGAGTTCGCAGAGGAGGCGGGGACGCGGCCGATTGGGTTCCTGTTGATGCTTGTTGTCGTGTATCCGTTGAAGCTGGTTTGTCGTTGAGGTGTGTTCGTCGCGCCCATTCAGGGCGCGAGACGGTTGGGTTGCGGATAGTCCAGGGCTACGCCCTTCGCTATTCTATTACGCCCCGTTGGGGCAGGTGATTTGGCTTCCAGGTTTCGCTATACTGTTACGCCCCGTTGGGGCGGAATGGAACGCTAACTACACCCACTCGTTGCGCCGCAGGATTGGCATTTCAGACAAGTCCCGTTTCGCACCATCGTGAATTGGCCGCACTCGTTGCACGGATCGCCTTCGTATCCTAACATCCGCGCCGTGCGAATCTTCTCAGACAGCTCACCGCCTCCTGACGAGACCGAAACCGGCTCGCGCGAAACTTCTTGTCGAGGCCGATTCGGTTTGTAGCCGACCGATGAGTGATCCTCAATGCTTTGTCCCGGCGCGCGATTAATTGCGTCTCCCTCCTCGACCAACTCTTCCTCGATGAAATCGTCATCTTCGGTCGCCGGTTTGCCAACTGTGTCGCCTCGCAGATCCTCGGCGGAAACATGGCGGAAATCGGTGCGATCGAGATAGGTCACGGCGAGCTCGCGGAAAATGTAATCAATCACCGAGGTGGACATTTTGATTGCATCGTTTCCGGTGACCATTCCGTTCGGCTCGAAACGGGTGAACACAAACGCATCAACAAACTCTTCCAGCGGAACGCCGTATTGAAGTCCCAGCGAAATCGCGATAGCGAAACAGTTCATCAGCGAGCGGAACGCTGCACCTTCGCGGTGCATATCCACAAAAATTTCGCCAAGCGCGCCATCCTCATATTCGCCCGTTCTTAGGTACACCTTGTGTCCACCAACGCGCGCCTTTTGCGTGTAACCGCGACGCCGTCCCGGCAGGGTTCGGCGCTTTGCGATATAGCGATAAATCATTCGCTGAGCGGTTTGACCCTGAACCGACATTGCCGGTTCGATCTCCATCAAGGCGGCCGCCGTTTGATCGGATGCGCTGTTCAACGGTTGGCTGAGTTTTGAGCCATCGCGATAAAGCGCGTTCGCTTTCAATCCGAGCTTCCAACTGAGCAAGTACGCGTCGTCAATATTTTCGATAGTCGCTTCTTGTGGAAGGTTTATCGTTTTGCTGATTGCGCCACTAATGAAAGGTTGTGCCGAAGCCATCTGGCGAATGTGTCCCTCGGTAGAAATGAACCGCTTTCCGATTTTGCCGCAGCGATTGGCACAATCGAAAATCGGATAATGCTCAAGCAACAGGTGGGGCGCGCCTTCGACGGTCATCGTTCCACACACATACGCATTCGCAAGCTCGATCTCTTTTTCATCGAATCCGAGCGAACGAAGCATGTTGAAGCCGGGTTCATTCAGTTGCTCCTCGCTAAATCCGAGATTGTTTTTGCAGAAGTCGGCGCCTAGCACCCATTGGTTGAAACAGAAGCCGATTTCGAACGCTGATTTCAGAGAAGCCTCTAACTTGTCGAGCGAATCCTGGGTGAAGCCGCGATCTTTGAGCTCTTGATGCGAAATCGCCGGCGAATTGACGAGTGTTCCTCGGCCGAGGCAGTAGCTGACGATATCTTCAATCTGCTCGCTTCGATAGCCGAGCTTTTGAAGCGCGACCGGCACTGATTGGTTGATGATTTTGAAATAGCCACCACCAGCGAGCTTCTTGAATTTCACGAGCGCGAAATCTGGCTCGATTCCGGTTGTATCGCAATCCATGATAAGACCGATGGTGCCAGTGGGGGCAAGCACCGTAACTTGCGCGTTTCGGTAGCCATGCGCTTCGCCCAATTCGACGGCGCTGTCCCAAGCTTCGCGTGCAGCCTTCAACATATCGGTGGGGCACTCGTCGGGGTCAATTCCAACAGGCGTAATCGAGAGATCCTCGTAATCCTCTTTCGGCGCGTTATAAGCGGCGCGGCGATGATTTCGAATAACGCGAAGCATGTTCTCCTTGTTCTTCGGGAACTGGATGAACGGTCCAAGCTCACGTGCGAGTTCAGCGGAAGTTGCATACGATTCGCCGCCGAGAATCGCGGTTAGGGCACCGTTGATTGCATTTCCTTGTGGGCTGTCGTACGGAATTCCCATCTGCATCAAAAGTGCGCCAAGGTTTGCGTAGCCAAGGCCGAGCGTTCGGTAATCATACGAAAGCTTGGCGATCTCTTTGGAAGGGAACTGCGCCATGAGGACGCTAATTTCGAGCACGACTGTCCAGAGTCGAATCGCGTGGCGGTACCTGTCGATATCGAACGCGCCTGTTTCAGGATTGTAGAACTTTGCGAGGTTGATGGATGCAAGATTGCAGGCGGTGTCATCAAGGAACATGTACTCGCTGCAAGGGTTGCTCGCGTTGATGCGGCCGCCTTCTGGGCAAGTGTGCCATTCGTTGATTGTAGTATCGTATTGTAGGCCGGGGTCTGCGCAAGCCCACGCGCTGTAGCAGATATCGTTCCATAGGTCGCGGGCATTCATGCTTTTACTTGTGCGGCCATCGGTTCGCCACTTCAGGTGCCATTCGCGGCCCTCGTCTACTGCGTTCAAAAAGTCGTTTGTGACGCGGATTGAGTTGTTGCTGTTTTGGCCTGAAACCGTGAGATAAGCGTCGGAGTTCCAATCCGTGTCGTACTCAGCGAATTCGATACCGCGAAAACCTTGTTCGGCGAGTTGGATAACGCGCTGAATGGCGTTAATCGGCACGAGCGCTGCCTTTGCCTCGGCGATTGCGGCGTGCAGCTTTCGGTTTGCACGGGGGTCAAATTTCTCTTCGTCGTTGGGCCAGTCGTGCGCGGCCTTCATGATCGTGTTCAGGTGAAGGTTGCAAAGTTTTGAGCCGGTCACAAGCGATGCAACTTTTTGCTCTTCGATGACTTTCCACTTGATGAATGTTTCGATGTCGGGGTGATCCACATCGAGGCAGACCATCTTTGCTGCGCGGCGCGTGGTTCCGCCGGATTTGATTGCGCCTGCGCTTCGGTCGCCGACTCGAAGGAACGACATAAGTCCGCTCGATTTTCCTCCTCCGCTCAACGGTTCGCCGTCGCCTCGAAGTTTCGAGAAGTTCGTTCCTACTCCGCTACCGTACTTGAAAATTCGAGCTTCTCTGGTCCACAAATCCATGATTCCGTCAGCGCCGACGAGATCATCTTTGACCGAAAGTATGAAGCACGCGTGCGGTTGTGGTCGTTCGTATGCATTCTTGCTCGCAGAGAGTTCGCCGGTTCGTGGGTCAACATAGTAGTGGCCTTGTGGTGGTCCCTCGATTCCGTACGCGTAATACAGTCCAGTATTGAACCATTGTGGGCTGTTTGGCGCGGCGATCTGTTTGGCCAACATGTAGCAAAGTTCATCGTAGAACGCCTGCGAATCTTCTGCTCCGTCGAAATAACCGAACTTCTCTCCCCAACTCTTCCAACAACCAGCCATTCGGTGGAAGACCTGTTTCGCGTCGGTTTCTCCTGCGACCGAACCGTCCTCCTGTGGGACTCCGGCCTTTCGGAAATATTTTTGCGCAAGGATGTCCGTCGCGACCTGCGACCACTCTTCTGGGACGCTGACGTTTTCCATCAGAAACACGCTGCTGCCGTCGGGATTTCTAATCTCCGATGTTCGATTTATGAAGTTGATTCCGTTATAGGCATCCTTGCCGGCGGTCGTAAACTGTCTTTTGATTTTCACTTTTGTCCTCCCTGAAGGGCGCTATCGGCCCACACTTGCGTTCTTTCTTTTTTTCGATGCCTGCATCAGAGCGCTCACGAAGTCCCCAAATTCCGCTGGGTCTTCAAACTCGCGATAAACGCTCGCAAATCGCACATATGCCACCGGATCAATCTCCTGCAGCTTTTCCAGGACCATTTCCCCAATCCGTTCCGAAGCGATCTCTTGCTCCGGCGACTCGAATAGCGCCCTCTCGATCTCTTCGGCAGCCATGGCGATGATCGAGGTTGGTACCGGGCGCTTTCGACAGGCGATCTCGATGCTTTGCTCGATCTTCTGCCGCCCGTAAGGTTCTCGGCGGCCGTCCTTCTTGACGACCATAGGCCTCCGCTCCTCGATCTCTTCGAAGGTGGTGTACCTACGACCGCACTCGAGGCACTCCCTACGCCGCCGAATAGCCGCACCTTCGCGCGCTGTGCGACTCTCGATCACTTTGTCTTCGGCATAGCCGCAGTAGGGGCATCTCATGGAAATTTCCTGGAAAATCCCATACTCGGCGCTTAGCCAGATATGGGATAGGGTTATATGATGACACGCCAGATATGGCGTGTCAAGCCCTTTTTTGTATATTTAGTGTTAGAACATATAATATCGGTTTCCAAGGGTTTTTTTCCATGGTTTTCACGGTGCTTTCAACCAGTTTTCAACGTCTTTTCCCCTTCAGCCGCGAGTTTGTGCTGGGATTTCTGCCGAAAAGGGGCTCAAGTGCGTCAAGATAGGCACGCGGGGACTTTTTTCAATTGGCACGGAGATTGCCAGTAGGTCCCTGGAGATCCTCATGTCAGAAATCGAATCACGGTCCGTCTCGCGCGACATGCCGAATTTTGCCAAACAGTTGGTGAGCGGTTACTCGGTCACCGACGTGGACGCCTATTTCCACCAGGCGATGAAGGAGTTCGACTCTCAGCGCTCCGAGCTCACCCAGATGCAGGCCGAGAAGGAGCGAGCTGCGGCAGAGCTTTCTGCAGCCCTCCGGCAGGTCGAGGAGTTGCGGGCTCAGCAGAGGGCCGACCGGCACCTCCTGCAAGTCTTGACAGACCGTGTTGATGAGCTAAACGCCCAGCTTGGCAAACAGCCCACCGAAAGTCAAACCGTGGATGAGATTCTCAGAGCAGCGCATACCGCCGCGCAGCAGCTCAAAGCCGATTCACAGAAAGAAAGCGAAAACATGCTTCGGCTCGCCGAGGCGCGTGTCGAGCGCGTCATTGCCGAGATGAGGCAGCGTGGTCAGGAGCTGCAAGCGGAATACGACATGACGCGCAAAGAGTATTCGGAGTTTTTAGCCAAAGTTCGCGCGCTCGCACAGGCGATGATCCGACAAGTGGATCAGCACGACAGCCCGATTTAGGCAGCTTTCTTCTGTTTGTTGAACAGCGCCGTTCTGAATCGCTCCAACAACGATCCGCCACCCGACTGCACCTGCAGACCGAGCGCCTGTTTCGCTATGTTGCCAAGGTCGCGAGCCGCAATGCAGTTCGGTTTCGCGAGCACAAACGGCTGTCGAGCGCGAATACATGCCTGAGCGTCGTTATCAAACCGAACGTACCCTTTGTAATAAACCGACTTGTTCAAAAACTGTTTGCAGATCGAATAGATCCTTGCGAACACTTGTTTCGCCTGCGCTTCATCGTTGACCATGTTCATAAGCACGCTGATCCGCTTGTAGGGATCGCGATTGAGAAGTGTCTTCGCAATGGCGTAGGCGTCTGCAAGGCTGGCCGGGTCGGGAGTCACAACCAAATACACTTCATCCGATGCTTCACAGAACATAAGAACATCTTCGCCGAGACCTGCGCCTGTGTCGAAGATTAGGAAGTCGGTCATGTGCTCGAGGCGCGATAGCTCGGTCAAAAACGCTTCGAGTTGTGGCCCGGTCATTCGCGCAAGCGCTTCGATTCCAGATCCACCCGCGACGTAATTGATCCCCCCAGGGCCCTTCTGCAGAATCTCAACGATGCGCTTCTCGCCGGTAATCACGTCGTGAAGCGTGAACTCTGGGCGCACCCCAAGAACCACGTCAAGGTTTGCGAGACCGAGGTCGGCGTCGAACACAGTTGTTCGCTGACCCTGCGATGCAAGTGAGATGGCGAGATTAGCCGACAAATTCGATTTGCCGACGCCGCCCTTTCCGCTTGTAATTGCTATTGTTTTCATGTTTCTTTATGCAGCCTTTTTGCCAAGAAGCTTGCCCCAGAAAGAGGTCTTTCTTGGCGCGTTCCACGTCGAGATGTCACGAAGGAGCTCGTCCCGATCATTGCGGAACGATTGCGAAGATGCGAAACTTGTCGTCGCGAGCGCCGACCAGTTCACTGATCGTAGGTCGTTTAGGACCGAAGGCAGAGAGTCGTATCGGTCGGTTGGCCTTTCTGCAGTGCACTTGCTGATGATGTTTGTCAAAGCTTGTACGGCTGGAACTTGCGCGTTGTCGGCGGATGTGTTGCCCGCGAGGCAGTACCTCAGCAGCGAACCGAGCGCGAAGATATCGCTTTGCACTGTGGCTGCTTCACGGTCGCGATCTTCGGGGCTGCGAAAACTCTCGACATTGGTCGAAAGCGGCATCAACACCGGTGAGCCATCTGGTTGGATGATCACATTCTCGGGTGACAGAAACCCGAATGCTCCATTCTCGGTGTATTCCTCACACAAGTTTGATGCGATCTCGCTGACGATCGTCGCGGCCTGCGACGGCGTTCGCTTACCCCGCGTTTCAATCAGGTGTGCCAGAGTTTCGCCTGCGAACTTTTCGGTTGAGATCCACCAGCTACCGTTGCTCTGCTTGTGAAAATCGTAAACGGTGCAGTTGTTTTGCGACGTGCTCTTTGCGCATCGCTGAACAAGCGCCGTGACCTCACTCTGTTTGCCTTCCGGATTGAACTCGACCAGACAAACGTCGCGGTTTAGCGCTGAATCGTGCGAATCGTAAACGCCGCTTGCAAATCCTTGCTTCGGAGCAACGCCCGCGTAGCGTTCCGGCAAGTTCGTTCCAGAAACGAACGAAAGACCGCTAGCACGAGACGTCAGTTTTGAATACTGCGTTTGAATCGCCGCCGCAATCAACGTCGGGGTCGAGATTCGCATCACCAGTTTCATTCCTGTTGATCGCGAAAGCCAATCCGTTGTGATAATGTCAATCGGGTCGGCGATCGCGCATTCGAGGTGGCCTTCCTTCACCCGAAGCGGCAGCACCAAAGTCTGAATCGCCTTCTCAAACGAGACCAGTGCCAGCGCCTCTGGCTGAGACATCAGCCCGCCCTCGTCCACAAAACTGTAGTTGTATTGCTTGCAAAGGACTTCGGCAACCTCGCGCTCCGTTAGAAACCCTTTGCTAACCAGGATTTCGCCGAGCCGCCGACTCGATGTCCGCTGAACCGCGAGGGCTAGCGAAAGCTGTAAATTCGTAATTTGACCGGTGGCGAGAAGGTGCTCGCCGAGTTTCTTGTAGCCGTCTGCCATGGGGTTATCTCCGCTAATGCGTTCCCTATGATTGTCGGAGCCCCGAATCCGAGTCCTTACTAGCAATTCGTGGGGTGCTTTTTTCGAGGTTCGACTGGCGAAACTTTGAGCCAGTTGTGAAGTTTGCTGAGATGGCGCAGCAAGGGTGTCGCGGCTACGGTTGGAAATTGGTCGGGCGGTGAGACTCGAACTCACGACCTCTCCGTTCGAACGGAGCGCGCGAGCTTAGGAATTGGGAGATGCGCAACAAGCGTGCCGGGGCTACGGTTGAGAAGATTGGTCGGGGCGGTGAGATTCGAACTCACGACCTCTCCGTTCGAACGGAGCGCGCGAGCTTAGGAATTGGGAAATGCGCCACAAGAGTGCCAGGGCTACGGTTGAGAAGATTGGTCGGGGCGGTGAGATTCGAACTCACGACCTCCTGCTCCCAAAGCAGGCGCGCTAACCAGGCTGCGCTACGCCCCGACAAGTTTGTTATTCAATTATTGATGAACTCAAGACCTCTCCGCCCGAGCGGAGCGCGCTAACCAGGCTGCGCTACGCCCCGACAAGTTTGTTATTCAATTATTGATGAACTCAAGACCTCTCCGCCCGAGCGGAGCGCGCTAACCAGGCTGCGCTACGCCCCGACAGAACCGGGAGCTTACCTTCGGACTAAAATTGGAGCCGTGAAAGGTGAGCCGAACGCCCCGCAGCCGACGCGCGTGGTGAATCCATGGACAAACGAGCTTATTGGGGAGATCGCATACGCAACTCCAGAAGAGATTGATTCGGCGGCAGCGAACGCATGGACGAGTTCGCGCTTAGAGGTTTCGCTTGAGGAACGCACTCGGCTACTCGCGACGGTTGCAGACCAAATCGAAGCGCACGCCGAGCCACTCGCTCAGAGCCTGGTTCGAGAGATAGGCAAGCCAATCAGGTTCGCCCGTGCCGAGGTGGCGCGGACGGCTCATACGTTTCGTTTAGCTTCGCTGCAAGGAGACTTGCTGGCCGAGCAATCAGTGGATGTGCGTTACGACGCACGGGGCACGAACTTCGATGTCTCATACATGCGTTTCCCGATCGGTCCTGTTCTGGGTTTCGTTCCTTACAACTGGCCGTACAATCTCTCCGCGCACAAAATCGCCCCGGCGATACTGACCGGCTGTCCAATCATTCTGAAGTTGAGCCCGCTTGCGCCGCTTTCGACTCTCGCACTTGTATCGCTGATTCATGACTGCGGCGTAAACAAAGACCAGGTTCGTGCTCTTCACATGACGAACGAGGATGCGACCAAGTTACTGACGGATGATCGAATCAGAATGTTGAGTTTTACTGGGAGTCCAGCGGTCGGCTGGTCGCTGAAAGCGAAGATTCCCAAGAAGAAAGCGCTGTTGGAGTTGGGTGGGAACGCGCCTATCATCATCCATTCCGACGCAGACATTGAGCAGGCAGTGGCCTTTACGGTTAGCTCAGGGTACGCGTATGCGGGGCAAGTCTGCATATCGGCGCAAAACGTTTTGGTACAGCAACAGGTCTTTCACAAAGTTAGAGAGCGGTTGGCTGCAGCGACGGAACAGTGCGCAACTGGAGATCCGGAATTGCCCGAAACAATTTGCGGTCCAATGATAAATGAATCTGCGGCGTTGCGGGTTAGGTCGCTCATTGACGGCGCAGTTCGAGAGGGAGCGAGAGTTGTTGCACGAGCAGCTGCCGCGGAGCATTCTAACCTGTGCCCACCAACATTGCTTGAGGCTGTGCCTGCAACGAATCCCGCTTACTGCGAGGAAGTATTCGGGCCTGTGATGACCATAAAATCGTTCGGCGAGTTTGGGGAGGCGATAACTGAGGCAAATCGAAGCAAGTTTAGGCTTCAAGCGTCTGTATTCACATCGGCTGAACCTCTGGCCAAATTGGCGTTCGAACAACTCGAGTTTGGTGGAGTGGTTTGGAACGATTCGCCTTCGGTGCGGTTCGATTCGATGCCTTACGGGGGTGAGGGGGAGTCCGGGTTTGGCCGAGAAGGGATACAGTGGGCCGTGGACGAAATGACCTACCCTCGGAGCTTTGTCCGCAAGAAGCCGGAACCGAAGTGTTAGAATAGCGAATAGAAATGTCAGGCAGCCAAAGCGTAACGTTTTTTGAAATCAGCGCGATGATCCGTTTGGGTCAACGAACAGAGCTCGAAGCATTTTTGCGCCAATTTTCGAGCGACCTCGCACTGTGTGAGGAGTCCGAACTGGAAATTGGCAAGGCTCGGGCAATATTTGTGATTTCAGCTTTAGTTCACTCGATGCTTGAGCTCGGCGCAGACGAGAGCGTTGAGCGAAATGTCGCCCAACAGGCCGAGATTTTTCTTGGATGTTCTACGCCGGCAGCGCTTTCAGAGGCGGTCGCAGTAGCCACGGGCCGTATGCTCGCTTGTACCTCGCCACATTCCAACCGATTTGCCGAGCAGCTCGTGTCGCACGCTGTCGAGATGATCTCGAACGAGTACGCGCAGCCAATTACGGACGAGATAATCGCAGCGCGGGTTCACCTCAGCCGGTCTCATTTTCGATACCTTTTCAAGGCCGTTACCGGAAAGCCGTTCAATCGCTATGTGACGGAGTTTCGACTGGTCGAAGCTCGCAAACTTCTTGAAGGTTCCTCGCACAGTGTGAAAGAGGTGAGCAGGCTAGTAGGGTTCTCTGAAGTCACCGGTTTTTGCCGCGCGTATAGAGTGTTTCACGGCGTGGCTCCTTCGAAACATCGAAAAGCAGTAGCCGACCCCGCTTAACCAGCGCGTCCGGCTGAAGTTCTGGGTCTTGCCCTCCGAAAATTCACTCATTGGCCGTCGGCTGTTTGCCGTACCGCCATTCGCCTTCGGGCAGGGGCGATATTCGAACGATCCGACTCAAGAAGGGGCACCCAGCATGAAATTGAAAGCATTAGTGATTGATGACTCGGCCGTGATGAGGAAGATGGTGATGTCCACCCTCCAGCGGGCGGCCCTTGCAGACTTCGAGTTTATCGAGGCAGGAGATGGCGAAGATGCTCTCGCAAAATTCAAGGCGAACTCACCATCAATCGCGTTCTGCGATTGGAATATGCCGAATATGAACGGCTTCGACTTCGTGAAGCTCGTTCGCGCTGACCGGTCGCTTCCTCAAATCCCGATCATCATGGTGACGAGTGAGAAGTCAATCGGAAAGATTGATGATGCACTCAACCGCGCTGGGGCAAACGAATACATCACAAAACCGTTTACCGTTGACGATGTAAAGCGAAAAGTTGGCCCGATCGTGACGAAAATTGCATCAGAGCCGGCGGCCGTACCCGCAGCCGCAGGTGACGGTCAGAAAGACGGCTTCTTTACAAAGCTACTCGATAGCTAAACGCGAGTGAGGCAACTCACTTCCTGGAGGAAAGGATGAACCCAACTCAGATTTTGACGGAAGTTCGCGCGGGCCAGGTCCCTGCGCCGTTGGTTGACGCCGGACGAGATGGCGTCTTGGAAACTTTTGGAAGTTTCCTGGGCGAGGAGCTTAGCTGTTCGGGAGAGGTCGCGGAACCAACTCGATGTGATGGAATTGTCGCGACGATCTCATTCGTTGGCACACTCAATTGGTCCATCACACTTGGATTTCCGCGCGAGTGTGCTGTAGCACTTTCGGAAAGGTTTGCAGGATTCGAGTTTGAGTTTGACGGTCCAGAGATGGGTGACGTGATTGGCGAGATCGCAAACGTGTTGGCAGGTGACGTTAGCGCACGGGCCGAAGCCTGCGGAGTGCACTCGCAAATGACGTTACCGTCAGTGACTCGAGGACGACTTGAAATGATGCTCCCGGTTGGGATGTTATCGAAGAAGATCGCTTTTGAGTCGAGTTTCGGAGCGTTTTGGCTACGTGTTGTGGCCGCGATCGGGAAGTAGTTCAACACAAGAAGATGAGCGTACAAAACTTTGTTCAGTTGCTCGAGAATCTGAAGTCGGCGATCGCCGAGACAAACTTTGGATCGCAGTCCGACATCGCCGCTGTTGGTGCAGAGGTTGAAGGGCTTATTCACGAAACGCCCGAGGAGCTCGGTTCAATCGCGATAGTCCTGCGGAAAATCACGGAGCTTCTTCAGTCAGCATACATTGGGGCGATTCGCGAGTCGCACGATGCTGCCCGAGTTTGCTCTGATGCGATGGATTCGGCTCTTAGCTACGTCTCAGAGTCCGACAAGATTTCGGGTATGAGCCGGATTACGAATGTGCTCGACGACATTGACGCCGTTATTCGAGGAGAGGCTTATCGGCCGCAGACGCACCACGGCGCAACGCTTGAGGGTTTGGCTGGACTAATCATTGCACTCGACCTCGAACAGATTACCGACGAGAGCTGGACTCCAATTGTCACTACAACAGATAGTCTTCGCACGAGCGAATCGTTGTCTGAATTCCAGTTGAAGTGTATGGAGGCGGCGTTCGCCCTGATTGGCAGTGCGGATGCGACGCTGGAGTCCCGAGCAGAAGCTATTGGCGCAGCTTCTTCACACATTGAGGCCGCGCTTGAAGCCGAAGGTGAGGAGTATGTGAGCGAGCCCACCTCTCAAACGGAAGAGCCTCAAACCGCGCCAGTTCAGGCGGTCGCAGCGCAATCAAGTAGCTCAGGATTTGTGTGGCTCCCGAGCGAGTACGACCAGTCGTTGCTCGGAGAGTTCATTACCGAGTGCAAAGACTACATGGAGTCTGCTGAAGCTTCGCTACTCGCGCTGGAAACCAATCCATCGGACAAAGAGGCGGTGAACTCTGTTTTCCGACTCTTTCACACCGTGAAAGGAACGGCTGCATTTTTGGGACTCACGTCCGTTGCCGAGTTTGCTCACAGGGCAGAGTCGCTGCTTTGCAAAGTTCGTGATGACGAGATTCGATTTGAAGGATACTGTGCCGAGTTGGCACTGAAATCGAACGACTTGATGAAAGCGCTCGTTGCGGGTATGGAAACAGCGATGTCTGGAAGCAATCCCGGAAAGCCGGGCTCTTACGACTGGCTGATGGAAGCGCTTTTGGATCCTACAACTCCCCTCGATGGAGTTGCGGTCGCTCCCAAGGTTGAGAATGTTGAGTCGAAGCCAACCGTAAAGGCGGCGGTTGAAACCGAAGCACCTGCGAATACGTCAGCGAGCGCATCTGCGGTTGAGTCAACGATTAGGGTTCGGACGGACCGACTCGACCGGCTGATTAACATGGTGGGCGAGCTGGTCGTGGCCCAGGCGATCGTTTCACAAGATGACGTTCTTGCGACCGAGACGAATTACGATCTATCAAAAAAGATTGGACACGCCGGGAAAATTGTGCGCGAGATTCAAGAGATCAGCATGAGCATGCGCATGGTCCCGTTAAGAGCTACTTTCCAAAAAATGAATCGCCTAGTTCGAGACTTGAGCCAGAAGGTGGGCAAAAATGTCACTTTCATCACAGTGGGTGATGAGACCGAGATTGACAGAAATATGGTGGACGTCATCGGCGATCCACTGGTTCATATGGTGCGCAACGCGATTGACCATGGGATTGAATCGCCCGAAGACAGGGCGGCCGCAGGAAAGACAACAGCGGGAACCGTTAGGCTTGCTGCTTATCATCAAGGGGGGAGCGTGGTCGTCGAGTTGACTGACGATGGCAAAGGTCTGAACAAAGATCGAATTATCGAAAAGGCGATCGAGAAAGGGCTGATTGAAAGCGAGAAAGGAATGTCGGATTCGGAAATCTTCAATCTGATTTTCGCACCGGGATTCTCGACCGCCGCACAGGTGACAGATGTGTCTGGGCGGGGCGTGGGGATGGACGTGGTCCGCCGAAATATCGAATCTCTTCGAGGAAAAGTGGAGATTAGTTCCGAACAAGGGCGCGGTTCGACATTTTCGATTCAACTTCCTCTCACTCTCGCGATTACTGATGGAATGCTCGTGAAGGTTGGACCAGAACGGTATCTCATCCCGACGGTAAATATTCACTTGACCTTCAAACCGGAGAAAGAGACCATCTTCACGATGCAAGGGAAGGGTGAGATGGTGATGCTTCGCGGCGAAATGATGCCGGTGTATCGCCTTGATAGTCTGTTTGGGATTACGGGCGCGGTGAGGAATCTTGAAGATGGCCTGCTCGTGGTCGTTGACGATGGTGATAAACGCGCAGCATTTTTCGTGGATGAGCTGGTGGCGCAACACCAAGTTGTTGCAAAGGCGCTGGGCGATGGAATCGGTCACATTCTGGGGGTTTCCGGAGGTGCAATTCTTGGCGATGGGCGAGTCGGATTGATTCTTGACGTCAACGGACTGCTGCAACTCGCGAGGAGCTCCAGGGCAGCGAGAATAGACCTGGAGGTTGCGGCGTAATGTCTGCAGAGCCGTTGCCGAAGCCTGGTTTGGACATGGGTTCTGGGGAGATCACTCCCGCAGAATTTGCCCGCCTCGCCAAGTTTCTGTACGAAAAGAGCGGCATCAATCTCCAGAGCGGGAAAGAGAATCTCGTAAAGTCGCGCCTTTCAAAGAAGTTGCGAGAGCACTCGCTTGCAAATTATGACGAGTATCTAGACATGGTGGAGCGCGACAAAACGGGAGCGATGCTCTCGTCAATGATGGACGCACTTTCCACCAACAAAACTAGTTTCTTTCGCGAGCCAGAGCACTTCACATTCTTTGAGCAAGTTCTCCTGGCGAACAACCCTAATTCTCTAAAGGTTTGGAGCGCGGGCTGCTCTTCCGGCGAAGAACCGTACACGCTAAGCATGATCCTGAACGAGAAGTTAGGAAAGACGAGGGCTAGCGGCGCGAAGATTCTTGCGACTGACCTCTCAACGCGTGTGCTCGCGAAAGCAAGCTCTGGTGAGTATTTAGAGCACGAGATGGAAGGAATTCCACCGGCGATGAGAACGAAATATTTTTCGAGAGTTAGCGGGGAGCGAAGCTACTTCTACCGAGCAAATCAAGATCTCAAGCAGATCATCTCATTTGCAAGGCTCAATCTGATGGGAGATTGGCCGATGAAGGGCCCGTTCGACGCGATTTTTTGTCGCAACGTAATGATTTATTTCGACAAGCCAACCAAGGAGAAGCTAGTGCAACGGTACTTTTCGCTCCTAAGGTCTGGTGGGTATTTATTTATTGGTCACTCAGAATCACTGTCAGGACTTGGAACGGAGTTTAAGTACGTCCAGCCGGCTCTGTATGAGAAACCATGACGTTTCTTGGAGAACTAATTTGAGAATTACAGTGGGAATTGCAGACTTAAAGTTCAGCAAAAACGCAGAGGACGAATTGATCACTCATGCGTTGGGCAGCTGCCTGGGCATTACTGTGTACGATCCGGTTGCGAAGGTTGGCGGAATGCTCCATGCAATGCTGCCTGACTCGACGATTGACGCAAGCAAAGCTGAAGCTAATCCGGAGATGTTCGTAGATCGCGGAGTTCCTCGATTGTTCAGAGGGGCATACGAAATGGGAGCAGAGAAGTCACGGCTGATCGTGATGGTAGCGGGTGGAGCCACCATCGCCCAAAGCGCAGAAAACGATAGGTTTCAGATAGGACAGAGGAATTTCACAATGCTTCGCAAGCTGCTCTGGAAGAACTCTGTGCTGATCGCGGCGCAAGACGTTGGCGGAAACTGCTCTCGGACGATGATCTTAAGACTTGATACGGGCGAGGTATCGCTCAAAGTTTCTGGAGCTGCGGAGACGCTCCTGAAGGCGGCCTAAGATAGGAGAAACAGCATGGCACTAAATGTAATGGTAGTGGACGATAGCGCAGTGATGAGGTCCGTCATCATCAAGACTTTGAAAATGAGTGGACTTGCGGTCGGCGAAATCTTTGAGGCGCGTAACGGCGTCGAGGGACTTCAACTCCTCCAGGATAACTGGGTTGACCTCGCGCTGCTCGATATCAATATGCCTGAAATGAACGGTGAAGAGATGCTAGAGCGAGTTCGCGAAACACCGGAAACGAGCGACCTAAACGTAATTGTGGTCTCGACTGAAGGCAGCGAGTCTCGAATCAACCACTTAAAATCGCTTGGTGCGAGCTTCGTGCATAAACCATTTTCACCGGAACAACTTCGAAACGTAGTCATTGAATTGACAGGAGAATCATATGGAACAGTATCAACGCCATCTTTTGGAAGCAGCGATTCTGACTTTTGAGGACTTCGGGTTCCTATTCGCTTCAGAGGAAGTTTCGGAAGCGCAAATGGCTGCCGAACCTTCGGCCGCTGCTACAGTTCACTTCACTGGGCACCGAGATGGCTCGATTGTCGTAGAACTATCGGGAGACTTGTTGCCAAGGCTCTCTGCAAACATCTTGGGTGAAGATGAAGCGCCCAGCGCAATCACGCAACTTGACGCTCTTGGTGAAGTCACAAACGTCATCTGCGGAAACCTTCTGCCATCCGTCGAAGGCAAAGACAAAGTGTTCAACCTCGGAGCGCCGCAATACGGCGCTTCGGCGAAGGACTTGGTTGCTAACCAGAATCCAGCCGCAACCGCAACGATTGGGCTTGAAGAAGGCAAGGCAAACCTATACTTGTTCCTTGAACAAGCGGCGTAACGAAGATGATCAAGGTATTAGTCGTTGACGATTCCGCCATTGTAAGGCGGGTCTTGAGTGAAGAGCTGTCAAAGCACGCCGACATTGAAGTTGTCGGCACAGCGGTTGACCCTTATGTCGCTCGAGACAAAATCGTGCGTCTGAACCCTGACGTCATCACACTCGACATTGAAATGCCGCGCATGGATGGCTTGACTTTCCTGGCCAAACTGATGAAGCACCACCCGGTCCCGGTTGTTGTTGTGAGCTCGCTAACACCGAAAAACAGCGAGATGGCGATGCGGGCCCTCAGCCTAGGTGCAGTCGAAGTGCTCTGCAAGCCGGACTCGCAATTCTCGGCGCCAGACGTCGGTAAGTCGCTCGCTCGCGCAGTCCGAGCAGCTTCTGCGGCCGTGCTCAAGCCGATTGGGGGCGATGTTGACCAGAAGCAGTTGTTGCATACGCCAATCGAAACGACTCACAAGCTTTTGACTATTGGGGCATCTACCGGCGGCACTGTCGCAATCGAAAACGTTCTAAAGAGACTTCCAAGAACAACTCCTGGAACCCTTATCACACAGCATATGCCAGCCGGTTTTACGGAGGCGTTTGCAAAAAGACTCGACTCGATCTGTGAGATGACGGTGAGAGAGGCGAAGGATAAAGATAACGTCGTGCCTGGTACTGCTCTCATCGCGCCTGGAGATAAGCACATGGTGTTGGCACGCGACGGAGCTCGCTATATTGTGCGCGTCAAGGATGGTCCGAGAGTGCATCACCAACGCCCAGCGGTTGATCCGCTGTTTCAGTCCGTTGCAGAGCTAGCAGGAAGCAATGCCATCGGCGTGATTTTGACAGGCATGGGTGCAGATGGAGCAGAAGGGTTGCTCAGGCTGCGCGAATCAGGTGCTTTCACCATCGCGCAAGATCAAGCCTCGTGCGTGGTTTTTGGCATGCCTCGCGAGGCGATTGCGATGGGAGCAGCATGCGAAGTGTTGCCTCTATCCGAGATTCCTGAGCGAGTAATGCGGCAGTTTGCGAAACCCGTTACCAAGGCGAGTTAAGGTATCCTCGCGTTCGCGTTGCGGGGTGGAGCAGCCAGGTAGCTCGTCGGGCTCATAACCCGGAGGTCACAGGTTCAAATCCTGTCCCCGCTCCCAATTTTTCTCCCATCCAAAAATGGCTGTCGCGCACGGTGGATTCCGCGCTTTTCTCATAATTTGGCTCGGCGAACTAGTTTCAGTCTTGGGCTCCGGACTCACCGGTTTCGGAATGGGAATCTGGGTTTACGAACAGACTCGAGAAGTCGAAAAGTTCGCGTACATTGCGCTTGTCACAACGGTTCCGGGAATCGTTCTCTCGCCATTCTTGGGAGCGGTCACAGACCGATTCGACAGACGAAAGCTGTTAATTGTTGCGAACTGTGGAGCCGGGCTGGCGATATTGGCTTTGTACCTGTTCCAACGTTCGGGCGCGCTTCAACTTTGGCACATCTATCTGTTTTCTGGAATCTCCTCTGCGTTTGGGTCACTTTTGTGGCCCGCCATGACGGCACTCGTCTCGCAGCTCGTTGAAAAAGACCAGTTGGGTCGAGCGAGTGGACTCATTAGCACTGCAGAAGCGTTCTCAATGATTTTGGCCCCCGTACTCGGCGCGGTCATGTTGGCAAGCCTCGGACTAAGTGGCATCTTTCTATTTGATGCCGTCTCATTCGGCGCAGCGATCTTCAGTTGTCTACTTGTCCGCACAGAAAAACCAAAGGAATCTGCGGAAGGGCGCGAAGCGAAGGGCTCCTTCTTTCGTGAAGTGTTCTACGGTTTCCCTTATGTGTTTGCGCGCCCAGGACTCCTCGGTCTGATGGGCTTTTTTATGATGGTCAACTTCGCTGGCGGATATGTGAACACTCTGTTCGCGCCACTCATCCTACAGCACTACTCGAAACAAGCGCTCGGCGCCATCCTTGGCATTGGCGGCATCGCGATGTTGGCTGGTGGTGTGCTGATGGGAATTTGGGGAGGACCAAAGAAGAAGGTGAACGGCATCCTGGCGGTTGGACTCATGATTTCAGTAACAACAATCATCTTCGCGCTGCCGCCAAATGCTGTTGTCTATTCTGTTGCGCTGGCGATCGGAATGTTGGGAATTCCGATCGTTAATGGATGCAGTCAGGCGATTTGGCAGAGAAAGATTCCTCACGATGTGCAGGGAAGAGTTTTCGCCGTTCGCAGAGTCTTCGCGTTTTCGATGTCCCCCATCGCGTTCCTATCGGTGGGGCCGCTTGCAGATCGTGTATTCGAGCCTGGGATGAAAGGCACCGGGTGGTTGAGCGAAAGGTTTGGAAGTTGGTTCGGGCATGCAGACGGCTCGGGTATGCGCGTGATGATGTTTCTATTTGGAATTTTGATGCTCGTGCTCACAGTTCTAATCCTTGAGCATCCACGCGTACAGAATATTGAAGTTGAGCTGCCCGACGCAGTTCCAGACGAGAGCTGAGAATCACTCGACCGGTGCGTGGCAATAATACGTCGTTTGTCCGACCTGGGTTGGACCGGGATCATCTGTTTCACACGTTCCGATCTTGTTTGGGCAGCGCGACTTAAAACTGCAGCCGGTTATCTTCAATCTCGGATCCGGGATTTCACCCGGGAGGATGTCAGGCAGTCTGCCAATCGTCGCAAGCGTAGGAGCGGAGTTGAGAAGCGCTCGTGTGTACGGATGCCGAGGTCGAGAAAATATCTCCTCGGTTGGCCCTACCTCGACTATCTTTCCAAGGTACATCACTGCCGTTCTATCGGCGATAAATCTCACGGTTGTCAGGTCATGAGAAATGTATAGGTACGAGACCTCTTGCGCAGACTGAATATCCTTAAGCAGATTGAGGATCTGGGCGCGAATACTTAGGTCAAGTGCTGCCGTCGGTTCGTCGCACAACACAATAGGTGGATTCAGCGCGAGTGCTCGCGCGATAGCAACACGTTGGCGTTGACCACCGGAAAGCTGATGCGGAAATCTGTCGGCGAGGGCAGGCTCAAGCCCAACGCTCTTCATCACTTCGGATAATCTTTCCTTCGGATTGGCGTGCCCGTGAATCTCGAGAGGTTCGGCAATCGAGCGACCAACTCGCCACCGGCTGTCCAAGGAAGCGTATGGATCTTGCCACACGATGCCAACTCGTTTCGCTAAGCCTCGCAGATCGCCAGTAACACGTTCACCACGAATTTCGATCTCTCCGCCAGCCAATCGTTCTAAACCGAGAATCGCTTTCGCTAGTGTCGTCTTTCCACATCCAGATTCACCGACGACTGCTAATGTTTCGCCCTTATGCAACTGGAGTGATACGCCATCCACCGCACGGATCTCCCCACCTGGCACCGAAAAACGCACGCAAGCGTTTTCAACTGCGAGGACCTGCTCAGACACGCGAAACTTCCTTCTCGCCGAGCCAGCAGGCACACGCTCGAGTGCCGACTTGAATCAACGAAGGCTCTGTTTCGCACTTTTCAAACTGATGTGGACATCGCGCCGCGAAACTGCATGCGCCGCGCAGTTCTCGAAATTCGGGCGGCTGCCCGGGGATGCTGTAAAGTCTCGATTTTGCGCTCGGCATCGAAGCCAACAAACCCTGTGTGTACGGATGTTTTGGATCGCGCAACACTTCTGAAGCGCTCCCGGTTTCGACGACACGCCCTGCGTAGAACACTGCAATCCGGTCCGCAACCGATCCGATGACGCCAATGTCATGAGAGATTAGAATCACCGCTGTCCCTTCGTTTTGTTGAAGCTCCTTCAGCAGCGCAAGAATCTGTGCTTGGAGCGTCACGTCGAGCGCGGTAGTAGGCTCGTCGGCGATGAGCACCTTTGGATGACATGAAAACGCAATCGCCACCATCACTCGTTGCCTCTGGCCACCGGAGAGTTGGTGAGGATATTTTTGCGCGGTGCTCTCGGGTGACGGTACTCGAACTCGGTCGAGTTGTTCGATCGCCTTTGTCGTTGCTGCTGATTTGCTCAACCCTTGATGCAATACAATCGCCTCAGCAATCTGTTCTCCAACCCGCATCATCGGATTAAGGCTCGTGAACGGGTCTTGGAACACCATCGCGACCTCCCCGCCTCTCACGCGGCGCATTTGGCGCTCGGTGAGTCGGACGATGTCACTGTCATCCAGCGAGATGCTTCCGTTGGTGACGCGCGCACCGTGCGGAAGCAGTCGCATACACGCTAAGCCGGTCATGCTCTTGCCGCATCCGGATTCACCGACCACGCCGAGCACCTCGCCGGACTCTACGTGGAGCGACACACCCCTAAGAACCTCGACATCGCCGAACGCGACGTGGAGATCTTGCACGCTGAATCGAGACACAGGCCGCGATTATGCACGAAAGGGCTACGCGCCGAAGGCCATGCAGCCGCCGACCAGGATCATGAAAGCCAAGAAATTCGCGACCGCACCGTAGATCGCCGCTCGGCCGCAAGCCGGGTCCCGCATGGTCTCCACTACGAAGAACAGTACACCCAATACGACCCCGGCCAACGGAATGACGAACCCGATGAGAAAACAGAGAAACGGCGGCATAGAGAAGCGCTGCTGCTGGTAACCGGGCATCGGCGGGCGATGGTACGGGGAACCGATCCGCTGCGGCTCGTTCGGAGTGGCTTGCTGGCTACTGGGCTGGTGGTACCCGGGCTGAGGCTGTGAGCCTGGGGCGGGCGCGAATCCACCTGGAGACGGCGTCCCGGCGAACATCTGAGTCTTATCGGGAGGGGGGAACTGCGTCCGATACTGGTGGCCACAGCTCACGCAGTAAACGTTGCTTAGGTCTGCTGCCTGCCCACATTTGGGGCAGACCTTGTACCCGGATCCGGCTGGGTTCGCCATAAGACCCTACGGTTGTACCCACATTTGCCGAAAATCGCGTATAATGCCGTTCTCGATGAGCGCAAGGAACGCACTCGGTATTCAGAATCGGCCTGCCACGCAGGTCCGAGCGTTCCGGTTTGCCCGAGTTCGACGAGGCCGACCTTAGGGGATTCGCCCTTAGGACGGCCACTGAAACCCTTCACGGTCACGCGAATCCCCTGAGAAGCTCGTCAATCGGCGATTACTCGCCCTTTTCGCACTCAAGGAGTCGCTCATGCATTCATTATCATCGCCGGAGGTACTCGCTACCTATCCGGTTTCTCAATCAAAACATATCTTGTCGTCTTCCGACTTGTCGTTTGGTCAGTTGTGCCTCATCCTTCAACTCGCGCACAAGTTGAAAACTCGTCGCCTCGAAAACCCTCAGCCGATTCAGCCGTTCGAAAACCGAATGCTTGCGATGCTGTTTGAAAAGCAGTCGCTTAGAACCCGCGTCTCATTCGAGACAGCCATGACCGAACTCGGTGGACACTCGATTTATCTCACCAAGAATGACATTGATATGGGTCACAGGGAGTCGGTTTACGATGTCGCCAAAAACCTTTGCAACTGGTCTAAGATGATCGTGGCGCGCTTGAATTCGCATGCAACTTTATGTGAGCTTGCCGAGCATTCGTCGGTCCCGGTTATCAACGCACTTACAGATCTGGAGCACCCTTGCCAAGCTCTCGCCGACTTGCAAACGGTCCAAGAGGAGTTCGGGCTCGACGAGAAGAAGGTCGTTTGGATCGGCGATGGAAACAATGTGTGCAACAGCTTTGCGGTTACGGCCTCAAAACTGGGGCATGAAGTCGTCATCTGTACGCCACCTGGGTACGAGGCCGCCAGCTATGTGTACGGTTCATCAAACGTCTCTCAAAGTTATGATCCACTGGACGCGGTGAAGGGCGCGAGTGTAGTCTATACAGACGTCTGGGTGAGCATGGGCCAGGAAGCTGAAGAAGCGGAAAGAATCCAGAGGTTTGCAAAGTACAAAGTAACGGACACGATCATGAATGCCGCAGCTTCCGATGCGATCTTCCTGCACTGTTTGCCAGCGAAGAGAGAGCTTGAAGTATCGAGCAGTGTCATAGATGGTCCTCAGTCAAGAGTGTTTCCGCAAGCTGCAAATCGCTTGTACGCGCAAAAGGCGCTCATGCAACTTTTGTTAGAAGGGGTCATTGTTTGAAGGCATTAGTTGTATATAGCGGCGGATTAGATACCACGGTTTGCATACCTGCACTTCGCGAAGAAGGGTATGACGATATCACGACCGTTACGGTGGATGTGGGCCAGCCGGAAGCCGATATCCAATCGGCGTCCAAGCGCGCAGAATTGTTGGGCACGAAACATTTCGTGGTAGATGCAAAGCGCGAGTTTGCCGAACAGTACTGTGTGCCTGCGCTGCATTTCAATGCGGATTACTTCGGCTACCCTCTTTCGACAGCTATCGCAAGACCGCTCATCGCCAAGCGGGCCGCCGATATTGTCCACTCCCACGGACCGTTCGACGCCATCGCCCACGGCTGCACCGGAAAGGGCAATGACCAGTTCAGGATTGAGTACGGATTGCGGCAGTATGCGCCCGGTATCCCTATCCGCGCGATTATTCGAGAGCGCAATTGGACTCGTACTGCAGAAATTGAGTACGCCGAAAAAGTTGGCGCCCCGATTGAGCAGTCGAAAACGAAAATCTGGAGCGTTGACGAAAACCTATGGGGACGCTCAGTCGAAGGCGGGCGCCTCGAAGAGCCAGATTTCGCACCGCCAGAGGAGATTTTCGAGTGGACGAAATCTCCACTTCAGGCACCGAACGAGCCGTTAGAATTGACCCTCGAATTCGAGTGCGGTGCGCCAAAGAAGGTCAACGGCGCGGCACATCCAATGTTAGAACTAATCTTCGAGATGAACAAACTGGCAGGAGAGCATGGTGTGGGCCGAATAGACATCATGGAGGACAGGATCATCGGCCTCAAGGTCCGCGAGAACTATGAATGTCCTGGAGCAGTTGTATTGATTGCCGCGCACAAGGCACTCGAAGCGCTGGTGTGCGCGCCTCACGAGCGGAGATTCAAGAGTTTGGTGGATGCACAATGGGCCGAACTTGTGTACCAAGGGCTTTGGGGCGATCCATTGTTCGACGACTTAGCCGCGTTTTGCCAATCGGTGCAGTCAAGGGTTTCCGGCGTCGTTCACATGAAGTTGTACAAAGGTTCTTGCACGATCACGGGACGTCAGAGTCCGTACGCGCTTTACTCTGAGGCCGACGCATCGTTCGACGATTCCACTTTAGACCAGAACGCGATGACGGGCATGGTGCAGACGCACGGTATGGCAGGACTGCTGTACTCGAAGCTAAAATCAAACCTGTGAAAGGAAACAAGAAGCTTTGGGGTGGCGCGTTCCAAGAACCTCTCAGCGAACTGGCCTGGAAATTCGGACAGTCCATTGAAACAGACAAGCACTTTCTGGTCGAAGAGTTGGACGTTAGCGCTGCTCATGCGGAAATGTTGGGCAAAACCGGTGCGCTAACGGCAGGGGAGTCTTCGAAGCTCCAAAAGTGTCTTCAGAAGCTTAGGAAGCAGGCGGTTTCCGGAAAGCTCGTCTTGCCCTCCGATGCGGAAGACGTGCACTCCGCGATTGAGGATGAGCTCGTATCGGAGCTCGGCGATGTCGGTGCGAAGCTGCATATGGGCAGAAGCCGAAACGATCAAATTGCTTCCGTGGCGAGGCTTTGGGTCATGCGACGCTCTGCGGAGTTGCAAGATCAAATCAAATCTCTTCAGGAAGTGATTCTGAACCTCGCGCAAGCTCATGCGACAGTTGCGATGCCGGGGTTTACTCACCAACAGCGCGCCCAGCCGATCACATTGGGATTTCATTTGTTGAGTTACTTCTGGATGCTGCAGCGCGATGGCGTTCGGCTGTCGTCGCTCTTTGAGATGTGTTCGTCGTTGCCTCTTGGGTCAGCAGCGTTGGCCGGAACTCCTATTCCGATTGATCGAGATTTCACCGCGAAGACTTTAGGTTTTGATGCACCGACACCGAGCGCGTTGGATGGCGTGAGCGACCGAGATTTTGTTGGAGACGCGCTTCACGCGTGTTCGATGGTGATGCAGCACTTGTCACGCGTTTCGCAAGAGCTTGTACTCTGGTCTGGCAGCGAATTCAACTGGGTGACGCTCGCCGATTCGGTCTCGACCGGCAGCAGCATCATGCCCCAAAAGCGCAATCCTGACTTCGCAGAACTGATTCGCGGGCACAGCGGCACTGTGATCGGTCACTGGGTGGCGTATCAAACGATGATGAAAGCGCTTCCACTCGGCTACAACCGCGATCAACAACTTGACAAGCCTCCACTTGTGGCATCATTTTCAATTGCGCTTCATTCCGTTGGTTTGGTGTCCGAGATGTTGCGTCGTGCAAAATTC
Source organism: Fimbriimonadales bacterium (assembly GCA_046330175.1). Classification (GTDB taxonomy): domain Bacteria; phylum Armatimonadota; class Fimbriimonadia; order Fimbriimonadales; family ATM1; genus JAJPJR01. The sequence continues at coordinate 316,148 of JAXLTG010000001.1, forward strand.
AATACCGCTAGAATGGCCGACGACGCTGGATCACAGTTCTCGACGGCAACTGCTGTCGCCGATGCCCTTGCCATGGATGGCGTTCCATTTAGGCACGCTCACGAAATCGTTGGAAAGTTGGTGCTTGAGTGCAGAAGACGAGGTATTGGTTTGAACGAGTTTCCCACAGCTGACCTAAAAATGATATCAAAAAGTCTAAAGTCGGAACACCTCTGTTTTGCGGACACACCCCGAAGCATCGAATCGAGAAACTCGAAAGGTGGGCCGGCAAAGAGAGCAGTTCAAGCCCAACTAAAGTCTGCCGAGAAGTTGCACCGCGCCAAAGGATTCAAAACAATCCACTAACTACTTCCAAAGTTTGCGGCCGATCGCCAGAATTAGAATTGCACCAAGCGTAGCTCCGATGATCGTGCCTGGAAACGTGCCAGATGTGGGAACGTGCAGCACATCCTTTAGCAAGAATCCGGAGAGAATTGAGCCGCCAACACCCAGGGCCATCGTCATGAGACAGCCGGTTGGTTCGAACTTGCTGCCAGGCACAATCGCTTTCGCAAGTGCTCCCGCAATGAGTCCAACGAGAATCCACCAAAGAATCATAGTTCTGGAGGGTAAAACGACCTGCGTCGTGCAGGGGTTCCACCTGAAGGACTAAAGCCACCCTTTCTTCCTAAACCAGCGCAGCTCGAGAAGTGTGACGATAACCATTAGTCCGATCGCGAATGGGTACCCAAGTTTCCAGTCTAACTCCGGCATCGTGTGGAAATTCATTCCGTAGATTCCGGCGATTAACCCGGCTGACATCAAGATAGTTGCGAGCACTGTCATCGCGCGCATCACTTCATTCAACCTATTTGAAACGATTGAGAGGTGAGCATCCATCAGCGTTGCCAAAATATCTCTCTCTAAATCTACCGACTCAATGAGTCGCAGCGTGTGATCGTAGATGTCTTGAAAATAGGGTTTCAGCTTGTTAGGAATGATCCCCGAATCGCGGCGAAGCAAGGCATTAAGTTCGTCTCGGACAGGGGTCAAGTGACGTCTCAGTTCAAGCAGCCTCCGTTTCACGCGGAGCGCAAATTTGAGTTTCATCCGGTCGCCACGGAAAACTGTCTCCTCAAGTGTACTGATATCTCGCTCGATGACATCAAGAGCGGGGAAGTAGTCGTCCACAACGTGGTCCAAAATTTTGTACAAAACTCTCGACTCCGACTCATCCTTGTCCAGCTCACTGGATAGATAGTGGTCGAAGAGGCGGTTGACCTGAGCATCCTCCTGAAGAACGACACTTGCAATGAACCCTCTCCCAACGAAGAGAGCGACCTCGTGGAACTGCTCCCTTGAGCCCCGTTCCTCGACAGCGACGCACACCATGAATAGAATGCCCGGCCTCTCCACGAGTGCTGGCCGTTCCGTTTCACTCAACGAGTCCTCAACCTCAAGCGGGTGGAAGCCTAACTCGTCCCGCATGAAGTTGGTCGCGGTCTCTTTGTCGCCCGCAACAATATGTATCCATACGAACCCGGAGTTGTGGGCCTTCAGCTCGGCTGCTCGGGCAGCGTCATGTTCAATCGGTTTTCCTTTTCGAGGAAACTCTGCCACCCTAATTTTAGTAACAGTTTGAGTTTGGGCAGACGGCTCCATCGGAGATAAAGACGACGCTTCAGTCGGTTCTGGCGCATAATAGACACCCGCCTTCAGAGGCGAGCTTTTCGGGGACACAGTTTTGACGCCAACCGGAGTGATCTTAGCAGCAGGCAAAGGAGTTCGTATGAACTCCAAAACACCAAAGGTGCTGCATCAAGTTTGTGGCCTTCCGATGGTGGAGCACGTCGGACGAGCGATGAAGCAAGCGGGCGTAGAGAAACCGGTCTTAGTGTATGGCCACGGTGGCGACCAGATTCTTAAAGCGTTTGAAGGCAACTATCAGTTTGCACACCAATCGGAACAGCTTGGCACCGGGCACGCGGTTTCGGTGGCTCTGCCGCTGCTCGAAGGTAGCGACGGTCCCATTTTGATCGCACCGGGTGATGCCCCACTCGTCACCAGCGCAGTATTCACTGAGCTGGTCGAAAAACAGAGGGCATGCGGCGCTGCGTGCGTCGTGGCGGTGTGCGAGTTAGAAAACCCAACGGGTTATGGGCGTGTCGTTCGGGATGAACATTGGAATGTGAGGGCAATCGTCGAGGAGTCCGACGCAACCGACGATCAGAAACAGATCCGTGAGGTGAACGGCGCGTTCTACTGCTTCTCGGCCGCGGCGCTTAGGAAGTATTTGCCACAGATCAAGTCGTCGAACACGAAGAACGAGCAGTACCTTACCGATATTGTAGAGCTCATGACGCAGAATGGCGAAGTAGTGGAGACGTACACTTCGCCCGACCATGACCTACTCCACGGTGTCAACGACCGTTGGCAGCTGGCAGAAGTGAGCGCGATAATGCAACGGAAACTGCTGAAGAAAATCGCGCTTTCTGGTGTGACGATCATTGATCCCGGTTCGACGGTTGTTGGGTGTGACGTTGTGATCGGGCCGGATTCGGTGCTGTTGCCCGGCTCCTGCCTCGAGGGCACGACCGAAATCGGCGCTGATTGCACGATTGGTCCCCACACGAGAATCGTTGACAGCAAGATTGGCGATCGTTCGGAAGTGACTATGAGCCAAGTCAACCGGGCGACAATAGGCGCGGATTGCCGGGTGGGGCCATTTGCGAACGTTCGCCCACACAGCTCGATCGGCAATCGCGTGAAGGTCGGCAACTACGTCGAAATAAAGGCTGCCTCGATTGGCGACAGCGTGAGCCTCGCGCACCTGAGCTATGTGGGAGACGCCACAATCGGGACCGGCAGCAACATCGGGGCCGGAACAATCACCTGTAATTTCGACGGTTTCGACAAACACCGCACCGAAATCGGGGAAAATGTGTTTGTGGGGTCAAATTCGACTCTCGTTGCGCCGCTGAGAATTGAATCGGGGGCATTCATCGCTGCTGGGAGCGTCATCACTGAGGACGTGCCAGTGGACACGATGGCACTAGGAAGAAGCCGACAAGTCAACAAACCGGGATGGGCACAAAGATGGAGAGAATCGAAATCGAAAGAAGCGGAGTAATGGACGCAAACGGGAACGGACCTTGGGATCTTTCAAATCTCAAGCTGTTTTCTGGAAACGCGCATCCGGAACTGGCCGAACACATCGCCAGCTTTCTTGGCGTGTCACTCGGTCATATGATGTGCAAGACGTTTAGCGATGGCGAGACACAGGTTCAAGTGAACGAAAGCGCACGAGGTATGGACGTGTTCTTGATTCAACCCACGTGTTGCCCTGCGAACGAGAACATCATGGAGCTGCTGATCATGCTCGATGCGTTTAGGCGCGCATCCGCCCGACGCGTTACCGTGGTGATGCCGTACTATGGGTATGCACGGCAAGACAAGAAGATTAAGCCGCGTGAGCCGGTTACCGCACGATTAATCGCAGATCTAATCACCATGGCGGGCGCGAACCGAGTTCTGACGGCTGACCTTCATGCCGAACAGATTCAAGGATTCTTCAATGTGCCGGTGGACCACTTGTATCTCGGACCCGTGATTGGAAAGCACTTGCTTGCCGAAGGTTACGACATGAAAGATGTTGTAGTGGTCTCGCCGGACGTCGGCGGCGTTCAACGTGCTCGTGCATTGGCAGAAATCTTAGGGAAGCCGCTTGCCATCGTCGTTAAACGACGCCCCGAGCCCGGAAAAGTGGACATCATGGAAATCATCGGCGACGTCCAGGGCAAGATGGCCATCATGATTGACGACATCATTGACACCGGTGCCTCGGTAGTGCAGGGCGCAGAAGCTCTTCTAAAGCGTGGCGCATCCGAGGTGGTGATCACGGGCACTCATGCCGTTTTTAGCGGGAACGCGCCGATTAACCTGCAAGAGGGCCCCGTAAAAAGAGTCATCGTTACGGACACGATTCCGATTGATCATCGCAAAAGGTTCCCGAAGCTAACAGTGCTCCCGTGTGCTCCTGTGTTGGGTGAGGCCATCCGTAGGATCCACCTCGATCAATCGGTGAGCACCATGTTTGACAATTTGCGCCGCTAACTGTAAAACGTAGCGTAGTAGTCAAACTCAGGATCTGAGCCTTGTCGGATCATGCTCACTTGTCCGATGTGATACCAATCCTCGTGGCATATCGAGACGAGTTCAACCCAGATCGGCTTCATGCCGGAGTAAACCGTTTGAATCTGCGTGTCGAGGTTTGCGCCCGTAAACTTCTCACGTAGAAAATCGAGTTTGGCTCTGTGAGTTTGATTGAGCAAATTTAACAGTTCGGTTGCCGACAAGTTGCTGTCAGGTGCATACGCTTCATAGTCGGGCTCTTTGCCAGCAAAGAAATCGGGCATGCATCTATCGGCAATCACAAGGTGGGCCAAGGTCTCTTTGGGAGTTTTTGCATTCGGGTACGCCCTCGCGTCCCACTGCGATTCCGTCAAGCCGCTAACGAGCTTGAGAAACCATGAACGACTCTCGTCAATTTGCGAAATCAGTTGCTCTAAGTTCATGGGTGCTTCCTACTCCGTTGTGCGCGCTTCGTACGCCTCTCTTCTCTCTTGTCGCGCTGTTGTTTTCATTTCATTCCACGGAAAACGTCTGTCATCTGTCCGCTTCGTAGCCGCTACTCCGCCGCCCAAAATCAACGCCCTTCGAGGTGCGTCAGAAAGATTAGGGCCGGTGTAGTGCGCCGTCCGGTTGTGGTGAATCGTACACCCACCGCTTGGCAGCGGGCAGGCGACCGCTGTGGAAGTGTCTACTTCCAGCATTTCAAGGCCGTGAACTTTGGGGTTGTTGCCGATGGGTTGGTGAGGATGGACCTCCCACTTCTGGCTACCAGGAATAAACCACATGCAACCGTTCTCAATCGTAGCCTCCTGAAGTGGGATCCAGATGCTCAAAGAATTGTAGTCAAGCGAAGGATCCCAATACGCTTCGTCCTGATGCCATGGTGTCGCTGCTCCGATTCGCGCAGGCTTGTTGATGGCGTGATCCCCACCAAGTGAACCGCTAGGTCCCAACAGTTGTTTGATCACTGAGTCGGCGGTCTGGCGATATTGACCCGAGAGCAGTTCGGGTGCGTAGCTGCTTGGTGAAAGAATTTGGGGAAGCACGGGCTCCACCCCCTCTCGATCTTCGCCTCCAAGGTCGAACTGATCCCCCCTTTCGCGGCCGGCACGCGTGGCGAAGAGGCGGTCGTATACTTCTCGCATCCACACGACCTCCTCTTCGCGCACCAGCTCATCGAGCGCTAGGAAGCCGTCGCGGTGATAGGCGTCAATTTGGTCAGCTGAAAGTTTGAGCATCTTGTGAGATTGTATACCCTTCCATTTGGGGACAAGTGAGTTCAAATTCTCTCAAGTCCGCCGCTCTCCAAACCAATAGTATTCATAGGGATTCTTGCAGAAACTGACCTGCACCTTGACCCCGAAGTCAGTTCCCAACAGGAGACACATTCGTCATGGCAAGTGAAAAAGTAATTCGGGGTGACGACCCCGACCACGCCGCACTCCTTCATGGAGGCAAATTCTTGACTTTCTCGTTAGGCGGGGAAGAGTATGGACTCGAAATCCTAAAAGTCCAAGAGATCATCGGATTCATGCCGATCACTTCAGTACCAAAAACACCGGTGTACGTTCGCGGCATCATCAATTTACGAGGCAAAGTCATTCCAATCGTTGACCTGCGGACGAAGTTTGGGATGGAAGCTGCCGAAAACACCGAAGAGACTTGCATCATTGTCGTTCAGGCGAACGGAAATGAAATGGGAATCATCGTAGACCGCGTGTCAGAGGTGTTGCACATCCGGGATGAAGAGATCGACGAAGCGCCTTCTATGGGCACCGATGTAGAAACTGGCTACCTGCTCGGTATCGGAAAATGCGAAGGAAGCGTACGGTTGTTGCTCGACATTGACCGAGTTTTGAGCAGCGACGGAGTCTTAGAGAATTTCACCGACACAACCACAAAAGCCGCCGCGTAGCGCAAACCAGATATTCACGGAGAATAAGAGATGTCATTCGACTCAACAAACGGAATCGTTTATCCACCCGCACCGCAGCGCAAAAAGTCGTGGTTCGGCGGAAACAAAAACAGTGATGAGAGGGAAGTTGGAGGCGCTAACGCCGGATTCCTTCTCGGGGCGCTTGAGAGTTCTGCATCCGCAAAGCTATTGCTAAATTCCGAAGGCGTTGTCACCTACGCCAACCCAAGCGCTCGAAAGTTTCTCGCGAAAGTGGCCAGCGAATTTTCATCAACACTCGGCAATGGAGTGGTCGGCAGTACCTATCAACAGTTTACGGGCGAATTGTCCGTGTTTGGCGAGCTAATCGAGAAGGCTTCACGAAAGCCAACGCAGGCAACTGTAAAGCTTTCGGGAGCGACCTGCCTCGCGTCTGCAAGCCCGCTGTACGGACCGGACGGTAACTTTTGTGGCTCGCTCCTCGAATGGACCGAAGTCACTGGCGCCGATGCCACACCAGCCATGGCAGCGGAGTTGAAGTCAGTCGTGGAGGGTGCGTCAGCGTTCTTCATGGTGTGCGACAGAAACTTCTGCATCACATACGTCAACCCTGCGCTGCAGAGGATGCTTGCGCAGTACGAGGCCAACCTCAAGCAACTGTTCCCGGCCTTCTCAGTTGCGAATTTGGTCGGCACCAACATTGACCAGTTTCACAAGAACCCAGCCAAACAGCACCGGATGTTTGGCGACTTGAGTCAAATGCCTTTCCATACTGAAATCAAGGTTGGCGGTTTAGAGTTTGGGCTCAGGCTGAACGCGGTCTTCGACAGTTCTGGCAACCAGATCGGCAACTTCGTTGAGTGGGCCGACCTAAATGCGCGTGCTCGATTCCGAGATCAAGCGAAGCGGCTTGTGGAAGAGATGTCTACGGGCAACCTGTCTTACCAACCCGATATGTCCGTATTGGATGAGACATACGCGGCAATTATGGCCTCGTTGCTCGAACTTGTGAAAGGGTTTGTCACTCCTCTAAATGAAGTTGCAAATGTTGCGCAGAAGCTCGGGGATAACGACCTCACCGCGAGGTCTGTCGGTGAGTATGCCGGCGAATTTGCAACCATCATGAGCGCGTTGAACTCAATGGCGTCAGGATTCGATGACGAATTGTCGAAGATCAACATGAGTTCCAACCAGATTGGCGAAGCAGCATCACAAATCGCCGCCGGCAGTCAGTCGCTCGCCCAATCGGCATCCGAGCAAGCGAGTTCGCTAGAGGAGATTGGAAGCAGTCTTCAAGAGATGAGTTCCATGACCCATCAGAACACCGCCAATGCGCAAGAAGCGAGAGCGTTGACCGATTCAACGAGCAGCGTCGCAGAGAAAGGCGTGGAGAGCATGGATCGTCTGTCTTCGGCCATCACCAAGATTAAGCACTCATCGGATGAAACAGCAAAAATTGTACGCACCATTGACGAGATTGCGTTCCAAACGAATTTGCTCGCGCTGAATGCGGCGGTCGAAGCTGCACGCGCCGGTGATGCCGGTCGAGGATTCGCCGTAGTTGCCGAGGAGGTCCGTAATCTTGCGATGCGAAGCGCAGAGGCCGCAAAAAACACTGCCAGCCTGATCGCCGAAGCGTCTAAGAATGCTGAGAACGGTGTGCAGTTCAACTCAGAGGTAATGCAAAACTTGGGTGAAATCACCGACCAAGTTAAGAAAGTGAGGTTGGTCGTTGCAGAAATCGCATCTGCATCCGAACAGCAGGCTCAGGGCGTCGAGCAGATAAACGCGGCGGTCGCGCAGCTCAATCAGCTCACCCAGCAAAACGCTGCGAATGCGGAAGAGGCGGCAGCTTCGGCCGAAGAGCTGAGCAGTCAATCCGCCGAAATGATCTCACAAGTCGCTCGATACCACCTGAGCGATTCGCGCTCAAGAGCATCCATTCATGTGCCGAGATTCACGTCTGTCGAGCCGACACCTAAACCGGTATCAGCTCCGAAGAGAAACGGCGCGGAGTTTGCCAAAAAGAGCACTGCAAGCGAGCTCATCCCGTTCGATGAAGACGATATGTCCACGTTGAGCAATTTCTAAAGAGTAGTCAATCTACTCGGGCGGTTGGAGCACCAAACTCCAATCGCCTTTTTTTCTGTCGGCATAGTTTCGAACGTCGTTCGTTTGCCTGCCGGCTGCTAACAAATCAAGGTCAATTTCTGCCACTGCAACACCTTCTTCATTCATTGCAGTTTCGGCAAGAACCGGCTGCTCCGGAAAGGGTTCGATCGAAGGCGCAATGATCGCACTTGAACCAACTGCGATTGGGACCGGCTCCGCTCCGAGTGACCCGACAAGTGAAGAGTGGATGACGAAGTTTTGGTTTTCGGTTGCGCGCGCTAAGCAACACCAGCGAACTCTCTGGAACCCCCTGATGGTCTCCGTAAACGCAGGGACACACTGAACGAGAACTCCGGCTTCGACGAGCGCGCGTCCTGATTCCGGAAACTCGGCGTCATAACAGATGGTCACTCCGATCTTTGGTGATCCAAAAACGAGTAGGCCGGCGCCGGGTGAGAGCATCCACTCGTTGGCCTCGAACTGCGTCAACACGTTCTTGGTCTGCCTGAGGATTCGGCCGTCCTTTGTGGCGATGATCGCTTCGTTGTACGCTGCTCCATCTCTTATCGACAGCGTCGAACCGGCGATTAGCGTCATTCCCATTTTGCACGCAAGTTCGGCAGCGAATTCAGCATAGTCGTGCGCAGCAATGTGAACTGCGATCTCGTTCGGTTTCGCCTCAGGACGCAGGTGACACAATTCAAGCGAGATGCACTCCGGCAAGACCGCGATTTCGGCTCGAAACGAATGACAGTCAGCAACCAACTCTTCCAAGTGCTGGAAGAATTCACTCGGTGACTCGATCCGGCGCAACTTCCAACTTACTGCAGCAACGATCATGGTTTCCACTCCAGGATGGCAGCCGCATTGCCAGACTCCTCATCGTGCATAAACTGTTCAGCCACACCTTTGTATTGTAGTCCCATTCTGAGAAGCGGCGTTAGTGTTCTGTCGGTCCGGACTGCCAGCGAAACAGAGTCCGCATACTGCTTAACAGTCAACTCGCGATTCAATTCCTGATAGTCTGGCATACGGCAACATGTTGCAAACGCCGCGAGGCCGCCGCTGCGAATGAATGAGAAGCGCCGCTCGTACAAAGCTCTCGCGATTCCCAGTTTTCGAAAGTTTGGATGAACGCTGATATCCACACCAAACAGTATCTCACCCGATGGCGAATGCCGGTTGAGAAAGTGACCGCCTGTCAACTCCTCCCATGTTGTGATCTTGTTCCAACTAGCGGTCGGAATGAGCATGTTTGTGCAGCTCGCAATGACACTACCGTCAGCCAAAGCCACAAACTGACCCTTAGGGAAGACGGTGATGTGTGTTTGCAATTGCGATGCGGTCCACAAAAGCTCGTCGGGGAACGGGGGTGGGAAGCATGCACTTTGCAGTTCAACGACACCCGGAATCTCCGATTCAGTCAAGTTTTGTATCGCAAACTGCACATTAAGAGGCTACCCGCCGGTTCGTGATACTCTCTTTGAAATGAACAGACGAGAGCCTTCGAGCGTCGAGCGAGCCGGGCCCGGCGGCCAGCTAGTCTGGCGCCGAAAGGGCGGCCTTGAGACTCCTTTGTCTGGGAGGTGGCACGGCGAGCGGCGCAAATTATCTTTCGCTCCTCCGCTTTGGTATGACGCGCTCGTTAATGTTTGCATTGTCGGCGGATGCGCTTACGCGATTCTTGGACTCTTTTTTGGTGAGCGACTTCCTTTGGGAGCAGGGGCAGAAGTGATGTTCATTTCATTGTTGTTTGCCCTCGCGGGTTTGTGGGCCGCGCTTTCCAGCGAGCGAATGGTTTGCGATTTGCGAACGAAAACGTATGCGCGATTGGAAGGGTATGGCTTGCGGCGACGAAAAACTCGTGGGTCGCTGAACGAACTTGACGCGCTGGTATTAGTTTCGGAAATCTATCCGCTGAGCGTTGGTGTTGGTTCGTATGTGGTTTACCGCTTAGTTCTGTACTGGAAGAACTCGAAGGAGCCACTCCTGGTCGTAGAGCGACAAGGTCGCCAATTGGGTATTGGAGATCCAATTAATCTGGCGGCCGGAGACATACTAAAGCGTGGACAGGAGTACGCTCACGCATTGGGAATCAAATACTTCGATAACTCCTACTTTCACAGTAGCGGCCCGGTTCCGGTTGTTTAGCTCTCGTCCCAACGGATCTCGAGTTTTATGCGCGGCGGTTGGCCCGCTGAAACATCTTTCAGTTTCACGCGGAGCCCGTACACTTCCGAAGGCTCTTCGTCGGTGGTTAGCCAGAGCGGTCGCGATTCACCCTTTTGACTGAATTCGACGTACACCCTTTCATCGAGGGCGCCGAACCAAACCTTCGCCCTGCCGCCGGCGACAGCGACCGTTCCTCCCAGCGTCAATGAGACAGTCTGAGGACTCTTGGCGAATGACCCGTACTGGCCGAGCCAGGCGGCGTACCCAAGCCCGAAAACAATGGCTCCGGCAGCCCCTGCGAGCACAAGGGAGGGTCGTTGAAAGCCTCTCACATTCGGGATTATTGGTCTAATTCGGCAGGATTCCTACCCTAAGCGCAGAAGGTGTCTCGCGCCCGAAGTGCACCCGAATCGTCGCCTTTCTGAAGTCAGAGGGCTTCGCCTTTGGAATGTCCACAAAAGTTTGCGGGTTGCGATCCACAAGCGGGAACCAACTCGACTGAATTTGGATCATGATTCTATGGCCCCTCAGAAACGTGTGGCACGCGTCCTGAATGTTGAACTTCACGCGAGTGATCTGATTTGGTACGAGAGCGACCGGCTTAGAAAAACTGTCTCTGAACTTCGCGCGCATCACTTCGCCGCGCACCAGCATCTGGTAGCCCGAGAATGGCAGCGGCATCAAGTTCTTAGCAATGCCGATCGCGTTGTCAGGAAATTCATCAATCAGCTTAACAACGAAGTCGGAATCTGTCCCCGTCGTCGAAATGTACAGGTCGGCGACCATCGGTCCAGCCAATGTGATATCAGCGGGCAGCGGCTGGCTTCGATACACGAGCACGTCGGGTCTGGTGGCGGCAAATCGCTGATCCCAAATCATATATTCGCGGTTGCGACCAATGCTGACATCTGGTCTGTAGGGAACCGGCTTGTTTGGATCGCTGAGATACTCATCGAATCCTTTCGCTGTCGGAACGGTTTGAGAGATGGTTTGGTTACCTGAAAGATAAAGCGCCGCTGGCCGCAACGACTTTGGCGGATACTCTGCAAAAGTCTTCCATACGTTGGACCCTGTACAGAAGATTCGTGCCTCTGGCTCAACGCCGGTTCCGTCACCGCGCAAGTAGCGATCAAAGAACGGAAACTCGACTTCGTTTTGATACCAAACTGATGTCTGAGACTCGAACGAGATGTCGCCAAAACTTGAGCCATCGGAACGCGCCCAACCGCCATGAAACCATGGTCCCATAACAATCGAATTGTGAATCCCTGGGTTGTTCCGTTCAATCGCTGAGTACACATGCAGCGGGCCGTACAAGTCTTCGGCATCGAAGAACCCTCCCACGGTGAGCACGGCGCATTTGATGTTTTTCAAGTGTGGCAAGAGATTTCTGGCCTGCCAAAACTCATCGTAGTTCGGATGCGCCATCATCTCGTTCCAGAACGCAACTTGACCCACAAAATACTTTGAGTTGGCATTCGATAACGGCCCGAGCTGCAGAAAGAACTTGTATGCGTCATCCATTCCATGTTTGACTCCAGGTGGATAGTTGGTGGTGGGCTTTGGCCGAGGTCTTCCAAATCCGTTCATGAAGTTAAACCCGTCTTGCAGGAATAGCGCGCCATTGTGATGAAAGTCATCGCCGATGAACCAGTCCGCGATTGGTGCTTGCGGTGATACAGCTTTTAGCGCTGGGTGTGTGTTGATTGTCGCGGCCGCGGCGTAAAACCCCGGGTACGAGATGCCCCAGATCCCAACTCTCCCGTTGTTGTTGGCGACATTCTTGACGATCCAGTCAATCGAGTCGTACGTGTCAGTACTCTCGTCTATCGAAGTGTTGCCCGTATATCGCTCCAGTTGTGGGCGCATGTCGAGGAAGTCGCCTTCCGACATGTAGCGGCCCCGAACGTCTTGATATACAACCGCGTATCCGGCGTCCACGAAAAGTTTGGATGGCCCGATATCTTGACGATACACGTTTGGGCCATAAGGCGCGCAAGAGTAAGGCGTGCGAATCATCATGATCGGAAACGGCTTATCGGCGCGCTTTGGCGTGTAGATAGTCGTGAACAGCTTAATGCCGTCGCGCATCGGAATCATTACTTCGCGCTTGTCATACTTCGCCTGCGTTGGCTCTTGAGCAAGGGCCGAGAAGATGGCGATGCCAGCGAAGGTCAGTGCAGTGCTGCGAACAAAGTTCATGAGTCCGAGGATAACCCAAGCCAGGCATGAATGAGTAGTTTGGCCCTCCTCCAGCCACCAAACGACCCCCTCGACCGTAACTGTCTTCATGAAGCAGAACTCCAAGGCGATTGACATCGGCCTCGTCGTACTTCGTTTTGCACTCGCCGGAATACTCACTTTTCATGGCCTTCGGAATGTGGGACTTATCGGAGGCAGTTTCGACCAAGTCCGCGAAGCTTTTGCGTCGCTTGGAATCGCACCGCCGCTTATGTACGGGATGATCGCCACTCAATTGGGTGGCGGGTTAATGCTGGTTCTTGGATTTCTCGGTCGGTTAGCTTCGCTCGCTTCTGCGGTAGTAATGGGAGTCATCCTGTTCAAGGCAACTGGTTCAAGCGGCGTTACAATCGGAGTCACAGGATTCGAGCTTCCTTTGGCATTGTGCGGCATGAGCATCGGACTCATGCTGACAGGCATGGGTTCCTTGAGCTTGGATTCGAAGCTCGCATCGAAGATGGATAAGGTCATCGGAAAAAACGCGACCTGAGTTCGCTTGGGTAAAACTGCATCCGATGTTCGTTATTCCTGCCGTGTTGATGGTTGCGGCGCAACAACCGAGTGTTTTTCAGCCGGTGATTCAAGCCCACAATAAGCTGATGAAGGGAGCTGTTCATGTTGCGGTCGAGATTAATTCGAGTGAAAAGCTGCGTTACTCTTACGATCTTTACTTCGTAAAGGGCGGGAAATTTCGACTCGACTGGAACGATTCAAGGGGCAAAGTGATCATCGTAGGCGACGCTGGTGGCATCTGGGGTTACGATCCGGCAGGTAATCGGTACGTCTACCGAAAAAGCTCAGGCCTCGATGGGACGTTTAGCAGCCTCTATGTCGCATTCGATATCGCCGAGCCTTTGTTGTCAGCGTATCTGTCGAAGTCAGGAGGCGTGGAGGCATTCATAAACTTTTTCGGCAAACGCAATTACGTGAAAGCGGGTGCCGGAAAATATCTCTCTGAAAAGTCTCCTAAGTTGGAATTGATCACCGACCCAGCGACCAATTTGATTAGGCGCATGACCATGTACGGGGGCAACGGCGTTAGAGGCAGGTGGACGGTGAGCTCTGCGCCAATGGGAGTGGACGTAGCTCTGAAGTTTCAGTTACCCCGTGGTGCGCGAAGGGTCGAATCACTTTCTGCAGACAGTCAACCACCGACTTATGCCACCACCCAGGCCAAAGGCGTGGTCCAAAAATCACGGCAGGCGTATGCTTCATTAACAACCCTGAAATTCACGACAGTGCAGTTTCAGTTTCCTGGAAACGTCGAACGACGGTTGGCCACCAAATCAGTTTGGGAGCACAATGGGAAATTCCAGTTCACGTCCGACGAGACGTCGCCGCTCCGCAAGTTGCGGATTGTGTATGGCGGAGGAAAGCTCCGTGCATGGAATCAGGTGTCAAGCACCGACTATGAGTCGACATGTTCAGTCAGCCGGATCCCGTCCAAGTTATCGGCGGCAAGTTTTGAACCAGACCTGCTAACAAGCTGCCTTCTTCGAGATGAAAACTTCTGGGACAAGATCGCGGTCTCCGGTTCGAAGGTCAAGCTGCTCGGGGACAAGGCGCTCCTCGGAGGCAAGTGGTGCCTCGCGGTCGAAGTCAAAACAACCTCCGGCTGGACGACTGTTGCGTATGTTGCAGAAAACTCGAACATGGTCCAGCGCATGGAGCGAAGGCTCGAAATTGATGGCAAGCCGGTCTACTCCGAAACTGTTGTTTATGAGTACCAAATAGTTGGGTTGTCGATCCCGGGGTCCGAGTGGGGAATCGCGCTTCCATCCCGAAAACCGAGCCCGTTCCCGGGCGAATCATAAGGGGAGTGGTGCCGCAGGCCGGAATCGAACCGGCGACACATGGATTTTCAGTCCATTGCTCTACCAACTGAGCTACCGCGGCAAACTCATGGCGCGGACGACGGGACTTGAACCCGCGACCTCCGGCGTGACAGGCCGGCACTCTAACCAACTGAGCTACGCCCGCGCTTGGTGAAAGCGAATTATGGCAGATTGAGGCTGATTAGGCAACCAGTCGCCGGGCCGAAATCACAGTCAAAATGCCATAATCAACCGTAATTCCCCCAAAAAAACAGGAGATTTCAGCACGCATGAAAGTTAGCATCATTGGCGGCGGCGGTCGAGTTGGATCGAATGCTGCCTTCGCCTTACAGCTCGGTGGCATTGTGAAAGAGATTGTCATTTCCGACATGAACCAGGATATGGCCGCTGGCGAGGCACTGGACTTGCGCCACGGTTCAGCGCTCACCTCATCGCAAATCATTACTTCGGGCGGCTACGACGCGGTTCATAACAGCGATGTTGTCGTGATTACCGCCGGCCTTCGCCGAAAACCGGACGAGAGCAGACTCGAGCTCATCAACCGGAACGTCGCCCTCTTCAAAGAGATTTTGGCAAGCCTAAAACCAACGCTTTCCGATTCGACAATCATTCTCGTGGTCAGCAATCCAGTAGATATTCTCACTCAGCTCGCGGTGCGCGACTCGGGGCTTCCTACGAACCAAGTCATTGGCCTCGGCACAGTTCTTGACACATGCAGATTCCGTTCGCTCCTAGCGGACAAATTGAGCTGCTCAGCAACCGACGTAGACGCATTAATCCTCGGTGAGCATGGAGACAGCATGGTTCCGATTTGGAGCAGCGCAACGGTCAACGGAATTCATGTCTCGACACTTCCAGGGTTCTCGCAAGAAGTCGGCGACGGCATCTTCGACTTTACGAAAAAGTCAGGTGCCGAAGTCATCCGTTTGAAGGGCGGCGCAGGTTGGGCTGTTGGCGTGAGCATCAAAGAGGTTGTCGAAGCGATCGCACTAAACAAAGAGGCCCTCTTACCGGTGAGCGCGATGCAGTCAGGCGCGTTGGGTATCAAAGACATCTGTCTCTCGCTTCCCACAGTCGTTGGGCGACAGGGTGCACACGCCGTTTATGCTCCGGCCGTTTCCGACGCCGAGGCGGACGCGCTTAGAAAGAGTGGTGTCGCGTTGAAAGAAGTCTGGGACAAGGTCGCGTAAAGAATTCGCTCCGGTGCGATTCTGCACCGGAGCGAGCAAGCCATGACCGCTGAGATTGTCGCAATTGGAACCGAGCTTCTTGTTGGCGATATTGCCGACACGAATTCCCAAATCCTCGCCAAGCTGTTCGTCAAACTCGGCATTAACCACTATCGCCGAGTGGTTGTAGGCGATAACTTGGAGCGGGCGACGCTCGCTATTCGCGAAGCTTTAGCGCGCGCAGACCTCGTGTTTACAATCGGCGGCCTCGGACCGACTCCGGACGACCTCACGCGCGAGGCAATTGCAGCAGCCACCGATGACTCCATCGAAGTGGAACCTCACTATCTGGAGTATTTGAAGCGCCTCATGAACGAACGCAAGCGCCCATGGTTGGAAGCGATAGGAAAAATGGCTGAGCGGCCATCGAGAGCAAAGCTCCTGAGCAACCACATCGGTACCGCACCAGGGCTTCGATGCCAAGTCGGAGATAAGATTATTATTGCTCTGCCCGGGCCACCTGCTGAGTTGATATCTGTGCTGAATGACGCAGTCGAGCCGTGGCTTCGCGAACGATCCACGGCAGGAATCTATATGAAGACGTTTCGGGTAATCGGCATTCCGGAGTCAACCGTGTGTGATCGCCTCGGTGAGCATCTGAACAGTTCAAACCCCACTTTTGCGACCTACGCCAAGAAGTGGGAAGTTCACATTAGGCTGACAACAAGTGCGCAGTCGAGATCTCAAGCTGAGGAAAGTGCGAGACCGTATGTTGAGCTAATACGAGACCTGTTTGGCAACTCCCTATATGGAGAGGATGACGAAGATCTTGCCGAGATTGTGTGCAGGTTGCTCAAAGAGCGAAAGCAAACTCTCGCGATCGCCGAAAGCTGCACAGGAGGCATGCTTGGCGAACGCATCACTTCAGTACCAGGATGCAGCGAAGTTTTTCTCGGTGGATTCATCACTTATTCCAACGAAATGAAAGCTCGCGAATTGTCTGTCGCACGCACCGAACTCATGCAGTACGGTGCCGTGAGCGAACCGATCGCAAGGCAGATGTCCGAAGGCGCCGTTCGGCAGACGAATTCCACCTATGGCCTTGCGATTACGGGAATTGCCGGGCCCGACGGCGGCTCTCCTGAAAAACCGGTCGGGCTTGTGTTCATTGCATTAGCCTCACCGAGAGGGACTGAGGTATCTAAGAACCAGTTTCCTGGGGACCGAGAGTTGGTCCGGTATCGCGCAACACAGGTCGCATTGAATATGCTTCGCGAGGAGTTGCTCCGTTCATGAGGCTGTTTGCTGCTGTATTCCCACCACCTGAAGCGAAAGCAACTATCGCTGCGATTCAAAAGCGGGTGCATGCGGAGGTGAAGCAGAAGGGTACTTATCCGCATCCTGACAAGCTGCACATCACGCTTCGATTTTGGGGAGAGACTTTGCCACAACCGACGGTGAAGATGTTCATGCAGGAAGTGGTACAAACGCTGCAACCCCTCAAGTTTCGATTTGAAGCGTTGGATGGCTTCCCGCCAAACGCTCGATTGAAACGAGTCGCGTTTTTGGCGCCGTCAGACCCTGCACCGATAGCCGCGGTCATGCGAGCTTTGGGAGACAGCGACCCAAACCCACATCTGACGCTTGCCCGTTACATGCAGCCAGCTGAGTTGCCACGCTTCCGGTTCGAGCCGTTCGAATTCGTAGCCGAAAAGATCGTTCTCATTGATTCGCTGCAATTCGGCGCGGAACGCAATTATGCAGTTGTCGCCGAGTGGAAGCTCGGATGAATGAGTTTTATGAGGGGAGCGACCGCAGATGGCTGTTCGCGTTCACTCATCCGGACGATGAAATCGCCGCGTGTGCGCTGATAAGACGGCTTACAGAGTCGGGGGCGGGAGTATGGTGTGGATGGTCGGTCGCTCCGTCCTTTCGTGAGCGTGAAGCCCGAAACAGCATGATTCGTTTGGGTGTGCCCCAGGACAATCTTTTTTTTCTTAGCTTTCCGGACGGCGACGCCTGCGAACATCTTTCGGAACTCACGCAAGAGTGGCGCTCGATTCTTGAACAAATTTCCCCTACCGATCTCGTCGTTTGCGCGTACGAATGTGGACACCTTGACCACGACAGCACAAATTTCGCCGTTTGTACCGCTGCAAAGGGACACAAACTGCGCGTATACGAGTATCCGCTGTATCACACCTACTTAACCCGGTCTCCAATTCTGAACAGATTCGCTAACCCCGCCGAGGAGGCGGTGCTCCAGATGAGCGAAACCGAACAGAAGTTGAAGTGGGAGATTGCTCGAAACTATCCCAGTCAAAACATCGCGAGCCTGCTGGTTTGGTACACAGTTGCCGGATGGGTTGGTTTGAGACCGGCCGGTCTCAAATTGACCGAGAGGTATCGTCCGATGCCAGCCGTTGACTACTTGGCTCCAAACTTACCGTACGAACTTCACCAACGGGTATTGCAATGCGATAAGTGGCAAAGATGGTGTGAATGCGTCCGGAGGGCGCTTAGCCTCCAGCAGTTCGAAGCGACAAACTAAAAATAGCGTTCTTCAAGTTCTTGACGGCGGCATCGAGTGCGTTCTGTCCGCCATCTGTGGGCGTCACTGAGAACAGAGCCCTTCCGCGGCCGATGACGGTTTCCCCGGTAACGCGAACCTCAAAAATCTGTGGATTGCTGTCAAAAAACGTGTTGAGCTGTTCGACGGCGAGAGTTGCGCGATCATTGGACGAAGCGCCTTTGAACGAGACAATCAATCTATTGCCAAATTTGACTTCGTAATCTTCTCCGACCTTCGTTGCCACGGTCCGGAATGATGTCGTGACTTTGCTGCGCTGTATCGGCAGGTTGTTGGTTCGCAGAAGCTTGAGGAGATCGTTGACACGTCGTCTCGTCGCGGGGTGGGTTCGCTCTATGCCCCAATTGTAGTTCGGGCTGTTGTTCTCTCTGAACGCCAATCGCTCCAAAAAGGTGAGCATTGCGGTCGGCGAATATCCACTCGCACGCAAATAGTAGAACCCAGTCTCGTCGGCGTCCCGTTCCGCATCTTGACTCCACGAGTTTGTTAGCGCGGTCTTCAACAAGTCTTGAGTGATGATAAGTGCGCCGGCGTCGCGTGAGCCCCCAAGTAGCGCGGCCAGCACAAGTGGCAGAGTTGCCAAGTCGAGCTTGCTCCGCTCCCGAACAAGCGCGTTCATGTGCCTATGTGCTGCGTGTGCGATCTCGTGCGCCATTACCGCCGCGAGTTCGTCATCGCTCTCCACGAAATCGAGCAGCGCAGAATGCACATAAATGAATCCCCCCGGAACTGAAAAAGCGTTTACATCCTTGTCTTCAATGACCTTGAACACGTACTCAAAGTGGAATTGACGGTCATCGCCGTAGCTCGCCTTAACGGTTTGCGCGTTGGCGATTTTCGCGAGCTCCTGGCCAATCGTGTTGACGCGAGCGATCGCAGCCTCGTCTTTTGAAAACTTGAGGCCTTTTTCAAGCTCGACGATGTACTCTTTCCCGAGCTTGACGTCTCGCTCGGCGTCCTTCTTCGCTTTGTCCTCGGCCTTCGTTTGAGCCCAGGCTGTGCAGCTCAGAAGCGAAAGGACAACACTAAGGATTAGGGGATTGCTTAACTTCACAACTGCTATCTATTGGACGGCCGAGGGGCTCCATCGTGTCGGGCTCCAGCAAAACCGGTCGGTCGCGCTGGGCGTCCACAATGCACAGGAATCCAAACGGGCTCTCTCCTGTGTTGCGGAACTGGTGCGGTTCATCTGGCCCAATGGTCACAAGGTCGAAGGGCAGGATGGGTTGAAATTCGTTTCCAAGCCGGACCTCGCCCTCGCCTTGGAGGACAATGATGATGTGTTCGTGCCGATGCCGCTCGAAACTCGTGTACCCCCCATTCCCTAACTCAAAATACCTTGCCTCAAACGCACTTTCGCCCGGCTTATACAGGGTGTGCCGCGTGACATCTTTCCATTCCTCCCCGGCCGGTTTGTAATTTGCTGGAGTGACGTCTGCCCACTTGAAGTTGGTGCACCTGCTGATTCTCATTGGAACATCACCATCGGCTTGAGAATCTCACCACGCTTCATCGCCTCATACGCCTGCGGAAGCTCCTCAAGAGAAATGAAATC
Source organism: Fimbriimonadales bacterium (assembly GCA_046330175.1). Lineage (GTDB taxonomy): Bacteria > Armatimonadota > Fimbriimonadia > Fimbriimonadales > ATM1 > JAJPJR01. The sequence continues at coordinate 335,826 of JAXLTG010000001.1, forward strand.
GCTCACAACCTGTGTTGCCGTGATCACTTTTTCTCGCAACGCGAACAGCGCAGCTTGCATGTCGTGCGGTCCCGCCGAATATGAGAAGCAGATTTTCAGATCGGTGAAGTAGAGTGCTTCGAAATCCAGCGAAAGAGGGGACTCGGGTGCAAACGGCGCAAACATAACAACACTCGCATTTGGAGTAGCGATGCTGAGTGCAAGCCTAAGCGCTTCTTCAGAGCCCGGGCACACCCAAATGAATTCGAACTTTTCATCAGTTTTCTCAACAGCCGCGATGCCCAATTTCTCAGCCCATCCGCGGCGTTCGGGTCGGAGTTCTATCCCCACCGGCACCAGCCCTTCGCGTTTGAGCACCAAACTGTGCATTAGCCCGAACGAACCCAATCCAATGACTGCCGCTCTGGCACCCGAAACCGGCCGCCCTCTCATGACACTTTTGTAGACACATGCGATCGGCTCGGCGAGTGCGGCATCCTGAGCCGATAGGTCATCCGCAACGTGACAATCCGCGAGGTTTTGGCTAGGAACAATGCATTTCTCAGACATTCCACCAGGGATTAGCCGCGTGGCTTTCCATTGAGCGCAGTGAACGTGAGCTCCGCGTTTGCATGCCGGGCACCGTTCACAAGCTGCATGATGGTGCGGGATAACAAGACTGCCGACAGGGAATCGTGAATCAAACGAATGCTCAACGATTCCGCAAACTTCGTGACCAATCACCGTAGGCGCCTTTCTATCCATGTACCAGCTCATGAGTTCGCCAGAACACAGTGCGCACGCGACGTTAGAAAGCACGAGGTCACCACCCGAATGTTCAGGGAGGCAAACCTCTTCGATCCGAATGTCACCTCCCGCGTAATAGCGGGCCGCTTTCATGGCACCAACGCAACCTTGATTCCTGAGCCAGACTTGAGCAACTCAAACACGTCTGTCACATTTTCAAGCGGCGCCGAGGATGTGATGAGTGGACCTGGATCAAACTTGTCAGACAACAGCCACTCCCTGGCCCGCCGAACGGCGTTCACACCAAAGTGAAACGGGCTGATGATAGTAATGTCATCGTAGTGCAGTCTTGATGTGTCAATTTGGAACGATGATCCTGCAGGGCAGCCGCCGAAGAGCACCACAGTGCCGCCTCGCCGGACCGCCTTGGTCGCAGCCGTCCACGCGTCAACGTTGCCCGCGCATTCAACGACAAGATCAAAACCGCGTCCTTCAGTCTCGCGCCTAATTAGGTCGTCCAACCCGGCTGCATCAAAACTTTGAATGCCATTTGACTCCATAAAGCTCAACCGTTCTTGACGTCTTCCAAGCAGATACACCGCGGGGCTGCCCATCATCCGAAGCGCTCCGCGAAACAGCAGGCCGATTGAGCCCGTGCCAATTAGAAGGATCCGATCATCTGGACGCAGCACAATGCGCGAAACCGCATTCGCGACGCATGCCAGCGGCTCGAGAAGCGATGCGCGAAGAAACTCTAACTGAGCCGGCTTCGGAAACAGATTTCGAGAAACGATATGTTTCGGGATGAGCAGGTATTCCGAAAAACTTCCCAGAATCTTCTTCTCCATGGTCGAGTGACAGAGATTCTCTTGATCGCGCAGACACCAGTGGCAATCTCCGCAGGGTGCGCTGTGCACTCCCATAACTTCGTCGCCAGGGCTAAACGCTGTCACCCCGTCGCCGACCTTCGAAACTTCACCTGCGTACTCGTGGCCAAACGGGCCCGGCATCGGAATCTGTGGATGACCTCGGAGGTAAGCCTTCAGGTCGGTGCCGCAGGTTGTGGCGCATTTGACCCGAAGTAGCAGTTCTCCCGGCCCGGGTGTGGGGACATCCCGGTCCTTAATAGAAATCTGACCGGGCTGTTCGAGGATCGCGGACCGCACGGAGCAGATTATCGCCTATCTGAGCCCCTGACTTTCTTGAAGTCGCCGTCCCGAACTGGCAAAAACTTGCCTCGGCTCCCCGATCGGCAGTTCGGGACGGGTTCCCTCAGAAGAGAATTGGGGCGAGTTGTGTCACGGTGGTCAAGTGCTATTCGTGTGGGCTCAACCGGTCGACCCGATGGAGTGCCCGGCGGTTGCCGATTCCGGCTACAGCCTCCCGGTTGACCGTGGGCGATTCCCGGTTAGTCGTGAGCGGCTCCGGGTTGACCGCAGACGATTCCTCACCAGCCCTCTAAGGCACGCCCCCTCCTCAGAGAGTGTGCGGCTCAGCCGAAGCAGGGGGCTTGACAAACGTTGCCGGGGGGGGTATAAGCGGGTCACGGAGCCAGGTTACTGGCGAAGGCGTCCGTGTCGATGGAGCTCCTGGAACAGCCGACTTGGCGTAGCCGGAGGCGAAAATGAACAAAAGACTCACACGAGTTCTGGCGGTTGGAGCGTTAATATTTTCGCTCGCAGCCCAGAGTAACGCAGTAGGTCTCTATTACTTAGAGAACGCAACGTATATTCCTACGGAGTCTGGCGGAGGCGGGTACACATACCTTGATCCTCAATACGCCACTCACATTACGTCTTCATCGTACCAAGCGGTTGACGCTGAGAATCTGATCGAGGCGGGTTGGCCGACTTGGAACGTGTCCCGTGGCTCTGATGCGCCAGGCAACATTGAGATTAGCTGGCACGCGGCAAGGCAATGGTACAACAGCAGTGGCGCCGTCACCACGGCCGGAGGTGACTTGAAGTGCGATTACATCGGTACGTTGCCGTCATTCGCAAACTACCGATGGATTCAAGTCATTTACACAAACTCTCCACCAGGCGGGGCATCGAGCCCATATTTAGACCCGGTTCCCAACTCCGATATCCTGCCGTTTTATTGGGATGAACAGGAGAACATTACAAATAGGGTGGGAATGCACTACAAATTCGAGGACGGACCATATCGCGCATATAATGGCTCGCCGGCGATTAGTTGGAACGGTGCACTGTTTTTAGCTGAGTGGACACAACCCGGCGGAGGGAACACGCTTGTCATTCGCGACGGGCTGTGGTGGGGTTGGCGAACCATTGGGCCCGGCGGCAACGACTTCTGGGGAGGAGGCAACGATGCTTCGGTGCCAGAGCCTGGAACTCTCGTCGCGATTGTTGCTTTCGCCGCAGCAGCGACAAGGAAAGGGAGGACAAAAAGGTGACCATTCTGCTTCTCCTTCCACTACTCACTGTGCCGGATGTGGAGATGGTTCCGGTTTCCCCGGTGTTCGAATTGAGTCTTTCGCAACCACCAGGCATGGGTCCTCAAATTGAGATTCGCAACGACTCGGCGTCGGCGGTTGAAATGTGGACCAGCGGCTACTATCCGAATCATCGCTGGTCCATGACAACGGAGCTGGGGACTCCGGTCAAACTCACGAAGATTGGCGAGATAGGTGCAGGAATGTTTCGCAGCCTTGCCCGCGACAAGAATGCGTCCTTCCTTATCGCCAGTGGCAAAGAATATCGCTACTCGACTCCACCGTTGACCGCTGCGTTTGAACTGGAGCCTGGCACCTACACGCTCCATGTGATGTACCACGAGAAGGTGAATGAGAAGAGTCACAAGGCAATCCTGGCTGGAGTTCCCGATAGACTAGCTTCACCTAAATTGTGGCTCGTCTGCCCGCCAATCAAAGTGATCGTGACGCCGTAACCTCTGCCACACCAGGAGCCGCAGCACTGTTTTCAGCTTGCTGCAGACAAAGCGCATCGAAGCCCTCGCGGATTTCGCGAGTGCCAATGACGGTTACAGGTTTTCGTGCGCCTCCAAGAACTGGAAGCAGACCCGTCGCTTCGCCGGTTTCGATGATCTTAAGTTCGCTCACTGCAAGTTTTGAAGTTTAGCTTCAAACGCGATTGCGGAATACTGATGGTAGGGCGGAGTGCCTAAACTATTCGCCGGCTTTCATTGCACAAGCAATTCGCGGAATGCCTGCGAGGTCTTTAATAATCTTTACCTCGCTCCAGTTTTGAAAGCAGTCAGTAACGAACTGTTCTTGATCATGGCCGAATTCAAAACAAAGCCAACCACCCGGAAACAGAGCGGTTTTCGCGCCGCCGACAAGCTCCTGAATGAATTGCGTTCCACCTTCCGAAAAGAGCGCGAGATGCGGTTCCCAATCGCGCACTGTTGACTCCAATCGGTCGTCGCTGGGGCTGACGTACGGCGGGTTTGAAACTATCATATCCACGCATTGCGGCCGTAGTGCACGAAGCGCATCGCAACGAACAAACTTCGCTTTTCCGAGCAAACGAGTGTTGTTTGTCCTCGCGATTCGCAGTGCGGCTTCCGACACGTCCGAGCCGACACAACTCAATCCCTCGCCCTCAAGCGACATCGTAATCGCAATAATGCCCGAACCGGTTCCGACATCAAGTACCGATCCTCCCTCCGGTGCGAACTGCAACGCAGCTTCAACAAGCAGTTCAGTTTCGGGTCTTGGAATCAGCACCGACTGGTCAACAACAAACTCTCTACCGAAAAACTCTTTGCGACCGAGAACGTAGGCTAAGGGCTCGCCAGTGGCGCGACGCTCTAAGAGTTGGTTTGCACTAACGTCTGTGAACGGCTCATCTGCGTCTAGAAACACCTGCTCTTTCGTCCAGCCCATAACGTGCGCGGCAATAAGCCGTGCTTCCAAAAGCGGAGACTCCACGCCTGCGGTCTCAAGGCAGGACTGTGCGTGCGCGACAAACTCCCGAACGGTCACGGCTGTTTGACGTACGGCTTGAGCTTAGAAGCCATTGCAGATGTCACTTCTGCGGAAAGGTGTATTCCGTCCGCTTCGTGTTGGACGTCCAACACGCGGCCAAAGTCATAGCACTCTTGAACAAGACCGCTTTTATCGTACGGAATCGTCGCGACAACGGGCGTGAGCAACGAGCGAATCATTTGAGCAACGGCATCACACAGCGCATCTGCACCTTCGCCAGTCTTCGCCGACATCGCGACCGCCGGATCATTCAAGTTCATTTGTTCCCTGAGTTCGGCTTTCTCTTTCACGAGATCGAGCTTGTTGAAGACCGTGAGCATCGGTTTGTTATCAGCTTCAAGGCTAACCAGAGTTTGAAGCACCGCCTCCTGTTGCGCCTCCCAATTTGCGCTGCTCGAATCCACGATGTGAATGAGAAAATCAGCGTCAGTCACCTCTTCAAGGGTGGCGCGAAAGGCGGCCACCAAGCCGGTGGGCAGGTTGCGAACGAATCCGACCGTGTCGGTGAGGAACACGGCATATCCGTGGGGAAGCTCGACCTTCCTCGTCGTCGGGTCGAGAGTCGCAAACAACATGGGATCAGCGAACACTTCGCTGCCACTCAACCGATTCATGATGCTGCTCTTTCCCGCGCTCGTGTAACCAACGAGGCAAGCAAACGGGAATGGGTGTTTGCGGCGGCTTGCGCGCTGTCGTCCTCTTGCTTTGCGAACGTCTTCCAACTCCTCTTTGAGCTGCTTTATTTTCACGCGAATCTTTTGCCTATCGGATTCTAACTGTGTTTCACCCGGGCCACGCATGCCAATCCCGCCCTTCTGTCGCTCAAACTCCGTGTACACCGCCGTAATCTTGGGCATCATGTACGTCAGTTGCGCGAGTTCAACTTGCAACACGCCCTCGCGAGTGTGCGCCCTCAATGCGAAGATATCAAGAATGAGTTGAGTACGGTCAATCACTCGAACCTTAAGCCGGTCGCTGACATTGCGTAACTGAATCGAACTTAGCTCGCAGTCGAAAACGACCAAATCGCTCGAGGTGTCCTGCACGCCGGCCCACAGCTCTTCGAGTTTGCCCTTTCCGATGTACGAGGCCGTGCTCGGCTGGTCAACTCTCTGCCGGATCGAACCGACGACACCGACTCCAGCTGCCTCGCATAAAGAGTTCAACTCCGATTCCGAGTACTCATCTTCCTCGGCGTCGGAGTTGACAAAGACTAAGAAAGCCCTTGGCGTCGCTTGCTTGGTTTCGTAGGACGCCCGGCTCATTCGTTACAGGCGAAGCTCAAATAATCTAATCCCCGCTGAGATGAAGAAGCCGTTGAAGTTCAATCCTTTGAAATCAGACATGTAGTCGTATCTTGCTTCGACGTAAAACATGTTATTGAATGTGACGCCGAGGGAACCGTTGACGTCAATTCCAACTCTCGAGCTATTCACTCCCAGATCTGGCGAATCTACGTCCCCCCAATAAGGACCCACCCGAAAAGCGACATACGGTCTCATCATCTGGTTGTTGCCGAAGGAGCGAGTTGCGCCGAAAGTCACAGGGATTAGGGTGACGCTGTTGCCACTCTTGCGTTGGTGAAGATAAACAAAGTCGAACGAGGTTTTCCAATTGTCCGGTTTCTGGAAGCTTAGCGGCGTAAGTCCGATTCGCGTCCAGGACTTTCCAAACGTGTCTCGCACGTCCTTGTCAACTGGGAAGAACACGCCAACGTCAACCCCGACAGGGAATCCTCCGGACTGACCGTACGCCAATCCAACAGCGCTCACAGCGAACAAACAAGCAATAAATCGTCTCATACTCACCTCGCCCAATTAGACGGCTCAAGATACCCTCTCGCGTCGGTGAGGGTATACAATTAGAGTGGTTCAGCGACTAAGGATTAGAATCCAAGCCGAACATCCCGACTGTCTCCCAGCTTATGCTACGGAACATTCAGCAGGGATGGACTTGCGCGCCAACGAGTCGCTGGAGTTGGCTCCCGGTGCTCGCTGCGCCGTAGCCACTGGCATCCGGTTGGAGATCCCGCCGGGATATGAGGGGCAAGTTAGGCCCAGATCTGGTCTCGCGCTGAAGCATGGCCTGACGGTCGCGAACGCACCCGGTACGATAGACGCTGATTATCGCGGAGAACTGAAAGTTATTTTAGTGAATTTGGGATCCGAACCCGTTCCGATTAATCGCGGAGACCGAATTGCGCAGCTTGTTATCGCTCCAGTCGTCTCTGTAGATTGGGTTGTCGAAGACGCACTCGAAACGACGGCGAGAGGCGATGGCGGGTTTGGCAGCACGGGGGTTGGTTAATGAAGTTTTGCGAACACTGCTTTTCACAGATCGAACCTGCGGACGAATTTTGCAAAGAGTGCGGCGCGCCAGTCGCCGTTGGTCCAGCAGCCGATACGAGCGATTCCGTGATCTATCCAGAACTTGCGAGGGCGAATCTGTTTCGGCTACGCGGGAACTTCGCCGAAGCGGAAAAGGTCCTGCTTGCTGTCCTAAAGCGTTACCCCGGTAACACAACATCGCAAGTGCTTATGGGAGATCTGAATGCGGAAAAAGGTGATAGTCGCCAAGCATTGCAGTGGTACAGCATGGCCGGCGACATCGCAAAGGATATTCCCGGGCTGCAGCCAAAAATAGATCGCGTTCGGGCAGCAATCGAGAGCGAAGAAGCACACGCAGCGACCTCCGAACTGGAAGTCAAGACCGGTGGATTTCCATTCATGTTCATCTCGTTCATAGCCGGAATCATCTTGGTTGTGTCGGCAGGTGCGTTCTGGATCGCAGGAGCACGCTCTAAACAGAAAGAGCGAGATAGCTTAGACAAGATCTCGCTGCCTATCTCCATTAATCAACCCGCGGGTCCGGTCGCAAAGGGCAATCCTCAAACCGGGACCAAAACGACGGAGTCTCCGTCACCTGTGCCATCGTCCGGAGCGGGAATGACCTCCGCCGAGAAGGAGATGCTAGCGTCCGTGACAAGCTCACTCGGGCAGATCGGAGTTTCACTCCAATCACTCACGGTTGACCCCAGAACCCATTCCGCCGTGATTACCGGTACTTCGCCCGACGCCGAAGGATCTCTGGTCCTGATTGCACGTGTCGGCCATGCTGTGATAACAGGGAACAGCTCCCTCGGGAGAGCGACGGTGCGCCTAATTGACCCCACAAGTGGGCAGTTGGCCTGTATTGGGACTGTCGAAGCCTCTGCTCTTGGGTCCGCGACCGCAGAGGTCGGCTCAGCAGATTGGGCGACCGCACTCGTATCCGAATTCTGGAAACCGTAACGGTATTCTGCCTGTCATGGAGCCTTTCCTGGGTGAGGAGCCCCTTCAGTGGCGCGAGCTAGTTGACGTCGCGTTGGCCGAGGACGTCGGCCTTGGCGATGCAACCCGTTTTGCGGTACCAGACGACGCGAAGGTCAGCTACTTTATCGAGGCGCAGGCACCCGGCATCCTGTGTGGGGTTGGGCTGGCGTTTGACGTGCTGACTCCAGCCACAGACCCAGATCAAGGCGAATACTGCGCATACAAGCTTTCGGATGGGGCTGCCATCAAAGCTGGAAGCATGGTGATTGACGGGCGCCTTCTGGCGAGAGACCTGGTCAGGAACGAGCGCGTAGCACTCAACTTTTTGATGCACCTTAGCGGTATCGCAACAATGACTCGAAAGTTTGTAGACGCGGTCAAGGGCACGAAGGCGAAGATTTTGGATACGCGGAAGACAGTCCCAGGATTGCGTGCTCTGCAAAAGTACGCAGTTCGGGTTGGCGGCGGACACAATCATCGTTTCAACCTTTCCGACGGCATATTAATAAAAGACAACCACATCCGAATCGCCGGGGGCGTGAAGGAAGCGATTAACCGCGTTAGAAACAGCGCCTCGCCAATGCTGAAGATTGAGGTGGAATGCGAAACCGTCGCGCAAGTAGATCGTGCGCTGCGAGCTGGCGCAGACATCATTCTTCTCGACAACATGCCTGTCGGTGAAATCAAAGATGCCGTGAGCATCGGACAAGGACAAGCGACGCTGGAAGTGAGCGGCGGCGTGACACTCGAGACAGTCCGCGGAATCGCTGAGACTGGAGTGGACTACATCTCCGTCGGGATGCTCACGCATTCGGTAACCGCGCTGCCGTTTCATCTGGAAGTCCAGTAGCGGCGATGATTTCGCCGCTGATAAACAGAGAGCTCAAGCATTTCACGAGTATTGACTCAACACAGCGCTTCGCCAAAGATTGCGTCATGACAGGTCGCTACATAATTGGTGCAGTCGTCGCGGATCAGCAAACGGAAGGTCGAGGAAGACTCGGAAGAAGCTGGCATTCTCCACCGGGCGCATCACTATCGGTTTCGTTTGTTCTTTGGGAGTATGCCGACTGGCCGAAACCGGAATTGATTGGCATGGCTTGTGGACTTGCGGCGGCGATCACGTTCAATTGTCAGGTTGCGTGGCCCAACGATTTGATGCTTAGGGGAAAGAAAGTAGGGGGCGTGCTCACTGAACTCCAGCGCGATCCTGCGGGGCGGTTAGTACCGATTGTCGGCATCGGTGCGAATTTGGGGCGATTCGATCTGCCCGAAGAGTTTGCTCACAGCGCTGGATTTCTCGAAATTGAGATTACGGTCGAAGATGCCGCGATGCGAATTGCAAAAAGTTTCCAAATCATTCCCGAACCTGCGAGTTGGGGGGCGGTTTCAGACCATTGGTCAAGGCGTGATGCTACGACCGGGAAGGAGTACAAACTGCCGACAGGTGAAATCGCTACCGCGATTGGAATATCTGACAGCGGTGAGCTGATTGCATCCACCGGTGATCGCCAAGTAACCGTGCCTTCTGCCGAAGCGTGGTTTGGAAGACCGGATTAGCGACACCCACGCGTTACGACGGTGGGGGCTCGTTCCGCAGCCGCAAACTGAGAACCCCAAACCAAACGACAACCAAACACAATCCGACAACCAACGGCACCAGCCACGCGAACGACGCGTCGTACTCTGCCGGAGGCATATCGGGCACTCCCGGCATTCCCAGCGCAAGTTCGCGCAACCGAATCCAAATGAACACGGCTGCGGGCCCGATGCCAGCAACACTTCCACAAAACCCAGGAATCCTGAATAGGAAAGTAATAACTGTGCCCAAAACCAGCGCGGCGAGACCGCCAATCCAAACCAACGGATACAGCTCGCTGAAGGTCATCGGCTTGCTGACAACGAACGGCATAGCAAGTGAAATCAAGATTGCAAAGCTGCTCCATGCCACGACGAGGCATCCCGCCATCATCGCTTTGTCCGGGTCTTTCCGAATGGGCGGTTTATCCCAGGTTGATACTGGCTCGTCGGTCTTCAACTCGCCGAACTGTTCCGGCTCCATTGCGCCAGTCTACTGACTCTTGCGGAAAGGTTTCCCTGCGCTAACGGTCTATGTCGCCGAGCTTGTTTCCGGCGAACGAGTTGTTTTCGAGCTTCACTGAAGCACCCTGGGTGATAGAAATTCCCCAAGTTTCAGAATTCTCGAATCGGCACTGCTTCACGGTGGCCTTCGAGTTCTCGTCGGCTATCAGCATGGCCGAGACTGCGCCCCCGTCAATGAACCGACAATTCACGAACTGAGTGCTCGGCCCCGTGAGGCCAAGATAGATTCCGTCCCACTTTCCCTTGAAAGACTTGAACAGAATCGGCTTTTCGGGGCTGCCGTTGGCGATGAAGTCAGCTTGATGGTCCCAGCCGATTGTGATGGATGAGTATTCGTCGAACAGCACCGTGACACCGGCGCCAAGCGTTAGCGATACGCCATTGGATGGACCATCCACCAATAAATCGCCGCGCACCAAGTATGGCAACAAAGTATTCGACCAAACTCTCGACTTTAGAAACTGTGTGTCGCCAACTTCGCCGACTACAATCGCATTAATCCCGTTGCCGCTGATCACATTTGATGTATCAATCACATGGGCGACTTCTTGTGCGACGCTCACGGCTTCTTTTTCACAGTCTTTTATCGTGCACTCTTTCACAACCGCTTCGATCTCTGTATCGAGCTCAATTCCGCGTGTGCAGTTTTGAATCGTCACCTTTTCAAGCTTGCATCCGATCTCAGGTCCGATCGAAAGCGCGAACCGCTGCGAATCGGGCGAACTCTTCTCGTTGTTGCCGCCGCCGGTAATCATCGCGCTCTGCATTGCAATACTGCTTCCCTTAAACCTCGCTGTGATTCCTTTCCAATAGCCGCTTGCTGCATCGCCTGAGTCGCTTGTGAACATGACAGGCGCTGCGGCTTTACCGTTCACAACGAGCTTGCCTGGAGTTTTGTCGCCGATTTTCATTTCAGCGCCTTTTGCAAATTTCACCACCGTCCCTGCTTCAATGGTCAGAGTTGCGCCGCTCGAAACGATGACCGATTCGGACACAAGATACGGTCCCGATGAAGCCAACCACGTCGTATCGGTTTTGATTTCGGTAGGCGCGGCGGTTCCTGTGGCCGCGAGCAAGATCAAGCTGCTCAGTGAAGAGATCATCTGCATAAAGGTAAAGACTCCTAAAACCCACCGGAGTTTCTTACCCCGGCACCCACAAAATTATTGGTTGCTCGAGGCCAAAAGGGTATCATTTTCTCGCCTCGAAACAAGCCGAATGCCCGATTCAGCCCGCAAAAACGACCCCGCACTCGGACCCGCAATCTCGGCCGTGGCCGGCGCGGCAGGAGGCATTATCGAGCAGATTCAGTCGCTCACCCCGCAGGAGGACCCCCAACCCATGGCAGATGGAAAATTTGATGCAGACGTGATTGTGATCGGCGCAGGCCCCGGCGGCTACGTCGCCGCAATCAAAGCCGCGCAGCTTGGCGCAAGCGTTATTTGTGTCGAAAAAGGGTTTTTGGGTGGCACATGTCTAAACGTCGGCTGCATTCCATCGAAAGTATGGATTGCGAGCGTTGAACGGCTGAACCATGTCCGTCATGCGGCCGATGTTGGGGTGAAGGTCACGGGAACAATCGAGCCGGATTTCGATGCAATGAAAGCACGCGTTGCCAAAATTGTCAAAACGCAGCGCGGCGGCGTGGACATGCTTTTCAAAAAGAACGGTGTGAAACTTGTCGAGGGTTTTGCATCGTTTGTTGATCGAAACACGATTCAGGTCGAGAAAGACGGTAAGAAGACGACCCTAAAAGGGAAGAACTTCATTATTGCGGGTGGTTCGTCCGTCATGGAACTTTCGATTCCTGGACTTTCCGGTGGGGCGAAGGCAAACGTTTGGACCAGCGACGACGCGGTGGATATGCCGTTTATTCCGAAATCAGTTTTGGTGATTGGCGGCGGGGCGGTAGGAGTTGAGTTCGCTTATGTGTTGAACGGTTTGGGCGCCAAGACCACGGTCGTTGAAATGATGCCGAATCTGATTCCAATGTTCGATGAGGAGCTCGGTGTTGAACTCGGCCGTTCGTTCAAGAAGCAGGGAATAGAAGTGATTACCGGCGCGATGATGGAGAAAGCCGAAAAGACAAAAGATGGCTGGAAATGTTTTGTTAAGTCCGGCGGTTCGGTTCAAGAGATAACGGTGGAAGTGGTGCTGATCGGCGTTGGACGCAAAGCGAATTTTGAAGGGATGAACTGCGATAAAGCCGGAGTCCGCCTCGGTAAGCGCGGCATTGATGTTGCGAACGACATGATGCAAACCGCCACACCAAACATATACGCAGTCGGCGATGTGATTGCAAAAATTCAATTGGCGCATGTTGCCAGCATGGAAGGTGTGATTGCGGCGGAGAACTGTGTGCACGGGCCAACGCGGCATATGGATTACAAATCGGTGCCGAACTGTGTTTACACGATTCCTGAAGTTGCATCGGTTGGAATGACCGAAGCGGAGGCGCGCGCAGCGGGTCACGACGTGACGGTTGGAAAATATCGTTTCATGGCGAACGGCAAAGCGATGGCGAATGCCGAGACGGAAGGTTTCGCCAAAGTGGTCGCCGAGAAAAAATATGGCGAAGTTCTGGGCGTTCATATCATCGGCCCACACGCGACCGATCTGATTCATGAAGGCGTGGCGGCGATTAAGTTAGAGGCGACTTTGGACTACATGACCGACACCATCCACGCCCACCCGACCCTCGCCGAGCCTTTACTTGAAGCCTTCGAAGCGGCTGCGCATGGCAAGAGCATTCATGGGATGTGAGATGGAAAGTACTCGCGCGATCTAAGCCAGACGCGCACGTTTCAAATGGCGGACTCAACTTTTGGTTTCAGCGATCGAACCAATTTAGGCAACTCCGGGACATACGTGGACTTTCTTCGTGTCTTCCGCCGAGATGCATTCAGGAAACAGATCTTGGTGGTTTGGGAAAGTCGATCGGCACAACTCGAATGCCGAATTGTAGAAGCTGTCGAGGATGAACGCGACGAATTGGCGAGGGCTGACGGGGGACGTCACTGGGATTCTACAGTTTTCATATTGGCCGAGTGACAGGTGCGAGGCTGGGTGCGCTTCGCGCGCTTGAGCATTGGTATCGTAGTCAAACCTAATTGGAACAGGGACGATCCGGCGCGCCGTGACCTCCGCAAAGATCGGCTCGCCAATGTACGTCTCGGGATCCGTTTGGAACTCGGCCACGTATGGAGAGGGGAAATACGCGAGTCGGTGGCTCTCTATTCCTCGACGTCGAAACCTGTAGAGTATTTGGAGAAGGGCACCGTCGAGTAGTTTGGCACTAAACGCTCGCGCTTCGTTGAGTTGGTCGTACGTCGATTGGTAGTCCATGTCTTTCAACGAGATTGTTATGGCTGCCGCCGTGTCAAAAGTCACTTCCGTCCTAGTCCCGATGCGAGTAGTGACTGGCATATTCTGGTCTTCCGCAAGGCCATTTTTCACGAGGAAGATCACCATAGCTTTGGCTTCGGTTGAGACTGTCTGAATGTCCATTTTGCGTCAAGGCCCACCGACGAGGCTGCGCAGCCGATTAACGAGCTGAGGATCCAAATCCTCTAAGTGCACAGATCCCTTTTCAAGGTCTTCAAGCAAATTACTGAGTGTCTTTTGGCCAGCCGCGATCGCCTTCCTTTGTGTAGGATCCACATCGCGGTGAACAATTGATAGGTGCTTTCGTTCGGGGTCAGTCGGGTACTTAAAGTCAAGCTCGAAATTGTGTGTGAATACGCCCTCGAACTCTCTGATTAGGCGTTTCATGCGGGGACCGACACCCAGAATGCGGACCCACGCCTGGCTTCTCGTGATAGCGGTAAAAAGTTGATTTCGGAGGCTGGCGAGATTCCAATCTGAATGGCAGCAATCTTGGGCATTGATAACGTAGACCATACCCGCCTCGTTTCCTTTGGCCCGAAATACTCCCGTGAAAGTGACCGACTGCTGGTCTGGCATAAAGAAGACGTCAGGGTCAGTAGACACCCCCGCCAGGTGTGACGGAATGCCGATTTCCAGCAACTTAGCTCTTATTGGACCAGTCACTTTTCGCGTGCTCAACGGGTCCGGGTTTATGACTAAGATATCGTCGTGTCTCAACTCATCGTTTGACAGATTCCCTCTGATTTGGTCAACAACCCATTCGTTCTGCTCAGCTTGGGAGTCGAAGTGATGGAATGAAATAAGGTCTTCTAGTTCCGAATGGTTTTCCAAGAAAAGTGGGCTCGACCTGGGAGTCCGCGACAGCACCACGTGTTCTCCAGGCCGTAGTGCCCCAGTTCGGACTTCGTAGCCGACCTCAGTCCACAAGTTGGCGTCATCGAACATCGACACCAACCCCGTTGTGAAATTCTTAGGCGCGGGGCGATAAACACCAAACCCCAACGCGTGTGCCGTCGCCAGAACTGGGCGAGAATTGCGGTAACAGACGTCAAGCACGATATCGCGGCGCGCACCTGCCGGCACGGAGTCCAGTAGTGACACCCGCGGCACCTGGTTTTCATCCGTGCCAAAAATCTGTTCGGGGGGCGGGAGAGAGCGCCCGGTCAAACTCTGCAACTCGTCGTATGCGTACACCAGTTGCTTTTCGGGACCGAGCATCTCATAACAAAGCGCAAGGAATTCAGGGCCAAGGTCTTGAGCTTCGTCAACCAGAATCGCATCATATAATGGCTTTGCATGGGTCCTTTCTGCAAGCGCGCGACGGCAAGCGTGTGCAAAAGGGTCCGCACGTCCAGCAACTGTTCGCGCCGACGCAAAGTCAAAATACGTCGCTCCATGCGACTTGCAGAATTCATAATAAATACCGTCACGAAGCGGGCCGCCGGGAGCACCCCACGCGTTCAATACGCGTAATTGCGTCCAATCTGGTTCTTCGCCCGTTTGCGCAATAGAGAACGTGTTAATGAGGCGCCGAAACTGGCCCTTGAGTGACCGAGTCCAAAAGGTGACCGCGATTCTCCAGTCTGGATGTTGGGCATGAAGGTATGCGGCTTTGAGCGCAAGGACAATTGTTTTTCCAGATCCCGCGAGTCCTCGAATACGCTGAACGCCCCCAACTGTTTCGATCACCGCTCTACTTTGCATTGCATCGAGCGTGGCAATCGAGTCTTCTAACCGCTTAAGTTTTGCGCCTCTGGACTCGGAGTTAGCGATACTACGTCTGGAGCGGTGCTGCCGTATGCTGGAAATGTTTTGCAGGACGGACAAAGTTTGTGCGTAGACCTCTTCTGCCGAGTCTGGCCATGTGAGCGAGCTTAGACCCGCGTAGAGTGTCTCCGAATTCGTTATCGGGTAATTGCGGTCGCCAGAACACAATCCGGCGGGTAATGCGGGACCAAATGAGACAGAGTGAAGTGGAATCATCAGTGCGCGTCGCTGTACCAGTTGCCTGTGCGTGCGGAGCTTGGCGTCGAGCTTGTTGAGCACGTCGTCCTGGCGATCTTCATGATTGCTCAGTTCTGTGCCTTCAATGAGATCAAACGCCACCAATCCGTTTGACCTGGAAACGAGCAGAGCGTCGATCGGTAGCTTTCCCTCTGCCGCGGTGAGGATTGGATATCCGATGTACAATTCGCCGCTCAGGGTTGGATTCGCCTGGAAGAAGTCGATCAACGATTGGCTCGCTACTGGCTTACGATTGGTCCCGCGGATTACAACGACTGCCATAGCTGATCTCTAGTATAAACCACGTGAGAGCTCTTCTGCCCTTCCCCGGACCGCAACTAATCTGCAGCCCCTCCCTGCCTGGGCTATATCGATTGACCTTTGAGGCAACGGCAGCGCCGTACAGCACGGATGTTGCGCCATAATGATGCATGTGCTGACAGGCAATTGGACGTGCCTCAGGCCCGCCAAGTCGAGCAGAAGCAATGGCGTATTTCATTGACCTATTTTCCCCGGCAACCTACGAAGCGTTCTCGAAATCGGATCGCTCCGTCTCCGGGTTCAGACCAAGGCACCGTGCTGCAGCTCAACGAATTAAGCATGGGGACAAATTGATTTGTTATATGACACAAACTTCAAGATGGGTAGGCGTGTTGGAAGTTGTCGATGGACCGTTTGAAGACAACGAACCAATTTTTTACACCCAAGACGACCCGTTTGTGATCCGCTTCAAGGTCCGAGCTCTCGCGTGGCTGCCTGTAGACAAAACTGTGCCTATTCACGATCCCGAAGTTTGGGGTGCGCTCTCGTTTACTAAAGGACTGCCGAAGAATTCTGGCGTCTGGACCGGAAAGGTAAGAGGAAGCCTCGCCCAACTCGACGACGGTGACGGTCAATTCATTGAAAAGTTGATGGAGAGCCAGACGAAGAACGGGAAAACATTCCCAATAGACCCCGCTGAGTTTCAGAAGCTGGTACTGCATCGGGTGCGACGCCCGGACGGCGACGTCGAAGTGACCGTCCCAGACGAGAAACCACAATATCTGGTAGCGCCCGCCCTCGTTGAACGTGAGTCGATAAACATACAGGCGCTACTTGCTGACATTGGAACGAACATGGGATTGAGCGTGTGGTTGCCTAGAGCCGATCGAGCGAGAGTGCTGGAAAAGACGACGTCGGACGTTCAGCCGATAGATAGGCTGCCGTTGAACTACGACGAAACTACTCTCAAGACAGTAGAACTGATTGATGTGCTCTGGCTCAAAGGCCGCGCTATCAAACGTGCGTTCGAAGTCGAACACTCCACCTCAATCTACTCCGGGCTGCTTAGAATGGCTGACTTAGTGTCCCTATTGCCAAACATAGATGTGAAGCTGCATATCGTCGCCCCCGCGGAGAGGCGACAAAAAGTTTTTCAAGAGATTCGAAGACCGGTTTTCTCGCTCCTGGAACGTGGACCGCTGTCGGAAATATGTACGTACCTCGCTTATGAAAGCATCCATGAGCTGGCTGAACAAAAGAATCTGAACTATATGCGCGATGACGTATTAGATGCTTACGAAGAACGGGAAGACTGAGTTCCTACCCCCAGTGTCCAGCTTGGGATGCCTAGGATCTTATGCGACATATATGTGCGCTCCAAGTTTTGCTCCACCGACGTAAACGAACAACCGCTGCGCGGTCAACGCCTTGATTCGGCTCGCCCCTAAATCGGCGTAATGAACAGCACCGAGTCAATCATCACCAACGCCTTCAACACCTTCGCGTCGCAGGTGCCGAAAATGACTTTCAGTCCAGCATCCGAAGCGGCGATTGTAAGCCCAACTGATTTCAGTTTTGCAATCAGCTCTGGCGTGACTTCTTTCACCTTCACCTGAACTTCAACCGTTTCCGGTTTCAGGTGGCGAAGTTTTGTGTGCAGCCGAGTTGCGATCCGATAGCTGGAATAAGCTTTCGTTCGTTACCTTGGTGGCTTCAAGCCTTTACCGTTACGCGCCGCCAGTCGGCGCCGATCTCTGGAAACCTACGAAGCGCAGTAGCCGTATGAGTATTCAAGATGGGCATCCTGATCACTATTCTGGGCGCGGTCGCAATGGTCCTTCTTGGAGTCCTTGCGAGCGCATTGTTCGAGGATTGGTTCAAGGACCTGTTTGGAAAAATTGCCACGCGCCTCGGGCTCCCTCAGCGCCGATCTCGAAATATCTCCGGAATTTGGCACACGCGATATGAGTTCACTGAGAGCGGCCAGCGGTATCAGATGGAGCAGTTGGTTCTTCTTCGTCACGTATGGAATCAGGTCTCGGGAGTGACGCTCGCCTCAAAGAAGCCCATCACGAAAGGGCACAGCAATGCGATCAGGGCTACAGTCAAGTCACACACTTTTGTGACTGGGGTGTGGGACAATAACCTCGAAGACGACTCCTATCACGGCGCACTGCAGCTACACATAGACCCATCCGGGAAAAAGATGGACGGTCGCTACATCGGATTTGATGCCAATAACGAGGTTTTAAGTGAGCAGTGGCAGTGGCGTCGGCTCACAAAATCCGTGTCAAAGCAAGCCCAAGACCGGCTCGTCGCTCGCTACGCTACGACGATGAGTGATATGCGTCGAGGCAAACGGGCACTTCCGGATCCTTCTCCGGAAACGGATCCACCGAGTCTGGAATCACCAGCGGATAAGTGATGCCAACTCAATTCTAGTCTTCCGCCCCAGCGATTGAGGTCCAGTCTCTGTGTGGCGTGATTCACGTGCGGTTAGGTCACTCCCCCGATCCATCAGGCAACTCAACCGTCTCCTCCGTCACCGCCAATCGCCAAGCAATGCGGTGTGGGGCGTCGCGGCGTCTCAATCGCTGAATCGAACGACCGCGTACAAAAACGAAACCGAAGCATACGGCCAAACTAACGATAGCAAGCGATAACGGAAGAGGCAAGTAGTAGAGCTCGCCGTGCTGCTGGAAGTATCCGAAAACAAACAGAGCAAGCGTTATTCCCATCATTAGTATGACTTCGAGGCCCGTCGCCGACAAAAGCCGCCTCCAGGTTGTCGCCGCGTCCCGTTCTTTGCGATAGCTGTCGAGCATCCGTTCATACCGAACGCCTGGCGGCAGGCTCGGTTCGACGCACTCGGCCAGATACCCCGCCAGTCGGAAAATGCCCTCCTTCTTCTGCAGAACATACAAACAGGAGAAAAGCATCAGTGCCAGAGCGCCATACAGAATCGGATCGGGCCAACTCTTCTCGTACCCGTAAGCTGCCAATCCCGCGAGGCCCAGCGGGAAAAACGTTACAACCCGATGCGCTTGCTCCTCAAGCATGTTAATCTGCTGGCGAGTCTGTTCATAAGCTGCAATATACGCACTCAAACCGGTTTCCACTGAATAGAGCTACGTCCGGACGACGACAAAGGATGCGGCAGAGCACGCATCCACATCCCACAACTCAAACGACGAGTAATGTCAAAACCGGCGAGCCGACGAAACCGGAAGAGGCGATCATCTGCTGATGGCGGTTACCGACGACCGCACAGTCGGAAAGGTCGGCGCGTTCAACATCGCATTCGATATGCCGTAGAACGCCGAACGCGCCCCTCACCTCTGTTCACTCCTGCCAATGGCAAAACCGCGCGCCTAACGCGATACGATGACAAGAACGAGCAGCCCGATAACGATTACGGTCAGCAGCTCACGATCAGATGCGGCCCATCCGCGCGCGAAAGGCACTTCGACCACGTCGGATGCGTTCAGCGCGACCGCCGAAGCCTCCACCTTTGTGAGGTCAACTTTCTTCTTCGTTACATTTCCATTCTCATAACTGGAAGTAATGAAAACAGAATCCAAGCATGCATCGGTGTATGGCGAACCCACAGTCAGCGCGTCCTTTAGTGTCATTCCGTCGCGATAACGAACGTTACCGACTTTGCTCATCGCGCCCTTGACTGTGATGTAGTTCCTCGGGTCGAAGCGATTAATCGTCACCGTCGCGCCTGGTTGGACAAGCGGGCTCGGACCAAGTTGGGTCAGGTCAATTGTACGCGTTTCGTTTTCGGAACGAATAGTAACGCTGTATGGATCAGAGCCGTCCTTCAGGCCCCCGGCGAGCGATATCACTTCCTTAAGTCTTAGTCCCTCTCGGAATGACACAACACCAGGATTCCGGACCTCTCCGGTCACGTTTACACCTCGGTTTGTTGCGAAGACCTGACAAGCAAGCAAAAGTACGCCAATGGTTTGTTTAGTCCTCAGATTCATTTCGTTTCTCCTTTCCAGTTTAATATTCCAAAGCGCCTGTGCTGAAACTCGGCGCTTTTGGAACGAGAAGGTGCCGTGCCCCCTGTCACGATGGTCTGGGACGGGGGCACGAGTATGTCATTCTTGCGTTGAACTCGGGATGCTTCAGCTTTATGCCTCGATCCTACAGCTTTCGAATTTCCTTCTTCGCCGCAACGTCTGTCTAATTCGACAAACGCCCGTCCAAGCGGTGGGAATGACAACCTGTTCTCAGGGAGGATACGCAGCCGTCTTGGTGCGATAATGTGGGGGAGTAACACTTCGCACACGAGCTGCGGATCAATTATCGAGTCGGCACACCCACTGCATTTTCGGCGAAGAACTTAAGTTCGTCGTCCGCCTCCTGCGGTGAAAAACTACACTTAGTCGTAAGCAAGTTTTTCAATTGGTCGCGACTGCCGTCACACTTGATGAGTTCATCTCGCGTAAGGTTCGGCCATCGGTCAAGTGCCTTGTCCACTAGTTTGGGCCAGTTTCCTTCAATAGGTTTCCAGTTCATGTTCTGTTCCTCCTTTAGGAATGGTTTTCTCTTTGCTAGCAACACGATGGACGCGAATTGGAAAAGTTTAGTTCCCAAAAACATCCATTTCCGGGCCTCATCGGAATGTTAATACAGCGGGATTTCAACGACTTTTAGGTTCGAAATCGGTGCAAACTGGTTACTGGAGTAATGCACGAAGAAATGGTGGTGAAAAAAGCCTTCTTTCCCAGATCAACAGCGAGGCCGCGCGGTTTTCCGGTGTGGGTTCTTTCGAAAATGCCTATTCAAACGCGCCAGCCGATCGAGCCGGCCGTGTGTAGTTGACATAATTCGCCGTTACCGACGTTTGTGCATCAGATCGGTGAGACGAACACGACAGAGTCCATCATCACCAGGGCTTTCAACACCTTCACATCGCACGTGCCGAAAACGACTTTTAGGTCGGAATCGGATGCGCCGATTGTGAAGCCGAGCGATTTCAGCTTCGCAAGCAGCTCCGGACTCACGGCTTTCACTTTAATTTGAACATCAACGTCGCCGGATTTCACGTTCCGCAGCTTTGTGTGAAGCCGAGTCTTCATTCGGTACGCAAGCTTTTCTTCCGGCGTCATCTTCGCTTCTGCGCTCTTCTCGTCGATCTCTCTCACAGGAGCCTTATCGGCCGCAAGGCCGCCGCCGACTCCACCGCCGAAGCCGCCTCCGCCCAGACCGCCGCCGGCTCCACCACCTCCAAAACCGCCAGCGCGACCACCACCAGTGCGACCACGACCGACACCTCCGGTCCCCATAGATGCCGGAGGGCCGCCGCTCATGTTGTCTGGGCTGTCCATAAACGAAACGCCGCTCGGCGTTTCAACAGGAATATCAACCGTGCGCAGCTTTCCGCCAATATTGACAACCTTTTTGTCCACCGCAACAAACGAAGTGTACTGCGTCATGATGTTGTGCTTCAAAGCGATTTCAATGATGCGCTCTTTCTGCTTTTCATTTTGCGTTCCGTTTGCGCCCGCCATTCCCATATAATCCTCACGCATCAGTTCATCAACATACTGCCTTGCCCAAAGGCTCGGGATTGCCGAACCGGTTTTGTCTTCATCCGGAAACGTTACGTCTATGCTCTTGGTCCAATTTGTGCCGCCCATTTGGCCACTCAGAACGATTTCGCCGCGTCCACCTTTTTCATATCTGCCCCAGACAACGATCGGTTTTGCAGAAAACACATCCGGAATCAGTTTGGGGAACTGATCGCTTATCTGTAGGCCGTTTATCGAAACGGAAACATCGGTCAGCAAGGGCTGGCTCACTCGCTGGACAAGCCGCTTCACGGCGGCATCCGCGTCAGACTCCAATGTTACAATTTCAGAATCACCACGACCTTCAGCGCTCATCCCGTCAATCAAAAATCGGTTTACACTGTTGCCGATCCCGAAAGTGAACAATCGTGCGTTGTCTCGGTACTTCTGCACCGCAGCGAGGATGTCAAAATCGTTGCCCACAAATCCGTCCGTTAGGAATAGAACAACTCGAAGTCGGTCGGGCTGAGGGTCCGGAGACATCGCTGCCGTCACAGCGTCCAAAAGCTGGGTTCCGCCGTCCGCGTGCAATCCTGCGATAAGTTTGAGTGCCTCATTTTGGTTCGCCTCGGTGTTGGGCATCGGCTCAGCCCACAACTTGTGCGTTTGATTGCTAAAAGTTAGCACGTTGAAGCTGTCTTTCGGCCCCATCGTTCGAATCAGTTTTGCCGCGAGAATCTTCGATTTTTCAATCGGCATTCCACCTTGGCTGCCGCTTTGGTCAACCACAAAAATGATTTCGCGAGGTGACACGTCGGCAGGCGGGGTTACATTCGGCGGCATCAAAATGAGAGAGAAATAACCACCGCCCGTCCCATCGGCATAGGTCAACAACTGGCTGTTCACCTGGTTCGATTGCACACCAAACTGCAGAATAAAATCTCTGTTCGGAATCTCATTCTGTTTTCGAAGGTTAACGGTTGCACTCCGGCCGTTTATTGAAGAGTTGATTTGGTGCAACGCAGATTGGACAAACGTAATCGGCGCGCCAGCGACAATCCGAGCATTGATTTCGATGTTTGCTCCAGATCTCGTGTTTGAGGGGACGTAAGTTTTCGGGTTCAGTTGACCGGAATCGGGCGCGTTTCCTCCCACGCCAACATATCGCGGGCCGACCACCATCGGAAAACTGATCTCGAACACGCCATTTTCAAATTTCAAAAGCTGAACGTAGCTGATTTCGACCTGCACCTCAGCACCCGGCGAAATGTTCGCAACCGATTGCGTGAAAATATTGGGTCTCTCTTGATTCAGAAGTACGGCGGTTTGACCCGCGGCTCGTGCAGCGGCATAAGTTTGCTCAGCGTCCTCGCGGCGCATAATTTGGCCCACCGTGATTCGGTCTTGAACCTTAATCCGCATGCTGTCCACGGCCGCTTCAGCAGGGAGGGGGAAGGTGTAAAGCGCTTCAATCGTTTCCTTTGTCGGGTTTGTAAACGTCTGGACGAGGGTCACTCGCGCTCCAAACCCCTCGATCTCCATGTCCACTTTCGTGCCTTTCAAAGGGCACAAAATGCCGGGTTTCCCGGCTCTATCAATGACAGTGAGTTGCCCCGGATTGGCTTGGTCGGCGGCACCCTGGCCAATCATGAATACGAGCGCAAAAACGGTTTGTAGGATCATCTCTCCCCTCCTGCTACTCAGTTAGATGTTCTTGAGTGAGAAACATTACATCCATTTTCGAGGACGCCATAGCCTTAGTTGCCTCGGCGTGCGTGTATTCTTGCTAAATGCACCTATCGGCTGCCGCGCTTCTTCTTTCATTGGCCCCGTTTTCGTTCTGGGGCGACGATCAATTCGGGCATTCAAAGCACGGCACAGCGTTTGATTCGGGCATGCGCACCAAGCCGTGGAAAATGGAAGGCATCGGGACGTGCCCGTTCCCAATAACCACAAGCAATCAAGAGGTGCAGGTGTGGTACGACCAGGGCAACGCGCTGCTGCACAGTTTTTGGTTTGAGGAGGCGGAACGGACATTTCGCTGGTGCCACAAACTTGAACCAGAAAACGCGATGGTGTATTTCGGTCTCGCGCGTTGTGGGCTGAATTGGTTTACGATCGGCGAATCCGAAAACAAGGAGAACAAAAAAGACTTCGACTACCTTAGAGAGGCGATTAAGCGAAAGTACAACGTCACCGAACGCGAGCGTCTCTATATCGAAGCGTGGGAAAACGCCTGGATAAAAGATCAGCCAAATGCGCGAAAGGTGATTATTGAAAACCTGAAAGAGCTTACAAAGAAATTTCCAGACGACATAGAGGCAAAATCCCAGCTTGGGTTTTATCAGATTGGTCAAGTACCCGCTGCGGAAAACGAAGCTCTCATCAATGAGGTACTAAGAGCAAACCCAATGCACCCTGGCGCGCATCACGCAGAGATTCACAACTGGGACGGAAAAGACGGTGTTCGGGCGATCCACAGTTGCGAGCTGTACGGCAAGGCCGCGCCACGAATCGGCCACGCGCTTCATATGCCGGGACATATCTATAGCAAAATCGGAATGTGGCACGAAGCCGCGATCGCAATGGATAGCGCGACGCGAGTCGAGCTCAAATACATGAACGATCGCCTCGCATTGCCGTTCGAAACTTGGAACTATTCGCACAACCGAAACTACCTGTGCTACATCCAAGAGCAACTCGGAAGAGGTGAGCTCGCCATTCGTGGCGCGTTAGACCTAGTTAATTCGCCGCGCGATCCAATACACTTTGCCGACGAGTATCCAGCCATTGACCCACTGTTGCGTGCGCTCATCAAATTTGAAAAGTGGGATCTCATTCTTGATGGAGAAACCATTCCGCCGATTTCCAACTCAGGGCTTCAGAGCGTGAGAGATGCGGCAGAGATCATGGCGCTTGCAGAAACTAAGCAGCCTGAAAAGGCGCGTGCGAAATTTGACGAATCCAATCAAAACGCTGTGAAGAAGCTGAATGAAGAGATCGCCGGCGCTCCAGACAAGGCCGATCAGCTAAAGGAAACGTTTGTGAAGACGCTTTCTGCACACATGCGGATCGCCCTCGCCAAAACTTTGAACGCAGAAGGGAACAGCGCAGAAGCTCTAAAGGTTTTGCAGCAAGCTGGCGAACTTGAGAAAAAGAACTTCGAACAGTACGGAGCGGCAGGAGATCCGCCAGGAATGCCGTGGCCGGTGATGAGGTTGTTAGGTGATGCTCAGGCGAAGGCCGGCGATCATGAAGAGGCTATCAAGTCGTACGAATTCGTGCTTAAGGAAGAGTTGAATGACGGCTGGGCATTGGGCGGCTTGTGCAAAAGCAATCTTGCGCTGCATAGGGCCGAAGAAGCAAGAGAGTATGCAGCTCGATTTCTGGCCGTGTGGGATGGGGCGGATGCGTCATTGCCACTTCTTCGCGAAATCAAGGCGTTGGAACTTCCGGTCAAACCGGACGCAAAAACACCTAAGCCCGAGCACAGTTATTCACCGGAAAGCTTGAACAAATTCGGACCAAGCAACTGGCAACCATTTCCCGCTCCGAAACTGGATTGCGTAGATAGTCATGGCAAGCGAGTTCAGTTATCGCAATTGCAAGGGAAGAATGTGCTTCTTGTTTTCTACCTTTCTGACCAGTGCGTGCATTGCATGGAGCAACTGGCAATGATAAACAAGCGAATTGAGGAGTTCAACTCAAAAGACACGGTCGTTCTCGCGGTCAGCTCGACGACGCCAGCGGCAAACCGAGCCTCAACCGCACTCGCGCCGTTTGCGGTAACGCTGCTTTCTGACATGAATCACTCGAACGCGAGGCGATTTGCTTCATATGATGACTTCGAAGACATGGAGCTTCACTCCACGATTCTGATAGACAAAAAAGGCATGCTCAGATGGAAAAGAACCGGCGGCGATCCTTTTACCGATATTGACTTCCTGTTGAAAGAGATCGCTCGATGGTAACGGCGCTGCTCTCGACATTCCTTCAACAACTTCCGCCACCGTCGAAATCCGTAATAAATCTGCCCAAGTTGGTACGAACCAGCAAGTCGTTCCTGTCGGTACCTGCAGGATTCAAAGTTAACCTGTTCGCGGGCGGGCTCCGGCATCCGCGCATGATGGCAGTCGCTCCGAACGGAGATGCCTTTGTCGTCGAAACGCGTATCGAGCGCAATGATCTGCCCCACCCAAATCGTGTGACCGTTCTCTGGGACAACGACAAAAATGGCAACGCAGATGGCAGGACCCTGTTCGCTGACAAGCTGTACTATCCTTTCGGAATCACGTTCGGATTTGATCATTTGTATGTCGCGAACACTGACAAAATCGTACGCTGGCCTTATTCGTCCGGACTTCGGACCGCACGCACCAAACCAGAGGTCGTCCTCGACAAAATTCCCTCGAACGGTTATCGAAATCATTGGACTCGCAACATCCGGATTAGCCCGGACAAACGCACTTTTCTTCTAACCATTGGCAGCGAGTTTAATGTCGCCGAAGAAGGGCCGCGAAGAGCGGTAATTGAGTCGTACCAGTTGGATTCGGGCGGAGAAATTCAAAGTGGCCCACAGCTGATGGCATCTGGAATGCGCAACCCGATCGGGCTCGATTTCAATCCGATAACTGGCGCACTCTGGGCAAATGTCGCAGAGCGCGACTATCTCGGAGATGGTCTGGTGCCCGATTATTTGACGCAAGTGCGCGTTGGTGGTTTCTATGGCTGGCCGTATTACTATATTGGCTCTCACCATGATCCAAGAATGCCCGAAAAGCCGGACCTGCGAAAACGGTCACTTCGCCCAGATGTGCTGTTTCCAGCCCATGCGACCGCGATAGACATAAAGTTCATTACAAGCGAAATGTTTTCAAGTTACAAAAACGATGCCTTCGTTACCCTTCATGGATCGCAAAACAGAAGCCGAATGGTGGGATACAAAGTCGTTCGTGTAGTGTTCAACGAACAGGGACGACCAACAGGAGAAATCAAGGACTTCGTCACGGGTTGGCTGCCAAAAGGATCAAACAAAATCATTTATGGTCGGCCCGCAGGCCTCGCGTTTTTGCCTGATGGAAGTCTGCTGATTGCAGACGATTGGGCGGGCAAAATATGGCGCGTTTCAAAGCGATAGGCGTACTAATATCTGCAGTAAGCTGCGCCCAGCTTGGACACCTTTTTCGGGACCAATTGAACAATAGGAGAGTGGACGCCTCGAAAAGCGGTGGAAAATGTCGAGCTACGAGCGACAATCCGCTCTTGAGGAGATCCGCAGGTCTGCATTCACTCACTCCCCAAACGCAAATTTCAGCGCCTCCGCAACGTGACACCGAAGCGTATCCACTAGCTGCACTCCAACCATCTCCTGCGACAGCAACAGCGGAATCTCTGTGCAACCCATAATCACAGCCTCGGCGCCGCGCGCGCGCAATGATTCGATCACATCCACATAAGTCGCCCGCGTCGAGTCTAAAAACAGGTCTCGCGTCAACTCTTCTGCAATGGTGCGGTGGATCTCGGCCTTACTCTCACCCTGCGGTGTAATCAATTCAATTCCCAGTTTCGAAAAGTGTTCGGGGTAGAAATCGCCGTCCATCGTCGCAAATGTCCCAAGCAGTCCTGCTTTTCGCACTCCCAGTTGGCTCAACTCTTTGCCAACAGCCTCAACGATGCTGATAACGGGCACGTTTACCGCCGCTCTGACCGCTTCCAAAGCGATGTGAAAGCTGTTCGCACAAATGAGCAAACAATCCGCCCCAGAAGTTTCAAGCCCACGAGCCGCTTGAGCAAAGTCCCGAATCACAGGCGCAATCTCTCCCGCCATCAGGGGAGTTGAGACTTCGTACAAATCAAACGAGTGCAGCAGCAATTTGCACGAGTGCGACCCACCGAGCCGCTCGAATGCGCCGAGGTTGAGTTGAGTGTAGTACTCGCGCGTACTAACCCAACTGGTACCGCCGAGTAATCCAATCGTTTTCATTTCGTATGAGATTATCTCAGAACCACTATGGCATACTCGAACAGATGAGTAGCCTCAGAATTTCAGCGAAGGACCTTGGTCAGCTTGCCTTACCGAACTTTTGCGCGCGCTGCTTCTGGATCAAAAGGAGACTCAGCAACAAACTGCCGTTCCAATCCTTCCCAGGAATTTTCAGCTCAATAGACAGCTACACCAAGAAAGTCATACATGGTCAACACGACACAACAGGCGCCTTCCCTGAATACCTGTCTTCGCTCGGTGACTTGCGCTCCTACGTAAACCCGCCACACTACACGAAATTCTCGCGGACCGACGAAAAGACCGGCGTCACTCTTTGGGGAACTCCCGACGCAATCTTCATGTTCGCCGATGAAAGCTACTTAATCGCGGATTACAAAACGGCTCGCATCACTAACACACAAGATGGCATGCTTCCGCAATACCAAGTTCAGCTAAACGCGTACGCGTACATCGGTGAAACCTCAAACGTAACTCCAGTCTCAAAGCTCGCCTTGCTTTACTTCGAACCAGAAACCGAAGAGTCGCACGCTATCGAATCTGGCAACAGGATGGAGCACGGATTCAAGATGGGGTTCGGCTGTAAGATCAAAACTGTAGACCTAAATCGCAACCAGGTGCTGGATCTCCTGGAATCGGTACGGTTCTTCGACACTCTTCCTTCGTCACCGCTCGGACGAGAGGGTTGCAAGGACTGTGAAAACTTGGCACGGTTGCTTGAGGTTGCCTCACAACAGGTGCCTTAGCGGCACAAGCCAGCAATCAACGAACTTAGTTCCGCTGCACCTGCGCCATCTTTCCAATGTTCATGCAAGAACCCAACAATGTGGCTCCCTACAACCGCGCCGTCAGCGACGTCCCAAACCGCCCGAACCTGTTCGTTGGTAGAGATCCCAAATCCAACCATAACCGGAAGCGATGTGAATCGCCGAACCCGAGTGACCAAATCGCCAACGTCGGCTGGCACCGAACTTTCTGCTCCCGTAACTCCGGTTCGAGAAACGCAATAAACAAACCCCGTCGAAGCTTCACACGCCATCCGTATCCGTTCGTCGGTGCTCGTCGGGGCAACGAGGAACACCGTATCCAGGCCCGCATCCCGCGCGGCTGCAATCCATTCGGCACCTTCATCGGGAATCAAATCGCTAAGTAGCGCGCCCGAAACGCCGTGTGAGACCAACATCTGGGCAAATTCCCCGAACCCAAACCGCAAGGCAGTGTTCGTGTATCCCATCGTGATGACCGGCACCCGGACGGCGGCCTCTTTCACAGCGCCGAGTATTTCAGTCACACGAACTCCCCTGTCCAAAGCTCGTTGACTTGAGGCCTGTATCGTCGGCCCGTCCGCAATTGGGTCGCTGAAAGGCAGTCCTACCTCAATCAGCGACGCGCCTCCAGCCTCGAGGGCGCCAAGAATCGAAGGTAGTTCCGTGGCCGGCGGATCGCCCCCTGTAACGAAGCAAGCAAAACTTTTGTTACCTGCATCTCGCCGCGCTGTCAAAAAATCTGCGACACGGGGCATGAACTAAGTTTACCGTTGCAATCCCCTCTGGTAATCTCACTTAGTCATCGCTCCAGCGAGGGCTAAGGAGAGCCAAAATGACTTTTGCTATCGCCTGTTTAGCGCTTGTCCAGGCCGGCACGTTCGACCAGGGAACTTTCACCACCTACCTTGAAGGAAAAGCAGCCGCACGAGAAGGGTTCAGAATTCTTGACGACGGACGCTCAAGCTCCATGATTTCCAATATCAATGGAGACCTCATCACTCTTAAGCGAAAAACCCAGCTCACCACCGTGTCCGGCGCGCTCGGAACTGCCGTGATCAACGTCGTTGGCGAGAGAGTTGTAACCGTGGTCGCGAAGGATGACAGCGTAGTTTTTGAAGTGGCCTGGCTCGCCGTGGCTGGCGGAAAGCCACAAAAAGAGGTCACAAAAGTTCCGCTTCAATCCGCTCGCGTGTTCTGCTCTGAGCCGTACGCCTGGCATCATCTCACTAATATCCTAAGAGCCTATGATCGTTCTCGCGGTGGCAATCAGATGTTCAAGGTCGCCATGCCATCGCAAACCCGCGTAAAAGATTTCATGGTCTCGCTAAAAGGCGAACGCGCTCGCGGCGACAAAAAAATCTTGGATTGGTCGTTCGGAACCCAAACCGATCCCGACGCAATCTCGGTGATTTCAGATACCGACGGCCGCGTGCTCTATCTAAAGGACCTGCGTGTTGGCGCTGAAGTCATTCGATCAGGATTTGAGTCAATGGGCCGCCCGGAAGAACCTATTACGAATCCGCCTACGGACCCGATCACTCCTCCGGTTGTGCCGCCGAGCGAACTGCAACCCAATCGCGACAAATACGACGAGCGGGAAGTGAAAATTTGGGTCGGCAGCACCATTTACAAAG
Source organism: Fimbriimonadales bacterium (assembly GCA_046330175.1). Taxonomy (GTDB): domain Bacteria; phylum Armatimonadota; class Fimbriimonadia; order Fimbriimonadales; family ATM1; genus JAJPJR01. The sequence goes on from JAXLTG010000001.1 coordinate 365,515, forward strand.
CAGGCACATTGCTAGTACCCAAGAAGGCTGGCAAGCGTCCCGCAGTCTTAATGATCAGCGGATTCGGTCCGCAAGATCGAGACTGGAATTTTGCTCCTTACTCAACAAATTCGTGGGGACGAAGACTTGCAGATGAACTAGCAGGCGCTGGATACGCAGTACTGCGAACGGACGATCGCGGAGCTGGCGCAACAGGTGGACCGCAAGTCGTTCCAACGCCAGACGAACTGAAGAGCGATGCGCTGATGGAAGCAGATTTTCTAAAAGCGCTTCCAGAGGTAGATCCCTTCAAAATCTACGTGATGGGACACAGTGAGGGCTCAACAATCGCGCTCATGGCTATCACAACCGACGCAACTCTTGCGGGTGCAATTCTGCTCGCCGGTCCTTCGAAACCGATGGACAAAGCGATGCAAGAGATGTTCGCAGTTCAACAGGCGGACGAGAGACTGCCTCAGGCGTCTCGAGACGCCGCTGCTGCCGGTGTTCCCAAACTAAACGAGGCGATTGCGAAAGCGAAAGCTGGCGAAAAGGGAATGGTCAACGGTTACAGCATGGACTGGATGCGTGCAAACTTTGCAATAGATCCCTCTGCGCTTATGGTGCGTGTGAAAGACCCGATCCTCGTCATTCAGGGTCTGGATGACATCATGGTTGCATCGAGAAACGCGAACGAGTTGAAAGATGCCGCGACGTCCTCCGGCGTGGATTGCTCGGTGGACTTTCTGCCTGGCGCGACGCATTTCTTCACGCCGTTCCAGTTCTCGGCTGGTGCCGACCCGAGCCGAGCAAATCAGCTCAACTCGGGCCTGTGGGAAGCGATTACACGCTGGATCGCCGCGAAGTCGGGCAAGTAGCGAAGCGCAAACCTGGCAACTTTTCCGTGCGGCTCTGACTCGATTTGTCGGAGCCGCACGCCGAATATCCAATTCGTGGATTCAGGACGATCCTGTGTCCGCCCCCGCTGGCGATGACTGAATCAAGACTTACACCCGGCCAAGACTGCCGACTAACGCTTGTCGCACTCGATTCCATTCGAGAAGTGACAGGCCAGGTCATTCGCGCCGAAATAGAGGGCGCGGTGATTCTCATCGAAGCCCCGGTTGTGAACGCGCGTCCGGGAACGACCATCATGCTCGGCACGCATGAGTCCGCGGATGTTGCGTTCTCGACGGTTTCGGCCTGCACAACCGTTCGCCGAAAAGTCGCGGTCAAACTTGCGACAATCAAGTGGCAAAAAGAACTACCAGATCGCTGCACGCGCCACCCTGTCCAGTACAGGTGCATCGTCACGATCTCCGAATGCGACAGCCGGGGGAACAACGAACGCAGGACCGTTGGCGAAATGGTGAATATTAGTGCGACCGGCGGACTACTTCGCTCAAGGTCGCTACTCACCGTCGGCACAAACGTTCACATCCAAATCTTCGTCGAATCCAAACAGCCGGTGTTGGCGCTCGCAAAAGTCGTCAGGCTCAGCGGTGATGTTGAGCGGACCGACTCGGGAGTAGTCGGTGTGAAGTTTCTGCGTTTTCTGTCCGGCTTAGAGCAACTTGAAGGCGTGTTCGGCGAAGAGAGCAAATTCGCCCCCTGCGACGCTCAACCGGAGTCTGAACCCGAGCCGAACGACGAACTTCCCGCGGCATAGGGCATACTCGCCCTATCATGAGTGCTCGGACGATTGTCATCGTCATTCTCGCCTTTCTCGTCGCCGGAGTCGTCGGAATGGGTGCCTGCGCCCTGTTCCTCGGCAAAACCCTTTCAGGTCCTTCCAAAGCTGCTGACTCTTGGCTTTCTGAAGTTGCGGCCGGCGAATTTGACAAAGCTTACGAAAACACCACCGACGAGTTCAAGCGCCAAGCGAGCAAAGAGCAGTTCAAAAACTTCATGACTCAGCTCCGAATGAACGAATTCAAGGTCGCCAAGTGGAGGAGTACCAACATCAAAAACTCGGAGGCCGTGATTGAAGGCGATGTAGAAAGAAAGGACGGTAGCAGCTTCAAATGCAAAATGCACTTAAGCAACGGCGAGAAAGGTTGGATCGTCCACGGACTAAGTCTTGACACAGGAACACAGGAAGGCAAAATTGACCCACCCTCGATGGACGAATCCATGACGCTCATTCGCCAGACGCTTTCGGATGCGCAAGCCGCGATTCTAAAAGATGACTTCAAAGCTTTTCACGCTTCGGTCAGTCAGATTTGGAAGGCCCAGGCAACGCCAGAAGACATTCGAGAGCAGCTCAAGCCGTTCGTCGAAGGAAAAATTAACTTCTACTCGCAACCCGATGTCGAAATTCAGGCGCAAGAGCCGATTGTTGACCAAGACAAACGCCTTATTCTAAAGGGATCTTACAAAGAGAAAGAAAAAACCGTCACCTTCGACCTGAAATATGCGAATGAGGAAGGCGCCTGGAAACTGATGAATATCGGCGTGAACGTAAAATAACAAAGGGAAAATGGGGCGGCGAAAGGGTCTTGAACCCTCGACCTCCTGAGCCACAGTCAGGCGCTCTAACCCCTGAGCTACCGCCGCCGCGAGACGCGAAGAATACCTCGGTAACATCACAGCGTGGTCGAACAGTTCCGCGAATTCATTCGCAACAACGGACTTTTGGACCCCGGCGATCCTGTCGTTGTCGGGTTCAGCGGTGGCGCTGACTCGCACTGCCTGTTGCACCTCCTGGCTTCCGCAGGGCACCCGGTTGTCGCTGCGCATTTGCACCACGGGCAGCGACCGGAAGCAGATGATGATGAGCAATTCTGTCGTTTGGCATCTGAAAAGTTGGGCGCAACATTCGTTTGTGAAAGAGAGGATGTTCCCAAATTCGCTGCAGTCGAGAAAATCGGCATCGAAGAAGCAGGGCGTATTTCACGACAGAACTTTCTATACCGGGTTGCAGATCAAGCTGGGTGCCAAAAGATAGCACTAGGTCACACGCTCGACGATAACATCGAAACAGTTTTCTTTAACTTAGCGCGTGGAACCGGCTTGCGTGGACTGGTGGGTATGTCCGCATTGCGTGGCAAGCTCATTCGGCCGTTGCTGTTTGCTCGCCGTCGCGATACAGAGTCTTACTGCGAAACTCACGGACTCGATTTCATTCATGATTCAACAAACTTCGACCCGCAGTATTCGCGCGTTAGGACTCGCACAAACCTCATCCCCGCGTTTGAAAGCATCCACGACGGAGCCGCAGAAAACTGCTCAAGGACGATTGCAATCCTTCGCGAAGAAAACGAGTGGCTTGACAGCTTAGCCCTGGAACTCATCCGCACTGCGAAGCTCGCCGCGTCCCATCCCCTAGATTTCCTAACCGCTGATTCACCCCGACTAAGCACAGAAACTTTGCGACAGCATCCAGCCGGCGCGATTCGTCGGGCGCTGTACCTGCTCGGCAACGGCGAATTCGAGTTTTCGCATCTCGAAACCCTCACGCTCCAAATCAAGAACGGCGGCAAGCACTCTGTTACTTCAGAAGGGGGCCGCCACCATATTCAGTGCGATGAAAACCACGTTGCGCTGCTCAACTCGTATGCAGACGTGCTCGAGGAAATCGCCCTCGTTTGGCCCGGAGAAACTCGGTTTGAAAGTCTGAATATTAGGATTCGCGCTGCAACTGTCGAACCAAAACTGCCGGTGTCACGCGACCTATTCAACGTGCTGATTGACGCGAGTAGCGTAAACCCGCCCATCATTGCTCGCCAGTTCACACCAGGAGACCGAATTCGGCCGTTCGGCGCAGATACACCTCGCAAACTCCAAGACCTGCTCACGAATGCAAAGGTCACCCAGACGATGAAATCGCGGCTACCCGTAATGTGCGATCAAAGCGGGCCGTTTTGGGTTCCTGGGGTTGCCCTCGACCAGAGGGTGGGCGTCTCAGAAGAGACTCAATCCGCTTTCCACCTGGTTTTTGGGCCTATTTCTGAACCGCCACCGGTATAATCCGTTATCTTATTAGGTATGCGAAACGGTAAACCCTGCCGAATCGTATGAAAGAGAGCGAGTCGAATCGCTCGGAGGCGTATTGAACAGGCGAGTCTCATTCACCATATTTGTCGTATTTATCGCCGCATTCCTCATTTGGTTCCTTAACTCAACCAATCGAGGCGGCATCCTTTCAGGTGGATCCAAACGCGCCTCCATAACGCAAATTACTCAAGATGCCAAAGAAGGCAAGATTTCTAAGGTCATCTGGGAAACCGACACCATTACTGCCGAATACAAAGACGGCACGAAATACTACGCGCTCGGACTCCTGAAAGACGGCCCGGCTGGCGCCAACCTTCTTGATAAGTTCGAAGAATACGGGGTCGAAGTCAGTCTCGAGAGGCCCCTGATTGGCGACGGCATGCAGGCGTTGCTGATGACTGTGTTGCTGCCGATCGGTGTATTCGCGCTGCTCTGGTTTTTCCTCATTCGTCCCGCGCAAAACGCCGGCAGTCAAGCCATGAACTTCGCACGGAGCAAAGCCCGCCGCGTGAGCGAAACCGTTCCGAAGGTCACCTTCGATGATGTCGCCGGAGTGGATGAAGCTAAGCAGGAACTCGCGGAAATCGTGGACTTTCTCAAGAACACGAAGAAGTACATCGCTCTCGGAGCCAAGATTCCGAAAGGAGTGCTACTAACCGGCCCTCCGGGGTGCGGAAAGACCCACCTCGCAAGAGCCGTAGCCGGCGAAGCCGGTGTGCCGTTCTTCCATATCTCCGGTTCCGACTTCGTCGAAATGTTTGTCGGTGTGGGTGCCGCTCGTGTCAGAGACCTGTTTGAAACCGCGAAAGCGCACAGACCAAGCCTCGTGTTCGTGGACGAAATTGATGCCGTGGGTCGTCAGCGTGGCGCGGGTCTCGGCGGTGGTCACGACGAGAGAGAACAAACTCTCAACCAACTGTTGGTTGAGATGGATGGATTCGATCCGAACTCAGGCGTCATCGTTATCGCAGCCACGAACCGCCCCGACGTACTCGATCCTGCGCTTCTGAGACCCGGCCGATTTGACCGACATGTTGTCGTTGACGCGCCTGACGCCAAGGGCCGGGAAGCCATCTTAAAGATTCACTCTAAAGGCAAACCCCTGGCAGATGGAGTCGCACTCGACGTGATTGCCCGTCGCACAGTCGGCTTCACCGGCGCCGATCTCGCGAACGCCTTGAATGAAGCTGCGCTGCTCGCAGCCCGACACAACAAGACCCGGGTCGAAATGGCAGACCTCAACGAGGCTCTTGACCGGGTTATCGCTGGACCGCAGCGAAAGAGCCGAGTCGTTGACCCCGAAGAGCGCAAAACCATCGCCGTCCATGAAGCGGGTCATGCCATCGTCGGAGAGTCCCTGGAGCACGCGGACCCCGTCCACAAGGTCACGATTTTGCCGCGTGGTATGTCGCTCGGCGCGACTTGGCAGCTTCCAGACCAAGACAAGTATCTCATCAGCAAAAGTGAATTGATGGACGATGTCACCGCCCTTTTGGGTGGGCGGGTCGCGGAAGAGATTGTCTTCGGCGAGGTGACCACCGGCGCGAGCAACGACCTCGAGCGCGTTACCTCGATCGCCAGAGCAATGGTCTGCAAGTACGGGATGTCGGAGAAGCTCGGAACCCTGGCCTTGGGCCGACGACACGACAATCCGTTTCTTGGCCGCGACTACATGGAGGACCGAAATTATTCGGAGGACATCGCCAGACAGATTGACGGCGAAGTCAAAGAGATCGTGGACAACTGCCACCAGAGGGCAAAGTCCATCCTTCTGTCTCACCGTGAGCAGTTAGACTCCGTCGTTGAGTCGTTGCTGGAGCGTGAGACTCTCGACCGGGACGACTTCCTTAGCATTCTCAAAGGGGTCAAACTGGAGCCCCAAAACCCAGAGGGCCAAGCGCCGGTCGAAAATTCTGGAGAAATTTCCGAAAAGTCAGAGGGAATTCCGCGTCCTACATTGAAACCTGGTACGGCAGAAGCATAACACCCTTGTCAGATTGGGTCTTCGGTGTTATACTGAGTTCTGCTTGGACGAAGGTTCATGGCAACTGTGCAGGATAATCAGCAACCAATCGCCATAGAAGAGATCTACGAGGCGGGTTTCACGGCGCGATGTGCGGGGGATTACGATACGGCCAAATCCCACCTTACACGTGTCCTCCAGCTCGACCCAACACACATGCGCGCCCGCTGGCAGTTGGCCCTCATCAAGGGGTTCGAAGGGGACTTCGACGGTTCGCTTGAGGATCTACGTGTCCTCTCGAGGGCAGTGCCCGGCAACACGGATATCCGATACGACTACGGGATGACCCTGATGATGCTCGGCGACTACGACGCCGCAAAGGTAGAGTTCGAGGCGATTCTTAGCCTTGAGCCCGATAACGAGCGTGCCCAGCAGCAAATGGCTTACTTCGGCTGAGCCTTCCCCCTTCATTTTCAAGTTCGCGGCTCCGAAAATCAACCTCGGGGATTGATGCGTCGGCGCAAGTTGTTCTCGTGGGTTCTGGTCCTGTCGCCTGCCTTGTTGCTGGCGTGGATTGGTGTGTCTGCCCGAGTAACCAAAATCGGCAAGACAGAGTTTGCTGCCGACCCGGCAGGGTTCGAGGAATCGCTCAGGCGCTACAACGACGTTCTTGCAGTTTCTGAGAAGGTGAAGCTCCTCGCAAGTGGTCCCACGTCCTCCCAGAGCTTAGAGACCATCCTCAACAGCACAGACACGCTGTCCACTGTCAGGCTCGAACCGGTTGCGCTTCGGTATGGGTTCTCGGCTGACGTTGACGCCCGAAAGCCGCTGGTGTTGGCACAGGAAAACATCCGCGCAGGAATTCATCATCAGATCGCTTATTGCGTTGACAACAACGATCATTCGGCCGTCGCCAAACTTCTTCTCACTGACCTATACACCAATTTGCTGCTGCGATACGGCGACTGCCAATCGCTAACTCGCAGCTCAAATTTCTCCTACAGTACATTACGGCGGGTCGAAGACAACGCACAATACATCTCCGTGCCAGAGATTGAGTCCCTCATCAAATCTCTGATGCAGATTGATGCTCGCGCGTCTCGTCTCGATGAGATGATTCGCAGAAACTTTGAGCTATTTGTTGCGCGCAACAACCGGTTTCCGGATGAATGGCAGCGCACTGATGCTAATCAGATTGCTGCGCAGGCCTATCGTGCTGTCCGCGCATCAGAATCGTTGGAGCCTCTCATGGCGCGCGTATCGCAGTGGGAATCGTCAGAAGAGGGCGAAGTGCTTCTCTCGCTACTCGTTGCGTGGGACGGAGCGATAACCTCGGAAGCGAAGTATAGGCGCGGGTTGCGCAACACGATTGTGAGGCTTGCCTCAATCTCGTCTCGTAAGCAGGGAATTGATCCCCGAATCGTCGCACATCTCAAACTGCCGGCAGAGTTTCTCCGAGACCCCGTTACTGGTGAGCCAGCGCAGCTCAGTTTTGCGGGTATGACTCCGACATTGAAGTTTCGCAAGAATTACGCGCCAGCTTTGACGGCGGTTCGGTAAGCGTGCCTACTTGATTTCGACGATGCCGTCTTTCTTCGTGTAGCTGAGTCCCGTTCCTTCGAGAACTTTGTCAAGCATCATTCCCAAATCCCCTTGCTGCAACGCTCCACCAACCCCAAGCACTTTCGCGGTGATGGTGATGACCACGTCATGCTTCGTGCTGATTTCGCACAAATTTGCGAGCACTCCCTCTGGGGAGGCTTTCGTTCCGGGATAAATCACCGCGGTGTGTTCGTCGTGGCCAGAAATTGCGATATACACGATTTGGCGATTCTCGCCTGAGTCGGTCAGCGGAATGTTTAGAGGCTGTTTCGCTGCGACGGTCTCTTCCCGAACGACGGCCGCGTCAGAAGGAGGAAATCCTAGATCCAGACCGCCGCGAAGCACTCGGACGGTGGCGCTGGTCGTCGGGACGAGTCGGACCCGAATTTCTGAGCCGACCCTAACGACCGACATCGGCTCGGCCTTCGGCGAAGTCGTGATCAAGCTTGCTGTCGCGCCGCCATTGATGGATTTGTAGCTCACAAAGCCGATGACCGCCACGCACGCGGCGCTCGCCGCCAGAAGGCCGAATCTCAGCCATGCTGCGCCCGGCTTTCGGGCTTGCTTCTTGTCCCAGTCGGCTTTGTCGAGTTGCCTGGAGATTTGCTCACCCAGGTCGGCGGGGACGGGGACAGCGGGTAGGGAATTGAACGACCCCATCAGCTCGCAAAACACGGCGTATTCATGTGCCGAGGCTGGGTTTTCAGCGAGGTGACGCTCGAACTCTTGCTTCAGGCCCCCGGAAAGGGTGCCCTCAAAGTGTTCGCTGAAAAGCTCCATTGCTCGCTCGCTCGTCATAACTGGATCGTCTTGCTGGTTATGTCAGACCGCCTCACCGGGTGAAAAGTTCCTCAACTGGTTCCAAAAGCTCTTTCAGTGCCAGCCGCGCTCGATTTAGGCGACTTTTGACCGTGCCGAGAGGCAGATTGAGGTTTGCCGCGATCTCTTCGTAGCTCAGCATTTCTACGTGATACATCACGATCATAGCCCTTTGATAATCGGGCAACTGTTGTATGGCGGAGTGCAGAGCCTTTCCTCGCTCGCCCCGCTCAACCGCCTCTACCGGACCGTCATCGTCAGATTCAAATTGCTTCTCAACCTCGCCTTCCCCGGTTTCAATCATCGCGTCAAGCGAATCGTGAGTGCGGATGCGCTCCCGCTTTCTAAGGTCCAAAAAGCAGTTCGTAACGATTCGGAACATCCAGGTCGTGAACTTGCTATCGAGTCGAAACTTCTCGAGGTTTGAATAAACCCGAACGAACGACTCAGCCGTTAGGTCCCCGGCTACCTCGGAGTCGTTGCACAACCTGTACGCGAATTGGAACACTCTCGTTTGATACTTTGCGACAAGCGAATCGAAAGCGTGGCGATCGCCACGCGTTGCCCTCTCTATTAGTACGAGATCTTCAGGTTCCGGCCTACTCACCGATCCTTCAACCTCCCAGGCGTTCTCGCTGCCGACCTAAGAGCCTCTTCCTCTTCGGGCGAAAGCTGGTGTTCGGACTTTCCGCTCGCTATCTTCTTGCAATAGATTCTTGCGGACTCCCTCCCTGCGATCGAGTTGATGACCACCCCATCCCCCTCTTCATTTTGGATAGCGAGTGCGAACGAGTTCTGCCCGCTTACGTCGTCGAAAGCGTCGTAGCGAACCACTCCCAGGTTTCCTTTTGTCAATAGCGCGTGCTGCTCAAGCCCACCAACTCTTGCGGTCAACGAGTCCATCTTTTGCATGATCTTCTGCTGATTCTCGACATTGGACTTCAGAAGCGACTCGAGGTTTTGGCCATCTTGTCCCCTTAGCGCCTCTCTGACCGTGCTGACTTCCTTCCGAAGATAAAGTATGCAGCCAACAAGTCCGAGCGCCAGCACGCCGAACAGGGCGAACGCGGCGGTTGCCTCTAAGGCGGCTGTTTGAGCTAAGATGACGGACATTCGTTCGTTGAGATTCTACCGAGCATGCAGATTGATCTGACCAAATTGGGCCAGCCCGAGGGGGAGACAAGCCCGAAGCCCAAGAAGAGACGGGGCCTGATCAATCTATTTAGCGTTGTTCTGCTGCTCGTTCTGCTGTTTTTGGTCTTCTTCTACCAAAACTTCCAGACGGTTCAGGTCTCGGGCGAATCCATGCTCCCCACGTTCCACAACGGCCAGCGAATCCTGATTTGCAAGGCGCTCTGGCTGGTCGGACCCCTTCAGAAGCGCGACATAGTCGTAATCAAAGGGGAAGCAGCCGGAGAGTACATCGTCAAGCGAGTGGCTTACTTGGAGGGCGACGAGGTGGACTATGTCAACCAGCCGAGCAACTGGGACGCGTCGCAGGGGAAATTTGTTGTGCCTAATGGCACTGTGTATGTGCTCGGTGATAACGAGGAGGTTAGCGAAGACAGTCGAATTTTCGGTCCGGTATCGCTTTCTCGTGTAGTGGGTAAGGTGCTGGGGGACTGATGAGATTTCCGACGGCGAAATGGGACAAACGGCTGCTGGAGTTTTCGCCGGCGCCCGCACGACCGCCATTCCGCCCTTTCGCAGCGCTGATATTCTTGTGGAAAGAGGATAAGATTTTGCTTGCGAAGATTCGCGATCGCGGATGGTGCGTACCGAGCGGAAGAGTCGAACCAGAAGAGACCGGAATCGAAGCAGCTCGGCGCGAAGCGATGGAAGAAGCTGGCGCGGAAGTTGACAACGTCCGCTATATGGGCTGTTACCGAATCACTGAAGGTCGAAACGTTCAGTACGCGGAATTGTTCGTCGGTGAAGTGCTCTCGGTTGGCGAGATTACTGTTCCTGCCGAATCTGCCGAAAGCAGGTTCTTCTCATGCTGCGAGCTGGAAGAGAATTACCACACCTGGAACCCGCTGATGGAACGCCTGTTCTCGTATTCGAGAGAGGTTTTGGCGCGATAGCAGGATGGCGCCTCTAGCGTCAGCCGCCTACCCCTTCCTCACACCATCCAGCGGAATTGCAAAACAGCCGCGTCCGTGAGTCGCAATAATCATCACGTTCTCTTTCGTGTTTATCGTGATGTCGTGAACATACACAGTCGGCAGCTTCGTTCCCAAACTGTTCCAAGTGCGCCCGTCATTCGATGAAACATACACTCCGGTGTCTGTTCCAGCATACAGCAAGCCCTTCTGTAGCGGGTCTTCGACAATCACGTTTACCGACGCCATTGGCAAGCCCCCCGACACGGACTTCCATGAAGCGCCGTAATCCGTAGTCTTGAAAATCATCGCACGAAAATCGTCGTTTCGCTTTCCGTTCACAACCACATATGCCGCACCCGCATCATAGCGCGATGCTTCAAGCCAAGCGATGAATCTATCCTCCGGCAATCCCTTGGTGATATTCGTCCATGTCGCCCCGTCATCGCGAGTCAGTTGCACCAATCCGTCATCTGTACCCACATAAATCACTCCCTTCTTCAGCGGCGACTCAGAAATCGAAAAGATCGTCGAAAAGTTGATATTCCCCTGTTTCTTCGCGTCAAAATTTGTAAGGTCGCCACTGGCTTTTCGCCAGTTCGCGCCTCGGTCGTCCGAAACAAACAGATATTGCAGACCGAACAGAACTCGCTTCGGATCGTGGGGCGAGAGAACCACTCTTGAAACCCACTGCCCCCGCGTTGGGCCGTCGGTTTTTGGTGCGATCATGCTCATCTTTGGCTGGTCTGCATTCGCGGAATAGTCGGCAAGCATCGGCCCGCTTCCATAGCGATTCACAAAATAGACCAGTGCGGGATTAGTAGGATCAACAAAGTGTCTCCCGGCCTCGTCTCCCGGCCCTCCATCCCAATCTTTGTAGGTTATCTTTCTGTTGGCATCAATGCTCGCCGTTCCACGCCATCCGCCCGTATCCTGACGGCTTGAAAACATATGAAAACTTCCAGCGGTTTGAGTCACCGAGACGTTGTAAAGCTGCGCTATCGGCAAGTTGTTGATTGTCGTGAATGTTGCAAATGCGTCCTTCGTAATCATGAGGCCGCCGTCATTCACCACCAGAACATGTTTGCTGTCGTTGGGGTTTATCCAAGCGCCGTGATAGTCCACATGATTGCCCCTCACATTTGCCCACGTCTTTCCTCCGTCGGTTGACCGCACGTGAAATAGGCCGAGTACGGAAACGACGTCGGGATTAGATGGGTCTACGCGAATCTGGCCGAAGTACCAGCCATACTCAGGAAACACCCGCTTAACCGCGTCCTGTCCTTCGACTTGCTTCCACGATTCTCCGGAGTCATTGCTTCGATACACCAATGCACCGCCGCTAAAAATCACGCAGTACACAATATTCGGCTGTGACGCACAAACGTCAATTCCAATCCGCTCACATTCGCCCTTCGAAAAATCCGGCAAACCGTTGGTCAGCGGTTTCCACGTTTTCCCGCCGTCGGTAGTTTTGTACATCGCCGATTGTGGAGTTGCAATCGGGTCGTTCCACTTCTTTCTCAGCCGCTCTGCGGTGCCTGCGTACAATGTGTCTGGGTTCTTCGGGTCCATCGCGAGGTCAATCACGCCGGTCTTTTCATCTTTGAAGAAGACCTGAGTCCACGTTTTTCCTCCGTTCGTGGTTTTGTAAACCCCTCGCTCTTTGTTGTATGTATATTCGTGTCCCGGAACAGCGACGTACACGATGTCGGGATCTTTCGGATTCACCAAGATTCTCGCAATATGTTGACTTTCCGTGAGGCCCATATGCTTGAAGCTCTTTCCACCGTCGGTTGATTTGTAGATTCCGGTGCCAGCCATTGAAGATCGCAAGATATTCGCCTCGCCTGTACCAACCCAAATCGTCTTTGAATCGTTTGGAGCAATGGCTATATCACCAATCACGGCGCTCGCTTCATGTTCAAAAATCGGTGTCCAGGTTGCGCCTTCATCCTCTGTTTTCCACACTCCGCCGGAAGCGGCGGCGACATAGATTAGCTTCGGGTTCTTTGGGTCGCACTCAACATCGGTGCACCTTCCTGTTGCGGTCACCGGTCCGACAAAAGTCCACTCCATCGCCTTGAAAGGCGAGCGGTCCAACATCTCGGTGTGTTTCTTAAATGCCGAGTGCCGGAGCTTCGCCTCTGGCGATTCGGTCGCAATAGAGCCGCCTTGTTGAGCGGTAAGAAGAGTGACAGCAAGAACGATAGGCTGCAAGAGCATGGCGGCAGTCTACTTAATCAGCCGCGGCGGGTCTACGGCGTGATTCGGAAGAGGTAGGTGTCTGGCGGTCCTGCCCATCCCTCTTCGAGCGTGAGCAGCCGGTTCCTCACCGCGTCGGTCAGCAACGTTCGCCACTTTTCGGGCAGAGTAACGCCCTCCGTTCCCATCGCACTTTTCATTTGTTCAGCCAATTCAGGAGAGATGACGTCTCTTCGGCAGTTCAAGTAAATGTGTGTGACGTCAAGCTGTTTCAGCGCAGCAACGAGTTGTTCCGAGGTGACGACATTCGGATAGTCAATAAGCGTGTGGTGGCCGGGATTAGCCCAAAGATATGGAACGTTGAGATAGAAACCGCGCACTTCATCAAACATCGCAAGCTTCACGCTCTCCCGTTTGCCAAGTTCATTGACATATTCACAAGTGTCGTAGAACGCGAAACGGGATTTCAAAAACTCCGCCTCTGTTTGGGTTCCAGCCAAAACCTTTGCTTGATCGCCAAGTGGCATGACCGCAGGACCGAATAGATAGAGGGAGTACGCAAACTGCGCAACCACACCCGCGATAATCAGTTTTGCGAGCCACGAATCTCGTGAAACGAGCCCGCCTACCAGAACGGCGACAGGAAAAAGCAAGCCGATGATGTAGCGCGACTGTTGCGTTAGAAAAAACCAACTGAGCAAAGTGAGCGCGCACATCAGCATCGCGCCGCTTTCAAACCTTGTTCTTCGCGTAAAGGCCCAAGCGATGAAACCGAACACAAACATGGGACCCACAGCACCCCAAACTGCGCCGTTGTTAATCTGCCTCCCGGGGTCCAGCGCGAGCGCCGTAACCGATCCGGCAATCTTTTCAGGTTCCTTTCCGACGCCGAAGCGCGACTGCTCCATCTTATACGCTTGCTCGTATTCTGCGTTCCAATTGCGGCCGCCAAACACCGAATAGAAGAACGGATAAACCGGATTGCCAGTGTTCACAACATTTCTAACCAGGAACGGGGCGGCGAACAACAATCCGATTGCGATAACCGCACCCGCGGTGGCAGCAGATTTCGCAAAACTTTTCGACAGGGCGCCAAATACCAACAGACTCGCGACGAGCGCCGCGCCATACTGAAACGCCGTGTACTTCGATGCCATCGCCAAGCCAAAGCACACCGCGCTCAGAGTTATCCATTTGCGATCGCTGTCGCGAAGCCACAAACCGGCGAACAGAAGCGAAAGACCTGCAAACGCGCCATTCGGGATGTCAATGTACGCGCTTCCGGCCTCCCACATAAACACAGGAATACAGGCAAGCGCAATTGCAGCCCAAACGCCCGCTTTTTTGCCGTACACAAAAGAACACACTCCTGCGACAGACCAGATAGCAAATACCGCACACCACCAAATCAGAGTTTTGCATGCGAACTGCCCACCAAGCGCAAGCATCGGAACATACGCACTATTGATGGCGCTGGGGATGTTGCTGTGATCCATGAACGGAATCCAACTTATGCGGCCAGCTTCTAACCAGATCTTGCTCATCGCCATTTGGTGGCTGATCGAATCCCAGTCATTCGCATCGCTTGGCGAGAGCGCGAAAATGAGTCTGAACAGGAGAAGAAGTCCGATCGCTCCTGGGAAGATTAACCAGTAGTTCGGCAGCTTCTCTTGCGTACGTCGCTCGGGGATGAGTGACCTAAAACTGGCGAGACCAACCACGGCGATCAACCCCAATGCCACAAGATGAAAACTTGGGACGCCGAAGATTCCCAGAAGAAAAGTTACCAATCCGAAAAGGCCGATCCCGATTAATCCCCCAACACCCGCTCGCGCAGCGAATGGCAGTTCTGGCGCGCACCGTACCACAATTCGTGCGCCGAAAGACGCACACAACAGTGCAGCTAATGTGCCGATGAGAAATCCAACCATTGGAGAAGAGTTCATTGATTCACAATCTCTGGGATTCGAGCAGTCCCACCAAGTTCAACGTACTCTTGTGTAATCGTCACGCGATCCATCTGGAGTGCGCTGTGTAAATTTAGGTCGCGGTTTTCGTCAATCACGGGATTCAAAGATTGCAACAGCGCCCGGGATGCACCGTCCGATGCTATTGACCCGTCGAGCCAGATTTTCGCGTCACTCAAGTGAATTTGCGTGCCGTGCATCGGCACCAACGAAGCGATGACAAAAAACTTGCTTCGAGAAAACAGAAAGTTGCCAACTCCTTCAACGATAACTTTGCCGCCGCGTAATTCCACTGTCACCTCTTCTATCTCATGATATTTCTTCAAAACAAAACGCTCGAGCGCCCGCGCGTTCACTCTCACAAAACCTGGACCGGTTCCTGATTTCGAGAGCCTAATCTTCTTCGCGCGAAGAGCGAGAGCGAAATCGTACCGACAATTCACTAAATCCGCAGACAGCAAGTCGCAATCAAGCCCATTCAGCGAGAAGTCCGACAGCCGAAGCCTCAACACTCCCAATTTGCCAGCCTTAGATCGTGTCGGCTCCGTAAAAAACGGCAACCCATCAACGGAAAACTTATTCGCCGAGATCTCGGCTGACACGAGTTCGCCCCACGCCCCAGCGAAGCCGTTCACGTCCACCGATACCTGGACCTGCTTGCCCTCACCTTGCAGGCGAGAGCCAATTTCGACGGCCGCAGCACGCTCGAAAACGTCAATTTCGCGCGGAGCAAGCAGGCCGGCAGATAGGCCAAACAAACCGGCAATCGTCCACAAACAAACACCCGCATCCATAAAACTGACAAACTATGCAGACGAATCATGGCAGACAAACAGGGCACGGAAACCAGCTTCGAACTCAGTTATCACCAGCTCGGCGCGGGTGTTGATCGGCTGTTGCTCTCCGGATGGACATGCCTGATCGTCAGTGGCGGTGACGCTGGTGATTGGTTGCAAGGTCAATTATCGAACGATGTGGCTAGACTGGGGCCTGGCGAAGCCATTCGAGCAGCGCTGCTGAGCCCAACGGGTCAAATGACAGCCGATGTCGTCCTCTGCCGAGAAGAAGGAAATTACTTCCTCCTCCTCGAGCGTCAGCTACTAAGCACGGTTCAGGAGCGGCTGAACAGGTTCCTCATCGCGGAGGACGTTACGCTCGAAGCGAACGGAGACCAGATTGACCTGGACATCGGATACTCACTCGGCGCGCGCGCCGAGTTTCAATGGGTTTGCGGCGACGAGAAGTTCTCAGCACGATTGATGGATGACAAGCATGAACCCTACGACGAGAGCCCAGCCCTTTACAACCTGCTTACTCTCGAGAAGCACTGGCCCTTGTTCGAGAAGGACTACACCCACAGCACCCTCGCTATGGAACTCGGCGACAAGTTCATTCAGAGCCGAATCTCGTTCGATAAAGGCTGCTACGTCGGCCAAGAGGTCGTCCACCGCATCTACGCGCGCGGCCACACCAACAAAACCTGGGTCGTCCTCAAAACACCAACCGTCCTCGACCCGGGAGCGACCCTCAGGTCAGCCGAGGGAGAAAGGGTCGGCTACGTCACCCGCTCCGCGACCTCACCCAAGCATGGGCCAATTGCTGGTGTCTGGCTCCCGAACGCGTACCTACAATCCGGGGCCCAACTAACCTGCGGGTCCACCAGTTTCCAAGCTCAACCTCTCGACTGATTCCCCCGGCCTGTGATAAAATAGCACTCAGCACCTGCGAGTGCTAAATCGGCCTCGCATACAGGGAGTTCTACACCATGAAAATCAAACCGCTACATGACCGAATCATCGTAAAGCCGGCTGACAAAGAGACCGTCACCGCTTCAGGCATTATCCTCCCCGACTCTGCGCAAGAAAAGCCGCTGAAGGGAACCGTTCTTGCCGTGGGTCCCGGCAAACAGCTTGACAATGGAAAGTTGTCGCAAATGGACGTCAAAGTTGGAGACACCGTGCTTTATGGCAAATACTCCGGAACAGAGGTCAAGGTCGAAGGCGAGGATGTAGTGATTCTCCGACAAGACGACGTCCTCGCCATCATCGAGGGCGCAGCAAAGAAAGAGCTGGTCGGAGCAGGCAAGAAGGGGAAGAAGTAAATGGCAGCGAAGCAAGTTATTTTTGGAGCCGACGCGCGAAAGGCGATTCAGCAAGGCGTGAACAAACTCGCCGACGCGCTGAGCGTCACCCTTGGGCCACGCGGTCGCTGCGTCGGTCTTGAAAAGAAGTATGGCGGACCAACCCTTGTGGACGATGGCGCAATGATCGCCAAAGAGATCGAACTCGAAGACAGATTCGAAAACGTCGGCGCCGCGCTCATCAAAGAGGTCACCGCCAAGACCAACACCGAAGCAGGAGACGGAACAACCACCGCAACCGTGCTTACTCAGGCAATTTTCAACGAAGGATTTCGCAGCGTCGCCTCCGGCTCAAATCCGATGTCCATCAAGCGAGGAATTGACAAGGCAGTTGAAGCTGTCGTCAAAAACCTCGAGTCGCAGTCGAAGAAGCTGAAGGGCGAAGCTGATGCGATTCACGTTGCGACCATCTCTTCGCGAAGCGACGAAATCGGCAGTATTGTCGGCAAGACCGTTTTCCGTGTCGGCCTCGAAGGCGTCGTCACAGTTGAGGAAGGCAAAAGCCGAGAAAACGAAGTGGAAGATGTCGAAGGCATGCGATTCGATAAGGGCTACCTAAGCCCCTACTTCATCACTAAGGCCGACACCATGACCGGCGTTTTTGAAGAGCCAATGATCCTTTTCCACGAGAAAAAGATCAGCAGCGTGGCCGAATTCCTTCCGTTCCTTGAGCGAGCAGCGCAAACCGGCAGGCCGATTATCATCATCGCCGAAGATGTCGAAAGCGAAGCGCTCGCCGTTCTTGTTCTCAACAGAATTCGTGGCGGCTTGAAGTGCGCCGCGATAAAGGCGCCAGGGTTTGGCGAGCGACGAAAGGCGATGATGGAAGATATGGCCATCCTCACCGGTGGTCAACTTGTTAGCGAAGACCTCGGCATGAAACTCGAAAACGTCACTCTCGACATGCTCGGCTCGTGCTCACGAATCGAGGTCAGCAAAGACTTCACCACGATCATTGGTGGCAAAGGAAAGAAGCAAGCGATCCAAGGCCGGATTCAGAGCATTAAGCAGCAGATCGAAACCACCGACAGCAGCTACGACAAAGAGAAGCTGTCCGAACGGCTCGCAAAGCTGACCGGCGGCGTCGCAGTTATCAAAGCCGGTGCTAGCACCGAGACCGAGATGAAAGAGAAGAAGGCTCGAATCGAGGATGCTTTGAACGCAACCCGCGCCGCTCTTGAAGAGGGAATCGTCGCGGGCGGTGGCCTCGCACTGCTTCGAGCTCAGTCCTCGGTTGACGCGCTAAAACTCGAAGGTGACGAACTTATCGGAGCGCAGATTCTCAAGCGGGCGCTTACCATGCCGATGCGAACGATTGCGAACAACGCAGGCGTTGACGGCAATACGGTCGTCGAAAAAGTCCGCGAGAAATCAGGATCGAATGGCTACGATGCAGGCAGCATGCAGTACAAGGATCTGCTTGCCGCTGGAATCGTGGACCCAAAGAAAGTGACACGGCTGTGCGTTGAAAACGCAGCTTCGATCGCCTCAATGCTGCTTACAACGGAATGCGTCGTCACGGAAGCGCCTGAAGAGGAAGACAAACCGCACACGCCGCCACCGTACTAGAGTCTGATTGGTTGCAGGGTTGTACCAACGACCTTGCAACCAGCATGTGGCAAAGCCACTGGCCGGGCTTAGTTATCCAGCGATGGATGCTCGGGAAGGCTGCACACCGTTGGCTCGCCGATGGTCTTCAAATCGTAAGTGCCATTCATCGGACACTCCGGGATCTGCTTTAGGTACGGAGCGACGTCGCCGATCACCGTAACGTGTGTGTCAGGCAGATTGTTGTCAATTGCGCACTGAGCCTTTGCGGTATCGAAATCACGCATACTCTTTTGGCACGCTTTCAGCGATGCGTTTGCCCTCGCGGAGATCATCTGCGGAATAGCGATAGACAACAACACGCCTATGATCAGAATCGTGATCATAAGCTCGACCAAAGTAAACGCTCTTTTAAGTCTTCTCATAAATTCGCTCCCCGAAACTCAAGGCGAGCAACTCAATCATTGACCAAGTATTCTCCCGCTGCTCTTAGATTCCACGCCATCCGAAACTGCGAACTGGCCGTTATGCGGGATTGGCGCACAGGTAGAATTTCGAGGTGCCGAAGAACGCCGTTCTGAAAAAGTGGAGCGAGCATTTTTCCGGCGCACCAGCGGTTTTCGCTTCCGCGCCAGGCAGAGTCAATCTCATCGGCGAACACACCGACTACAATCAAGGGTTCGTTTTTCCTGCCGCAATTAATCGCCGAACACAAGGAGTCTTTCGGCTCGCCAATTCGAACCGGCTGATTTCTGCACAGGCCGGCGCGGCAACGGAAATCGCCGACCTCGCGAAAATGCCTGCGCGAGGTTGGGGAAGATTTGTGACCGCGTGCGCCTGCGCAATCCGCGACGCAATCGGAAGCCTTCCTCCACCACTCGAAGGTTTTCTCGACTCAACGATACCAAGCGGAAGTGGGCTCAGCAGCAGCGCAGCAATGGAAGCCTGCATCATCTCAGCCTGGAATCAGCTTTGCGATCTAAAGTTGTCCGCTACCCAAATCGCAGAAATCGCCTGGACAGCGGAAACGAAATACGTCGGCGTCTCGTGCGGCAAGATGGATCAGCTCGCTTCATGCTGTGGCAAACGCGATCACGGGCTGTTCATTGACACGCTCACACTTGAAATCACTCCCTTCCCAATCCCCACGGATCTATCTCTTGCAGTTCTGGACACCGGTAAGCCACGCTCACTCGCAGCGTCCGCTTACAATGAACGAGTGGCGGAATGTGGTCGCGCCGCCGCCGCGCTTGGCCTCAAGTCTCTTCGAGATGCGACAACTGACCAACTCGAAAGCGCCAAGAAGAACGGCCTAGACGAAACGGCATACAGAAGGGCGCGACATGTGATCACCGAAAACGCACGCGTGTTGCAGTTTTGCGATGCGCTTAAAGAGTCCAACCTAAACAAGTTAGGTGAGCTTTGCCGCGCATCGCATGAAAGCCTAAGAAACGACTACAACGTTTCATCAAAAGAGTTAGACGCAATGGCGCGAGCCGCATGGTTGGCGCCAGGATGCGTCGCCGCAAGACTCACCGGAGCTGGCTTCGGCGGTTGTTGCGTCGCGCTCATTCGCCGAGGCTCTTTCAAAAACTTCGAGAACTCCGTAAGGGCTTCATACGGCATGTACGGATATCCCGAGCCCCGCTTCTTCGAGGTCCGGGCTGATTCGGGCGCTTTTGCAGAGTCAGTCTGACTTTCGCAAAAGAACGGATGTTCCACAGCCGACAATCCCCCTTGGGTCCAAGGCCGACATGGAACGTCGGCTGCATGATTGCTGTATTACAAATCTTAAAAAACTCTGGAATCTGACGAACCAATATCAAATTCTGGCGTTTTTATGGAACAAGAACTGTAAGCGGCGAGACCTACTGGATTGTGGGGTGATTATTATGGCAATGCCTAATGCGAGACCAGATCAGAGCCATCGGCCTGTGCGACTAACAAAGCGCGAGGTCGAGGTTCTAAGTTTGATCGCACAGGGCTACAGCAGCAAGGAAGCTGCTGATAGGCTCTTCGTCTCGAAGCGAACAGTTGATTTCCACCTGGGCAATATTTACGAAAAGCTCGAGGTTAGCAATCGCGTGCAAGCGTTCCGCGCTGCAACACGATTGGGCCTTATCCCATTCGAGCCAACGTTTGGTCATCACGGCGGCGAATCTTAAGACAGCTTCGTTTCAACGTTGAACGAGCCGGCGCGGTCTGTGGGGGAACGCGTCGGCTTTTCATTTTTGTTCGCGCCCGACTTCTACGGATCCAAGAACTTTCCGCGATGCATTCTTGCCATCGTTCGAGCTGCTGCTAAAGCCAACACCAACCTGCCAAAGCTGTCTGCCGGCCCCAATGATCAGCGCATCGTAAGCAAGCCCTTTCCCGCCTTTCGAATAAATCCCACTGATGCTCAGCCCCGGTTTGTCATCTCGCTGAAATTCACGAGTGGTGAACTTCGCGTCCGTCACGCCCGCCTGACTTTTGATTGAGGAGATAGCACCGTCTGTCGCGCGCCGCAAGTCCACTGCGATGCCTTCGACATACTGAGTGTAGCTGATCATCACATACACGCCAGGAACGGTCACTTGGTACGTGACCTGCTTTTCAACAAACTGCTTCGATTGTTCTTTGAGTTTCGACTCGGCGGCTTTCGGTTCGCCAGGCAGTTCCAAGCTGAGCTGTGCTTGAGACAAACTTTGCCGCTTCCAGCCATCCGCGGACTGGGCGGCCGTGGGCAAACTGAGGACTCCGACGATAGCTGCAAGGACCACGGCACTATTATGGTTGCGTCTGCAATTTCCGTCAACCCAGCGATGCGGTGGTAACATCAACTTTCAATGAAGACCGACATCAAGCGACTGGCCCTGTACGCGGCCGTCGGCCTCGTCCTTGTGTTGATTGTTGTTTGGTTCACAACCAGCGGAGGATCGCAGAGCTTCTCAAAGAGTGACGAAGTCGCTCCGCCGAAAACCGGTAGCAAAGCGCCCAGGCCCGACTCAGGCAAAAGATAAGGCGCGTCCTACCGCAAGGGGAAGGAGCGCGCCCGAATTCAGCCTCAACCCGGCTATTTCACTTCTTTTACGTTCGTTTTGGTGAAAAGCTCTTCGTTCACAAACTTCCACAGCTTGCGCCCGTCGTGCTCACCGATTAGGGCGTAGCGGGTTTGCGTGCCCGTCTTGGTCTTCTTCACCATCTTCTTTTTGACGATGTTGGCTTCGCCAATCTTGACCTTGCTTCGCGACTTCACATCATAGAACTCCACGATTAATCCTCCCGTGCAACTGGTGCGCTCCAGGCATCCCTGGTGCGCCCTCGGCCACAGTCTATCTGAGTTTTCAGCCGTTCCAGCCGGTTTTTTGGCCGTAGCAGCCTCGAAATCCTCTGGTTGCAAGACGAACCTCACGCCCGATTCGCGTCATTTCCGTTACAATTGACAGAATCTATATGACCCTATCCTGCAATACCGCCCCGCCAGAACAGGCCGAGCTGTTCGAATCTCGGGCTCTTGAGCTGCTCAAAGAGGCCGGTTTTAGGGTCACCAAGCCCCGAGTCATCGTCATTCGCGCGCTGGGGGGCACTCGGAGGCCTTTAGGCGCTTATCAGATACGAGACCTGGTCGGCGCAGCCGGGGGAAAGATTGACGTAGTCTCGATCTATCGCATCCTCGCGGTCCTCGAAGGGGCAGGGCTGGTCCACCGGATCGGTGCCGTGGATGGCTACCTTGCCTGCACGGGCAGACCTGGCGAGGAGTCAAAAACGCTCCATTTGATTTGCAAAAAGTGTGGGTGCGTCGAGGAGCTGCCCCTGACCCAGGCGGCGGGAATCGAAATCGGAGTCGCGGCTTCACGACAAGGGTTTCTGTCTGAAAACACGTTTGTCGAGGCCGTCGGCGTCTGTGAGCATTGCCGCTGACGCTGGCTTCGAGTAATCTTCACCTCCAAACCGATATGTCTCCCGATCACCAACGAAAACGCCTCAACCGTATCCTTTTGAAACTCAGCGGCGAGGCGTTGGCTGGAGACGACAAATCGGGTTTGAATTCAGAAATGCTCGGGTTTATCGCCGGGCAGATCGCAGCCGTCGCTCTATCTGAAATCCAAACGGCCGTTGTCGTTGGCGGAGGCAACTTCATCCGCGGCGAACGACTTTCAAAGGGATCCGGAATTAATCAAGCCGTTGCCGACCAGATGGGGATGCTCGCAACCCTCATCAATTCGCTCGCGCTCCAGGAGGCGATCGAGCAAAAGGGCGTTCAAACGCGCGTGATGAGCGCGGTTTCAGTGCAGGCAGTTTGCGAGCCTTATGTCCGCCGACGCGCAGTTCGTCACCTTGAAAAGGGTCGCGTTGTGATCGTCGCAGCGGGTACTGGCAATCCGTTTTTCACCACCGATACTGCGGCCGTGCTGCGAGCGCTCGAGATAAACGCGGACGCACTGATAAAGGCCACAAAAGTGGACGGCGTCTACGACAAAGACCCCAAAACGAACGGGGATGCCAAAAAATATGAGCGAGTCGGTTTTCGAGAGGCGATTTCACAAAAGCTTGGAGTGATGGACCAGACCGCCTTCACCATGTGCGAGGAGCACTCGCTGCCAATTGTCGTGCTGAGTATTTTCGAGAAAGACTCGATTCTAAAAGCCGCTATGGGTGAAGAGATCGGCACTTGGGTCGGCGTTTAGGCCCACAAGTTTGAACAAAGGAGTTTAGACCATGAACAAAACACCGCAGGAATGGATCAAAGATGGCGAACATCGCATGCAGCAGGCCGTTGAAGCGACGCTGCGCGACTTTCAAACGTATCGAACCGGGCGCGCAAACCCGCAAGTCCTAGCGCGTGTGCATCTGGATTATTACGGAACCGAAACGCCGCTAACCCAGGTCGCAAACATCAGCGTCCCCGAACCGCGACAGCTTTTGATTCAACCCTACGACAAAAGTTCGATTCCTGCAATCGAAAAAGCGATTCTGAAATCCGATCTTGGTCTTTCGCCAGTGAACGACGGCACCGGTATTCGACTCAACTTTCCCCAAATGACAGAGGAGCGTCGCAAGGAGCTTGTAAAGCAAGTGCATCATCGCTCTGAAGAGGGATGCGTCGCCGTTCGCAACGTGCGCCGCGACATCATGGATCACCTGCGCGCATTGAAGAAGGATAAGCAGCTTAGCGAAGATGATGAAAAGCGGTTTGAAGAGCAAACGCAGAAGCTTACGGACAAATACATCGCAGAAATCCACGAGCTTCAGAAGAAGAAAGACACCGAACTAATGGAGGTGTAAGCACTCCCTCTCGCCGTAGGCGTGACACAAAATTAGCCCGGCGGTCGAAGACCCCGGCCTCACTGCACGAAAAAAAAAGCACCGCGGAGCGGTGCCACAACCTAATCATGACAAAGCCGTCTAACCCTACGCCTCGTAGTATCGCCGCGGGACGCGGCTCATAATCCGTGTCGGAAACTCGTGCGGCGTTGTCCCAACCAACGCGGCCAACTCAGGCGCGGGAACATTCGCACCCAATAGCTCCACCTCATCTCCAACAGCGACACCAAAAACGTCCGTAACGTCAATCATCAGTTGATCCATACACACCAACCCACGAATCGGCGCGCGTCGTCCGCGAATAAACACAAACCCTTGATTGCTCAGCATCCGATGATAGCCATCGCCGTATCCGACACCCAATGTCGCAACAACGGAATCTCGTTCAGTTTTGTAAGTGGTGTTGTAACCGACCATTGTGCCCGCAGGCAACGAACGCAGCGCCATCACACGAGCCTTCCATGTAAGCACCGGTTCCAACTCAATCTGCAGCGGACCCTGGTGCGAAATTCCAAACGCAAAGATGCCAATCCGTACCATGTCCAAATCAAACTGCGGATATTTCAAAACAGAGCCGCTGTTACCTGCGTGCCTAACTGCAGGGGTGATGCCTACCGCAGACATCCCATCTAAAACCGATCCAAACGTCTCAAACTGCATCGCGGTGTATTCCGGGTTCTTCGAGGAGTCTGCAAAGTGCGTCGCAACGCCTTCCAACTGAACATTTGGCAATGCAACAAGTTTTTGCGCAAGCGCAACGGCATCACTAGGTAGAACGCCAAACCGCGACATTCCGGTATCCACTTTCAGATGAAACAGAGCCTGCTTGTTCTGTGAGACCGCGGAGTCTGAAATCGCCTTTGCCGTTTCATACGATTCGAGAAGCGACCTGAGACCGTAAAACACAACTTGCGGCGCCTCGACAGGCAGCGCAGGCGCAAGAACCAACACAGGAGCGTCAATCTCCCCCTCACGAAGCGCAATCCCTTCCTGCACGGTCGCAACGGCAATCCAATCAACCCCGAATCGAAGCGCTGCCCGCGAGATTGGCACCAGGCCGTGTCCGTAGGCGTCGGCCTTGACCACTAAGCAGAACTTAACCCTCGAAGGAAGCACCGAGCGAATCGCACTCAAGTTGCGGCCGAATGCTGCGAGGTTGATTTCGGCCCAAGTGCGCGGGAACTGTGTCATCCGCGCAGGATTTTAGACCATCGGCTACTTCGAGACGACGGGTCGAGTCTGCCATGCCGCGCCGGGCGACTCGTACAAGACCATCAAATTGGTCAGCGTTCGCGCGGGTCTTACGAGCATCTTGCCTTTGTAATACAGGGTTGTCGAGCCGCCGCCGTCGAACGAGATCGCGTCCCGAACGCCGAACGACTTCATCGCTGTAGCCACGTGGCGCAGTTGAACGTTCTGTTTGGTGACCAAAATCACCAGTCTGTTCTCGGGAGTCACGCCAACAGCAGTTCGTGGCGCGGATCCCGCCACGTTGCTTAGCCTGAATTTCTGGTCCGCCGGGTAGATCGTGGTCTTTCCGGCAGTCATGATTCTCACTCCGCCGCGCATCATAAATCGGAAGCCGTCCGTGTTCAGCTTCTGTCCATACCCGGTGTCGAAAATCTTGGCCTGATTAAAGTAATCAATCACTAGCGCGCTGCCCCGGGCGCCCTTCGCCATCTCCACACCCTCAATAACGATGCCTCCAACCGGCAGGTTTGAACTGGTGCAGAAGAACGTGCCACAAACTGCCACGTCAGGATGGGCAGAGGTCACCATTCGGCCCGCCGACCTGGATGAACCAAGTTTGGGCGCGAGCAGGCCGCTAACCTTTACGTTCTCAGACCGCAGATCAGC
The DNA here is from genome assembly GCA_046330175.1 of Fimbriimonadales bacterium. Lineage (GTDB taxonomy): Bacteria > Armatimonadota > Fimbriimonadia > Fimbriimonadales > ATM1 > JAJPJR01. Next base: position 391,000 of record JAXLTG010000001.1, read on the forward strand.
GATGACCGCATGGAAGCTGGCCTTGTTCACAGTGCGCGTGCAGTAGCTAATGCTCTGCCCATACCCGGCACAAACAAGGCTCCAAAAAACAAAAAAGGATGCAATCAGCCGCATGATTTCCCCTTCGTATTGTCGGCCCGCTGGCCGCCAAACCCAAACCTTAGTTTACACGTTTTACCCAGACGTGCCGGGAGACCTCTCTCCCAACTGTCCTCGGGGTGGTGCCAATCTCAAGGTGTACGAGGCCGTCGAACTCCGTAGCGCCCACGGCTGTGAACCGGACTCCCGGCATCAGGGCAATCTCCTCCATAAACCTCAGGAAGTCGTGCCCCTCATTTGTAATCTTGACGACCTCCAGCTTGTCCCCTATGTGCGCTTTGGCCAATTGGAAGCATTCGTCCTCCATTTCGGGGTCAATCGGGTTGCCGTGAGGACACCGCTCCGGCTTCCCCAACTTCTCATACATCTGGTCAATGACGTCCACCGAGATGTAGTGCTCCAGCTTGCAAGCGAGCTCGTGAACGTCGTTCCAGGGGAGCCCAACCATCTCGACGAGAAAACTCTTCAGCACTCTATGAGTCCGAGTAAGCATCTTCGCCAGCGTAAGCCCGTTCTTGGTGAGTTCGACCGACTTGTAAGGCGTGTAGTTTGCGAGCCCCAGGGAGTCCAGCTTCTTGACCATCGAGGTCGCGCTGCCGGCAGAGACCTGCATGTATTCAGCAAGTTCACCCATTGTGACCCGGCCAAACGCCTGGTCCAGCTTGAATATCCCCTCGACGTATTCCTCGACCGTTTCCGGAAAGGCGCGCTTCGTTTTGCCGTGGTCGCCTGGGCGACAGCTTGGCGGGACCTTCAATGAGAGGTCTGAGGGTGGCATAGAAGAAGTATACAGCCGCTAACTTTTCGGTGGCTGCTCAATCAGTTGGATGTCCGGGATAATAGCCCCGCCACCGTTCTCTATCCCCTGGAGAATCATCACGTACACCTTGTTGCCTTGGATCACAACTCCGGGCTTGAAGATCAGAACGCTGTCTTTGATTCCGGTGATTCTGACCGTGAAATCGTAGGTTCCGGCCGAAACAAGAAATGAGCCCGACTCACCGAACGGCAAGTCTGAGACCTCGATGATGTCGGGGGTCCGGTGCAAGTCAATATTTGGGGTCGGGAAGCCAACGTCTCGGATGAACCCATGGACCACGATGACGCGGGCGTTGTTTCCACTCGGCGCGATCCGGTTTACGGTGACCGGAAGCAGCCTCAGTCCCGGTTGCTGACTGCCTGGGGTCGCGAGGCCGAGGGCAAAGACGTTAATGCTCTGGTCGTTGACACGGTCCACTTCGATTGAGTCAAGCACGTTTGACGTGCCCGCGTCGTTGACATCAATGAACTCGGTGCGGGCGCTATCGGTTATTTTTTCGTAGGGGCTTGAGCCACCAAAAGCAAGATTCGGGGCCTTCAGAACGTCATCCACGTAAAAATCGAGCCCACCTAAGTCTGCGATCACGTTAGTGAACCGGTGTGAAAACTTAATGGATCCCGCAGCACCACCCCCGCCGCATGCGCCGAGTCCTATGGCGATGGTGGCGAAAGTAATGGCGGCTAACAGGAGCTTAATCGGCCTCATAAATCCCATCCTTAGACGAGCGAGTATACCGATTTGCTCCCTAAGGCTGGGCTCGAAGTTCGGTTAAGTATCGTTCGAATGCGGCGTAAATCTCGACTTGCGTCGGAATGATTTGGTCCTCGGGGAGCTCAAATCCGAAATCGCCGGTGTCTCGAAGCTCGAACGAAAACGAGTACGGAATGCCCCGATCGTAGGCCCAATCCATACTGATGCCACTGGCTTGATACAGGATGTTGTAGCACTGGCCGTGCAGATAGGTTTTGCCACCGTTCGCGAAGATTGCCTGTCGCATCAGGTTTCCAACTCGATTGAGCTCCGATGCTGTCGCAGGCGGGGTGCCCGTGTATCCCCACGGGAAAAGCACCAATTGACTAAAGCTGTGGATGTCAATGAATCCACGGAGGTTCGGTATGTTTGCGAGGGCATCTCGTAACGCAACGTTTTCCGGTTCGGAGAACGCGGAGGGACCGCGGTACGTCTCGGAGTTCGAATTGCCGCTGCTGCCACCGCCACCGAATCCTTTGCTGAAGTTGCGGTTCAGGTCCACTCCGTACGAGCCCCCGCCGTTGTTTCGCCTATTCTTCCGCCAGTAACGGTCGTTGGTCCATGTGTACGCATAGCCGTCCGGGTTTAGAACTGGCACAAAGTAAACGCTAACTTCGTTGAGCAACGCCTTGATTGTGGGGTCGCTCTTCGCCCGTTGCAACAGGTTGTAAACCAGGTACATGCCCACCGGTTCCGTAATCCACTCTCTCGCGTGGATTCCCGAAAAGATAACAACTGAGAACCTTGGCATCGAGCCGTTCGAGTTTTGAACACCGTTCAGCCGGTACATCCAGATGTCGCGATTCTCGCGTGATTTGCCGATCAGCCTTCGGGAGAGGTTCTTTGGATAGGCAGCCCGCCAAGTCTCCATCTGCGAAAGAATCCCTGCGTACTGGAGGTAGCTCGACCTGTAGTCTTGGGTGGTTTGATACCGTTCCGCCCAGTTGCGAGGGTCTGGGAGAAGACTCACGAACTGGTAATACAAGCCAAGCGACTTGAGTTTATCGAGTTGGGAGTATTTGACGACGAGATCGGTCTCGGGGCCGACAGCTTCGGAAAACAGTCCCAAATCGCAATCGGCAACTCGCTGAATCTCCTCTTGAGTGTTGGCCCAGACCCGGAATCTCGCCCAACTCTCCGGTTGTTCTTGTGCCCAGACGGTCGCGAACGACAGAATAATAGCTGCAGCCGAAATTGCCCTCATCATTTTCCCCTCAGCGCGCCCGAAAGCGCGACTGAGTAACCGACGTGATTGCGCTGGCAAATCGTTCGGTAGACTGCCCCCGAAATGCGGGCTGAACTGGCGGAGCTTTGGCGCTACCGTGAGCTTCTGTGGACTTTCGTTTTGCGGGAACTCCGCATACGGTACAAGAACTCAGCGCTAGGGTTTTTTTGGTCCGTCCTAAACCCGCTCATCACTGTGCTGGTGATGACGCTGGTGTTCAAATATGTGCTGGGGCAGAAAGTGGACAACTACAGCGCGTATGTGCTCGCCGCATACCTGCCGTACATGTTTTTCCAACTCTCGCTGTTAGATTCCGCACAGTCGGTCCTCGCGCAGATCTCGCTGCTCAAAAAAATCTACTTTCCGCGTGAGATTTTGCCGATTGGGTCTGTAATCGCAAATTTCATTCACTTCCTGCTCGCGATGTCGGTGTTCTTTGCGTACCTGTTGTTCATTTGGATTATGAACCCGGGCGATAACCCGTTCCGCGGCACCGTAATTTATCTTCCGTTTATCATGCTGCTTCAGCTCATGCTTACGCTCGGAGTTTCACTATTCATCTCTGCTCTCAATACGTTTTATGAAGATGTGAAGTACCTCGTAAGCGTGATGCTGTACTTGCTGCTGTTTTTGTGTCCCGTAATGTATTTCAGTGAGCAGATTCGGTATGCGAGCTCAATACCGCAAGAGCATCAGCAAACGGTTTACTTCGTGTATCACCTCAATCCGGTTGCGATGCTGATGACAGCATATCGAAAAGTGATGCTCGATCCACAAGGCGTGCCGTTGCCGGGTAAAGCGGCGAGCGCTGAGGCATTGCCGCTGGATTTGGGATTGTTGGGAATCTGCGCTCTCGTTTGCTTCTTGACCATGATCGCTGGATACGCGTACTTCAACAAAAAGAAGTGGCAATTTGTGGAGAGGCCCTGATGAACGCAGCCATCGAAGTTCGCGAACTTTGCAAACAGTTTCGCTTGTCGCATTCGGGCTATGCGTCGTTCAAAGGCGCACTGCTGTGGTGGAAGAAGCGCCATGTGGAGCAGCTCGATGCGCTGAAGGCGATTTCGTTTGAAGTGCAGCCGGGCGAGTGTGTGGCGGTGGTCGGCCGAAACGGAGCCGGGAAGAGCACGCTTTTGTCGGTGCTTGCGCGCGTATACAAGCCAACGAGTGGTGAAGTGAAACTCAACGGCAAAGTTGCGCCGCTGCTCGAACTTGGCGCAGGATTCCATCCCGACCTAACCGGAATCGAAAACGTGTATTTCAACGGCGTGATCTTGGGGCTCACTCGCAAACAGGTTGCCGAGCGAATGAGCGAGATTATTGATTTCAGCGAGATAGGACATTACATTGATGCGCCTGTGCGAACTTATTCAAGCGGAATGCTATTGCGGCTCGGGTTTTCGGTCGCAGTGCATGTTGATGCGTCGGTGCTGTTAGTGGACGAAGCGCTGGCCGTGGGCGATTTAGAGTTTCAGAAGAAATGTCTTGATCGAATCGCAAAGTTTCAGCGCGATGGCGGCGCGATACTTTTCGTTTCGCACGACATGGCGGCTGTTCGCAAAGCCGCTAATCGCGCGATATGGCTGAAAGACGGCGCAATTGTGCAAAGCGGATTAACAGAAGAAGTCGTATCGGCGTATGAGCGAGGCAGTGAGGCGTGAGCGGGGCGTTAGAAGGTCGTTGATCAGGTAGTTGTCAAGTGGTTGCGAAGCAGTAGAGAAGCCGCACCTCGTAGGCTCTACGCCCCCTTCAGGGGGAGCCGGTGAGGGTGATGAAGTCGCACGAACCGGAGGGGGTGGAATAGTGGCATCGTCTCGAGATTTGTCCAGGGGAATCGTCGATGTCAAGTGGTTTCAAAGTAGTTGTCAATTCGCAAATCAGGGCTCGTAACTCACAGATCACGGACAAGCAGGCTTGTCCGTGCCACTCAGCCATCGCCAATTCTCCTCCGATATCTGCCGTTCGCGATTTTCCAGTCGCTCTCAAATTCTGAGAAGACGTGGTTGAATCGTCGGAGTAGTGCGGCCTTTCGATCCATAGTTTCGCTGACCCAGCCGAGATCCGTCCTCTGCCACACCATAGTCCGAATGAACGCTCCTGGGTAAACAAAACTTCCGCGCGACGCCGAAAAGCCGACCTCGTAAACGGTGGTATGGCTGTCTTCATGTTGGAAGGCTCTGAGCATAACGTCGAAGCGGCTGTAACATTCGTCTCGCCTTCGCAATGCTGCTTCTTCTGTCATCTCCTTGGAAGCAAACAACCTGCGATTCTGTTCCTCCTCCGAGATCACTTCTATCCCTAAGCTCGCGAGTCTGTCTGTCGCCCATTTCTCGAGTTCTGCCGCCGATACCATTTTTCTGAGAGGCTCCGGGACCGAGTCGCATTTGATTGAAACAGTCGCGAAGTCTATGAGCCCAGTCGCTCCATAGTCGCCATGACCACTCTCACCTGCCGCGACAATCTTGGTCGCACCGGGCTCGGTAAGCAGCATGGACTTCTGCGGTGCGCCTTGGCAGCCGGCGAGCAAAGTGAATACTGTAATCATGGCCGGCACCAGAGGCCGAGGTCTGCTGATGTGGATCATGTTTTGCTGATGTTCTTTCGATGAGCTAACGCTGCAATCCCTGCAGCGAGCGCAATCACCGTCATCGGTTCCGGAACCACATCGCCTTCGACGCGCATATTGTAGTCAACGTGATAGTCGTCGTGCCAGTCAGTGTCGCACCAGCAGTTTCCCCCGCGTATCCATTCTCGCTGATGCCCGTTTGCACCCTTGCCATATTGACCACTTGCAGTGTAGTGCCAGTCGTCACTGATCACTTGCAATCCGATCCAATATGTCCCAGACGGCAGTGTGTAATGTCGTCCATCTGCGCGGACATCTTTGCCTACTAAGTCGAAAACGGGATCCACGAATTCCGTTTCGGAAATCGCAACTAAGTCCCCTTCGGGACCGGTGATCTCCGTCCCAGGGTGGCCACCGTCATCATTAAGTATGCGGAGATAGGCCTGGCTGGCCGAAGCGACTCCGAAAGTCAGATTGCGAACGGTGATTGCAGTGATGGTCGTTGTTGCAGGAAGCGAAACGTCGTCCGCGGTCATCAGGTCATATGGCGTTCCAAACACTATCCGACCACCAAGGCAGTTGCCGTTTCCACTCGTGTACCGATTCTCAAGCGTGTCGTAAAGCACAACCGCGTTCGCCGTCGGTGCGGCGAGTGCCGCGATTGCGAGGAGAGTCAGTTTGTTCATTGCGTTTCCTCCAGTTATAGTCCGTGAGCGAGCTTGAATTTCGCCGTCGTCGCGCAATTAGCGCCATCAGGCCTCCGCCAACCGCGAGCATCGTCATCGGCTCAGGAACAACATCACCTTCAACGCGCATGTTGAAGTCAGAGCGATAGTCATCGTGCCAGTAGGGGTCGTTATCGTTTGGAGCGCGCAAGCCCTGACGCCAGTGTCCGTTTCCACCCTTGTCATGTTGGCCGCTTGCGGTCCAGTGCCAATCATCGCTGATCACCTGCAAGCCAATCCAGTAAGTCCCGGGAGAAAGCGAGTAATTGAGACCGGTTGCGTGGACATCCTTGCCTACTAAGTCGAAAACAAGGTCCGTAAATTCGGTTTCATCAATCGGAACTAGGTCGCCTTCGGGACCAGTGATTTCCGTTCCAGGGTGACCACCGCTGTCTCTAAAGATTCTTAGATACGCTTGATTCGCTGATGCAACTCCAAAGGTCAAGTTGCGCACGGATACCGTAGTTATGGTCGTTGGAGCCGTCAAGGTGATGTCGTCGGCGACTTCAAGATCATACACTGTTCCTAGCACCAGGCGACCCCCAAGACAGTTACCCCAGCCGTTATCGTACTGATTCTCCAACGTATCGTAAAGGGCAACCGCGTTCGCCGCCGAAGCCACAACAAACGAGCCAACCAAAGCCATCATCCGCATCGCAATTCCTCCTAAACTAACTCCCTCCCTCACACATACTACACCAGCACAAAGCAAAACGGACCCTGATTTCTCAGTGTCCGTTCGTTCATATCGCTAAGGAGCCACGCACCCATCAGGTGGAGGCGGTGGCGGGTCGGATATCGGCGTCAGCCTAATCCCATCCGTGAAGTTGCTCGTCGCGCCATTAGAAAGCGGCACGTTCAACACCATAACCGCGTGACAGTTCGCGATTGATGCCGAATATCGCTTCGTTCGATACAGCCACTCTTTGTACCAACCGTTTGGAAGTCCGCCGGACGCAGCAAAATTCACTTTGGTTGCGGTCGTCGGCACCGAAGCGGTAAACGCGCCGTTCGCGTTCGTTCTTGCGCGTCCAACTTCAACATTCCCATTATCATAAAACGTTACGATGCAGTTCGCAATTCCTCCGCCATAAATTGAGCTCACGTTTCCAGAAACGAACGCTTGAGGCGGATGAACGACCACATTAATCGGGGTAATCGTCTTGTTTTGGTAAGTCGCCTTGACCGTTGCGGACCCGGTGCCGGTCGCCACAAACGTTCCATCCGGACCAAGATTGCCCGGACTGCCGACCACGTTGGCCAGCGACCAGGATTCGGCGGTCAACACCGTCCGGTTCAGGTTGGCGTCGTATCCCGCCAGCTCGAACTTCACCGAGTCGCCGATGATCAGGTTTAGGGCGTCTCGCCCCGGAAGCTCTACATAAAACGCGACCAGATCGCCGTTGCCGTTGCCGCTGCCACCGGCGCCGCCGCCACCGCAGCCGATGAGTACGCCGACCCCGAAAAGGGTCAATCCTGCCGCTAAACTGCCTATCAGTTGTTTCACACCTGCTCTCCTATAAGCTGATTTTGCACAGTATAGACGGGTATCGGCCCCGTGCGTGTTCGCCAGGCGGAAAGCCGGGCGTTTTGCGGGCTTTTGAGCGGTCCAAAAAGGTACAATTTCGGGGCTGATTTCCCGCTTCGAGACCCCCTTCCCAGCCGTCTGAACGGCAGAGAGACCCGCACCTCGGAAACCATCCATTAATAGGAACCAGATTTGGCCGAACTCGACCCCAGAATAGAAGCGATCCCGATAGCCGAGGAGATGTCCCGAAGCTATGTGAATTACGCGATGAGCGTTATCATCGCACGGGCACTCCCCGACGTTCGAGACGGACTCAAACCGGTTCAGCGCCGAATCCTCTACACCATGCTCGAAGGCGGCTGGACGCCCGAACGCTCCCGAACGAAGTGCGCGAAGATCTGCGGCGATTGCGCCGGAAACTATCACCCCCACGGCGAGACCGTTATCTACCCAACACTGGTCCGAATGGCGCAGGACTTCACGATGCGCTATCCGCTTATCTCGTCGCAGGGCAACTTCGGCAACATTGACGGCGACCCGCCGGCCGCGATGCGATACACCGAGGCCCGCCTCAGCGCAATCGCGATGGAGATGCTCGAAGATATTGACCGCGAAACGGTGGACTGGGTGCCAAACTATTCTCAGTCTCTCAACGAGCCTGTCTACCTGCCCGGCAAATTTCCAAACCTGCTTTGCAACGGCGGAACCGGCATCGCAGTCGGCATGGCAACCAACCTGCCGCCCCACAACTTGACCGAAGTGATTGACGCCATCCTTTTCCGAATGGAGAACAAAGGCAGCACGACCGAAGAATTGATGCAGTACATCCAAGGGCCTGATTTCCCGACGTACGGCGTAATCCTCGGCACTCGCGGCATCAAGAACATGTACGAAACCGGACGCGGCTCCATAACGATGCAGGCGAAAACCGCGATTGAGCCGACGGACGGCGGCCGCAGCGTCATCGTCGTCAGCGAGATTCCATACCAAATCAACAAAACCACTTTAATTCAGCAGATCGCCGACATTATTCGCAACAAAAAGATGGATGCGATTAGCGGCGTGGATGACTACTCCGACCGAAGGGGAATGCGTCTCGAAATCACCATCAAGCGCGATGGAAACCCGAACAAAGCGCTCAACTACTTGTTGAAGCACACTTCACTTCGCACGACTTTCGGCTCGATCATGCTCAGCTTGATAGATGGAGTTCCGCGTGTTGCGCCGCTGACCACCCTGCTCGATGAGTACGTCTCGCACCGCCGCAGCGTCATTCAGCGACGAACGAGATACGAGCTCAATCGTGCGCTGGAAGAGGTCCATATCCTTGAGGGATATCAGATTGCGCGCGCGAATCTCGACGAAGTTATCAAAATCATCCGCAACAGCGATGACCCCGAAGATGCGCGAAGGCAGTTAGTCATTCGCTTCGGGTTCACGATGTTCCAGGCCAACGTAATCCTAAACATGCAGCTTCGCAGGCTCACCCGCCTCGAGCAGCAGAAATTGGAAGACGATTACAAAGCCGTGCTGCGAAAAGTCGCGAACTTGATGGACATCCTCAGCGACGATCGCCGGCTCATGGACCTGATGCGCACCGAGCTTGAGGACCTGAAAAAGAAGCACGGTGACGAGCGACGTACAAAAATCATTGCCGTCGAAGCAGACGAGATTGGCGACGAAGATATGATCCCCGACGAAGAGGCGATCATTTCAATCAGCCGCGATGGATACATCAAGCGAGTGAGCTTCGACGCGTACCGATCGCAAAAGCGCGGAGGCAAAGGCGTAATCGGCGCGACCATGAAAGAGATGGACGAGGTCGCGCACCTGTTCCAAGTCAGCACGCACAACTACATCCTTTTCTTCACGGACCGCGGCCGCGTTTATCGGCTCCGGGCGTACGACATCCCGGAATCCGGCCGCTACGCAAAGGGCACGCCGGTTATCAACTACATCCAAATCGAAAGCGGAGAACGGGTGACAGCAACGATTAGCGTTCGAGACATCAAGGGCGAGGGCTACTTGATCATGGTCACCAAACTCGGCGAAATCAAGCGAACACCGATAAACGACTTCCAGAACATCCGAGTCAATGGCCTGCGCGCGTTCGATATCGAAGAGGGCGACGAATTGGGTTGGGTCCTTAGAAGCAGCGGCAAGCAAGACCTTCTGATGATTACGCGCGAAGGGATGAGTATTCGATTTTCTGAAGAGCAACTGAGAGGACGCAGTCGCGCCGCCGGTGGAGTGCGCGGCATCACGCTTGACAAAGGCGACGTCGTCGTCACTGCGGAAATCGTTGAAGATGACAACATGACCGTGCTCGTCGCCGGCGAAAACGGCTACGGCAAACGAACTCCTTTGAAAGACTATCGCCCGCAGAAACGCGGCGGCAAAGGCCTCATCACGATGAACGTCACCGAAAAGACCGGCAAAGTGGTCGGCGCAGAAATCGTTGAAAACGACGACCAGCTTGTGCTGATGACAGTGAAAGGCCAAGCCATTAAGCTAAGGGTGAAAGAGGTCCGCACAGTCGGCCGAATCGCCCAAGGTGTGAAGCTGATAAATCTCAAGGCAGAAGATCAGGTGGCATCAATCGCCCGCCTCGTGAAAGAGAGCGATACCGGCGAAGGTGAAGAGACCGAAGTCTAAAATCCAAACGTCGCAGCGTAGGCAGTGACTTCTGCCGCAGCTTCCAAACTCAGCGGCTCGAGCGGTGGACGAAGAGGTCCGCCCGGCAATCCTCTTGAATCCAAAATGGCCTTATGAACTGCGGGCTGTGGGTGCTTCTTCACATTCGCGAACCCTTCACCGATGAGCGCTTGCAAAGCCTCAGACTTCTCATTCACCTGCCTCGATATCAAAACCGGAAACGAGTTAGCCAAACCGCTAATCGTTCCGCCGCCGCCATTCTGGAGGCATTTCAATATCAACGTTTCATTCCCAACAAACACCGATCTCGAACGCGGCGCAGCAACGGCCAAATAGTCGAGCATAGATTGTTCGCTGCCGCTGCTGTCCTTCACTCCGATGCAATTTCCAAACGAATCAAACAGCCCGGCAATCATTTCTGCGCCTAATTCAGCGCGCGTGGATTGCGGAAAGTTGTAAACGATAACCGGCAGTTCAACCGAACTCAGAAGCGACCGAAACCATGTCTCAATGCCACTCGGGCTCGCATTGAAGTAGAAAGGGGGAAGCACAAGCGCGCCAATCGCGCCGCACTTTTGTGCCTGCCCACACAGCCAAACCGCTTCAGGCAGCGAGCAGGTCCCCGCACCCAAGATGATCTTCAATTTTCCGGCGTGCTCAACGGCACATTTCACCAGGTCGCGCTTTTCAACGGCGGAAAGGGAAGGCCCTTCTCCGTTTGAGCCTGCAACCACAACGCCGGTCATGCCGCTGGCTTCGTTGTAGGCGAGAAGTTTCGCCACTCCGGGCCAATCAATCTCTCCATGTTGATCAAACGGAGTAACCATCGCCGTAAACGCGCCTGTGAGCATGGGGTGTTGTATACCAGGTCGGCGGTTAGTCGAAGGAACCAATTCTCGCTCCCTGCCCTTCGGAACTTAACTCATGATAAAAATTCTGGCAATCGCTGGGTCAATCCGCAAAAACTCACTCCACAAAAAGCTTATCGAAACCGCGAAAACGCTCGCACCGGAAGGGATGACCATCGAGTCGTTCGACCTCTCCGAAGTCCCGATTTACAATATGGACCTTGAGCCGAACTTCCCACCATCGGTGGTAGAACTAAAGCAGCGAATTCGAGATGCCGACGGGGTTCTTCTCGGGGTCCCAGAGCATAACTATTCTTTCTCCGGGGTCATTAAGAATACGCTGGACTGGATTTCGAGGCCGATTAGCGAGTGCCCGCTCGAAGGCAAGCCCGTTATTTTGCAAAGTTCCGGTGGGGCATTGGGTGGCACTCGCGGTCAGTATCAACTGCGCCAGGTACTCAGCTACTTAGAGTGCAAACAGATGCAGTTCCCAGAGTTCTTCCTCATCAATGGTTGGGAAAAGTTCGGCGAAGACGGTTTGCTCGCCGACGAGGCAGCCATTGCGCAGATGAAGAAGCAACTCGACGCTCTCAAGAAATTCATCGAGCACGAGCGCCGCTAACCCCCTACGCAAAGAACTTTTCGAGCTCCGCGACCTGCTGCGAGGCGTACTCCCCGCCGCGGTTTCGCGGGGCCGGCAAGTCGGAATCCGAATAGGTCGCAACTCCGAGCTGGTGATGCATACTCGTGGGAATGGCATCTCGGTAATCGTGACGCGCCAAGGTCATGCATGCGGCGGTCCACATTCGCGGGACATTTCGCAAATCATAACCGCCGCCACCACAGACCGCCACGGGGACTCCAAAGTCGCGAATCTCGACAACCGCTTCCAGCCACTCTTGTACAGTCACCATCAAATGACCCAACGGGTCGCTGAAATGTGCGTCGCATCCCATCTGTAGAACGATCGCTTCAGGACAAAACTGTCTCAGTCGAGGAATCGCTCCTCGACGAAATGCATCCAACCACACATCGCCTGTGGTCCCAGCCTCAAGCGGAATATTCACACAATGAGGCAAGGGCGTTCCGACCTCGTGCACGAACCCGGTGCCTGGGTACAACGTTCTCCCGCTTTCATGAATGCTTACGGACATCACGCTCGGGTCATCATAAAAGATCGCCTGAACTCCATCACCGTGATGCAGATCAATATCTACATACGCCACGCGCTCAAACTTCCTCTGCAAAATTGCAACCATGATCGCCGGGTCGTTGTAAACACAAAAACCTGATGCGTGATCCCGCTGGGCATGATGCAGTCCGCCCGAAATGTTGAACGCCAATGGGTCGCCATCCAGCACCGCCGAGGCGCATGCAACGGCACCACCCACATACCAAAGCGAATGCTCGTGCATGTTTTCAAAAATCGGATTGTCGCCAGTGCCCAGGCCATGCCGATAAAGCGAACCAATCTGCTCCTCAGACAGATCGCCGCCAACTCGCCGAATTGTGGGTAGCTCGGACGCCAACTTCACAGCCTCGACATAATCCGGCGAGTGAACGAGCAGCAGGTCGTCATCCGTGGCCGCATCCGGCGCGATTGAAGAGATGGCTTCTTCCGCCTGAAGCAGAGCAACGGTTCGTTCAAGGCGTATCGGCTTCAGCGGGTGCTGAGGGCCAAAGTTGTACCGGGTCATCTCATCCCGATAGAAGAAGTTGGGGACCGACACGGGCCGACTATACCAAACCCAGATTCGCCTGCTGGACTACAATGCAAGCGCGGAGCGAGATTCCTTGACCAAGACCTTTCTTGTCACAGATATTCAGGGCAGCACTCGATTATGGGAGGAGAACCCAGACTCGATGCGCCGCTCACTCGCGATTCATGATGAGCTCGTACGATCTGCAGCCGACTCTTTCAATGGTCACCTGTTCAAAGCGCTCGGCGACGCTTTCTTTGTCGCGTTCGATAATGCGTCGGATGCCGTCTGTTGTGCCTCCGAGATTCAGCGCAAACTTCATGCAGCAGACTGGCAAGATGCCGAGCTAAAGGTGCGAATCGCGATGACGTTGGGTGACGCAGAATTCAGAGACGAGGACTACTTCGGCAGACCCCTCAATCGCTGCGCGCGAATGCTGACGGTGTGCAACGGAGGCCAGACCATCGTAAGCGAATCTGTTTTTCAGTCCTTCGACTCCGATACGCAATTGCGCCGCTTCGTATTCGCGGGGTCGCCACCGTTGAAGGACCTTGAAAAACCGGAACCTATCTATCATCTGCTCATTCCCGAAATCCCTCAAGAGCTGGGAGAGCTAGCAGGCCCGAGGCGCGTGCCCAACAACTTGCCGATTCAAATCTCCAGTTTTGTAGGCAGGTCGGCTGAACTCGAACGGGCAACGAAAGCAGTGCTCGAGAACAGCCTCGTGACGATGACTGGCGTCGGAGGTTGTGGCAAGACGCGACTCTCGCTCCAAACGGCCTCCGAGATTGCGGACACCTTTTCGGATGGTGTCGCATTCGTGCCTCTTGAAGCGGTAACGGATGATCGCGGCGTCGTCTATTCGATTTCTGCGGCGCTCAACGAAATCGAGATCCCCGGCGCAGAGGCGGAGAAGAACTCGCAGCGGATCGGCCAAAAAAGGATGCTTCTTGTGCTCGACAACTGCGAGCATGTGGTCCTGGAAGTTGGTGCAATCGTATCTAAGCTGTTGGCCGCCTGCCCAAATCTAAAAGTCCTCGCAACAAGTCGCGAGCGACTTCACATCCCAGGAGAAACGGCGTTCAAAGTGCCTCCACTTGAACTCAACCCCCACGCTGACACCTCGCTGTCTGAAGCTTCGGAGCTGTTCTTAGAGCGCGCGCGGGCAATCTCTCCTGAGCTGATGGGTGCAGGCACCGACTTTGAGCAGGTTAGGCAGATCGTTTCGCAGTTGGAGGGATTGCCGCTGCTCATTGAACTCGCATCCGCTCGAGTCGCAGTCCTGACGCTTGAAGAGATTAACAGCCGACTCAAACAGCGAATCCGCCTGCTAACAGACAAAAGTGGAGCGACCCCGCTTCGTCAGCAAACATTCCAAGGAACGATGGATTGGAGTTACGACGCGCTCACCCCGGAACAGCAAACATTGCTCAGGCGGTTCTCGGTATTTGCGATCAGTTTCGACGCCGCTACTGCCGAGGCTATCGCGGAAGGGATCGAAATCGTTGACATCATTGATGAGCTGGGACAACTCGCCGACAAGTCCCTGATCGTGCCGATTGAGGGCGAGGCCGGAACTCGGCGATTCCGAATTCTGAATCCAGTGCGCGAATACTTGCGCGACAAGCTTGAGCTGGCGGGCGAGGATGTCGCTGCGCGGACCCTTCATTATAGATACTTCAAACAGTTCGCAGAAGAGGGCTATGCTCAGCTCGTTGGACCCGACCAGCAGGTCTGGCTCAAACGTTTTTCAGACGATCATCAAAATCTACTTGCGGCGCTAACATGGGCGATAGACCCTGCGGAGAGAATTCAACTCGTTGTGCTGGTCGCACGGTATTGGTACTTCTCAAGCCGGTACCGAGAAGGCAGAAGCTGGCTTGAGAACGCACTGCTGAGCTACCGACAGGAAGATAATTGGCGAGCGAGGGCAGAAAGTGTGCTTGGAACGATGGCGCTGGTCATGGGAGATTTGCCGAAGGCATCGGCGCATTCAGAACGCGCCTATGAGATTTTGAGCAAGCTCGGGGATGATTCGGGCGTGGCATCGAGCGCGAACAATCTCGCGCTCATCGCTCAGCGAACACGAGATTTCGAGCGCGCAGAAAAACTTCTTTTGGAGTGCCGCCAGGCTTTTCAGCGGCTCAACGATAAGCGAAATGAGGGCCTCGTGCTGACGAATCTCACCGGAATTGCCCACGAAATGGGTGAACTCAACAGGTCGCTGGAATATGCGGAGACTGCGGCGACCCTGCTCGAATCTGTCGGAGATCGGGGAACGTTGGCAATGGCTTATCACAACTGGTGGGCTGCAAATCGGGACCAAAAAGGGGATGACGACAAGCCAGAACTGCTCGCGAAGAGCCTCGAGTTGGCAATCGAACTAGACAATTACTCGGCGGTGAGCATCTGCTTGTTGGGCGTTTCGGAAGTGCTTGCTAAGGAACATAAATGGGAAGAATGCGTCCACAATTTAGTCGGAGTTGAGCGAATTGCTCGCGAGTTTGAGATAGAAATACAAGAAAATAGCGAAAAAACTCTGAATCGAATTTACGATGAGGCTCGTCGCAACTTAGGAGATGATGGGCTTGAGACTGTCAAGGGCAATGCGGTTTCGAAAGAGCTGCGTGCCATTATCTTGACAGCTTTGCAAGCCGCAAAGTCTCGGTGAGATCGAAAATCAAGCCGAGAATTTAGAACAAGAGCATTGACAGGTAAACCGAAACAGAAGCCAGCTACACAAAAGGCGAAGGGCAGGCGACCGAAGACAAACCCGGTGATGCCACCTGGGTATGTGCCGATCGTTGTTGTTACAGGGTCGAATTCACAGCCCGCGAAGGTTGGGCAATCGGAGAAAGTTTACGTGACGCTTTCAAGCCCAGTCGCCCCAGGGGATTCGGGATTGATAAGTCTCACAATTGGCGTGGAGGACCCGGCGAATGCACAGAAAGTCCGGTATGACGAGCCGGCAAAGAACGTTCCTGGCGGAAGGCGACAGGTCATCTTCACCGTTGATATCCTACGGCCAGGGAAGGTCACGCATGTCGTCGAATTGTTCAACAATGGTCTTGAAGAAGATCGAGCATCGTGCAGGACGGTTGGGACCACCAACTTGCGCAGGGCTGTGCCGAAAAAACAACACAAAAGGCCGGCGCTGAAGAAAGGAGCCAAGAAGAAGAAGTAATGGCCGACACCAACGGAACGACACCGGCCCCGAAGCCCTCGACTCATGCCCCAATCAGCGTGAGCCCCGCGAACGCGGGTGGAGTGGCCGTCGGAAAATCCGTTACATATATAGTGACGACACCGGTGAAAGTCAAGCCAGGCGATATCGTCTCCATCACCGCGCTTTGCATCACCCCCGGTGCGTTGACAACGATCTCTCCAGGACCAACGCAAATTATTCCAGCCGGACAACAAAAGACGGATTTCAGCGTCAAGTATCGAACAGAAGGTGATGTTTGTCTCGAATTTGTGCTCCGTGTAAACGGAATAATAAAAGACAGAAGTGGTGCAATATGTGCTACTGTTACGAAAACCGGCAAACTTCCGAAGCCAGTGCCGAAGGAAGAAGCGCCAGTTTTGCAACCGCTGAAACCGGTTGAAAAACCAAAAACGGCAGAGACAACGACGGTAAAGAAGGAAGAAAAGAAAGAGAAGAAGGCAAAGCCGGTTGCCCCTGTCGCAACAAAAGAAAAGACTTCAAAGGAAACGAAACCTAAGACTAAAGCTGAATCAGCAAAAAGGTCCAAGGCCAGCACAAAGACCAAAGAAGGAGGTGTCAAAGTGAGAAAGGCCACTAAACGACGAGCAGCGAAACCGAAGGCGGCTGCAAAGAAACCCGCCGCCAGAAAGCCAGCTGCCAAGAAACCTGCCGCCCGAAAACCGGCAGCCCGAAAGACTGCAGCTAAGAAGACGACCGCAAGGAAGCCGGCTGCAAAGAAGGCTGCACCGAAGAAGAAGGCCGCAGCAAAGAAGACAACCGCCAAGAAAGCGACAACCCGCAAGAAGGCTGCACCTAAGAAGGCTGCTGCAAAGAAAGCGACAACTCGCAAGAAGGCCACTGCCAAGAAAGCTGCACCGAAGAAGAAGGTCGCTGCGAAGAAGAAGGCTGCTCCGAAGAAAAAGGCTGCAGCAAAGAAACCAGCAGCGAAGAAACCGGCAGCAAAGAAGGCAACCGCACGCAAGCCAAGAGCCAAGAAGGCCGCGGCTGGCGCTGCCAAGCCGAAGAGAAAGGCTGCACGAAAGCCGCGAGCGAAAAAGGCCGCGGCGGCCGCAGCTCCGATGGGCGGTATGTAACCGTTCGAACCTAAAGCCCCGTGGCGTGCTGCTGCGGGGCTCTTTTTATGCCTTGACTACGGTGCCAACCCGGAAACCCGAACCTAAATCGCGCAACACCGCGTCGGGGTCATCGCAAATCACAACCATCCCAACCCCGAGATTGAAACTCCTTCGCATCTCCTCGTCGGGTATGTCTCCGGCGCTCTGAATCAAATCGAAAATTGCCGGCGGCGTCCAACTCGAGTACTCGATCTCAGCTCGAAGCCCTTCGGGAAGAACTCTAGGAACGTTTTCAACCAACCCTCCGCCCGTAACATGCGCCAGAGCATGAATCCGGTCCGACTCCAAAAGCGGCCAAAGCTCGCCAAGATAACTTTTGTGCGGGCGCAACAGCGCTTCGCCAATGCTCTCCCCGAGCGCCCCAATAGAATCCTCTGGATGGTAGCCACCTTTTTCAAACAGCGCCTTTCTCGCGAGCGAATACCCGTTTGTGTGCAACCCTGTGCTCGGCAACCCGATGATCGAGTCGCCTTCTTGCACATCTCGAGGCAACACTTTCACGCGGTCAACAACTCCCACGATGCATCCGACTATGTCGCACTCGCCTCCGGCATAAACGCCTGGCATCTCCGCCAGCTCACCGCCAATGAGCGCGCAGCCATTCTCCTTGCACGCCGTCGCTGCGCTCTTGACAAATGCAGCCGCCATCTCGGCGTTCATTTTGGAGGCGGCGAAATAATCCAGGAAGAAAATCGGTCTTGCGCCCTGAACCAGAACATCGTTGGTACAGTGGTTCACAATGTCCGCGCCGAGTCCGTCGAACCGGTTCAGCCACGTCGCAAGCTTCGTTTTCGTTCCAACGCCGTCAATGCTGCTGACCAAAACTGGTTCACTCAGTCCCTCAAAACACGCCGAAAACAATCCACCGAACGAGCCAACGTCGCTCAATACTTCGCGCGTGTACGTCGCCTTCACGGCATCTTTGAACAGAGCGATCGCTTTCTCCTGCTCGTCAATGCTTACGCCGGCAGATTCGTAAGTCAAGCGGTCGTCGCTCACGACTTCTCGCCCTCTGTGCCGTTCGTGCCAAACTCCTCGTCCTCTTGTTGGTCGGCTAACTTGCGCGCTTGCTCGTCCTGCATCAAAGCCTGCAAAATCTCCTCAATGTCACCGTCCATGGCAGTCGCTAAGTTGTGCACGGACAGGCCGATACGGTGGTCGGTAATTCGGCTTTGAGGGAAGTTATAGGTTCGAATCTTTTCACTTCGATCGCCAGTCCCCGCTGACTTGCGCACAGCGCTTTGCTTGCTTGCCTGCTCCTGCAGCTTCAGGTCGTACAATTTCGTTCGCAGCGTTCGCATGGCTCGCTCACGATTCTGAATCTGACTTCGCTCATCCTGACATGAAACGACAACACCAGTTGGTTTGTGAATGATTCTTACGGCAGACTCCGTTTTGTTCACGTGCTGTCCACCGGCGCTGCTCGATCTAAATGTAGAAATTTCAAGGTCATCCGACTTTATGTCAACTTCGACCTCTTCAGCCTCGGGCATTACAACGACCGAAGCGGCACTCGTGTGAATCCGTCCACTCGATTCCGTCTTGGGCACGCGTTGCACACGGTGAACGCCGGTTTCTAACTTCAAAAGCGAATATGCACCTTTTGCATTAATCGCAAAAGTCGCATTCGATATTCCACCGATTCCCGACTCCTGCAAGTCAATCAACTCCCACTTCCAACCTTTTCGTTCTGCGAACCTCGTGTACATCCTGTAAAGGTCTGCTGCGAACAGTGCGGCTTCCTCGCCGCCGGTGCCCTGTTTGACCTCGATGATGACGCTTTTGTCGTCGTTCGGATCTTTGGGAAGAAGCATCACTTTGAGCTTCTGCTCCATCTCAGCGATCTGCGCTTCGATTCTTGAAATCTCTTCTTGCGCGGCCTCCCTCATGTCCGGATCGCTCAGCAACTCGTGCGCGCCTTTCAACTCGGAGTCGAGCTGCTTATGCGCGCGGGCGAGCGTGACAATGGGCTCCAGCTCCGCGTTCCGTTTGCCTAACTCCTGCAGCTTGGCAGGATTTGAGGCGATTTCCGGGTTCTGAAGCTGATCCTGAACCTGCTGATATTGGAGTTCGAGGCGGTCGAGCTTGGCCCACATGGGCCCCAATCATACCAGGCGACCCGTTATAGCAATAAAACTGCGTTTATTGTTCGTTTAGAACGATCTTGACCTTCGTTCTACCGATCTCAAGCTCGTCGGCAGGTGTAACGGTCATCCTCTCGTTCGGCGGGACCTTGGCTCCGTTGATGGTCGAGCCGTTCGTGCTGCCCAAATCAGTGTAGTACAACCCCGATTCGGTGACTTCGAGAGTGGCATGGCTTCCAGAAACATACCCATCGCTAATCACGACGTCGTTATCCGGTTTACGCCCGATTTTGTTCACTCCGTCCTTTAACGGGGCGCTAATGCCGTCGCCTTCGAGGATAGCGGGAGCCTGCTCGACTCGTGGAGTGGCCGACATGGTTTGCGTTTTGTTACTTTGTGGCATTAGTGTTGCCGCCGACTGGCCCGGGAAACTCAGCACAAGCGTTACACCCCCAAAACTGAGCTCCGTGTTCGCTGCAACATCCGCTTCCGTATCTGCCTGGAGGACCTGGTCTCCGACCTTCGTGCCATTTGTGCTACCCAAATCCTTCACTTTCACCACAGATCCGCTAAGAGTCACTTCGGCGTGGCGTCGGCTCACACGAGTGTCTTGCAACAATATGTCACCTTCGCGGCCGACAATATTCGAACCGGGCCGAAGGAAGTGCTCGCGGCCGTTTGAATCCACGAGGCACGGTGGCCTAACCGCAGGTGCCCCGAACGCGTCATCCGGTAGGGCGCTCGAAAACAGTAGCCCACACTCGACGCAATAGATCATCCCGACCGGGTTGAATGTCTTGCAAACCGGGCATTGGACTGGCTGAATCGTCTGGGTCGCGTTGATGCTTGGCGCCGAACTCACGATTGTTCGGTTCAGGTCGGTGCCCATCATCTGAGTTTTCATGGGGTCGGACATAGCTTCACCTTATAGATTGGCAGATTTTCGGGATTCAGTTGGGGTTCTGTCGCAAAGGGCGGCACTTCAGGCGACCGCAACGGGCTGCCCCATCTCGGCTGATCGGTACCCGGCGACAAAAACCTTCGTCGCCGCGAGGCCGTCCTCGAATGTGATTCTCGGCTCAGCCCCATCGCTAATAACATTCACAAAGTCCGCGACGAGCCCGGCGTCCATGTCACTGCCATACCCGGCGAGCCAGTGCCTCGCACTCTCGTTTTGATAAACGTCAATGGTCTGCCCAAACATATCCATTCCGATGACGCCTTTTTCGCCAACCACGTTCATCGTAACATCTCCCCAAGTTTTGTAGCTCTTTGGTCGTGACCAGCTTGAATCAATCGTCGCAAACACTTCATCAGAGAACTTAACATGGAGCATCGCGACATCCTCCCATTCCTGAGCGTACATCCCGTTTCCCGTTTGCGCATAAACCTCGACGGGCTCCGAGCCAAGCAGGTCTCGAATCAAGTCCGCAACATGAACAACGTGATCGGTCATCGCGCCGCCACCAGACTTGTCCACATCAACAAACCAGTCAAACGGACACATCCCATGGTTTGTCGCGCAAATCGAAAGCACATTTCCGATTTCACCTGAACTCACACGTTGCTTCAATCGCACAAAAGCCGGGCTGTAGCGACAAGGAAATGCGGTCATCAACTTGACACCGTGTTTGTCAACTGCCTCTTTCATTCTCGCGGCCTCCTGCTCGGTTGTAACAAGGGGTTTCTCGCAAAGAATCTGCTTTCCGGCGCTCGCTGCCAATTCCACCATTTCGGCGTGACGCTTATTCTCGCTGGTGATAATCACACCGTCGCACTGTTCGAGCAGGGTTTCCATGTTCGGTTCAAATCCGGTTGAAAACCGATCCGCAAACTTCATGCCCCTGTCGGCATCGTCATCCCACACGCCAACGAGAGCCGCCTCGCGGTGGGTGTTAACGGCGTGGGCGTAGCCGTAGGAATGCATATGCGCGGTTGAAAGAATGCCGATTCGGGCGGACATGTCGAGATTTTGATTTATTCTTAGCCTAAATTGCCGTTCAATGTGGGAAACTGCCGCCATGTACGATGTAGTCGTATGTGGAGGCGGGACGGCCGGTGCCGTGGCCGCAATTAAATCCGCCAAACTCGGTGCAAAAACCCTCGTGGTTGAAGAGCTGAGCGGTCTTGGCGGGACTCAGGCGATGGGCTGGGTCACCCCCATGATGCCGAACTACTTGGGCGACGCCCAACTTTCAGGCGGAATCAATCTTGAAGTTCAATCCGCCCACGAAAAGATCACTGGCCCGACGGATTTCGTCAATGGACAAACTTGGTACGACCCTGTGGCAATCGGACTGTCGCTGGAGCAAATGGCGCGAGCCGCAGGTGTCGAGATGCTGTTCAACGCAAGCGTCATGTCGGCATCAGTTCATGAAAACCGAATTCAGTCTCTTGATGTTTGGACAAAGCAGGGAAGTCTAATCTTTGAGGCAAAAATGTTTGTTGACGCAACCGGCGATGCGGACCTTGCGTTTCGCGCTGGCGCGGCAACGGAATGTGGTGACACCGATGGCAGGAAACAGCCGACGACGCTTCGGTTTGCCGTTGCCAACGTAAATGTTGCCGAGGTGATCAAGTTTTTTGGCGAAAACGCGAAGCCAAATCGTGAGGATTTCTTCAGCGCTGGTTATGGTGAGGCGAAGGACAGCCTGCTCAAGCCTTATGTCGAGCAGGCGATCGAAGAGGGCGTGCTCGAAAGCGACGATTTGGGTTACTTCCAAGTGTTCACCATGCACAGAAGGCCAAACGAGCTTGCGTTCAATTGCCCGCGACTGGTCGGATTCGATCCACTTGATGCCTTCAGCAGGTCTAACGCATTGCTGTTGGGGCGCGAAAAGGTGTTCCGGATTCACGCGTTCTGCAAACGATTCATTCCGGGATTCGCTTCAAGCTATGTTTCGGTGATTGCTCCACTGCTTGGTGTTCGTGAAACTCGCCGGGTGAAAGGACACTATTGGCTCACAGAGGATGACCATCAATCGTGCCGCAAGTTCGAAAATGCCGTCGCGCGAAGCCGATATCCGATTGACATCCACCTCACCGAAGGTGGCATAAAGATCCTCCGGCTTCCAAAAGATGACTATCACGAAATTCCGTACGGCTGCCTCGTCGCACAAGATTTACAAAACCTGTTTATGGCGGGAAGAAACATCAGCGCCTCGTTCACCGCTCAGAGTGCGACACGCATTCAACCCGTTTGCCGGGCGTTGGGAGAAGCCGCGGGAGCAGCTGCCGCGCTCTGTGCCAAACACGGATTGAATGCCAGCGATCTGCCCTACGAGCAGTTGCGACCTCACCTTGATCTGCGGGTCGGTTTGCAATCAGTTACCGACTAATCGCTCTTTGAGCGCTTTCATCGCGGCCTCGGTTCGGCTGTTAACGTGCAGCGCCTTCAAAATATTACTAACGTGATTCTTGACCGTCTTCTCGGCTAAACAAAGCTCTTTTGCAATATCTTTGTTTCGCTTGCCCTTTGCAACAAGCTCCAAAATCTCCAGCTCGCGCTTGCTCAGTTCGTAAAGCAGATCGTCGTCAATATCCTCTTCGTCGTGCAGTCGCCTAAAGTCCTGAAGCACCATCGTCGCAATCTTCGGAGTCAGTGTTGCTTCACCCTTATGCGCTCGGCGGACCGCCGCGATAACTTCTTCAGCAGTCGAAGTTTTCAAAAGATAGGATGCCGCGCCAGCCCGAATCGCC
Source organism: Fimbriimonadales bacterium (assembly GCA_046330175.1). Taxonomy (GTDB): domain Bacteria; phylum Armatimonadota; class Fimbriimonadia; order Fimbriimonadales; family ATM1; genus JAJPJR01. The sequence continues at coordinate 414,040 of JAXLTG010000001.1, forward strand.
TCATAAACGGTGTCGTTCTCTTCATGCGCTGTAAGCACCACACACTCGATGCTTCGATTCCTCTTCAAAATGTTTCGTATCATCTCGATTCCGTTCATCCTCGGCATTTCGATGTCGGTGAGAATCACGTCAGGATCGTGCGCAAGTGCCGCTTCAAGACCTGCTGCGCCATCTTTCGCCATCTCGACAACGGTGATGTCTTGCGCCGAGCCCAAAACTTGTTGCAGCGCACGCCTGTAGCGGTCTTCGTCGTCCACCACGAGAACTCGAATCTGTGAAGCCATAGATGGCCGAGTTTACTTGACCACGACTTTCGTGACGCCAGGCACTAATTTCATCAGCCGAGCCTCCACTCCAACTTTGAGCGTAACGTCCGACAAGGGACAGCCGCTGCAAGTGCCGCTGAGTCGAACCACCACCTCGCCAGCCTCGGACACGCCCAGCAACCGAATCTGCCCACCGTGGGAGTTCGCATAAGCCTGGACGTCCTGCAATGCCTGCCGCACAGGCTCAAAAAGAGGCCCATTGCCGGCAGGAGTTCGCTTGAAAAGGCGTGAAATTAGCTTCACTAAGCGAATTATGTCGGATTAGCCGCCAATTTGGCTCATGCCCCGACCCATCACTTTTTGGCCTTCTGCCAAGAAATGCCTCTCCGGCTTGTGGAAGACCACCTGCGAGATGACCTCTTTTAGCCGTGCGTCGGTCGCCCCAGTCCTCAGTTCGGTCCGAATGTCAACCTCGCCGTCGGACATCAAGCACGGTCTAAGCTGCCCGTCGGCAGTGAGCCGTATACGATTGCACCCAGCGCACAGGTCCGCGCTAATCTGGCTGATGAATCCGACGCTTCCTTCCGCGCCCGAAATTTTGTAAGTGTGTGCCGGTCCATTTGTAGGAAGGTCAAATGGCGTGATGTCACCAAACTCTTCCTCGATCCGTGCCTTCGCCTCGCTAAACGGTATCACCATGCGACGCATCTGCGCATCGCTCAACATTCCGTCATCTTCACTGATTCGCAATCGAAACAGCCCGCGTTCACCTGGAATCTCAGTCATAGGATCGCGGCCGTCGGTTTCGTCTAAGTTCCAACGAATCGGCATGACCTCAATGAATCTCACATGAAACGGTTGATTCATTGTCCAGCGAGCGAAGTCAACCACTTCATCATCGTTTACGCCTTTCATCAGTACGCAATTGATTTTTATCGGGTTCAAACCTGCGTGCTGAGCCGCGGAAATCCCATCAAGCACTTTCTTCAAACTGCCACGGCGAGCGATTGTTACAAACTTGGCTTCGTCGAGAGTGTCCAAACTGACGTTGACTCTATCAAGGCCGGCAGCCTTGAGTTTTGGCGCAAGCTCTGTGAGTAGGTGCCCGTTTGTTGTGCAACTCAAGTCGGTGACGCCTCGATGCTCTCGAATCTGTGAGATCAGTTCGGGCAAATCTTTGCGCAGCAGTGGCTCGCCACCGGTCAGCCGAACTTTGCGAATGCCCAGGTCCGCCGCAAGGTGCACAATCTTGGAAATCTCTTCAAACCGCAACAGCTCATCTTTGGGCGCAACAGGGTATCCATCTTCCGGCATACAGTAAACGCACCGAAAGTTGCAGCGATCTGTAACGCTTACGCGAAGATAGTCAATCGTGCGCCCGAAACTATCCTGCATGTTGAAACTCACTCAGTATTTCGGGAAGCTTAAAGGTGAGCTGGCCGTTGGAAAGAATGCGGTCGCACCCAGCCTCCTGACCTTTTTCAATTAACTCTTTCTCTTTGTGCCCAGCGTGGCCGAAAACGAGAACCCCTTGCTGCTTCAGTTCACGCACAGCCTCGAACGGATTGACTAGGGGGTCGCTTAGATTTACAATCGCGACGTCAAACCCCCCACCGCCAGGAACGAGTGTAGCGACTTCCGCGACATGACCTGCGCTTTCAAGAGTCATGACCAAACGTCGAGACCAAAGCAGGTTCGATTCAAGCAGGAGAACCTTCACGTGTGTTTCTTCGAGGGGGAACCCTCGGCGCTCGGCTGAGCCGCCGGCCTACGCGGCTGGTCACCAGTTTCGAGGACCTTTTCCTTCATAAATAACCCGATAAATCTGGGCATAACGTACGGCCCGATGATGAAGTACCCGACACCCAGCAACGCCAACGGAACGCCAATCCACTTGATGGATTGGTACAGAAGTCGTCGTACTCCCGGGGTCACGGCTCGATTTTACCGAACCTCCGGGAGCAGACGGAAATGGTCCCGGGTTTAGCCCTTTGCCTTCAAAAGGTCGCGAATCTCTTCGAGAAGGACCTCAGATTTGGGTGGAGCCGCAGGGGCTTCAGCCTCGGCTTTCTTGAATCGGTTCATAGACTTGATGACCATGAAAATGCAGAACGCCACGATCAGGAAGTTAATCACTGCATTGATGAAGATGCCGTAGTTCAGCGTGACCGCGCCCGCCTTCGCGGCCTCGGCGGCGGTGTGGAAATCGCCAACCCCTCCCGGAGCCTGCTTCAGCACCAAAAACATATTCGAGAAATCGAGCCCTCCGAGCAGCATCCCGATTGGCGGCATCAGGATGTCGTTCACCAGCGAGGTGATGATCGTTCCAAACGCTGCGCCGATGATGACGCCGACCGCCAGGTCGAGCATGTTCCCCTTCATCGCAAACTCTCTAAACTCTTTCAGCATAACGTCCTCCTAAGTACTTACGTCGCTCGCAAAAAGTAACCCCTGCACGACGGATTCGCATGTTTTCGACACGGCTCGGCGGATATCCTTCTTTGCATGGATTACTACTGCCTTCGCGCGCTCGAAATGACGCCTCGCCTTCTGGAGCGCGAGATTCGTCGGATTGGGCCATCGGGTTGGGATGCGAGGCCGCACCCTGATCGGTTCACTCCGCGAGAAGATGTTTGCCACTTGGCGGATTGGGAGCCGATCATGCTTACGCGAATAAAAGTCGGCGTTGAAACTCCGGGTGGGGCGATTGTCGCGTATGATGAAGGGGTGATTGCGATAGAACATGACTACGCATCGAAGGACCCTTTGGCGGAAGCCGCGAACTTCAAAGCGGACCGAGCGAAGACGATTGAGTACATCAAGTCGTTGAAGCCTGAAGATTTTGAGAAGACGGTGGAGCACCCAGAGCGGGGAACTACTAAGGTGAACGATTTGATTACGATGCTGGTAGCGCACGACGTTTATCACATCGAGCACATGGCGTTTATTGACAGCGGGAAGGTTGTGGATACTTGGTGATTGACCGCTAATCCTTAGCTCACGGTAGCGAAGGAAAAAAGCCCAAAAATTCTTGTATTTCGACGAAACGGTGCCAGGCAATTGTGCGTAGAAGAGATTAGTACATCCATCCGGAGGCGAAAAAATGGCGGGAGAAGCTGGAAGCAGGCATTGGTGGCGCTTCGTTCATGGCGTCAACGTAGTCAACGGCAACTTGCACTTAGTGCTCGGCAGCGGAAGCTGCGTGACGTGTGGTGGAAGTGGGGGGGGACAAATGTCTACCCAAATCCTCAAAACACAAAACTAACCGGACCCGTTCTCATTCATAACAGCTTGGGAGCCGCGGACACCGATCTGGGAACGAAGTGGATGCTCCCCTACCACGCATCGCTCACAACCGACGGAAGCGGCAACGTCACCATCATTGACGCCGACGGCACTCAAAGAGTTTTTGCTAAGGATGCGACGTCAACGCCGCAGACTTACACCGCAAACAAAGAAGACGCGGTTCTAATCAGCGACGGAACCGACTTCATCCTCACCCGCTTTGGCGGCGACAAATGGTATTGGGATTTCTCGACGAAGCTCCTCAAAAAGATAGTCTCAAGAACCACCCATGAAATCACCCTGACAAGGGATGGGAGCAACCGGATTAGCAAAGTAACTGACGGGTTTGGAAGAGAGACGTTCTTTTATTACATCACCTTTAGCTCTCTAACTCGGCTCAACGAGATTCGCGAATCGGCGCCGGGTGATGTGGGGTTCCAGTCCACCTTCTTGGGCTACGATTCAAGCGGCAGATTGATCGCGATTACCAATCCGATGGGAGAAACCACCCGGTTTGATTGGGATTCTTCAAGCAGAATCAGCAAAGCCTACGACGGCCACGGCCACGCAACCGAATACACCTACGGAACCGGGAACAAGGTCACTAATGTCAAGGATCCGGCTTTGAGCAGCACGGCGATCAGCTACGGCCCAAACAGCACCACTGTAACCAACCGCCTTAGCAAAACCACCGTTTTTGCAATAAACCTTAGCGGACAGATCACCAAGATTACCGATGCTCTGTCAAACGATACGGAGTTCACTTACGATTCGACAAGCTGGGAAACCTTAACGATCTTGGGTCACAAGATTCCGGTGAGCGGAACACCCTGGAGCAGGCACAAAACGATTCTAACCTACAACTCTGGAGCGAATAAGCACGAACTCCAAAAGCAAGAGATCAAAAAGATCACCGATACAGACTCAACGGGGACGCTCCTTGCCAAACTCGAGTGGACCTATAACGCGCTTCACGATATCTTGACTCAAAAAGACCCTCTCGACAATGTCACCACCTACACCTACGAACTGGATGGAGGCTCAAATAGCTTGGGACTCGTCAAAACGGTGGTCAACGACCTATCTCAGACAGTCCTAACCAACGGGTACGACAACTCAACGAACAAGTACCGGCTGCTCACATCCAAAAACGGTGTGGACAAAACCACGAGCTTCGCCTACGACCAGAACACCGCAAACTCGTACGGCACCCCCGATAAGATCACGATGCCCTCTGGAGCGATAACGAACCTCAAGGTGGATATTAGGGGAAGGGTATATGAGAACACCGGTCCAAGCGGCAATACCGACAAGTTCGATTTTGACGCTTTAGATAGAATGGTGAAGCACACCAACCCCGATTCCACGTCTACATCAACGGTGTACGACTGCTGCCACCTGTCCGCAGAGATTGACGAAAACGGCGTCGGCACCACTTACGAACACGATATCATGGGACGGCTTAGCAAAGTCACGGATGCAAACGGCGAAGAGACAACCTTCGCCTATAACGCCGAAGGCTGGCAAACCGGTGTGACCGATCCAAGAGGCAACACCACCACAACCACTTTTGACGATATCGGAAGGCCGACGCAGATTGATTATCCCGGCGGCTGGCAGGAGTTATTCACTTACTTCGAACCTGGAATGGTAAAAACCAAGAAGAACAAGAAAGGCGCCAGCGAAGACACCGTCACTTACGAATATGACGATCTTTACTACCTCAAAAAGAAGGATTTCACATCTGGAACAGATACGGAAATCACAACAGACGCTGCTGGGCGAAGAACAAAACTCAAGGACGCATCGGGAGAAAAGCGCTACACTTACGACGATGCGAACCGGCTGACGAAGATTGAGCAAGGGCCGCAAGGGTTTGTTATCGGAACCGATCACAACTACGTTTTAGAATACACATGGAACGCGGCGAGCCAGAAGACCCAGACGAAGCTCACGCTCCGGGGCGGCAGCGCAAAAACTTGGGATTATGCCTATACCGACGATGGACAGCTTGATACTGTAACCAATCCCGATGGGGATGTCACGAAGCATGAGTATCTGACCGATGGCCGCGTGAAGAAGATCACTCTAAGGAATACGAGCTCGACCACGAAAACCACAAGAGAATCGTTTTATCAGGACACCGATTCATCGCATGCTTACGTCGCGAACAAAAACAAGCACCTTCGCAAAGTTCTCGATAAGAAGCAGGCGGGGACGGTGATCACGAGTTTTGATTACGAACTGGATAAAGCTGGAATCAGGCTTTCCATGACGGATAAAGATTCCAAGTATTGGCGCTATGGTTACGATCCGCTGTACCAACTGAAAATGGAAACGAAGTGGAGCGCGAAAGCGCCGGGAACGCGTGAGTACCAGTACAGTTTCGTTTACGATGCGAACGGCAACCGAATTATCCAGTTCGCTGACGGCGTGGAGACCGACTATGTGTACGGCACGAACAACGAGATGACCGATGCGGGAAGCGATGACTTCACCTACGATCATTTTGGGAACACCAAGACGAAAGTCTCAGGCGGGAACACGACGACGTACAATTGGGACTTCGAATCGCATTTGACTTCGATTGATTTTCCTGGCACATCGAATGACGACACGCATGAATATGACGGCGATGGGCGGAGGATGCGAAGCAAACTGAACGGCGCGACAAACTGGACGAACTTTGTTCAGGACGAATTGAGCGGTTCTTTGCTTGCAGAATACACACTGATATCTGGGACGTTCACGATCAAGTGTTTGTATACCAACGGCCTCGGTCTGATTAGCACCAACCGCGAAGGCACAAAACGGTATTTCCACTTTGATGGCCTAGGATCAACCTACGCACTAAGCGACGAGAGCGAAAATTTGAAGGACAGCTATTCATACTCCGCATTTGGAGTCACAATCTCTGCTACGTCCACCAACGGCCCATCAACGAATCCAAACCGGTTTGTTGGAAGATGGGGATATTACGACGACGGCGCAATGGGAAGTGCGAACAGCAGCTTCGTTCTTAGTGCGGAACGTTTCTTCCAAGTGGCTGTTGGCCGATATTTCTCCGCAGCGGGTGATTCCGACCAAAACTGGTACACGCCAGCTGAGTTCGATGGTGGTGACATGGGTAACGAACCACCATGCGAAAAGCCATGGAAGTATGTGTTCGTCACATGTTATGGAACTGGTGGGGAAGCTGGAGGGAACGTCGTGCATTGCGGTAAGCCAAGGCCACCGCGTAGTGGCGATTGTGCGGTAAATATTATTGCAGCCAAACGGGTTTGTCAACTGAGAGACAGAGTCGACATTAGACGCCGAGGAGAAACAAGAATATTGAAGTCTTGTCAAGTTTGTGACGTTGGATACAACGTCTCTATTGATGTTTTCTTTCCTGTGCCAGACTCACAGTGCGAGTCAAGGGGCTCGTGGCACACAGGAAAATATTGCGTTCGGTGCAACAAAGCGAGGTAGAAAAGATGATTTCTGGAGTTTCAATTATGTTAGCAACGTCCGTGGCGTCGAATTTGATTTCGACTCCGTATTTGGAAAATCTTCTCAATCAAAAACTGACCGTTTCACTTCCTCACGGATGGCAAGTTGCGGCCCCGATTGAGAGGATAGATTGGAGACAAACGTCGAACGGCTTCCACCTCGTTGAACCCAGGTCTGCGAAAAAGATGGACCTGTGGATATCAATCTGGCCTCTGGCACGTGCGCGGCGGCACGGGTTGCTGCCTGGCGCACGTCTCAGTACAACGCAGGGACTGCAGGGCGTTTATGTTGAGAAAACTGGCACTGAGCAAATGTCAACGATTGACTTCACGGTATGTGCTGGAGCTTATTACATTGAGGGCGACTTTGAGCCATTAGGACTAACAATCTCTTTTAGCTACAGCACGAACGATCAGAGGATTCGGCAACTTGCCTTCGATGTTTGCAAATCCACAACACTGCGACGTCGGGCCGGTGGCACGGACAACTCGTAGAGTTGTCCCGGAGCGATATCCTCAGGTGGTGACCTACATGAATGTGAAGAGTTGGACAACATCAAGTAGTTTTTGTCGAGTGCGCTCGAAACTCAACGGCGCAACAAACTGGACGAACTTTGTGCACGATGAAGTTGATGGAATGTTGCTTGCGGAGTACACGCTGATCAGCGGGACGTTCACTGTGAAATGTCTGTACACCAACGGCCTCGGATTGATTTCCACCAACCGCGAAGGCACGAAACGCTACTTCCACTTCGATGGAAGCGGAAGCACTTGGGCTTTGAGTGATGAAAATGAAGTTGTGAAGGACAACTACTCATACACCCAAACCGGAGTCACCGTTAGCGCGACATCAACTAACGGCCCAAGCACGAATCCACGCAGATTTCGAGGGAGACTGCTGGCGTACGACGATGGCGCAATGGGTAGCGCATCCACCATGGTTTCGCAGGGCCATGATTCTTTTTCACCATCATTTGGTAGGTACTTGCAACCAACGGTTCGGCACACGATCATGCTTTACACGCCACCGCCCCAGCGAGTTACGCGGCGGCTCAAAATTCAGCCCGGACAGTCTGGACCTGGAGTAGGCTTTTGGTGGTATGGCAACTATTGTGGTGCGGCGAATCGCAAGCCGCCAGACTCCGGTTTCATGCCAATTGATTGCCTTGACTCGTGTTGCCTCATCCACGATCGGTGCCTAGAGGGTCACGAACGTATGGGTTACTCGGGGGCATGCCAACACAAATGTTGCGACTGTGACCTCCTGCACTGTGCTCAGGGGCTAGGCGACTGTTGTACCGGCGCGTGTTACCTCGCGCGCGATCAACTCATCAAGGCGTTTGGACTCATGTGTGGTGCAATGGCATACGTCAGATTTTGCCCTCCGTGTCTTGAAAACCCAATTAAGTACGCCTATGGATACTGGTGGTCGACTGTCGGAGAGAGGGAACCCGTCCCGAGGCCAGTCGAATGAGTTTTCTATCGAAAGTCTTGCTCATTTGTGTATTCGCAGTGGCCGTGCTGTTTTCGCTTGGCGAGGTCCTGGTGTACGAGTATGACTTGTCTCGTACGGGCTCGGCTCCGAAGATGGAGGACGTCGTTGGAGGCTGGGTTCACTTGCCGCCCGGATGGTCACTTGGGATCGTGGCGTTGATTTGTGTTGGATTGACTGTGTTCTCCATTCTTTGGCTACTCCAAAGAAGTTCAACGAGATCGAAAGTGCTAGTCATGTTCGCCGCAACCGCCCTCGCCGTCGGATACCTCACTTTTGTTCCATCCGAAGTCGCTAGTCTCGGCATGGTCACCAGACTAGCCGCCGCAGTTCTATCGGTCGGAAACGCGATTTTGGGGAGCCGTGGCCGAAATGAAACGTAGCGCAGTGGAGTTTGCACCCCGGTTCCAGAGGAACTCCGATTCCCTTCCTCTTGCGGGACGCAGGAGGTAAGGGACCCCGACTTGTTCGGGGAGGGATGGAGGTGCGTTGCTACGGCAAACTCCCGATCTGAACCAACCGGCCATTAAGCAAACAAACGAATAACTGAAACCGCGAGAAAGCCGGAGGCGTAAGCAACCTCCATCCTGCGGTTCGCAAGCTCACCGCTCCTTCCTCCTAACTTCGTAGAGAGGAAGGAGTTTTCGACGTGTGACTAAGATGGTGAATATCAGGACAACTAGCTCACGGGGCCGCAACTTCACTTCCTCATTCCCCCCTGAACTCAGGGGGGAATCGGTGAGCACCGCGAACCGAAAAAGGGTTTCATCTCCTCCCCCGAACCCCTCGAACCCTCCCCATAGGCAACAAGTCCCTTCTCCCCGAAATACGAAACCTGCGAGCCTGGCAGTCGTCTACCCACATACGACAATCTGATCCGGGCGGAAATCTCCGCTCGTTATTGGAGACTAAATTAACAAATGGAACTCAAAACTAAGGTTCTTCTCGCGGCGGCTTTGCTGCCAGTTTTGTCATTCGCGCAATACAACTATCAGGAAGAGAACGGCGGAAGAGGCAATCGCCCGAACCCGATTTCGGTCGGCGGCTCGCCAAAGGTCCACCGCCTCGGCCTGAAAGACAACGGTCTCAAGTTGAAGGTGAAGCGCGGCGACATCATCGCGGTTGATCTTGGACCGAAGCGAAACGGAAACGTGGATTGGAGACTTCTTAAAAAGTCCGACCTGTTCCGCGAAGCGCGAGAAGGTGAAATTCCGGGCAATCGAGACTACTACAACAATGGACGCGACCGTAACGGCAACTATGGAAACGGTAACGGTAATCGCAACAACGTTTGGTATTTCGAGGCGCTCAGAAATGGCACCGGTTCACTCGACTTCGGATTTTGCGACGGACGCGGCGGCCGCGTGACAAACACTTGGAACACAGTGTTCAGCGTGCTCGCTGGAGACGACTACGGCTATGACAACGGCTACGGATACAACGACGACAGATGGTACGGCTATCGCGACAACTTGCGATGCGATGAGCGCCTGATCGGCGTGTACCGAGGCGGCCATTACGACCGATATGATCGGTATGGCAACGACGCCGAGGTTGTGGTCAACCTAAAGAGTCGCAACGAAGCTGTTATCGTCATCAAAAACGACAACGGTTTTCGACGACGAGAAATCGAAGGCTACTGGTACAGCAACAACGGCCAAGTGATCTTCGAATTTCGAACGAATCGAAACGATGATCGGTATCGAAACGACAACCGTTACGACAATCGCTACGACAACCGATACAACGACCCGCGATACGGTTACGATAGGCTCGTGTTCGCCGTCCGAAATGGCGATCTGATCCCGTCAACCGGAACGCGAGATTTCTTCGGCTGCGAAATCTCTCGCATCTCAAGAATCAAATAACCTAATCACTCAATGCCGCGGCCCCCAACAGGGTCGCGGTATTTTTTTTGGTACTCTCTCTCCATGGTCGCAGTTATCACAGCGCTATGCATCGCCAAGCTCACGGCGGCAGACAAAATCGTCGCAAGCGCGCGCGATCAGTGCACTTGGGGAACTCGATATGATCCCGCGTACTTTTCCATTGCGTATCCGGGCGGCGATCTGCCAAAAACCAAGGGAGTCTGCACAGATGTCGTGGTGCGATCCCTGCGCAGCGCTGGTTACGACCTTCAAGTGCTGGTGCACGAGGACATGAAACGAAATTGGTCCGCATATCCGAAGCTTTGGGGTGCAACAAAGCCGGATAAGAACATTGACCATCGTCGAACTCCAAACCAGATGACCTATTTCGGTCGGTTCGGCCAAAAGGTAACAAAAGCCGTAACGGAGCGCACCAAAAACGAATGGAAACCAGGCGACATTGTGTTCTGGAATCTAACGCCCACAATCAAACATGTGGGAATCGTTTCCGACAACAGAAACGCGAGTGGCTGGCCGTATGTTATTCACAATTTGTCAACCACTCGCGAAGAGGACGTCCTAACGTCCTGGCCGATTATCGGCCACTATCGGTTCCCGAAGCCGCGCTAACCGCCTCCGCCCAACTGCTTGAGGAGCTCTTTCGCGAGGTCCACATGCTCTTTCGGTGCGCCAGGCATGGCGATCAACTCTTTGGCCGAAGCTCTCGCCTTTTCCAATTCGCCTTTGCTCAAGTGGCAATACATGATGGACATCAGCGCGTAGCTTTTGTCGCTGGGTTGCTTCGCCGATTTCATCGCCTCACTGAAGTATCCAATTGCGTCGTCGTACTTCTCAGCGGTTTGGTGCGCGTCGCCGACCGCGTTGTACGCCTTGGCAAGATGCTCGCCCTTGTAGCCGGCGGCAACTGCCTTGTCAAGTGCGGCCTTTGCAGCGTCAACTTTTCGCTGTGCGGCAAGCACCGGCACCATTTTCGCGTTTGCTTCGCCATCGTCCGGGTTTGTTTTCAATTTGGCGGCCAGCGCCGGATAGGAAGCGAAACGGTCGTTTATCTTGGTCATTTCCGATAGAAACTCTGTCGGTGGCATGTATCCACTTATTTCGCCAAAGAGTTCGCCGTTTGCGTCCAAGAACAGAATCGTCGGATACCCCTGCACTTTGTATCTCTTCGCGAGCTCAACTCCCTCTTTCTCGGCGTCAACTTTCACAGAAACCAGTTTTGAGGAATACGCGACAACTTTCGCGTTGGGGTAGGTATCTGCGTCTAACTTTTTGCACCAACTGCACCAATCGGTGTAAAAATCCACCATGATCAATTTGTTTTGCGCCTTTGCCGTTTTTTGGGCAGCGGCGTACGTTTTTGCCCACTGAATCTCAGCGGATACCCCCGCTACGGCAACCAGCAACGCGCCGACCATAATCAAAATCTTCGTCTTCATGTTCACCTTCTCCTTCTCCTTGTCCGCTAACCGGACATCGCCTTTCTAACCGCTATCTTAGACGTTTCTTGGCCGTCGCAGGTGCCAATCCGTTTCACGCTGGTAGTCCAATGCAACCCGCAGGCACACATCTTCTCGTTTCGCAGGTGCGATGATCTGGCCGCCCAGCGGAAGCTCACCCTCGAATCCGATAGGGAACGCAATAGCTGGCCATCCCAAAAGGTTTGCAGGTCCTCCATCGCCACCCATTTTCGCAAACGATCTGTCGAACGGTTGATCTATCGGCGGCGCGCCGTGATAGAACACCGGCGAAAAGATGCAGTCGCACTTCTCCCAAACGGAGTTCGCTTTCAGTGCCTCAGTACGAAAACGAAGCGCCCAAAGATAATCAACTGCTTTAGTCTCAAGCGCCGCGGCCAATCCGGCGACTTGATTTTTGTCTGCAAGCGACTGAAATCGCGGCCCACGAATAAAGTGTTCGTGTGCGCTCGCGCCCTCGGCATTGACGATGATCTCTACGGCTGTTCCATAAGGAAGGTCAGGATAGGCAACGTCAACCGTTTCATAGCCCAACTTTTTCAGTTGCTTTATCGCTTCGTTGTACGCCTTTTCGCACTCGCCAGCATCATTCTCCTTGAATGATTCTTTCAACAACCCAATTTTTGGTCGCTTTCTCGCTGGCCGAAGCGAAAACTTCTCTTCCAAACTGCTCGGGTCACGCGAATCATATCCGGCAATCGTTTGCAGCACTGTCGCGCAGCATTCTGCACTTCGAGCAATAGGACCGATTTTGTCGAGCGTCCAGCAGAGCGCCATCGCGCCATATCGGCTCACTCGTCCATAAGTTGGCCTGAATCCTGTCGCGCCGTTGAACGCGCTGGGACAAGTTATGCTGCCGCTTGTCTCACTGCCCAGCGTAAACCCACACAATCCCAAAGTCGCCGCAGCGCCAGAACCAGACGAACTTCCTCCCGCCCAACGTGTTTTGTCAAACGCGGAAAGGCAGGGGCCGTTTGCGCTTGCGTTTGCAACGTTGTAGTTTCCGCCACCTGCGAGCTCGATCATGCTCAGCTTTGCGACTAAGATTGCGCCCGCCTCATACAGTTTTCGAATCGCCGTCGCGTCATAGTTGAAAACTTGATCGCTGTGTCCCGGCGATCCCCAGCGAGTCGGGATGCCTTTGGTGGCCAATAGGTCTTTCGCGCCGAATGGGATTCCGTGCAATGGCCCTCGCACTCTGCCGCGTTTTCGTTCGGCATCGGCCTTTTTTGCTTGGGCCAGCGCATGTTCGCGGGTGAGTTCCGCAACCGCGTTATGTTCTGTTCCTTTTGTGCTCAGCAGTTGAAGATACGTTTCCGTCAACTCGACAGATGAAACTGCACGAGAAGCAAGCGCTTTTGCGAGCTGGGCAACAGTGCTGCGCGGGCCGAGCGTCATGAGTTCACCTCTGTGACGATGTACACCGTGCAGGGCTCGCTGTTTTCAGGAAGCTTATGCTTCATCCGCGATTTCGTTAGAGACTCGAGGTATTTGTTCGCGGCTTCAAGCAGCTTCTTCGTGCCTTCGGGAAGAGGTTTGGCAAGCTGCGTCTCAACACCCTGAACTCCCGCCTCTTCGCCCCTCGCTGCGGTCACAAGGCTCGCTGAAACGGCCGACAAAACCGAAAGTTTCGAAAACTCGCGCCGAGTAATTCTCTTTGGCATGCCGCAATATTCCACGCCGGGAGCCGAAATTCCCACCACCCTGACAACTCTTGGCACCCTTTTCGGGCTGGCGGCCGGGGCCATTCTCAATTCTTTCATGCCTATTAGTCATGAGGCAGGGCAAATATCAAGGGTGAATTTTCGGAAATCTGTTGATCCCGTGGCCCTAATCGAGGAAGTACCTAACGTTTGTAACCACCACGTTGCGCCGGTTCCCGAGTGCTCGCTTCAGTGGTCCCGCGATGTTCTCCTGGAGCGGCTTGTATATCCACTTGCTCGGCACCGCCTCCGGGACGATCACAGTTACAATCGAATCCTCGCTGCTTTCAGACATCGCGTCGACATACTCAAGAATTGGCTCAATCAGAGATCTGTAAGGAGACTCAACAATAACAAGCGGAACTCCCGCGCCGTACTTCTCCCAGTCCTCTCGAAGCTGAGTCTCTGCTTGCGGGTTTATCGTTACGTGCAACGCCGTGAAGTCGTCCGCGTGCAGCTTCTTCGCGTACTGAAGCGACTCCAAAATCCCCTGATGCACACGAGGGACTAACAGCAAGACCGAGTGTTTACGTTGTGCGGTCGCGCTTCCCAAGCGGCCCGTTAGCTTCTTTGCAATCGCTTGATACCGGCCCTTGATTGAGCTGAGCATCCAGTAGAACAGGCAAACGATGATTCCAATCAACCATGCGCCCTCAAAAAACTTCGTGACCAGCAGGATGACAGCAACAATTCCAGTCATGACCGCGCCGATCAGATTTACCGTCATGCTCAGCATGTGTTGTCGCGCGCCGAGCCGTTTCCAGTGGACAATCATCCCGAGTTGCGAAAGTGTAAACGCGGTGAAAACTCCAATCGCGTAGAGTGGCAGGAGTTGGTCCAACTCACCGTGGTACGCCCATACCAATGCGGTCGCAGCGACAGCGAGTAGCAAAATGCCGTTTTGAAATACGAGCCGGTCGCCTTGCCGCATGAGCGACCTCGGAAGGAATCCGTCTCTTGCCAACAAACTCGCCAATCTCGGGAAGTCTGCAAAGGCGGTGTTCGCAGCCAAAATCAGCAATGCCGCCGTCGAGTACTGAACGCAGTAAAAACCGATTGTCTGATTGCCACCGAACGACCACGCGGCGACCTGCGAGAAGAGGGTGGTGTACGCAGGATTCTTAGTTGCCAATAGCTCAATGGAAGGCAAGTGCAGGGCAAAGTAACCGATTCCCAGGAATAGCAGTGCGAGTGTAATCGCCATAAGCGCGAGAGTTTTCGACGCGTTTGTTGACTCCGGGGATTTGAACGCCTGAACCCCGTTGCTGACCGCTTCGATTCCCGTCAACGCAGTGCATCCAGCAGCGAACGCTCGCAACACAACGAAAAGAACGAGCACATTCGCCTCGCTGCCTGCGCTCCCGGCCTCTCCGACAACCGTTTGTGCAACCGCCGGTTGCGTCAAGCTCCGAAAAATTGCGAATCCCAGCATCGTAAACGCTGAAAGCAGGAACCCATAGGTCGGAATAGAGAACAGGGCGCCGGACTCCCTAACACCTCTCAGGTTTCCGAATGTCAATACCAGAATAGCCGCAGCGCTTAACGGAACGAGCCAACTGTGCAAAGCCGGATACGCAGAAACGAGTGCAGCAACGCCGGCAGCCACGGACACCGACACCGTTAATACGTAATCAATCAGGAGTGCGGACGCAGCGATGAGCCCGGGCCTGCGTCCAAGGTTTTCACTCGCAACGATGTAAGAACCGCCGCCGCTTGGATAAGCGTGAATCGTTTGCCAGTACGACCATGAAACGACCGCAATGAGCGCGATGATGCAGAACGTTATCCAAATCTGAACTTGGAGCAAGGCGATTCCGCCAAGCACAAGCACTCCCATGATCGCCTCGGTTGCGTAAGCGCTTGAGGAGATTGCGTCCGACGCGAATACCGGCAGTCCGGTGAGAATTCCCAGGCGTTCGTGTTGGGCGTGGGCAGTCGGAATTGGAGAACCGAAAAGGAGTCGTCGTAAACGACCAACGAAATTGACAGAAGTTCGCGTAGCCAAGCATTCACCTCATTGTGGCGAGGCGATCCAAGAGCTTGTGCTCCCGAATAGAGCCTCCCGCTGCCTGCACGCTTGCCAATTCGCCTACTGGGCAGAACCCAAAGTGAATGCGACAGATTTACGGACCAAATCTTACCCCGTTTGCGAGGGCGGCTGCGGAGTGACATGCTTCGAAAAGAGGATGCACGCGGTGATTCGTAGAATCATAGGAGCAGCCCGAAAGAGGGGGGAGCCAAAGAACATGTCCGAGGAAGGAATGCAGGAAGATAGAGTAGTCGAGAGGGGATTTCCAGATCCACTCGGTCCAGGGTATGTGCCCATAGTCAACGTGATCGGGGGTGTGGATGCCAGGGCCGGCGTTGCTAAGACGGTCCAGATCAAAATTGTGGAAGCCGCCAGTTCACCTGCGAAATCGGTGCCAGGGAGAATCACGCTTGTGCGATCGCGGAGTTCGTGCGTTGGGATGGTCAGTTACCAGGACGTGCCTAAGCCGGTTCCGGGGCTAAACACCTGGATTGATATCAACATAGTTCACGATGATCCGGGTCGGTTTGATCACGACGTAATCTTTATTTACGACGACGGCACAGAGCTCAAGATGGAACGATTCAGCACTCACGCAGAAACACCTCTGGGGTAGTCAGAATCTCTGCCCGACGGCTTGTGATTGCGACCTGTCGGGCATCCAAGACTATCGAAGCAACTTCGACTGGCGAGTAGACAGCTCGTTAACGCGCTTCGTTTGATCGCCGTCGCCCATAACGTTAATCGAAATCGTCATTCGCCCCTTAGCAGCCATCAAGATTCCGCAATTTGGCTGCACCGAGCGAAACGCCAAGTCGTAGCCGAGCGACTTTGCATCGGTTTTTGAAAACATTGCCGCGGATCTCTGGCGCATCAACTCAAGCTGCTTCTTCGCAATCGCTTCGCTCAGAAACACACGAATTTCGATCCGGACCAGATCCATCTCCGACCCAGTGGGTCCATCCCAAACACGCGAGATGGATGAATACGCAGGCACATCGTGATATGGAGAGGAATTCAACTCGATGTAAGTGTTCACGCCATCTTTCAATCGAATCCCTGGAATCGCTTCGGCACCCAAAACCAAACCAAGCATCCGGTTCGAGCTTAGCCCGATCGGCGTCCCTTTCGAGTCATGCACACGCACGTCAGACTGCGCAAAAGCAAGACAGGCAACGCAAACCGCAAACAGAAATGTTCCAATTCTTTTCATCGCAATTCTCTCCATCCTAATTCGTGGTCAACGCGGGAACGAAACCGCCTGCCGGTCGTGGGGACCAGCTTCCGGAAATGTAGCTTGAGACAAGTCCCTGGTCCCAAGCGCCGCCATAGTAAGTCGTATCGCGGCCAAGCCCCCAAATCGGACCGGCAGGTACGGTAGGCGCAAAGAAATCTAAACATCCATCCCAAACTTCAAAGTTTGCGTTCGGATTAACACCGAACTGGTGGTATCGCCATTGTCCTCTGTGGGGT
The DNA here is from genome assembly GCA_046330175.1 of Fimbriimonadales bacterium. GTDB lineage: Bacteria > Armatimonadota > Fimbriimonadia > Fimbriimonadales > ATM1 > JAJPJR01. Next base: position 431,143 of record JAXLTG010000001.1, read on the forward strand.
TGATTGCCGCTATTTGTTCCGGTCGGGTCAATCGTATTGAAATTGAAACCAACGTTTCCAAAAATCGAATTCGAACGTTGCGCGACCAGATTCAATCCTCCGACCGAGTTCGCCAGGCACACGAGGAAGTCGGCAAACTCGTTGCACTCACCATAAGGAAAAATCGGATCGTTCAAAAATCGGCGCAGTTGAAATGTTTCTCCCGAATCGCTTGCGGAAGCGATGTACGAGTTGAATCCGCCGTTGTAAGTGCCGCGCGCATGAAGCTGATCTCCTAAGAGTGTTGTCGCCTGAGACGGAGTTGTAGCGCCATATCCCCACACCGTTGACCAATTCAACACCGACACCCATGCGGGCTGCATCGGTGCCTGCGGTGCGCTAAGCACGTTGTAGATAATCGTGCGCCGCGTTGGCGGTGTGCCAGGCAGACCAAAAGGCTGCCGAATGATTACGCCGCCAGTTAGCACTAACCGATCCAGAATCGTCGGCAGCGGAATCGGAAATGTGTGGATGTCGTTCGGCGCGTGAAATGTTGAGAGACCTTCGAACCAATATGTTTGCTGGCTGTTTGTGCTCTTGAGTAGCGCGTAAGCGACTGTCCACGGCCTTGGAGTTTCTCCGTTCTCCCATTCGATCTTGACTCCAAGCTGCGTTCCGGCTGTTGCGCAGAGTGGAAAAGCGTCCTCTCGATCGCCGTTCTGAGGAACTCCCCATTGCTGAACGACTTGGTCGGCGGGCAATGTCGTCAAGCCCCATCGCAGATCGTGCAGTTGCCCCGCCCCCTGCGCAACAACAAACACGACTTTTGCGGCTAAGCCGGTGGATTGGAGTGCGAGGAAGATCGGAAGCCATACTAACCGTCTAAACATCATTCACCTCTGGGTTACAGCATCAGCATACCGGCAGCCCTGGGCTTTCCTGGGTTTGTTTCAGTGGTAGGGACCGTAATTAGACGAATTTGTGATCACGTTGTGATAAAACAGCCACCGGACGGGGAGCCAACCGTAGCTGTATTCGTTATTCGACCCGTCTCACTCCTCACTCCTCATTCCTCACTTCTCACTTCTCACGCTCCTCACTCCTCACTCTCCTCACCTCCGCAGCCGCGAGTTGATGTGGACGAAGACGTCCATGAAGCCGTTGGTGTCGTTGGGTGCCAGGTTGGTGGCCTGCGACTGAAACACAACGACGAGGCCGCTGGCGCTCATTGACTGATAACCGCACCAATTGTCTGCCTGCTCGCCTGCAGTGGAATTGGTTATCCTCCACGTCTCACCCGTCATCGTGTCGCGCATAAACAAGTCTGCCAAAGTGCCGTTGGCGTCGTTCTCGTTCGTCATATTTGTGGATGCGGAAAAAAAACAGATGTACCGCCCGTCGGCGCTAATCACACTGTCGCCCCCACCGTGATTGCCCTGGCCGCCATCAGAGCGCAACGATACTCGTTTGGTTTCACCCGTCCAGCGGTCGCGCACGAATGTGTCCACTGAGCGATTGGTGTCTCCAGGTACAAGGTTGCTTGCCGTTGAGAAAAATGTGACAAACCTCCCGTCGGCAGAGATTGGAGTGGATGCGAAGACAAGATTGCTGTCACTATTGCCTTCGGTACCATCTGTAGCAGTGGACACCCTTTCGGTCTCGCCGGTCTGCATGTCGTGTAGGTACACGTCCAGGCGCCGGTTGGTGTCGTCAGGGATGAGATTCCGAGCGTACGACTGGAACACGACATATCTGCCATCTGCACTAATCGAGGCTCCCCAACTATCTCTGTCAGCCTGTTCTCCAGTTGAAGAAACAGAGACACGAAGCGTAGTCGCGAGCCACCGGTCTCTGACGAAGATGTCGTTTTTTCCGTTCGTATCGCTGGGAACTAGATTTGTTGCGTTCGAGTCGAAAACTACGAACCTCCCATCACCGCTGATTGAAGGTATTTCGCTGACGCCGTTAGCCAGTTGGCCATCATGGGTGACTGAAACCATCTCCGTAGTCTGAAGAAGGCGATCCCGAACGAAAATGTCGTTCATCCCGTTTGTGTCTCCGAAGACCATGTTGGTCGCCTCGGAATCGTAAACGACGAATCTGTTGTCGGCCGAAAAGCCAAAAATCGAAGACAGATCGTTTCCGAGTGAGCCGTCGTTCGCCACCGTGACACGTTCAATTCGCCCCGTCAATAGGTCGCGGGCATATCCGTCGCCACGCGGGTTACCGATTCGATCGTCTAAGTTATCATTCGTGTGAAAACCAATGTATCGTCCGTCTCGGGACACACAGGGCAGCGCGCAAGGAGAGGTAACTTGCCTGCCATTGTAAGCCAGCGAAGCACGTAAAGTGACTTCGCTGGCCAGAGCGGATACGAGAACAAGAGTTGTAATCATTGCTTCGTCCTCGCCTAGGGGTTTGTCAGGAGCGGTCGTCTACAGGATAGTGAATAACTTTCATCGTACTGTGGAAAGCCGTCGTCCGGCCTAACCACTCGTACGCGATATGCCGCCGCAGGTGCGCTCACTCCCGCGATGAAAACACGTTCGGCGTTGTCGAAGACAGTGCCATCGAATAGTGCACCACTCTCAGATGCCTCAACCTGCACCCAGTTTCCGTTTACGTTGCGATCAAGGTAGAGGTTGAGGTTACGCGGAGAGCCAGTGATGCCCTCATCTATGCCCGCCATCTTCCTCTGCCAAACAAGCGTCACAGAGACATCCTGCCCCGCAGCCGAGTTGAACAAGTAGCTTTGAGTGACATTTCTCGGAATATCACCGTCTTTGATGTAGTTACGCGTAGCAACGGCGGTGTACGCATCCAGCGCACCCCAACCGGCTTGGCTGTGCCAAGTCTTGCCACCGAGCCCGTTAATCATTCGAGTCGAGTTGATCAATATCGCTTTGGTCTGCCTGGGAATCAAGCTCGGTCGCGCTTCCAAAAGTAACGCGCACACACCAGCCACATGTGGAGCGGCGTAGCTAGTGCCGGAATCAGACGCGAACCCCGGGGGAACGCCATAGAAGTTCGTCGAGACGATATCCACACCTGGAGCACACAGATCTGGCTTCTTTCTGCCGTCGTCCGATGGACCGGGCGAAGTCCCCGTCCACACCACATCATCGCTCCAGTCAGCAGTGTCAACATCGTCATACGCACCAACAGAAATGCAGTTGTACGAACCCGACGGTGGAGCCAACTCGGCTGCACCGGTGGGTATGTTGCCACACGAGTGCGTGAAACAGGCTCCTCCAGATTGCACGAACCAATCCACGTTCATGCTCCACTCGGCTGCGGCAATCGTATCTTGGTCCTCGTCAGGAGTTCCATAAACCACAGCACCGCGACTGAAATTGATCACGTCCGCTGGATTAGTAATTGTTGCCCATTCGAAAGAATCAATGTCAGCGTCCCAGGTTTCATCAATGTCTGTCGTACAACCTGGTTCGAATCCTGCCTGGGTCTCAATCTTCGCAATCAGCGGGGTCGCCCCATAGGCGATTCCAATCTTTTGTGGGCTCTCATTTGAGTCTGGTTCGCAAAACACTACTCCGGCTACTCGCGTACCGTGGCCATTGGAGCACATCCCGACTCCGTAGGAGTCAATATTGTCAAACCGATTGTTCGAGTCCACATCCGGTAATCGAGGGTGTGAAAGATTGTAACCATCATCTATGATCGCAACCTTCACTCCTTCACCCGTGTACGGACCCACACCTCCGACCCCGTCGTTAACCATATCAGCTCGAATGCTGAGTCGGCTTTGATCGAGCATCGGTGAAATCCGTATGTTTCGCGAGACGCGTTTGACTCCTTCGACTTGTATCAGCCTCTCAAACTCATCACGGTTCGCTTTGATCGCGAACATGTTGAGATTCTCTGTCGGCCATGTTACGTTTTCGCCAAACATCGCTTTCAGCGAATCGTAGACAGGTTGACATGACTCACGAGACAGCGCCGAGTAATCTTGTTGATACGCCTCACGCGCAATGGTGTCTTTCTCAAGAACAAAAGAATCCAGCCACATCGCATGATCGTAAGCGGCGACAATGTCGTTATCAGAAACCGAATCGTCACCCGAATTCTGTTTTTCGATGAGGTCTTCCCAATCGCAAAACGCCTGAGTGCATTCGTTGCGCTCATCATTGGTAGCAAGCGATGATTCGAGATCGAGCGGCGCCCGATTAAGGCGAATGGACAAAATGAGATCGTGCTGCTTTTCCGGCTCCTTTTCCATGATCGCAGCAACTTCGGGGTCTATCTGAGGGCCGTCAATACCCCCCCCCCGTGGGACTTCCGAATCCGAACGCGCCGATGATAAATCCACCGACGAGCAAGGTCACAAAAATAGCTATCAGCTTCATTGCAGTTTCCTCCTACGTGGCCTGATTGCCTGGTGAAGGTTAGTCGCTTCATTGTAACCAAAAAGTCTAAAGAAATTGCATGTATTTTTGCTGGGATGAGAAAACTAATACTTTGGGAGGGTCACCCCGTCCGAACTGTCCAAATCAGGCGGCCCCTCCGACCTCCACATGCCTCGGATCCCCTCACCCATTGACATACGAATTCACACCGTCCTTGTCCTCGCCGCGGAGCAAGTACAAAGGGTGGTTCGCGTAAAACGCCTCGGTTGAACGATCCAGCCGAGTTGTGACCGGCATGAACCGCATCGTGTATCCGGCGCGACGTTTCGGGGACGTGTTGGCTGTGCTTCCGTGTACAAGCCGCGCTTCGTGAAAGGTGCACTCACCCGGTTTCAAAACGCAGTCAATGATCGGCTTATCCGAAAACTCAGAAATATCCAGGCCCAAATGCAGCAGATTTTCATCGGTGTTCTGCTGTGAATGCACAAGCTCTCCCAGCGTATGCGTTCCAGGAATCACGCGCATACAGCCATTCTCTGTCGTCGCTTCGTCAATCGCAAGCCACAGAGTCATTATTTGCATCGGTTCAAGAGGCCAATAGGTCGAATCCTGATGCCATGGTGCGGCCTTTCCATCTCCACCCGGTTTGCAAATCAGGTGCGACGCAAACAGAACGATGTTCGGGCCTATGAACTGCTCAATGACATCCAAAACTCGCGGATGACGACACAGGTCAAACATGAATTCATGTTTGGTGTGCGTCATATCAAACCCTTCAGGCCGCTCGCCGGGCTTCAGCGAAGCAACCATCTGATCAACATATTCGCGTGCTTCATTCACTTCCTCGTCGGCCAAAATCTGACCGTATTTCATAAACCCGTCACGGAAATAGGTCTCGATTTCTGAGGAGGAAAGTCGGCGAGCTTCGAGCAGTGCACTCATATTCTGAAACTTACCTAACCCAGACCCCACAGCGGCCACGGTCTCGTCCAAACCGGAGGAGAGTTGATGAACTGCAAACCGCTGTTTGGGCCACATCGCCAGGCGTTTGGAAACGGGCTCACCCGATACTCGCTCGCTGGTGGCGTCTCATCAAGAAACTTGCGGATGTGATACCACTTAGCGCTTCCATCCGCGCGGCACAGGTTGATGCCTTCGCCAAATGAAACGAGGTTCATATCAATGCGGTCGTCGGTTGTGCAGTCGCTCGTGGAACGCCACTTCATAAACACCGGCTCCCAAATCTCTCTGATAGCTAGTGGGTATGCGGTCGCCTGGGGCGAGCGCGGAGTAGCGAGGACAGGCGCGAAGTTGATGTCGCTACTCACAAACTCCATAAACAGCATCGCCGACGATGGATCGGGGATCGCGGTTTGCATTCCACCCAGGAAACTGTTGCGGTAAGCGCCGTCGCGATTCGTACCGCCCAACCGATTCAGCGCCCCCGTCAGCGAGAGGTTAATCGCGTAGCCGTTCAACAACTCTCCGTTGGTTTCCCACGATTCTTCGTTCTCGACCCAGCGTGGATGGAAGAACGGCTTGAACGTGTTCATGTAAGGATAGATCCACTTCTGCCAACTGTAATGGTTCAATCGCCACGGGTACGGACCCGGGGCAGTGCAGCCGTCTCCCGAAAACAGGTTGTCGCCGTTCAAGTGTGGATTAATTGAGCTGTACGGCTGACAGCCATCTTGTCTCGGATAAATGTCGTTGTAGTCCGAGGCGTACATCATCACCGCGCCCGCAAGCTGCTTCATGGTGGCGATAGAAGCAGTCTTCTTGGCGGTTTCTTTAGCACGTGCAAAGACAGGAAACAGAATTGCCGACAAAATCGCGATTATCGCGACGACCACTAACAGCTCAATTAGCGTAAAAGCGCGTTTGCGCATACCCCGGTCACCCCGCTCTCCCAGAATTGCTTATCGCTGGGACAGCTAAGTGCTAATTCGACTCCGGGGCCGACTTTCCTTCACAGAATCGCGATTTTATTCGCGAATACTTAGCCGGTCCGATCAAGGAAGTTGCCAAAAGAGGATTCCTTAGGCAGGAACCCAAGCTCAATGGCAACCCGGATCGCATTAATCCGGTTGTTCACCTTTAGCTTTCGATAAATATTTTCAAGGTGATAGTCAACTGTGCTTTTGGCGACATAAAGCTGCTTGGCAGTCTGACGACTCGTCAAGCCACCGGCTACATGCCCGAGCACTTCAACCTCTCTTCGAGATAACGAAACCCGTATTGGGCTAACAGAATGAGCACTTGCTTGCATAACTAACCTTCCTTATCAAGTAAGCGCGTAGGGACCTTGCCCACGGCCCCAAGAGCGCGTCCGTCATCACGGTAGACCGCCATAACCCCCTAACAAGTTCGAGGATTTCACGAATACACGGTAACTTTTACAACCTGATAATATGACCAGTAGCCGACGCCCCGTATTAATAACAGGTAGCTCGAGAGGCATCGGGGCTGCAATCGCCAGGTCGCTGGCAAAAAGAGGCTGGACTCCACTCATCGCTTTTCGCTCATCTGAGGCCGAGGCACAAGCCGTGGCTTCCGAAACCGGCGGAATCGCCTGCCCGTTCGGCGCAGACCTCTCGACCGAGGAAGCTTGCCGGGTGCTTTGGGACTGGGCCTCCGGTATTGGGCCGATTTCGGCTCTCGTCAACAACGCCGGCGTCTATCGCCCAGTCAGCTTTGCGGATTCCAGCTTCGAGGATCTGGCCACCAACGTCACCCATCAACTCGAAACCAACTTCCTCTCAGCAGTCTGGTTAGCGAAGATGTTCGTGGACCAAGCGCCGCGAGGAGCAAAGATTCTGAACGTCTGCTCGCGCGTCGGGTTTCGTGGCGAGCCTGGGGCAGCAGGCTACGCGGCGAGCAAAGCGGCCGAAATCAACCTGGTTCGCTCGCTTGCGGTTGAGCTCGCCCCGAAGGGTATTGGTGTGTTCGGTATTGCCCCCGGCTGGGTCGAGACCGCCATGACCCGGGAGGGTATGGAGGCTCGAAAGCCCGAAATCCTGGCTGGAATCCCCCTCGGACGGGTCGCAACGGTCGAAGACTGCGGCGAGACGGCAGCGTTTCTCCTCTCGGACGAGGCCGCCTACCTGTCAGGCGTCGTGGTGGATATCAACGGCGCGAGCTACTTCCACTAACCGGCGGTCGCTTGACACCGGGGCCCCTCGTGGAGTTTAATATCCACTCGGCAAGAGCGCCTTGGCGTTGGAGCCGAAAATCCTGAATCGGAGGGAGTGCCAAAGGGGACTCGCGAATCCTGAGAATACGGCCTTGACCGGCCCTGAAATTCGGACCTCGTGCGTCTTCCGACGACGGGGTTTTTTGATTTCAAAATAACAATCATGCCAACAGTCAATCAGTTAGTTCGAAGGGGTCGAAAAGCGCCGCAAACGAAGTCAAAATCGCCTGCGCTAAAGTCAAACCCCCAACGTCGAGGCGTTTGCACAGTCGTGCGAACCGTCACACCGAAGAAGCCTAACTCAGCACTTAGAAAAGTTGCTCGTGTTCGATTGACGAATGGCGTTGAAGTCACTGCGTACATTCCAGGCGTTGGCCACAACCTGCAAGAGCACTCCGTTGTGCTCGTGCGGGGCGGTCGTGTGAAGGACCTCCCGGGCGTTCGATATCACATCGTTCGAGGTACGCAGCAAACCGCAGGAACCAATAACCGCATGCAGTCGCGAAGCAAATACGGCACGAAGCGACCGAAACCCGCGAAGAAATAAGGATTTAGATGTCGAGAAAAGGAAACATTCCCAAGAGAAAGATTTACCCGGACCCACTGTTTGGTTCGGAACTCGCGCAGCGGTTTATCAATCGCCTGATGCTCGACGGTAAGAAAGTCAAGGCAGAGCAGATTTTTTACGGCGCACTCGAGATGTGCGAAAAGAAAGACGGTACGCCTGCACTCGAGGTTTTTGAAAAAGCTCTTGAAAACTGTATGCCGCTCGTCGAGGTTCGCCCACGACGCGTAGGCGGTCAAACCTACCAGGTTCCGATGGAAGTCACCCCAAGCCGACGGCGCACTCTTGCGATCCGATGGATGGTGACGAACGCGCGAAAGCGTTCCGGAAAATCCATGATGGAAAAGCTCGCTGGTGAATTTGCGGATGCCATGAATGGACAGGGCAACACCGTGAAGAAACGCGAAGACACACACAAGATGGCCGACGCCAATAAGGCGTTCGCTCACTTCAGGTTCTGAGGAAGCGGATTAGGATGGCACGGCTCTTGTTCAACAAAGTTTTCCTGCGCTTCGGCCTGTAATCCGGCCTGAAGTCGCATTTTGCTGAGATAACCCTATGCCACGAAGTCATCCTTTGCATCTTGTAAGAAATATCGGCATTGCCGCTCACATTGACGCCGGCAAAACCACCACCACCGAGCGCATTCTGTACTACTCGGGCCGAATCCACCGAATCGGCGAAGTACACGAAGGCGCCGCCACGATGGACTGGATGGAACAGGAGCAGGAGCGCGGCATCACGATCACAAGCGCCGCGACGACGTGTGAGTGGAAAGATCACCGCATCAACATCATTGATACGCCTGGCCATGTTGACTTCACGGTCGAAGTCGAACGTTCGCTGCGCGTTCTCGATGGTGTCGTCGCTGTGTTCTGTGCGGTCGGCGGCGTTCAGCCGCAAAGCGAGACTGTTTGGCGGCAGGCAAATAAGTACGGCGTTCCTCGTGTTATCTACATCAACAAAATGGACCGACTCGGCGCAGATTTCTTCGCGGTCGTTGAAAAGATATATTCACGTTTGGGATGCAAAGGCGTTCCGATACAGCTTCCCATCGGATCAGAAAGCGAATTCAAAGGTTACGTGGACTTGCTTACGATGAAAGCAGTCGTGTTCACCGACGAAAAAGGCAAAGAGCCAACAATTGAAGAGATTCCTGCAAACCTAACCGACCAAGCTGCCGAATACCGCGAGAAACTCATCGAAGCCTGCGCGGATGTTGATGACAGCCTCATGGAACGGTTCTTGGATGGCCAAGAGATTTCACTGGATGAAATCAAAAGCGTGCTGAGACGAGGCACGGTTTCTAATCAACTCGTTCCGATCATTTGTGGAACGTCGTTCAAGAACAAAGGCGTGCAAGGCCTGATGGATTCGATCATTGACTACCTGCCGAGCCCGCTCGACAAGGGTGCGGTCACCGGTGTTGATCTCGATTCCGAAGAGGAAGTGGTTCGAAAGCCAGAAGACAACGACCCAATGTGCGCCCTCGCGTTCAAAATCATGAGCGATCCGTTTGTTGGAAGACTGACATTTATTCGTATCTACAGCGGAACTCTGAAAAAGGGAACCCAGTATTCGGTCTGCTATCGCGATCCACAAACCAACGAATTTCGAACTCGAAAGGAGCGCGTATCGCGAATCCTACAAATGCACGCCAACAGCCGCGAAGACATGGATGAAGCATTCGCTGGCGAAATTGTCGGCGTGATCGGTCTCAACGACGTCACAACAGGCAACACCGTCTGCGCGATGGATAAGCCGGTCGTTCTCGAGTCCATCAAATTCCCTGAGCCTGTCATCTCGATCGCTATCGAACCCAAATCAAAAGCCGACCAGGAAAAACTCGGCACATCCTTGCAGCGACTCGCACAAGAGGACCCAACGTTTAGAGTCTCAACCGATACCGAAACTGGCCAAACCATCATCAGCGGAATGGGCGAGCTTCATCTTGAAATCATCGTTGATCGCCTCGGTCGCGAATTTAGCGTCAACGCAAACCAAGGCAAGCCGATGGTTGCGTACAAAGAAACGATTCGCACCAACGCAAAGATAGAAGGGAAGTACATCAAGCAATCGGGCGGTTCTGGTCAATACGGACACGTTTGGCTCACACTCGAGCCTCTTCCGGCAGGAACCGGATTTGTGTTCGAAAACAAAGTGGTCGGCGGCTCCGTTCCGAAGGAATACATTCCGGCCATCGAAAAAGGCGTGAAAGAAGCGCTCGACACCGGCGTACTCGCCGGCTATCCAGTCGTGGACATCAAAGTTTGTGTAACTGATGGCAGCTACCACGAGGTGGACTCCTCAGAAATCGCGTTCAAACAGGCTGCAATGATCGCGTTCCGTGATGGAATGAAGAAAGCAAACCCGGTGCTGAAAGAGCCGGTGATGCACGTCGAAGTCACGACGCCAGAACAGTTCATCGGTGACGTCATGGGAGACGTTCAATCTCGCCGCGGCCGCATCGAAGGCACCGAACCTTCAACCGGCGGCGTACAAATCGTTAACGCGTTGATTCCACTTGCAGAAATGTTTGGTTACGTCACTTCGCTTCGCTCACTCTCGCAGGGACGAGCCGCGCCAAACGTCACGCCGTCGCACTACGAAGAAGTGCCGCAAGGCGTCGCAGCGGAAATCGTCGCGAAGATGCAAGGCACCGCGAAGAAGTAACGGCGCCTAAGGCAACGGCAGACTCAACGCCGAGAGCGCGGCCTTCAGCCATTCGATTCGTGCCTGCGTGTTCTCCGGCATCGCAAGCGGACGACCACGGCAGTCAATAATCAATCCGACCAACCCATCGGACATCTTCGCGCCGCTGATTCTCTCTTTACCACCGGAAACATCAAACAGTTTCGCCGTTACTTTTCTGCCCTTGCCGTCACCAACGTCAAAGTTGCGTGCTGGCTCAACGGTTAGCTCAGGAGTATCCGATCCCTTGAACGGCACGACTTTCATCTCGCCAAACGGAACCGAAACGTTCAATCCGTTTCCAGAGACCGTCACGCACGGCTCGCCAACCTTTCCAACACCAACCGGCGAAATACATGTTCCAATTTTCACTAAGCAATCGCGTTCGAACACTTGATACGCTGCATCAGGATGATGAACCGAAAGCACTCCAAGGTGCGGCATCATAAAGATCGAGTCCACCGTAATAATCGTGATCCCCTCGGGCTGATACGCGTCAATCATCATCAGCGCAGATTGCGCGCGATTCGGCGCGTGGCTCAACACGCCACCCGACCCGATCAGCATATCCAGAGCCATCATTTGAACCAGCGTCTGTCCCGATGCCTCCTGCTCCAGCGCCTGTCCGATGTCGCGCTGTTGCTGAACGCCAACAAGTCCACGGGCAAGCGACTTGTGATGATGCAGCGCGAGTCGAAGCGCCTCTCTCGAAACCGCGTGCTCAATCAGTAGATCGTGATACGTCTGCGGAATCGTCGTCGGGCGAATCATTTTGTTTCGCAGCCGATTTCGCAAATCAAACGGATCAATCTCAAATGGCAGCCACCTCTGAATGTTTTCTGTGCCCGCCTCTTTCAAAACGTTGCAAATCGAATAGCTCATCCCCAGGTTCGCGGAGACCGTTCGGTTGTATATCCCGCTGAACACCGAAAAGATATCGGTGGTCGCACCGCCGATATCTACGCCGAGCAAGTTGATTCCCCGACTCTTCGCGTACTCCTCCATCAGCTTGCCGACGGCGTTTGGCGTAGCCATAATCTCTTCGCTCGTCCATTCAAGCAGCTTGTTGTATCCCGGCGCCTGCTGCATAACGTGCTCTAAAAACAGCTCGTGAATCTCTTCGCGCGCAGGCCCCAAATTCTCCTTGTCAAGCGTGGGTCGAATATTGTCAACCGCCTTGACTTCAATCGCTTCACCAATTTCGTGAACGACGTCGCCTCGCGCATCTTTATTTCCGGCAAAAATCACTGGCAGCTTCATGTCGCCAAATCGCGGTTTTGGATCGGCGCGCCGAATTACCTCCGCCATATTAATCAGGTGATCTTTCGTCCCGCCGTCCGTTCCACCACTCATCAGAATAATGTCGGGTCGCAACTGTCGCAGCCGCTCAACTTTCTGATAGTCCTTGCGCCCGTCATCAACCGCCAACGTATCCATCAATATCGCTCCGGCACCCAATGCCGCGCGCTGAGCAGATTCCGCGCTCATCGCCTTCACAACGCCAGCAACCATCATCTGCAATCCGCCGCCCGCAGAAGATGTGCTCAAATAAAGGTCGCCCGCGTCGGTCTCGTTAGTGCGTGTGTCCGTCGTCTGGCCCTCTTTCATCAATCGCCAAACCTGCCCATCTTTCACCAGGTTCCGCTTCGCGCCGAGCTTCGCTTCGGTCAACTCTTCAAGCTCGCGGACGCTGTTGATAACCCCGACCGTAACATCCTCAAACGGTTTTTCAACCGTCGTGGGTGCCTCGCCACGGGCCGCCAGGCGGTAGTCGCCATTCGCGTCTTGTTCAATCAGGATTGCTTTAGTGGTGGTAGACCCGCAGTCGGTCGCCACAATTCGTTTGATATTTGAAGCCATTTCGGTAGAACGATAAGAATTCGCGCCCCCAAGAGGGGAGGCGCGTGGCAATTATGCCCCGAACCGGCCCGAGCCCGCTATTGGTGAATCTCCCCCATTCTGACGACCTCAAAATCCCTCGCCTTGACGTTCTTCAAGCTGTTCAACTCATCATCGTTCCACCGTGCGTCGGGGCAGCCGCTAAGGAACATATCGCCGCCGTTATCGGCCACGAACATGCCGTACTTCTTCAGGGCCCTAAGAATCACCTGCGCCCCCGGGGAATACCCACTCATGTCGAAGTTCGCTTTCAGCCTAAACCTACACCCCATCGGAGGCCGATTGGGATTAGTGTTTGAGCTTGCCCAGTGCGTCGCAGGATGAATGTATGCGCGTCGCGTTATCTGAACGGTAAACCGGAGGGCGTGCCGAATCTCTCCTTGCTCCACGACTTCGTCGCGGCGAACCAATCCAGCGAGGATCGGCAGGCCCGCCGCATCGGCCGATGTCCAACCGTCTTGCCGCAGCGCGTTCGAGTTCAGATCGAAAACCGCGCCATTCGAAGCACTCCAACCGGGTCCGACGTAATACGAGTTGAACGTCTCATACAACCGCCAGTTGTCGCGATCCAGCACAAGCACATGGCGGTCGCCATTCGACCCGGAACCGCCTTCGATTGGCGCGTTTGGCGGAACCGGGTACGGCCCAGGGTCGCTCTCATCTCCATAGTCGAAAAAGTCCATCGGTACCATAGGTTGATGACGCCCTACTACGACATAGGGAATTCCAAACGGCCCGCCATCCCAGTTTGCGCCAAAGTCCGGATGCAGCGAATCGTTGACACCAATAGCGTTGATGATCGAGTCTGATAGCGGATCAACCGGCTCTTGATCTATCGGTGTGTTCCACGGGTTGTCGTCAGGAAACAACCGCCTTCCGTTTAGGCTTGCGTTGATACCAAGACTCGGCACGCCGCCGGCGTTTCCATGCTCCGGGGCGCCCTTGCCTGCTTGCGGCGCGATGAGCACAAGCGTTGCAATCATGTTGAGCATCTCAGTTCTCCGTTCGCGAATTGCCCTGTTCGCTTTTCTTCTTTTCGACGTGTACAGTGAACAAAAGGTTTGAACAAACTCCCACTGTTAAGGGTCAATCCACGATCCATCAACGCCGCAGACCCAGTAGGCAAGAGGACACCCCCCTCTGCGCCAGTTGGAATGCGGATAGACTAGCCTTCGTCTATCCATCTCAAATGCGTCCACCGGTAACCATGCAAGGTCCTCACAAGCGACCATGAAAATCGCGGCTGGCGAAGACCGTCTCACGCCGAAACTGTTCACCGCGCTCCGATCATACAGCCCTAAGCTATTCACTTGTGACCTTATCGCCGGCGTTACAGTCGGACTCGTCGCCCTCCCCTTGGCGATGGCGTTCGCCATAGCATCGGGTGTGCCTCCCCAAGCGGGAATCTACTGCGCAATCGTCGCCGGATTTTTGATTTCCGCGTTGGGTGGTTCTATGACCCAGATCGGAGGTCCCACAGGCGCGTTCGTCGTTGTAGTCGCAGGCATAGTTCAGAAACACGGAATGGACGGCCTGTTCATGTGCACATTGATGGCAGGCGTGTTCCTCGTCTTGCTCGGCATCACGGGCTTAGGAAGCGCAATAAAGTTCATTCCCAGGCCGGTTGTAATCGGTTTCACAAACGGCATTGCTGTTCTTATCGCGAGCACTCAAATGAAGGATTTCTTCGGGCTAAGAGTCGAATCGGTGCCCGGAGAGTTCCTTGGGCGTATGCGAGTCATCGGCGAAAACTTCCACACCTTCTCCGCAACCACTTTGTTATTTTCGACATCTGCGCTCGTCGTAATTCTCCTCATGCTGAAGTTCGTGAAGCGAGTGCCCGGCACAATTGTTGTTCTATTCGCGGGAACAGTAATCGCCTGGCTGTTTCACGTCCCTCTCGAAAACATTCAGGATCGGTTCGGTGATATCCCGAGCGGCTTTCCCCAACTTCACGTCCCAACGATCAGATTCGATCTCATCCTTCCGCTTCTGTCCAGCGCCTTCACCGTCACGATGCTCGGTGCGATTGAATCGCTGCTCTCCGCTGTTGTGGCGGACCGGATGTCCGGAGACAGGCACAATCCAAACGCGGAGCTCATCGGCCAGGGCTTCGCCAACATCGCCTCTCCATTGTTTGGTGGCCTCCCAGCAACAGGAGCAATCGCAAGAACGGCAACGAACATCCGCTCGGGCGCCAAAACGCCCGTTGCAGGGATGATTCATGCACTCACGTTGCTTGCAATTTTGCTCTTCGCGGCTCCGCTGGCAAAACATATTCCGATGTGCATTTTGGCGGCTACGCTGCTAGTGGTTGCGTACAACATGGGTGAGTGGCGTGAAGTGCCACAAATACTAAAACTCACTCGAGCGGACATCTCCATCTGGTTCATTACATTCCTGCTAACAGTCCTCGCAGACTTAACGGTCGCCGTGGAAGCAGGCATGATTTTGGCCGTACTGCTGTTCATACGAAAAGTAACGGCGACCACTTCCGTTGCTCGCGTGACGTCGGAGTACATCGCCGAAGGGATGAAACACAGCCTCCAAACAAACGCGTTGCCAGAGGATGTCGTCGTGTATAGAATCCATGGTCCGTTTCTGTTTGGGGCAACCGACAAACTTTCTATCATTCATGAGGACCTACCTACGCTTCCAAAAATCGTAATGCTTCGACTCCGAAACATGACGGCGATAGACGCGACAGGGCTTCACGCCCTTGAAGCGCTGGCAGACGATCTGAAGAAATCTGGACGCATCCTCATGCTTTGCGGAGTTCGCCAACAGCCACTGAAGTTGATGCAGCAAGCGGAGTTTTATCGTCATATCGGCGCAGAAAACATACTGCCAGACCTACGAGCGGGAATAGAAAGAGCACAAGCAGTCCTCGCGCAGAAGTAGGGACTGTCCTCATGGCGACGTGAATTCACCGCGAGACTCAATCCGCGCCGACCCGCTATCCACCATTCTCCCTACACCACACGATTGCGGTGAGGCTGATTCCGCAATCCACAAACCATCGGAACCGTGTCACCCAGCGACGAGCCGGACGTGACACGGCCCGCCCTGAAGGGGCAGAACAACTCAGCGGAGGGCGCAGCCCTGGTCACGCGACGCAGCGCAATCACCGAGCCCTGTAAGGGCGAAACCGTTTCCAGGGCGGCGGTTCGGCCGTACGCCAGCCTGCTGCTCCTCCGGAGAATTACCGGGTTTAAGGGTCGCTGTTGACCCGTGCCCGACCATCGTGGATAATGTACGTTGCATTTACTGCATATCTGGGAAAGGAGAATCTTATGAGAAAAATTGCGATACTCGGCATGCTCGCTGCCTTTGGCACCTCGCAAGCCGCATTGCTCTTCGATCAGGGTCCGACCACCGGCGCGTACTCAGGCTGTTGGTCGAACTACACCGAATCGCAAAACTTTGCTGACCAAGTGACATTGGCGACAACGTCGAATGTAACTAGAATAAATTACTTCTCGTGCTTCGACGCGTTCGATGGCACAAGCTGGCACGTAAAAATCCTCGCGGACGATGGCGCTGGCAACCCGGGTGCTTACCTGGCGGAGTGGGACCAAACTTACACATCGCTGACTGATGTAGGTGGCGGAATCTTCAAGCTGCAGTTTGACTTTGCGGCCTACACACTCACGGGTGGCGTGAAGTACTGGATCGGCGTCTCCGGCAACGGCTTCGAAGGCGCACAGGCATCGGTCTCGACGCCTGGCGATGGCACTATGGCTCAGTTCAGCGGCTCGGTCTTCAGCTTCCACACAGGAGTTGGCGACCAGATGTTCTCGCTCGAAGGTGACGTAGTTCCAGAACCTGCTACCATGCTCGCACTTGGCGCAGGTCTCGCTGCACTCGCACGACGCAAGCGAAAATAACATTTCCGCCTGTACCGTCTGAATGGGCTTCGGGGATGAACCTCGAAGCCCATTTCTGTTAACGGCACAGTTGTGGGTTTCTCAGACCCTATGTCTGAGAAGTACACACCACATCTTTGCCTGCGTCCGCAAAGCTACACTGATTCTGCAATCCACAAACCACCGGAACCCACTAACTCTCCTCATCAACGTGAC
This sequence comes from Fimbriimonadales bacterium, assembly GCA_046330175.1. Classification (GTDB taxonomy): domain Bacteria; phylum Armatimonadota; class Fimbriimonadia; order Fimbriimonadales; family ATM1; genus JAJPJR01. The sequence continues at coordinate 447,916 of JAXLTG010000001.1, forward strand.
TACCACCTCGCAACCACCTCGCAACAACCTTGCAACAACTTTGCAACCACCTTACAACAACTTTGCAACGCCCCCCACAAAAAAAACAGCCGCCCCCTAAGACCCAGGAGGCGGCTATTGTGGATGGAACTACGCGTCGAAGTACTGATAAAACTCGTAAGGATGCGGTCGGAGGTCCACCGCTTCCACTTCGTTCTTCATCTTGTACGCGATATAAGTGTCAATCAGGTCTTTCGTAAACACGTCACCTTTCAGCAACCACTGATGGTCAGCCTTCAGCGCTTCCAAAACGGCGCGCAGCGAACCGGGTGTTTGTGCGATTCCCGCCTTCTCTTCTGGAGGAAGTTCGTACAGGTCCTTGTCCTGCGGTGCAGGCGGTTCGATTCGATTCTGAATACCATCGAGCGCCGCCATTAGCAATGCGCTGAACGCGAGATATCCATTCGCTAATGGATCAGGAGCGCGAAACTCGATCCGTTTCGCTTTCGGGCTCTTGCTGTACATCGGTACGCGGATGCACGCCGACCGATTGCGCTGGCTATAGACCAGGTTAATCGGCGCTTCGTATCCAGGCACAAGCCTGCGATAAGAGTTCGTCGTCGGATTCGTGAATGCGAGCAGCGCTGGAGCGTGTTTGAGCAAACCGCCGACCATGAATCTCGCGAGTTCACTCAATCCGGCGTAACCGGCCTCGTCATACATCAGGTTTTGGCCGTTCTTCCACAAGCTGCAGTGAATGTGCATTCCGCTGCCGTTGTCGCCAAAAATCGGTTTGGGCATGAACGTCGCCGTCATGCCATATTCGTAGGCAACGTTTCGTACAACGTACTTGTACATCTGCAGTTTGTCCGCCATGACGAGCAGCTCGTCAAAGCGCATATCAATTTCGCACTGACCAGCGCCGCCAACTTCGTGGTGATGAATTTCAACCGGAATCCCGATATCCATCATCCGTTGAACCATTTCGGTTCGAACATTTTGCAGTTTGTCGGCAGGTGGACAAGGATAGTAGCCGCCTTTCGTCCGCATTTTGTATGCGAGGTTGGGTCCATCGTCGGTCCAGGTGTTCCATGGCGCTTCGTCGCAATCAATCTTGAATCCAGAATGCTGCGGTTCGTTGATGTACCGAACGTCGTTGAACAGGAAGAACTCCGCCTCGGGGCCGAAGTAGGCGATATCGGCGACTCCCGTTTGTCGCAGGTATTGCTGCGCTTTCATGGCAGTGTAACGAGGGTCGCGTGAATAAGGTTCGCGGGTCAGTGGGTCTTCGATGCTGCACACAATGACGGCAGTCGGTACTTCAGTAAACGGATCCATAAACATCGAATTTGGATCCGGCACAAGCAGCATGTCCGATTCGTTGATGGCTTGGAATCCACGGATGCTCGACCCGTCGAATCCTAATCCCTCTTCAAAGACACTCTCAGTAAACTCACTCATTGGCAACGAAAAGTGCTGCCAAGTTCCAAACAGGTCGGTAAAGCGCGCGTCTACCATCTGCGCGCCACGCTCTTGTGCGAAAGTTATCGCTTCTTTTGCCGTCATTTACGCTTCCTCCAACTCCTCATTTTCAGTGTTGGCCCCCGTGAAAGCGCGGTGAATAAAAGCAGAAAGCGCCGCCGAAGCGACGCTTTCAAATCTTAAATCAATCTCCCGCGGACCCTTGGTGACCACGGAATTTGATTATACCAGCAAATCTATCAACGTGGTGGTGGAGGGGGCTCGCCGCCATCTCCGCCGCCACCCTTGCTCTGCATCTCTTTGAACTTCTTCCTCATATCCCCAAGCTCCTTCTTCAGCCCAGGTGGAAGCGATGCCTCGTCGCCAAAGGCTCCGCTGGTGGTGGCGGATGTGTAGACGAATTTGCCGGTGACATCCTCGGTCATTCTGAGGATGAAGTTGTAATCCGAGAGCGCTGCCGCCCGCATCCCTTTTACCGTCGGCCTGAACTCATCGCCGTTTTCTGCCATCTCCGTCATCATCAGCATCATCGAAACCGGCATCACAATCGGAACTTGAATACCCATGAATTCAAGCAGCGACGATAAACCGTTCGATTTCTTAAGTTTCAGTTCCAGCGTGGAACGGCTTTCAGGCCCGTTGGGAAGCACTTGGGTGATCTCGTGGTCCGGAGTCAGAATCACTAATTCTGGGTCATCCATAATCGTCTGCAACTCGAGATCTTGCCTTCCCTTAATGGCAATCTGCTCTTCAGCAACTCGCGCGTCTTCTATTGAAGGCTCACCATCTGGGCCGATATCCTCCGACATTCCGAAGCCCATATCCGGCAGCACCCCAACGGACAGGCGCCCCGACGCGTAGTCTCGCCGGTACATGTACTCCCAGAATGCCGCGCGCGCACCCGGGGGCATATCGGAAAACGATAGCTTCGCGCCGGTATCGAGGGCTTGTCGCTGAGTCGCCGAAAGTTGCGCAAGTCCACGAAGGAAATACAGATTCCCGCTTCCGCGTTGACCGCCCATTGAAAGCAGGTCAACGAGCAGAGGCGATCTGCCTTGGTAGTCGGTGATTTGAGTTGCGACATTCATGTAATCCTGAATCGGAACGCCGCCAGTGTCGCGAAGCGACTTACTCATTGATTGCAGAACAAATCTCGGCAAACTGCATGCGCGGCAGTACTCCCAGTCATCAGCCCGCAGCTTGACCCAACCGCCGTCGTAGGTGGCTTTCGATCGCTGCTGAGTCGCGAGGCCAGAAAATAGTTTGCCGACTGACGCGGTTCGTTCGAATCCGCCTGCGGCTTCTGGACCGGCCATGATGTAGTTAATCTGATTGTCGTACGCGTCACCGACCAGCGATACTCCGGCAGCCTCCGCAAGAGCGATTTGACGTCGCGCGGAGCTCCTCAACGGATCGTTTTCGAACTGACCGCCGAACATGGTTAGCAGCATCTCTTTCATGATCGAAACTGGGCTAAACGCTTCCGACAACTCTTTAGATGGGTTTTCAATCTTGTTCGGGAGCTGCTTAACGATTTCAGGTTCGGGCTCGCCTTCTTTTGGCTTTGCTCCACTCCTCATCTCGGCGATCTTTTCCCAAGCAGGTGAATCCGAAATGCCGCCGCCGGAAAAGATTCGGTTCAATTTGGTGTCGAGGATCGCGATTTCGGAATTAACCGAAACGTCGGAGCTGCCCCAACTCGACCTCGAAAACACGCATCGAACCGTGAAGATGTCGTCTGGCTTGACGTTAGTTCGGAAGGTTTGAACGAATGAGCTTCCTTCGTAACCTTCCTGCGAATTTGGAGCCTGTTGTACTGCGGCTTTTTTCGCCTCGCGCAATTGAAACAGTTCGGAAACCAACTGATCGGCGGCGCTCGAAAACGATCCGAGACCGTATTGCATTCGTGTTGGACGATACGAGAACACGAGCCTCTCGCGGTTGTCTAACTCGAGCAGTTGAGATTCGGTTAGCGAACAGAAAAGTGTTTCTGCGAACCGCGCTGATGGGTCCACCTGTTGTTGAAGTTTCGCGCTCTCTTCTTGAAGAAGTGAGTATGCCTTCCAATCCTGTTTGTCATCAGTCTCGTCTTCCAGGATTTTGTCCATGCCCGCTTCGAGTTCGCCCAATCGCTTCATTACAGATTGAAGGTCAGACGGAGGACCTGTTAGCGACTTTCTCCACTTCGCTTGAAGCTCGAGGTACGGTTTCAAAATCTGCTTGCGCATTTCGGCGCGCTCTTTCTCGACTGCTCCACTTGGCATTCGAAGCAAGTAACCGTCGCCGTCCTTTATCCACTCCCATTTGAAGTGCTTTGCAAGCTGTGTGAGCACTTCGTGGGCCGGGCGGTCTTTCGCGAAAAGCACGATGAGGTCGTCTTTTTGGTATTCGTGCGTTCTTATCGTGACTTTGGTTATCTCGGTCAGCTTCCTGCAAACGGCCTGACAGTTTTCCGCCGCCGAACTGATAGTGATCGGCGCTTTGAGCCGTGGATCGGCCGCGAGGTCGGCTGCTTGGGGGATTGGCGCGAGCAGTGGCAGAAGGGCGATTGCGTTCATGGCTGTGTTCCGTTGTACACGATTAACGACGGCTTTGGGGGTCACATTCGGCAGATTGGACGTTTTTTGGGCGTTTTTGCCTGGGCGGTACGGGGCTCCGATTCGCGGTTTCATGCCCTATAGTTATGGGAGGGTGCGAATATCAAGGGTCGGGGGGAGAGTTCTTATGTGGAATGTTTGAAAGTAGGGAAGAATCGGAAGGCTCCGGCTTGCGTGGGGCTGCAAACTTGGGTGGGTTGCCGGGTGGAACTTGGGCGCGGGATGGAATATTGGTGCCGTGTTATCGGAAGTTGCTTGGAAGGCGCTGGCGGCGTTGAGAAAAATGGAGCTGAACGACTTGAAGGCTCAGCGGATTGCCCAAAAGGCCAGGGAGCAGGAGACCGGCGGCGACCACGGATTTGACGGTGAGCCCGAGGAGGAGACGCCCCCACAGGACCGCCGGAAAGAGCAAAAGCAGCTCGATTTTCGACTCTGAGGAATGCGAGTCGAATAAACTGGGCCCGTGAGCTTAGTTGAGGTTATGCCGCTCGGGGGCTGCGGCGAGATTGGCAAAAACCTGTCGGTCATCCGCCAAGAGGGCGAGATGCTGATTGTGGACGTCGGGTTCAGCTTCCCATCCTCGGAGATGCATGGCGTCGAGTTGGTTATCCCAGACTTTACGTATTTGCGTGAGAACGCGTCGCAGATTAAGGCTGTTGTGTTGACGCATGCGCACGAGGATCACGTTGGCGCTTTGCCTTACTTTTTAGAAGAGTTCAACGTTCCGGTTTACGGAAGCGGTTTGACGATTGCGATTGCAAAGCGGAAGGCCGGAGAGGGAAGAGATATTCGCGAGTTCGACTTTCGGGAGTTCAAGTCGGGCGACCAGATTCAGATCGGCGGCTTTTCGGTCGAGCCGATATTTGTAACACACAGTATTCCGGACGCGCACTCGCTGGCGATTCGCACAAAAGTTGGAACGCTGCTGTTCACCGGCGATTTCAAGTTTGATTTTTCGCCGATTGACGGACGCACCTCACACATCGCGCGATTTGCTGAACTCGGCACTGAAGGTGTTACCGCGCTGTTTTGCGATTCGACGAATGTTGAGGAACCGGGATGGTGCCCAAGCGAGCGAACGGTTTCGGAGGGATTTGAGCATATCTTCAGAACCGCGCCGGGGCGCATTCTGATAACTTGCTTCGGAAGCAACGTTCATCGCGTGCAGCAAGCGCTGGATATGGCGCACAAGTTTGGACGAAAAGCCGCGATAGCCGGGCGGAGCATGGATCAGAATGTGAACACTGCCGCAGAACAGAACAAACTGCGAATTCCGAAGGGGACTCTCATTCGGCTTGATGATGCGCGGCAGTATGCAAACAATGAGCTTGTGATTCTTACAACCGGAACGCAAGGCGAGCCGTTGGCGGCACTGAGTTTGATGGCGAAATCTGAATATCCGCGTTTGCAAATCGAAGAGGGCGACACGGTGGTGTATTCGGCGAGGCCGATACCTGGCAACGAATCGGCGATCTGGCAGACTGTTAATCGGCTGATTCGTCAAGGTGCAAACGTGATTTATGGTTCGCAGCACTCGATTCATGCAAGCGGGCACGCATATCGCGAAGAGATTAAGTTGATGATTACGTTGACTCGACCGCACTACATTGCACCGGTGCATGGAGAGCCAAGACAGCAAGCTGCGTTTTGCGCCGTTGCGAAAGAGATGGGGTATGGCGAGGAGAATTTGGTTGTTCTTGAGAATGGTGATCGGCTTGTGCTTGGGCGCGAAGAGGCGTATTTGGGTGAACCTGTGCCGTGTGGCCGAGTGTTGGTTGATACTAGCGGTACTCCAGGTGTAAGCGACGATTTGCTGCGCGATCGCAAGAGTCTTGCGAGCGAGGGAATTGTTCTGATCAATGTCGCGATTGATTCGGATGCCGGGAGAATTGTTGGTGCGCCTGATATTCTAACACGCGGCGTGCACGCGTTGAATGGCGAATTAGAACAACTCAAAGAGGTCATCGAGGGCGAGCTGCAAAAGCTGGATCATGCGGAGCTACGAGATACTTCCTCGCTTCACAACGAAATCGCCGAAGTTGCGAAACGGTACTTGAAACGGGTGGCCAACAGGAGGCCACTGATCATCGCGACGGTGACAGACGTTTAGGTTGCTTCGCGGCCGATTTCTCTCAGCACTTCGAGGGCTGCGATAGTAAGGATCACGACGACCGGGCCGATGAACGCGCCGATGGGTCCAAGAACAAACATTCCACCGAGAAGACTGAACATCACGACCATTGAGTGAAGGTTGATCCGTGAGCCGATCAGGTACGAGCGATAAAGTTTGTCAACAGTGAGACCAATGAAGAACAGCCCGAGGATCGCGAGGAGGATTGCTTTCCACCATTCACCCTGGGAAGCGAGCCAGATTGCGGTTGGAATCCAGACGAATGGAGGCCCAGCAATCGGAACGAATGAGACGATGGTCGTTAGGATTGCAAACAGCATTGGCGCTGGAATGCCAAGCAGGTAGTAGATAAGTGCGATTAGGAAACCGTTGACGAACGCGATTAGCACAACGCCGAAGAATGTTGCGTGAATCGTATCGTAAATCATTGTCATTATCCGCTCGCCTTCCTCTTTGGCAAGTGGGAGCAACTGCAGAACGGGCTGCCGCAGACGATGCCCATCGCGTACGGCGAAGAACAGCAGGATTAGCGCAAGCGCGGCGAGTAGCGCCGTTTTGATGAGTGTGCGGGCCGCTTGTGGCGCGGCTTTTATGGCCGGGTCCATGGCCTGCTTGACGTAGTCCGATGCTCGGTTTCCTTTCAAAACCAAAGATCTGTATTCGGTAGGTGAATGAAGTGTTAGCTGTTGGCTGATCCCGGGCGACGCTATCATCGTCGCGGTAGCCAACGATTCGTAACAGTCTCCGAGTGTGTAAGTGCTAATGCCGAGTTTCTTGAGCGCCGGTTCGAACTGACGATCAATCCGATTCATCAGACTCAGGTTTTCGGTTGTCTCAAGGCTCGACTTCGCACCTCTTAGTGTTGTGTTGAGTTCATTTGCGCCTGCGAATCCGGCCCCGATGAGCGGAAGCACGATGGCTATGAGAGTGAAGATCGTTGTGATAAGCGCTGCCATAGAGGGCGAAAAGCGATTGGCGTATCTTCGATGAATCGGATAAACAAGAACTGCCAAAATTGCGCCCCAGGCGAGGCCGGTCCAAATCGGCAAAATTATGTAGATTGCGAGCAGCAGCAACACGACGCACATCGCCGCAAAGCCGTACTTTCTGTAGCGCTCGACGGTGTACATCTTATGCCGAAGCCTCGTTGGCTTTGCGCTGCGTTTCGCGGAGGATGTCTGCAACTCCGATCATCGCCGTAATCAACAGTGGGCCAACAAAGATGCCGATTGAGCCGAGTGCAAACAGTCCGCCGACGATTGAAAAGAAAACTGCAGCAGTGTGCAGCTTTGTACGAGCACCGATGATCACGGGTCTGAGCAGGTTGTCCACCAAGCCGATGACCAGTACTCCGACGACGACAAGGATTACGGCTTCGACCCATTTGTCCTGCAACGCGAGAATGAGCGCAGACGGGACCCAGAGCACAGGCGCTCCAGCGAATGGAATTGTGCAGAGAATGAACCCGATAATGCCGGCGACAGTCGGTGCAGGAAGTCCAAGCGCCCAAAAGGTAATGCCGAGGAGAAACCCTTGAATAGCGGCGACGAACATAATGCCTTGGAATGTGGCGTGAAGCGTTTCAAATAGGCCCGAAAGCAGCTCGCGTGTTTTTTCGCGGGGCATCGGAATCAGATCGTAAACCGGTTCACGGAGCTTGTGTCCGTCGCGCAGCACGAAAAACAGAAGGATGAACGCGAAGATGACGATGATGACGCCTTTGACGAGGCGTTCGAGGGTCTGCGGCGCAGAGTTTAGCGCTGGCTGAAGCAGGCCGCTTGCGACCTCTTTGACGTCGAATTTTTCGATTCCGAACGACTCCGCAAAAGGTGCTACGAATTGGTTTGCATCGTCTACGGCTCGATTAAAGCTGAATCCAGATGCGCCGGAGCCATTAGACAGACTTTGCTGAATCTGCTTCGCTTCACCGGTGAGGGCGAAACCCACAAAGACCAGCGGTATCGCGATTGAGAAGATGACGATGAGAGTTGTCAGCAGCGCGGAAGTGGAATTGCTGAACCTGTTTCTTAGTTTGATGTGCAGCGGATACGAGATAAGCGCGAGAACGCATCCCCACCCGATCGCCTGCCAAAACGGCAGTGCGATGAGAAAACTGCTGATGAGCAGGATGGCTGTTAGAATCGCAAACGTGACTTTGCGGTAACGGGTCAACTCGTACATTGTTGTTCCTTACCAGCGGATGAGATTTGCGCCCCAAACGAGCCCCGCGCCAAATCCTACGGTCATCACGACGTCGCCCTGTTTTAGGCGACCTTGGGCTTGCGCTTCATAAAGCGCGACGGGGATGCTTCCTGCACTCATGTTGCCATATTTCTGCACATTCATAAAGACTTTCTCATGTGGAAGTCCGATTCGGTCGCTCGCAGCAGTTATGATTCGTTCGTTGGCTTGGTGTGGAACGAACAGATCAACATCTTCGACTTTCATGTTGGCTTTTTCGAGTGCCGACATGCACGAATCTCCCATTGCTTTTACGGCGAATCGGTAGACCTCTTTGCCTTCCATGTATAAGTACGGCGAGCAGCCGTGCTGCTGTTGCATTTGGAATGGATGGACCGAGCCTCCCGACTCTATCTTTATGTACTTTCCTCCGCTGCCATCTGCTTTCAATGAAGTAGCAATTAGGCCTCTTGGCCCATCGCCAGCCTCGAGCAGCGCCGCGCCACCACCGTCTCCGAAAAGGATACAAGTGGATCGGTCTTTCCAATCCATTGTTTTGGTGAGCACATCAACGCCAATGAGCAGCGCTCTATTAATCTTGCCAGATTCGATCATAGAGCCGACGACTTCGCACCCGTAAATGAAGCCCGCGCAAGCGGCACCAATGTCGAATGCCGATGCGTTTTTTGCGCCGATGGCATCTTGCACTATGCAAGCTGTTGAAGGAAATGGATAGTCGCCGGTGACGGTGGCGACTAGGACGAGGTCAATCTCGTCGGGCGAAACGTTTGCAGTTTGCATCGCTTCTTTAGCGGCGTTGATTGCGAATGTGCTCGCTGATTCGTTTTCGCCAGCGACGCGGCGCTCGCTTATGCCTGTCCTGGATTTGATCCATTCGTCGGATGTTTCGACTAACTGTTCGAATTCGGCGTTTTTCATCACCCGCTTTGCGACAGACATTCCGATGGAGCGGATGTAAGCTTTACGAGGCATTCCCAAGCTCCTCAGGAATCTGCTTTAGCCGTTCACCAATCAGTTCATTCAGCCGGTTTGCAACGCCTTTATCGGTGAGCACTATTGCGTTCTTCATCGCTTTTGCGCTGCTGTGGCCGTGACAAATCATGCATAGGCCGTTGACTCCCAACAGCGGCGCTCCGCCAACCTCTTCGTAACTTGTTTGCTGACGAACCCTGTCGAGACCTCTCTTCATGAAAATGCCGACGATGGCGCGTGCGATCGGGTTTTTGGGGATGATCTGCTTCATGTAGTACCAAAAGAGGTCCCCAGCGCCTTCCGTGGTTTTGAGAGCGACGTTGCCTGCGAATCCATCACAGACTACGACATCGAATTCACCGTGGAACATATCTTTGCCCTCGACGTTTCCGACGAAGTTGTCTAGATGCTTTTGGAAGATTTTGTAAGTTTGTTTGAGCAGCGCTGTGCCTTTCTGCTCCTCTTCGCCGATGTTTAGCAGACCGATTTTGGGATGAGATATTCCAAGTACAGCTTCAGCGTATGCTGCTCCCATAATCGCGAACTCCAAAAGATTTCGGGAGTCGGAATCGGGAGTCGCTCCGCTGTCAATCATCACGAATTTGCCGCGCTTAGACGGCAGGGAAGTTGCGATTGCTGGGCGTGAAATGTTCGGGAGGCATCGCCAAAGCAGGTGAGCTGCGGCGGTTGCAGCGCCAGTGCTTCCGGCCGATACCATCGCATCGGCTTGACCATCCTTTACGAGGTTCGCGGCAACAACCAGTGATGAACCTTTCTTTTTGCGGAGGGCATCGACCGGCGAGTCGTTCATTTCGATGACTTCGGTGGCCTCAACGATCCGGATGTCACTAGGGACGCTCCCACCGGCGGCGCGTTTGATGGCGTCGGGTTGTCCAACCAGTATTAGTTTGCTTTCGATTTCGGGTGACGCAAGCAACGCGCCTTTGACGATTTCATCTGGGGCAAAATCTCCACCCATCGCGTCAATGGCGATATTCATTCGTTACCCTTCTTTTTTGCGAAATCGGAAAGCTGAGAAAATGGGTTGTGGTGTTCGTCTTGGTGTGATCCGGCTTCTTCAAGTCCGGGACAGGACTCTGAGCAGAGCACTCGAGTGGGGAGGTTGACCCAAACGCTTTGCCGAAGAAGTTCTTCGAACCTGAGGGAGTTGCCTTCGAACAGTTTGTTCTCGTCCTCTTCGACTACTTCTGCGAATCCGCCGCTGTGATAGCCGCTTGGTGTCCCGACAACGGCGAAGACCTCTTCTACTTGGAGCTCCACGTCCACTTCGACCGGTTTCAGACAACGTGCGCACTCGACGACGGCGCGAGTTTGACCCGAGCCGGTGAGCAGGAGCTGGTTGCCGGTGCTGACTCCTTCGATGGTTGCGGTTATGGGCTGCACGAGGTCGAGGTCAGCCTCATCTTCGAGCGAGGTTTCAACCTCGTAGCTCTCTTTGCGGCCAGGGTGTTGAACAGCATCGTTAAAATCCAGTAGGAGAGAGGTTTTCATCGTCCTGAACGCCGGGCGAATTCTACCAGCAACCGATTTTGGGGTCTTGGTTACCGGTGGACCGCTGGCCCTACCGGCTTAGTTGGCCGCTGCAGCTCGCCTTTGCCGCGCTCGAGTGCCGAAAGCGCCTTGCCCAGGTTGTTTTCGAGCCGCGTCAATACGTCCAGCGCGTAGTCGTCCGCGCTTCGCCGCGTCCTGACTGCTTCTTGGTCAGCCTCACCCCGAATTCGCTCGGCTTCGGATTTGGCGGCTTTCAAAACTTCGTGCTCGCTGAGCATCCTTTCTCGCTCCAGCCGTCCCTGCTCCATCATTCGGTCGGCTTCCTTCTTCGCGGCGTCGAGCATCTTCGTACACTCGACTTTGGTTTTCTCGTGGAGCGCGCGGGCGTCTTCGGTGGATTGATTGATGATCTTTTCAGAGTCGCGGGTGACTCTTTCGGCCTCTTTGATCTCGTTGGGAAGCGAGTTTTGGATTCTTCGAACGAGAAGGGCGCACTCCTCCTTTTTCAATCCAAAAGTCACACCCAATAACTGTTTTGGGCTTTCGATCTCTTCTTTCAGTTGTTCAAGCAGTTTTATGACTTCCATTTGACTTCAACCCCCGGCGAGCCGTTCCTTCAGCCTTTGGGCCACAAGATTCGGCACCAATTTATCCACATCACCACCCAGCCGAGCGACTTCCTTAACTATGCTGGACGAAACAAACATCAAGTCTGCACTTGTTGGAAGGAATACGGTTTCGAGTTTTGGCGCAAGTGTTCGGTTCGTGAGCGCCATTTGAAACTCCTTCTCGAAATCGGAAATCGCTCGCATACCTCGCAAGATGACTCCGGCCCCTTTTTGGGCGGCAAACTCGACAAGCAGGTTTTCGAATGACTCCACAGAGACGTTGCTGAGTCCATTACATAAGTCACTCAACATCGAACATCGCTCTTCGGCCGTGAACATCGTAGCCTTCAGGCTGTTCTTTCCGACCGCAACGATCACTTGGTCGTACAGAACGCTGGCACGGCGAATTAGGTCGAGGTGACCGTTGGTCGGTGGGTCAAAGCTGCCCGGATAAATTGCGACTCGCATCAGCCTTCCAAGTGCTCGTATTGATTACGAAGGTTGCTGACGACGGTTGGATCGGACAGCGTCGTTGTGTCACCAAGTGCGCGACCTTCGGCGATGTCTCGCAACAGCCTTCTCATAATTTTGCCGCTTCTCGTTTTGGGGAGGTCGCCGCAAACGAAGAGGTCGTCCGGTCTGGCGACCGCGCCAATCAATCGCACCACGTGGGCGCGAATCTCTTCGACGAGGGCGTCCCCATCATATCCAGAACGAATTAGTACGAACGCGCTTATTGCCTGGCCCTTTATCTCATGAGACTTACCAATGACCGCAGCCTCCGCTACGGCAGGGTGATCAACCAGCGCGCTCTCGACCTCCATGGTGCTAATTCGATGGCCCGAGACGTTCATCACGTCATCCACGCGGCCGAGCAGCCATAGATATCCATCGTTATCCCGTTTTGCCCCGTCGCCAGTAAAGTAGATACCGTCGTAGCGCGACCAGTACTGCTGCACGTATCTTTCAGGATCACCGAAAATTCCGCGCAACATTCCTGGCCACGGCTTAGTGAGCACTAAGTACCCACCATGCGCACCCTGTAGTTTTTCACCGGCGTCGTTGAAAAGTTCCGCGGTAATTCCCGGCAACGCGCGCGTTGCCGAACCTGGTTTGCACGATGTGATTCCGGGCAACGGTGAAATTAAGATGTGGCCCGTTTCGGTTTGCCACCACGTGTCAACGACCGGACAGTTTCCGCCGCCGATTACCTTCCAGTACCAGACCCACGCCTCGGGGTTTATCGGTTCGCCAACCGTTCCCAGTAGCCGAAGCGAACTTAGGTCACACTGAGATGGATACTCGTCGCCCCATTTCATGAAAGTGCGAATCGCGGTTGGAGCGGTGTACAGCACAGTCACTTTATGCTTCTCGACAATTCTCCAAAACCGATCTTTGTTCGGAGTGTCGGGTGCCCCTTCGTACATCAGAACAGTCGTGCCGTTGCTTAGCGGACCGTAAACGACATACGAGTGCCCAGTGATCCACCCGCAGTCGGCTGTACACCAGAAGATATCAGAGTCCTTGTGGTCAAACACCATTTGAAACGTGGCGTGCACTCCCGTCATGTAGCCACCGGTAGTGTGAACAATTCCCTTAGGCTTTCCAGTCGAGCCGCTTGTATATAAAGTGAACAGCATGGATTCTGCGGGCATCGGTTCGCACGGGCAGTTTTCACTCGCTGCGTCAACAAGCTCCGCCCACCAGTGGTCTCGCCCCTCAACCCAGTTAACCTCTTGTTGGGTCTTCCCAAGCCTGTTGAAGACGAGGACGTTTGATACGCTTCTGCACTCCGCGAGCGCTTCATCCACAACCGTTTTGAGAAGCAACTCACGGCCGCGGCGCCAGCCTCCGTCGGCGGTTATGACAAGCACTGCACTCGCGTCGTTTATTCGTTCCTTCAGTGCTTCCGCCGAGAAGCCGCCGAACACGACTGAGTGAACTGCACCGATGCGGGCGCATGCGAGCATTGCAATTGCGAGCTCCGGAACCATCGGCATGTAAATACACACGATGTCGCCTTTCTTTACGCCGAGCGTTTTGAGAGCGTTCGCCGCTCTCGAGACCTCCGCTTTTAGCTGTTGGTAGGAAAGTGTTCGCGTGTCCCCGGGCTCACCCTCCCAGAGAAGGGCAGTTTTGTTGGCGTTCGGGCCGTTAGCGTGGCGATCAACGCAGTTGTGGCATGCGTTCAACTCGCCGTCGAAAAACCACTTTGCATGCGGGGGATTCCATTCGAGCGCTTCAGTCCATGGTGTAAACCACTCGAGCTGCTTCGACCAATTTGACCAGTAGGCGACGAAATCTTGACTCGCATCCTCATAGATTTCGGGATCTTTGAAGTTTGCGTTTGCTGTGAATTGTTCAGAAGGTGGGAACACCCTCTCCTCAGCGAGTAGGGAAGAAATGGTTTCCGATGAGTGGGAGGGTGAATCGTTCACGATTGTTCCTGCGGCAGGGCTACACTGTTGCTTCTGGAGTTGGGGGTGCGTCCGCTGGGTCCTCCGACTCTGCGGGTGACTCAACCTCGACGGCAGCAGACTCTTCGGAAGCGTCTGCGGAGGCGTCAGCGACTTCGAAGACAAATCTCGCATTCCCAAACGAGACCTGTTGTCCGGAGTTGATCTCGCGATCTCCATCAATTCTTTCAAAGTCCTGGCCAGGAAGAAGAACGAAGGTGCCGTTGCTCGACCCGAGGTCTTTGACCATCCACTTTCCGGCTTCATGCCAAATCTCTGCATGTTTTCGCGAAACGTACACACCTTCCGGAGTCGGTCCGAGGTCAACGTCCACTGGGCCGACTGCAGGATCGAATCGGCCGACGACGGCGCGCTCGCCGATTACGAAGGACACGTCGGACGGTTGGCCGCCCCGCAACAAGACAAGTGTTGCACTCACCGAATTCGTGCTGCCGGTTTCAACAATCTGCTCTTCGCTCATTTGATCCTCCGAATTTCGTTTTCAGTATGCCTGCGAGTGCGACTACGCCACTCACTGCCAGGCCAGGAAAGATGTGATGAAGTTTTCCATATTCTCCAAGAGTTTGCAGGAGAAGATTGCGAGAGGCAGCCCACCACGCCGTCGCGACGAGCGTTCCCATCAGCATGGACGCGGTCGCCCACCTTGCGGTGAGGGCTTTCGGCCTGACGTATGCGACGATAGTGACGAACAGCAGGCCCGGCACAACCATGCCCCCAATGTCGAACCAGATGGCAATTACGCTCTGCATCCCGATTGCAATTACTAATGCCAGACCAACGGCAACGACGAGGCCGAGCTTCGTGGCCGAAAGTACGCGACTCTCTGATCCCACCCGGAGTGCTCTCGAATAGAGGTCTCTGCCGATGGTGCCCCCGGCTGCGAGAGTGTAGCCGACGAACGCGGCGAGTACGACGCCGAGGATGCCTACGACAAAAACTCCTCTAAGTCCGTTCGGCAGAGCAGTTGCGCCGTACTCCAGGAAGAGGCTTGCGCCCTTGCCTGGACCAAGCGTTGTGTAGGCGTAATGAGCCGTTGTGACGGTGAGCGCGTCGAACACGAGCCACAAAAGTACACAGACGACAACTCCGGCCCTACCAACACTCGCAGACCTTGCTGCTGCTGCGCGTTGATGAAAGCCTGGATCAACAAGCGTCCATGCGCCGAGCAGCAGCCATCCGAGCATGAACGCGAAACCTTGCCCGCCGTCGAGTGAAGTGTGCGTCGGCGGCAGCTTGTAGGAAGGAGAACTGTTGAGGAGGGAAACGATTACGATGATGCCGAACGAGACATACATCATTACAAAGGACACCAAGTTTGCACGCGCATCGGCAAGCAGTCCGCCTTTGAACAATGCGGCGAGACCGATGAACGCTGCGACAATCATTGCGCTTATTGGCGAAAGCCATCCACCGGCGATCTGTTCGGCGATCTTGCCAATCATGAACACGTGTGCTGCCGGGAGCGCTAAAACCAAGATGAGCGCACCGCCAATCAGCGCTGGCGTTCTCCCGAAGCAGTTCTCAAGCCTTTCCGGCAGACTGATCTGGTCGGCGTTGCGTACTCTCGCTGAAAGGACAAGCGCAAAAATGATGCCGAAGATGTAGTACGGAAGTCCAAGTGCAATCCATGTTGCCCACCCAATCAGATCGAACATCTCGCCGATTCCTAAGATGCCGCCGTACCATGTGGTGACCAGAGTTGCGACAAACAGCGGGAGCGAAAGGTTGCGACCCGCCGCGAGCAGCTCCATGGTTCCTGACTTCATCAGCCGAGTCGTGAGACCAAGCAAGACGAATAGCGTTATGACGAGACCAAGGATGACCCAGTCGAGAGGCGAGAGCATTACCAGTGGACATCTCCATCAAACCTGTCTATGAAGACGGCAACGACTCCAGATGCGACATGGATGGCAATTCGTTCCGATTCTGCGAGATTGGAGACGCTGTCGAACTCACCCAGCTTCATTTTCGTGTTCTGGATGTTCCATTTGAGCCCGGATGTGCGGATAATCTGCGAGGATTCGAGTGGCAGTATAGAAATCGTTGAGCCTTCGCGGCACTCGTATTCGGCCTCTGAATCGAGTAGGTGAACGATGGCCCTGCTGAACACAAATCTTATCTTCCGGCCTTTAAGTTGTTGAGATGCCCATCCGAGCGCGGACAGCGCGTGATCGAGCCGATCGCCTTCTGGGTCGAGGACGACAATGTTGACTGCGCCGAGAGAAATGGCATGTGTGAGCGCCTTCTGAAAGTCGGTCGTGTTTTGATCGGGGTTGTGAATCAGCGCGTGGGGGTTGATTTGTGCAAGGCGCTCAGGCGAGATGCTATCGAAGTCTCCAATTACAATGTCGGGCGCCAAGTCCGCCTGGGCTACAAGTTCTGCACCTCCATCAACGGCGATGAGTTTGTCGCAACCCTCATGCCATCGAACAATTTCGGCAGGACTTTCTCTGCCACCGTTGACGACAATTAGAATCCTCAAAATGAGTACCTTTATTTGCTGAATATGCGAATGCGAAATTGTTCAAGTAGACGTGCGAATGCGAATAGGATGTCACCGTTGATTAAGTATCAAATTTTCTCAAAAAAAGTATGCAGGAACCGCGCAATTTTTGGTCGAAGTATAGGATAGTTCGCATCACCGAAAACTTCAGCGATCATTGGGGGCAAGATTGCAGGTCCTGTGAGTTTGCGGTTCGCGTTTTCTCTTTGCATTTTCATGGACGGACAATTTTGCTTCGATAACAGCCCTGAGAGTCTACTCTTGAAGAAGAAGTACGAATCGGCGCTTCAGCGTATCGAACAGTTAGTCCCGAAGGCCCAGTTCGAAAAGTTCATCCGGCCGCTGGCGTTCAAGGGCAAAGAGGCCCATGTGGTTGTGTTGACCGCGCCAGGAAAGTTTCTGCAAGTTTGGGTGCAAGATAAGTACCGAAGGCACCTTACTTCGGCTCTAACCGCCGAGTTCGGCGAGCCGATTGACGTGCACATTGAGGCTTCGCTGCAAGAACGGCCAGAAACCGAGAGCGAAGCAGTACTTCAGGGACCATCGCTGAACGATGCGGTCTCAGAGCAGTTTACGTTCGAGAACTTCGTCGCAGGACCAAACAATCAGCTTGCATTCAATGGCGCCGTGATGGTCTCGAGGCAGCCCGGCGAGCTTTGTAATCCATTTTTTGTGTACGGACGTACTGGTTTAGGAAAGACGCACTTACTTTGTGCGATTCAAAACGAGTTACGAAAGTGCCTGAGTGGGTCCAGCGTTCGCTACCAAACGGGGCAGGAGTTTACGACTTCGTTTTTGGCAGCGCTCGAACGGGGGACGATGACTCAGTTTCGGCGCAATGTCGAGGGAAGCACCGTTTGGCTTGTGGACGATGTTCAGTTCTTGGATGGCAAGGCTCGGACTCAAGAGGAGTTCTTCCACCTGTTCAACCAATTGATGCACGCGGGTAAGCAGATCGTGATTTGCGCGGACCGGCCGCCGAGGGACCTGAATCGGTTTGAGGAAAGGCTGCGGTCACGGCTTGAAAGCGGTGTTGTTGCTGAAATCCTCGCGCCAGATACGGTCACGAGAATTGAGATCGTCAAGAAGCGCTCACGAGAGCTCGGGTCCGAGCTGCCGAATGAAGTATGCGAGTTCCTCGCGACCCGCATTTCGGGAAACGTCAGAACTTTAATCGGTGCTCTGAAGACGTTCCTCGCGACGGCAAGCTTGACTAAGTCGAAGCCAGACGTTGACCTGGCCGCCCGAGTGATAGACAAACAGTTTGGCGGGGAAGTCAATGCAAAGCCGACCGCCGAGCGAATCATCGGAGCGGTCGCGACCCACCTTGGCGTCGCGGAGACCGACCTCAAATCGGCATCACGCAAGGCGTGGGTGACGAGGGCGAGGCACCTGGCGATCTATCTCGTCAGGGAGTCTACGGGCGAGAGTTGGAAGCGGATCGGCGAGAGATTCGGGGGCCGCGACCACTCCTCGATCATCCACGGGTTCGACAAGATTTCAGCTTCGCTCGGGGTGGACAATGAACTGAGGCGGGACGTTGGCGCATTGAAACGGCAAATTGGAATTGAGTAAGTCGCGGTATCCTTCCTGATAACAAGCATCATGGGAATAGAACGCAACAACCGCAAGCCGAAGCGACAACGAACCACCTCTCAACGAATGAAAGGGCGTATGAAGACATCGTTTGTCTTGCCGGAAGCTCCAGCCAAAGACGCGAAGCCTAAGAAGAGCTCTAAGAAGGCCGCCACGGAGTAATAAGTGGGTGTTAAGTACCCCCCGGAAAAGTAACAGTTCTGCGTTTCGAGCCCGCGATTTCCGACTCCCCTCTGGTAATCTGGCAAATAAGCTAGGGCCCAAATCGTCGCCAAGCGTGTTTAATAGAGCCGGGGCATTATCCTCGCTTTCAGCCCGGGATTACTGGGCTTGCAGAACCGCTGAGTGACGGGGCGCCCCGCAGCGCAACCCCCCAGTTGCGTTGACAATTAACTAGCAAAAAGGAGATAGGAGATATGACGAGCAAAATTCTCGTCGCGACTGCCGCACTTGGCATGATCGCGAGTTCAGCATTGGCTCAGAAGAACCTGTCGCTCACCGGTCCCGGCACCCGACTCGAACCGATTCGAGTCGCTAAGGCCCGACTTGTGAACGGCCAGGTGAAGATCATTGGCAACTGGAAGACGCTCAACGAGCGACCTGCAGTGCTGAGCACGATGCACCTCGGTATTTTTGACGCAGCCGAAATGGCTGCAGCCGACGCTTCCCCGACCGGCGTTCGATACGGCATTGACAACAGCACCGGAGCTGGCAACCCTGCAGAGGGTTCGCGATGGTGGTTTGGCGACACGTACGGCAACACGGCTGCTTGCGGCAACTTCACCGTGAAGAAGGGCTACAAAGGCCTGACTTCGGACATCCTTGGCTTCCAGTGGTCTCAGGTTGATGGCGATGGCGACGGAATCACCGGCGGCGACACCTACCCGACCCTGATCGCGGTATTCACTGCTGAAGACTTCGACGACACTGGCGCAGGCCCCGCGTACAATAACGCATTTGATGGCGTTGTTTACGACTTTGGCAATGTTCCGGATGCTGGCCCGACTGGCGGCTACTACTTCTCGGGCGTTGTCGAGCTCGCTGGTAGCGGTCTTTTCCACCAGATGCCGGCAGACGGCACTGGCGCAGTTCTTTGGCTCCACGGCACCGACGACGGCTTCGGCGGATTCGCACTAAACACTACCGGCCTCGTGCAGCCCATGCTTTGGGGCTCAGAAGCCGCTGGCACGTTCCCGGCAAGCCCTGGAACTCGCTCAGAGTGGCAGTGGGATGACGACAACCCGCGAGACGGATCTTGGTCCGCCCCGTCGGAACTGTACAGCTATGCCTTCGGCATCAGCCCTGATCCGCTAGGCGCCGCGATTGGCTTCTACGGCCACGACGCGGTTGTGGTTCCGGACACCGTTGTCTTCCAGAACGCCGGCACCAGCCCACCCCCAGCGGGCGGAGCTCCCGAGGTCGAAGAGGACGATAACACCTACGCTGAAGCCACCCGTGGTTTCGCACCGTCACTGCTTGAGGACGTGCCGAAGATCAACTGCACCGGCGGCAACGCTGACTATGCAGCTGTCAGAACAACCAGCGGCGGCCCCGGCTACGCGACCGGCAAGGTCAACGTAGTTGCCAAGGCTGACAAGGCGATCCGACTGCGAACGTACATCCAGAACAAGGTCAACAGCGCCTACGTTCTGATTGACGAAGTCATCGTCTCGGCGAACGTCGAAGTGAACCGCACTACCAACCTCACCGGCACCATTGACAATTACGTTGATGCGAATGGTAAGGCCACGGTCCGCATCGGTGGCAACAGAGCTCCAACCACGCTTGGTAGCTTCTGGAGAATCTTCATTGACAAGTGCCGAGCCACCTTCACGGCCGCTCCGTAACTCTGTCAGTAAGTAGGAAACCTATTCGGCTCCCAGCATTGCTGGGAGCCGAATTTCTTATTGGGGTCGAACGATGCGGACGGAGGTGATTCTGTCACCACGCTCGATCTTGGGGATCAACTCAAGTCCCTTGGTGACCCTGCCGAACGCGACGTAGGTTCCTTCGAGAAACCGTTGATTGCCGTTGCAAATGAAGAACTGGCTGTCGCCGCTATTGGGGTCCTTCTGATCTCGGACAAGTCCGAGCGTTCCGTTCAGGAACTGGACGTTGTTCTTCTCGAACGGGAGCTTTTGCCCGCTGCCACCGGTTCCCATCTTTGGATCGTCAAGGCTGAGTGTTTTGGAATATGGGTCGCCGGTCTGAATCAGAAACGGTCGAGGGTAGTTCTCGACGCGGTGGAACCTCATTCCGTCGTAGAACTCAGCACGGACCAGCTCAACGAATCGGGCAACAGTCTTTGGCGCGTCCGCAGCAAACAGTTCTACGGTCATCGAGCCGCGAGACTCGACCTTGATTTCGACCTGCGTTTTTGCCTGGTTGGCTGGCGCAAGGGCTATCACAATTGCGGCGAGTGGCAGTGAAAACATCGTCTCTTCCTCATGTTAGACGAGTGGGTCACCCGGAAGTGCCACCTTTCGGCCCATGAGTCATAATTGCCGAGTCGTTTCTATGACCCCGTTCGCGTTCATTATTCACCCGATAGACGCCCGCCGAGACGTTGCGCGGAAGTACCCGATCGCGCAGTACTTGCCGGTCCCGGTCATCGAATTTGCCCTGAAGAGAATGGGGCCGCGTGTTTTGGGCGAGATCAGCGGGGTCCACTCGATGACGGGCGCCGAGACAAAGGGGTGGTTCCTTGGCTGTGCGCTCACGCCAAAGCTGATGTTGGAGCTTCCTACCGAGTTCGTTTACAAAAAGATTTTGGAGTGCTGCGAGCTCGCGGCCGAAAAAGGGGCTAAGTTAATCGGCTTGGGCGCATTCACCGCGGTTGTCGGAGATGGCGGAGAGACCATTGCGAAGCGAAGTCCGATTCCTGTGACGACAGGGAACAGCTACACCGTTGCGACTGCGATTGAGGGCACGCTGCGAGCTGCCGAGATGATGGGTATTGATTGCGCCCGTGCGAAGCTTGCCATCGTTGGCGCGACCGGATCCATCGGCCGAACTTGTGCGCTCGTACTTGCGCGGAGTTTTGAATCAGTGATCGTTGTTGGACGAGATGCAGAGAAATCTGCCGCGATTGCTGCGGAGGTTGGGTCGAAGGCACGGGCGACTACAGACATCCTCGCCATTCGCGAGTGCGACGTCATTGTTACAGTAACCAGCAGCGATGCAGAGATTATTCAACCCGAGCATTTGAAGAGCGGGTGCGTTGTTTGTGACGTGGCTCGGCCACGAGATGTAAGCGTCCGAGTTCAACGCGAGCGAAACGATGTTCTGGTGATTGAAGGTGGAGTGGTGGAAGTTCCGGGCGCAGTAGATTTCGGATTCGATTTCGGATTTCCACCCAAAACGGCCTACGCATGCATGAGTGAGACAATGATTCTTGCTTTGGAAGATCGTGCAGAAAGCTATACGCTCGGCAAAAATGTTTCAGTCGAACAGGTTGAGGAGATGCAAAGGCTTGCTGCAAAACATGGTTTCAAGCTCGCTGGATTTAGAAGTTTCGAAAAAGCGCTGACTCCGGAGCGAATAACGGCAGTTCGAGCTGCGGTGAATGTCGCTTAACTACTTAGGAAGCGAGGCGTAATTCACTCGGCACGGCGTTCCTTCGGTGGTGGTAATCGCTCTATTTGCGACGAAGTCGAAACAGATCGCTTCGCCTTGAAGCTCGATGGCGAGTTCAAAACGTTTTGGAGCAGTTCGATACCAAGGCGTTGCGGAAGTTGACTGGTAGAGGTAGCCTGCGGTGTAAGTCCTAACGAGGACCCGCTTTCCATCAGCCGACATGTCTGCCGCTGTGATAAGTTTGTTCATTCCAAACGCGCCGGTCATTTTGAGCGTTGCGAGTTTTGACATTGTGGTGGACTTCGATGGCGAAGGTGATTTCGCGAAATAGACGCCACTTTCTCCGGAGGAGTCTTTTGTAATCAATACTAACTCGCCTGCGGGGGTGACCATGAGCGATTCGCAGTTGTGCGCGCCGTCGGGATATTTTAGTTCGAATTTTGTGAACGACCTTATGGTCTTTTTGGTTGCGTTTGTGGCGGGTTCGAGGACTCGATAAACTGCGACGGACTCTCTTTGCATCCGGTTGTCGCCGATATCCCCGAAATAAAGGTAGCTGCTGCCTCCGATTTTCGCGCTCGCCATATCTTCCCAATCCATCGGCTTAACACCATCGAGTGAGAAAGTCGCAAGGAGCTTTCCTTCGGCATTGAACGCAAAAAAGTTCGGGCCATCACCACTGTCATTGTGCGTCCAATACACTCCGTTCGTGCGAGTCGAGATGTCTACACCACTGCTTTCGCAAATCGTTGCATTGTTGATTTGGCACAACGGCCCAACGTTATCGGCGGTCGTAGCCGGGGTGGACGAGGTTGCGATGGCAACTATGGAGCAGACAATGCCATTCATGCTTTCGGCAATTTACCGCCCCGGTAGGCTAACACTTTGTCATAAAACAGATACTGATGAGCCCAACCGGCAAGGTCGCCGAATTTTTCTCGGAACAGGTCCCCTACTGCGCGATATCGCTGCGGTGTGACCGGCTTGCCGCGCCACTCGGGAAAGTAAAGTTCGGTAGCGGCGTTCCAGAGATGCGTGTCCACGGGGACTGCGAGCATGTGCCCGAGCCCGATTAAGCAGATGCAGTCGGCCACTTTTGGTCCGATTCCTGGCAACTCCGTTAGCGCAGAGTGTGCGGCTTCGTAGCTAACGTTTTGCAGCGATTCAAGCCAGTTCGTGGGCTTTGTTAAGAGGATGTTCGCTACTTTTGGAATTATTGCAGCGCGATATCCGAATCCTGCCGATCGGAGGCTCGCTTCGGTTAACTGACTAATCGCTTCGGGAGACGGAAACGCGTGGAGATCATCAGCAATGTGTTTTCCGGTACGCCCGAGAAAATTGACCATTTTTGTGATGCGCGAAATGTTGTTGTTAGCCGAACAGATAAAAGAGAATAGAGTTTCGGTTGGCGGTGAATGATGCAAAACGCGCAACCCGATGTGCCGATTGATGTACGTAGTTAATTCTCCGGCGCGCTTTAGAATCTGTTCGTTGGTCTCCTGGGCGCTGACATTCAGCCGAAAGAATTTTGCCGCAGCCGAACTATCGGGGGACGAAGAGACGAGCCATCCGCCTTCCGTTCGGCTGCAGGTGATAATGTTATGCCCTGATAGTCCGATCCATTCGTCATTCAGCTTTCTGAACCGAAAAACTTGACCGCTTGAGAGACACAGGTCCGCATTCAACTCAGCGTCAGGAACGAACATATTAGTCGAGTGTGCCCTGTGGCAGAAGTTTGAGGAACTCTTCCTCTGAAATCACTTTGATTCCGTGCTTGCTTGCGGCTTCGAGTTTGCTTCCCGCACCTGGACCTGCCACGACCAAGTCGGTCTTTTTGCTCACGCTGCCGGCTGCTGTTGCACCGAGTTTGCGAACAATCTCCTCGGCGCGCTCTCTTGTCAACTGCTCGAGTTTGCCGGTGAACACAATGGTCTTTCCCGAGAATTCTGAGTCGGTGGTCGTCCGCTCGATCGGCTGCGGAGCAACACCGTTCGACAGAAGGCGACTTATCATGTTTCGATTCTCTTCATCCTGAAAGAACTCAATGATCTCACCGGCCGTGTTCGGTCCAACGTCGGGGACTTGTAGCAGCTCTTCAAATGTTGCGGCTGTGAGTCGTTCAAAATCACCAAAGTGTGCTGCGAGTGCAAAGGCTCCGCTTTCGCCAACGTGACGAATACCCAGCGCAAAAACGAGACGGTTCAGTGGTCTGGTTTTGCTTGTTTCGATCGCATCAAGCAGATTGGCGACGCTTTGCTCGCCCATTCGATCAAGCGCGATTAGCTCGCTGGCGCGATTATGGAGAACATAGAGGTCAGCGACATCTTCTACGAATCCTTCTTCCAGGAGGCGCAGAACCAGCTTTTCGCCAAATCCTTCAATGTCCATTGCGTTTCGTGACACAAAATGAACAATTCGTTCCGCAATTTGTGCCGGGCAGGTCTTGTTCGGACAGCGAAGGGCGACTTCGCCTGGGGTTTGTTTTAGTTCAGTGCGACAGACAGGGCAGTGTGTTGGCGCTTGTGGGATCTCTCGAGAAGTGTGCTTGGAATCAAGAACCGGCTCGACGACGGCAGGAATGACATCGCCCGCCCTTTCAACGATGACCGAATCGCCGATTCTGACGTCTTTTCGAAGCAGGTCTTGATAGTTATGAAGCGTCGCGCGGCTAATCGTAACGCCGCCAACGGCGACAGGTGTGAGTTCGGCTGTCGGAGTGACGACTCCGGTTCGTCCTACCTGCCACGTGATGTCGTGCATGATTGTGGTGGCGCGTTCCGCAGTGAATTTGTAGGCGATTGCCCATCTTGGACCGTGCGACGTGTTGCCAAGTGTGGCTTGTGCTTGCGTCTCGTTGACTTTGAAAACCAATCCGTCAATGTCGAACTTGAGTGAGCGACGGTTTGTTTCCCAGTGCGAAGCGAATGCGACGCAGTCGGCGATGTTGGCTAGTTGTTTGCACTCAGTGCTGACCTGAAATCCGAGCTCGCGAAGCTTTTTGGCCAAGTCGCTTTGGGATTGAATGGTTAGGGAGGGATTAGCGCCAAAGCTGTACGCATAGAAAGTTAGGTTTCGCGATGCTGTTATTCTTGAATCGAGTTGGCGCATCGAGCCCGCGGCGCAGTTTCGCGGGTTTGCGAATTCCGGCTCTCCCGCTGCCCTGCGTTGAGTATTCACTCGGGCAAACTCTTCGTGGGTCATGACGACTTCGCCTCTGACCTCGAGCGTTCCTTCGACCGGTTCGCGAAGCCGAAGCGGAATTGCTTTGATCGTGCGTGCGTTTTGGGTGATGTTTTCGCCGGTTTGGCCGTCGCCGCGCGTTGCCGCTGAAACCAGGAGCCCGTCGGTGTAGGTGAGCGAAAGGGAGAGGCCGTCGAATTTCAACTCACCATGGTACGAGAGTGTTGAGTTTCCAATAAGTTTTGAGTTCCGCGTATCCCAAGCTGTAAGGTCATCGTGAGAGAATGCGTTGTCGAGCGACAACATTGGAACGATATGACGATGCGGCGCAAACTTTTCGCTTGGTGGCGCTCCGACTCTGAGAGAGGGAGAGTCGTCTGTTCTCAATTCTGGAAATTCAGTTTCTATCTTTACGAGTTCATTGAAGGCGCGATCCCACTCGGTATCTGAGATTTCGGGCTGATCGAGAACGTAGTAAAGGTAGTTATGAGTTTCGATGAATTGGCGAAGTTCTGCGGCGCGCGCAGTTGCGTCATCGCGAGTCACTTGCGGGGCTCCGGCGGCAGTCGTTCCCAATTGCAGGCTACTGTTGCGTTGCAACTTGAGAATGGGATTTCGTTGTTAGGCTTCAGCAGTTCGAATCGGTAGGTAGCAAACATTGCTCCATTTTCCAGACTTCCATCTTCGCGTCTCAACAAAAGCGAACCGCCGATTCGGGCAGATGTCGCGAGAGATAGACCCGCCACATCTGGATGCTTTACGGGCTTGACATTTGAGAATTCGGTATCAATTTTGAATTTCCAATATCGCTTTTCGCCGTCTCGGTGTGGGCCTTCAAATACGACTCGAAGAGGAATGAGCACATCCTCAATCGGGTCGTCTTCAAGAAATGCGGAAACGGGGAAGGCCGTTTCACGGGCTGTTTCATCGTCAATTCGCAGCGAAAGACCCTGTTTGAGGGGTGCCCACAACAACGGCCATCCAAGCGCTGAGTATGGGGAAGGAGTTGCGGCCTTGCCGTTAATGAGTAACTTGAACGGTCCGGTTGGATATGCACCAATCCATTTACCAAAAGTTGCGCGTTTGCGATCACTTTCAGGCAGCGGCTTCGATTGGTCCGAAAGTTTGAGAGCGTCCCATGCGCCGGAAACGTCGAATCCATCCATGCTGCGCTTGAAGGTTAGAGTGAATACGCCATTTACGTTGGCGGAGCGCAACGCCGGCGCGGTTTTGCCGCCCGCATATTGCCGGAGGACAGAACCCCAAACTCGGTAAGACACCGTCCCTTCCTTTTCCACCAAATATTTGATTTCATGACCGTGCTGCGGCGACATCAGAGTCATGATGGCGATGGGAATCATGGAAGTGAAGATACTCCAAAAAAGAGGCTGAGGTAGTTTTCGCTACCTCAGCCTCCCGTGTGAACGTGCCGCGATTATTGCTTTGTGATGCTGACTTTGGTGGTTCCTGCTGTTGTTATGGTCATGCCCTGCGCCGTCATTTCTACGTTGATGTTTGACTTTTGCGTTGATTCGACGCTGAGGGTGACGCCGGTTGTTTTCGAAACGAGCATCGTTGTTGAGGTGTCTACGGTGCCCTTCATGATCATCTGCATTCCGCCGAACGGGTTTTGAGCCGCGGCCTGTGGATTCGCCTTTGCGAGTTTCTCGGTGTCCACGTCAACGGGAATCTTGCCGGTAATCAGAATTTCATAAACCTTGACTCCGTTGAGTTCTTTTTCGGCGACAAGCTTCGCGTTCAATTTGGCTGTAACATCGCCGAGCATCGGGTTCTTGGGTACTGGAACTTCCCACGAATCGCCAACTTTGATTGCTTTCTCTGGAAATTCGACGCCGAGCGTCCCTGTGGGATCGCCCATACCCGACATCATTCCCATCATCTGCATCATGTTGTTTGAGTTGCCTTCGCCAGTTTTGGGGGCTTCCATTTTGATTCGGTTGCGCTCGTCTATTGTGGCTTTGGTGATGATCTCTTTCGGCAATTCACCCATCATGTCTCCGCCGCCGCCGGCGCCAGCCATGTCGCCCATGTCCACTTTCAGATTGGACATCTTAATTTCAAGCTCGCCCTCTTTCTTCTCAGCGTTGATCTTTAGAGTTTTTAGGCCAAGGTCGGCCGTTGCTGTCACATCTATCGGCATCTGCATGCCGCCGGCGTCAATGGTCTGGTTAGTTTTGATGACCATCTTGTAGGCGTCCGATGTGTTCTCTTTTAGTTCCCGTCGAATGAGGACTGTGGAGTCCTGTGCAATTGCAAGGGCGACGATCGCGGCGACGCCGACGACGGTGGTAATTCTCGAAATCTTCATTGTTCTTTTCTCTCCAACTCAAACGTAATCCGGAGCTCTCGGGTTTCCTCCGAAGGTTTTCCCAGCAGCGAATATACAGTTGAGATCGCTTTTGCGACCAGTTTTGATCGCACCACTGAGCCATTCGGCCCAGAGAACCATACTGTACCAGTCCCGGTGACTTTAGTTCTGACCTCCGTCTTAGCCTTGGCCTTGTCCGAGACCGGGTTTTTGAACTCGTCCTCGAGTGTCTGGTAAGTCTGGGTGACGGATACGTCAAATTGCTCGCCTTTTGTCTCTTTGCCAGCGTAAGTTGCCGTCGTCGTGACCAATGACTCGCCAAACTTCCTCTCGAAGGTGAATGGCTTTCCTGGTTCGCAGCCGGAAGCTGGAAAGACAAGCGGCAGGAAGGTGACCTCTGGAAGGTGCTGGGTGTGCAGACCAGGCAATCTTACTGGGAGATTGAATGCGGGCGCAGTTGTGCTTTTGACTTCGCCAGAGGCGAGGTAGGTGATTGTGGAGTCTGGAAAATACTCCTTGACCGCCGAGAGACCGATGTTGAAAGGCTCAAACTTGCCGGTGGTTTGGTCGAGGAGCGAGAGTGTGAGGTTTTTCAGCGCTGTCTTTGCTTTGAGGGCGCCATCTGCGGTTTCTGGGGTCACGCGAAGGGAGAGTTCGACTTGGGCTTTCTGCTGCATTCCTCCAAAAATGGGGAGGTAGCCGTCGAAGATTATTTTGAGCTGGTAATCCGCAGGCGCGCTCAATGCGTAGGCGAATGCCACCGGCAGAATTGAAACCGCAATCATCGCCTCATTATACGTTTGAGGTGATGACTGCGGTTTGCCGTTTTAGTGCGGGAACTCTTCGGTCGCTGTCTCGGCACCCAGGCTTTCGGCGAGCGATTTGATGTCGCCGATGTCCTCTGATTCCTCGAAATCTTCGACCTCTTCCGAGTCCTGCATGGATGCAAGCGCGGTGAGCGAGGCTTTTGCCCAAACCGGCTCGCGGGTGGTCTTCACCTGGATGGTTCTGTAGCTTGGGAAGCCGGAGCCAGCCGGGATTAACCTTCCAATGATGACGTTTTCC
Source organism: Fimbriimonadales bacterium (assembly GCA_046330175.1). Classification (GTDB taxonomy): domain Bacteria; phylum Armatimonadota; class Fimbriimonadia; order Fimbriimonadales; family ATM1; genus JAJPJR01. Next base: position 476,125 of record JAXLTG010000001.1, read on the forward strand.
TTCAGGCCGATCAGTTCATCAACCTTGCCTCGAACAGCGGCCTCCGTGAGGATGCGCACCGTTTTCTGTGCAGATGCAGCCGAGAGGAATGAGTCGGTTGTAAGTGCTGCTTCTGTGATGCCTTGAATGATGGCGTCCGCAGTCGCAGGCGCGTACGGTCTCGTGACGGTTTCGCCCGACTCCTCGTTGGTGTAGCTCAGCTTCTCTCCGCGGGAGTTCAGATCGGTGATCCGTTCGTTTTGTCGGCGGAACACAAAGCGATCTACAACTTGGCCAGGCAGGAAACCGGTGTCGCCCGCGTCTCGGATCTTCACTTTTCGCATCATCTGACGGCAAATGATTTCGAGATGCCTGTCATTGATGCTGACTCCGTTCGATTTGTACAGAGTTTGAAGCTCTTTGATCATGTATTCCTGTACTGCTCTGATTCCGCGGAATTCGAGCAACAGGTCGAGGTTCAACGGACCTTGTGTCAGCGGGTCACCTGCCGCAACAGCATCACCCTCTTTGACGAGAAGCAGCCGTCGTTTCGGAAGGAGAACGAGGTCAAGGATCGGTACGTTCTTTATACCGCCCTTCATCAACTTTTCAATGAGAGCACGGTTTAGATCGGTGCCGGCGCTTACGATGACATCCTTCTTTGTCGAGTGTCGAAGGTCTTCGGCGACCGTTCTTCCCGAAAGTTCGGACGAATCTATCGCAAGTTCTGCGCGAATCGCGACCCATCTTCCAAGTCGTCCGGTTTCAATTTTGTCAATCTTGCCATGGAACCTGGAGATGACGGCCTCGCCCTTCGGAGCGCGTCGCGCTTCAAGTAGTCGCTCGACGAACGGGATTCCGACATAGTGATAGAACGAGTGCTCGACGAGCTCTCTGGCGAGCTGCTTGTTGGCAGTGGTTTTCGAGGATGGCGTTTCGGCCTTCTTCGGTTTAGCGCCCTCCTTTGGAGCCTCGCCGGCTTCAGCTGCGGCTTTGCCGGTGAGCTGATCAACGAGTTTTCGTTGTTCGCCGACGAAGTCAGGTAGCTGTGTAAGCTCTTGCTCTTCTGCAGCCATGTCCGCCTTCAACTCTTGGTGAAGCGATCCATACATTCGTCCTGCCTGGTTGTATCCGGTCAGAACGGTTCCGGTTGCGACGCCTCCGTGGTGGAAGGTTCTCATCGTGAGCTGCGAGAGAGGCTCTGACATCGTTTCAGCAGCGATGACGCCAACGGCCGTTCCCACTTCAACGAGCTTGCTCGTTGAGAGGTCCCAACCGTAACACTTGGCACAGATGCCGCGATCAAGGTCGCAAGTCAGCGGGCTGCGGATGGTTACCAACAGTTCGCCGTGATCGCCAATTCTGAAACCGCACTTGGTGAACTCGTCCTCAAGTTTCTGAATCGCCTTTTGCGGGTCCGCGGCTTCCTGCGCATCCTTGCGTCGCTTGTAGTATTCGTCGTCAACGCCAGCGAGAGTTCCGCACGCCGTATCGTCAATATCCGCTTGTGCTTCGACGATGACCCTCTTGTCTTTCTCGCGCGGGTCGAGCAGTGTTTCCACGCTGGTTCGGCCACGTGCACGAAGTCTGAAGTTCTCGATCATTTCGCCTTCGCTGACGATTCTTGAAATGTAGACGCCGGATGTGGTGCCGCAATCTTCGGCTTTGATGACAACGTCATGCGAGACGTCAACCAAACGCCGAGCGATGAATCCGGAGTAGCCCATGAGAAGAGCCGTGTCGGTAACGCCCTTTCGTGTTCCGAACATCGAGACGAAGTACTCGAACACTCGCGAGCCCATGAAGAGACCAGCGCCACCGACGATGTCGGTAATCGGCTGGTTGAAGTTGTTTCTGAACATGCCGCGTGTGGCCATAAGCTGCACGAGCTGTTCGCGCGAACCTCGCGCACCTGATTCGACCATCATTCGGAGCGGGTTGAATGGGCCCATCTCTATCATGATTCCATCAGACAGGTCTTTGAACGCCGTACCCCAGATGCGTTGTAGAACGCGGTCGCGTTCGTTTCGCGCGATCTTTCCTCGTTCGTAGTTCGCACGGACGTCGCGGGTGGCATCTTTGGCTGTGCCAATTTCATCTTGGATGAGGTTGGTGAGTTTGCTGTGCTCGCCCTCTTTGTGTGCAGGAATGCCCCACGGAACTCCTTCGCCAAGTTTGACGCCGCCGTAGCGATGCTTTGCAAGAGTAGCGACTCTTGATTGATCGGATTCTGGAGCCGTTTCCGGATTCACGTCCGAAAGGCTCATGGTGAGTCCGTATCGAGTTGCCCATTCGAAGCCGAGTTCCTTGAGCTTATCGAGGAAGTCAACGGTGGTTTGCGAACTTGTGACGTTTCTCACCTCTGTGATGAGGCGTCCAAGATTTCGCTTCGTCATTTCGACGTTTACCCACGCATCGCTGTACTTCAGCGGGAACGGAATGATTTCGTGGAAGATGAGCTGTCCAGGAGTCATTTCACGAACGACATACTCGTGCTCCTGCTCGCCGTTCTCGTCCGGTTTGCCGATCGGCCTCTTCAATCGAACCGCAATAGGATCGTTTCTCGAGATTCGCGTTGACGCATCCGGATGGTTGCAGAGGAGTATCGCCTCTTCGGGTGATGCGCAAGTGAATGGAGCCGGATTGTTTTTCGGGTCCTTTTGGAAGGCAGCTTTCAGCGCATCGAGCCGTTGTCGTCCTTCTGGGTTCTGCTTGGTAAGCGCGTACGCTCCGAGCACGACGTCTTGGTGCGGTGTCATAGTCGGGCCGCCGTCTGCCGGAGAGAACAGGTTGTTTGCGCTGAGAATCAGAATTCGCGCTTCTGCCTGCGCTGCCGCACTAAGCGGGACGTGGACTGCCATCTGGTCGCCATCAAAGTCAGCATTGAAACCGTTGCAGACGAGCGGATGGATTTGAATCGCTTTTCCATCAACCAGAATCGGCTCGAACGCTTGGATTCCGAATCGGTGCAGCGTGGGCGCTCGGTTTAGGAGCACTGGGTGATCCTTGATGACCTCTTCAAGGGCATCCCAAACGGCAGGATGCATTCGGTCAATCATTCGCTTCGCGGTTTTTATGTTTTGCGTGAGCTTATGATCAACCAGCGCCTTCATAACGTAGGGCTTGAACAGCTCAAGCGCCATCTCTTTCGGAAGTCCGCATTGATGGAGTTTGAGGTGAGGGCCAACAACGATGACTGCTCGTCCCGAATAGTCCACTCGCTTTCCGAGCAGGTTCTTTCGGAAGCGTCCCTCTTTGCCCTTGAGCATATCGCTTAGTGACTTGAGTGCGCGATTGTTGCTGCCGACGACCGGACGCGCACGGCGACCGTTATCAATCAATGCGTCAACTGCCTCTTGGAGCAGTCGCTTTTCGTGGTTGATAATGGACTCAGGAGCGCGAATTTCGATGATTTTTCGAAGTCGGTTGTTTCGGTTGATGATTCTTCGATATAGATCGTTCAGATCCGAAGTCGCGAATCTTCCGCCATCGAGCTGAACCATGGGTCGAAGCTCGGGCGAAATAACCGGTAGCACGTCGAGCACCATCCAGTTGGGCTTGGTTTTCGATCGAATGAACGCATCAATAATCTCTTGTCGCTTGATCGCGCGGGCGCGCTTCGGGCCCGTAGATTTCATGATGGTCTCTTTCAATTCGCCGGATTGAATCTCAAGCTCGACTCCGTCGAGCAGCTCTTTGACGGCGTTCGCGCCGATGCCGGCTTTCAGCATCGCGCGGTAATTCTTTTTCGTGCGTCGAGTGACGGCGTCGAGCATTCGGTCTACGGCTCGATACTTGTCCTCCTCGATGAGACTGTGGACCTCGAGTTTTTCGAGCACTTCGAGTGCCACATCCATCTCTTTCTCGCGATCAATGGCGTCTCTTTGCTCCGCTTTGATGCGGTCATTGATTGCCTTCGTTCGGTCTTTGATTGTGGCTTCGTCGTACTCTTCTTTGTTCTGCTCGAGCTCTTTTGCGAAGTGAGAACGGATCTCCTCTTCCAGCTCTTGCATCTGGGCTTTTATCGCGACTTTTTCCTCTTCAACAGAATCGAAAATTTCGGCGCGGTTCGCTTCGATCTGCTCTTTGTCGAGTTCGATGACGATGAACGCGCCAAAGTAGACGACCTTCTCGAGGTCGCGTGGGCCGATGTTGAGCAGTAATGCCATCGGCGAGGGAACGCCCTTGAGGAACCAAATGTGGCACACCGGTGCGGCTAGCTCGATGTGTCCCATGCGTTCGCGTCGCACGCGGGAGCGCGTGACCTCAACGCCGCATCGTTCGCAGACGATGCCCTTGTACTTGATTTTCTTGTAGCGCCCGCAAGCGCACTCCCAGTCCTTTACAGGACCGAAAATGCGCTCACAGAACAGCCCATCGCGCTCTGGCTTGAACGTTCGGTAGTTAATCGTTTCTGGCTTTTTGATTTCGCCATGCGACCAACCGAGAACGTCTTCAGGAGAGGCGATGCCAACCCGGATTTTATCGAAGATAGTTACGTCATGCATAAGATTTGGATTGCTCCAATTTGGATTTCTCCAACGGTTTTGATTGCCTTGGATTAGCGATTAGCGCTTGCCTTTCTTGGCCGGCTTTTTCGGTGCGGCCTTCTTTGCAGCGCCGCCCTTCTTCTTGCCGCCTCCGCCGCCGCCGCCAACGTAGCCGACGAGCTCAACGAAGCAGACCGCGTCGGCGTTGACCCAAGTGGAGCCGTTAGCGCCTTTGATTTCGATGAAGGTTTCGCCAGCTTCCATCTTGCGTCGGAAACCGCTTACAAGCAGTTTCGCACCGCGGTCGGTTGCGGCCTGAATCAGAGTTTCTGTGTCTTCACCGAAGACGAATCGAACTTTTGCCATTTCTTGTTTCTCCTGTTCTGGGCGGGGGCACCGCCCTCATTTTGATTTTGTTTAGAAGAAGCCGACTGATCGGGCAAGCTTCATGTCGTCGCCAGAAGAACCATCATCAAGATCGCGAAGGCTGACTTCGCGTCCAGACTTGTCTTCGACGGTGACTTTGAGACCGAGGCTTCGCAGTTCGTTGACAAGAATCTTGAACGACTCGGGTACGCCCGGTTCCAGCATAGTCTCGCCGCGAACGATGCTCTCGTAAGTTTTCACTCGGCCCATCACGTCATCAGACTTAATGGTGAGGATTTCTTGGAGAGTGTTCGCTGCTCCGTATGCTTCGAGCGCCCAGACTTCCATCTCTCCTACGCGCTGTCCGCCAAACTGCGCTTTACCGCCGAGAGGCTGTTGCGTGACGAGAGAGTATGGGCCGATGCTGCGTGCGTGAATCTTCTCTTCAGCGAGATGCTCCAGTTTGAACAGATACATCACGCCGACCGAAACAGGGAACTCAAACAGTTCGCCGGTGACGCCGTCACGAAGAAGGCTTTTGCCGGTTGTTTCGTCAATTCCTGCACGCACCCAAGCGTTTTCCCGGATTCTTTCAAGGATCGTGCTGTACACCGAATCTGGCGCTTTGTGCGCCGGTTCATTCGGATCGTCCTCTTCGGCTGCGGCTTCGAGGTCCATTTCGTTCACCTGATGAACCTGTTCTGCTGCAACCATGCCTGCGACTCTTTCAAGTTTGGTTTTCCCAAGCTTTCGAAGCGCCTGCTCGACTTCGCTCAGCATTTCTTCCACAGTTATTCCAATCCGGAAACGCAAGCCAAGCTTGAGTTCCGAATTGAGATAGGCCTGCAATACTTGTTGACGGGTTTGCTCGCCTATTCGCTTCAATTCCTCGAACACTTGTTCGGGTCTGCTTCCTTCGAACGCAGGAGCCAAGAACCGCAATCCAAGCCGTTTGCCGACCAATCCAAGCATGGATTCGAGCATTTGGCCGTCATTCAAGCGTGAAGGCACGCCAAGTGGGTTTAGAACGATGTCCACGGGCGTTCCATCCATCAGGAATGGCATGTCCTCTTCAGGGACGATTCGGCTGATAACACCCTTGTTACCGTGTCGCCCGGCCATCTTGTCGCCGACCATCACTTTGCGCTTCTGGGCAACGTGAACCTGAACAGTCATGTTGGTGCCTGCCGGGAGTTCGTCGCCTTCGATCTTCTCGAGCTCGCCACCAGTGATTTCTGAAATCATCTGTTCTCGCTTCTTGGACTCGTGGAAAATCTTGCCCGTTTCCTTGCAGCGGTACTTATAGCGGCTGAATACCTTCACATCAACGACTGTGCCTTGCTCGCCGTGCGGGATGCGAAGGGATACGTCGCGGGTTTCTTCGGCCTTTTTGCCGAAGATTGCGATGATGAGCCGCTCTTCGGCGGTCAGTTCCACTTGGCCCTTCGGGGCGACCTTTCCGACAAGGATGTCGAGAGGTCGAACTTCTGCGCCGATGCGAACTATGCCGCTTTCATCGAGGTCCTTGAGCGCCTCTTCGCCGACGTTTGGAATGTCGCGCGTGATCTCTTCGGGGCCGAGTTTGGTGTCAACCGCTTCCGTATCGTATCGCTCAATGTGGATGCTCGTGAACGTATCCTCTCGGACCATTCGCTCGTTGATGAGAATCGCGTCTTCGTAGTTGTAACCGCGCCAGGGCATGAATGCCACTACGAGATTCTTTCCGAGTGCGAGCTGACCCTCGTTGCAAGTTGGTCCATCGGCGATTGGCTGCCCTTCAAACACTTTTTGTTCGGGCGTCACGATTGGACGGTGAGTGAAGCAGGTGGACTTGTTGCTTTGTCGAATGTGCTCGAGCTCGTATTTGTCAAGCAGTCCGTCTTCATCCGCTCGGATTTCGATCTCTTTTGCGGTTACGTGGTGAACGGTGCCGCTTCGGCGAGCGAGAACTGCTGCGCCGCTGTCGAGAGCGATCTGGCGTTCGTAACCCGTACCAACAATCGGTTTTTCGGAGCGAAGCAAAGGAACAGCCTGCCGCTGCATGTTTGCTCCCATCAGCGCTCGCGCGCCGTCGTTGTGGTTCAGGAACGGAACGCAGCTCGCAGCCACTGAGAAGATCAATGGCGTCGCATCAATCAACTCAACCTCTTCGCGCGGGACTTCCGGATATTCACCCTTCATCCTAACTTGAACGATTGCGTCTGCGAGTTCGCCTTTGTCGTTGACGATCGTGTCTGGAGGAGCGACTTTCATCGCGTCTTCCTCGCCTGCGACCATGTACTTGATTTCGCCAGTGAGTTTTCCGTTCTTCACCATTCGGAACGGCGCGTGAAGAAATCCGTCGTCGTCCACTTTTGCGTAAACGGTGAGCTGCTTCATTAGACCGACGTTCGGGCCTTCTGGCGTTTCGATTGGGCAGATTCGGCCGTATTCACTGGGCTGGACTTCGCGCTGTGCGTCAACGATTCCGGCTCTGCTCGACGAGGATCGTCGCTCAGGCATCGTTGACAGACGCCGCTTGTTCGAGATTTCGCTCAGCGGGTTGGTCTGATCCATGAATGTGCTGAGATGGCTGCTGCTGAAAAAGCTCTTAATCGCAGCGGAGACCGGTTTGACGCTGAGGATGATGCCAGGCAGCAACTGCTCTGGTTCGGCGCTGGTCATTCTTTCTCGCGCCACTTTCTCCATTCGGCTGAGTCCGACGCGGATCTGGCTGACGAGAAGTTCGCCTACCGATCGGATGCGCTTGTTTCGCAGATGGTCAATGTCGTCGCCCTTCGTTTCTTGGTTGTGAAGGCGGGTAAGTGCGTAGACCATCATCACGAGGTCTTCGATCGTCAGGTGCCGCACGTTGTCGCTGATGTCGAGGCCGAGTCGTCGGTTGATTTGGTGTCGGCCGACTCTTCCCAAGTCATATACACGAGGGTCGAAGAACAGCGAGTTGAGCTGTGACTTCGCATTCTCGGTATCGGGTGTTTCACCGGGTCGGAGTTTGCGATGAAGGTCTTTCAGCGCGGTGAGAGGATCAAGCGTTGTGTCGTGCTCAAGGCTTGCGTCAATGAATGGGTTGACCTCGTAGCAGTCCAGGGATTTGAGCTTGAGAGCAGCGATCTTTTTCGCGGTGTCGCGATCAATCCGTGCGTTTTTGGCAACGATGACTGCATCGCCATCCTTGACTTCGATGGCGGAACGTTTTCCGATGATGTCCGTCTCGGTTGGCGTTTTGAAGGTGTGCTTCTTGCTGAACAGAAGCATGACGTCTTCGTTGTTTGAAGCCGGAGCAGTGACTCGCACCATTGGCGGTTCGGCTTTGGCTTTCTTTCCGCCGAGAATCGAAGCGATAAGCTCCTCGGTGATCTTTTTTCCAGCGTCGAGAAGAACTTCGCCGGTATCGGGATCCGCGAGAGGGGCGTTGAGCACCCAGCCTGAAGCTTTATCAAGCGGCAGATTCGTGGGTTGGCTCGCTTTCTGCATCTGGGCGAAGCACTTCATGAGCTGAGTAATCGGGATTCGCTTACTCTGGTTGAGTGTGACGTGCAAAACGTAGTTCGGCTCGAGCTCAATGATCTCAAGCCATTTGCCCTGGTTCGGGAGCACCTCGATTCTCATCGGAAGTCGGTGCATGAGAACGTGCTTGAACTCCCACTTCGTGGCCTGCTGCGGCTCGTCGAAGAAGTAAACGCCCGGGCTGCGGCTTAGCTGGGACACGATAACGCGCTCGCGGCCGTTGATGATGAACGTACCTTGGTCGGTCATTAGGGGCAGGTCGCCGAGGTAAACCTCGCTTTCAATGACCTCACGGTCCTTACCTCCGAGTCGAACGGCAACTTTAATCGGCGTTTCAAAAGTGACGTCCCTATCTCGGCATTCCGGGATGGTGTACTTGGGTTCGCCGAGGCAAAAGTCGAGGAACTCTATGTAGTTTGAATGCGTAAAGTCCCAAATTGGAGAGAAGCTTTTTAGGAGTTCGGGCAGTCCATGTTCGATGAAGTATTTGTAGGAGTTGTGCTGTAGTTCGATCAGATTTGGCACCTCCAGAACCGGCGTGAGACGGTTGGAGGCGTGTTTGACTTCCTTCATTAAGTCCTCCTGGCAGAGTGGCGGCAATTTGCTACGCTACCCCATTTTTTGGGCAAAGTTCAAGGGTTTCGTGAACTTTTGGGCCCGTTCCTCGCGTCGCCGGGGCAGTGGCGCAGACGTGCGATGGGGCCATAATTAGAGAGAAAAGCATGGGAAAGCGCGGCTTGGCTATTTTATCCGTTTTGCTCGCCGGATTTCAGGCGATCGGGGCGGGCACTCCAGTAGTTCGTGTTGGATTGCTCAGCCTGGGTTCGGTTGCGAAGGCGACCGTCAGCTCTTCAGAGGCGTTTGCTGCATTTGATCCGGAATCGCAGGCGCAGATTGGAGCCTGGGCTGGGGGCTCTGCCGTTGCGGTTACTGCGAAAGGGGCGGTCGTGGAGGTAGGGGGCAAGACCTTCGGCCGGCTGTATTTCAGCTCAAAAGGACCGATTTTGGATGTGAAGGGCACAGTGAGCCGGCCGTACCGAGGGTGGATTCACGTTTCGGCCGAGGCTGGGAAGCTGGTCTTGGTCAATGAGGCCCCACTGGACACTTACTTGATGGGGGTTGTGCCGTGCGAAATGTCCGCTTCGGCTCCGGAAGAGGCGCTCAAGGCACAGGCGATCGTCTCCCGGTCGTATGTGATCACCAAAATTGACAAGTGGGCGACCTCGAAGTACGACGTGGACGACAGTGTTAACTGCCAGGTCTACCGAGGCGCGCAGTACGAGAAGGAGGCTTCGACGAAAGCTGTAAGGGACACGGCTGGGCTCCTTTTGACCTATCAGGGCAAGGTGGTTAACGCGATTTTTGGGGCCAACTCAGGGGGAATGACCGAGCCGGCACATGAGGTTTGGGGTGGAGCGCCCTACTCCTACTTAGGCGCCGTACTCGACACTGACCCCCAGGGGAAGCCGTACGCGGAGAACTCGAAGCACTTTTTGTGGACCGCATCCTTTACCGCCAGCCAGGTGGAGTCGGCCCTGTCGGCCGCGAAGAAATCGGTTGGGGCACCCCTCGACATCCGCATCGAGCAAAGGTCATCCACTGGTCGAGCCGCGAGAGTGCTGATTTACGGCTCAAGCGGCACCGTTTCGGTTGCTGGGAGCGAGCTTAGGAAGTACCTGGGTTACGACAAGCTGTGGAGTACCTGGTTCAACGTCGTCAAAGAGGGCGGTGGCTGGCGATTTGACGGCCGCGGCTGGGGGCACGGAGTCGGGATGTGCCAGGATGGTGCCGTGGGCAGGGCGAAAGCCGGGCAATCATTTAGACAGATTTTGGCTGCTTACTATCCGGGAACGTCGGTCGCTTTGGTGAGAGGCGAGCCGTTGCAGCTTTCGACGCGGGGAAGCGTTGTGAATCGGCGGAAGTTTTCGGGTTAGTGACGGTACGCTTCACGTCGCTCCAGGATGTCGTTTCGTTCCTTCGTACTCGCCCTCTCCTCTCACAAATGGGTTGAAGGATTTGTCAAGGGAAGCCCAATCACTCGTGGGATCGTGCGGCGGTTCATCGCCGGCGAGTCGTGGAAATCGGCCGTGCCCGTTGCGGAAAAGCTTTGCGGTGAGGGATTTAGAGTCTCGCTTGATTGTTTAGGCGAGCACGTTTCCAAGAGTGAGGAAGCGGAAGCCGCCACCAAAGAGTATTTGGAGCTCATCGAAGCGATATCGCGGTCGAAGCATTGTGGTGGAAGCGCACCCGAGAACATCAACATTTCCATCAAGTTGTCTCAGCTTGGAATGTTGCTCGACACAGAGCAGTGTTACCAGCGACTTATCCGCCTTCTTTCCGCTGCAGCGCAAAGTTCTAACTTCGTGCGAGTGGATATGGAGGATTCGAGCACGGTTGACAAAACTATTGAAATCGTAACGAGGGCGCGAGAAACTCATCCGAACGTCGGCGTTGTTCTTCAAGCGATGCTGAAGCGCACGCCGGAGGATGTCGCGTTCGTCATCAAGAACGGAATTCGAACGAGATTGGTGAAGGGTGCGTATTTGGAGTCAGAAGCGGTCGCGTATCCGGACAAGCAGGAGATTGATGCCGCGTATCTTGCGCTCGGGAAGATGCTGATGGTTGAAGGGAGTTACACCGCATTTGCAACTCACGATCCCCGATTGTGCGATGCTCTGTGCGAGTTCGCAGACCAAGCAAACGTTGGTTCTGGAAGATTTGAATTTCAAATGCTGTACGGCATCAACCGGCCGCTACAGCAGCGACTGCATAAAGCTGGCTACACGGTTCGAATTTACGTTCCGTATGGAATGAGTTGGTATCCGTATTTCTCGCGGCGAATTGCGGAGCGGCCCGCCAACTTGCTATTCTTTATGCGTTCGCTCTTCAGCCGCTGATTACTCGCGAACTTTCCAAAGCAGTTCGTCAAGTTTGGCTGACCACTTGCCGCCGATAATGCCGGGCGCTTTGGTATAAGTCAGTCGTGCCGTCATCTGTTTGGTAGCTGAGTTTATGAATCGGTTTGGATTCGTGGTTACCGTGACGAGTGCCGTCGAGTCGCTCGTTCCCAGCAATCTCGTGTTAACGGTTTCGTAAACTTGGGTTTGCTGATTCAAGAGCTCAATCTTTTGCGTGATGCCGGTGTGAGAACCTGAGGATTCAATTGAGAATTTGAGGTTCGTTGTTGACGTTATGCGTGCAGTTGCCGACAGGATAAGTTCGATAGTCGGGGATTGGTTACCGGTCACGACACCGTGTTGAACAACAAGACGCTGGTCGTCGCTTTCGCGCAAAGATGTTGTGCTCCCTGACAGGACGACACCTGAGTTCTTCGTCATCGTCGCTGGAGCGTAGACTACATCTTCGGGTCTGATTCGGTAAACGGTGTTCGAAATGTGTCCGACAACGTAGAGAAAGCCATCAGGCCCCATTTTGATGTTGCTAACGTTCCCGAAATTGAAGCCGAGGAGGTACTGATCTCTTTCGGCTACAGAATCGGCAACACCATCCTCCGTTCCTGGCTTCAAGTTGAATCCGGTGCGAGCGGTGTTTACGTCAAAAATGTAAACGTTTGTAAGGTTTATGTCGCTGACCACACAGTCGTTCCGCTCCGTGGCCGCAAACTGAATGCTGTTCAGGAACTCTATTCCTGTTACCCCTATCGGAGTCAGCCACGAAAAAACGGGGTCTGCGTAAGCCGCGCCGCTGAGATAAACAAGGTCGGCGGAGTCCCAACTTCGGTCCTCATTTTCGAAATAGGCTGCGTTTCGAAAATCTGGTCCCATGATTTTTCGCCAGCCAGAGTTCATTCCTGAAAAAGCGATGTTGACTTCGTCGTAGACGGTCGGTCCGTTTTCGGTAAACCAGATTTTGTTTGTGATCGGGTCGGTGGTTATTCCAAACGGATTGCGTACGCCGTAGCAGTAGTAGGCTCGAATTCTTGGATCAGGATGCGAGAAGAAGGGATTGTCGCTGGGAATAGTTCCGTCGAGGTTGAGTCTGACGATGCCCCCAGCACCTGCGATGGCGGTTGTGCTGTAGTTTTGTTCGAGCCGACCATTTGTAACGTAGCCGCGATCAAGGTCACCAACGCAAATGTAAAGTTTGTCGTCGGGGCCAATGGTGATGATTCCGCCGTTGTGGTTCGGGCCGTTATTTTGACCGCCATCGAACGGAAAAGTTATTAGAGTGTGAACAAACGTTAGGTTGGATCCATCGTAGAAAAACTTTTCTACGCGGTTGTCAGTCCATGTTCCACCGTCGGTTGTCGCTTTTGAGTAGTACAGGTAAACGTTACCGGTCCCGTTGAAATTTGGGTCCATGCAAATACCGAGGAGGCCCCGTTCGTTGACGTTTGCGACTGCAAGATCAATCGCATCGCCAACATAGCTTCCGCTGAAGTACTTTTTGACCTTGCCCGAGTTCTTTTCGAGTACGAGCATTTTGTCAACGCCAACAAAATCCACCGAAACCGGGCGTGTTAGTCCTGTCGCGACGACGTCGAACTTGTATCCGGGCAGCAGCACCGTTTGCGCGAGGCAAAGGTGTGTACAGCCGAGTAGTCCGACTAAGAACGCATTTCTCATGGTTACTCCCGAACTTTGACAAACAGTCTATCAAGACTGATGACGAATTTTCCTGCTTGGGATGCGGTTGGCGGGCCGTAGCTTGCGCGAATCACGACTTGCCGGTTGCCTGAGTTGATAAACCTATTTGGATTGGTCGTGACGACAACCGAAGTCGCCGTCTCAGATGTCGTCGTGGTGTTGTTGATCAATGTTTCGAATTGTCCCGTTTGCTGGTTTAACAGTTCGACTTTTTGCGGGATGCCCGTGTGCGTTGAGAACGACTCAACCACGAGTTCAAGTTGGGTCGTTGACGCCACGGAAGCGGTAGCGGTTGTTTGGATTGAAATTGGCGCTTCGTTGGCAAGCACTACGCCTCGACGAAGAGATAGACGGTCGTCATCGGGTCCATGCAAGCTTGCGATGGTTCCGCCGGCGAGTGCTCCGCGGATGAGCGTGTACGACTCGGCAGCAGCCACGACGTCCACAGGTTTTATGCGTGTGATTCTTCCATTGCCCAGTGAAACGATGTAGATGAACTTGTCAGGACCGATTTCGATGTCTGTGACTGAGCCCAGGCTTGAACCCCAGCGATACAGATTCTGTTCGGCAGTTGTGTCGGCGACTCGATCTTCAGTGCCTGGCTTGTAAATGAACGCCGTGCGTGAAGGGTCCATTGTGAAAAGGTATAGATTGCCAAAATTGGCGTCTCCGACAAAAAGGTTTCTAAACTCATCGCCTCCGAATTGATAGGTGTCAACAAACTTTAGTGCGGTTGGCGCGATAGTTGATAACCATGAGAACACGGGGTCGCTGTAATAGGCACCGGGAAGATAAACCAGATCTGAAGCGTTGAGTGAGTTTCGAGAATCGGGACCCATCAGTTTGTTCCAGCCTGAATTGAATCCAGGGAGAATCGGGTTAATCTCGTCGTAGTTTGATGGGCCGTTTTCGGTGTCCCAAATGAAGTTGGTTACCGGGTCAAATGTCAGGCCATAAGAGTTTCGGACTCCATAAGCGTAGTAGGTTTTGACCATAGGATTTGAATGCGAGAAGAATGGATTGTCTGATGGAATCGTGCCGTCGAGATTTATTCGGTGAACGGCGCCGACACCTGCGATTGCGGTGCTGCTTTGATTTTGCTCAAGCCTATTGCGGTTGAGATCACCGGTGATGATGTACAGCTTCTGGTCCGGGCCGATCATGATGATTCCACCATCATGGTTAGGTCCGTTGCCTTGTGCGCCATCGAATGGGAACACGATTAACGTTTGCGAAAATGTAAGATTCGTGCCATCCCAGACGAATTTTTCGACACGGTTGTCGAGCCAGGTACCGCCATCGGTTGCCGCGTTTGAATAGTAGAGGTAAACGAAGTTGTTTTGAGCGAAGTTCGGGTCGAGACACATCCCGAGCAGTCCGCGTTCGCTATTATTCGCGACATTCAAATCAAGCGAAACGTTTTGAAGCGTATTGTTGAGGTAGTGCTTCACTCGGCCCGTGCCTTTTTCGCAGACGAGGAACCGCGTGGGGCCGATAAACTCCATAACGGTTGGTTGTGTGAGACCTGTGACTACGTTATCTGCGCGAAATCCTGATGGGACAACCTGCGCGGAGGCGGCGGCAGTTAGGAGCGAAAGGGTTGCAAGTGTTAGCGGCTTATTCATTGGGTTCTCCGTAAAGTTGAGGTCTGGCTTGGTGAGAGGTAGTTTAGCCAAACACTGGTGTGATTACCATTTGACGGGCCAAGATTCTGGTAATTTTTAGGGGTGAATTCGATGCTTCAGCTTTACCAGTTCGGCCGGGCGAGACTTGCAGCTTCTCTCGAAGGGCTGAGCGATGAGCAAATCGGCTGGCGACCGCATGACGGTGCGCACACTATTGCAGAGATTCTGTATCACCTGGCAGGTGCCGAGCATTACTGGTGGGCAAGGCTAACCCCGATATCCGAAACCGACCCGAGATTCGATAAGAGGCTTGACGCGGCCGTGTTTGAAGGGTTTTTGCGCGACGGGAGATGCGCGTTCAGTGGAGAGGAACTCAGGCTCGCAGCCGTGCATTCTTGTCTGAGGCAGTCGAGAGAAAATATCGAGCCGATCTTGAGTAAGCCGACGGCGGAGCAGCTATCTCAAAGGCTGATGAGCCCGATTGGCGACGAAGTCAGCGGTGAAGAAGGGTTGATTCGACTATGCTCGCACGCGCCATATCATGTTGGGCAGATCTGGATGATACGAATGCACCCAGAGTTTCCGGCTTAGTTCCCGTCCTTGAAACGGAAGATTCTGGGAGCTTTCTTCAATCTCGAGGCCGGCGCGATTGTGCCGATTTCGTCCACAGTTGACGCGAACCGGCGAACGTTCTCGATTTCCAAAGAGTGGACTGAACTGTCGCCGCTCAGTGAGAGTGGACCCATGAGTTTGTTCGAATCGTGCTCATCTTTCAGCCCCAAAAGGTGGCCAAATTCGTGAAGAGTTGTTTTTTCGAGTTGCGAGTCGGTGAGTTTGTCTCCGCCTGGTCGATGTGTCGCAATATCAATCCTGGCCTCAATGCGGAGCTCTCCTTCAGGGCTGATTGTGCGTGTCCATTCGTTCAGTCCTGCGACAAGCGAATCGCCAAGCCAGACGCGTCTGTTGAACGAGACGACGACGTTTGCAGGTGAGTTCACTTCGAGGAAGAGGTCGAAACCGAGTTCCTCGTTCCACCGCGCTATGGCATTGCGGGCGATGAGTTTGTGCTCCTCGGAACTGTCTGACTCAAATTTAACCGTGATGAGCCTTGGGAGGCCAGTCACCTTTGCTCGATCAACTGCTCTGGCGGCGTCTCCGAACATGAATTCGGCGAGGGCAAGGCCGTACTGAGCGCGGAGTGATGCCGTAGCGAATGACGGGAGTTTTGAACCTCTAATTCGTTCGGAACTGTTGGCGATTCCGATAATCGCCAGAACTACGGCGGCAATGCTCACAATCCTCTTCATGTTCTCGCTCCAGGTTTGGTAGAAGAGGAGCAGGAACACTCCCCCGATACAGATGGTCGGCTGATCGGGGCTCAAATCCCACCATTAAGATTAAGGGTTGAGGGAAAACCCTGAGAATTGGGAGGGGGGATTAAGCGTTTTTGAGCCGATGGGCCGCTTCTTCGGGGAGAACGTCGTTTATGAAGACTCCGCAGCCCGCCTCACTGCCGGCGAGATACTTCAACTTGTCCTTGGTCCGGTAGGGGGGTGTGAATTCGGCAGAGAATCGTGTCGCCGGGTGGTCGTGCTGAAACAGACTGAGAATGTAGGGCATTGAGAAGCCGAAAAGCCTGTCGAGCCTTCTGGCGCTGTTGAGCAGCATCTCTGCAAACTGTTGAAGCAGCTTGTCGTCCATTTGGGCCAGCGTTTGGATCGGGGCTTTTGGAACGATGTGGATTTCGTAGGGGTATCGAGCGAAGTAGGGCACGAGGCAGACGAAGGCTTCATTTTCTTCAATGACCCTTGATGAATCTTCGATCTCAAAGTCGAGCCAGGCCTGAGCGAGCGTCCTGTTTTCGGAATTTTGGAAGGCGATTGCGGCGTTGATTCGCGTTTGGATTACGTTTGGAATAAACGGATAAGCGTAGATTTGTCCGTGAGGATGTGAAAGTGTGACCCCGATCTCCTTGCCTTTGTTTTCGAAAATGTAGACATATTTGATGGCGGGTCTTTGGATTAGGTCGAGGAACCGATCTTTCCAGACTTGGCAAACGCGAGTGACTTGGCTCAAGGTCAGATCGGAGAACGTATCGTTATGATGTGGCGTGTAAACAACGACTTCGCAGACGCCTTCGCTTGGCAAAATCCTGGGAAAGCCTGTTGTTTCGATTGACGTCGGCGTCGGCGGCGATTGCAGGCTTGGAAACCTGTTTTCGAAAACCGCGATTTCAAAACTCGACTCGGGGATTTCAGTAGGCAAGTCGGCGTTAGTTGTTGGGCAAAGTGGACAGAAGTCATCTGGAGGAAAGAAGGTTCTATCTTGCCTATGTGTTGCTGTGATAACCCACTCGTTCAGGAATGGATGAAAGCGGAGTTCTGACATTAGATGCGAGATGGCGGCGTCCAGGGTCCGCGTTCTTGCTCGTAAGCGTTAATCGCCGGTTCGTGAACGAGAGTGGTTCCGATGAGATCAAGTCCACGGAGAAGGGCGTCTTTCGTTGCCGGCGCGATTTCGAATTTGATCACGTCCCCGCCGAAGTTAATGGTCTGTGCCGGAAGATCTATTGTGATTTGCGCGCCATTGCCAAGCGCTTGGAGTGCAGAGTGATTCTCTGTTTCGAGCTCGATGAGTAGAAGGCCGTTGTTCGCTGAGTTCATCCGAAAGATGTCGCTGAATCCGCCCGCGGTTTCGGAGCGCTTTGCTATGACCGCTTTGAAGCCGGCCTGTTGAATTGCCCAAACCGCATGTTCGCGGCTGGAGCCGCAGCCGAAATTCTCGCCGGTGAGCAGAATTGTCGCTCCTTTTGAGGCTTCCGCATCCAACGGGAAGTTTTCGCCGCGGATATCTTTGAACAGCAGCTCACCGTAGCCGGACTTGGTAATCATGCTCAGAAACCTCGCCGGAATGATTTGGTCGGTATCTATGTCTGCGTTGGGAAGTATCGCAAGGCGACCCGTGTGTGAACTAAACGGTTCCATGAGCCCGAATTGTACACCCTTCTTGAGCGAGAGGTACACTTTCGCGCCCATGTCGAAGCAGTTCTACACGACAACTGCAATTTACTATGTCAACAGCGCGCCGCACATTGGATCGTCGTTCGAGGCGATTCTTGCGGACGTTGTCGCTCGTTATCGCCGGTTAAAGGGCGAACGGGTTCATTTTCTGACCGGCACGGATGAGAATGCAACAAAAGTTTATGAAGCGGCGGTTTCTGCCCGGCGTGATGCGAAGGAGTATGTAGACGAAGTTGCTGGCGTGTTCCGAACAGTTTTCGACAAGCTGCATATTGCTTACGATGATTTCATCCGGACAACTGAGCCGCGACATATCGCGGCCGTGCAAGAAGCTTTCCGCAGGCTTCAAAGCTCGGGTCATATTTACAAAGGTGACTACGAAGGGTGGTACGACGTTCGATCGGAAACGTTTTTCAAAGAGAGCGAGCTTGTTGATGGCAAATCGCCGGATGGCAACGAAGTTCGTTGGGTGAAAGAGACGAACTACTTCTTCAAACTATCAGCTTTCCAGAATCAGATCCTCGAGCATATTGACAAGCACCCTTCGTTCATCCAGCCTGAAAACCGAAGGAACGAAGTCATCGCGTTTGTCAAGCAGGGTCTTCGAGATGCGTGTATTTCGAGAGCGACAACTGGGTGGGGTATTCCTGTTCCGGGAGATGATTCACAGGTCATCTACGTTTGGTTTGATGCGTTGATTAACTACATTTCGGCGATTGGCTGGCCAGATGGGAATTGGCAGGAGCTTTGGCCGGCCGAGATGCAGTTAGTTGGCAAAGATATTTTGGTTCGTTTTCACGCGACTTTGTGGCCCGCGATTCTCATGGGACTTGGACTTGAACTTCCTCGCGTGTTGCTGGGACACGCTTGGATTTTGATGGGGCAGGAAAAGATTAGCAAGTCAACCGGGCATGTGGTTGCACCTCTCGAGTTGGCGCAAACGCTCGTGGATCGCGGCGCCTGTGATTTCGACTTGGCTGTTGACGCGGTTCGATATTACAGTATGCGAATCGCGCCATATGAAAACGATTCGACATTTACGTTTGATGATTTTGACTTAAAGTTCAACAGCGAGCTGGTGAACGACATTTCGAATGGAATTCACCGCGTGGTATCGATGACTCACAATTTCTGCGGTGGAATTGTGCCGGATGCCGACGTTGATGCGACCGTCGAAGCAGAGACGCAGGCGGACGTAGCACGGTACGTGGCTGCGATGGATGCCTACCGAGTTGATGAAGCATCCGCGATTATCGGAGCAGTTGCGTCGCGATTGAACTTGACGATTGATCGCGAAAAACCGTGGGAGCTTCGGAAAAACAGCGATCCAAAGCTTGCATCTGTGATGCGAACGCTTTGTTACTTGGCTCGCACATTAGAGGGATTGCTGTCGCCGATTGCGCCGAAGATTTCGGGCCGGATCGCATCGCTGCTGGACTTGCCCGAAATTACCGAGTTGCGCTTAGTCGGAAAAGCTGAAAGTCTTCCGACGGGTCATCGGCTTGCAGAACCGAAGCCGATGATGATGCGGCTGGAAAAGAAACAGGAGAGCACAAAAGTGGAAATAATTGAGCCTGCTCAACAAGAGGAGTTTATTACTATTGAAGATTTCATGAAGATTAAGCTTCGCGTCGCGCGAGTTCTCGACGCTCATAAGGTTGAGAATGCGGACAAGTTGCTAAGACTCGAACTCATGGTGGGGGATGAAAGGCGGCAAGTGCTTGCGGGAATTGCGCAGCAGTACACGCCCGAGGATGTGATCGGTCGGCAGGTCGTGATCGTTGCGAATTTGAAGCCGAGGAAATTGAGAGGGTTCGAGAGTCAAGGGATGATTCTGGCGGCCGATGCAGAGGATGGTGGCGCGATTTTGCTAATGCCCGACAAGCAGGCGCCTGAAGGTACGAGCGTCCACTAACGTCCGCGCACTTTTCGTATGAGCGCTCGCAGCGGATCGAAATACAGATCGGCGACGCGTTCTTTCAGAGGAATAATCGCGTTATCCGTGATGTGAATATGCTCGGGGCAAACCTCTGTGCAACACTTTGTAATATTGCACGCTCCGACACCTGCTTCATTCTTTAGAAGCGGTTTGCGATTTGCCGTATCCAGCGGGTGCATGTCAAGCGAGGCGATTCTTACCATGTGTCGCGGCCCAAAAAACAGGTCTTTTCGGTCGCTGTCGCGCAAAACGTGACATACGGTTTGGCACAAAAAGCACTCGATGCATTTCCGAAACTCTTGGATTCGGTCAACATCCTCCTGCTGCATTCTCAGAGGCTCTTTCGAACCCTTGTCGGCGAGTGTCAGTGAGGGAATCTGTTTTGCGACTTCGAAGTTCCAAGACACGTCGGTAACGAGGTCTTTGACAAGCGGAAACGTTTTCAGCGGTTGAACTGTGATCGGTCTATCGGTTGGCAGCGAGTCAACGCGTGCTTTGCACATCAGCTTGGGCATTCCGTTGACTTCTGCGCTGCAAGAGCCACACTTTGCCGCTTTACAATTCCAGCGACATGCAAGCGAACCGTCCTGCTCCTTCTGAATCTGGTGAATTGCGTCAAGAATCACCATGCCGGGAGCGGTCTTGACTTTGTATTCGCGAAATTCGCCGCCTTTAGCATCGCCTCGAAAAACGTGAAGAGTAATGGTGTCGCTCATCGGTTAGTCCTTCAAAATCTCCTGCAGCTCAGACGGGAGCTCAGGCACCGGGGAAGTGTACAAATTGAGATTTGCGCCGACGTTCTTGACACAGACGTTTTGCTTTGCCCATGTTGGGTCTTCTTCGAGGTAGTCAAGACGCCAGTGTCCTCCGCGGCTTTCTTTCCGTTCGAGGGCACAACGGACCAAGATTTCGGAAGACTTCAGCATGAAAAGTATGTCTCTCGCAGCGTGCCAGCCGGGATTGAAAGCCAGATCGCCGTCCACCGAAATATTCTTCGATCGTGATTGAAGCGATAGGACATCGTTGAGGGTTTTCGTCAAGCTTTCTTCGGTGCGTGCGATCATCGCTCCGGTCTGCATAGTTTCTTGCAGCTCAGAGTGAATTTGGAACGGGTTTTCGCCATCCTTTCTCGCAAGAGGAGCCATCAACGTCTCAATCTCAGCGTCAATTTCTGCCTGATTTGGTTCATCGTGTGAATGCTCCATCGCGAAATCACCCGCCCCTTCGCCGGCACGGCGTCCGAACACTAAGAGGTCGGTGAGAGAATTGCCGCCTAGCCGGTTCGCACCATGAAGTCCGCAGGCAACCTCTCCGGCAGCGTACAAACCGGGAAGGCTCGAGGCGCAAGTTTCGGGTTCCGCCGTGACTCCACCCATCGCATAATGAATCGTTGGATAGACTTCCATCGGCTCTTTGGTAATGTCAATGTCGCCGAGGTGCAAAAACTGGTCGTACATCGAGGGCAGCTTTTTGCGGATGTAGTCAGCGCCTTTATGTGAAACGTCCAGGTACGCGCCTTCGTGTTCGCTTCCGCGCCCTGCTTGGACCTCTTTGTAAATTGCCCGCGCGACAACGTCTCGAGGAAGAAGCTCTGGCGGGCGGCGGTTGTTCTTTTTGTCGTCCACCCATCGAAGGCCTTCTTCGGGAGTTTCGGCCGTTTCGGCTCGATAAAACTCGGGGACATGGTTGAACATGAACCGTTCGCCTTTGCCATTCTTCAATACGCCGCCTTCGCCGCGCACGCCTTCAGTGACGAGAATGCCCCGCATGCCGGGTGGCCAGATCATTCCTGTCGGATGGAACTGGACCATCTCCATATCTTTCAGTTCTGCGCCGGCTTCGTAGGCCATCATGACGCCGTCGCCCGTGGACTCCCACGAATTAGAAGTGAACTTGAACATTCGTCCCCATCCACCACTCGCAAGAACGATCGCCTTTGCCTTGAACACGACCAGCCCACCATCGGCTCGCCGATATCCAAAAGCGCCAACGGCACGACCATCTTTTACCAAAAGTTTGGTGAGCGTCGTCTCCATGTGACAATCAAAGCCGAGCGATACAGCGTGGTCTTGAAGCGTGCGAATGAGCTCAAGTCCGGTTCTGTCGCCAACGTGTGCCAGACGACGATATTTGTGGCCTCCGAAAGCGCGCTGGCTTATAAGTCCTTCTGGGGTTCGATCAAACACTGCGCCGTAGCGTTCGAGTTCGAGAATCCGATCGGGGGCCTCTTTGGCGAAGATTTCAACGGTGCGCCAGTTGTTCAGAAATTTTCCGCCGCGCATGGTGTCGCGAAAGTGGACTTTCCATCCGTCTTCAGGATCAACGTTTGAAAGCGCGCATGCGGCACCGCCTTCGGCCATAACGGTGTGCGCTTTTCCGAGCAGTGACTTTGTGACCACACCGACCTTACAGCCTTTTTCAATGGCACCGATCGCTGCCCTGAGTCCTGCGCCGCCTGCGCCAATTACCAGTACGTCGTAACTTAGTTCCTCGAATCGCATTGGTTATCCGAACCTCGCGAAGACTACATCCTGGATTACGCCCGAAGTGACTAACCTCACATAAACGTCAGTCAAGCCAACCCAGACGAGTGAGATCCACGCGAACTCTGCGTGACGTTCGTTGAGTCGCGTCGCCAATTTCCAAAGCCGATGCAGACCCTTATGCTTACTGAAGCTGTTTACACAGCCTCCGCATGCATGGCGGCAAGAGTGACATCCAAACGTGTAGGCGCCGAGCAACAGCACATCGAGCAGCAGCACAAATGTCCCGACGCTTACTCCCCAGCCAGATACGTACTGCATGGATTTCACGACGTCGTATGCGAGCAGCAAAATGAAGATTGCGTCGAAGTACCAAGTAAAACGGTGTAGGTTTTGAAGAGTGAGCGGAAAGTTTCTTTCGCCGGTGTAGCCCTTCCTGGACGTACCCTCGACTGCGCACGCCGGCGGAGTGAAGAAATATGACCGGTAGTACATCCTCCGGAAGTAGTAGCATGTGAGTCGAAAGCTTAGCGGAAACACCAGAATGAGAATCGCCGGTGAGAACTGTTTTCCAAACACGTTCCAGTCAACGGGGATCAACGGCGAGTACATTGGGCTTAGCAGGTCACCAATCTTTCCCGCCTGGTACAAATCGTGAAGGTGGTGCGGGGCAGAGTAGAAGTTGTTCTCGAACGCACGGAACGTCGCCCATAGGACAAAAACCGAGAAGAAAAATGCGCAAGTCGCCGGTTGCGCCCACCAAGCGTCTAGCCGAAATGTACGCTTGTCTGCCACCTGGCGTTTTGGAGCTACCGCCATAGACCCTCCTTGGTCATATTGTCGGGTTCATTCTACCCCTACGTCAGTGAGCGTGAGTTGTGGATGCAGCCGCGCACATTTCGGCGAGCATCCTCTCCACGGCGTCCCGAGGACTTATCGAGGAAAGTTGACCCTTTATGCGCTTCTCTGACTCGACAAGAAGCTCCATCATTCTTGAGATCTGTTGCCTTGATAGTTTCGATGCCAACCTCATTGTTTTCCCTGCGGCCCACTCGGACTTCGAGGAGAACGCGGGCAAGCTGTGGCGCTCCGGACAAATGAGCGAGGCTTGTTCGGAGTGAAGCGGCAGATTTAGGTCTTGACACGCTCTCGCCTGCCACAGCATTCGAAGCTGTCGTGAAAGTTGTGGGAACAGGGCCCGAAGTGCGGCTTCCTCCGGTTTGCCTTCTGCAGACTCTAACAGTCTCCAGTTGGATAGTGTTGCGCCGAGTTTTCCTTCGGCCACAGCATCGAGCAGTTCGAATACGCGCCAATTTGCACCTGCGGGCACGATCTCGTTCACAGCGTTCGCCGTGATCAGCTTTGTAGCAGCGCAGTGGGCGAATAACTTTTCCAACTCCATCAGCGAATCGCCGAAAGAGCCGTCTGTACGCAGCACAAGAGCCTGCGCCGCGCCTTTGTCCAAAGTGTAGCCAGCACGTTTTGATCGCTTTTCCAATTCAACTGCAATCTCTTGTTGCCTCGGCGGGGCGCACTCGATTAGTCCGCCGAGTTTTTTGACTGTCGTGAACAACGGCTTCACGGCCTCCGCCTGCTTCTCAACAGATTCGAACACCAGAATAAGTTTGATAGACGCGGGTAAGGCGGGGATGACCTGCGTCAGCTTTTCAATCGTGTCCTGGTGCAGGCGATCTGCTCGGTGAACAATCGTCAGCCGAAACGCAGCGAGGAACGGAAGTGTCGTGACTGCAGCGAGGATTTGATCCCCAGGAGTCTCCGTCGCATCGTACTCGCTTGTGTCGAAGTCATTATCGTCTCCCACTTGCAGGTCAGAGAGTAGCGCCTCAAATCGCTCCTTGATCAGCGCGTAGGATTCGCCATACAGGAGGTGTGTGCTGGGCTTAGGTTTGTTTGGGTCTGCGGCCATATTCGAGGATGAACTGTTTTACCGCCAGGCTCAGTTTTTCTGCTTCGGCGTATCCGGTTTCGTTCGGTAGGTAGAGCACTCTCTCAAGCCCGTCACATATGTCCCGTGCAGCAGGCGTTTCACCGGCCGCATGACAGAAGGCGTCCACATACTCTCTAATGGTCTCCGACTGTGCTCTTGGCCTGCCCGTCCGTGCACGCAACACCTTGATGAACTGCCTGTAAGCGGGTTGAAGTTTTCGAAGTTGCGAGGGAAGTGTTCGGGTGGTTCGATACCAATAGAGGACTTGCGAGCCCACATAAAGTAATGACAACAGTCCGACCACGCCCGCAGCGATGTACAGCGCCATAGTCGCGCTGAGGCCGCCGCCATCGTCCTGCAATACGTCTCCGACTCCGCCCCCGGGCACAGCTTCCGCGAACTCAGTGGCGTCGAAAGGTACGAACCCATAACCCTCGAAGAACACCTCTGTCCATGCGTGCGCATGTCGGTCGCGAACGATGTACTTTCCATCCTCCATGCTGTCCGGGTCGAGCCAGTATCCTGTCACCATTCGTGCCTGCATCCCCTGCGTACGGCACATCAGTGCTAGGGAACTGGCGAACAGATCACAGTAGCCCTCTTTCGTCTCAAACAGGAATGTTTCGACCCTGTCCACATCGCCGGTGATTCGCTCCGCCTTCAAGTTGTACTTGCACCGGTTCGCAATTTCGCGTGCCATCGCCATAACCCGATCATAGTCGTTGTCATTCTTAGTGTAGATGCTCTTCGCGAGTTGGATGACACGGGCGGGCCAGCGATTGTTGTCATCACGCCGATTGGCGGCCAGTTGTGCACCTCGATCCTTGACTTTTACTGCTCTCAGTTCGTCGGGCGAGGGTCGAGATACGAATGACTTTGTCCAAATCTTTTTGCCTTTCGGAAGGCTGTCTTCGATCAGGATGTCGCGACGCTGAAGCTTAACCACGTCGTCGTACTCTATTCGTTGTGGATATCCAGCCAAGGGCGCATATTGATGGAGCCGGTTCAATGACTCGGCTACTGTAATGACTTCGATCGGATTTACTAGTTCGACTGGCAGCGTGAGTTCGTACACGTTGGCGTTTGGAATTCCAGACTGTGGTGGTATGGCGGCGGGTCTCAAGGCTTCGATAGCTGCCCCCGGCGCACCGACCCAGCCGGTTCCGCGGTAGAACAAGAACTGCTTTCTTCTCAACAACGTCACACCAGGAGGCGCGGTCACTCGGAGCAGGGGGAGATTTGATGCTGTTGCAGGGCCGAGTCCAATGCGTTGATCCACCGGTTCTTGACCAATTCCTGCGCCAGTAGAGGGCGGCCGCAGGTTGATTCGAATCTCCGGGTTTCCAAGCGCGTTGCGAAGCGTGTTTCCCACAGGCTTGTAAATGTATGCGGAGGTCAGCGCGATCACAACGACCGAGATGATTGCGAGTACGGGACCGGCCATAGATTTCCAGCTTGTTCTGCGAAGTTCATCCACGTCTGTAGACCCAGCGGCGAAAGCCATGGCGACCATCGTGCGCGTGTGCAGTCGTGTCAGCAGAACGGCAACGCTCGCCATGAACACAATCAACCAGACCTGGAACAGCAGACCCGTTTCCAGCCAACTCAAAATTCCAAACAGAGCAACGCCCGGAACAATTTGAAAGAAAATTGTTCCGTCACTCCAAATGAACACACTGCATCCCACAAGCAGAAAGCTGAGATACGCGGTATTCATCAGCTGCCACGGGAACCCGCCGTCTGGCAACAGTGCATTTAGGCGAAGAATGTTGATCGCGATCAGCACGGCCATGGCCACCTGCGGATACACCGCCGCTTTCAAGAGTTTCGCGTTCTGAACTCTTCGGCGGATAAGAAAGCTCACGAAGATTCCGAACACGCAAGCCAAGCCCATTACCAGACCGGTCGTTCTCATCTGCAGCGAGTCGCCGGAGTACCAAATCGGAATAAAGCAGGCGATTGCCAGCAGGGCGTAATCTACGCCGCTTGCTTCCAGCTCCAGAAGCTGCTGCTGAGCACTAAGCCGCTTTGTCATGGGTTTGGAATGGGTTCGAGACGATCTTTATTCGGATTCCAGATCGTGACACAGATGCCAGGAATTCGGGATTTGTTGCGAGATCTTTGCTGGGTCTGCGTGTTGAGAACGATTGGGCATCGTACACCAGTAGCAGCACCGGCGCAATGCTGGAAAGAGTCAGGATTGCGTCAGAGAGTCCTGGCTCAGCAATGCTGACCATGACAATAAAAGTGCAGCCGTAAGATGTGCTTTTGGTAGCCTTCGCGATCTCGTCTGCGAACGAAGTGTCGTGGTCGGCCAGCGCACCTGAAAGGACATCGCATAGTTGTCGGAACCGGACATCGGAGGAATGTGCAGGCGCTGCTTCACCTTCAAGAGTTGGAAGTGAAACCGCGCTTCCGCGGCCAAGCATCACATCAGAAATGTACGCTGCGTTACCGCACATCGCTTCGAGCGTCGTCTCTGCGCCTTCTCCGAACTCAGAACCTCGAGTGAGTTGCGGAAGGATGACAAGGTTTGTGTTGAATCCTGTTTCAAACTCTTTCACCTGCAGAACTCCGGTTTTTGCTGTGGTGCGCCAATGAACGAATCGAAGCGAGTCGCCGATTGCGTATTCTCGGACTCCCTGTGGATGCATCCCAGCGCCGCGATTCTTGCCTTCGTCAGATTGATTCGCGCCCCAGCCCGTAAGCGCGGCAAGGTCAAAGCCGAGCGAGATTCTTGAGGGATGGACGACAAGTTCAATCGGATCGGCTTCGTACAGTCGTTCGACTGAGACGATTCCCATAGAGTCGGTGCTTCTGACTCTAACTTTCGACCAGCGATAAACTCCGCGACGCCTCGCGCGAAGTTCATAACGAGTCTCTACGGCCTCTTCGTAGTTGGGAGCGACTGGCAAGGGCCGCAAATCTACGTCATAGGCCATACGCTCTGGCAACACGTCTGTGATGATTAGCAACGGTCTGCGAATGCGAAGTTGTGACCAGACTCGGATTCGGATTGCTATTAGTTCGCCGGCGACAATGACCTTCGGCGCGACTCTCTCAAAACGCAATCCTCGAACTGCGAACTCGGCCTGCACTCGCATCATGATCAGCGTGACGATCATGACTGTGCTCATATAAAAGAGCTGTTGACCGCGTGTGAGCACACCGACGATCATGAGAAAGATCGCCGTAACGGTCAAAGTTAAGAGTGCGTAGCGTCTGGTCATGCAACAGGAATCGGCACTCGAACGGACGCGACGATTTCGTCAATCAATTCGTCTGTCGAGACGCCTCGAGTTCGAAGGTCGGCGCGCGGGATGATTCGGTGAGCCAGAACGTTTGGCGCCATCGCTTTCACGTCGTCGGGTGTTACAAAACTGTTCGCATTGACGGCGGCGTGACCTTGCGCTGCATGCATCAGAAGCAGCGACCCGCGAGGAGAGGAGCCGAGAACAATCTGGTTCGAGTTGCGAGTGGCGGTCACGATTTCGACGATGTATTCGCGGATCTCCTTCGAAACGCCAACATGACGCACTTTGTCCTGCATCGCGCGCATCTCCTCGGGTGAGATGACTTGCGTGAGCGTTTCGATTGGATGCGAAACTTCCTGGGTGTGCAAAATCTCGGCCTCGGCTGTTTTATCTGGGTATCCAATGGTCAGGCGGGAGAAGAACCGATCAAGCTGAGCTTCCGGCAGTGGGTAGGTGCCAGTTAGCTCGACGTTGTTCTGCGTTGCGATGACAAAAAACGGTTCCGGCAAGTTGCGGGTTATGCCATCGGTGGTCACTTGCCGCTCCTCCATCGCTTCAAGCAGAGAGGATTGAGTTTTGGGAGTCGCTCGGTTAATTTCGTCTGCCAGAACGACGTTGCCGAAAATCGGTCCAGGGCGGAATTCGAACTCCATCGTTTTCTGGTTGAAAACGCTCGATCCGGTGATGTCGCTCGGGAGCAAGTCGGGCGTGAACTGAATCCTCCGAAACTCGCCGCCGATGCTCTTGGCGATCGCCTTGGCGAGCATGGTTTTGCCGACTCCAGGCACGTCTTCGAGCAGCAGATGGCCGTTGCAAAGCAGGGTTATGACCGCTTTTTCGATGACGGCATGCTTGCCGATGATGACTTTTTCTATTTGCCGAGTGATCTGCTCGGCCGATTTCATGACGCTGTCCAAACTTCTAGTCTCCCCTTCTGAAAGGTTAAGGAACGGGGAAACCTCCCGAACCGTTCCCGCAGGTTAGCGATTATGATGGTTTTCGACTCGCTCAGGTTCGACCCAAGGGGAAGCAAAGGTCGCGGCTTCGGGGGGATTCGGGGCGATCAGGTCGGTTTGCCTCATAATCGCTGGCCGATTGGTGAAAAATGGCTGAGGCTGGAACAGAGAGGCTCGATAGAGGGATACGGCGCTGGGACCTGGTTGCGCTGGTCCTGAACGCCGTCATCGGCGCGGGCATCTTTGGGCTTCCGGCGAAAGCGTTTGCGTTGGTCGGCTCTTACAGTGTGTTCGCGTACGTCGGCTGCGCACTCCTTGTTATTCTGGTGGTGCTTTGTTTTGCGGAACTGAGCAGCAGAGTCAGCGCGACCGGCGGTCCGTACCTTTACGCCCGGGAAGCGTTTGGCCCGTTTGTTGGGTTCCTGGTGGGTTGGCTGATGTGGTTGACTCGATTGACTGCCTTCGCTGCGCTGTGCAATCTTTTCGTGGGCTATCTTGGGCACTTTTGGCCGCCGGCGGAGACCGGATTGGCGCGCGGATTGATTATCACTGCGCTCGTCGGAGCTGTTGCGTTCATAAACATCATCGGGGTTCGGAAGGCCGCGCTTGTGAGCAATGTTTTTGTCATTGGAAAGCTCAGCGCGTTGCTGATGTTTATTCTCGTCGGGCTGTTTTTTGTCCGAGCAGAGAACATATCTTTTACGGGTGTTCCTGATGCAAATTCGTTTTCAGCGGCAGTGCTGTTGCTGGTGTTTTCGTTTGGTGGTTTCGAGGGAACACCGGTCGTAGCCGGCGAAGCTCGCGAGCCGACGAGGCAGATGCCTTTCGCGTTGATTTGCGGAGTCGGCATTGCAGCGGCTGTTTACGTTCTCATTCAGTTCGTTTGCATTGGAACGCTTCCAGGCTTGGCGAGTTCGGAGCGACCGTTGGCGGATGCTGCCAACTCGTTTGTCGGCGTGATGGGTGCTTCGGTGATTTCTGCCGGAGCATTGATTTCAGTTACTGGAACTCTGAATAGCATCATGCTGGGAGGGCCGCGGATACTCTACGCCTTGGCGGAAGGTGGACAATTGCCGCGTGCATTCACGTTGACTCACGCACGGTTTCGCACGCCGTTCGTCGCGATCCTTGTTTCTGCGATTGGCGTGTGGGCGCTTTCAGTCTGGGGGAGTTTTCTTTCGGGTGTGTCGTTCAGTACGATTTCGAGGCTGCTCACTTATGCCGCAACCTGTGTGGCCGTGATTGTTCTCCGACAGAGATCGCGTGACAGGGCGCCGTTTTCAGTCCCCGGGGGCATCGCAGTGGCAGTAGCCGGGTTTGGACTTTGCGTTTGGCTCGTTGTGTCTAGCGGAACAACTGAGTTGATGGCCGGTTCGATCGCTGCTGGCGCCGGTCTGCTCGTGTACTCCGCCCATTGGTCGTTCGCGAGGCTCCGAGCGTAACAATGCCCTTCAAATCTTTCCAATTCGGCCGAGAATAGGGTAGAATCAGTTTGTTACGCTACACAGCCTCGGATTTCGCCTTTTGAGTTCTGCCTCCTGGCCGGTTCAACTTCGATCTCTCAAACTCTGGAACCGGAACAAATCAATATCTTAGGAGGCCAGAAAGTGGCAAACAAAACTCTGTACGTCGGGAATCTCCCGTATTCGATTTCGGGCGACGATCTCACCAATCTTTTCAGCGCATTTGGCGCTACCAATGCGCGCATCATCGAAGGACGTGGTTTTGCGTTTGTTGATGTTGACGAAACCAACCTTCAAGCCGCGATTGACGCGAAGAACGGCACCGATTGCGGTGGTCGAACTCTCGTTGTGAACGAAGCTCGTCCGAAAGAGGCGCGCCCATCGGGTGGCGGCGGATACGGCGGCGGCGGCGGCGGTGGTTACAACCGCGGCGGCGGCGGAGGCGGTGGCAAAGGCCGAAGCTCCGGTGGTCGTGGCGGCGGCGGCGGTCGCTGGTAATTCCGCGTACGTCAAACCAACACGAATCGAGGGCAGCGAGTCAAACGACTCGCTGCCCTCTTGTTTTTGTCGAGAATCAGTGCAGAGTTAGTTTGAACTTATCGATCTGAACACTGAGGCTCGGTGAATTCTGTCCGAACGGAACCGGACGATCAAACTTTGCGCTTAGCCTGAAGCGGACAGTTTTGCTCTGACTAACGTTGCCCGGTGTGAGACTTGCTCCGAACGAATACTTTGTCAAACTCTTTGAAAGTGTGACCGATGTGAGCTCCTCGTACTCCTGCGAATCCCAGTCATAAATCTCAACGCGAAGCTGCGTAGTTGCCGGCAAGCTCAGTCGGGCAAGCGTTTCAATCTCCACTTGACTCCACGAATCTTTGTTGGTCTTAGCGTTGATTTCGAGGCGCATCTCCCGGGTCTTTTGGTTTGTGGCCGCCGACGCAAAGCCAACAGAAAGCAGTTTTCCATCTTCTGCAATGAGTGATCTGACCTGCCCCTGTTCGACGCGACCCTGCATCGGCTGAATTCCGGTCAGCCATGTATAGTTTTCACGAACGACGCGGAACAGTTCGGCGGGGTTCATTCTAACAATCAACATTTCGCCCTCTGAATCGGGTTCGATGCAAACTAAGCCGCTCAACGCGCGATTGAACTCATTCGCCTGTTCGTCGCTCGCCGTCGCCTCACCGTTTGCCTGGACATTCAACTTGATGCTGCTCACATTTCCGCTAAGGTAGTCGGCGTAAAACCCTCGTCCGAAGAACTCCTCACCAAGCTGCAAACCGCGATACACACCGCCGCCAATCATCGCGTATCCGTTAATCCACGGCACGACATGTATTGGCATCGTGTGTGGCCCGTAGGCCAGAGGCACGATGTCATTCAGCAAATAATCGCCTTCGTAACGATCCCAACCATAATTGCGTGCGCCGTGGCCGATTGGCTCGTAGTCAATCTCCTCCTGCGTGTGGTTTCCAGTTTCGCCAACCACCATCGCGCCTGTGCCTAATTTATCCAGAGGGTCGAAGTGAAACCGGAACGGATTGCGCCAACCGAAAGACCAAATCTCCGGCGCAGCAGCGATAGGATTGCCATCAAGGAAAGGATTATCAGGCGGAATGCTGTAATTCTTGTTCGGGTCGGCAGGGAAGCCGTCTACGTGTGGGTTGATTCGCAAGAATTTTCCGTATAGTTCAAACGGATTCTGAGCAGGGTTGTTGACGAAGTACTCTCCTGCGCCTTTGTTGTCACCAGTGCCGATGTAAAGCATCCCATCCGGCCCGAATCGTAGCGCCCCACCTCGATGAACCGACGCAGAGGCATACGGCAGCTTCAAAATCAGCGTCTCAGAGTTTGCTTCGGCCACCAAGTCGGAGCTCTCATCGCGCCGATAGCGAGAGATCTTCATTGAATAGTTGCCGCCCGAACCATCGCTTTTATAAACGTAAAAGTAACGCGGGTCGGGATCAAATGTCATCGCCAGAATCTGCGTTCCCGACGCGAATTCAATAAACGAATCGTTTAGCTCGGCCTGGTCCTGAAGTACTCGGACGCGACCATCCAGACCGCAGACGAACTGCACGGACGGATTTACCGGGTCTTGAACGACCATAGTTGGGAACGACAGGCCAGGAGTAGCGAATTGCGCTAAGTTCAATGCTGGCGGAGAGTCGAGGGTAATCAGGGGTAGTAGAACGAATGACGTCATGGTCTTCTCGACCAAACTACCCGGGCTGGCTCGCTTGGAGTTCCGATGCGGGCCTCGGACCTTGAGACCTTAGCCTAAACATAACATGAATTCGTTTCGCGCCCCTTCTCGCCAAACAAGTTGACAAGAAGGGGCGCAGGGGAACGGCTCAGCGTTTTATCGCTCCTGGACTGCCACGCAGCACACCAATCGGAATTGTCACCGAGGAGCTTGCGCCAGCATCATCCCACACCGTCATCGTCACGGTGTAGTTTCCAGGCACTGGATAGGAGTGGTAAGCAACAGCGCCCCAATATTCGCCACCATCGCTGAACACCCAGCGGATGTTTCCAATGAATCCATCGGGGTCATAGCTCATATCAGCGTAGAACACGACATCCATTGGCGCCTTGCCTTTTGGTGGCTCGGCACGAGCAATAGCGACCGGCAGAATGTTGGAGTGCTTTGCCCGAACCTTAATCACCTGTTTCGTTTGCAATCCCAGATTGTCCGTTACCGTTAGGGAGACCGTGAACGGACCTGCGAATGTAAAAGTGTGCGATGGGTTCGGCGCTGTAGAAGTGGAGCCGTCACCAAAATCCCAGTCGTACGCGGCGATGTTGCCATCGGGATCGTACGAACCGTTTGAGGTGAAGTTAATTGTCAGCGGTATGTCACCGCCTGTAGGGCCAGGATTGATGACCGCCACAGGATATTGATTCCCGGCCGGCATCAGCATTTTGTGAATGCGATAGTTCTGGTATGGGCTGTCGAGTCGCATCAGCGAACCTGCGAACATCGTCGCTCCCAGGCGGCAAACTACTGTTGGGTCTGTCTCCGCAAAATCCTCAGCCGATATCGCGAAACCGAAAGGATCAATTACCGTTCCGTTTGGCGACACGCGCATACCGAATAGGTCACTGCGAGCGTCAATCGGGTCAAGCGTCCAGAAGGTTTCGCGGTTCTTCTGTTCCTGGAATGCGATCACAAAGTTGGTTCCATCCCAAGACACACGCGGCCGATACTGGTTGCCGTCCCATGGAGTCAGGTTCTTATAGGCGCTCACGTTGCCATTCGAATCTATGAACCTGCACAGCATGTCGTTCTCTACGCCGGACGTGATTTCCTGTGACTGAACCATCATGGCGACGGTGCCATTCGAACCGAGGCCAACTTCGAAAATGCCGTTGCCTCCACCTGTCGAAAACGGGCCATGGATGCTGAATTCCGTGCCCTTTGCACCAGACACCGGAACGAAGACGCCCATTGTGCTCGCCATGCTGTTGTCATGCGAAACATTGCTGTGGTACGCGACAAGAAACTTGTCTGCGATCGGAACAACCGCAGGCGGGTTCGCGACATAGATTCCACCTAGCACAAGCGTGCCTCCGTCAACAAAACTGCCGTCTGCGGCGTTGACTCTCCGGCCCACGGCGTTGATGATCTCGTGATACGAACCGACTTTGCGGGCTACCACCAGATACACACCACCATTGGATGCGATATCCGTTACCCCAAACGCTTGCGTCATCACGAGAGTTGCGTTTGCCTCAAGAAGCGTTCCATCCTGGAGCATTCTGCGCGCCATGACGCCCGAACCTGACGCCCACGCAACCAAGTAGTTGCCGTTTGAAAACGCAACGCTTGGCCCAGACGGCGCAGCGGTTCCGGCGCCGGTTGCGATTTCGATTGGCTGCACAGTCGTCGGGAATCCGTTCACGTTCAAAGGCTGCGCCAGAATTCTTGCGCCGTTCGAAGTGTCGCTGGCGTAAACGAGCATGAAGCCGTTGTCACCGGCAGCGATATCTGCACGGGTTTGACGGGGCATCGAGTTCGCTATCGAAAGGTCGCCGTTCGTTTGATTCGCATCGTTCACCAGCGTCGCGGTGACGAACGTGGGATTTGCCACATCAATGTTTGCGAACTGAATCGAGCCGTTGCCGACGCCCGCGGCGAGTCCCGTATGGATTCCTGTGAACAGCACACCTCCCGGCGTAAGCAACACGCCGTTTTCATTAATCTTTGCGATTCTGTTGCCGCCCGCTGATCCCCAAAAGGCGCGCCAATTAATGCCGTCCCAATCGAGTCCGACGGGGGTATAGCCTTGAATTGTGTTGCCTTGGGAAATGTTCACACCGCCGTCCATTTTCGAGCCGGCTGTGCTCACCCGAGATCCAAACACCTGCGACGTGAAGTTGACATCTTGGATCCAAGTCGCGTAAAAGTTTGCGCCGTGACCTGCGAGGCCAAGCAGCGGAGTGCCGTTCAGGGTTCGCACGGTGGTGTCCAACAGATTCATGTTCCTATCGAAGCGAACAAATCCGGTTGTGTACGAGCCGTTGTTGTACCGGTCCTGAAAAGTCAGCATGAATACGCCGTTCGCGTAGGCAAGCATGAAGTTCGAACGCTGGTAGTAAGTTTCCTGGACGACCCTTTTCGTCGGTGGGTCCAGAACGACGCCGTCGGGAGAAATGCGCATCGCAAAAACCGAATTGCTTGTGGCGGTGCCCTGGTTGCATACCACCCAATTCAACCCGTCGCTGGCGACGGTGAATCCGTAGCCGCTTGGAACAAAGCCCGTGATTCGAATCGGTTTTTGATCTAACACAGCACCTTGCGGTGTGACACGGACTGCCTCCAAGCAGTCCTGATAGTAATAGCCTGTTCCGTGCAAAGTCACCGATTGAAACGCAACGAGGAAGTTCGTGCCGTTCCAACTGACAACCGGCCGAGTTTGCGCCGATTTTGCAGTGCAGATTGGAAACGGCATCGAGTCAATCGGATTTCCAGATGCGTCGAGGCGAATGCCATAAATGTCGGCGGCGGTTTCGTAATAGTAGCTGCCGTATGGGTTGGAACGAACGTCCGACCAAACGACGAGCGTCACGCCATTGCCCGATGCAACAGCAGGATTAGCCTTAGTGCCTGCAGTGTTTCCGATTTGGTTGTCGCCAGGAAGCAGTTGCAGTTGTGCAATTGAAGTTGTTCCGCTAAAGACTAATAACAGCGGAATCCAAGACCTAAAGTGTCTAAGTTTTGTCATTGAGGTCCTCTCTTTGGGAGACCCCGGAGACGTTTTCTTTTTCCACGGCCCCCAGTAACTAAGAGGGCCAGTCCCGTTCCCGGGATACCTACATCCAAGGCTACTTTCGCTGTTGGATTCGCGCTATGACAGGTGTCATGTTTTTTTGGATCGGACGCCCGCCGGACCCCCTCTCCTGCATCTGTGCGGGAGAGGGGGTCCGGGAGAGGTTCGACGAGTTCGAAGGGTTCGGAATCGTATGAGCAATCTGTTCAGCCACGTTGCAACCACCTTCCAACTACTTTGCAACTGCTTGGTCGACTTCCCCTCGAGCTAATCACTCACGTACAACACATGCGCCCCGCCGAATGTCGAGCGCCACCCCGTCGAACTTGCATTCTGTCAACACCGCGCTGACACGGTGGAGAGGAATGCGCGCTATTCGAAGCTAATCACTCACGGACAACATCTATGAGTTGTCCGTGCCACCCGCCCCCGGTTGTAAACTAAGCAGTATGGTTGCAATGACACTCATTGGCGCTTTGTGATGGCTTTGGAAAAACAGTTCGTGAATCGCTGACAACGCGGAGCTGTTGTCAGCTTGTGAGCCGGTTGGTTATCGCCCATCACACTCATCATTATTACCGACTTTCGCCCGAATGATACTCATCGTTTGATATTACCTTCTTGAGACCGCAACACTCACGGTCAACATCTGGAAGTTTTCCGCGTCATCCGTCCCTTCGAAAGGATTACGGCGGTCATTAAATGGAGGCTACAGTTGGTCTGGCATGGCATTGTCCACATCTCGAGGTGTTGGGCGTTTCGTTAGGTGGGTAACATCGCCTTATGTCCGCTTTGCGACTCAATATCGTATCATCACTCAGTCTTGCGCTCATTTTAGTTTTTCCGATGCTCTTGGTGTTCGGCTGCGGCAGACCCGCCGCAACTGAGAACTCCATAGAGCCGTTCGTTGGCGTATGGAAAATAGAGACACTGGGACCGGTTACGATTGAGATTACTGCTGACGGAAAGTTCAAATCATTAGGCGATAGAGGTCGTCAAAGAGTCGAAGGCGATGTGGTTGTATCGGAAAAGCATCTCGTTCTCGTCCCGAATTCTAATACGACTGGTGATTATCCGGGATTTGCTGTAGCGTTCAACATTACGACGAAGGACGGAAAGAAACAGTTTTCTTTGGCGGCCGGCAGTGGGCAGCAGACTTCTGTCGCACGTCAGCTTTCAGAGGAGGAAGCGAAAAAAGCAAGAGACGGCGCAGCCACGAATGAAGCAACAGGCGAAGCAGTACCGACTGAAAAACAAGACTGTCTGTCCAACCTAAGGCAGCTTTCTACCGCGATGCAGCTTTACATGTCAGATAACGATGACACGCTGATGCAGCCTTCTCAAAGCTGGACCACAGTGCTCCAACCTTATTTGAGGAACCGATCAGTGTTGTCTTGTCCAACGTTGCCAGACGACAAAGATGCGTACGGATATGCGCTGATTCAAAGTCTATTGGGTATGTCAGCCACTAAGATCGAGTCTCCGGCAACTACTCCATTAGCGATTGATTCAAGCAATACATCAAAAGATGCAATGGGCGGTTTAGAGCTGCTGCCAAAACCCGGTCGGCATGAGGGCGGAAACAATGTGGCTTACGCAGACGCTCATGTGAAGTGGATTAAGGAGGGCAATAAGCCTTAGTTGTTCACTTCATCGGTGACCGAGGACCGGATAGAAAAGCGACTCGTCGCGCCACCGCCACAGCAGACGCACTGTCATCACAGGATCCGAATAGATATCAGGTCGCAGAGTGAATCACCCCACGCTGCACCATTCTTTCCAGACGTGCTGCTCCTCCCACTCTTCCGGTGCCTCTTGGCCTGCGAGCCGAAGCCCCAAAATGATCAGGCCCACATGCCAACCCTCGTGCCACACCATGTGCTGCAGGAACATCACCGCGTTGTCGTACCAACCGAGTTTGTCAACGCCTTTCGACAGCGCGTTTTGCACGACGTCGCGAACCGCTGCGCCGCTTTCGCTGAGCAAACGCGTGATTTTTTCGAGGTCTTCAATCGGCGATTCCCAACCGTTGGCGTAGGAGCTTTCGATTTGCGCGACGCGTTCTGGCGCGACGTTGGTTAGGAAGTAATGTCGCACTTTGTGGATGTGCGCAAGCTGTTGGTAAAGCGGCATTCCGTCGGGCGAAGGTTTTGCGTTTCGGTTGGTTTCATCCACGCGGTTTGCGACTGCGGTGACGATTCGGCATTGGCGATCCCACGAGTCGAGAACCGCGGCGGCGAGAGGTGATTCGTTCATTGTTGCGCCAAGGTACTCGAAATCAACCGGTTCGCTTACGGGATGACGTTCGCGAAGAAGTCATTGTCGGTCAGCGTGGATGGCAGCCGCCACTTCACGCTTCCATCATGCCGAAGTGTTACAAACCCTTTCGTGTGTCTGTCGGGATAGTGCGTCTTTGCGGTGTCTTGATCCCATGGAAACGGATTCCAAGGCGGGCCTTGGTGTCCGCTACGCGTGTCGGCACATCCGGGGGTTCGACGGTGATCCCAAACGAACATCGCCGATGGATTGCTTACGTACGAATCGTTCTTACCCATTGGCCCGCGCGTGATGTAGCTCATCGCGTAACTGACTTGCCATTTGTCGTCGGCCGGGTCCTTGAAGATTTTCAGATTCACGACGTACGGGGCGAGCAACCCGGCTTTGTAATTTGGATACGGCCCTGTTGAATCTGGCGGGACGGAGTTGTCGTATGGCGCCCACCAGATCTCATTCGGTCCGGTGAACTGCACAGGATTGGTGAGGTTGTCGCACAGCTCGTCACCGGTTCGGTCTGGGCAGAAACGGTAGCGAACGTTGACGTCGTTGTAGTCGGACCTGTACTGAATGATCGCAAGGCCGATCTGACGGAGACTGCTGATGCATGTGGTTTGCTTGGCCTTCTCTTTGGCTTTCATGAGCACTGGGAAGAGCATCGCGGCAAGAATGGCGATGATTGCAACGACGACAAGGAGCTCGATGAGTGTGAACGCACGGCGTTTCATTGGTCCACGGTACCGGCCCTCCAGATAATAGTCTATTGGAATTACCAGGAAAATGCTGGAAGAGTTTTCATAGTCCGGCTTCCACGGGCTATTCGACCGCTGGCGGGGACGTTGCCGGGAGCTCTCACGGGGATGGCCGGGCGAAAACTGGGCCGAACTAATGCAACTTTAGGTGCCGTCTTTGCAGTATTCTCAAGGGCCTACTTAGGGGGCAATTACGCCGTGCACAAAAAAGCTTTCACATTGATAGAACTACTCGTGGTCATTGCGATCATCGCCATTCTCGCCGCGATCCTGTTCCCCGTGTTCTCTCGGGCGAAGGAAACCGCGAAGCGGACTGCCTGTCTTAGCAACCAAAGACAGATGTCCATGTGCGTGATGATGTACACCGACGATCACAACAGTACATTGCCGATGTCTACGAACTATGCGCAGCCAACGTCGGAGCCGTACCGCGTTTGGATGTCACAGGTTTATCCATATGTTGAGAACAAAGGGATTTTCCTTTGTCCTTCCGATCAAAACGGCAAGTTTGGAAACGACTGGAACGGCCGTGGCGCCTTGACGATTGGATACTCGGGTGACGCAGCTTACGATCCGAACGGTTGCACAGAAAGTCAGCCGAACAAGCAGGGTTGCGAAGGCTTTACCACAGCAGCGACGACAAACAAGATGAAAGAGCCGTCACGAACCGCTCTGTTCGCCGATACGCCAGGCGGACCGCTCGGCAACAAGTATCGAGGTTATGTTTTCAGTCCATACAACGGAGTCGAAAACGTCAACTATCCCGAACTGAGCCTGCCGCTGATTTCCGACCGCGATCTGGTTGTGGAGCTGAACAACCTGCCTCCGGCGCAGTTGAAACCGGTGTATGCGCGGCACAACAAGACTGGCCGCGACGAAGGCTTTACGAATGTGATTTTCGCAGATGGTCATGCTAAGGGCTACAGCGCGAAAAGCA
Organism: Fimbriimonadales bacterium; assembly: GCA_046330175.1. GTDB lineage: Bacteria > Armatimonadota > Fimbriimonadia > Fimbriimonadales > ATM1 > JAJPJR01. The sequence goes on from JAXLTG010000001.1 coordinate 514,998, forward strand.
TCATGGCCATGGAAAACGGCGCCAACATCATCTGGCGTTTCCGCTAACCACTCATTCAACCCGTGCGACGAGCTCGCACGGGTTGAACCACCTTTTCCTTCTTCTTAGTTAGTCTCGGTTTTGGGCGGATTTCGAGTTCGTAGTTGTTCTTGTCACTCGGTATCGCCCATTGGTATGGAATGGACTGCAAATTCCGCAGACGTGCCTCTCGCCACTTGAACTGCCGGTAATGCTCCCAATCTTTTTGCAATAGTCGTGCGCGATGGCTTGAATGGACCTCAGCGTCGCCCCACCAGCAGGGAAGAGATTTTGTGCGTCGAATTCCAAGTTCGTCGAGCAATTTCTTCATCTGTTCTGTTGCGATCCCGCGTTTATCACATTCGCGCCGAGCTGCGTCAGCATAGGTTAGCAGCGTTCCGGGCCAATACTCCCATTGCTTAACCGCTGGATGATTCTTCCAACCCTTTCGAGGCGTACCGTCCGGTTTCGGTCTGTCGAGAATCACGTTGAGAATCTGGTACGCCTCCAATAACTGTTTGAAAAGTCGCTTGTTATCCAGAACTCGGACGCACTCATCGAAAGTCGTGAGCGGAACGAACACCTGCATCCGTGTTACCCGCCGCCACGTGGGTTCTTTGTCTGCAAAGCACGAGGCAGCGAGCGATGCCAAACGCCTCGACCGTAAGTCGAGACAAAGATTCTTGCCGTTGATGCTTGAATCTTGATGTCCGTTACAGGAACATTGGGGAAAGTCCCATCGGGTGTTAGGTCCGACCATGACGCGCCGCTGTCTTTCGTCATAAATACGCCTGCATCACTGGCGACAAACCAAAACGAACTTGGTTGATTCGGATGACGCGCTATTGCAATGATAGGCACTTTTGGAAGTTGCGGGTTGCCCAGCGCGCCGTGCCTGTCAATCCAAACAGCGGGGTCCGCGGTTGTGTCCAAACACTCATACAGTTTTGTTGCAAGGCCTGTCTCTTCGATCGCGACAAGCACGCGCTTGTCGTTGTTTGGGTCAACGGAGACGTGGCTGAGCGTCACGTTGGGGAGGCCGGATACTCCTTCGCTAATGATCTTCCAGTTCGCACCCGCGTCATCACTGCGGTAAACGTCTCCCGTTTTTCCGACAGTGTAGATGCGATTTGGATTTGTCGGAGCAACTGCGAGATGCCGAACGTGCTCCTGCGAGTCCAGCTTCTGATTGCCGAGCTTCGACTCCCAAGTCTGGTTGAGTCGGTCGTAGCGATAGAGGTAGTTCGTCGCCGCGTATATGAACCTCGGAAGAGTTGGATCATAAGCGATGGGGCAGCTGCTTCGCCGTTTGTCACCCTTTGTGTCCACCGCTCGCTTCTCCTTCGTCAACCAGTCGTCGGTTGTTTCAATAATGAAACCTGGGGGATCCTCTTCGTCGTTGCCCTGCGCGAAATTTGCAGGCATTAGGACCATGTTGGCCGGAAACTGTGGATTAATCGCCGAGTGCCCTAAGTCGCCGTTGTAAACATTTCCCCAGTTGGTAAAGTCGCCGCCGACATAACCCATTCCATTATCTTGCATTCCGGCGAGCACACCGTTTGCCGGAACGAATGGAATGCTGATTCGGCTGACCAGTGCCGTAACGAGGTTTTTGTTAAGCGTCGTGAAAACTCCGTTGTTCGGGTTCATCTCATAGAAGCAGGAGTAGATTCCGCCGTCATTGCAGAACAGCATCTTAAGTGGGTCGGTTGGGTGGGGGATGATGCCATGGTGATCAACGTGGATTAGATCGCTTCCTGTGTAGTTTAGCGTGAACGACTTCCACTGATCGCCGGCGGTCCCATCCGTCGCCGAACCGATCTTCGTAACGTATGTGTCCGTGTTTTGAACAAACAGCGCATCAATCGAAGCCAGTTGCGTGTTCCTTCGGACGCATTGGATGCCGTAGTTGAAATCCTCTTGGGCCCAATCGCTTCCCGCAGTGTCAATCAGATCGCCGGTGATTTCCACCCATGTACCGCCACGCCCAGTGTTTTTCCACACGCGTTGCGAAAGATGATAATGCAAGTAGACGACAGACGGCTTTACTTTCGAGCATGAGATATAAGGACGATCACCATCAACTGCGGTTGGAATGCTGAGGCTTGTAAATGTAGCGCCGTCGTCCTCAGAGCGATAAAGAATAACGTTAGCGTCGCCTGTTGTTCCGGCAGCATAGATGTACTGTTTTCCGCCAGTCAGATCGGAAATATCAAGGTCAGTCCATCTCGCCTGAACGTCAATCGCTTTGGACCATGTCACGCCTTCATCCGGCGTAACCCAAAGAAGGTTTTTGCCGCCTGTCGAACCACCGCTCGCGACAAAAAGCTTCGTCGGCGTTGTTGGTGAGACTGCGATATCAGTGATCAGCGTGTCGCTGAATTCGTCCGCGCCGCGCTGTTCCCAAGTATCGCCGTTGTCGTCAGAAAACATGATTCCCATCGGAGTTCCGAAGTTCGTCGGAAAGTCCCCGGTACCAACATAAACTCGTCCGGGGAGATTCGGGTTTGTTTTCACAACGTTTGTGGCCATGCTCAGCCAGTTGTCGGAAAGTGGCGTCCAGTCAATTCCGTTGTTCTCAGATCGCCAAACACCTCCTCGGCCAGCAGCCGCGAATATCCGCGACGGATTAGAAAAATCGTACGCAGCATCGCCGATTCTGCCGTTGATTGGAGATAGCGCGCCGCCCCCTTCTTGGGATGGGGATTGCAAATTGTACGGGCCGTCGTTTACCCAAACTTCAGCCGCGGGTTCGGCTGGTGGTAGAACGGTTCGAATCGGAAGCGAGGGCTTCCTTGATTCCGACCAGTCCAATCGCGCGGTTTGACCCTTAATTCCTCGCGGATTCCTCATCTCCAATTTCGTGAGCCTTCCTTGGAATGTCGGAAGGCCCGTGTACTCTTTGCGAGCTGCTCTGAGTTTCGCGACGAATCGGTCGAGTTGCGCCTGGGTGCTTGCAACGCCGCTCATGCGTGGAGGGATCGCCTTTAGTGTCGTGCAGTAGGGTAGTAGCGACTGCGCTGCTGCCTTCCATTCGGCGTTTTCATTGAGAAGCACAAATACGCGGCCGTCACCTGCTTTGTAGCTGGTACCAAATTTTCGAACGTCAATCTTGCCAACATCTGGCTTTGGTGTGAGTACGAGCCTACGAACGATTGCCATGCCGGGCGTCTGGGACGGTATGAGCAACACAGAAGCAATACAAAGAATCATGGTGCATTATGCACCACAATGCCCAGCGGTTGAACCCGTAATGTTAATGATTCTTTAGATCACTCTGGCTTCGGATATTCCGAGCCGACTACTTCAATCGCTGGTCAATGAATCGCTGCTCTTCCTCTCGTAGGATGCGGTCTGTGTTGGCGATTCGCAGGTCGCGGACCTCGCGTTCAAGCGCTTCGAGCCTCTGATGGGTGTCGCTGTCGTTCTTTCCGTGGATTAGCTCCGCCATCTGGCGTTGGTGCCTGAGCAGGAACATCGTCAAAGGCACGACCACCAAGAGCCCAAAGCAGGCGCAGGCGGCGATGATCTCCGGCAATTTGTCCATGCTTGAGAGACGGTTTTCGTCGGCGTCAGGTTGCGTGCCGAGTCTCCCTCCCCTGCGTGCGTCCCGAACCCACCGTACCCTCCGAACTCTTCGTGCCCCTCCCCCAGATATCCTTGTACGCATGGTTCTTTCTGAATCCACCTGGCAGGAGGTCCGCGACTTCGGCACGGAAGCCGTCTGCCTCATCCCGACCGGAAGCCTGGAACAGCACGGTCCGCACCTTCCGTTGTTTACCGACACGATTCTGAGCACCCATGTCGCTGAAGCCGCCGAAAAGCGGGTAGCGGACAAGTGCATCCTGTATCCAGGAGTCTGGCTTGGATGCAGCTCCCACCACATGGCGATGAACGGTTCCGCAACTGCCAGCGCACAAACTTATGTTGCGGTGCTCACTGAACTAATCGAATGCGGAATTCAGCATGGGTTTCAAAAGTTCTTTGTGTTGAACGGTCACGGTGGGAACACGGAGCCGAACGGTGTCGCGCTGCGTGAACTCAAGGACATGTATCCCGATACAACATTTGCGCATTGCGGCTATTTCTCGCTCATCCCCGATGCTGAGATTAGCGCTTTGATGGAAGGACCGTTGAAGGGAATTCGGCACGCATGTGAAGCGGAAGCTTCGATGATGATGCATGTTCGGCCGGAATTGGTCCGTCGCGAAAAACTGCGCGATGACGTGATGCGTATGAACCCTCCATCTCCGGCGGGATTGACGTACATACAGCCGTTTCACGAGATCACTGAAGAGGGTTCGTTTGGATACGCGAAGTTTGCATCGGCCGACAAGGGCAAGAAGTTGATTGACATGGCCGTAAAAGGAACAGTAAAAGCGATTGAGCACATCTACGATGGCTACTTCATGGAGTCGGTGATTACGACTCCGTGAAAAGATGGCACTGGTGGCTCGCTCTCCTCGCAGTTGGCGCGAGCTTTTGGGGGTGTTGGGGCTACGGCCTGTTCGACCTCGATGAAGGGATTTACGCCGCCGCGCTATCAGAAATGCGCCAACGAGGCGATTGGATAATTCCAACTTTCGACGGAAAACCTTTCTTTGAGAAGCCGATTTTGATGTATTGGGGCGGATTGGCATTCAGCTCCGCCGGCGTGCCTGGGGAGCTTGCCTTGAGGCTGTTTTCCGGGATCTGCATGCTCGGATTAGCTGGCGTTGTGGCGTGGTTTGTGCGTCGTCGAGTAGGTGAGACTGAAGCGCTTTTTGCGATGCTCGCGGTCGGATTTTGTCCGCTTGTTGCAGGCATGGGGCGAATGTTTATGCCCGATGCGCCACTCTTACTCTTCTTTTCACTCGCGCTGTTCAGCTTTTGGGAATCTATTGTCGGCGACATTCGTTGGCGGATTTTGTCGGGCGCTTCACTTGGTTGCGCGATGCTCGCGAAAGGCCCGTTCACTTCTGCACTTGCCGTTGTGCTAATCGTTTACTGTGTGTTTGCGTTCAAACAACATCGCGCGCAACTCTCTCGTGGTTGGATGTTGCCAATCTTGGCGTATGCGGTTGTCGTATCGGCATGGTATGTGCCGGTGGCGGTTAAACAGGGTTCGTCGTTTTTTAGCGAGTTTGTTGTACGGCAGAACTTGGGAAGACTTGCGGGGGCTGACGAGGCGCACCTCGGACCACCCTATTTCTACATCCCCGTTGTGATCGCGATCTGTTGGCCTTACGCCGCTGCGATTGCCTCGGCAACCAAAAACAGAGAGCGCTCCGACTTTGAGAGGTTCTTGTGGGCTTGGTGTGTTGCCGTATTTGTTCTGTTCTCTATCGCCGGCAGCAAGTTGCCTCATTACGTCGCGCCGATGTTTGTGCCATTGCTGGTACTTGCTGCGATTCACCTGAACCGCCAACAGTCTAAACCGATATCGGTCCTCGCTGGGCTGTCGGCGATTGCCGGCGCGGCGGTTGTGCTGGCGGCCTTTATTCTGGTTGCTGACGAGGGCCAGTTGGATTTCAGGACAATCTTGCTCTCGGCCGGCATCCCTCTCGGCCTCGCGGGGCTGTTTGGGCTCGTGTCCAGGGCAAATTGGTGGCCGGTCGCCGCATCGGGTGCCCTGACGATGGGGCTCTGTTGGGTGGGGTTTCCCGACTATTGGAGGCAGTCTCACGGTCACGTCCGGGCTACGGCCGAGGCGATTTCAGCGCGAACACCGAGCGAATTGATCGAATTTCGGATGGACGGCATGGGCGAGCGATTGGCGACGTCGCATCCGAGTCTGCGCTGGTACACAGGCATTGGACCAAAGGAGGTGATTTGGCCAGAGGATCTCGCGACTGTGTGCCGCAACGGCTCGCTGGTCCTGACGAGGCGAAATAGGCTGACGCCTTCGACGCAGCGGTCGCTTCAAGACATTGGTCTGGCGCTCACTCGGGTAGGTGAGTTCGGCGAGTTCAGCCTGTACGAGAGCCGCTGGTTTTCACCGCGAGCACGTTAACGGTCTGCGAAATCTCCATGTAGACGCGCAGTAACAGTCGGGACTTTTTTAGTAGACGTATGATAATTTTCCCAAAAATTGACAAAAAATGGTCAATTTTTGGTTGACATCTCCCTCGCCGATATTCCACGCTTCGCCAACACTCCACGGATGGGGTGCTCCCTTCGGTGAGGGCTGGGCGCTCTCCCGGTTTGTAGATGGCAGGCCCACAAGGATGTGGGCCTGCTGTCATCAAGGCCAAATTATGAATGAGTCCGGCGGCAGCCATCGAACCATGAAAATCGGCCAGCAGTTGCTGTGGCGAGATACGGCCGCGATAGACGAGAAGGGAAGACTCAGACTCCCCCGCAAAATGCAAGCTGCCTTAGGCGAGAAGTTTGTGCTTTGGAAGAAGCCTAACGGCTCACTCGGTGCGTTTCCGGAAGAGTCTTGGAACGAGCTGATCGGGCGGGCGCTAGCGATGGATCCTTTGGACCCTGAGCGCGACACTCTGCTTCGAGAGTTTGGTTACAACGCGGTAGACGATATTAGCTGCGATCAGCAAGGCCGATTTGTGATTCCTCAGGACCTTCGCGATGACACCGGTCTCAAAAACAAAGAGGTGGACATCGTTGGCGTTGTGACCCATCTTGAGATTTGGCCAAAGGGCAAAGCGCCAAAGGTCTGAGTTTGAAGCGGCACATACCGGTTTTATTAGAAGAGACGATGAATTTGCTAAACATACAACCTGGAGCAATCATTGTGGACGCAACGGTGGGCCATGGCGGACACTCCGAAGCGATGCTCGCCCGTGCAGGTGCGTCGGGGAGTTTGTTTGCCTGTGATTGGGATTCCGGAATGTTGGAACGAGCTAGAGAGAATCTTCAAAACGTCGCCGGAAACAAGACGTTCGTACATGCTGATTTTCGCGGCGTCAGTTCGCAAATCCCCACCCAGGCCGACGCCGTTTTGATGGACTTTGGAGTCAATTGGGAGCACTTTGAAGACGGTTCCCGCGGTTTCTCCTTCCAAGCGAATGCTCAACTTGATATGCGAATGGACCGAAGCACAAAGGAGACTGCTTCGGCCTGGTTGAACCGTGCGACTCACGGACAGATCGCCTCTGTTCTGCGTGAATACGGCGGCGAGAAATTTGCAGGAAAGATTGCGGCGGAGATCGTCGCCCGACGCAAATCCGGAGCGATGAAGACGACCGGAGACTTGGTTGAAGCAGTGATGTCTGCGATTCCACCGCGACTGCGCGAAAAACGAATTCATCCGGCAACGAGAACGTTTCAGGCCATCAGAATCAAAGTGAACGAAGAGCTTGAGCAGCTATCCGAAACAATCATCGAGTTGGCCGAAAAACTTCGACCGGGTGGAAGACTTGCAACTCTAAGTTATCACTCCGGAGAGGACGCCTGCGCGAAACAGGCGATGAAGTCGCTGGAAGCCTCGCACCGATTTCGAATATTGACAAAAAAGCCGATCGTGCCGAGCGAGAGGGAGGTTTCAGAAAACCCCAGTTCGCGAAGCGCAAAACTACGAGTCATTGAACGGACCATGGAGGGTCAATCATGAGTGCTATCGCATATCCCGGCGCAGTGCGCGCCGGTTCAAAATCAAAACGACGGGCAAGAGTCGCTCGCCGGTCAAGTTCCATCAGTTACGTTGGCATTGCCAGTTTTGTCGGGGGTGTTGCGCTCCTGACATTTGTGTTCACCCAGATATTCAACTTGGCAGGGATGCTCCAGGTCGAGAAGTTTAGGGTTGCGGCGCGGGCATCCCAGAACCGTGCCACCGCCGCTACAGGTGGGGCACTGGAACTTCGGGCCAAAGTCGAAAACCTTCGTCGCTCAGAGAAGATCCAAAGGTGGGCGGCTCTCAACGGCTTCAAGCCGTCTTATGCCGTGAGCAATGAGACGACAACGGCCAACTAAGGAAGAGGACCAAGCGAGGAGGCGAGTATGGCTGTCGTTCGGAATCGTCGCATGCGCCTTTGGAGTCGCCGCTGCAAACCAGATTCGGGTGCAATGGCTCGGCAGAGATCGCATTCTCAAGAACGCGATAGCCGTGAGAAAGCTCGACTCCGCGCGGTACCTCATGGCGCAACGTGGATCAATCTTTTCGTCGGACGATAAAACACTCGCGCGCACAAGCGACGGCGTTCGATTCGGCATTAACCCGAAGGACCTTCCGCGCAATCCTGCCATGTTCCTGGAAGTCGCCGAAGCGACGGGACTGCCGGCCGCTTTGATGTTCGAGCAAGCGTTCAGAAAAGGCAGGGTAATGGAGTGGAATCTCGAACTCTCTTCCAGCCAGGTAGACGCGATTGAAACTATTAAGCGCAAATACGGAGCTGATGGGTTGTGGTGCGTTTCAACCGGAGAACGCGATTATCCGATGGAGGATGACGCAGCATCCGTCGTCGGATTTGTTGAAAATCGTGTAGGTAGAGCCGGCGTTGAACAATCTCGTGATACACAACTCAGGGGTGAAGATGGTGTTCAAATCGGAATGACCGATGGCTCCGGACAGTTTCTGCCTTGGACAATCAAAACGTCGCAATCTCGACCGAAGGCTGACGGCAGCGACATTACACTCACGATTGACAGCGATATCCAGCGATGCACGATGGAGCTGCTCAAAGCGACTTGTGAACGCAACAAACCCCACACCGGCATCGCAATCGCGATGGATCCCAAGACCGGAGACATCCTATCCCTTGCGACTTGGCCCACTTTCGACCCCAAAGATGTACAAAAGGCGCGCCTTAGAACCAAGGAACAAAATACGCCTAGCCCCGAGCTCAACCCCGCCGTTGCTAGCAGCTTCGAGCCAGGCTCGACATTCAAGCTGTTCACGGTGGCCGAGGCGTTGCAAGATGGTGTCGTTACAGACGGATCCACTGTTAATTGTGACGGTGACAAGCAGTTCTCAATTAAGAAGATTAGCTGTGCACACGGGGCGTCACATGGTGCAGTCACACCTCAAAAGTGTATCGAGCAGAGTTGCAATGTAGCCGCCGCGACATGGGCTACGCAAATCGGATTTGATCGCTACTACTCGCTGATTCGAAGAATGCGAATCCTTAATCCTCTCGATCTTGGATTGCCGCGCAATACAAAAGGTCAATTTAGGTTGAACGATGGCAGCAAGCTGATCCAAATGGCAAACGTCGGATTCGGGCAGTCCATAAACGTAACTCCGTTGCGACTTGCGTCTGCGTTCACCGCGTTTGCGAATCGCGGACTCATGTCGGAACCGCGACTTATTAAGAAGATCGGCCAGACGGAAACGCCGAGAGCAGCACAGGCGCAAGTTTTCAACCCAACAGTCGCTGAGAAGGTGCTGCATATGATGGAGACCTGCGTCCAGTCACCAGAAGGGACCGGTCATAGCTTGCGGGTTCCTGGCTTCACACTTGCGGGGAAAACCGGAACCGCACAGAAGCTCGGGAGCGCCCAAGGCGAAAAATACGTTAGTTCATTTGTGGGTTTTGTTCCTTCGAAGTCGCCTCGAGCGCTAATCCTTGTCATGATTGACTCGCCGTCGCAAGGCGCCTACTACGGGGCAGATGTTGCCGGACCCGTTTTCAAGGGATTGTCTAAGTTTATTTTGCAAAAGTTTAACGTAAAGCCGGATCGTCCCCAGGAGCTTGGGGTTGCAGTTCGCTGACGCTCTAGCCGGCATCCCGTGCTCCAACCGATTCGGGTCCGCCGAATTAACAAGCGTTTCGATTGACTCACGGACTTGCCGCCCCGGCAGCGTATTCGTTTGCATGCCTGGTGAACGTCACGACTCGCATGATTTCATTCCAAAAGCGATCGAGTCTGGCGCCTCTGCGATCATTGTCACGGACAATGCTGCATTCGAAAGGGCAACGTCAATGCAGGTCGCATGCGCGATTGTCGAAGACGCCGCAGACGTGTGTTGGCGGCTTTGCAAAAACGTTTACGGCGATCCGACCTCTAAGCTGAAGATGATTGGCGTTACGGGTACAAACGGCAAAACAACGACTGCTTGGATAATAAAAGGGATTTTGGAAAACCTCGGCGTTTGCGCTGCGTATATGGGCACGCTTGGGGTGCAATCAAAAGTTGATTCTTTTGAGCTAGCCCATACCACCCCGTTTTGCCCGGAAGCTACTGAGGCAATCGTTCGGCTTTCAAACGCCGGAGCAACTCATGTTGCGATGGAAGTTTCGTCGCATGCGTTGGCCCAGCGGCGCGTACACGGCTTTGAGTTTGATGCAGCGGTGTTCACAAATCTGACGCAAGATCATCTCGACTTTCACAAAGATGCTGAGGAGTACTTCGAAGCAAAGGCTCTGCTGTTTTCCGGTATAGGACAGTCCAAGTCGCCGATTCCAGTCATCAACGCCGATGACCCATTCGGGCAGCGGCTTCTAAGTAAGCACGAGGGAGCGATAGACTTTGGGGAGAGAGGAAGGGTGCTCAGGTGGACATGGTCTGTCTTTACCCCCCATTCCTTCACCGTTGATTTCGTTTTTCAGGGAGAAAACTACAGAGCGACCGCGAGCCTCGGCGCGAGATTCAACGTTCAGAATAGCCTTGCTGCGCTGGCAGCCGTGGCCGCGATCGGAGTCCCGATGTCCGACGCTGTCGCTGCGCTTGCTAAGGTTACGCCCGTGCCTGGACGGTTCGAAAGCGTTCCGACACACGCCGACTATTCCGTGATCGTTGATTACGCCCACACGCCGGACGCGCTTGAGAAACTTTTGCAATCCGTGCGCGAAATGAATCCAACAGGAGTTCTAACTGTGTTCGGTTGTGGTGGAGACCGCGACCGAACGAAGAGACCGAAAATGGCTTCAGCCGCTGCGAAGTACTCCACTCGTCTTTACGTCACCAGCGACAATCCGCGCACAGAAGACCCGTCCGCGATCATTTCTGAAATCCTCCCCGGAGTGGGAGAGGTTCCATACGTGGTTGAACCGGATCGGCGCGCTGCAATTGCGTTGGCTATACGCGATGCGAAAGAGGGAAATGTTGTTGTCATCGCAGGAAAGGGTCACGAGGACTATCAAATCATCGGCACAACAAAGTCACCGTTCGACGATCGTGTTGAAGCTGAACGGGCGATCTTGGAGAGGCTGCCTTGACGCTGACTTTCAACGAGATATCCACAATCCTCGGGCTCCCGCCGATGGGCGATGGCACTGTGTCCGGTATCGCGATTGACAGCCGAAACGTGGCTCCTGGTGACCTGTTCTGCTGCATCGTTGGAGCGCGTGTGGACGGCCATGAGTTCGCTTCTGACGCCGTTCAAAGGGGCGCTTTTGCTATTCTTGCCACCAGGCCGCTAACCGCAGACGTGCCGGTGTACCAAGTCGAATCCATAGAAACTGCTCTGGCGAAAATTGGCGGCTTGATTCGTTCAACCTTTCCAGGAAAGGTGGTTGGCGTGACCGGAAGCGTCGGGAAAACGACCGTAAAGGAGTATCTTGCGGCTGCACTTGGGGGAAGCAACGTCCTCAAAACCGAAGGCAACTTGAACACGGAGTTCGGCGTTCCGGTTTGTTGGATGAAGCTTTTGCCGCAGCACCAATTCGCAGTAATTGAAATGGCGATGCGAGGTCTTGGACAAATTGCTCACTTGTGTTCGTTTTCGAAGCCACATATAGGAGTTGTTACTTCGCTTGGCAGCGCTCACATCGGCGAATTAGGCGGACTCGAACAAATCGCGCGAGCGAAGGCAGAGCTCCTCGCTTCGCTGCCGCATGACGGAGTCGCAATCATTCCTGCAGACGATGATAACGTACAGATACTTCGTGCGTGCGCCGCTTGCAGCGTACTGACTTTTGGACGAGATGTCGCCGCCAACTACAGAATTGAATCGTGGAACGTGATGTGGGAATCGGGTGAAACAACGGTTGAGTTTTCCAACCAAGGGTCTCGGTTCCAAACAAGAGTCAAAGGTCTCGGTTACAGTGCTGCCAGAAACGGTGTCGCCGCGCTTGCCGCCGCGGTTGCATGCGGAGTTGACATGTACGAGGCATCGCAAGCAATCGTGAACGCCACCGTGCCTGCAGGAAGGCTCAAGATTCTAACGTTAGGAGGCGCGACTCTGATCAGCGACGTGTACAACTCCAGCCCGGAATCCTGTGCAGAAGCCTTGGCGAACCTATCACAATTTCCGGCCGCCGGCCGACGTATCGCTGTCTTGGGAGACATGATGGAGCTGGGGCCGTTCGCCGAATCGATGCACAAGCGGGTCGGGGCACTCGTTGCCGAGTCGGGGATAGATGTCTTGTATTTGGTCGGCGCACAATCCGAATGGATTGGTGAAGGCGCAGTCGGCAGCGGGTTCAAAGGGCAGGTAGCGAGGTTTAGTAACGCAATTGAAGCGCGCAGACTATTCGAACAGCTTCAACCGGGTGACGTCGTCCTTCTGAAAGCGTCGCGCTCAGTTGAACTGGAAAACGCGATCCCGAATTTGGAGGCAAAGCATGCTTAATGCAGCAGCGATGTTCTGGGTAGCTTTCGCCGTGTCTGCATTTTTGGCCTATCCATGCTTGCAAATGCTCCGTGCCTTGAACAGTGTAAGCGAAACTTACGAATTCGCTCCAGAAACACACAAGAAGAAAGCCGGTACTCCCAACATGGGCGGCATCTTCGTGCTGATTGGTGTTTTGGCATCTGTCGTCGCGTTCGATTCCGGACTCGCGCTTCCCCAGATTTTGCTCATTCTTGGATTCGGAATCATCGGATTTGTTGACGATCATTTGATGAAGCGTTTGACAGGAAAGCGAGGCCTCAGTTGGCGAGTGAAGCTCGTGCTTCAATTCGCAATTGGCACCGCATTCGCGGCCTACTTCCAATTCACTTCGAAAGCAATGCTCGATGCATTCATCATCATCACGTTTGCAAACGCATACAATTTCGCCGACGGACTAGATGGTTTGGCAGCGTCAATCCTCATCGCGCTCCTCATCCCGTTCGTGGTCGCTGTCCATCTTGGCTTCGGGACTGACCCAAGGATGGCGCCTGTAATTCTTGGCCTTCTTGGGGCCATCCTTCCGTTTTTGGCCATGAACGCGCCGCCAGCAAAACTGTTCATGGGGGATGTGGGGGCCCTCCCAATCGGTGCACTTTTCGGGATGATACTTGTACAATCTCCGTATACAGACCATGTCTGGCCCTGGGTCACGACGGTCCTGCTGCTGGTAGAACTGTGCATGGTGCCGATTCAAGTTATCGCTGTGAAAACCATCAAAAGAAGAGTGTTCGCATCAACCCCGGTTCACCACGCGTTTGAAGCAAAAGGGTGGCCCGAAACTCGCATCGTGTGGTGCTTCTTTCTGTTTCAAATACTACTATCCTCAATCGCGCTCACGGTGATGATTAGATGAGCGAGTACGCGGGAAAGAGTGTCGCCGTCATCGGTCTCGGCCGAGCCGGAATTGGCATGGCAAAAACACTTCGTGCATTGGGTGCAACGGTTCTTGCGGTTGACCAAAAGTCTGCAGATCATCCCGCGACGCTCGCCGCTGCCGATCAACTTTCTGGCTTGGGAATTGAAGTTGCGACGAGTTGGACCGGTGATCTTGATTGGGATCAGCTCGATGTCGTCTGCCCGTCACCTGGCGTTCCGAAATCGCACCCCACACTACTGTCGGCAGTTCAGCGCGGAATACCGATGCACAGCGAAATTGAGGTCGCGTACAGGATTTCCAAAGCGCCGATTATTGCAATAACTGGGACGAACGGAAAAAGCACAGTAACGGCCCTCACTTGGCACATCCTTAATTCGCAGGGCGTAAGAGCGACTCTTTGCGGAAACATTGCTGGAAGCGGCTTCGAGGAGCACGTCATTACCACGGCCGCACTCCATGCGACCCCCGACGAGGTTTTGGTTGCCGAGGTTAGCTCGTTCCAACTGGAGTGGGTTACCGAGTTTCGGCCCAGAGCCGCGACAATTGTGCAGATTCGGCCCGACCACCTCGACCGATACGCCGACGCTGACGAGTATGCGGCCACAAAGCGAAGGATTTTCGACCGTATGTCAACCGGCGACACGATCGTCGTACACTCGGAGCGGCCCGAGACACATCCGGAACGAAGTTCGGCCGCTACCAGCGTCGCAATAAACGGCGAGCGGTGCGACGCTTTGCTCGAGCCAAATCGTCTTTTGTTTATTGATACCGCCGTCGAGATTGACCGAGCGTCGCTGTGGTTCCCGTCAGCTTACAATTTAGAAGATTGTGCTTTTGCTACGTTGCTTGCAAGGCCGTTTGGTTCAGACGATAGGCAGGCGGCTGAAGCAATCGCAACATTTCAGGGCCTTCAAAACCGTATGGAGAGAGTTGGAGAAATCAACGGCGCCATCTATTTCAACAACAGTATGTGCACGAACCCAACCGCCGTAGAATCTTCGCTCGCTGCAATCGAGGCGCCAATACTGTTGCTTGCGGGTGGCGTCTCAAAAGTGGATGACCTTTCTCCACTAACGCGAATCTCGCCAAAGATTAAGCGAGCATTTCTATTCGGAAGGGATGCCGACGCGCTGAAGGGTGCGCTTGAAGCAGGCGGGTGTCCTTGCGAGTCAGTGGGGAATATGAAATCGGCGCTGTCCGCCGCCAGTGCCGCTGCGAGTTCGGGCGACTATGTGATCCTTGCGCCCGGATGTGCGAGTTTTGACCAGTTTGAGAGCTTCATCGAGCGAGGAGACAAGTTCAGGGAACTTGTGAGGGGGCAGCTAGTTGCGAAAGCGTAGCAGGGTCGCACCGGTTTTCGGTGGAGATCCGATCGTTCTCTGGCTCACAGCCATACTCCTGGCCGCCGGAACCTTCTCGGTATTCAACGCCAGCTATGCCACGGCCATTCGTCGCGGGGAGAGCATTTTCGGTGGTGAGGTCATTCGGCATTTCATGTGGCTGGCTGCCGCCATTGCGACTTACTACTTCGTCGCGAAAATGCGATGGACCGATTTGAAGCGAAACTCTGGTCTGTTTTTTGCCATAGTTTTTGTGCTCTGTTTGTTGGTGTATGTTCCCGGCATCGGTTATTCGGTTCGTGGCGCGAGCCGATGGATCAACCTCCGTGTTGGAAATCTGCAGCCAAGCGAGCTCATGAAGCCGGTCATCATTCTTTACGTCGCAGGTCTCCTCACCCAGTCCTATCAAGCCAATCGGCGGCGTGTGCGAGACTGGATTGAGGTTCTCGATTTTCGCGTCCTGCCTTGGATTTCAAAAAACCGTGGGTGGATTTTCATCGCACTTGTGCTGCTGCTTATTGAAAAGCAGCCGGACCTCGGAAGTGCGCTCGCCGTTGGCGCATGTATGTTCGGAGTTTTGCTAATTGGCGGAGTCAAGCTCAGGCACCTCGGATTTTTGCTCGCGGCATGCGCGATTGTGTTCACATACTTTGCGTTTTCCAAGGGCTACCGCGCAGATCGGTTTCTGTATCACCAAGACCGGTGGTCAGCGTCGGACACATATGGTTACCAACCTGTGCAGTCGGAGAAGGCAATGGCCGTTGGAGGTCCGCTAGGCGTCGGCATCGCGCACGGCCAGGCCAAGCACGTCCTGCCCGCGGCCACGACCGACTATGCGTTCACGACGATAGCCGAAGAGTTCGGCCTCTGGGGATCGCTTTTTGCCATTGGTCTCCTTGCGGCCCTCTCGCTGCGGCTACTGTTTCTCTCTATCCACGCGCAGACCCCTTGGTGCCGAATGGTTATGGGAGGCGTCGGTTGGTGGCTGGGTGTTCAGAGTGCGCTAAACGTTTTGATGGTTGGCGCAGCGTTGCCTTCTGTCGGTATCCCGCTTCCTTTCATCAGCTACGGCGGCTCGAGCTTGGTCGCGATCGCAATTGGTTTGGGGGCGGCTCACGCATGCTCAAAGAAAGTAGAGAACTTGGAGGCAAGTCGTGCGACTGATCGTCACAGGCGGCGGTACGGGCGGACACGTCTTACCCGCGCTTGAAGTCGCGCTTCTCGCCCGCGAGCGCGGCCACGATATTCACTACATTGGCAGCTTTCGTGGACAAGAAGCGAAGGCGTGCGCAAGCGCGAATGTGCCCTACGCTGCAGTTAATGCCGTTCCACTTGGAAGACTCACAACTCCCGGCGGCTTGCTTTCGGCCATACGCCTTCTAAACGCCTCTCGCCACGCAGGCCAATTGTTACGGCAGAGCAAACCAAACATCGTCTTCTCGACCGGCGGCTACTCCGCCTCGCCCGTGTTGTTCGCTGCAAAACGATTACGGTTGCCGGTAGTCATTCACGAACAGAACACAGTCGCCGGAAAAACTCACAAACTTGCCGCGAAGTTTGCGGCGAAGAAGTGCATCGTATTCGACCAAACCAAAGAATCGCTTGGTGCAGATTGTGTCCGAACGGGGATGCCGATTCGCAGACAACTAACAGCCGCAGCGGCATCGAAAACTTTCTCCGAAAGAGGGATCTGCACTCTCGCGCTCGGAGGCTCGCAAGGGGCGGCGGCCCTGAACGAAGCTGTGTTCTCGGCGGCAATGCATATCAACGGACAAGAGAACAGTTGGGTGCACATTTCTGGTGAAAAGCTGTACGAATCAGCCGCGAAGTCGGCAGACCGACTCGGCGCTCCACCCAGCTACAAGGTCAGGCCGTACCTCGAGGCAGCCGAAATGGCAGGGGCGTTAGCGAGAGCCGATGTCGCCATCGCGCGCGCCGGAGCGGGAGTGATTTGCGAGTTAGCGTTGTTTGGAATACCAATGATTCTGATTCCTTATCCAACCGCTTTTGCGAATCACCAGTATCATAACGCAAAGGTGATCGAAGAATTGGACGGTGGAGCGATTCTCGAGCAGACTCAACTCACGCCGGAATCTCTTGAAGCGAACTGGCGAACTTGGTCCACGGATTCAGAACGAAGGCGCAAGGCAACAAGTGCACTAAAAGCGTGGTCAATTCCTGACGCCACCGAACGAGTGTTAGCCGCCATTGAACAAACTCACGATGCTCACAAAAGCTGAAGTCGAAACTCATTTCACAAATCAACACGAGCTGCCGAGCTCCGGCCGGATTCACTTCGTGGGGATTGGCGGCGCGGGTTTGTCAGCACTCGCGCGAGTTCTGCTCGATATGGGACGCGAAGTTTCAGGGTCCGACATCAAGTCCAGTACAACAACAGTTGCACTTGCCCAGCAAGGAGCGAAAATCACGATTGGCCACTCGACTGGTGCGATTGAGGGAAGTTCGTTGGTAGTGGTGAGCGATGCAATTAATTTGCAGACAAATCCTGAGTACCTGGAAGCGCGGCGACTCGAAATCCCGACACTGCGCCGTTCTCAGCTCATGTCAGAGCTCGTTCGATCCAAAAAACTGATCGCCGTCGCCGGCACGCACGGCAAGAGCACCATCGTCGCACTGTTGGGACAGTTGCTCGAAAGACTGGGCGCAGACCCACTCGTCATCAACGGTGCCGAGCTTCCAGCCTGGGGAGGCAATGTGAGGTTTGGTCGCGGCGAATGCGCCGTTGTAGAGGCCTGCGAGGCATTCAACGGGATGCTTGACCTGAGTCCCGATCTGATCGTGCTCGCCAACTTAGAACCGGACCACTTGGAATTTCACGGCTCGTTCGAAAACCTCAAAGGGAGCATGACGAGGTTCGTGAAATCGCTCCGCCCCGGAGGAGCGCTGGTTTACGGCACCGATGATTCTGGAGCCGCAGAAATCGCTGCATCGGCAACGAAGCGAATCGGATACGGAATGAGTGGAGGCGAACTAACGGCGACTTATTCGCACGGCCTGATAGTGAACGGATCGCCGATACGAACAAACGTGATTGGCAAACACAATGGCCTGAACCTCCTTGGAGCGATTACTGCGGCGTGTCAACTCGGCTACTCTGTTGAATCGGTCCTATCCGCTGCTGAAGGTGTGACGGGTTGCAAGCGACGACTCGAAATTGTTGCAGAAGCCGACGGCAAAACTATCATCGAAGATTACGCTCACCATCCGTCCGAGTTACGGGCGAGTTTGGACGCCGTCCGAGAGCAGTTTCCGGGAAGAAGGCTGGTTTGCGTTTACCAACCTCTCACGTACTCACGCGTTCAAAACCATTTCGACGAGTTCGTCCATGAACTCGCGAAATGCGATGCGGTTGTGATGACAGACATCTTTAGTTCGCGAGAAGAACCAATCCCTGGCGTGTCGTCCGTTCGGATTTTTGAGGCGCTTGAACGAAGCGGCACAAACGCGAAGTACGTGCCGAGTGTGTTCGATCTTCCTCGGGTCGTGCATTCTTTGCTCCGGCCCGGGGATGTGGTGTTGGATACTGGCGCTGGCATGACCGAGCGATTCGGTCAGAAGCTTGTAGAGCTGGTAAACCGACAGACGTCGCCTCTCAAAGTTGCCATTTTCGGCGGTGGATTTTCCGCAGAAAGGGAAGTATCCAAGCTAGGCGCACTCCTAGTTTCAGCAGCGCTCCGACGTCGAGGTTACGACGTTGATTTGATAGACCCTGCTGATCTGCTGTATTCGCCAGATCGCATGGGGAGCTTTATCGCCAACAGGCCCGACATCGTGTTCCCAGTTCTGCATGGTCCACGCGATGAGGACGGCCGGCTGCAAAGTTTCCTCGAACTACTCGGAGTTCCGTACGTCGGTAGCGGTGTGCTCGCATCGGCGCTCGCGATGGACAAATCCGCAGCTAAGCTGCGGCTACGCGAAGCAGGGATTCGAGTGCCAACGGGAGTGATTGTCACATCACCCGACGAACCCGTGTCGCTGCCCCTACCATTCGTCGTGAAGCCGAACGCCCAGGGCTCTACCGTGGGTATGACTATAGTACGCGACGAAGCTGCGATTTGCCCCGCGATCGAAAAGGCGCTTCGGCAAGATCCATTGGCTCTGATTGAGGAGTGCCTGGAAGGCACCGAAATAACGGTGCCGGTACTCGGTGAGATCGCGTTACCTTCCGTTGAGATAGCGCCGAAGAGTGGGTTTTACGATTTCGCGTCGAAGTATGTTCCGGGCGAGACGCTTGAGATCTCTCCTGCGAGGGTTTCAGAAACACTCGAAGATCGCGCACGGCAAACTGCGCTCCTCGCCCACAAATTGTTGAATTGTCAAGACATTTCGCGCACAGACATGATCATTGTTGGGGACGATATCTACGTGCTGGAAATCAACACGCTTCCTGGGATGACTCCTACATCGCTTGTGCCGAAATCCGCTGCAGCTGCTGGGCTGAATTATGAAGACCTGTGCGAGAGGATTCTCGAGTGTGCATTAGTCCGTCATGCGATCCAAAAAACGAAAGCGAACTAGCAAGCGAATTCGACTTTCCCGCGAGGCGTGGGGAGCCTTTTGGATTCTTTGTTTGCTCACTGCGGCGCTATTCGGAATCAGCACAAGCACTCTGACAAAGATGCGAGTTGTGCGCGTGATTGCTGCTGAGAAACAAGATCGTGGTCGAATTGAAAACATACTGCGCGCATACGAAGGTGTGCCTCAAACACAGATTAGAGCACACGCGGTTGAAAGTGCGATCGAAAGAAATCGAACAGTGTCTTCCTCATCATATTTTGGCAATCTTTTCGGTAGCGCAAGAGTGAACGTTGTGTATAGAAAACCGATCGCAAATCTCGTCGGTTTTCAAGGGTATGGCATTGATGATCGCGGTGTGATTTTCAGGGCAAAACCTGACCCAAACTTGCACTCCGAACTCGCCTTAGGTGTAGAAGATTTGGCTCCGATCTTGTGCATTGCAGACCCTTCAAGGGGCCGCGACCTTTCCGATCTCGCGGGAAAAGTACAAGATTTGTGTAAGAAACATGACCTCCGACTCTATTGCGACGAGGCGGGCCGATTGTGCTTTAATATTGACCGTTCCCTGAACGTGGTCCTGGGGTCATCAGAACGTCTGGAAAAGAAGCTCGAAATCCTCCGGGATGCACTTTCTGGGAACTCATCGTTCGCCGCTGAAAATCGCGAGATTAATCTTGTTAATCCCGACGATCCAACAGTCGTAAAAAAGTAGCACCAGGATGTCAGCCGCACATAAAATTCCCGCATGGACGGGACCCGTCACATTCGTTTGTTTGTTGCTCGGATTTCTTATTGTTTCGGCGATAAGCACGCAGAACAAAGCGCAGACTGCAGGTACTCCGTCTCGCTATAGCTTTCGCAGCGGGAGCGCTGAGTACAAATCAGTGCTTGACGAAAAAGATCAAGAGATTGCAAAACTTCGACAGGAAAATCAAGACCTTCTCGCTGCAAGAACAGACAATTCGCAAAAGTGGCAGCTCTTGAATCAGGGATACCTTGAAGCTCGCACGCTCGCGGGTCTCACCGAAGTCGAAGGACCAGGAGTCGAAATCACTCTCCAGGATAGCGAGAATCATCCGGGCGAGGACCCGGGCGAGATTGATGCGTTCAACATCCACGACGACGACGTGCTCAAAGTTGTCAACGAGTGTTGGCAAAGCGGCGCGGAAGCGATCGCGGTTCATAACCAGCGCGTAATCGCAGGCACAGGTATTCGGTGCGAGGGCCCTGTCATTTATGTTGGGCGGGTTCCGGTTTCATCACCTGTTGTTATCCGAGCGATCGGCGACCCGGAGACACTCTACGGTGCACTCAACATGAAGGGCCGCTGGATAGACAAGATTCGAACCACAGACCCCAAAATGGCGGAGCTGAAAAAGCTCAAGACCATGAGGATTCCGGCCTACACCGGCTCGACTGAGCGACGATTCCTGAAGCCGGAGGACAAAGGCTAATGATCCTAATACCTCTCTTGGCGCTGGTTGTCGGAGGCGTATTAGCGCTGTTCGCCACGAAGCAGGTGCCCGCTGAGCTTGGAGAGACAATTGGAGTTGCCGCCCTCGCAGGGATAGACACCGTGTTTGGAGGCATCCGTGCAGGTTACGAAGGTCGGTTCAAAAACGATCTCTTTGTCACAGGTTTTGTGAGCAACGTCGTGCTTGCCGTGGGTCTCGTGTATTTGGGTGACCTCATCGGCGTCCCACAGCTTTATCTCGCAGCAGTCATCACATTGGGTGGTCGCATGTTTGTGAACCTATCCATCATCCGACGGCACTACTTGGCCCGCATCCAAGAGTCCATTCAAAAACGCAAGCAGGTGCAAGAGTAGATGGATTCCCAAAACATCATTGACCTCGGCTCAACAAAAACGGTCTGCATCATTGCGGATTTCCAGGAGACTGGAAACCCTCGCGTCGTTGGCGTCGGTGTCTCAGAAAATCGTGGAGTTAAGCGGGGAACAATCGTTGATCTCGATGCAACCGCGCAGTCTGTGGTTTCAGCAATCCGAAAAGCGGAAACGATGTCGGATCGAAAAGTGACGTCTGTTATCACCTCAGTAAGCGGTGATCACATCACGGGCGCAACCGGCAAAGGGATCATTCCAATCGTTCCACCAGGCAGAGCGATCTCGCGCGAAGATGTGAACCGTGTGATTAATCACAGCAAGCAGGTGGGCCTACCGCCCGACCGCGAACTCATTCACGCCGTGCCAGGCCATTATCGAGTTGACGGTCAGGATGGAGTCGTGCGGCCCATCGGTATGAGCGCCGAAAGGTTAGAAGTTTCGACGCACCTTGTGAGTGGCCACTCGGCTCACATCCAAACCCTTGAACGTTGCTTTGATCGCGCGCAGGTTGAAATTGAGGGGTTGGTAATCAGTCAGCTTGCATCCTGCATGAGTGTGCTCGATAATCGCGAGTCAGAAGCTGGCGTCGCCGTTCTCGATATAGGTGGCACACATACTGAAATCGCTGTGATGTCTGGCGGCGCGTTGCTGCATACGGCGATCATCCCGATTGGGTCAACTCACATCAGCTCAGATGTTTCACAACTCCTAAAGGTTTCTCACGAGGAGGCCGAGCGCCTCAAGCTGACGTATGGCGGATGCGACGTTGAATCCGTGACGGATAAGGAGACTTTCCAGGTTGCGCAGGTCGGAGTAGATAAGCCGCGGCCATTTTCTCGAAAGGTGTTCACGGAAATCATTGATGCGCGGTGTCGTGAATTGTTTACTCTCGCTCGCCGAAACATCTCCGAGAAATCGCTGTTGCCGGCCTTGGGAAGCGGTTATGTGCTGACGGGAGGAGGAAGCAAACTTCCTGGTCTCAGTCAACTGCTCGCGACGATGTCGGGAGATGCAGCGGTGCGAGTAGGCAAGCCTGCGCCGCTTGCAGGTTTGGGAGATATGGTTTCTGGAGAGGAGTTCGCTACCGCCGTCGGCCTTGTGCGCTACGGCATGCGAGCCCACGAGGACGAAGCAGTTTCGGCAGAAGAGGGAAACACAAAAGGAATCTTTTCAAAGTTGGGCAGTTGGCTCGGCGCGAAAAACAAATAAGAATCGGAGAGAAATGATATGAACACAGGAAAGAATGGTGGGGGACCACAGGCCGTAATCAAAGTCGTGGGCGTCGGGGGCTCAGGAACTAACGCCGTTAACAGAATGATCGAAGCGGGAATCCAGGGAGTGGATTTCGTCGCATTGAATACGGACGTCCAAGTGCTCAACCTCTCCAAAGCGGGAATCAAGCAGCAACTTGGCACTGACCTAACGAGAGGGCTCGGTGCTGGCGGCGATCCCGAGGTTGGCAAAAACGCAGCTGACGAGAGCAAGTCATTGATTCGCGACATTCTTTCCGGTGCCGACATGGTTTTCATCACCGCTGGGCTTGGCGGCGGCACCGGTACGGGGGCCGCGCCTGTCGTTGCTGAAATTGCGAAAGAACTCAATGCGCTTACTGTCGCTGTCGTCACGAAGCCGTTTACCTGGGAAGGCGCCCGACGCCGACGAATTGCCGACGAAGGGATGTCGGGTCTCGGTGGATTCGTTGACACTATCATTACAATTCCCAACGATAAGCTGTTGCCGGTTGTTGATAAGCGCACAACGCTGATCGAATCTTTCCGCGTTGCCGATGATGTGTTACGACAGGGTGTGCAAGCGATTTCCGATATCATCACCGTACCTGGCCTCATCAACGTAGACTTCGCCGACGTCAAAGCGATCATGACCGGCTCTGGTCCGGCCCTAATGGGAATCGGCTACGGAACTGGAGAACATCGCGCACAGCAAGCCGCGCAGGATGCGCTGAACAATCAGCTTCTCGAAACGACCATGGAAGGTGCAACTCGCCTGCTCGTCAACATCACCGCAGGAGACGACTTGACGCTTAGCGAAGCGAACGAGGCCATGATGTTTATCCAGAATATGGCAGCGGGCGATGATGCGAACATTATCTTTGGCGCTGTGATTGATGACACGCTTGACGGAGAGGTTAGAATCACAGTTCTTGCTTCCGGTTTCGATACTCAGACAACTGCCGGAAAGCGTGCAATGCAAGCTGCGTTAGGTACATCGCAACCTGCAACTCCTCACAACACGCGGGTCGCACCGCAAACTGCGCATGTCCAGCAGCAGCAACAACCACCCCCGCCCCGGAAGGCGGTCGTAGACGTCCAGCAGCCTGAGGCTCCGGGTCCAGTGCCGAACACCTCCAGCACCCTGCCACCTGGAAGTGGCCCGGCGACCGGGATCCCTCGACCGGCGGCGAATTCGGGCACAGGCGAGCCCAGGGCGGCAGAGAACAAGGATGACGATGACGACCTTGATATCCCGACGTTCATTCGCGAGTACCGAAAGCGCCAAGGACCGAACGACTAGGTCGCCGGAGGAAGCTTCAGTCCCGAAGGCTGAAATCCAGGGGGCGCCAGCAGAAGCACATCCAACGCGATGTCGTACTCGGGCGCGCCTGCCGTTACGCGCACAGTGACCCGGTAGTTGCCTGGGTTCAGCTTCATACGACCCAGGTTGTACCAAGCGAAACCGTCACCGTATCGGCTTACCGGCGCATTTGAAAACTTAATCGGATCGCGGTTACGCATTTCGATCTGAACGAACTCGCGCATACGTTCCGGTACTCGCGCTGCAACCCAAAGGTCGTATTCATCCTTCGCCGGTTTGGCTCTTATCGAATACGCCGCGTAGAAGCTGCCGTCTGTGTGAAGATACGGAGTCTCAACGCCAATATATCTTCCACCGGAACAGGCTGCCGATTCGCTCACAAATCCAAACGTAGATTCTTCCGGTTTCTCTGCTTCCACCCACGTGTAATTGCCGACCGCTTTTTCAATCTTTCGCAAGCTATCAATCATGCTGCCGAACGCTGGGCCGGGGCTCGTCTGCAGTCGCCTTTGTGAATCTTCAAACAGGAACCGAGAGTCTCCGATATCAATGCCAACACTCTTCGCCTTTGCTGCGAGTGTTTTGTATGTCGCTGCTGCTTCTTGCACTGCATCTTCAGGTACCGGCTGCTCTTCTATCCCCGTGATGATAATCGGCAACGTCCCGATGACAAGTTCAATGCCGTCTTTCGTTTCCTTCATCTCCGGTTCAGTCCCGTCGAAATTCTTAATGCTTACACGGCTTGGATCGGCGAATCTCAGCTTAACTTTCTTCGGCGCGTCAATCCTCCACAGAGCGAAAAAGGTTCCGTATGTAGCGCTGTGGCGATAGCCCTCGTATGAAGCACCAACGTCAATCCGGTTGCCAGCCGAAGGCGTAGGGAGCCACCAGATTCCGCCTGGAAGTTGAATAGTTTCGGCTGGAAACTTGGCGTTTTCCGGATAGAACAGACAGCGCTTTCCAGAATCGAACAGGGCAGAATTCTCAGATGTATCGGCCGCCAAGCTGGCTAACCCGAATCCGGCCGGTGTCGAATTGAACCGAACATACCAACCTTTCGCGCCGAGGTCGGCGCAGTTGAGAACGGCGACTTGCACCGACCGTGCATCTGCAAACGCACCGACCGCGGGAGATATCTCTGATGCAATCAACCATCCGCGATTTCGCCAAGCGTACGTCGAACTCGCCGCACCGGCGGCAGCATCCATATTGAACCGATTAGATTCAATCGTGCGCATTCCAACTCCGTCGCCGCTTGGAGTTCGAGTATCAAAAACGGAACTCCATCCAGTCCATTCGAACACGACCGGTACGTCCGCAATTTTGCGAATTGCCGATGCTAATCTTGACGTTCTTCTGGATGCAGCAAGGTCAATCGCTGCACGAACGTCAAACCAGTAGGCGGAGTTCCGAGCGTCCACAGCGTAAAGTGAATCGGACAAAGGATCGAGCAAGGAGTCAATCCCACGCCCGTTGGCAAACAACGCAACTAATCGAGACGCGCGCTCGAAATCTCGAAGCTCAAACGAACGCAATCGCCAGGCTCTATTAAGCGAGTCAATATCTCGATATCGAGTTTCCAAATAATTCTGAAACTCGATGCGAAACAGCTCCGAGTCGGGTACGAGGCCGCCGTTCGGCCACGTCCACTGTTGGACCGCTCCCAACGGATTCAGGAACCCACGCAGTCCCGGTCCAAAATCTGTTCCTTTTGCTCTCGAAAGCAGGTCGTCACGGGCTGCGTCGAATCGTTCCCAATAGTCTGGGTGAGCCGTTTGACTGTATTTTGGATACAGAAACAGTCGAAACTTTTCAGAAATGAACGCTTGTTCAACGATGACGCTGACTTTCCCATCGGAGATCGGCGCCCAGCCCCGTTTGCTGACCGCCGCACCTTGTTCAGTCACCAAGAAGTAATACACCGCGACTGCTCCCGGAACGGGCAACTCAATCTTGCCCTTTTTAGAGATTCCGTCAAGGCGATACTGCTCGGGCCTAATGACGAAACCAGGCGCGGCGGGAGCAGAAACTTTTTGTGTCAAAAGATAACTAAACCCACCAGACTTTAGCGATTCAATCTGCGAAGTCCAGGCGTCGGGCGAAACTTCAGCGAGCAGGTCTTTGATTCCCGTACCGGTTACCGCGCTGAGTGCGTCCCCAGTGCATTCTGCGCGCCATCCAAGCGGCATGTACGGCTTGCCGTTCCAAATGAGCGTGTGGTTTTCATTGACTGTCCACTGCGCGCCACCGTACTTTCCGCTGGGCTGTGAAAAAGCCGACCCGGCGAGAAGCGCGGAAAGACTCACGATGCCAAATGAGAATCGGTTCATAAAAAACTCTTATCCTACAGCTTAGACGGACAAACCGCTCGACCAGAACGACATGACTCGATCGCCGCCTCGGCAATCGCCACGGCCATGGCACCGTCTTGCGCAGTAACCGGCATCGGCTTCCCGTGTTTGACCGCGTCAATGAAGTCGCGGAGCTGCAGAAAATACGGGTCATCGCTCGCCGACAGCGGGCTCTCTGTTGACGACGATCCGAACAGATTAGTTCTCAAGCTTTGAGTGTTTCGGCTGTCCCACTCAATCATGCCACCACTTCCGCATACCTCGATCCCCGTGCGAAAACCTCCGGGGTCGGCCCAACTTCCTTCGCAATGTGCAATCGCTCCGGACTCCAACGTAAGCGTCACCAATGCGTAATCCAATCCAGCGTGGCCCGAAAATGTGAGCGATTGGGCGAAGATTCGTTCAACGTCTCCGAAAGTCCATCGAATCCAGTCGAAGTCGTGAATCAGCAGATCCAACAGAATTCCTCCCGACTTCGAAAATTCCGCAAACCAAGTGGTACCTCCATGTGGAAACTTCCCACCCCGTCGCGTACGAATCGCGGCTGGAGTGCCGATAGTGCCGTGTGTTACCAGATCGCGCGCCTTGCGGAACTCCGCAAAGTAGCGAACAACATGCGCCACCATAATCGGGACACCGTGGGTTTCCGACAACTCAACTAATTCAGCGCACTCCCTAAGGCTTCTGCACATCGGCTTTTCAAGCAGCAGCGGTTTCCCCGCTTTTATGCAGTCCGCGGCAACAGGGAAGTGCAAGTGAGTCGGAAGACACGCGTCAATCGCCTGCGACTGGTTGAACAGCTCCTCCTGGCTTTTCACGGGAGTCACGTTTCCCGATTTGCAAAACTCTGCGAGTCGCTCCTCGTCCACGTCGAACCCGAACAACTCAACGTCGTCCATTTTCGAGTAGTGTTTGGCGTGGACTCGCCCCATTCCCCCGCAGCCCAGAATCCCAATTCTCATCTTTCTTGCAGTATGTTCGAGAATCAAGCGGCGTTTCCACTCGCCCCGCTCGTCCTTTTGGCGAATGCTATCGCTCACACCCTTATTGATCGGCGCCGCTTTGCCGCAAACGATCGTCGTTTTGCCCGACATTGCCGTCGAAAATGAACCCGTGCAGGGTTCTGTGCTCCGCCTAGAAAACGGCATTTATGTCAGTTCACAGCCTGCGCCGTCGCTCGAAGTCAACTCTGTAACCGTGCAGCCCGAAGCGGCAGGCTGGTTCAGACTTCCCCAGTTCGGAGAGTCTCAGAGCTTCACGTTCACTGCTGGGGGCGCAGCTATTGGCAGCCCGTTACCAGTTTCAGTGCTGCCCGCGAGCCTCCGCTTCGAGACAAGTTCGCTGCCTTCGGTTTCTGACTCGGCAAGCCCGGGCGACGTCATTCGATTGGATGGGACCGGCCTCGACGCGGTGCAATCCGTCTCACTGTTAAATTCCGAAGGTGGCAAGACCGAGTTGACATACGTATTCGGCTCGTCGCTGCAGGCGGGCTTTCTTGTTCCCGTCAACTTACGGCCAGGCGCATTCGAAGTTGAAATCAGATACAAAGGCGGTCGAACATCAAAACTGAATCAGACAGTGACGCTTACAAACCTAACGCTAACAGGCGAAACAAAAATTCCAAAAGGGAAGAAAGCTGAAGTTGCCGTCGAGTCCAATCAAAACGTGTTTGCGACAATCTTTCCAATCACCCCAAACATAAAGATTTCGACACCCAACCTCCGATTGAGCGCGAATAAGCCTCAGAAGCTGGCAATCGAACCAACAGCAAAAGGCGAGTTCTCAATTTCTGCGAACAGTCTTTGTGTCGCTAACCAGGAGCTGCCGAAACGAGCTAAAGTTGTCCAAAATGCTCCGTCGTTTTCGTCAACCCGCTGCACCATACTTCTCCACGTCACAGACACTCAGGAGTTTCCAATCGAAACCGGCCAAGTTATTGGTTACGTCGTCTCCGGCAGCAAAGTTTGGAGAATCGCCGCAGATTTGAAGACATTTGGCAGGGCAGAACTCGTTCTCGATGGGGTCTCACGCGATGACTCTGTCCGTTTCGTTCCTTCCGTAGTGGTCACGCCACTCGGGCGAATGCGGATCTCCCAGAAGCCGTAAAGCCCGAAGTGCTATCCGCGAACGATCTCAAAAGAGTTGCGGTCGGTCTCTCGCAAACGCACCTTCACCAGAGTGGCGGGCAGCGCCTTGTCCAAACGGTTCCAAATCATCTCAGTCACCGCCTCCGAAGTTGGATTCACCTTTCCAAACTCAGGGATATCCAAATTCAAGTTTTTGTGATCAAGATAGTCCACGACCAACCGGTTGACGCACTCATCCAGTTCACCTAAGGCGACGATCATTCCACTCTCAAGATTCTTCTCTCCGGTAACAGTGACTTCCAGCACGTAGTTATGGCCGTGCCCATTGGGGTTGTTGCATTTTCCGAAAAGTTCGATATTTTCGTCAGGCGTCAACTGTTCCGAGTGCAGCCGGTGGGATGCACAGAACTCGTACTTTCGAGTGAGTGTAATCATGATTCCATTCTCCGTTAGCGTCCAGTCTGCCGACAGTCTTGAAGTTTCGATTAGGTTGATTCGCACCAGCTTGACTCCGGCCGGCAAATCCCCAAGGCTCTGAGCAAAATAGGCGACTAAATTTTCTAGCGTCGGCGGAGTGACTCGAAAGGCTTCCACCTCGTCGTTGATGCTCCGTTGGTCAAACTTCGACGCAATGCGCGATTTCATCAGGTCGTCCAAAACTTTGATGTTGATGACCATTCCGTTGGTTCGGTCAATAGGGCCTTCAATCGTCGCGTTCAAAGTGTAGTTGTGTCCGTGATTGTAAGGTGACGCCCACTTGCCAAACAGTTCTCGGTTCTCTTCGTCAGAGAGATCCTCACGCCAATAACGGTGGCCGCTCGAGAATGAAATCTTCCGGGTGAGTCTCATGTTCTCTTATGCGGAACGCCCAGCGCCGCTGGCGCAGCTCCCGACCTGCCGGACCAAACTAGCACCACGAGCGCAAAAATGTAGGGAAGCGCGTCGAATAACTGGTACGGAATGGCAGACTGCTTCGCCTTTAGCCAAAATTGAACACCATAACCAATAGCAATGGTGAGACAAGCGAAGACCGAGCCAATAATTGTCCACCGTCCAAATGTTACCGCCGCAATAATCACGAAACCGATACCCACGGTCATATTCGGCGCGAAACTGCTCGTTTGGGCAAGTGTCAAGTACGCCCCCGCGATGCCCGCGAGTGTTGAGGCGACTACCGCAGCCTGATATCGAATCCGTCCCGAAGAGTAACCAAGCGCATCGGCAATTGAAGGGTCTTCACCACAGGCTCTGGCCGCCAGACCCCATCGTGTTCGCGTGAGTAAAGTCCAACAGATGACCGGCGCGGCGATCGCAAACAACATGAGAGGATTGAGCGAGAGTGCCCCCTCAAGTTTCGGGACCGAAGGGATCGAAACCAGTTTTCCGCCACGACCAAACGACAACGCGAACAGTGTCCCCGTCACGCCGAGCGAAAACAAGTTCATGCCCGTGCCGACAACAACTTGGTCAACCGCTAAGCGAATCACGAACCAAGACGATATCGCCCCGAGGATCAAACCCACAGCAACCGCCGCCGCGGCTCCAATCCAAGGGTTCGAAGTAGTATGCGTAAAAAAGAACGCCGCATACGCGCTGCACAGCATCGTCCCTTCCAACCCAATATTCAATATTCCCGACCTTTCGAGCAAAGTCTCCCCAGAAGCAGCGATGATCATCGGAGTCGCAAAGGAAAGCGCCGCTCCGACAACGCCAACGAGTTCACTCACGCCTCGGCCGTCCTATGGCGACTAAACTTCACTCGCTGAAGTGCCAAGTAACCTAATAGCGCAGCGGCTTGCACCACATAAATCACGGAAAAGCTCGCGCCACCGAAGGTTTCTAACTGCTTCGCACCGGATACTAACGCACCAAATAGAGCGCCCGAAAAAAGAACTCCGATCGGATGCAGCGCGCCCAGAAGCGCAACGGGAATACCGAGAAATCCCCAGCCGGGCGAAAACCCTTCGTATGCGTATCCGCTAACTCCAACATACTCGACGCCGCCCGCAAGCCCGCAGATTGCGCCGCTAAGTACGAGCGCCAGCGTTTGATAACTCGCAGAGTTGATTTTCGCGGCTCGTGCCGCGCGATCATTGCTGCCGACAAGGCGAACTCGGAACCCACTCGGAGTTTTCATAAGCCACAAATACACGACGAGCGCGACAATCGGCGCAATGAGCACTCCCCAATGAAGATCGGTCTGCGCGTCCGGCTTTCCAAACATAACAGCTTGCGTTAGTGTCGCGGTCTGAGGAATCGAGTGAGTCGCTTCCTGCAAAGGACCTCTGACTACGTAGGCAATCGCTTGCATCGCGATAAAATTCAGGAGGATCGTACTGATAACGATGCTAACTCCACGTTTGACGAACAGCACCGCGGCCACCCAAGCATACAGGCCACCGCCAACTGCCGCCGCGGCGAGCAGAAGAAATCGCAACTGAGTCGCGTCGGGCGCGATTTGGTTCACTGCCGCAGCAAGCATCACGCCGACGAGAAGCTGACCTTCACCGCCGATATTGAACACCCCGCCTCTCCAAGCGATCGCGATTCCGATTCCAACCATTATCAGCGGCGCGGATTTCACGATAGTGCGATGAATTCCAAACTTGTCTCCAACCGCTCCTTCAAACATCAGCTTCAGCGAATCAACAACCGGGAATCCGAAAACCAACAGAGTGAGGCACAGAATAGTCAGCACTCCAAAAACGGTCGCGAGCGGCGCAAATATCCTGCTCAAGCAACACCGCCCATAAGCAAGCCGACATCCGAGCCTTCCGAAATCCTGCCGCCAGACATAACAACCATTCGATTAGAAACAGACTGCAGCTCTTCTAAATCGGTCGAGAACAGGATCACGCAACTGCCCCGTGTTGCACACTCAACCAAGCGATCTCTGACGAACGCGGCAGCACGGATATCCAACCCTCTCGTCGGATCAACTGCGATAACAACGTCGGGGCGTTCATCCAAAAGTCGCGCCAACAGCACTTTCTGCTGATTTCCACCACTCAAGCTCTCTACCTTTAGGTTTTCGTTCTCGCACTTGATTTCGAATTGCTCGATTAGCTTTCTTCGCCATTCCGCACTGCGGGATTCAGAGACAAACAGACCGCTGCGGAGTGCGCCAAGCTTGTGGCCCTCAATCATCAAGTTTTCAGCAACGCTCATGAGTGGTGCAAGACCATCCACAAGGCGGTCTTGCGGAATGTACGCGATTTTCGCGTCGGCAGGAACTCCATCGAATTGCACACCCCCTGATTCAATGGGCCGAATTCCAAAGATCGCTTCAGCAAGCTCGACCTGGCCGTTTCCATCTACGCCTGCAACACCGAGGATGGATCCAAACGCCGCAGAGAACGAAGCGTTGTTGACAGCAAGATTTCCTCGGTCACCGCGAACTTTCAACTCTCTAACTTCAAGTGCGCCAACGCTTGACGACCCAGACGGTTTCGATGGACTTTCGACTTCGCCAACCATCGATTCCGCCAACATCCTTTCGCTGCATGCCGCGATCAGCGCGGCTGAAAGCGTCACAACCCCTGACCGCAGTACCGTCACAACGTCGGCAACTTGCATCACCTCTCGCAACTTGTGCGTAATCAAAACGATTGCCACTCCATCATCGCGAAGGCTCCTAATTACGTCGAATAATTGATCAGACTCCGTGGGGGTGAGTGTCGCAGTCGGCTCATCGAACAAAACGGCGCGAACCTCGCCGCTCAACGCGCGTATGATCTCAACGCGTTGCTGCTCTCCGACACTCAAGTCACGAACCTTGGCACTGAAGTCCACTCGCCATCCCACTTTCTCCGCAATCGCCTTGGGTCCTGAAACTAAGTCCTCCCCCTTCGGCAGAACCTTTTGTGTGCTTCCCTCACTCAACAGCAAGTTTTCGGCGACGGAAAATGCAGGAATGAGCGCAAAGTGTTGGTGAACTACTGCGACGCCGCGCTCGCGGCTTTCTCTCGGTGATGAAAACGTCACCGGCTCGCCATTTAGGCGGATCAATCCGGCATCGGGTCTAACTCCACCAGACAGTACCGATACAAGAGTGGATTTTCCTGCGCCATTTTCACCCAGGAGAGCATGGACTTCCCCGGGGTTTACCGCAAACGAAACGCCATGGAGTGCTACCGTCGGTCCGAAGCGCTTGGTCAGTGCGACCGCTTCCAGAACCGGATCACTCATCAGAACTCTTTCTTCGGAACAGTCACTTCGCCGTTTCTAATTTTGGCCGCGACAGCCTCCACGAGCTTCAAAACATCTGCCGGCACTTTCGCTTTCAATGATTCGTTCCACACGATACCAACGGCTCCAGAGTCCATTCCAACCAGTCGAACTTCGCCTTTATACGTTCCATCTCTGACGTCTTCAGCCAATCCCATGAACGCTGGTCGTGCGATGATTACTGCCGAAGCCAACACGGTGTCGGGAGCTGCCGATTGCTGATCACTGTTCGTGCCGAATGCGAGCACCTTTCGCTCCTTGCACGCTTCGAAAACTCCGCCCGCGGCCGCATTAGCCTGATGGATAATAAAGTCTGCGCCCTGATCAATAAACGCAAGCGTCTGCTGCTTTGCCTTGTTTACATCGTCGTTCGAGCCGGTATACGCTTTCAGCACTTTGATATCAGGTCGAACTGACTTTGCACCTGACTCAAACCCAAGAAACGTCGAGTCAATGCTCGGTACTTCAGGTCCGCCAACCATCCCGATGACTCCCGATTTGCTCATCTTCGCAGCGGCCATTCCGAGCAAGTACATTCCTTGCTCCAAGTAGAACCTGAAAGTGCCGACGTTTGCAGCCGTTTTGTCACCCGATGAGCTTACAAAAACGGTGTTAGGGAAGTCCTTGCCGATCTCAATTCCATCTTGGTTGTATTCGTAACCGTGGCCAATCACTAAGTTGTAGCCCTGCTGCGCGTACCCCCGCATCGCGTCCCGCCTTTCCTGCGGAGATGCCGCGACAACGTTGTTGACTTCCGCACCGAGACCCTCTTTGATCCCCATCAGCCCTTCGTACGCCAGTGCGCTCCATCCGCTATCGTTTACTTCGGTCGGAGTAAGCAACGCGACTTTGAACTTCTTTGCGTCACCGGTGCTGCCCGCTTCTTTTTGCTCGCCGCCACCGCAACCACCCACAGCTAGCGCCGCCGCTAATCCAATACTCAACCATCCTGTTTTCATAAACTCTCCGTAATCAAAATCGCTTCCGCGATCTCCTTCATAGACTTTCGCGAATCCATGCTCGATTTTTGAATTCTCTTATAGGCCTCCGCTTCGTCCAAGCCCAGCTTCTGCATCAGCACGCTTTTCGCCCGATCCAACATCTTTCTTGTCTCTAAGCGCTCCTGCAAATCGCTGACCTGCTCAGCGAGGTCTTTCATCTGGTTGTAGCGACTGACCGAGACTTCAATCGCGGGCGGGAGGTCGCTCGGCTTGAACGGCTTGACCAAGTAGGCGAACGCTCCAGCTTCAGTGGCGCTTGCAATCAACTCTCGGTCGTTGTAAGCGGTAAGGAGAATGGCCGGAGATATCTGCTCGCCGACTATCTCTCTCACCGCGCTGATCCCATCACGAATCGGCATCTTCACATCCAAAACGCACACGTCTGGAGTCAGCCTTCTCGCCAAATCAACCGCCGCATCCCCGTCTCCGGCCTCACCGACCACTTCGTAACCCAGGTTGCTCAGCATCTGCTTCAAGTCGAGCCGGATGATCGGGTCATCGTCTGCGATGAGTACTCGTAATGCGGCCATCTTAGCAGGGCGAAGTTTACCAGCCCCCCGAATTTGTGCCATAATTTGTACTTAGGCGAAGGCGGAACTGACTCGGACGGCCCACAGCCGTCCTTTTTTGTTCTGTGAACGAAAAAACGATGGAACAGCGAGATCTTTTGGACGCAATGCGAAGCATCGCAAGAGAACGCGACCTTCCTGAAGAGGAACTGATCGCGGAACTCGAAATTGCGCTTGCAGCCGCGTACAAACGCCATGTCGGAGCGACGGGCGATGTTTCCGTTCGCATAGACCTCAAAAAGGGCTCCCTGAACACCGTTTGCGAGAAAGAAGTCGTGGGAATGGTTACGAATCACTTCTTCCAAATCGGAATCGAAGAAGCGCGCAAACGCAAACCCGACGCTGAGATCGGTGATTTCATCCCGGTGGATATCTCACCCGAAAGTTTTGGCAGAATCGCCTCAGTCACCTTCAAACAGGTCCTCCAACAGAAGTTGAAGGAGGCCGAACGCCGACGCACGATGGAACTGTTCTCCGAGCGGGAAGGCGACGTCGTCAGCGCAACCGTTTCGCGCCGAGAAGGGCAGGACGTCATGCTCAGTGCGGGCAGAAGTGAATGCGTCCTCAAAAGAGAAGACCAAGTCAGGAACGAGCCGTACCGAGTAAATGATCGCATCCGAGTCTGGGTGCGAGGCGTTGAGGAAACACGCCGCGGACCTCGGGTGCGCGTAAGCCGCCGCGCGAAAGAGCTCGTCGCAAAGCTGTTTGAACTCGAAGTACCTGAAATCGAAGCGGGCACAGTTGAAATCGTCAACGTTTCGCGTGAAGCCGGACTTCGAAGCAAGATTGCCGTCAAAACCAACGACGAGCGTGTTGACGCCGTCGGCGCCTGCGTGGGCCAGCGTGGCGCGCGAGTCCAGGCGATCGTCAATGAACTATATGACGAGAAGGTGGACATCATCCCGTTCAGCGACGACCCGGTTGTGTACATCACGAACGCAATTAGTCCTGCGAAAGTGACTTCGGTCAAACTCTTCAAAGAAGAGAACCGCGCCCTTGTTATCGTCCCAGAATCGCAGCTCAGTCTCGCAATCGGCAAGAACGGCATAAACGCCAAGCTCGCCGCGCATCTAACTGGCTGGTACGTGGACATCAAGAGCGAAGAGCAGCTTGCGGAGCAGAACGCCGCTGCAGCCGGCGGTCAGCAATAACGGATGGGCCATGTGCCAATCCGAACCTGCGTAGCCTGTGGTGCCAAACAACCCAAGCCCGACCTCATCCGCCTTGGTCTGATTCCTCCCGCAACCATCGGTGAATCACCCTTCGGTAGAGGCGCTTATGTGTGCAGAAACCAAGCCTGTGTAGGTCGGCTCAACCTCAAAAAGCTGGCCTGGGCCATTCGGCTAAGCCCTGTTCCGGTAGACTTAACCCTCGCCAGTCCTACGCTCAGCGCTGGTGAACCCACGAATTGATGCCAAAAACCACCGTTGAAGCGCTTGCCGGCGACCTGAATGCACTCCCATCACAGGTCACATATGTCCTTTCCGAAATAGGAGCGGACGGTTCCAACGGTTCGGTGGAGATTGATCCCGACACCCTTGATGTCGTCAGAGACGCAGTGAAGGAGATGGTCGCCAAAAAGGAGATCGCGCTTCTTCCTGGGTCAAGCCCACGAGATATCGCCACGGCCCTCAACATCGGCCACGTCGAAGTTCAGAAGTCGCTCATGAAGAGCGGCACCCTTGTCGCGCTGACAACTTCGTTGGCGCCAGATGTCGCCGAAAAAATCGTAGATTCATTCGGATTCGGCGTCAAATGGGTCGAGCCCGCAAAGCCGAAAGAGAAAGCTCCCGAGGAAAAAGTTCGCAAACGCGCTCTCGGTACGCAGCTTCGATCGCCCGTTGTTACGATTCTCGGCCACGTTGATCATGGCAAGACCTCTCTTCTTGATTACATCCGGAAAGCAAAGGTCGCCGAAAGAGAGCACGGCGGCATTACTCAGCACATAGGTGCATATCAAGTTGTGCACGAGGGCAAGAAGATCACCTTCCTCGACACGCCCGGCCACGAAGCGTTCACAGCGATGCGCGCTCGCGGTGCAAAGGTCACAGACATTGCGATTCTCGTCGTCGCTGCAGATGACGGAGTCATGCCACAAACAATCGAGGCGATTAATCACGTCAAAGCTGCAAATGTGCCTCTCATCGTCGCAGCGAACAAAATTGACAAACCCGAAGCAAACATCACCAAAATAAAGCAGCAGCTTACAGAGCACGAGCTGATCGCAGAAGACTTCGGCGGAACAACCCCAGTCATCGGTGTATCTGCCAAAACCGGACAAGGGGTCAATGATCTTCTCGAATTCATCCTCCTCCAGGCCGAAATCATGGAGCTCAAAGCCGACCCCGGTGGAGAGGTCGAGGGAATCGTAATCGAAGCCCGACTCGACAAAGGCCGAGGCCCAGTAGCAACGGTTCTCATCGAAAACGGCACGCTTAAGGTCGGCGACACCGTCCTAGTCGGACAAGCATGGGGCCGCCTGAAGGCGATGTTCGATTTCCAAGCCGAAGCGATTAAGGATGCTGGACCCTCAACGCCAGTTGAAATCCTCGGCCTCGATTCGGTCCCGATGGCCGGTGACCACCTGAAGGTGTTTCTCGACGAACGAGAAGCCCGCGAAACGGCAGAACAGATTCGCAGCGATGAGCGACAGAAATCGCTCGGCACCGGAACGGCAAAAATTACGCTCGAAACTCTCAAACAGCGAATGGAGGAGGGCGAGCTCAAAGAGCTTCGAATCGTCGTCAAAGCCGACGTTCAGGGCTCAGTGGAGGCGGTGAAGGGGCTCATCGAAAAAATCGAGAACCCCGAAGTCACGGTCAAGGTTCTCCACGCAGGCGTAGGCTCAGTTACAGCCAACGACGTTCTGCTCGCTAGCGCAGCGGGCGCAATTGTCGTCGGATTCAACACAAAGGTCGAACCGACAGCGACCAGTGAGGCAGAGCGACAGCGCGTACAGATCCGCAATTACAGGATCATTTACGAGCTCATTGAGGATATTGAGCGCGCGGTGAAAGGAATGCTCGAGCCGAAGTATGAAGAGCGCTACCTGGGCACCGTCGAAATTCGGGCGGCATTCAAACTCACCAAGTCGGGACACGTTGCGGGTTGTTACGTCACGGACGGCAAGGTCACGCGCAACGCGCTGGTTCGAGTGAGAAGAGCCAACGAGGTTGTCTGGTCAGGCAAACTTGAGTCGCTCAAACATTTCAAAGAGGATGTTCGCGAGGTCGCCGCCGGATTTGAATGCGGCCTTCAATTCGACGGCTGGAAAGACTATGCGATCGGCGACCAGATCGAAGCCTACGAAATGGTCCGAACCGACGTCTGAAAATAGCGATGTACAACATCCGCGCAGCCGACGGAAGAATCTACGGTCCAGCCGATTTGGAAACTCTCCGGCAATGGGTTCAAGAGCACCGCATCTTGCCCGAAACGATGCTGATTGATGCAACAACGTTGAGGGAGTTTCCAGCGAGAGAATTGGAAGGGCTGTTTCCAATGGGCAATCCAGAACAAGCATGGGCGCAACCGCCCGCGGCTTCACCCTATCCGCGAGAGGCAGTGCCGGGGTACCCGGGTCCCCCTGTCGGCTACGCGGAGCAAGAGCTTAGAACCGGTTGGACATACTTCTGGGTCGGACTCGTCGCAGTAGTGCCGTTTTGCTGCCCCCTACTCGCTTGGATCATGTTTCCTCTCGCCATTACGCAAGCGAACAAAGCCTCGCGTCTCGGAGCAGGTCAAGCAAGCACACTGAAGACGCTTAGCATCGTCTTCCTGGTCATTTCAATCGCGCTAGCGGCTCTCGGCGTCTTCCTGCAGTTTGCAATGGGTTCACTCTTTACCGGCCCAGGGTGGTAGGCAACAAGAAACCCCATCCGGTGCTTAGCACCGAATGGGGTTTTCTGTTGCCAATTTGAACCGTTAGGCGGCTATGACCACTTCTGAGCCATGTCGCCGATGATTGGGATCTTGAACCACTTTCCAGTGGCTGCTTGTACGATGCAGATAATCCAGAGCACGAATCCGCATAGATTAATCAACTGCACCAACAAGAATCCGAGACCAAATCCGCCTGCTCCACCGCTAAACATTGCGCCCAATATCATGAATCCGAGCACATATCCGATGATGATCCAAGCGACACCCAGCAGAATGGATTGCATGGCGTGAAATCTGACAAACTTGTTCGTTTTCTCAACAAAGTAGAAGATTAGGCCCACGATCCAGATGTAGCTGAGCGCGGCTGCAACGTGAGCGGCCATCCCCATCGAGGTTGGCCCCAAGTTATGGGGGTCCGGAACAGGTGCCGGTCCCGGCGGCGGTTGTGGCTGCGCCTGGCCTGGCGGTGGCGTTGCTGCAGGCGGTGTCTCCTGCGGTGCTGAACCTTGAGTCTCTTCGCTCATCGTTTTCCTCCGATTCCGTCCTGGGGATAACTCCCCGGTAATTTGACGGAGACCACGGGCAAAGAGACTCAGGAAAGTTAGCTAAGCGGCATTTGCCATACGACCAAAGTTCTCCTGGTCAATGGCTCGAACCAACGCCTCGTCGAAACTCACGTAACCATTCTTGTACAGGTCGAGCAGCATCCGGTCCATCGTCTGCATCCCGATTTGGCCGCTCGTTTCGAGCACAGAGTACATCTGGTGAGTCTTGCCCTCTCGAATGAGGTTTCGAATAGCGGGTGTCGCAATCATGATCTCGATCGCCGCGACCCGGCCACCGCCCAGCTTCGGCAAAAGCTGCTGCGCCACAACGCCCTCGAGAGTGTTCGCAAGCAAAACGCGAATCTGCTCTTGCTGGTCGGGTGGGAACACGTCAACCACACGGTCCACAGACTGCGGAGCGTTTCGCGTGTGAAGCGTTCCGAAAACAAGGTGTCCCGTTTCAGCGAGCGTCAGAGCGGCGGTAATGGTTTCAAGGTCGCGCATCTCTCCTACGAGAATGACGTCCGGGTCCTCACGAAGCACGGCACGCAAGGCGTTCTGGAAACTCATTGTGTCGTGATGTACCTCTCGCTGGTTCACCATCGAAACTTTGTGGTTGTGCACATACTCGATCGGGTCTTCAATCGTCATGATGTGACATCGTCGAGCGTTGTTGATGTCGTCCACCATCGTTGCGATTGTCGTAGACTTACCCGAGCCGGTCGGTCCAGTTACGAGTATCAATCCGCTTGTTCGTTTCGCCATCTCACGAATGATGGGTGGGAGCCGAAGGTCCTCGAAAGAAGGAATTCTTGTCGGAATCGCACGGATTGCAGTACCCACGGTTTCCTTCTGCATGTATACGTTTACACGAAATCTTCCGACATCTTTCACGCCATGCGAAAAGTCCATCTCTCGTGTCTGCTCGAACTTCGTCACCTGCTCATCTCGCATGATCTCGTACACGAGCCGGCTGCACTCCATGGTTGTCAGCGGCTGAAACGGCAGTTGCAGAAGCTCGCCATCCAGACGAATGGTCGGTGGCAGGTTATTGGTCAAGTGTAAGTCCGATCCTCCGCGCTCCACGCACATCCTCAAAAGATCGTCAATATGCATGTCCGCTGTGGACAGAATTTCGTCTTCACCCGGATTGACAGGCATCGCCTTCCTCGGCATCGGCTCGCCGCTGCGAGGGTCAATGTCCGGGTGGTCGCCTGGCGGCGGACCCATCGGTGCATTCTCGTCAATAATCTTGCTCCAATCAAATGATTCGCTCATGTTGTTGCTCCTACAGGCCAAGTCCAGCGCCTTCCGAAATCGCGGCCTTGCCTTTTGCCATAACTTTTTCTCTCGTGTCGTTATCCCAATTCAAAATCTCTAACGCCCATTCGATTCCCGGCGAATAATTTGCGCCCGAAACCTGTCCTTCCTCCGACTTCCTTGCTTCCACCATTGCGTGCGCGATGTCGCTAGCCACAGCCGTTAGCGCAACGTGAGATCTGTTCTCGCCAGTTGCAGGTCCGTGGTGTTGGCCAACGGCCTCAATCAAAACATCCGGGAATCCCCACCGGGAGGCCGCTGCTGCGGCGACGTCGGCATGCGAGCACCCGAACACCTCCCGCTCGGCATCCAGAGCCTCCATCCCACCGGCAATAAGGGCCTCAACCTGGGCGTACCCTCCTCCAGATTGTCGGTCCATGAACGACTTTCCGACATCGTGAAGCAGGGAACAGGCATATGCGTCATCCGGGTCAACTTCCCCGACGAAGGCCGCAATAGCGCGTGCGCAATGGGCCGAATCCACGCTGTGCCGCCACCACGCCCTTCGCCGGAGACTCCCCGAGTCTGACTTGCCAACAAACATATCAAAACAACCAATCGTCATCGCCAACCGGCGAATCGCTTTGAACCCGATGAACGTCGCCGCCTCGCGAATCGAGGTCACCTTCCTCGGCAGCGCATAGAACGCGCTATTTGCCAACATCAAAACCTTGCTTGAGAAGCCCGGGTCAATTGAAATCGCTCGATCAATCTCTTGTGCTGCGGTCGCAGTCGTTCCTGTCAATTCAATGATCTTATACACGACCTGTGGCATGGCTGCGATGTCTGAAACGCTATTCAGAATCTTGCCTACGGCTGCGCTAGTTTCTTCTTTAGGAAATGCTGCCATATTTGCCCTTACGCGTAGATCACCCGCAACACTTCATCAACCGTAGTGTTGCCAAGCAGGATTTTCTGAACCGAGTCTGACTGCAGCGTTCGCATGCCTTCCGAAACCGCAAGATTTCGAAGTAGATGCGAAGGCTCCTTCTTCAGTACTAGATCTCGGATCGTGTCCGAGAACATCATCAGTTCGTGAACACCGGTTCGACCTTTGTATCCGGTTTTCATGCAGTGATCGCAGCCTTCGCCTTTGAACAGACTCAGCTTGCCATCGGTTTCCGCGCCAACTTCGTCCGGAAGCGGGAAGCCATATCTCAACAAAGCTTCACGGGGAAGTGTGTAAGGCGCTTTGCACTTCGGACAGATCACCCTTACAAGCCGCTGTGCAAGTACCGCGATAATTGAACTCGAAATCAGGAACGGCTCGACACCCATTTCGGTGAGTCGTGTCGCCGCGCCGCTCGCGTCATTGGTGTGAAGGGTGCTCAACACTAAGTGACCTGTTAGCGCCGCTTCCATCGCAATCGTCGCGGTCTCCTCGTCTCGCATTTCGCCCACCATGATGACATCCGGGTCCTGTCTCAACATCGCCTTCAGTCCAGCCGCAAACGTCATGCCCGCACGGATGTTTACGTTGCACTGGTTTACTCCCGAAATCTCATACTCAACGGGGTCTTCAATCGTGATGATGTTCCTCTCGCCGTCATTAATCTTGTTCAGCACCGAGTAAAGCGTTGTGGACTTTCCTGAACCCGTGGGGCCGGTAACAAGGATAATGCCGTAACTGCGCGCGCAAACATCTTCAAGCCCTTGAAGCGTGTCAGGCAGGAAACCCAACTTCGTCAGGCCAATCTGCACACTCGCTCTATCCAGAACGCGGATAACGATCTTCTCGCCGTGAACGACTGGCAAAGTGCTAACACGGAAGTCAAACTCTCGTCCGGATATCGTTGCGGTAATTCGGTTATCTTGTGGCGCGCGCTTTTCGGCGATATCCATGTTCGCCATAATCTTGAAACGGCTCGTAAGTGGCGCTTGTGCCTTCTTCGGAACAACCATCGCGTCATGTAACACGCCATCAACGCGCAGCCTCACTTTCAATGACTCTTTTGTAGGCTCAAGGTGGATGTCGCTCGCCCTGTCGCCAATCGCTTGGTTCAAAATCAAGTTTGCGAGCCGAATAATCGGCGCCTCTTCGCCCATTTCGCGAAGCTCATCCGCGGTGACATCCTCCTCTTCGGAGCTGCTGCCGATCTGGATGTCGCTGTCGTAGTCGCTCATCACTCCTTTCAGCGCTTCGTTCAAGCTGCTTTCTTTGTGATATGTCGCGACGATTGCTGCGGTCAATTCCTCCTCAACAGCAATCAGTGCCTCGACCTCTTTGCCCGTCGTAAGCCGCACTTCGTCAATCACGAAGATATCGAGCGGGTTCGCCATCGCGACGTACAGTCGGTCTCCCTGCAATGAAATCGGAAGAACCTTAAACCGACGTGCGAGCGTGGAAGAGATTAGTGGAACGGCGGCTGCGTCGGGGGTGACCTCGTTAAGGTCGGCAAACTCAATGCCCCAAGCTCGGCCTGTGAGGCGGACGCGATCACGCTCGGAGACAAAACCCATGGAAACCAAAACGTTTCCAATCTGGTCGGTTCCCCCAAGCTCTAACTGCTTCTCGACAGCAAGACTAAGCTGCTCGCTGGTGATTAGCCCCTCTTGAACAAACGTATCGCCCGTTAACATGAAATGGCCCAGTAGGCAGCCTGGCGACAGGAAGCCTACTCAAGGGTTCTTCCACCTAACTCGGGGCCGAACAGCCGTCAAATTACCGGGCTTAGCGCAGTCCTGGGATTCGGTGAGAGCTTATCGCTCCATCCTCGCAAACCCAAGCTGTGAAGCCGTCTTTCGAAGCGGCTGCACCCCAGTCGCCATTCCGGCTAACGCCGAATACAACAGAAGTCTCATTCTTCGTATCAGGTTTTCGCGAAGTCATCACCCGAATTGCCGTCTCACAGGCCTCTTGTGCGTTCATTCCACCTCGCATTCCTTCGACCACTCTGAACGAGAGCATGAATCTCCAAATATCTTCGCCGACGCCTGTAGCTCCGGCTGCACCAGCTTCGTCATCCGCATAGAAACCGGCACCAACGATGGGTGAGTCGCCAACTCGGCCAGGCAGCTTCCATGCTAATCCGCTGGTCGAGCACGCTGAGACCACATGGCCAGGATCTTCACGGCCCACGATAGTCACAGTATCATGAACAAGGTGAGCAACTCGCGCATCGGTCTTCTGAGAACGCCACTGCTCGTATTTTTGCAATGAATCGTCAGTCAGCAGTGTCTTGACATCCATACCGATCCGCTCTGCCAAGCGCTGCGCCTGATCGCCCGCGACCATCAGATGAGGTGTCTTTTCTAACACATAGCGCGCCAGCGAAATCACGGGGACGACGCCGCGAACCGCGCAAACCGCTCCCGCCTTCAATGTCCTTCCATCCATCAGGCCTGCATCCAGCTCGACTTCGCCTTCTGCGTTTGGCAGCCCTCCATATCCGATGGCCTGAAGGCTTGGGTCAAGCTCGACCTTTGTCAATCCCTGCTCGCAGGCGGTCATCAGGTCTTTCGATTGTTGATAGTTTTCCCATGCGGCTTCAACGCACGGCTTTCCGGCATCTTGCCAAGTCGAAACGAATACGGTGGACACGGTCGGCGAGTATACGAGAACTCATGCCGAAAAATCGCACACT
Organism: Fimbriimonadales bacterium; assembly: GCA_046330175.1. GTDB lineage: Bacteria > Armatimonadota > Fimbriimonadia > Fimbriimonadales > ATM1 > JAJPJR01. Next base: position 558,230 of record JAXLTG010000001.1, read on the forward strand.
TCGGCCCGAAAAGCGCAACTAAAGCCATAATATGCGAGTGCCGGTTCACTCCCCATTGCTTCAGGCTCTCCAGTCGCGCGTCTTGGTCTGCGACGGCGCCATGGGCACGCAGATTCAAGCGAGAAATCCTACGCTCGAGGACTTCGCAGGGAAGGATGGCTGCAACGAACTTCTGGTTCTCACCAGACCCGACATTATTCGCTCCATCCACGATGATTATCTCGACGCAGGAGCCGACATCATCGAGACAGCAACCTTTGGCGCGCTCCCATGGGTGCTGGATGAATACGAGATAGGAGAAAAGACCGAGGAGATCTGTTACGCGGCAGCAATCATCGCGCGACAGGCGGCGGATGACAGGCGAAGTGCGGGCCTGGATGCGTTTGTCCTGGGCGCAGTCGGCCCCGGAACCAAACTTTCGACACTCGGAAACATATCCTTTGATGATGTCGAAGATGGCTACTTTCGCGGCTTTCGCGAACTGATACGAGGCGGAAGTGACGCCCTGCTCGCAGAAACGTGCCAAGATTTTCTGAACGTCAAAGCGATTGTCGCCGCCATGCACCGAGCACTCGAATCGGAAGCCAGCGACATCCCGTTGTTTGTCCAAGTCACCATCGAACAAACGGGCACAATGCTTCTCGGCACAGAGATGCAAGCCGCGATTAACTTTTTGGAATCGTTCCCCAGAATCGTCGGCATCGGGATTAATTGCGCGACGGGGCCCGAAGAGATGGCCCCACATGTGCGCACTCTGTCCAACCATAGCCGCCGTCTGATCTCGGTGCAACCCAATGCCGGTTTGCCTGTGATGGAAAATGGCGAAGGTGTGTACAAACTTTCGCCCGAGACGCTCGCCACCCACATGAAACACTTCGTGCTTGAATTTGGCGCGAACATCGTCGGCGGGTGTTGCGGCACAACTCCCGCGCACATCCGGGCTGTTGCAGATGCAGTTCGTGGGTTGGTACCGCGCCGAAGATCAGAAACGCCGCACACTGATGACGAACTGCTCATCCGCCCCCTCGTCGGATGTTCGTCACTGTATCAATTTCAGCCGTACGATCAAACGCCGAGCTTCCTAATCGTTGGAGAAAAAACGAACGCAAACGGAAGCAAAGCGTTTCGCGACGCGCTCGCCGCCGAGGATTTGGACGCGATGACGGCAATAGCGCGAGACCAAGAAGCTGAAGGCTCGCATCTGCTCGATGTTTGTACGGCGTACGTAGGACGGGACGAAGTGCGAGACATGGATCGCTTGCTCTACGTCTATGCTCAACAGGTCACGATTCCGTTGATGATTGACACGACAGAGCTTAACGTTGTCGAACAAGCCATGAAGCGCGTTCCCGGCAAGTGTCTCATCAACTCGATACATTTCGAAGATGGCGGAGAGCGGCTTCACAAAGTGCTTGAAATCTGTCGAAAGTACGGCGCGGCTGTTGTTGCACTCACGATTGACGAAAACGGCATGGCCAAAACTGCGGCGAGCAAAGTTTCAATCGCCGAACGAATTCTCGAACAAACACGCGCCTACGGGCTCGCCGATGAAGACGTGTTCATTGACGCGCTAACCTTCACGCTCGGCTCAGGAGATGAGGAGTTCAGATCTGCCGGAATCGAAACGCTCAACGCAATCCGCGAATTAAGAACCAGACATCCGCGAGTGAACACAATTCTCGGTGTGAGCAACATTTCGTTTGGCCTGAAGCCCGGCGCACGACATATTCTGAACTCAGTGTTTCTTGCCGAAGCAAGAAACGCAGGATTAACAAGCGCGATTATTCACGCCGGCAAAATCATTCCTGAAAACAGGGCCGATCCAGAACTGTGGTCTCTCGCCAAGAAGCTGGTATTCGATGAGCGCTCAACTGAATTCGACCCACTGCATGCGCTGATGGCCAAATTCGAGCTCGTGAAGCAGTCTGCCGAAGATGAGGAGCAAGCTGAACAACTCTCTGTCGAGGATCGGCTGAAGAAGCACATCATCAACGGAATCAAACAAAACCTAACACTAAACCTTGATGAAGCGCTCCAAGTTCACAAGCCGCTTGATGTCATCAACAACATCCTGCTCGACGGAATGAAGACCGTCGGTGAACTGTTTGGAGCAGGCAAGATGCAGTTGCCGTTCGTACTTCAGTCGGCAGAAGTCATGAAAGCGGCCGTCAAACATCTCGAACCGCTGATGGAAAAGGTCGAGGGTCAAGAAAAAGGCTCGATTTTGTTGGCAACAGTTGCAGGTGACGTACACGACATTGGCAAAAATCTTGTGGACATCATCCTGAGCAATAACGGCTATCGTGTCGTCAACATCGGGATCAAACAGCCAATCTCAAACATATTAGCGGAGGCGGAAAAGCACAACGTTCAGGCAATAGGGATGAGCGGATTGCTTGTAAAGAGCACCGTGGTGATGAAGGATAACCTGCTTGAAATGAACGAGCGCGGAAAGCACACGTTTCCAGTTCTACTCGGTGGTGCAGCGCTTACACGGTCTTATGTCGAAGATGACTTAAGGAGAATCTACCAAGGTAGTGTTTGGTATGCCCAAGACGCCTTCGAAGGGCTGCATATCATGCAAGACCTCGAATCGCAAACCGAGCTCGCGGATCAAGATGATGAACTTCCGCAACGTCGAGTTGCGAGTCATAGGTTGCCGGAAAGCGATCCAGAGCTTTATGCATTTACAGGTGTAAGGAGCGATATCGCAACTGACGTGCAGATCCCTATCGCGCCATTCTTCGGGAGCAAACACGCCGAGCAGATTAACATCGAAGATATCTACCCATACATAAACGAAGTTGCACTGTTCAGGGGTCAGTGGGGCTTTAAGCGTCCGACCGAGATGAACAATGCGCAGTTCACGGAGTTCTTGGAAAGGGAGGCGAGACCAGTTTTCGTTCGAATGAAAGAAGAACTGCGAGATAAGTTTCATCCAAAAGCCGCGTACGGCTTCTTCAAGGCACAATCGAGTGGAAATGACCTGCACATCTACGATGAAACAGGCACCCAAACCAGGGCGACGTTCAAATTCCCGCGACAATCGGACAACCGCCGCCTTTGCCTGGCCGACTTCTTTGCATCGGTCGAGTCCGGCCGAATGGACGTATGTGCGTTTCAAATCGTCACAATCGGCTCCGAGATTTCAGAGTTCGAGCGCAAACTGTTCGAAGATGGCAAGTTTCAAGACTATTTGTTTGTGCACGGCATGGGAGTGGAGACCGCCGAGGCACTTGCCGAGTTCTGGCATAGGAAAATGAGAGAGATGCTCGGAATTGCAAACGAGGATTCACCCGAAATCAAGCTGCTATTCAGCACGAAGTATCGCGGCTGTCGCTACTCATTCGGCTACCCAGCTTGTCCAAATCTTGAAGACCAACGACCACTGTTCGACCTGCTTCAGCCTGGAAAAATCGGTATTGAACTTTCAGATGAATTTATGCTCATACCAGAACAGAGTACAAGTGCACTAATCTGCCACCATCCAGAGGCGAAGTACTTCGTGATTCGATAATCTCGCGTTACTTCACCGCGAACTCGACGCGTGAATAACCGACAAGCTCGCCGTTTTCATCTTTCGCTTCGGCTTCAAACAGGTGTCGCCCGGGCGGCAGGGCTCGTGTATCAATTTCGGCAAGTTGTCCACTGCCTGCCGGAGCCAACCGAATGATTCGTCCATCCAACTTGTAAGCGTATTGCGATGCGGATATCGTGGATACAGGCTCGGCAACAACCGCGAACCAGCCAGCCAACTCATCGCCGTCGCTCAGAGGTCGAGATTCCTGCTCAACGTCTCTCCAAATAATAGTTCCCAGAAAATAATCGCTGCCAATCGCTTCCTGATACGCCTTCAAGACTGTGGCGTTGTTGGTCACCGAGTAATCGTTATTCAACCTATGCTTCGCGAACTGCATGTTGTTGCTATTGAAATAGTTGACGAACTTCACTCGCGGAAACTTCGGCAAGCTCTTGTATAGCCGCAAAATTTTGTCACGCGCAAAATCCGGTCGCTGCTTCTTCTCGACTGCAGAGTAATGCGTCGCTGCAAACTCGCCAATCATGACCGGCTTCTTCTTGGCGTAATGCTTGTAAACATATCCCATCAGTTGGATCGGGTCTTCATTGTGAGCGGGGTCACTTTTGTCGTTGTCGTGATAAGTCACGCTGTATACGTTGACGCCGACCCAATCCACTGCGTCATCACCAGGGTAATAGCGATCTATCAACCGGATCGGGGTCTGGAACGGACACCACACCATGGCGACGTTTGGAGCCAAATCTTTCATCGCGCGATAGACAAGCCGAAACTTCTCGCGATACTTTGCGGGGTCGTTGTGATACTTCGTCCATGGCCCGTTCATTTCTGATGCGAACCGCAAAAACACTTTTGCGCCGCTTCTTCTAATCCCTTTGGCGAGCGAGCGGAGGTACTCGTCGTTTTTCACCATGTCCAAACCGTTGTTAGGTTCCAGCGCGATGTGAACAAACTTTCCGGCGTCAGCCATCTTTTTCAGCCAATCAACCGGCAACCGACTTCCGTAACCCATGTAGAAGAAATAGCTCGCGTGAGGCTTGCCGATCTTCTCTTCAAACGGACCGAACTCCTGGTGTGTTCGTCCACCAATATCCTTGTAAGGACTCTTCAAGGTTGGGTCAAAATTGATGAATGCGCCGAGGTAGCAGCCGCTGACCGGTTCATATTTTGCCAGGCCCTGGCGGACCGGAGGCGAAATCGGCTGAACCATTAGGCTAAGCGCGACGGGTTCTTTCTTGACGGGTCCATCATCTCTCGCTGCGAGCGAAGCAACGACAGCAACGATGAGCAGACCAAGGCTGCTGACACCCGCAAAAGTACGTAGCTTGCTTGCCATCCGGATGTTCAACTCGATTCTCGCTCCCCAGTAATAACGTCGCTCAGGTCTAGTCCCGCGAAACGCTAAGGTACCCTCTTCCCATGCGGTTCGCGCCGTTTCTTATCCTGTTAATCTTCGGGGTGGCACGAGCCCAGTCATCCCTTGAATCCGCGACTCAAGCGCACAAGTCCGGCGAGCTCGCAAAAGCCGAACTTTTGTACCGTAAAGCACTGTCGGAAGATCCCAAAGGTTTTGGCGTCAACTACAACTTCGGATTGCTGCTTCTCCAAACAAAGCGGCCAGCCCTCGCCCTGGAGCGGTTCAACGTTGCCGCGATCGCGGCTCCCACGCGATTCGAGCCGTTCATAGCCCGGGCAAACGCACACCTCTCACTTGGAAAACCTGAAAATGCTCTGTCCGCGTTGGTGAAGGGAGAACCGGTGTGCAAACGTGTCCCCCAATACTGGCTTCTGCGCGCCGAAATTGAGCTTTCTGTGGGAAAACGGACTGAAGCACAATCATCTGCGCGATTCGCTGCTTCCACTTCCACCGGTAACGCAAGACTCCTGTACCAATCCGCAGGGATCTCGTCTCGCTCAGGGGACGTCGGTAGCGCTTACGAAGCGCTGAAGTCGGCGGCGTCGGTCGAGCGCACAAATGCCGAAGTGCTGACAGCGCTGGGCTCAGTCTGCCTTTCCCTCAAGAAGTTCGACGAAACAATCGCGGTCAGCGATCAGCTCATCGGGCTAAGCCCTAAATCTCCGACTGGTCCCCTTCTCAAAACTTACGCACTCGAAGCGCTGAAGCAAACCGATCAAATCAATTCCGTCCTCGATCAAGCAATCGAGCGAGGCGCGCCGAAAGCTCCACTCCTCACTCGCAAGGCCGAGCTCCATCTGGTCAGCCAAAACGAGGAAGCAGCAATGAAAGTGCTCGATGAAGCCCTCGTGTCTGACAAAGATTATGTTCCAGCCCTCATCATGAGATCGCGCGTTCTGCTCAAGATGGGGAATCCGAAAGCCGCTGCTCTTGATGCTTCTCGAGCAGTTCAGTTGCAACCCCGGAGTTCGGATGCGTACCGAGCCGCATACCAAGCGCTCATGGCCCTGCAGTACGAAAATCGAGCAGAAGCATGCCTTCGCTCCTGGTCCCAAGGCGTTCCCAATGATCCTGAACCTTTGAGAATCCTCGGACCAATTCTCGAATCGCGTCAAGCGATGACCGAGGCCGTCACGGTGTACGAAAAACTTGTGGCCATGCTTCCATCCGATCCAACCGGAGTCTCACATCTTGCCTCGGCATACTTGGCTGTTGGCCGCATTCCAGACGTGATCAAACTGCTTACCGCTGTCATCCCCCGCGGTGTGGACACACCAGACATCTTCATTTCGCTCACGCTGGCGTACCGAATGAACGGCGAGACGGCGAAAGCGATCTCAACCCTAAAAGCGCTGCAGCAGCGCCATCCCAAAGACCTGCGTGGCTGGCTTCTGCTCGCCAATACGCACGAACGACTCGCCGCGTTTCAATCTGCTCTCGATGTCTACCTCGAGGTGCAGCAACGATTTCCAACCGACCCCGCGGGTTACCAAGGCGCGGCGATGACATACAGCAAGATGCAGAAGTATCTTGATTCCGCAAACACTTACATGCTGCTGCTTGAAAAGTTTCCAAAAACCTACACCGCGCTGCCACTCGCTTCCACGGCATTCGCTCTCGCCGGCAAAACCGAAGCGGCAGAAAAGGTTTGGAAAGACGCGATCGCTGCCGAGCCGAACGAAGTTCAAATTAGACTCGTGTACGCAACCTATCTCGCTGGGCGAAAGGAAGTTGACAAAGCAGCGGAAGCATTTCGCGAAGTTCTTCGAGTTGACCCAACGCGAACCGACTCCTACGCGAAGATCGCCGACTTGTACTTCTCAGCAAAAAACTACAAAACCGCCTTCGAAACTATTCTCCCGGTCCTGGACAAAGTTGCCGATGATGACCGGGCGATAACGCTGTTCACGCAAACTGCAGTCGCCTCCGAACGCATTGCCGATTACGACAATGCGCTTGACAAAGCTCTCGCACAGGGCGTTATCGGCAAGCCACTTTGCGTCGCGTATGTAGACTCCATGGCGCGACGCGGCGCCACAAACGAGGCAATCGAGAAACTAAAACAGCTTGCCGATGCAAATCCAAAAAGCGGTGTCGTTTGGATCGCAATAGCAAGAGCCCAAGCGCAAAAGAACGACTCGGCAGCATCCCTCGCTTCGCTCCAGAAAGCAAGCGACTTGCTTCCAACTGACCAATCGTTAATCCAAACGTTCGCGTCTGCAGCCGAGGCCGCCCGCGACTCAGCAAAATCGGCCGACGCCTTCGGAAAGCTGTACGCCTTACTGCCAAAAGACGATGGGGTTTGCCTGAAATACGCCGCCTACCTCATCGAGTCAAATCAAAAACAAAAAGCGATCGTGCTGCTCGACGAAGCTGTGAACAAATTCCCAAACAACACCGAACTCAAAAAGCTCCGAGCTTCACTCAATGGAGGCGACTAAATGACCGAACGCGAAGACCTGACTCGAATGTTCGAGTATGAAAGTTGGGCAAGCGGCCAATGGCTCCAAACTATCGCGGCGTCAACGTCCGAGAAACTGTTAGAGATCTTTCGTCATAACCTTGTCGCCTACGAAATCTGGCGCGAGAGAGTCCTGGGTCTGCCTCGTTCAGAGTACAACCAAACGGATCAAGAACGCCTCGATAACGTCTGCACAAGTTGGAAGCAACTCCTCGCCGAAACAGATGTTGACCAACCCATCACATTCAAAAACCTTGCAGGAGAGCAGTACACAATGAGGTTTGGTGACATCGCGCGGCATGTCACGAACCACGCCACGTATCACCGCGGTCAAATGCGTGAAGTCGCCGAAAGGGAAGGGATTAGCTTCGTGGATACTGACTTCTCAATATTCACGAGAACCCCCTAATCCACAATTTCCGCGAACAAACCCCACTGGTGCGCCTTCGTCGCAGTCACGTGTGCGGTGCGGCCAATTCGTGTTGGGTTACCAAAAAAGTGAACCGTCTTGAACTCCCGCGAGAGCCCTTTCAACAGCGGCATTTCGGTTGCAGACAAATCGGGCTGCCGATCTGCGACCCCTTCAATCAGAACCTCAAACTGTTCGCCCACCAGCGACTCGTGAATTTCAAGGGTAATCCTGTTCTGAAGGGCAATCAACTCGCCGAGCCGTCGCTGTTTTTCTGCACGAGAAATCTGCGCGTTCCAATCTGCAGCCGGAGTTCCTGGCCGAGGCGAATACGCGAACATAAACGCGCCATCGAAGCGAAGGTTCTCAACCAGGCGAAGCGTATTCTCAAACTGCTCCCTCGTTTCTCCCGGAAATCCGACAATGATGTCAGTTGTCACAGCCATGCGCGGCACCGAACGCAAGTTCTGATAGATTTCCGTGAACGTCTCAACGTTATAGAGCCGCTTCATCGCCTTCAAAACCTCGTCGTCGCCACTCTGAACAGGCAAATGACAATGTGGCATGACCTCTCTGCAGTCCCTGTGCGCTGCCACCAAGTCGTCGCGAAAATCGCGGGGATAAGGTGACGTATACCGAATTCTCTCGATACCCTCAATCTCTGCAATCCTCCGAAGCAGCTGTGCAAATGGAACTTTCCCCTCCAAAAGATTTTTGCCATACGAGTTCACCGTCTGCCCTAACAGCGTGATCTCCTTCGTCCCTTGCGCAGCAAGAATGGCTATCTCCTCAAGGATCTCTTCGGTCGGTCGCGAACGCTCTCGGCCTCTTGTTGTTGGAACAATGCAGAAAGCACAAAACTTATCGCATCCGTACTGAATCGGCACGAACGCCTTGAGCTTCGCGACTTTGCCCGGCTCAATGACTCGCCGTGTCGGCAGCTCTGTGACAATCGCGCCCGTACGTTCGGGAAGCTTCAATCTCTTCGCAAACTTTCTCGATTGAACCGCCTCAGTAATCAATCCCGGAATGCTGGATATCTCCGCAGTGCCAACCACAAAGTCCACATAAGGCGCCCGCCGTCGAATCTCGTCAGCTCGCAATTGCGCCATACAGCCGCAAACTCCGATGACCATTCCCGGATTCAACTCTTTGGCCTCTCGCAAAACGCCCAACATGCTGAACGCTTTGTCCTCCGGCTTTTTCCGAACGGAACAAGTGTTTAGAAGCACAATGTCCGCACTCGACGAATCTGCAGCCTCAACAAATCCCTCCCGAGAAAGATAAGCGGCAATCTGTTCAGAATCCTCTACGTTCATCTGACATCCCCAAGTGATCACCGAATAAGTTTTTACAGCCGCCGGGGTCAAACAGCCGGCCGACTCCCGATCAGAGGCCGAAAGGGGGGACATTTCAACCAAAAGTTTACCGTCCCTTAGGTTTCGAGGGATAATCCGTCAATGAACGCGCTCAAAGCCGCCATTCTATGTCTGGTCCTGTTGGGGTGTGGTGCGGTGAAGCAAAGTCCGTCCATCTCAGGGACGTTTGCATCCGAAAACGGGGCAACTCTCACCCTCAATGACGACCGTAGTTACTCGCTCACGTGGGGGTCGGACTCAATATCCGGCAACTGGTCGCAGTCAGGCATCCAGATCACACTCAATCCCGAGAAGATAAACGGCAAAGATTTGGAGTCCGTAATCGCCGGGGGCACGCGCTCGATCGCGGAAACCGGGCAGGCACCTGCAGAGAACCCAAAGGTGGCTGTGGCGCAATGGCAACTCTCAGTGAGCACCTCCGATAACACGCTCTACGTACTCAAGCCGATACCGCCCGACCTCGGCCTCCAGAACCCCGCCGAGTTTAAGAAGAAGTGACCAAACACCTCTTTACGTCTACCTCCGCGACGGACCTTCCCCAGCGCGAAGCCTATCAGATCCTCGCGGCCACGGTTGTCCCAAGACCCATCGCCCTCGTGAGCACGGTATCACCCACCGGAGCTCCAAACCTTGCGCCCTTTTCGTTCTTCCAAATCGGCGGCTCGAATCCTCCGAGTGTCGTGTTCTCACCGACTTCGGGTCGAGAGGGAGCCGAAAAGGACACCCTCGCGAACATCCGCGGAACTGGCGAGTTCGTCATCAACCTCGTTACTTTAGACATCGCCAAACAGATGAACGAAACAAGCGCGAACCTTCCGCCTGGCGAAAGTGAGTGGAACAAAACCTGCTTTTCACCGCTGGACAGCCATCTCGTAAAGCCGTCGCGTGTTGCCGAGAGCCCGATTCACTTCGAGTGCAAGCTGCATCAAATCGTTCCGCATGGAACCGGACCCGGCTCAGCAAACTATGTCATCGGCGATATCGTAATGTTTCACATCGCCAACTCCCTGCAAAAAGACGGGGTTCTGAACACTGAAAACCTCGAAATAGTGGGGCGACTCGGAGGGGAGTGGTACATTGAAATCTCCCACCCGCAAAGGTTCACGATGACGCGACCAACTGCCCGCTGAATCCGTCGTTAACTAAAGGTTGTAGCCGCAGCCAGCATTTCATTCGGGTGGCATATTGCCGTGCGCTTAAAAAACATCAGGATTTTTGGTTTCAAAAGTTTCGCTGACCGCGTTGACGTCAACGTGGACGGCAGTCTCGTCGCCGTGGTTGGGCCCAATGGATGCGGCAAAAGTAACCTGGTTGACGCCATCATGTGGGCGCTCGGAGAGATTAGCCCGAAAAACATCCGCGCCGAGTCCTCCGCAGACGTAATCTTCGCGGGCTCCGCCAAAAGACGCGCGCTCGGATTCGCTGAAGTCACCCTCACCTTCGACAATGAGCAGGGAATTCTCCCAATCGCGACGACCGAAGTCGTGGTTTCCAGAAAGGTAGACCGAAAAGGCGACAGCCACTTCTCCATAAACGGTCAGTCGTGCAGGCTCCGAGATATCTTCGAACTTTTCGCCGACTCTGGGCTCGGCCGCACCGGTTACGCCATCGTCAGCCAAAACGACATTGATGCGGCCTTGAGCGCAAACGCCGAGGAGCGGAGGACCTGGATTGACGAAGCTGCCGGAGTCCAAAGATATCGAGCGCGAAAAATCGAGGCTCTCAAGCGGCTGGACAGCGCCATCAACCATCTGCAGCGAGTCAATGATGTGATCTCCGAAATCGAGACGCAGCGCGAACCCCTCCAAAAAGAAGCCGAAGAGGCAAAGACTTACAAGGAGAAACTGGGAGCGCTTCGAGAGGTCGAATCAGGATTGCTCATCGTCGAAGCTTCCAGACACAAGGAAGCGATCGAGCGGCTGGCAAAATCCGTGACTGAAAAGCATGCATCTGCTGCGGACATGCGAAAGCAGGCCGACCAACTCGACGCAGACAACCGGCGACTTCGCTCCGAAACTGATCAACTTGAACACCAGATTGAAAAACTGACTCACAATCTGCAGCGTGAAATTTCCGCTCTCGATCGGTCTGAAAGTCGAAAAACCATCGCCGAGCAGCGCCGCGAAAGCCTCTCGCAAATGAGCGAAAACCGATCCGCCGACGACGAGCTCGCGGCCGATCGTGTTCGAAAGGCGCAGGCGCACCTCAACCTAATGCGCCAGGAGTTCGACGAGGCGCAAAACGCCATCAAAGTTCTGATTCAAGTCATCGCAGGCTCGGACAGTGATTCGTCGCTTCTCGCTGAAAAGTTATCAAAGGCGGAAGAAGCGTTGTTCCAAGCTCGCTCGCAGGAAGTGCACTTCATAGAAGCCCAGGCAAAAGCAGCGCAACTCTCGGAGCGCAAGAAACATCTTGAGAGAGAGTTAGATGGCGCTCAGAAGTCGCTGCCTGATCTCAAAGAAGGCGCCGAAACAGCGGAAAAGAGTGTTGATGAAGCGAGGACGAATCTCGAGAACAGACGAACCGAGCGCGACCGGATCGAAAACGAACACGCGAACGCACACAGGCGGCTGAGCGACATCGAGCAAAGGCGACGGGAGATGCTCGCCGAATTCGCAAGAATCGAAGGACATCTCCTCGGACTCCGAACTTCGCTCGAGTCGTTCGCGGGCCTGCCGTTTGGTGCGAGGTCTGTTATGGAAGCGCACAAATCCGGGACCCTTGACGGAGATTTTCTCCCCGTCGCAAGCGCGCTTCACGTTCCAGCAAACCTTGCAGTCGCGATCGAAGGAGCTCTCGGCGCTTCTGCGGGCGACCTGCTTACCTCATCTTCAGAATTCGCAAAAACGGCCATCGCCTATCTAAAGAAAGAGGGACTCGGAAGAGCCACCTTCTTGTCAGCAGACCTCATTACCAAAAGGCCCCGACCTGATGGGATCGAGAAGCTTTGCACAGAAGCTGGAGTGCTTGGAGTGGCCGCCGATCTTGTAAAGTGCGACTCAGCTCACAAACTGGCTCTCGAGCTTCTTCTGGGCGGTGTGCTCATTGTTGAAAACATAGATGTAGCAACCAAACTCGCCAAGCGAACCGGATTTCGAAAGATCGCAACTCTTGGCGGCGAGGTTCTGTTTGCGGGAGGCGCTCTTTCCGGAGGCCATTCCGCAAAACAGTCTGCTGGATTCATCCGAACGGCTGCGGAAGTTGAGCAGTACGAAGCGGACCGCGACGCGCTTTCGGCAAAGATCTCCGAGGTGGACGCCGAGTCAAAGAAAGTCGCAGCAGAAGAAGCTGAACATGCAAGCCGCGTGATCACACTTCTGAACGAAATCAACAATGATGAAAAAGCGATGGCCGAAGCAGTGGATTGGGCATCCTCAGTTCGGCACGAACTCACTACGACTCAGCGCGCTATCGAACGCGTGGGCGCCGAAATCGTAGAGATCCAGTCGTTGCTTAAGCAAATCGAATCTGGCGATGCTTCGGGCGATCTCAACGTCAAAGCGCTCGAAGCCGACAGGAACGAACTGCTCGCACTCGTCGCTTCCACTTCCGCCGATACTCAACAAGCTAGAAAGGCGCTGCAAGAATCTCAAGAACGCGCTGAGGCAGCGGCCGACCGCGTCCGTCTCGCCGAAACTGAACTCGCGGAGGCAGATGCATCAAAGGCAAGCCGTCTCACAAGATTTTCAAATTTCGAGGACGAGTTCAAACATCAGGACTTGGCGATCGCCGAAGCGCAACGTGAGATAGAGCTCGCGAAAGTTGCAACCGCTAAGGCCGAAACCGAGCTGAGCGAAGCAAAAACACGCCGCCGCGAGTCACAGCAGAAATCACAAGACCTCGCAGACGAAGCAAATCAACTTCGAGCAACAGCGGTTGCTGTTGATGATGCAGCCTATCAAGACGACATTCAGCGAGCGCGGCAAGAGACTAAACTCGCAACATGTCTTACCCGACTCCTTGAGGAGTACAACACATCCGAAGAGCAAGTATTCGAACAAGCATCACTAGTCTCAATTCCGCCAGAGGCAGAGAAAGTTGTTGCACAGCTCCGCCGCGAAATTCGCGCACTTGGAGACGTCAACCTCGGCGCAATCGAAGCATACGAAAGGCTTTCCGAAAGATACGACATCCTATTCAACCAGCGCCAAGACATTCTCGACAGCAAAGCCGAACTCGATAAGAGTGTTGAGGAACTCGACAAAATTACGCGCGGTGCCTTCAAGGAAACTTTTGAGAAAGTTCAAGTCGCCTTCGGTGAAAACTTCACCAAACTATTCGGCGGCGGGGAAGCGACACTCGAACTCTCGCAACCGGAGCGCCTTCTGGACAGCGGCGTTGATATCCATGTTCAGGTTCCTGGCAAGAAAACTCAAAGACTGGAGCTCCTTTCAGGTGGTGAGCGTGCGCTGTCGGCATGTGCATTCCTGTTCGCACTTCTAAAGGTGAAACCGAGCCCCGTCTGCGTACTCGACGAGTTGGATGCGCCGCTCGACGGACGAAATGTCGAACGCTACGTCGCACTTCTAAAGGAGTTCTCGGTGGGATCGCAGTTCATCGTTATCACTCATAACCCAACTACAATCGAAGCTGCTCCGATCTGGTTTGGTATTACGATGCAGGAGCCTGGCGTATCGATCGTGATCCCGTACCGAACGCCGGGAAGTGAGAACGGAACGCACGCCGTTGCGCCCGAGCAAATCTCCGTACTCTAAGCCGTGATCGGCTCGTACCGCGTGTTCCGCCGATAAGGTTCGTATCCAGCGTCACGAATCAGCCGCTCAAACTCGTCCGCCGAAACGATATGTTTCTCTCCACTCGCGGAAACAACATTCTCTTCGATCATTACGCTGCCAAAGTCGTTTGCCCCGTATCCAAGTGCGACCTGCGCGACCTTCGGCCCTTGAGTCAGGAACGAAACCTGAATGTTTGCGATGTTGTCCAAAAAGATTCTGCTAACAGCCAGAGTTCGCAGATAGTCGAACGAGGTCGCCTTGTGCGGAATCGCCAAATCCGTATCCTCCGGCTGAAAACTCCACGTGATGAACGCCCTAAACGGCACACACTCATCCTGCAAATCCCTAATTCGACCAAGATGCTCTACGCGGTCCTCAACCGTTTCAACATGACCAAACATCATGCTCGCAGTGGACCGGATTCCGAGCGATGACGCCGTCCGCATACATGCCAGCCACTCGTCGGTCGTGTCCTTGTATGGCGCGATAATTTTCCGAACGCGATCAACCAAAATCTCGCCCCCCGCGCCAGGAATGCTATGCAAACCGGCATCCTTCAATCTCAGAAGGCAATCGCGAAGCGAGAGCTTGCTGATATGCGCGATGTAGATGATCTCTGCAGGGCTCAACGCATGCAGAATCACGTTCGGATACGAATCCAATATCTTCGCAAAAATCTGCTCGTAATAATCTATTTTGAGCTTCGGATTCAGTCCGCCCTGAAACAGTATTTCAGACCCGCCCTGCGAAACGGTGTCACCCACTTTCTCCAAAATCTGTTCATCTGAAAGCAGATAACCCTCGTCGTGTCCGGGCACTCGATAAAAAGCGCAAAACTTGCACCGAACCCAACAGACGTTTGTGTAATTCAAAATCCTGCCAATAACGTAGCCAACCTGATTCCCAGGAGATGCCGTCTGTCTTCGGTGATTCGCCATGGCCGCCAGCGCGCCCAAATCCGGCTCCGAAAACAACGCCAGCGCGTCATCAGCGCTAATGCGCTGATTGGAAAAAACTTTGTCTGCAACCGAGTCCGTCCGCGAACTGCTCACACTCGTGCTCATCGTAACTTGATTCTACCGAATGAAGTTGGGAGCTAACCCCAGAACCAAAAAGAACCCGCAAAAATCGGTAAACGTCGTCAAAATCGGCATCGCTGCAATCGCCGGGTCAAATCCAATTCGTTTCAACACCAGCGGACCAAGCCCACCCACCGAAACCGCAATTAGCGTATTGACTCCAATCGCAAATGCCGCCAAAGAGCCGTAGCCCACTGCCGATCCAACATGACCCATGTTCCGTTCATAAAGCCAAGCAAGCAGACCGACAACCAAACCTAACACAACACCATTCAGCAAACCAACAGCCAGCTCTTTCAGCCAAACACGCATCAAGTCCCGAGGGCGAACGCGCTCCAACGACAGCTCGCGAATGCTCACAGCCGCAGCTTGGCTCCCCGCCGAACCTCCCAAATCCGAAACAACCGGCAGCAGAACTGCAAGCGCAGCTAACGCCGAAATCGTACTCTGATGAAGTGCAATCACACTCGCCGTAATCAAATTCAACCCAATCTTTAGAAACAACCAAACTAACCGCCGACCCGCGCGCAAAAACACAGGCATGTCGCGCAACTCTTCACCTTGCAAAATACCGCTGATCTGCAGCAGCTCTTCTTCCGTCTCTTCGACTTCGTATTCGTGCGCATCCTCTTGCGAAACAACACCCACCAGATGCCCGCGCTCATCAACCACCGGCAGCGCGACGTAGTGATGCTTCCTAAACAGCTTCACCAACTCTTCGCCAGTTGTATGAACAGACACTGAAACGCTTTCGCGATCTGTCAAACTCGTAACGGGCGTATCACCACTCGTCAGAACTAACGAACGATACGACAGCACACCACCCAACCGGTTAGAGTCATCAACAACATAGAGATAAGTGTACGGAATGTCCGCAAACTCGTCCGCCTTCTCCCTTAGCCACAAAGTCGTCTCTCGCGCAGTCATGTTCATCGGAACCGCGATGAACTCTTTGTTCATCAATCCGCCGGCAGTGTCCTCGTCGTAGCTAAGCAGTTGCCGAAGTTCAGGAGCCTCCTCTCCAAGGTGACCCATGATCGCTTCAGCGTGCTCGGGGTCAACCTCTTGAAGAACGTCCACCTCTTCGTCCCAATCCATCTCCTGAAGGATTGCGGCGGCCTCTTTCGGCTCCATCGCCTCGATGGCTCGAACACGAACGTCGTCCGGCAACTCCTCAACAATGTCCGCAACTCTGTCAATCGGAATGGCAAGAAGAACGCCCTCACGCAGCGCTACGGGCAAGTCGGTGATCAGTTGGGCCGCGTCAGTCGGATGCACCTCGCAGAGAAGCGCGACGGCCTCTTTCATTCGGCCATCTTTAACAAGCTGCTCAATCAGCTCGTCTCGCGGAATCGGGTCTGGTGGGGGCATGGGAGGGCGCCCGAAGGTTACCCCCCCTATCGCTTGATGCGTTACGCTTTAGCAGCGCGCGTCGCAAGTTTCGTCAAGATGAAAAGGCCGATCAAAATCGGAATCCAGATTGGGCTAAATGTGAACAGATAAATAATCCCTGTCCCAACACCCTTCATTGCATTGCCGAGCATGCCCACAGAGTTTCCCCAAGCCTCGCCGGCCCAATCATCTTTGTTGGAATCGTCATTCTTCGCCGCCTGCGCGCTCTGCTCTAATCCAACAACGATTTTCGACATGCTCGCCATGGACTTTAGCGACTTCAGGTCAGCTTGAATCACTTCGATTTGCGTTCGAATGTCTACTAAATAGCTCTCAACTTCAAGCACTTGACCCACAGTTTTCGCGCTTCCCAAAATCTTCCGATAGGTCTGCTCTTGCGCCTGCAAAGTCTTCAGGCGTGCTGCCATATCTACAACCTGCTTCGTAACATCCTCGCCCGTCACGTTCTTAGCCAAACGGACACCGAATGAGGAAAGCTCTCGAATGGCGTCGTCAAACTTCGCGACTGGAATTCGAATCGTCACTTCAGATGATGGTTCCACCTGGTCTTCAGAGGATGACGAACTCTCGACAAATCCGCCGACCTTCTTCACGTATTTCGAAATGCGGTCTTCGGCTTCGGCGACGGATGCAACCCGAATCCGCAACGATCCGGTTTTCACGATAGTGCGTTCGGGTGACAATTCGTCGTCTCCGCTCAGTCGAGGTGACACCTGGGCACGTTTCGAAACGTACCCTCCGATAGCCGGAGCAGCGTCCTTCGATTCGTCCACACCAGTTTCAGCACCGGGAGTCCCAGCACCGCCACTCGATTCAGTCGCGGGCAAACTTCTCTCCGGCACCACGATGCTCTTCATCTCGTCAGAGTCGGACGCCACTGTCTTACTCATCTCATCAGCACCGCCTCGATTTCTCAAAACCGCGACCGATGCAAACACAACCAAACACGCCGCCGCGAACATCGCAAAAGTCGGCGCGAGCTTCAAAGTGCGTCCTCGCGAAGCTGAGCCAGTCGGAATCGCCTTCGGCACAGGACCAATCGTCATCGCGCGCAAGCTGTCCGAAGTTCTTGTAATGAACTCGTACTCCTTCCGAAGCTCAGCGTCAGATTCCAACGCAGCCCGAACGACTTCGGCTCGCTCCAGCGACAACTCGCCGTCGAAATACGCTTTCAGGTCTTCGTAAATGTCCGGTGAACTCATCATCTTATCTCTCCGGGCGCCAAGTGCAGGCGCAAGTTCTTAAATGCGTGATGCAAACGGCTCTTAACCGTCCCAACCGGAACCCCAATAATTCCGGCGCACTCCTCGTAATTCAATCCCTCCGTCTCGTGCAGTATCACAACCTCCCGGTGTTCGGGTGTCAATTGCGATAAAGCTTCTCGAAGCGTTTGCGAGTCAATCAAATTTTTCGAAGGGTCAGTTGTCGTGGACATATTCCAGTCCTCCAAAGGTAACGGCTTCTTCCGCCGCCTCTCGTTTCGGCAATGGTTCAAAGCTATCGAAAACAGCCATGTCTTCATGCTCGATCTTCCTTGGAACTCCGAAACCCGGCGGTGTGCCGTAATAAACGTTTCTTGCGTCATATCCTCAGCAGCATCCTTCCCAACAAACTTCGAGCAGAAGCGATAAACCTCAACGTAGTGCTGTCTGACTGCGTCAGATAGCACCTGAGATTCAACCCAAGCCTCTCGTTTGCTAAACCAAGCCACGGATTCCTGTTCCGACCCTTTAGTGTATTAACGCCCACCTGTGGTTCATCGCGCTCGAAAAATCTCTCCCTTGGCGTAAAATCACCGCCGGATGACCACCCTCAACCCGGCAATGGCAAAGTGGAAGGCGATTATTGCCGTCTACATGCAAGAGGGCTTCGCCTACCGGGCGAACGGCTTCATCTGGATCCTCACCGACTGCGTTCCCGCCATGATCATGCCGCTGGTGTTTATCGCCGCAATGGGCTCAACTGGCGACATTCGAGGGATGGATGCGGGAGCCTTCGTCCTTTACTATCTGACCATGCTGGTGATCACCAACTTCGTCACTTCGCATTTCTTGTGGGACCTCGCCTTCGAAACCAAAGAGGGCATCATAACAGTCCACCTGTTAAGGCCCGTCAGCTACTTTACAATCTCGTTTCTGCGAAACCTCTCCTGGCGCGTGATGCGAACGGCGCTCTTTCTGCCGTTTCTGCTTCTTCTATCGTTGTTCTACTGGCGATTCCTAACCGAGGTGCATCTCCACTTTAGTTGGCAGCTCGTCGTGACGATTATTCTGGGGCACCTCGTCAGCTTCACGTTCATATTCGCGATGAGCATGTTGGCACTGTTCTTCCAAGAAACGCGCAGCATTTTCGAGCTTTACTACTTCCCAATGCTATTCCTTTCGGGCTCACTCATTCCGGTCCGCGTGCTGCCAGATTGGGCAATTAGCTTGGCTCACTTCACGCCGTTCTATTACACCGTCAGCTTGCCAACCGAGCTCGCAGTAGGTCAGTTGGTGCCGAGCCAGTCACACACCGCGATGCTCATCCAAATCGGTTGGATTCTGTTCAACTATTCCGCGAGCAAGGTCCTGTTTCACTACGGAATGCGTCAATACACCGCCGTAGGGATGTAATGTTCGCTAATAAGCCTTAGCGAACACTACACGCTGTTTGCTTGGGTTTCCGGTCAAGATGCACTTGCCGGCTTCTGAGTCGCGATCGCACATCGGCTTTAGCGGAATACACCGAATCGTCGCTTTCGTCTTTTCCGAAATCGCCTCCTCGGTCTCTTTGGTTCCGTCCCAATGCGCCATTACGAAGCCCGAACCACCCTCGCCTTCGAAAATGGATTCAAATTCGGACCAATCGTCAACGTGCTTGGTATTGGATGCCCGAAGCTCCTGCGCCCGGCTGAACAGCACGGAGTGCATATTCTCCAAAATCGTCACGGCACTCGCGGTCGCGTCGCTCAAGTTGACCGTCACTTTTTCTCCAGTGTCTCGGCGTGCCAACACGCAAGTGCCCGCCTCCATATCTCGCGGACCGATCTCGACGCGCACACAAACTCCTCGAAGCTCCCAATCGTTGAACTTGAAACCAGGCGACTCTTTCTCACGTTTATCCACTTTGCAGCGGATTCCGCGCGACTTCATCTCTTCTGCAAGTTTGTCACTCGCTGCAAACGTCTTTTCACGGGTCTCTTCGTCGCGACCCATCGGAACAAACACAACTTGAATCGGCGCAAGTTTCGGCGGCAGAATAAGTCCCTTGTCATCCGAGTGCGTCATGATGAGCGTTCCAATGAGCCGGGTTGAGACTCCCCACGAAGTTGCCCAAACGAACTCCTCTTTGCCTTCGGCATTTTGGAACTTCACGTCGAACGCCTTCGCAAAGTTCTGCCCCAAATGGTGAGAGGTGCCCGCTTGAATCGCTCGCAAATCTTGCACCATCGCTTCGATACAATACGAATGATCCGCCCCGGCAAACTTTTCGTTTTCGGTTTTCAATCCGGTAATCACAGGGACCGCCATCCACTCCTCAGCAAACCGGCGATACACTTCCAATATCGTCAACGCCTCTTCCTCTGCTTCGTCATAAGTTGCGTGCGCGGTGTGCCCCTCCTGCCAGAAGAACTCCGAAGTGCGCAAAAACAGGCGCGTGCGCCGTTCCCAACGCATCACGTTCGCCCACTGATTGATCAGTATCGGCAGGTCGCGATAGCTTTGAATCCAGTCCTTGTAGCTATGCCAAATGATCGTTTCGCTCGTTGGGCGAATAATCAACTCCTCCTCAAGCTTGGCTTCCGGGTCCACAACTACGCCGGTGCCGTTCGGGTCATTCTTCAAGCGATAGTGAGTCACAATCGCGCATTCTTTTGCGAACCCTTCGACGTGTGCGGCTTCGCGAGACAAGAAAGATTTAGGAATCAGCAGCGGAAAGCACGCGTTCACATGTCCAGTCTCCTTGAACATGTCATCCAATGCGCGTTGCATCAGCTCCCACATCGCATAACCATGCGGGCGAATCACCATGCAGCCGCGAACCGGCGAATAATCCGCCAGTTGCGCTTTCATAACGAGGTCGTTGTACCAGTCAGCGTAATTTTCGCTGCGAGGAGTGATGCCCAAATTGCTCATGAGTCGCTATTTTGGCAGAACTTTTCAATTCAGTTATCGGAAGAAGTCAAAAGCCTCTAATCTGTCCTTAATTGCCTTCAAGAATTTGCCCGCGACCATGCCATCTATGATCCGATGATCATAGCTCAACACCAAATGCATGATGGGACGAATAGCTATCGCTCCATTCAACACGACTGGCATCTCTTTGATTGCATAAGTTCCTAATATTCCCCCCTGATGGGGCGGGATCATCGGCGTTCCGAACAAAGCGCCGTAGGTACCGGGGTTTGTCAATGAAAACGTCGCGCCTTGAATATCTTCGAGCGAAAGCTTGTTATCCCTCGCCCGCTTCACGGTGGCGTCAAGCTCTTTTGCAATTTCCACTAACGATTTTTTGTTGCAATCACTAATCACAGGCACGATTAGCCCCTGACTGCCATCTCCCAATGCGACCGCGACACCCATATTCACATTCTTATTCTGCAGCAGCTTGCCATCGTCGGTCATCGAAGAGTTCACTAATGGAACCTCCATAAGAGCCTCGGTTGCTGCCTTGATAAAGAACGGCGTGTACGTGAGCTTTACGCCGTACATCTCTTGAAACGAGTCCTTGTTGGCGGTTCGGAATGCAACCATGCGTGTGCAGTCCACATCCGTAATCGTAGAGACAGAAGGAGTTTGATGCGCCTTAACCATTGCATCCGCAATCGCTTTCCGCATCCCAGTGAGCGTGACTATTTCTTGATCCGCGCCAGCAGTCGCTGGAACCGGCTTCGGCGTTCGTGGAGTCGTAGGTGCAGGTTGCGCGGGTGGAACCACAACCGATCCGCCACTCGCGCCGCGACTGTTGAGAAATGCCTCAACATCACGCTTCGTGACTCGCCCTCCCTCACCAGAACCCGAAATCAATGTGAGTTCGCTGTCGGCGATTCCATGCTCCTTAGCAATAGATCGAACGACAGGCGTAAACCATTTTCTGCCTGTTCTCTCGCTCGCAACTGGCGTTGGGCTAACTTCCGGTGCGATCGGTGAAACCGGTTCAGTAGATGGTGCCGCGGCGGCGGCCGTACCGATTTCGGAAGCATCGCCAATCAGGCCAAGCGCTTGAAACACCTGAACATTTTCACCTTCAGGAATCAAAATCTTAACGAGCACGCCAGATGCGGGTGCTTGCAACTCGGTGTTTACTTTGTCGGTCATGATCTCCACAACCGGCTCATCCTCTTTCACCGTCTCGCCAACTTGCTTTAGCCAGCGCGTGACCGTGCCTTCATGAACCGACTCACCCAACTCCGGCATCAGAATCTCTGTCGCCATTAGTAGCGCACCAGCCTCAATGCTTGACTGTAAATCTTCTCTACACTCGGCAGTACCGCAAGCTCCAAAGGTCGCACCCACGGAACGGGCGTGTCTTCGCGAGTGACGCGAAGCGGCGGAGCATCGAGATACTCAAAAGCAGACTCGCACACTCGAGCTACCAATTCGCCCGCGAATCCGCATGTCCGGCTCGCCTCATTGACCATCAGTACGCGATTCGTTTTCTTCAACGATTCCAAAATCGTCTCTTCATCCAACGGCAGAAGTGTCCGCAGATCAATGACTTCTGCCTCAATTCCATCTGCAGCAAGCTTTTCCGCGGCTTCCAAGCAGAACAGAACCATGTTGCCGTAGCTGACCATCGTGAGGTGTTTCCCCTCTCGACGGATTCTTGCTTTTCCAAGCTCCACGATCCGTTCCGGAACCACTTGCTCCTCTATCTCACGTTTTCGGTAGAGCTCTTTCACTTCATAGAAGATCACGGGATTGAAGTCGCGAAGTGACGACTTCATCAATCCATAGGCATCTGCGGGGCTTGAAGGGCAAACAACTTTCAAACCGGGTGAGTGCAAAAACCACGACTCGTTCTGCTGACTGTGATACGGGCCACCGCCGCCATAACCGCCACTCGGCCCGCGAATGACGATGGGAAGGGAAGTCTTGCCGGCGGTTCGGTAATACATCGTAGCGGCGTTGTTCACAATCTGATCGAACCCGCACGAAATGAAGTCCATAAACTGCATCTCAACCATGACGGGTCGTCCACGCATCGCCAAGCCAATCGCAGATCCAACGATTCCAGCCTCGCTAATGGGGGCGTCAATCACGCGCATCTCGCCGAAACGGTCTTGCAGACCTTCGGTAACGCCAAACGCTCCTCCAAGCAGCCCGATATCTTCGCCAATGCACACCATTTGCGGCATTCGCTCCATCTCTTCGGCAATCGCAGTGCGAAGCGCCGTGAGCATGTTCATCTGCTGAGGACCTGCGGCTACCGCGCTCACAACGAGCCCTCCGCAAAAACCCAATCGGTTGCCTCGCTTGCATCTGGCAGCGGCGAACTGATCGCAAACTCAACAGCTTGCTTCATGCATTCGACAACTCTCGGAGGAAAATCCTCGTCAGAAGTTTCGTTCGCGTTTTTGAATTCTGGCGCGTGTTTGTCGGCATCCTCTTTCGAAAGCATGCCGTTTTCAATTAGATAACTCTTGAAAACTGCGAGTGGGTCGCGACTTCGACCCTCCTCGACCTCTTCCGACGGCCGGTACTTGACAGCACGGTCATCGTCATGATCACCGTGTCCATATGCGCGAAAAGTTTTGCACTCGATGATGGACGGCCCTTTGCCCGAACGAGCTCGATCCACTGCCCACATCGTATTGTCGTACACATCCAAAACATCGTTTCCATCAACGATAAGACCGGGAATGTCGTATCCTTTCGCCCGATCTGCGACATCTTCAGTCGGGCACTCAAGCTCCACCGGAGTTCCGTATGCCCATTGGTTATTTTCGACAATCGTGATGACCGGCAGCTTATGAATCGCGGCGAAATTTATTGCTTCATGAAACACGCCCTGCGCCGTTGACCCTTCGCCGTTATAGGTAAGCACAACGCCATCATGCTTTCTCAACTTGAAGTCGTACGCGATGCCTGCGGCGACCGGGATCGTTCCCGCAAGCATTGAGGTGCTGCAGATGATGTTCTTCGAAGCGTCGCCAATATGCGACCAGTTGTCGCGGCCGCGACCTGGTGCAGTTGCTTTTCCCCAGACCTGCGCGCAAACTTCGTTTACGCTCATTCCCATCCGGGAATCGTTGTCCCAACCGGCTCGAATATCTTTCAAGAAGAATGCCGGCATATCACGGTGAACCGGTGAAATCCAGTCATCCGGCCTGAGGCCGAACAGAGTGCCGACTAGCACAGCTTCTTGGTTGTGCGACGAATAGAGGGTGCCTCGCAGCCTGCCGCGTCGCTTCTCTTTGATGAGGCGCACGTCGAAATATCGAGCGAGAAAGAGCTGATCGAGCAGCTCCAAGTGGTCCGCTGCGCTGAGCCCGTCCCTGGGTCTGGTTTGATGGGGTCTTCCGGCGTCCATGTTGGCTGTAGGGGCGGAAGCCGACGAGTCGGTTTTCAAATTGGCTCCTAAAACCCCCTGAAATATTTCCTAAGGGGGGCGAAAATTATACCTGCTTGAGCCCGATTTTCGGCTCAAATAGCAGTTTGCCGCACCCCTTGCGGGCCCCGAAATATTAGGGAAACAAAATAGGGGGGTCAGGCAGTCTAACTTCCCGTGCGCAAGGTATCTACACTCGTTTTCGCGTCGGTCGCAGCGTCCGTTTGGGCTGCGCCGCAGAACATCACCGTTGATGAGGCGTACGCCAGGCTGACCAACGCCGCTGACAAGGGCGTTGCCACAGGCCGGTTCACGGCCAACATGGCGGCCGTAATCACGGAAGGGAACAACTCCCCGATTTTGCACAGTACGTCGCTTGATTTTGGGCTCAACACGTTCGAGCTCAAAACCTATGTGGATGGTGTTCTGAAGCAGACGATTGTCGCAGATGGCAAGCGCGTTTGGCGATTCGATCCGGTTCGCAACGAATTTGCGTTTATGACGCAGCCGACCGACATTAAGGCCGCGTTTGGTATTGCGTCTGCGTGGATGCGCAATGAGAACCAGCGGTTCATTCGACTTTTCGCGGTTGGTGTGCGCTGGATGATTAAGCCGATCTGCACTTACGACGACGTAACCGGTCAGCTTAACATGACTCAGCTCACGACCGGTGGCAACCAGTGGCGCGGCACCATGGCATCGTTTTTCATTGACCCAGACCCGGCGAAAGACCTGGTTTACAGCATGAGCATTGATGAACGGCTTGACATTCCGAAGCTCGGACTGCGCGTCGTTGCGATGGATGTCAATATTGACTACTCCGTTCCGCCCCTTCCGACTCCTTACACGTTTGCACCACCGATCGGCGCGAAGCCGGCTCTGGATATGCCGAACCGCGGCGGCTAACCTCTTTTCGCGTTTCATACCCCTTAGTCACGGGAAGTGGCGAATATCAAGGGTGATTTTTTGGGAAATGCGTTGCAAGGTGGTTGCAAAGTAGTTGCAAGGTGGTTGCAAAGTTGTTGTGCGGTAGTTGCCAGGTGGTTGGGGTGGATTCAGACTCATCAGTGGACTTGGTGTTTCGGGAAACGTGCAGCGAGAGTGAGGCCGAGTTACCGAGCGCTTTTTGACTTCTCTGCTTTCATCTTTGAGAGCGCTTTCTCCTTTGCTCGCCTGAACGCTTCCGATATCTCACCTGACTTAATCTGCTCAATTCCCGCATCGAGCTGCCGTACAAAAATCGCAGGATCATCGGCGCGGAAGTTCAGCATTTTCAGGTCTTCGACTGGACCGATCATCCAGCCATCACCGGGTGCGCCGAGCAACCATTGCGCGCGAATGCGCAGGAAGAACCGTGCATTTGTCCCGGATTCCCAAACATACAGAGCAGCATTCTTGCTTTCGGCTTTTCTAGTTGGCTCACCCAAGTCCGCGATCGCGTCTTTGAGTTGTTGATCGCCAATCGTTGTATTTTGGTTCATCGTTGCCATTGCGATGATTTTGCCGTTTCTCACCGCCGCTTCAAAACTCTGTGAGTCGTCTTTCGCGCTCCAAGCCCAGCCTTTCTCGCAGAAGATTCTGAATGACGTGGGTGAATCAAGCGTCATTGCGCCTTTGGCTGGAGGGAAGGCACGTTTTGCCGAATCGAGGTCGTC
Source organism: Fimbriimonadales bacterium (assembly GCA_046330175.1). GTDB lineage: Bacteria > Armatimonadota > Fimbriimonadia > Fimbriimonadales > ATM1 > JAJPJR01. The sequence continues at coordinate 583,850 of JAXLTG010000001.1, forward strand.
GCTGATTGAGACGGAACCTCCGGGACCCTTGAGTGTAAGCACCAGTCTGTTGTCGGGACCCTTGTTTGCATCGGCGGCATCCTTCGGAGCGCCGGCACAGCCGAAAATCATCAGCACAGGAAGAGCCCAACAGATCGCGACTCGCATAGAGGGAGTTTACGCCAAGTGGTTGATCAGTTGGTTGATCGGGTGGTTGCAAGGTGGTTGCAAAGTAGTTGCAAAGTGGTTGCAAAGTAGTTGCAAAGTGGTTGCAAAGTGGTTGCGAAATTGTTGTGAGGTGGGTGCGAGCCCCCAACTCTTCCGTCAATCGGAGACTTTTCCGTAGTTTGGATTTTGTGCGATTGCCCAGTATAGGTAGTCCGTATCCACGGCTTCTCCACCGAGTTGGGTGACCAGAAGCGCGATTTGGCCACGATGATAATGCGCGTGACCCAGGAGCTGAACCAATTGACCCTCGATACTCCAGCGATAACGCGTGCCACCGCTCGCGAATTCGAAATCTTGAGAAAGCGCGTCGTGGTCGAGCTTGAGCAGATAATTTCGCCAATCGGTTTCCATCGCCGAATATCGCGTTCGCAGCGATGCGATATCGCTAAAAGAGGTCGGCCACCAATCCGTTTGATTTTCGCCACCGGTGGTCATACGGTCGAGCCAGTTTTCGCGGCAAGCGGCCAAGTGACCCGCTAGAGTGAGCGAGCGATGAAATCGCTCATCCGTTCGTGCGTCTCCAGGTACGGACTCGATCATTGCGAGCATCTTTTGATTGCTATCGCATTCGTGCTCGAACCAGGTTCGGAATCTTTTGATCATCGTGTGTTTAGCATACCGATTCGGATTCGTTGCTGGGCAAAACGACCCAGTTGGTCGCAAGGGTGTTGATCAGGTGGTGGCAAGGTGGTTGCAAGGAAGTTGCAAAGTAGTTGCAAAGTTGTTGCAGGGTGGTTGGGTTAGTTGTTCCAGGGGCTGGTGGCGTTCGTGACGACGAGGTGGCTTAGTTCCATATTCCGCGGAGCCGCGAGCATCGCGATTGCGACTTCGGCGAGTTGGTCCGCGGTAATCATGCGCGCTTTTTCTTCGGGCGCTGCCCAATCACCCCAAATATCTGTTGCGATTGGACCTGGACACAGAGTTAGCGCGCGAATGCCGAATTCTGCGCCCTCTTTTTTTAGCACTTCGGAAAATCCACTAAGCCCGAATTTTGATGCGCAGTAAGCGGTCGCGCCGCTAAAGCCTTGAGTTCCCGCGATGCTGCTCACGTTCATGATCTGGCCCCTACTTTTGATAAGGTGCGGCCAGGCTGCCTTTGTGACGAAGTAGGCGCCGGTGAGGTTTGTTTCGATAACGTCTCGCCATTGGTCGGTAGTAGTTTCGCTTAGCGGCGTTTGCAAGAGGCCGATGCCGGCGTTGTTCACGACTATGTCGAGCCGCCCTGTTTTTTGAATGAGTTGATTGATGCCGGATTGGACGGATTGTTCATCGCGTACATCCATTGTTAGGGCAATGGTGTCATTATTGAGTTCGGATTTCGCCGTGTCGAGTGTAGATTGATGGCGGCCGGTGATTACGACCGACGCGCCATGCGATGCGAGCGCTTTTGCGATGCCGAGGCCGATACCTTTTCCGCCTCCGGTTACGAGTGCGACTTGATTGGCGAAAGGATTTTGCATGGCGCGGAAGTGTACCTATGAAAACTCTTTGCCATCTCCTTTTGTCCATCTCTTCGCGCGGAAGCAGGATGAGGAGAACCGCGAACTCACTTTCGCAAAACAATCTGAACCGAGACAGTTTCAAAGACTAATTCATCGCGTTGGTTGTAGGTGCTTGTGCGTACGCGGATGATTCCGCGTGAGGGGTTTGATTTCGACTCACGCTTTTCGATCACTTCAAAAGTTGCTCGCAAGGTGTCGTCGGGAAGGACCGGTTTCGGCCATTTCATGGATTCGATTCCGAGGCCGATCCATCCGCCCGCGAGCTGCAGCTCGCCGGTGACTCGGAGGCGCATTGTGAGTGCAGCCGTATGCCATCCGCTTGCGACGAGTTGACCAAATACCGTTTGTTTTGCTGCGGCCGCATCGGTGTGAAACAGTTGCGGGTCGAACATTTTGGCGAATTCTACGATTTCATTTTCAGTGACGGTAATGCGGTCGGAATTGTAGAGTTTTCCGAGTTCGAGTTCTTCGTAGTGGAGCACGGCTACGGAGTATTGCGCAATGACGGGGTGAGAGGCGGGCGTTAAGATTCTCGATTCTGTGCTAGTGAGGTTGTTATGCTTTTGACCTGCCGATTTCGGCTTTTGTGAAAAGTTCGAGAACGTCAGCTTCGGTCGGTGGGTTCTGGATGTTTCGTTCGGCGAAATCTTTCGCTAGTGGATAGTTTGTTCGCTGCACTCGCTCAGCGGCGGCATGCATGTCGTATTCGGTTTTTCGGTGGGACAGTTCCGAATCTATCAGCAACCAATAAGCGCCAGGTTCGCCAAAAGGCATCCCGACGCTTCCTGCGTTCACAACTCTGTGCTGGCCGATCACTCGATCGAATTGCATGTGCGTATGCCCGCACACGACCACGCTTTCGCGAGTGTACTCAAACACGGGCTGCAAAACCTCTTCCGGAGTTAGTTTTGTAAATACTTCGACGTCGTTGCGAGGTGTTGCATGGCATAAGAGCACGTCGGTGGAATCTGAAATCGGCACTGAAATCGTCGCTGGCCAGCTCGAGATGTACTCCTCATGCTCTGGTCGCAACGTCTCAGCGACCCAGCGAACGGAATCGCGAAACCGTTCAGGAATCGCCATGCCGTCGCCGCCGCTTCTCAGATCGAGAATCTCTCGCTCTCCATTGCCCATCAGCGCTTGAACTGGCGTTTTTTGTGACCGGATCAGGTCGGCACATTCGTTCGGCATCGGACCGGGAAGCAGATCGCCGCCAACAATAATTAGGTCCACTCCGATGCTGTGAACTTCTTGAAGCACCGCTTCGAGCGCTGGGAGATTCCCATGGATATCGTACAGCGCTGCGATTCTCATTCCGATTTCAACTAAGGCGAGCTGACTTGGATTTCCCAATCCACAATATCAAGAGATGGATCCGCGACGTCGCCGCGTGGTTCGTTTTGCAGAATTGAGTTGCGATAAATTCGGTCCTGTTGCGCGTTGATGGTTAGATAATCGTTGATGGTATTGAAATCAGTTGAATCGCCGAGCGCATCCCAAAACTTCGGTCCGCTGTAGTCAGGGTCGTTGGGCACGACATCCATTGTTAGAAGATTGATTTGAAGTCCCGTGATTGCGTCGGGGTCTCCAGGCGGGGGTCGCAGTTGGCCGAGCGTTATGGTGAACTCGATGCGGTTATCGCCAGGGTTCGGAGTAACAAAGTCGAATGGAACGCCGAGCGGAATCCATGTTAGCAGGTTTACAAGGTCGGTGAAGCGGTTCAACAGATAGCCGCCGTTTCCTTGAAATCCATCGTATCGTATGAAGTGCGTTGCTTTGCCCGCGACAAAACCGTTGCCCCATGGTTTTTGAATCACAGGAATCGGGCCGCCACCGCCACCCGTGTCATCGTTTGCATCGCGAATGGCGACGATGTAAACGTAATTCGGATTTACGGGGCCATCGAGGGTGATGATGAAGTGCAGCCGGCGAGTGTTGCCTCCTCCTCCGCCGTCGGGGAGTTTTGCGCAACCGATCACGAGGGCGACGGCGGCTATTGCGGCGAAAATTCGGAGCACGGAGACGATGTTACCGGTTGCGGGCGTATTTGTTAGGTCTGAGGCAAGCGAGTGAGTTTGCCGAGTTGGTTTGTTGCGAGCTGTCTTTTGGCTCGGCATCGCTCCTTCACGGACCCGACCTCAATGGTTGACCGGATGCGCCGCGCAGTTGGTGCCCCGTTCTGCGGGAGCATTAGCGAGGCTGAAATTACAGCGGAAGCAAGTGAGGCGTGTGGTGAGAAGCATAGCTAAGAAGGTCCCTTGCAGCAGGATTGCAAACTCAACGATGCGACGTTTGACTTCGGCCACGGCGCAGTAATTAAGCCGCGCGCGAGTTCGGACTCTCGTAACTCTACCAGCAAGAAACGAGTTCGAGCCTGTGGTACAGTGCCGGTACTTTAGGAGGGGTTTTGTGCAAATCAGATCGAAAGAAAAATTTCAGATAGCGATGTACGGATTTATTGGGGCGCTCACGTTTCATTTGCTCTCTATCGCTTCACCGGCGGTTGCTCAGGGCGTGAAAGAGTTTATGGTGAGGCTGCAGGACTCCAGCCCTGGAAATCCACAAACCGGAAACGTTTCGATTACGGGAACGTATTTGGCACAAGGCACCGCAACTGGCAGCTACATGGTTGCAGGACTCAACGCAGGAACGAATGCCAATACGATGGGACTGTTTGGATACACTTCGGCAGTCGGTACGGGTGGGATTACTTACGGAGTTTATGGCAGGTCGGATAGCGGAACTGGCGTCGGCCTGTTCGGATACACGCCGAACACTTCTGGCTCGAGTAAAGGTGTAGAGGGAAGGTCTGCCGCTGCGAGTGGATTCGGTGGCTATTTCCTGGAGCAGGGCGCTAGCGGGACGGGAGTATTCGGCGCAGCAAGTTCGCCAACAGGAACGAATTTTGGTGGCGACTTTACATCTGCATCAAGCTCGGGGATTGGTGTCCGAGGACAAGCAACAAACTCGGCGGGAGTTACGTTCGGAGTTTTCGGCAACTCGGCGAGCACCTCGGGGGTCGGTGTTGGAGGCGACGCACCAGATGGCATTGGAATTAGAGGCTACGCCGATAGCACCACGGGAATAAATTATGGTGGTTACTTCCGGACGAGAAGCAGTAACGGCTACGGGGTATTTGCGCATGCTCTCTCGACAACTGGCGCGACCTACGGAATTCAGGCGAGAAACAATAGCAGCACCGGATTTTCGATGTATTCGCTCGCTACGGCTACCATCGGCACAAACTATGGTTTGTATTCCAATACCGCGAGCAATTCTGGCTACGGAGTGTTCGCTGACGGTGGTTCATATGCCTGTTATGGAGTCAGCGATTTTGGACACGGAATCGGCGGAGTTTCAAATACTTTTTCGAAGTACGGCGTCATCGGCGACAATACGGCAGGCGGATATGGAATTGTCGGTCGTTCCAGCAGTGGCTCAGTCACCGGCGCCGGGATTTACGGGTCGGGCATTGGCCAGTCAAGTGGCGTTATCGGAAACGCGTCCTCCACCAATGCAAACTCCACCGGTGTGATGGGTGCGCAAAATGCGGGTGGTGGCCAATTGGCCGTGTTTTCTCTCGGAAACTTCACAGCATCGGGCGCCAAGAGCTTCACGATTGATCATCCGCTCGATCCTGAGAATAAGATTCTGCGTCACTTTTGCACAGAAGGACCGGAAGCGCTGAACGCTTATTCAGGGAATACTGTTACGGACGAAAGTGGTTACGCTGTTATTCGGCTGCCAAACTACTTCGAAAGCATCAATAAGAACTTCAGATACCAGCTCACCGTTGTGGACGAAGGCGACAGCGCAGAGTTCGTTGAAGTAAAAGTCGTTCGAAAAATTCGCGGAAATCAATTTGCGATTAGGACCAGCTTGCCGCACGTCGAAGTTTCTTGGCGAGTCGAGGCGACTCGAAACGACCTATGGATGCAAAAATACCCGCTAAAAATAGAGGAAGAGAAATCGGATGAGAAGAGGGGAACCTACTTCTTCCCTGAGCTGTTCGGTCAACCGAAATCAAAGGCAACATACCGATTTCCGAGTGAAGCGGAGATTCAAAAAGAGATAGGGACCGTGCGGCGACCAAATGTGAACGGCAACGGGCAAAAAGGTTAGTTGTCTTCCGTCTCGTGGCCGAGGAGGTGACGGACGGAGTAGATCTGTCCGGTGTGATACGCGAGGTGGAACGCTTGGTATTCGAGGGTCATGCCCCATGTCCAGCCTTGGCGGTTTGGATTGGGGTCTTCGGAATCGCGCGGATTTTCGGTTAGCCAGTTTTTGCAAGCATCGTGCACGCGAGTTAATTCTGCGTACGTTTGTTCTGCGTTGAGCGGGAGTTGAAATGGCGCGGGTGCGTTGGTTGTGTAGTATTGCGCAGCTTTTTCACAAAGCAGGCACTGTATTGTGCCCTCCCCAAGGATGGATCGCGCCTCCCAGTAGGCCATGTGCGCTGCGAGTTCGCCGACACTGAGCAGCGACGGATGCGCACGTTTCCAAACGTCTTCATCGGGAAGGTTTTTGAATGCTTCACCGAGTTCCCAGTGCGCAGTGTTGAGCGCTTTGATGATGAGGTCCAAATTTGGCATAGCGTTCAGTTTGTTCACAGGCAGACTACCATTCATGTTGAAATGAGTTCAAATCGTTCAGGTGTCGCGATGCGGAGTCTGGTTGCACACCGGCAGTTTAGATTTGCGGTTCGAATCAAGGCGTTCGACGAGTGCGATTACATCCCCCATTGATCCCTCCTTCTGAGGCAAGAGGAGGGAAATGCCGGTGTCGCTCGGGGTGCGTCTACCTTGCAACCACTTCACAACGCTTGCTAAGAAACTATTCCAAGCGGTTTCATGGTCTGCCACTTGCCGCGAGTGAAATCTGGGATATCTATGCTTCGACCGCGATTCTTCACGGATCGTTCGGACAGTGGTGAGATGACCGACCACGAAGCGGCATCGTACACATCTTGATCGAGTGGGAGTCCGTTGCGAAGGCAGTATACGATTCGCCACAGCATGATGAAATCCATTCCGCCATGGCCACCCTTGTTCGCTGGGTCGTTGGCGATTCGGTTCCAAAGCGGATGTTCGTACTTCTTCATGATCTCTTCAAGCTCTTTGCCTTGGGTCCACGAATCCGTTGAGGGGGTCTCGCCTTCAACGACGACGCGGTTCGGGAATCCGCCCCAAACACCCTTCGTTCCTTGAATCAGGTTTAGGCGATTGTAGGGTCGCGGCAGTTGTTCGTCCCACTGCACCATGATGGTTTTGCCCATAACAGTGCGGATGATTGTGGTGTTAATGTCGCCGCACACGAATTTTCCGGTTCGCCACTTGTGACCTTCTGGGAAATTCTCTTTCGCGTAAATTTCGCGAACTCTCGAGTTGGACGAAACAGAGCTTAAGAAGTCCATTCGGTCGCCGCGATTGATGTTCATGTACTGGCAGATTGGTCCAAATCCGTGCGTTGGATACAGGTTGCCGTTGCGTTTCATGTAATGAACAGTTCGCCAACTGCCGGTGCCGCGTTCGACTTCGTGCATCTGCCCGCGTAGATCGTGGATGTAGGCGCCTTCGCCGTGAAGCAGCTCTCCGAAGACACCCAATCTGCACATGTGCAGGGCCACGAGTTCCTCGCGACCGTAGCAGACGTTCTCCATCATCATGCAATGTTTTTGCGTCTTCTCGCTTGTTTCGACCAGTTTCCAACATTCATCGAGTGTCACCGCTGCGGGCACTTCAACAAACGCGTGTTTGCCGGCGTTCATTGCGTCCACTGCCATTCGCGTGTGCTCTTCCCAAGGAGTCGCGATAATGACGATGTCAATGTCATCGCGCTCCAGCATCTTCTTGTACTCATTCTTTCCGTTCACATAAACGGTCGGTTTGGGACGGCCTTTATCTGTGCAGGCTTTTGCGCTCCGGTCTGCCCAGTCTTGGTAGAGATCACAAATCGCCTTGACTTCGACGCCTTCAAGCAGGAGCATCTGCTCGACATGGCCAGAGCCGCGGGCGCCCACGCCAATGAAGCCGACTCGGACGGTGTTTAGCTTTGGAGCAACGAGAGCAGCGGCAGAGTTCTGCTGCGGGTCGGGTGAGGCAATGGAGGATTTGGTCATGGCGGCGATTCCCAGGCCGCCCACGGCGGCGATAAACTGTCTGCGATCCAACGATTCGGACATGCAGACAGTTTATCGCAGATTGTCGTTTATCTCTTGCGCCGCTTGATGAGTGCGACCAGGCCGACACCGAGTGCGAGCATCGTGGTGGGCTCGGGAACGGGTTGCGACCAGAGGACGGACTCGAACCGGTTGTCCGTAGCGTTGAATGCGTAGCCCACGACATAAAGCGTTCCGGCGTCGGTCCAGACGGCGTTAGCGCGAGATGAGGTGTAGTTGGCGCTAAGGAATTGATGCAGATCGAAGTACGATCCGGAGGTGCCTGACCAAAGTCCAGCCTTGTCGGTAGTGCCGAACCGGGCATATCCTGCTTGGTAAGTTGAATCCATTCCGAACAGCGCGGATTTGGTCGCGCCGGCAGGATTCAGGTCAACAAAACTTGCAGACGAGCCTGCCCACATCGCGGCGTGAGAGTTTGATGACGTCACGGCGTATCCAACTTGGTTCGACCCGAGCATGTCGAATACAGTGGATTCGGAGTATCCGGCCGGGTGCAGGTCCACAAATGATCCTGCGGAACCTGCCCAGATACCGGCCTTAATGGTGCCGCCAAAGTTAGCGAATCCGCCTTGGGCGCCGCCGATGACCGCTTCGACTCCAGAAAAGTTAGCGCCTCCTGGGTGAAGGTCAACGAACGATCCTGCGGAGCCTGACCAGAGTGCGGCGTGATTCTGTCCGCCGAATGCGACTTGTCCACCTTGTTGCGAGCCACTCGTAGCGCGAGCCGTGCCGAACGTCGCGCCGACTGGGTTGAGCGCGACCCAAGAGGCGGCGGAACCGGTCCAAAAGCCAGCGGTAGTGATGCCGCTAATTTGTGCATCTCCGACCTGCTGGTTTCCACCAGCGCCAAATGCGCTCGAAGTTGGGGATCCTGCCGGATTGAGGTCTATGAACGAGCCCGCGGTGCCGTGCCAGAGTGCCGCGTGTGGCGTGCTGCCGAGACCCGCATATCCAACTTGTTGGCCGACCGTGCCGTCAATTCCGTACGAGAAATCTTTGCCTGCGGGGTGAAGGCTGAGGTAGCTCCACTGGGCACTTGCGGTAGCCGCGATAGCGCTGCCGAGCAAGGCGAAACTAATTCTTGTAATTGATTTCATTTTTCTCCCTTCCTAATTGAGATTAAGCTCAAACAATGCGAGACATCGTACCTTTACCGGGTGAGTTTTGGGCTCAAGGGGTCAAAATCTCGTATAATTCCGGGACAATGTCAGAAACAAACGGAGCCGCCAAAATCAGTGAGCCGCAGACCGGCACTTGGAGGCTGAAAGTCGGCCTCGCCGAGATGCTTAAAGGGGGCGTGATCATGGACGTGGTTACGCCGGAACATGCGCGAATCGCGGAGAAGGCCGGCGCTGTTGCTGTGATGGCGCTTGAGAGAGTGCCTGCGGACATCCGACGCGACGGCGGAGTGTCACGCATGAGCGACCCGGACATGATTTTGGGAATCAAGGACGCGGTCACGATTCCGGTGATGGCGAAGTGCCGGATTGGGCATTTCGTTGAGGCGGAAGTGTTGCAGTCGCTGGAAGTGGATTACATTGACGAGAGCGAAGTGCTGACTCCGGCTGATGTTGAAAATCACGTTTGGAAGCACGACTTCTCGGTGCCGTTCGTTTGCGGTGCACGCAATTTGGGAGAGGCGTTGCGAAGATGTGGGGAAGGCGCTGCGATGATCCGAACTAAAGGTGAGGCAGGGACCGGAGACGTTGTTGAAGCGGTTCGGCATATGCGAACGATCGTTGCTGATATTCGACGCGTAGCTTCAGCGCGCGAAGATGAATTGATGTCCATCGCCAAAGAGCTCCGCGCGCCATTTGAGCTGGTGCTTGAAACGCATAAAGCGGGGCGGCTTCCTGTGCCGAACTTTTCGGCGGGCGGTATTGCGACTCCGGCTGATGCCGCGCTGATGATGAAGTTAGGTGCGGAGGCTGTCTTCGTTGGATCGGGGATTTTCAAGAGCGGTGATCCTGCGAGGCGCGCAGAGGCGATCGTCGAGGCGGTGGCGCACTACAACGATGCGGCGCTGATCGCTCGCGTTTCGCGAAAACTCGGCGAGCCGATGGTTGGGATTAATGTCTCTTCGCTCGCTGAATCGGAACAGCTTGCCACGCGTGGGTGGTAAGTTGGGAGTGTTGCGAAGTAGTTGCAACTACTTCACAACGACCTTGCAATTGCATTACGACGACTTTGCAGCTACTTCAACGCCTTATTCGCGTCAATAATCTGCTTCAGCTTTTCAGTTGTAAGAGTGTCTGCTGGGTCTTGGGGCCAACCCTGAAAACGAACAACCAGGTCTTTTGACATGACGATTACGTGAGGGATGCCTTTTACACCCAGCGCTTTTGAAACGCGTTTCTGCGTATCAATCGCCACGTTGTATTTCATCGGAGTTGTAGACATGAACTTGCTCACCGTGGCGGAGGGCTCATCGCTGATGCCGATGATCACCAGATCGTCTTTGAATTTCGCTTGCCATTCGTTGAGTTCTGGGATAAGCGCGCGGCAAGGGCCACACCAAGTCGCCCAAATATCCACGAGGATCACTTTGCCTTTTAGGTCGGGGAGTTTCCCTGTAAGAAATGTTTCACCTTCGATTTTCGGCGCTTGTTTGCCCCGAAAGTCGTTGTCTGCGTAAAGAGTCTTATTGGTGACATACGGCGGCCAATCTGGCGCGACCGCAGGGGTTGCCAACACGGTGAGTGCGAGAGCTAATGTTGTCATGGTTCCTCCAGTTTATCTCAGACGTGCACGGCTGACAGCGATGTATCCGGCACAGAAGGCGATTCAGGCCGAGACGCTGGCACCGCGACGGTTTGTTCCGCAGGGCGCTTGCGTCGGCATCCCGTGAGCAGGCCTATTACATAGGAGATTCCTGCGAAGGTCGGCATGAGCGAGAGCAGCGTGATTCCGGCCTGGAATATCTTCGGGTCGGGCGGGACCACGTTCGGATGTTTACCGAGGGTGGCGGTGTAAATGGCGTAGATTGCGATCCAAACGAGCCAGTGAATCATCGGAGTCGGCAGCAACGGCGAAACCATCATCCAGAAGCCCATCAACATCGGGCGAGGGGCAGCGCGATGATACGCCGACAACAACCCAAACGCAACTCCGATCATGCAGACCGGAAGCAAAGACAATATCGTCAGCGGGACAACATTCGCGACTTGCGCGAAGTTTTGCATGTCGTAGTCGTGGCTGAAAAATGGTTCCCACGCCTTAATCCAAAGCGCCATTTGTCCCAGACAGACCAACGTCGCACCGATGAGCAGGGCGTAGGCAGCTCGAACTGCGATCGGATTCGAAACCCAAGTGGTCGTCTTGATCTTGGACTGTTGTGTGGCAGCCGCAACTTCAGCAACTAGATCTGTGCCGTTGTTCCAATGCTTTGCATGCAAACCGATCGCCATCGGGATGAGCCCGAAGAGTCGGTAGCGAAGCACAGCAGTATCAACAACGCCATGATGTTCAATCAAGTTGCACTGAGTTACTCTGCTCCATTTCACCAACAGAAGTGTCGAGCGTGAGTTGATAAAATAGAACCTAACCCCTTGCTGTTCGACCGAGACTCTTGTCCCGAGCCAAAGCAGAATGAAGGCCGCAGGCATTACGAATTCTGGGTTTCGCAGAAGGTGCGAAACTGATTCGAGGAGCGCCAGTGGGTACACGAACATGAGTTTTGCAACTATCCCAACCAGCGCGGCCAAGAACGGTATGTTTTGAGCGAAGTCTGCGACCATTCGGTCATCGCCAAATTGGCCGATTCCAGCATAGGAAACAGATGAAAGCGGTCCACTCTGACCCCACATTGTCGCGAACAAGAAAGCTGCGAAAACCACAAAGCTCACACGACGCCATGCGATGGATCCTGTTGCCGTGAAGAACGTACTGCTGTTTTCGTAATCGGCTTTCGATGGACGCAAAAGCACCCGAGCGCAGGTGACGAACAGAAGCAGTGACACAACCAACAGCGAACACCGAAATCGCATTGAAGGTTCGAGTGACTGTGACTCTGGCTGGCCGGGGAAACCTCCAGTTGCAGTGAAAATTGTGCCAATGATTGAGGCTTCCGGTGCGTGGACACCAACCAGTGAATAGATTGCGATTGGCAGCAAACACATCCACGCAAGCAGAGAAAGTGCGAGGGACAACCAGTGGCCCTTAGCAGCTTTCAAACCGGCATACACGGTCGCGAAAGAGGCAACGCACGCGAAAAAGTAGTCGGCAACCGACTTGGCCTCCCAACTCCCCCGAAACGCGCTTAGCCCTGCAGCAAGAAGCACGAGCGTCCACACGGCGATGACACCAGCACAGATTGCTGTGATCACCCCGAAGTAGTATTGTGCCGAGGGGGCTCCATCGCCTCGTCTAGGCAGCCACGAGAAACTGCGATTCTGTTCAGACATATTCGTCTCCCCGAGCGGCCCTACTCACCGCTCTCAGTCACATTACCAGGACGGTTCAGCGTTGGTCGGTGGTTCAAGCGGGTTTGTTCGGCTTAGTCGCACGAGGATTGGGCGAGAATCTGCTGGTCGTCCGCTCGCATGAGGTAGACCCAGTAGTGCGACAGCGGAAGGTTTTTTGCGTCCCCGGCCTTGCCGTGCGATTCGGCGATCTCCCAGACACAGACGATCAGCCAAGCTCCCTGGCGGTGCAAGCTCGTTCTCACGGCAGCTACGGGAAGCAGCGCCGTCGTTCCTTCGTGCTTATCATGCAGGCTACGGATGCACCTGAACAGAGAGTCGCTGTCCATGCGTCGCACGTCCGCGAGTTCAACCAAACGATATTGAAAAGCATCAAACTTGATTTGCCAATCCGAATTAGAAAGCTTCTGAAACGGTTCGATTAGTTTCGGCCGATTCGGAAATTCGGTCGGCAGATTTTTCAGGTCTGCTTCGTCCATGCTGCTTCCGAGCGTCCCGACATAGAGTTTGTCAAGCAGTTTGTTAACCAGCGGGTCCCGGACTGGGTCAGGTGGATTGTCGAGAATAGCTGCCCTCTTCGGTGGAGTCGGTCTCGAGGAATCGTTTTTGCAGGCGCCGAAAACGAGTCCAGCATAGAGAGCCGCACCGAGCAACAGTAATTTGGAAACTGAACTACGCATAGAAATACTTCGTGCTCATCCTCGGAAGTAGTTCAGCCACGTCCAGCCTACGACGACCAATAGCCACAGGAAAGCAATCATTAAGGGATAGCGCGCGAAGCAGCGTGTGTCTTTTTTGCCGCATGTGTACGCAAGAACAAAAAAGACTGCTGCGAGGCCAGCTGCGACCGGGAGCGTGAATTTCTGCAATATGAGCGCCAGCAAAGCGGTTTTGCAAAAGGTGAATGCGATGCCCTCTAACTTTTCACCAGGTGTTTTTGAGTTGATCATATTATTTCCGCCTTCCAAGTTTTACCGCTACCACACAGAGAAGGATTGAAAGCCCGATACATACAATAGAGATAGCAAGGGTGGCGGGATCCACGCCATAGCGCGCGTCGCCGACTGTAAGTATTCCGACGCAGAGGCCGAAGGCTGCAAACCCCAGAGCCACAATTATCAGCAAAGCCATTAGGCAGCCTTGTGCAACCGCAGGCAATCCGCTTGAGGGGACGTACTTCGGAGCGCGTCCGACAGGAGGCGGCTTGGACCAATCGCCCTCTTCAGCTGATGGTGTTTTGCGCGGAGTCGGCGAGCCACACGACGGGCAAGTTGCGTCGAAGAGTCTAAGCAGTACGCCACAACTTGGACAGCGGAGTTGATTCTGTTCACTCATTTAGGTCGTTTCCTCGGACGGAAAGCAAGATTCCCAAAAAGGATCGCCGCCACCGCCAGCACTAAGCCTAGCAGAAACCAGTTTGCGGAGGAGGCGAAATCCGCTTTGTCTACGCCGTTGCAAGTAAACATTACCGCGAGCACGCCGACCGCTGAGAGCAGACAAAGCAGCGCCCAGAATATCGAAGTTCGAATGCGGGAGCAGCGGTAACCAGATTGAGGGCAGACGTTTTCGCCCGGTGCGAGCGGTGCCTTGCATTCGGTGCACTTTCGCGAGTTATCCACCCGTCGCTCCAGTCTGATGACGCTTGTTTAAATACAAAATTACTAGTGCGGTGACGCTCAACTCCAGGCAGACGATTTGCGCCAAAGAGACTCCGGCGAACAGTGGCTGCCTTTCGCGAAAGAACTCAATCGCGAACCGGCTGATGCCGAACAGGGCGAGGAAGATGGGAAACAGGGTCCGTTTGTCCACACGCGCATGGAGATAAAGCATGAAAAAGAATATGAGCGCTGCGGACACAGACAGATAAAGCTGTGAAGGGTGTCTCCATTCGCCATGCATCTGGACCGCCCAGGGGAGGTAAGTCTTTGTTCCGTAGCAACATCCATTGAGGAAGCAGCCAAACCGACCGACGGATTCGCCCGCAGGAATTGCAAGCGCGAACATCGGGCCGCTGCTCGCGCGAATTCCCATCACTCTCTTTGCAATTTCCACGCCGATCCAACCAAACAGTAAGCCGCCGATCAGCGAGCGACCGGAGAAAAGATAGCCGGCGGCGTTGGGGCTTTCTGAGATTTGACCGGACGCGACCCAATGCGATAATTTTGCGCCAAGCACACCGCAAGTGAGCCCCACAACTGCAAGCTTTAGGGAGTGTGACCTGAATTGTGGTTCTCTTCGCGCGGCGAAAAAATAGACTGCTCCTCCAGCCAGAAATCCGAGCAAAGTGAAGAGCGAGCCGATACTCATCTCTTTGTTGCCACTGAAATCGTGTTTGGGCGGATCAATTCTCGTGTTGGAAAATCGGATGCATCGGCAAAAAGCCATCGCCAACAAAATGAATAGCGTCTGGGGTCATCTTCAAAAGTGCCAGTGTGAACGCAGCACTGCCTGATGCGTGCTTCGTGAAGAGTGTGGTGATCCATGAACATTTTCACTGTGATTCGAAAGGTGCTGTCTGCCATTTTCTCAAGAGCTGACGGGCGGGTGGCGTACTTTGCCCAAAGCCCTCCAATGAGATCTGAGACTCCTGGCACACATCCGCACATTTTGAACAGGTCCATCGCCATTTGCGGCGCGCTTATCTTTTGCTGCTCGGAAAACACTCTTTGCAGCACTCCCGATTTGAGCATTTCTCTAACGGCATCCGACGCGTTTTCGAAACTGATGGTGTTTGCGACCAGGTGCATCCAGTTCTTCAGTTCGTCCCTTCCGATCAGCTTGGTCAATGAACTCCACTCACCTGAGCGCGTCTGAATCAGGTACCCGATGTCGCAACAGTCACGGTGCGAGCACGGAAGCGGGATGAAGTCGTCATGGGTTACCTTTCCATGGGTTTGATCAGCGAGTCGTCGCAATACTCCTGTCGGCGTTGTGCGATTCCTCGGGTCAAAACCGGTGGCGCGTCCACTACCAAACATTGGCTGGATCGCTAGCCCCGCGCACTTTGGAAAAGTTAATGCGTAAAGGAGTACATCTCCTACTTCAGATTCGTTGGTTTCTTTGGCCACGGTCATGACGAGTGTGAAGTACACACCAGCGGAGTTGAGCCGCTCAACACACAACTTCTTTTCCTCACAAAGCGCTTCACCACGCAGGCTCATATGCGCTTGCTCGGTGAGACCATCAAACTGCAGGTAAACCTCTATCTTCTCACGATGGCGTTGAAGAACAGTTAGAAGGGAATCTTCGCGGGCAATCCGCCGGCCGTTTGTGTTGAGCAGAATACGGGTGATGTTGAGTGCGAGCAGCTCTTCGAGTAGGTCGGGAAGGTCCTTTCGAATCGTGGGTTCGCCACCGGAGATCATAAGGACTCCAAGCTTTCCTCCTTCCCTGGCGATCACCGTTCTAACGGTGTGGAGAATTTCTTGGATCGTCGGCAGCTCGTCGGCAGTCGGATCGTCGCCGGGCTTAGCCGATGCGTAACAGGTTGGGCACGAGAAGTTGCACTTTTCAAGCACGTTCAAAAGCAGGATGCACGTGTGCTGACCGTGAGAATGAGGCAAGCCATTGCGGTATCCGTCTGGAAATGCGGCGTAGTTATCGGGGCGATCGGGCGTGATGCTCAGCGTCGGGGTGCTCCAACCTCTGCGCGCGTGCCAAATCTCGGCTTCCTCTTCGTAAAGAGATTCGGTTTCGCCGTGAGCGGTGCAATACCGCCTCAACCAAATCTTTCCGTCGCGCGAAACTAACATCCCATCTTTGAAGACGTCAGATTCATTCGACGCGCGCTGGCGCACTTCAAAACACACCGGACACACAGTCTTGGTGTATTCCTCGATGACGTAGTCGCGCGTTTTCACAACAATGCCGAAGCTACCTGATGCGCGATCTATCCCTTTCCGATGTATTCGCGGATTGCGTCCATTGCCGGATCTATGTTCGCCTTGAAAGCTGCAAACGTTGGAGGGGCGGGAAGGTCGGGAGCTATCCAGATTCGCGAGTCCATCGGCCAAGACCGCTGCCAATAGAGGTCTGAAATAGATCCCTGCATTTTGCTGTAAGGAAGTGTAAACCGAACGGTCTCACCAACAAAGTTGGGGGATGATCCGGTCGGCTCGCCAACATAAATCACCTCTGCTGCGCGACCAAGGTCGGTCGTAAAGTTTTGCGCCGCGGAAAAGGTCTGGCGTCCGGTAATCACAAACAGGTGTCCTCGTTTGTTGATGACTGGATTGGTGATAATTGCGCTAACAAGCGGTCGACTAAGGAAAGTGTTTCCGCCACCGTTAAAGCGCACGTCAACGATAAGCCGCTGAGCATTGGTGGACTTCAGCGTATCGGTGAGCCGAGAAGAGAACTCCGACAGAACCTCAGCCGGATCGTTTCGCACTGAGTTGTATTGAACATAGACAGCGCCTAGCTCCGGCAGCGTAACCAGGTGATACGGTTTCGCCCGATTCTGTAAATACAACGGGCTTTCCCGCCGCTCGAGCCAGTTGACCCATGTTGCATCCGGCTGCCCAACTTTCGCCTGAACGAAGACGGTTTTCGAGTCTCCGGAATCGCCAATGGTTGTGACGTCTGCGCCCGATAGATCCGTTAGGAATCCCAAACCGTTGAGAACCCAGGGCTGAGTCGCTCGTGAAGGAGCTGCGCTGCGAATGCCCTGCGGGTTGTCTCTCCAAATCGTGGGTTCGACTGCCTTCATAAGCTCCATGATGTCGTGGCCCGCAACGCGAGTGACTTTGCGCCCCACGAGTTCGCCGTGATCTTTCGAAGCTGCGATTACATAGATGCCTTCTTCAAACCAGTAGAGTTGCAACGGAAGAATTGGGTTCTTCTCAGGCTCTGCTGTACGAATACCGGTATGTCCATCGCCAAGTCGGACCATGTATTTCATGAACGCGATTTTGATTTCGTTGTCATTCATTTTGGGAATGTCGCGTTGGATCGTTTTCAGCCAGATTTCCTGCTCTTTTTTCGGAAAATGGATGAACGGGTCGTAATGAATTCGTTGTGCTTCGCGCACCATGAGCCTTGCATCGTATCTCCACGCGTCGTCGCGGCTCATTTTGGTTACATCGTCGGTGCCCGATAGCGCCGGCCAACGCTTGTCGGAATGCAGTGGGTCAAGATCGGTGTCTTTTTGGACTTGATTGAGGTCTCGAAACCCTAAAGACATTGCGATCTCGAGTTCCTTAAACGCGTCAGCGGTTTTGCCAAGCCGTGCGAGGCAACAGGCGATGTCGAAATGTGTGTTGGCAAAAAACTTGTTCTCAAATCCACCTAATTTCAGAGCCATTTTGTGAGCTTCGATGGCCTCAGCAAACTTCTTTGCATCGTAACGAGCTGAACCCAGCCGACGCCAGACGTCGCCATTCTGGTTGTAGATACTCACCGCTTTTTCGAGGTTGGCGAGGGTGTCGGCGGATCGAACAAGCTGCTCGTACTCGACGGCAGACCGGGAGTCTGCGAAGACGCCGTTGAACGTTAGAATCAGCAGAAAAAAGGAACTGGCTCGCATGGCGTGAGTACGCGGGCAATGGGTCAAAAGTTGCAGTATGGAAACGGATATGGAGAAAGCAGGGCTTTTGGGAACTGATGCATTGTAGGCGGAGGTAGGTTACTCATCATGAAACTCATAGCCCTCCTTGCCACCGTTTTTGTTGCTGCCCTTTGCGCGTCCAGTGTGGCCCAGACTTTTCAGATTCCTGTCGCCGGTCCACATTTCGTATATGCGATGAACCCTCAGGTGCAAGAGCATTTGAAGTTGTCAGCAGACCAAAAGAAGTCTATCAAGAAGCTCCTCGAAAACATCATACAGGACGATGGCGCCGGCCACACGATGATCGTTATGGGCGACCAAGATGACAGCAAAGAGCTCGACAAGAAGGTGCTGGAGATATTCAACGAGAAGCAGAGGAAGAGGTTTGTTGAGATATATCTTCAGCAGGTTGGATATTCGGCGCTTTCGCGAAAAGAGTACGCCGAAAAGCTCGGAGTTTCAAAAGAGCAAACCTCCAAGTTGGAGACGATTTGGGAAAGCCACAGCGCACGAATGCAAGCACTGTTCGATCCGAGCGGCAGTGGCGAGATTACGATTGACAAAGCACAGATGGACAAGCTGAAGGAAAGACTCAACAAAGAGGTTGAGGCGGTTCTCACTAAGAAGCAGCTGGACGACTGGAAGAAGATGCTGGGTGAGAAATTCGAGTTGAAAGACGGGCACCTGCTGGCTGCTTAGGGGTCGCCCAAGTCGGCCCCCGAACTCCTGGCGAGGCCCCCGCGCCCGAAAAGCGGACCAATTACTCCAACTTCCAGGCGAAAAAACCTTTCGGCAGCCGTCCATATTCGTGGCCAGGCTGCCGAAAATACAGCCGGGGGTCCCAGTTGAAGAAACACGCTTTCACGCTTATTGAGTTGCTGTCGAGCACCGCGATTATCGCCGTGCTGATGGCTGTCATGTTCCCGGTGTTCACCCAGGTGAGGAACAAAGTGCTCGCCTATTCGGCAAGCTCTAATGCCCGGCAGGTGGGCATGGCGTGCACGATTTACAGAGGCGACTCGGATGGGTACTTCCCAGTTCCTGACTGGGCCCAGCAGGGCGATCCTCAGGACATTAACCTTGATGGCACCATTGAATGGTACGAGAAGCTACTGCCGTACTTCGATACCGATCGGCGACTCCTGAGGGTGAACGCCGACTCCACCGATCCGGACAAACGGCCATCAAGCTTTGCGGACAACTCCTGGTTCGATTATGCGTACAACGAGTCCATGGTGCTCGACCCCTCAGACACAATTTACTTGTCTGAGAGAAACTTGGACTTCCAACACGACTTCATCGAGTGGTGGCATTGGCAGAAGGACACCTGGCCGCCGAACCCGAGCGACGTCCCGTTTGAGAAGGCAGCCGAGCAGGTCGCGCTTTTTAGGTATCAAGGGTTCAACAATTACTTGTATGTAGACGGCCATGTGAAGATGCGCCGGTTCGAGGACACCTGGTACCCGAGGGTGACTTGGTGGCCTGAAGCCCCATTGGAAGTACCTTCCGGCTCCCGTTATTAGTCTATTGTGATATAGTTCGGTTGACCTCGGAGGTGCAGTCTTGATTAGTTTCGCAGCAGTTGTTTTGTCGTCCGCGCTTGTTCTTGCGCCAGCTCCGGCCCAGCAGGGCCATATGCTTCGGGTGAAGCTCACGAAAGGGCAGATCGTAAAGCACAACGTAGTCATGAAGACCGTTGTCCCAGGAGCCAATGGGAAGTCCATGAATGTGACGATAGATATGCTCGTCCGCCAGACCTGCAAAAACGTTAATGGCAACAAGTTCACCATCGAATCCGGTGTGGATCGGGCGAACATGCAAGTCCCCGGAATTGACCCAAAAATGGTGAAAAGCCAGACCGATGCGATGCTGAAACAAAAGACGACCACCGTTATGGACTCTCAGGGCAAAGTGATTTCAAATTCTGGCGTTAGCATGAGCAGCATGAACAACCCGACCTCTTTTCCTGCCGGTTCCGTGAAAATCGGCGGCACCTGGTCGAGCGAAGTGAACATGCCTTCGCAAATGGGTCAGTTGAAGATGAAAGTCACGAACAAGCTGCTCGCATTAGAAAAAGTTGCTGGTCGAGACTGCTATAAGATTTTGCTCAACATGAGCGGCAGCGGGGCGATGGACGTATCAGGCGGTGGCACGATGTGGGTGCGCGTCGCGGACGGCTTGCCAGAAAAAGGCTCCTTCACCAACAAAATGAAGATGAAGGGTGGCCAAAACGGACAAAGCGTTACGATTAATGTGACGACGTCGCTGAGTCGCGCCTAGTTCCGACGCCTTAGAATAGTGGCCGCGCTGTGCCAGCCGGGCCGGATTCGATGAACAAACTGCTCCTGATTCGTGGAGACTGTTCAGGCGCGGGCGGTTTCGTGCGTTTGTGGTGGTACCTGTTCCGGTTTCTTATCTGGTGGAGGTGGCGGGGTTCGCATTCTGTACAGGTTCTTGAAGAGCCGAGCCTTTCAGTCGCTCTTGATGCAATCAGCCAATGCGACGTGTTCGTTTTTTATGGGCATGGCAACTTTGGCCTGCTTCGACTGCAAGCGAAAGGCGATCGCCTGTTGGCAGAACATGTTCAGCAACTAATGTCGAAGCGAGAGAATGACATTGATTTGGTGCAGCTGTCGTGTTGCGACTCTTGCCGCGACGAGGATTGGGTCGCTGCTTGGCTGGAAGTGACGCCGCATTTGCGCGGCTACACGGGCGTCACCTACGATATCAAGCGCCCGTTTTCAATTCCGCCGTGCCTCTCATTCCGACGAGAAACAATTTAGCTTCTGCCCAGCAGCGTGGCACCGAGCTTCGTGGCGCGCTGGCGAGTCGCTTCCCGGTGGCGGCTCCTGTACGAACTCCTCGGACCCTCCTAACCTGCCGCACCTCATAGGTCTTAAATGTAATGGTTTTCTCATCCCAGCAAAATTGCCTGCAATTTCTTCAAACTTTTTGCGTACAATGAAACGACAACTGAGTGTAGGCTGAGAATGGCTGCAAGTGGCCCCCTCAGCCGTCGCTCCGCTCCGGCGGCTCCCCCGGTTCCGGGGGCGCATAAATTATTCGGGCGAAGCAAAACAGAACGGCAATCAGGCCAATTAGGAGGAAACTGCAATGAAGCTGATAGCACTGTTTGTGACCTTGCTCGTCGGTGGGTTTATCATCGGCGCGTTTGGATTCGGAAGTCCCACGGGGGGGGGGGGGGGCTGACGGTCCCCAGATAGACCCCGAAGTTGTTGCGATCATGGAAAAGGAGCCGGATAAGCAGCACGATCTTATTTTGTCCATTCGGCTAAACCGTGCGCCGATTGATCTTGAATCATCCCTTGCCACGAACGATGAGCGCAACGAATGCACTCAAGCGTTCTGCGATTGGGAGGATCTTATCGAAAAACAGAAATCGGGTGACGATTCGGTCACTGATAACGACATTGTCGCCGCATACGATTACGCGATGTGGCTGGATAGTTTTGTTCTTGAAAAGGACACGATTGCGCGCTCGGCGTATCACGAAGATTACTCCGCGCTGTCGCGTGAGTCATGCCAACCTGTCTACGATTCGTTGAAACAGGTGTTTGGAGAAAAAGTGGCATGGTCCACGCCAGACCTAAACGTCTTCGCGATCAGAGCGAACAGAGCTGAGTTCTTGCGATTGCTCGCGGTTGACGGTATTGAACAAGTCTCGCTCGATATGCCAATCGAAGGGTTCATTGATCAAAGCAGGTTAGCGATTCGCGCTGATCAAGTTCACTCTGGCACTGGAGGAGTTGGTCCTTACACAGGCGCGGATGTCAAGGTTGCGATTGTTGACAACGGCTACTTCAACACAAGGTTACCTTCAGTCGGCTCGTCGGATCAGATTGACTATTCGGCGGGTGGAGGTGGAGCCACGGGCGGATGCACACAAGGACACGGTACGCAGGTTGCAGGTGTTGTCTTCTGCCGGCCGGACGCCGGCGATAGCAATGTAGGCATCGCCTACGACGCGACACCTGTAGTTGCGAAAACCTCGGCATTCTACGTGATTGGTCAGGGTTGCAATACCAGCTCTCTACCAGAAACCTGGGACAATATCACGACTGGTGGCGATTTGCAGGCTTTCGTATGGGCGGCGGACACTGCGCTTTCTCCTATCATCAATTTCAGTCGCGGCGGAATAATCTATGGTGACGATGGAGTTGACAATGACACCAGGGCGACCCATTACTCTGCAAAGCAGATTGACTGGATTGTCGACAAGAAGGGTGTTTCATTTATTCACTCGTGTGGAAACATCAGTGCTGCAGCTCAGTTAGCACCTCCGTCGGGTTCCTACAACTGCATTTCCGTAGGAGGATTTGACGACAAAGGAACGGGCGCAGATCGTAGCGATGACAAGATCTGGGATGATCCTGCCAACTCGGACGGCACTTCTCCCGGACCCGCGGATGATGGTCGCAAGAAGCCGGATATAAGCGCGCCAGCAGCGGACATTAACTCCACGTATACGAACCCCGTTTGGAGAAATACATCAGGGACCAGCTTCGCTGCGCCTCATGTCGCTGGCGTCTGCGCGCTGTTGAAAGAGGCGAGACCGAGCTTGACACCACGCCAGCTGAAGGCAATTCTCATCAACGCTGTTGAATATGTGCCTCATCCCGACGGAACTAACTTCGCTGGAAATGGCGTGTGGAACAACCAAGGCGGTTGGGGTGCGCTGGATGCGGTGAACGCGGTCAAGTGGCGGAACTACACTCACGACGACTCGATAGCGCTGGGCGTGACAAAAACCTTTCCTCTTCATCAGTCGCAACCGCTCGAACCAGTGAGTGTGACGCTCGTTTGGCAGCGAACCATGGTTGACTCAATTACTCCAGCCACCGATTCACCCGGAAACTTAGACCTTGTGCTTGAAGGAAAACGTGTCTCGAATGGTCAGTGGGAGTACATCACGTCCTCTGAAAGCGGTGACCTTGACCCGCCAGGCGACGCGATTTTCGACAATGTAGAGCAAGTGTATTATGCCAACACTGCAGGCACGTACAGTCACTTTCGCGTAAAAGTGTTCCGGAATGACGACCACACTAATTATGTCGAGAACTTTACGCTCGCGGGCCGCCGACCGTTCCTTAGCTTCTGGCCATGAGACACGGAACATTTCTCGTGACAGCCCTGTTCACCGTCGCCGGAATCTCATTTTCGGCGACGGTGATTGAGCCTACTTTTCGAGCTTCCGTGTCGGAGCGTGGGACGCAATCCAATGACAGGAGCCAGAAGCCAGTCCTGAGCCCAACGGGCAGACTATTAGGCTTCACGTCGTGGGCGACCAACCTTGTCACGGGGGACACGAATGGATGGATTGACGGATTTGTCCACGATCTCTCTACGAGGAGAACAATACGGGTGAGTGTCGGCGCGAACGGCATTCAGTCAAACGGCGCAAGCGTACTTGAAGCGATTTCGGGAGACGAGAGGTTCGTTTCATTCTATTCCGAAGGCACGAACCTTGTTCCAGGTGACTCCAACGGTGTTGGCGACGTGTTCGTTCGCGACCTGTTATCAAACTCAACTGAGAGGATATCCATCGGACAGGACGGGGTAGAGGCAGACGCTGGATCTGATCACTCGTGCATCTCCGAGAATGGCCGGTACATTGCGTTTAGGTCTCGCGGGACCAATTTAGTTGACGGAGATACGAATGGTTGGGACGACATCTTCATGCGAGATAGACTAAGGGGGGTAACAATCCGGGTCTCGGAGTCCTCAAGAGGCGAGCAAGCAAACCTTTACAGTGGTCGTCCTTCCATCACCTCGGACGGGAGATATGTCTGTTTTCAATCCTATGCAAGCAACCTCGTTGACGGTGATACGAATCGGACTCAGGACGTGTTTGTCCATGACACGTGGACGAGAATCACCGAGCGGGTGTCGGTTTCCACTGATGGGACGCAAGGCAACAGCGATAGTGGTGTTGTGTCTGGTATCGCGATCAGTCCAGACGGCCGCTATGTCGCCTTTAGCAGCACAGCCTCAAACCTCGTCTCTGGAGACACGAATCGAACTTATGACGGCTTCGTGCGAGATCGGTGGCTCGGCACCACCGTTCGCGTAACGGTCAGGTCTGATGGAGGGCAAGGCAACCACGGCGGAGGAATCGCGATGCTGACCGATGACGGGCACTACGCGCTGCTCGCCTCACCTTCTACAAACCTCACCGACGACGGTGACATCAACGACCGCCTTGCCGATATCTTCATGCACGATATGTGGAGCGGAGAGACTTGGCGCATCTCGAACAACACAAACGGTGAGCAGGGCAACGCGCAAAGCGAAGCGTGCGTGATGAGCGCAAACGGCATGGTCGTCGCGTTTGCCTCGAACGCCACCAACCTCGTCCCCAACGACACCAACGGCTTCATGGACATCTTCGTCCACATCAACTCGCGGCTGAGAAGGTAAGAATGGTACGGAGTACGAAGTTCGGGGTACGGCAGTTTTGGATGGTACGGGAAGTACGAAAATTGCGCGTCAGACCGAGACGGCACAGATTAGTTCGGCCATTGGGAGCCTATGCGTTTAGCCGCTGGGCTCGCGTCTTGGCTGATTGCGATGCCTTCGTTCGTCCAACGCATTCCGAGCCTGCGGAGCCAGGTGCCGATCGGCACTTCGCCCGGTTTCATGACGCAACTGTCGTAAACCTCGGCGAGTCCATCCCCTCCGAATTGAATGCAAAGTTCTCTAATGCGTGTTTCACTGTAGCCCGGCTTTCCGTCGCTGCACTCTTTGTGCAGAGTACGCATCACGTCGTCGAGCGAATGCTTTCCATCCGATTCTGCGCGAATCGCCATATCAAGGCAGAATCCAACGACTTCACCTTTCAGGTAGTAGCTCATGCCGCCGAATCCTTCGCTGTTTCCGGCTTCCCAAACGCGGCGGCTGCATTCGTCGGCGCTGACTGAGTTTCGCGCCGACACCGTCGTAAGTTCGTAAACGCTGGTGGAAAGTGCATCCAGTAGTTCGGCGCGATTCCACAGCCCCGCGCGATGCACTAACAGTTTGGAGTAGTAGTCCGTCACGCCTTCGAGCCACCAAAGTGTTCCGGTTACCGCTTTGGCTTGGTAATCAAACGGACCCAATGGCTTGGCGCGAATGCGCTTCACATTCCAGGCGTGAAAGTACTCGTGCGCGATGAAGTCACTGAGCATCGTGGCAGTGAAGTCGGGGCCAATACCGATTTTGTTGCACAGAAGGTGTTCAAGCCCGCCTCCACCTCCGCCGAAGTCAAACATGAAGTAATACCGCGGGTAGGGAAGTCCACCCATCATGGCGGCAGCTTGCGGGATGATTTTTTCGCATACTTTGGCGAACGAGTCAACGTTTACACCACTGGATCGGTTGAACGCGACAATCTTGTGTGGCTTGCCGAGAACGGTGAACTCCTGCACTCTAAGCCTCACGCTGTGCACAACGGGGCAATCCACTAACGTGTCGTAGTCCGGCGCTTTGTATCGAGCTTCATTTTTGTTGTCTGTTGCGACCGGTTCAAGCGCGCACTCCACACCCGCGCCCGCAATCGTCTTCTCGATGATTAGCGTATGCGGTTCGTTTTGATGGCCGACAAAATAGCCGAGGACGGCTGGGCCGTCGAAACAGAATTCGTCTTTCGTTAGGCGGAAAAAGTCCGAGAACAGACCGGCACCGCCAGAATCCGCTACGAGATATTCAACTGTGTTCGCGGGGGTTGACACCTGCCACGAATTGACATTGCTGTGAGTTGACCGCGTGATGGTGCCGTCTCCAGTTTTGAACAGCTCCGCTGAGACACCTTTTCCGAAGTCCAGAATCCGGTAATCGCCCGGTGCCCAAGCAGGCATCCTGAACTCGCTGGACGAATCCCCCTCGTTCAGAGTCACTGTCACCCTCAGTTTCCCGAGACCGTGCTCGGCTTTGACTCGGTATGTGGCGGACCAGCCGGGCAGTGCGGCGGCCAAAAATGCAGCGAAAACAGCGCAGAACTTCATTGGGGGGGACTTATCTCCTATCTCAGTACGCAAATATGGACGCGCTCAGCGGCCTGAGGCGTCTATACTTTTCGTTATGATTTTGGCATCCCTGTTCGCGGCGGCAACGACGCCAGCCGTAGATTTCGACGACGCAGTCTCAAACAACCTTTCCGACCTTCAGTTTAATATGAAGCTCAAGTCGGCTAACCGAAGTGAATTGAAGAAGATTAACAACGACTTCGCGCTTGGCTATGAGGCGGAAAGCGGGTTGGTTCAATGGAAGGAGCCGATGAAGCTAAAGCTTTCCTCGAACGTGAACGGCGAGAAGATCATCTACCTGATCGCGGGAAACAAACAGTCCTACTTCGTTCAACGATTCAACCTTAGGAAAACCGACGATCTTTCGCAGGACCCTGGTCGGCACCAAACGCTTTTCGATTTCGGCCTCATCACCCCTTCCATCTCACAGCAGTTTTTGAAAGGGGTGTTTGTGCGAACCGACACGGACGGATTCAACATTTTCGACGCGACTTTTCGACAGGATCGAGATACGACCCGTTTCAGAATTTGGGTCCACCCGTCGAAGCGTTATGTTGCGAAACGAGTTTGGTACAACCGAAAAGGCCAATTGATGGCGACGTTTGAGTATGAGAATCCGGTCCAAAGCAATGGAGTTTGGGTTGCTACTCGCGTTACCGTCAAGAACTCTGAAAACAAGGTCGCAGGCGTCACTGAGTATTCAAACATCCGCGCAAACAGCGGCTTGGCTGACTCGATCTTCAAACTCTAATCAGCTCATCAATCGAGTAAGCGCGTCAGAAAGCGCCCTCGCAGTCTGGTCAACGACTGGAATGGTTTCTTCGTATCTCATTCGGGTTGGACCAATAACAGCGATGGCGCCGGCCTCCTCGCCTTTGACGAAGAAACGGCTTGCGATAATCGCAGCACGCTTCAGCGGCTCCGGCTCGTTCTCTTTTCCGATAGATACCATCGTCCGTGCTTTGTCGCTTCGGTCGAGAACTTGGTGCATCGTGTCTGCGTCCTCGATCGCATCAACAAGTTGTCCTAACGCCGCAATATCCTTCTGAAACTCCGGCTCACCAAGCAGAAACTGAGTTCCTTCGCGAATCAGCTTGCCGCTCGAGAGGTTTTTCGCTGCGCTCTTGAAACTTTTCCAGCTGCGCTGAGCAAGTTGTGAAACACTCGGCTCCAAGTCGGAGCTATCCGGTGCATGCAGTCGTCCAACCACTCGCAATGGCTTGCCCTGCACCGCCGCCGTCAAACGCTCTGAGATTAGATGGAGCTGCGAAAGAGTGATGTCTGGCGTCGCTTCCACGACCTGATCGTGCACGTCGCCGTTGCTCAGGACGATGAGCATAATTGCGCGCGTCGGCGTAACTCCAGTAAGTGTAATCTGTTTCACGGTTGCGGCCGACTCGTTCAGCGTCGTTGCGATTGAGGCGTACCGCGTAAGCCGCGTAATGACTTTGCAAGTCTCTTGGAGTAGAGTTTCAAGGTCGAGGTCAGCTCGTACGATTCCTCGCATTTCGGGACGGTCCAGGCCGGCCGCCTCACTCTGCACGAGCTTTTCAACAAAGTACTTGTACCCGCCGTCGGATGGGATTCGGCCCGCCGAAGTGTGCGGCTGTTCGAGCAGACCCCTCTCCGACATCTCAGCCATCTCGCTTCGAATCGTGGCTGGCCCGACTCCGATTCGGTATCGCTCGACCAGCACTTGGCTGCCGACGGGCTCGGCCGTCTCGACGTACTCGATCACCACGGCGCGCAAAATCTGCTCTTTTCGGACTGAGATTCCTTCCATTGGGGGTTGTTAAGTATGACGCGTAGACGCCCGCATCCGGTGTTTGGGTCCTCTTGCGGGCGATAATAACCGCGTGATTTTGCGAGACCCCGAACTTTCGCTCGACGCCCTGAAGGGCAAACAAGTGGGGGTCGTTGGATTCGGCGCTCAAGGCGAGGCCCAAGCGCTAAATCTTCGGGACAGCGGCATTTCAGTCAAGGTCGGGCTCCGCGAGGGGAGCGCCAGCAGCGCGAGGGCACAAGCTTTCGGCTTTCAACCAATCGGCCTAAGAGAGTTAGCTGAGTCCAGTGATGTTGTCGCCATGCTCGCTCCCGACCTGACTCATGCTGAGATTTTCGATCAGATCATCAACCCTTTCGCACGACACGAATCTCACATCGTGTTTGCACATGGCTATAACGTTCACTACAAAGTTATCAATCCGAGGGAGGACTTGGGGCTGTTGTTAGTGGCGCCGAAAGCGATCGGCCCTCAACTGCGGCGATTGTACGAACAAGGGAAAGGCGCTGCCGCGCTCATTTCCGGAGAACATGGCGATGAGCAGATCGCAAAAGCGTATGCGGCCGCGCTTGGCTCAGGTCGCGCCGGGGTGATCCTCTCCTCTTTCAAGGAGGAAACCGAGACGGACTTGTTCGGTGAACAGGTCGTTTTGTGCGGCGGATTGACGGAACTCGCTCGATCGGCTTTTACAACTTTAGTCGAGGCAGGCTACTCGCCTTATGCAGCGTACTTCGAGTGCGTTTTTGAGATTAAGTTGATTGCAGACATGATGTTTGAGCGAGGGATCGCAGGGATGATAGACATAATCAGCGATACGGCGCAGTTCGGCGCGATGACTGTCGGCGGCAAAGTGATTGATGATCATGTTCGCGATCAGATGAAGTCGGTGCTGAAAGATATTCGGTCAGGCGAATTTCACGCGAGATGGTCCACCGAGCAGGCAGCTCAAATGAAGCGCTTAGCGGACTGGCGGAAGAAACTTCGCGAAACGACGCTCGAAAAAACTCGAAAGGAGTTGCTTGGGGAGTAGCGTTACCAGCTTCCGCTGCCTCCGCCGCCAAACCCACCGCCGGAGAATCCCCCACCACCACCAAAACCGCTGTGGCCGCCGCTCGCTCCAGATGATCTCGGAGGTGTTGCGGCGCTCGAGATGTCACTGGTCGTTCGGTTTAGGTCGTGCATGAAGCTGCCATACGTGAACGGATAACCGTGCGGGCCCACGTACCAGTTCGGCGGTTCAGTCAGAACTCCTGCGAATGCCTGAGCCCAAACGTCGCCCAAACCAAACGCAATCGCGTGCGGCAGATACGCTTCGAACAGCATCATATCAGGGTGTTTCTTCTCCATCCACTTGAGTTCCTGTCCTCGCGCTCGACTGATGAACTCGTGAAACCCTTGGACATTCGATCTTGCTCTTGCGCCGATCTTAGTTCGCTGGGGCATCGCGTTCGCAAAAAGTCCAACGATGATGGCTGCCAGGACTCCACCCACAATGGCGGGAAGCGAGTTGCCGAACGGATCGGTTTTCGCGATGATGAACGCGCAGAGCACAACGATCGCGATCCCTGCGCAACCCCAACCCGCTTTGGTGGATTCGGGTGAAGAGAGATAGTAGCCTCGCGCGACGAGTTGTGCGTACAGCGCTCCCCTCAGCTCTTGCAGACGCATGCCAAGGGTGGACCGCAAATCGGCCTCATCGTGGACCTCTCGTACCGACAGTAAACCCAGCAATTTGGATTCAAACGGTCCCAGTTCACCTGTTTCCTGTTTGCCAGTCATGATCAAGCTCGTTTCACGATTTGTGAACATGAGCACTTTCGATTCACTGACGCTGATTTTCAAGTAACCCTTTACGGCGAGAGTGATAATTCCAGCGACGATGTCTCGTTGATCCACTCGCTCGTCAATAAGCGCGCCCGCTTCGGAGCCAGAGATGTCATCAGGTGGATCGTACTGAACTACCATCGGACCGCCATAGGGGTCTTTGCCGTATTTACTCCAGAGCAACCACATGATGAGGAGTACGGGCAACGGCAGGAAGAACCCGATGTTTGACTTTAGAAACCTCACAAGAGCCGTGTCCCAACTGGGCTTCTTGATGATGTCGCTCGGCAGGCCAACAACAATCGTAATTCCCTCGTACGGCGCGAGCGGCCTTTGAACATCACCGCTGATTGAGGTGTCGGTGACTGTAAATCTTGTTAAAGTGTTTTGCCCGAATGAGTCGGCTGTTTTGGTCGAGATTTTGTCGGCGTCTTTCGAACCGTATGCGCCCGAAAAGAACTTTGCTCTAACTTTCTCGAGAGGCGCTTTCGGGAATGTAACTTTGAACGATGCGTGCTCGATGACTGTTGGGTTTTCGGTGCCCGTCAAATTCCAATAGAGTTCCGCGCTGGCATCCCAATCTGTTTCCTTTTCAAACCAGTTTATTGCGCCACTGATGTTGTAGCTGATGACGTACGTGACCTTCGTGCCAGGGGTGACGACAACGTCCGGATCGCCGATGCGGATGTTGACGTTGTTCCCTTGATAAGTCAGCTTTGTCTGGTGTGGTCGGCCGTTCTCATCGTTGACGCTGGCTAACCGAAAGTAGATGTTCCGACCTACGCCGCGACCTGTGTCGTATCTGACGGGAATGGTCCTGAAGATGCCGTGCTTTGCGGCGGAAAATGTGACTTCCAAATACTCGCGCACCACAAGGTCGCTGTTTGGTTGAATGTCAACTTCTGTATCGAATCTGTTAAAGACGTAATCTTCCGCAAACGAGCAGGTTGCGGAAATCAGAATCGTGAAAGCGAGAGAAAGCCGGGCGAGAATCATTCGATTTTTGCGGACGGAACGGCGCGCGCTTCCTCTTCAGCAGTGAAAAACTCTTCGTGACGGAAGCCGCACGCTGTCCCAATCATACCGAGAGGGAAGGTCTCGATCATCGTATTGAGATCGCGGACAGCAGCGTTGTAATACTTCCTCGCGTTGGCGATTTTGTCTTCGGTTTCTCGGAGCTCCTCTTGAAGCCTCATGAAGTTGGCGCTCGCCTTCAACTCAGGATAATCCTCGGCAATGACCAGAATCTGGTTAATTCGCGACGCGACCTTCTCTTCGGCCACGGCTCTCGACTGGGCGCCGATCGCCCCCTCGGCATGAGCGCGGGCCTTGGTCACCGCTTCCAGGGTCTCCCGCTCGTAACCCGAGTACCCCTTCACTGTCTCGACCAGGTTCGGGATGAGCGATGACCTCCGTTCGAGCATCACTTCGACGTCCGACCAGGCATTCCGGACCACGTTGCGAATCCTGGCGAAGCTGTTGTAGCCGACCAGGATGAAGATTCCGATGGCGAGGAGGACGAGGATGATTACAATCAACACGGCTGTTTTTGAGGCTGGCGAGGGTGAGCCTTTACCAGGTTTTGACGAATAATACGGCTTGAAAGGCTTCCGGGTTTACGCCAAAGCGGGTTGATTCCAAATTTCGGGAATCAGAATGCCCGCCCGATGTGTATAATTTAGTAGACTGTAGATAACGTTCCGGAACAGGAGGATACAGATGACAACAATTTTCGCTGCGGGAATCGCCGCCGTCCTAGTGGCCCCACAGGGCAACACCGGCGCCGACCTCCTCGCCAAACACATGGCCACCCTGCAGGGTGCCAAATCGCTCTCGGTCACGTTCACGGTTCAGCAGCTCCCAGGTGCAGCCCAGGAATACAAGCTAATCCTTGACCGCGACAACGGAGCAAAGATCATTACGCCGACCGGCTACATCGTAACCGACGGCAAAACAACGTGGGACTACACCAAGAGCTCTAATGAGTACATCGAGAGAGCCGGCGGGATCAGCGACATGGCGGATACGTTCAAAAAGGACGACTTCGCAACCTGGGCTGGTTTCTTCATGCCGAATATGTTCAAGGCAGTGACGGGAGTCACAGCAGGGAACAAGATGAACATGAAGGGCAACGTCGTCACCCCGATTAACTTCACGATTGACAAAAACTCGAACAAAGTTGGCGTGCTGTATTTCGATGAGAAGTTGGGAATGGCCCGCGCCGCAAACTTCAAGGCCGCGAAGAACAACGATTCTGTCGAAGTTCTGATTATCGGCAAAGAACTCACCGTCGGTAATTCGAACATCTCTGCCGAAACATTTGCTTTCACCGCTCCGGAAGGCGCGAAGAAAGTTGAGATTCGAGAAGCCGATCTTGCGAAGTGGTATCACAATCTCGACGAGGCATACCAGGTGGCGAAGTCAACTAACAGAATGCTTTTCGTAGACTTCAACGCAACTTGGTGCGGTCCGTGCCAGATGTACAAGCGAAGCGTGTTCACGACTCCGCAGTTCCAGGCGATGGGCAAGTACTATGTGTTCGTTGATATTGACACCGACGAGCAGCCTGACCTCGCGCAAAAGTTTGGAGCTTCGGCAATTCCTGACCTTCACTTCCTGAAGAGCGACGGAACAGAAGTTCACAGAGTCGTCGGCTACAAGGGCATGGCGCTCTTGGACGACATGGAGATGGCCCGCAAGAAAGGCTAATCTCGCTCATATCGCAAAAAGAATGGCCCGACTCAAGAGAGTTGGGCCATTCTTTTTTGCCGGTATGCTCATTGTGAACAGATGGATAAGCTGATTCTCGCCGCGCCGAGAGGTTTTTGCGCCGGAGTTGCGTACGCCATCGAAGTTGTTGAACTCGCCCTGAAGGTTCACGGCCCGCCTCTGTATGTTCGTCACGCAATCGTTC
Source organism: Fimbriimonadales bacterium (assembly GCA_046330175.1). Taxonomy (GTDB): domain Bacteria; phylum Armatimonadota; class Fimbriimonadia; order Fimbriimonadales; family ATM1; genus JAJPJR01. The sequence goes on from JAXLTG010000001.1 coordinate 616,245, forward strand.
ATAACGAGCATGTTGTGAAAAGCTTTGAATCGCGGGGCGTGATTTTCGTCGAGGATGTTTCCGACATCCCTGAGGCTTCGACCGTCGTGTTCAGCGCACACGGTGTCTCTCCATCCGTCCGCGACCAAGCGACCGAAAGAAAATTGAAAGTGATTGACGCGACCTGCCCTCTTGTGACAAAAGTGCATCGAGAAGCTGTGAGATACGCGTCACGTGGCTATCATATTTTGTACATCGGTCATCGAGGACACGTCGAAGCAGCCGGAACCATGGGTGAAGCGCCTCGGCAAATGACCCTTGTGGACAACGTTGCCGAAGCCGAAGCTGTTTCCGTGCCTGAGGGCCCGCTTTCCGTGCTTACGCAAACGACGCTAAGCGTGGATGAGGTGAACGAGATTATGGGAGTGCTGAAGCGACGGTTTCCACACCTTGAAACTCCGCAGAAGGAGGACATTTGCTACGCAACCACAAATCGTCAGCATGCGGTTAAAGAGTTGGCACAGATATGCGATCTAATTCTTGTTGTGGGCAGCAAAACGAGCAGCAACTCGAATCGTCTGCGCGAAGTCGCCGAAGCCTGCGGCAAACCTGCCTATCTGCTGCTTGAACCCGAGCAGCTTGACGAGAGTTGGAAAACTCAGTTCGCGACAGTGGGTGTGACGAGTGGAGCTTCGACGCCAGAAGAATTGGTTCAGGCGATCGTGGGCTCGCTGCTTGAGGCGAACTCCAATGCGACTTTAGAAGTGCTGACCACGGTTGATGAAGATGTAACGTTTATCCCTCCCCGTGATCTGATTCAGCTTGCACAAGCCCGGTAGCGACGTTAAGACCGCTGCATAGCTGAGGTCACAACTCTCGCATGTAATGCAGCCACGCGTCGTAACACTCGAAGCCAAGCCTTTTGTTCAGCTCAAACATAGGGTTTGACTCGTCATTGTCCGTCATCACGGCTCGGATCTTGCGACGAATCGCAATTCTTGCCGCTTCCGCTTTCATTGCAGTCGCAACCCCTCGCCGCCGGAAATCGCTTCGCACACCGGTAAGCCCGGTGAACAGAATCGTGGGGTCCGCCGAGCATGGATGCATTCCTGATGTGCCAACGATCTCGTCGTTGTGAAGCGCTATCACGAACGTTTCATGGTCGTACCAAGCCTTGTGGTTTAGCCGCTCCACCCAGATTTCAAAGGGAGGGGGCTCAACGGTGTCAGGCGACGGCACATCTCTTAAGCAAGCCTTCGCGTGTTCGTAAATGTTTCGCGCGAAGTTTTCGCATCGAATTATGTAATCAGCGAGCGTGAGTATTTCGACATTGTTCTGATGCGCGAGAGCTTCACGCGGGGCAGCATATTCAAAGTTGAATTGTTCGGGCAGGAGCCTCGATATCGGCTCGGTCTGCACATGCTCACATCCGACGCGCTTCAGAAGTTCAGTGCGAGAAGGTTTGCTGGTGCGAGAGAACATCAGGACCTTGGTGCCACCCAGCGTAGCAAGCCGAGTTAGCGCAAATTCGAGAAGCTCTTCGTCGTGTCGCTGATCATAGGACTCGAATTTTGCGTACATTTTTCCAGGAACTTTGTACCAGTAAGCGTGACCAAGCTCGATGAAGCCAGCCTCACCGTAAAGGTAAAACTCACGCGCAAGCGACATATCCCGGATACGGTATTCAGACAGGAAGTCCTCAGCGGAGTAGGGCAGGTCTGGATACGAGGCGTTGTACAACGCGGCGCAAATCGCGAACTCTGCCTCCGAATAATCCACCTCCCGAATACGACTCATGACCGGCGATTATGCTCGAACTTCCGGATCCCGCAGCTTCGATATGAGACTAACGGCACAAAATTAATGTCGAGAATTCGAAAAATTCGTGGATAATGTGATGGAAGTTAACACCGATGACGAAACTGTTGAAATGGATAGTCGAGCGGCTGAAGTCAGGAATCCGGTGGCTGGCATCAAAGCGACCTGCCGGCGGACCTGATGACCGCCCAGACGGAGGCGTTTTGACGTTGCTGTTCAAATGGCCGAAAAGACCACGCGGGTTTCAACGTGCACGGGTCGAGTTGTGCGCTAACCCAATGCCGATCGAACTTGAGGATGAGTTGGCCTTAGCCGGGCGAAAATAGCTTTAGGCGCGCTTGCGGGCGTTCTGCCAGACCACAAGCCCGACCCCTCCCAGAATCAGCGCTGAGCACAAGGCGATTCGGGGCGAAAAGCTTTCACCAAGAAGCATCACTCCGAAAATAGCCGCCAACGTCGGCACGGTCAACTGGACTGCGCTGGCAGTTATTGTTGAAATCAGACCTAGGGCCGAGTACCAAATCACGTACCCAAGGCCGGAGGTCAGAGCCCCCGAGATCACGGCGAGACACGCTTCGCGCTCCGTCAGGCGATAACCAGGTTGACAAACGAGCCAGAAGACGCCGATTAAGACCGATGCCACTGCAAACGCGCGCGCAGTCTCACCTTTAGCGTCACCGATCCTTTTGCCGACGAGACTGTAGGCGCCCCACGAAGCACCCGCAAGACACATCGCGGCCGCTGCCGCTAATGGTGGTTGCCGTACTCCCGGCAGAACAAGCCACACCAAACCGAACGTCGCAGCGCCCAACCCAAGCGCAGACACGAGGCCCACTCTTTGGCCACTCACGAGTGACCAGGCGACCATCGTGAGCTGAACAGACCCAAAGAGCAGCAGCGCACCGGTACCCGCCGTGAGGTTCGTGTAGGCCAGGCTGAAGAAAAGCGCGTAGCTTGTGAGCAACGCCCCCGTGCCCAGCGATTCGCGCCTCGGCGAATAGAGCGACCTCGGGAACAGGACCGCTAACAGCAATCCTCCCGCGACAAGCCGAACCGCGGTGAATCCAACCGGATCCGGAGACGCCCCCCCGAGCGCGAGCCGACAAAGAATAGAGTTAGACGCGAAGCAGACGAGCGCGACACCCGTGAGGGCAATGGCGTAAATGGCAGAACGCTCAGGTGGCAGCCTACCCATGGGTGTTGATAACTGTGAGCATCGGTGAGCGGATATACCCCGTCCCTAATATTGCCGCACTGCCTACCGGGCATACTTGATCGGTACAGCCGCCATGTCGAAGCCGTTTGTGCATCTGCACAATCACACCGAATACAGCCTTCTGGACGGGGCCCAACGCATCCCCGAGATGGTCTCGCGCGCCAAAGAGCTCGACATGCCAGCTCTTGCAATCTCCGACCATGGTGCGATGTATGGCGCGATCGAATTCTTTTACGAATGTCGCAAGCAGGGCATCAAGCCGATTATCGGAATGGAGGCGTACGTTGCGCCTCAAGGAAGGCAGAAAAAAAGCGGCAAGGAGGATAACAGCACATTTCATCTCCTGTTGCTGGCAAAAAACAAAATAGGTTATCGAAATCTATGCAAGCTGGCAACCGCTGCGTCGCTGGAAGGCTACTACTACAAGCCACGCGTGGATCATGAAATTCTCAAAGAGTGCGCAGAAGGGCTCATCTGCACGACCACCTGTTTGGGCAGCGAAATCAACCGCTACCTGCTCAGAGGCGATTACGAATCTGCTGCGCGCACTGCAGCGATGTACAAAGAGATATTCGGCGAGGGCAACTACTTTGTAGAACTCCAAGATCATCGGCTTCCTGAGCAGGCCCAAATCAAGGAAGGGCTCTTGAAAATCGCGAAGGAGCTGAATCTGCCGCTGCTTTGCACAAACGACGCTCATTACTTGTGCAAAACCGACCACGATGCGCACGACGTTCTGCTTTGTATTCAAACGAACCGCCGCGTCGCGGATAAGGAGCGCATGCGCTTCGATACAGAGGAGTTCTACTTAAAGTCCGGAGAGGAGATGGCTGAGCTGTTTAGCGATACGCCCGAGGCCGTCGAGAACACTCTCATGGTCGCCGACATGATTGACTTCAATCTTGAAGAGGAGCGAGCCGAGCTACCAGACCCTATGATTCCGAATGGTCAAACGCCGGACCAATATTTGCGAAACCTTGCCGAAGAGTTCCTTAACAAGGAGTACCACGGAAACAAGGATGTCGGCAAAAGCCGAATTGACTATGAGCTTGGCGTTGTGGAACAGACCGGATTTTCGAAATATTTCCTGTTGGTTCGAGAGTTCGCCATGTACGCGCGCGAGCATGGAATCTACTTTGGTGTTCGCGGTTCGGCGGCGGGCTCGTTTGTTTCGTATTGTGTTGGCATCACCGACGTAGACCCGATCGAATACGACTTAACCTTTGAACGCTTCCTGAATCCGGAACGCATCCAAATGCCCGATATTGATATGGACTTCGAAGACGCGCGACGCGACGAAGTGATCAAGTACGTGCGACAGCGATTCGGAGATGACCACGTCGCTCAAATCGTCACCTTCGGAACATTGGGCGCAAAACAGGCAATCAGAGACGCTGGAAGAGCATTGGGCCGACCCCTGGGAGAAGTTGATCGGCTTTGCAAAACGCTTCCCACTCTGCCCGGGTTCACCATCAAGCGCGCGCTGGAAGAGGTTTCTGAATTCAAACGCGCGTACGCGATTGACCCAGAAACAAAGACGCTTGTAGACACTGCTGGAAGAATCGAAGGAATCGCACGACACGCAGGAGTTCACGCTGCCGGGGTCGTTATCAGCAAAGAGCCTTTGCGTGAACGTGTACCCCTCGCGAAAGGTGCGGACGAGCAAGTCATCACTCAATATCCAATGGGCGACCTTGAGAAAATCGGACTGCTCAAAATGGACTTTCTTGGCCTTAGCAACCTGACCGTGCTCGGACGCGCAGTCGAAAGCATAGAACGCGCAGGCAAAGGCAAGATTGATATCAAAAACATTCCACTCGATGACAGGAAAACGTTTGAGATGCTCGGTCGCGGCGAAACAACCGGCGTTTTCCAATTAGAAAGCGATGGGATGAGGCGGCACATCGTCAATCTTTTGCCAAACTCAATTCAAGAGCTTACAGCAATGGTCGCGCTGTATCGGCCGGGCCCAATCGAACACATCCCTTCGTACATTGATGGCAAATTCCAGCGTCGGAATCCTGAATACATTGACCCACGAATGGAACCCATCTTACGCGAATCTTATGGAGTAATCACTTATCAAGACCAGGTGCTTCAGCTCGTGCGCGCACTTGCGGGATTCACGCTGGGCAAAGCCGACATTCTACGTCGCGCGATGGGCAAGAAAGACAAAGAGCTTCTGGAATCCATGCGTGTTGAATTCGTGCAAGGTACGGCCGCAAACGGAATATCAGCGCAAAATGCCGATAGAATTTGGACGCTGTTGGAGCCGTTCGCAGGTTACGCCTTCAACAAGGCGCACGCTGTCTGCTATGCGCTCATCGCGTACCAAACAGCTTATCTAAAGGCAAACTATCCGGTCGAGTATATGGCTGCGCTGCTGGGCGCGTATCAGGGCAGCACCGGTCGTCTCGTTGGATTCTTCGAAGAGTGTCGCCGCATCGGCATCGAGATTAAGCCGCCGGACATAAACCGTTCGCACATCGGGTTCTCAGTTGAAGAGAACGGCATTCGGTTTGGCCTTGCCGCAATAAAAGGCATTGGCGAAGCAGCGATCGAGTGCATTCTAAAGGCGCGCAAACAAGCCGAATTCACACATCTATTTGATCTCGCAGCTCGCGCTCGCGAATTTGGAAGCATGAACAAGCTCGCGCTCGAAGCGCTCATAAAAGCCGGCTCCCTCGACAGTATCGAACCGAACCGAAACAAACTGCTTGCCATGGTCGAAACAGCGCTGGCCTACGCAGAAAACCAGGATAAGGAGCGGCGATCAGGACAGGTTTCAATGTTCGTTGAAGAGGCGGGCGCACAAAAGCGGCAGTTCCCAGAATTGCCGCCAGCACCTCCGCCGACGAGCGGCGAGCAACTCGCGATGGAAAGGGAAGTGCTTGGCGTTTTTCTGAGCGATCATCCCCTGCGAAGTTATGCACAAATGCTCGAACAGCGCGCCAACTCGACCGCAGGTTCTATCGCTGAATTAGAAGACGGCGCAACTGTCATTCTGGGTGGACTAATCACTGGGCTAAAAGAAACCAGAACGAAAGAGAAGGGCGAACTGATGGCCGTCATTCAGCTTGAGGACTTGACCGGCCAAGCCACAGTTACGATTTTCCCACGAGATTACGCAAACCTCGCGGGAAGAAACTTGAATGGGGAAGTTGTGTTTGTTCATGGGACGATTAAGCACCGCCCACGCGGCATCGAAGTGATCTCGCGCAAAATCGAATTCGTCGGTGAAGGCGGCGCAACCGCGCAAGCGGCGTTTGAAGAGCCTGCCCCTGGCATCATTCGGTTGAAACTGGTGCGCGCAACTCCCGACGAACTCAAGACCGCTCAAGACCTGATGCGCGAGAACCCCGGAGAGTTCGAAATCGTCATCGAAATCTGTAAGAACGGAAACGGCATCAACGGAAACGGAAAAATGCCCTCGTTGAAGTCGCTCGCTGTACCGTTCAAGGTCTCCGATGGACCGTGGCTTCAACGCCTCCGCGCAACCTTCAATGGCAGCAAGCTTCAAGTCGAACGCCGCACAACAACCCGGTCGTAGCGCTACGTGAAGCGCAGTCTGGCTTGACTACCCCCTCCCTCCACGTTTGCAACCTGGGGAGCGAGCCGAGCAGTTTCGAAAAACTGCTTTTCTCTGATCCGCGGTCCGGTACGCCGGATGCCCGAAGAATTTTGCTGCCTCAACGTGGAACGCGCAATACAACCGCCGAACTCAGCACTCCAGTGTGAAGTTTCGATGCACTTCGAACCAGACTCCATTTGGCACTACATTGGCAACAGGATTCTTGGGTCATAATTGCGCGAGATTTTCAAAGAGGGAGCGCAACCTTCGCTCACTCCCAAAGGAGAACCCAATAATTAAGCTTCTCAAATCGCCAAAGCTCTACTTTGTACTCGCGCTGATCGTGGTGTTCACAGGGCTGTACTATAGCGTCGCCCAGGTCGCCGAATTGCCGGGATCAACGGCGCTTCGGGAAAGGTGGGGCGGTGAGACTGATTGGCGCAGCAGGCGGGGAAAGCGTTCCCACACGAGCACAACCGGTCCAGTTGACCTGGGTAAGCTCGCAATCGTCGCCATCGCCTTTGGAATGTGTGGGGCAAAACTTCGGAAAAAGCAATCGGCAAACTCATGAAAGAAATCATCATTAGCGTTTTCGTAATTCTCGCGCTCTGCGGATGCAGCAGCGCACCGACTGAGTCAAAGGCAGACAATGGCACGCCGAAAACGAGCAGTCCGCCCGTCACAAACGACACCCCTAAGCAGCTTACGGTCACTGCCGAAGATCTGCGCGCTCCGTTCTTTCCTGGAGCGACCATCAATGTCGATTCGGCAATGAAAGTTAAGACGGACACAGAAGAGAGCGTCGCGGTCGAAATGAGGTCAGTAGACGATATCCAGACTATCATCAAGTTCTACGAGGAAAAGGTGAAGGGGCTCAAATTCAACCCGTTCACGAAGGACTCCAAGGACCATTTCATGGGAGAAGCCGACGTGGACGGTGGCAAGCTGGCAATCGAACTTAAAGCAGACAGCGGATTTGTCGTCATCAAAGCTGCCTTCGGCAAGAGCTGAGTACACAAACACCGGTCAGGCCCATTCCCAACGGTTGCGCCCGGCGAACGACATAGCCGTCTGGAAAGCGGCCTTTCGTAACGTGGGTCACTTCGTTATGCTCCATTTCGACGGCACACCGTCGCGGTCATACTGCCAAAGCGCATCGGGCACAAAAAACGCATCGGGTCAAACGCAAAAAGACATCACCGGATATACTTATCCAATGAAAGCAATCGCCCTTTCCGCAATTTTCCTCGCTGCAGTCTCGCACACAGCCCCGACCACATCCGCCGACGAAACCGCCAAAAGAGCGTTCGACAAAATGAAAACGCTCGTCGGAAAATGGGAAGGCAAGATGGGAGAAGGCGCAGATGCAATGCCCGCAACCGTCGAATACAAACTTACTGGCAGCGGCAGCGCACTGGTTGAAACGCTTGGCCCGGGATCACCTTTTGAAATGGTAAGCGTTTATCACATGGATGGCGACAACCTCGTCATGACTCATTATTGCGGCGCGGGCAACCAGCCGTCAATGAAGTTCAAACCCGCGAAGGATGCAAACGTTCTCTTCTTCGATTTCGTGAAGGGCTCGAACATGAAGCCGACGGACATGCACATGCACAACGTCGCGTTCACGTTTGATGGCGCAGATCATGTGACTGCGGTTTGGCAGGCGTACAACAATAACAAGCCCGCCGAGAAAGCAGTCTTCGATTTCAAACGCGTGAAGTAAGTTTGCACTAAAGCGATTCCGTGTCCGAATCCCTCTCCTGCACAGATGCAGGAGAGGGATCAAGGTAGAGGGTGCGCCTCCAAAAGAGATAACGCCTTGTAGGTCCGTACTTACAAACCAAATCAGCAGAACACTATGGACCGTCAACCGCGTAGCCCTCGAATTCAAGCCCGCGGAATAAACACCGGCACTCCCAACACCGCGTCAACAGCTCCCGAGGCTTAGCCAATTGGCTGGGAACTGTTGACCAACGAACAACGTTACACTCACAAGCGACGAACGCGAAGGAGGGCCTCCATTGATTCTCAACGCAATCCTACTTCTATGCGCCACGCCGACCCTAACGGCCACGGACTGCAACCCGCCCGCCAAACTTGGTTCAAAAGCGACCACGGTCAGCAAAAACCTGCGGACAATGTTCCAGGATAAGAAAGGCGTCTATTGGTTCGGCAGCGATAGCGAAGGGCTGTTTCGCTACGACAAAAAGAATCTAACTAGGTTCACAAAAAACGATGGACTGGTCAGCGATCAAATCATAGACATCCAACAGGACAAAGCAGGCAATCATTACTTCGTAACTTATGCCGGGGTCAGCAAATTCGACGGAAAAACTTTCACAACACTGAAGCCCGTCATTATGGACGCGCCCGACAAAGGATGGAGACTGCATCCCGATGATCTCTGGTTCAAATTTGGTTCAAAGGATGGCGGCCCGTCGCGTTACGATGGCAAAACCCTGTATTGCCTCAGATTTCCAAGACACTATCTCGACGATCCGAACGCTGCCGTCAAACCGCTATTCAGCATGTACGATATCTATACGATTTACAAAGATAACGCTGGAAACATTTGGTTCGGAACAGCGTTCGCCGGACTTTGCCGCTACGATGGAAAAACCATCAACTGGCTTTACGAAAGCCATCTAACAGCCGTGCCGAACGCGGGCTCGTTTGGAATTCGATCCATCATCGAAGACCGCGACGGCAAACTATGGGTTTGCAACACAAAGTATCGCTTCGAAATCTCGCCGACGAATCTGCCTTCACACGGCCTAATAGAATATAAGTCCGCCAAAGGAACGGGAAGTCTGAAATCGCTTATCGGCGTGGACGACCTTTACTATCAATCGGTTGTAAAGGGCAAAGAAGGCGATTTGTGGCTGATGCCGTGGAGCGGCGGAATCTATCGCTACGATGGAAAGAAGATAACGCATTACCCAGTCAAAGATGGCGATAAGGATGCGCTCATGAGTCAAATTTACAAAGATCGGCACGGCGTCCTCTGGATTTGCAGTCAAACCGGTGGGCCTTACAAATTCAATGGCAAAAGTTTCGAGAAGTTTGTTCCGTGAGATGATCGAACTGGCATCGCGAAAGACTCCGCGATGACTCGCGGGAATATCCCACAGTTGGAGAAACCTGCCGCAACAATCGAGCGCTCTGCTTTTCTTGAGGTTTATTGGAGCAAAGAGCAGGATGTTACAGAGGTTGTGCCGAATATGGCGAGAGGGGGAGAAGAATAAGTACACATTGGCGTTTTTTGAGGCACTTTCCACAGCTATGTCTTGGCAGTTCGCGCTGTTCCCGATTCTGCTTTGTGTGTTTATTGGGGCCGCCGGTGAGAACGACGGCTCAAAGAAGCAGGAACTGAAGACCTAATCACTCCACAGAACCTTGATAACTGCGAGGTGATGAAAAGCCTTGAGCCGATGCGAGGGTACGATTGTGTCAGAGCAGAAGTTCTTACCTCGGCATCAACGAATCAGTTTGAACAAGAGAAATTTGTTTTTCTTTCGATAGGAGGGATGTATGCAGTCATCTTCACGATTGTGCTTGCTTGCAAGCGGAGTGCTCGCTTGCGGCTTTGCGTCGGGCCAACCAGTCTTCGTTTTTCTCGGAATATCGGCCCAGGATGCCAATAGCAACCTCTTATCTGGCACGGCAACTTGGGACTCGACTCGGTTGGTGCGATGGGCAAGAATTCAGGGAGTAAACATCACGCTGCCTGTCACCTATCCCAACCAAAGCATGACCAATCAACTCAATCCAGAGTTTGTGAAGCGGCTCGACGTCGTTGTCGCAATGTACAAGGCGATCAGCAGCAAGGAGATTGGTATTGTTCCCGGCTCAGGCGGGCTGAGAACGGAACAAACTCAAATAGAACTCTACAGAAAAGGTCGAAAGATTAAAGACAGTTTGCGAAACAACAAGCCGCGAGACGGATCACTGCAAGAGGATTGGGAGGTTCGCACAGACACTGACCTCGGAAAACCTCTCTATGAGCAAGTGCCCGTGCTTGACAAAAAAGGTAAGCCGGTCTTGGATGATAAGGGCAATCCAAAAACAAAAAATGGGAGGCAAATCGGTTGGCCTGGCGAGTGGGATGGGGACCAAAACCGATACGTTACGGTCACGAACGCATTCGGACCCGAAGGGTGGCACGCTTATGGCGTCGCCGCTGACTTCGTTGAATTTGTGAATGGAGTAGCGACTTGGGCTACCCCTTCAACCTTCAAGTCCGCTGAATGGGCGCGCACCACCTCATTATGCGCACAACTCGGGCTCCGTTTCGGGATTTGGTTTACCGGAGGATCGGCAGACCCTCCGCACGTCGAGTGGCATCCTAAACTTCCAGACACTCCGACTGCGATTCCTGGTACCACAAACGGCACGGGGACATACGCCGGAGCTGCAGTGGCACCCGGAACCGCGCTTACCGTCGCACAAACGGATGCGGGCTATTCGTGGAAACTGCCTATCACGGTTTACAACTGGACACGCGATTTCGAGAACGACTCCGGTCTTCAACGGTTGGAGGTCTATGAATTCATCGCCGACGGCGGGTGGATCAAGCTCAAGAAGTATCGCGAGATCATCCGCAATCCCTTGAATGGAGCAACGCCGATGGGCTGGAGCGGCACCTGGGTGACGTTTGACCCTGCCGCTAAGTTCTTTCCAGTGTTCACCGAAACCATGTACTTGGACTGGGAACCGAAGGCCTATCCCGAAGATGCCGGGCTCTGCGCAAGTTCAACCGTTACGGTGAACTACTACTCCGAAATCGCGGGGGAAACAGGTGGGTTTTTCAAGGAGATACGACAGAAGACGGGGCAAGCCGCGCACTTTCCGAGAGGTTATGTTCACGACCTGCTGATGCAAGGGTGGATGTACAAGTGGATGCACAACCCAGACGAGGCGAGATGGGATCTGCTTAGGAAATCGCGAATCTACGATGTCTCTGCATCAGTGGAGACAAACTTTGAAATCCCAGCTGTAGATGTTCAAGAGAAAGTCCGCAACATTGATGAGTTCGGAAAAAGCGTTGACCGAACGGACACTGGTCCAATGAGCGTGCCGTTCTTCAAGTTGGACTTCTGTTGGAACAGGGATACCGGCGCAATCGGTGTGCTTCAGCCGTACACCACTGATAGGCCCGGCCAATACGAGCTTAGAGAGGTTCGGATGACCCCATCGGCCAATATTGGGAGTTTGGTAGCTCCGCGGATTCCGCAAGGAGCGTTCGATAAGGAGAGTCCACCCGTCACACTGAGTGTGAACACATCGAAGAATAGCCGACCACGGCGGTAGCTCATCCGGAAATGTTGTCTCACCGCGAGGAGCGCGGCACTTGGCGCCTCTGAGCCCGCGCCCGGTGAAAAGCGCCGAGATTATTTCATCCCTTCTCGAGCTTTCATGACCCCTTCTCGAGATTCTTTCACCCCCTCCGGAGCCCCGCCGTAGGGAAATGAGCAACGCGAATCGGGGTCCGTGAGTGAAACGAACGCGTAGAGGGTCGAGCAGCCGATTGCATGGCTGTCCGATGCATAATGTTCGCTATTGACGCAAAACCGATGCTAAGCTTAGTCCGTAAGATTTGGATTTATTTAGCTGCTGGCCTGTGTTTGTTGGGGCCGATCGCGCTAGGCATCCTCTCGCTCGCACTCTACTCATCGGTGGCGCTCCACAGGTGCGGAACTGTTTCTGCCATACATTTTCGCGTGTTTAGCACTCGTTTGGTTCGCTCTGGTCGAAAGATGGATGTCGAAATTTCGGCGCCCGGAAGAGGAGAGAGTCGCGATGGAAAGTCGTGCCGGAAGTTGTTCGCTGTGGTCGCCAACGCTCAATATACCGCTGTTTCGCCGGGATCAAAGCTCGGGTTCACGATCGGTTCTGTGATTCTCATGACACAACTTGGCGAGTACAGGTCTCTTCCGAAGACAGAACGGGAAAAAAGCATGGACCGAGTTCTCAAATCTGCTCCAGGGTTCGCAACCTATCCGCGAGCACCCGCGCCCGGAAGATCAGTAGCTCTTCGGCCAACAGTCCATCCAGCTTTGCGTATGCCGTTTTACGCATGCTGTTGCTGTGTCGTGCGTGTTGCTCCATTCATCGGGCGCGTTCGTTCCTCCGAGTTTTGGGCTCTTCCGCCGGTCTGGGTGCGCAGTCAGCAAACGTTTATGATCACCGCGAGGATTGCAAGCGCGATGCGGGATAATATCTGTGTATGGATAGGAGAATCGAAAGTGCTCCGGATCGGATGCTTTGGACTGTTGTTGCTTCCGTTCCTCCTGGCTGGCCTGTTTTTTCAATCCTGGTGCGGAATGCAAAAGACGCCGCGCGCAATCAAACAACTTTGTTTTATGAGCGGGAAATGAATTTTGGCGACGGTCTTGTCGCGATCGGTGCTAACCAATTCAAGTTTCACTGTTATCGGCGAGCATATTGCTGCAAAAGCAGAAAAGCCGTTGATGCCACCGATTTGAAACAAATACGTGAACAAGTGTTTCGGCATACCTGCAGGGTGCGAGATGCTTACCGCGCGTGATATGGTGTCGTTGAGATCCTTTCATTTCTGGTCGTCACCTTCACGGCGACAACAGGCAATCATGGGGAATCAGCCTGCGCAGCATGTTCAGCGGAAGGGAGCCGCAACAAGGTACCGGCGCTGGCGATGACCCGCTTCCCGTCTGGAATGCGCCGCAATTCCTGAAGAAGCCGCAGGGGCGATGCGCGGTATTGTCTTTGGCCTCGATCAAACCGCGCCGTGACGGCTGAACAGTTTCCGGAACTGGTGATGCGAGATGTTCAACTTCATCCTGGCCCCGGCTCCCCCTGTTCGGTCCCCTCAAGTGCCACCGGACCGAGGGTTGGGCCGGGCGCCACATGAGAAATCGTCGAAAATCCGAACTACAGGCCAACTATCTCGCAACATTTTTCCCCACCCACCCTTGATATTCGGCCCCTCTCGAGCACTATAAGGCATGAGAACAGAAAAAACCAGCCAAACGAGCCTCGCTGGGTATGATTTGGGCATGGTCCCGTCAGCAGAACTCAAGAAAATAACCCAACCCTACGACCGAATCTTCAACTTCTCCGCAGGGCCAGGATCGCTCCCCGTCGAAGTGCTCGAACAGGTCAGGGACGAGATGCTCAACTGGCACGGCAGCGGCATGAGCGTCATGGAGATGAGCCACCGCGGCAAGACCTACGACGGCATCCACATGGAGGCGCTCGCCAACCTCCGCAAGCTGCTGAACGCGCCTGACGATTACGCAATCCTAATGCTGCAAGGCGGTGCAAGCCTCGAAAACGCACTTGTACCGATGAACCTGGCGATTGATGGCAAAACGCCGAACTACATTGACACCGGACACTGGGGTCATCAATCTCTGAAAGATGCCAAGCTGATGGGCACGGTTCACGTTGCGTACACAAGCGAAGGTACCAAGTTTGATCGCGCACCATCCGACAACGAACCACAATTCAACAATCCCAGCTACGTTTATTTCACAAGCAATGAAACAGTCGGCGGAGTGGATTATCTTCGCGATCCGAAATTCGACACCGATGCTTTAATCGTTTGCGATGCATCGAGCAATATTCTTAGTCGGCCAATGGACGTTTCGAAATACGATGTGATTTTCGCCGGAGCACAGAAAAACCAGGGACCAGCCGGAATCTGCACCCTCATTGTAAGCCCGAAAGCGATGGAAGTCGCAAAAACGAAGGACTTGCCGCTAATGCTTAGTTGGCCGAAAGCTGCAGAAGCACACAGCATTCACAACACGCCTTCAACCTTCATCGTTTACATCTGCGGACTGTATTACAAGTGGCTGCTGAACAAAGGCGGTGTTGATGGAATCACGCCGTACAACGAGCGCAAAGCAAAATATCTATATGACGCGATTGACAACAGCGGCGGTTTCTACACCGGACACGCAGTGAAGGAGTGCCGAAGTTTGATGAACATCACGTTCAAATGTCCGAGCGAAGAGCTTGATGACAAGTTCTGCAACGAAGCGAAAGATTACGGAATGTCTACGCTAAAAGGACACCGAAGCACCGGCGGTATTCGCGCTTCGATGTACAACTCGTTCCCAGAAGAGGGTGCTCAGTTGCTCGCGTCGTTTATGGGTGATTTCGCGAAGCGTAACGGTTAGTCTTTCGCGATTAGCCCAAGCGGTTCGGCATCTTGTTTGAAAGCTTCAAGCATATTGCCGATATGCTCTTCCAACGTAAGCCCGATGTCGGTTGCGCCATGTGCTACTTCTTCGCGGTTGACCGGAGCGCAAAACGCTTTGTCTTTTAGCTTCTTGGTTACGCTTTTGACTTCAACCTCGCGAACGTCTTTGCTCGGGCGAACATAAGTCACTGCAGCGATGAATCCACTCAGCTCATCGCAGGCGAACAGGTGTTTTTCAAGCGCCGATTCGCGCGGAATTCCGAGGGCGTCGTTGTGCGACCCAATTGCGCGGATAAGCTCTTCGGGCCAGCCTTGTTCCGTGAGCAGCGCCATCCCCCATCGCGGGTGGTCGTCGGGGTGCTGCTCGTAGTCGAAGTCGTGAAGCAGCCCCACGCACCCCCACAGCATCTCGTTTTGGCCGAGTTTGCGGGCGTACCAGCGCATCGCCGACTCGACCATTAGGCAGTGGCGGCGGAGCGATTCGCTGGGTGTGTGCTCAAAAAGCAGGTTCAAGGCGGCGTTTCGGTCGAGAATCATGCGGGAAAGTGTACCAACGGGTGATCTTTCGGCCGTCCCAGTCGTATATCAGTAGAGGCCCCATCAGGCCAGACGATTTGGAGGTACTGATTCGAATGAAACTTGGACGATTATTGAGCGTGGCGCTTGCGGCGGTCCTCGTGGCGTCGGTCGCGTTTGCCCAGAGCAAGACAACCACGGCGCCGAAGCCCGGCCAGCCGGGCCAAAAAGGCAATTTCCGGGCCCGGAGCACAATGGGGCCCAACTTCTTTGAGAAGCTCAAGCTAAGCCCCACGCAGAAGACGAAGATTGAGGCGATCATGAATGACACGCGCAAGAAGTTCGAAGCGCTTCGCAACCAGAAGCTGACCGAAGATCAGCGGCGCACGAAGTTCAAGACTCTTCGCGACGACCAGATGAAGAAGATTGACGCTGTTCTGACAGCCGCTCAGCGAAAGCAGCTCGTAGACATGCGAAAGAAAGCGCAAGCTGAGTGGAAGAAGAAAGGGGGCACTTTCGGGGCCCCAGAGCACGCTGGCAAGGGCGGCGGTTTGTAAATACCCTGACACTCCTGCACTAAAAAACGCGCCTCACAAATTGTGAAGCGCGTTTCCTTTTTGTGTGCGATTAGCTTCTATCGAATGTTCACCATGATGCCGACTTCTGCCCAATCGAAAAGTTTCCTGGCATCTGGATAGCGCAACCTGATGCAGCCGTGGGATGCGGGGTACCGCGGGACGCTGTTATGCGCATGAATGGCAATTCGGTAACGCACACCTTTGTAAACGATTCCCAGCCGCAATGAGTAAGGAATAGGCACTGAGTTGTATTCCGGCAGCGCGACGTTCCATCGGAGCTTTTGCCTAACCGGCCAATCGCCGGCTGGTGTTCCGTTGTTGCGGCCCGTCGAGCAGTGAAATGTCAACACTGGGACTCCGTTTTCCATCGCCGTGAGCGTTTGGGTTTTCAGATCAATGGTTATGGATTTCGCGGGTTCGGGTTCGAACACCTCACCCTCGAGCGACGCGGCGCCTCGTTCGGGTTTCGGTTGCTGCTGTGGAGCCGTAAACGATGCGAGAACCAGTTCGTGTCCGCTGGCTTGAATCGGAGTTGGGTCGTTGGCAATGAGCCCGATATCGCTCGGGAGCCAGACGTAGAGAAGTGTGAAAAGGTGAGCAGTCATCATGAGCTAACTTCTTATTATGGGCAGACTCAAATCCAGGTTGAGATCCTTCGGAAAATCTTCATGGTCACGGGCCTTTTGACCATGCCGAAAACGAAGTCCGGCCAGCCGACCATCGAGTCGAGTTCGTAGTCGTCTGGGGGCGAGATGAGCACAAGCGGCACCGATTTGGCGTGCTCCGAGCCCATTTTGGCCATAGCAAACTGTTCGTAGCCGCTGACCTCGTTAGGTTGGTCAAGGGTGGAAATCAGGTCCACGATGATCATTTCAGCGCCATTGACGTTCTCAAGTGCCTGCCTCCAATCGCCGTAGACTTCGAGACTGTCTGTGGCGTGGTAGGCCTCCTCAGCCGCCGCAATCATCTCCGGTTCCTTCGCAATCAACAATATCCGCATTGTCCGAAAGTAGCCCCTCCCTCTGGGGTTGTCTATTGTGTCAGATAACGGGATACTTTCGTTTAGGTTCCCCTTGGATCGCGAACTAGCCCGGCAAAGAAGATTTGTTTCGTGACTTTGTCGGTGATGAAGAACATGAACGGCCGGTTCACGATGAATTTGACCGTTTGGCGGATCGAGGTGACCCCGACTTCGACCGAGGTGGAGGCAGCGGCTTCGGTCCCCTGCTCGTCCACCTGAATCCAGGTCTTTTGGACGACGTCTTGGATGAAAAGTTCACCCTTGGATCGCATGGCTCTGAAGTCCGCCTTGGCCGGGTCGAACGCCAGCGGCATTCCGATGCGCATGAGTGGGTCCTTGAGTTTGAGCTGCGTGGCGAATGTGAATTTCGGGATTGACACGTCGGTCTCGAGAGTCTTGAATCCATTGGAAATCGCTTCCAGAGTCTCGTCGCTAAACTTCGCGGCGACCGCGTCAATTTTTTCCGATTCGGCGGGCAAGACGATAGTCATTCCGAGTCTGTCGCTTCCGTACGGAAGCCTGAGCGCCTGAAACGTTGGTGCTTCAAAGTATTCGTAATCGCCGCGCCGATTCATCATCGGTGTGTTAATCGAGTTGCCCGCAGCAAGCGCGAAGGGCGCTTCGTGCGTGTTGTCCTTTGAAAACTGATCTTTCCACAATCCTTTGAAGTAGACAGCGTTAATCAGATATGCGCCTGCGTTGCCTGCGATTTGATCGAGAATCGTTGGGATGCGGCCCTTGGTTTTTTGGTTGACCCAACCGTTGATGGTTTCGAGCGCTTTTGGGTTGCTGAAATCTATCGAGGAGACTTCTGCGCCGAAGCTGTCTTCGTTTTTCTTCAGGAAGTCGGCATTGAACTCGATTTGTGCGTTTGTCCAGACAGAGTTTGCAATGAGAAGCTCGACTTTCGGATCAATGTTTGCGCTCAGCATGATCATCGCTTTGGCGGTTGCGTTGATTGCGTCATCTGATACGCCCGCAACTCCCAGCACTTTCGACATTTGCGACTTCGTTTCACCGCTTGCTCCATTTAGAGCCATGCCGAGCGCCATGTGCAAGCTGACTGGCGAGAGCATCATGTTGGTCTGTTGAGATGTGGCAAGGCCGCCAAACAGCTTCAGACCGAATGAGTTTTGGCCAGCGACGACGTGTTGGCTGGATTCGGTGTTGAGATCTCCGGTTGCGCTGTTTCGCACTTGTTCGCTCTCCTGGGCGGATTTTGACCCATCGGTGGCGAGGTTGTTTCCGCCCGCGCCGCCGCAACCGGTGATGGCGGAGGCGATCAGGCCGAGTAGGAGCGCTGATGAAGTGTGTTTCATATTTGAATTGTACGCCGAAACGGGCAGTGACAACTGGTTAGTGTTGAGCTTGGCAGCATTTGTTCAACGCCATTCAAAGCTGCTCTGGAACAGCTCTGCTTCTGGGTGGCGGTCAAGGTGGTTGAGAATCTGCTCGCCGACCTTTCTCAGCTCGGGCTGAGACCCGCTGACCAAGGCGACGGCCAGCGTAGAGGATCGAATGCGGTTTTGAAACGCGACTTCGGAAACACTCACCTGAAACTCCTTGCGGATGCCTGCGATGAGCGATCGCAAGATGGCTCTCTTGTCCTTTAGGCTATGCGCAGTTGGAAACTCGAGGTCGAGTATGAGCAGGGCAAGAAACGGGCTCACTTCTTTGTGCTTTCGCTAAACTCGAGAATCCGCTTGCGGAGTTCGGGGAGGGGCGTCTCGACCGAGTCGTCATAGTCGAGTTCGTTAATCGGGTTTTGATTTCCAAACGACGTGTATCGCTCAGCGGCGAGTTTCATCGCCTCTTGACCGACCGTGTAATAGTTCGCAGAGATGACGACGCGACCGACTCCACCTTCAGCCCAATCGAATGCGGCCGGCGAGGAGTCCACAACGAGTAAGTTCTTCGCGCCAAGCTGGACGGCATTTTTCAATGCGTCCTCTCCGATTGCCGTGACGACGCTTGCCCATTGCAGGTCTTTGGGGGTGAGCTGGTCTGCAGAAACGGTTCGGTATTTGAGATCATTCGTAGACTTCTTAATCTCTTTTGTATTCACGTTGAGCGTCGTGCTGAAGAATGCGCCTTCAAGTCGTTCTCTCTTAAACCTCGGCGATCCAAAAACGAAAAGCGCATTCGTTGCTTTTGGGAAAAGTTGCCTGCGCGCCGTGTTCCATCGCTCCCCGCAACTTGAGGGTGACATTCCCACATGGCCCGCTCTTGGCGAGGATCCATCGTCTCCGCCGACGGTGATAACGTGAATTCCTTCATTGAGCAAGCCTTCGACAACCGGCCGGACAAGGGAGCGGTCCTCGATAACGATGCAGACGGGTACGGCAGTTGTTGGCTTCATCGCCTTCACCGCTGCAATGACCGACTTTGCCTCACCTTTGTCGTATCGCCCGACGCTTAGCGTGGCGGATTGAAACTTAACTTCGTCGGAGAAACCGGTTTCGATCTGCTTGACCCAAGATTCGACTTTATTTGGAAGTACCAAACAGAAAGTAGGTAATACCGGCTTGGTCAGCTCTTTTTCAGGTTTCCCGCAACCTGCAAGCAGCAAAACGACGAGAATGAAAAGCGAAATTGTTCGGTTCATGAATTCACCAACTCCGCAGCAAAGTTGTTTGCATCGAACAGCTCGATGTCATCTGCGGTTTCTCCGGTTCCGATGAGTTTGATAGGGATTCCGAGTTGATCGCGTACACCGAGCAGCGCTCCGCCTTTTGCAGTTCCATCGAGTTTGGTCATGACTACTCCGGTGACTCCTGCGAACCTCGCGAACTCTTCGGCTTGACGGACAGCGTTTTGGCCGGCGTTTCCATCAAGAACGAGCAGAAGTTCATCCGGTGCTCTTCCGAGCGCTTTCTCGGCAACACGCACGATCTTCTGCAGTTCGTTCATCAGACTGGATTTCGTGTGCTGACGTCCGGCTGTATCGGCAAGTACAAAGTCTATTCCTCGAGCCTTTGCAGCGGTTATTGCGTCGAATACGACTGCGCCCGGATCACCGCCGGGCTGTCCTTTCACGATTTGCACGCCCGTTCGCTGCGCCCACAACTCTAACTGTTCGATTGCGGCGGCCCTAAAAGTATCGCCTGCGGCAAGAATTACCGATTTGCCTCTTTTGCCGAGCATTCGTGCGAGTTTTGCGATTGAGGTTGTCTTCCCGGCCCCATTGACACCGAGGAAAAGATAAACAGTTGGTGAAGAAGGAGCCACAGCGAGTGCGCTTGCATCGTCGTGAAGCCGTGCGGCGATGAAAGATTGTAGTTTCGTTCGCAACTGCTCCGGCGCCTCTATTCGCTCCTCTTTGACTGCTTTTCTGAGCGATTGAAGCAGCTCGTCGCAAACTCTTATCGGGACGTCGGAAAGCAGGAGAGCCTCTTCGAGTTCTTCGAAGAGCTGTTCGTCAACAACGCCTCGGCCAAGCAACCGATCGAGGCGATCTTTCAGGCCGCGGAAAATGCCGAGACGCATTGCGCCGAATTATAGCCGTTACGCCTGGTCGTCGTGCCCCGGAGGCGGGCCATGTACGAGGTAAAGCCTCGCTTCGCCAATCGGTTCGCCTTCGTGCAGCACGTCGAGCCTGTAGTTGCCTGGTTTCGGAAAGCTGAGTCCATCAATGCGGAAAAGTTCGAACATTGTCGCGGGTCGGCCAGCTTCGGCGCGCGGGACAGGGAAGTCGCCGTCAATTCCCATCAGTTCGCGCCCATCTTCATCTATCAGTCGCATCTTGACCGATGCCGATGTTCCTGCTTGGAATGGGTCGAATTCGAATTCGACGCAGACATAAAACGTTGGATGAACTAGCGGGTACTCGGAGCCGCCGATAGTGTCGAACATCCCGATAATGCAGCCTTTTGAACCGTCCACTCGGCACGCATAGTCGCAAAACTTGCAAAGGTTGAGTTTAACTTTTGGCGTCATTTGTTTTTCTCAATTCTTCAATAAGCTCGAGTTGTGTGCCGGTGACCGCGAGGTCGCTTCGAGTTCTTTCTAAGACGGCGCGAAGACTGTCTACGTTTCGGCGAAGGTTAGAGGTCACGGCATCTGGGTAATCGAATGTTATCAGCTCATCGTATATGTCTTCCATTTCGTCGCAAAGACTGTAGGCAAGCTCGGTTTCGCCTGATCGCATTGAATCGAGTGCAAATCGGCGAAGCTCGCTCGCGGCTTCGCACAGGCCGTTGAGATACGTCGAAGGTTCAACATTCAAATCGGAGGCGGAGGGGAGTTGTCGCTGCTGCACAAGCGCGAACAGGCACTTTGCTTCGACCGACTCCTTGACCGAGTCTTGCACCGATGGGGCGTGTTTGAGCTGAGGCTGGTTCTTGACAGCATCCGCAAGTTCGGCGAGGATTGCGTCTACGTCACTTAGGTTTGCTTGTGCGTCGTCGAACTGTTTGCGATGAATGCACTTAATCGCTTTGGAGCTGGACTGGATGATTTTTCGACCCGCAGCGAGTGCCTCCTCGCGGGCTTTGTGGGTCGAGTCCATGCGCGTGCGAAGTTCCGCGCAGATTTCTTGGATATTTTCGGGCATATGCTGCGTTTTAGCCTATTAGGCCCAATCTTCGCAAACTTCGAAAGCCCGAGTGCGCAACGATCACATGGTCCTCGAGGGGAATCTCGAGAAGTTTTCCCGCCTCTGCAAGGTGCCTGGTGACTTCGATGTCGGCCGAGCTTGGCGTTGGGTCGCCACTGGGATGGTTATGAACGGCGATGATGGTGTCGGCGCTTTCGATGACTGCCAGGCGAAAGAACTCTTTCACACCAACGACCGACATTGACAGCGTCCCGACGTGAACCGTTTGCCTGCGAATGACGTTCTTTTTGGTGTCGAGCAGGATTGCACAGAAGTGCTCTTGGCGTAGATCGGTCAGGTCGCTCATGAGTTCGGCGACGTCTTCGGGCCGCGTGATGCTTGCGAGCTCGCCTTTGCCTGCTCGCGCCGAGCGTCTTCCCAACTCAATTCCGGCGTGGAACTTCAAGCGCTCTAAATGTGTGGACAGGCCTCCGTCGGAGAGCGCGTCTGGGAGTAGGTCGGCGATGTGGGCGATTCCCCCCGAAGCTCGAAGCAGCTCGGACGCCGGTCCGCGAGCGAATTCCAGATCGTCCTCACTTTTGCAGAGCAAAATCGCAAGCAACTCGATAACGGTTAGTGATCGAACATCCAGGCGCTGAGTCTTAGAGGCGTTTTCGGGCGCAATTGCCACGATACATTTAGTTCGACCCGGTGGGGGCTTGTTCCTGCCTCCGGTTTGAGGCATCATTAACGCCGATGTTTGCGGTGATTGGCGGGACCGGAGTTGGGGGGCTGTTGGCGACTGAATCGGGGTTTGGTGTCCAGATTCCGACCCGTTTTGGGCTGTTTCGTGCAAGAAAGCTGCCCTGGTGCCTGGCTGTCGAGAGGCATGGCGGAGGTCATCGTGTGCCGCCGCACATGGTGAACTACTTAGCCATCGCGGAGGGGCTGAGGAGGTTGGGGGCCGAAGGGTGCATCGCCACGGCGGCAGTAGGTGGACTTGGGAACGATTTGGAGCCAGGGGATATCGGGGTTTGCACAGGTTTTGTGGACTTCACCGACGGACCCGAAACGAGGTTTGAGCGGTCGGTATCTCACACCGATTTTGGGATGCCGTTTGATACCGGACTCTCTCAGCGGATACTGACTTGTGCGAAGGAGATTGGGGAACCGATTCATGATGGGCTTGTGTATGCTTGCGCGAACGGACCGAGGTACGAGACTCCGGACGAAATCAAAGCGATGCGATCTTTGGGTTGTGATGTTGTTGGTATGACCGCTGCTCGGGAAGCGATTGCGATGAGAGAAGCGGGAGTTCCTTACGCTTGCCTTGCGATCGTTACGAATCTCGCGGCAGGAATTTCCGACAAGCCTCTTTCGCATGAGGAAGTAGTGCATGTCATGCGCGAAAAGTCCGAAGTTGTTTTGCGGATACTGAAAGCTGCGTGCGCGTCATGAGCGAGTTTCGGTTTGATCCGGATAGAGATTTTTTGCTTGCTTTATGCAGCGCGCCGGGGATTGGTGGCACAACACTTATTCGAGTGCTCGAGCATTGCGAGCTGATTCGTTTGAAGCCAGATCTGTTTTTTCAGTTTCCGGCAGTCGAATTGTGTAATCAGTTCGGAATCTCGATGAAGGCCGCGAAAGCGCTGGAACGGAACGCACTCGCGCTGCAAGGGCAGATTGAAGGCTATTGGCGTCGCGTCGAACAGAAGCCGGTCGCACTTCTTACCGCGAACTCCCCTTTGTATCCGGAGCGGATTCGGGCATTCATGAGTTCGCCGCCAGGGTTCGTGTTCGCCTATGGCAACTTGGAGGTGCTGAGGCAGCGGACGTTTTGTATAGCTTGCAGCCGAGATGTTGAACCGAAAGGGTTAGAGGTGGTCGAGCAGGCGGTCGAGGAGGGTGTGCTCCGGGGCGAGGTGCTTGTCACGGGAGCGAACACCGATGCTTACCGCCGCGGGGCTGTTGTGCCGCTGAGATGGGGTTCGCCGCGCGTGTTGGTGTTGGACCGTGGTTTATTCAGGGCGCTTGGAGATTCGTTGACGGACGAACCGTTCAGCGTAGCGCGTTTGTGGCGATACAACTTTGATCCCACAGTGGATTTAGTCGTGAGTGCGGTTCTGCCTGATGTCGAGTTTCTGCCGGGCGCTAATCGGCAGCGCGATGAACTTGTATTTGCGCTTAGCGATCGAGTTGACGTTGTTCATCTTTCGAAAAGCGGTAACTCGGCTAAGCTTGTCGAAAGAATGCGCGAAGGTGAGAGGGAAGTTGTCGAGCGTTAGTTTAGCCTGCGTTTCGCTTCTTCGAAGATTTCGTCAAACATCGGTTCAGTCAACCTCTTGGTAAACGTGTTCTGCTGGCTGGGGTGATACGATGCGATGATCGTCCGCTGGTCAGGAGTTTGCAAAACAAGTCCGTGTGCAAACTTTTGTGACCTTAGGCCGAGGATTCTTCTCGTCTGTTCGAACGCAATACCACCCAACACAACGCAGACTTTCCACGGCACTTCGCGGAGGGTCTCAACCAAAAACGGTGAGCAGTTTTCGATTTCCTGGCGAGTCGGCTTGTTGTCCGGCGGCGCGCATCTGCAAACTGCGGTGATGTGAGTGTCAATCAGCTCGAGTCCATCCGCTTTGTGGGATGAGTCAGGCTGAGTTGCGAACCCCGCTTTGTGAAGAGCTCGATAGAGCCAATCCCCACTCCGGTCCCCCGTGAACATACGTCCTGTTCGGTTGGCACCATGAGCTGCCGGGGCAAGCCCAACGATAAGCAGCCGGGCATCCGCTGGGCCGAACCCCGGGATCGGCAATCCAAAGTACTCTTGGTCGCGAAACGCGGCCCGCTTGGCTTCGGCAACCTGTTCGCAATGAGCCCTCAGTCGAGGGCAGAGCCTACAGGCGTGGACGCGAGCGTCCTGAATGCTGCGAAAGTCGGGGGAACCGGGCATACGAAAGGTATACTTTTACCTTGCTTGGCGCCCCTTATCTTGGGCGCACCCCCCTTTATGCGAATTGATTCAATTTTTCGAAAGTGGTTTGACAAGAGTGAAGACGAGGTCAAACGGCTCATGCCGACGGTCGAGGCGATTAACGCCCTCGAGCCGCAATTCGAGGCGAAGTCTCTAGAGGAGCTTGCCCAGACAACGGTTCACCTACGAGAGAAGTTTGCAGCCGGCTCGTCGCTCGAGTCGCTCATTCCGGAGGCGTTCGCCGCTGTTCGAGAGGTCAGCAAGAGAACCCTAAAGATGAGGCACTTCGACGTTCAGCTTCTTGGCGGAATGGTTCTGAACGAAGGCAAGATCGCCGAAATGAAGACCGGCGAGGGAAAGACGCTCGTCGCAACCCTGGCGCTTTACCTGAACTCACTGAACGGGCAAGGTTGTCATCTCGTCACCGCAAACGACTACCTGGCGCGACGCGACGCCGTGTGGATGGGTCCGATTTTTCATCACCTTGGCTTGACCCTTGGCGTCATCCAGGGCCAGTCGCCGGATTCAGACGAACTTGGTGGCAGCTACAAGTATTCACCCGGTGCTGAGCACGCAGACCCGCGGTATGCAAACCTCGTGGATTGCTCACGGCGCGAAGCGTACGAATGCGACATCGTGTATGGAACGAACCACGAGTTTGGTTTTGATTATCTGCGCGACAACATGGCGATGTCGGTGGACGATTTGAGTATGCGCGCCCTAAACTTCGCAATCGTTGACGAAGTTGACAGCATTTTGGTTGACGAAGCGCGAACGCCACACGTTATCAGCGGTGCCTCGAGTGAAGATGTTTCCGTATACGTGCGTGCAAACGAAGTCGTCAAGAAACTGACTGCTGGCGGAAAAGAGGATGCCGAAAAAGAGGGCGTCCACTACATCGTTGACAAGAAGAACCACTCGGCGAGCTTAACCGAAGCGGGTTACGACAAAGTCGAAGAGTTGATGGGGATTGACAACCTTGCCGAATTCCCCGACCTCATGCATTACGTCAATGCGTCCATCAAGGCGCATGGACTGTTCGATCCCGATGTCGAATATGTGGTTCGAAATGGCGAAGTCGTTCTGGTAGACGAGAACACCGGCCGCCTGATGTTTGGCCGCCGAATGGGCGAAGGACTGCATCAAGCGCTTGAGGCAAAAGAGAACGTTCGAGTACAGCGCGAGAGCCAAACCGTCGCAGTGATCACATTCCAAAACCTATTCCGCCTTTACGAAAAGCTGTCGGGCATGACAGGAACAGCAAAAACGGAAGAGGACGAGTTTAGAAAGATTTACGGACTTGAAGTTGTCGCTGTCCCGACTCACCGAACCATGATTCGAACGGATAGCGCCGACGTCGTTTTCAAAACCGAAGAAGTCAAGATGCGCGGCATTGCCCGAGAGATTCTTCGGCTTTACACCAAACAGCAGCCTGTTCTCGTCGGAACGCGAAGCATTGAAATGTCTGAACGAGTATCCGCGCGACTTACGGCAGAAAAACTTCAAATGTTGGTGCTTGCAGAGCGAGCACGAGCAAAACTCGAGAATCAAGACGGAAAGAAGAAAGACTCTAAAAAAGTGTCGCGCGGTGAACGTGGTGAAGCGCTGCAAACAGTTCTGATTCCATTTGAAGAGGCAAAGCTGAAACCGCTTGCAAGCGCAGTTGGTTCGTTGGGACTTCCTTCCGATCCGCTGAGTAAAGAGATGCAGGACTGGCTTCTTGAACAGTTCGGTCTCGGCGAATCGAACCGGACATATCTTGACGAGGCGCTGAAACACGGCATTCCTCACAACGTGTTGAACGCGAAATACCACGAGCGCGAAGCGCTTATCATCGCCGAAGCAGGACGCAAAGGCGCTGTAACGATTTCAACGAACATGGCCGGTCGCGGCGTTGACATTCTGCTCGGCGGAAGTGTTCAAAGCAGCGAAACGGATGCCGCAGGATCCGCACACGACCAGACGGTACACACCGAAACGTGGGCTTCGTTCCGTCGCGGTGGTAAAGAGCGAGCCGCTCCACCGCTGCCGCTGGATAACCAAGAGCGAAGCAAGGCTGCTGATGAAGTTCGAGCGCTCGGTGGCCTGTTCATTCTTGGAACGGAGCGTCACGAAAGCCGCCGCATTGACAATCAGCTGCGAGGTAGATCTGGACGACAAGGCGATCCAGGCGAAAGCCGTTATTTCGTCGCGCTCGAAGATCAACTTTGGAAGATCTTTAACCCGAAGATGTTGGAGAACCCACTGCTCAAAGCGTGGCCCGACCTTGAAGAGGTCAAGTCGCCGTTCGTGAGCAGCATGATCGAGAAGACGCAGAAGCGAATCGAGCTTACGTTTTTCGAATACAGAAAACACGTGTTGGAATATGACGACGTGTTGAATGCACAGCGAGAACATATTTATAGCACGCGCCGCGAATTCCTGATTGGAAAAGACCCGCGACCCACAATTCGTGAGTACATAGAAGAGGGCCTGCGTGATATCGTTTATCGCCACAAGCCAGACGGAATTGACTCACAGAAGTGGGATTACGGCAATCTGTTCAGAGATCTTCTTCAGGTGTTCCCGATTGTTGACTACGGATCGGTCAGCGATCTTGAGCAACTCAAAGAGGCTGATCAGATTACGAATCTCGTTCAAGGCTGGGCAGACCAAGCCTACAATTCAAAGATCGCAGAAGTCGGCGCCGAAGATTTCGCTCACCTCGAAAAGTTCCTGATTCTGCAAGCAATCACGCTTAAATGGACCGAACATCTGCAAATGGTCGAAAGATTGCGCGATGGAATTGGTTTGCGCGGCTATGGGCAAATTGATCCTCTGATCGCGTTTAGAAAAGAGAGTCATCAGATCTTCGAGGACACTTTAACGGGGGTTCGCGACTGGGTTGCAACTCACATCTTCAGAGCGCAAATAAAGCGTGACGCACCGCCACCGCCACAAATGCAAAGAATTGACGGCGAACCGGAAGCTCCGAGTGATCCTCGGCAAGCCTCAAACGGACAGGTTGATTGGAGCCAAGTCAAGCGCAACGATCTGTGCCCTTGTGGAAGCGGCAAGAAGTTCAAGAACTGTCACTACCGCGAAGTTACTGGCGCCTAGAACCTTCTGCACACAAAATCGTGCCGCCAGCGACCATTCCTGGAAGCAGCAGCACAAACACAAACGGAAGCAGACTCAGCGCGCCACATAACAACGTGAACGCGAAGGTCCCGGGCAACCGCAACGAAGGGCCGATTTGCGACGGAAAAGTTACACCGCGCCGAATGAATGCGCACGCCGAAAAGTCGAACAGCGACAATAATCCCGCGCCAATGATCGCGACGAGAATTCCGGCCCACGAAAAGAGCAGCATCAGCCCAAGGACCATGACCGCAAACAGAATGCGCGCGATCGAATCCGAAATGAGCTGAATGCACCCGACGCGGACTTGAGGCGCATGACCGAAGCAAATAATCTCGACTCGTTCGGAGAGCCGGTCCCACATCAGGCTGCTGAAAATTCCGCTAAAGAACAGATAGACCGGCCCAGCGAGAAACAGCCAGGCGGCGGCAATCAAGCCACGGCTCGCGTTTTCAAGCCATGTTTTGAGAGAACCATCAGGCAGAAAGCGATCAACTAGAGAAGGGAGCGCAAACCAGCCCAACGCCAACACGCCGATGTATACGATTGCCGCCAACGACATCGGTATCCAAATGTATTTCCATAACTCACGGCGAGTGACCACCAGCCACATTCCGCGCAGGAGCGCTTTCACGAATTGCAATACGCCGGATTTCTCAAGAAAGATGCGCTCGCGGGTAGCATTCGCAGGTGAGATTTGAAGAGATCGGGCTGGGAAACGCCGCCCCAACTGTGGTCAATTCCGTGGTTGAAATCCCAAAAGGTAGTTCAAACAAATATGAGGTGGATAGCGAAACCGGGTTAGTGAAACTCGATCGGGTTCTTTATTCGCCTTTTTATTACCCTTGGGATTACGGCTACATTTTGGGAACGATGTATGGCGATGGAGACCCGCTTGATGTGCTGATTCTGTCTTCACATCCGACATTTCCTGGCTGCATTGTCGAGGCGCGTCCTATCGGGATTCTCGGTATGCGTGACGAAAAAGGCCGAGACGACAAAGTAATTGCGGCTTGCCACAGGGATCCGAGATTTTCCGATGTGAATGAATTGGAAGATATCGCAGAGCACATTCGAAAGGAGATCTATCACTTCTTTGAAGTCTATAAAGACTTAGAGGAGAAACAGGTCGAGGTACTCGGATGGGAATCCGCGTCCACTGCGCGCGAACTGATAATGCAGCACCGCGCATGAGCGACGAGCGAGTTCGGCATCTCCTTGAGTTGCAAAAGCGAGCCTTTGGAGCGAGCCCGTGGCACAGCGTTCTCGGCGCACTCGAAGGTATTACCGAATCGGTTTTCTTTCACAAGCCTGCAAACCACAGCGGTTTTCCATGGATGGATGGCTCGATTTGCAACATTGTCTATCATTTGACCGGCGATAAGCTTGTTCAATGCAGCTCCGCCTTCGATAACGGTGAGGTGACTTGGGACAATCTAACGATATCGAGGACGGACATGCCCACGATGTTCAAGGAACTCACAAATGCCGACGAAGTCGTGGCGAGTCACCTAAGTAAGCAAACCAACGAATCGCTCTCGAACAAAGTCAAAGGATGGGGTGGAAAGAGTCTCTCAATTGACGGGCTTTTTTTGATGTTGATTGAACACGACTTGTACCATGCGGGGCAGATTCGGTTTGCGAGAAACCTCATCGAGCCACGAAATGATTGAGGCGTTCATTTTTGCCGCCGGCGCGAGCGAGCGCATGGGAAGTCCCAAACCACTGTTGCGATTTGGAGATCAAACGCTCCTTGAGCGACTTGCGTCAGCGGTTCGAAACGCCGGAGTCGAAAAGATGTCTGTACTGGTTCGTCGTGAAGACGAAACGCTCAGAAAAGAAGTTTTGCGGATCGGTGCGACCGAAATAATCAACGAGAATCCAGAAGTGGGGATGTCTGGCTCGGTTGTTCTCGCTGCTGAGAGTTGCAGCTGCCAATGGGTCGCACTCACACCGTGCGACCTTCCGTTTATCACTCCCCAGGTCGTGGCGAGCTGCGTCGTCGGGTTGGATAAGAGCACTCCCATTCTCCAGCCTGGTTTCAATGGCCGCCGGGGCCATCCGGTGTTTTTGCATAAGTCGGTTTGCGTAGAACTTGTTCACGAAATACGCCGCGGAAGGACCCTGCGCGAGTTTGTTCGCGACCGGAATCCGAAAGTTGTCGAATTGGCGAGTGAGCTCCCATTGAGAGACATCAATACGCCCGGAGAGTACGGCGAAGCCCTCAGTCTCCTGGGGCTGACGGTATAATTCGTTCCTCGATTGGCGGAGTAGCTCAGTTGGTTAGAGCACGCGGTTCATACCCGCGGAGTCGTCGGTTCGAGTCCGACCTCCGCTACCATTCCCTCATCTCGGACTTTCTTCGCGGCCGTTGCGAGCGACCGAAACCGTTCATGCCCGATGGTTTGCGCGCCGTCTTTGATTGCGGTGTCAGGGTTCGGATGAACTTCGACCAATAAGCCACAAGCGCCAGCGGCAACGGCGGCAACTCCGAGTTGAGGCACGATGCTCCGATTACCCGCAGAATGACTCGGGTCGGCAATAACCGGCAGATGTGAAAGTTGATTGGCCAATGCGATCGCGCCGACATCAAGGGTCGCTCGCGTTAGGGGTTCAAAAGTTTTGATTCCGCGTTCACAAAGAACAATCTGTTCGTTCCCGGCGTCTGCGATGTACTCGGCTGCCAGAAGCCACTCCTCGATAGTTGCTCCTTGGCCGCGCTTGAGCAGAATCGGCTTATGAGTTTTTGCGGCTGCTCGCAACAGCTCGAAGTTTTGCATGTTGCGCGCACCAATTTGAATAAGGTCTGCGACTGCAGCAACTGCTTCAATGTTTTCGATCGCGAGAAGCTCAGTTACAATTCCGAGCCCTGTTGCGGATTTCACTTCAGCCAGCAGCTTTAGGCCGGCCAACCCTAACCCTTGAAAACTGTACGGAGATGTGGTCGGCTTGTATGCGCCGCCGCGAAATCCGGTCGCACCACAACCCTTCACAAATTCTGCAGTTTGAAAGAGTGTCTCGCTGTCACACACTGTGCACGGTCCTGCAACGAGAGTCAGCGCTTGATCCCCAATGGTCATAGGCCCGGCAGTGACGACGGTTCGCGTCGTTTTCGATTCGCGACTCACTCGCGGGTATCGGGTGCGTTGACTGAATACGCGCGCGACAAAACGGCTTGCTTTCAACTTCCCGATGACATCTGCGGGTGGAGCGCCAGAGACTGAGTCACAGCAGATGATCTGCTCACCGAAGGAGTGTATGAGCTGCGATTCATAGCCCTCGCTGTGAAGCAGACCAACAATTCGCTCAATCTCGTCGCCGCTTGCGGTTGGGCGCAAAACAATGATCATACGGACACACCCATCGTCGCGGCAGCAAGCGCCTGATCAAGGTGATCGAGCTGTTCGTCGGTACCGGTGCTTACCCTTACGCAATTAGGGCAACCGAAAATGTCGCCGCTCCGGACGATCACGCCTTGAAGCAGGAGCGCGTCGCATAGCGACTTAGCGGGTTTCCCTAAATCGGCCCAAACGAAGTTCGCGTGCGAGGGTGTCGTTGTGAATCCGTGTTTTTTGAGAATGGAATGCAGCCGAGCAATGGCGTGCCGATTCTGAGCTAGCGATTCTTTGAGATATTCGGAATCTCGAAGCGCTGCCACTGCAGCCGCCTGAGCGACCGAATTGATGTTGAACGGGCCCCTAATTCGATTGAGGAGTGAGCACAGCGGCTCTTCACAAAACGCGTATCCGATTCGCAGCCCGGCGAGCCCGTAAGTTTTGCTAAACGTTCGCATTCCAATCACGTTTGTGCCAGCTTTGACGTAGTCTGCCGCGTCAGGAGTCTCATCCCCTTTTGCGAAGTCATGATACGCCTCGTCAAGAATAACTGCGACGTCGCTTGGAATTTTGGCAAGAAATCTGTCAAACGTTTGGCGGTCAAAAAGTGTTCCCGTCGGATTGTTCGGATTTGCAAGCCATATGGCGCGAGTTTTTTCGTTGACCGCCCTAACGACTGCATCGAGGTCAATGGAGTAATCCGCCGCGAGAGGAACTCGAACGGTCTTGCCGCCTGCGATCTGGGTTGCCGTCTCGTACCGAGGAAAACTTGGGTACGGAACGACCGACTCACACCCTTTCTCGATGAGTGCAAGCGCGATCACTTGAATCAGCTCGTCGCTGCCGTTGCCGAGGGAGATGCAAGATGGTGAAAGGCCGGTCCGATCCGAGATGACTGACCTCAGCTCATGTGCTAAGGCGTCGGGGTATCGGTGAACCTCCGCTGAGGCCCATGCAATTGCTGCCACCGCGGCCGCCGGGGGACCTAACGGGTTTTCATTGCTCGCGAGTTTGGTGATGGGGTCGGCGCCCGTCTCTCGTTTTAACTCCTCAATCGGCTTTCCGGGGCTGTAAGCGGGCAGTTCTTCCAAACCGGGGCGAACTCGGAACCGCATGTGTAGATTTTGACACGTTAGCGCAATTTTTCCCTCAGAGCCTTGAGAGCCGCAGCGAGGTGAGCGTCTGAGCCGTCCGGCGCAAATTCTGCGGGCAACTTGATGTCAGGTGTGACACCCTTTCCCTCGAGCCGTTCGCCATTTACAATCACGTCCACCATCGGAAGCTCAAGATAGGCCCAGTCCACAACTCGGTTCGGTCCCGTCCCCAGCACGAACCCACCTGTGGTGTTTCCGACGAGAATTCCTCGTCCGCTCTTCTTTATTATCGCGCTGAAAACCTCTTTCGCGCTTCTTGATCCTTCGTTTATGAGCACAGCGAGCGGCCTTCCGTATCCGAACTGTTGTTTCATTCCTGTACTGTTCTCAGCGAACTTCCACTCAATTTGGGTGTCCGGGCGAAAGAACGGATCTCCAAACCCCTCCGGTCTTCCGCCGAATCCATCGCGAATGTCAAAAATCATCGCGTCCGTATTTGCGAGAGGCCCGGACATCGCTTGTTGAACTGCGTCGCGGAAGGAATCGCTCGACATCGTCCACAAATGCATGTACCCAATCTTCTTGCCTTCGTAATCAATTACCCTGACGCTCTTCCTGGAAGATTCCAGAAACATTTCGAAGGCTTTCTGTTTTTTCACCGAAACCGTTGCGGACATTCGAAGATATGGCATAGCCTTTTCTTGTGGAGCTGGCCGAGAAAACTTCACAACAACATCCTTGCCAACAAACGGCGCAAGAGAAGTAATCGGCGAAAATGGTTGGTCATTAACGGACTGAACGATGTCACCTTTTCTCATTCCCGCCGCCGCCGCAGGCATCCCCTCCAATAGCATCTGCACCTGGTATCCATCCTTCACCTTTCGAAACCACGCGCCGATATGAGGCATCTCCAGCGCAGAGTCACCACGAAAGCCGTCCATCATGTAATAACCCTGCTCTTGATCAGTCAAGAAATCAAAGTGCGAATCCTTGAACTCAGCAATCATCTTGTCCATCAACGCATCAAACTCTTGGTGGGATTTCACGCTCTTCATCAATGGGTCGTATCGGGCAAATCGTGATTCGATTTCATCCTTGCGGCTTTGCCTAGCGTAGTAGCCGGTGCGAATAGCGGTTTCGCACTTCTGCCAAACCGAGACGTAGTCATCGGCCGAGGCGGTTTGAGAAGTGAGAAACGGAGCTAAGCAGAAGAACATAACCTGAGCATACGCGCAATTCTGCGCAAATCGTTGCCAAATCGCCCTGAACTCTCGCTGGGGGTTCCATTCGAGTAGCCGAATATTTCAAAATAAGCAATGAGCAACTCTACGGCACTCTCATTCTGGCAAGACCTCGACCAAAACGGAATCCTGGCCGCCGTTGAGCGGCTCTCCGACCAAGAATCCATCGAGATGGCTGAACGGTACGGCACGCACAACTACCATCCCCTCCCAGTCAACGTCGTGCGTGCAAAAGGGGTCTACGCCTACGACGGCGACGGGAAGGAGTACATAGACTGCATTGGGTGCTACTCCGCTGTTGCCCACGGCCACCTTAGCGAATTCGTCAGCGAGACGGCGAAAAAGCAGCTTGACAAAGTCACTCTCGTCAGCAGAGCGATGTACACCTCCGAATTGGGGCTCTTTTTGAAAGCGGTGTGCCAGTACACCGAGATGGATATGGCCTGCCCGATGAACACCGGCGCCGAGGCCGTTGAGACAGCGATTAAGCTTGCTAGGAAGTGGGCCTACACGGTAAAGGGGGTTCCTGACAACCAGGCAGAGATTATCGTCGGTGCCGAGAACTTTCACGGCAGGACCACCACAATCGTTGGTTTTAGCTCCGAACCGCAGTACAAGGCGCACTTCGGTCCCTTCGCGCCCGGATTCAAGATGGTCCCATTTGGGGACGTCGAAGCATTGCGGGCGGCGATTACCCCTAACACTGCAGCGGTTCTCATGGAGCCGATTCAAGCAGAAGGCGGCATCATATTCCCGCCGGAAGGATATCTGGCTGCCGTACGGTCGCTATGCACCGATCAAAACGTGCTTCTCATTTGGGATGAGATCCAGACCGGATTTTGCAGGACAGGAAAGAAGTTTGCGTGGATGCACGAAGATGCAAAACCGGACATGATCTGCCTCGGAAAGGCCCTGGGTGGCGGCATTTATCCGGTCGCAGCCGTCGCAGGGAAGAAAGCTCCCATGTCGGTATTCAAGCCGGGGGATCACGGAAGCACCTTTGGAGGCAACCCGTTGGCGGCAGTGATCGCGATAGCGGCTATGGCGGAGCTTGAAGTAGACAATTTGGCTGAAGCATCGAAAACGTCGGGCGAGTATTTGGTCGCTGAGCTTCGAAAGCTCGATTCACCCCACATTCTCGAAGTGCGTGGACAGGGGTTGCTCGTGGGGCTCGAAGTGAAGGAGGGAGTGGACACCCAGAAACTCGCAGATGCTTTCATCCGAGAGGGCGTTCTAACGAAGGAAACGAGGCACAGAACGTTTCGATATGCGCCGCCTCTCGTGATTGAACGGGAAGTGCTCGACGCGATCGTCGAAAAGACAAAGCGGGCACTCGCCTCGTTATAGGTTGTCAGTTGGACTAACGAACAAAAGCCCCGTGGGATTTCTCCCACCGGGGCTTTTGATACTGTTTCGGCTTGTAAACCGTTAGGCTTACTTGCGGCGTCGAGCTGCGAGAGCTGCGAGACCAGCGCCGAGAGCAATCATGGTTGCCGGTTCCGGAACCACGTCGCCTTCGATCTTCATGTTGGTGTCGGTACCCATGTTGAAGAAGTCGGTCGTGCCGTAGCCACCGATTCCTCGGTTACCGTCGCGGCCCATCTGATTGGCGCCCTTGCCATACGAACCGTTGGCAGTGTAGTGCCAGTCGTCGCTGATGGCTTGAAGGCCGACCCAGTAGGTGCCAGCTGCGAGGCCGATCGAGAGACCGCCAGCGCGGACGTCCTTGCCAACGAGACCGAAAACGGTGTCGCTGAAGCCAGACTCAGACACGGCAACGAGAGTGCCGTTCGGGCCGGTGATTTCGTTCATGCCGCTGTCGAAAATTCGCAGGTAGCCCTGGGTCGCCGAAGCGGCGCCGAAGGTGAGGTTGCGAACCGTAACCGCGGTGATCGTGGTTGCCGTACCGATGGTGAAGTCGTCAACGACCTGAAGGTCATTGACCTGACCGAAAATGGCCGAACCGCCGAGGCAGTTGCCGTTACCGTTTGAATAAGCTCCGGTGAGTGTGTCGTAGATGACAGCCGCATTGGCGACTGGGGCGACGACTGCCGCAACCGCAAGCAGAGTGAGTTTCTTCATTTATCTTTCCTCCATTTACGCGCATTGCACGTGTATGAAACATACGCCCACTCCTGACGCATAAAACCGTCTGTTGTAGGCAGTCCCAGTATCCATCACATTTCACGCCATCTTCTACCCTTTCGGGCAGAAACTGACACTTTTAAGGGTGCCGAATTAACGCGCTGATAACGGACTAGGGTTCTGGTACGCAGTATATCCCGAGTTTGGGGCTGGAGGAGAAGAGTTTTCCAGGTTTTTGGGTGATTTTTTACCGGGTTTATTCGTCAATCCGGCTGAAGTGGACCACGCTCACGAGGTGCTCGCTTGAGATCCGCTCGCCGTAGACGCGGGCCAGCAGGTTGAGGACGTCCTCAGTCTGCCTGAATTCAGGGTTCTCACGCTCAATCTCCCGGGGGCTGAGTTCAGATATTGTCTTCAGCTCGACCCGGTCAATGATGGCCGCGTACAGCTTCTGCCGTCGGCCGAATCGCTGGCCGACGGTAACCCAGACAACCTCACCCTCTCGGTACTTGTCGCGCTTGTCCCCGAGGCGAATGGTCACTGACTTTCGGTTGTTTCGAAGGACGTCGAGGTAGAGGTCGGAGTAGAAGTTAAGCGCGTACATGGAGTTACTAAAGGTTTATTCGGTGCGAATTGCCGGTGTTCCTACACGATTTTGGCCCGAAATCCGCAGTCAGAGCATAAATGGGAGAACAAAATCCGACAAAAACAGTCTATTCCTACCGGTTGACCTTCTCCGAGGAGGCGAAAAAATCGGTGCCAAACACAACGAGCCACCAGATCACGCTGACCGAGGAAGAGGCCTTCAAGATACTTACGATGTGCTTGCTCAGCCCGGTCAAGGATGACTTGATCGCCGAAAGGGCTCTAAAGAAGCTCGCTGAGTTTTGCAAGTCGGCGCAATATTACGAACGCGATAAAGAAAGAAAGGTCTCACACGGTTAGTTAGCTTTGGGCTCCGGTCAAACCGGGGCCCTTCGCCTTTTTACGACTTGTTCTTTTTCGCTACGATGAGCTTGAGCGCTTCATCCGCGGTGACCGACTCAGGGTCGGTCCCCTTTGGCAAAGTTGCATTGGTCTTGCCGTCGGTGGCATATGGCCCGTAGCGACCGGACAAGACCCGAACCGGACCCGCAGCGCCTTTCATCTCCCCGAACTCCTTGATCACGTTTTGTCCCGTTCTCACTGCTCCGCCTTTGCCTCTGACGGGCTTTGGCTGCTTGAATACAGCTGCTGCCTCTTCCAGCGTGATGTCGCACGCCTCTTCCCAACTTTTCAGGGAGCGAAACTCCGAACCACGCTTGACAAACGGGCCGAACCGGCCAATCGCAGTGCTGAGCTCCTCGCCGGTTTCCGGGTCCGCCCCGAGCACTCTCGGCAACAGCAGCAGTTTTTGGGCGATCTCCTCCGTGAGGTCGGCCGCCGTCAAACCCTTCGGCAATGAGACTCTTCTCGGTTTTGCCTTCTTGGCCGTCTCTTCCTCAGTTTGCTCCAACTCGAGGTAGTCGCCGTACCTACCGGTTCGCAAGAAGACTGCGCGTCCTGTCGTCGAGTCTGTGGTGATGGAGTCGGGTTCAGCCGCCTTGGAATCGAACAGGGCTAGCGCCTTTTTGAGATCCAGGTCTGCGGGGTCAATTGACACAGGAATGGTCGCGTTTTGGGAGCCCTTCTGAACATATGCTCCATAGCGCCCCACTTTCGCGATCACTGTTTCACCGGTTTGCGGGTCGAGGCCGATCTCCATTGACGGGTATTGGATGTCGCCCGATTCGACCCGTTTTAGGATGCCAGGGGTGTCCTTCCCGCCGAAGTAGAAGGTGGAGAGCAGATCCACGCTCTTGAGGTTTCCAGAGGCGATGTCGTCGAGGCCGTCTTCGAGTCGTGCGGTGAATCCAATGTCCACTAGGTCGTCAAAACTGCGCTCTAACAAAAGAGTTACATTGAACGCAGTAAACGTCGGAATCAGCTCGTTGCCTCGCTTGATTACATAGCCTCGATCCTGAATTGTCGTGATGATGCTCGCGTAGGTGCTGGGGCGCCCAATGCCTTCCTCTTCGAGTTTTTTCACGAGCGACGCTTCGGTGTAGCGTGCTGGCGGTTTTGTATTGTGGCCGGCTGCATCAACACTCTTTGCGCCGAGTGATTGACCGACTGCGAGCTTCGGAAGCAGTGTTTCTTTATCCCCAAGTTCTGCCTCCGGATCGTCCGATCCTTCGACATATGCGCGGAGGAAACCTGGGAAGATGATTTGCTGTCCGCTCGCGTTGAACTTCAACAATCCTCTTGATGAGTTCACTGTGATCACGACGCTGGTCCGCTCGAATCTCGCTGGCGTCATTTGACACGCTACGGCTCGCTTCCAGATCAGTTCGTAAAGTTTGAATTCGTCGTCATCGAGGAATGATCGCAAGTCTTGAGGCTTTCGATGGGCATCCGTTGGCCTAATCGCCTCGTGCGCTTCTTGCGCATTCTTTGATTTTGTTTTGTAGATGTTTGGTTTTTGCGGAAGGTACTCGCTTCCATAGTTTGATTGAATTTCTGATCGAATCTGTTCGACAGCTTTTGCGGCGAGCGTGGTGCTGTCGGTTCGCATATAAGTGATCAGTCCGACTCGCTCGCCTTTCAAATCCACGCCTTCGTACAGTTTCTGCGCAATCTGCATCGTCTTCTTGGATGTGAAGCGGAGCTTTCGATTCGCTTCCTGCTGGAGAGTCGAAGTTGTGAAAGGCGGCGCGGGTTTTCGAGACTCCGGGTGCGCCTCAATTTCGGAAACTTTCCACGACGTCTCGCTCTTGAGTTCCGTGGCGAGTTGCTTCGTTTCGGCTTCCGTGAGGCTGATGCGGGTTTTGTCTTTTAGCAGTCCCGTCGTCGGATCAAAGCTTTTGCCATCAACGATTCTTTGGTCGCCTATGGCTGAGAGGTGGGCCGGGAAATCCGACTTTTCAGCTGCAAGCGTGGCGACGATGTCCCAGTAGTTGGCCGACACAAACGCGATGCGTTGTCGCTCGCGCTCTACGACAAGCCTGACCGCGACACTTTGAACTCTTCCCGCGCTTAGTCCTGGAGCGACGCGCTTCCACAAGACGGGCGAGATGGTGTAGCCGTACAGGCGATCAAGGATTCGACGGGCCTCCTGGGCCTCGACCAGCCGCTCGTCCACTTCTCGAGGTGTCCTGAGCGCGTCCGTGATGGCTTCTTGGGTTACTTCGTGAAACACGATCCTTCGGACCGGAGTGGTTTTGCTTGGCTTGAGCAGTTGGAGGATGTGCCAGCTAATGGACTCGCCTTCTCGGTCCTCGTCTGTTGCGAGGAGTATTTCGGTGGCCCCTTTTGCTGCTGCCTTCAACTTATCAACATGCTTTTTCTTCGTGCCTGGTACGACGTACAGAGGTTCGAATCCTTTTTCGACGTCTACTCCGAGCCGCGCCCATTTTTCGGCCTTTTTTGAGGCGGGGATGTCTTTAGCCCCTTCGGGGAGGTCCCGGACGTGACCGTAACTGGCCTCGACCGAGTAGCCTGGGCCGAGGAAGCGGCTAATGGTCTTTGCCTTAGCCGGAGACTCTACTATGACTAATTTCCGTCCGTTTTCAGAGGGCATATCGCAACTGCTCGGGAAGCGCATCAGTCTAACTATGGAGCGAACATGAAGTCAAGCCGAGCCTTTTCAATCCGGGTGCTGATTAGGGGGTTAATCGCGACCTGCGCCCTGGCTCTGGCCGGTGCCGGGTGGGCCGCAGAGCAGTTTTTTGGGATTTTCCTCCAAGGGGAGCGAATCGGCTATATGAGTTCAGCCTCGTCTGCTGTCCCGGGTGGGACGCGGTCGGTGTTGGTGACCAAGATTCAGGCGAAACTCCTCGGGGCGGACACCCGGATGGAGATTCTAAGCGACAGCTTGAGCGACGCCAAGGGACGGATGCTCGAGATGTCGTTCGTCATGCGAAGCGGCGGCCGTGAGCAAAAGGTGGTCGCCAGAGTGACTGGGGCCAAGCTGTCGGTCGCACGGACAAGTGCTGACTCGAAGGAGGAAAAGACCCTTGCTATCCCAGGCGACGGATTCCTTGTGGATGATCCGATGATCGAGGCGTTGAAAAACGTGAATTTGACTCCCGGAACGCGAAAGAAGTTTTTGTCGTTCGACCCTTCGGCTTTGGCAATTATTGAAAACACGTTGGTGTACAAAGGGAAGGAGAAACTGAATCACAAAGGCAAATCTTATGACGCGATTCATTTTGTGATTGAGGACCCGCGAGCGGATTCGGATCTGTTTCTGGATTCATCGGGAAACATGATCGTCTCTCGCAGTTTATTTGGCATGGAGATGATGCCAATTACTCGCGAAGAAGCGACCGGGAATCCTGGTTACATGCCATCGGTGGACTTGGCTACTGCGACCCGAGTCGTTCCGAATAAGCCGATTGGCAACGCAAGGGGCTCGAAGTCGGTGACTCTCAAAATGAGCGGAAAAGTTTCGACTCGGTTGAAGTCTGACGCGCAGCAAACAGTGACACGAACTGGAGGAGTTGTAACGCTGAGCGTGCATCCCGTTCGTGGGTCTGCGGCCAGTGCTTCGACGGTGGCCGAAGTGTCAAAGAAGCAGCCGCAATTCCTGAAGCAAGTGGACCTGATCCCCTCGGGGGACGACAAGTTCGTTCGCCTCGCAACAAGCCTCGTACGTGGCGAAAAGAATGCGTTTCTGGCATCTAAAAAGATCGCTCGGGCCGTATACGGGATGATGAAGCCGAACGCCTCAATCGCGGTTATCCGGGACGCGTCGGAGATATTGAGAACGAAGGAAGGGGTTTGCAGGGACTATGCAATCTTGGCGTGCACCTTGATGCGGGCGGCGGGAATTCCAACTAAATTGGTGACTGGAGCCGTCTACGCTGAGGGCGCGTTTTACTACCATGCTTGGGTGGAGGCGTGGACAGGGAAGAGTTGGGTTCCGTTGGACCCCACAATGGATGGCGGGTTTGACGCCACTCATATTAAATTTTGTGAAGGCAATCCGGAGACGGCATTAGTCATTTTTACGCTCGACGGCGTGAAAATTGACGTCATTACTGTAAGGTAGGGAAGAGAAAGTGAGGATTCTGCGAGCAACGGTTTTTGGACTGTTTCTAATCGCGGGCGCTGTGATCGGCCTGTTCGCGGTGAAGCAGGGCGTTGTCGCGCTTGGGCAAAAACTGAATTGGATGCCGGGCGTGATCGAGTCACTCGAAGGCGTTGGCGCAGTTACGGCGTACGCCGTGTTTTGCGCGTGCCTGTTCGGAATGCTTGGGCTCGCGCTACTCTCGCTATTGGATCGAACGATTCAACGCTGGTCAACCATGAGCACCGCCGAGCGCGTGACGTTCTTCGCGGCGATGTTAGTTGGCGTTGGAGTGAGC
Organism: Fimbriimonadales bacterium; assembly: GCA_046330175.1. Taxonomy (GTDB): domain Bacteria; phylum Armatimonadota; class Fimbriimonadia; order Fimbriimonadales; family ATM1; genus JAJPJR01. The sequence continues at coordinate 656,899 of JAXLTG010000001.1, forward strand.
ATCCCATTCCATATGATTTTGTTCGCGTTTCTGCCGTGGGGTCCACCGGTTGGCCTCATTCTAATGGTGATGCTAATCCTAATTAGTCACGCGATGATTAGCAGCATGGATGAAGCCCTTCCGTGGAGCCGGTTGGGTGGTCGCAAATCCAATTGGAAAATTTTCGACACAAACGTAATTATTGATGGCCGGATCTACGATGTCGCAAAAAGTGGTTTTCTCGAGGGGCGCCTGTACATTCCTCAATTCGTCGTTCAGGAGTTGCAGGCGATTGCAGACAGTTCTGAGGCTAACAAGCGACAGCGCGGACGCCGGGGGCTCGACCTGTTGAAGAACCTGCGGCACGACTTCGCGATCGAAGTCGGTATTCATGACCGGTATGCGGGCGACGCGAAAGAGCCAGTGGACAATCGGTTAGTGAAGTTGGCTTCCGCACTCGGTGGCTCACTTGTAACGAACGACTTCAATCTGAATAAGGTCGCCAAAGTGCACGGTATTCGAGTGCTCAACGTGAACGACCTGGCTGTGGCTTCAAGACTTCATTACGTACCTGGCGAATCGTTCATCGTTGAGATCGAGAGAGAGGGGAGCCAACCCGGACAAGGAGTCGGCTTCCTGGAGGACGGGACGATGGTTGTTGTGGATCACGGCGCGGCGAAAATCGGCGAACGCGCTGAGGTTCGGATCACTCAAATACACCAAAGTTCGGCTGGAAAGATGATCTTCGCAAGCTTGAACGGCCACGAGCCGAGCGAAATGCCTGACCCATCTGCAAAGAGGCAATAGTCGTTGGCATTCGCGATACTGTTAGCCGCCGGCGCTTCAACCCGATTCGCGAGTTCTGTGGCTCGCACCGATGGTCCGCGTTCGAAAATTCACGCAGAACTATGGCCGGGCGTGCCTTTATGGCGAAGCGCATTCGACTCACTGAAGAATCATCCGCTGGTGGAGGGAGTTGGAATAGTCTGCGGGCCGGGAGACGAGAGCATATTCGCGGATTCCGGAGCGGCGTTCGTTACTCATGGCGGCACCTCGCGGAATGAGAGTTGCGTAAACGGCCTTCGATATGTGCCGGAGACGGCAGAATTTGTGTTGGTACACGATGCGGCGCGACCGATTGTGCCGCGAGGGCTGATTACGCGCGTGGTTGAAGCGGCGATTGAAGTTGGTGCCGCCGCACCTGCGTTGCCGGTTCGCGACTCACTGAGAATTGGCGGCGAAACGATTGAGGCTTCCGTTTCGAGAGACCGAATCTGGAGGATGCAAACTCCGCAGTGCGCTCGCCGAGAAACGCTGCTCAAGGCGGTTTCAGGTTTTCCGAATTCGACCGACGAGTCTGAGGCGCTAACTTCGTCTGGACAGCAGGTGGCGATCGTCCCGGGTTCGCGGTTGGCTGAGAAAGTGACAGATTTCGAAGATCTGGCGGCACTTTCGGCGTTGGTTTCGAGGTTAGTGCCGGTCGTCGGAATGGGTTACGATGTTCATGCGTTTTCGACTGATCCCTCGAGGAAGCTGATGTTGGGTGGGGTCGAGTTCGTGGGATCGCGGGGTCTCAGCGGCCACTCGGATGCCGACGTGGTGTTGCACGCCGTTGTGGATGCGCTGTTGGGCTGCGTAGGAGGCGGCGACATTGGGTGTCTCTTCCCTGATACTGACGCGCGTTGGAAGAACGCGGACAGCAAGATTTTTTTGAGGGAGGCATCGCGTCTGTTCAATGATTCGGGCGCGAAACTTTCGCAAATTGACGTCACCATCATTGCAGAGAATCCGAAATTGAAAGATAATAGGGAAAAGATGGCGGCAACGATTGCAGCCGAACTCGGAATCAGCGTGTCAGCGGTGAACATCAAGGCGACGACCCACGAGAAACTTGGCTCGTTGGGGAGAGGCGAAGGGATCGCCGCGTATGCCGTTGCAACCGGATATCGCCCAATACCTGTAATAGAGGAGTAGTCAAATGGACCTGTTGGTAAGAAACGCAGAAGGGAACGTCCCAGAGAAGCAAAGATCCTATGCCGCGAAGAAGCTGGGCAAGCTTTCTCGGTACTTCAATAAAGCAACGAAGGTGGAGATGGTCCACCACCAACAGAAAGGTAAGCATCGCCTCGACGTGACGATTTTCGCAGACGAATTCAAACTGCGTGGGTCAGAGTCAGATAGCTCGCTTCGCGCTTGCATTGACAAGGTAAGCGAGAAGTTGGAAGTTCGCCTGCGAAAACTAAAGCATCGGCTTGTTCACTCGCATCGTGAGAAGGGAACCAAGAAGCTGCCTGAGGCACTGGCCGAAATCACCAACGCACAACCGAAGCCACCAAGGTCCAAAATGTCCACGACGCGCATCGCCGTCAAGACAATGTCGCCGGAAGAGGCGGCTCTGCAAATGGACTTAGTCAATGAGCCGTTCTATGCATTTCACAATGCTGTAAACGGCAAGCCGTCGGTGATTTACAAGTTGAAAGCTGGAGCATACGGGCTCGCCGAACTCGACCTTTAGTGTAGATCGAAAGACTGTCGGGCATAAGTGACTGCGCCGACCCAGGACGCACCTCGTCTCTTGAGCTCGTGCGCGCACGCCTCGAGAGTCGCGCCGCTGGTCACGACGTCGTCAACAAGCATGATGCGTTCACCGTTGAGTTCTGTGGACCGAAGCGCATCTAATAGGTTCTGCCTGCGAAGTTTGAGTGTGAGCTTCGCCTGCGCGCGCGTTCTTCTGTGGCGCACTAAAACTTCCGGCTTTATTCTTGCCGAACCTGCGTTCTCCGCAATCTGGTCGGCTTGGTTGAAACCACGCAAGGCCATCCTGGACCAGTGAATCGGGACCGGAACGATCAGATCGTGTGGCGGTGCAGCTTGGAGTAATTCAGCGATCGCTTCGCTCATTGTGCTCGCAAGTCCCGTGAGTCTCCGAAACTTCAGGGACCGGACCACGTGCCCTCCGCGGCCATGATAGTTCACAGCGGACCGGAGCCAATCGAGAGAGTTCATCCAACCGCATGAACCACATTCCGTTCCATCACCGAGGCCGCATCGGGGGCAGAGCCCGCGCGGCAGCACGCCGATTTTCGACTTGCAATCATTACAAACTGAGCGTTCGGATGGGCCGTCGCAAAAGATGCAAACACCCGGATAAAGGGCGTCTAAGAACGACTCAGAACAGGCCTTCAAAAAGGTCTTTGCTTTTGGCATCGAGCTCCTCGAAGTCACGGATTTCGAATCGTTGGCCGTCAATGCTATGGATCTGCCACCTTCGAGGGGCAACTTCGTGAACGCTGTCACGAACCCCTCTGATGTAAAACGTTGCAACTCCGCGTTGGGTCACTACCTCCCACAACCACATCGAGGCTTCCTGGTTCAAGGTTAGAATTCGTTGAATGATCGGGGTGAAGTACCGCCGGTTCATGTACTGGGCGAGAGTTGCCTGCGAAGCGGGATCCAGCCCATCGAGGGTCTTCAATACGCCATGCTCGTGGCCTGCTCCATCCTGGATGCTTAGGTACTCATCTTGAGCCGTGAGTGGAAAACACCTGAACACGCGCGCTGCGGGGATGCACCGGTCACCCTCGATCACAACCCGGAGGTGGACCGAGCTCGCGTCAGCCTCGAGAGTGACTGACCGAGGGTTCAGGTAGTTGGCCGTGTCCATCTGCGATCCATTATGCACCCGGAGCTAAGGCGGAATCTTCTCGAACTCCGCGAACGATTCGGCCTCGCTCCCGTCTGTAGTAGTGGAAACTTTCCGGCGGCCTAATGATTTTTCACTCGGACATGCGACCCGAGCGTCCCGTTCCCGCGCTTGTCGGGAACGGGACGCTCGTTACCGCATTGGGTCGCCAGGGCTGCCATGAAAAACTCGGAGACTTAGCGGACACCCAAGAGTTTGTGATGGCCGGGAGGCGTGTCGCTGGACCTCGACATCCTCTTATTCCTCTTGGCAAGTTGTTTGTAGAGGTCAGCACAGGTCTTGATGAACTAGTCACGCAGTCGCAGGAGATTGATACTTCGTTGGCGGAGGTCAGAACTCGGCGCGAATTCAGGGATTCGCTTGAGTCCACTCGCTCATTGGTGTTGGCGCACAAAAACGTTTTCCTGGTCGAAAAGCGGATTGCCAACCATTCGAACTTTGACTTACCGGTGAGCGTGCGCTACGTTTTTGAGTTCGGATCTCGAGAAGGCAAGCGTTTAGCGGGTCTAGAGTGGTCGGCAAAGTGCAACGCAGAAACGGCTGAGGTCGAGTGGAGTTCGCACGATAATCTGGGGCTCGTGAGTCTCGTCGGCACTTCGGGAGAGTGGATTGGCGACGAAGATGAGCTTCAGTTTGTCGTGAGCGAAATCGTTTCTCCGGGCGATGATATCGTGGTGCGGCTAGCGATTAGCTTTAGCGACCGTTTAGAGTTTGTGCACCCGTTTAGTTTGCGATCGTGGGACGATGAGATTGAAAAGCATCAAGGAGTGTGGCGCGATTTTTGGGATGTAAGCGAGGTGTGCACTAACAACGACGAGGTAGATCGGTTTCGCGAGATTTCTCTCTACACGATTGCATGCCAGGCAACAAACTGGTCGGTTCCTCCGACAGTGACAGAGAAGCATTGGGGTGCAGGCTCATTTCACGACGAGTGGTATCCGTTCGTTGCTCTCATTTCGGGCGGGTGGGTGAATTTCGCGGAGAGAATCGCGTATGCGCGGCTCGGAACTTTGGGAGCCGCCACGAGCCGAGCCAATTTGCGAGGCGCACTTTTTCCGTGGAGCTCAACAGAGGTTGGAGAGGAGCGCGATCCTCATGGGCATTGGTATTCCGAAAGATTTCACCTCGGGCAGATCGGTGGAGTTGTCTGGAAGCTTTGGCAGTACGAAAAGCGGTCGGAACAACTTGAGGAGTTGTATCCCGTGCTGCGCGAGTGTGCGCGTTACTTCGAGCTGAACATGCTGGTACGCGACGAATTCGGAAAACTGCAAACAAAGGCATGCACAGATTTTGATGAAAGCGTTGGCGAAGTCGCTGGGGGCCCGATGACGATGGCTGCCGCCACGTATCTGTTGGATAGAGCTTCGGAAGCGGCGCGACGGTTAGACATAGATCGCGATTATCGAGTCACATGGGATCGGCTTGCACGCGAACTGCGGCAGAACTTTCCGGTCTCGGAAGATGGGAAGCGATATGTTGTTCCAAGCGGCAAAGATCAGCACATTTCAACACTTGGCTACATCGTGCCATTCTTTGTAGATGCTGCGAGTGATTTGGCGATAAACAGTTTCGCGAGCCTTTTCCCAAAGTTGAAGACCGAATTCGGATTCCGACCTGGGCTTTCTCCAGTCTTTGACAACAGTGCGTGGACCTGGACCGCGGGGCATCTCGCGCTCTGCGCCGCGACAATAGGAGATGAGGTTTCGACCTGGGCTGCCGTTCAAGCCGGACCGCTATCCGCCGGACAATTCATGAGCCCGAACGAGCACCTTATTGGCGACCGGCAAGTCCATGTGCCTTGGTTTACCACCGGCTGTGGAGCATGGGTGGCGGGACTGCACTGGATGTTCGCGAGGACAGACCAGAATGGCGACTACGTGATGTGCGGTGTTAGCCCCGAATTGAACGAGTTTCATTTCCGGGGATTGCGCTTGAGCCGAGGAGTTACGGTTTCTGCTCGGGTTAGCGACGGCAAACTGAAGTATTTCTCGCTTTGTGCGCCGACGGCGATGAACTTCACGTTTGAGATTCCATCGCGGTTTGTGGAGGAAGTATGGTCGGGTGAGCAGGGGCAGGTGTACGATCTGATCGGGCTGTGGCGAGTCCAAGTGGAACTGTCTCCAGGTGAAAACCAGCTATTTTGAGGCGACAGAGACACCAAGTATCCTAAGAAGAGATGAAACTAATTGGAGTGATTCCGGCGAGAATGGGCGCGACGCGATGCCCTGGGAAACCGCTCATCATGATGGCGGGCAAGCCGATGGTGCAGTGGGTCTACGAAGCGGCATCAAGATGCGCTGAGTTATCAGCGGTTGTGGTCGCGACACCGGATGACGAGATCGTCAACTCGGTCAAAGGTTTTGGCGGCGAGGCAGTTCTGACCAGCGCGGCGCACCCAACGGGAACCGACAGGATTGCAGAAGTTTCTCGCCTTCTTGATTCCGATGCGTACCTCAATATTCAAGGCGACGAGCCGCTGATTCAAACGTCAACTATTTCGGCGTGCGCCAAACTCATGTCGAGTGACGTTCAGCTCGCAAGCGTTTATGATCTGGCGGGAGAAGGTGATGCGGACAACCCGATGGTTGTAAAAGTGGTGACCGACGAGGACGATTTCGCGCTCTACTTTTCGCGCAGCCCAATTCCGTTTATTCGCGGCGAAGCAGTTCCACTCAAAAAGCATATCGGATTGTACGGATTTACAAAAGATGCGCTCGCGAAATTTGCAGGCTGGGAGCCGGCGCCCCTTGAAAAGGCAGAATCGTTGGAACAGCTAAGATTTTTGGAGCACGGGCTGCGAATAAAGATGACTCGTGCGGAGGCTACGCCTCTCGCCGTAGATACGCCAGAACAGGCTGAGGAAGCCGCAAGGCTTTTGGCAGCAGGAGTAGGAAGATGATTCTAAATGCGTTGGCAACACTTGCCGTTGGTATTGCGCCGAAAGTTTTCGATGTGCCTGTGCAGCCTGGATACGGTTTTGCAGTTGACAAAGATGGGAGCTTTCTAATTGCGGCCAGGGTTGATGGAAAGCAGGCTTGTAGAGTGTCGCGATATAAACCCGTCGCCGGTGGCATGGCAACGAAAATCGTCGAATACAATTCCGATTACGAAGGGGCCGTGGAGATACTGCCGCTAAAAAGTGGATTCATGGTCGTGGACTTTGAAGGCAGTTCGATTTACACGTACTCGGATGATGGAAAGCAGCAATCGAAGATTCATGCTCGGTATCCAAACGTTGCCAAACTTGATTTTGATGGCAACGCCTGGTTCTTCTTTAACAGCGGAATCGTTGCATCGCTGACTTCTGACAGCAGCGTTCCAGAACCTGCGCTAAGGGCATCCGGCGAGGAGATTGCAGTGCATGGCGCGGCGGACCTTGGACCGACATCCCGAAGAAAGTTCTGGATGATGAATGAAGGTGGCGAAGTCTCCTTCTACGACGAATTTGGTAGGAGCAAAAAGGTTGGCACTTATCCCGATGTCCAAAGACTTTTCGGAATGAAGAATGGCAATGTTCTGCTGTACTTTGGAAAAGTCTTCAAGGTGTTGTCACCGAATGGCGCACTCAAAGAAGTCGCAACAGTGCCAGCAGAGCACTCGCGCAATATTACATTTATGGGGAGGGCGTTCGACGGAAGCCTAACGTTAGCCACGAGTAACTCAAGTGGAGGCAAAGTGGTGATCTTTGATTTTAAACTGGGGGCGTTATGACCGAAGACGCAGCTGCGCGTCTTACCATTCCAGCCGATTGGGAGGATCCCGAAAACCTCTCAAACCTAATTGACGAGCTTCGAGCGCAGCGCCCAAAAGTTGACGCGAACCGAATTCGGCTCGCGTACTGCCTCGCGGAAAAGGCACATCGAGGACAGACGCGAATGTCCGGCGGCCCGTATGTAGAGCACCCTCTCGCAGTCGCGAAAATTCTTGCAGACCTTCAAATGGACGAAGAGAGTGTCATCGCAGGATTGCTGCACGATGTTTTGGAGGACTCCGGTGTCGGAGGCGAATGCATCCAGCGTGAGTTTGGCAAAGGTGTGCTGGCTTTGGTGGAAGGAGTCACTAAACTCAAGTTTCCGCCGATTGAAGAGGTTGAATCGAAAAAGCAGGCCGCCGAGGCTCGGGCGCGGCTTGCGGAAACGATGCGCAAGATGCTCATGGCGATGGCCCAGGACTTTCGAGTCATGGTCATCAAGCTTTCAGACCGGCTCCACAATATGCAGACTCTCTGTGCGATGCCTGTTGAAAAGCAACAGCGAATCGCAAGGGAGACACTTGACATTTACGCGCCGCTTGCCGGTCGCCTGGGGATTTGGCAGGTCAAGTGGCAGCTTGAAGACCTGGCGTTCAAGTACCTGCATCAAGACGAATATCAGAACGTGATGGACCTCGTCGCAAAGACGCGAAAGAAAAGAGAGGAGGAGCTACACGAAGCGGTTGTGACTCTGAAAGAGCGCCTGGAGAGAGATGGATTTCAGAATTTCGAAGTCAGAGGCAGGCCCAAGCACCTCTATAGCGTGTACCAGAAAATGTATGTGCACGGTTTCGAATTCGATGAGATATACGACCTGCTCGGGATTCGAATCATTCTTGAGGACGAAGGCGAATGCTACCGCGCGCTCGGAATAGTTCACGAGCTGTGGAAGCCGATTCCCGGATTGTTTTACGATTACATCGCAAAGCCAAAATCGAATGGCTACCAATCGCTTCACACAAAAGTCGTTGGATCGCACGGCGAGCCGCTTGAAGTTCAGATTCGCACTCATGAGATGCACCAGATGGCGGAGTTTGGAGTTGCGGCCCACTGGCAGTACAAGCCGGGGATCGGCCAAAAGGTATCGCTAGAGGACCACGCGCGCATTCAGCGATTGCGGCAGCAATTGCTTGAGTTTTCTGCAGATGCCGAAACCGGAAGCGACTTCATGCGCACAGTTTCGATGGACCTGTTCAGCGAACAGGTCTTTGCATTTACGCCGAAGGGCGATGTTTTGGATATGCCTCGAGGCGCGACACCGATTGACTTCGCCTTTCGCATCCACTCACAAGTCGGTCTGCGAACGGTGGGTGCAAAGGTTAACGGCAGAATCGTCAAGCTAGACCACGAACTCGAAAACGGCGACATCGTCGAAGTGATGACCAGGCGCGATGCAACGCCAAGCGTTGACTGGCTGAAATTCGCAAAGACCCTGAGCGCCAGGTCGAAAATTCGCGCTTGGCTCAGGCAACAAAACCGGGAAGTCAACATCCAGCGCGGCCGCGAAGCGATAGAACGCGAAGTGAAGGCGATGGGTTTTGATGCACGCGATGTTGTCACCGAAGACAAACTGAATGCTGCTGCGGCGTCCCTTAGCAAAGGCGACGCTAAATCGCTCCTCGCATTTGTTGGCGAAGGGCTGATTTCAGTTCAGCGTGTCGCCGCTAAGGTCACTGAAACCGAAAGAAAGGAGCAAAGAAAGACAAAGGCGGTAGCCGCAGCTCCCGTGTCAAACGTAATCGCGGTTGGGCCGGGGGGCGTGGACAATATCGCGTTCAAACGATCCAAGTGCTGTTTGCCGGTGCCAGGCGACGAGACGATCGGCTACATTTCAAAGGGTCGGGGCGTGATTCTTCATCGAAAGCTGTGTCCAAACGCCGTTCGTTTAGCAGAGTCCGATCCAGACCGAGTTGTGAGTGTGAATTGGCCGAAAGACAAGCGTCCGTGGGCGGTCAATTTGCGGATTCAAACGCTGAACCGTCAAGGTCTGCTTGCAGACATTACCGCAGTGCTTGGAGAGTCGAAAACCAATGTTAGCGCCGCGACGATTCGCACTCTTCCAAACCAAACTGCAGTACTTGATATCTGCCTTGACGTGCCGGACCTACAGCATCTTCAAAGCGTTATCCTAAAGGTTTCACAATTATCAGACGTCATCAGCGTCCAGCGAACGTTTGGCGGTAAAGGGAATTTGGGCAAGTGAAGGCAGTAATTCAACGTGTTTCATCGGCATCTGTCGAAATTGGAGACAGCGTCGTTGCATCCATTGAGAAAGGACTGCTTGTGCTTGTCGGTGCAGACAAGGCCGACACCGACAAGGACGCCAGTTGGATGGCTGATCGGATTGCGAAGATGCGGATATTCAACGATGATGCGGGGAAGATGAACGTAGCGATTGCCGATGTTGGCGGGTCCGTACTCCTTGTGAGCAATTTTACGGTCTGCGGTGATGCGGCGGGAAACCGTCGCCCATCGTTCATTGAGGCAGCGAGTTTTGAGCGGGGGGAAGCGCTATTCAATTTGCTCGTGACGAAGACTCGTGAGTTGGTCGCAAACGTGCAAACGGGCGAATTCGGAGCAGACATGAAAGTGTCCCTCGTGAACGATGGGCCCGTTACGATTGTCGTCGAATCCCCTTAGTGCTTTAGTCGCTCTTTCGGAATATCGGCGACCGGTTTTCCAAGGCTTGACCATTTCAGATCGAGATCGGCACCACCGGATTTGTTGAACCACGCCACAGAGATTTTGTGCCAACCCTTTCCAAGTGCAATTGCGCCGGATTTCTGTTCCGGAGAGTGCAAGCCATCGTTGTTGACGACGACTTTTCCGCCGACCCAAAGCATCGAGCCATCGTCAGAGCGCAAGAAGAATTTGTACATCCCGTCTTCCGGTACTTCAATCATGCCTTCAAATAGGCGACCGCAATACTCCTTCTTCGGGTCGTCTGAAATGTTGACCGTGTCGAGAATCCCGGATTTCGCGGGAGTCATCGTTGCAAAGTTCGGACATTTGTCCCAACTTCCTTCGAAGTACTTGACGCTCAAGCCCGCACTGACTGGGCCCAACTTCGCACCGGCGATCGGGCGGACTTTTTCGAGCAACATTTCCGTCGCGCCGCTAACAGCTTTGCCGTTGTGGAATGTGCGAGCGATCACGGTGGAAGTCGTGCTCACCACTAGTGGTTTCGTGTACTTCTCGGCTGTCGGTGAGTTCGCGGGATCAGTTCCGTCGGTGGTGACCATAATATCAAGCCCGGGCGACGTCTTTATCTCAACGGTTGTGCTTTTGACAAACTGAGGCCAGTCAGTAATGATTTCGGGAGAGTTGTAAATCATTGGCTTGCCTTTTATCTCAAGCCTAACAACCGTGCATACTTCGTTGGCAGGGTTTGGGCCGACTGCGATCTGTAGGTCGGAGCCAGTGCGTGAGACTCGGGCATTTCCCGCCGCGCCAATCACATTTGCGCGAATAACTTCGTTGCCGATTCCAGGAACCATTAGCGCCCCGTTTCGCGGCCAATCAAACACTTGTAGATATAAAGTGGTGTTTGCGCCATTGCTCTTTTGCGTGCATCGCCCCCATGGCAGAGATTTGAACGGAGACGCGTTCGTGCCGTAAATGCTCTCGCCATTTTCCTGCATCCAGATACCAATCTCGCGTAATCGCTGGACAGATTCCTCAGGAAAGGTACCGTCTGCTCGCGGGCCGATGTTCATCAGGTAGTTGCCACCTTTCGACGCGATGTCGCAGAGCATTTGAACCATCTGCTTGGTTGTTTTGAAGTTTTTGTCCTCGCGATTGTAACCCCAGTTGCCGTTCATGGTCATGCAGGTTTCCCAATCAACGCCTGGTAGGCCAGTCGCAGGAATGGTCTGTTCCGGTGTTCCGAAATCGCCGGCAGCCTTTTCGTCGGTGGTCATGCCTTCCATGCCAGCGCGGAAAACATCTACTCGGTTATTCACGATGATGCGCGGGTCTGTTTTTAGGCATAGGTCATATAGCGGCTTGCCGTAACTGTGATTCCAAGTGCTTTCCCATTCGCCATCGAACCACATCACTCTCGGCTGATATTTCTGGATGATCGTTCGAACTTCGTCGCTCAGGTACTTAACGAAATTGTCAAAATTCGGCTTGTGGTCTGCCGCGATTGCTCCGTCAACCTTCGACTCTCGCCAAGTCTCGCCCTCCCATGACCGTTTCGGCAAATAGTCTGCATGGTGCCAATCCATTATCGAATGATAAGTGCAGAAGATGACGCCGTGTCGTTTGCACGCATCAGACAACTCCTTCAAGATATCTCGCTTAAAAGGTGTGTTCATGACATCCCAGTTCGTAAACGGTGAGTCCCACAAATTGAACCCGTCATGGTGTTTGCTTGTGATGACGATGTACTTCATCCCCGCGTTCTTGGCCATTTTCACCCACTCGTCGGCGTCGAACTTCACTGGGTTGAATTGCGCAAGAAGCCCTTCGTAGTCGCCAACTGGGATGTGCGCAGTTTCGCGGATCCACTCGGCATGGCCCTTCGATCCTTTCCACTCGCCCGCGAGAATCGAGTACAGACCCCAATGGATAAACATTCCAAAGCGCGCTTCTCGCCACCACTGCATTCGATCGGTTTGCTGGGGCACATCGGTTGAAGAGGAGTTTAGAATGGACATGGCAATCAGTGCGGGAATCATCACCCCGCGATTTTACGCCTTATTGGAGACAAACTGCTCATTCTCCCGCCGGGCAGTCTCGGCGCGATACAATGGCGAACACCGATGCCCCAGGTCTCAATTCTGCTCACTTGTTACAATCACCTCCCCTACCTGAAGGAGTGTGTCCGAGGCATCTGGAGCCAAACTTTCACCGACTACGAAGTGATTGCTCTGGACGACGGCTCAACCGACGGCACACGAGAGTGGTTGACAGAATCCCTCGGGAATGACCCTCGTGTGAAGCTCGTTTTCAACGAGAACAATTTAGGGACGTATGCGACTCTAAATATCGGCCTCAAAAACGCCACTGGAGAGTTCATCGCGGTGCTGAATGATGACGACCTATGGGCGCCCACCAAGCTGCAGGCGCAGATTGAATTGCTGAACCAACGGAGTGACGTCGGGCTGGTGCATACAGATGGCGAATTCATTGATGCGAAAGGAGAGAAGATCGAGGGTTCTCCGCTCGGTTTTGAGTTTCCGAGAACTGAGACAGGTGACGTGTTATTGAGCCTGATGTACGCCAACAAAATTATCGCGAGCGCGGTCCTGGCGAGAAGAGCTTGCTTTGAGGAGTTGGGTGGGTTCAACGACAGCTATTTCGGAAGCGGCGATTGGGAGATGTGGATTCGTATCGCCGAGAAATGGCAAGTCGGTTTCGTAAATGAGAAACTCACATTTTATCGTGTGCATGGCGCAAACGCCAGCCACAAGTTGAACAGAATTTGGCTGGACGATGAGATGCTGAGAAAGTGGCTCAACGAACGATCCGCAAACTACTCGCACTTTGACGATAATTCACTGAGACTCGCGCGGGCACACAACATGGCTTGTCTTGGTACGGTGTTGACGTTGAACGGCAAGCCGAAAGAGGGAAGGGAAGCGTTTTCCGAGTCGCTTCGCCTCGACCCAATCCGGTGGAAAAGCCGTTTGAGGTGGATGGCCACGTTTCTTCCTAAGTCTTTATTCGAAAAGTTCAACTGATCGGCGGGTAAGGTGATGGAATGGAGTTGAAGCAGGTTGAGTCGGGATTGGTATTGTCGGCCATCTCCATCCGCAAGCTCATCGGCTGGCTTGGTGCTGCATTGCCGCTGCTCTGTCTCGCGTACGCGATCGCATCGCATCAAACCGTACTCCATGCGATTAGTGACTATTACTACACTCGCGTACATGCGCCGTTTGTCGGAATTCTTTGCATCTTGGGCGCATGCCTCTTCAGCTACCGAGGATATTCGCGCGCCGAAGACGCATTAGCAAAGCTCGGCGGTTTATGCGCGGTTGGCACAGCGCTTTGTCCCACAGACACAGAACTTACGGACGCAGCTCCCGTAGTTTCTCTGCTAATTGGTCCGAGCGCAAAGCTGCTCTCGGTGATGCACGGCTTGTTTGCTTGCAGCCTGTTCGTTATCTTCATGATTTTCGCGGCGGTGTTCTTCACGCGAACACATGAAAGCGATAAGAACGACCCGCTCACCTTCGGCCGCGGCCTAAAGACACTTCTGGTTACCGTGTTTGTGCTCGGGGCGAATCCATTTTTCAGCCCCACCCTGGGCGCAGGTAAGGAGCGTAGAAATCGGATCTACAGAGTGTGCGCTCGGTTCATCGCTGGAGCTGTGTTGGCGGTCCTGCTTGTTGCCCTTCTAAACAAGGTGGGATTGATAGCGGAGGATCCATTTCCTCAGTTCATGTTTGCGTGTGAGACCGTTGGGCTGTGGGCATTTGCCGCTTCGTGGCTCACAAAGGCCGAACAGTTTGCTTTTTTGCGTGATGAGTTGACTTCCGATACTCCATCTGTTGCAAAATAGGCACGCATGGCAGTTAAAGAGTTTTCTTTCGACATCGTGAGCAAGGCGGACATGATGGAAGTTCGCAACGCTGTGGACCAAACGAAGCGCGAATTAGCAAACCGGTACGACTTGAAGGACACCAAAGCGGCGATCCAATTCGAGAACGACGAGATTCTGTTGGTCGCGGACGACGAGTTTCGGCTCGGGCAGTTGCGCGATATCTTCGAAAGCAAGATGATCAAGCGGGGCATCGAACTCAAGCAGCTTGACTACTCAAAGGTCGAGCCCGGCGCCGGCATCAGCGTGAAGCAGAAAGTCAAAATCAAACAAGGGTTGTCACAAGAGATTTCAAAGCCGCTGATTAACCAAATCAAAGATCAGAAACTGAAAGCGCAAGCACAGATCCAAGGCGACGCGGTGCGAGTCAGCTCAAAAGACAAAGATGAGCTGCAAAAAGTGATTAACTTCGTGAAGAAGCTCGATCTTCCGCTGCCCGTTACGTTCGAGAATTACCGGTAGTCCTTGAGCGGCCCCAAAAGCCCCTCGATGATTTGCCGCTTTTCCGGGTCTTCCAAAACGCTGTCATCCAAAAGCCAAATATCGGTGTCCATCCCAGCCCCAAAGTAACTTTGGGTGTCTGTGGACAGCTCCACTAATATCCCCTCCTGCCTCAGAGCCACGGCGAGTTCCTCCGCAAGTGGACGATTCGGTGCGATGTGTATCAGTCTTCGCATAGCGGCGGACCCGACCGTAGTCGCGACGTGTCGCGATTACTCTTTTTTCCTCGTGTGAACGAGCGTCACTGTTTTCTCTTCCTTGCCGCCTTCGCGCACTGTGTACCATTCAACAACAAACTTATCTTTGCTCTCAACGCGTTTGACAATGTGCATCTTTGCCGGCTTCATGGTCATCGGATCAAACGAGTCTCCGTACAGGTCAAACTTCTTTCCTTGGGTGTCGCAGGTGCCGCTGTAGAGCAGATAGCTCGTGTTTCCGCTTTCAATCTGAAAGTCAAAAAACTTGTCACGAAGCGGGTCGTAGCCAAGTGTTTGATTCACGATGAACGGTTGGCCCATCATCTCGCTTCGATACTCGGCCAAGAAGTACCGGCCGTCGTGCAGCGACTTGTACTCGCACTCGGCTTTGCTTTTCCCTTCCATTTCGCCGATTTTGTAAGTGACCTCAACGGTCCACTTGCCAATAAACGATTCCAAAAACTTGTGCTTTGCGCCTGGTTTTCCCAACGCAGCCAACTTCTCCATGTCGGGGATGTCCTGAGCCATCGCCGAACCCGCGGCACCGACAATTCCGAGAATCACAATAAGCTTCAATTAAGCACCTCCATGCATGTTGACCCGAGGCTACCAGCTTCTGTAGCCCAGCGAACAATTTTCGTGTATCCTCAGATCATGTCTGAACAACATGACCAACACGCATTGGCCGAAGGCCGCGCTTTTCCCTGGCACGAATGCAACGTCCCCGACGTGCAGAAGGCAATTGACTTTTACACGAACGCTCTTGGCATGACGGCTCAATCCATGTCCATCGGCGACATGCCGGAATACCACATGCTTTGCGTGGGTGGAACTCCCGTCTGCGGAGTGATGTCCACCTCGATGATGCCGCCAGGTGTGCCTCCTCACTGGGCAACCTACTTGGGTGTAGACGACGTTGATGCGTGCATCGAAAAAGTGAAAGCGCACGGCGGAACCGTCGTCGTTGAAGCGATGGATGTACCGACGGTCGGCCGCATGGCACTCATCGCAGATAACCAGGGCGCACACCTCTGGCTATTTCGCAGCGCGAGTTAGAACAGCGTGGAATTAGGCTGGTGTGATTTCTGCCTTCGGGTTGCGAATGTCAAGGCATCTCGCGAATTCTACGAGCGGCTTGGATTTAGGCAAGTTGAAGGCAAAGACGAAGAGGGTTGGGCGGTCGTCATTAACGACTCCGCCCGACTCGGCCTGTTCGAAGAGAAGCACCTCGGAGAAAGGCCGTTTACGATTAACTTTCGTGGAGCGAACATTGGCGCGCTAGTCGGCGCCTTGGTCGTGAACGGATTTTCGTTTCATGGCGAACCGAAGTTCTCCGAAGACGGTTCTGGTTCAGCGCGGATCCTTGATCCGGACGGCAACCTCATCTTCTTCGATTCAGCGCCCGGTGAGACTCAAGCACGGTAATCTAATGCAATGACAGCAAAACAGTTCCTTATCTCAGAAACGCTCCGCGCAACCGACTCCCTGTTTGAGGCGGCGCGAAAAGTGCCCGCAGACAAACTCGAGTGGTCGCCGCTTGATAACGGTCGCACGGTGCTTGACCAAGTCCAAGAGTGCGCACAATCACCAACTTGGGGCATGTCCGTCGTGAAAGCCGGGAAGTTTGAGTGGACACCCGAGATGATGCAAAAAGTCATGGAAGAGAGAAAGCAGTGGACCACCATTGACCAGTGCGAATCGGTGTGCAAGCAAAACGTGGACGAACTGGTTTCGTTCATCAACTCAGTTCCAGATGAAGATTTGGAAAAGACAATCGAGATACCGTTCGGCAAGAACCCGAATTGGAAGGTCGCCGACATTCTTCACCTGCACGCGTGGAATGCGACCTATCACACAGGCCAGATCAACTTTATTCAGACGCTTTACGGCGATAAGAGCATGGGCTGAGCAGGGGCCGGCGGCCCTAATTCGGCTCGAATCGGCCTCACCGCTGGCTTACATCCAAACAACGGGTACGCTCAATCCACTATGAAAGCCGCCTTTCGTCTCTCAACACTCGTCGCGATCGTCGTCCTAGCCGTTATCGTGCCGCTCGTCTCTGCTTGCAGCAAAGGAACGACTTACGACCTGAACGATCTCAGCAGTAAGATTACGGTTGGCATGAAGGAAGAGGATTTGGTTTCTCAGATCGGACCGCCATCTCATACGGTGCCTGGCGAAAACGGCGAGAAGGAGCTTCGCTACGACTCAAAAGATGGGAACGGCTCACTCACGGTGACCGTCATGAGCGGCCTCGTTACAAACGTCTTGCGTAAAGATAAGTAGAAACGGCGCACCTATCGGCGTGTTGCTACTGCGAAACTTCGTGAACGTAGCCGTTCTCGTCAACCACCGTGCGCCGAGAGCTCCCGGTGCTCGTAACCGAGAACAGAAACACGGCCCACATCAGCGTGCCGCAAAGCCCAGCAACGAGCATTGCTGTCGCCTTTCGTTTTGCGCCGTACTCATTGCACGCGACTAAGCCGACCACTCCAAATACGACGGCTAAACCCGACGCGACAACACCGGCCAAAATCAAAATAAACCACGAAGAGTTTGAATACTGCTTGTCGAGCCAGTTCATTTCCGGCTGCTGAAACTGTGCTGGCGGCGCAATGATGGGTGGCTTCTGCCAGTTCCCGCCCTCTTTCATCGGCCGAAATCCTACCCCGATGGGTCTGCCGAAATTGCGGGGTTCTTCCTCGGTCGAGAAGATGGCGTCTTATTTGCGATAAGCTCTTTTGGTATGTTTGCGTCTATCTCCTTCCTCGCGGCCGCGTCAATTGCCCAAATCGGAACTGCCACCGTAACCGAAGTCCATTTGACAAAGTCATTCGCCGGCAAACTCGGTTATCGAGTGACCGAGCGATTAGAAGTGGAGATGAAGGGCAAGGCCTATGAAGTCATCATAGAAGGCGCGTATCACACACTGTTCAGCAAACCCAGTCTATCGTACAAGGCTGGGGATGAACTTCTGATCAGCGGTTCCGTTAGTGGCAATAAGATCCGAGCTTTTCGCTGGAATCTGCGAAAGACCCACTAAAATCTCAGACCGTAGCTGATTGTTGCTGTGTGCTGAATGGGATCGGCTTTTGCGTGCGGCATCCCGATTCCAACCGAGAAAGACAATCCCGGCACCCCGAACAACGGCCCCGCGACTCCGAACCATGTGCTGCCGTCGCGACCGGTCGTGTGTTCTGCAATGCCCACGTAGTCGCCGCAGATTGGAAAGTCAACTCCGACAATCATGCGATGGCGAGTGTCCCGAAGCCACCCTCCGTGCAAACGAAACGACGCGAAGTCCATTCGCGCTACTACGTACGGATCGCCCTTTCTATCTTGAAATGCCTGCACGCCCGCACTCAGCGCGAATCTTCCTGATTCGGGAGTTTCGTAGAGCAATGCCTTCGCATTGAATGTGAAGTCGCCTTCGTAATCGGTGTCGAAGCCAAACTCGACTCTGTCGAACACTCCTGCTTGAATGCCGCCAGCATGAATGTATCGTTTGTCGAACCGAGGTTCTGTCCCGACGATTGCGTGAGTGAACGACATCTCTCGATGCCGCAAAATGTCCGCGATCGGAATGGTGATTAGTCCGGTCGGCCCTGCCAGTCCTGAGCAGAAGAGCGCCGCACCTATGATTATTAAGGTGTTCCTGCCCATATGTCCCCTGAAGATTCTTCCTCGTTTTCGGCCGCCTGTTGCCGGGGAAATTGTCAGGGTTAGAATCAACGTGTCACGAGAATCGAACCTGAGTTAGACAGACTCACCGCATTTCTGCTGGGCTCGTGACTCTGTATCGTCGCGCATAATAGCTGTTCACGCGGCTGGCCGCATAAGGAGAGGGTTCATGAAGCGAGATTTCATTTATGTTTCAGTGGGAATGCTATGTCTGGCTGCGTACGCAGTCGCAGGACTCGGGGGTGGGCAACAGAACACTCAATCACTACCAATTGTGTTCCTGCAAAACAGCACGCCGGGAACACCGCAGACAGGTCACACCAACGTCAGCGGCACTGCTACGGCCAGCCAATTCGTAGGTGGAGGCACCGGATTGACGAATGTCAACGCAGACCTCCTAGACGGCTTAAACAGCACTGCATTTTTGCAAACCGTTCCGAATCCCCTATCGCTTTCAAACTCTCTGGGCGGCCCAACAATAAAGGGTACAAACACATCGGGGCTTAGTGGATCATCCGGTGTGATGGGAGAAAATAGTGCTGCATCGGGCAACAGCTATGGTGTCTACGGACTAAACTCGTCCGCTAACGGGCGAGCAGTCCAGGGATGGGCCTCATCGCTATCCGGCCTGAGTTACGGCGGCCATTTTTTCAGTGACAGTTCGCTTGGCATTGGTGTTTATGGCAACGCAACAAGTACATCAGGCGTAACGTTTGGCGGCTCTTTTGTCAGTTCAAGCAGTAGTGGCACAGGTGTACGGGGTATCGGGGGATCTAGCACCGGTTCGACGATCGGAGGGGCGTTCTACAGCTACAGCTCAGGAGGCAAGGGAGTTGTTGGTGAAGTGAGCTCCGCCACCGGCCCAACCGTTGGCGGCCAGTTCGAATCCGCCAGCAGTTCCGGAACAGGTGTGTTTGGCCTTGCAACTGCGTTGACTGGCGTGACCTACGGCACCTATGGTCAATCCGACAGCTCGACGGGCCGCGGCGTTTATGGATTTACTAGTGCGACCGGCGCCGCAGATACTCCGTATGGTGTCCGAGGTTCTGCTTCAACCGCGACAGGCGGCTATGGGGTGTACGCAGCGGGCGACCTCGGTGCCAGCGGCGTTAAGTCGTTCAGAATTGATCATCCGTTCGATCCTGAGAACAAATACCTGCTGCACTACTCAAGCGAATCACCGTTCCCCCAGAACTTCTACAACGGAAACACAGTCACCGATGCGAACGGTTACGCTTGGGTGGAGTTGCCCGATTACTTCTCTGCAATCAACACGAACTTCAAATATCAATTAACTGTGTTGGACAACTCAGATGACTTTGTGCTCGCAAAAGTGACTCGCGAGATAGAGCAGAACCGATTCCAAATTCGAACGAGCAAGCCGAGCGTCAAGGTCTCTTGGATGGTGTTCGCAGACCGGAATGACCTTCGAATAAAGCAGAACCCTCCAACAGATGTGCGCGAAAAAGGCGAGAGTGAGAAGGACAAATACCAGCACCCCGAATACTATGGCCTTGGTCCAGAGCGCGGTATGGATTACGATCCGAAGCGTGAAGCAATGAGAAAAGAGCGCGGCGCAACCGGGAAGAGGCAGTAGAATGCAAGGCGCGCCATCACGGGACTTACTCCTCCGTGCCGCGCCAAGCAAAATGCTCACGAAAGGAAGGCAGGCATGACAGCTAAACAGATCGTCGCCGAGCTAAAACCCCTCGGATCAGAGGGATACCGAAAAATCTTGCGCAATCACGGCGTACCAGAGCCGATGTTTGGCGTCAAGGTCGAAGAACTCAAGAAATATGAGAAAGCGATCAAAAAGGATTACCAACTCGCGCTGGATCTGTTCGATACGGGGATCTACGACGCGATGTATCTCGCTGGCTTAATCGCCGATGAAACGCGCATGACGAAAAAGGACTTGCGTGCATGGCAGAAGAAAGCGGGCGCGTCGCCGATTGCCGAATTCGCCGTCGCGTGGGTTGCTGCCGACAGCACTCACGGCTGGGATCTGGCGACGGAATGGATCGCCTCGAAAGATGAAGATGCTGTTGTGACCGGATGGGGAACTCTCTCAAGTCTCGTCGCAGTCCGCGATGATTCGGATCTCGATATCCCTGCGCTTCGAAAACTTCTCAAAGAAGTTCAAAAGACAATCCACAATCAACCGAACCGAGTGCGATACAAGATGAACAACTTTGTGATCGCGCTGGGCTCTTATGTGCGAGGCTTCACCGACGAAGCGATTCGTGCCGGCGAACAGATTGGTCCGGTTACAGTGGATATGGGAAACACCTCGTGCAAGGTGCCGTTCTCACCGGACCAGATCGGAAAAGTTGTGGCGAAAGACCGCGTTGGCAAAAAACGCAAAACTGCACGATGCTGACGCGCCTTAACCGATCTTCAACTGTGCCAGCGCTCTTGGGTAGATTTCATTAATGGCCAAAGCTAAACCTGCGACGCCGGAAGAGTACATCGCGAGTCTCGACGAGCCGCGGCGTACGCAGATACAAACTCTGTACGATCTCATTCGCAAAGCCGCACCCAATTTGGAGCCTTGGATGGTTTCGGGCCGAATCGGATTTGGCAAGTTTCGTTACAAAGGCAAAAGCAAGGGATGCGAAGGCGAGTGGTACAAGATCGGTCTAGCGAGCAACAAGAATTCAATTGCGTTTTCGACTTGCGCGCCGGGCGCCGATGGGAAAACATTGGCAGAGAGTTACGCCGACAGGTTGCCGAAAGCAATGATAGGCAGGAGCTGCATCAATTTCAAAAAGTTCGAAGATGCAGACCTCGCCGCGTTGCGCGAAATTGTCAAAAAGTCAGCGAAAGCCGATTTCTCACACTGGGTGATCTAAGCGCTCAACCCTTCCACGCGGCAACCACTGCGGCGACGTCAATCTTTCGCATCTCCATCATCGCTTCAAAAACGCGTTTCGCTGCGACGCGATCTGAATCACCAAGCGCTTCCACTAAAACCGACGGTGTGATCTGCCACGACACGCCCCACTTGTCTTTGCACCACCCGCACATACTTTCCTCGCCACCGTTTTCGACAATCGCGTTCCAATACCGGTCGGTTTCCTCTTGATCTTTTGTCAAAACTTGAAACGAAAACGCCTCGCAATGCTTGAACATCGGACCGCCATTGAGTCCCATGCAAGGAATTCCCATGACCGAGAACCAAACAACGATCGGGTCGCCCTCTTTGCCGGATGGATAATCAGCGGGCGCGCGGTCTACTTGTCCGACGCTGGAATTGGGAAAGGTCTTCGCGTAAAAGTTGGCGGCAGCTTCGGCATCGCCGTCGTACCATAGGCAAACTGTGTTCTTGGCTCGAGTACTCATCTCATTCTCCGTTCCGATCTGGATTTCGCGAGTCGCAGACTACCGCCCTGCGGCAGTGCGCGACCAATCATATGAAAGAGAACATATTCACTCCGGCTGGAGTTCCTTCCGGAATCCTCCGAGCACATCCGATCAAGCAATGATTCGCCTCAACCCCA
Source organism: Fimbriimonadales bacterium (assembly GCA_046330175.1). Classification (GTDB taxonomy): domain Bacteria; phylum Armatimonadota; class Fimbriimonadia; order Fimbriimonadales; family ATM1; genus JAJPJR01. The sequence goes on from JAXLTG010000001.1 coordinate 678,758, forward strand.
TCCGCGAGCGGACAAGTTCGTCGGTGGGAGCAGCGGCATGACAAATGTGATAGCCAAGTGCTGGATTCGCTCAATAGGACGGCGTTTCTGTTGCTGCCGAGCTCGCGGGACACGACAACGGGGCCAAGTCGGGACTTTTCGATGCCTCCAGTCAAAAAAGTGCCATAATATCAACGTCCCGAGGAATTATCCCATCGGGTTAAGAATGCCAAATCACACGCCCAACACAGGCTTCATTGCCTTGGGTCTTCCAAACACGACGCTTGAGCGAATTGCTCGACTTGGTTTTGTAGAGCCGACTCCCATTCAATCTCAGGGGATTCCTGCGATTATGGATGGCGCAGACATTATTGGTCTCGCTCAAACCGGAACAGGAAAGACCCTCGCATTTGCAGCCCCGATGTCCGCGCTTTTAGAACGCGGTGCACTCGGTCTTGTCTTAGCGCCAACGCGCGAACTTGCTCAACAAATCGAAGAAGTCTTTCGCGCACTCGGTGTTCACGTCGCGCTTTTGGTCGGCGGAACACCTATACGGCCACAAATTGCACAGCTTAGAAAGTATCCGGACGTTGTCGTTGCAACTCCGGGGCGGCTTATTGACCACCTCGACCAACGCACCATTGACCTGCGAAGTGTAACTATGCTCGTTTTGGATGAAGCGGATCGAATGCTCGATATTGGCTTTGCTCCTGCGATTAAGCGCATCGTCAGCGAAGGGCCAGAGGATCGCCAAACGATGCTCTTTACAGCGACCTTTGGCAAAGAAGTCGAGAAGCTCGCAAACCGGTACCTCTACAATCCTCGAAGAATCGAAGTCTCTCGTGCAGGCTCTGCCGCCACCGAGGTGGAGCAGGAGCTCATGATTCTTAAGTTCGACGAGAAACAGACGATGCTGAAAAGAGTCCTGAACGACTTTTCCGGTTCCGTGCTCGTATTCTCACGGACCAAGCATGGCGCAAGAAAATTAGCGCGACTGGTTCATAACAACGGCCATGACGCTGCCGAACTTCATTCAGATAGAACGCTCGAACAGCGACGCGCTGCGCTGAACGGATTCAAAACAGGTCGCGTTCGCGTGCTGATCGCAACCGATATCGCAGCCCGCGGCATTGACGTGAAAGATGTCGGCATGGTGCTGAACTACGACGTTCCTGAGAAAGCGGAAGATTACGTTCACCGAATCGGTCGAACGGGCCGCGCCGGAGCGAAGGGAAGAGCGCTCACATTCGCGACACCTGACCAGCACTCCGAAGTCCGAAGCATCGAGAGGCTGATTCAACTTTCGATTCCGCTTTCAAACCATTCGTCGGGAAAGCTTTCAGCGAAATCCTCAAATGCGAAGGGCAACAGGAGCCGCAGACCCAGACGCGGTCGCGAGGCAAGAATCGGCTACAAGTTCCACTCACGCACCGGCGCAGCGTAAATTCTCACCGCGGGGCGACCTCAAGCGCGCTATACTTAGTCCACCTAAGGGTACACGGAGCATAAGATGAGAGAACTAAACCGCCGAGAACTACTCGCCGCAGGAGCGGCCGTCACCACCGCATCGGTAATCCCGAACAACTTGATCGCAGCCGTCAGCCAGGGCTCCGGGAGCCTGACCGGCGCAAAAGAGGTAGCGATCCCCATGTTGCCCGAAAAAGTTTTCTCCACCGAATCGGCCGGCATAAAGCGAGCGACCCATGAAGCGCATCTCAAACTTTGGCAGGGTTACGCACGCAAAACAAACGAAATAAGAAAAGCGCTTTCCGAACTGACCGCAGACTCGACCAAGGCGAATCAGATTTACAGTCAGCTTCGATCACTCAAAGTGGATTACTCGTTTGCATACCAAGGCCTCATCAACCACAACATCTACTTCGATACAATCGGCGGGCGCGGTGGCGCACCAACGGGAACAGTCGCAGATCTGATTAAGTCATCTTTCGGAACTCCGGAAACATGGGCCGAAGATTGGAAAGCCTCAGGATTGGCCGCGCGCGGTTGGGTGTTTCTCGCATTCGATCACGATGAGAAGCGCCTTTTCAACTACGTCGGCGACGCGCAAAACACGTTTCCGGTTTGGAATCACACTTGTGTGCTCGCGATGGACGTGTACGAGCACGCGTATTTCTTGGACTTCGCAGAAAAACGCGCTGCGTACGTTGATGCGTACATGAAAGTGATTGATTGGGACGCCGTCAACGCCCGCCTCGCTGCGATTTAGCCGACTCTCTGCACTCCCACCTCGGCGCCGAGCGCGTCCGAATTCTCTCCACGGCGTCTGCGCGGGGGGGAGATAAAGAGAGGGGGTGGATTGAATCACTCAAGGACAACTCTGCGAGTTGTCCGCGCCACCCGTCCGGCGTCTTATGCTTTCGTGTATGATAGAACCAGGACGTTCCCCTTTCAGCCGAACAGAATGCGCAAAATTTTTAGCGGACCGACGTCGCGGTTTTGGATTTCCCTCGCGATAGTTGCCGTTGGAGGGTTCCTGTTCTACCTTTCACTGGCTTGGTTAAGTCCTTTTGGCCAGCTGGTATACAGCGGGCCCGCCTCCGGGTACCCCCACTGGGTGTGGTTGTGAGTAGCGGTTGGCTGGCGATCTCGCTTGCGATGACTGCTTGCTTAGGCTGTCGCGCAGGGGCCGGTGCGCCCGCCGATCAGGGCGCAGTGCGCGACGGCAAGCAGGGCGAGTGGCAGTTTTCCGCCACTGCTCAATACGTAAAGAGCGGCGGGCGGGGTGGCCGGGGTGAATTTGCGAATTCACCCCGGTTTCTCTTGAAACTCCGCCAAAAAGTCCGCCCTCACTCTTGACAGGTCACTAACCATGATGATGAATTCCTTAGCTGTTGGCGCCCTACTCGCAGGTCTCGTTGTGGAACGAAGCCCGATGATTGGTCAATTTCGGGAAACGTCGGCAGGGACTGCACGCAGCCTCGTGCTCGGCAGAGATTGGGTTGGGTTGAAAAAGCTTCATGACCAAGTTGGCAGCTTCCGAGTTGGACTGAGTAATAAGGTGGGATTCAGCAGTACAAACGACTTCGATATCCTAACACATCTCGCAATTCTGTCGGGCAACGCGACTCGATACGGCGACGCAATGACCGGCACTCGGCTGTGCATTGAATACGGCGCGGACCCCAACGCGTTCAACGGGCTGCCGCTTTGGTGGGCGGCTCGCTGCGACAAATGGCAGAAGCTCACCGAACGTTTGCTCATATACGGAGCGAAGCCAAACCTGGAAACGCACGGGCCAGGAAAGCCATACGAGAATAAGCCATGGGGAACGCCGCTAAGTCAGGCGATTGAATTCAAGAAACCCAAGAACGTGGTGCTCCTGCTGAAGTACGGCGCAGACCCGAATCTGAGCAGCAAGCAGAAAAAGGAGCTACCCTTGTCTGCCGCAGCTACTACGGGCCAAGTTGACATCGTCAAGCTGCTGATCAAGGCGGGCGCGAAAGTCAACGCGAAAGACAGTAGCACCGGTCGAACCGCTCTGCACGAGGCCGCCGCGAAGAATCAAGCCCAAACAGTCACTGAACTTCTTAAGCACAAAGCGGACAAGCGCGTACGAGACAAAAGCGGGAAGACTGCGCTCGATTTAGCACGAAAAGCGAAGGCTTTGTCGGCAATCAGAGCGTTGACGAGATGATGCTAACTTAAGCGGAGGCGCTTGCAGCGTGTGATCAACTCGACACTCTCCGTCTGAAACTGAATCACTCACGCACAACTATGCGAGTTCACCCCGCGGTCCAGCCCCATTCGTGATACTCACGATCGAGCGAGCCGTCATCATACAGATTCACCATCGCGTAACCCGGCGAGCATTCGTGAAACTTGCCGTTCCACCAAGATCCGCACACCGCGCCGTCGCACAAATAGGTCACACCGTTGTAATCCACGCGATCAACGAGATGGATATGCCCGCTTAAACAAACCTTCACATTCGGATGCCGCGAGAAAAGGTCTTTGATGCGAACCGAATCCAAATGCATCCACGCGCCCGGCACTTTCCAATCGCCGCTGTTGGCCAAATCGCCGTCATAAAACGCGCATGCCGCCAAAATCGGAATATGCGAAACAACAATGACTGGCGTTGATGCTGGAACCGACGCGAGATCAGAAGTCAGCCACTCAAACTGCGCATCGTCAAGCTTTGCCGTGTACCCTTCACCTTTCGGAAACACGCTGTCTAAAATAATCCAATGCCAACCCGCATGATTGAACGAGCGATACGGCGCGGACAATCCGAGCAGCTCCATCGCCCATTTCTTTCCGTAATCCGGTTCGCGGCCAGTCGCGCCGCTGCCCGATTTGCTCCAACCCCAAATGTCATGATTGCCAAGCGTATGCTCGACTCGCAGGTTAGTGTGGTCGCCCAACACCTTCGTAAAAATCTCCCATTGCGTCTTTGTTCGGTCGCGTGTCGCTCCGAAAGCATCCATCACCAGATCGCCACCGGTAACAATCATCTCGGCTTTGTCTTTTTGGCGATGCATATGCGCCAGCGAGTTCATCATTCCTATCCCCGCCCGCTTCTCGGGCATCACATGGAAATCGGTCATGTGTGCAAACCTAATGCTGCGCCTCTTCGCTGCGGCCGCGTTCGCGGCAATCGGAAGCGCACCGGCCAAACTCGCTGCCGCGACCCCCTTCAAAAACCCTCTTCTATCCGTCTTAACTTTCATGCTCGCCCCCTTGCGCTGGTTCAAAACCTTATCACAAATCGGACTTTTGTTTTCGGCGGTCATGGCAAACGCTCAGCCGTTCACGGGCTCCCAGGACTATGTGAAAAGGGAAGTCATGGTCCCGATGCGGGACGGCGTTCGGCTGTACACCGCCATTTACACCCCCAAAACACAGCGCGAGAATCTGCCCTTCATCATGGTTCGCACCCCTTACAGTTGCCAACCCTATGGGTCAGCCATGCGGCGCTCGCTCGGGCCATCGCCCGAATTCGAACGCGAGGGGTACATCTTCGTGTACCAAGACGTGCGCGGGCGATGGATGTCGGAAGGAAAACACATCTATTCGCCACCTCACAAACCAAACAAACAGAGCTATGAAGACATAGATGAGAGCACGGATTGTTACGACACCGTCGAATGGCTCTTGAAAAACATCCCCGAAAACAACGGCCGCGTCGGGGTAACCGGCATTTCCCAACCCGGCTTCTACGCGACAAACGCGTTATTCGACAAACATCCCGCCGTCAAGGCTGTTTCTCCTCAAGCGCCCGTCACCGACCGATTCAAGGGCGACGACGATCATCACAACGGCGCGTTCTTTCTTGCGCAACGGTTTTCGTTTATGTACGGGTTTGGTGCGCCACGCCCGTTACCAACTTCGGTGGGACCACCCGGATTCCGCTTTCCAACCCGCAACGGTTACGAATTCTTTTTGGGAAAAACGCTTCTCGACTTGCAGAACTACATGCGATACAACAATCAGTTTTGGAACCAAGTGATGAACCATCCCAACTATGATGAGTTTTGGAAGTCGCGCGGAATCGAGCAGCATTTGCACGGCATAAAAGATGTCGCAGTTTTGGTTGTAGGTGGTTGGTATGACGGTGAAGACCTGTATGGCGCCCTAAAAACATACGCCGGGCTGCAAGACCGGTGCAAAGGCGCGAAGAGCTACCTTGTGATGGGTCCATGGACACACGGGCAGTCGGCCGGCGGCGCGGGCGACCGCGTTGGCCGCATCAGCTTTCCGGCTCCAACTGGACCACACTTTCGCGAAAATGTCCAACTCCCGTTCTTCAACTTCTACTTAAAAGAAAAAGGCACCTTCAACCAGCCGAAAGCCGAAATGTACGATTCCGGCGTCGGACGATTTGACAGCTTCGACACCTGGCCTCCCCGCAACACCAAGCCAACCAGCCTATATCTTGCAGCCAACGGCACCCTCTCACGGACTGCCTCCGTCACGGGAAAACGAACTTACCAATCCGATCCAAAAAACCCAGTTCCATTCACAGCTGAAATCTCCACATCATATCCATCGGGATACATGACCGAGGATCAAACGTTCGCCTCAAATCGGAGCGACGTGCTCACATTCACCGGACAAACTCTCGAGACAGACCTTACGCTTGCCGGACCAATTCACGTCCGCCTCAACGCTTCAACTACTGGAACAGATTGCGATTTCGTTGTGAAACTGATTGACGTCTATCCGGCCGACGCACCCGATAACGCAGCTTTCAATCCAGCCCAAAAAATGGCCGGATATCAACGGCTGGTGCGAGCAGAGATTATGCGAGCAAGATTTCGCAACAGTTTGTCAATCCCAGAACCGATGATCCCCAACAAACCCACCAAAGTTCACTACAGCATGAACGATCTGTATCACACTTTCAAGAAAGGTCATCGGCTCATGGTTCAGATTCAATCGAGCTGGTTTCCTTTGGTAGATCTAAACCCTCAGACTTATGTGGACATCTACAAAGCGAAGCTCACCGATTTCAAATCAGCCACCCAAACAATCTTCCTCGGTGGGGCCGAAGGTTCCAAGCTGATTCTGCCCGTTTTTCGCCGATAGCCGCCCCAAAAGGTATCCTCAAATCCGATGCGCGGGATCATTATTGCTGGGGGGCAGGGAACCCGTTTGCTTCCCCTCACTTCGGCCCGACCAAAACCCCTTTTGCCCATAGTTAATGCGCCTCTGTTGCGTTATCAGCTTCATTATCTGGCCGCCGCCGGCGTCACAAAAATCTGCTTTGCAACAAACCACCTGTCCGACCAGATTGAGAATCGGTTTGGCCCCGGAGACGAATTAGGACTCGAAATCACCTATGCAGTCGAAGGTTCGCCGCTTGATACCGGTGGCGCAATCCGAAACGCTTTCGATTCGATGCCCGCCGACGATTGCATCATTCTAAATGGAGATGTGATTCACTCGTTCGACCTCGGCGAAATCATCCAGAAGCACGCTCAGCGCGCCGCCGATGTCACCATCGTTGTTCGAGAAGTGACCACGCCACACCCGTATGGAGTGGTCAGCATCGGTGAAAACGACACGATCACCGGCTTCGCCGAACCCACCGAAGAACAGAAGAGAAGTTTCGAGACGACCTCCGCACCGGGTCAAACAGAGTTCATGAACGCGGGAATTTATGTGATCAACGCGGAGATCCTCCACGAATTCCCGATTGGCAAGTCTAAAGTGGAAACAGACGTGTTTCCAAAACTGATCGCAGAAGGCAAGAAACTCCTCGCAGACCGACAAAACGGGTTCTGGGTGGATGTCGGGCGCCCGAAGCAATACTTGGAAGCTGTGCGCGGAGTCGTCGCGGGCCTAACACCCAGTCCAAATCACTTTCCACCGCGAGGTGATTCCGCTGTCAACCTCACCGCCGATATCGCGCCGACTGCGGCCGTTACTGGAAACTGTTCAATCGCTGCAGGAGTCGTGGTAGAGCCCGGGGCAGTCGTTGAGCGCTCGGTCATCTTGTACGACTCCGTCGTCGGTCAGAACAGCCGAGTTGAAGGCTGCATCATTGATGAGCGAGTAGAAATCGGCCAGAACTGCGTCCTTAGAAACGTGGTGATCGGAGCAGACGAAGAAGTGCCAGACGGCGCAGAAATGGAAGGCAACGTTTTATGAAAGTCCCCTTAGTTGATTTGAGATCGCAGTATTTAGAGCTCAAGGACGAATTGGATGCCGCAGTGCTCGATGTTCTTTCGAGCGGAATGTATGCGCCCAACCAGAACGTCACACTGCTTGAACAGGAAATCGCTTCGTCCTGCGGATGCAAGCACGGTATCGCGATGAACAGCGGCACCGACGCAATCAAAATCGGATTGCAGGCGATGGGAATCGGTCCGGGCGATGAAGTCATCACGACGCCGTTCACATTCGTTGCAACCATCGAAGCGATCATCCAAAACGGCGCGAAGCCGGTGTTCGTGGATATCGAGGCGCGCACCTTCAACCTCGACGTCAGTCAACTCGAAAGCAAAATAACGCCAAGAACCAAAGCGATTATTCCGATCCACCTGTTCGGCCAAATCGCCGAGATGGAAGCGATTCAGGCCATCACAGCATCTAAAGGCATCAAAATTCTCGAAGACGCAGCACAAGCAATCGGAAGCACGCGCAACGGGAAAGCTTGCGGAGCTTGGGGCGATTGCGCCGCGCTCAGTTTCTTTCCAACCAAAAACTTGGGAGCCGCCGGCGATGCCGGAATGCTGCTAACCAATGACGACGAAATTGCCGAACGGTCAAAAAGCCTGCGCGTTCACGGCATGGCGAAGCAGCAATACATGTACGAAGACATCGGCCACACAAGTCGCCTTGATGAAATTCAGGCCGCAGTGCTACGAATCAAATTTAGAAAACTTGCAGCGTGGAACGAACTGCGCAGACTTCACGCCCAAATCTACGACGCAGCACTCGCCGAAACGTCGGTCGAAACGCCATTCGTGCTGCCTAAAACGACTTATCATCCGTACCACCAATACACAGTCCGATCGAGCGAGCGAAACGCGCTTATGGATTATTTGAAACAGCACGACGTGGGCTGCGCGATCTATTATCCCGTCGCGCTCCACCTTCAGCCGGCGTACGCGTATTTGGGTCATAGCGAAGGCGACTTCCCGGAGTCTGAGCGCGCGTGTCGAGAAGTTTTGTCGCTTCCGATACAGTCGCACTTGTCAACGGAACAGGTCGAGTTCGCGGCGAATGTGGTGAAGCACTTCGCTTGCGTCCCCGGCGCGAAATAGGGCGACCAATTTCAATCACCTCCAAATCCCTCTCCTGCTTCTGAGCGGGAGAGGGATAGGGGGAGAGGGTGTCCGGACAAGGTTCGACGAGTTCAAGTAGTTCGGCCGGGTGCCTCGGACAACCCGAAGCGGTTGTCCGTGTGCGACCAACACGTCTTTCCACAAACCACGATGCTGAGTATCACCCGTTTTCACACCCGCAATCCCGGACGTGAGAGCGTCCCCCCCCATGTCCCTTACCAAAAAAACTCCCCCCGACCCTTGATATTCGCCCCCTCCCGTGTCCTAAAGGTATGAAACCTGCCCAAAGCTTTCTCGCCGAGCCCAAATCGTCCATAATTGGGAACAATCGTTTCGGCAACCCGTCCGTCTATATCTACAATAGACCCCGACGGCGGGCCCGCCCTGACCTGTCACTTTATGGAGGCGTCATGAAAAATATGCTGAAAACGCTGCTGGCTGCACTTATTGCGTCCGCGCCAGTCCTCGCCCTTTCGGGCACCCTTACTGTTCAGAGCCCCAACAACAACCAGTATGTGGGTTCGACCACCGAAATCAAGGTCCAAACCACCGGCGGTTTCACTAAAGTAACCGTTACGGCCCAGATCGTCCAGCAGGGAGGCGGCGCAAGCACCACGCTCACAACCGAGATCTTCCCAGATGGCGACGGCAAAGGCAACGGAACGATGACCTGGAGCGCCAACTCGTCGTTCCCCGAAACCCTTTACGACATCACGGTAACCGCGACAGCCGACGACACCAACTACAACAACGAGCTTCGAACCGTTACCCTCGACAGAACCAAGCCCAAATTCCTCGAATTCTCGCCGACCGACGGCAGCTTCTTCAATGGCACGATCAATATCACAGCTCTAATCCAGGAGACAAGTGGCCTAAAAGAGTGGAGAGTCAAGGTAGACAACCAGGACATTCCGAACAACACCGGTACGAGCCTGGCTGTAAACGTCCCTTACTCGCCAAGCATTGATGATGACGACGGTATCCGGGTCATCACCATAACGGCGAAGGACCTGGCCGACAACGAGGCCGAAATCTCGCTGGAAGCCACGCTTGACCGGCAACCACCAGAGATTTTCGTGACCTATCCGCGAAGCGACTTCCGGGTGCGCCCGAACTCGACGTTGAGTGTCAACTTCAATGTTGAGGACTCAGACACCAGGTCGGTAGACGTCGCGGCAATCCGCGTTGAGATCCAGGACATGGATGGCAACTTCATCCGAAGGGTGTCACGCCGACTCTACGACGGCTACTCCCCGACGGGGTCACGGTGGATGGGCCGAGTCAGAATGACCGTTGGAAACCGGACTCGTGTCAAAATAGTGATCTCGTGTGTGGATAAAGCGGGCAATGCGTCGGTGGTGCAAGAGGTGCCCATACAGATTGGCCGGCGATGACCGGCATATTTTTGGAGGATAAGCAAGGATGAGTGGAAACGCATGGAAGCGCACAACAGCCTTGGCGTTTGTTTCTTCGTTGGGGGCAGCGGCAATGGCCCAAGTCCCCGACCTCGTGAACGCGTTCGAGATGGGTGGCCGCGCGATGGGTATGGGAGGCGCTCTTTATAGCAACGCCTCGGATGCATCGGCGAGCTATTGGAACCCAGCGGGCCTCGGCTACATTAGCAAGGGCGTTGTTGAACTTAACTTTAGAAACCGACCGAGTACGGATACCGCGCTTACGGGTGACTACCCGAACCCGACGCGCAGTGGCAGCGGCAACTATGGCGACAGTTCGATTACGTTCGGCGGAATCGGATACCCGCTGAAGAAAGGTGTTTTGGGTCTCAGCTACGCGATTGGCGGCTATTCGCGTGAGGAAGCGTTTGGAAGAAACCTCACCAGCGGCGAAGAGGGGAATGACACCGTCGCAGATCCACAGCAAGAGTTTTTGAAGGTCGTTACTGAATACATCACCGTCGCCTATGGCGTGCCGATGAATGCTGGAATGAACTTCGGCGTCGGGTTAGTGTTTGCAAAGCAGAATATTTCGAACGCTTTCTTCCAGCGCATTCTCGATCAAGAGAACGGCGTTGAAATTGGACGAACCGAGACAAACCTTTCTGAATCGGGACACGGGTTCGGCGGGATCGTCGGACTGCAATTCTCACCTCCAGGAAGAGACAACATCTCGTTTGGAATCAGCTACCGAACGCCGATTACGCTCAACGGTTTGGAAGATGGCGAGCAGTTCGCAAAAGAGATTCCGGCTCGGTTGCAAGGCGGAATCGCTTTCAGGCAGGATGGACTCCGCGGCGGCAAGGATTACCTTGTTGGAGGAATTGACGTGGCGTACTTCTTCTCCGGGAACAATGGGAAGATCTTGCAGCGAGACGCACAGGTCAGCGCTGGGCTCGGTTTTGAATACAACTGGTCGCAGTCATTCGGCTTTCTGCCGATTCGATTCGGGTTTAGAACGACGGATGGCGCCGGTGACGGGTTTGGCAGCCGAGACGCGTTTACGATGGGCCTCGGTTACCGACCAAAAATGGGTGATTACACGATTGATTTGAGTCTCGCTTCTGCATCTGGCCAATCTCGGCCCGATGTTGCAATTTCGATGACGTTCAAGCTGGGAGGCTGACAGGAATGCGTTTGCGATTTTTGATATTTGCGCTCGTTGCGATCTTGATGTCGCCGGTGCTCGCTCAGCGATGGGCGGACTCGTATGAGCGGGGTTTGGCGAACGCTAAGAAAGCAAAGTGGGCAGATGCACGCAAAAACTTTCTTGACGCTGTGAAAGCTCGATCGGAGGACTCCGACAAGGGTTCGACTGTTGGCGGAAGCGTAGCCGACCGTCGCCCGTGGCGAGAGGGCGCGCCTTACAGCGCAAATTTCGCGGCTGCTTACTGCGCGATGAAAGCTGGATTAGCGGCGCAAACTGCAGATGAGCGCTCCGCAATGCTGAAAGATTCAGTCGCCGAGCTAACTAAGCTCGTGGATTCAGGGAAGGAAAGCCTTGAGGCGCTGATTTTCTTGGCGACTGCGCAGGCGGCAATCAACGATAACGCTGGATCGTCTGCGACCCAACTTCGCGCGCAGAAGCTAAACCAGAAAACAGCTTTTCGAGTTGACAGGGAAGTTATCGCTGAAGAGGATCTTGTGGCGTTTCAAACGGCCGTAGATCCGAATATCCCGGCGAACACAACCCCGATTAGTGATCCGAACACGATCATTACTTTGCCCCGGCCCGGAAGTGACTTGGGTCTCGTGCAGTCGCTCCCGTACAAATTCGCGTTGCTGATTGGCAACCAAACCGGAAGTGGTCAGGCATTTGCTCAGACGGACGTTGACGCCGTCAAGGAATCGCTCATCAAAGATGCCGGCTACGCGGAAGAGAACATTTTCGTCGTGAAAGAGGGCACCGTTGAACAGATGCTGGCAGCAGCAAATGCGGCTGCGGAGAAAATTCCCGACAACGGCATCCTATTCTTCTACTTTAGTGGCGCCGCAGCCCATGATGCAGCTACTGGAAAAGATTATCTCTCTGGCATTGACACTCCAAGCGATATCGCATATTCAAGGATGCTCGCGAAAACGGCAGTGTTCCAGCCGTTCGTTCGAAAAGGCTGCGCGGTGTTTTCTTTCTTCCAAACCGATCGAAAAATGACAGACGGTAAATACTTCGGCCTGGAAGTGCCGCAAGTTGGAAAGATTAGCCAGTGTTTCGGCGTTATCCCGGGTGAATACGCTCAAGGGTTGAATTTCGACGGACAATTCAAAGGGATTTACACGGCCGGTATTACTACGGCCCTCAAAAAGCTTCGAAACAACCGCATCGCAATCCAAGAGTTTGCGTGGACAGTGTTCGACGTTTGCCGAGAAGGGCTTGGTGGTGTTGGTGGTTCGCAGACTCCGTCGCTACCCGTTACAACCGGCATGACCGGCGCGGCAAGGTTCTAAAGCTCGGCGAAGATTCGCAATCCTTCCAGCGTTAGGTGGGGATTCACCTCCTGTATCTCTTTGCATAGCGGGCCGAAGAGTGGTGCGATTCCGCCAGTTGCGACCACAGTTGCTTTGCCACCGAGTTCCTCGCGCATCGCTCTCGTAAGTGCATCAATTGCGCCCGCGTAGCCGAGCACTACACCGGACTGCAGGCTTTGCACTGTGGTGGTTCCAATCGCGGTTTTGGGTGGCACGAGTTCAATTCTTGGAAGCTTCGCGGTGTGGCTCACCAGCGCCTCCAGCGAGACTTCAACGCCTGGCAGAATGCTGCCTCCCAGGTATTCGCCATCTGCACCGATGGCGTCAAACGTTGTTGCTGTGCCGAAATCCACGACTAACGCTGGCAAGGTGTAGAACTTTTTTGCGGCGAGGGCATTGGCGATGCGATCTGCGCCGACAGCCGCTGATGGTTCGTAACTGATTTTCATCTGCGGCAATGATTGAGAAGTGAGAAATCTCGGCTCACACGAGAGCCACTTTTGCGAAAACCTCTCAATCATGTGATTGACAGAAGGAGAAACACTTGCGACAACCACGCGGCTCGGCTTTTGGCCGATTGATGCCTGTTCCTGCAGGGTGAAGAACATCGCCGCGAATTGGTCTTCGGTCATCGTGAGCTCGGTAGGGAAGCGCCAGCAAGTGGGCGCGCCGTCACCGAAGAATAGTCCGGTTACGATGTGTGTGTTGCCGACGTCAATCGCCAAGAGCATGTGTAAGGTCTACTCTACCGCGAATTTCGCCTTTCATTTCCTGAACTATCAGTCTGCCAAGCTCATCGGCGATTTGGTCGCGGAGACCGTACTCTCTGGCCTCAACCATGACGCGAATCATCGGCTGAGTCCCGCTCGGGCGAACGAGAATTCTGCCTTGTGCGCCGAGGCGTTCGGTGCTTTCCTGAATGCCGTCTACGACGACGGTCGAGTTTATCAGTGACTTATCGCTGACGTAAATGTTGAGCATCAGTTGCGGCCAATTCTCAAAGATGGGCTCGAGTTTTGAGGCCGCGCTTCCGGAATTACTCAGGAGCAGCGTCATCTGCAGCGCCGTTAGCAAGCCGTCTCCGGTAGGGGTTAGATCCGAAAAGATGATATGGCCGCTTTGTTCTCCGCCGATTTCACTACCCGTCTCTTTGATTCTTGCTGCGACGTTTCTATCTCCAACATCCGTTCTCTCCAGCCGTATTCCGTGCGAGGAGAGCGCATGTTCGAAACCGGAATTGCTCATCACTGTTCCCACCACAACACTAGACCTTAGGCCGCCACTGCGGCTTTGATGAAGCGCCCAAGCCGCCATAAACTTGTCGCCATTAATCAGATTTCCAAGTTCGTCGCTAAATACACATCTGTCGGCATCGCCATCGAACGAAATGCCAAGATGCGCCCCTGAATCGTGTGTGAGGGATTGCACAACGTGAGGGTCCGTTGCTCCGCAGTTTTCGTTAATGTTGTCTCCGTCTGGATGATTGCCGTGCAGTACGAGCTCGGCTCCCAACTCAGCGAAAAGCTTCGGCGCGATCTTGTGCGCTGCGCCATTCGCGCAGTCAATCGCTAGTTTCAAGCCGTTGAGGTTGTTTGCGTGCAACGATCTTAGCCAATCGAGATATGCAGGTTCCGCCTCATTATTTGGAGTTATTCTTCCGATATCAGAACCGGTTGCGCATACGCCTTTGTCAATCAGCGCTTCGATCTGTTCCTCTGTTTCGGTTGTGAGCTTGCCGCCATCTGCACCAAGCAGTTTGATGCCGTTGTCGTACGCTGGGTTGTGGCTTGCACTGATAACCGCCGCGACGTCAAAGCCGAATGTTCTCGCTGCGAACGAAACGCATGGTGTCGGGACGACGCCAAGTGTTTCGACATCCAATCCCGCTGCGGCGAAACCGCTGGCGAGCGCTGCGCCGAGCATAGAGCCACTTCTTCGAGTGTCTCGGCCGATTACTGCTCGCTTTCCGCCTTTCTGCCGGAAGTGATTGCCGGCAGCGAAACCGATTTGGTACGCGAGTTGGGGAGTTACGACTTCGTTCGCCTTGCCGCGAACGCCATCTGTGCCGAACAGGCTCACCCTTTCGGGCCTTTGCTGACCTTGACTTTCGACGGCCTCAGAAGCTCTTTGCCTACTGTAAATCCGGATTCGATCTCTTCAATCACGGTGCCCGATGGCAGGTCGTGGTGCTCCATTGCAATAGCTTCATGCAGCGCGGGATCAAAAACGGCGCCGACGGCAGAGATCTTCTCGACTCGAAGTTCATCAAGGGCGTCTTTGAGTTGTCGGCTTACGATTCTTACGCCTTCCAAAAGCGATTCGAGGCTTGCACCGTCCTCTGCGGCGGCAAGCGTGCGGTTGAGATTGTCTGAAATAGGAACAAGCCGAAAGGCGATGCTGGCGAGCTGTGCATTTCGAGCCCGGTCAATTTCGGAAAGAGACCTCTTTTTGTAGTTTTGAAGGTCTGCGAGCGCCCTGAGCATCGAGTCTTTAGCCTGGGCGAGCTGAGCTTCGAGAAGTTGAATTTTTGAGTCCGATGGATCTGGTTCCGCTGGTGGCGCTCCCGACCCCTGAGATTCGGCCCCGGGGTCGAGTTCGGAGCCTGGAGCGAATTCTTCGGGCATATCTTGATTGAAATTTTACCTTTTGGCGAGCTTGACCTTTTGGCTGGCTGTGGCGCAAACTACAGCGCGTGGCGGAGACGAGGGAACAAATAGTCGAGGAGTTGAACCGGTTCATCTCTGCAGAAGAGGAGAGGAACGGCGGGCCCTCCGCCGCGATCAAACCTGGGCCGCGACTTCCATTTGTATGGCCGCGCCACTCTGTGTCTGCTCAATACAACGTCAAGTTCAGCCAGTTCACGCGGACGATTCGGCTTGAAATGCACGGCGAAGCGTTTGAGGTCGCAGTAGCGGACACCGCCTTCGGAGTATTCGGGAGATGTGACTCGCTAAAGGCGGAGGCAAAGGGCTCGTCTGAGTCGCAAATGCTCAAGAATTTGAAAACCGAACTTGAGCCTTACTTCGAGCGTCAGTTTGCAATAAGCCGAGTGCTTAATCGGTCGCGGAGATTTGAGAAGTCGCTGCAAGAGTTGCCCGCGACGGACCTCATCAAGCTACTTTACTGCCCTGATCGCGATGTCGCGAGTTGCGCTATGACAGTGATTGATTCAACGGTCCGGTCTGGGATTTATGCTCCGGCGCTCATGAGGGTTTTGCGAGATGAATCGCATCCGAACAGGCGGATTGCACAATGGTGTGCGTTAGACATTTTAGAGGACTTGCACAACGTTTGCTTAACGGACGAGGAGCGGCTGGAGATGCTCGCTTCGATTGAGTATTTTATGATGAACAGCCCTGATGATTATGCGCGCGCGGTTTACAAAGCAGGGGATGTTCTGGGAGACCATGTCGCAACCGATGACGCGAAACGTGTCTTGCTCAATGTGCTTTCAATGGGACCGAACGCAGTCGGCCGAAGAAGCGCGATTCACGGATTGATTCATCTTTGCGAATGGATTCCATCGGCTGTCGAAGAAGCGAAAGCAGCATTAGCCCGAGCTGCTCAGAGTGATCCGGAACCTCTGCTTCGAGAGTACGCTTCGGCGACGATTGAGGACATCGAATCGGGTGAGCCACATGGGCCGGAGCCCAGCCTTCCGAGCGAAGCCGCTTAGTTGCTTTTTACGCGCAGGCGGATGTAACCCATTTTCGACTGACCGTGCATCACTGGGAAAGTGCCGGTGATACCGGAGTCATCTTCCGAAATCTTTTCCGCATCAACAAGAATTCCTTCAGGTACTTGGGTCATAAACTTTCTGTCGCTCGTTGCAATCGTTTTTCCGCCAGGGTCTGTGACGAGGATGAGATCAAATAGCCCCGATGTCGCGGCTCTGTCAACAGCGTCTTGCAGCGTTGAGTCGCCTGCTTTGTATTGATATAGAAGTGGGTCCATCGTCGCGACGAGTGCAGCACCGATTTGTTGAACAGCTTTTCGTTTGGCGGACGCAACTGACTCGCGCATTTCGGCTTTGACTGCATCAACTTGTTTTGCCGTTTCTGTTTTCTGGGCTGCCAATTCACCGTTGAGTTGATTAATGCGAACCGCAAGATAGATGAACACAATGACGACGGCGAGTCCTGCCGCGACGTAGCTGAGGAATTTCATGTCGAGTGGCTTTGCGCCGTTGCTTGGTTGGTTCGTACTCATTTTGATTCTCCTACTCCGATGGGTGAATTTGCGAGCGCGTCGAGCGACCATTCTGATGTTTCGCCGTTTGCGAGTCTCCATGATGCGACGTGGGCCACCATTGCCGCGTTGTCTGTACAAATATCTATTGGCGGAACGATTAGTTGCAGTCCTTTTGCTTCTGCCTTTTTTGCAACCATGTTTCTGATTGTTTTGTTAGCCGCTACACCGCCGACAAGGCTGATCTGTTTCGCTCCAATTTCTCTCGCCGCGCTCACTAATCTGTCTGAGAGTACGGACGAGACGGTGAATTGAAAAGATGCGGCGGCGTCGGCTACGACGAGCGACGGGCCTTCGGCCTCGATGAGTTGCTTAACGGCCGTTTTTAGGCCTGCGAAGCTGAAGTTGAAATTGGGGTCCTTCAGGCCCCGTGGCAGTTGAAAGGCGTTCTCGTTGCCGGTTTTTGCGGCTAGTTCTATCGGTGGTCCTCCGGGATAGCCGAGGCCAAGCGCTCGTGCGACTTTGTCAAACGCTTCTCCTGCGGCGTCATCTATCGTGCCGCCGAGTTTGGTGTACTCGCCTGGTGCGTGAATTTGAACGAGATCAGTGTGACCGCCCGAGATGAGCAGGCAGACGTGGGGAAACGTCATGTCGGAATTGATTGCGGGCGAGAGAAGATGTGCCTCGAGATGGTGAATGCCGATGTACGGAATCCGGTTTGCGTACGCAAGTGCTTTTGCGAAACTTAGCCCGACGGATAGTGCGCCGACGAGGCCAGGGCGATTTGTTACGCCGATGCCTTTGATGTCGGCAATCTGAAGTCCAGCCGTTCGAAGGGATTCTTGCAGGACTACAGAGACATTTTCTGCATGCTCTCTTGCTGCCAACTCGGGAATGATTCCTCCCCAAGACTTGTGGATCGCGATTTGCGAGCTGACGATGTTGGAGAGAAGTGTTTTGCCCTTCACAACGGCGACGGATGTTTCGTCGCAGCTAGTTTCGATTCCAAGCACTGGGCCGTCGAGATAGTTCAACTCTTTCCGCCGAGGTCGTAGAGCCACATCACGATTGCGTCTTGCGAATCTTTCGGATAGTAGCCTTTTCGGATTGCGGATTGAACGAACCCGAAGGACTCGTAGAGTTTTATCGCCGCTTCGTTGTTGCGACGCACTTCAAGAGTTGCGCAGCGGATTCCGTCGTCTTGTGCTTGTTCGAGCGCGTGCTTGATGAGCGATCTTCCGATTCCGGCGCGTCTGCAATCGGGGTGTACGGCGACGTTTGTGATGTGTGCTTCGTCAATCACTTTCCAATATCCGCAGAATCCTCGGATTTGGTTGTCGGCAATGGCGACAAAGTAGCTCGCTTGAGCATTCTTCAGCTCACCCCGAATGCTTGCTTCGCTCCACGGTGAGGGGTTTGATGCATGTTCGATTTCCATGACGGATGGAATATGCGCTTCCGCCATCGGCTGAACCTGAACGCGAACTTTTGAAGCCACGCTCAACCGCCCAAATAGGCTTCGCGAACTTTCGGGTTTTCAAGCAGCGCTTTTCCGGTATCGCTGAGCACGATTCGACCCGTTTCGAGAACATACGCACGGTGAGCAAGTTCAAGTGCGCGAACGGCGTTTTGCTCGACCAGAAGCACAGTCACGCCATCGTTGTTTATCTCTTTGATAATCTTGAAAATCTCGGTGACGAGGTTTGGCGCGAGACCGAGTGATGGTTCGTCAAGCAGCAGAATTTTTGGGCGGGCCATGAGGGCGCGGCCAATCGCGAGCATTTGTTGTTCGCCACCGCTAAGCGTGCCTGCGTTTTGGCGAAAGCGTTCCAGAAGACGCGGGAACTTGTTCAGCACCATCTGCATGTCAGTGTCTATTTCGTTGTCCTTTCTGCAGAATGCGCCGAGGTGTAGGTTTTCGCCTACAGACATGTTGGTGAAAATTCGGCGTCCTTCCGGTGCATGAACGATTCCTTTGCGGACGATCAAGTTTGCCGGAACACCGGCAATCTCTTCGCCGACGAGTTTTATTGAGCCTTCACGCGGCGAGAGGAGACCGGAGATGGTGCGGAGCAGAGTGCTTTTTCCTGCGCCGTTGCTTCCGATGATCGAAACGATTTCGCCCTGCGACACAGAAACGTCGAGCCCTTGCAACGCGTGAATCGCGCCGTAGTAAACATGAATTCCTGAAATCTCAAGCACTGGCTACTCTTCCTTCGGTGTTGTGACAAACATAAGATCAAGGTAGAAAATGAGCGCCGCGTTCGGTGGTATTCGTGAACCTGGCCTCGGGTTAGCACCGTATCCCATGTGCGCCGGAATCGTGACTTTTCGTCTGCCACCCACTCTCATCCCGGTGACTCCCTGATCGAAGCCGGCGACGATCGTGCCATCGCCGACGGTGAATGACAGAAGTTGCATGCTCGGTTTTCGGTTAGATTCAAATACAAAACCGTCTGGCAACTCGCCTCGGTAGCGGAGATACACGGTCTTGCCTTTCGATGCGAGTCTTCCGCTTCCAACGACGATATCTTCAAGCTTCAGCGACGTGATTTTGGCCGACTCACGGGCTATGGCAGCCAGATCCGGGTTGGGTGGTCCTTCGGGGTCCATTTCCGGTTTGGGGAAATTGGTATTGAATCCCTTGATTCGCTTTGCCAGCGCGGTCGCCAGCTCGCGGGCGCGCTCCTCGACCGATTTTTCACGCGCACACCCGGCGGCAAGGACCAAGGCCACCAGTAACCAAACAAATCGCATTCGGAAAGGGTACCTCGCGGGTAATCTCCCCCTCAAAATATGGTTCGCAAGTCGGGGGAAGGCGAGCGACGCCTTCCCGTCATCCAGAACCGACGGGCCCGACACGACTACGAAATCCTTAACACCTACGAAGGCGGCATCGTGTTGGCCGGCTCCGAGGTGAAGTCCATTTTCGCCGGCAAAGCTCATTTGCAGGGCGCGTATTGCCGCATCGAATCGGGCGAGGTCTGGCTCTACGACATGGAGGTCGCGCCGTACGAAAAGGCGGGCGCCTACCTGCCGGAACGCAAACGGAAGCGGAAGCTGCTGTTTCATAAGCGCGAAATCGAGCTGATTCGGCGCAGGTCGGAGGAACGGGGGCTTTCGCTGATTCCCACAAAGGTGTACTTCTCGAATGGCAAAGTCAAAGTCGAGGTTGCCCTCGCGAAGGGTCGCAAAACCTACGACAAACGCGAAGCGATTAAGAAGAGGGACGAAAAGCGGGCGCAGGACCGAGCCGAGTAGGCTACACACCTAAACCCGTGAAACACCCAGACAAGCTCACCCGCATCGAGGCCGCCGCAGCGCTCGGCGTTACACCAAAGACCCTGGCAAACTGGGAAAAGCAGGGAAGGATTCCCGTCCCGCAAAGGGATCACCGCGGATGGCGGCTGTACGATTACGGCACGCTGGCACAAATCCGCCGCTCGCTGCTTGGCGACGACGAGCAGAGCCAACCGAGTTTGGAGATTCCGGGTTTGGAGCTTTCGGCGCGAAACCGTTTTGTGGGCATCGTGTCCGAGATTAATGGCGACACGGTGCTTTGCGAAGTGGTGCTGAAGCTTGAAGATGGGAACGAAGTTTCGGCGGTTATCACTCGGGGTTCCGTTCGGCGTCTCGGTTTGCGAATCGGCGACCGCGCGACGGCGATAGTGAAAGCGACGGATGTGATGATTGCGAGATGAGATGTGGCGCAGTGGTTGCGCCCTACCCATTCGAGCAGGGCGCTTCCGTACCAGAACGGTTTTAGCGCTTTTTTCGCTTTACCGTTTCGACAACCGTCGTTGACGGTTTCTTCTTTGCCTGCTTGACGGGAATGAATTTTCCCGTCTTAGCGTCACGACCGATTTTTGCGGTTTGCTTTCGCATTTTTCTCCTCTCGCGCTTTGGCGCGTCGGTCTCCTCAGCGCTTCCGTGAGGAGGCGGTCGAGGCGGCTTTAAGTTTACCCTTTCTCAGTAGACGTACCTCTGGTATTTGGCGCGCCTAAGCCGGGCCGTTCGGTGCTAGCTGCCTAGGCTCTTTACCGGCGAGCCCCGGCTTAAGGTGCTGGCATCGCTCGCAGCCAGCCTGACTGTTCTGCAAGCATATGGTATACTGTTACAAGCATGAAACATGAAAAACCGAACGAATTGCCAGAAAATAGCGAAGCCAGGGATGATGGACGGGTGCGGTCTGGACGAGCTCGCATGGAGCAGTTGTCCGCCGCCGAGAGGCGGAACCTCGCGACGACGGCGGCCGCAGCCAGGTGGGCCGCCAGGTCTGATGCAATCGCCGGCAACCCGTTGCCTGTAACGCATGGGAACGCTGCCCGGCCTCTGCGGATTGGAGAGATTGAGATCCCTTGCTACATTGTCGAAGGCGATATACGTGTGCTGAGCCAGCGCGGACTATTGTCGGGAGTGGGCCTGTCCCAGAGCGGCGGGTCCGCAGGCAAGCACAGAATGAAACGCTTTATCCAGCGGTTAGGTGAATGCGGAACCGACGTTGGTGATCTTGTGGACCGGATTGACAAGCCGATCTTCTTCCACCAGCCGACGGCCCCGCAGCAAGTTGCATTCGGATATGAGGCCACGTGTCTGGCGGACATCTGCAATGCGGTGCTCGATGCTCACTCTCGCAAGCCGCTCGGTCGCCAGTTCGAGCACGTAGTCGCGCATTGCCGAGTCCTTTCCCGCGCGTTTTCCAAGGTCGGCATCATCGCGCTGGTTGACGAAGCCACTGGGTTTCAATATGACCGAACGAGCGACGCCCTGGAAGAGCTTCTGCGCAAGTTCTTGTCTGACGAGCTGCGCCGCTGGGTCAAGACGTTCCCGGATGAGTTTTACCGTGAGCTTTTCAGAGTCTACGGGTACAGCTACTCGGACGCAACGTCCCGGCGGACGGCATACATAGGGAAGCTCACGAAGGACCTAATCTACGAACGCCTCGCGCCAGAGGTGCTCGCTCAATTAGAGGCAAGAAATCCGCGGATGCCGAGCGGCCGCCGCCGGTACAAGCACTTTCAGTGGTTCACAGATGACTTTGGGGTCCCGAGGCTCCGCGAGCACCTGCACGCAGTGATCACATTGCTGAAGGCGTCGCCGACAAACGGCCGAAAGCAGTTTTATGCGATGGCAGAGCGCGCTCTACCGAAGCACGAAGACGCGCTTCAACTGAGGCTGTTCGATCCGCCCACTGAAGAATAAGAGTAAGCCCCTGTTACACAGGCTGTCCTATGGTGTCGTAGCCACAAATACGCTGGCGCTGATGTCGCCGACCTCGACGTTGTTCACAATCCCTCGCACCCAATACTCGCGTGATTCGGATTGACCGCCAGCAAGTGGGCCCGCCGAATCAACAAACGTCGAAGTCAAAGATGTTCCGATGTTCTCCACAACGTTGTTGCGCTTGCGATACACAGCAACCGCAGCGTAACCTGCGAGCCCGATGCGAAGCTGAACTGCGCTGCCGCCCTGCGCTTCTGCAGAAACGATGCGAACAGTTCCGAGCGAATCGGTGCTACCTTTAATTCCCATCGCGGCGCGAATTGCGTCGTCCATTGCCGGATGCGCGTTCAATTGGCCCGCCAACAATCTGGCATACGCTTCGATCCCTACTACCAAGTTCAAACCCGGCACGATTGCCGCGGGTGGAACCGGCACCGAAGGGGCAGACGTTCCCAGAGGTGAATCGAGCCAAATATTTTTGTATTCGGCAACTTGCTTTGCAAAGTTTTTGGCGTCGTCGGTTGCGTTCACAAGCGTGCCTACAAACACTTTGATTGCAGCAATTTTGGTTAGCGTGGGCGCATCGAGGATGGCCGCAAATGTCGCGGAATGATCAATGCACTCCTGGTTGAAAGTTGCCCACCAGACGACCTGGTCGGCTTCGCGGGTTGGATAAAAGCCTGGCATAGTAGGCTTAACGTACCACCCCTTTGGGTCGGCCCGGAAGTGGTTTTGGCGGCCTGAGGGGGCTTTCCGGCTATTTTGGGCCGGGGTTGGGCGAGATGGGCGCCTATCTCGGCCAGCTACGGGGGAATCTGGGCCAGATACGCCCGTGTTTCGCCCAGCGAGGGAGAATCTCAGCGAGCTACGGGAGAATCTGGGCGAGATTCGTGAGGATTTCGGCAAGATACGGGAGAATCTGGGTCAAATACGCCCGGATTTCAGCTTCCGCCGCAGGCCGGACGGTGTTAGATACTGGCAGGGTTGATGCAGGGCTGCGGATGAAACTCCCGCCTAGTAGAAATACCAGGTCTCTCTCGCTCTCTTGACTTCTGGGGACGGGCCGTTGTATTTTCCTTCTGTTATCGGCCTAAGCACTTACCAAGGAGGTGCGCCATGTTCAGAGCTGTAAGGAACTTTAGGAACAATCC
Source organism: Fimbriimonadales bacterium (assembly GCA_046330175.1). Lineage (GTDB taxonomy): Bacteria > Armatimonadota > Fimbriimonadia > Fimbriimonadales > ATM1 > JAJPJR01. The sequence continues at coordinate 701,972 of JAXLTG010000001.1, forward strand.
CGAGATTGTCCGTTTCGCAGCAGTGATGTTGCTCGCGGTGGCTGGATTCCTATCGTCATTCGCTTTCGGGCCCGAGTCACCCGGGGGTGAGCAGGTGTGCAGTGGTCCGAATTGCATTGATGAATCGCAACCATGTACGCCCTACACTTGTACTCCCTACTTTGGCTTTCCCGCATTCTACAGATTCGTCCCGGTCCAATCCGAGAAGTGTGCAGATGAGAACGGATCTCCCTGTGTAACGTCACCTTGCAGACTGAAGCTGTTCAGCGACAGTGGATGTACCCAGCAGACGGATACATGGAATGTCGACAAAAAGATGTGTCACTTTCCTCCGACTGGCGGTGGGTAAGGAGCAGGCCGATGAAGCGTAAACCAGGTTTCACGGTTTGGGAGCTGATGGTTGCGATCAGCATCCTCCTCATCCTGTCGTTTATCTTTTTTGGCGTTTTCAGGCGATCGGTTCGAAAAGCCAAAATCCTTAGTTGCTCCGGAAATATGAGCCAGTTGGCAATTGCGTTGTCATCGTATGTGTCAGACAACAATGAGTTTGTCCCACCGTGGCCGACGCATTCCGAGTACGACCCTTACCCTAAGTCGGATCTGAAGCCTCCTCCGCTTGTGTTGGTTGGAGCCCCCGATAAGTGGAAAGCTTGCTTGATCGAGCGAGGCGCAATCGAAGAATCTTTCTGGTGCCCTCTTGACCAACACCGTGGTTCGGACTTCAAGGCTATGTTTGATCTTCACATGGACGAGCGTCAGAAATACACCAGCTACATGACAACTTTCTATAGTCGGCGCTACAAACTGATTGATGGCAAGGGCCACATCCTGGCATCGCCTTCGCGGATTCCAAACTCTTCTGAAGTGGAATATATGATGGAGCATTTCTGGGATATTGACGGAAAAGGCAAGTTGGGTTGCTCCCACGGCGACTTTGGATACGCTATGTACTTTGACTACCATGTGGCGCTTGTTCCCGACAGATAGTGGTCACTTTCCTAAGATTGTTTCAGCCGGCTGGCAAGGCGATTCCCCCTAAAACCTCCTAAAGTTCGGCTCTTGGGATTCCGATACTCCGAGTTGGAATCACCAGAAAAACGGAGGTGTCGTCATGCAGATGGCGATCACAGGCTTCCTCCAGGCGGCTCCGACCCCACCGGGTCAGACGCCGACGACAGGAGGGGTGCCCGAAAGTGAATTCCCCGAAATGCTTGCGGAGGCGAGCGTCGCCGGTGCCATTGGGCAGCTTGAGGCGATTCTTGCGGAGTTCGTAAGCCTGGGGAAGGCGACCGAGGGTGCCGGTGAAACGGCTGAAGCAGTTCAGCCCGGAGCCAAAGCCGAAGATTGGGACAAAAAACTGAATATCGTGGCCGCCGAGGCACTGGGAATACAGCTTATCGCTGTCCCGGAAACGCTGGACGAAGCGACCACAAAACCCGAAACGGGCAAGGCGAGTCCCGATGCCGCCGAGTTACCGGTAGGTTTGCCGCTGACTTCTGATGTCGCTTCGACTCCCGCCGCTGCTGCCGTCGTGGCTCCGGCTGTGACTCCTGCTGCCTCTTCCGATGAGCGAACCGAGACGATTTTCGTTCGCACGCCGTTTGGTCCGGCCGCGATACATCGCAAATCGGCAAACGTGGGGATCGAACCCCAGGATGCTGAGAAGATCGCCGTCGAAGTCACAACTGCGAAAAGCCCAACCGATTCGGCTGAGCCGCTGGTTCGAACGGATGTCAAGCCTGAGAACTTCGCGCCGGCTATCGCCGCGGAGACGATCAACTCACCGCATTTCGCGCGTCCCGCCGAAAGCGCGAAGCTAGCAGAAAAGGCTGAGCGAGTCGCAAACAAACTGATTTCGTTTTTGCAAGACGCGGGCGTTTCTTCCGAACGTGCGAATCAAATCGTTCAGTCGGTGAAGAGCTTTGTCGAATCCAACACGGGAATCGGAAGGGAAGTCACGCTTGCATCGGTCGCAGCATCGCTTCAATCGAACGAACTGCCAAAGCCGATCCGGACCGCGCTCGAAAAGTTGAACGCTTCGGTCAATGCTCGAACTGAAACACGATCCACAACGCCGACAGTTTCGCTGGAATCTGCTGTCGCAGTTGAGCAGAAAGCTGTTCAACCGGCGATTCGAACTCTTGATGCGTCGCCTTTGCAGACTGCACTCAAGGCGAGCGGACTCGAGGCGGTCACCGATGCTGCAGCGGAACTCGAACCCAACGCGCACCTTGCGCTGGATGACAGTGCGTCGTTAACGAACGAGATTTTGCGTTCACAAGCAGCTCCGCATCGAGCTCCAGACGTTGTGATCCGTGAAAAGTTGGAGGCGTTGCCTCTTGCTGATCGAATCATCAACGAAGTTCGAAAGTGGATGGAGGATGGAAACGGCAAGAAGATTACGGTTCGGCTCGATCCGCCGGAGCTCGGTTCGCTAAGCGTTACGGTTCGAACAATCGGTTCACGAGTGGAAACGACGATTTTGGCGAGCAACCTCGAAGTTCGCGCGTGGCTCGACAACAATCGAAACGATTTGGTGAGCGCGCTTGCGAAAGGTGGACTCGAACTCGGTTCAATGAACGTTGGAGCAGATGCTCGTCAGCAATCTCAGGGTCAACGAACCGATACGGCAATTCACCCGCCAATGTGGAGGCCGGAGCCGGTTGAGCCGATTGAAACACCGAGATACCAATCGCAGTGGAAGCGATCCGCGCTGGATTACAGCGTTTAGGAGAAACCGATGGAAATAAACAGTGTAACCGACAACTATGTGCTGCCAACGCCGCCTGCGAGCAAAGGCAGTTCGCTTGATCAGGAAGCGTTCCTGAAACTGCTTGTTGTTCAACTTTCGACTCAGGACCCGCTGTCGCCGATGACAGACCGAGACTTTTTCGCACAGCTCGCTCAACTTGGCACAGTTCAAGGAATCGAGGGACTGAAGAAGTCGAACGAGCTTGCGCAGGCTTCAGCGATGCTTGGAAAGGTCGTTGATGTTTACAGCGACGCAAAGCTTGGCGGCGTCGGAGCGCAGGTAGACACCGGCGTTGTGCAAGCCGCGGAAGTTCGCAACGGAAAAGTTGTGCTGCGAGTAAACGGCAACGAGTACGCGCTGGACAAAGTCTTGCGAATCTACTCATAAAAGAATTCGAACGGAACAGAAAGCAATGTCAACACCGATAAACAACTCAAAAGTACGCGAGCTGATACAAAGTCAAACGCCGCAAACAACGGCGAAGACGAAGTCAGTTGGCGCTTCGGGCCCAGCGTTTAGCGAAATCCTGTCCAAACAGCTTGAGCTGAAGCTGTCGGGACACGCACAAACGCGACTCAAGAGTCGGGGCATCGAGCTTGGCGAGTCGGAGTGGAATCGAGTGAAGTCGGGAATAGATCGTGCTGCTCAAAAGGGCAGCAAGGAGTCGCTCGTGCTTCTCGACGATGTGGCATTAGTTGTAAGCGTTCGAAATCGCACAGTAATCACCGCTGTTTCACAAGAGCAGCTCAAGGAGAACGTATTCACGAACATTGATAGCGCGGTAATCGTTTAGGCTGGACGCAAGGTATTCATCTTGCGAGGTTTATCGAAATCCGGATTGCAACCGGTTCCTCCGCGCCATGACTGCAACCTATAGGAGGAAACATGTTACAAGCACTACTTGCTGGCGTTGCCAGCATCAAAGCGCAGCAAACGCGCATGAACTTGATTGGTAATAACCTTGCCAACGTCAATACAACGGCGTTCAAAGGCAGCCGAATCACGTTTCAGGAAATGATCGCTCAGACGATCCGTGGCGCAACACGCCCCACAAGCGGATCGTTGGGAGGCACGAACCCGATCCAGTACGGACTCGGCGTGACTGTCGGCAGCACGGACATCAACTTGAGCCAAGGCTCGCTTCAAAGCACTAACCGCCAGACCGACCTCGCCATCCAAGGCAATGGATATCTGATGGTCAGCAACGGCGACCGAGTGTTGTTCACTCGCGATGGCGCGATGGACTTGGACGCGGCTGGCAACTTGATTCAGGTTGCAACCGGCGAGCGCGTTCTGGGCTGGACCGCCGACCAATTCGGCAACGTGGATACCAGCGTTGCGATTGACGCAAGCGACACGATTACCATCCCAGTCGGTTCTCTTCAAGCCGTGCAGGTTTCGACCCGCGCAACGTTTGAGGGAAACTTGGATGCTGGATCGTTGCCGACGGACACGTACAGGATCTCACTCCGCGTGTTTGACACACTTGGCGGAGCGCATGATGTTGACGTTACGTTTAACAATATGCAATCGCCTCCCGGAGGATCTCCTCCTCCTGGTGCGGTGTCATCCTGGGACTGGGCTGCCGAAGAGAATGGAACTCCGATCGGCGACTCTGGGACCACTGGCGAACCGCTGTACTTCGATGCCGACGGAAGCCTGATTAATCAGGCAACACTTCAGACCATCACCGTTCCGGCCGGCGTTGCTCCTGCTTTTGATGTGGACCTCGACTTCTCGACCATGAGCCAGCTCTATGGTGATACTCAGGTTCAGATGTCTGAGCAGAACGGATTTCCGCCAGGATCGCTGTCAACGTTCAGCATCGGCGTTGATGGAACCATCACCGGTTTCTTCACGAACGGTTTGACGCGAACTCTCGCTCAGCTTTCGATGGCGATCTTTCCGAACCCGGCTGGCTTGGAACGAGTTGGCAACAACTTGGTGCGAGCTTCGGATAACTCGGGAGTTCCTGTTGTTGGAACGCCGCGCAGCGGCGGCCGAGGCGGCGTAAACGCCGGATTCTTGGAGCAATCCAACGTAGACTTGAGCAGCGAGTTCACTGACCTTATTGTTACTCAGCGCGGATTCCAAGCGAACACGCGCGTCGTTACAACGGTGGACGAAATGCTGCAGGATCTGTTGAATATGAAACGCTAACTCCAACCCCTGGTTAGCGCAATTCGGGCACTGGGAGATCTTCTCGGTGCCCATGTTTTTTTTAGATCAGCGAAAGCATTCGGTCGAGCGCAATCCGTGCGAACTCTTTGGTTTTCGGTGGCACGGTGATGATGTTTTGCGGTTCGCCGTTGACGATGTTTTCCAGAGACCAACAAAGGAAGCTCGGATGAATTCGGTACATCGTTGAGCAGGGGCAAATCATGGGGTCGAGGCAGGTAACTTGCTTTTCTGGCTGCTCCTTAGCAATTCGGCTGACGAGGTTAATCTCAGTGCCGACAGCCCAACTCGTCTGGGGCGGCGCCTCGCTGATTGTCTTCAATATGAATTCGGTCGAACCTGCAAAGTCACTTTCAGCGACGACTTCCATCGTGCACTCCGGATGAACGATGATTTTGGTTTCCGGATTTTTGGCACGAGCCTCGCGAATTTGCTCCACCGTGAATCGTTGATGCACTGAGCAGTGACCTTTCCAAAGAATGAACTTCGATCGTTTTATTGATTCGGCGTCGTTGCCGCCGAGCGGTTTGAACGGATCCCACAGACACATCTCCGTTTCGTGGTTGTAGCCGAGTTTGATGCCGGTGTTTCTGCCGAGGTGTTGGTCAGGGAAGAAGATCAACTTTTCTGCATTCTTGAGAGCCCATTCGACAGCCTTCGGAGCGTTCGTGCTTGTGCAGACTGTTCCATCTCGCTCACCCACAAACGCTTTTAGATTTGCGGCCGAGTTGATGTATGTAATCGGAAGCATTTTGCCGGTGCCGATACCGTTTTCAATTTGCGTCCACGCTGACTTGACTTGGAAACTGTTCGCCATATCGGCCATGCTGCAGCCCGCGGCGAGATTTGGAAGAATAACCGACTGCGAATCGGGTGTGAGAACGTCGGCCGATTCGGCCATGAAATGCACACCGCAGAACACGATGAATTTTGCTTCAGGATGCCGGTTTGCATCCTTGCAGAGTTTGAAGCTGTCGCCGCGATAATCCGCATGCTGAATAATTTCGTCTCGTTGGTAATGGTGACCGAGAATAACGAGTTGCGAGCCCAGTTTCTGTTTTGCAATGCGAATTCGCTCCGAAATCTCTTCAGGAGTTAGATCGGCGTATGCATCTGGTAGCGGTGCCTGAAACATCTTGCTGCTTAGTTCAACGTGTTTGCGTCGCCGCGGGGTTCCCCATCAGGAGAGAAGTTTGGTCGGCGCTTCCAAAAGTTTTCGGACGGCCCCCATGAACTGTGCACCAACCGCGCCGTCAATGATTCGATGGTCGAACGAGCCTGTCATCTTCATGATGGTCGCAACCTGGATGATCTCTTCGCCATCCTCATCAGCGACGATTGGCCTGCGTGAAGCCGAAGACACCGCGACGATGGCGCCGTTGGGTTGGTTAATGATGGCTGCAAAGTTTTCGACGTCGAACATGCCCATATTGCTGATCGCAAACGTGCTATCGGATAGCTCATCAAGTGAGAGTTTGTTTTCTCGTGCGCGCCCGGCGAGTTCCCGGACCTCACCTGCCATTTGGCGAAGCGATTTCGTTTGGCAATCCTTTACAACCGGCATCGTAAGTCCATCAGGGACCGCGACAGCAACACCGATGTTGACTGAGCCGTGCCGAATCTCTTTGCCATCTTGGAAGCTCGCGTTGATGTGAGGCTGTTCGACGAGCGCCAACGCGCACGCCTTGACGATAAAATCGTTGATGCTGATTTTGGTGTCCGGATCGTCAGCTTTCATCTGCCGTCGAACCTCTTCAAGCCGATCCAGATTAACTTCCACGGTGACGTAGTAGTGAGGAACCTGCTGTTTGGACTGCGCCGTTCTTTGCGCCGTGATGCGCCTCAGCGGGTTGAGTGCGACTTCTGTAGTCGCTCCTCGCGGAATGCTCGGCTGAGTCGTCGCGACGGAGACTGGCGCCTGCGTCAGCGCGGCGCGGATGTCTCGCTCCACAATTCTGCCGTTCGGGCCCGTACCCCTCAGGGTCGCAACGTTAAGTCCTGCTTCGCTTGCGAGCCGTTTTGCGAGCGGGCTGATGAACACGCGCTGACCCGTTGCTATTGCAGTCGTCGCGCTAGGAGTCATCACCTGAGTCGAGGTTTCCCTCGTCTGCGGTTTTTCCGGTATTTGCGTGGCAGTGGTTGTTACACTCTTTGGAGCGCCGCCCGACTTCCAGCCATCCGGGAGCGTTTCGCCCTCTTTCAGCACCGCAGCGATTGCCCGGCCAACTGGAACAGTATCGCCTTCGGAGATGAGAAAGCCTGTGAGAATGCCGCTCGAGGGAGAGGTCAGTTCGACCGTCGCTTTATCGGTTTGAATATTGCCGATGATGTCGCCGGACTTGACCTTGTCGCCCTCCTTTTTGACCCACTCGACGAGTGTGCCTTCCTCCATTGCGTCGCCCATCTTGGGCATGATGACTTCGATCATTCGTTATGAGTACGATTCTACCAGCCTAAAGATTCGGGCTCTGCCAGGGAATCTCCAGCGAAATCGCCTGTGCGGGGAGGCATATTCGGTCTGTGCACAGCGAGAAAGTGACCTCTATGGAACTCGGAGACGTCGGAGAGCCAGAGATGACAAGCTCGCCGTTGACCTCTTCCGTAACGCCCTCGGGGAGAACCTTGAAAAGCCGGCCATCCTCACCTAACGGCACAAGCTTCCAGCCGGTCGGGAGGATCGGCGCGATGACGGCCTTCATGGCGGTGTCTGTGCTCTGCTCGAACCGAACTTCAAACCGGATGTCCTGGTGTTCGGTAGCGGAGTTTTGCAGCAGCTTCGCCGCAGTGTGAAGCAGCGATTCGGTGGCAGTGGGAGCCGAGTCAATCCAGCCCTGCAGCGCTGTCATGTCGCGTGCGGCTTGTTCGGTCTTGCCTAATCGAAGCGCGTTTGAGATCGCGATTGAGTTTGGTGACGGCAACGGCGAGTCGAACACCGGCTTTGGGTTACCAAAAAGATTAGTCTTCTGCTTCGGGTTGAAGTACCACCCACCAGTGTTTTCATCATGAAACTGCTGGGCGAGTTTTGTTTGCAATTCAGCAGCAACCTCTCGGTAATGCGCGACCTCGCTCGCATCGAACAGATCGAGGACGCCTTGGACGAGATATGACATATCGAGCGTCCACGTTTCGTGGGTACTTGTCATGGAGGGCCGAAGCTCGGACGAACGGATGAAGTAATCCGCGCACCGTCTTGCCAGGTCGTGCTCGCCTGCTGCGACAAGTCCCGAAATTGCAAGTCCATTCCAGGTAGCGAGCAGTTTTTCATCAACCGCCGGCGGCACCCGGCGCGATCGAACTTCAAGGAGCGCTCCTCGCTCGGCCTGAAACTTGCTGATTGAACCGCTAGAGACGAAGGGCACGTTTCGGTAAGTCGGTTTGCGGGTCGCCTCGTCGAGGTGATTGCCCTCCTCGCGGATGTTGTACTGCTCGCAGAATGGTCCTTCTTGCGGGCCGAGTGCGCGCATGACTTCGTCTTGCGACCAAGTGTAATAGATGCCCTCTTCGCCCTCGCTGTCTGCATCGGTCGCACAAAAGTACGCTCCTTCCCGCGATTTCATTTCGCGATTGAGCCACGCAACGATCTTATCGGCAACGTATCGAAACTCGGTGCTGCCAGTGAGGCGAGCGGCGTTTGCGTAGTTCGACAACAGGAGGGCATTGTCGTAAAGCATTTTCTCAAAGTGGGGAAGAACCCACTCTGCGTCTGTGGAGTACCGATGGAAGCCGCCACCGATGTGATCGTGTATGCCGCCTCTCATCATGTGAGAAAGTATCTCGACTGCAAGCATTCGGCAGTCGGACCGATTTCGATGTTCCGCCATCCAGAGAAGAAGAGCGATTGCAGTGTGCGGCGGAAACTTCGGCTTTGCAGAAGAACTGAGGGAAGTTGCCCGCAAGTCCGCCATGACTTGCTCAACTTTGGCATCTACCCACTCCCAAGAGAGTTGAGTGCCCGCGGTTGGCGCGGCGGAAGTGCGGTAGGAGCGTACGGCATCGCTCAAATCGTCGGCAGCGTCCATCAACTGTTGCCGGTCGTTTTTCCACGCATTAGCGACTTCGCGAACGAGGGAAGCAAATCCGAGATACTGTCCCCGATCCTCGGGCGGGAAGTAGGTACCTGCGAAGAATGGCTTTGCGGCGGGGGTCATGAATACGCTCATCGGCCAGCCTCCCTGACCTCGACTGAGGTGGACGGCCGTCATGTAGGCGTCGTCAATGTCCGGCAGCTCCTCTCGGTCCACTTTGATGCTCACGAACCCTTCATTGAGGGCAGCCGCGATTTCCGGGTTTTCGAACGATTCGTGCTCCATGACGTGGCACCAATGACAGGAGCTGTATCCAATAGACAGGAAGACGGGTACGTCACGAGCTCTGGCCTCCTCGAACGCCTCGTCATCCCAGGGCTGCCAGGCGACGGGGTTTTTGGCATGTTGCCGAAGATATGGAGAGGATGAGTCCGAGAGCCGGTTGCGCATCAAGGATGGAGTATGAATCAGAATGCCTGGTCAACCGTCTGTCAGTTCGGGAAGGGGTCGAATTGACTCTCAGTTGCCTGCTCTCGTATACTTCCCGGGCCGATTGGCGCCATTAGAGGTGAAATAAGATAAGAAAACCGCAAAAGCCGGATCGAGGCAGAGACCTCGGCCCACTCATGAACGAGCGATGCCTTCGATTCGCCGATGTCCGCCTGATTGCCGCCGACGGCGCCCAGGTGGGGATTATTCAAACCCGAAAAGCTCTCGAGATGTCGCGGGAGGCCGGACTCGACCTGGTAATCGTGGCTGGCAACGTCCACCCCCCTGTTGCGAGGATCGTAGACTACGGAAAATACAAGTATGAGCTCGATAAGAAGAAGAAAACGAGCAAAGAACGAGCAAAAACCCAGGACGTAAAGGGTATAAAGCTCAGACCGGGGATTGCCCTGGGCGACCTCCAGATTGCGCTGAAGAAAATTCACGCCTGGATAGCCGATGGCGACAAGGTCAAAGTTCAGGTTCAGTTCCGGGCCCGTGAGATAACCCATCCGGAAGTCGGGCGCCAGAAACTCAACTGGATTCTTGAGCGCGTATCAAGTGACGTGGCCGTTGAAAGACAGCCTTCACTGGATGGCAACCTGATGACGATGGTGCTGATCCCTAACAAGGTGAAGCCTGCGAGTGGAGCGAAAAGTGAGCAAGCTAAAGACAAACAAGACAGCCAGCAAGCGGTTCAAGATTAGCGGTACCGGCAAAATCATGCGCCGGAAAGCCTACGACAGCCACATGTTCCTCCACAAGAGCGGCGGCCAGCGCCGAAGGCTTGAGCAAGAGGTCGAACTCCGACCTGGCGAGCGAAAGCGAATTAAGAAGCTGCTCGCTATTTAGTTGCACGCCCAACTGGGTATCATTGACAGGTCCCTGACGTACGGTCCCTGTCATCGTGCGCCATACCACCTCTGAGACGTGGCGCGAAATCTCATACTGAGCGATGGCACGGTTTACAGCGGCGAACCACTCGGCGCGGATGGCGACGCTGTTGGAGAAGCCGTTTTCAATACCGGCATGACCGGTTATCAAGAGATTCTTACCGACCCCAGCTACGCCGGTCAGCTTGTCACACTGACGTACCCGCTTATCGGCAACTACGGAATCAACGACGAAGATTTCGAGAGTGACAGGATTCAACCGACCGGCTTTGTTGTGCGCGACGCCTGCGATGCTCCGAGCAACTGGCGATCCAAACGCACATTGCACGAACTATTAATCGAACGGGGAGTCCCGGCGATACAAGGTGTGGATACTCGCGCGATTACTCAACGACTTCGCAGCGGAGGCGTGAGTATGGGGATCATCTCGGACAAGCCAGTCGAAGAAGCACTTCAGGTTTTGAAATCTCATCCGGATTACGCGACGGAGGATTTTGTTTCGAAAGTCAGCACGAACGGCCCGTATGCGTGGGGTTACGAAGGCCGCGAGGAGATAGACCGACCGCTTGCCGATTACAAGCACAGAATCGCCGTTATTGACTGCGGCCTGAAGTACAACATTCTTAGGAGACTCGCGGCGCTTGGCTGCCGTTCATTGGTGATGCCATGCAGCGTGACCGCAGAGCAAGTTCTCGGTTGGAAGCCGGACGGCGTCCTGCTTTCACCTGGCCCCGGCGACCCGGCGAACCTGTCTCACATTGCAACCACTGTTCACGGCTTGGTTGGAAAAACGGTGCTGTTCGGCATCTGTCTCGGAAATCAGATGCTGGCGCACTCGCTCGGCGGCAAGACAAAGAAACTGAGATTCGGGCACCGTGGCAGCAATCACCCGGTAAAGGATCTGGTGACGGGAAAAACAACAATCACGTCTCAAAATCACGGCTACGCCGTGGATGAGAATTCATTGGCTGGAACAGGATTAGAGGTTTCACAAATCAACATCAACGATGGAACTGTTGAAGGACTGCGTCACGAAAAGTTGGGCGCGCAGAGCATTCAGTATCACCCGGAAGCTGCCCCCGGCCCGTGGGATTCAAGACCGTTCTTTGACGAATTCATAGCGCGCATCGAGAGGGCTGGCGCGTGAAAAAGGTCATGGTTATCGGCAGCGGTCCGATTGTGATCGGACAGGCCGCAGAATTTGACTACGCCGGAACTCAAGCGTGCCGCTCCCTCAAGGAGGAGGGCTGCGAAGTTGTTCTGATTAATAGCAATCCGGCAACGATCATGACTGATATTGAAACAGCGGACCGCGTGTACATCGAACCGCTGACCGTCGAATTCTGCGAACGCGTGATCGCGCAAGAAAGGCCCGATGGACTGCTTCCATCGCTCGGTGGACAAACAGGATTGAACCTTGCAACTCAGCTCGCCGATGCAGGAATTCTTGAGGATTACCATGTGCAATTGCTCGGAACTCCACTGAAGGCGATTCGCCTCGCAGAAGACCGAGAGCAGTTCCGCGAGTTGATGCGTGAAATCCGTGAGCCGGTTCCAGAAAGCTGGATCATACGCACAGAACAGGAGCTTGAGGCGCTGTTGGAAAAGGCACCCTATCCGTGCATTGTGCGCCCTGCGTACACATTAGGAGGCACTGGCGGCGGAATTGCGGGATCGCCCGCTGAGCTCTGGGAGATCGGAAGAAGTGGCCTTGCTCTAAGTCTCTGCTCACAAATCATGGTCGAGCGCTCGCTGTTGGGATGGAAGGAAGTGGAGTACGAAGTGATGCGTGACGGAGCCGACAACTGCATCACGATCTGCAACATGGAAAACCTCGATCCCATGGGTGTTCACACGGGTGACTCTATCGTCGTTGCGCCATCGCAGACCCTTTCCGATATCGAGTACCACATCTTGCGAACGGCATCACTAAAGATTATCCGCGCATTGGGGGTTGAGGGGGGATGCAACGTGCAGCTTGCAGTCAACCCCAACTCATTCGACTACTACGTTATCGAAGTGAATCCGCGGGTATCTCGATCGTCGGCGCTTGCCTCTAAAGCGACTGGCTACCCTATCGCGAGAGTTTCAGCCAAGATTGCGCTTGGAAAACGACTGGATGAAATCCCCAATGCAGTTACCAAAACAACCACAGCGTTTTTCGAACCTGCGCTGGACTACTGTGTGGTGAAAATCCCGAGGTGGCCGTTCGATAAGTTCGCGAGTGCCGATCGCAAGCTGTTCACACAGATGAAGGCGACCGGAGAAGTGATGGCGATTGACCGGACATTTGAAGGTGCGCTGCTGAAAGGGATTCGCGGTATGGAGATTAAGCAGACCGATCTCAACCATGAAGGAATGAGGTCGCTCAGCGACGATATGCTTGAATCCGCAGTCAGCATTCCGACCGACGAACGACTCTGGGCACTTGCAGAAGCGATCCGAAGAGGATGGACGATAAAGCGTGTTGTAGAGCTATCGAAAGTAGACAAGTGGTTTTTGACCAAAATAAAGAGGATTCTCGATGAGGAGATTACGCTCAATCCCAAGAGCTACAAAATGGTGGACACATGCGCCGCCGAATTCGAGAGTTCGACGCCTTACTATTACTCTTCGGACGAGGCTCAGGACGACAGAGTGCCCGGCGATACACGTGAGGCGGTCATTGTGCTCGGAAGCGGTCCTATAAGAATCGGCCAAGGAATCGAGTTCGATTACTCCTGCGTTCATTGCGCCAAAGAGCTCCAGTCGCTTGGTTACCGCTCAGTGATTCTGAACAACAACCCAGAAACGGTCAGTACCGACTTTGATACCGGCGATGCTCTGTACTTCGAACCCGTTACAGCAGACGAAGTCATGCGCGTTGCTCGTCATGAACAGGCAACAGGTGTGATGCTGCAGTTTGGCGGTCAAACCGCAATCAACCTAGCGAAAACTCTTGGCGAAGCCGGCGTCCGGATTTTTGGAACTCAATTCTCTGCGATCGAAGATGCAGAGGATCGTGCGAAGTTCGAAGAGCTGTTGAACAGCCTCAACATTCCTCGCCCAAAAGGCAAAGGTGTCACAAACGCTGACGATGCGGCGACTGTCGCCGCCGAAGTGGGCTACCCAGTGCTAGTAAGACCCAGCTTCGTGTTAGGCGGTCGCGCGATGGAAATTGTCTGGAACGAACACGAGCTCAGAAGTTACATGGCAAACGCGACGAAAGCAAGCGACCGAGCGCCGGTACTCGTTGACAAATACCTGTTCGGTATCGAGGCCGAGCTCGATGTAATTTCTGATGGAGTGGACACTTTGGTGCCAGGCATCATGGAGCACGTCGAACGCGCCGGTGTACACAGCGGCGATAGCATGGCAGCCTATCCTGCGATTTCGTTGTCTGGCGACGTGCAGAGGCAGATGGTTCAGTCGGCATTCAAAATTGCGAAAGCGCTCAACGTGCGCGGCTTGATGAACATCCAGTTTGTCATCCAAGATGGTGTCGCATACATTCTTGAAGTGAATCCGAGGGCGAGCCGCACCGTCCCGTTTCTGTCAAAGGTCACGGGGCTTCCGATGGTCACGATTGCTACGAGGTGCGCTGTCGGGATTAGCCTGCGAGAACAGGGATTCTCAAGTGGAGTCTGGGATCCAAAACAGGTTTGTGTTTCAAGCTTTGGCTTGGACCATGCAATTAAGAATCCTCCTGCGCCCGACCTATTCGCCGTAAAGGCGCCTGTGTTCAGCTTCCAGAAACTCGCAAAGGTCGAACCGTCGCTGGGGCCCGAAATGAAAAGCACTGGCGAAGTGATGGGGATAGATTCGACGTATCCGAGCGCTCTGCTCAAAGCGATGGTTGGCGCCGGTTACGCAATGCCTGAACGCGGCGAGGCCTTAATCACAGTTGACGACAAAGACAAACCTGCTGCCTGCCGAATCGCAGTCGAGCTAAAGTCATTGGGATATGAAATCGCAGCGACTGGCGGGACTCACCAGGCGTTGCTCGCGTCCGGAATCGTTGCAAGAAAACTGAACAAGATTTCCGAGTCGGAAGAGCACATTCTGAAGGCGCTTTCGCGAAAAGAGATCGCCCTGCTTATCAACACCCCAAGCCAAAACCGAGAAGCGGAAAAGGAAGCGATGCTTATCCGTCGTGCTTGTGTTGAAACGGGTGTTCCGTGCCTGACCAACATTGATACTGCCGAGGCGTTTTTGCTCGCACTCAAAACGTTGCACAATCCCGGCGCGGTTCACTGCTTGCCATTCGAGGCGTATCTGCCTGAAGCAGCGCGAAACGCAATGCGAAAATACAGCGCCGCCGCAATCGCCACGCCCAGCAAGTCATAGAGCACATCGGTCCAAACTCCAGTTCGACCGGGTGTGAACGATTGTCGCCACTCGTCTAAGGTTGCGGTCGCGAGTACGAGAACGCAGGCGTAAACAATCGTGCGTATGCGACAGGTAAGAAACTGGAAGAGAACGGCTGAGAGGAGCCCGCAGAGCACCCCGTAGTAGGTGACGTGCGCGGCCTTCCGGACTACCAGATTTGCCGTTTCGAGGCTGCCTCCAGAGAACCCAAACCAGCGGGCCAGAAGCTCCCGCGTCCAGTCGCTGCCTCCAGGCGGGCCGCTAAGGTAAAGGATCAGCGACCACCATGCAAGCGTAACAATTATCAAAACGAATCGTCGAACCATGGTCAAAGGCTATATAATGACGGCAGACAGCGGAGGTAAGCAGTGCAATTAGTCGTTCTGGCAGCTATTCCCATGATGTTCCCCCAGGCAGGCGGAGACAAAGCTGAGCTTGTAAGAAAGTTTCGCGCAGGCGAGAAATTGTCTTACGAGTTTAACGCCGACTTGCGTGCCGCTCGGCGGGGAATGGAACTTGACACGTTTATTCCGGACAACGAGCAGTTTTCCTACGCGTTTACACTTGAAACCGAAAAATTGAAGGACCAGGGCGTTGCCGACGTCCGCATGAAGCGCCCCAAATTCATTATTAAGTTGGACGAGACTTTCGATTCGCCCGCGAAAACCCTTTCCGAAAAGGTGGACCACAACTACCTGTTCACGCTTTCAAAGTCAAACCAGGTGCTGTCGCTGAAAGACGAAACTCCAAAGAAAAAAGATAAGGAGAAAACTGGCGGCGGTGGAGGCAACAACTTTCGAGTTGTGTACCTGAGGCCGTATGATCGGACCATGCAGGACCCAATCAGTTCCTGGTTTGGACAAATTTATCAGCTCGCGGCGTTTGTAAACTCGTTTGATCTCGGGCCAATCCTGCCCGGCAAACCGGTCGGAGTTGGCGAAACCTGGAAACAGACCGTGGGATATCAACCGATGCAGGTTGGGGGCGGGGCGGACAAAGGCAAGCCGATCATGGGCCGCCTCGACTATCTGTTCACTTTCAAAGGCTCGACGACTAAAGACGGCAAACCCGCGGTCTGGATTCAAGCGACCTTAAAGAACGAAAGCGATGCCGCGCCCCTCGTAGCAGACTGGATGGGCGTGAAGCCGAACGAGAATCCGTTCAAGGCGATCAAACTAAAGATCAACGCCGAGGTCAACTACTACCTCGACCCGGAAAACCTCCAAGTCATCAGAATTGAATCAAAATCGGATGGTGGCGCGTCGGTTGAAGTGATCAACTACGAAGGCCCCGTCGAAGAGCATAAGCTGGCGAGCACGGCAAGCTTAGCTCGAAAATAACCGGATCTCGTGCTATAGTCTCGTAACTTACGGTTCACCGCGACGTGGCCCCGTGCAAATCATGCATGAGCCACATTAACTTTATGGGGAAAAGGAAGTGGCTGACGGCCGAAAACGCCGTTATAGCCGGAGTGACCTGTTTGGCAGCGTCGCTGCTGATATTTGGCGCGCCAAAAGCCGCCATCGCGCCCCTCATCGCGTTGTTTGTCGTCGGCGTAATCGCGCATGCGTTTTCGCCGCGGCTGCTGTTTCCGCATGCTTGGCCCAGCTTTCACCTTACGGCTTCCGCAGTGGCTTACGCTGTTCTCGGCGCGGGTGTTGCCGTTCCACTCGCACTCGTCTCGGCAGTGATCGCTTCCGTCCTGCATGCGAATCTCGATCAGAAACGATCATCGTGGAAAAGGCACCTTGCATACGGTTGTGGTCCGTCTGTGCGCGCGTTGGCTGGGGCCGCTTCGGCATCGTTCATCGCTCCGCAGCTTGTCGCCTCTCAGGTTGAGACAACTTCCATTCTATTCTTCTGCGCGGGATGGTATCTGTTGGTGTTCGTGCAAATCGCGGCAGTAGACACACCGGTCAGAAACGCAGATCTGGACAGTCGAATAACGAGCTTCGGTGTGATGGTGCTCGACGGCTTTTCAAACTTGCTCGCAAGCCTGACAGTGGTGTCTGTGTTCACGCCGACGGAGTGGGCGCCAGTGCTGTTTTTGCTCATGCCGATTTTCGCCATCTATGCGATGTCGGCGCACGAAGCCAGGTCGGAAAAGAAGCTTTGGGAGGGTGTCGTAACGCTCCACCGAATGCTGTCACCAAGCCACCCCTCGTCAATCAGGCACATGCAGCGAGTCGCTGAGTACGGGCGTAGAACTGCAGTGCAATTGGGGTTTTCCGCAAGCCAAGCCGAACTGGTAAACGTTGCAGCGTTGGTTCACGACATCGGCAAAATCGCGATTGATGAGGAAGTGCTTGAAAAACCAACCAAACTCAACACCGACGAAATGAACCATGTGCGAACGCACGCGCAGATCGGCTCCGAAATACTGGCGACTGTGCCAGCGTATCTTCCAATTGCGAAGTGGGTTAGGCATCATCACGAGCGAGTGGACGGCGGCGGTTATCCCGACGGTTTGCTTGGCGAGTCCATTCCGCTGGAAAGCAGAATCATCGCGGTCGTGGACGCATACGATGCAATGGTAGGAGGACCCGAACCGAGTGACAAACGCCCCTACAGAGATGCGATCACTCCGGCAGATGCCCTGGCGGAATTGCGGCGATGCTCGGGAACGCAATTTGATCCAGCGGTGGTTGAAGCATTCTGCAGAATCACCGAAGAGGGCGAGGAGGTCGAGTTGTGACCCTCTTTTCGCTGTATGTAATTTGCTGCTTCGCGGTCACCCTGCTCGCATTGCTGTGGGTGCTGTACTTTCATCGTCCACGCTTCGACCGAAAGTATCTTCACTCGCTATCTGCTGTGAGCGCTGCGGTGGAAGCTCGGACCGGACGCAAGGGCGAAACCGCGTGGGTTGACCAGCTAAGCAACGCGATTGCAAAGGAGATGGGAGAAGGGAAGCAGGTGCGCAGCTCGTTGAGAGTTGCTGCCGCGCTTTGCGAAATCGGGCTCGTCGCCGTGCCTTATCAACAGCTTAGATCTCGGCCGCGATCACAATGGAGCTTGCTCGAACGCGAACAGTACGAGAGGTTTCCTGAAGCTGGGGCGGCGATGCTGACGCTAATTCCGTCCTTAGAGCATGCGGCAACAATCGTGCGATGCCAGCAAGCACCGTTTCATTCAGAAACGGCCGGATACCTCCCCCGAATGGACGAGATTCCGGTCGAAGCTCGAATCCTGTTTGTTGCCAAAAGCTTTGTTCGTGCGTACGCCGACCAAGGCGAGTTGCTCGCTCGCGAGACGCTGCTTCAGGGCAGAGGTACGCTGTTCGACCCAACGGTGGTTGACGCAGCGCTGAAAGTCATAAGTTCAAATGGAGCACGTCGAAGAACCCCAACTCTCACAAGAACCTGATTTTTTCGGGCGCCCTCCAACAAAAAAGCTGCGAATATGGATCGCCGTCGCGCTCTTCGTGATTGCGCTTTTTGTTCGCCTTATCGGAATAGATTGGGGACTGCCTAATGGAAGGCATAATCAATCGTTGCATCCGGATGAACTGGTGACCGCGAGTGCCGCCGTCGGGAATCCGTTCTTCAAGCCTGGATTCTACAATTACGGCACGCTTTATCTAACGCTGTTGAAAGTTGGCTCGTCAGCTGGCGAAAGTTATGGATGGGTTCCCAATGGTGAGCAGGTCGCACCCTGGAAAACGCTTCGCGGAATTCATCTTACAGGCCGTGTGATTTCGGCGGTTTCTGGCGCTCTCAGCGTTTCTATTCTGTTTCTGCTCGCATTGGAGCTGACGAATCTTCTCGGTGCCCTTATCGGCGCGTTTGTTCTGTTATCCGCTCCCGGATATGTTGTGCACTCCCGATTCCAGACGGTTGACGTTTTTGGGACACTGCTTGTCGTTCTTGGACTCTGGCTGTTGGTTCGTTTGAACAAAAAGCAAGAGGGTGGGACTATTCGCGAAGTTGCACTCGCAGGATTAGTAATCGGCCTTGCAGCAGGCACGAAATACGCCGGAGCCGTGCTGCTGATTCCGGCGATTTGGGTTGTGTGGATGGTGTGCAAGAAGTCGCTCGCTCAGTCTGCTGCAGTGCTTTTCGGCGGATGTATCGCTGGATTTCTCGTGGCGACGCCAGGAGTGTTTCTTGAGGCCGCAGCATTCAAGCGCGACTTCATGTACGAATTGGCGCACTCCGCTGCTGGTCACGGACTTGTATTCGTAAACACTCCGAACGGCTTTCTGTACCATTCGCTCATCAATCTTCCTGCGGCGGTCGGCGTCTCCGCTACGTTCTTGGGAGCAATCGGTCTGACTTGGGCTTTCATTTCGAAGCGCGCGATCTGGGTGATCCCTGCGCTGTTCTTCGTGGCATATCTTCTGTTCATCGGGCGCGCTGAAGTGAAGTTCATGCGGTACGTATTCCCGTTGCTGCCATGCCTCTGCCTCGGTGTCGCATTCATGATTTCTCGCCTGCATGAGATGGGAGGCAAGGCCCGTTGGGTTGGAGCGTTGGTCGCGATGCTCCTCGTGTTTAGCATCACTTCACCTACAGGAACCGCGAATGTCACGCAGTTCATGGCCTCTGAAGATGCGCGCGACACTTCCGCTAAGTGGATAGAGGACAACCTCCCGCAAAATGCGACCATCGGCTTCGTCAACGATCCATGGTTTTACTCGCCAACATTGTTCCCAGATACCGATCTATTAATCGCAGATCAGCGAGTAGAGGCGATGCGGATGCACAACGCACGTCTTCTGCGATTCCAACCGGAAGGTGGACCTCGCAAAGAGTGGGATTCGAGACTGGTAACAGATCTGAAACCCGACTTTATCGTCTTCAGCAGCTTCGAGTTCTATGACCATGATCGCCTGAGCGAGCCAGAATTCGTCAAAACCATTGAGCTCATTTGCAGTCAATATCGGCTCAAAGCGCAATTTTTTGGCGAAAGAGCGCAAGTCGCCGACAAGATTGACAAAGAAAAAGCTGTTACTCGACTCGACCTCCGCGAACTTTGTCGTCAGGCAATTCCAGAACCACACGACATGATGTACATTAGGCCGGTGATATGGGTCTTCCAGCGTCTCGACAGCAAATAGAGAATGAGATTGAGTGGTTTCTCGATCATCTGCGCGTCGAGAAGGCCGCGAGTTCCCACACCGTGGATGCTTACCAGCGCGATCTCAACAGGTTCAAGGAGTTCGTGTCCTCCAGAGGCACAAATTCGCTTGCTGAGCTCAACGAGACCGTACTCGCCGAGTATCTGGCCTACCTCAACCGGTTGATGCTCTCAAAGCGCACGATGGCGAGAGCGCTTTCAGCCGTAAGAAGCGTCACAAAGTTTTTAGTGCGTGAGGGCAGCGGCCCGTGCGTCATGATCGAAACAGTCGGTTTCAAACTACCGAAGCTGCTGCCGAAAGCGCTTACGCGTTCGGAAGTCGCCGAGCTATTGGATCAACCTGACGTCAAAACACCTAAAGGGTTACGCGACCGCGCGATGATCGAGCTAATGTACGGGGCAGGCTTGCGTGTGAGTGAGCTAATCGGAGTCTCACTGCAGGACTATTCACAAGAAGAGTCTGTTTTGCGAGTCATTGGCAAACGCGGAAAAGTGCGAATCGTCCCAATCCCAGCGGAGACACACGAGTGGCTTAGAAAGTTTGTCGAAGAATCCCGAAGCGCGTTCGTAAAATCGAAAGCGTTTTCCGAAATCTTTCTAAATTCTCGAGGAACTCCACTTTCGCGATCTGGCGTATTTCGAATCCTTCGTGAATATGCTACTTCCGCAGGAATCGAACTCGAAATCGGACCCCATACGTTGCGCCACTCGTACGCAGTCCACATGGTTCAAGCTGGCGCCGACTTGAGGTCGGTCCAAGAACTTCTCGGCCACGAGTCCATATCAACGACCGAAGTGTACACACGGCTCGATCTCGAAACCGTTCAAAGAAAGTACGAGCAGTCCCACCCAAGGGCAAAAAAATAGGGACCGACCTTGCGGCCGATCCCTGTGCTGGGCGCATGTCCCAAACCGTTGTTACTTGATGCTGACTTTTCCGCCAGCTTCTTCGATTGCGGCTTTGACCTTATCGGCTTCGTCCTTGTTGACGCCTTCCTTAACCGGTTTCGGCGCTGCATCAACGAGGTCCTTCGCTTCTTTCAAGCCGAGGCCAGTCACTTCGCGCACGGCTTTGATCACCTGGAGCTTTGCATCTCCGGCGCTGTCAAGCACGACATCGAAGCTGGTCTTCTCTTCGGCAGCTTCTCCACCGCCACCCGCTGGCATTGCCATCATTGGCATACCCATCGGCGCAGCTGCGGTCACTCCAAATTTATCTTCGAGGGCCGTCTTCAGTTCGCTCAATTCGAGCACTGTCATCCCTGCGATTTTCTCGACGATTTCTTCAACTACATTTGCCATTTCGTTTCTCCTGTTGTATTGTCGTAATTCGTTTTACGCGGCAGATTCGCGCTTCTCGGCCACCTGGCCAATTGCACGAATAGGTGCGGCGATGGTCTCCTGCAACACACCAACCAAGTTGGCAATCGGTGCTGCGACGCAACCTGCAATCATTCCAAGCAGTTCGTGTCGGCTTGGTAGTTTCGAGAGCGCTTCAACTTGCTTTCCATCAAGAAGCTTGCCTTCAATCACGGCGCCTTTTATTTTCAGCGCTTGATGCGATTTCGCAAACTCGAAAAGTTTTTTGGCACAGGCGGCTTCGTCCCGCTGAATGAACACCGTCGCCGTCGGGCCGTTGTGAAATTCATCCGGAAGGTCGGTTGCCTTTTCGCCAAGCGCGCGACGAAGGAGCGTGTTTTTGACCACGTGGTACTCGCCGCCGGTTTCTCGAAGCTGATTGCGGAGCGTTTGGATTTCCTGCACGCCGAGTCCGCGATATTCCGTGAAAATGAACCCGGTGGAACCCGAGATCCATGACGCGGTCTGCTCGATTATTTCGGCCTTCTTTTGTGTAGGCATATCTTCTCCTACCCCAGAAAGTACTGAGGGACCCCGCAAACGCGAAGGTCCCTCAACAGAAATCGTCTTAGGTTGCCATCCTCGGCCGGCTTTAGGGTTTAAGCCTCCTCCAAGCGGAATCGGCGCCGACTGTCTGCGGAATTGTGCCGATTATGGCTCAAACGGGCCCCAGCCTGCAACCTGGTACGAACGCCCCGACACTTAAACATATAGCGGCGGTCTAACAGAACGAGCCCTGAAAACTGAACTCCCAGGGCCAAAAGCAGGTACTAAAGAATGCACAGCGAAAAAGACATTTGGGACGAGATCGAACAGGTTTGCCCCCCAGACAGCTTAGACGACGAAATGTTTGAGCTCATCTCGGCCTACGCAGACGGCGAATGCTCTCCAAAAGAGCGCCGACTCGTCGAGGCCTACTTGGCCGAGAACCCGGCCGCCGAGCAGATTCTCAGCGAAATCCGCATCCAGTCGAGTGTCATGCTCCACCAGGCCGAGCCGCCAAGTTGGCTAAAAGAGGAAATCCTCAAGCAAACTATTGGGGTTTCGAAGCCAAAGGCGCTTCCGACGCTCCGTTGGGCCATTCCAGCCCTTGCGGCCGCGGCTATTGCCGGAATCTGGCTCTATCCACGCACCAACACAAACCAACCCGGACCAACCGGCGCAGACCTGCTCGCCGTGACCCCTGGGAAGCCTTCTAACTCCTCGGAACCTGGGCAACAGCCGAATTCACGTCGAGGCGTGGTGCCAGATTCGCATAACTACGCTTCAAACGAGCCAATCACGCCACAGGTCCGTACGGCGGGACGATCCGAAGGGCCGACCGTGCTGAACGCCTCGAAAGAGGTTCCAGAGCTTGTTGGAGGCGCGCCACCGAAGGCTGACCTGAAGCCAAGCGGCAGCGCCGGTGGATCGGGGTCCACAACCCCATCCGAGACCAAGGAGAAGAAGCCAATCGTGATGCCGACTGTCGAGGTGCCAACTGCCGATCCTGCAAGGCCGGATCTGGTTGCCGTCTCGACGGACGACCAATCGGGCGACACTCTGACCGCAGAGAAGAAACCGAAGTCGGACGAATCGGCCGAGTCGAGAGAGGCATTGAGACAAGCTCTAAGAGAGCATAACACAAACAAAACCGATATCAAAGAGGGAGCTAAGGGCCTGAAATAGGGCAATTCTGATCGCCTGGCATGCGCTATCGTAAGCTGGTTTTTGTAACCGTATCTGGTGCAGGCTGTTTGCCACTTATGGCATACGGCCAAGACATCTTTGGCGGGTCCCAAAAGGTCGAAGGCGCGCAAAGCGCGCAACTCGGCGGCCAGATGGCGGTAGATGTCATGCCGGGCTTCAGAACCGGGATTGGATATCCCTTGCGATACGCCGGAGTCATGAGGGGAAGCGTTCGTGTCGAAGTTGACGGAGCTCCTCTTGTCGAAGGCCGCGATTACACGATAGATTACGCCGGAGGTGTTGTCTACATCTCTGCAAAAGTTAGAAGCGAGCAAGCGATTAGAGTCGCGTATCGCCATGATCCAAAAGCGGCACAAAACCAGACAGGCGGTGGAGCGCTTCCACTTCTAAGCCTTAATTTCGGCGCAGTTGGCGACATTCAAATGCTTCTGGGAATGAATGGCGTGAACCGCATGACGGACGGCTCACTCATGCAATCTCAAATGGCCGGAATGAAGAACTCATTCAACTTCGCCGGCGGGAGTTTGAACGGTGTGCTTTTGGTGTCTAGCCAATCGAAGTCCACCGTTCGCGCAGATTCATCTTCACCGGATCAAAACGCATCGAAGCAGGGCGTGGAAGGCACCGATCGGCTGATACTCCAAAGCTATGAAGATTCGGTCGGCGACTTCAAACTGAAACTCGATTACCAAGACGTAGGGAAGCGATTCGCAGGATTTGGAATGCTGCAATCAGCGGGCTACAACGCCGCGACCGCAACTCAGCTTGAAAAAGAGAAAGGGCTGCAGCGGTTTGGTCTCGGCATGTCTGCGGGTAATGACAAAACCCTGTCGGTCTCAAACAGCTTCAAGGCTATTCAGGACGGCGACTCAAAGATTGAGTGGATGGGTTACAACATGAAGTCGAGCTTCTTCGACGCTTACTTCAGTTCGCGAACAATTGACAAAGATTTCACGCGGTTCAGAGATATCGCAGAGGGTGATCGTGACCAGCTTTCAAAAGAAAAGGGAATAGATCGCCAGACCATGGGCGGCGCAATGCGTTTCGCACAAGGCATGAGCCTGAAATTCGACCAGACCAAAATCGGCGACGCGAACGGCGATCTGGTGTTCAAGTCGCTGCAATATGCTTCGCCGTTCCTCAATATCGGATACTTGGATCAGTCATTTGGGAACGGCTTCGGGCGCGCCCGCGACCTCGTTGAAAACGAACGCGAGATTTGGGCGCGCCAACGCGGATTTGAGCGCAAGGACTTCACTGTTTCAACGCCGGAAAAGTTCAAAGGTCCGGCGCTGTCGTTCTCCACGCGAGAGGTAGCGGATCGCAATAAAGACTTCTCTTCGAGCGCATTCAGCGTTTCACATGCGGGACACGCTTTCGAGTATTGGAATCGAGAATCGGAGAAGGGGTTCGGTCGTCTTGGAGACCTGCCACCGGGTGAGATTGACTCGATGATCGTGCAGACGCTGAAGGCTTACGACCCAAACGCAGGGCTCAATCCAAACGACCGAGGCGCATTCCCGCGGCAGGGCGGACTCAACCGCGAGTTCTTCCGTTACACGGGGACACCCGCGAAAGGATGGGGAATTCGGTTCGACCAGACTTCGATCTCAGAAGGCACGAACGGGATTGACCGAACGACGTTATCCCTGAATTCAAGTCTTTTCAACTTCAACTACCGCGGAATGGATTACGACGCTCAGTTCGGACGCGCAGGCGATTTGATGGAGATGGAGCGCAACTTGTTTGGCCAACAGATCGGGTTCAAGCGCAGCGATTGGTCGTTCGACACCAAACTTGGCAAAACCGGATCTATGGCGTTTTCAAATCTGGATGTTGATTCGGCACAAGGCGGCGCAAACCGATTCACCGGCCAGTACATCTCTCCGCAAGCCGAAATTCGCGCCGCGTTCCGATCTGTTGACAGTACGTTCTCAAGAGCAGGAAGCGTTGTGGATCCCGAGGCGGCCGTTTTCGGAGCGCTCGTGGGTTACAACCAACATGACGTTAGCTTCAAACTCAACTCGATAAAGAATCTCAAGTTTGAAGGATTGGTTTACGGGTCCGATAACAAATCGAGAGGAGAGGGCAGGGACCGCGACCGGATCGCGATGAGCTACGATTTCAACAAGAAGACAAACCTCTCGGTGACGAGTGACAGGCAGCATTTCGATGGTCGAAACGGTGCGATTTACCACAACGATTTCCTGTCCACTCAGTTGTTCCAAGACCTTGGTAAATACGGCAAGCTGACGCTTCGTAACGAAACCGAGGAGATTCTCGGCTCAAGCGCGGATCGACCGAGTCGAGACACTCAATATCTGAAGTATGAAAGTCAGATTTCGAAATCGTTGGGTATCGGTACGGAGCAGGCTCGAACCCAATTCGCCGATGGCGGTTTTGAAAACGTTCAGATTTACAAAGCCGACTGGAAGGTCACACCGAAGCTCACCATCACCGGCTCGGATATTTTGATTGATCGCGACGGAACCAAGCCGGATATGAACACGTACGCATACGGCTTCTCCTACGACTTTGGAAACAACCTGAAAATCGGCTACACACACTGGCGGGAGCTAAATTCTGTCGGGCTCGGCAAGCGCAATATCCGATGGGACGTAAGCAACGGTGACTACTACGGTTTTGATTTCGGTGGATTTTACGACGAGAAGCGGATAGACAACACGCGCACGACGTCGCTTGGTAATTTTCACATCGCCAACAAGAAACCGTTCGACTTTGGCCCGCTGAGTGGCATCATGGTCAAGCTGGGACTCGACGCACAGTCAGACAATCAGGTCATCCAGAAAGAGAACAAGCTCGCCGACTTCTCAGCCAAACTTTTCGGCGCGGAGATCGGAGCGAGCTATGCCCACGTCATACTCGCCGGAGAGCATATCGGTGCCGACCGCATCTTCAGAGTTAACCTCGACCCAACCGGCAAGAAGCCGTTCCAGGCGAAAATGCAGTACAAGGTTCGTACGCTGCCCGGCGACAAAAACTTCGTCATTCGAAATTATGATTTGGGATACAAAATTGCGAACAACGTAAGCTTAACGCACCAAGCAACGACCCTGCCGGAACAGGCTAATGGAGGAGTCCCGTTAGGCTCTCAACTTCTCCCGACCGGCACAACAAACTGGCAGCTTGATTACAAAGCGAACAAGGGCACGGGTGTGCAGTTTGCATTCAGCGAACTGTTCAATTGGCAGCAGCGAACGTTGGCGCGAAAACTCGAAGCCGGTATATCGCTCTTCGCGGATTCGGGCAGTCCGCTCAGACTCAAGTACGGAATTGAGAACGCGGAGCCCGCACCCGGACAGCGAAGAACCAGAACGGTCTACGAGATAAGTTTCGATCAGCGACCCGGCCCAAACCAAGTGCTAAGCTTCGCAATCGGCACGGTCAACTGGAGCGACCTCCTTCCGACAACCGGGCCGGCGACAAACATCACTCTGCGAGTGGACTATCAGTTGAAGTTCTGACCGTGATACACTTCGCGCACGTCGCGAGGTAACCGGTTGAAACATCTTTGGCTAAAGCTCACAAAAACCGACCTTGAGATCGAACTGCTTCAGTCAGAGCAGGAGGGAAGAGATGTGTCTGCGCTGCGTGCTAGGGTCGCCGCGCTCGACGAAACAGATCCAAGCTTTCAAGCCGCCGCCGACGGCTTGTATGCTCAATTCGCATCCTGCCCACGTCAGCAAGAATACGAATTCGAAGAGCCTTCAGGTTGGGATGAAATTCTTGCGACAGTCGTGACATCGCCGCAGCAACTCGCGGTCACTGGCGATTTAGAAGACAGAATCTATGGCGGCTGGCTCGGGCGGTGCGCGGGGTGTCTGCTCGGAAAGCCGATCGAAGGGTGGCATCGCACAAGGCTTCATTCGTACCTCAAAGCTTCAAAGCAGTTTCCGCTCAACGACTACATCTCAATTGCGGCCGACCAACAAACGCTGCAAAACCATCAGGTTGACACGGAGCAACCGTTCAAAGAAAACGTTAACTGCATGGTCGAAGATGACGACATCAACTACACGGTTACCGGGCTCGGCGTTATCGAAAGGTACGGACGCGAATTCAGCGCAAGCGACGTGTCCGAATTCTGGTTGGACTCGATTCCGATACTGAGAACTTGCACTGCAGAAAGAGTGGCGTACCGAAACGTAATGCTCGGTATTGCTCCACCTGATAGCGCGACGCATCGCAACCCGTATCGTGAGTGGATTGGCGCGCAAATACGCGCCGATTTCTGGGGATACATCAACCCTGGCGACCCGATGGCTGCGGCGGAGATGGCGTTTCGCGACGCTTCGGTTTCGCACATCAAGAACGGAATCTACGGAGAAATGTGGGCGGCCGCGATGGTCGCTCAAGCGTTCGCTGCAAATGACGCGCGCGAGTGCGTGACTGTTGCACTAAAATCGCTGCCGCCAAACTCGCGGCTTGCTCAAAGAATAAACCACCACCTGAAGTTTCACGATGACGGAGGGACGGTGGAGCAAGCCGTGAACGACATTCACAGCTATTGGAACGAAGCGAACCCACACGATTGGTGCCACACTATCTCAAACGCGGAGGTTGTGGCTGTCGGATTGCTGTATGGCGAAAACGAGTTCGAGAAGTCCATCTGTATCGCAGTGGATGCCTGCTTCGACACGGATTGCAACGGTGCGACGGTCGGTTCGGTGCTGGGTGCCATGATTGGTTCGAAAGGTTTGCCGAAACGCTGGACTGGCATCCTCAACGACACGGTTCAAACTGGGGTCAGAGGTTTCGGGGAAGAGAGAATCTCAAAGCTCGCAGCGCGAACAGCCATGCTCGCAAAAAAAGAATGAGGCCCGATTGCTCGGGCCTCATTACGCGCTGTCGCTCCGAGTAGATTACTGGAGGAGCGAGAGCACGGACTGAGTGGAAGCGTTGGCCTGAGCCAAGATCGCGATGCCGGCCTGTGACAGGATCTGCAGCTTCGTGAAGTTGGTCATTTCTGCAGCCACGTCCAAGTCGCGGATGGTGCTTTCCGATGCAACCAGGTTCTCTCGAGCAACGCCGAGGCTTCGGACGTTAGATTCGAGAATGTTGCGTTGGAAGTTACCGATGCCGCCTCGCATTGAGGTGACCTGGCTAATCGCTGCGTCAATGATCTTCATGCCGTCGCTGACGCCCTGTGCAGTCGTGATGTCCACGCTTGCGAGGCTCGACGAGCCGACAACGCCTGTACCGAGCTGAGTCGTTGCAACGTTCGACAGCGAGAGGCTCGCGGTCTGTCCGGCGTTTGCGCCGAGCTGGAACGATGCAGAACCGGCTTGGATTCGGCCAACCGCAGCAGCGGCTGCGACGGCGTTACCGTCTTCGGTCAAGAGGACCGCGTTGCCGTATGCGTCGGTGAGTCGAAGACCTTCGTCGCCGTTTCGGCCGCCAGTGAACGTCGCAGAAGTTGCGCCGTTAGCGGTGGTGACAGAGACGGTTGCGATGGCGTTGCTGCCAGCGTCGTTCGCGAAACCAGCGGCATTCAGGATGCCGGCGTGGTCCGTGAAGTTAATCTGGAAGTTAGCGCCGTACTTGTTGTGCTCGAGAACAACGTTGGTTCCGTCGAACTGGAAGGTGACTCCAGTCTGACCAGAAGCGTTGTTGAGTCGAGAGAGCAAGCCGCCGAGAGTTTCGGTGCCGTCGGTGCTGAACGAGGTGCCGTTCACGATGAACGAACCCGCGCCAAGAACCGTGGCGAGGCCGTTTGCAGAGAGGTCAACCGAGCCGGTGATGACCGCTTTCGAAGCGGCGGTCGTAACCTGAACGGTGACGTTGCCGTTGGCGTTCACGGCGTATCCGCCGAAAGTGCCGCCCACGTTGATCGCAGCGTAGTTAGCTGCGTCGGTAACGGTCGAAACGATGCCCGCAGAACCGTCAAGAAGCTTCTTGTTGCCGAACTGAGTTTGGCTGGCGATTCGGTCAAGCGATGTAAGAATTGACTGAATCTGGTTCTGGTTAGCTTGGATGGCGTTTGAGTCGAGTGAGCCGCTGTTGCCTGAAGCGACCGCGAGTTTTCGCATGTCGTTGAGCAGCTTGCTAACTTCGTCAAGGGCGCCTTCAGCGGTCTTCGCATAGTTCACAGCGTCTTGGCTGTTTTGAATTGCCTGCTCCATACCACCGATCTGAGCTCGGAAGTTTTCCGAAATGATGAGGCCCGCCGGGTCGTCGGCTGCGTTAGTAATGCGCAAACCGGTCGAGAGGCGAGTCGCTGATTTCGAGAATTCGCCGCGCGTCGAGTTCAAGTTGCGAAGCGCGTTAATGCTCGAAAGGTTTGTGTTAATCCTGAATGACATTTAGTCTCCTCCATGAATGAGTCCCGTGTCCGGGATTTGATACTGCTTTTCTGCCTGCTGCTGCCGTCCGGGGCTTAGAGGCCGGTGCGCGAAGGCCAAATCCTTGGTCTTATGCGCCCACGCAGTTTGTTCCGCCCGGTTTGCGGTCGAAAGGACAGGAAAAATACGGGGTACATAAAGAGCCGGCACATCTGCGGGCTGGTGAATCTGCCAGATACAATCGCACAATGACCATCGAGTTCAGTGGGAGCATCTGGTACTGGAGGGGGCCGGCGCCGCACTACTTCGTCAGCGTTCCCGAGTCGGAGGCGGAGGAGCTGAAGGAGATTCTGAAGTCGGTCAGCTACGGCTGGGGCATGATCCCGGTGCGCGCGACCATCCGCGGTATCACGTTTGAAACCTCGCTGTTCCCGAAAGATGGCGCGTACATCGTTCCTATTAAGATGAGTGTGCGAAAGCCGCTGGGGTTGGATGAGGGGGACGAGGTGGATATTCTGCTTGAGGTGATTTTCGCCGAGGGGTAGTTCACCGTATGAGATCCGCGGCAAATTATTGTTAGCACTAACGGCTGGACGGGCGTAGCGCAATCGAATCAGTTTCTGCGAGTTGTGAGTGTTGGCGCAGTTTAGTTCTACGACTATGCGAGAGAGGACACGCGGGGCGAAAGGTAATGAGAAAATTATGCTCACCCTTTAGGGGGAGCCGCCGGAGCGAAGCGACGGCTGAGGGGGTAGAATCGGTCGTCACCTGTCTTCGAATCTGCGCACTACAACTCGCGTTTTGCACAATTCGTAGATCGCCCCCACAATTCCATCCAGATTTGTTTCGATCTCGCACGCGTGAACGCGCAGCGTCAAGATCCGTTTGTCGCTCAAATAACCGTCCCGCTTGGCGTCGCGCTCAACTCTGTCGTCGTGAAAGCGGCTGTCAATTTCTACGCAGAGTTTTGCTCGTGCACAATAGAAGTCCAAAACATACGGACCGAGCGGGAACTGACGCCGAAAACGATATCCAGTCGCGTCACCTTTGAGACACGACCAGAGGATCGCCTCTGGCTCTGAGAGGTTCTTGCGAGCCAATTTCGCTCGGCGGAGCGCGCTCTGATTTCGATTTTGGTGGAGCATCTGGGAAGTGTTGTCAATTGTAGTCCACCCCCTCACCGTTCGTCCCGACTACCGTCGAAACTCACGGGGCTCCCCCTAAAGTGGGAGCAGGTTTTTGCTAAGCTGCGTGTTTTCCCGTTCTACTTACGTGCCTACTCATTGAGAATAGTGACCAGAAGAGTCTGCTCCCCCTTCAGGGGGAGCCGCCGGAGCGGAGTCGCAGACCCCGCCGAAGGGAAATGAACGGAGTGAATCGGGGCGACGGCTGAGGGGGTGGAATCGAGTCGTCACTTGTCTTCGAATCTCCGCGGAAGCTTCGCGGTCAATTTCAACGGAAGCACCTTGACGCAGAACCGTACGGTGTGCATAATGCGAAGAATGAGTGAGAGATTTATCGTGCCGCGCTCGTCCTCGCCGCGAGTCACCGGACAACCGGAGACTCGCGAGTATCGGTGTCAGGGAATGGAAGCCAACGCACGGGTCGGCAACCTAAGCGCAACCGTCTCGGCGGTAACCACACCGTGAGGGATGAGGGGTAGACCAATCCTCTATCTGCCGCCCCGTGCGGGAGGAACACTAGGTGCTTGACGCTCTTTCAAAATCGGAAGTGCCCTTGTGGGTGACGATCTTGCTTACGGTAGTCTCGCCGTTCCTCCTCGAGATTTCAAAGAGGTTGGTTCGCAAGACGCCGCCAGCCAATGACTCTCCCACTGCTGTCATACAAGGGCGCGAGGGGCAAACCGTGACCACAATCGTCTCGACGCAGCCGCACGCCGGCAGCGCATACAACGTCGGCCTCATGGACCGCCTGACTGCGAGCGTTCCCTTGCAAGGCTCTGGGGCTCAAGGCACAAATGCGTCCGAATTGCTCTTCCAAAAGGGTTTGGAATCGGCAAGGGCAGGTCACTGGGAAGCGACTCGTGACATCCTTGCGGTGGCGGTGCAGGTGGACCCGGCTCATCTGCGTTCGGTGAGAGGATTGATCGTGGCGGAGGCAGCCTTGGGGAACGACACGGTCGCCCTGGAACGCGTGAACCGCTCCCTCGATGCCGATCCTGCCGACCCGGAGATGTTGGAACTCCGGGCAATTATCCTGTCTGACACGGGCTTCTTTGCGGAAGCCGTACAAGTATTCGACGAAGCTGAACGAATTGGCGGGCCGAACTTTGCGATCTTCGTCAACCGAGCAATTTGCTATCACTTGCTGGGGGAGGAAGGGATGTCGGAACTGGATTTTCGCCGTGCGCTCGCGATAAAACCCGACTGCACAGAAGCGCGCATCGGCTTAGCAAACGCCCGGACGAGCCAAGGCGACTACACCTCAGCGATGCCCGTCTACGACAAAGCAATACGCGAAGATTCTGACAACGCAATCGCTTTCGCGGCTAGAGCTATTGCCAGGGCGAACCTTCGCGATTGGAAAGGCGCGGTCGAGGACCTCGATGAGGCAGTCCGTCTCGACCCAGCCAATGACCGGGTGTTCCGCTTACGTGCGCGGGCCAAACTTGAATTAGGAGACGGAGGGGGTGCAGAAGTCGATAGGCGCATTGCAGATGCCTTGGCAAAAAGTCCCAAGCTCAGGAGCAACGTTTTTGGAGAGACAATTCTCTTTCGCCTGCCACCCCGGGTCGAAGAATAGTTTCGGGGCGAGTGACACGGTCGGGTGGCACGGACAACTCGTAGATGTTGTCCGTGCTTGATGCGGTCTCAAACTAATCGCGTCAAGCGCGGAGAATCGTTCGAGCGGAAGTCGGTAATAATCATGATTATGATTGTTGAACAGCAGAAAGGTCGCACACGGACAAGCGCTCCGCGTTGTCCGTGCCACCCGTCCGTGAGTGATGCGAAAAAAAAGGCGGGGGCGATGAACGCCACCCCCAGCGACTGATCCCCTTCCTCCCGGCGCGGGAGGAAGGGCCAGGGATGGAGGGCTCGACGTTTGGCAAAATGCTCGGTGCGAAGAGAGTGAGCGAGCGATCGTCGTGAAGGAGATCGCGAATAACGGCGTGGGTACTCGAATGATTGAAACCTCCTATTCCGACCTTTCCTCCTTGCCAAGGAGGAAAGGGGCTGTTCGCACAACCACGCCAGCAGCATCCGCGATTCAAATCACCCGGATTCCTCGATCAGTTTCGACCATCGTTTCAATCGCCCGTCAATTATTCTGCGCTGTGCTCCACGCGATTCTAATCTCAGCCGCTCCAACTTCTCAACCCGTTGCTTCGCGATTCCAATAACGTGAGCTTGCACCGCGGCGAAATCCTCCTCGCTTCGAAACGCCGATTTCGGAATGAAGTACACAGTGGCGTTGGGAAGCTCGAATTGGAAAGAACCCTCGACGGCAGAGATCATGTTGATAACATCCCAATCGCAGGTAGTTCGAATACCCGAGGACTCAATGAGAATCGCCTTATCGGAGAGTGTGCCGTTTCTTTCGTCATAAAAAGAGTTGTACAGCGGGCTTTCGAGCCACGCATTAGTTTGTCGCAGCCGTTTTGCCTTTGAGATCGCGACACTCCCCCAAAGGATTATCGCGATTCCGAACGACAACAGATACATACCAAACGGCGAGGGCTCGTCGCTGTAAAGATATGTCCAAAAAGGCACGAATGCCGTGACCAAGCCGATCCACATAATTACGCAATTGGACGCCCCATGCTCGCGCCGGTATTGGCTCGCCGCCCAACGGTTACCGTCATCTTTAGTAAACCGCCAGGGGTTTAGCTGTATCTCCACGTAGGTAATTATGAAGCGGGTGCGTGGCAGGGTGCCGCGGATGAATCGTTGCTGTTGTCCGAGAGTGATGCGAATGCCGCCGCTCCGAATCCCCCTCTCATGCATCTGTGCGGGAGAGGGGCAAGGGGAGAGGGTGTCCCGAAACCGATCGTCAAGTTAGTTGACCTGATCAACCGCAACCCGATCAAATCTCATCCTCACCCCCTCTCTATGTCTCTCCCCCGCGCCGACGCAGGGGAGAGATTTCCTAATGCGATACCACGGCGGGTGGCACGGGCAACTCGTAGATGTTGTCCGCGAGCAATGCGAACAAAAAAGGCGGGGGCGATGAACGCCACCCGCCTTGCGTGTTTTCCCCTTACGTGCCTACCTGAAAAGACTAAGTACGTTCTGTGAGCTCTGATTCGCTTGGGAAAGAACCGCCAAACCGGCTTGGCTAAGAATCTGCAGCTTTGTGAACTGCGTCATCTCCGCCGCCACGTCCAGATCGCGAATCGTGCTTTCGGTAACAATCACGTTTTCACGCGTGATGTTGAGCGAGCGCACGTTGCTTTCAAGAACGTTTCGCTGGAAGTTTCCGATGTTGCCTCGAATGGACGTGACGTGCGTAATCGCTTCGTCAATAATCCTAATCGCTTCATTGACACCGTTCGCAGTGGTGATGTCAATGGTCGAGAGGTTTTTGCCGTTGATGACGCCGCCTCCGAGCTGACTGGTCATGATGTTCGAGAGCGAGAGCGACACCGATTGTCCCGCATTCGATCCGATTTGGAACGATGCAGATCCGGCGTCAATTCGACCGACCGCAGCGGCTGCGCCAACGGCGTTGCCTGCTTCGGTAAGAACGATTGCGTTTCCGTAGTTGTCGGTGAGCTTCAGGCCCTGGTCGCTGTTTCGTCCACCAGTGAACGTTGCAGTCATCGGCCCGTTCGCAGTTGTGACGGTCACGTCGGCGATCGCATCCGTGCCTGCCGCGTTGACGTTGCCCGCGCCGTTAATCAGACCCGCAGTGTCCGTAAAGCTAATCTTAAAGTTCGAGCCATACGTGGACTGTGTGAGAACGACGTTTGTGCCGTCGAAGTTGAACGACACGCCGGTAATGTTCGATGCGGCATTGAATCGCGAGAGAAGCGATTGCAGCGATTCGGTGCCGTCGGTGCTGAACGCCATTCCGTTTACGACGAATGTGCCTGCGCCAAGAATGGTGTCCATTCCATTTGCAGAGAGGTCAACCGAACCAGTGATGGTGGCTCGCGAGGCTGCGGTTGTGACTTGAACGGTCACGGTGCCGCTGCTGTTGACGCTGACGTTGCTAAACGTTCCGCCAACGTTGATGTAGTCGTAGTTGGCGGCGTCGGTAACGGTTGAGACGATTCCAGCAGAACCGTCGAGCAGCTTCTTGTTGCCGAATTGGGTTTGGGTTGCGATTCTGTCAATCGAAGAAAGGATGGACTGAATCTGGTTCTGGTTTGCGCGAATAGCTGTGCTGTCGAGCGCGCCGGTGTTGCCCGATGCGACTGCGAGCTTTCTTGCGTCGGTGAGCAGTCGGCTCACTTCGTCGAAAGCGCCTTCGGCGGTCTTTGCGTAGTTGATGGCGTCCTGGTTGTTTTGGACGGCCTGTTCCAAGCCTTTGATTTGGGCCCGGAAGTTTTCAGAGATGATAAGGCCGGCAGGGTCATCCGCAGCAGTGGTGATTCGCAAGCCGGTCGAAAGCCGAGTGATGGAGTGTGTGAAGTCTGAGGTTGTATTGCCCAGATTTCGGAGCGCGGTAAGCGCGCCAACGTTGGTATTGACACGAAACGACATGTGATCCTCCTTGATGTCGTAAGGGTTGTAAGAGATCGCGTCGGTCTGGCAATCCGTCGCCTTCCTTGGCGTCTCTGGCACTTTCGCAGGGAAAAACTGCGAATCTTGCCTGGGATATTCCTGTTAGAACTGCCTGAATCCCAAGCAGAATTACCGGGTTTGGTCCCGATATTTCTGCTGGGTTGGTTCGAGCATAATCAGCTCATGGCTGAAATCATCGAGCCCTTTCGCATCAAGGCCGTCGAACCGATCCGGTTCACCACCCCCGATGAGAGGCGGCGAATTCTCCAGGAGGCCCACTTCAACCCGTTCCTGATTCACGCTGACGACATCCTGATTGACCTCCTCACCGACAGCGGAACGAGCGCGATGTCCGCCGCTCAGTGGGGGGCAATGATGGTAGGGGATGAAAGCTACGCGGGTTCTCGAAGTTTTCTGCGGTTCGAGGCGAAAGTTCGGGAGATTACGGGCCTGAAGCACATCATTCCGGTGCACCAGGGTCGTGCTGCTGAGAGGCTGCTGTTTTCGATCGTTGGGGGCGAAGGGAAGTGCATTCCCAACAACAACCATTTTGATACGACGCGCGCGAACATTGAGTACACCGGAGCAGAGGCGCTTGATCTGGTTGTGGCGGAGGCTGCGCAGCTTGAGGCGCCGCTGCACTTTAAGGGAAATATGGATTGCCGAAAGCTCGAGGAAGTTATTAAGTTTCGTGGGGCTTCGAGTATTCCTTGTGTGATGCTGACAATCACAAACAACACCGGTGGCGGTCAGCCGGTGAGCATGGCGAACATTCGCCAAGTCTCAGAAATCGCTCGAAGTTTTGGCATTCCGTTCTACCTTGACGCGTGTCGGTTTGCGGAGAATTCGTACTTCATAAAGCTCGATGAGCCTGGCTATGCAGACATGTCTCCGAAACAGATTGCTCAAGAGATGTTCTCTTATTGCGACGGTGCAACGATGTCTGCAAAGAAAGATGCGTTTGGGAATATGGGTGGATTTTTGGCGCTGAACGATGATTCGCTTGCTGAAAAGGCGCGCAACTTACTCATCTTGACGGAAGGGTTCCCGACGTATGGCGGGCTGGCTGGAAGAGATTTGGAAGCGCTTGCCGTTGGTTTGGATGAGGTACTGGATCCACACTATCTTGAGTACCGACTGGCGTGCGCGCGATATCTCGCGGCGAAGTGTGTTGACGCGGGAGTGAGCGTAGTGCAGCCGGCTGGTGGACACGCGGTTTACATAGATGCGAAGAAGTTCTATCCGAACATTCCTTACTACGAGTACCCAGCACAAAGGCTGGTCTGTGAGCTTTACGAGACCGGCGGAATTAGGGCCGTGGAGATCGGCACGGTGATGTTCGGGCGTCCCGATGCGGCGACGGGGAAGGACACTCCCGCAAAGAACGAGCTCGTAAGGCTCGCGCTCCCCCGTCGTGTTTACACACAATCGCATGTGAACTATGTTGGTGAGATTATTGTTGAAGTGTTTCGACGTCGGGACACGGCGAAAGGGCTAAGGATCACAAAGCAGCCTGAGTTCCTGCGGCACTTTACGGCTGAGTTCGCCGAGTGTTGAAGCCGTTCTGTTGCCGGAGTCGTATACTGTTCTTGTTGAGTCCTAATCAAAGGAAAAAGTTTTGTTAGAAGTTATCTGGCAGATTCTTGCCGTTGCGCTGGTCTTCACCGTGGTCGTGGGTTTTCACGAGCTCGGCCACTTCCTACTTGCACGTAGGTACGGCATGGATGTGGACGAGTTTGCCGTGGGTTTTGGGCCCAAGCTGTTCAGCAGGAAGAGTAAGCGCGGGACGGTTTTCGCGTTTCGGATGATCCCGCTTGGCGGATTTGTGAGGGTGAAGGGATCCGAGCCGAAAGCTGACGGGAGTGAGGTGTTGATTCCCGGCGGTTTCTTCAGTCAGGGTCCGTGGCGCAGAGGAGTTGTGTTTCTCGCTGGACCAATTTTTAGCCTCCTTCTTGGGGTGCTGATGTTCTTCGCGGTGTCGTTTGTTTACGGCGTGCCTGGCAAAGAGCCGGTGATCGGCGATGTGCTCGCGGGGACACCCGCTCAGAAAGGTGGGCTGCTTCCGGGTGACCGGGTCGTGAGCATTGACGGCAGGCGAGTGGAGAGTTACCAGGCGATGAGGGAGATGGTTCGTCCGAGTAAGGGAGAACTGTCGTTCGTCGTGGCACGAGGCGGTCTGGAGCAGACCCTGAAGATCACTCCCGAGCAGAAGCTTCAAAAGCTGACTGACGGGGATGGCGCCGTGATGTATGACGATTCGGGCAAGCCGATCTCGAAGGTGATGGGCTACATGGGAGCCGCGCCCGAGTCCGTTTTGTTCCAGTTCGGAGATTCGATGAGAGGGGCCATTCGGGACTCGGTTACGGTAGTAACGGAGACCGCAAAGGTGCTCGTGAACTGGCGGCGGCTGAAGGAGGAGGCAGGTGGACCGATTACGATTGTGCAAACAACCACCGAGGTCGCCAAGTCCGGCCTCCGACCGCTGATCTTTTTAGCTGGGTTGATTAGCTTGTCGCTTGGCTTGCTCAACCTCCTGCCGATTCCGCTGCTTGATGGCGGACAGATTGTAGTAGCTCTGATTGAGGGGCTTCGCGGAGGCAAACGGCTGTCGCTCCGAGTTCAGGAAGTGGTAGCGACTGTTGGGATCGGGCTGTTGTTGCTCATCATGGTAAGCGTGATGGCGCTTGACATAGGCCGGCTCACGAACCCCAAGCCAAAGCCTGCCCCCGAGTCCGGCAAGTAGCTACCGAGAGGCGGAGATTATCGGCGCGGACCTCGACCGCCCAACAAACTCGTTGGCGAGGTAACGGCCGTCCACCCGCAAGTTGCCAATCTGCCATGTTCCGGTTGAGGGTAGGCGTACCGCTTTTTGGGCTGATCTCAACTCGACTGTGTGGTCGTTGGCGCGAGCGGTGTTGGCCGCGGAGTATTCGAAGGTCTCGAAGCGCATTGGGCCTGATATCTCGACGCATTCGGGGCCGAATGTGACCGTTGCGAGGCGGTCGCGGCCGGTGTAGGCCACGCTAAGCATCGCCGAAGCAAGCGCGCTCGTCGCGAGTGGTGCAATGAGCGACAGAGCACCAGACCGGTCGGACCGGAACCGGACCGACGCCCGGACTCCGAGGAGAACCACGACGAGAGTAAGGAAGAGCGGGGTGAGCACGGCGGCCCACTCCCAGATTCCCAAGCTCGGTTCAAAGATGTATTTCACGGCGTCTGCCTATTATTGTCGGTTCGGGGGTGCGGTATGGCGGAGAGGGTGGGATTCGAACCCACGGGAGCCTTGCGACCCCACCGCATTTCGAGTGCGGCGCACTAGACCGGGCTATGCGACCTCTCCGCGAAGAGACGCCATTTTATCAGAGATTGGCTCCAACTCCAAAATCCCGCATGTCTCACAGTGAGGATTTCGGGCTGCGGCGGAATCTCACTCATGCTGTGAGCATAAACTTTCTGAACGAGCCACGGAAGTTCATCCCTTCCGATATCGTCCTTTACGCGGCCCTCGCGCTGTTGGATTTTGCGCTCACCATCTTCGCCATTCAGATGGGCCACTCGGAGTCGAACCCGATCCTTGCGCCGGCGGTTGACAATGGCCTGTTCGACTTTCTGAAGTTGTCGCTCACCCTGTTGGTCGTCTGTACGGCGTTTTACATGTGGCGGAAGCGACTCACCCGGCATGTCATGGCGGGAGCTAACGCGCTCATGGTCTCGGTGATCGTTTACCACGTCAGCCTGCACATGGGATAGCTTTGGTAGACTCGGACCCGGGTGTTCGAGTCATTTCAATCGTTTATCGCGGCTCTGCGTGAGTCCGGCGAACTTCGTGAAATCTCCGAGCCACTCGATCCCAGATTAGAGATCACCGAAGTCGCGGATCGGTGCATGAAAATGCCGGGTGGCGGCCCGGCGCTGCTCATTCAGAATCCCAAAGGGTTTGACATTCCCGTCGCCATCAATTGTTTTGGTTCGAAGCGACGCATGGCGATGGCGCTGGGAGTTTCGGATGTTGAACAGATCGCGGCGGAGATCGGCGACCTCATCAAGTCTGAAATTCCGCGAAGCCTCTCAGAAAAAGTTGGGATGCTGAAGAAGTTGATGGGTGTTGCGAAAGCGGCGCCGAAAACCGTGAGCAGCGGCGATTGTCAGCAAGTCGTGATGATGGGCGACGAAGTTGACCTGACTAAGCTGCCGATTCTCACTTGTTGGCCGCAGGATGGAGGCCCGTTCATCACTCTTCCGCTTGTGTTCACGCACGATCCTCGGACGGGCAAGCGCAACGTCGGGATGTATCGGATTCAGATTTACGATAAGCGCACCACCGGGATGCATTGGCAGATGCACAAAACCGGAGCCGAGCATGAGAGGCTAGCGCGAGAATCGCATGAGAAGATCCAGGCATGCGTTGTGTTGGGTGGCGATCCGGCGATAACGTTTTCTGCGATCGCTCCTCTGCCGCCAGGGATTGACGAGATGATGTTTGCCGGTTTCCTTCGAAAGCAGGGTGTTTCGATGGTCAAGGCGAAAACCGCAGACATCTTGGTGCCTGCGGATGCTGAGATCGTGATTGAGGGGGAGATTGATCCAACTGAGCGGCGCATCGAAGGGCCTTTCGGCGATCACACGGGTTACTATTCGATGCCGGAGCCGTTTCCGGTGTTTCATGTGAAGTGCGTGACGATGCGCTCGAGACCTGTTTATCCGGCGACGATTGTTGGTATTCCGCCGATGGAAGACGCATATCTTGGAAAAGCGGTTGAACGTGTGTTTTTGCCGCTGGTCAAGCTGATGGTCCCGGAGATGGTGGACATGAACTTGCCAGTTGACGCATGCTTCCACAACATGGCATTTGTGAGCATTCGGAAACGATATCCAGGTCATGCATTCAAGGTGATGAATGCGCTGTGGGGATTGGGCCAGTTAATGTTCACAAAGTTCATCTTTGTGTTTGAGCACGATGTGGATGTGCAAGATATGCGCGACGTTATTTTCAGAATCGGGGCCAATTGCGACCCTTCGCGGGACACTTTGATCGTTAAGGGGCCGCTGGATCACTTGGATCATGCTGCGCCAGAGATCGGTTTCGGTGGGAAGATTGGATTTGATTGCACGCACAAAATTGCCGCCGAAGGTTACAACCGTGAGTGGCCTCCGCTGATTACGATGTCGGAAGATGTCAAGCGCCGAGTGGACGCCGTCTGGCCGAAGTTAGGCTTGTAGTTACCTTTCGAGAGATTCGAGAAACTTTTGGAGTTTTTCGCGAGCATCTGTGTCGCCCGTCTTCTCCATAGCTTTTTTCGCAGTCGCGCGGGCGTTTGCGGGGTCGTCGTTTGCGGCATAAGCAATTGCGAGGGCGAATAGGTGCGCTCCAGTCGCGGCTTTCCGATCTTCGCATGCTTTGCGTGCAGCTGCGAGCGCCTCGGCCGGGTTATGCAACTTGGATTCCGGATTGCACAGCGCGGAAACGAGCAACTGAAGACTCAGTGGGTCGCCGTACTTTGTGCCAGTGTCGGCGGCCGTCTTGAAAAGCTCCCACTGTTCCAACTTTGCGAGTTTGTCTGCCGCTAAGCCGAGCAGCGACGCGTATCTTGCATCAGCACCGCAGATGCGGGTGTAGCGATTCACCGCCGCTTCTGGATTGTTGGAGGAAAGCTCGAAGGCTGCGATTCTCATTTGCAGTTCGAGGTTTGTGGGATTCATCTGTTCAGCCTTTGCGTAGGCTGTTTGAGCTTCAGAAATCTTTCGGTTCCTTCCAAGTGATTCGGCCAACATGAGCTGCGCTGGCCAAGACGTATTTTGCTGTGCCGTCGTCACTCGGAACATCTGCTCTTCGCTCACATAGTCTGAGGCTCGCGAGAAGGTGACCGCGAAGAGTGGGGCAACGACAGCGAGCATCGGGATCAGCAGACTCGGCGATGCGTTTGATTTTGCGCTTAGCGTTTCGACGAGGCGCCCGAAGAGCCATGCAACCAGCGCGCAAAACGGCAAAAGCGAAAAGTACGCGAAGTGATCCGTCACAAACGTGTAGCGGTGGATGTCAACGTCGAGGAAACCGATGACAGGGAGCATTCCCGCGAAAAAACCCGATACGCCGAAGGCGACTTGCGGATGATGCTTGGCCCTTATCGTCGCAACGAGGACGATAGCAAGCGATAGAATTAGAAGGGTGACTCCCGCGAATCGCAGGGACGCCAAATCCCATCTTGGGTAAATGAATGAGAGGTTGGCTGGCACGACCATTTTGGAGCCGTAGAACCACGGTGCTAATCCTGCGAGCGTG
Source organism: Fimbriimonadales bacterium (assembly GCA_046330175.1). Taxonomy (GTDB): domain Bacteria; phylum Armatimonadota; class Fimbriimonadia; order Fimbriimonadales; family ATM1; genus JAJPJR01. The sequence goes on from JAXLTG010000001.1 coordinate 743,046, forward strand.
AGCCGATCCATTACCGGCAACGGTTCAAGCGGCGGCAGTTTGTTGACGCCCAGCTCTAACCAGACCGTGAGCGCCGATGACGCGACGGACAAACCGAAAAATGGCAGTACACACCATTTCTTCCAACGGGTTAGTGGAATCAACGCGAGTGGCAGGGCGACGACAGCAGACTTGCTGAGCAATGCCAGCGCGAAAAACAGCAGTGAAACCCAGAAATCTCTGTTGGAGCTCTCGGCTTGGGACTTGACGAACCAAATTACCGATAACAAGGCGAAGGAACAGGCAAGCAGATTCTTTCGCTCGCACATCCATGCGACAGACTCCACGGCGAGTGGATGGAAAGCGAAGATTAGCGCTGCGACGATGGCGAACTTGAACTTTAGCCGCTGCAGCAACACGAGGAGGAGGACGGAGTTCATGGCGTGCAGCAATACGTTTACAATGTGGTGCGAAGCTGTGCCGTCACCAAACAGTTGAGCCTCTATCCACCACGTTGTGTCGGTGAGGGGGTAGTACTGAACGCTGTTTCGAAGGTTGAACCAGATGTTTTTGAGAGCGTCGGTTCCATGTGAGCCTGGATGGCCGTAGATAAGGCCAAAGTCATCCCAGATTGGCGTGCCCGTTAGCGCCGGGAGGTACGCGAGCAGCAGCGCCAATGCTAACAAAGAGTAAAAGATTGCGAGTTTGCGAAAACTCCAGACTCCGCTTTCGCTCACGCTTGAATCCTCCCCTCGTTTCATAGTTTTGCGCTCTAATTACGGGCGTGAGAACTCTTGGGGGAGTATGCGGAAGAACTCGAGCTCATGTTCGTGAAATTCGGTCGTTTGGCCCTGGTGTTTCAATCCAATTTTGTTGCACACGCGCAACGACGCTGCGTTCCACGGGAACACGATTGCGTATATCGCATCGAGGCCGACGGTTTCAAAACCGTGCCGAACTGCGGCTTCACCGAATTCTGTTGCGTATCCGTTGCCCCAATCGCTCATACCGACGTGCCAACCAACTTCAATGAGTTCGGAGTTGGGAAGTGGTTTTAGCAAACAGGTTGCGACCACCCGCGATTCTGATTTGAGTTCTACAGCCCACACGCCAAGTCTATCAAGGTGTGACCATCGTTGGCGGATGTTTGCCAATCGTTCTCGCATCTCCATTACGCTCGTTGGTTCGGTTCCCATGATCCCTTTGTTGACTTCGGGTTCGGAGTAAATGCGATATGCATCTTCGGCGTCGTCGTCTCGCCACTCCCGCACTATGAGGCGGTCGGTTTCAAATATCATTCCAAAAGTGTAACACATCGTGCGGTAGAATCGGCGAATGCCCAGTCGTTCGAAACGAATTGACACGATTCCTCCCTATCTGTTTGCTGAAATCGCCCGCGTGAAGGCCGAAATGCGCGCCAAAGGCGAAGACATTATTGACCTGGGAATCGGCGATCCTGACCAGCCTACGCCAGCGGCGATCGTAGAGGCTGCGCAGCGGGCAGTCCAAAAACCGGAGACTCATTGTTATGATGAGTCTGCACGTGGATATGTGCCTTTTCTTAATTCTGCGGCGAAATGGTATCAGAAGAATTTTGGTGTTGAAATTGATCCATCAACAGAAATGCTTGAGGTCATCGGCAGCAAAGAGGGGCTCGCCCATTTGGTGTGGGCGTTCGCCGATCCGGGTGATGCGGTGATCGTTCCCGATCCCGGTTATCCCGTGTATCGGATTCAGGCCGCGATGTGTGGCGCGGAAGTGTACGATGCGAAACTCACTGAAGAGAACGGGTTTTTGCCGAAGCTGGAAGATATCCCGACGGATGTTGCCAAACGCGCGAAGTTGTTTTTCACCTGCTATCCGGGGAACCCGACTGGGGCCGTCGCGCCGATTTCGTTTTATGAAGATGCAGTTCGATTCTGCAAAGATCACGACATCATTTTGGTCGGTGACTTAGCGTACGCGATGGTGACATACGATGGGTACAGGTGCCCGTCTCCACTGCAGGTGGACGGCTCGAAAGATTGCGTCATCGAATTCCATTCGCTAAGCAAGCCGTTCAACATGACTGGATGGCGCATCGGCTTCGCTTGTGGCAACACGGATGCAATCGCCGCGTTGAGCAGGCTGAAGGACAACATTGACAGCAAACAGTTCGCCGCGATTGCCGACACGGGAGCGTGGGCGCTCGAAAACGGAGACAACAGTGCAACGATGGCGCTGTACAAGAAGCGACGAGATGTGTTAGTGTCCACATTGAACGGCGCTGGCTGGAAAGTGCGGAGCCCTGAAGCAACGTTTTACATTTGGGCGCGTGTGCCGACGAATGAAACGAGCGCGGAGTTTTCGAAACGTTTGCTCGAACAAGCGAAAGTTTTGGTGATTCCTGGGAATGGATATGGACCTGGCGGCGAAGGTTTCGTGCGAATGAGCCTGACGGTGAATGGAGACGTAGATGGGGAACGAGTTGCCGAAGCCGCGAAGCGGATGGCGGCGGTTGCGCTCGGCTCGACGGTTGGTTAGAAAGTTAGCTCAAAGTACACGTTCTTTAGATCCTGAAACGTCCGCTCCGTACGGATTGGCGCTCCTGGAACCATCCAGCCCGACGGACTCGCGAGTTGCTTTCTCTCGTCCGCGCTAAATGGAGGGTTTTGCTTAAACCTTCGGAGGCGCTCTTTGACTTCGAGCTGCATCATTTGGGCAGAAGCCAGCACCGTGAAGAACCTTCCATAAACATTCGTGTTGGACTCGATTCTTTTCTTGAGTTTGGCTAAGGCGTTTTCGAAATCGGTGGCTGCTGGCCCGAGTTTCGCGGCGAGTTCTGCTTCGGGCGTCTCAATAGCAACTGTTGCTGCGACAGTCGCCTTGTCGTACATGGTGCGAACGAGTAGCTCAATCTCGTCGTCTTGGTTGGATGCGTCGTTTAGCTTCTGCTTGTGCCAAATCATCAGCAGTCTGTCAATTTCTGCTAACAGCGGCGCACAATCAGATTTCAGCTCGCTGAAGGCGTTGATGAGTTTTCTGTGCATGGCGATGCCTTCGCGCATGCCGTCTTTGCGATAAAGGTTGTTCTTGTAGTAGGCCGCCGCGCTGTCTATGATTGGTTCATTTGTGTTCAGTGACTCGGACAGCTTGCGGGCGAGGTTGATGAGCGCTTTCTCCTCCGGCTTCCGCGACTCAGAGAGTTTTATGGCCGCCTCCATCCGAGATTGTGCATTTACGAGATCGAGAAGCCCCGCTGGTTGTTTTGCGCTTGGTGAGGGACCGAGTTTAGGATTAGCCCATTCCAAGTACTTGCGTTCGCTGTCCCTGACTCGTCGATCCACGAACGATGTGATGGCGCGCAAGGGTTGGACTTTTGCCATGATTGCGGCGGCATCGGAAGTATCGGGCGGCGGATTGTTTCCGACCGGTGACGGTCTTTGGTCGGAAGAGCTGTTTGCCCGAGAGCCCGAATCAGCGCACCCCGCGATGATCGTCAAGAGGATCAGCAGCAACCAGGTGTTTCGCATGAAGTTTGAATTTTGGCTTATTTTGGGTCGGGCGACGAACCGTTCGGTTAGAATGGCGCCGTGACTTTTGAGGGGGCCGTTCAATATCTGGGGACGCTTCGGTCGCGAGGTTGGCGACTGGGTCTCGACCGTATGGAGCAGTTTCTCGAGAGGTTAGACAACCCTCACCTCGCTGGGACGAAGTTTTTGCACGTCGCAGGAACGAACGGCAAGGGAACAACCACACGGTTCATTGAGTGCATTTTGAATGCTGCAGGATACGAAGCAGGTGGCTACTACTCGCCCTATGTTTACAATATTCGCGAGCGAATAAGCGTCCGAACAGAGATGGTTAGTGAGGAGATGTTTGCGGCTGCGGCTACTGCGGTGAAGAGGGCAGCAGAGCAGATGGAATCAACAGAGTTCGGCGGTCCGACAGAGTTTGAATTCAAGACCGCGATGGCGTTTTGGGTCTACCGCGAACTTGGTTTAGAGTTTGTTTCTTTCGAAACGGGCTTGGGCGGAAGACTTGACGCGACAAACGTTGTGGCGCCGGTCGTCAGCGTGATAACCGAAATAGGCTTGGATCACCAACAGTTTCTGGGCGACACGCTGGAAAAGATTGCTTTCGAAAAGGCGGGGATTATCAAGCCTGGGGTTCCGTGCGTTTCAGGCGTTAGCGATCCGCGGGCAGTGGAAGTCATCGGCAACAGGGCAAGAGAGTTGGGATCGCAGTGTTGGCAGTTGGGTGAGCAGTTTGAGTTTGAGGCGGCTACTGATGAGTTTCGAGTGAGAACGCCTCTGCGGGAGTTTGCCAGCGAACCAATTCATGGCGGCACTTCGATCTCTGCCCGGAACGCGGCCATCGCGGTTGCCGCGATTGATGCGGCGGCGATCAGGGTCACGGATGATGAGGTGGAGAGGGGCGTGGCGATGACCGGTTTGCCGGGCAGGTTGGAGAGGGTCCGCAAACAGCCGGAGGTCATTTTGGACGGCGCTCACAATCCGCAGGCGGCTGGAGCGGTCGCGGCTGTTGTCGGAAGGTGCCACCTGGTTTACTCGTGTGCAACCGGGCATGACCCGGCGCAGGTGCTTGAGGCGCTCGCTCCGTACATTGAGCGGCTGTACTTGTGCCAAATGGATTCGGACAGAGCTCTTGGCCTTGAGGAGATTGCCTTGGGGGCGAGGAGGATCGGGCTGGGGTTTTCGGCCCACCGGACCGTTGCCGATGCGGTGGAATTGGCGGTTGCAGAGTGTCAGGTTTCAGGGCGAATCTTGGTCACCGGCAGCTTCTATCTGCTAGCCGAAGCCCGGGCGGCCCTTGACCTAATGTGAAGAATGAAGCATGATAGCAACATGCAGAGATTTCTTCTGGCCATGCTTGCGCTCGCCCTCCTGGTCGGGTTGGGTTGTGGCAAAGGCAAGTTCAACAAGACCGCCGAAAACAAGGCCGACCACCAACTGGTTGCGACAATCCCAACAAACCTGACGAAGATGGACCCGGCTCAAGTTGAGGACGGGGACTCGATCGAAGTTTTGAACCAAGTTTTCGAGGGGTTAGTTCAATACGACGAGCACAATGAACTCGTGAATAACCTTGCTTCGGATTGGACGGTGTCGGGAGATGGGACTACCTACACATTCAAGTTGAAAACGGGTGTCAAATTCCACTCGGGTCGCGAAATGACCGCCGAGGATGTGAAATACAGTTGGGACAGAGCCGCGAACAAAAACGTGCTAAGTCCGACGGTTGAAGGCTATATGGCAGACATCGTCGGTTTCAAAGACTGTTGGGATGGCAAAACGAAAAGCCTCAGCGGAGTCAGGGTGGTTGACGCCAATACAATCGAAGTGAAGATCACGAGCGCAAAAGGGTATTGGCCGATGTATCTGCAATATCCGTGCTATTTCGTCGTGGATCGAGATGCGGCGGGAATGAAGCCGATCACTTCAGTGAAAGAGATGGTGGGTACCGGCCCGTATAAGATGGAATCTTATGTCGAGAATCAGCAGATTGATCTCGTTCGGTTTGATGACTATCACGGCGGCAAGCCGAAGTTGGAACGGGTTACGCGTTTGATTGCGAAAGACGCTCAAACACGCCGATCGCTGTACGAAAGCGGTCGTGCTGACTGGGTCTCGTTGGAGCGTCAGGATAAGACATATGTGGATGAGCATGCGGACCTGAAGGAAGCGCTGACAACAGTTGACCGCGCCGCGATCTGGTACGTCGGATTCGGCCTCACCCAAAACGAGCAGCTTCGTGACCCTCGCGTTCGCAAAGCGTTTGCAATGGCGATTAACAAGGATCGCATTATCAAGGAAGGATTTGACGGCATCAATGTGAAAGCGAACGGAATCATTCCGCCAAGTGTGCCGGGATTTGACTCCGCCTACGGTGGGATCGCTTTCGACCCTGCGGCGGCGAAGAAGTTGTTCGCAGAAGCCGGCTATCCTGATGGCAAAGGGTTCAAGCCTTTGAAGATGTATTTCCGAGCCGACCGCGCTGACCCAAAAATCGTATCCGAAATGGTTGCGCAGGACTTAGAGCAAAACCTCGGCGTGAAAATTGAGCTTGCGCCCACCGAGTGGAAAGCGCTTTTGGAAATGAGGGCAAAGGGAGAGTTGCCGTTCTTCCACCTCAGATGGGGCGCAGACTATCTGGATCCGCAGAACTTCTTGACGTTCATGCTGCACACGAACGCGAAGGAGAACAGCTTAGGTTATTCAAACAAGACGTTTGATCAGCTTTGCGAAATGGCTGACAAGTTGCCGCTGTCGCAAAAAGATCAGCGGCACACGCTTTATCGCCAAGCGCAAAAAATCGCCGTCGAAGAGGATGCAATCTGGATCCCGATCTACTTCCAGCGCGACCTTGAACTAGTCCGCCCTGGCGTCGAAGGGATTCGGCGTTCTGCCATGGGGCCGCTGCCTCACACCACTGCTGACGTTGTCTGGAACAAGTAGTCCGAGCATCGCTGTAATTGATCAGCCCGTGCGCCGGGCCGGTAATCCGGTCTGGCGTCAGGTTTTGTCGCGCCTGCTTTGGTCCATTCCAACTCTCATCTTCATCACGCTTCTCACTTTCATTATTGGGGAGCTTGCACCAGGGGATGCGGCGACAGTCATCGCTGGCGAAAAGGGATCCGAAGAGGTCAAAGCGCGAATCCGAGCGGAGATGGGTTTGAACGACCCGGTTGCGATTCGATATGTGCGCTTTGTGCGCGACGCATGTTCGCTCAATTTTGGAAAGTCGCTTTTTCCTCCGTATGGCGAGGTGAAGGCCGTGATTTTGGATGGCATGAAGCTGACGGCGTTGCTTGCCGTGCTTGCGATCATCGTCGCTTCAGTCATCGGAATTAGTTTGGGGTTTGTTGCAGGGATTTGGCACGGCAAATGGCCCGATAGGTTGGCGACGACGTTTTCAACTCTGGGTGTTTGTATTCCGAACTTCGTTCTCGCGCCGGTGTTCGTTCTCATATTTGCGCTTAAACTGCAGGTTCTTCCAGACACATGGGTGAACAATCCAGAAGAAGGGGTTTTTTGGTATCTCATTCTTCCGGTTGTGATTTTGGCGATGCGTCCGGCAGCGGTCATCACACGACTTACGCGGGCGAGCATGATTGACACGCTTGGTCAGGATTTCGTTCGCACGGCCGTCGCAAAAGGTGTGCCGTTCTGGCGGGTGATGACTAAGCACGCGTTTAGGAACTCACTGGTAACGGTTGTTACGGCGATCGGAACAAGTTTTGGGTTCTTGCTAACCGGGTCATTCATTCTCGAGACTTATTTTCGAATTCCGGGGTTAGGCTTGAAAAGCATTGATGCGATCTACCAAGGCGATTACCCTGTTATTCAGGCGACCGTTCTTCTTTTCGCCGTGCTGTTCATTCTTGTAAACCTTGTTGTTGACATCTTGCTGCCTCTGCTCGATCCGCGGATTAGGAGTGGCGCATCATGAGGCGGGACTGGCTATTCACGCTGGGCTATCTGTTTTTGGGTCTGCTGGTTATCGTCGCGATATTTGGACCTATGCGATATGACGTGACGAAAGCCGTTGGCGCAAAATTCATGCCTCCAAGCGGCGAGCATTGGTTCGGCACCGATCACCTAGGTCGCGATGTTTTCTGTAGGCTTGCGTATGGCGCGCGCATGAGCCTACTTATAGGTGTGTGCGTTCAAGTGGTCGCCGTGTTCTTTGGATTGTTGATTGGAACAGGTGCCGGATATGGACCGAAATGGGTTGGGAACGGATTGATGAGGTTCACCGACTCGATGTTTGCGTTTCCGGATATTTTGTTGGCGATATTGATGATGGGAGTTTTGCGCTCGGCTCAGGTGACCTGGTTTGACTCTTTGCCAAAGGTCGTAGCGGCTGCTCTGCCCGTATTCGCAGCGCTTGCGGTTGTCGGCTGGCCCAGCGTGGCTCGGCTCGTGCGAAATCAGGTTTTGAGTCTGAAGGAGCAGGAGTTCATCGTCGCGAGCAAAGCGCTGGGAGCCTCGCATGGTCACGTTGTGTTCAAGCACATATTGCCCCACTTGTGGGGAGTGATTATGGCGGTCGCGATGGTGAACATGGCGATGGTCATTCTCGCGGAGGGCTCACTCAGCTTTCTCGGCATTGGCATCCCGCCGCCTTGGCCCAGTTGGGGCTCGATGATTAACGACGCGCGGCCTCATATGTCCTCGCAACCGATGCTATTGGCTTATCCCTGCATCGCGCTGAGTTTGGCTGTGCTTGCTCTGAACTTCGTGGGGGATGGCCTCAGGGACCGATTTGACCCGAAACTGAGTACAAGAAAGGCGACTTAAGGCCCAGCGGAAACTTGATCCTCGCCGCTGACGTAAGATAATTCCAGACGGCCGCGATGAAGCGGTACTGGAGGCAACAAGGATGGTAACAACACTTCTGGGAATGGCGGCAGCAGCCCTCTTCCCTCAGGGCTCGGCAGCAGAGGCTCCCGTGCAAGCACCGACCAAGGCCAAAGACGCAGTGTTCGAGGTTCGAACGCAGTCTGGGGTTCCTATTGTAGATTTCGTAGGTCAGGCACCTCTGTCGAAGGACCCGGCGTTGCAAAAACCGGTTTCCATTACATTTACGAATGGCAACCTCGGCGATGTCCTGCGAACGCTTTCAAAAAACGGGCTGAGCTTCATTGTCGAAGAGACGGATCGGGCAAAGTCTGCACGATTCACGTTGAGCATCACCAACAAACCTCTCTCGCACGTTCTCGAAGCCATTGCTGACGTGTATGGCGGCAGTTGGAGCAACAAGAACGGCATTTACACCTTGAAGCAGGGCGGCATGGTGTTTGGGGGCGCGACTGCGATTGCCCCGAGCGGTGGGATGTTCGCAAACCCGAAAGAGTTGAAGGAATGGCAAGGTCAGATTCCTCCTGAAGCGATGAAGGAGATAGAAGAGGCCATGAAGATGCTCGGCAAGGGTGAGATGAAGGAGCTTCCGGATCTAGAACACTACAATCCGTTTATGAGGGAGCCCGGCGCAAAAAATGAAAACCCATTCGATGCCAATGAAATGAAGAAGGCGATTGAGGAGATGATCAAGAGCCACAAAGATTGGAAACAGATGGAGTCGGGCAAGCTGTCCCAGAAGGAGCTTGAGGAGCTGCACAAAGAGCTCGGTCAGCTTCATAAAGAGCTCGCGCTGCCTGAAGGCGCCATGAAGTTCCTGATGGTTCCTGAACTCGAAGGCAAAGAGCGAGAGGAGATGAAGCAGAAAATCCAGGAGTTGATGAAGAAGGGCGGCGACGGCAAGTTCGAACTTCGCCTTGAGCCTGGCAAACCGATGCCGGAAGGCGAATGGTCGGTGTTTGTTGGCGGCGGAGGCAACTTCCCGAAGCTGCTTGACAGCCTGACGCCTGCACAGCTCGAGCTGAGCAAGAAGCAAGGCTACTTGACTCCCAAAGACCTGACCGACGCGCAGAAGAAACTGCTCGGAAAGCAACCGGAAGGCGATTGGATGATCAGCGTTTCGATGAACGGTAAGTCGCTGACGATTAAGTCCAAATAGCGTCTACTTCGGCTGAAGGTCACCAGCGTCCAAGCCGCATGGCTTGGACGCTGGTTTCGTTTTGCAGTAAACTTTTTGCGTGGCTGTATTTCCGCCGCCAATTTTTCCAGAACCGATAACGCTGAAAGGGTGCGCCGCAGAAGCGCCTTATAACCAGCGCATCGGATTTATTCGCCGCGTCGCTGCAAATAGCTCGCTAAGCGCGTTGGTGTTCGCTGGGATGACGTTCGCGTGGAGCCGGCCGCCTATGATTAGCGCGCTGATGGATCTGCACTGGAGCAGTGTTTACTTCGCCGCCTTCGTCTCGCTGTTGGTATTGATCGCCGCTCGGCGAGTGAGTACTCCGCTGCAGGTCGTATTCGCGACTCTGTTTTTTGTTTGTTGGTCTGCGTTCTTCGCTGTTGTGGGGCTCAGCCTGCGTGATGCGTTCTCTGGTTTCGTATATGGCGGAGCGACGCTTTATGTGGGGCTCGCGCTCGGTTTTGGCGCTTACGCGCTGCTTTGCGGTCGAGACTACACGCACGTTGGCTCGTTTGTTCTCACCAGCCTATTCATTGTTGCAGTCTGGGGAGTCTGCTGGGCGCTGTTCCACCCCTCTGCCGTAGAGGCGGTTTCGTTGCTGGTAGGGACAATTTGTGCGAATTTATACTGGCACTATGACTTGGCAATGATATTGCGTAGGAGACGCTTGAGCGAGCCGTTTAGCGCCATCGTGGACCTTTACCGTGATATGCTGAACTTTATTAGCTATCCTGTCAGGGTGTACATGTATCAGCGTGAGCGGCCAAAGGTGCAGTTAAGATGGTAGTCGTTATGAAAGCCGACGCCACGGATGCCGACATCCGGGGCGTGTGCCAACTTATCGAGTCACACAAACTCGAGCCTCTTTTGATGCCTGGCAACGTGATGGCCATTGGCATTCCTTCAGAGGTGCCGACCGACCTGCGCGAACCGCTGCAGCAGCAGCTTCAGATTTTGCCGGGAGTGAGCAAAGTCACTCAAGTCAGTCGTCCGTTCAAGCTTGCTTCGCGGGAATTTAACCCGCACTCGACGATTGTCGAGGCGGCAGGCGTAAAGATTGGTGGTGTCTCGCTCTCTGTGATGGCGGGGCCATGCAGCATCGAGAGTTACGAACAGCTTCGATCGGCGGCACAGATCGTAAAGGCGGCCGGTGCGACGGTGCTTAGGGGCGGCGCGTTCAAGCCGCGAACGTCACCCTATTCATTTCAGGGGTTGGCGCTCGAAGGGTTGCAAATCATGCAGTCGGTGGGTCGAGAGTTCGGCATCGCAACCGTTTCTGAAGTGATGTCGCCGGACATGGTGGAGACGGTCGCTGCGCATGTTGATATTTTGCAAATCGGCGCGCGGAGCATGCAGAACTTTCCACTACTAATCGAAGCGGGAAAGAGCAAGAAGCCGACGCTTCTTAAGCGCGGTATGTGGGCGCCCATTGACGACTTTCTTCTTGCAGCGGAGTATGTGCTCGCACACGGCAATCCCAATGTCATTCTTTGCGAACGCGGCATTACGCCGCTTGATAAATCGTACACACGAAACACACTTGATCTTGCCGCAGTTCCGGTGCTCAAAGAGTATTCGCATTTACCGGTGATCGTTGATCCGAGCCACGGCACGGGCGTCGCGAAGTATGTTCCCACAATGTCTTATGCGGCGATTGCAGCAGGCGCGGATGGGCTCATGATCGAGGTTCATCCGAATCCGAGGGAAGCACTTTCGGACGCGGCGCAGGCGTTGAGTCCGGCGGTTTTTGCTGAGATGATGTCCAAGCTGCGAGAGTACGCGGCGGTGCAGGGAAGAACCTTGTGCGACGTTGGCACGATCACCCTGTAGGCCTGAACTAAGTGGGGCTCTCGACCGACTGAAAGGTATACTTTTCGCGCCGTTGCCCTCTAGTTTAATGGCAGAACGACTGACTCTGGATCAGTTGGTTGGGGTTCGAATCCCTGGAGGGCAGCCAACCCCACCCGCAACCTGTCCAGCCCATTCCGCGTACCATTGTTTTTGGCAGAGCCTAAACACCCCGGTGCTTATGGGGGAGCGCCGAATCGTCGTCGCGTCAGCCGTTTAGGCCGAAAAAATGAACTACAACTTAATCTCTCAAACTGAGAGCTTCTCGAACTACTGGTGGGTACTCATACCGGTCGTCTGCATCATTCTGTTCAAGCCGATTCTGCGGCTTTTGTTCGGAATGGTGATTGTTCCCGAAAACCGAATTGGGCTTGTCACAAAGAAATTTGTGTTGCTTGGTTCGAACCGTCAGCTTCCCGATGGTCGCATTTTGGCAACTCGCGGTGAAGCGGGTATTCAAGCTCATGCGCTTGCTCCAGGTCTTTACTGGTTTATGTGGCCATGGCAGTACGCGGTCACAATGCAGCCGTTCACGGTTATTCCTGAAGGGCGCATCGGTATCGTGCTTTCTAACGATGGCGCGCCGCTTCCAACTGGAAACATACTCGGGCGCTCGGTTCCTTGTGACAACTTTCAGAACGCCGCACAGTTCCTGACAAACGGCGGGCAAAAGGGTCGCCAAACGCGGATCCTAACGCCCGGTACATACCGTATCAACACTCTGGCGTTCACGGTTACATTGTACGACCTGACTATTATCCATGAGAACATGGTCGGAATCGTGACCGCGCTCGATGGCCAGCCTATTCGCGCGAACCAAATCGCAGGCGATGTTATTGAAGGTCACAATAACTTCCAAGACGTTGATACATTTCTGCAAAACGGCGGAAACCGCGGACTTCAGCCGTCGGTGATGCTCGCGGGCAGTTATTACATCAACCCATGGGCTATTCAAATTGAGGAAGTTCCGATGACTGAAGTTCCGATTGGCCACGTTGGTGTCGTTGTGTCTTTCATCGGCCAGGATGGCGAGGATTTGACTGGCGATCAGTTCAAGCACGGCAACATCGTGCGTCGAGGATTTCGAGGCGTGTGGAACGACCCCCTCGGCCCCGGAAAGTATCCGATTAACATCTACACGATGAAAGTCGAACTCGTGCCAACGACTAACTTGGTGCTGAACTGGGCAAACGCACGTTCGGAGTCGCATAATCTTGACAAACATCTCAGCACGATCACTGTTCGCAGCAAGGACGGATTCCCGTTCAACCTCGACGTGTCGCAGATCATTCACGTTCCGGCTACGGAGGCGCCGAAAGTCATCGCGCGATTCGGAAGCATGAACAACTTGGTTTCGCAGGTGTTGGAGCCGACAATCGGAAACTATTTTCGAAACAGCGCACAAGACAGCGACGTGATCAGCTTCCTAAGCACACGCAAAGAGCGTCAGGCATCGGCTAAGGACCACATCCGCGAAGTGCTGGATGAGTACAACGTGAACGCGGTGGATACGCTCATCGGCGACATCAACCCGCCGGAACCGCTGATGAAAACGCTTACGGATCGAAAGTTGGCGCAGGAAGAGGAGAAGACATACGAAACTCAGCGAATGGCGCAAGAGAAGCGACAAGGAACTGAGCGCGAAACGGCGATTGCCGATATGCAGCGCGAAATCGTTAAGGCCCAGCAGAGCGTCGAAATCTCGCAACGCACCGCTGATGCGACGGTCAAAAAGGCTGAGGGTGATGCCGCGAGCCTCAAGCTTCAGGCAAACGCTGAAGCGGAGGCCACGAAAATGCGCGGTGCCGCTCAAGCCGAGTTCACGAAGATGAACGCCGAGGCGGAGGCTTCGCGCATATCGCAGACAGGCCTCGCTGAAGCCGAGAAGATTATGGCGATTGGTAAATCAACCGCCGAAGCTTACGAGCTCCAAGTGAAAGCGATGGGTGGAGACAACTTCACTCGATTCAAGATCACAGAAGAGATCTCGAAGGGCAAAATCAAGATCATTCCGGACCTTATCGTGGCCGGTGGTGATGGCGAGGGCGGCAACGGAACGCTTAGCGGACTGCTTGGATTTCAACTGATGCAGATGATGCAAGAGAGAAATCACAAGCAAGATGCGCCAGTCCAATAGGACTTTCGGAAAGAGCCCACCTGTGAAAAGGTGGGCTCTTATTTTTTATTTGAGCGCGCGTTCGATTCGCTGGTCTGGGACGATCCACATGATGGCCACCAGAACGTAGATCGCGCAGGAAATTAGCGGTATGAACAAACTCACACCAAGCGCTGCACCGTACATGAGTATGGATATCTTTCCTTTTTGGTCTTTGCCGACTGCTTGTGCGAGTGCGGATTCTTCGCCGTGAAGCCCGATGAGGGTTCGGCTCAACAGGAAGTACGCGATCGCCGCAAGCAGAAGAATCAGCCCATACACAAATACGGGCCACTTTGCGAAGTCCGTAGCTCCTGCCCAGGCAGTTGCGAATGGGATAAGCGATAGCCAAAACAGAAGATGCATATTTGCCCAAAGCACTTTTCCGTTGACGTGTTGAACCGTCTGGAGTAGGTGGTGATGGTTGTTCCAGTAGATTCCTAAGAACGCGAAGCTCACGGCGTAACTCGCGAGCTCCTGACGCAGCTCCCAGATTCCACCGATCTCTGCGGTGGCTGGATGGCGTAGTTCAAGCACCATGATTGTGATGACAATCGCGAGGACGCCGTCGCTAAACGCTTCGAGGCGCGATTTTCTCACGGTCGCCTGCTCATTTGTCGCGACACATCTTCAGCTTGCCGGAGCACTCGAATGACATTCAGCCCGAGAATCTTTCTTATGTCGCTATCGGCGTAGCCGCGTCGAAGCAGTTCGACGGTTAGATTCGGGAACTGCGAAACATCCTTAAGGCCTGGAAAACCGCCGCCACCGTCGAAATCTGATCCGAGTCCGATGTGATCAATGCCAGCTATTCGCCGAATGTGGTCAATGTGATCGGCGAGCTTTGAGACCGTAGGTTTTCCTGAAGAGGTTACGTACTTGTCTAGAAAAACGACCATCACCACACCGCCGTTTCGCGCGACCATTCGGAGCACATCATCGGGAACGTTGCGGACATTTTCGCAGACGGCTCTTGCGCAGGAGTGAGAGAAGATTACCGGCGCCTTGGTTATGCGCAGGGCGTCGCGCATTGTGTCGGCGGAGACATGGGATAGGTCCACGAGCATGCCGAGGCGATTCATCTCAAGCACGATTTTTTCGCCGAGCGCAGAGAGCCCTCCGTTTGCTGCGCGATCGTTGGCCGAATCAGCCCAGGGCGTATTCTTCGAGTGCGTTAGAGTCATGTACCTCGCGCCGAGCTTGTACATTTCGCGAAGAGTGCTGATCGAGGAGTTTATTGAGTGTCCCCCCTCCATGCCGATGAGTGAAGATATCTTGCCGCTTCGGAAGTTTTTCGCGATGTCGTCTGCGGTGTACGCGAGCGCAAAAGTGCTGGGGTATGCGGCAACCATCCGTTTGACAGTTGCAATCTGCTCACGAACAACCCGGGGCGCTTCGGTTGCCGAAAGAGAAGTTGGAACCCAGACTGACCAGAACTGGCCTCCGAGGTGACCGGCGCGCAGTCGAGGGATGTCTGTGCACCCATCCGGCTTGCCTCTGTTCAAGTTTACGTTTGCAACACCGCCGGCTTTTCGAATATCCCAGGGCAGATCGTTGTGCCCGTCAATAACTGGAACCGAATCATGCAGCACGAGCGCATGGGCGTAGTCGTCCACTCCGACCGCAGAAGAGCGTAATCCGATACACGCGGCGATCAGAAGAGGAAGCATACAACTGGAACTGAGCGGCCGTTAACTCCCGTCGTGCGGCTGCTGGTCGAACGCTGCGTTGTTCGTCAGGTTCGTGATTTTTGAACCGTCGAAGAAAGCTGAGTAGATTTCGAAATTTCCATCGCGAGTTGACGACCACAGAATCTTTCGGTCGTCGGGCGAGTAAACAGGCGAAAAGTCTGCCTGCTCGTGGTTGGTCACGCGGAACAGGTTTGCACCATCCGAGTCAATCGTATAAATTTCGAAGTTTCCGCTTCGGTCACTTGAAAACACGATCTTGTCGCTTTTCGAGTTCCATGAGGGATAGAGATCGGACGCAGAGTTCGATGTGACCTGTGCGACGGTTCCGCCGCTTGTATCCATGGTATAGATTTCGTAGTTTCCGCTGCGGTCCGACGCAAACGCAATTCTGAGTCCGTTGTGCGACCAAGCGGGCATCTCATCATTGCCTGCATCAAAGGTGAGCTGAGTTGGAGCTCCTCCCGCTGCCGGAATCTTGTAAATCTCCATGTCGCCGTCAACGTCTGACTGAAAAGCGATCTGAGTTCCATCCGGCGACCAAGAAGGCGAGCGCTCATCGGCAGCGTTGGCTGTCAACTGCACGACGCCGCTTCCGTCCGCATTCATCACAAATAGGTCGAGGTCTCCGCCATCCCTGGTCGAAATAAACGCCACCTTCGATTTGTCGGGCGAAAGCGCGGGATCGCTGTCAGAATTTGGGTTGTTCGACAAATTTGTCACGCCGCCACCGTTTGCGTTCATAACAAAAACGTCAAAATTCCCAGACCTGTCGCTCGAAAACACGACCTTTGCCGGTGCAGGATTCCCCGCCGGGTCGCAGCCAGCCATAAGCCCGACAAGCGGCAAGGCGGCAAGAATGGCGATGATGGAACGGGATTTCATTTTGTTTGGCTCTCCTTAGCTCAGTAAGTCCTGTTAGTATTCCCCAGAATACGAGGAACTATCCCAGTTTGACAGGCTCGATGCCCAAAGAGTGGCAGGCCGCCTCCAATTCTCCAATCCAGTCTCCAAAAACGGCGTGTATGTGGTTACTTGCGTAATGATTCGCAAGCTCTTGCTTAGAGCAATCAAAAACTGCCCAGCAGTGGGGCCACTCGGGAGTTGTCTGTGCCGCGAGATTTCTGTCCACTGCTTCACCGAAAAGTGTAAATCCACCAGTGAACATATGCATCCGGAACTGGCCAGACTTTCGCGTGATTCTCGCGAACGTGACCTTTTCTGCCGGCTCAGCAAAGAACTCGACGCTCGCGCCACCATTCGGGAAATACATCGGAATGCTTGGGTGCAGCGTCACGTTCTTCCAGTTTTCACGGAAGTCATCGGATCGTTTTGAAAACCAGGGCGCGTGTTGTCCGCTGTTTACTAAGTCGTACACACCGTCGTACTTGCACTCTCCACCGGCGGCACGCACATCGTTCGCCGAGAAGTAGTGCCGAAGGTCGGCAAACAGGGCGGGTGTGCCGGTTAGTAAGTGCATGATCTGCATGGTAAGCGCGCCATTACTGTCACATTCGGTCGCGCAAATTAGCGGCTTCTTGTTCTCATCTTCCCAATCTGCCGTGTCGTTGAGAAGGGCTTCGGGAACATCCATGATCGTGCCTTGAGGCCACTCAGTGTAATCGAGCTGACCAGTGAGCCCTAAGAAATCAATACCTTCATCACGGCAGTAGTCTTTGATTGCGAGATACAGCCGAACCTGTTTCGCGAGGTGGCCGTCCATCCCATCGCGCAATCGCTCATCGTTCCAATGAATCTTTCCACAATGCGTTTTTAGCCATTCAAGGCCGGTTTTCACCCGGTCGTTGGCAATCGAGTCGCACAGCCAAGCGAGCGTCAATTGCGAGCGATGGAACACATGGACTCCGAATTGGGACATCCATTGGCTGGGATCAATGTGGCCCGTGTACATTCCCATGCTCGGCCCGTCGAACTCGCCATATCGTTGGCCATGAAGCTGCTCTGCGGCGGCGTGACCTCGTGCTCTTTTATCAGGGTTGTGGTCGGCTAGCCACTGTCGCATCGCGGAAGAGGTTGCTTCTTCTGATTCCAAGTCGCCGAGCACGCGTCCATACGGCACTCCAAACTCATCGAGAGTTCCGGTGCAAGCGAAGAAAGCCACCCAACCTGGGAAACCGGGATTAACGTTGCCAAGGAAGCAGATTGGGATGTCTTCCAATGCGAGGTCTCGCGCGGCCTGAGCCACGAAGTCTGGATACGCCCATACGCAGAAGTTGAAAATTACTGCGTCGCACTCCTTTTCAACCATTCGAGCGGCGTTATCTAGAGAGGTTCGGTAGTTCCAAGAGATTGCAGTTGCCTGGACCGGCTCATGCCCATTCGATTGCAGCCAAGTCGCAACCCGATTCTGAAAGTCAAAGCACTGTTTTTCGAGCATGTCTGCGGCTCGCTTTCGGCCATCGGTAAAAGTGATAATCCCAACTTTCATGACGTCACAAGTGTACGCTTAAGACAGGGAGCAACATGGAGATCAGCATCCGGCGATTTTCCGAGCAAGACTCGGTAGATGACTTGACCGAACTGATTCGGTCGGCATATCGGCGCCTGGCCGCCATGGGTCTGCGGTTCCTCGGCACGTGGCAGGATGCCGAGTTGACGAAGAAGCGCCTTGAGGCCGGTGAGTGCTATGTAGCTGTTGTCGGTGGCGTAGTTGTCGGCACGATTACGCTGTATCTGCCTGAGTCACACCGCGAATGCGCGCATTATGATTTGCCTGGTGTCGCCTACTTCGGGCAGTTCGCCGTTGATCCCGCGCTTCAGGAAAAAGGAATCGGCGGCACATTGCTCGATTTTGTTGAGCAACGAGCCGCCGAAGTTGGCTGTCTCGAACTTGCGCTCGACACAGCGGAGTCAGCTCACCATCTAATCGCATACTACGAAAAACGTGGTTACCGATTCGTGCAATACATTCAGTGGGAATCCACGAACTATCGCAGCGTAGTGATGAGCAAACCGTTAGCTTATCTCTGAGTTACCAGTCTCGCGAACCGCCGCGACCGCCGCCACCGCGACCGCCGCCACCACCACCGCCGCGGTAACCACCGCCACCGCCTCCGCCGCCACCTGGGCGTTTCGGACGGTCTTCGCGTGGTCGCGCTTCGTTGACGATGATCTTTCGTCCGCCGACATCGGCACCGCTTTTGTCGTTAATCGCAGCTTCAACGTTGGCGTCTTCGACATCAACAAACCCGAAACCGCGGCCTTCCACGATTCGTGCAGCCGATGCGCCGTACGCAGAGAACAGGTCGAGGAGATTTTCCTCGGTATATGAGTAGGGAAGGTTTCCCACATAGAGTGACTTTGCCATTCTTGCCTCCAGATTTCTTCGCTGCGCCTTTGTTCTCTTTCTAACAATCTGGTTTCAAGGCAGAATGTCTCGGATCGCTTCTCGCGCAGCCATAAGGGATTATTGCACACCCACCACGGGCTCATAGCCCGCAATACCCAGGCGGGCATTCTGGGGGGTGGGCTAAAATTCCCCCTGATGACCCTGCTACTCACAATCCCACTGTTCCTATCGCCAATAGCGAGCGTCGCGCCGCCTCAGACCGACTGGCCTCTGACTCGGGCAGAGAAGTCGAACTACGCTGAAACCTCGACGTACGATGACGTGGTGCAGTTCGTTCATGCGCTTCAGCAACAGAGGGCTCCCCTGCGGGTTGCCTACATTGGCAAGAGTACAGAGGGAAGGCCGATTCCGATGGTGATCTGCTCCAACCCACTTGTCGCAAATCCGCTGGAGGCGAAGCGTTCCGGAAAACCGATTGTTTACATTCAGGCGAATATCCACGCAGGTGAAATCGAAGGGAAGGAGGCGGCGCAACAGCTTCTGCGCGACTATTGCCGAGACCATAGCAAAGTTCTTGATAAGTTGATTCTGATTGTAAACCCGATCTACAACGCCGACGGCAACGAAAAGTTCGGACCGATGTCTCGAAACCGCCCCGGACAAAATGGTCCTGAAAGCGTTGGAGTTCGCGCGAATGGCCAAGGTCTCGACTTGAACAGAGACTGTGTAAAGGCGGAATCACCGGAGATGCAGGCGGCGCTCGATAGCATTTACACAAAGTGGGACCCCGATGTGATTATGGACCTGCATACAACCGACGGCGTGCGACATGGCTACGACCTGACTTATTCGCCGCCCACCAATCCGAACTGCGACCCGGGAGTGCTGCATTACAGTCGGGATCTACTTTTGCCTGCTGTGCGAACAGAGATGCGAAGCAAACACAAATGGGAGTTTTTCGATTACATCGGCGACCTTCAATTTCAAGGCAAACAAGCCTGGTGTACGTTCGGGTCGGAAGCTCGATATGTTTCAAATTACGCCGGTTTCCGTAATCGAATCGGAATATTGTCTGAAGCCGTTAACTATCTTCCGTTCAAAGATCGGGTTTACACAACTTACGAGTTTGTTGACTCCGTATTGAACAAAATTGCGAAGGACGCGGCGACCGTTGTCAAATTGACGACGCAAGCTGACGAAAACGCAACAAAAATGGCGAATGCTTCTGGAAAGTCGGAGCTCGGTGTTCGTTTTGACCTTGAGTCTCGCGGGGACGAGTTTGTTTTGCTTGAGAAGCGGCCTGCGGCCGGAGCAACGAGGCCGAGTGGGCGTCCGACCGAGATTGAGCGAGTGAAGATGCCTGTGATGGATCGCTTCAAATCTACTCGTACGGCGAAATATCCGTGCGCATACATCATCCCGGCGGCAGAAACCAAAACCATCGAATTGCTGCTTCGACATGGAATTGTCGTGGAGAGATTTCGCACAGAAGTCAACTTCGGCGTTGATGAATTCATTGTCGGCGAGTTCTTACAAGCGCCAACCCCGTTCCAGAACCACAAGTTGATAAGGTTGGAAGGCAAGTTTGAGCGCACAAAGCACACTGTTGAGCCGGGTGATTTCATCGTGAGTTGTGCTCAACCGATGGGACCGCTTGCGTTTCACCTGCTCGAAGCGGAAAGCGTTGACGGGGCGATGGCTTGGGGATTCCTCGGAGAGAAGTTCGAGGTCGGATCCAAATTCCCGATTAGGAAGACATACCAGTGGCCAAACGTTCCGACGGAAGTGGTTCGTTCAGTTTCTAACTAAAGAGACTGAACGAACTCTCCGAGCGATCGTGCACCGAGGTCCCCATCTTCCCGGGAGCGGACACTCACGGTGCCGTTTTCGATGTCCTTATCTCCTACCACGAGCATGAACGGAATCTTCATCTTCTGATTCATCACGATCTTCTTGCCGAGTCGCTCGCTCGACGCATCAATTGTCACTCGATACTTTCGGTCTCGATTCCAAATGGCCTCTCGAACCTTTTCGGCGTATTCGACGTGGCGATCCGAAATCGGAAGCACCGCAATTTGAATTGGCGCTAGCCAGAATGGGAATGCACCGGCGTAGTGCTCTGTTAGCAAACCAATCATTCTTTCGAGCGAACCGAAAGGTGCGCGGTGAATCATGATCGGGCGATGGGGTTGACCATCTTCACCGATGTACTCCAAATCGAACCTTTCGGGAAGGTTGTAATCCACCTGCACCGTTCCCATTTGCCACGTTCTGCCAAGCGCGTCGCGAAGCATGAGGTCGAGCTTCGGACCATAAAAGGCTGCGTCACCGGCCGAGACAACATACTCGAGGTTCATCTCTTTACACGACTGCTCGATCGCTGCTTCTGCAAGTTTCCAGTTTTCGTCGGAACCTACGTATTTGTCGCTGGACGGATCCTTCGTACCGATTCGAACTGAGTAGTCGCTCAGTCCGAGCTTTTCGCACACGAAGATCGTGAGGTCAACGACACCTTTGAACTCTTCAAGCAGTTGGTCGGGACGCACAAACAGATGCGCGTCGTCTTGTGTAAATCCTCGAACTCGAAGCATGCCGGCGAGCTCGCCGCTTTGTTCGTAGCGATAGACGGTACCGAATTCTGCAAATCGAACAGGCAGATCGCGATAACTTCTCATCTCGCTTCGATAAATTTCGATGTGGAACGGGCAGTTCATCGGCTTCAGAATATGAGTGTCACCGTCTTCGTCTTCCATGAACGGGAACATCTTCTCTTTGTATGTGATGATGTGTCCGGATTTCTCGTACAGCGCCTTGTTGCCGATGTTAGGAGTGACGACAGGTGAGTAGCCGCGCTTCATCTGTTCATCTTTCAAAAACTCAGTAAGCGTTTCGCGCAGCACAGCGCCGTTGGGCAGCCACAGCGGCAATCCCTGACCCACGACTGGCGAAAACATGAACAAACCAAGCTCCCGACCCAGCAGTCGGTGGTCCCGTTTCTTCGCTTCTTCAAGGTTGTGAAGATGCGTTTCCAACTCTTGCTGGCTCTCAAAGGCCGTCCCATAAATGCGCGTGAGCATTTTGTTCTTCACGTTGCCGCGCCAATACGCGCCTGCAATCGTTTGAAGCTTGAAGTGTTCAATTTTGTCAGTGGATTCGACATGCGGACCGCGGCAGAGGTCAGTAAACTCGCCTTGAGTGTAAAAACTGATCGTGTCGCTTTCTGGAATGTCTGCGAGCAGCTCAACTTTGTATGGAGCTTGGTTCAGACTCCGGATTCGCGCGCATGCTTCGTCGCGAGACATCTCTTCGCGGACGATGGGCAGCTTGCGGGAGGCGTTCTCGCGCATCTTCGCTTCGATTTTTTCCAGGTCTGCCTCAACAATTTTCGCATCGCCAAAGTCAACGTCGTAGTAGAACCCGTTTTCAATGGGTGGTCCGATGGTGAGTTTCGCACCGGGATAAAGCTGCAAAATTGACTGCGCCATGAGATGGGCAGCCGAATGACGAAGCGCGTAAAGGCGCGATTGCTCGTAAGCGACGCTCATAGTGGAATCCTCGGGAGGTTGGAGTAGTTAGGCGAGACTGAATGGAGCTGTGCGGCCATTTTGCCGCATAACCTTGCTAATGAACGGACTCGAATCGGGTTCCCAAGCATTTGCCTCGCGGAGAGAGGTCATTTTACCCACCGAGGAAAAGTCAGATGCTTAGGCGCGAGCTTCAAGTAGGCCTTTTGATACGATCACCGGCGGCGTCTTTCCGTTCGGCAGCGGCTCGATGCGCTCAACTCTCTCGGTTACAAGGTGCGGTTTCGTGCCAATCAGCCGTTCCAGCATATTTGCAATTTCCCGCTGCGTGGCCAGGTCAAACTCTTTAGGCGCAACATAAAGGAGTTTGAACTGATCAAACTCCTCCTGATGAAGCTGGGACCGGTTGCAGTTCGGCATATCCAATAGCGAGATGACGAGACCGGTCGCGACTCGGAATCTGCCATCTGGCAACGCGATTCTTGATACTTGCCGGCCGTGAAAAGTCTTTATTGAGCTCAACGTGCTTCCGCAGCGATTTGGGTGACTCGGGCGCTCCGCGACATCTCCAATTTCGTACCGGATTATCGGTGTGGCGAGGTTGTGAAGACTCGTGCCGTACAGTTTTCCCGTTTGCCCAGGTCCAACCTCGTTACCGCTTTCGTCCAGCACCTCCAGAATCACATTCTCATCATGAACGTGATACAGATCACACTCACGGCAATAGAAAGCGACCCGGTTGAATTCAACAGTTCCGAATAGGTCATGTACGAGGCAGCCGTAACTTTCTTCAAGCTTTCTTCTTTCGCTGGCGAACAGTTGCTCGCTGGTCGTCATAATCGCTTTTGGCGCGAAACCGTCCAGTAAGTCAATGAGCGAAAGCATCATGCTCGGAGTGCCGTAGAGCAAATCTGGTTTGAGCTTTCTTATTCCGTCGGCGATAGACTCCAGCGGTTGCCGAATATCAAAGTCGTAACCGGCACCCATTCCCACGAGCTCGCGAATCTCATCGGAGAGCCAACTTCTTCTTCGCGCAGCGCCTAAGTTCGGATCCCAATCCGGATCTCTCGGAGAAACTGGAGTTCGGATGATCGCGCAGCTCGAGAGTGTGTCTATTCCGAGCTTCTCGCATTCGCGCAAGATGCATGCTGAGCGCCAAACGCGAACCAGTTTCGTCGCGGCTATCGAAATGGGTTGGCCGGTCGTGCCGGATGTTTTCATGAACAACAGCGGGCGGGAGTGTTCGGGACCACGCACGGCGACCTTCGATTCCTGTTGGGCGTTTGAGTACTCGGTTCGAGAAGTCAGCGGGAGTGATTGGAACGCAGCCCAATTTGTAACGTCGCTGTCGTTGAACCTTTCGCGATAGAACGCGACATTTGCCGCAGAATGCTCCACCAACTCACGCAGTCTAAGTAGCTGCCATGAGGTTCGCTCGGCGTCGGACCAACTCCACGAGGAGTCGAGCAGACGACATGAGTCGCGCATTGCATCGAAGAGCGCTCCTTCAACTCCTGTGTCGCCACACAACATCCGCAAGGTGTCCGTTGTCTACACCTCGATCATGATCGCCGTCGCTTCGCCGCCACCGATGCATGGCGAGGCGATACCGATGCCGCCGCCCCGTCGCTTCAATTCGTAGGCAAGAGTCAGGATGAGTCGGGTTCCGGTCATGCCGATCGGATGTCCAAGGGCGACCGCACCGCCATTCACGTTGAGCTTGTCCATCGGAATCCCGACTTTATCGGAAACTGCAAGAGCCACAACTGAGAATGCTTCGTTGACTTCGAACAGCGCAACATCGTTTACCGACTTGCCGGTCTTGTCAAGAAGTTTCGAGATCGCAGTAGCGGGGGCGGTTGTAAACCATTCAGGCGCCTGAGCGTGCTGAGCATAGCCGAGGATTTTTGCCAGCGGCTCGACTCCGGACTTCGACACGGCTGCCTTGTCCCCGATGACAAGCGCCGCGCCGCCATCGTTGATCGCGGAAGCGTTTCCTGCAGTCACCGCACCGTCCTTTTCAAACGCTGGGCGCAGGGAGGGGAGTTTTGAGATATTGCCTCGGCCGGGCTCCTCATCCTGAGAAACTTCAATTGCATCTCCCTTGCCTTGCTGGACAGAAATCAGCACGATTTCATCTGAAAATCTGCCGGCCTCCTGCGCGTCCAGCGCTCGCCGATAAGATTCGGCCGCGAACTCGTCTTGTCGCTCACGCGGAATGCCGCATTCCCGCGAGCAAAGTTCGCCAGCGCCCCCCATGTGGATGTTCTTGTACGGGTCCCAGAGGCCGTCATGGATCATCATGTCAATGAGTTCACCGTTGCCCATTCTGTAGCCGGTTCTCGCCTTTTGCAGGATGTACGGAGCGTTGGACATGCTCTCCATACCGCCAGCCACGACCACGGACGCGTCGCCAGACTTGATGGCCTGCGCAGCCATCATTGCCGTCTTCATGCCGCTGCCGCAGACCTTGTTGACAGTTGTACAGGGGACGGCTTCCGGGATTCCCGCAAAAATGGCCGCTTGGCGTGCCGGGGCCTGCCCGATCCCCCCAGACAGGACGTTGCCCATCAGCGCCTCATCAACCTCGTCGGGGGTCAACTCCGCTCGTTTGACGGCTTCCGCGATGGCGGCGGCTCCTAGTTTTGGGGCCGAAAGGGACGAAATGCTCCCCATGAAACTTCCAATGGGTGTTCGGGCTCCAGAAATAATGAATACTTCCGACATATTGGCTACGTCCTTCAAATATTCTTGAAATCTAGTAAATCTCGTTAGTTTGGCTGACGAAATTTCTGATACAAAATGTATTAGTTTTTGAGGATACCAGGCTGCCGCCGAGAAGCGGTCTCCGAACGTAACCTAAAAATTGCGGAGACAAATATGCAAAATGGCATGGCACAACGCGTGTTAATCGCGGATGACGAGAGTTCTGCTCGAGATCTCTGGCGCGCTCAACTGGCCGAACTCGGGCTGGAAGTTTGCGCTGAGGCGTCTACGGGTGATGACGCCGTGAAACTCGCCGAAGAAACCCAACCCGATATCGCCCTGGTTGACATCAATATGCCTGGTCGCACAGGCCTCGAGGTCGCCAAGGAGATTTCTGAACGGGCCAATTGCCCCGTCGTGCTCCTCACGGGAGCCACAAACCCAGACCTCATTTCGGCTGCCGCAGAGTCCGGCGTGTACGGCTATTTAACCAAGCCGGTCCGCCTCGGGGACCTCGGTCCGATGATCACGCTGACTATGGCCCGGTTTCGTGAATTCGATTCTGTTCGAAGACGACTCGAAACGAGGACAGTTCTGCAACGGGCAAAGGGAATCCTGATGGATAACTTTGGGTTGACTGAAGATGAGGCTCACAAGAAGATTCACTTCGCGGCGAGGAGCAACAACCTTCCGATTTTGAAGGTTGCCACCGACGTTATCGAAACCAAAAACCTGCCGGTCTGACGCCGGTCCGAGGGTACGCTTCGGACATGCCTGCGGCCCATCAAACCGACATCGCGTCGCTGACTGTGAACACGATTCGAGGTCTCGCAATGGACGCGGTTCAGAAGGCAAATTCCGGGCATCCGGGCATGCCGATGGGCGCCGCCCCGATGGCGTACGCGCTGTTTCGAGACCACCTCCGCTTTGATGCCGAGTGTCCAAATTGGTTCAACCGAGATCGGTTTATCCTCAGCGCGGGGCACGGCTCAATGCTGCTTTATTCGTTGCTGCACTTGACCGGATACTCGCTTTCGCTTGACGAGATAAAGGCGTTTAGGCAGTGGGGAAGCAAAACGCCAGGACATCCAGAAAACACGATTACACCCGGGGTGGAGATGGCCACGGGCCCGCTAGGCCAGGGATTTGCCACGGGCGTCGGAATGGCGATTGCAGAGGCTCAGCTTTCGGCGCAATTCCCGGGACTGATTGATCACCACACTTACGCAATCTGCAGCGATGGCGATCTGATGGAAGGGATCAGCCACGAGGCGGCTTCGTTGGCGGGTCACCTTGGGTTAGGGAAGCTCATTTACTTGTATGACAGCAATGCGATTACAATTGATGGCGCTACATCGCTTTCCTTCTCCGAAGATGTTCGCCTGCGGTTTGAAGCGTACGGCTGGCACGTTTCCGACTGCGACGGAATGTCTGTCAGTGAAGTATCTGAGCGAATCGGACAGGCAAAGGCAGCTCAAGACAAGCCATCGCTAATCATTTGTCGCACTGTCATCGGTTTTGGAAGTCCAAACAAGCAGGGGAAATCCTCGTCTCATGGCGCGCCACTTGGCGAAGAGGAAGTAAAGGCCGCGAAAACAGCACTCGGAATTCCACTCGAGCCACTTTTCTACATTCCAGATGAAGTCCGGACTCATATGGCTGAGCTTGGCAAGCGATTTCGTGATGATCGAATCGCTTCAGAGCTGTTGGGTTCACAAAATACAGAGTTTTGCGCTCGAGCGGAGAACGCGGCTGCGGACATCACATTGCCCCAGTTCGACAAGCCGGTCGCGACGCGGGCTGCCAGCGGTCAAATCATCAATGCGTTAGCAGAAAGGCTGCCCGGCCTCGTGGGTGGAAGCGCTGACCTCGCGGAGTCGAACAACACACTCATCCACAACTCAGGTCCGTACTCAAGGTCCGATCGGTTGGGCCGGAACATCTATTTTGGCGTTCGGGAGCATGCAATGGGAGCTGCGCTGAATGGTATTAATCTTCACGGCGGTTTGCGCGCGTTTGGAGGCACATTTCTAATTTTCAGCGATTACATGCGGCCCGCGATTCGGCTCGCTGCTTTGATGCACGCGCCTTCGATTTTCGTCTTCACACACGACAGCATCGGACTTGGTGAGGACGGCCCCACCCACCAACCCATCGAGCAGCTAAGCTCACTTCGCGCGATTCCGAATTTGTGGGTGATTCGTCCAGCCGACGCGAACGAAACCAAAACGGCTTGGCAGATGGCGCTGGGTCGGAAGGAAGGTCCAACAACGCTCGTGCTAACGCGACAGGCGTTGCCGATACTGTCCCCGAACGATGACAGCGCTTCAAAAGGTGCATATGTTCTGAGATCGAGTGGGAACGATGTTGCGGCTATTATCGCAACCGGTTCCGAGGTCGAGATCGCGGTGAGTGCTGCTGTTCGGCTCGGCGAAGCGGGGATAAACGTCCGTGTCGTTTCGGTGCCGTGTTGGGAGGCGTTTGATTCGCAGTCGGATGCATACAAAGAGTCCGTTCTCCCTCGCTCGCTGACTATTCGCGTTTCTATTGAGGCTGCCTCCACGCATGGCTGGGCGAATTTCGTCGGCTTGAACGGAGTCTCAATCGGGATTGACCACTTCGGCGCAAGCGCACCTTACAAGACTCTTTATGATCAGTTCGGCCTAACCGCAGACCGGGTTGTTGAAGCGGTGAAGGGACTACTCACGGCCCAATAATCCCACTCGTAGGTCATTCCCTCGGTGTCGGCTACCAGTGTCTCCGCGGCCGTGAGCACCCCGGTACAATCTGTCGGCCATTGTGAAGCAGGAATCGCAAGAACTAACCCGACTCCTCGAGCGCGCCAGAAATGGCGATCAGAGGTCCTGGGAGCAGCTCGTGAAGCGGTTCCAAAGCCTCGTCTGGTCCATCCCGATGCGCAAGGGTCTCAGCCGAGAGGACTGTGCCGACACCTTCCAGAACACGTTTTTGCAGTTTCACCGGAATTTGGATCGCATCGAGAGCGCGCTCGCCGTACCGAAGTGGCTGGCGGTGACCGCTTCACGCGAGGCTCTCCGGATTCTGAGAACCAATCCAAAGCGGGCATCCCTGGACGATCCGGAAGAGCAGGGCCTGGACGAACTCGTGGCGCTGGAGGATAGATCAGCAGAGGTGTCGGCGATAGAGTCGGTGAGGGCCGATCTGCTCAGGGAATCCGTTCGTGCCGTTGGTGGCAAGTGCTCGAAATTGCTCTGGGTGCTGTTTTTCGAGGATTTCGAGAGTTACGAGGAGGTCGGTACCAAACTCGGGATGCCGGTTGGGGCCATTGGACCGACTCGCTCAAGGTGCTTGGCGAAGCTGAGGGAGCTGCTTAAAAGGGAGGATTTCTTCGATGAGGACTGTTAATGTATCAGGCCATCCCCTCTGTGGCTCAAGAATAAGCGTATGAACTCGGAATGCAAACTGATCCAAGATCGGCTTGTCGCCGTCGCGTTTGGGGAAAACGACGCCGAGGCGGAAGCCCATGCCAACCTATGCACCGGGTGCGCACAGTTCCTTGCGGAGTTGCGGTCCATCCAGACCGTGTCTGCGATAACGGTTCAGAATGCGCCATCCGACGTGCTTGCTGCAGCCATCGGGATTGTGGGGGACAGTAGCCCAGGGCTGGTTCGGCTCATCGCGTCGAACTTGGCCACAGCCGGCGTTCGAGCCGCTGCCGCTGTGCACGCAGTCCAATTGGTGTTCGAAACACCGATAGGAATCGTGCGAGTGCAGTACACCAAAGAGGGAAAGGCTTGGGTTGCGAGCTGTGAGCTGCCGGAAGGTGTAGAGCTTATTCGCCGAGGCACGGCTGTAGCTGTGAACAACGGAATTGCGGAATTCGGGTTCGCCAGACCACAAGATTCATCATTTGTCGTTCGGCGCGGAAACATTGAGGCTAAAATCCCCTCATTCAATGAGGCGGCAAGTCTCGACACCGACTGAAGAGTTACAGTTACTGCTTAGCGCCACAAGTCCCGCTTCAAGGCAACGGACGGTTGACACGTCTGCCGACCCGGCGGGATTGGCGGCGGCGCTCTTCGATCATGTGACGACTCTCGCGGCGTCAGATCCGCGAAGCTCTGAGCACGCTTCTCGGCTTTACAAGCATTTCAATCGGAACTCAGCGGCGGTGGTTTATGCGGCAAGAGCACGTGCCACCGGCTTGCGATCACAAGGAAAGTGGATCGCGGCAGCCGAGCTGCTCAACGAACGGGCAGATGTTGTTTCAGATACCGCCGACAAATGGATCTTAAGGACGGGTGTGGTTGATTCTCTTGCTCGAGCAGGGATGACACTCGAAGCGATCGCCCTCGGCGAACGCGGCTACCAGGAGCTGCAAAGCATTGGCCGAAACGATTTAGCGCGACGCATCGCTCTGAACCTTGGAAACGCTTATCTTTGGTCTGATCGTTATGCGGATGCCATCCGCTGTTATGCGCTTGCTCACGAAGATTCGGGTCCCAAAGACGAAGCATTGAGGGCGTACGCGTATTTAGGGCAGTCCTCAGCGAATCTGTATGGAGGTGACGTTAAGGAGGCCCAGACGCTTGCTTTGCTTGCGCGTGATCTGTTCACGAAGATGGGAGCAGATTACTACGCGATTATCTGCGGAGAGAATCTTGCACGGGCACAGATGCTGCTCGGTAACCCGGAGCAAGCTGTTCGCACACTCCGTGACATGAATCGTCTGATAGATCGAGAAGATGCAGAGACGGGTCGAGTGAACGAATTCCTCGGCGATGCTCTGTTCAGTCTCAACCTGTTCACTGAATCCGCCGCGTCATATCGGAAGGCTCTTTCGATGCCGCAGAGTCAAACAACTCCGCTGCAGCGAGGCAATTGCGCACTCGGTCTTGGAAAATGTTATTCAGAATTAGGTGAATACCGTCTTTCGCTAATCTGGCTCAACAAGGCGGAGAGGATGTTCGCAAAGGCTGCGAATGAGCCGTGGAGGGCGGCTGCGTTTGCGGACATCGCT
The DNA here is from genome assembly GCA_046330175.1 of Fimbriimonadales bacterium. Lineage (GTDB taxonomy): Bacteria > Armatimonadota > Fimbriimonadia > Fimbriimonadales > ATM1 > JAJPJR01. The sequence goes on from JAXLTG010000001.1 coordinate 772,798, forward strand.
AAGACGCTGCGAAGGTCTGGTCGGCCCGCAAAGGCAATCGAGAAAATTGATATCGCGATACAGAAGTTGAAAGAGACCGATTCTTACGCCAGTCTGGCAGTGGCGTTGATTGAGAGGCATCTGATCATGATGGCGACAGGCGATTCTGACTTGCGGTCTCTCGTGGAGGCAATTGAGATCATCGAGCGATTCGGGGTTCACAGCCTTCGGTGGGAGACGGAGTGGCGAGTTGCGCAGCAGTGCCCGCACAAAGAGGAGCAGCTTCAATCGCTGCTTGGAATTTGTGGAAATCTGATAGCGGGTGCTCGTGCAATAGAAACGCTTCCCGCGAGAATTGCCTACTTTCACGATAAGACTGAACTGTTCCGCGAGACGATTGATCTCCTCTTGGACAGCGGCAGAAACGACCACGTTCAATCAGCCGTGAACCTGATCGGTGCCATTCGCGGTTCTACGCTTATCGTGCAGCGTAATGAAGAAGTAGACGATCGGTTCTTGGAAGTAAGTGAGCTTCGTCAGGAGATCAGTGTGTTGACCGGCGCATACAAGCGCGGGCTTCCGACCCCCCGAGCGAAGTGGGAAACGGCTCAGAAGCGGCTGCGGGAGCTGCTTGAGTCTGAACCTTTGATTCCTGGAACGGTCGCCTCGCCGTCGCCAAAGTGCGTCATTTATCATGTTCGCGAAGCTCGTGTAGCGGCGTTATTCGGCTCGGTAACGAGCGAACTGAGCTTATCGGAAAGTTCGATTCGCTCAGAAGCCCGAGCTAGTGCAATGAGAATCGGCTCGTTTGAAACGGGAAGGCCGGTAGCTGCTGACGTAATTGAGAGCCACGCGATCGCACTGGCGAGTGAATTGGGACTGAGCGGAACTGAGGCGCGTGGTTTGATTTCGCCGGACGCGGATATGTGGCGACTTCCCTGGGGGTTGATTGGCGGCGCCGCAGGTTTTGAACCGCTGCTTGCAATCAGTCCTGCGGTGCCCGATGCAGTACTTCGTTCAAAACTGCCTGCGAATCCTTCGGCGATGGTGTTCGCGTACGATGGCAAAGATCTGCCTTTAGCAAAACTAGAACTTCGGCAGTTCCTTAACAGGTTTCCGAGTTCGGTCGTAATACGCAATGCAGCCCAACTCGAATCCGCGATGAAGCGATCCCGCGCAGATATTCTTCACATCATTGGACACGGGCAGTTCAACCGCGAGAACCCGATGTTTTCAACCGTTGAGACGGCTGGCACTTCCGTGACAGCGGCAGAGATTGCCACAAGTGGGATTCGAGCACGGTTTGTTTCTCTGTCGGCGTGCCAACTTGGCGGTCTAGGAGGCAGCAGAGTTGAGCCGGAGGGAATGGTGAGGGCGTTTCTGTCGGCCCGGTCTGAGTTCGTCCTCGCGAGCGCGTGGAACGTGGGGGATAAACAGGCGGCCCAATTTTCTGCGAGGTTTTTCGGGAGCCTAGCCGGGAATCGGCCCGATGAGGCTCTCAAGGATGCAAGAATGTATCTCAGAACGAAGGAGCCGCATCCTTACCACTGGGCCCCGTACCAACTTTACGTAGGCCCGAAACATTGGTCATGAGAATTTTTGCGAAGATTATTTGGACAGCTTGCCTGGTTAGCGTTATGGGAAGCGCTTCGGCGACGGGCTGGCTGATTTGTCAATTGGCGCCAGGCACAAATGAGAATGCGGTCGCGAGCGATTACGGTATTGAGGTTAGAGACCACACGAAGCCTTCTCCGTTCTACTTGTTCTGGATTCCTGATTCTCGGCTGCCCGAGGACCTGCAAATTCAGATGCAGTTTGACATTCGGGTTTTGTGGGCAGAAGACAATGTGGACGTCGAGATGCCCGAGCATGTCGGTGGAGGCAAGGGTGCATCAGTAGGTGTCGTCAACGACCCATTTGCGTTCTTCAACTTGAACGATCATGCCTTAGATCAAGTTTTCTATGCGCCTCCGACGTTTTTTGGAACGCCAACTCCGGTCAGAGTTGGTGTGATTGACACCGGACTTTCGGGGCTTGAACGTCGAACTTGGACGAAGCGAGTCGTTGCGAGCGCGAATTTTGTCGAGGCGTTGCGCCCAGCCTTCGACCGACCGATGAACACAGACTCAAGCGGCAACGGTATTCCTGACGAAGCGGTCGGACACGGCACGATGGTGGCGAGCATGATTGCGGAAATGACAGTGAATTTTCCGCTCGTCATCGTCCGGGCAGCGGACAGCGATGGGAAGTCAAGTTCTTGGCTGCTTACGAAAGCGCTCGCGTTCGCCGCGCGCAACGGATGCCGCGTGATTAATCTCTCTCTTGGTTCGGTGGGCAGGATAGCTGCGATGAGCCACGTACTAGATTGGACACAAGGGCAGAATATTGCTGTCATCGCTGCAGCCGGAAACAATGGAATTCAGACCGACTTCTATCCGGCAAGCTACAGCAACGCGATCAGTGTTTGCGCAGTGGATCCGGGCGACATCAAGGCACCGTTCTCGAACTACGAAGGGACAGTTGATTCCGCTGCCCCCGGCACGGGAATTTTGGCCAAGTTTTGGAAGCTCGATTATGCGATTGGTTCGGGGACTTCGTTTTCCACGCCGTTCGTTTCGGCCGGCGTGGCGATTGCGTACGCCTTCAACCCTTCCGTGACAGTGAGCGAGTTGAGAGTCGCTGTCGAAGTCACTGGCGACAATATTGATGGGCTTAACCCCTTGTACCAGGGAAAGATCGGGACGAGGCTGAACATTATCCGTCTGGTTGAATACTTGCGCGGCAATTAGCGTATTCTCTCGCTTTGTGAGTGACAGTCTGTTCTCTGAGCCGATGCCCGGCGTCCTGGTTCGGTCTTTGCGCAAGTTTTCGGACGCCCGCGGCTGGCTTATCGAGACTTTTCGCGATGACGAGCTGCCCGAGGGGTTTGACCCAACGATGGGCTACATAAGTCTGACCCATCCCGGTGTTGCGCGCGGCCCTCACGAGCACAAAGATCAAACCGATGGATTTGTATTTCTTTCAGGCAAGTTTCGGCTGTACCTTTGGGAAAACAGGCAGGGAAGTGATCCGCAAGAGTTGACGATGGACGTAGGGGAGGAGAACCCGACTTTTGTGACAGTGCCTCCGGGTGTTGTGCACGCGTACAAAAACATCGGCGACGGCGATGCGTTTGTGTTGAACTTTCCAGACCAGTTGTTTATGGGATGGGGGAAGAAAGAGCCTGTGGATGAAATTCGGCACGAAGATGATCCTGATTCGAGGTTTCAGCTTTGAGGATTTTGGTGACCGGCTGCGCCGGATTTATCGGCAGCAACTTTTGCCGGTATGTGTTGGAAAAGTACGCGGACGATCATGTCATTGGGTTAGATGCGCTTACCTACTCTGGCAACCTTTCGACGATCGCTGATTTACAGCTGAACGAGAAATTTTCTTTCGTCCATGCACGCATCGAGGATCAAGCCACCGTCGAAAAAGTGATCGTGGACGAGAAGATTGATTCAATTGTCAATTTCGCAGCGGAGACGCACAATGACAGAAGCATTTTGGAAGATGCTGACTTCTTGACGACAAACGTGATTGGAGTCAATCGCCTGTTATCTGCAGTTAGGAAGTTAGAAGTGCAGAAAATGGTGCACGTCAGCACGGACGAGGTTTACGGATCGATTGACGTCGGTGAGTTTACGGAAGAGTCGCCGATACAGCCGAACACCCCATACAGCGCGAGTAAAGCGTCTGGCGATTTGCAATGCCGGGCACACTTCGTCACCTACAAAACGCCAGTCGTTGTGACACGCGGCGGCAACACTTATGGGCCGTATCAATATCCGGAAAAGCTGATCTCGTTTTTCTCCGTTCGACTCATAGACGGAAAGAAGGTGCCGGTGTACGGCGATGGCACTCAGGTGAGAGAGTGGATTCATGCACGCGACCACGCGGCGGGAATTGACCTTGCACTACGCCGAGGTGAGCCTGGGGAGGTTTACAACATCGGCGATCAGAACGAAAGACAGAATATGCAGATTGTTTCGCTGTTGCTGTCTGAATTGGGGCAGTCAAGTGAGTTGGTTAAGCAGATTCCTGACCCAAGAAAAGGCGCGCACGATAAGCGATACAGCATGAGCGCGGCGAAGATTTCGTCTTTAGGTTGGTCGCCGCAAGTTCCGTTTGAGCAAGGGATGCGTGAAACCATTCGTTGGTATAAAGAAAACCGTGAATGGTGGGGGCCGATTTGCGATCGAGCCGAGTACCAGGCGTTTGTGAAGCGGTTCTACGGCCCGGGGCTGGGCGAAGACCTTTAGCTGGCCCCGCGCCCTGCGAAGAAAAACATTCGACGTAAAGGAACGAAACAGTACTCGTCAATCGTTTGTCAAAGGAGAGGTGAGAGGATGAAGTTATTTCCCGTGGTGGTTCTGTTCGGTGCCGTCGCAGCGATTATCGGTGCAAGGTGGGTTGGCTCACCTGCGGTTGACAGAGAAACTCAACCGAACTCCGAGGCGGATGGAAAAGCGGAGAAGTTCCTCGAATGGGTTGAGAGCATCCTAAACGAACTGCCGACTGACGGCCAGTTCGGGATAAGTCGTGTTCCTCGTCTCCATGGCACCGACCTTCGGGAGGGTGGGCTGAATAGGCCGGATGGTGCTCTTCCCAAGAATCAGAACTTTCAAGAGCTCTCAAAAGATTACTTGCTTTGGTTTCAAACGTGGAGTTCATCGGAATCTGCTGACACGATGAGAGTCAGAAGGTGGGGTGAAGGCAAAGGCGGAGATGCAAAAGATGCGCTGCAGTTTTACAAAACGCTCTACGGTACTGAGACGAAGAAGAAAATTTTGGATTTCTTGGGTTCGCACAAGAAATCCGGGCGATTAACCCTGACTTCCGGTTCGCACAAAATGACCATGAACCTACGGGCCATCTATGCCTCTTCTGAAAAGTGTTACTCGTGTCACACGAATGTGAAGAAGGGTGATCCTATTGGCGTGGTTACTCTGACGAGAGTCCAACAGTAGATGTAAGGCTTGCGCTCTCGTGCGGGATCGGATTACCCACTCTATTCTCTTCGAATCGGTATCTCGACGCGACTCGGATTTCCGAGAACCGGAATAACCCACACAGGCTCGAGGTTGACCGCGAGCTCAGGGTCCTCTAACGAGTCCGGATTGATTGAAAGCTCGACAGGAACCGAAGGAGCGAAACCAGTCAGCAGCGCGATGCCGTCCTCATCGGTTATGCCGACGAGATCGCGTCGGGCGACGCGAAAACTTGCGCCCGCAATAGGCGTGTCTCCATCGTCAAACCTTCCATTGCGATTCACATCAACAAATGCGCGAACCGAAACGAGACCCGATGCTGCCGAGCCTTCCGGCAACAAGCGAACAGCGCCGGAACGTGGATCTGCGCCAATACTCGTTGAGTATGTGAGCGACCCGAAAAACCGCCCATCTTGGTTCACTTGCAGATCAAGTCCAAAATTGCCGGTGGAAAACGCGCGCACCAAACTCACGAATGCGACCAGGTCGTCTTCTCCGTAGAATAGCTTGCGAATCCCTGTGTTCAGGCGAAAAGTTTTCGAGCTCCCGAAGTCTGCGCTGACGGATGCGCTTCTAAGAAACTGATTGCCGAGCGCGTAACCGAGTTCGCCTCGGAGCCACTGCGACCCGATCTTTTTCCGAACGGCGAACCGGCCCCATTCTGTTCCGTCAATTGTTGACTCGCTCCTCATATAAAGGCTGTTCGAAACGCTGATGCCTCCGAACGTTCCTGCGATCCGGCTGGAGAGCTGAAACTGTGGTCCTCGGTTTGTGAACTCTCGATATCTGAGTGTGATTGAGCCAAACAGCGGTATGTAAGAGGAGAATCGAAGAGGCGTGTCAACCCGCAAGTTTGCATCCAACCGAATAGGAGTTGAAACCGAGGAGATCGTTTCACTGATGTAGCCACCAGCAAAAACCCCCACGCTTGCCGCGACATTCTTGTCGCCAACGCGGGTTTGAAGTGAAGCCACCGAGCCCAGTGCGCCGTCTGAGTTGGCAATGACGTCAAACGAGCCGAGCGCAGATCCGATTTTTAGCCTTACGCCGAGGGAAAAGTAGTCTCTTGGCTCTGCGAGAACGGCTCTGCCGGAGATTGAGGTTTGCGAGTTGATTGTGTGTTCGACCTCTGCGAGCAGCCTCCAGTCAGGATTCACACCATTGCCACGAAGATACTCCTGCATCGCCGAAATTCGGTAGTTGGTCTCGCCGGGCCTCGTGTATCCATAGCCAACAAACTGCTTTCGCTCATCTGTTTTGGTTTCGCCGTTAGGTCCGATTGAGACGATTTTAAACCGGTTTTCACCAACCACTAACGCGACGTTTGTAAATTTGTAGCCACCGAATTCATCCGTCGTACCCGTATCTATCAGTAGTCCGTCACGGTATAGCTCAGTTCGCCAACCAGGAAGGCTCGTGCCGACAATCGTTGTCTCGTTGAGATCGGCAGAACGCGAGACAGGAAAGCTTGAAACCTCGAAACCTCTGCCACGCTTTGGAAGCGCAACATGGGAGATGCTGGCAGACCAAACGTCACCAAGCGCAAAAGTTCGCGCCCGCAATGGTCCTAAGAGGTTCCCCTCTTCGCTTGTCCGCGAAAGCTGGAATCTGACCGATTCGAGCGGGCGGGTCCAGTCACCGATAGCGGAAAGTCTCGCGTTCATGCTCAGAAGGTCCGCAGTGGCGAACAGATTGAATCTTTGCGAAATATCTCCTGATCCATCTTGGCGCGTGGAGGTAAGTGAGAAGTCGAGCGTCGGAACGGAAAACATTGCGGGAATCGGGGCTTTCAATCCTGGCGGTGGCGTTCGCTTCGGCTTTGCATATGCGGGGACGCGAGGCACCGCGCGATTTGCGCGAATAGCTTCCTCGATTGGCAATTCGAACTCCGGATTGAGCCGAAGCTCGAGTTTTGGGAATGAGAACTCGAAGTCCGATTTCAACCAAGCCGCGATGATGCTGACGTCAAGATGAATCTCCCCGTCAAGCATCAGCACGCTGCCTATAGGCATCTGCTGCGTAACTCTTGCAATCGTTAGTGTGGCGGTTCCGGACGAGTACGCGAGACCGCGATCTCGCTTCGGCAGGTCAGCCCGAAATTCGCCATTCAGCTCCGACGAAGCGATGCCGAGTGAACTACAGAAGACGTGAATGGGAAAGAACAGCCGCGAATTTCCGTCAACGGCGGCAGGAATCGCCTCGGAAACCAGACGATTTCGTAACCGTATCGCGACAAGAATGCGTTCGTAGTCACCCGCCGGGCGGCTAACCTCATCGTCCGACTTTGGTTGCGCCCAAGCGACGCACATGCACCCGATCAGAGCGATGTGTGAGAGTCCCCTAGTGAGCGCCATGACCAAGCCGCTACTCCTTCCGTCGAACCAGCAGGCCCGCCTTGGCGGGGTTCTTTACGCGAGTCTCGGAGAACTCAACTCGCAAATTCGTTGCCTTGGCGATTGGCTTTAGTGGGACCACAACTTTTCGGACACTGTTCGGATAGTAAACCGTTAGGTCGCGAACGAGGCCAACTTGCTCCCTTCGTTTTTCGTTTGACTCGACATACACAGCGAGGTCACCGCGAATGGAGCGCTCGCCTGTTCGGCATAACTCCACATGAAGCTGGTTGCCGATGACCGAGCCATTTGCCAAGGTTGCTGACGCTGTCGGATTGCCGGCGCGGAACAGCACGGGGATAGAAATTGCCGGCACAACCCTAAACCGGATTGAAATGCGTGAGGGATCAGGGTCAGTTGATTCGACTCCCGATGGCACGACTGCCACCTGCAGGTGTGTGCGGTATTCGCCCGCCTGCAATTTATTGGGGCCAACGGCGACTCGAATCTTCTGTGCGCCGTGAGCGCCAACTGTCACTTGTTGAGGAGCAAACTTCAGGAGCGGCTTCAGCGATCGCTCCGACGTTGTTCCAACCGGCAGTCTGGCAAGCTTTCCACTCTCATCCATCTGCATTTCGATGAGAGTAACTTTGTAGGAGACCGGTTTATCCGAAGGATTAACAAGCAAGACTTCGCCGGATCGAGATGAATCGTCCAGCATAATCCTGCGCGATGACAGAAGAATGGTTTGTTGCGGTCCGTTCCTGGGTGAGGCGAACAGAATCGCTGCCGCGCCTATCGCGAAGAGCATCGCGCAGCGCAACATCGGCAAGAATCGGAAAGTCACTGGGGGAAATGACATTCGACATCCTCCGTAGAGGTGAAATTAGTCGTAGTCCGCAGTCACCGTCACGACGGAGGTATGCAAACCGAGCGTCGCGTTTGCAGCGACTCGAATAATTCCACCAAGGTTCAGATCGAGATCTCCGGATCCGTCCAGTGTTCCAGTGCCGCTTGCGCTCGTCCCATTGATATGAGATGCGAGAACGGTGACACCGGTGCCGTCGAAGGCTCCGATCGAAACGCTGAACGAAACGTTAGCGTTCGCGTCGCCTGCGAGCGCCCACAAACCTGCGGCGCCGTTGTCCCACGAATATCCAGGAAACGTTGTGCTTGTCGAAGCGGTTAGCGTCACCGCTCCCGTCGCATAGTTCAGAGTGTAGTCTGCAGTGCCGTCACCAGGAGCCGCTACCGTGCCCCAGCTCATCGGTGTAGTTTCCGCGAGCGTCAGAGCGGCGGCGATCGTTACTGTTCCGCTGCCGTCATCGCTCAACTGAGCCGATGCCGAGCCCCAAATCCCCATGGCGAAAATTGCCGCGAGCGTAAGTTTGATAATGTTGTTCATGTTTTCACCCAACTTTTGTCGAGCATTCATGCTAAGCGTCGCGGCCCATGCTGCTCAATCGGAATTATCGGTCCCGCACCCAGTCATCCTTACACTTCCGGCGCTCGCACCCGTTTGTTCCGGGTAACAGCCTCATAATCCTCCAGGCAAGTATCCTGTACAAACTCGTTCATTGAGCTCAAACTCGAGCTTGAGCCGCACCGGGAGTCAAAACCTGAGGATTTGTGTTAGGTTTTCGATCTCTCTGACTAGCCGATTCTCTGGAGGCGGGGACCGTATTCGAGAGACACGAATTGGCAGTGCAAGGGCGCCAGGTTGCCAGCTTAATGCGAACTAACAAATAGGAGAGCTAGAAATGCAAACCATGTCCATAACCGAAACCATCATCTCTGAAGCAAAGGCGCACACCGAGCGCAACTGCGCTCAGTTCCTTCATACCTTTTCGTTTGTCCCAGATGACAAGCTTAGTTGGAGCCCGTCCGCTACCAGCAAGTCCGCGTTGCAAATCGCTGCCCATTTGGCCGTCAGCAATTTCGGCATCTCTAGCGTGATTCGCGGAGAGGGGTCGGGTGACATGCCGATGGAAGAGCTGATGAAACATATGGCTGAGCAAGAAGCGGCGCTAACGACGCGTGAGGCCGTGATCGCAGCCATCAACGAATCAACGAAAGTGGTCATCGCTTCGCTCGACTCCATAAACGACAGCAACATTGATGCAATGCTTGCAAGCCCATTCGGCGAGTTTCCGGCGAAATTCTGGATGTTTCTGCCCGGAAACCACATGATGGGTCACGCCTACCAAGTGGATTACATCCAGACCATATACGGCGACGTGGACTTTCATTTCGTAAGCATGTAGCCTTGGGCTCGTTCCCTCCGTCCGGCCTGCTGGATGGAGGGAATGCTTTTTCTTTGCATAGAGAGTAATCTGCTTGCCGGATGCTTGGGCTGGTGGTCGCCTTAGTCGCGCTCGACGAAATCGTCGTCAATGTTTCCAATCGCGCCGAATTGGCTGCTGCGCTCTCGTCCGCCAAGCCCGGACATACGATTCTGATTGCCCCAGGTGAGTACCAGGGCAACTTGTGGGCCTCGAATTTACTTGGCACGAAGGATCGAAAAATCACGATTGCTGGCTCCGACAAATCAAACCCTCCAAGAATTAGGGGCGGCAGCACTGGAATCCAGCTATCACAAGTCAGTCACCTTGAAATCCGCGACCTCAGCATTAGCGGAATAAGCGCGAACGGAATCAACATTGACGATGGCGGGAGCATAACGAGCCCGTCCCACCACATCACACTTAAGCGCATCACCGTTGGTGACTTGCCCCAAGGAAACCATGACGGAATCAAACTTTCCGGTGTTGATGATTTCGCAGTCGAAGAGTGCAAAGTCAGTCGTTGGGGAGGTTCTGGTATTGACATGGTTGGTTGCCACCGCGGCGCGATAAAGAGTTGCGAGTTCCGGGAAGGCGCCGACAGTGGAGTCCAGGCCAAGGGCGGATCAAGCGAAATTCGAATCGAATCCTGTTTGTTTGTAAACGGCGGACAGCGCGGAGTGAATATCGGCGGCAGCACAGGCGCGGCGTTCTTTCGCCCATCGCTGCAAACAATGGGAAACATGAGATACGAGGCCAAACAGATTAGCGTCAACGGTTGTATGTTTGTTGGCGGCGGCGCGGCAGTCGCATTCGTCGGAGTTGACGGTGCCGATGTTTCGTTCAACACGATGGTCAATCCTTCGCGCTGGGTCATGCGGATCCTGCAGGAAACAACCGATCGCGACTTTGTGCCTTGCCAGTACGGACAATTCACTGACAACTTAGTCGTGTTCACATCGAGCAACTGGTCAGCAGGCGGGGTGAACGTCGGCCCGAACACCCGTCCGACTACGTTTCGATTCGCACGCAACTTCTGGTTTTGTGCAGACAGTCCCGACGTAAGTCGCCCAACGCTGCCGATGCCTGAGCAGGATGGAGTGTATGGAGTTAACCCTCAGATCTCTATGGGGACCGATAACCGAGTCGAAGTGCTCGCCTCGAGCTCAGCGAAGCAAGTCGGCGCCCATGCGTGGAAACGGTCTTAGTCAGAGAAAATCCGCAACCTGAAAAAGCGCATACGGGTAAACAGGCTTAATGCAAGCGTTACTTGTGGCATTGTCTCTCGCAGCGGGCCAAAGCCCGAACACGCCTCCAGTCACAGACGCCTATTTCGACTCAGACGGAGTGAAGATTCACTACGTGACCGCTGGCGAAGGTGAGCCGGTTCTGCTCGTCCACGGTTGGATAAGCGATGCGACCATGTGGGGCAGCGATGCATCGGGCAACGCAAAACCGCGTCCGCCAGAAGGCTTCCAACTGATTGCGCTTGACTGCCGTGGGCACGGCAAAAGCGATAAGCCTCACGACGCAGCAAAGTACGGAGTCGAACTCGCGAACGACGTTGTGCGTCTGCTCGATCATCTCAAAATACGCAAAGCGCATCTTGTAGGCTATTCGATGGGCACATTCATTGTCGCCAAAGTTGCGGCGATGCATCCCGAACGCGTTCGATCGCTGGTGTTCGCTGGCCAATCGCCACTCATTGTTGGCGAGCCGTCTGCCGGCCCGAATGAAATAGATGTTCTCGCGAAAGCGGTCGAAGAAGGGAAGGGTTTGGGTGCGTACATCATGCACATCTGGCCGCCGGAGCGTGGCAAGCTAACAACGGAGCAGGCCGAGGCGTATGCAAAGCTGATGTTCAACGGCAAAGACCCAACAGCGTTGGCGCTCGCGGGACAAAGTTTTCCGAAACTCGGAGTCACCGCGGACCAGCTCAAAAACGTCAAAGTTCCGATGCTGTTTGTTTATGGGTCAAAAGAGGGCGACCGCTTGAAGCAGCGCGTTTCCGATCTCAGAAAACTGCTTGGAGAGACGGAGTTGAAAGTTGTCGAAGGCGCGGACCACACAACCACGTTGACCAAACCAGAATTTTCAACCACTCTCGTCGCCTTTTTACGCTCGCAGAAGGCGAAATAATCACGATCGGGTTCTCTCCACTGTCGGCGCGGGGGAGAACTAAAGAGTGGGGGTGGACTGTAGCACTCGCGGACAAACCCTCCGGGCCTGTCCGCGCCAACCATCCAAGTTGGTATCCGAATAACAGTAGGCAAGGGCGGTGGGTCTTGCGCATAATGCGTTCGGGCTACGGCTCGCCGAAGCTCGGGAGGTAACCCATGTCGAGAATTTTTGGGTTGAGTTTGATGCTTGCACTGCCTTGTGCCAACGCGTTCGCGGGACTGTTTACGATTGGCGATGCTGTGGACACTCCGAAGCAATTCCGCGTGATCTATGGCTGGTCGCCGGAAGAGGATGACAACCTCGACCTTAATTGGGCGAACTGGAGGGCTAGGGTGACGATTCGATGGAACGAACCGAGCGGTGAATGGGTGGGCTTTTGGGAAGCAAAACATCTCGTGACCGCGGACGACTTCGATCAGGGCGCGGGCGATGTCGCGCATATGAGCTTCGCTTTCAAGGGCACGGATTTCGGTCTTGTTGTGGATCAAGAACTGCGAGTGAGGCACAGCGCGCTGCCCACCGATCATAGCGATCTATACAAATTCAAATTCATTCGTGCGAGGCCGGACCTTGACACTCGGATTACGCTAACAGGCGAGCACCAAGACGTTGTCCCAGAACCGTCAACGATGGTTGCACTGGGTTCTGGAGTTCTACTTTTGCTCCGGCGACGAAAGAAGGGTTGCGCCTGAAGCTGACTGCGCTCAGGGTACGCGGCGGTTTGCGCAAACTTTGACGTGAGTGGTGTGGTTATCCTCCGCCGGGTTTGAAAACGTCCGGGATGCTCTGCGCCATGCCAACCAGTATCGTCATCGTTATCGCGCCAAGAAAATAATCGCCAATCCCTTTGAAATCATTGGGCAAAAACGGCGTAAGGACTAATAGCGTCAGCATGTTCGCCGCAAGCAGGATTATGACCGAGAGGATAAGATGCGGACGAAGGTTGAGTTTTTGGTGTGCGAACACCATCAGCCCGAAAAGAAGTGATACATTGAGCAGTCCGATGGCGCCCGCAATTACGATTGCCCAAAACAGGTGCGGCTTTATCCAATCGCCAAACTGTATGAGCAGAAAGAACGCAGCTGAGACCCAGAACCACCTTCTGGCTATTGCCGAACCAATACTTTGTTCTTCTCCCATTTGCGTTCAATTTTAGAACATAGGGAGTTGGTTCGATGCGCGCGGCCGAATTTCAGGGCACGATTTCGACATTCTTCGCAAGCGTTTTGAAACGCTCACCATCGCGCTGGAGCACGGTGATCGTTTTGTGGCCCGTTTTGCTGATGTTCACATCTTGAACCGTGCCCGATTTCCCTTTGTGCGTTCCACCGATCACGCGGCACTTCGCACCGTTTACGACATTGTCCCTTGAGTTGCTCATATGATGCCGGGATTGTCGCACACTTGTGAGCCCCGATCAGCCCGTAAGGCTGCTGAATTCGACAGATTCCACATCGCTCTCAGCGCGACCAGCAGAAACATTGAAGTCGTCACTCATCTCCGGCGGCGGAGTAACACAGCCAGACCGGCGCCCAACGCGATAATCGTCGCCGGCTCTGGGACGGCTTGCGCGTCCATATGGAACGACCACGGAACGCAGCCGGTCGAGTTTCCGACGGGATCGTAATGTCGTTCGGCTCGAAGCCGATAATCGCCCGGCCCCCAAAAGTTGCTGTAACTTTGGATCTGGTTTCGATTGACAAGCAGGATCCACGAGTTGCCGTTCCAAATATCAATCTCTGCCCAAGAGTTCGGGAGGTCAAACGCCGATGCAATAGAGATGAAATTTGTAGTATCGAGATTAATTCCAAGGTAAAGCTGACTGAGCATGTGCGCGCTGTTGCCCGCACCAAAGTCAACCGAATCCCAACATGCAGTGAGCTCGACATCGAGAGTTGTTGGCGTGCAATTCCAACCGACGGTGGACCACGAGTGAGCTGAACTCGGCAAATCGCTCGCAAACGCATCAACGCGGTCGAAAAAGCTTTGCTGCGGTCCGACATTGTTATTGAACGAAAGCTGGCTGTCGTTCGATTGGCCAGAGTGCGCGTCGGCTTCCAACCGATATGCCGCATCCCAGATGCTCAATGTTTGCGCTGCCCCAAGCGTGGGTGCAGCGATTGCCAAGAGAATTGAAAAATGTCGAAGGTTCATCTCGATCTCCCTGTTATGGCTTCCAGTATTGCTCTGCCTCTGAGGGAAGTCATACTGCAGGCCGACGGAAGTTACCAGGATTCGGAGAAGAGTGGCGCGGTGGGCCCTGATGGCAGCCGGTCATTCATCCGGCCAAATTTCGGCTCGGCGATCTGTGCCAGACTCAACGGCAACGCGACCAGGAGGAAGAAGATGAGCGCAGGGAAGAAGAGTGCCGCGAAGAAGGACGAATCGTTTTCAAAAGAGGAGCGCGCAGCGATGCGAGAGCGCGCGAAGGAGCTGAAAGCGGCAGCAAACAAGGCGGATAGCGAGAAAACTCTGCTCGCAAAAATTTCCGAAATGAAGCAGCCCGATCGCGGCCTCTGCACAAAGCTGCACGCCATCATCAAGGCGAACGCGCCAAACCTTGTTCCGAAGACTTGGTACGGTATGCCGGCTTACGCAAATGCCGATGGCAAAGTTGTGCTGTTCTTCCGCGATACTCAAAAGTTCAAAGAGAGATACATCACCCTGGGGTTCAACGAAGATGCCAACCTCGATGATGGAACGATGTGGCCCATCGCCTATGCACTGCAAAAGCTGACCCCTGCGGATGAAAAGAAGATCGCTGCACTCGTAAAGCGCGCAGTTCGCACTACGCGTTAGAGGTCCGTCCTATTCCGGAAAGAACGACGCACGCCGCGAGACCATTTCCTCCGCAACCAAAGATGACTCGCCACCCTTTCGTTGGAGCGCATCAATCGTGTGCTCAAAGTCTTCGCGGCTCCGGTTCTGGCTAAGTTTGAACACCGCCTCCACTGAGTTGAGCGTGATTTCGAACCCCTCAATCGCCGGGATCAGTGCAGTGATGTACTCGGTTGGAAGGTTGTCAAACTTTGCGGCAGGCTCGACCTCATGTAGGTTTTTCAGGTCTCGCAGCAGTTCAATCAGTTCAGCTTCGGCTAAGAAACGCGCTGAGCCCCGCGCGTGTACAGCCATGTAGTTCCACGTGCCGCCAAAAGGCCGAGTGCTGTTCCAACTCTCAAGTACGGGAGCATCAGGCCCGGTGAAAACAACGAACAGTTCCGCTGCTCGCTTGAATGCCTCCCAATGCTGCGTTTTGCGCATTACATGTGCGCGCAGTTTGATCTGTTCGCCGCCGTCGTCAATCAAGACGGGCACATGACTCGCAGCGATACCGGCGTCGCCAGCGGCTGCGACCAGCGCGAGCGGATGCTTCTTCATGAACTCAACGATCGCCGCACGATCGCGCTCGTGAAACTCAGGTTTGGGATACACGTGACTCAGTGTACTCCGGCGTGGCGAGGAACTCGGCCCGCGAAATGGAACCGTCTCATCAAGCGAATCGAGCCCTTCACTTTCTTTCGCGATGAATCGCCACTGAACTCACACGGACCGAAGCTGCCGGAGACCAATCGCACGACGCGCCGGATTTGCTTCGGAGTCGGGACCGAAACCGATATTCTCCTTCACCATGCTTGGGTTCAAAAGTCGCCGAACTTGTCGAGACTCCATCAAGCCACTTTTCGTAACCGGTTTTTCCGGGCACCGTAACTTCAACATCAACCACGCAACCATCAGGCGCGTTCGCGCCCGATGACCACACGATGTTGAACTTCGAAGTTTTTGTGCCAGATGGCGGGGACGATTTCAAGGCGATGGCTACAGTGATTTTGTGCGACTCGTGCTTTTCGTCATAACAACTATAAGTTCCTGCAACATCAAACTGGGTTGCAAAGTGCTGCCCGGTTCCTCGCGAGCCTGAATCAATGTTTGGCGCAGCCTTTATGACGGATTGCCCAGGCATCTTGTTAATCCAAAACAGTTTCTGCCCCTGCTCACCTTCGATGTGCGTCGGAACAAAGCCGCTTGGCAGATGCAAAACATACTTTGTCCCTTTTGTTGCCGTTTGCAACCGTCCGATCTTGGCCTTCGCCTTCTCGGTAAACCACAAATTTCCATCAGGCCCAACCGTTAGTCCACACGGTCCGCTAAAGGCAGTCGGAACCGCATAGCGCGTAAGGTCACCATTTACAGTGAAGCGCGAAACCTTTGTGCTGGGGTTGTTTGGCTCAGTAAACCAAAGGTTGTCATCAATGCCGGAAACGATGGTCTGCGCCAGCGAAGTCTTTACTCCAGAAAGAATGAATTCGTGAACTTCACCGGTAGGAGAAATCCTTAGAACGCGATCCTCTTCGGGAAACTTCGCACCCTGAACAACCCAGAGATTTCCGTCCGGACCTGCCGTAATTCCTCTTGGTTCGCCGTCATGCGGCAACGCGAATTCGGAGAACTTTCCGTCCACCGTCACACACCCGACTTTGTTGGCCTTCGAGTTTGATTCTGTAAACCAGAGTTTTCCATCGGGGCCGGCGCAGATGAACAAAGGGTTGCTGCTGCCGTTGCCGGGACGCGTTGGAACATCGAACAATGTAATGGTTCCGTTAGTAGAGCACCGTCCGATTTTGCCGCGAAAAGTTTCGCAGAACCAGAGATTGTCGTCTGGTCCCGCAGCGATGCCGGATACCATGCCATCAATTTTGTAAGATGTCACCTCACCCGTTGGCGAAATCTTTCCGATTTCGCCTCTGCGGCCATACCACACGTTTCCATCCGGTCCGGCGGTGATGTCCGCTGGATATGAGCCTGCCGAGAGCTGAAACTCTGTCATTGATCCCGACGGAGAGATGCGAATCAACTTGTTGGCCCGCGGGTCAATCGCCCACAGGTTGCCGTCCGCGCCAGCAGTAATCGAAACGAGCTCCTGGGCTCCATTGACTCCAAACTCGGTGATGTCGCCGGTCGCTTGACCCGCGGGAATCTTTGAAAGCGGGGCTAACTGAATGACGAAGGCCGCCACGGCAGTAATGAGGGTGCAACTCATAGTCGTGGCAGTCTACCGTTCGGGGCGACCGGACCCGGCAGCTGCAGGGGATCAGGTTGGGTCATTTCCTCCGCGCTCCGTGACCGCCACAGCGACACGATGTAAAATCTCGCCAATGGAAATTGTCGAATCATGTAAACAGAGCGCGGTGCAGGCGATGGAGATGTTTTTGAGAAACTTCTCGCACGTCCCAGACGATAAGCTAAGCTGGACGCCGACGCCAACCGCGAAATCAGCAATTCGAATCGCCGCGCACACTGCGTTGTATGCGAAAAGGTTCGCGCAAATGATTCGTGCGCAAAAGTTGCCAATGCCCGACGATTTGCAAACGTGGTTAGCAGAGCGTAACGCCGAAGAGATCAAGCTGACTTCGCGCGTTGAAATGGAGCGAGTGTTCCGCGAAGGCACTGCGGAGGTCCTGAAAGCGCTTGACGAACTTTCGCCGGAAGCGATTGACCTAACTCTTGATTCTGGTCAGGGTTGGACGATGCCGATGACGTTTCTAATGCAGCTTCCCGGTTGGCACACAACCGTACACCTCGGGCAGATTGATTACCTTCAAACCTGCTGGGACGATCAACAGATTTATGTTTAGTCGCCCCGGTACAGCCCCGTAACTGTCACTGCTAATGAGTCAATCAAAGACTGGAAAAAGGTTGTCAAAGCGCAACACCCAACGAAAACGAGTTCGGAACAGGCGTGCAGACATCGCAAAATTTTGCATCTTCCCAGACATTGCCAACACGACCTTTGATAGCTCCTTCGCATAGCAAAACATCGTGGCAATGCGTAAGATCATTGAGGGTGACTAATCATCGCAAAACCTATTAACATTTCGGGAAAAAAACATCGAGTTTGCATTGCGAAAATGCTATGATGAGGTATGCAAGAATCAAGAACACAGCATCGCGAAACCGCGAATTGTCTTCGTCGCAGAGTCTTGCTGGTAGTTGCTACAAGCGTCGTTGCGGCGAACGCATACTCGATGGTTTTGTATGATCAGCTAACGAATCACACAACAACGATCATCCCTTCGTCGTGGTGGTATCCAGATGGTTATGACGGCGATACCTACTCGTGGGACAACTTCATTTTGAGGAAGCCTTCCTATATCAAGGAGGTGCGTTGGGTTGGTGGTGGCGGACCCATTGACGGTGTAACTGTCCGTTTTTACGAAGGGCTCGCCGGTTATCCCGACTATCAACCAAAAATCTCAGCGCTACCCGAGAGCGAAACGTCACGGGACTACTTGAAAGGGTATCGCTTCACGCTTGCGCAAACTCATCCGACGTCAATCGGCGGCGGGCTGTACTCGTATTACGTCACCCTGCCGGAATGGCTGCTGCTCCCTGGCCACACGGTCTATTGGATAAAAATAGAGGGGGATGACCCGAGCGGGAACAGTTGGGGAATAGTGCGCGCAAGTCACGGCCGCGATACAACGCATTTCCGGTTCATCACCGGCGGTACGTTCCAGCGCATAACGGGCGATCTGGGAATTCAGTTGGTCGGTGACCCGGCACTGTTCAGCATTTTCGGCGTGCGCAGGTAACGGATCCGGGAGCGTTGGCTTCTAGAGTGGTACCCCGGACGGGATTCGAACCCGCGACCTTCGCCTTGAGAGGGCGATGTCCTAACCGCTAGACGACCGGGGCATCCGGTGTGCGGATTATACAGCCTCGCTCGGTCAGACCGGCTCGATTCATAAGCAAAAAGGGCCGCCTCGCAATTGTTTCATCCCGAAGCGGCCCGTACCGAATGAGTTACTTACAGAGACTCGAACACGCCTTCCGCACCTTCGACTCGGGCGGCAATCCAAGTGAGGAACTCACTATGGGCTGCCTCATCGAATCCTGCCCATGCGATCATTTCAGCGCTTTCCGGCTGCTGCGGAGTCGGGAACAAACCAAACCCAGCCTGAATCGTGAGTTGGTTTGCGCACTGCACTGCCGCCATCGGAATGTTGTTTTCCGCTTGCGACCAATCGTGGTGCGACTCGACGATCGCGCAAAGCGGCTCAGGAAACTTCCAGATTCGCGCGATCATGCCACCGACCTCATCGTGCGTAATTCCAAGCTGCTGCATTTCCGATGCGGTGAGCGAGAGGTTGTCTTTGCTCGCTTTGTCTACCGCTTCGCGATAAGCTTCGCTGAAGTTTGAGAACAGGAACAATGCTCCGAGGTCGTGAAGCAATCCACCAACCTGCGCGAGGTCTCGCTCCTCGAGCGTTGCGCCCTTGCTTTTTGCAAGCTCGGGAGCAGCCATTCCAACGCCGAATGAGTGTCGCCAAAACGATCGCTGAAGTTTAACAAGCCCCGGTTGATTGGATCGGACCAGAGCAAACGCTGCGACTGAAAGTGCTAAGTTTCTAACCTGCTGAAACCCCAGAATCGTAACTGCGTGCGATATTGATGAGACTTGTGCGGCCAAGCCGTAATAAGCGCTGTTCACTACTCGGAGCAGTTTCGCAACCATCGCTGGTTCGTGAGAAAGCACCCGCTCGAGATCGCCGGCCGATGTGTGTGGGTCCTCGGTGAGTTCGAGAATCTTGTTGATAACTGTCGGCAGTGCCGGCAGCTCTTGAAGGGATCGCTCAATGTAATTGCGGAGAGCGCCGCGTCGTACTGATAAGCCCATTAGTTTCATTTGTCCTTTATCTTAGGTCGCGTCGTGGCGAGATGTCGCCGGACAATATTTAGCGGCAAAATTGACCGCCCAATTTGAAGTATCGGGTGAAATGGGTGGGGCCGCGAGTACAAAAATGGTGCGTTTACGGTGGTTAACAATCAAGTTCGGATATGCTTACGCGCCGTGGAAATCTCCATCGAAGATCGCCTCATCAAGCGTAAACACCCCCTCAGAATCAGCCGAGGAATCAGCGGCGAAACCCTGAATCTGTTTGTGAAGGTTTCGGAAGGCGGCGTTGAGGGAATCGGAGAATTGGCTCCGGTCGGATACGGAGTACCGCAAAATGCCGAGACGTGCCGGGCGAGCATCGAAGCCTCCTCTGCGACGCTCTCGGAGTGCGCTCCCAGCGAAGTCGCGCGTGTGGAGACGATCTGCCGCGGAGCGGGGATGCTTTCAGCGGCGATCGCGGCGATCAACATGGCGTGCTGGGATTGGTTAGGTCGGAAAGCAGGGCTTCCGCTGTACCGAATGTTCGGCCTTTCCAGCCGAATGCAGCCGACCAGCGTGACAATCGGAATCCTGCCGTGTGAGGAGATTCCAGACCGAGTCCGATCTCTGCTGGATGAGACCGGGGGCAAGATCATTAAGCAAAAACTCGGCTCATCAGACGGAATAGAAGCCGATAAGGAGCGGTATCTAGCAGCTCGCGCAGCGGCACCTGCCGATGTTCCGATTCGTGTGGATGCAAATGGTGGATGGGATCTAAACGACGCGATTGAGATGTGTCGCTGGTTGGCCGGTCAAGGCTGCGCATATGTCGAGCAGCCTCTTCACTTCGAAGACAAATCCTCAATGCCACGACTTTACGAATCTCGCAGTTTGCCCATCTTCTATGACGAAACCGTCTCCACAGCAAAGGACGCCGCAGAAGTCATCCCACACTGCGACGGCGTGAACGTGAAACTGCTGAAGGCGGGCGGAATTAGTGAAGCCATGAGGATCGTCTCTGTCTGTCGAGCTCACGGCAAGTCAACGATGATTGGCTGTTTCAGTGAATCATCCGTCGCGATTTCGGCAGGCGCTGCCATTGGCTCACTCTTTGACCACATAGATTTGGATAGTCATCTCAACCAAGACCCAGATCCAGCAGTGGGTCTCGAAATGATAAACGGTTGCCTAATTCCCAGTGAATCGCCGGGTTTGGGTGTGACACTCCGGTGAAGCTCACAGGACCAGGCAACAAAATTGCGCTGCTTATGCACGGCGCATTCGGACAGCCATACGGAAAGCTCGGAGAAAGCGTTCTTCGTTATGGCCGGGCAGAGAACGTATGTGTCATAGATCGCGATTCCCAACTCACTCGCGCGTCGCAACTCGCATCCGGTCTTGCAGATGTTCCCGTGGTCAAAACGGTTGCCGAAGCAAAGCAGCTTGGTGCAGATGTGCTTGTTCTCGCGATCGCGCCGGCCGGTGGTTTGCTTCCGCAGGAGTGGCGAGCCGAAATTGTCGAGGCGTTGCGCCTCGATATGTCACTTGTAAACCCGCTACATGCTCCGCTGCAGAACGAGGCCGAGTTCAGAAACGCGTTGCAGTCGGGCCGCGAAATTGAGGACGTGAGGCAAGAGCCGAGTGGACTTCAACCCGCGACTGGCGATGCACGGTTGCTGCCCAACAAGCGCATCTTAACGATTGGCACCGACATGTCTGTAGGAAAAATGACAGCGTCATTGGAACTCGTCAAAACTCTTCGCTCATATGGTCACTCCGCCGAAATGGTTGCCACGGGCCAAGTCGGAATGATCGTCACTGGCTCTGGTGTTCCGCTTGACGCAGTGCGTGTTGATTTTGCAACGGGTGCGATTGAATCCGAGGTGCTAAATGTCGCGAAAAAGGCCGACTTCATTGTGATCGAAGGGCAGGGCGCACTCTGCCATCCGGCTGCAAGCGCAAACCTCGCCCTAATGAGAGGCTCAATGCCAACACACTTGCTGTTCTGCCATCGCGCGGGGCAATCTCACATCAGAAATCGGCCGTGGGCGAACATTCCTGAAATTCCGAGCCTGATCGCGCTGTACGAAGACATGGCCGCGTGCTGCGGCACGTTTTTGAAACCGAAAACGGTAGGCGTCGCACTGAACACAGCCCACCTTTCTGAAAACGATGCTGCCT
Source organism: Fimbriimonadales bacterium (assembly GCA_046330175.1). Taxonomy (GTDB): domain Bacteria; phylum Armatimonadota; class Fimbriimonadia; order Fimbriimonadales; family ATM1; genus JAJPJR01. The sequence continues at coordinate 794,438 of JAXLTG010000001.1, forward strand.
CCGCTGTAAATGAATTGGAGAAGGAATCTGGACTTCCAGTTAGTGACCCTGTTAGGTTCGGTTCGGAAAAGTTTCTATCCCGGCTCGTTGACTAAGAGCCTCGGCGAATCAGCTTCCCGGTCAGAACCCCCAACAGTGCGGCGACAATTGCACCGATGTACAGCGAAGTCATGCTTCCAAACCCTGCAAGGCGATCTACGAGCAAATACGTCGCCGACAGCAGCACCGTTGCGACCGCGACAATCGCAAACCGTATGCCAAATTCCCGCCGCTGAAGTGCGAAGCAGATTACGGCGACAACGCTTAGCGCAACTGGCACACCAATTGCGATAAAAAGCGCTACAGGATCAAACGCCCTCATTAGCGAGAGAATACCGTCATAGGCAGTAGAGCCAATAGCTTGCGATCAGGTGCCGGAAGCGGAACATCATCAAGGTCGTCCGCGGCAAACCAAGTCATACCCGGCCTGCGTTGTCGGCAGTACATTCCGGTTAGGCAAATTTTGTGATGAGTGACCGTATGCGTAATCGTTCCAAAAATCTGCGCGCCGCGAGGGGCGGATTCGCCGTCGCTCAACCGCGGAAGGTGATACAAGCCGCGCCACCATTTCGATTCATCTCGAACAAATCCAATTCTGCGCCGTTGTATGCATACGAGTCCAGTCTGATTTACGGCGATGCTTGACGGCCTTTGGACCGCGACCGGGTATGCGTGTTGCACACCCAGTTCATTCGCTCGGCACTCGCGCCTCAATGGGCAGATGTTGCAAGAGGGATTCTTCGGAGTGCAGACTGTGCTGCCAAGATCCATCAACGCCTGATTCAGGTCTCGCGCATCCACAAACTCGATGAGTTCAGTTGCTCTATCATTCGCGTACTTGTGCAGGTCTGTCCCAATCTTCTTGCTCGCAAATAGCCTCGCGATGACCCGCTTTGCATTTCCATCAACGGCAGCCACTTGCTCTCCATATGCGAAACAAGCAATGGCGTTTGCTGTGTACTCTCCTATTCCAGGCAACCTCATCAGCTCACAAGCCTGATTCGGCAGTTTCCTGATCGAACATGCCAACGCATGGAGCATCATTGCGCGGCGGTAGTACCCGAGTCCTTGCCAATGCGCCAAGACTTCCGTTTCGGTCGCATTTTTCAGTGCGGCGAGTGTCGGAAATCGGCGCACAAACCTCATGAAGTACGGAATCACGGTTGCAACCTGTGTCTGTTGCAGCATGAACTCTGAAACGAGAACACGGTACGGATTTCCGCAATCGCGCCACGGCAGATCCCGCTTGTGCGTCTTGTACCACGCGACCAGTTTTCGCGCCGTTCGCTTAGAGTCCAAGACTTGCAAGCGCTTTTTCGGGGTCGCGAGTGTCGGTTAGTGCGCGACCGACAACGATGTACGTCGCGCCGTTTGAGATTGCATCGGCTCCGGTCATCGTCCGCTTCTGATCTTGAATCTCGCCGCTCGGTTGTCTAATCCCCGGAACGACTAACACCGGTTCAGAGCCCAACACAGTTCGGAGATGGGCGACTTCGTGTCCCGAACATACGACGCCATCAACGCCGCACTGAATTGCGCGCTTCGCCAACAACTCTGCATGTTCAGAAACCGTTCGACCTATGCCGATCTGCGTGCTAAGGGCGTCATCATCGAGGCTAGTCAGTACGGTTACCCCAAGCAACACCGGCGGTATTCCGGTATGGGCAGATGCTGCGGCTTCAACGGCCGCCAGCATCATCGCATCGCCGCCACTTGCGTGCAAAGTCATCATCCAAACCCCTCGCCGCGTGGCCTCGTGCACTCCCAGCGCGACTGCGTTTGGAATGTCATGGAACTTCATATCCAAAAAGATGCGTTGTGCCCCGGCTGAGTGAAGTTTGTCCACGACGTCCAGGCCGTGCCCGAGCACTAGCGCATGGCCAATTTTGAAGGCGAACGCGATACCGGATAGCCGGGAGACTGTCTCCTCCGCCGAGGCTAAGTCGGGCGTATCCAGCGCGATGATCAGGTGCGAATTCACGTTACCAGTTTACAGCCCTCTGCCAAAGAATCGCCGAGGTCCAACCGATAATCCCTAACGGAATCCATGCGCCAGCCCGCAGGAAGTGGCGCAAACCGGAGAAATAACATGAGCTTTTCGGGACCGACATCTGGAATCAGGTTTTCAGGCATCAGCTCGGGGTTAGACACCGAGTCCATAATCTCGCGCCTCTTGGCGCTTGAACGTCAGCCGATAACGCGGCTCAGCTCCCAGAAGGCGCAGCTACAAGTTCAGCAAACTGCACTCGAACAGTATAAGGGCCTCGCCACCTCAGTGAAAACGGCGATGGATGAGCTGAAGTCAGCGACCGCGTTTCAGCTTGCTAAGGCATCATCGAGCGACACGAACGTCGCGACGGTCACTGCAAGCTCTGAAGCGTCGCAGGGAACCTACAGCCTCGCAGTCTCAAAACTTGCGCAGGCGCATAAGGTGAGATCCGATGCTCAAGCAAATTCCACATCCGCGCTCAATCTAACGGGAACATTCGAAATAAATGGGGAAACCGTCACGATTGATTCAGACGACACACTGAAGGATGTCGCAATAAAGATTAACGGTTCGGACGCCGGCGTGACCGCGTCCATCATTGAGGGCGGAGCCAACAACGTTTACTTGACGCTAACTGCCAAAAAAAGTGGTGCGGCGAACGCGATAGTTCGCTCGGATACCACGGGCACAGTTCTTGCAACCCTCGGCCTCGACTCCGGCAACGAAGTTCTTGCTGCCCAAGATGCTGAGTTTACAATTGACGGCCTCTCTTTCACGAGTGCTTCCAACACCGTTAGTACCGTGATTCCAAATGTTACTCTCACGCTTCTCAAAGCCAACGAGACGACTCCGGAAGACTCAACGATCAACATCTCACGCGATACGGCAGGGATCCGAGAAAAGATTGAGTCACTCGCGAGCGCATACAACAATCTCGCCGACCTCGTCAAAGCCCAAGGCTCATTTGATGCCGAGACGCTTATCAGCGGTCCGCTGTTCGGTGAGTCAACCGTTCTCGAAGTACAAGCTACGATATTCAACGTCCTAACCAACAGCCCCGAAGGATTGCAGGGGGATTACAAAAACCTGCTCGCAATCGGCATCAGCTTCGATAGCAGTGGCAAGATGTCCGTTGATGCATCGAAAGTTGAGGAAGCGCTCTCGACTGACATCGTCAACGTTCGCGGTCTCTTCCAGGATATCGGCACGATCAGCAACCCAGACGTTTCATTCGTGTCTACTGGGCTAAAGACTCAAGCCAGCGGTCTTTCCGGATACATCGTTGACATTACGCAAGTCGCAACGCAGGGAACAGCGACTGCGGGAACTGCGATGATGTCGCCCGCCGCATCTGCGGAGAAGCTAACATTTCGCGGAGCGCTTTTCAACTCTGAAGACTATGATCTGGACGTCGCCCCAGGGACCACGCTCACACAACTCATCACACAAATCAACAGCGACCCAAAATTGAAAGACCTAATGGTCGCCTCAAATGATGGCAGCGATCACCTCGTGCTCACATCCAAGAGATATGGCGCTGCAGGCAGTTTTTCGGTTGTCTCAGACCTTGCCGCTGGTGCGGATAACTCGGGAATCGGAACAACGCCGCTTGATGGTGAAGGTCTTGATGTCGCCGGGACGATAAATGGCGAAGCTGCGACGGGCGCGGGACAGTTTCTCACCGGTAATTCCGGCAACGCAAAGACCGATGGTTTGCAACTGAAAATCACGTCTACCGTGACCGGCAATCTCGGAACGCTCGTCCTAACAAGGGGTGCCGCAGGTGTTCTGTCCGCATCGCTCGGAGCGACACTTGACTTCACATCGGGCGCGTTGGTCGCGAGCACGAAGGCGATTGATGCGAAGATTCAAGATATTGATGATCGCATCAAGCGTTTGGACGCTGCAGCGGCAGACCATGAAATTGTCCTGAGGAGAAAGTTCACTGCAATGGAAGAAGCGATTTCTCAGATGCAGTCTCAAATGAGCCAGCTTTCGGCGATGCTCAACGGACTTCCGACGGCTGGCGGTCGGTAGTCAAACTATACTCGCAATAAGACCTTCTCACTGAGAAACATTCGAACAGCCAACCAAAGCGCAAACACTGCGAGCGCGATTCCGAGTGTTCCAGTAATCGCTAAGTTAGTCCAATCAACTTTGTTCAGCAGCGCCTCACGGATCACCGAGGCGGTGTTCAGTATAGGAACGAACGAAACCCAGCGTGACGCCCCGAGGTCCGTCAGGCCGATGACTTGGCTGAAGACCGCCGGTACGAGCACCACAAAGCTCATTAGCGACAAGTAGCTTTGCACTTCCCGTTGTGTACGCGAATAGGCCGATACCGCAAGCAGAATTCCCGCAAAAAAGATTACCAACGGAATCACGGCGATTGCCAGCGCGAAAAGGGATGCCGGCGCAATCCCTATCCCGCCAGAGAACAGCTTTTCAGTAAGCTTTAGGTGCAGAATCCCCGGCAAAAACACTCCCAGCAGCGCCGATAAACATCCCGTCAGGCTGACTGTCGCGAGTGCGGCAAACTTTCCAACAGCAATCGCGGTCCGCGACAAAGGCGAAACCAACAAAGTCTCGAGTGAGCCACGTTCCTTTTCGCCGGCAACCAAGTCGCTCACGATCGAAAAGCCGCCATAAAACGCAAACAAAATGATGAGGTACGGAAGAAAGCTCGCAAATATGTCGCTGCCCACTGGCTTCGAGGTCTTTATCTCCTCGCGCTTCAGCGTGTAAGGCACAAGCTCTGTCATCGCGATTTGCCGCGCTTTCAGATACTTCGCGGTATAAGTCGCAATCTGTTTTTGAAGCACCTTTGAAATAGCAGCAAACGCGAAATCGCCCGTCGCTTCGTGCGGATCCACGAATACCTTTATCTCGGGCGGCACCTTAGACGTCCCAACTTGCCCAGCAAAATTATCGGGGAAACTGAGAACAGCCCGCCCCTTCTTCTGACCAAGCGCATCCTCTCGTGAGAGCCCCTGCGGCAAATCAATGAACTCAAACTTTTGATCGGGATCGCTCTTCAGCGCTGACATGACTTCGGGCGCCGCAACTCCGTTCTCAACGAGAATCTTTTGAGCTTTCTGCCCCGACACTTGACTGCCGATGAAGCCGAACAGCATCATGATCATCAGTTCCATGAAAAGCGGTCCGAACACCGCGCTCATCACCACACGACGATCACGCGTGAACTCTCGAATCTCTTTGCGCCAAACATGGAGCCAACCCTTCACGCCACAGCCTCCGCAGTTTCGATTAATTTCAGGAACACATGGTCAAGTCTTTGCTCGCCGGTGATGGTCTTCAACTCTTCGAACGTGCCGATTGCCGCTATTTTTCCGTTGTGAATCACCGCTATCCTGTCGCACAATCGCTCGGCTTCGCTCATGATATGCGTCGAGAACAGGATCGTTTTACCGTCGCTGCGCTTCTGCTCGATGAACTCCATAATCGTTTTGCTCGCGAGAACATCAAGTCCGGCTGTTGGTTCATCAAAAAACAGCACGTCCGGATCGTGGAGTACGGTACGAGCCAGGCTGACTCTTTGTTTCTGACCTGTTGAGAGTTTGTCGCACAGCCTGTCCTGAAATTCTGTGATGTTAAGCGAAGCGATGATTGCTGAAATGCGCCTTTCGAGTTCGCCCTTCTCGATCCCATAAAGCGAACCCACATAGCGAATCATCTCTTTCGCAGTGAGACGCGAATAAAGCCCAGTCGTCGTGGACATAAATCCGATTCGGCGTCGAACTTCGTCGGGGGATTTCACAACGTCAAATCCCGCGATGCTGGCCGAGCCCTGGGTTGGCTTCAGAATTGTGCTGAGCACTCGCAAAAGAGTCGTCTTTCCAACGCCATTCGCCCCCAACAGGCCAAACACCTCTCCGGGGTGGCATTCGAACGAGACTCCATCCACCGCTTTCACCACCCCGCGCTTCGAGTCGTGAAAGTGCTTGTGAACATCAACCACCTCAATCACGCGGGCCAGTCTACACCCCATTTTCGAGTTCAATTCGCGCATCTGGCGAAAGGCCCACCCCTCAAAAGGTTTAATGGCGCACCAATGACCCCAAAAATTGCAGTGCTCCCCGGCGATGGGATCGGCCCGGAGGTAATAGATGCTGCGGTAACCGTGCTCAAAGCCGTCCTCCCCGAGGTCAATCTAGAGTTCGCCGACATCGGCGGAGCGGCGTACGACAGGACCGGAGTCCCTCTTCCCGATCCGACGCTACAGCTCTGCGGACAAGCAGACGCCGTCCTGCTAGGCGCCGTCGGTGGCCCGAAATGGGACTCGATCCAGCCTCCTAGCCTCAGACCCGAAGTCGGTGCGCTGCTGCCGCTGCGTAAAGAACTGAATCTCTACGCAAACATCAGGCCCGCCAAACTTTTCACGCCGTTAGCTGACGCATGCCCGGTCAAACTCGGCCCGTCGGGGCCCATTGACTGCGTTGTCGTTCGAGAGCTGACCGGAGGGATCTACTTCGGCCAACCTCGGTTCCGATCCGAGGACGGAGAGATCGCAACCGATTCTTGCGTTTACTCCAAGTCAGAAGTGAGGCGAATCGCTGTCCGCGGTTTCGAAATCGCCCGCCAGCGCGGACGCCAACTCACGGCTGTGGACAAGGCGAACGTTTTGGAGACAAGCCGCCTCTGGCGTGAAGTCGTGACGGAAGTTGCAGCCGGGTATCCCGACGTCGAGCATCAGTTTATGTTGGTGGATAACTGTGCGATGCAGCTGGTACGCGATCCAGGCCAGTTCGACGTCATTCTCACTGAAAATATGTTTGGCGACATTCTGAGCGACGAGGCCGCGCAGATCACCGGCTCGCTTGGCCTTCTTCCGAGCGCAAGCCTCAGCGACGCGAAGGAAAGCGGCAGCGTATTCGGTCTGTACGAGCCTTCCCACGGCTCCGCACCGGACATCGCTGGAATGGGGGTAGCGAACCCGCTTGCGACGATCTCCAGCGCGGCCATGATGCTCCGATACTCCCTCGGTCAAGCGGAGGCCGCGGCAAAGCTTGAAGCTGCAATCGAAGCCGCCCTCGAGGGTGGCGCCAGGACCCGCGACATCGGCGGAAACCTCTCGACAGCCGAGATGGCGGCGGCTGTGATGGCGCAAATTTCCTGATTTTGTGAGCCTTTCGGCCTCAAATTCGTCTAATGTTTTGATGCGTCAAACTTTTTCTCGTAGGGTAGGCTAAAACAGATGGCGTCGGTGATGACTTTCTCTAACATCTTCGCAGGCATGAAAGCGCGGGTTCTCGCGATTCGGACGGACTCAGATGACGCGAAGCGACTCGCAGAAATGGGATTGGTCCCGGGCACAGAATTCGAGGTCATCAAAATCGCGCCTCTCGGCGATCCCGTCGAAATCAGCCTGCGAGGATATCGGCTCTGCCTCAGGAAGCGGGAAGCGGACTTCTTGGAAATTGAGCCAATTCAGTAACGCATCTCAACCGAATGCACCCGCACGCGTCAAGACGGTCGCGCTGGTGGGCAACCCAAACTCCGGTAAGACAACGCTTTTCAATGCGATAACCGGGGCGCGCCAGCGAGTCGGCAACTATCCGGGCGTAACCGTAGAGAAGATCTCGGCAAAACTGAACATCGGCGATGAACAAGTTGAGTTTGTGGACGTTCCCGGACTCTACAGTCTGTCTGCAATCTCTGAAGACGAACGTGTCGCAGTCGAGGCGCTCGATTCCAATCCGGACCTCGTCGTTTGCGTTGTTGACGCGCACAACCTTGAGCGAAATCTGTTCCTAATCTCTCAAATCACGGAACGCGGACTTCCGGTCGTTGTTGCGCTGAGCATGACAGACCTTGTGGAATCTGCGGGCGGCAAAGTTGACGTTCCGAGATTGGCGAACCTGCTCGGAACCGATGTGGTTCCGGTCGTGGCGCACAAGCGTCGCGGAATTCGTGAACTTCTCGAAGTGATTGAAACAAGCCTCGAGCATCCGGCCGTGCGTTCAGAGATTTCTGTTCCGACATCGGCTCAGGTCCGCGCTGCGGGACTCCGGGAGCGGCTGCTCCGCTTGGGATATGACATTCGTCACAACGAGCTGCAAGATTGGATAGAAGGCAAGTCTGATGAACTGACCGAAAGAATCAAGGCGTTTCCTGAGATCTACTCCGAGTTCCATACTGACTCGCGCCATGGTTCACAAGAAGAAGATTTGCCGCACACCGACACGACGGACCGATATGCGTGGGCTGCAATGGTTCAGCGCGCCGTCTACTCTTCAGAAGAGGGGAAGTCGGTGCTTTCTCTTAGCGATCGGATTGACCGATTGTTGATTAATCGTGTGTTCGGATTCGCGCTGTTTGTACTGCTGATGTACGGCGTCTTCCAGTCTATTTACACACTCTCAGGCCCTTTGATGGACGGCATTGATTGGGTCTTCGGCTGGATCGGAGATCGGGTCGCACCGATGTTGGAGTCTTCTCCTGTCCTTAAGTCCGCAATCGTTGACGGACTAATTGGTGGCATTGGCGCAGTCCTCGTATTTCTTCCGCAAATCCTAATTTTGTTCTTCTTTATCGCAGTGCTCGAAGGGACCGGATATCTTGCGCGAGCAGCTTTTTTGATGGACCGCTTGTTGGGATGGTGCGGTCTGAATGGGCGTGCGTTCATTCCGCTGCTGTCAAGTTTCGCATGCGCCATTCCCGGGGTGATGGCCGCAAGAGTGATCCCGGATTCTCGCAGTCGGCTGGCGACGATTCTTGTGGCGCCACTTATGAGTTGCAGCGCGAGACTGCCAGTGTACGTGTTGATGATAGGCACGTTCATTGAACCTCGATATGGGCCGCTTTGGTCAGGGTTCGCGTTGTTTGCAATGCATTTTCTTGGAGTTCTGGTTGCCGTTCCGATTGTTTGGTTATTCAACAGCCGGCTCCTCAGAGGGAAGCGCTTGCCCTTCCTGCTTGAGCTTCCTCCGTATCAGTGGCCAAAATGGAGAGACGTGTTTCTTGCGATGTACCTTCGGGCAAAAGTGTTCGTAACCGTTGCTGGAACAACCATCGTGGTCCTGTCTGTTCTTATTTGGGCGCTTCTTTATTTCCCTCGCAGCGCAGAAGCAGACTGTCGCTACGCGAGCGAATTCCAATCCCTGGGCGCGAGTGCTCCCTCCAGCGAACAACAATTTATCGCCATGAAGAGAACTGAAAACTCTTTTCTTGGCCGCTTTGGCAAATCAATAGAGCCGATCTTCGCTCCCGCAGGATTCGACTGGAGAATATCAACCGCAATTCTCGCAGCATTCCCTGCCAGAGAGGTGGTGGTTCCAACACTTGGGATTATCTTCAGCCTCGGCGATGATACTGACGAGACCTCTGACGATCTCCGGTCGGCACTCCGAAACACAAAAGGAGTGACCGGCAAGCCGATTGTGTCAACTTCGAACGCGATCGGGCTTATGGTCTTTTTCGCATTATGCGCGCAGTGCTTCTCAACGCTAGCCGTTGTCAAGCGTGAGACCAACAGCATTAAGTGGCCGATTTTTATGTTTATTTACATGACGTCGCTCGCATACATCGGCGCAGTGCTTGTTCACCAGATTGGGAAGTTGTTCGAATGACCAAGCGGGCATGGCCAACTCACAAAAGGATTGCCGCGACCGAACCGCACACATCCACTCAAGGTGCATCCGAACACCGGGCCGCACTCGAAGCGATTGATGAGATTTCAAAAGTGCTCGACGCGAACCTGTCGCGACGCGAAACGTTTGCCGAGATCGCGCGCATCGCGAAGGAGGTGACCCACACGAACGCCGCCCAAATCTTCCTGTTGTCCGATTCCAACGACCTTCTGCTCCTTGCCGACACTTCTGAGCCCGAAAAAGTCGGTTTTGTACGTATCAGATTGGGGCAAGGACTCACGGGCTGGGCGGCCGAAAAGCGCACCGCAGTTGCGATAAAGCGCGAACCGTGGGCAGACCCTCGATATTACGATCACCCAGCATTGAACGAAAGGTCGTTTCAAAGTCTTCTGTGCGTGCCTCTTATTCTTAGCAACGAGCTTATCGGCGTCGTAAACGTCCGAACGCACGGACCTTATGGATACACGCAGCGCGAAGCGAGCATCCTTTCGAAAATCGCAAACGAAGTTGCACGCGCAATTCGGCAGCAATCTAAAGTCGAAACTCTTGCGACAAAAGCAGAACGATTTGAAGCCGTGAGCGAAGTGAGCGGCGCAATTGCAAAATCGCCTTACGTCGAAGAGATACTCCAACTTCTTGTCACCTTCACCGCAGAACGACTCAACTACAAAGTGGTGACCGTTCGACTACTCGACGAGGAACGCCAAGAGCTTGTGCTGCGCGCGACACAATCCGAAAATTTCGCCTACCGGCGAAAGCGATCACTCAAGGTTGGTGAAAGTTTTGCAGGTAGAGCGCTGCTCACAAAACTGAGCGTAACCGTGCCAGACATCAGCGCCACGGACGAATATGTGGGCCCAGACCTTGCGGAGGTTCAAGGGCTGCGCGGAATGGCGTGTATTCCGCTACTCGTAGGCGACAAAGCGGTTGGAGTCATGACTTGCTACACCGAAGAACCGCACGACTTTTCGCGAGTGGAGTTACGAGCGCTTGAAGCCCTCGCGAAACAGGCAGCGCTCGCGCTTGAGCGCGCAAGACTCCATGTTCGGAACACATTGATGCAAGAAACGCATCACCGCGTGAAGAACAGCCTACAGCAGGTCGCAAGTCTCATCCGACTTCAGCTTGCCGAAGCTCCCGACCTCCCGATGGAGGCGGCAATGACAGACGTCCTGAACCGGATTATCGCCATTGCGGGTGTTCACGACCTGCTCTCCAGCCAGGACCTTGACCGAATCGGAATTCTCGCTCTTGCGGAAACGTTGGCAAATCATCAACAACAAATGATGATGTCGCCATCCCGCTCGGTCCCGATCACAGTTGGTGGTGTGAACGCCGCCATCGAGATGAATGCGGCGACGCAAGTTGCGTTGATTCTCAATGAGCTCATACAGAATGCTGTCGAACACGGTTTCGAAAATATTGAAGAGGGTCGGATCCATATCGAAATCATGAACCCCACAAACGAAATCGTATTCTGTGTATCAAACTCCGGCCGCAAGCTACCGAGTAAGTTTGACCCATCGGTTGACAGTCATCTCGGGCTGAAGATCGTGGACATTCTCGTGCGTGCGATCGGTGGCAGATTTACTCTTGAATCGAAGTTCAATTGGGTTGTCGCAACGGTGCGAGTTCCGATCACGGTTTCCGGATAGCCCGCAACAGTGCGAGATTCAGCATGCGCTCATAAATTGGCCCCCCATCTGCCTAACAACTTAGTTGGTATGTTTGCGCCACTGTCCTTTGGATGGGCGCTCTCAGTGAGTCCGCAACCGCTGGACTTTGCCAACGTAAAGGAAGCCTACATAACGCGAGCGTTTGCCTCGCAGCTTGGAGTTCAGGTTGCTCACAACTTGAAGGTTGAGCTGCGCGACAACGAATACGTGCTCGTGCTTGAAGGGGCGTTCCAAACGAAAATTGGCAAGCCCTATGCGAGCTATACGATCGGAGAGCAGCTTCTCGTCATGAGCGTCATTGTCGGCTCGATTTTTCGCGCCTACAGTTGGCGCGTGCTCCGAGGCGACTAATCGGTTTCCTCGATGAACTCAAGCGAAACGGGTTGAAGCAGCCCAGCTTCTGCACCGCGCTCCAGCAACAGCTCGATCGCGCGCTTTCCGTCCGATCCCATATCAAGAGTGCGTTCGTTCACGTACATCCCAACGAATTCATCACCGGTCTCTTTGCTAACTCCGCGGCCGAATTGAAGTGCATATTCCAGTGCCTTTTCGCGATTGGCTAAACCAGCGCGAATGCTCTCCCGCATGGCACGGTTGATATCGCGAATTGCGTCGGCGCCCAGGTCCTTCCGCACAACATTGACTCCGAGCGGCAGTGGAAGACCTGTTTCCGCTTTCCACCACTTACCGAAATCTGCAACCAGGAAGAGTCCCTCTTGCTCCCAAGTCAACTGGCTCTCGTGGATAATAAGACCGACATCGAATTTGCCCTCTTTGATTGCAGGAACGATCTCGTCGAACGGCACTACTTCGTATTTTGGCTTCGGAAGAAACAGGTTGAGTTGGAGGAAGGCGCTGGTCAACAAGCCGGGAATTGCGATGGTCTGATCTCGAAGTTCGTCAACGCTCATTTCGCGGCTCGAGACGAGCATCGGGCCATAATCCTCGCCGAAACTGCCGCCATGTCGCAACACTGCGTACTTGTCGCTGACATGCGCGAGCGCGTGAACACTCACCGCGGTCGTTTCCAACCGACCCTCCATTGCCCATTCGTTAAGGGTTTGAATGTCGCGCAAAATGTGTTCAAACTGAAACCGCGTTTCAATAATATTATTGGCCAATCCCCAAAACATGAATGCATCATCGGCATCGGGGCTGTGGCCAACTCGAATAGTTTGGAGGCTTGTTGACATCGTAGAGACTCTATTTTTGCAGATTTGTCGTGACTGTTGCCGTCACCTGTAGTGCGTCCTCGTGCAATTCGCAAACAAAGTCAGACACTTCAAACGGCATGGTGGTCAGATCAATCAGAGGATTGACTCGATTAAGCTGCTCGTTTGCAAGAGCCTCCGGTGCCTTCACCCCGGCAACCTCAACCCGTGAGGGCTCGAAACGCACTTCTCGATTGACTAAGCTAACTTTCCCCAGCGCCCCGACTTGCACAGGGATCAGCAATTTTGTGAAGGCCGTGACCGCCAATTCGCCGTCTAACCGCCTAACTTCAAATCCGGACATGCCGCCTGGTTGCGAATCATTCAAAAATCGCGCGATCCCTTCATAACTTATCTTTCCGACCACAGTTGCACAGCTTCCGGCTGGAAGCTCGAACGGCACCACGTTGACTCGCAAGCCAGTTGCAGTCACGTCTATCGAGTCAATAACGAGTCCGTTGGGAAGCCGCAAACGCTCGATTTGAATCGTCGTCCTGTCTGCTGCCAATCTTGCCTCGCTCATTGTTGCGACTTGCGACCCGCCAATTCGCGGAGCAGCTTTTTCAGTTCGGATTGCGCCTTTCCGTACGCGGCCCAATCTCCATTTTTGAGCGCGGCGTCTCCTTGATCCAATAGCTGAAGCGCTCGCTTCAAATCGGCCGGCGGTTCTTCTGGGGTTTGCTTATCCGGCGTGGTGACGATCGGCGCTTGCGGCGCAGTTTTTCCGATCAAAGCCTCTAAGGCTTTCTCATAACTATTCGCGAACACGACCTTGTTCGCAAAAGCCAGCAGCACGAGCTTCAGCTCAGGTATCGCGGGCAGCCCTGGTCGGTTTGTCTCCAAAAACAAAGGCTTCACATACATCACACTTTTTCCAATCGGCACAACCAACAGATTTCCGTGTCTGATCCGACTACCTTGTTGATTCAGCAGTGTGAGCATTTTGCTAATCTCAACATCGTTGTCAAATTTCGCTTCTTGTTGCGCCGGACCGTTGATGTTGCGGTCGTTTTGGAACCGATATAGCGTCAATTTTCCGTAATCTTCAGGATCACAGTGCGCTGCCAACCAACCGATCATATTCGCCCTGCCAGCAGGTGTAAACGGCAATATCAGCATAAACGCATCCTTCTTCTCGTCAGGAAGCCGCATCTGAACGTAATACGGCGCCATTTCCGAACCAGTACCCTCACTCGTTGTCTGATGCGCAACATTCCAAACATCCTCGGCTCGATAGAACTGAACAGGATCGGTCAAGTGGTACTTCCCAAGTTGCAAGCTTTGCAGCATGAACATTCCTTCGGCGTACCGAAAGTGATTTTTGAGCTCAGCTGGCGCTTCTGCAACCGGAGTGAGAATATTGGGATAGATTCGCGAATAGCATTTCATAATCGGCTCGTCGGCGTCCATCGCGTATGCCTTCCAACTTCCGTCGTACGCGTCAATCGTCATCTTAACCGAGTTCCTTACATAGTTAATCTTTTCACCAGAAATCAACGACTCCGCGCTGTAAGGAACACCGTCAGTTGCCGAGTACCCGTCCAAAATCCACGTTAGTCTTCCGCCGATAATCGCGATGTAAGGGTCTTGATCCCATGTCAGCCACGGCAGAATCGCCTTCGCCCGAATGCGAATCGAGCGCCGCCAAAGCAGCTTCGACTCATTGGTTAGGCCATGTGTCAGAAGCAAGTTCTGGTCGCCCAAACAAAGCGCGAAAAGCAACCTTGTGAACGCACCACTAATCGGAATCCCCCTGGTTCCAGTCCACTTATGCGTTGACTCCTCAGTCGCTGAGCTGTAATCAAATTCTGGCAGTTCAGTGCGGACGATCACGTACCTGTCCGTCGGAAAACCAGATTGGTCCACCCGGTCGCTGAAGTAAATTCTCGGCTCGCTAATCTTCAGATCGGGCACGCCAACAGGAGGCGCGTCTTTCAACAAGAACTCCGGCGTCCCTTCATCGGTAGCGCCATTCACTCTCACCGCGACGACTCCGTTGCCATGCGTGTACTGCATCGCAACGTTTTGCCAAGTGTTGCTGCGCTCAGGTAATCCTTCCGAGAGCAGGTCGCGCGCGCCTAGCATGATCAGCCTCTGCTTGCCCTCTATTTCGTATCTGTCAACGTCAATATCCTGGAACACATAGTAGTTTCGGAACGACTGCATCGTCTGCAAGTTCGCTCTCAATACGTCCGGGTCCCAAAGGCGCATATTCTCAATCGTTTCACGGGCATCCGCCAACTCCATTTCAGTCGGCCGTAGGTTCGCTTGTACAGGCGTGATGGCAACCGAATCAAGGTTGTAAGCCCAACGCGTGGCGGCGATCGCATTGGATATGTACGGTTTCTGTAGGGCAAGCTCATTCGGCTTGACTTCGTAAGACTGAACGATGCCTGGATAGATTCTCACACCGATAATCTCAATCAGCCCAACAACGATCACACCCGCTGCAGGCATAACATACGCTTTCCACATCCGAATATTCAGAAGTGTGAGCGCCGCAAATATCCAGAGCGCAAACGCGACGACTGTTCGAGCGCCGATCTCCTTCATCGTGGCGTATCCAGGGCCGTGAAAGCCGCTGTTGGGAGTATCCATCAGGCCATACCGGTTCAGGTAGGCCGTCATTCCAAGAAACCCAAGTCCAAGCGCCGCGACGACGGTGAAGTGCACCCGAATCGTCGGAGTGGTCATCGGCATTCGCGCCAAGGAAGCGCTGCTCCGTATCAGCACATAAATCATCCCAGCAACCAATGCTGCGAATAACCATACGCTGAGCAGCCACCCTGCGAGCGATGACAAAAATGGCAGCTTGAAAACATAAAACGAGACGTCCAATCCGAATACAGGGTCATTCCGTCCGAATGATTCAGCGTGAGTAAATCTTAAATAGCCATCCCAGTTGGTCGAAAGCGCGACAGCGAAAAAGAAACTCACGACAACCGAAAGCCAAAGTACAAGCCGGGGGCCGCTCGATTGCAAAAAGTTCAACACTCGCTGCAAAATGTGGTCAGCGATCGTCTGGGGCTCTCTGCCCAATATGATGAGAGTATTTAGAGCCAACCTCCCCGACACAATCATAACGAGAAAGCAAACAATCCATCCTGCGACGAAGAGAAGAGCTTTCGTCTTCAATGGCGTCAGGAAAACCTGCGGTGTGCCCGTGTCGTGAACGTGCCACAAATAATCGGCGTAAATTCGCGCGAAAGCAGTCGAGAACGCAAGAAGCACGACGAGCGTTAGAACCGTGTACCCGATTAGCCGGAACCTACGTTCCGAGCGCTTGAATTCACTCTCTCGAGGGAGTTTCATATTGACGAGTCTACTCAGGCGCGCCTATGAACTCGCGCTCCCGTAGTACTTTAGCGCGAAAATGTAGAACCAACGAGACACAGCTAAGGCGACCACCGTCCAGCAGACGCCTAACAAGCAATACCAACTTGGCAGTGAACCCAACAGCGCTTTAGAGGGTGCCCACGACAGAAATGCGAGCGGCAGCGCATAAAGAAACACCAGGCGCAGGGTCGGCGAAAATATCTCCAGCGGATAGCGAACCATACTCAAAGCCGTTTCGCCCAAAACCCAGAGGTTCTCAACTTTCACAAACCATATCGCCGTCGTCATCATCATCAGATTCAGGCAGTAAAACAGCACGAGTGCGCATCCAAGTAGCAGGAAATACGCGGCCATTCCGGCGATCGAAATTGCTGCGCCGGAATGTACTAATCCGTACACGAGCAAAATCGAGCCCGCAATCAAGGCCCCCAACTCGCCAAACGCAACTCGCCGAAAACTGATCAAGAACTGGGAATCCACCGGCTTTAGCAAATCAAAATCAAGCGAGCCTTTCCGGACCTTCTCGCCAAAGTCAATCAAGTTGTATCCAAATACGGAGTACGCGACCGAGCCCATCATCAAGCAAGTAGCGCTCAAAACATACGCCGCGCCTTCGTTCCATCCGCCAACCGAATCAGCGTTTCCATAAATCACGCGAAGAATAAGCAAAAAGAACACAACCCAAACCATGTTCTGAATACCTTGGGCGATGAAGTTGGCGCGAAACTCAAGCTCCCGCCGAAAACTGCTCGTGAAAAACTCTCGGTACACTCGAAACGTCGAACGCATTCGCGGCGATTCTACCATCCGGTATATTCACGCCGTGATTGGACAAAGAGGCGACGGAAGAAACTGGGACCAACTTCGACCCGTTAGTTTTGAACGAGGCGTCGCAAAATTTGCAGAAGGCTCCTGTCGCGTCAGCGTTGGCGACACAGTCGTACTCGTGACAGCCACCGTCGAAGATCGCGTTCCGGTTTGGATGAAGGGCCAGGGAAAGGGTTGGGTCACCGCCGAATACGGAATGCTGCCCAGGTCGGGACGTCAGCGAAATCAGCGGGAATCTCATCGTCCAAATGGCCGGACGATGGAGATCCAACGGTTAATCGGGCGATGTATGCGCTCGGTTGTAGATTTGCATGCACTTGGCGAACGAACCGTCACGCTTGATTGCGATGCGATCCAAGCTGACGGCGGCACTCGCACCGCTTCCATATCTGCCGCGTTCATTGCCTTATCGGATGCGTTCACATGGATGAAGTCGCAGCGCATGCTAAATAGGGAGCCGATGAACGAGATGATCGCAGCGGTTAGTGTGGGCATTGTGGGGCCCCAAGAACTGCTTGACCTGAATTATGAGGAGGACAGCCGAGCTGCGGTGGATATGAACCTCGTCATGACGGATGCGATGCGTTACGTCGAAGTTCAGGGAACGGCAGAAGCAGAGCCATTCGAAGAGGAGCGCTTCGCAAAACTGATCGGTTTAGGCAAAAAAGGGTTGCGCGAACTGTTCGTTTTGCAGCGGCAGGCTCTCGGCCTCGAATGAACTCTCTCGTAGTCGCCACGAACAATCGCCACAAAGCCCGCGAGATGGTCGAGATCTTGCGCGAAAAGCTCAGCGGCGTGTGGCACATCAAAACTCTCCTTGATTTCGACCCGTTTCCCGAACCGGATGAAACCGGCGACAGCTACGAAGAGAACGCAAAAATCAAAGCTGAGGCCGCCGCAAAGCACACAGGCGAACTTTGCATAGCCGACGACGCAGGACTAGAAATTGACGCACTTGGCGGCTCACCCGGCGTTCATAGTAAACGATTCGAAGGAGAGCACACTTCCTTCGATCAAAAGATCGCAAAAATCCTTGAAGCAATGCAGGCCACGCCAGAGGGCCAGCGCGGCGCGAGGTTCAACTGCTGGGTCGCAATCGCGAGTCCACAAACCGCAACAAAGGTTTTCAGTGCAACCCGGGAAGGAACCATCGCAAGAAAGCCCAAAGGCGAACGTGGATTCGGTTATGACCCAATCTTCTACCTCGCAGACCTAAACAAAACTATGGCGCAACTAACTCCCGAACAAAAAAACGCCACAAGCCACAGGGGCAAGGTTCTTGCCCTTGTCGCCGAGTACTTGAACGCACTTTAGCGGATCTTCAAGCGGAAGCTGTCCATCTGCACGCTTCCACTGCCGGTAACTCCCGAGCAAACCACAATCGCATAAATGGTGCCCTCAGGATCTAAAAACCGTGTCGGGTTGTCAGTAATCACATAGCTACTAGAAAACGACCCCGAGCTCCCGACGCTTGCGCTGCCCACTTGAATGAATGGCCCATACGGGAAACTCCAACTGCTCCAATCATACAGCCAAACCGACTCCACACTTCCCACCGCATTCGCGTACGATCGAGTCAGTTGCACTTCAAGTCTGTTAATCGTTTTTTGTGCAATTTTGCGAACCGGCAGCTCCAAATAAATCTCATCACCGTCTCGCTTCGTACAAGTCAACACGTTTCCGTCGTTTCGATACAGTTGCCAAAAACCACCTTCGAGCGATGGGCCCCCACTTCCATTTGTCGAGGCGTCTGTGGCAGCGTACACATAGTCAGAACCTTTATCCGTCTGAATCACTCCCTTCGTAACGCCGTTGACTAACATCTCGACTGAGCCATTCGACTCGTACATCACGTTGGCAGCCACTCCGCGCCGCGTGCGTGAAAAATAGGGAATGGGCTTGCCATTCTGCTTGAGTTGCACACTGTTTGGCGCCTCAAAACCCAGCCCGCCGAAGAACGTCGGCGTAAACTTACTCGGCGAGTGTTGCAGCTTCGCGGGCGCTCCTACCGGCGCGACAAATTGCAGGACGGCGGATTTCGAGCCGGATGTCAACCCCTGGAGCCTCGCGAGCGCCGCCTCACAGTTAATCAGGCCGTACTTCGTGTACTGCCCGTAGGGCGCCTGAATCAGTGTCGTTGCCGTGTCTTCAATTGCTGATCGAATCTGGTCGTTGGTCGCCGAGGGCACAGCCCCTTTTAAGAGCGCTGCGGCCCCACTCACATGCGGACAGGCGCCCGATGTGCCAGCGAACCCATCGGTGTATCCCGAATCCTTAGTGGTCGTAGTCAGCCCTTGGCCCGGAGCGGCGACCGCCACCCATGTCCCGAAATTTGAAAACCAAGATTTGTTGTTCGATCCATCCGTCGCCGCGACCGCGATAACGTTGTCATACGCGCCAGGGTAGTACGACATCGAGCTATTGGCGTTGCCAGCCGCAGCAACTAACACAACATTGTGATCCCAACAGTAATCAACGGCATCTCGTTCCGCAGGCGTCACCTGATCGCTGAAGAAGCTCATCGAAATCACGTTAATCCCGTTGTCTGCGCAGTAAAGGAATGCAGGAACGTTGGCGGAATCGAAGAAGTAACCGTCGTCGCGCGCTGCCTTTATTCCAGCGAGTCGCGCTCGTGGTGCAATTCCACTCAGCCCTACACCGTTGTCGCCGACCGCTGCAACGATGCCCGCGCAAGCGGTGCCGTGCCCAAACTGGTCATCGGGTTCGCTGTCGTTGTAATGAAAATCGTATCCGTGAACGTCGTCCACGTAACCGTTGCCGTCGTCATCAATTCCGTTGCCGGCGATTTCGCCACTGTTCGTCCATACGTTGCCCGCCAAATCAGGATGCGTCGTTTGAAGGCCGGTGTCCATGATCGCAACGACTGAAGAGCTCGACCCAAGGCTTGTGTCCCAAGCCAAATCCGCCTTAATGGTCCGCAGGTGCCACTCTTGACCCCAAAGGGGATCGTTCGGTGTGTAGGCCACGCGTTTGGCCGTGTCGAAGTCGGCCCTTTCGATCGCCCCACTCGAACGGTAGCGAGACCGAATCTGCATAACTTTTTCCGGATTTACTTCAACAATTTGCCATCCAATCTGGGGAAGGTCCCGAACCAACCTGCCACCGCACCTCGCGTGGACGGCACCGATTTCGGCAACCGTCCGGCCGATAGCAGGCTTGACCAACAGCCGATCCGGATTGATAAGCCGGCCTTCGATGATGGTAAGGCCCTGCGGAATCGTCAGCGACACTAACAGACTTGTGAGCACCATAGCAGCACTTATTATGCGACTGCGCACGCCGATTTCGCTACCCAATCGCAATGAACCCGAATTTCTGACAGGCTCGGGGGCGTATAATATCTCCCTCCGTTACAACTTTATGTCCCGAAAACTCACACTAATTCTCGTCCTTCCGATCCTATTGTTGTCTGCCTGCGCGAAGCGCGAACCCGACACAACTAAGAACAACGTCTTTGAAGTCGGCGGAAAACGCAACGAGAAAAACTCGACATTGGTGTCGAACCCTCCGCCAAAACCGCCACCGCTGATGAACGGCAGTCTGGAATACACGCCATCACACGTCGGCCTAAAGCTACCAAAGAATCGCGGAATTCACAGTTTCCCATCAAAAAACACGCCGGGAATGGTTGCGCTCACTATTGATGTCGAAACCAACGGAAAGATTTCCGAATTGCTCGATGCGCTGAAAGAACAGAACGTCAAAATGACGTTCTTCATCTGCGGCAGCTGGGGTTCACGCAACAGGGAACTTCTAAAGAGAATCGCGGATGAAGGTCACGAGTTCGGCAATCACACGCTTACCCACGCTTGGCTGACTCGAAAATCTGAGTCCGAAATAAGGGCCGAACTTGAGAACTTGGAGAAGATCGTCTTCGATGCAACCGGCAAAACCACTAAGCCGTATTTCCGCCCACCGTACGGCGCCAATAACGCAAAAGTCAACAAAATCGCTTCAGATTTAGGCTGGCGCAACGTGCTCTGGAATGCGACGGCCGGCGACGCGCAGTTCCCCCGCCCGTCAAAGGAGCGCGTGACAAGGAACATCATGGCGCTCAGAGCCGGCTCAATCTACCTTTGTCACAGTTTTGTGGATTCCTCAGTTGACGCGCTCATAGCATCGCTCCCAAAACTCAAGGAAAAGGGCCTGCAGCCAGTGACTCTGTCAGAGCTAATGCAGACCCACCTCAACTCGTTGGCAGCCGAGCAAACAGCAAAAGCAAACGTAGCGACAAATACCCAAAAGACGGTCTTGTCGCCTCCAAAAGCTCAACGCTAAGGAAGGTTGACGGACGAATTGTCCCCAAGCACAAGAGACACGGTGCTCGGTTTGCGATCGCTTTGACACACCGTGACCCCTCGCCCAACAAGGCTGTCCGAAACACGGTTCCGAACTCCTTCAATTCGCGAGCCCTCCATCACGATGCTATTCTCAACCTCGGCGTTCACCAATCGGACACCATCGGCAATCGCCGAATACGGACCAATGAATGAATTCTCCACGACGCAGTCGCAGCCAACGATTGCTGGGCCGCGGATCGTGGATCCCTTGACTATGCTCCCAGATCCAATCTTCACACTCCCCTCAATCCTCGAGTCGGTGCAAACACCGTCGTTGCTTTCTGTCATGTCTTCCAAAATCAACCGGTTAGCTTCGAGCATGGCTTCAACCGTGCCCGTGTCCTTCCACCAACCCGTGACAATCTGATATCGAACGTCCTTGTCCCAATCTATGAGTGTTTGGATCGCGTCCGTTATTTCGTATTCCCCTCGAAAACTGGGTTTCAATGTATCAATCGCGTCAAAAATGAGTGGCGTAAATAGATAAACGCCGACCAGCGCCAGATCCGATTTCGGCTCCTTTGGTTTTTCCTGAAGGCGCACCACACGATCTCCAGAGAGTTCGGCAACACCAAACTGTTCAGGATTCGGCACCTTCGTCAACAGTATCGAGGCGTCGTGTGGCGTGCGCTGAAATTCGGCCACGAGTTCGCTCACTCCACCCTTAATCAAGTTGTCTCCCAAGTACATGATGAACTTGTCAGAGCCCAGATATTCTCGAGCCGTCTTTACGGCGTGGGCAAGCCCTAGCGGGGAAGACTGGGGAATGTAGCAGAACTTGCAGCCCCATCTCGAGCCATCTCCCAAATGCCGTTCAATCTCTGAGTGCGCGTCACCCACAATGATCCCGAAGTCCGTGATTCCGGTCTCCCTAATCGCCTCAATCCCAAACTCAATAACCGCCTTGTTCGCAACGGGCACAAGTTGCTTGGCGATGCTGTGAGTAATGGGCCGCAGGCGGGAGCCAGTCCCACCAGCGAGGATCAGTGCTTTCATGAACGCAATCTTGGCAGGTTTCTCGGCAGTAGAGTAACATTCCGCCTCCGAAACGATGCCCCCAAAGCTATTTGCCGTCTGCGGCACCCGACCCGATGGGATCAAGATGGCCCCCGTCATTCTTGAACTCAACCGTTCGACCGACATCCAGACTTTGGTGATTGCCACCGGCCAGCACAAACAGATACTCCAGCAGGTTTTCGACCACTTTGGAGTAGCAGCACACGAAAACCTCGATGTTATGAAACACGGGCAGTCGCTCAGCGAGATGACCGCTTCAATCCTAAACGGCCTTGACGCCCTAATTCAAAAGCACTCTCCACAAATGATCATCGCACAAGGCGATACGACAACCACGTTCTGCGCAGGGCTAACAGCTTTCTACCGCCGAATACCGTTTGCCCACGTCGAGGCGGGCCTCCGAACACCGACAATTGATTCGCCGTTCCCCGAGGAGTTCAACCGCCGCGCAGTGGGACTATTTGCCAAACTGCACTTTCCACCGACATCCAGCGCGGCAGAAAACCTACTAAAAGAAGGCGCCCCGAACGACTCGGTATTAGTCACGGGAAATACTTCCATTGATGCCCTGCTGAAAGTAACTGCACATCTTGAGCCGCAACCACACACGACCGAACGAGTAATCCTCGTGACCACCCACCGAAGAGAGAACTGGGGCGATCCGCAGCGCGCAATCTGCCGCGCGATCGCACAAATACTCGACAAGGTTCTCGACACTCGCGTCATTTTGCCGATGCACCCCAACCCGATCGTCCGCGAAGTTCTCGAAGGCGCTTTCAAGAACAATGCACGAGTCAGCCTTGTTGAGCCTCCCGAATACGGCGAGTTCGCAAAACTGATGCGCGACGCGTATCTAATCCTCACCGATTCCGGCGGGGTCCAGGAAGAGGCGCCTGCGCTCGGCAAACCTGTGCTCGTACTTCGCGAGGAAACGGAGCGACCGGAAGGCGTCGCTGCCGGCAACGCACTCCTCGTCGGCGCGGACGAACAGAAGATTTACAACGAAGCCGTGCGACTTCTGACCGATTCAAATGCGTACTCTGCGATGGCCAAAGCCCGAAATCCTTACGGAGATGGAAAGGCCGCACAAAGGATCGTGGCAAGAATTCGCAAAACTCTCGGCCTGTCGTTCGAAGAGATTTCGCCTTTTAGCGGCTGATTCCTCCGCCAAACGACTCCAGGTTTTCTACGCACTGCAAAAACTCTTTTGCCCCAAGCTCGACCTCGTACTTTCCGGATTCCAAGTCCACTACAAGCCGAGTCGGAATTATCTTGAGAAGAAGCGGTGACTTCTCTCCGCTCAACATCAGCTCCACGTTTTCTCCGGCAAGTTCACATCTCAACACAGCATCAAGCGGCGCTTTCTTTACATTTCGCCCAAGCTTGAGTTCCATAAGACCATCCGCAAGCCTAACAAATCCGGAAGAAACCACTCGGCTCGAATCTTTCTCCCAATCCAATTGTGCGACATCGCTCCTCCACCGGCATACTCCCTTGGCATCTGCCCATTCCGTCTCACCGGTCAGAAGGCTCGTAATGATTTGCGTTTGAAGGCGCTCGAAAAACGCAGGTTCATCCGAGGTGACGGGTAGCCGTTTTGCAATCCTGTGCCAATCGTCATGCAAGTACGCATCTCCCAAATGGGCCGCGAGTGCATAGTCATTGGCGTAAGCCAGCCTCAAGTAATCGCCATCGTCGTTAAACTCCAAAAGGCACTCGCGGCAAATCAGGCCCGCTTCGCCGCTTGGCTTTCCGGCCGCCATCCATGCAACGTGACCTAACGGAATTTTCTCTCCCAAATGTTCCGATGCAAATCCGTACGGATCATGATCACTTCCCAGCAGCGTCAGAGTTTCCGTATCCACAAAATAGTCCGCCGAGCACTTTTCGCAACCTGCGTTGCCGCAGTCAATCGGCAACCGCCGTGCCACGCGCGCCCACTCCCACGGCGCCAACTGTTGATGAAGTTTCGTAACCTCATGTGGATCGTGGGGAGCATGCACAAGCCGCCACTTCGCTGGTTCAACCTCGTCAAATTGCGCGTCGCAGCCTTGGCAAACCCAAACAGCTTCGGCCCTGCCGGATAGCGGCAGCCAATACTCTCGCTCGCTTTCAGCGCGATCAGAGACCGGAGCTTCCCGATCAGTCGCGCCCGTGTGTTCCAGCGTTAATCCCGCCCTTGATCTCGAAAACTTTGCGCTGCAGTCCGCGCATTCCAAAGCGCGTCCGACCACGCCACGTTTCATCAAGCCTCCAAATCTGCAAATGGGGCAAAACGCAATTTTCGGTGAGTTCGAAACCCGTTTTAGCAAATCGCTGCGACATACAGCGCATAACCTCTCGTTAATCTCTCGCTTCAGCACGCGCCCTTCTCGGCATACAGGGCAAACTCCAGTGAGCGGCTTCTTCGGCCGGTCCATCCCGAACCCGCAGCTCGGACAACTGTTGGTCTTTGTTTTTAGCGCGCGAATTCGAAGAACTGTCTGATCCATCTCGTCCAAATCAGATTTCGCCACTGCCTCGGCCATAACGGCGACAGGCACTTCATCAAGAAGCCGAACAAGTTCGCGAATCGTTTGCGGCCTCTCCCGGCTGTGCAGCGCAAGCCCTCGCTCAATGCACACGCAAACATGGGGAGGAACCTCGGGGTTAAGAAGCGCCACAGCTTTCACAGCCATACCACCAACTCGGTCGGGCGAGCTTGGTGCCCGTACGCCCGTGATCGCCTCATAAAATGTCGCACAAATTGAATAAACATCAGAGGCAGAAGTAGCTTCGCTGCTTCCTGTAACTTGCTCAAGTGACGCGTAACGATTCGCTTCATCCCCGAAGGTTCGCTCCCGCAGCAGAACACGCGAACCGCAAATAAGCACCGACGCCGGATTCACGCAAAGATGAACTCTCCCAGCATGATGCAATCGCTCGACAACGACGCTAACCTCCCGAAGCAACGCCACCACCTCGGCCACACCTAAACGCTTCTCTCGCCCCAGTCTCTCCCGGAGCGAAACGAACTCGCCGTTGCTCTCAACCGCCACATACGCAGTCCCGAACGATTTGAATCCGCCAACGATCCGCACCATGCCCTCGACATGCTCTGACGCCGCCCTTTCTGCTTGCAAGACGAGCTCCGAGACGGCAGATTCATCCGAACGATCCTTCAGCCGAACAATCCCCGCACTATCTCTGATTGCGCCGGTGGGGAAGAACTCGCGGAGGATTAGATTTCGCGGCGAACCCATCTCAGCCGCCTCGTACGCGATCCCCTGCTCCCAGCGCCCGCGAACGCCCAGAATCTCGTATTTGCCACCCACGATTATCCCCGTGGGCAGCGAACTTTCAACCTGCTCTAACCCTTCCATCATCTAAAATATACAAGTTAAGACGAAATGGGAGAGAACCTGATTCCAAATGGGGATTTTGCCGAGGGACTTTCGGGCTGGGAGTGCAGCCCGTCCGGCGTCTCACTGGTTACGACTGCAAGCAAACGGTTCATTCTTTTATCCGGAGAGGCAACTGCCTCAGCAATCCTTTCATCCCCGATTAAGCTGATACCTGGAGCCGCGTACAAAGTCTCAAAGTCGGTCGCGCTTGCCGGCGACTGTGAACTGCAGCTCCGCACTGATGAAGGCTCAACTCCAATCGAACTCGCCGGCGAATTCATAGCCCCGACGTCAGTCGCAAGAATTCAGATCTCGTCCGACAAATCCAAGCGGGTTGGAATCTCAGAAGTCCGTGTCGAACCGATTGGCGCCCGTATGGAGCTCATTAGCGTCAGCGATGACTACGCGTTACGAGAGTCTGGCGATGCTTTTCAAATCACCGCATACGTCGCCAACTCAGGCTCAACCGACATCACCCGTGCAAAAATTCGCCTGATACCAACCGCCCAGAAACTGGCGGAGGAGCACAGGTCGGAACAGTCAATAGAAACTCTTCGGGTCGGAGCAACGCAATCGGTTTCCTGGGGTGTTTTAGGTCAATCTCGCGCCATAAGTCCCTTCAAAATCGAACTCGAATTTGCGGGAAAAACTGCTGCCATCGAAGGCATTTCGCTTCGTCACAGGCCTCGACTGCCAGCCGAACGTCTGATCAAGAGCGTTAGCGGAAACAAGCGATGCATATCCATCGCAAATCGCGGCCTCCGAATCACTGCGCATGAAACCGACTTAGACTTCGGCCCGTTGCACATCTATGACGAGCGAAACCGAACGCAGATCGGCGTTTTTCATCAGATGGCTCAACTGAAAACCAAATCCCACACAATTCCTTTGTGGACTTCGTTCAAACGGGTGACACCTTCCTCGGTCGAGTTAGTCGGAAAGTCAGTTATCGGAGACTGGTCAATCGTCTGTAGCGCAGAGCATCACGAGCGCGGAATCAGCTTCGAAGTTCGGTTGCGCATGAAGAAGCGCATCCCCAACGCCGTGCTTGAACTCCTTCCTCTGGCGTCACTCAAAACGATGCGCTGCAACAATGGAGCGATCGAACTGCTCGATAACGCAAATTCGGTCCACCTTCAACTCTCGTCGTTGCGTGGCGAGCCATTGCATCTGAGTTTCGATGAGTCCGCGAACGTCGCAAGCCTAAAGTCCAAGATAATGAATCTCATGCCATCCTCGAATCTGCGCGCCACCGCGCTGGTCAAACTGATATGAAACTCATTAGCTTTCAAGCCGCAATTGGCCAGTTGCTGGGCCACGGAACAAAGATGCGAGCAACCGAGCTTGTGAGTCTCGAAACCTCAGTCGGCCGCGTCCTCGCAACTGATATCCGAGCCACGACCGACAACCCTGCGTTCACGAACTCTGCGGTGGATGGTTACGCGGTCTTTCACGAAGACGATCTTTGCAAAAACGCAACGTTCGTCGTAAAGACGGTATCAGCGGCTGGCGGAGCGCCCACCACAACGAGATTCTCAAAAGGCGAAGCGATGAGGGTATTCACCGGCGCACCCTTGCCCAAAGAGTGTGTCGGCGTCCATATGCAGGAAGACATCACCGCCGACTCTCAAGCAAACGGTTTCAGAGTTACAGCAAAGGCCAAAGTAGGGCAGCACATCCGCAACAGAGCAACAGAATTCGCGAAGGGAACGAAACTTGCCAAAGCCGGCACAGTTATCAATCCCGGCCTAATAGCACTGCTAGCTTCGCAGGGTTTCTCAAACCTGAAGTGCCGCAAAAAGCCGTCCGTCATTATCCTCTCTACCGGTGACGAGCTCGTCCCCGTCAACAAAAAACCTGGGCCAGGGCAGATACGTAATTCAAATGCGCCCATGCTCAGCGCAATTGTCGAGCAACTCGGCGGAAAAGTCACAAAGACTCTACATGTGCGAGACAACTTATCACGAATAACAGCCGCGCTAAAACAAGCCGCCGAGAACGCACAACTTGTACTAATTTCAGGCGGAGCGTCGGTTGGCGATCATGACCACGCTGTCGCAGCTGTCCAAGCTCTCGGAAAACTCTGCTTCCACGGAGTCTCAATGAAGCCAGGAAAACCGGTGGCAGCCGGGAAGATAGGAAAGTGTTGTGTCATCTGCCTCCCTGGCAATCCCGCAAGCGCATTTGTATGCGCGCATCTGTTCGTTGATGCAGCACTCGTCTCAATCGTGGACCACAGGCCAAACAGTCCGGGCTGGACTCCGGTCACAATGCGCAGCAAATACAAAACTGGCGCAAGGGAAGAGTTCGTTCGCTGCAACCTTACTTCGGGAGAGGCAACAATCGTCGGAGAGCAGGCCAGCTTCGGAACAGTCTCACTTGCTGAGGCGAACTGCATCGTAGCAATCCCAGCCAACACAACGGTGAAGCCCGGCGACAAACTTCGCGCCTGGCTTACGCAGTAGAAAAACTACTTGTCAATTGCAACTTTCACTCGGTCCTTCAATGCCGCTTGCGCAGCCGAAAGCCTTGCGATGGGAACTCTAAACGGCGAACAGCTCACATAATCTAACCCAAGCTGCGTGCAGAATTCAATCGAATCTGGGTCTCCACCATGTTCGCCGCAAATTCCGAGCTTGATGCTAGGATTTACAACCCTCGCCTCATCAACGCACAGCTTCATCAATCGTCCAACGCCGTCCCTGTCAATCGTCTCAAACGGGTTTGTCGGCAGTATCTTCTGCTCAACATACTTTTGCAAAAACTTGCCTTCAGCATCATCACGACTGTATCCAAACGTCGTCTGAGTGAGATCGTTTGTTCCGAAGCTGAAGAACTGAGCGTGTTCAGCAATCGGTCCAGCCGTCAATGCGGCTCTCGGGATTTCTATCATCGTCCCAATCTTGTACGGAATATCTGATCCAGACTCCGTTAGCACAGCACTTGCCACCTTCTCAAGATTCTCCCGTACGACTTTCAGCTCGTTCACATGTCCGACAAGCGGAATCATGATCTCAGGCATCACTTCAATGCCTCGCTTCCTAACGCGAATTGCCGCCTGCAAAATCGCCCGAGTCTGCATCGCCACAATTCCAGGATAAAGTATTGAAAGCCGTACTCCGCGCAGTCCCAGCATTGGATTTGACTCTCTCATTCCCTCGATCGTTTTCAGCAGCTTCTCTTTCTCTTCCAAAACGACCTTTATCGCTTCAGCGCCGAGTGTGTTTATCGCAACGCGAAGTTCAACAACCTGTTTTAGCAAATCATCATAATTAGGAAGGAACTCATGAAGCGGCGGGTCAATGAGTCGAATCGTCACGGGCTTGCCGTGCATCACGTCGAATATCCCTTCAAAATCTCGCTGCTGCATGCCCAGCAGCTTGTCGAGCGCGAGCTGCCGATCCTCTTCGGTCTCCGCCAAAATCATGGACTGAACAATCGGAAGCCGGTCTCGCTCGAAAAACATATGCTCGGTTCGGCAGAGCCCAATACCTTCTGCGCCAAACTCAATCGCTTGCGTAGCATCTCTTGGGTTGTCTGCGTTTGCCCGAACTCCCGTTTTTCGGTGTTTGTCGCACCAACTCATCAACGTTGAAAAGTCGCCGCTTACCGACGCATCAATCAGAGGAATCTTGCCCTCATACACGTCGCCGCTTTGTCCATCAATCGTAATCCAGGCACCCTCACGGACTACCTTCGATCCAACGCTGAACATCCTGGTTTCAACATCCACCTTCACCTGCTCACAACCCGCGACGCACGGAATTCCGAATCCTCGTGCGACTACCGCAGCGTGCGAGGTCTTGCCGCCTCTCGCAGTCAGAATTCCTTGCGATGCCAACATGCCATGAACATCGTCGGGGTTTGTTTCATCGCGAACCAGAATAACTTTTTTGCCGCTTCGGCCCCACTCCTCTGCTTTGTCAGCGTCGAATACGACCTGCCCAACTGCAGCGCCCGGTGACGCCGCCAGTCCGCTAGCTATCGGCTCGACTCCGTTGCTGTGCAAGTGCGAATCGTCAAGCCGCGGATGCAAAAGTTGATCTAAGTGCGATGCCGAGACCCGAAGAATCGCCGTCTCTTCAGAAATCAGACTTTCGCCCGCCATTTCAACAGCGCAACGAACTGCTGCAGACCCGGTTCTCTTTCCGACACGGCACTGCAGCATAAACAGACGCCCGCGCTCAAAAGTGAACTCGAGGTCCATCATATCGGTGTAATGGTGTTCCAACCGATCGCAAATCTCCGTAAACTCTCGAAAAAGAGTGGGGAACTGCTGCTCCATTTTCGAAATTGGCTGCGGAGTTCGAATTCCGGCAACAACATCCTCACCCTGTGCGTTCACCAAATACTCGCCATACAATACGGCTTCGCCCGTTGACGGATCACGTGTAAAAGCAACGCCGGTGCCGGAATCGTCACCCATGTTCCCGTACACCATTGCCTGAACGTTCACCGCAGTCCCAATCTCATCCGGTATCCGCTCCGTTCTGCGGTACACAATCGCCCGGTCGTTGTGCCAACTTTTGAACACGGCCTCAATTGCCATCATCAACTGCTCCCACGGGTCAGAAGGGAACTCCCTTCCAGACTCCGTCTGAACCAGTTCCAGAAACTGTTCACTAATTTTTTCCAAATCCGCAGCACTAAGCTCGGTGTCCAATTTCACACCTTTGTCCGCTTTGAACTTGGCTAACAGCTTCTCAAAGTCATGTTTCGGAATATCCAGCACAACATCGGAGAACATCATAATAAACCGCCGGTACGCATCCCATGCAAACCGCGGATTGCTGGTTCCCCGAATCAACGCATCGAGAGTGTCTCGATTGAGACCGAGATTCAAAATCGTGTCCATCATCCCCGGCATGCTGAACTTCGCCCCAGAGCGAACAGAAACCAGCAGCGGATTCGACGAGTCGCCAAACTGCTTGCCCAGATCCGACTCGATGTTCGCCATCGCCGTCCTGACCTCTGCCTCCAACTCGTGGGGCATGCGTCCACCTTCGGCGTAATACTCCCGGCAAACATCCGTCGTGATCGTGCATCCGGGTGGAACGGGCAGGCCGATATTCATCATTTCGCAAAGGTTTGCTCCTTTGCCACCCAAAAGGTCGCGCATAGCGGCAGAACCTTCACGAAAAAGAAATACGCGTTTAGCTGTCACTTACAGACTCCTTCGATGGAAACTTCCTTCGCCGTTGAAGGAGGAATTAGAGTCTGCAGTCTACCTAAGCGGCCTAACCACCCGACGACACGACGGGTGCACCTGATTCTCGGCTCGAAGGCGATTGATTTTGCTCACTAACTTTGTCGCCCGGAAGCACGATGTACCCTTCGCTGCCGTTGTCAATAATCTTCACTTTCGCGCCGCGCTGAATAACTTCCAACATTTCAGGCACAGTAAGTGACATGTTTGGACCAAGCGCTGCCGCCTGCCCCAGATCAATCAAGTCGTCCTTGACTCCTGGCATCACGGAAAACTTTACACCCGCCTGTCGCGTCACGGCTTCTAACGCTTCTAGCACATGCAAGTTCGTCGTCGAAAGCGTAACCAACACGCTCGATGGATCGGGCGGAGTAGGTCGCTCCGATGTGCCTCGCTTATCAACGGGCGGCACAATCTCGCGCATATCGGTCCCCGGTGGGTTCGACTGCACTGGCGTCGGTTTCAAGGGCGCGTCAGGAACCTTCGAAACGGTCGCACCCGGTTGCTCTTTAGGGTTCGCCGTGATCATCCTCGCAACCTGATAACTTCCAAATGCAAGAGCGAAAACGCCAACTAACACCGCGCCGACAAGCGCTGGCCGTGGCAGCACAAACGCGCTTTTCGCCTTCGCCGGCGGATAAAACTTTGCGCGCAACGCCTGCGGCGCATCTGGGCGCGACTGTTTCAATACAGCAATCATCGTCTTGCGCGTTGCCAACTCCGCTCGCAGGTGCGGGTACCGCAGTTCGAACTCCTCTCGAACTTTTGGATCGTTCGATTCTGCAACGCTCCAGATTAGATCGTCAGTCTCCGCGTCAAACCGATTGCTCTTCACGCATGCTCCTTCTGAAGTTTTACCAACTCAGCTCTAAATCTCTCTCGCGCACGGTACAGCCGCGTCTTCGCTGCGTTAGCGGCACAGCCCAGCGATTCCCCAATCTGCTCTAACGGTAGATCTTCCCAATAAAACAGCGTGAGCACAGCCCGGTCGTCAGGCTTGAGTTTTGCCATCGCCGCAGAAACCAATGCCGCATCTATCGTCTGCTCATCCTCTTGAGGCGCCGGAACCGCAATGCTATCATCCAACTCGCTCGAGAGCGCTCGATTCTTTCGCTTTCGGGATAGCTGTATCGAGGCGTTCACGGCGATTCTAAACAACCAAGTTCCAAATCTCGACTGCTGCTTGAACCGCCCCAGATTCCGATACGCAAGTGAAAAAGTGTCCTGAACCGCGTCAGCAGCATCCTCTGCGTCCATCAGAATTCCCATCGCCAACACGTAAACCTTTTCACGGTATCGCGCGTACAGGCGGTCAAAGGCCCCCTGGTCTCCGCCTAAACAGCGGCGGACCAGCATCGCCTCCTCATCGAGAGTGGCATGCGACATTTCGGCGGCACCTGTTGTCATCCGCTCATTTTGACGCTCAAACTCGCTCATCGGTCACCGAAATCAAGACGGATATCCGCCCGAAACGGTTTGTTTTGAGCCGCTTGACTGGTATTCTCGCCTGCCAACAGCGGGCCCGTAGCTCAGAGGTCAGAGCGGGCGGCTCATAACCGCTTGGTCGCTGGTTCGATCCCAGCCGGGCCCACCATTTTCAAAAGGCGCCACCTAATACTCGCCATTGCCCAAAGATGTAGATAGCCGAATCCGCGGCGCGGAAGGGCTACACCACCCATCGAACCCTAATTTCCTAGCGCATACAGCTTTCCGTCGAGACATCCAATGTACAGCGTCCCATCGCTGCCAATCGCAGGAGATGAGGTAAACGGAATTTCTGGGAAGGTTACGGTTGCAGTCGTTACCAGCGAGCCGTTCAGAACTAACATCGCCTTTTCGTAGTCTATCGCCCAGCGCTTACCGCTTCCGAGCCCCAAATAGATTCGGCCAGCGCCATCAATAAGAGGCGAACAGTAGGTGTGACCGAGGTAATTTGAGAAGGGATCGTCCAAATACTGGTGCATCAGTAAGTTGCCGTTCGAACTAATCTTGTACAGATTGTAATCAAACCCATAATAAACGTTGCCTTGCGAATCAACTGCCGGCGATCCATAAGTGCCATACGCAGAAATTCCGGCATCCCACTTCGTCGCTCCGGTGAGTGGGTTGAGGCCAGAAACCGAATTGCCACCTACAATAACATCCCCGTTCGGCGACACCGCCACGGAAGCAGCCGTACCAGCAACATTTGAATGCCAAAGTTGGGTTCCGTCTGTATTGAAGCAGTAAATGCCGGTTCCAACCGCAAGAATCTTTCCGCTGAGAGTTTCAGTTGGCCCGCCGGGCATATTGATTCCCAAATCAAACTCCCAGCGCTTCTGCCCGCTCGTCGTGAACGATGTCAACTTGCCGTCGAGTTGAACGTACAGGTTTCCATCTTGTGCCAGTAAGATATGCGATTGCACACCGCTGTTAGCCGAGTATCGCCATTGCTCCACGCCGTAAGAGTTCAAACAGATAAGTTCGCCAGAAGGCGTTCCAAAGTACACGCGACCGTCAGCTCCAACTGTCGGAGTAGACATCGTCACGTTTTCAATCCATGCAAGCTTAAACTTCCATTTCAAAGTCCCGTCAGCACGAATCGCAAGTAGATTCATCGAGGGCTTTTTAGTTTCCTCCCACGTCGCACCAACAATGATGCTCCCGTCAGGGCAAACAACCGGCGAACTGATTACCGGCCCCTTCGCGTCATAGCTCCACTTGATTCGCGGAACAGCCGGCGCGACAATTGAAGTCAGCCCATTTCGCTGGTTGTTGCCGTGAAATGTGCTCCACTCCGCCGTGGCAATCCGTGGCGCTGCCAACGCAAGCAGGACACTGTTAGAAAGAATGTATTGCAATCTCATCTTTTTCACCTAATCCTAAACAGGTAGAAATCCGAATAGCCAACCTTTCCGGCGGCATAAATCGTCGCGCCACTCGATATCGAGGGCTGACATGTGAACTCATCGCACACTTTTGTGCTCCAAGCCAATGTCCCGTCCGAGTTTAGACAAGCGGCATACCCGCTCGTCGAGGTGACGTAGATTCGATCTGAGCGATCAATGGTCAGACCCCCAACGATCGAGCCAGAGAAGGGAAGTACGGTCGTCCAAATCTGCGTACCGCTATCTTTGTTGAGAGCTGTCACTCGATTGCCGGACGGAACGAGAACGCGCCCTAAACCATCCAAACTCGTCCCAAAACCGCCCGTCGCCGCACTCCACTTGATTGAACCATCCGAATTGTAAGCAGTCGTTCCGCCAACGGTTGTGTACAACGTCCCGTCGGGTCCGAAGCAAACTTGAGTGTTCGTTCCATAAGTCGAAGACTTCGACCATCGCAAAGTCCCATTTGCGTTG
This sequence comes from Fimbriimonadales bacterium, assembly GCA_046330175.1. GTDB lineage: Bacteria > Armatimonadota > Fimbriimonadia > Fimbriimonadales > ATM1 > JAJPJR01. Next base: position 828,436 of record JAXLTG010000001.1, read on the forward strand.
TAGTAAGAAACGTCCAACGATCCATGTGGCTCAGTGCTTCGAACGCCACCGAGCGCAACGTCACCGTTATATGCGACGGCAGGATCCGATTGTGAAAACGCGCCCGCCGACCACACTATGCTTCCATCAGGTGCATGCTTTCGCAACTGTGCAACCTGAAAGTGAACAATGCTGAAATCGGGTAGCAGCGCCGGTGAGTTGTCGTTCGTAGCGTTAGACATGCCGGTAATGATCTGAAGAACGTTTCCAGATGAGTCAAACCTCAGCAATTGACCAAGCCCAGAATTCACAACAGTTTCGCCAGTCGGCCTCAATGTTGGGAAAGATCTCACACCCTGCGAAAACCCCCAAACGTAAGGGGCGACCTTGACTCGCCACGAGATTTCACCCGTAATGTCGTAACAAACTGAATAGAGTTCGTTCGACCAAATCGCTTCGTAAAACGTCACGCCGAGAAACGCCCTTCCGAACTGATCCGCGGCAATACCGTACACGCGGCCGCCCACTGCACGCTGCCACACCACTGCACCGGTGCTCGGCCCAGTGAACTGGGATTTACCCGTCCGCGCAGCCGTCGAGTGGTCCATACTCCAGGGTTGAGATAGAAAAATCCCCTTCCCGATCGGATTAACTAACTGGGCGCCTGCGATCCCGCACACCAGCAGGGTGCCAAAAACAACATAAAATCCTCGCATAATGCCTCCAATAAATAAGAGATGCAATCGCTCAAGCGCCGGATACATCGAAATTCCGTCTCTTTGCGTTGCTAAGTTGTTTCCGTGAAGATGACTCGGTTGTGGAATAACCCGGACTCTTACCAGCCGATCAATTGACACACCCTGCTCTGACAGGCAATTCGCGAGTAGAGGAGACTTTACAAGTAACTTTACACATCTCTCTTGCCGAGTGACCCTCCTAACGATGCTGACTCGCCAACGTCGGATACTGAACTTTTAACACAGCAATCCCGCGGCTGAAACACGCCATCCAAAGCTCATACCCACCAGGGACCGTCCGCCACTCAACATCCGTCAAAATGTAATGTGGTAATCCGCCCCAGCGCCATTCGCCATTCGGCGGAGCAGGAAATTTGCCCACATTTACGCCGTCCCACCAACACAATCCCATGTCGTCGAAGGGGTACTCCTTGCCGTAAGCCAACCATAGCCGTCCGTCCGGTGTGTAAGCAACTGGCTGAACGTACTCTCCAGGGAACGGCCAGTTCCCGCCGTACCGAAACATGACCTGTTTGGATCCCGTGTTCGGATTTATCTTCACCAGTCCGTTGGCGAACTGCGAACCAGGGGAGTATGTTCCCGCCCAAGCCACTCCATCCGGCTGAACTGCCAGCCCGCTGAAACTAGAGCCGTTCAACAACGGAAAATCGCTCATCGTCGCCTCGAACCGGTAGCCGTTTCCGTCCGTTCGTACAACGTGATAATCCAAGCAACCCCACACCGTTCCGGCCCGCTGAGTATCCGCATAAACCTTGTTAAACATTCCGCCGCCCTCTACCCCGCGATAGTTCCCGGTTTCAAACACGCCTATTCCACCGTAATGACCCGCACACCACAATCGGCCAGAAGAGTCCTCGACATAGTTCTGCACTTGATCCGGGCCCCCGTTCAGCGATATCCAGTTCACGCCGTCAAACTCATGCGTGTAGTCATTAATCGGATTCGCAACCACATGGCCATTCGATCTTCGAACGTAAATCGCCTCACTCTGAGGAGAATTCGGAAACGGCCATGGACCACCAAGACCATAATCCAGGTCATTTACAAACCCTTTCCAGCGAGCTCCGTCGAACTTTACAAACCCGCCCACGCCGGGCCCGGCGTTTGCACAGGCGTAAACATTTCCAGTGAGAGGGTCGAGGGCCAAATCCTTGTTGAAAAGATCAAATTGACTTGTGTTTGTTATTCGGTACCGTTGCCAAGCCCCCGTTGCCGCTGTGCGCTTCAGGGCGCCGCCCATTCCGGTTCCGCACAGCCACACATTTCCAACAGAATCACGCCGCAAATCGTCAATCCAGGAGTTGTGGGGCACCGCTCCTCGGTCGGTCCATGCAACTCCATTGAACTCCTGCAAGTGCATGAACCCATCCACCATCAGCGCTTGAAGGTTTCCGAATGCGAGCAATGCTGAGACCGAGACGTTACCGTTCGGCGGAGGCAAAGGAGGCGAAACCCAGCTTCCGTCAGGCCTGGCGCAGTCCAGCTTCTCTTCACCTTGGTTTCCGTACCATCGTCGAATCCAAACGTTGCCAGAATCATCAACCGAGTTCTTTGACACTAAGTGTGATGGATTCCCCGCAACTGGAGGAAAACTTGTCCAGCTATTGGTATTACTGTCCCAGCGCTCAACATTGTCCATGATGTATCCCGGTGGAGCAGCCCAAATGAAATATCCGCCTCCCTGTTTTGGTTGCGCCGCAATCTTGTCGCCGCCATGGTTACTCATGTGAGTCCACCTGTTGGTTGTTGGATCATAACGGGTTAAGCCACCACCACCCCACATCGTCGAATAGCTTGAAAACCACAACGTCCCGTCGGGTGCAAGCGATATGTCCGCCGTGGCTCCTCCTGGAAGTCCCGAGTTCGAGGAATCAAATCGAACCAGCGAAGCCGGTCCGAGCGCCAAATTCATTCGGAGCGCGCCGCGCATCGTGCCGATCCATAGATTCCCTCGACCGTCCGCCACCATATCGGAAACGTAGATATAGCCGACATCGTTCGCGCTCCCGATGACAGGGTAATCAATGTTAGAGACATTCAACCAACGGTTCTGCGACTGAATGAACTTTGCAATCCCGCCCTCCTGAGCTTGTGGATCGTAGCCGCCAATCCAAGGATCGCCATCTGGCCCAATCCAAATAGACTCGTTGAAGTCACCCTGGATGCCCGTGTTTCCAGGTCGGTAATATCGCCAGGTGTACTTTGGAAGAATTGCTCCGAACGAACTCGTGGACACAATGGCAGCAACTGCGGAAATCAATAGCGTCTTTGCAAAGGTATTCATAACATCTCCAAGCCGTGCAACTTAAGCGGCAAAGCTCGCGCGCAAGGCTCACTCTTAACGAGGCAATAACTAGAGCCAGAGATACGTGTAGCTCCTAACTCTTAGGATCCGGCGCACTTAGGTGCTGGCTCTAAGCGCCCAGTGCCGTATCCTAATTTTGACAACAAACTTCGACGCATTCAATGACGGACGTCATAGAGCGACCCTCAATCCCGTCCGCCCCCCAAAACGCGCTTCTAACTATCCCAAAAACGTCCCGTTGTTCAGCTCGTCCATCGCCTGCTTCAGCTCCTCGTTCGTGTTCATCACAATCGGCCCGTACCACGCAACAGGTTCCTCTATCGGGCGTCCCGAACAAAGCAAAAATCGAACGCCCTGCTCTCCGGCTTGCAGCGAAATCTCGTCGCCGCTGTCAAACAGAACTAACGAGCGATTTGACGCAACGTCAACCGATGGAGTAGGGAACAAATGATCTGTCGCAACCGCCATCGGCTCTGACGCATGCGCAAAGTCTGCCGCACCGTCGAACACATACGCGAACGCATGACGCCGCGTGTCCATCGGTATGCGCTTCGACACACCAGGCGGAACATACAAATCAACATACAGCGGCTCTGCAGCAATCCCGTCAACCGCACCGACAGCGCCCCAAAAAGATCCGCATATTACTCGCGCTTTCGATCCGTCGTCATCGGTCACTTCCGCGATCTCTGCCGACTTAATCTCCTGATAATGCGGCGAACTCATCTTTAGCGAAGATGGCAAATTCGCCCATAACTGAAATCCGTGCATGCGTCCTTGCGAATCACCGCGCGGCATCTCCTGATGAATGATTCCGCGGCCCGCAGTCATCCATTGAATGTCGCCAGCGCTGATGACGCCGCGATTTCCCATGCTGTCGCCATGCTCAACCTCGCCCGCGAGCACATATGTAATCGTCTCAATCCCTCTGTGCGGATGCCACGGGAATCCAGCGGAATAGTCACGCGGATTATCGCCACGAAAATCATCGAAAAGCAAGAAAGGGTCGAAATCCTTCGTGTTGCCAAAACCAAAAGCCCGGTGAAGGTGCACGCCCGCGCCCTCCATCGTCGGCCTCGCCTCAATCTGCTTCTTAATAGGTCGTATTGACATAATCTACAAAGAATAATCCCATTTACGGCGTCCTCAGTTCCAAGACGCGCTCCACTCCATCTCCTACGACTGCGCGCACCGCATCTCCCTCTCCAGCATCTGTGCGGGAGAGGCTCTCTGGAATCCCGCCACTGGGAAATGAGCGAAGCGAATCGGGAGACAAAGGGAGAGGGTGTCGGAAAGAACTCCAACTATCGAAATCCAAAAGTCGACCGCGCAGCTTTTTATCTTCCCCCTGAGTTCAGGGAGAGGAAGGTGAACGTAGTGAACCAGAAGGGGGTTTACGCTGCCCAGCCAAACCATCGTGGCTGCGACTCTCCTATCGCGGAATACACACCCATCCCCCCAACCAGCTGATTAACGCATTTCCCAAAATCCACCCTTGATATTCGCCACCTGCCGTGACTAAGGGTGTTGCGACGCCAAAAAAGCGACTAGTGGAGGTAACGAGATTGAATAATATTAATGATGAGCGCCAAACCCAAAAACACGCCGCCCAAAATCAGCGTCAATCGGGACATGAAGTCATCAAAACCGGGCTTTCCACGGTAGGTGGTTCTAATCTGGCTCGCCCCGCCCGACATCGCGTCGGACTTGCTCCCGAATACGCTCGTGATAATCACATAAATCAGGCTCACAACCATCAGCAGGCCCAAAAGTATCGTATCGAGAGTTTTCATGGGTACCGGAGTATACCCTTGGGGCCTCAATTTGACCCCGAACTCGGCCCGCGACCGGTAAAATCAGCCCCAGCCGCAATGTCAGAAAAACGATGGGTCTGGACCATAGGCGCGATTCCGCTTGGAGGCGCGCAAGGATTATCAGGGTTGCTGCCGGGCAGTTCCCAACCGGAACCGTTCTGGACACCCAATGCAGACGTATACGCAGAATCCACCAGAATCCAGGTCGTGCTCGAGCTGCCCGGAGTAAACCCAGACCGAGTGGATGTGCGCTACGATTCTGCCGCGTGCGTGCTCTCGGTTTCCGGTTCACGCGAGCCACGCGGCGGCGAATGTTGCTCCTGCCAACAGTTGGAGCTGTATTACGGACCATTCTCGCGAGAAATTCAGCTGCCACAGGTGGCGGTTATGGTCGAACGAATTTCGGCAAAATACGACGACGGCTTGCTCACGATCTCGCTCCCCGTTTCGCCGGTCGGGAATTCAGAGCACACAATCAAGGTTGAATCTAACTGATGGCAGACGTTGATCTCAGAATACGAGAGGGAGTAGAGGATCCCGAAGAGCTGCGGCTACCGGCAATTCCGTCGGAGCTGAGCCTTCTGCCGCTGCGCGAATCGGTCGTGTTCCCGATGCTCATCGCGCCGCTGTCAGTTGGACGCCTCTCAAGCGTTCAGATGATCGACGAGTCCATAACCGCTTCCAATCGGATCATCGGCGTCGTTGCCCAGCGAGAAACCACAAACGATGCTCCCGGTTGGAACGACATCTATCATGTGGGCTGCGCTGCGATTGTTCGTACCCTGTCAAAAACACCCGATGGCGCCCGGATGATCATTCAAGGTCTTGCGAGAATCCGCCTGGTGGAATGCATTCAGACTGAGCCGTATCTGAAGGCGAAAATCGAAGTGATAGATGAGCCAACCGCCGTCGAAAACGATCAGATCGAAGCCTTGCGTCGCACCGTCGTGAACCTGTTCGAGAAATGTGTGTCGCTCTCGCCGCAACTGCCTTCTGAACTGCAATCTCTAACATCCTCGGTTGAAGAGCCAAACATTCTTGCGGATTTGGTTACGGCGCATATGCCGTTTGCAATCGAAGACAAACAGCAAGTGCTTGAAACGTATGACCTCACCGAAAGGCTGCGTCTCACAGGTGAATTGCTGGGCCGCGAAGCAAGAGTCCTGGAACTGACCTCAAAAGTGCAGAATGAGGTCCAAACGGAGCTGAGCAAATCTCAACGCGAGTACTACTTGCGCGAGCAGCTAAAAGCGATTCAAAAGGAGCTTGGAGAATCCGAGGACCGCGACGAAGAACTTGAAGAGCTGCGCGAGAAGATTCAAGCTGCCGGAATGAATGAAGAAGCGCATAAGGAGAGCATGCGCGAATACGACCGGTTGAAGCGATTATCGCCAGGTTCTCCTGAGTTTTCGGTTGCGAGAACGTATGTTGACTGGATGATTTCGCTGCCGTGGACGAAGCAGACCGAGGACCAGCTTGATCTGAAAAAAGTAATGCGCGTACTCGACGCGGACCACTTTGGTCTCGAAAAGATTAAGGAACGAATCGTCGAGTTTCTTGCTGTAAGAAAATTCAAGAAGTCGGGAACTGTTCGCCAACCCATCCTTTGCTTTGTGGGTCCTCCTGGGGTCGGCAAAACCTCGTTGGGTAGGTCCATCGCTCACGCGATGGGTCGCGAATTTGTTCGCGTCTCCCTTGGAGGAATGCGCGACGAGGCTGAAATTCGAGGTCATCGCCGCACATATGTCGGTGCGATGCCGGGTCAGATTATTCAAAATGTGAAGCGGGTCGGCACGAACAACCCAGTTTTCATGCTCGACGAGGTTGATAAACTGGGCACCGACTTTCGAGGAGATCCCAGTTCTGCGCTGTTGGAGGTCTTAGACCCAGAACAGAATTACAGCTTCCGAGATCATTACATTGACTCGCCGTTTGACTTGAGCAAGGTGTTCTTTGTGTGTACCGCGAACGTTTTAGAAACGATTCCACCACCATTGCGCGACCGCATGGAGGTCATCGAACTAGGCGGTTACACGGAAGAGGAGAAGATTGACATCTCTCGAAAGCACCTGATTCCAAAGCAGATCGCGGAGCATGGACTAACTCCGAACATGCTGAGTTGGAGCCGTGATGCAATCGCGCACCTGATTTCCGGATACACACGCGAGGCTGGAGTGAGAAACTTGGAGCGTGAGTTGGCGGCAGTTACGCGCAAAGCAACGCGGCAGTTCGCTGAAGGCAGAACTGCGCCAATAAAGGTGAACAAGCGATACATTGAGCACTGCCTCGGTGGACCAAAGTATTCAAGAGACGAAGTTCTGGATCGTCAGTTGAAACCGGGTGTTTCGGTTGGCCTTGCGTGGACCCCCGCAGGAGGCGACGTTCTGTTCATTGAGGCGACCGCATATCCTGGCACTGGACAGTTGGTGCTTACGGGGCAGCTGGGCGAGGTGATGAAAGAGTCTGCGCGAGCGGCGCTGAGCTGCGCGAGAACCAACGCAGAAAAGTATGAGATTTCTGGCGTTGATCTTCGGAATGTAGATATTCATGTTCATGTGCCGGCAGGTGCGATCCAAAAAGATGGTCCGAGCGCAGGAATCACAATGCTGGCAGCAATCGTTGGACTTCTTTCGAATCGCCGAATGAAGCCCAGATTAGCGATGACTGGAGAGATCACACTCAGTGGGCATGTGCTTCCGATTGGTGGGCTTAAGGAGAAGATTTTGGCGGCGAAGAGAGCTGGAATCGAGACGGTTATGATCCCACACGGTAATCAGAAGGATTATTTCGAGGACGTACCGGAGAAAATCCGAAAGCAGATGCATGCGATTTTCGTGAAGTCGGCTGACGACATCGTTAGGCAGAGCCTTGTCGAGACAGCAAAGAGAGGTGTGGCATAGTGGAAGGCAATCGAGTGGACGCATTTCGCGCTCGTGAGGAATCGCACATCGAGAGAGTCGAACTTCTCGGTGTGGGTGTTGACGCGGTTGACATGCCAAACGCGCTGTTTTTGATGGAGCAGTTCATTGCTGAAGGTGTACCACGGATGGTTGTCACGGCCGACGCAAGCGGTATTGTCGCTGCGCAATCGGACAGGCGATTTCATGATGTATTGGAAAAGGCCGATCTGGTGACCCCCGACAGCGTTGGTGTTCTGTGGGCGATGAAGCGTGCCGGGCGACCACTCACTCAGCGAGTAAGCGGCGTGGAATTGGTTGATGAAGTTTGCCGACTGAGCTCTCGCAAGGGGTACCGGGTGTTCTTTTTGGGAGCAGCGCCGGGCGTTGCGGAAAGGGCTGCAGACCGGATGAGGTTGAAGCATCCCGGTGCGAATATCGTAGGCACCCAAGATGGATTCTTCCATCGGGACGAGGAGCGGGCGATTATCAATCGAATCCGAGAATTGCAAGTAGACGTGTTGTTCGTAGCGATGGGGATTCCAAAGCAGGAGCTGTTCATTTCAGACAACATGTACGAATTGAATCCAAAGGTCGCGATGGGAGTTGGCGGAAGTTTCGACGTTTTGAGTGGTTTAGTAAAGCGTGCGCCATTGATTGTGCAGAAGTTGAAAATGGAGTGGGCTTGGAGATTCATTATGAACCCACGCAAAAGGAGCAAGATTGCGCAGCTTCCGAAATTCTGGTGGATGGTGATCCGGACGCCGAAACGCGCTATCTAATCTTGTACAGAGAAAACTCTGCGCCATCGTATACAAGCTCGGAACTAGCAGGCAGAATCGCATCTGCGGCTCGAATTTGGCTTTGAAGATCTACTGAAAGATGTGGCCAAACAACCCAGTTGAGTTTTGCCTCGTTGATTAACTTCTCAGCCGATTCTCGAGTGGCAGTTGGGGAATAGAGGTCCCTCCATAATCGCACGCGTTTGTCGGTGTAGTTTGGAGTTTCACTCCAATGTCCGGCGTAAGCTTTCACGCCGCCCCATCCTGCAAGGACCGGGTTCAAGTCGGTGACGACAAGAGTGAACTGGTCGCGTGCAACCTCTTGCGACACGCCGGGTATTGCGGCGATGCCGTCATTTGGTGATGCGTTTTTCCGGAGATGAGCAAGGATGGCTTTGGCATCGGCGCTTAAATAGATGGAGTGCATTGCGGTGTTGCTGAGATTGTCTTTAGCCATCTCGATCTCGCGCTGAATCCAACGAATCGAAGTGATGGAGAGAATCAGGGCGGTGAGCGAGGGCAGAAGTTTCGATTGTTTATCGAATGTCGCCACGGCGAGACCCGCAAATAGGCCAAGCGGAATGAAGTAGCCAGCAATCAGCTTTCTCTGAAATAGACCGGGATAGTAGATGATGACGAGTCCGACAACCATCCAAGCCAACAAAAATGCGGCGGTAGTGCTGCTTGTTTTTATGAGCATGGATAGCCCAACCAAAATCGCGAACACAAGGAAGAAGATCGCCGCGGGTGGATTATTTTGCAAGATGAAAATGGAGCCAATCGCGAAGAGCAGGGGCGCAGCGACAGACCATTTTGGTTGTGTTTGAAACTGGGCCGATCCGGTAAGCGCAAGAACCAACAGGAGCGAGAACCCGTAAAGGACGAGATGCGGAGCGGCTGAGTGCGTTACCGTTTCCGCGCGCGCGGCGAACACAGGGTCGTTAGCGCGGACATATACGAACCACGCAATGGATGGCAAAGCTCCCGCGCCAATAACGCAAGCCCTCGCAAACCAAATTCCCGTGAAAAGCTGAGAGCGAACACAGATTGCTACAAAACAGACTGCGGTTAGCGCTATGGTCAACACGTCATAGGTGTGAATGTTTGCCAGGATCAGCGTTGCGAACGCACCAGGAAGGACAGGCTTCCACGAATCTTTCGCAACAAGGATGTTTTCCCAAACGACGAGCATCAAACAGAGTGAAGCGCAGAAAAGGCCGTTCGTCATCAGTGAAGGGAATCCAAACGCTTCCGGCTGCCAAACGTCAATGGGACCTGCGTGCCCATATCTACTCCAGAGCAGAAAGCCGATTCCTGCACCAGCCGTCGCGATTACCAGTGCGAATATCTGTTTGCGCGTTTCATTCGAGAGCCGCGCGGCGAATCGGAACAGCGCCATGAGAAGCAGCAGCCCAAACACCAATCTGCAAAGGTGCATCGCGGCAGGAACCCCGACGAGTTTGGCGATGTTTCCGACCAAAAGGAAGTAGATATTGATGGTTAGTCGCGGTTGATCTTCGGTTGTGAACCGGTTTTCAAAAAGAAAGCGCCCCTCTTGCGCTTGCTTCGCCCATGCGGCGTACACTGCGTGATCATCGAGATTTGTTTGCGCGCCGAGATAAAGTTGTCCATCGGGCGTGGAAAGCAGTCCGAAAAGGTAGGGAATTGAAGAGGCAAACAGTATAAGCGCGGCGAAGAGCCAAAACCAACGCGGATACTCTCGAATTTGCACGACAGAGAAGGGACGAAGCTACTTGTTGGTTGGCTTCGGCGGGGTCTTACCCATATCGCGATACACCGCCTCAATCGTCATCTTTGTCGTTTTTGCCAGGTCGTTACTTGGGTCGGCGGCGAGAGCTTCATCAGCGATTTGCAAAGCGAGAGGATATTTTTCACGAGGGACTCCATCACCGGACATCACGGCATAAGCGTATTGTGATGCCGCCTCAGCGAACGCGCCTTTCGCAACTGAATCCGCGCTTTTTGCCTCGTAAGTTTTCTTTGCGTTGTCGTACGCATCCTTGAGAACGCCGATCGGCACCTGTTCATCCGGTTTCGCCGACCGTAGTGGCGAGTTTTTCGGCGACTCAGTCGTCGTAGCGGACTTCTCGCCACCTGTGCAGCCCGCAAGAAACAGCGCCAACGACGCAGCAAGGATAAAACTCTTCATGCTTTTAGGATATCCGTTTTAGCTCTTCTTCTATTCTTGCGATCAGAAGCGTGGCGTCGGCAGCGTGGGGTCGGGTTGGCGCGATGAGAGCTGCCTCCCGCATGACGACCCCGAGTGGCCCAGGAACTCTGGTGAGTCGTTCGACTCGCGGGATGTCAGCCCGAATCGCGTATTTGCGACAGGCCGTCCGCAGGGCGCGGTCAATCGTCGAATCGAGCACGATGTCTGTACATTTTCGCCGCCTGTACGCATCTCCCATCGCTTGGAAAAAGCGAGCTGTGCCCGGTTTTGGCGGGACATCCGTTTCTGGATACCCGAAGCGTTTGCCGAGCGCGTATACAAGCAGCACGAACATGAAGAGAAGTTGGATTAGCGCTGCCGAGTAAGATGGGCCCATGCGAGTGAAAACGTTTTCAGACTTGCGAACGCCGTACAGATATTCGGGAAACGCGATTGTTCCACCGGGCGGTGTTATGGACAGGATGAGCGAAGCGGCGAGCTTGGCGTTATCCTCTTTGCGGATGAAACGATTCAGCAACATTTGGCCGCCGGCGACTGTGTAGTAGTCCTTTCCACCCTCGGTGTAGTAGGTTACAACTGGAGATCTGTTGCTCGTGCGAAGAATGACTGCACGATCTGCATCTTCATCTGTGGCCGGTGGCGGGCAGAGCTTTTTGATCGTCTTGAATGCTGGAATTTGAGAATCCGTCGGGACCGATAGGAACGAGTCCCCTTTTGGCAACTCTTTTGGTATTTCGATAAGGACGAATCGTTTCGCATTTTTAAGCGCACGTTCGTATTCTCTTCCCGCGTTGAGGGGGCGCTCTAGGTACTCGTAATCGGGGACGACTTGTCTATTATCCGAAACGAACAGGACGATCGTGTCGAGTTCGGTGTCTTTGTCCGCAGGTTCCGAAAACAGTCTGCGCACTTTTCCACCTGAAGCTTCCACGAGTTTGTACAAACCAAGCGCGCCGCCTGGATCGGCGCTTAGTGAAGTTGGGAAGATTTCGATGTTGGGTTTGTTGATTTCGGAAAGGGCAAACATGAGCCCGGAGAGCACCGCAAGCCCAACCATCCAGACGATCCAACCACGCGAAGACCTCATGACCGGTTCTCCTTTAGCGCGAGGTCGAGCTGCTCAAACTGATGCTGAAGTTCGGTGCAGTCGTCTAATGTTGTTTCTTCGTGCCCATACCACGCAACATCGAAAAGTTTTGTGATCCGGCGATACTCGATGTGGTTTGGCGCGGAGGAGCCGGTGATTCGGTGCAAGTGCTCCCAGTTTGTTTGATATCTGTCGAAGCGAACGAGTTTGGCAGCATCTAACCTGAGAAGAATGGCGATGTAGTAGCAGCGCATGGCCTCTCGGAGATTTCCGGCTTCGATAAACTTTTTCGCCTTTTTCGCCCAATCATGGTACACGCCGATCTCTTCATCTTCGTAAAGCAGACCTTTCTTCCGGACGACGGCACGCTTCGTTCTCTGGAATCCGCTGAAGTTTCTGAACAAAAAGAATCCGAGGGTTCCGAGGCCGACAATTAGCAGCGTCCACGCGAGGGGCATGAGATTGAGTGAGCGGGGCTCGACATATTCTGTTGTATCGCGCTGACGCTCTCGTTGTGGCGCTTCTTGTTCATCTTTTTCGAGTCGGTCGAACGCTTTGTTGAGCCAGCTTTCGCCCTCTGCGGGAGCGGCATCATCTCTGAGATTGAGTTTGTTGAGGGAATCGTTAGGATCTTTCTTTGCTCTGTTGCTGCTCAGCTTTTGCATCGCTTCGAGGTAGTAGATCGTAGCGATGAAGTCGTGGTTCCTTGCATCTTTCTCGGCTGTATTTGCGAGTTCGGTGAGACCTTCACGCCTCGCTACGTATTTGAGATCCGTGAGGACCTTTGGGAGGTCGGCGTCACTCGCGTCCTCAATCTTTTCCATCCAGGCTTTTGCGTCAATCGCGAAAAGTGAGGCAGTTAGCAGGAGGAGGCTACACGTCAAACTCGATTTGGCGAGCATGTTTCCAAACCTCCTGTGCAAGCAGTTCGATGTCGTAACCTTCGAGATGGGTGCGTCTTTCGAAATAGATAATGGTTTGTCCGCAAATGAATATGGGGAGCACGAGTAGAAATGCCACGAAAACGTCGAGTGATGCGACCATTTGGTAAGCCGTTCGCGCAAGAAGTCCTGACGTATCCACGCCTTGAGTTTGGAGGAACTCTTGCAGATAGTCAACCGGGATGCCGAGTCCGAGCCAGATGATGAAGTAGAAGATTATGCAGATGACAACTAAGCCAAGAAACGAACCTGAGCGGCGCATAGATCGGGCTGTTGCAAGATACTGCGAGCGTTTCAGTGCGGCCCTGATGCCGGCGCTTTCGTGCATAAGCACGATTGGCGCAAGCGAGTCGCGAGAGGCGAAGAAAAGTGCGACGATGGGTGAACAGATTATGCCCACGACGCCAAGGAATGAGAGCAACGGGGCGATGCTGTCTTGACCGGCATATATATCTGTGAGAACTGCGCTTGTGAGCAGAAGCGCCGCTGTGAAAATCACGCCGATAAACGTTCTCAAAAATAGAATGAAGTTTAGGGCGGCCAAGCGGGGAAGTTTTCTAAGAATCGTGGTGCCGATTGTGAGTGTGTTAGGTCGAAGGCCGAGATGTAGATCGGAAGCATAAAGTGATACGAACGCGGCCATGTAGGAAAGTGAAAGAAAAATCGGGGGCAGCGCAAGTGTGGTTGCAAGAAGCATACTGCTCACAACTTCTTGTGCTTGTGCGACTGCGCTTTCGGTTGCGGAAGGCGAGAACAGTTTGGAGAAAAACAGGTGGTACGAGATTGCGAGCAATCCAAAAGCGATCGTGGCGGGGATGAGTAGATTTCGAAGAAGTTCAAAGCCGCCCTGCCTGTAGAGGCTGGTTGCGGCGTCCATGAGTTCGGTGCTTTGCAGCGGGCCGCGCTGCGATATGCTTCGCCGTTTGAATCCGCGATTGGGCGTCCGTTGAGATTGGGATGGAAAACTCACGCTTTTTCGGTTTCGAGTTTTGGATAGATTTTTCGCATGCAAAGCCCAAAAGTTGGTGGCGCGACGATTGAGGTTAACAGCGACATTGCGACGATGATGGCATAGAGTTGTTGAGTAAGGACGCCTTCAGCAAGGCCAATCGCCGCAATGATTATTCCGACCTCGCCGCGAGGGACCATTCCGAAGCCGATAGCAAGCGACGGCAGACGTCCGAGCTTTCGCGCGCCGAGGCCGCAGCCGATGAGTTTTCCGGCGACGGCGATGAGGGTGGCTAGAAGGACAACACCGATTGCTGCGGGTGAAGCGAGTGCGCTGAGTTGGACTTTTGCGCCGGTGATGACGAAAAAGAAAGGCGCGAGAAAATAGACGAGAGGTTTGAGCTGTTTCTCGAGGTCGTACTCCTCTGCAACGTCGGCTAGCAGAGTGCCGGCGAGAAATGCACCAATGATTGCCGCGAGGCCAATTTGTGCCGATAGGGCCGCGATTCCAAGACAGAGAAGGATTGCGAGAACGAACGGCGAGTGGGGCGAAACCGGAAGCTCGAGGACTCGTTTGTGTCGGCGAACCGCGCGCGGGAGGATAATCACGAGCGCAACAACAAAGATGATTGCTTCGAGAGCGAGAATCGCGACCTGGGAAGCTGCGCCGGAGCCGCTGCCGCGCTCGATTGCGACAACGGCCGCGAGCAATAACATCGCCAGGATGTCGTCAATGACCGCCGCGGCAAGCACCAATTGCGATTCCATTCGATCGAGCAAACCTAGGTCTTCGATGACGCGCGCCGTTATGCCGACGGAGGTTGCGACGAATGCACAGCCGACGAATGCTTGGGTAGCAAACCGATCGCCTGAAAAGAAGCTAAAGCTCATTCCGAGAATGAACGGAATGATGACGCCAAGGATAGCGACGATGGTTGCCGTTTTGCCGACCCGTTTGATGTCTGAGAGTTTTGTGTGCAACCCGACGGAGAACATGAGGAAGACGACTCCCACCTCGGCAAGAAACTCAAATGTGGGTTCGATCTCTCCGTTTGGAAGTTTGCCGATTAGCGCAAAGCAGCTTGGGCCGATGACAACGCCGGCGATGATCTCGCCCACAACGCCGGGGAGGCGCAGGCGCTGGGCCAACTCCGAACCGACCATCGCGGCCGCGAAAATAATGAGGAGTTGGACAAAAAGAGGTGAGAACTCGCCCGCCGCAATCACAACGGGGGAAATTTACCTAATGGGGGTGGTTGGTGCCTTCGGGGAGACTCGAACTCCCAAGCCCTTGCGAGCACTAGTACCTGAAACTAGCGTGTTTACCAATTTCACCACGAAGGCGAACTCGGTGATGATACCCCGATGGTGGTTCGGCTAAACTATGGGCGAAATGAGCCGCAGGTTGGTCGTTGGGATTACGGGCGCGAGTGGAGCGATTTATGCAGATCGCTTGATTCGGCGCGTTGCTGCAGTTTATGACGTTGTTCATGTTATTGTGAGCGAACAGGCTCTGCAAGTGTTTTCGACTGAGTTGGGTCGTTCGGTTTCACGCAGTTCTTTGTCTTGCAAGAATCTTTTTGGCTGCGATCTGCCGACGGTTTCGTTTGTTGACGAGAGAAACTTTTTTTCTCCGCCCGCGAGTGGTTCGTATCGGAACGATGGGATGGTGATTGTGCCATGCAGCATGGGAACGCTTGGACGCATTGCGAATGGGATTTCGAATGATCTGCTGACGCGTGCGGCGGACGTGGCATTGAAAGAAAGGCGGAAGTTGATTTTGGTGCCGCGGGAAATGCCGCTGAATTTGATTATGATTCGGAATATGGCTGCGGTGACTGAGGCGGGTGGTGTGGTGCTTCCTGCAATGCCGGCCTGGTATCAGAAACCCGAGACGCTTGAAGAGTTGGCGGATACGGTCGTCGCGCGGATATTGCAGCAGTTGGGGATTGGGCACGACCTGATGCCGGAATGGATGGCCTGACGGCTTTCAACGCCGAAGGAATAGGCCAGCGCCGAGTCCGGCGGCAAGCAGGCAGCATATCCCCATTAGCACGCCCGCTTGTCATCCCATGCTAAACGCCCCCAAAATGCACATGCCGACAGCGCCGATAAAGCAAAAAGCCGCGATGGAAGTCTTCAGCTCCTGTTTCTTCGAGCCGTCGTTCGGCCCAGCCGCCCCAATAAACACGCAAAGCAGCATCGGTGTCAAGGCGAACTGCCAGAACTGCGCCTTGGAAAGGGCTTCAAAAAACGCGAGGGTGGTCATCATCTTTCTCCCAAGAATCAATGATTCGACAAACCAACCGATTTCTCCTGCTCGGAGCCCGAACTCACAGGAATGGCGGAACTGATAATCCAGAGTACGCCCGCCTAGGAGGAACTCGTCGGCCCGTCAAGTCGCCGCCGGAGTCAATGCGATAGAATCAGTCGTCAGCCCATGCAAAAGCCGGATGAGCAGCTCCTAAGAATCTTCCGAGAACTGGAGACCGTTAGAAACATAACCCCCACGGCATTCAACCGCGTCATAGACCCAAACGCGCCCATCAAGGAGAGATGGAAACTGTTCGACGAGATCTACGACGCCGTCGAAAAGAAACTCGTAGCCCAAGGAACTCCAATCGAGTGTCCAACACCCGAGATATTCAACAACCTTCCCGAAGAGGAAAGACCGCTGCACATCGCGCGTGGCAAACGTCAACTGGTTGCGGCCGCGATGATCTCCTACGCGTTTCCAAGCGATGACGCCAGCCAGGTATCTATCCTCATGGAGGCGGCAAACCTTGTGCCACCGGTTGTTCGCCCTTACGACACAAAGCCTTCCGCGACGCCAATGGATTTCGAACTGCTTCGACTCAGCATAGCTGCAACCAATAAAGTGCTAGAAGAAGAGTGGTACTGCTTCTTCCGTTGCGATGAAGAGCCCGTTGAGAAGCGCAAAGCCGCGTTCCAGAAGTTCTACGGGGTCGCATCCACAGTGTGGAAGAACGAGTCGCTTTTGGCGCGCTCACTAGAGCCGAAGGAGAGACAGAAGCAGATGATTCTCGGAATGATGTGTTTCGTTCCTCACGACCAGTGGTCGCAAACCGATCTGGAACAGCTTTGGGAAGAGATGGTCCCGGTCGAAGAACCGCCAGCCGAACTCGGCCAGCAAGTTGACTGAACAGACCCAGTCGGGGAGAATATCTGCGCCCGTTTGATGAAAGAACCGGCCGCGGACAGGTCAGCGCGCTCAATTTCAACAAACCCCCCTCTCGACGCACAAACTAAACCTATCCGCAAGCATAACTCACTTCACCGACAGCCACACACCCAGCCCGATAAGCAAAATCGCGACCACCTGCAGAAACCTCTCTTCCGGAATTCGCTTCAACAATGACATTCCGAAAAACGTCCCAATCAACACACCGATGCTCATTATCGCAATCGCGGGCCACAGCGCACGAAGCTCGCCCCACTGCGAGATCAAATAGACAGGCATCCTCGCTGCATCAACCACAATCGCCGTCGCCGTCGCCGTCGCAACGAACGCATCTCGTGAAACCCCTAACCCCATCATCGCACCGGCGCGAAGACCGCCCTGGTTGCCGACAAGCCCACCCAGAAATCCAGACACTGTGCCCGCCAACCAGGCCCAAACCCCTTCGAATCGCAGTTTCTTCGTCCATCCCATCAGGCCGCCAATCCCAACAGCGATTAGCAAACCCGCCAGCACGATTTCGAGAGCGCGCGAACTGAGCCAAAGCGTCGCCACCGCGCCGCCGAGGCCCCCCGCCGCGCTCATAGCGCCGAAAGACTTAAGCAGCCTGTAATCAATATGGCTTCTAACCAGCCATAGTCTGTACGCGGTCGCGAATAGGTGCGGAACCGACACGGCGGCCACAGCGAGCTTTGCGGGAACGTAGATTGAAAGTCCGGGCGTCAGAACACTGCCAATTCCGAACCCTGCGATTGCCGCAATGATCGCTCCGCCGATTGCGAGCACGGAGAGCAGAGGAAGCATGCCGCAAAGTCTACTTTGGGGAAATGAAGGCGCGAAGTGAGGGTACCAGCGTAACGAATAAACTCTGGTTACTGAGATACAAAAACGTCTTGTAGCAGGCGGCAGCCGCCTTATGGCAAAATCAGTAAATGATCGCGCCGCTCCATACACCGCGCCTCCCTTTCGAAAAGCTGATGCGCCGGGTTCATAGAAAATACTGGTGGCATGGCACCCCAGATGATCCCGACGCCTTCAAAAAGCGCGGACAGTTCTTCGCATCCACATACCTCGAAGCGGAGATGTATCACAGGCACCCACAGCCTTACAAAGTCAAGATTTCAAAACCGCTGATTGGGGACGAAAACGCGATCATGTTTCGACTGTTCGGTTCGGGGCCGCATAGGGCACTCGATTTGTACCAAGAATGTCTCAGCGATGACTTGGGGCCGCTAGATCATCGGTTTGAGCTTGACGCTCTCATGAAGGAACGCGCCGTCGAGCTTGGGTACGACTCAATCTTACTGATGTCAGCATACGGATACAGGCGCTACAGAACGGGACGTCTGCCGCGAAGTTTGGAGCTCAATACATTCAATGTCTAAACCCGCCGCGAAAACCCCAAAAAAGCCTAAACCTGCGCCACCAATTCTTAGCCCTTTCGAGCCCGACGCGAAAGGAAGAAAATCCAAAGCGGCAAGGGAAGCAATTGCCGCCTATGACGCCAAACCTTTTTATTCAGACAGGAATGCCGGCATCAGTCTTTACCGCGGCGACACCTTGGCGATGCTCGAGAAGTCGCGGTCCGAACAGTTCGATATGATCTTCGCCGACCCGCCTTACTTTCTTTCCAACAACGGCATCACATGCCAAGCAGGGAAGATGGTGAGTGTGAACAAAGGAAAGTGGGATAAGGCCGCGACGTACCACGAAGTGCATGAATTCAACTTGCGATGGTTGAAGGAATGTCATCGGCTTCTAAAACCGAATGGAACGATTTGGGTTTCCGGCACATCGCACAACATCTACAGCATTGGTCATGCGATGCGGGAACTCGGCTACAAGATTCTAAACGATATCGCGTGGTACAAAGTGAATCCACCGCCGAATCTCTCTTGCCGTTATTTCACTCACGCAACCGAAACAGTGCTGTGGGCAAGAAAAAGCGAAAAGGCAAAGCACGTTTTCAACTATGATGTTATGCGAGGCATTGGCGATCCCACACCCGGCAAGCAGATGCAAAGTTTGTGGAAAATCTTGCCGCCAACCACTTTTGAGAAACGGTATTCAAAGCACCCTACGCAAAAGCCGGAACGGTTGCTTGATCGGATCGTACTGGCTTCAACAAATCCTGGAGACCTAGTCCTCGATCCGTTCCTTGGCTCAGGTACGACTGGCGTCTCGTGCGCAAAGCATGGACGTCGGTTCATCGGATTTGAAATTGAGGATTCATACCTTGAGAACGCTGCAAGAAGATTGAAAGACGCAATCCTTGCTCGCCAACCAAGCCTTGACCTTCTCAACAGCGAGGGCGCCCGCAATGGCAAGTGACGCTGCGTGGGTAAAAATTGCTGATGACATCGGTCTGCGGGGACATGACTTTAGCCGCGCTCCGTTGCCAATCAGCGCAGCACAGATAAAGGAGGCAGTACAAGGGTTTAAGAAGACGAACCAGACCGAGCCTCGCCTCCTCTGCAAGCAGGATACGAGGGATTCGCGTCCAGAGATATTCAAAGAATATGGGTTGTTCATCCTACCGGTGAGGAACAAACATTACATTCTCCTAAGAGGCGATGGATACGTTGATATCCCCACGCCTCCTGCACAACATATCGCACACAAGTCCATTCTAAGCTTTGAGCCGCGTTCATCGTTGATTGGGAACTCTGAGATGCAACACCTGGACCTAGCATACGCGTCCAGCGTCATCAGGACATTTTGCGACGATCCAAATCTTGTCCTGACGATTCGAGGTCGCAAATACACCTCCGCATTTGAGTGCCGAGCGGGAGGACACCTGATCTCCGTTCAGTCCGTCCAAACGGAGGTAGACGCTGGATTCGAAAGCGAATCAGAAATCGTTCTCGTCGAGGCTAAGCCAAAAAAGGTCACCGACACAATCATCCGGCAACTCTATTTCCCTTTCCGGCAATGGGCTGTAGCTTGTCCGGGCAAGCCAATCCGAACGCTGTTTTTTAGCAAGGAGCAGAAAGACTATCTAATTTGGGAATTCGGATTCAGCGACATAAGTGATTACAATAGCATCCGCCTAATCGGGTCTTCACGCATAAGGGTCTCACCTCCGCCCTCGTAGTCTGACACGCGCCATTCTGGCGGTCAACCAGCAGAGCGGCTGGTAAATACCCAGGTAGCGATTCGGGCGCGGGAGCCACTGCAGTCCGCGAACTTACGGACACGTTTGAAGAATTAACGGGCCGCTCGGATGCAAGAACGTGCCCATTCGACAAATAAACGTGCCCGCTTGGTGAAAGAACGGGCCACCGGGAAGGAAATCCGTGCCCACTTGACGAAAGAACCGGCAAGCGGGAAGAAAATCTGTGCCCACTTGACGAAAGAACTGGCAACCAGGAAGAAAATCCGTGCCCGCTGGATGAAAGAACTGGCAACCGGGAAGAAAATCTGTGCCCGCTGGACGAAGGAACTGGCCACCGGGAAGAAAATCCGTGCCCGCTTTACGAAGGAACTGGCCACCGGGAAGAAAATATGTGCCCGCTTGATGAAAGAACTGGCCACCGGGAAGAAAATCCGTGCCCACTTGACGGAAGAACGGGCAACCGGGGAGTAAATTTGTGCCCGCTTGATGAAAGAACTGGCAACCGGGGAGAAAATCTGTGCCCGCTTGACGGAAGAGCTGGCCACCGGGAAGAAAATCTGTCGACCGGGGGAGAAGAAGTGGGCCACTTTAACGAAAGAAGTTCGGCAGGGGATGAAGGAATGGGGGACCGCGAAGAATATCCGTGACAATTTGTTGGAACGGCGCGCGGCTACCCGGCCCATATGTGCCGGATCTGCCGCAGATGTGTATTGACGGAAGCGCGACGCATGTTCCTAATCTGCCTTGATCGACCCGGTGAATTTCGCATTCGTTTTGAGACGTTGCACTAACTCAGCGGCTGACAACTGTTGGTTCTGTTCGAGCCCCTCATACGTGCTACGCACGGCCTCGACCGCGACGTCCAGCGGTTTCTCTGCACCAAGCTTATCGATAATCTCAAGTATTTCCTTATCCGACAGAGCTTTCTGGGCACCCGTGAGCTTCTTAATTTTCTTCTTTGGGCGCCACTCAAACTTAGCACATTCTTCCGTCTGCACGTCCTTGACTGCATCTTTCCGCTGGCTAGATTCCGTCCAGTCCTGTGTGGCTGGCCGGCTGAACAGGTTGCCTGTGAGCCACCCGAGACGTGATTGAAACTCGGGGCGCAAACCGCCCGTCCTCCGCATCAACAGGTCTTCGTAGCAACCAACCGGGGGTGCAAACTGCGCCCTAAGCAACGCGACTGACCTAACTGTGACCACTTCTCCATCAGGGTGGAGGTAGAAAAGACCCAAATGTTCCTCCGTCTGCGACATAATTCGGGATAAGCCTTGCTCGAATTTCTGCTTGTCCTCTGACCCGAGGATGCTCTGACCAACCCCCAGGCACCAATGCCTAGCGCCCTCGCGCATAAAATTGCTGAGACCCACGCAGCAGGCGAGAGATATGTGGGACTCCCTGCATGGTCGGTTGTCGCGTCTCGCAAGGTCACAAGACTGTGAAAGAACCAAAAGACACGTGGCTTGCTTTAGTAAATCGCGAGGCGCGTTCTCGCCAAGATTATCGATGAGTTGATCGTCCACAGCGACCACATCTCCTTGCATCAGATCGGCGCCGGCGGCCCGCGTCTCGTAAGTCCAATGGAGAGGCATAAGCTAACCCCCGTCAGTACGGACGGGAGGGCCTTCGGTTCCTGCCGCTTGCGCCGGTTGAGGCGCGACGCGAACAGAAGCTTCGACAGTTCCCTTGATTACGACGGCCGAAGAGACTTTGGCCGTCGGAGCGTCCGTCTGACCCGCCCTCTCTGCAGAGTACTCGTGCGCCGGGCGGTCGAAGGACCCCGAAGAAGAGTCGGTGGCGGCAGGAAGTATCTCAGGCGACATTCTAGTTCTCACCTAGGCTTCTGCGTATCTCATTCGCAATCTCGGATATTTTCTCGGCATCCTGTCGTAGCCAGTCGGCTAGCTGCTTCGGGTCGGCCGAACTGCGATGAAAGTTGAGTGCCAACGTCCCCGGGCTGTTCGTCGGTGAGCCGACGTCTAGGTTGATCGTACCATCTCCCCACACTAGAGTCCGCCGCGCAAACCGCCCAGCGACACTGAGTTTGACGGGGGCAAGCATCTCGTCCAAAAGAGCGTCGAGGTCAAAGCCGTCCGAACCTTCGCGGAGTGAATATCGCAAGTTGAAGCCTGCGGCCCTTACCGGCGTCCTGTCCAACACGTCTAGAGCCTTTGCTGCTACTTCGCGAGCAGCCGAGAGCGCCACCTCGTCCGCCGTTGCGCATGACACCTCGAACGCCCGCGCGGACGGTGAGATCAGAACCTGCGGCTGTACGATCTGATAGGACCCTGGGAAGGCGATGTTTACGCGCAGTTCCACGGCTTCACCGGGAGATTTGCCGAGGAGCTTCGAACTGATGAACTCCGGAGTTAGGATCGCGGGATTCCAGTCTCCCACAACGAGTACGTTCCAATTTTCGGGGCTGAAGTCATTCATAGAGCCTCACAAAGTGAAGATACCTTCCGGGTCGTCCGCGGGGCCCGGCGCAAATGCAGCAAATTCAGGCACTATAGCCCGAAGAGATGTGAACTATGGCGGGAAACATGGAATAAGGGGGGAAGAGGCTGGGGGAAATACCTGGCTACAAAGGAGGCATTAGATGCCATATATAACTGAAATTGACGCCGATGGCGAGTTGAATACTGCGCTTGCCAACTTCAACACCGTTTGCATCGCCAACGCTGCGACGCTTGGGCTTGCGCCTGGCGACCTTACCGAAATCGCCGCTGCAAGCACCAGTTTCAACACAACCTTCAACGCCGCGGCCTCTGCGAAAGACTAGTTCGCACAAGTAGGCATTCCGTCGCAATCGCACTAACCGCGACACATCTCACTCCACAGTCAGCTCCATGAACGGGTTGAAGTGGCTTTCGGAAATTATTTCCACACTCCGTCCGGACTCACGCACTACTTCCACCCTCACGTTCACCGTTGATCCGAATCCTGTAGGCTGTTTCACTTCGAACGACAGTATCTTTCCGCGAGTTCTTTCCAGCTCCAAAATCTGCTCGGATAGCGGACGACTAATCAGCCGCGACTCAACCAGCGGCGCAAGGTCGCCACGCTTCGCCATGATGTAAATCAATTCTACATCGCGGTATGCGGATTGCACACCGAATCTGTGTTCACCATCGTAAGTAGACCACAGGTTCACCGCAAGAAGTATGCCGGCGAACGCAATGCATCCCAGTGTCCATAGAAGCGGTCTGAATGCTCTCATGGCAGAGTTTGGCAGATTGGTTTGGTTGGAAGCGCAGACGGCAACGGACTTGTTGAATTGACATGGAGCCGCAACGGAAACATTCCTGGAACGACTTTTGCTGTTGAGATGCGCACCGATCCGAACGGCGCTTGGGAGATTCTTGGCGTTACCACGAAAGTGAAGTTTGATTATTTGGCAACGCCTGGAAGTTATGTTGCGTTTCGCGTGACGGCATCGAGGAACGGATTGATGTCTCCTGCGAGCACTCCATTTGCGCTTTGGGAAAATGGCGGCGGTCAAACCGTTGCATTGAAGCTCGCTGCGTAAGATTGTCTTTTGGTTTGGGAAATGTGACGGGTTGCCGATGTCTTCGGCAACCAGTTCTTGTTGTTTGTGGGTTTGCGTTAGCGCCAGGCCAAGAGGTCGCAGCGGAATTCGCTTTTGGTCGTCTTGTGATACCGCTTGACTCCCATGCCTTGATCGTCGTACCACCAGATTGTGTAAACCCCGGGCGCAGAGTTAAGCGGTGTTTCTCGAACGCGATGAGTTCGAACTCGTCTTCCGGCGATCTCCATCGTCTCGTCGCCTTCGTATGTGAAGCGAATGGTAGAGATTAGAATCGTGTTTTGCGAAAGAATCTTCACTGTTTGGGTGGCGCCTTTTTTCGGATGCGTATTCCAAAACCAAAGCGTTGTCGGGTTCGCGAATGTCTTCGCAGCGAGTGAAGATCTGGTGACCGCCCCGTTAATCGTTTGGATGCATTCCTTCGCGCCGTATTTCGTTTCTAAGACGCTCCAGCCGTCGCCCCACGCGCCTTCCTGTCTCGACAGAATCGGCACACCATTCTTATCGTACGTCATGACGTTGTAGGCCACGTTCACATCGGGCAGGAGCGATTTGGTTACGAGCATGAATCCGTCTTTTGTCGCGATTCGTTCGGTGAGCAGGACTTCGGTTTCGGGACCGCCTTTCGGTCCGGTTAGCAGCGTTCGAGTTTCTACGGCCGGGAGTTGAAGAAGCGTTAGTGCGGTGATGGCGGAAATGATCATGTGGCGGATGATACTTGGGTTTTCTTCGGCAGATGGGGCGGAAGGGAATTTGGCTGTGGCTTCGCTATGCAGAGACCGTGGCACGCAAAGCGATTGGCTGCGGTACAATCGCGGTCACCTAAGGAGGACTCTATGACACGTAATACAGAATCAGCAACCACAGGCCGAGCCCTTCTTGTGATTGTGCGCTAAGGCGCGTTCAATCCACTCGCGGGCAGGCGCTCTCATTCTTTTTTCGCATCGTTGTGATGCGCTGTTTGGCGTTTGTGCGCCGAAGGAGTGGGAAAGCGAACCCCTTGAAAAATCTCGACCTGAAACCGGAGTTGAACTTCGTTTGTTCTAACTGCGGAAATCTTGTTTATTTCAATGATGCGGGAACCAGTCATCGCAATCATTGCCCGACTTGTTTGTTCAGCGTTCATCTTGATAAATCGCCTGGCGACCGCCGCGCAGACTGCTCCGGAATGATGGAGCCAATCGCGGTGTGGGTCCGTGCGAATGGTGAGTGGGCGCTGATTCATCGGTGTCGTTTGTGCGGTGCGATTCGATCGAATCGGATTGCGGCGGATGATAATCCGATGAAGCTGCTTTCGATTGCGGTTCGGCCTTTGGGCTGTCCGCCGTTCCCGTTAGACCGTCTGACGGGGTAGTTGACCGGGTGCCGATGGTATCCTTCGGCACCCGCGAGCCGACATAGCTCAGTGGTAGAGCAGCTGTTTCGTAAACAGCAGGTCGCCGGTTCGAATCCGGCTGTCGGCTCCAGGTTTTTTGCCGTCGGAACGCAAAGGCGAACGGTTTTGCGCAAAAATAGGACATGGTCGCCGCCCTTATCGCCACCCTCGCCCTTCAAGCCCCCAACTCACTCACCAAAGCTGAAGAAAAAGCCGGTTGGAAGCTGCTTTTTGACGGGAAGACGACCGCCGGTTGGCATAACTTCAACGCGACGGGTGTACGCCCGGGTTGGCAGGTCAAGGATGGTGTTCTTTCGATTGTTGATTCTGCTCAGGCTGGTGACATCGTGACCGATGAGAAGTATGAATGGTTCGATTTGACGCTAGATTTCAATTTAGGAAAAAACCAAAACAGCGGAATCATGTTTCATGTTGCGGACTCGGGCGAGGCGCCCTGGCATAGTGGACCGGAAGTGCAACTGTATGATCATCCCGCCGAGAAGGGAGTTGAGATTTCCGGTTATCTTTATCAGCTGTATGCATCAACGGTTGACGCAACAAAGCCTGCGGGCGAATGGAATCATCTGCGCATCTTAGTTGCTCCGAAGAAGTGCGAAACGTACATGAACGGTGTGAAATATTACGAGTACGTTTTGGGCAGTGCAGACTTTTGGGATCGCGTTGCCAAAAGCAAGTTCTCGAAGTATCCCGAGTTTGCAAAACTTAAAGAGGGAACCATCGCGATACAGGGAGACCACGGACAGGTCTCCTTCCGAAACATCAAGATTCGTCGGCTGAAAGGGTAAGAGCTAAACGCTCCAGCCCGGACGGAATTTCGGTTTGATTAGCTCGTCGAACTCGTGCGTGCCCTTCACCTGCATTCGCTTTGCGTCCCATTCGAGTCGTGGCCCGTTAGCCCAAATTGCTAAGTTGCCGAGAAGAACGGTTTCGGTTAGCGGACCCGAATAATCGGGGAAGTTGGATCGAGCCGGCGGACCACCCAACACAGCTCGCGCAAATTCGGCCATATGTCCGGGGGATTCATCCACAGTGACGTCAGGCATTGGCGCACCGCCGACGAGCATAAACGAGGTGTTTGTTTCATCTGGGCTGTAAATGGTTGCTTTTTCACAGACCACGATCGAGCCGTTGCCACCAAACTCAAAACCGGGAGCCAATGATGGATCGGGTCTCTTGCCTCCGTCATACCAAGTCAATTCAACCGCCGGGCGACCACGTCGAGCGCCGAATTCGTAGTGCACGATGGCCCATTCCGGAAAACTGTCTCGGTTGTGTCCACTGGTTTGCGCTTGGACTGCAATCGGATCGCGAAGATCGAGAGCCATGTAGGGCATGTTGAAGATATGGCAGCCCATGTCGCCAAGCGAACCTGTGCCGAAATCCCACCAGCCGCGCCACGCGAACGGATGATAGCCTTCTGCGAACGGTCGTTCGGGTCTGGGTCCTAACCAGATATCGAAATCAACAAGTTTTGGAGTTTGTGCCGGTTGTGGCCTTTCGACGCCTTGCGCCCACCACCCCTTGGAGCGGTCTGTCCAAAGATGAATCTCTTTCGCGGCACCGAATACTCCCGACTTGATTAGCGCTGCGGCTTTTCGCATTGGTGTGCTCGCCGTGCTCTGGTTTCCCATTTGTGTTGCGAGGTGGCGATCTCGGGCGATTCTTGCCAACTGCCTTGCTTCCCAAATCGTGCGCGTTAGCGGCTTTTCGCAGTAAGTGTGAAGACCTTGCTTCATTGCGAGTGCGGAAGCAGGAGCATGGTGATGATCCGGAGTGCTGATGACGACGGCATCGAGTTTGCCTTTCATCGCCTCGAACATGTCGCGGTAGTCGTCGAATGCCGCCGCACGAGGATGCTCGAGCATGGCTTTGGATCTGTTTTGGGCGTCACTATCACAGATCGCGGCGATCTCTCCGTGCGCGAAGGCTTGCTCCATGCCGCTCCAACCTTTGCCGCCGCAGCCGATGATGCCGAACCGCAGTTTGCCGCTGGGCTGTTGTCGTGGAGTCGGTTGCGGGTCAGTGCCTTTGGCTTCGGCTTTGCCGATTGCTAAGCCGAGCATTGCCGCTGCCGAGCCTTTGAGAACGTCTCTTCGTGTTACTTTCTTTGCCATGTCCGTCTCGCCATTTTATCCGCGAAGTGGGGTTCGTTTTCACGGTTCGGAACCCTTACCGCTTCTACAGAATCCTTTTGCGGACTCCGATACGCAGGTGCACCGGTCCGAGCAGGCCGGACTCCAGCAGCTTCGAGTCTTTGTTCCAGAACCTCCAGGTGGTGAATGCCTTTCGGCCCGTGTTCGGTCGCTTCGAACGGTCGTTTATCCAATCGGGCCACTGCTTCAGCGATGCGCCGTTCCATTCGGCATCTGCGGGGAGTTGCTCGTCGCCTATAAGCCGATTTACCCAGAGGTTGGTGACTTTGATCTCGAGTTTGTTTTCTCCTGGTTTGGCAAGGCCGGTGACGATTGCTGTAAACGGCTCTTTCCAAAGCGGTTCGAGAGTTTTGCCATTGAGGGTGATTGTCGCGAAATTCTTTACGCGTCCAAGGTCTAACATCAGCAGAGCTTTCGCAGTTTCAGCGGAAATTGTGAAGCTCTTTTTGTATGTCGCAGAGCCCGAATAGTATTTGATGTTGTTGTTGGCGTGATCAGTCCACGAAGTGAGTGACGGGTACGCGATGCTCGCAGGCGCTCCCATTGCCGTGTCGAAGTTCAGAGTCCAGTTCGCGCTTAGATCGAGGGATTTCGGAACAGCAGGCATCACGATTTGCACCGCCTTATTCCTGCTTGTTTTTGCTCTGTAGGCGCCCCATTTGAAGGCGGTCATCATGACTCCTGATGCATCAGACGAAACGACGAGTGATGTATCTATGTTTGCTGAAGGAGTCTCAAACAACACAATCATTTCATTTTCCGGCACGGTCTTCTTTGTTGCCTTGCCGTCTACCGTGTACTCAATCGTGAGCTGTTTGACGACGTTTACAACCGGATCACCGAAGACCGCGTTGGTTGCTGGTATTTCGTTTTCGCCGTTCTTGACCATAGATTGGACGATTTGCGTGACGTCTGCGCCGCGACCATCCGCGGTTTCGTAGCGGGCGCGAATGATGTCTATTTTTGGAGCTGGCGCGGTGGCTGCCGTGCTCGCGTCATCGAAGTGGGTCAAGTGCTGACCAACCACTCGGCTTCGGAACACGACAAACACTGACTCCGCCGGCGCAAGCGTTAGAGGCACAACAGTCCGGCCGCTTTCTTCGCGGAAAACCGGCGCGTTTTCCACCCGGCCCGTATCGGCATGCCAGAGTTCGGGTTGCCGGCCGCTGACTCTAAATATCGCGTCAACTTGCGTCGGCTGATAGTTTTGGTTCGAAACGAAGTAGTACTGCAGGTTGCCGATCTGTTTATGAATGTAAACAAGTTTTGCTGAGCCAACTCTTCGCCGATATTCGAAATTAGGTGCGACTTTCAAACTTGACAGCAGTTCTTGCACCGTCTTTCCGAACACAACGCGACCCGAGCCATACCGGTTTTCGGTCACGCTGTTACCGTTAATGTTCTTCCAGAGTGCGTTCGCGTATTGTTTGACGGTGTCATCGGCAGCGGGGTAGTTCGTAAGGCTCGGAGAGCTGAGGGGTCTTGGACCGACGATCGTCGCGCCATCATTCACGAGCTGTTGTAGTTTTTTCGCGATGGCCGGAGTCATCGTTTGCGAGTCTGGAAGCACGAGAATGCGATACTGCATTCCGCTCGGAAGCAGAAGCACTCCGTTTTTGAATTGCAGCTTTAGCAGTGAGGCGGCGTCGCAACTGTCGTAATCGAAACCGCTCGGTGGCCGTGGGTTGTGAGCAGGACCGTAAACCCAGTCTTCAGGTGAGTTTTCTCCAACGTAATAGAGCACATCGGCGACGAATCTGCCCTGCTGCAGCAGAAATTGACATCTGGCGATGTATGTCATCCAGGACTGTGCCTCTTTCCACCAGGTTTGAGTGCGTTCCAAATGAGTTCCCCAGGGGCCCATTGTCATTCCGGGTTTGAGGTCCATCCAGGGCTGCATTGCGTAGCGATGGAAAATGTACCGATTGATTCCGTTGCAGAAAACTTGGTCACCGATCGCTTTGACCGCGTAGGGCTCTTCGAGGAATTTGCCTCGAACATCATCGGCTGTGAACGATTCCGCGCCAACAATTGGGCGACCATAAACGTGGCCGACCGATGCGGCGATTCGAGTTGTGTCCATTGCGCCGCCACCGATCCAAAATTCGCCCATTGGGATATCCGCGGTGCCACCGGCGGTAATTGCGTCGAATCCGCCGTTGCCGTAAGGTTCTGTTGAGAACTGCATTCCGGCGCGATGACAAAGCTCCCCGAAGTATTTGAAGTAATTGTCTACAAACAGTTCCGAAATCGTTTTTCGCAAATCCCACAGGAATCGCTCGCTCATGGGCGCGCTCTCGATGACGTAACCTGCCATGACCGGAAGCCAAGGAGCCATGTCATAACCTCGACGCTTCTGAAACTCATCGCGCATTTTTGGAGTCCAGTTTTGACTGCCGACTTCATAGCTGTCAATCAATGCGTTGTTGAGAACTTTTCCGGCAAGAGGGCCGCACTCTTCGATCACTTTAGCCATCATTCCGCGCCAGTGAACGTCCATCGCTTCGCGGCTCAGCTTGTCCACTTCGAGGCCGTCGCCTTCTGGTGGCGCGGGGTGGTTGTCCTTTCCGGTTGGCGTGTGGCCTATTCGCAGAATTGTCCAATCTCCCGGCGGGACGTTCCAATCCAGCTTTCCGTTTTGGTCGAGAGTAAGAGGAATAAGTTTTGATTTGTGGATTGCGGCGTGTGAATTCGCATCGGTGGCATTGGGTTGCAACCCATCTTGGCGGATGACGCCGGTTTTTCCAAGAAAGTTTTCCCAGGTGTGTTTTGCTGGCGGAGTAGGGAAGGCGTACGCGATTATGTCTTTGTGAAAATCAACGTTGGCGTAAACTTGCGGAGCCTTGATTTGCGGAAGCTGTTGTTGGAAATGAGTTGGGCCTTTCACCTGGATTTCTGACCAGCCAACGACTTGCATCGCATGTTCGGGGTCAATCCATGGTCCTCCGCTGGAAGACCATCCAGCGCAGTTGTGGATACAAAGTTCGATTCCAAACTTTGCAGCTTCTTTCACCGCGAACGCAGTCATCTCGCGCCAGAGCTCGCTGTTGTAATCCACCGGCCCATGCGGAATGCCCTGGTCCACCGTGAACATTTGTGCGCCGCCGATTCCGACTTCGCTCATCGCTTTGAGGTCAGCGGTGATTCCTTCCTTGGTGACGTTTCCGTTCATCCAGTGCCACCACGTGTGCGGACGCGCTGAAAGCGGCGGCCTCATGAACGCTTCGGCGAGAGGATCAACTTGCGGAGAAAGATGAGCGAGAAGAATTGGCAGGAATTGCAGCATAAAAAAACCCGGTGGAGAGTGTATCACTCCACCGGGTCGTGGGGTGTTCTATCAGCCTCCGGCAACCATGGCCGTGTGGATTTTCTGTTCTCCTCGTACGCGGTCCGCGCCGGGGGAGCGCTCGGTGATTGACAACTCCTGACCCCGAACACCGTCTCCGTCTACCTGCCAATTGAGAACTCCGCTCCCCTGACGGTCGGTGCGGGTTTTTGAGGCCGACAGGCACTTTTTGACAAAGTCAGCGCACTCTTCGATGGTGAATTCGGACTTCTCGTGGGACTTAGTCGCATAAGCTTCCGCGAGAATCCCCTTTAGGATTCCCTCGATCGAGTTATTGAACAGTTTGTTTGTTGCGAAAGATTCGAACCATTTGATTTTGCCGTTCAACACAAACACAGCACCAACGACATTCTCGTTGCCTTTGATATCCGCCATGAACTTCGGGAGCGACGCAGTGATCGCTTGCTGAACTTCGTGTTCACTCAGCCCGCTTGCGATGGTCGTTCGTCCACCGTTTGCGCCGACTGCCGCGTTGTAGGTGCCAACTTGGGACCAGACCTCTTCCTGATTTCCCGCGATTGCAGCTTCTTTCACCGAGGCGGGGACTTGCCTTTCATCGTACGCGAAAGTTGTTGATGAACCGGTCCACCTTCCTGGCTCGACGCAGTAAACGGGGACGTTAGTTGTTTGTCCGACTTGCACGATGGTGTCGCGCGCGACAACACGGTCCTGCTTTCCACCGAGAAGTAGATCGCCAGCCATGAGCAGGATCGGTTTTGGTCCTGTATTCTTGACTTGCAGCGAATCAACTTGCTCGTCGCCCGGATTTTCTGTGATTTCAATCCAGTTGTTCTTCTTCGCTTCGGCGAGTGTGATGAAGTCCTTTGCGGCTTGTTCTTGCACCTTGTTGCTGATTGGGACAACGGTCACGTTTCCGTACGTGATGGGTCTCCCCAGGGTGTAGTTCTCAAGCCCCGCGATGGGGGTCTGCGCTTGGTCAGTTGTAGACGCGATTTGTCGTGACGATTGCTGACCGCATCCGGCGATGAGCCCGGCGGCAAGGGCTGCCGCGATGAGCCACAGAGATTTCATGATCTGGCCTCCTTTGGACTTCTCCTTAGTGTATTTACGTCGGGCCGGGGTTCATTGTTGCGGGGGAGCTTACGTTTTCTTCAGACCGAGGTGTTTGAGGAACGCGTCCATCGAAGGTTCGCGGCCGAGGTAGTCGCGCAGCATTTCGAACTCGTCCATCGAGCCTCCGCGACCGAGAATTTTTATTCGGTAATACGCGCCGGTTTCAGGTGACAGCACTCCAAGCTGCTCAAATCTCTGGAACATGTCCTGCGCGTAGACGAGCGACCAAAGATAACCGTAGTACGCGCCTTGATAACCCGTCAGATGTGTGAATGCGGCTTGGAACATCGTTCCGGGAACCGCTTTGTAGTGCGTTGCACGCTCGTAAACTTCGTATTGAACTTTGGTTGTGTCAACCACTCCACCAGCCGAAGTGTGGTAAGCCTGATCCATCATTCCAAGGAACAGTTGACCTTCCATTTCGATACCGCTTCCGAGCGTTCGTGCAGCGTTCATTCCATCCAACATTTTTTGTGGAATCGTTTCGCCAGTTTTGTAATGCTTTGCAAACGTCGCGAGCACTTTGCCGTCCCAAACCCAGTTTTCCATCATTTGCGAAGGTGCTTCGACAAAATCGCGGGCAACCGCAGTGCCGGAGAATCGAGCGTAATTCGTGTTCGTGAGAATATGATGAAGCGCATGGCCGAATTCGTGGAATAACGTTTCGACTTCGTCATGTGGCAAGAGAGCGGGCTTGTCGGCGCTGGGTTTCGCAAGATTGCACACAAGCGCTGCGAGTGGAAGGCTAATTGAGCCGTCTTCGTTAACACGTCTTTGGCGAAGTCCCCAGCAGGCGGCGTGAGAGTATTTATCTTCGCGCGGATAGAGGTCGGTGTAAATGTGGCCGAGAGTTTGTCCAGACTTCTTGTCCACCACTTGATACAGCTTTACATCCGGATGCCAAACAGGGAAGCCAAGTTGCGAAGCGTTTGCGGTTACATCGCGATACTCAATCCCGTAAAGTGATGCGGTGATTGAAAAGAGACCGTTGACGCAGTTCTCCATCGAAAAATATTCACGGACTTTTTCGCCATCTACTTTGTATTTGGACTTTTGGAGCAGCCGCTTGTAGTAGGCGTAGTCCCACGGGTTGAATTCGGCTTTCTGGTTTTTCTGATCCTTACGTTTCATAGCCAGGAATTCGACCATGTCATCATCGGCCTTTTTCTTGACCATGTCCACCAGGCCGTCGTAGAACTTCTTGACAGTGGCCGCATTTTTTGCCATGCGGGTCTCGATTTGGTAATCCACAACGTTACTGAAGCCAAGCATCGTTGCCTCTTGGTAACGCATTTTGAGAATCTTCTCGAGGACGCGCACGTTTCGCATTCCTGCTCGGCGGCGATACGCAATCCAACACTTCTGGCGCGTCATCGGGTTAGGACAGTTCTCCATGATGGAGGTGTAGGTGGAGCCATCAAGTCTGATGAGGTACATGTCGCCGACTTTTAGTTGGCGATCGAGTGTGTCGGCCGGGACACCTTTCAACTCAGAGGTTTGCAGCGGAACTCGCGTCTCGTCTTCTGCAATGTTTTGACCGAAATCTATCTCAAGTTTGCTCATCTCCTTTTGAAGCTCGGTGAGTTCGGCGCGCTTTTCAGGAGATAACATCATTCCCGCTCGCCGGTAATCACGGAGCATGAATTCAAGAATTCTTTTCTGCTCGCCTTCGAGTTTGGGATTGGTGTCGGCGTACGCTTTGATGGCTTTGTACAAATCCTCGCGCTTGCTCATGTCAATGCTCCAGTTCGTCACTCCTTCGTCTCCGGCACGCGCTTCGTCGCGTGTGT
Organism: Fimbriimonadales bacterium; assembly: GCA_046330175.1. GTDB lineage: Bacteria > Armatimonadota > Fimbriimonadia > Fimbriimonadales > ATM1 > JAJPJR01. The sequence continues at coordinate 861,758 of JAXLTG010000001.1, forward strand.
TGGAATCGGTAGATACAAACTGCTGGAAAATGAACAGGGATGTGTCTACATCGAGCTGCGCAAGAATCGCGTCGAGGGCTCCGACCGTGTTGTCAAAGCTGCGCTGCGAGTTGGGGATTTCAACTATTTTGGAGATGCCTGTATCGGCACGGTCGAGCGCCTTTCTAATTGGGACAGGCAGGCCGTCGTACTTCGCGGGGGCGGCGAAACTGGCCGCGAGTAGTGCTAAGAGCGAAAGAGTGCCAAATAAGCGATAAGCAAGCTTCATACGGGCAAGTTTACGCTCAAATTGAACCCTTGTGCCAGTTAGCAACACGAACACCTGGCCGCCGACGGTGTCGGCCGACTAAACAAGAGGTGTATTCATGAAAAAGTTTGTTTTCGCGGCTGTGCTGATAGCCGCAATGTTCTTGGTTGGGTGTGGAGGCCAGGAGGAACGGTCGGCCCCGATTCCCGGAAGTTCAAAAGCGGTCACAGACAAATCACCCGTCTCCTCGGCTGGGGCCGATGAGGCGCGAGATCGGAAGGCTGTTGGCGGCGACTACGTCAATACAAGCGGAACGAAGGCTCCACCAACCTTGCCCGTAGAAGCGGTTCGAGCCGTTGTGCGCTCGGCGAGCCTGAAGGTGCGTGTTGAAAGCGTTGAAAAAGCGCAGAAGCAGATCGGAACGATGGTGATGGGTTGGGGAGGTTTTGTTGAGAACAGCCAACAGGACTTGAACGACGCGAACTCCGGCGCAAATATGACTCTCCGAATCCCCAGTGAACACTTCAACGAGGCGATGGAACAGATTTCCGGCCTCGGTTTGCGGATATCCCAGACTGTTCATACCGATGACATCACGGACAGCATTGTTGATATGCAGGCAAGGCTGCGGACTATGAAGGCGCAGGAAGAGGCGTACCGAAACCTGCTGCGCCAAAGGCGTTCGCGCGGAGAAGTCGAGGAGTACATCCAAAAGTTGTCCTCGTTGCGGGCGCAGATCGAACAGTTGTCAGGACAGCTGCGCGGCGAGCAAGTTCGCGCGGCATTGCCGATTATCAACTTGTCGCTCGAGCAGTCATCGTCGTTGGCCGCTGCAACAACAGGCGATCCAGGTTGGCTCAATGAGAGTTGGGGCACGGCATACTCAGCGATGGGAGTTATTTATCGTGGTGTTGCATCGCTGGCCATTTGGGCGCTGCTCGCCGCGCCGTTGTGGCTTCCGGTTTTGCTAGTGCTGCGCCGGTTCGCCAAGAATCCGAAGGCCGCGTAGTTGCTCGACGAGTTGTCGGGCATGACATCCAGGCCCGACAACTCGTATTCAGACGAGGGTGAATTCGCTTTGCCATCAGTTACAATAGCTCTTTCTTCGGGCACGAGCCCAGTAAGGAGTTGGCATGAAATTGAAAGCGAGTCCCCGGTTGCGAATAGCACTATTTTCTGTAGTTGGAGCGGTGGCGCTATCCGCGGTGATGTTCGCCTCACCGGTTGTTGCCCAAGGCGTGAAAGAGTTTATGGTCCGCCTGCAGGATACGAGTCCTGGCACAACACAAACCGGAAACGTCCACATTAGCGGAACGATGATGGCGGGGACGTTCGCGGGATCAGGTTCTGGCCTTACCAATGTTCCGTGGTCAAGCATTACTGGCGCGCCCACGACTTTGTTATCACTGCCGTATTCTGGTGAGCTCACGTCGAGCAACACTGGGTTTTTCGTTTGGAATCACGGCAGCGGCTTAGCCGGAAACTTCTGGTCGAATGGAACTGCGGTCGCGGGCCAGGGAGGATTTGCCGGCGGTAACTTTTTGAGTTCCCACGCTTCTGGAGCCGGCGTGTATGGCCAGAACAGTTCCCCGACGGGGAACGCATGGGGTGGATACTTCACGTCTACAAGTGACGGCGGCCGAGGCATATATTCTCGCGCCATAAGTCCAACGGGCTACACTTATGGCGGAGAGTTCTATGCCGAGAGCGAAAATGGCACAGGCATCTGGGCAGAGGCAAAGAACTCTGCTGGTAATGGCACGGGCGGCGTGTTCATGTCTCACGCTCCATCTGGGTTTGGCGTTTGGATTGCGAATTCTGCGATAACAGGCCCTGCCATCGGCGGATACTTTAGGTCGGACAGTACGAACGGTTCAGCAATTCTTGCAGAAGCATCCGCTACTAGTGGCAACACTATCGGTGGAGATTTCAAGAATTACGGCAGCAGCGGGCTTGCCATCGGCGTGAAAGGATCGGCACTGCCAGCCGCAGGATCTAACAACGCCTCGTTCGGGGGATATTTCGTTAGCACTGCACAAAACAGCGGGAGGGGAGTTTACGCACTGACAACCGGAACCGGCGGCAACAATTACGGAGGATGGTTCGAAGCGAACGGTGGTTACGGCGTGTATGCACAGAGTTCCGGATCGTATGGCGGATACTTTGTGAACGACAGTTCATCTGGGACCGGACTTTTCGCACATCAATCCGCTGCTTCCGGCAACGCAATCGCCGGTGAATTCAGATCTGAAAGTACATCAGGCAAGGCGATCGTATCGCGCAATATCTCGACGAGTGGAACCACTCGCGCAATTGAGTGCAGCGTCATCAGTCCAAGCGGGATTGCTGTACATTCGATTGCCGGAGCTACAACAGGTGGCTCGATCGCGGGTTACTTTGAGGCCCGGGGCCCGACGAGCAACGCGATCGAAGGCTACGCTACGTCGGCTACGGGCTCGACCAGGGCAGGGATGTTCACGGCGGACAGTTCGTCGGCCACGGTCGTCTATGGGTTTGCCACTTCGACCGCGGGTACGGCGTGGGGCTTGTACGGCGTAAGCAACGCTGCCAGTGGAATCGGAGTTCGTGGCCTTGTATCGAATACGACGAACGTTGTTTACGGGGTTTACGGCGCGGAAATCTCTTCGAATGCTGGCGCGTACGGTGTGTTCGCAAGCGGAAACCTGGGTGCGAGCGGCACGAAGTCGTTCAGGATAGATCATCCGTTTGATCCTGAGAACAAATACCTGCTGCACTACTCCAGCGAGTCGCCGTTTCCGCAAAACTTTTACAACGGCAACGTTGTGACGGATGCTAACGGATACGCGGTGGTGACATTGCCGGATTACTTCGCCGAAATTAACACAAACTTCAAATACACGCTGACGGTTGTGGACGAGAGCGACTCTGATACGTTTGTGATGGCAAAAGTTGTGAAGAAGATAAAGGGGAACCAGTTTACGATTCGCACCAACTATCCAAGTGTTGAGGTGTCATGGCGAGTTGACGCAGACCGAAACGATGCTTGGGTTAGGACGATGAAGCCAAAAGATGTTTTGGATAAGGAGGGGCCGGAGCGCGGAACCTATCAGCACCCCGAACTCTACGGACAGCCAGAAGAGAAGAGGCTGCATCATGGAGTCAACGGCACGAACGCGACGACTGCAACCTCACGAGGCAGATAGGGCGACAGGGCGAAAACTTAGATTGACCGACGTAATAGCACTCTCTGCCCAGCCAGTAGCAGGAGGAACGAGGTGAATCTCGGAGTATTCCACGAGCGGCTAAGTTCTGTTGAAATGCGAGCGCAAGAATGAAGTTGCCAGCCCTCGCGGCAACCCAACCGGCGGCAAACGCGTAAGATAGCCGTATGCCAGACGAAAAGCAGCGGTACAGCGAACAGGACGCCGAGGAGATTTTGCGCTTGGCCGTACGGAAGTCGCACATGGTCGGGCCAGTCTCGCGGGAGACGCTGGTCTCTTCGGCCGCAGAGCTTGGAATATCCGAGGAAGCCGTCGCGGAAGCAGAACGAGAATACTCGTTAGTTGCAACAGAAAACGCCGAACGCGAACGGTTTGACAAACAAACCAAAAGCGAATTCAAAGGTCACCTTGCAACTTATCTTATTGTTAACGCCGGTCTTCTGTGCATAGATTTCTTCTCGGATGGAAAACTCGAGTGGGCCTACTGGTCTATCATCGGTTGGGGAATGGGAGTGCTGTTCCACGCATGGTCGAGCCTGGCGAAGGACAGCGAAGATTACGAAGAAGAGTTTCAGAAGTGGCGTGCGAAGCGAACCGGTGCATTGCCACAAGATACAGAGATTCAACAAGGCATCCGATTTCAGGCCGGCGTCGGAAGACGCGTAAGTTCGAGGGTCAAGCAGCGCGTACGGCAGCGGCTTCGCGCGCGGCTGGAAGCTCTTGATAACGAACTCGACGAAGATTAGCTGCTCGTTCGGTTCGGCTATCCCCCTGCAATTGCGCCGATGACGTGGAGCGGTTCGGAACCATCCGCAATCGCTGCCGGAAGCTCGACATCTGTCGGCTCGTTCGAGACATCTTCGCCGCAGACAAAGAACCGCAAAAACGGCCGCCGCACCTTCGTAACGTGATCGCGAATCGTTCCCTTGAGCATCGGAAAACGGAGTTCAAGGGCATCCAGCACCGATGAGACTGTGACAGTGCCCTCGACCTCTAATTCAACCTCCGCGTCGCATCGCGCAAGGTTGCGCAAATGGTAGGGAAGCTTGATGCGTATCACTTCAGCGTTTGAACTTCAACTGACAGCACACCTGGAAAATGTTCGCAGATCGCGTTCCAGTTGTCGCCGCCATCAGGCGAGCAATACACTTCGCCACTAGTGGTGCCAAAGTAGATCCCGCAGCTATCGCAACTGTCTACGGCCATCGCCTCGCGGAGAACGTTGACGTAGCAGTCCTTTTGTGGGAGGCCGTTGGTGAGTGCCTCCCAATTGTTGCCACCCGTTCGGCTGCGATAAACCCGCAACTTTCCATCGGGAACGAAGTGCTCGGAGTCGCTTTTGATCGGAACGATGTAAATCGTTTCGGGTTCGTGCGCGTGTACGTCAATCGGAAATCCGAAGTCGCTTGGAAGGCCGTCGCTAACTTCATGCCATTGATCTCCGGCGTTGTCGCTTCGCATGATGTCCCAGTGCTTCTGCATGAAAAGGCGATCAGGGTTTGAAGGGTGGAGCGCGATTCGGTGCACGCAGTGTCCGACCTCCGCTTCTGCATCGGGCATGAACTCCGATTTGAGTCCCTTATTAATCGGCTTCCAGGTTTCGCCTCCGTCATCTGTGCGAAACGCACCTGCTGCTGAGATTGCGACGTACATTCGCTTCTCGTTCTTTGGGTCAATTAGAATGGTGTGGAGACACATCCCGCCTGCGCCCGGCTGCCAGTCTTTGCCGGTCGTGTGTGTTCTCAATCCGGACAATTCTTGCCAAGTTTTGCCTGCATCGCGAGAGATAAACAAAGCTGCATCCTCGACACCGGCGTACACTACATCGGGGTCGCTCAGCGAGGGTTCAAGATGCCAAACTCTTTTGAACACCCACGGCACGTCGGAATTGTCGAACGTTTTGTGCGTACCGGCGACACCGTCATACACAAACCGGTTGCTTTCGCCGCCCGGAAAGCCCCATGCGGTCATGCGCTCTTCTTCGGTGCTTCCCGGCGTGTTCCAAGTTTTTCCGCCATCATCGGATCGCTGAATTACTTGCCCGAACCAGCCACTCGTTTGCGATGCGTAGATTCGATCAGGGTTAACGGGAGAACCCTTAAGGTGATACATCTCCCATCCACCGAATATCGGACCCTCGATCTGCCAGCTTTTTCGTGCTTCATCTGAGTTGCAGATAAACGCGCCTTTTTTTGTGCCTACTAGAACCCTAACTTTTGCCATTTCACTCGTTCCTCCAAATCTATTTGGTGTCGCTAAGCGTACCCGTTCGACACCGGCTACACTAACCGGGTCCCGTCTGTCGGACCGAGGTTTCCTGTCGCAATGAGAATGAGGTCTATGAGCGCCCAGATTCCGACGGCCATCAACAATAGAGCGCCAATGCAAAACAGGTACGTCACTACACCGATTACGCTAAGCATCAACATCGTCACGCCAGAACTCGTATGGCCGAGGTACATCCTGTGAATCCCAAGTCCGCCCACGAAGATACATAGAAGCAGAGCAACAATGAAGCGGTTTCTATCAGGCGCGGCTTGATACGGGTACGGCGGCTGATGGTAACCCGGTGGAGGATGTCCATGAAAGAATTGCGTTTGGTTTGGCGGCTGGCTTGGTGGCGGCGCGAACTTCGTGCGAAATGCGTGTCCGCACTTAGCACAAAATGCTGCATCAACCGCACTCGGTTGGCCGCAAGCTGGGCAGAACTTGTGTGCGCCTGGAGCAGCCACGATCTAACCATTATGTAACGGGATTGCCACGATAACGAACTGCCGGCTTACACTGGTCTCCCTTGCTGGAATCTTCGCCTTCGGATACCCGGAACGAGCGCGATCCCAAATCCGCTGAGCGCCATGTAAGCGAGTACAACGGCAACCGCCGGAAGCAGCCAATCGCGGAGCAAGATGCTGAAGTAACGGAAGTCATGCACGTTTTCTGCCAGTTGATCCCATCGCACTCCGCTGTTGAGAACGCGCCCCGTCGCGGCGCAGACCTGAACTTCCCGAAGCCCGTTCTTGGCACGAACTTTTGCCACAGACTTTTCAGCATGGAGTTCGATTCGATCAATTTCGTCTAGTGAACTCAGCTCCGGATGCCCTGCGGATATCGCTGCGTCGGCAATCTGTCGGAGAGTTAGGCTATTGTCAAAGACCGGAGCATCGCCCTTTGCCGTCGGAGGTTTGACCCACGACCACCTGTCCTTATTGCTCAGGATGAAGCCGGTAACCGCGACGTTTAGGAAAAAGACAGCGAACACAACTCCTAGCCACTTATGCCACTTACGGAAGAACTTGTACACAATTCAAAGTTACCGAACCTGCCGGAATGAAGTTTCCAATCGCGGGTCTTTTCAGCGGGATGTTCGTCACCTCTTTATGAAATCGGCCCGTACGAACACCGGCGATCGAGCCCATCTGCTGAGGCAAATCGGGTTAGGAAGCGGAATTGCGGTTGTGGTTGGAAGCACGATCGGCTCCGGAATTTTCAGAAGTCCTTCGGGAATTGCGGAGAAGTTGCCGAGTCCAACGATCATGCTCGCCGTTTGGGTCGTCGGCGGTCTCTTTGCCCTTTGCGGAGCACTCACACTTGCCGAAGTCGGTGGAGCATTTCCGTACTCGGGTGGACTGTACGTTTACCTGCGCGAGGCGTACGGCCGAGTCGTTGGATTCCTTTTCGCATGGGCGCAGCTCGTTCTCATCCGTCCTGCGAGTACTGGCGCTGTTGCCGTCGTTTTTGGACAATACGCCCTTCGGCTCGGTGGAGCGACAGACGGCAGTGCAGGATTCGATCAAAAGGCGGCTGCGCTTGCCATTCTGGCGATCATGGTTGTTACTGTTGCGAATGTTGTGGGCGTTCGGTTCGGAGTTGGGATTCAAAACCTAACTACAATTGCCAAAACTGGCGGGCTGCTCGTCCTAATCGTTTTGGCGTTTGCGCTGGGACTTCCAAAAAGCGGTGGACACTTTTCAGCGACATCGTCAACTGGAGGCATCTCGATCTCAATGTTCGGGCTTGCGCTGGTTTCTGTGTTATGGGCTTATGACGGCTGGGCAGACGGCTCTTACGTTGGCGGCGAGATGGTGGACGCACGAAAGAATTTGCCTAGATCTATCATCCTGGGAACACTGGCCGTGATTGGCGTTTACCTGCTTGCGAATTTCGCATATTTGAGCGTGCTTTCAGTTGAGCAGATTTCGAAAAGTTCGCAAATCGCTGCCGATGTAATGAGTTCGCTTGTTGGCGGTTGGGGAGTTGTGTTCATTGTTGCGACAGTGATGATTTCGACACTTGGAACGCTCAATGGGTCGGTGCTTACCAGCCCGCGCATCTTTTTCGCACTCGCTGAAGACAAGATGTTCTTCGATTGGCTGGGGATTGTGCATCCGCGTTTCAAGACGCCTTATGCCGCAGTTATCATGACCGGTGTGCTCGGAATCTCGTACGTGTTAGTGGCGACCGCGCTCAGCGGGTCGAAGGCTTTTTCGTCGTTGACCGACGCGTTTGTGATCGGCATGGTGCCTTTTTACGCACTGTCTGTCGGTTCGGTATTCGTGTTTCGGCGGCGAGAGTCGCTCAGAATCGGCGCACCCGCCGAGGAATCAGATGATTCGCTGGTGGACGCGATTTCAGTAGGCGAGACGACGTCGCACCCGCACACTTATTCTCCGCCCGTTCGCACGCCGTTGTATCCGGTTGTGCCGCTGCTATTTGTCTGCTCAACGGTGTATTTGCTGCTCAATTCATTGATGGACGCGGGTTCTCGCATACCGACACTGGTAACGCTCGGAATCGTACTTCTCGGGATGCCGGTCTTTTATGCGGTGATTGCGCGGCGCGCGAATTAGGTGGCAAAGTCTGTTTGGGCGGGCCGCGGAGCCGAATTCCACGTTATTCAGCGTCACTTGGATCGAGCGACTCTGTTTCATCCGGTCAAGGCTTGACATCTTCTATGTCAGTGCAATTCCGTGCAGTTTCGATGGTTCACTCGCGGGACTTCTGGGGGGTTCTAACCGACACATTATTTCAGTGGGCGCAAACGTGCCCGTGAATGCAGGAGGTCGAATAGCCAAAAAGGTCTCCGCAGGAGCCCAAAAACCGGTTACTGGGGTACTCTATGGCACCCCATGTCCGCCGAAAACATTCGCAACATCGGCATCATCGCCCACGTTGACCACGGCAAAACGACCCTGATTGATGCGATTTTTCGCCAGTCGGGAATGTTTCGGTCGCACGAAACTTTGAAAGACCGCGTTATGGATTCCAATGATTTGGAACGCGAGCGCGGAATCACAATCCTCTCTAAAGTCGCAAGCTGCGAATATAAGGGAACAAAAATCAACATTGTGGACACACCCGGACACGCAGATTTCGGCGGTGAGGTCGAACGCGTGCTTTCGATGGTGGACGGTGTTCTTCTGGTTGTTGATGCCTGCGAAGGGCCGATGCCGCAAACGCGGTTCGTAATGAAAAAGGCGATTGATAATCACCTAAAGCCGATTGTTCTCATAAACAAAATTGATCGCGAGGGTGCGAGGCCATCTGCCGCTTACGACAAAACCATTGATCTATTCATTGATCTGGGATGCAGCGAGGACGACCTTTTCTTTCCGCACCTTTACACAAGCGGTTCGGATGGATACGCGAGAACAAGCCCGAAAGGAACCGAAACGGACATGCGGCTGCTGTTTGAGGCGATATTGGAGCATGTGCCGCCACCGAAAGTCGAAGCAGAAGGGCCTGCGCGGCTGCAGATCAACAACTTAGACTATTCTGACTATCTCGGACGGATGTTTGGCGGAAAGCTGCTCCGCGGCCGACTGCAAATTGGCGATCGCCTCACGAGAGTTGGTGAACATAACCAACAGAGCTTCAACGTAACTAAGCTTTGGACTTACGAATCGCTGAAGATGGTGGAGCAGGAAAGCGTCGAGTCGGGCGAGATTGTAATGATGTCGGGCCTCGATGAAGTGATGATCGGCGACACGGTTTGCGATTCACAGTGCGTCGAGCCGTTGCCGCGAATCGAGGTCGAGCCATCAACCTTAACAATGAACTTTTATGCAAACAACTCGCCACTGGCAGGCAAAGAAGGCGGCAAGTTTCTAACCATACACAAAATTAGAGAGCGGCTCGAAAAAGAGCAGAAGGTCAGCGTCTCGATAAAGATTGACAAAGAATCAACGGCGCAAACGGTGAAAATCGCGGCGCGCGGCGAGATGCAGCTTTCGGTTTTGATTGAGACCATGCGTCGCGAAGGCTACGAAATGGCGATCGCGCGCCCAGAAGTCATTTTCAAAGAGAGCGACAAAGGGAAAAAATTGGAGCCGATGGAGCAACTCACCGCAGAGTTTCCTGAAGAGGCGACCGGCGGCGTCATGGAAGAGCTTTCTCGACGGAAGGCGGAGATTGAGGACATGCAATCGCTCGGGAATGGACGAACGCAAGTCGTTGCCTCGATTCCGACTCGCGGCCTAATCGGATTTCGCTCCGTCTATTTGACATTGACGCGTGGCGCGGGAATTCTCGCTTCTATTTTTGAAGGATATGAAGTCTTTCGCGGCGAGGTGGACAGCCGCACGCAAGGTTCGCTGATTTCAAAGGAAGCGGGGAAGATAACGCGATACGCTTATGAAAAGGTGATGGAGCGCGGTCAGTTCTTCCACCCGGTCGGCACCGAAGTTTATGCCGGCATGATCGTCGGCGCATGCTCCCGTGATGAAGATATGGTCGTGAATGTGACGTTGCAAAAGGCCGCGAATAACATCAGGTCGTCAACGTCGGAAGCGACGACGGTAATAGATGCGCACAAAGATTTCTCTTTAGAGCAGGCGCTTTCTTGGCTTCGTGATGATGAACTACTCGAAGTCACGCCGAAGTCGCTTCGGTTTAGGAAAAAGCTTTTAGACCACAGTGAGCGCAGAGTTTCAGAAAGGCGCGCCGTTGCAGCAGAGACTGAGGGATAGCTCAACGGATTCCCGCCGCCGCCGTGGGCCGCTTAGAAAACGGGACTAGTCGAAGCGATTTAATCTAGAAAGCCCTTCGCTTTCAAAAACGCCAACATCTCTTTCGAACACTGCTCGAAGTACTCGGGCGAATACTTAATCTCGCTCGTGTAGAACTGTGCCAGCGTCGTAATCCCCTTCTCCGCAGCGAGCTCGCGCATTCCGGGATACGACATGTACCGATCCCATCCGCGCACTTCGCGCTCACGAAAGACTTCATCAATCTCAGTTGAATCAAGGCAATGGTAGACCTCGTCATGGAGAAACGCGTCCAGCGGCAGGCGGTCGCGTTTCGCGGGATCTTCGTCAGGGTATCCGACAACAATCGTAGTCACCGGCACACAGGTCTCCGGAAGCTGAAGCAACTCTGCAATATCCCGGAGCCTGAAAAGAGTCGTTCCCATATAGCAAATCCCAAGTCCTGCATTCTGAAAACCCAGGCACACATTCTGAGCGGTGAGCATCGCATCGTACGCCGCTACGTGATAGCCCAGCAGATTGTTGAAGTTGTCACGCGCACCTCGGAGTCGCAACCACTCGCGAGTGCGCCACCAATCAGCGCAAAACGTTATGACTAACGGGGCCTGAAGAATCATCTCCTGTTCAAAGTGGAGCTCGTACAGCTTTTGCCTCATCTCCGGCTCGCGGGTGAGCACTATCGAAACCGCGTTGAGGTTTCCGGAAGAGGATCCACCAATGATCGCCTCATGGCAAACCGTTTCGATTAGCTCCTGCGGCACGGGGTCGGGTTTGTACTTTCGAATCGAGCGGTGGGTTTGGAATAGGTGTGAGAGTTCGATGGGCGCGAGTTTACACGAGCCGAGAGGTGTGGCTTTTGCGCAAACTCGGAAGCCGTTGGACCACCCCAATCGGATAGTTTTGGAGGCGATGCGCCGATTGCGGGCTTTGAATCGTCACGAGAACGTCACAGAAACGTCACGCGCACCAAATCTGGCCAGAAAACCGCCGAACACCGGCGAAAGCCGTGCGTATACTCGAATCGTCATCGCCCGATGGTGGGCGAAAAAATCGGAGGAAATGTCTAAAATGAAAATCTCAAGAAAGTTGTTATTGGTTTCGGTCGTCGCGCTGTTCGCCCTTTGCTCGGCCCTGGCGTACGCCGCAACCTGGTCGAAGATCGGTGAGCGCCACGTCAATGACCGTGCTGATCATGACACCGTAATGGTGACAGGCGATCGCGGAATGTTTGACGCGCTAAAGTTCAAAGTGTCCGGGCACGCCGTACACTTTATTAAGGTTGTTGTGCACTTTCGCAATGGCGGCAAGCAGGAACTGCAAATGCGAGACGTGATTCCCGCGGGCGGCGAATCCCGCGTGATAGACCTCAATGCAAATAACCGAGTCATTCGCAAGATTGACTTCTGGTACGAAGCGAATTCGATCGGAAAGGCTGGCGCCACTGTGGCGATCTGGGGCCGACGCTAAACTCTCATTTCAAAGCCCGCCGCGCACAATGCGCGGCGGGCTTTGTTTTGTGTCTAACCTGGTGGTGGTTTGACGAACGGATTCGGTTTCAGCTCGATCTTTTTAACCGACTGCAAATAATCAACCATCCTTTCGGCATCCTTTCCGGCGAGCTGCGCATGGAAGTGCAACGAGAACCCATGGGGTCCGCGACAATCTATCAGTTTCGGCTGCAGCGTAAGGAACGACTTCACTGCTTCAAGCTGGCCCATCATCGTTGCACAAAAGATGTCCATTCTCGCGCCTCTTACTAACAGAATCTCAACGATGTCTCGGCGACCCATGTGCGAGGCCCCACCGAGTGCGCTTTCCCAATCTCCAGCACCCCAATCCATAAAAGCGTTCACCAACATCGGCTCGCGATCAAGCAACTTCTTCGTCATCTCAGGATCCGAGTGCGCGAAAATCACGAAATCCTGAATCATGAGGCGGCTTAGCTGCGGTTTCTTCCAAGACGGTGTAAACCCCGGCGGCGCATAGTCGCGTTCAAACGGCGCTTCTGTGGGATGTTGAGTGCCAGACTGGCTGCGTCCAAACAGCGTCGTGCTGACCCCAGCGAGAGCCGTCGTAGTCGCAAGTGCTGCAAACTTTCTGCGAGTGATTCGGTCGGCCATGATTTAGACCCCCTTCTTTCTGATTCGTTGGCTGGTTTTCTTTGGCGAAAGCTTGTTGTTGTCCGAAGGCGGCTGGAATCCAGGCTGGCCCGACGGCTTCTGCTTCAGTTTCTCAATCGCCTCTTTGATTTCCTTCTTCGATTTCTTCTGCATCCCTAAAGCCTACTCCAGGATGCGGACACAACCGGCTAAGGTAATATTTTTGCGGCGCAAAGTGCCGTTCCGCTAGGGGAGCCATCGTGGCTGAGAGTTTCCGATGAACAGGAATTACCCTTGGAACCTGATCCGGTTTAGACCGGCGTAGGGAAGCGACGAGTGACTCGTTTTTGGGGCCGCTCCGCAGACCGCGGATGTGGCCGCCGCGCAAAAGGAAAAACGATGAACTCGAAAAACTCAAAAGCCTTCACCCTCATTGAACTTCTGGTCGTCATCGCCATCATCGCGATTTTGGCCGCAATGATCTTTCCCGTGTTGAGCAAAGCAAAAGAGGCAGCAAAGCGAACGAGCTGCGTTTCCAACACCCGACAAATCGGTATGGCTGTCTCAATTTATGTTAGCGACGCGGATGGCACATTCCCAATCTTCTCGGACTACAACAGCCAACCTCCAGCCGAAGGCGCAGGCCACTACGGGATCGAAGTTGCGTTGAATGAATACATCGGAATGAGGCAGGCTACGTCCGATGGCACGCTCGTCACCACGCCGCTAAACGAGTTGTTTCATTGTCCGCTCGATTTCGGCGGCCCGTTTTCGTTGCAAGACGTCCCTGGTTCGGAAAGCTATTGGAAAGCTTACGGGAGCAGCTACCATTTCACGAAGTGTATGTTTTCCGTTGTGCAGGGCGTCTCTACGCGAAACAACACTCCGCTGAATTACACGGCCATAGTGAAGGAATCGCAAATAGTGGATCCTTCAGGGTCGAGGTTGTTGCGCGACGAGATGTTTCCGATCTTCTCGCGCGATAAGACGACCGATGCGTGCAACCGATACGGGTACGACTGCGACCCACCCTACGATTACTTCAGAATGTGGCACAGCACCGGCGGCACAATGCTGTTCGCAGACGGCCATTCCAAACATATCGTCGGCCTTGGACCGTTCGATGACACCATCGTGCACCCTGAAGGACACAGAAGCGGGGAATTGGATTCAAACGGAAGCGCGTGGTACTGGTCCTGTGACTAAAGCCGTTTCCCGGTCTTTCTAAACACGAACGCAAGAACTTCCGCGACGGCTTGGAATAGCGCCTGCGGAATCTGATCGCCCACTTCAACTTGTTCAAACAACGAGCGAGCGAGAGGTGGGTTAGGAATAATCGGCACTTTGTTCTTCTTCGCTTCTTCGCGAATGCGATCAGCAACGAGGTGCCGGCCTTTTGCGAGAACGACCGGCGCGCGGCCCTTCTTGATGTCGTACTTGATGGCGACTGCGTACTCCAACGGGTTTGTGATGACGGCGTCGGAGTGCTTGACATTGGACATCATACGCGACTTTGCCAGCCGCTGCCGCCGGCGATGCATCTCAGCACGAAGCTCCGGCGATGTTTCCATCTCGCGCATTTCGCGTTTGACTTCTTCAAACGACATCATCAAGTCGCGCTCATGCATTCGTCGTTGCCAAGCATAGTCAACCGCGGCGAGCACGAGCCACGCGAAAGCGACCTTTAGGATCAGGCTCGCCGTAAACTTACCGGTCCACGCCAAGCCCTGGCTTACTGGAACCGTAGAGAGCGCCATCATCTCATCCCAATTAATCGCAGTCTCACGGTATGCAATTCCCGCGACCAAGGCGAGCTTAGCAATGGACTTGATCGTCTCAAACAGACCTCGGCGCGAAAAAAGTCGCTTGAATCCGTTCAGTGGATTCAGCTTGTCAAATTTTGGGGCGATCGCCTCGAGAGTTGGATGTATGCCGACCTGGGCGAAGTTTGCAGCGATACCGAACAGGAAAACCGTTGTTATGATGAGCCCAATTCCTGCTAGGACTGGAAGCGTGGTCTTCATTGCGTGCCGAGTGACACCCTCGATGGTTCCCGTGGCGTTGGACGCATCAAGTCCGCTGCGCATCGTTTCGAACAAGCCCGCAATCAAAGTCCCGCCGACAGTTGGGAGAAGGAGTGCAAGCGCAACAATGGGGACGGCCGACGAGAGGTCTGAGCTTTTCGCGACTTGGCCTTTGCGTCGGGCTTCTTGCCGACGCCTCGGAGTCGCGCGCTCTGTACGCTCTTGTGTGTGCTCAGCCATGTTAGTTACCCGAGGTCATATGCTTCAGCGAAGTCGCCATGAACGTAATTCCTTCGTTCACACCGTAAGCCAGGGTCGGCAGCGTCAGCGACAACGCGATCATTCCAACAAGAATCTTCGCCGAGATTCCCGACATTAGAACGTTAATCTGAGGAACCGCCCTACTCACCAAGCCAAGCGCAGCATCTACCACGAATGCCGCAGCGGCAACCGGGAGCGCAATCTGAATTCCCGCAACTCCTATTCGGGAAATCGTGTCGGAGATGATTTGGAAACTGGTATCCATGGTGAATGAAGATGTCACTCCATAGCTGTCCACCAAAGCGTTGATTGCAAGGTGGTGCCCATTTACGGCAAACAACAGCACCACAGTCAGATAGAACTTAAACCTTCCAAGAATGCTTGGTGGAACACCCTCGATTGGGTTGAGCATTGCGGAGAGTCCAAATCCAAGGTGAAAATCCAGAAACGATCCGGCCAACTCAGAAGCGACGAGGACTGCCTGAACACAGAAGCCGATCATCAGTCCAAATGCCATCTCTCGGCACGCGAGCATCACCAGGGCGTACAGGCTTTCCGGAACCGGGATCGCACCGGTCATAAGGGGACAAAGCGCGAATGCCAATGCCATCGCGAAGAAAGTTCTTACAACTGGGGGCGTTTGGCCACCGCCAAACACCGGCGTGACGATAAACATCGCCCCTACTCGCATTAGGACCGCAAGAAACGCGATGAGAAATGCAGAGTCTAACTTCACCTTCGTCCGACGTTTTGCACTGATTCCAATGTATGCGAAGTGAAGGAGACCGTTTGACTAAGCATCCAGGAGCCGAACAGTGCGAGAGCTCCAACGACGGCAAGAATCTTGGGAACGTATGTAAGAGTCATCTCCTGCACCTGTGTCACAGCTTGAAAGATCGCGACTCCCATGCCAACAACAAGCGTCGCGATTAGGATCGGCATGGAGATGTTGAGCGCGAGGTTGACCGCCTGACGCCCCAACTCAAGTACATCGGTCTGATTCATTATCCAAATCCTCCTATAAGCGCTTTAGTCAGCACAGTCCACCCGTCCGCAAGCAGAAACACCAACAGTTTCGCCGGAAGCGCGACCACAGTGGGCGGCATCATCATCATTCCCATGGACATCAGAGTGCTCGCGACCACAAAGTCAATCACAAGGAACGGGATGAATATGTAAAAGCCTATGATGAACGCCGTCTTCAGCTCGCTCAAAATAAACGCTGGAATCAGCTCTTTCCACTCCACATCGTTTGGGTTTCGATACGTCTTTCGAGCCATATTTGCAAACAGGGCTAAGTCCTTGTCGTAGGTCTGCTTGAGCATGAACTTCCGAATTCCGGTCCAAGCTTTGTCTTTCGCTTGATCAAAAGTTATTTTCTTTTGAACGTAGGGCTGAATCGCTTGAGAGTTAATCTCTTCGTAAGTCGGACCCATCACCGTGAACGTCAAAAACAGACTCAAGCCAATGACAACCTGGTTGGGTGGAATCGTGGGGGTGCCTATCGCGGTGCGAAGAAAACTGAAAACGATAATGATCCTGCTGAACGCCGTTGTCATCATCAGAAGCGCTGGGGCTAAGCTGAGGACAGTTAGCAGAGCAAGAATCTGAAGGCTTCCGGCAACATCCCCAGATTCGCCGGCTTTGTTCACTCCGACGCTAACGGTCGGTATCGAAATTCCGCCGCCAGTCGTTGCCGTGGCCTGCGAAAATGCTGACGCCGCAACAACGAACAACAGTAAAACGAACGCGAGCCGCGTGATTTTCATCCGCCGAGCCTCCGCAGCCGATCAAACACCCCAGAAAACGCTGCCGACTCTCCCTCGAGAGTTTGTATCGGACTACTCAGTGGAATGAACGGAGCCTCTTCAGACAAATCAGCGATCAGGTTGACGCCTTGGGCTCCGCCGCCAACGAGCAGCTTCTTCTCGCCAACGCGAACGACATACACCTGGTGCGTTCCCAGGTTAAGGGTCTCTTCAAGTTCGAGCGAGCCTGAATTCTTGCCGCTCTGTTTAGCAGCAAATCGTTTGCCCAGTTTCGGGATCGCAAATCGAATGACAGCGACCACCACTCCCAACGCAACCAGCATCTGGATGAGAGTGGTGACGCCAACAGGGGCAGTACCTCCGGAAAACGGAGGCATTGGATCGGACTTCAGCCCATCCAACCCTGAATTAGAAACTCCCGCAATCAGCGAGGAAAGGTTCACGCAGCCTCACCCAATCGGCCAAGGCGGTCTTGCGGGCTCAAAATCTCAGTCAATCGCACGCCGAAATTGTCTTCGACAACCACAACTTCTCCGCGGGCGACGAGTCGTCCGTTCACCAGCACATCTACGGGTTCGCCAGCCGCTTTTTCAAGCTCAACAATGCTGCCTGAACCCAGCTCTAAAATGTCCTGCACCAACATGGATACTCGCCCAAGCTCAACAGTGACCTGGAGCGGAATATCCATCAATATCTCGATATCCTTCTCTTCTTTCGAAACAATTCGCGAAAAACCTGTCTCGTCATCGCCTCCGCGAGCAGACGCAGCCTCTCCCAAAAACGACCGCGCAGACGCTTCACTGAGCACCCAGGTGACACTGCCCGTGAGATCAGATCCTGTTACACCGAGTTGAACGCGAAGAACCTCTTCAGAGTGTGCAAGCTCCGGCGGTAGCGCAAAGATCTCGTACTGAATGACGAGAGAGTCTTGGGCGATGACCAGTGGCTGAAACATCACGCTGCCATCCACAATTGCGTGAACGAACGACTCGAACACGCCGCGATGTGGTTCCAACAGTTCTGGAGACATCGTGTCGGCGGCTTGCTGACTCGCAAGTCCGATCAAGCTCTTGGCGAGATCGCTGCCGATGATGAGCATATGAGGTTCACTCGGTTGGCCCTCGAAACACCATTGAATCGTGAGTTGCGCCCCGCTGAGGTCCGTCGCGAGGTCGTCAGGCGATGCCGCGAGAACCAGCGGACTCTGGAGCGCGACCTCTGCCTTAAATGCAGACGCAACTGTTTGCGATCCAATCTCCCAAATCGTTGGCTGAATCTCCGAAAAGCGGGCGATGAACTCTGAGTCAATTCTTGGCATTAGTTACTCCGTCACTCTTGTTGTTACTTGAAAAGCTATGTTCTTGCCCGTCTTTGCCGGGCGGCCGAGAAACTTGGGTTCGCGTCGAACCTTGAAAAGGATGTCTTCGTCTCGGCGCCGCTCGAGGGGCAGCACGTCACCAACTTGCAGTCTCAGAAAATCTCTAACCGGAAGTGTCGCACCGCCGAGGTCAACTGTGCAATCGAGATTGGTTTTCGAGATATGCGTGGCAAACTGTCTTCGGTACGTTTCGCCTCGCTTCCTGCCTGCACCACCTGCCCACTTTTGTGTCGCGAGCTTTGCGGTGACCGGTTTCAAAACCAAGTAGGGAACACACAAGCTCATCGCGCCTCTCTGCTCACCAACTCGAACTTCGAACAACACCATCACGCAAATATCTCCCGGTGGAGCTATCTGCACAAACTGGGCGCTTGTCTCGATCCCTTCGATGGCAGGGTTGATGATAACAATCCCTTCCCACGCTGCTTTCAGCGATTGAAGCGCGCGCTGGATAATCTGCGTTGCAAGCGGCCGTTCAATGTCGGTAAGAGAACTTCTGCCGAGCGCCTTTCCTGGACCGCCGAGCATGCGATCAATGATGCTGAAGACCAGTGCGAATTCGACTTCAAGCACGGCCTGGCCACTCAACGGCGCCATATTCAGAATCGTGAAAACAGACTGGTTGATGCTCCTCAGGTACTCCTCGTAGGGCACCTGTTCAACGGAGATCATCTCGACGTGAATCGGTGTTCTCAGAAACGCCGCGAACGAGCTGCTCGCTAAACGTGCAAACGTCTCGTGCAGCATCTGCAGCGTTCGAAGCTGATCTTTGGAGAGTTTGTCCGGGCGTCGGAAATCGTACGTTTCATACGATGTATTTCCGCGAACCCGACCGGGCTTGCTCTCGACCTGCGCGGCCGGGCTACCCGATGACTGAGGTTCAGTCTCATCGGCGGAAAGTGCGCTTAGTAACGCCTCTATTTCATCCGGTGTCAGTGAATCTGCCACAAATCACGTTCCCAAAGGAACGCGCTTAGGTCAGTTCTCCTGCATGGCGAATGAGATGAAGTACACCTCAAGCACCGGACCTTGGTTCGTTCCCTCTTTGTGCTCGCCCTCGGATTTATTCTCTGGGCTATGTGTTCCGTTATCGGCAGAAGTTAGGTTTCCTTGAGGGTGTTCCCCGTGATGGTTAAGAACTTGGTTTAGGGTTTCTATCAGCTCTTCTTTGAGCTTTTTCTTACCTTCCATCGTGGCGAGATCTTTCGCGGACTTCGACATCAGCAGCATGTTGATTGCGTCTCGGACCTCGGGTGGGTCCTCTTTGGCACCCTCGTGAGCACCGTCAGCATGCCCAAGCTCCTTACCCTCGGCTACCCCGAGCGCGATCTCGGTTTTTAGCCAAATGGACTTGCCGCCAGAGAGATTAACCAGAAACTCCTTGAGCGCAACGACCTTTCCAACCTTTGGTGCTTCGGGAGCTTTCTTGCCCCCCCTCATGATCTTCAAGCCAAAGAATCCGCCTCCACCCAACACAACCGCGAGCAGGAGAATAACGATGAGTTTCCCCTTTCCGCCCTTTTTCCCCTTCTTCCCGCCGGCTGCTGCCTCCTCGGCTGGCGCAGCTGCTGCTTGTGCTTCTTCAGACATCAGGTTAGGATTATCGGCATCTTTTCGGCAACTTGGTACACTTTCGGCCCCGTGCGCATCCTGCTGACCAACGACGACGGCATCCATGCCACCGGCCTAAAAGTACTCGCTGAAGTCGCCTCCGAGTTCGGAGAGGTCGTCGTCTGCGCCCCTGACCGAGAGCGAAGCGCCTGCGGACACTCCATGACTCTCCGCGACCCACTCCGGCTCACACAGGTCGCCGACGTCGCGGGCCAAGCCGCTTTTCAGGTCAACGGCCTTCCCGTGGACTGCATCAACCTTGGCCTTCACGAGCTAATCCCAGACTGCGACCTGGTCCTGAGCGGCATCAACAACGGCCCAAACCTCGGCTGGGACTCCACGTACTCGGGAACGGTAGGGGGAGCCCTCGAGGGCTCCGTAAACGGGATCCGGTCCGTAGCCCTTTCCGTGGCAAAGTACGTCGAGGAAGCACCCGCACACTTTGAAACCGCGGCAACGTGGCTCCGGGAGAACTGGGCTTGGCTCACGACCTGTCCAATGAACCCGCACACGATCCTGAGCGTGAACGTTCCAAGTATCGCCTGGCTGGAAGTCCGCGGAACTTCCATAACCCACATGGGAAAGCGCACCTACACCGACCGGGTCGAAAAAAGGTCCGACCCCTGGGGCAGGCCTTACTTCTGGCAAGGCGGAGTGGTCATTACCGGGACAGAGGAGGAGGGGAGCGACGTGAACGCTGTAAGCAACGGGTTCGTGTCCGTGACCCCAATCAGAATGGACTGGACAGATCATGGGGCGCTCGAGGCACTCCGAAAACACCTAATGCCACCCGCTGAACCTAAGGCTTAGAGTAAGTCCGCCAGCCGTGCATGAATCTTGACCGAGCCGCTAAGGACTGTTCCAGGATTCCACTCGACCGGTTCCAAGCATGCGAACGGCAAAATCGCCCCTGGCAGCCAGACCGAACCGGTCCAGACCTCGGTGTTTGTGAACTTGTTCATGACCTTTCGGGCACCGAGCAGGACGCAAACCAGGTGGCAAGCCCCATCCGAGGTGACTCTCTCGAGGCCGGCTGAGGAGGCCGACTCTTTGGACATCTGAAACGAGGTGCAGAAACCACTAAGCTCCGCGAACGCAATTCGCTCAGAGACCGGTTCATCCAGTTGGCGGTCTAAGGAGACGTAGAGCGGTGAGACAGGCGCGCCATCCATACATGTCGCACAATGCGCATCGAGCCCGAGGTCGGGGCGCCAAGCCCCAAACAGGAGCGGCTGCAAAGGGGAGTCAAGCCAAACGTGCAGTGACTCAGGTTTTGCGTCGCGGTCTAACCCCAGGCGAACCGTGCAATTGTCCAGTGGTTTGCAAATCAGGTCTTTCGCTGACGACTCCGTCGAGTACCTTGCAATCAGTGAAAGCGCCGATGCAAGGCCGTTTTCCTCCTCGATTTTTCCGAAACCTATCGCCTCTAATCTTAGTGACACTATTGCTCACGCTTGACGTTTGGGATCAAAAACTGAGAAACTGCGAGCGTGACAGCTCCCTCACGGCACCAGACAGTGTTGATCGTTGACTTTGGAGGGCAGTATACGCAACTCATAGCGCGTAAAGTCCGCGAGCAGAACGTACTTTCAAAGATCGTAGCTTGGCACTCGCCGACCCTTTGCGAACAATGGGAAAACGCCGACGCGGTAATCCTCAGCGGGGGACCAAAGAGCACACTCGAAAGCGACAGCCCCTCAGTACCTCTCGAGTTTCTGAAGCAAAAAAAACCTACTTTGGGGATCTGCTACGGCCACCAATTCATAGCGCGCATTTGCGGCGGAGCCGTACGAAAAGCCGAGTCAGGAGAATATGGACGGCAGAGAATGTCGCCCGAGAACTCCGGAACAATTGTTCGTGCGCCGGGCCAAGTTTGGATGAGTCACTTCGACACGGTTGAGGCACCACCACCTGGATTTGTTGTGACTGCAAAAACAGATACCTGTCCGATCGCTGCGATGGAGAATTCGACAGACAAAACATACAGCGTTCAGTTTCACCCAGAGGTCGCGCACACGGAAAACGGTAGCGACATGCTCAGACACTTTCTGTTCGAAGCTGCAGGTCTTAGTGGAGACTGGACGCCAAGAAACTTCGTAGACGAGTCCATAGATAAGATACGCGCACAGGTTGGAGATAGACGTGTTTTGTGCGGGGTATCTGGCGGCGTTGACAGCACTGTAGCTGCAGGAATTCTCGCGCGCGCTATTGGCAAGCAACTGGTATGCGTTTTCGTGGATCACGGGCTGCTGCGAAAGAACGAAGCCGCAGAAGTGATTGAAGCGTTCCGCGCGCATATTGACGCCGAATTCGTGCCGATTGACGCTTCAAAACAGTTTCTCACGGCGCTTAGCGGAGTCACAGACCCCGAACAAAAGCGCAAGATCATCGGCGCAGAATTCATTCGGGTTTTTGAGCAACACGCTGACGAATTGAGCGGCTGCGATTTCCTTGCGCAGGGAACCCTCTATCCGGACGTTGTCGAATCCGGCTCTACAACCGCCGCGACAATTAAGACTCATCACAACGTCGGCGGACTGCCGGACTGGATGAAGCTGGAACTGATCGAACCATTAAGAGATCTATTCAAAGATGAGGTAAGGCGGGTTGGCTATGCACTCGGGCTCCCTCCAGAAATGATCGAACGCGAGCCGTTTCCTGGCCCTGGGTTGGCGGTCCGAATACTGGGCGAAATAACCGAAGAGAAACTCAAAATAACTCGCGATGCCGACCACATTTTCCGAGAAGAGTTGAAAGTAGATGGCCTCAACGTCGGAATCTGGCAATCCTATGCGGCGTTGTTGGATGTCCGCAGTGTGGGTGTGATGGGTGATGAACGAACTTACCAAAACGCAGTCGCATTGAGAGCAGTTGTCAGCCAGGACGCCATGACGGCTCACGCAGCGAACCTCCCTCATGAATTGCTGGAGCGTGTGGCAACAAGAATTGTGAACGAAGTCCGTGGCGTGAACCGAGTGCTCTACGAATACACGAGCAAGCCGCCGGCCACGATCGAGTGGGAGTGAGATGCCATCAGTTGCATCGGAACAAGCCATAAAGGAAGCCGTCCACAGGCTCGCCGGCGAGGTTTCTGCTTCGTACACAGAGCCACCAGTCCTCATCGGCGTCCTCAAAGGCAGCTTCGTTTTCATGGCAGACCTGGTTCGAGAGTTGGACCTCGACTGCGAAGTGGATTTCATCTGCATCAGCTCGTACGAAGGAACTAGCCACGCGACAGAAGTTGAGTTGAGATTCGACACGATAGTGCCCCTGGAGGGAAGGGAAGTGCTAATCGTAGAAGATATCGTGGACTCTGGCAGAACGCTCGACTGGCTCCGCTCGCACATCTCCCATAAAGGTGCGGCCAGGGTGCGCGTCGTGACCATGTTCTTCAAGCCAAAAGCATTCTC
Organism: Fimbriimonadales bacterium; assembly: GCA_046330175.1. GTDB lineage: Bacteria > Armatimonadota > Fimbriimonadia > Fimbriimonadales > ATM1 > JAJPJR01. The sequence goes on from JAXLTG010000001.1 coordinate 884,743, forward strand.
TGGCGAAATTGCCCCCGAGTTCGTGGGAATCTCGATCCCAAATGAGTTCGTGGTTGGATACGGGCTTGACCTGAACGAAAAGGGAAGAGGCCGAAAGTCCGTGACCACAATCTGAGCGGGCTTGACATTTCTTCCGAAAGTGATATACTATCAGCTGTCGGCGCCTATCTGGCCCGATCTCCCCTCTTTTACACTTTCCCAAACTAAGGAGAGTCCATGCATTTCCGCAAACCCGGAGGTTCAGACTCCGATTCTCAGCAACGTAGGCGCCGTCCGAAAAATCGTGAACGGATGCGCGAGCCCTCCATGTCGCAGGCCGACCTGGAGATGCTCCCAGAAATTGATTACTCTCGTTTCGACAAAATGTCGGACGAGGAGCTTGCAAAAGCCGCCAAAAAAGCAGGCATCTCGCTAACAACACCTTCGCGAGCTGCCGTTTGTGAAGCACTTCTCGAAGCTGCCAATAAGGAAGCTGGCGCCGAATACAGAACCGGCGTCATGGAGATGCTCAATGAAGGCTGGGGCTTTTTGCGACAAAAGAACTACGTTCCTTCATCTGAAGATGTTTATGTAAGCCAATCTCAAGTGCGCCGTTTCGGCTTGCGACCCGGCGATTTGGTGTTCGGCCAAGTACGCGCCCCGAAAGAGGGCGAAAAGTATTACGGCATGCTCCGCGTCGAGTCTATCAATGGCTACGCGACAGATTCGCAGGCCATCAAGACAAGGCCGGAATTCGAAAAGCTAACGCCGCTGTTTCCCGACGACCGCATCACCATGGAAACGGATGCGCAAAACGTCGCGGCCCGAATCATTGACTTAATCTGTCCGATCGGCAAAGGACAGCGCGCACTCATCGTATCGCCGCCGAAAGCCGGAAAGACTTCACTTCTGAAGACTATCGCGAAATCTATCGAGACCAACCATCCAGAAATCAAACTGATGGTGCTTCTGGTTGATGAACGACCGGAAGAGGTCACCGACATGCGCCGCACCGTGAAAGGACAGGTCGTATCGAGCACGTTTGACGAACCGCCCGAGAACCATATGCGAGTCTCGGAACTCTGCTTGCAGCAAGCGCGAAGAATGGCAGAAGTAGGACAGGACGTGGTGATTCTCGTCGAGTCCATCACAAGAATGTCCCGCGCAAGCAACCTGACCGTCAACCCAAGTGGAAGAACGCTCTCAGGCGGCCTCGATCCGTCGGCGATGTACCGTCCCAGACGCTTCTTTGGTTCTGCGAGAAACATCGAAGAGGGCGGAAGCTTGACGATCATTGCCAGCGCATTGATTGACACCGGCAGCAAAATGGACGAAGCGATTTTCGAAGAGTTCAAAGGCACCGGCAACATGGAACTCGTGCTGGATCGCGATCTCGCCGAGCGACGCATTTGGCCCGCCATTGACGTCAAGCGAAGTTCGACGCGAGCAGAAGAAAAGCTGTTCGATCCGTCAGCGCTTGAGGGTGTCTACCAACTGCACAGGCTGCTTGCGAATATGCAGGACAGCGTAGAGGCAACCGAATCGCTTATCAAGTTTTTGAAGCGAACCGGCTCGAACGCGGAGTTCCTTCAGAGCGTCCTACAGAAGACGCGTGGCGTCTAAGAGTACTCTTTGAAATAAGAGATGACGGACGACCTTCCGAACGGCCCTGACAACTTCGACGAGCCTCCTGCTTTCTTTCCGAAGGAGCCAGGTTCCGGCACGTCCGGGGCAGGTACGCCAACACGCGTCCGAGTCGAAGGTGTTTACAGCGCCGAGGAAGGCGGAACAATTTCACGGTTCGTCCAGCTTGAGGACGAGAACGGAAGAGTGCTGCCAATCTCGATCGGTCCGTTTGAAGCCCTGTCCATTCACATCGCGCTCGAGAACTCTTCCACCCCTCGGCCCCTGACCCACGACCTGATGAAGGCGCTCATCGAAAAAATGAACGGAAAGCTGGACCGGGTCGTGATTGACGACCTTTGGAATCAGACCTACTACGCAAAACTGTACGTCGAAGGCGACGGCGGGGAAGTGGAGATTGACTGCCGACCCAGCGACGCGATCGCCTTGGCCCTCAGGATGGGTTGCGGCATATTCGTCCTGGACTCGATTCTCGAAGGCTACGAAGAGCAGTCAGAAGGCAACGGTGAGTAGGGCCGGGAACGCCCGGTTAAGGTACGATTTGTCACGCTTTGATTTGATCGGCGGCGAATGCTGCCGGGAGCGGTGGAGGATGTATGGCCGTTAAGGTGCTGGTGTGTGACGACGAGCGAAGTATTGTTCGACTGATTCAGGTCAACTTGGAACGCCAAGGTTGGCAAGTAGTAACTGCGTATGACGGCAAAGAGGGCCTGGAAAAGATCAAGGCCGAGAAGCCGGACGTGGTCGTGCTCGACGTTATGATGCCCTACATGGACGGATTCGAAGTCCTGAAGACCCTGCGCCGAGACCCCGAAATGCAGACCCTCCCAGTCGTGATGCTCACGGCAAAAGCTCAGGACAAAGACGTTTTTGAGGGCTACCACTACGGAGCCGACGTCTACCTCACCAAGCCGTTCAACCCCATGGAACTCGTTACTTTCGTCAAGCGTATCATTCAGGGTGGCGGCAGCGGCCCGGATGACGGACCGAAACGGTACGAGGTCTAAACGTCTTACTGGTTCAAGCCGAACTTAGAAATATGGCCGACTCAGGCATTAATTGGAAAATGGTCCTCGCTGTAACCGCGGCCATAGTTGGCCTCGGTGCAGCCGCGGCGATCTACATGAAACGGATTCGCGAAAACGAAGGCGCGTCAAGCAACGACGTGGTTGACGATATGCTTGATTTCGTTCGCACCAAGACCAACGAGCTCGACCGCCTAATTTCAGAGCACAACTAGCTCATCCCAACGGCCACCCCGAACCACACCGACTTCATTCAAGCTCTCACCTGGGGCTAAGATAGCGTCTGTCTGATAAGACATATTATGTTGAGTAAGGCCAGTTGGCCTTCTTTCCACATTAAAACAGCCCCTTCCGTCGCTGGAAGAGGCTGTTTCCTGCCGAATGGGCCGGTGACTTTTACGGCACGCTATGCGCCGCCGCCATCATCGTCGTCGTCCTCATCTTTGAACTCGACGGGGTTTCGGGTCGCATCGTCACCGACCCGAGGGTCGCTTTTGATGCGGACTGTCTTCGTGATGACGTCGGTTCCCACCGTGACTCGGACGCCGTATGTCCCAGGGGCTACTAGTCCTCCGCCGAATCGTCGGCCTTGACCTCCGCCCCCGCCGGCAGGATTCGGTGGCCCTTGTGGCGCGCTTCCTCTCATGTTCCAATACACTACGTGCGCACCCTTTCCGGTGGGTGGACTCGTTATGCTTGCAGCCACCGAGCCGTCAGCATTCAGAATCTCGATTTTGAGGTCTTTGGCTTCAGCGCCAAGGTAGTAGCAGATGCGGGCGCCCTGTGGCGGGTTTGCTCCGAAGTAGTTGCCCTGGCCGTCGCCATAGCCGCCGCTGGAACTACCGACCCACTGGTATGCCGTCACGGGGTCTGCGAGCGCTACGTTTTTGGCGCGCGCTTCTGCATTCAGCATCGAGATGCCCTCAAGAGGAGCGATCCACATTCCGCGACCGTGAGTGGCGAGGACGATCTCCTTCGCTGTCCTTTGAATCTCCAAGTCATGAACGGCGACCGTTGGGAATCCCGCGGTCCACTTTGTCCACGAGCCGCCTCGATCAAACGAAACGTATAGGCCCATCTCGGTCCCCGCATACAGAGTGTCTTCTGTCCACGGGTCCTCTTTCACGACGTACACAGACTCGGCGGGAATGTTGCCGGTGATGTTCTTCCAGGTCGCGCCGAAGTCATCGGTCATCAACACATACGACTTCATATCGCCCCATCGGTGCCCGTCGAAGCTCGCGTAGCAACGCTCGAGCTTGTATTTGCTTGCTGAGACGCGGCTAACCCAGGTGTTTTTCGGAACGCCTGCTGAATTCGCGGCGTCGCTGACATTGGTCCAGTCCTTTCCGTCGTTTTGCGACACATGTACGAGTCCATCGTCGGTGCCAACCCAGACCACGCCTGCCTTCATCGGCGATTCGCTAATCGTGATGATGGTGCAATGGTTTTCGGCACCTGTATTCTCAGGTGTTAGCCCTTCCATGCGCTTTTGCTTATCTGGGTTGTTCGTGGTGAGGTCTGGACTAACAACGGCCCAGTTGTCACCACGATTGACCGTTTTGAACAGTCTGTTGCCGCCAAACCAGATCGTCTTGGCGTTATGCGGGCTCATGACGATCGGCGAAGACCAGTTGAATCGGTATCGCTCGCCCTCCGGTGCTCGCGGTTGAATGAATCGAGTTTCACCAGTTCGTTTATTGAATCGTGAAATCGCTCCACCTTGGCTCTCCGAGTAAATGGTCTCATTGTCCTCAGGATCGGCCTGGGCGTGGAACCCGTCTCCACCACCTGTTCGAATCCATTCCCAGTTGGGGATGCCTTCTCGCATTCTCGAGATGGATGGTGCGCCCCACGAGCCGTTGTCTTGAAGGCCGCCGTATATCCAGTACGGCGTTGCATTGTCGAGGCCGACGGCGTAGAACTGGGCAACGCAGATGTTGCTCCAATGGTCCCAAGTGACGCCTTTGTCATAGCTAACCGCAGCGCCGCCATCTTGGCCACAGATGATGTGGTCCGAGTTGTTCTTGTCTACCCAGATTGCGTGGTAGTCAACGTGAATCTGATTTGGCATCGAGCGCCAGGTTGCTCCTTTGTCGGTGCTGAGCATCATGTTCGTCGAGATCGAATAGACACGAGTATCATCGTTCGGATCCACGAGGATTTCGTTGTAATAGAACGGGCGCGTTCCGTGATTGCCCATCTTTTTCCAGGTCTTGCCGGCATCTTCGGTACGATAGATGCCGTTCTTGTCTTCCTCCGGCTTAGTTCCCTTTTCGGCTTCGACCATCGCGTAAAGAATGTTGGTGTTCTTCGGATAAATCGTAAGCCCGATCTTGCCGGTCAGTCCTGTTGGCAGACCACCGGCCAGCTTCGTCCACTTCTTCCCGCCATCGGTTGACTTGAAGATGCCACCGTTAGGTCCACCGCTTCGGAATGTCCACGGAAATCTCCGTCTTTCATACATCGCTGCATAAAGCACGTTCGGGTTCTTCTCATCAATGATGAGGTCTGTCGCACCTGTGTTTTCATCGGTGTAAAGCGTTTTCACCCAAGTCTTGCCACCGTCAGTGGTCATATACACTCCTCGGTGCTCCCCAGCGCTCCACAGCGGCCCAACTGCAGCAACCCAAGCGATGTTAGGATCCTTTGGGTGAGTGACAATCCTTGCAATCTGCTGAGTTTCGGCGAGACCCATGTTCGCCCACGTTTTTCCGGCGTCTTTCGAAAGGTAGACGCCATTTCCCCAAGCAGAACTATTTCGGTTGTTGGACTCACCAGATCCAACCCAAACCACATTGCTATCCGCGAGGGATACGGTCACGTCTCCAATCGAGGCGACTGGTTGGTCGTCAAATATTGGGTTCCACTGAATACCGCCGCTGGTGGACTTCCAGACGCCACCCGAGGCGGTTGCGATGTAAATCACTGCCACGTTTTTCGGGTCAACATCTATATCCGCGATTCTCCCGGTCATGAGCGCCGGGCCAATATTTCTGAAACGAACGTCCTGTAATATTTCCGCCGGCGTGGCCTGACCGAACCCCGACGAGATTAGGCTGCTGGCCGCTCCAAGCGCAAGCCAGCGCATGCATCGAACATATGAACTCATTGCGCAGTTCCTCTCCTTAGGAGTGTAAAGATATCACACCCCCCAGGGTGTGAGTACGATTTCAACGATAGCTACTTACAATTCAAGACAAAAGTTGCCGTATCCTTTGTTTGCGGCTCGTCGTCCTGTTATTAAGAGCATGGGAAAGCGAATTTTCAACCACCTATTTTTGTTGCTTTGTGCCGCTACAGTTTTCGCCCAGGGCGACTTGATGACCAACCGCGAGCTTTCGGACCAGATCCGATCGCTTGCTGCGCAAGGAAGTGAAACTAAAGTTGAGCAAACACGGCTCGTTTGGCTGCTTATGATGCGCTCCATGCAGGGCGACAAAAACGCTCATGAATTTGGCAAGGCAGCCGCGCAGCGTTTGACCTCGGAAGATGACTTGAACTATCGGGCCAAATTTGCCTTTGGGTTCTTCAGGCTGAAGGAGGCGTATGACACTCGAGATCCGGTCCTCCGCAAGCGACGGATTGACGAGGGCCGAAGGGCGATGACCACTTCCCTGCCTGTAGGCAGCAAGGACTTCGACTTTCAATTCGACGCCGGAATGGCGATGGTTGGGCTTGAACCCAACGTGGAGCTGTTTGTTCAGGGGCTCAACTCGTTAGTGCTCGCAAAGCGAATAATGGGAGACGGTTGGGGCGCCATGCCTAAGGGGCGACAAGCCGACTGGCACGTTTCGATGGCGGCAGGGTTCTTGCACGCGGGAATGGTTGAACTGGCCCGCGATAGCTACAAGGATGCCTATGCGATCTCACCCGATTCGCCGAGTGGTCAGAAAGCGCTTGTTTGGCTCAGGTCACATGGTGGCTGACGACTCCCTGTGAACTGGCTCTCGCAAAGTTTCTTGGTTGGCGTCGGTGGATTCATCGGCGCCAATTTGCGATATTGGATCGGGGGGCTCGTGCTTGCGATTAGACCGGGCTCTTTTCCATGGCAAACCTTCATCGTGAATTTTGTCGGCTCTTTTTTCATCGGAGTTGTTATGGCCTGGCTGATTCGACAGGGTGGCAATGATCCGATTCGGCTGTTCGTCGCGGTTGGGCTGCTTGGCGGCTTTACCACGATGTCGGCGTTTTCGTTTGAAGTTCTCTCGTTGTTGCGTACGAACCAGACCGGTACGGCCGTTGGATATGCAATCCTAACGATGTTGATCTGCGTGGCAGCAAGCTGGGCTGGAACCATGTCGGCAGGCAGGACGTTTTGAATAAACAGGCGTTGGCGATCTTCGATCGCTTTCAGGAGTAACAAATGAAATCTAATTGGACGCTTTTGATAGCGGCTATCTCTGTTGTGAGTGTTGTGGGCTGTTCCGCTGCGGAACAGGGCGCACCGGAACAAGACAAGAACCCGGCTGCTAACACATCCACGAATGAAAAACCTGATTCACAGACACAGGCCGTTGCCTTTACCAATGAAAAAGGGCAGGCGCTATGTCCGGTTACGGGAGATGTGGTTGCATCAACCGAGAAAGCGAGTTTTCAAGACTACAACGGCAAGCGATATTACTTCTGTTGCGAGTCTTGTCCACCGCAATTTAAGGCCAGTCCGGACAAATACGCCGACGGAAAAGCGATTAAGTCTGGAGAAGCCAAATCAATGGGCGGACACTAGCGATTCGCCCAAAGGGCATTTACCCCTACTTAATTGCCCATAGTCGAATCGTGTAGTCCATGCTTGCGGTGTAGGCAGTTTTGCCGTCTGGCGACACGACGACGTTTGTAACAGGACGTTCATGCTTCTCCTGTTTCCAGATGGTTGTGCCGTTCGATGCATCGAGCAGAATGACAAGGTTGTCTTGAGTTCCTACAACTAGTTTTGTTCCGTCTGGGGTGAATGCAAGCGCGTTCGCGTCAATTTTGCCGCTGCTAAACCCTGACTTTTCGGACATGGCCGCGGTGTCGTAAAGGTGAATCGGATTTTCACCGCCGCCAGCTACCAAAAACTTTCCATCTTTTGAAAATGCCACTGCGTTGCACTTGTCGCCGTGTTTGAAAGTTTTGAGTACGGCCATCGTTTCGGCGTTCCAGAGGCGGACGTTTCCATCGCTGTCGCAGGTGGCGAGCAGCTTGCCGTCTTTTGTTATCGCGATCCCAGTTACGTCAAAATTGTGCTGGTAGGATTTTGCGGAGTTGCCGGGCAGTGTGAAAACGCGGACCGTGTTGTCGGTGCTGGATGCGTAAAGCTTCTTACCGTCTGGGTTGAACACGACACCGGTAACGCGTGCGTCGAACCCTTCGAGTGTCGCAGTACAGGTTTTTGAAGCAACGTCCCAGATTTTGATTTTTTTGTAGATTTCAGACGAAGCCATCGTCTTGCCATCTTGTGTGAATGCGATTGAAAGGATCTCTCCATCGTGGCCCTCAAGGATTCCTTTATCTGCTCCGGTTGACGCATCCCAAAGGCGCACCGTAAGGTCGGTGCTTCCGGAGGCCAGCATCTTGCCGTCGGGTGACAGCGCCAGCCCGTACACTTCTCGGGTGTGTCCTTTGAAAACGACTGTTGCTTGCGAGCTGATGGCGATAGCGGCGACTGCGGCAGTAATCATAGGTCGAAAGAATATCACGGAATCCGGTTGAGAGCTTCACTCGGTGCGCGGACATGAACAGAATGTAAGCTCATCAGGCAGTGAGCTTCTCCCATCAGCTTTCGAAGCGAATAGAAGAGGTCAAGCAGCGAATCGCGGCCGCGGCGGCGACCGCGAAGAGGGACGCCGACGACATCACACTAATCGGTGTCACGAAAACGGTGCCGATTGAGCATGTGGCAGACGCCTATCGGCTGGGGATGCGAGATTTTGGCGAGAATTACTTTCAGGAGGCCACCCCAAAGATTACGGAGATGCCGGGAGCGGTTTGGCACTTTGTCGGGCGGATTCAGTCGAACAAGGCCGCCAACATCGGCTCTATGTTCTCAGTCGTTCATACGGTTGACTCGCTAGACAAGGCCGCCAAGCTCGTTAAGAGGGCGAGCCAACCGATCAGCGTCCTGCTCGAGGTCAACATTGGCCGAGAACCCCAAAAAGCAGGAGTTTTTCCGGAAAAGCTTGACGAACTGTTCGAAAGCGTGTACCATATGCCCAGTTTGAGAGTACGCGGGCTCATGACTATGGGTCCGGCGAATCGAAAAGCTGAAGAACTTCGTCCGTATTTCGCCGAGATGCGTTCGCTTCTTGAGCGGCTCGGTCTCCAGGAGGGGGGCTGGCTGAGCATGGGAATGAGCGCCGACTACGAAGTGGCAATCCAGGAAGGAGCCACGCATGTGAGGATCGGTTCGGCGATTTTTGGACAACGAACAACATAAGGAGACTGAACTCATGGAAGAGTTGAGAGAACTTGAAAAGCCCGGCATCTTCGCGCGCCTATTCGGCCGCCGGCATGAAGACGAGTACGACGAATCCGAGGAAGCTGCCCCGGACTTCTTCCGAGCGAAACCAGCAGCTCCGACGAAGAGCTATCACATCACTGTCCGGCGACAGGTGGTCAGCTTTGCCGATGCGGTCACGGCCGCAGATGGCTTGAAGCGTGGCGAGCAGCAGATTCTAAACCTTTGCGGCTGCGACACCCAGGTGCGGGAGAAGATTAAAGACTTCCTCGCCGGAGTGAATTACGCGCAAGAAGGCACTTGGGAGGAGCTCGGCGAGCACATTTACCTCTTGGCGCCTGCGACTGCATACGTCGAAACCGCGCCTTCGACACCTCGGATGGCAGCTCAGCAGAACTAGGACGCATTTCCCGTTAATGTGAGTTTCCTCTCCGCGGGGTGGTATTCGCCGCCCCGCGTTATTTAGCGTGTGAACAGGTGCCCTAATCCAGTACTTTTGCGAGAGATTCTTTCCCGCAAACCTGATAGACTCTGTTAACTTTCTCTGGGGCACGACGGTTTTAGGGAAAGAATCTATACTTTTGGAAAGGGAAAGGACATGAAAAAATTAGCACTGCTCGCTCTTGCGAGCGTTGGAATTTGTGCTGCGTCACCTGCCGTTCTGGTCGGCGTTGATGTTAGCGGTATCGAGAGTTGGGATTCGCTGGGCGACGCTAACAACATAGCAGGATTCATTGACTTCAGCGGTCTTGGTCTGGGCAAAGTCACGGCGATTGGCTGGGAAGTCAATCTCCGTACGCTCATTGATCCGAGCTGGCTGTCAGAGATCGCCGTTTATATGGACAACAGTTCCTTCACCACCGGAATCTTCCTGACTCCAGGCGTTGGCGACGACTTCAGTGGTTCTGCTTCGTATTCAAGCGGCGGAATGATTGACCTGACCGACGTCGGTCTTTACGACATTGACCTGTCCGCAGACGGCATCATGAACGTCGAGTTCTTCGAGCAGTTCGATGACTATTCAGATGAAGCTGAAGGAATCTGGGATCGGGGCAGCACACTCTACTTCGAGTACGAAGTGGTTCCTGAGCCGGCTTCGATGCTCGCGCTTGGCGCAGGTCTCGCTGCTCTCGCAGCACGACGCCGACGCAAGTAATCGTTTCACTCAAGAAACAAGAAGACTCCCTCTCAATATGAGCGGGAGTCTTCTCTTTTTGTTGCGCTTCGAGTTGTTACGCTTCGATCGCGGCGGTGTAGACGGCTCTTATGATTTCGTCCGGCGTCGTTGCTCCGCGAAGTGCCTTATCGCGGCCATCTTCGAGCATCGTCTGCATTCCCTGCCTTCTGGTTGCTGCTTGTAGCTCTGAGAACGTGCCGCTCTTTGCGATGAGCGCCTTCATATCCGGCGTCCCTAAGAAAAGCTCAAAGATCGCGGTTCTGCCCTTGTATCCTTTTCCTCGGCATTCCGGACAGCCCTTCCCTGCTCGGAAACTCGTCGCGACCGGCATTCCAGGCTCAAATCCGAGCGCAAGAAGCTCATCCTCGGTTGGCTGATAGGGTTGAGCGCACTGGATACAGTTGGTTCGGACGAGGCGTTGGGCCATCACGGCTACGAGAACGGCGGCCGACAAGTACGGCTCGGCGCCCATATCTAGCATACGACCAATCGTTTCAATCGAGTTGTTCGTGTGAAGCGTGGTGAGCACCAAGTGGCCAGTTAGCGCCGCCTGGATGCCAATTGCAAGCGACTCAGGGTCGCGCATTTCTCCAACGAGCATGACGTCAGGGTCTTGCCGCAAAAACGTTCGCATGACGCGAGGGAAAGTCATTTTTTCGCTGACCTGCACCTGAGTGACGTTGTCTGAGAACTCGTACTCGATCGGGTCCTCAACGGTTACGATGTTTCGGTTGACGCGGTCCACTTGATGAAGGCTCGCGTAAAGCGTGGACGTCTTTCCAGAACCGGTTGGGCCAGTAACCAGAATCATTCCGTACGGAGCTTGAATCGCTTTGTTCCACTTTTCGTGAGTGTGCCCGCTCATTCCAAGCGCACCGAGATCAACTCGGGTTGCAGCTGGGTCAAGAATACGTAGCACGACTTTTTCGCCATTGAGGGCGGGAATAACCGAACATCGGGCGCTCATTTTGCGGTTCATGAACTCCATGTCAATGCGCCCGTCTTGCGCCTCTCGCCGTTCGTCAATGTGCATACCGGCGGCGAGCTTGATGCGCGCGATAACATTTGCAGCGGTTTCGGGTGGGAGCTGGCCGTTTTCGGTGAGCTGGCCGTCCACTCGGAACCGGATCTTGAGCTGCTCCCGTTCGGGTTGTAGGTGTATGTCCGACGCGCCAATCTCGATGGCGTTCATAAAGATGTTGTCCACGATCTGGACCGCGATGGACATCTCCTCGCCGCCCATTTCGCGCGTGACTCCCTGTTCGCGGAGAATGAGCCGAAAGCGCTTCATCGCGCCGTAGTTGGTGGTGCCGATGTTCTTCATGTTGTTGCCTGGAAGTTCGATTATGGACCGAATCCAACGCCGTTTGGTTCGGCATCCGATTGAGCGTAGACTTGTCAGCGTGAGGTTCGAGGCGGGGGCGGAAGGTCGCTTGGACAAAGTACTCGCAGATTTGATGCCGGAAGAGAGTCGGTCCCGGCTGGCCAGGCACATCCGGAGTGGAGGCGTAACGGTTGATGGAGCGCCTGCGAGTGCGTCCGATCGCGTACGTAGGGGGACCGTCATTGAGGTGCAGCCGATTCCGACTTCGCCGCCACAGTCGTTGGAACCGGCGGACATCCCACTTGAGGTCCTGTTCGAGGATGAATGGCTGCTGGTCGTTAACAAACCTGCAGGTCTATCCTCGCACCCGTCGCCCACAGATCGTGGCCCGACGCTGGTCGAGGCGTTGCTTGGTCGTGGGGTTGCGCTGAGCTCTGAGGCTGGAGCGTTTAGGCCAGGAATTGTGCATCGGCTCGATAAGGATACGAGTGGGCTGCTGTTAGTCGCCAAAACAGACGCAGTGCATCGGACACTTCAGAAAGCGATTCAGTCGAAAGCCGTCGAGCGGAGTTATGTTGCGTTTGTTCGCGGCGTGCCATCGGAATCATCGTTCGAGATACGAAGCTATTTAGGACGGCACCCGAAGAATCGGAAGAAGATGGCAGTCGTATCCGAGAATGCGCCGGACGCGCGCGTCGCTGTTACGAAGTGCAATCTGGTCGGAAGTTGTCGCAGCTCAGCTTGTGGCTTTCCGGTGTCGAAACTATCGGTTGCGCTCGAGACAGGACGGACACATCAGATACGGGTGCATCTTGCTTCCATTGGAATGCCAGTTGTGGGCGATGAAGTTTATGGAGTTGCTTGTTCGCTCGTCACACGACAGGCTTTGCATGCGGCAGAGTTGAGGTTTCTGCATCCTGTGTCGGGAGAGGGGATGGTTGTTGTCGCACCTCTTCCAGACGATTTGCTCGCGATTGACCGCGAGATTATTTCTTCCTGAACACGGCTAACACCCAACCCTCTTCCTCTTGTTTGTCTTGCAGAGTGAACCCGAGTTCTGTCGCGCGCGCATTGAGGTCGTCGAAATTCTGAGGAATAACTCCCGTAGCAATCCATGTGCCGTTTTGTTTCAGCGACTCATGAATTTGCGGTGCGAGACGAATGAGCACCGCGGTGAAAATATTGCTCACGACAACATCGAAATCTTTTACCTGATCTGGGACAGTGTCGCTGACGCAAAGATTCACATTGCAACTGTTTCTTTCGAAGTTTTCGTTCGCGACTCCAGCCGAGGTCTCATCCTGTTCGGTTGCGAAAACCGAAGCGCCAAGTTTTATGGCTCCAATGGACAAGATTCCACTGCCAGCGCCCAGATCGGCGACGGACATCCCTGGTTTGACGTGCTGTTCGATTGCGGCGAGAGCGAGGCGCGTGGTGGGGTGGTCTCCGGTACCGAACGCTTGGCCAGGATCAAGCAGAATTAGGTACCTGTCGTCATCGTTCGCGACGGCTTCTGTCTCCCAGGTTGGAGTGATCAGAAACTTTTCGCCAATTCGACGAGGCTTGAAATACTGCTTCCAGTTTTCCGCCCAATTCTCCTCTGGAACAGGTTTAACTGTGACATCAATCGCGCCCGACTCGCGAAGCTCCGCCGAGAGTTGTGTGACAACGGCTTCACTTCTTTCGTCCTCGAACAGATACGCACACATCGCTGGCGGAAAGTCCGATTCGACGGTGCCACCGCAGCCGTTTCGCTCAAAAACCTCGTGAATGGCGGACCAATCGTCGGGGGCTTTCGCGAAAATGGCTGTAACGCAAAGCCACCTTCTCACTTCTTGCCCTTGAAACCTTTTTTGATATGATCGAGAATGCCCTCCTTCTTCGAGGGCTGCTCGTGATAGATTTGTTGAAGAGATTCGTACACCGCGCGCTCTTCGTCAGTCAGCACTGTCGGAATTTCGACGATAGTTCGAACGCGAAGATCGCCTCGTTTGGTAGCGCCAATTTTCGGCACACCTTTTCCATGAATTCTGAACTCGTGTCCCGGTTGCGTACCGGGTGGAATGTGCAGCTCAATGTCACCATCAATGCCGGCGATGATGAGGTCGGCGCCGAGAGTGGCCTGCGAAACAGTCAGCCTGCACCGTGTCCAGACGCCCAGCTCGTCGCGCATAAAGCGTGAGTCTGGAGTCACCCGAACGGTAACATAGAGATCGCCTGGATTTCCGCCATTAATTCCGTCATCGCCTTGATACGGAACGTGCAGCACAGTACCATCTTCAACTCCCGTCGGGACATTGATTTCAATCCGTCGAGGTCCTTTGATCAGTTTTGACCCCTTGCATTTTGGGCACGGATGCGTAATGCGTGAGCCTTCGCCGCCACATCGGCGACAGGGCGATTGTTGGCGGATTTGTCCGAGGATCGTGTTCGCAATGGATGTCACAACGCCGGATCCATCGCAGTCGGGACAAGTTTCCGGCCGCTTCCCCGCCGCGCATCCATTGCCGTTGCACTCGGAACAGACTTCGCTTCGTTCCAATGTGAGTGTTCTGCGCGAGCCTGTCACTACTTCTTGCAGCGACAACTCAACCATCGTTTTCAGATCGCGCCCGTGAATGACTCGGGGGCCGCCGCGTACGCCTCCGCCGAACCCACCGAAGAACATGTCGAAGATGTCCCCGAATCCGCCCGAGAATCCTGCGCCTTGCGGAATGTCGCCGACCGTTCCAAACTGATCGAATTGGGCGCGCTTATTGGGGTCGCTGAGTACGGTGTAAGCCTCGTTAAGCTCTTTGAACTTCTCTTCGGCGTCAGGGTCGTCGCGATTGACGTCGGGATGGAGCTTGCGCGCTTGTCTACGGAAAGCTGCCTTGATTTCGTCGGCATCGGCGTCCCGCGGCACACCCAGCACCGCGTAGTAATCGGGCTTAGACATGAACCGTTAGGCTGAGTCTTCCGATTCCTCTTCGTCGCCGCCGAGCCCGAAGGCTCCGAAGCCGTTGGGTGATTCCTCTCCCTCCATGGCTTCCTCTTCGTCGGCGAGGTCCGAGAGGCTGATGGTGTCGTCTGAGCCCTGAATCACGTCGGGTTCTGCCGCCCCGCCACCGAGGCCGAAAGCGCCCAGGTCGCCTTCGACATCCTCTTCAACCATCTGGTCTTCACCGAAGAAGTCGGCGAAGGCCGCATCAAGGCTGTCGGCAGAAGATGAGCCGAACTCGACCACATCGAAGCCCCCGGCAGCGTCCGCAGCGGTCGGCTGCTCGTAAACCGGAATGACCGCCCCGTCGGCGATCTCGAGGAGCGCCGTGGTAAGCGGGTGCTCACCAGGCTGGTCAACCAGCGCGGGAGCGTGGTCATGAGAAATCTGAGCGGCGCGTCGTGCGGCCAGGTTGACGAGGACGTACTTGCCCTCAATCGCTTCGAGCTTATCTCGTTCGGGGTAAAGCGCCATGGGAGCGAAGATTATACCTTTTGGGCCCGAATGCCTCTCAGCCGTGGCTTGCTAGAAGGCATTCGGGGCACCCGGTTAGCGCCTCAACTCCAAAAGAAGCCGCAGGACGTACCAGAACAGCAGGGCAACGGCCGCAAACAGTGAGAGTGACGCGGCGGCATATTGATCGGGGCTGTACTCATGCAGAACCTGTGAGGTGGTGTACAGGATGCAGCCAATGGCGAACACGATCATTCCCGCGCTGAACCATAGCCCCAGGTGGAACCCAAAGATGGCGCCGCAAACGATAAGACCAAGGGCGATGAGTCCTCCAATCGTCAACGCGGTGCGTAGGAATGAAAAGTCCGATTTGGAAACGAGGACGTAAGCCGTCAAAGCCCCGAACGTCAGCAACGTGATTGTTGCGGCGGTGGGGAGAACTCCGGGCGCGAACTCCTTCGCGATCCAAAGTAGAGGAGCGAAGATGATCGCCTCGGCGAGCGTGTAAATCACGAGCCCGGCATACTGCCACGCTGGCGCTTTGTCACTATGAGCAAGCGATGTCGCCATCCAGCTCACGACCATAAATCCACCCAAAATCAGGAGCCACGCAAATCTTCCCGTACCCATCGCCGCGACGATCTGCTCGCCGAGCCCAATCATGTAGAACATGAAGCTGAGAAGCGTGAATGCGACGATTGCGCCCGTAAGATGCGCGTAAGTGAGTCGAATAAATCGCTGGCGCGCGGCCAAAGGCGCATTTATCGCCATCACCCCATAATGACTTTGCATACTCATAAGCAAACCTCCCAAGAGCCGAAGCCTTGACCTTATTATAGTACGAAATTGCGTGGCGATCTGTCTCAGGCCGACATTAGAATGGCCAAACCAGCTTCACTGCAAGCCTTGAGGTGAACTCGAGGCTATTCGGGTCGCCGAGAATGACGAAGATCTCGTTGCCCGTGAAGCCACTGCTACGGAAGGCCGCGTACCAGTTGATCTTGTCACCCTGCCGGACGAGCCGGCCGGTCAGCGAGCGCTTGGCGTCGAACTCCCAGCCCGCCGTTAGGATCATCTGATCGAACTTGCCGCCGAAGTCTAAACCAGCATACGAGAGGCTTAGGTCAAGTTTGTTGAAAAGTCGCTTCCCCGCCACGAGTTTCGCAAGCCTGTACGGGAATCCTGCCCTCTCGCCGATCTCGACCCCAGCGCCGATTCTCTGAAACCTATTCGTTTTTCCGAAGATGTATCCGAGTCCAACGGTTTTGTGCGTCTGCCCTTCGATTTCTGACAGCTCTCCCGAAAGCTGAAACTGCTGGTCGTTTCGTGAGTCAAGCTGCAATCCGAACGAGGCTGAGTCTTCGTCTTGCGAGCCGTCGAAGTGGCGGTAGTGCGTCCCCACGATCTCAAGACGCGTCCTGCTCAAGAATCCCTCACGGTACGAATCCATGTACTCGGTGTAAAAGAATCCGCCTCGACGATCTCGCAGTCCAACAAGACCAAGACCTGGATTGAAGTCCGGTTCGATTTCAGACCAAAGCGCAATTGTCGTGATCTTCGGCACCATGTACCAGAGAGAAACATCGTACGCGCTCGAAGAGAATTTGCTGTCGGCCTCCTGCATCATCTCTCCGGAGACCGAGTAGTTGCCAAACCGATAGTTTCCCGTTGCGCCAACAACGAGATCGTCGCGAAACGGATCTGATCTTGAAGTTCCAAAGACTCCAATATCTCGACCGGGACCGAATGTGTGTTTCGCGGCAAACGCACCGTTGGTGGCGTCATCCTCGCCGTGTGTGAGCAGCGCTGCCATCGAAAGCTGGTCGGACATTCGTCCATACGCTTTTGCTCCGAATTCGAAATCCGAAATTCTGCGCGAATAAAACATTCGTCCGACCGCAAACTCGTACGTCGCCTGAAACTGTTGATTTCCCTCTGCAAAAAACGGTCGAGTATCGCCGAGGAATCTTTCGCCCCGGGAAAACTCGAGTCCCTCAACGGCTTGTTCGATGTTTTTGAAATCAGGATTGATGCTGCCGACGCCGGTAAAGCTCTGTGTAATCGGATATCGCAAGTCCAGCCCTGCGTCGAGAGTGGTAACACTGTCTTCCCAATTGTGATCTGCTAGACCGTAGCCGAGATAACTCACTTTCGGTGCACCCGACCCGCTAGGCAGTTGGACACCGGTCCAAACGCCGTTGAGTTCTGGGCGCTCCGCCGCAGTAGTGTTGCTCCAAATCGTTTTCTGTTTTGTCCGCCCGTGAAGCCTAACAAAATTTACCGTGATGTCGCGGATGCCGCCGGCCGGATGATTAATCACTTTCCACGGTATTCGCATCTCAACGGTGTATCCATCTTCGACCCGCTTCGCGGCCGCTTGCCACTCTCCGCGCCATTCCCTCTTTGCGGCTCTGCCATCCGCAATCTCCTCGTTTTGTGTGCCCAACATTGAGACATGGAACCTGTTAACTTGTTGATTCTGATTTGTTCTGAAAGCATCAAGCCGTACAACTACGAAATCCTCTCCGGTTAAGTCTGTCCCCGGGCGAATTTCACGACCAATCAGTTGGTCGGGCTGGGAATCGTGACAATGAAAGGCTATGTAGATCGCATCTTTATCCGCGCAAATCTGTGCCTCGGTTTGATCGTCGGCTTTTGCACCGGAAAATAGTTCCGTAAATCCTTCGGCCTTCGGCGCTGACTTCCATGCCTCATCGTCTAGCACGCCGTCAATTTTCGGTGGCGAAGCTGGCGAGTACGATTCGATTTTTCGCCCCGATAGCTGAGTAGAAAATGAGCATGACGCGGCAGCGAACATGGCAATGAAAAGGGTTGTAAAGCGCATGGCGGTTGCGAGATGTACGAGCTTGCCCTAAAACGAGTTTCTAAGAGTATGTTTTCGGGACTAAATGCCCTGCGACTTCTTGCGCTTGTAAAAAGCATCGGTGCGCAACTGCCACTTACCGTCAGCCTGAATCTCGAGCTGCGCATGGTAGGCGTCGGATGTAATATCGAAATAGGTGATTCGAAGCGCAGGTGAGTCGGACGTGAGTACGAACTTCAGTCCTTCGAAAACTCCTGAAAATTGAATCGGTACTGGACGACTGTTCGTATGCCACCAGGCTCGATACTTCGCCGTTTCTTTATCAAACGACAAGATGATAAAGTTGTGGTGCACTGTGCCCTTCGGAAGCTCAAACGATTCTTGGATTGCGAGATGTGTTCCACCCATAACCGGTGCGCAATTTCCGGTTAGATCGAACTCCTGCGGAGTTGCGCCTGGAGATACCTTTTCATGCGAGGTCCAATCGCCCACTAAGAAGTTGAGTTTCTGCATCTCATCCTTGAGCGCGGTTTGAGGTTGAACGAATAAGCAGAGTGAGGCGAGCGCTGTCACAAACATGCGCGAAAGTTACCCCGTCAAAAGAAAAAGAGCGCGGCCCGCGCCGGGCCGCGCCCTCGGGGTGGCAAGTGCCCCACTCGATTAAGGGATGAAGTCTGATGAGTGCTAATGGATCGCCCGTTGGCTTCCACGGCATAGGACGTGCCATCTTGGTGTATTTAGTTTTCGACTCTCGATAATCCTGGCAATCTAATCAGACAGAACTGTTGTTTTCACTGGGAAGTGCAACGAGCGAGAGGAGCCAACCGACCGAAACAGCGGCCGCGCAACCGATGAACGGGTAGTAGCTGTTGAACGAAAAAAGATAGGAGCCAAGCACTAGCCCCAAGATGGCCCCAACACCTTGGATTGTCATCACGGCACCTAAATAGCTGCCTGCTCGCGCGGGATTTATCGCGCTGACGTTTGCATACCAGGCGGGAAGCGCCAACAAAAAGCCGACACCTACTGCGATTCCGCCGATAGCCATGATGATAAGCGTTTTGAAAATGGCCAGATAGCCACCAAGGGCGACGGCGCAAACGCCGACCGAACAGAGAAACAGCCCGATGCGGACAGCGCGAGCACGTCCAATCCTCTCTCCGAGTTTTCCGAGCGGAACGCTGCAGCCCGCCATGATAAGAGCGGCGGGCAGAGCAAGCGCTCCGAACTCAGCTTCATTGAGTCCGTATTCTCGCTGCGCAAACAGTTTGATGATCACCATTGGGAGCCCGACTCCGAAAAAGGTGATAAATGCAAGCGCGAGAATTTGCGGAATTTGTTGCACGCAATCAAGAATGTCGCGAAGGCCCGGCTCGCCGTGCTCTTCGTGATCAGGTTTCCCAACAGGAAGATGCTTTGAGCTCGATAACGCCGCAGTTAACGCTGTGAGCGAAAACAGAACTGATGCGAGATAAAAGCTTGAATTTAGGCTGTGCGTGAAACTGTTCAGCGCCCCGCCGAATGGCAAGCCGAGTGCAAGTCCCACCATGAAGCAGACGTTGAGCAAAGAGAGCGCCACGCCGCGTTCCTTTTCGCCAACGACTTCTGCGATCCCCGCATAAAGTGATGGCCAAAGCATGGCTGCGGCAACTCCATCGAACACACGCAACAACACGATTGCGACTACTGCAAAGTGGCCCCATGCCTGAGGCACAGCCAACGTAAGGAGAGGCGTCACCATCCAAATGAGCGGAGCAATCATTACAAATCGCAGGCGACCATACCGATCGGCTAAATGCCCGAAGTACGATTTTAGCAACGCTTCGGAAAGGAGGAACGCCATCATGACGACACCTGCAATAACCTCCTTGTATCCGCGGCCGTCCGGCTGCGTCAGGTACACGGGCATTGCGGAGACGTTCAGCACCGCGACTCCGAGTTCGGCGAGAAGCGCGACAACGAGCAGACTCAGAACGGCGGGCCGTCGCCAAACGGCGGGCTGTGTCGAGGTGCTCATACCTGTAGAAAAAAGACGAAAAGCGCGAACCCGCTGTTGCGTTGTTCGCGCTTTGTTAGGATTGTTGAATCTCCTGTGTGCTTATCGCTTGACGAATTGGAAGCCGCGTCGAGCTCGCTTTCGGCCGTACTTTTTGCGCTCTTTGACCCGTGGGTCTCGCATAAGGTAGCCACCTTGTCGAAGAGCCGGGCGAAGGTCGGGGGCCATTTCGCAAATCGCGCGAGCGATTCCGAGCTTGATAGCGCCAGCTTGACCGGCGATTCCGCCCCCAAGTGTTTTGGCGATCACATCAATCTGTCCATGAAGTCCCGCACGTTTTAGTGGGCTTTCGACTTCCATTTCGAGGACTTTTCGGCCGAGGTATTCGTTCATTTGTCGGTCATTGATGATGACTTGGCCCGAACCTGATCGAATCCAAACTCTGGCGATCGCATTCTTGCGTCGTCCGGTTGCGTAGTAGTTTTCAACTGGCATTAGCCGCCAACCTCCAGTTTCTTCGGATTCTGTCCGGTGTGCGGATGATCCGAGCCGCGATACACTCGCAGCTTCTTGATGACCTCTTGTCCAAGCTTGTGTTTGGGGAGCATTCCCCAGATCGCTTTGTAAATAAGCCTTTCGGGTTTTTCCGCGAGCAACTTCCCTCGCGAGACAGAACGCAATCCCTGTGGGTGGAGCGTGTGCCAGTAGATGAGCTCGTCCTTTTTGTTTCCGGTCAAAATCGCTTTTTCAGCGTTGATGACGATGACGTGATCACCGACGTCGGCGTTGTAGGCGAAGGTTGGCTTGTGCTTGCCGCGCAAGACCATCGCCACGCTGCAAGCGAGACGGCCGATCGGCTGGTTTGTTGCATCAACAATAAACCAATCTCTTTCAACTTCTTTATGTTTCACCGCATAGGTGCCCATACTCATCTTTCCTGTTTCTATTCCCATTCGGGAAGTTCTTTATTTTTGTTTCTCAAATCTCGCATCTCTTTGCCGTAATCCACTTTGACCAAGCAGAGTCCGCAAGCTGGGAGTACTTTTGCCCATTGTCGCTTGTCCCGCTTTCTTGGGTCAAGCATCTCCGCGATCCACTCCTCGCTTTGTTTGCCTTTTCCAATCTCAACGAGCGCTCCTGACATTCGGCGGACCATCCCTCTTAGGAACGCAGTTCCCTTGTACTTGATTCTCACTTCTTCTTCTGTTCGATTCACGCTCACTTTGTAGAGCTCGCGTACCGCGTTCTCGACCCCAGCCAACTCTTCTCCGAATGCACGGAAATCATGTTTCCCTTCCAACAGTTTAGCTGCAGATTTCATCCTTTTC
The DNA here is from genome assembly GCA_046330175.1 of Fimbriimonadales bacterium. Classification (GTDB taxonomy): domain Bacteria; phylum Armatimonadota; class Fimbriimonadia; order Fimbriimonadales; family ATM1; genus JAJPJR01. The sequence goes on from JAXLTG010000001.1 coordinate 905,912, forward strand.
AAGTTGAGTTCGTTTCCCTCACAGTGCACAAACCGCGCTTTCCAAGGGCCGAGCTTTTGGCTCTCTGATATTCGGTATTCGTAGATTCGATGAACCGCGTAGAACCTTGAGTGAAACTTCTCAATAACTTCGTCAGATTTGACGACTTGGATTGAAGGTGGGAGCATTCGGTTTAGAACGAACGCCCACTTGGATGCCGGCATTGGGTTGCCGGTTTCGAAGTCAGCGACCTGACCCTTTGCATGTGCGCCAGAATCAGTCCGACTTGCTCCTCGCAGGTCTACATGTTCACCGGATATCCGGTTGATGCAAGTTTTCAATGTGCCTTGGATCGTAACAGCTTTACGCTGTTCGGCCCAACCGCGGAAGTCGGTGCCGTCATACGCCAACACCAAACGTATCCGCTTCACGAAATCTAATCGAGCAGTTCAATCACCGCTGTCGGCGCGCCATCCCCTCGGCGATTGCCTGTCTTGGTTATTCGCGTATAGCCGCCGGGCCGTTCCTTGAACTTCGGTGCGACCTGATCGAACAGGTGCTTTACGAGGTCTTCGCCGTTTATGAGCGATCTCTCCGCGATCTGGTCCTGTGTGAGGCCGAGTTTTCGTCCTCCACTTGAGCTTCGGCTATGTCCGACCAAAACTCTTCGCGCAAGCCTTCGCGAGGCGAGGCTGTCACTCTTGGCAGTCGTAATGAGTGGTTCGACAATTCTGCGCACCTCTTTTGCTCGGGTGACAGTGGTGTGAACGTATCCATGGCGAATCAACTGGCGCGCAAGATTTACGAGCAACGCTTTTCGTTGGTCGCTCGGGAGTCCCAGTTTTCGTCGGTCAATTCGGTGCGTCATGAGTTACTCTTCATCCTCATCGAAATCATCTTCGTCATCCAAGAGATCAAATCGGATGCCGCCCTTGCCGGGTCGCAAGTCGTAGCCGCGCTCTTGGAGTTTGTCCCGAACTTCATCGAGAGCCTTCTTGCCAAATCCGCGAATGCCCATCAATTCGGTTTCCGTGTATTGAAGCATGTCGCGAAGGTTCTCAATGTTCGCTCGGCGGAGACAGTTGAACGTACGCTGGCTGAAGTCCATCTCTTCCACGCGCAGTTCCGGCACACCTTCAAGCTCCGGAAGCTCCTCATCAAGATCCTTCAGACCGAGGTCCATCCCGCCTTGTGCGAGGTTGAAGAACATTCTGAGGTAGCGATCGAGAATCTCGGCGGCTTGCCCCATGGCGACCGATGCTGTAATCGCGCCATTCGTCACGATATCAAATGTGAGCCTTTCAAAGTCAGTTCGCTGACCAACACGCGTGGCCTCCACGCTGTAGTTGACTTTTCGGACCGGCGTAAATTGCGAGCCCGTTGCGATGAGTCCAATCGTGCCCTTGTACTTTTCGTGCCTTTCGGGCAGCACGTAACCGGTGCCCCAACCCACGAACAGTTCCATGTACAGGGGCGTATTTGCATCACTAATCGTGCACAAATAACAATCTGGGTTTACGACCTCGACATCGGCTGGGCATTGGATGTCCGCGCCTGTTACGCGACCCTTGCCTTTCACGTCAATCACGAGCATGTAATCTTCGTCAGGCGGACGATCGCGATGAATTCGCAGTGCGAGATCGCGCAGATTGAGCAAAAGCTCGTTCATGTCCTCTTTCACGCCGGGAATCGGCGAAAACTCGTGGAGAACCTTTTCGACTCGCACGGCAGTAACAGCGGCGCCTGGAATGCTGCCAAGCAGCACTCGTCGAAGCGCGTTGCCGAGAGTTTGTCCGTAACCTCGATCAAGCGGCGTTACGACAAATTTGCCGTGAGTCTCTGTTGCTTCTAAAGTTTGTACTTGCGTCATAGTTATCTCGTGTAGAACTCGACGATGAGCTGTTCGTTGACGTCGGCGCTGATTTCATTTCTTTCAGGCGCGCGAAGTATTCGGCCTTCGAAGCTCGTCGTGTCGAGCGAAAGCCACGCCGGCGGTGAAGTGACTGAAACGCGTTGAACCGATTGCTTGGTCAGTGACGTTTCGCGCTTGCTTTCATGAACGCCGATGACATCGCCTGGTCGAAGTTGGTAGCTGGGCACGTTCACGCGACGTCCATTAATCGTGAAGAAACGGTGGCCAACCATCTGCCGCGCCATTCCTCTCGATGTTGCCCATCCGAGGCGGAAGATAGCGTTGTCGAATCGCATTTCCAGAATCTGCAGAAGGTTTTCGCCCGTGACGCCGCGTCGTCTCGTGGCCTCACCCATGTACGCAGAAAACTGCCCTTCGCGAATCTGATACATTCTCTTTAGCTTTTGCTTTTCGAGTAGCTGCTCGCCAAATTCAGTAACCTTCTTGCGAGCTGCGGATTCACCGTGCTGACCGGGCGGCTTCTTGCGCGCGTCCTTCTCCATCGCACATTTGCGAGTGGAGCATCGGTCGCCTTTCAAAAACAGTTTTTGGCCTGCGCGTCGGCAGTAGCGGCACTTGGATTCCCAGATTACAGACATTGATCGTTATACTCTCCGCTTCTTTCGTGGTCGGCATCCGTTGTGCGGCAACGGGGTGACGTCTCTGATCATAGTGATTTCAAGTCCACCTTGTGCAAGTGCGCGGATGGCCGTTTCGCGTCCACCACCGGGTCCCTGAACCAGGACATCCACTCTCGACATGCCAAACGCCTGCGCACGCTTGGCGCAATCTTCGGCTGCGACCTGGGCCGCAAACGGAGTGCCTTTTCGACTTCCTTTGAAGCCGACTCGGCCCGCGCTCGACCAACAGAGCACAGCGCCCTCTTTGTCAGTGATCGAAATGATGGTGTTGTTGAAACTCGAGCGAATGTGCGCCGTTCCGTGGAGCACGCTTCGACTTGGCTTCGACTTAGTTTTCTGTGCTGGTTTTCTCGCCATAGAATGATCAGGTGGGTCGTTACTTCACGGCCTTCTTCTTGCCGGCAACCGTCTTCTTCGGTCCTTTTCGAGTTCGCGCATTGCTGCGGGTTCTTTGGCCACGCGTTGGCAGACCTTTGCGATGTCGGAGTCCGCGATAGCAGCCAATTTCGATAAGTCGTCTGATGTTTTGCTGGACCTCTCGTTTGAGGTCGCCTTCAACCGGATACTCGCGGTCTATGACTTCGCGCAAGTGAGCAACGTCAGTATCCGAGAGATCTTTGGTTTTTTTGCTCGGATCCACTCCTGCTTTTTGGCAAATGTCCGCTGCGTTCTTCCTGCCGATGCCGTACAGGTACGGAAGGGCAAAAACTATCTTTTTGTCGCGGGGGAGATCAACGCCTGCAATACGAGCCATAAGTTGGGATTATCCTTGCCTCTGTTTGTGTTTGGGGTTAATGCAAAGGACACGAACGACACCCTTGCGCTTGATGATTTTGCATCGCTCACACATTTTTCTGACACTCGAACGCACTTTCATTTCGTATCTCGCATTAAGGAAAAGCTATTTCAAGCAACCGACGGCTCGGGCTCGCCAGAGCCAGACTGCTTGACGCGGAGACGGATTATACCCCGACTCACGCCCGTTTTTGCGGACTTTCTGAGGCTATTTGAACCTGTAGACGATTCGGCCCCGGGTCAAATCGTAGGGCGATAGCTCCACTTTCACCTTGTCCCCGGGCAGGATCCTGATGTAGTACTTTCGCATTTTGCCGCTGATGTGGGCAAGAACCTCGCTGCCGGTCTCGATCTGAACCCGAAAATAGGCGTTTGGCAACCTTTCGAGGACGGTCCCCTCGACCTCAATCCCTCTCTCTTTATCCGATGTCTTTATTTGGCGTTTCTCTTCCATCATCCTCCCTGGTCGGGCAGCGTGAGTATATCCGCCGCGCCGTCGGTCACGAGCACCGTGTGTTCAAAGTGGGCAGCTGGCTTCCGGTCTTTTGCCACTACCGTCCAACCGTCTTCGAGCGTAATCACCTGGTATTTGCCCAGGTTAATCATGGGCTCGATGCATATCGTCATCCCAGCCCGAAGCTTTGGACCTGAGCCTGGGCGGCCAAAATTCGGGACACTCGGCTCTTCGTGGAGGTTCTTTCCGATGCCGTGGCCGGTGAGGTCACGGACCACCGAATAGCCGTTTCGCTCGGCGTAGGCCTGTACCACCGCGCTGATATCCCCGATGGTCTTCCCCGCTTTTGCCTGAGCGATCCCCTGGAAAAGGCACTCTTTCGTAACGTTGAGTAGTCGCTGCACCTCGGAACTCACGGCCCCAACCGGAAAAGTCCAAGCTGCGTCCGCGTGATAGCCGTCGAGAAAAGCCCCGATATCCACAGAAACGATATCCCCTTCGACAAGCTTTCGGTCGGACGGGATGCCGTGAACAACCTCCTCGTTCACTGAGACGCAAACGGCATGAGAATATCCCCGGTACCCCTTGAATGAGGGTTGCGCTCCTCGGGCGATGAGATATCGCTCCCCGATGTCGTTCAACTCGGCTGTCGTGACGCCCGGTGCCACGGCGTTCCCCATCTCCCGGATTGCACCTCCAACCAGCTTGCCAGCGGCGCGCATCTTTTCTGCCTCGGCCTGTGACTTGAGGGTAATCACGCTTCAATCGCCCCCATCGCGAGCTCGAACACCTGATCAACCGTGCCTGATGCGTCAACGGTCTTCAGCCGCGAGGTGGTCTGGTAGTAGTCGAGCAGCGGCGCAGTCTGCTCATTGTAAACCCGCAGCCTGTGAAGTGCAGTCTGAGTGTTGTCATCGGCTCGGCCCTCCAGCTCTGCTCGATGCTGAATTCTCGCAAGCACCGTCTCCTCCGTGCAGCCGAAGGCAATAACTACATCGAGGGACTCAGCGCGTGCGGTTAGGTACGAGTCCAACTCCTCGGCCTGGTCTACCGTGCGCGGGTAGCCATCGAGTAGAAATCCTTGTGCGACATCCGGGGCGGACAGTCGCTGCGCGACCATTTTGTTGACGATGGAGTCTGGGACAAGCGAGCCCGCTTTCACAAACTCGTGTGCTTGATCCCCGAGTTCTGTGCCGCTGGAAATCTCCCGTCTGAGAATGTCACCCGTAGAAATGTGAACGACGCCGAGGCGCTGAGAAATTAGCTTTGCCTGAGTGCCTTTACCGACTCCGGGGGGCCCGAGAAGAACTAGACGCATTGGGCTACTTCTGGTAGCCCCGCATCAGCAGGTTGGACTCAATCTGCCTCATCAAATCGAGCACGACGGACACGATGATCAGCAGAGACGTTCCGCCGATGACCTGGAGCTGAGGACCGAGGCCAAGCAAGCTCGGTAGCCAAAACGGCAGTAGCGAAATTACCGCGAGGAACAGCGCGCCGACGACCGTAATGCGACTGATGACGCCGTCAAGATACTGCTCCGTTTGTTTGCCCTGGCGGACACCTGGAATGTACGCGCCGCTCCGCCGGAGGTGCGATGCGAGATCCTCGACATTGAACTGAATTGCGGTGTAAAAGTATGTGAAGAAGAAGATTAACGCCGAATATGCGATCGATCCGACAACCCAGTGGTACCAGACAGAACTTGGTCGCGGACTTAGGAATTGTGAGATCTCGCTGAAGAAGTTCGCAATGGGTGAGCCTGCAGGCAGCATTGTCGAAAATTGCGCAGGAATGAAAATGAGCGCCATCGCAAAGATAATCGGGATGACACCCACGGCGTTGACCGGAATCGGAAGATAGGTACTCGAGCCGCCTATCTGTTTTGTCGTGCCTCCGACAGTTCTACGCATATGATGGATGTGAATTCTGCGCTGTGCGAGCGTAAACAGCACGATTAGCGCGGTCATTGCGACAATCGCAGAAACTAACAGAATCACTTGATACGCTTGAACGGTTCCAGCCGAAATCTGTCGCCCGAGATCCTCTCCGATGTACGGGAACGAAACCACGATGCCCGCAAAGATCATCAAGCTGACACCTTGGCCGATTCCCTTGTCTTGAATCTGTTCGCCGAGCCAGAGCATCATCATTGCGCCAGCGGTCCAGAAGCAGATGACTTGGAACTTCGCAAAAACGGGAATGCCGCCAGCTCCGATCATTGTAAGCAAGCCTATGCCTTGGAATATGCAAAGAATGATTGTGAGCACTCGCGTGCGTTTCGCCATCTGCTGACGACTGTGCTGGTCGCCTTCCATCGCCTCTTTTTTGAGGGCGGGAACAGCGACTTTCACCAACTGCATGATGATGGACGCTGTAATGTAGGGATTCAAACCGAGTGCGAATACGGAGAGTTTCTTGAGCGCGCCGCCTCCCAACATGTTCATGAAGTTGAGATAGCCGTTTCCTTCGATCAACTTTTTGATCGTTTCCAGGCTGAGCCCAGGGACGGGTACGGCGATGTGGAGCGCGATAGCGTACACCCCGAAAATCGCGAAGATGAAGAGTAGTCTTTGTCGAAGTTCAGGCTCTTGCCAGGCTGCGCGAATAGTATCGGCTAACTTCACAGCTTGTTGGCCTCGCCTCCGGCTTTTTGAATCTTTTCTGCGGCTGACTTGCTAAAAGCATGCGCGCTGATTTTGAGTTTCTTAGTGATGTCCCCAAAGCCGAGCACCTTAACCTTTTCGCTTTTCTTAGGCACCAAGCCTTTTGCGAGCAGGTTCTCTGGATTTACCTCGGCGCCAGATTCGAACGACTTTTCAAGCAGCGCAAGGTTGACCGGCGCGTACTCGACCTTGTTCGGGTTTCGGAATCCTCGCTTGACAGGAAGTCGGCGATGAATCGGCGTCTGTCCGCCTTCGAACATCGGGTGAATCTGCCGACGAGCTTTCTGACCCTTCGTGCCTCTACCGGCGGTCTTGCCTAACCCGCTGCCGATGCCTCGGCCCAAGCGGACTTTCTTTTTGACACTGCCCTCTGCGGGCTTCAATTCGTTAAGACGCATCTCCATCCTCCACAGGGTGGACATCAACCATGTGCTTCACTTTGTGCAGCATGCCGCGAATGCAAGGATTGTCGTCGTGAATAACGACTTGGCCCACTTTCCGAAGCCCGAGAGCTTCTACGGTGCGCTTGTTTTTCGGCACGGCCGCGATTCGGCTCCTTACGAGCTTAACTTTCAACTTCAACTGGAGCCTCCTCTTGTACTTCCTTCTGTTTTGCAAACCACGGCGCAATTGCTTTGAGTTCCACTCCTCGCTCCATGGCTCTTTGCTTCGGATTTGACATCGCTTCGAGGGCTTTCAGCGTTGCCCAAGCGCAGTTGACTGCGTTGCGACTGCCAAACGTCTTCGCCAAAATATCGTGAACACCTGCCGCTTCAAGGATGGCTCGAACTGCGCCACCGGCGACGACTCCGGTACCTGGCGTTGCTGGGCGCAGCATCACCCGGGTACTGCCCTCACGCCCTTCAATGAGGTGCGGAATCGTATGACCAAGCATCGAGACGCGAATCATGCTCTTCTTAGCGCCTTCCTCGCCTTTTCGGATTGCGTCGGGAATACCGAGCGCTTTTCCGATCGAAGCGCCTACACGGCCCTTTCGGTCTCCAACAACGACGAGCACCGACCATGACATCGTCTTTCCGCCCTTGTGAGTCTTGGAGACTTTGTTGGTCTGGACGACTCTTACATCGAGGCCGTCGCCCGCGTCTTGCTGCTTACTTTGAATCTTTGCTCTCATTAAAACTCCAGCCCTGCCTTGCGCGCTGCGGCCGCAAGCGCTTCAACTCGGCCCGCATATCGAAACCCGCCCCGATCAAAAACAACGCTCTTGATTCCCTTTTCTGCTGCTCGCTTTGCAATCAGCGTGCCGACAGCTTCGGCTCCATTTTTGTTTCCACCAGCGCCAACCTCTTTCTCAAGGCTGCTCGCAGCTACGAGTGTGCAGTGCGCCTCGTCGTCAATGACTTGAACGCTGATGTGCTTCAAGCTACGGAAGACGGCCAATCTTGGGCGCGCAGCCGTGCCCCGCAATCGCTTTCGCAATCGCTTGTGGCGGCTGATTCTCATTTCTGTTGCGGTTTTTATTGCCATCTAAATCTTGCTCCGGTAATGTTAGGCGTTCGCCCTCTTGCCTTGCTTCAGCTTCACGGTTTCTCCGCGGTAGCGAATGCCCTTGCCCTTGTATGGGTCTGGTTTGCGCACTCTTCGGATATCCGAAGCAAATTGCCCAACCTTGTGCTTATTGATTCCCTTCACCTTCACAGTGACCATACGAGTTCTGTCATCTTGCCCGACTTCGAACTCAACACCGTCGGTTCCGGTGATCTTCACAGGATGCGAGAAACCGATGTTCAGCACGAGTGACTTTCCTTCGAGCGCGGCGCGATATCCAACACCATGTATTTCGAGAATCCGTTCATAGCCCTCGCTGACGCCGACTACCATGTTGTTGATAAGCGTTCGTGCGAGACCGTGTTGGCTTCGGTGTTCGCGGTTATCGGTCGGACGAGCGACGGTGAGTGAGCCTTCTCCCTGCTCGATCTTCATGTCGCGATGCACCTTCTGAGACAGTTCGCCCTTTGGCCCTTTGACGGTGACGACGTTATCTGGAGCCACTGAAACAGTGACTCCAGACGGTACTGGAATTGGTTTGAGTCCTATTCGCGACATGTTGTTACCAAACCTCGCAGACGACTTCTCCACCGATGCGGTTTTTGCGCGCCTCGCGGTCTGTCATCAGCCCCTTATTTGTTGAAATGATCTTTGTGCCCATACCGGATCGCACAGGCGTAAGTTCGGTTGAAGTTTTGTACACTCGAAGCCCCGGTTTGCTAATCCGCTTAATCTCTCGCATTACTGGGAGCCTTTTTGCATCGTATCGAAGGTGTACGCGGATCGAAGGAATCTTGCTTTCTTTGACAACTTCGTAATCAGCAACGAGCCCTTCTGACTTAAGGATTTTAACAATGCCCTCTTTGATGGTGCTGTACGGGCAGTCAATTAACGCAAGACGGCGACTGTAGCCGTTGCGAATGCGGGTTAGAAAATCTGCGATCGGATCTGAGTGCATAGAATTACCAGCTTGACTTTGTCACTCCAGGAAGGAGGCCTTTAAGCGCGAGTTCGCGTAGGCAAATTCGGCAAGTGCCGAAGTAGCGGAAATAGCCATGCCGGCGCCCGCAGATGCTGCACCGGTTGTATTTCCGAACATCGTATTTCGGCTTTCGCTTTTGCTTTTCAATGAGGCACGTTTTAGCCATAGTGTGACGTTTGACTCCCTTTTTGGCACTGCCGTGGGGGGCTCAAGAGTATACCTTAGTCCTCTTGTTCCTCCTGTCGGCGCTTTTGATATTCTGTAATTAGCGATTGCTGCTCGTTGTGGGGCAGCTCTTCGTATCTGGCGAATTCCACTCGGAATCGGCCCCTTCCCTTTGTGATGGATCTGAGGTCGAGGGCGTATTTCATCATAGTAGCCATCGGAACTTCAGCGATTATTCGCTGCCTTCCTGGGCCAAGTACTTCCATTCCCATCGGTCGGCCCCGGCGTGTGTTCAGGTCGCCCATGACGTCTCCAGTGAATTCGTCAGAGACATCTACTTCGACTTTCATGATCGGTTCCAAAATAGTTGCTTGAGCTTTGTCCGCGCAGTTTCTAAATGCCAGCGCTCCGGCCATCTTGAATGCCTGCTCGCTTGAATCAACATCGTGGTAGCTACCATCGTAGATGTTTGCTCTTATGTCCACAACCGGGTAACCGGCGAGGAACCCTCGTGTAAGCGCCTCGAGAACTCCTTTCTCGATTGCGGGCAAAAAGTTTTTGGGAATAGAACCACCGACGATGGAGTCGGTGAACTCGAATCCGGTTCCTCGCGGGAGCGGTGAAAGCTCCATCCAACAATCGCCGTATTGTCCACGACCGCCGGATTGCTTTTTGTGTTTGCCTTGAGCTTTCGCTGCTAGCTTTACTGTCTCGCGATATGGGATCTTTGCGTCGGTTGTCGTGACATGGACGCCAAACTTTTCGCGGAGCTTTTCGATAGCAACATCAAGATGCATATCGCCCATACCTTCGAGCAAGTCTTCGTGCGTTTCTGCGTCGCGCCTGTGCTTGAGGGTCGGGTCTTCATCAACGATACGCGATACTGCGCCGCCGAGTTTGTCCTCGTCCGCTTTTGATTTGGCGTGGATCGCCAACCGGTAAATCGGGTCGGGAAACTGTATCGGCTCGTAGTTCACCAAATTCTTCGCATCGGCGAGTGTGTCGCCAGTTGTCGTGTGCTGAAGCTTTGCGATAGCGCAAATATCGCCGGCGATGACGGCCGTCGCTGGCTTTTGCTCCTTCCCTTTCGGGAAAAACAGCGATCCGATTCTCTCATTCTCTTCAACTCTCGCGTTCTTGACCGCCGAGTCTGGCTTTAGCGTTCCACTCATCACCCGCATATAGTTGATTCGTCCAACGAACGGGTCAGCTGTCGTTTTGAAGCAGAAAGCCGAGACCGGCTTGCTGGGGTCGCATCCGATTTCGCTATCCTCGGACTTCTTCGGCTTTTCTGCCGGGCTCGGCACGAGGCCAACTATATGATCGAGTAGCGGAACGACACCGTATCCGTGCGAAGCGCTTCCGAGCAATATCGGATAAACCTTTCCGTGACATACGCCCTGTTCCAGACCGTGCTCTACTTCGTCTTCAGTCAACTCGCCTTCGTCGAGGTACTTCATCGCAAGTTCATCGTCGCCTTCTGCGGCCGAATCCATCATGCGATCATGCGCCTTCGCCATCTCTGCTTTGAGTTCTGATGGCGGGTCCGTTGCCTTGTCCGATTTCGCATCGCCCTCGTGAACCTTCTCGCTGATCAAATCGTAAACGCCCTTGAAAGCCGTTTGGCTTCCGATCGGAATTTGAATCGGAACAGCACGTACGCCGAACCGTTTATCAAGTGTGCCTAACAGGTTCGGAAGGTCGGCGTTGTCACGCTCGACTTTGTTTACGAAAATCATGCGGCTGAGGTCGTTGCTTTCTGCAACTTCCCACGCATTGTCGAAACCGACATCGAGCCCCTCTTGTGCGGGAGTGACTAAAACAAACGCTTCGACGACGCGAGCCACGCCATGCAAGTCTCCAATGAAATCTGGAAATCCTGGAACGTCAATTAGATTGATTTTGTGGCCCTTCCACTCGAGCGAAACCACAGTCGCGTTCAAGCTGATCTTGCGCTTCACTTCAAGCGGATCAAAGTCGGAGTGAGTGTTGCCTTGGTCAACTGTGCCAAGACGGTCTATCGCCCCCGCTGCCCAGAGCATCTGCTCCACCAACGTCGTTTTGCCACTGCCTCCATGACCGACAATTGCGACGTTGCGAATTTTCTCTGGCGTGTACTCCACTCAAAAGCTCCTTTCTACTTCTCTCTAAGCGGCATTCCCATCTTCTTGAGGAAAGCGCGGGCTTGCTCATCATTCTTCGCCGTCGTGCAAATCACGATATCCATGCCTCGAATTCGGTCGAAGGTGTCGTAGTTGATTTCCGGGAAAACAAGCTGCTCTTTTAGTCCCATGGCGTAGTTTCCGCGGCCGTCAAACGACTTTGGATTGAGTCCCTGAAAGTCGCGCAATCGCGGCAAGACGACGGTGATCAACTTATCGAGAAAGTGATAGGCGCGCTCTCCGCGCAGCGTCACTTTGCATCCAATGCTCGAGCCTTCACGAAGTCGGAAATTGCTGATAGATTTTCTGGCCGAAGTTATGACCGGCTTTTGTCCAGTAATGATGGTCATGTCCCGAACGGAGTTATCGAGCGCCTTGCCCTCTTTGAGCGCGGCGCCAACACCCATGTTCACCACAATTTTGATGAGCTTTGGCGCTTCCATAACCGTGGAAAGCGCGAACTCCTTCATCAGTTCTGGAAGAACCTTCTCGTTGTAATGCGCGCGAAGGGGACTCGGCGGAACTTTTGCAAGCACCGCTCCCTCTTGTGGTTGTTTCTTCTCTTTCGCCATCGTGTTCTCTCTACTTCTCTGAATCTAATTGATTGCCCGTCTTCTTGGCAAACCGAACGATTTTAGTTTCGCCACCTTTTTCCGTTTCGATCTTTCTGCCAACGCGGCTCGGTTTGTCCGTAAGCGGGTCTACGACCATGACGTTACTGACATGTAGCGGTGCAGCGACGCGAACGCGCTCACCGGCCTGCACGCCTGGCCGACCCTTTTTGTGCTTCGTAACCGCGTTCAGCGGCACCGACTTGCCGTCTTTGTCCTTGCTCAGGCCTTCGACAACCACCATGTTGCGAGTAGGAATTACTCGCACAACCTTGCCTTTCTGGCCTTTGTCCTTGCCCGCGATGATAAGAACTGTGTCACCACTTCGCACTTTGAGTTTCGCTGTTTTCGTTGCCATAATCAGATCACCTCCGGCGCTAGCGAGACGATTTTCATGAACTCTTTGTCTCGAAGTTCTCTTGCCACCGGACCGAAGATACGCGTTCCTCGCGGCTCCTTAGTCGGGGTTAGCAGCACGCATGCGTTATCGTCAAACTTCACCGTGCTGCCATCCACTCGTCGAATGTGCCGAGTTGTTCGCACGATTACCGCCTTGACGACCTCGCCTTTCTTTACGGGCATATTGGGAGTCGCAGACTTTACAGAAGCGACAATGACGTCGCCGACTCGGCCATAGCGCGGCTGCGAGCCTTTGAGTACGCGAATACACATCACTTCGCGCGCTCCCGAATTGTCTGCAACTTTTAGTCGCGTGTACTGTTGAATCATTTGCTTGCTCCGAAATCCACTCGAAGGGTTACTTCACCTTCTCGACGATTCGAGTCACCCTCCAACGCTTGTCTTTGCTAATCGGCCTTGTCTCCATTATTTCGACAACGTCACCGACGTCGCACTTGTGCAAATCATGCGCCTTAAAGCGGCGGCTTCGCACAACGGTTTTGCCGTAAAGCGGGTGCTGGGTGCGACGCAAAATGCGCACTACAACGGTCTGGTCCATCTTGTTCGAGACCACCGTCCCCTGCCTCACTTTCCGGCTATTTCTTTCTGTTTTTGTTTCGCTCATTTCGTTCCTGCTCGGTCCTTCTCGGAGATGACCGTGAGAATTCGCGCGATGTTGTGCCGCTGCACAACTGCACTTCGAACATCTTTCTCTTCTTTAAATGCTAGTCGCTTCTTCAACTGAAAAAGACCTGCGCGCTCGCTGGCGAGCAGACTCTCCAAGTCGGCAACCGACTTCTCTCTCAGCTCTGACATCTTTAGGTCTTTCACGATCCGGCCTCCGTTCGTTCGGAAACAAATTTCGGAGGATGAGCAGTAATCTCCATCCCTCCGGTCGAGGCTTCAGCGTGGTCCGGGAAGCTGTGCCGAGTTACAAACCTCGTCCTGACCGGCAACTTGAACTGCGCAAGGCGCAAAGCTTCTTTCGCAATCGCTTCCGTGACGCCGGACATCTCGAACAGAATCCGTCCCGGCTTCACTACCGCCACCCAGCCTTCTACCGAACCCTTCCCTGATCCCATGCGGGTTTCGGCAGGTTTCTTAGTGTAGGAATGGTCTGGGAAGATTCGAATCCAAACTTTTCCACCGCGCTTCACGTGTCGAGTGATCGCGATACGTGCGGCTTCGATTTGGCGGTTCGTCACCCACGCGGGTTCCAACGCCTGCAGGCCGAAATCGCCGAAGTCAAGCTTTGAAGCGCCCTTCGCATTTCCGGTGCGCCGACCGCGCATCACCTTTCGGTATTTGACTCTCTTAGGCAGAAGCATCTGGTGTCACCTCCGGTGCTGCGGTTTCAACTGGTGCGGCTGGCGCAACTGCTGCAGGAGCGTCCGCGACCTGTTCCGTTTTCTCTGCTGGCTTTTTCGTTCTGGGCTTTGCCTTAGGTCCCATCTCCATCGCAAGCCTGTCCGGAAGCACCTCACCCTTATAGATCCAAACTTTACAACCGATAACGCCATACGTCGTGTTCGCTTCTGCAAAACCGTAATCAATGTCGGCTCGCAATGTATGCAGCGGAATCTTTCCGAATTTTTCCTTTTCGGTTCGGGCGATCTCAGCGCCATTCAAACGGCCGCTGACCATCAACTTGATTCCACGAGCGTTCATTCGAAGCGCCCTCGTGATGGACTGCCTCATCGCACGGCGATGCGATATTCGCCGTTCAAGCTGCTGCGCGATATTCTCAGCGACGAGTTGCGCATCAAGTTCGGGTTGGCGGACTTCACTAACGTTGACGTGCACTCGCGACTCTTTGTCATACCTCGCGACGATCTTCTGCAGGTCGAACGTAAGGTCGTCAATACCTTTGCCTCCGCGCCCGATGACTGCGCCGGGTCGTGCGGTGTGAAGTGTCACGCGAACTCTGTTCGCAGCGCGCTCAAGCTCAACACGGCTGATGTTGCCGGTGCCAAGCTTTTGCCGAATGTAGCGCCGGATGTCCCAATCATTCTTGAGCAAATCCCGGTAGCTGCGTTTGTCGGCATACCAGGTGCTGTCCGCATCGCGGATAACACCAATTCTAAATCCGATGGGATGAACTTTTTGTCCCATTACGACTCCTTACTCTCTTCGCTGACTTCTGTTGGCTCAGCGGCGCCCACTGCATCGGTGACTTCGGTCGTTTCCACCGTTTCTTCCACGGCAACTTCCTCTTTCGCCTTAACCTCTTTCTTTGCTTTTGGCCATTCAAGCTTCGGTCTCGGCTTCGGTTTCGCGTTTGACCTGTTGAATTTGAAGCCGTCGCCCTCTTCGAGTACGACCGTGATATGGCTCGTTCGTTTATGGATTCGGTTTGCGCGACCCATTGAACGTGCGTCAATTCTCTTCAGGCGATAACCTTCATCCACCTGTATTTTTCGAACGACAAGCGTGTCCGCGCTGATCTCATGATTGTTGACCGCGTTGGCAACCGCGCTTCGAAGCACTTTGTTCAGCAATCGCGCCGACTTGCTGGTGTGATACGCCAGCATGCCTGTCGCTTCGACAGCATGTTTGCCTTTGATCTCTTGGGCAACGATGCGCACCTTGCGCGGCTGCACTCGAAAGTTTCTACCTATCGCTCGTACTTCCATAAATCGCTCCTACGATTTTCGCTCCATTGCGAATTGAACGGCTGTGACCGCTACTCCATTCTGAACCGGCAGATTGCTGACTGTTCCGTTCACTTTGATCAACTTCTTTGTTGTTGCATCTACGCTTGATGTCATCACGAACTTCATCGGCGTTGTCGTTTGCGCATTCGATACATCGAGTTTCGAGACGACGACACCCACGTTGTCCTTAAGGCTCTCGAGAGTCACAGTCCCCTTTATCGTGCTCTTCTCGTCCTTCGGGTCCTTGAAATCAACTTCCACGGGCTGGCCAACCTTCAGCGGCTTGTCGGGGATTACGTTGGCCATCCTTAGAAAATTCGTGTTCATGGCCCCCGTGCTGAGTGAACCTGTCTCGAGCGGAACGCCGTACTTGCTGTATCTCACACTCGAAACCGGTTGCGGCCGATTTGACAGGTCCATTTCGCGATCGTTGAATTTGACTTTCAGCGCGGATGCCTGACTCTCGATATCCGCACTCCCCTCTTCATAAACCTTCTTTACAGTGTAAGTGAGAACCATTTTTATGTCGGCTTGGCCCATTGCTGTCGTGACTTGGAACGCAACGTCGAACGCATCTTTTTCGTTGACCTTGTAAGCCTTCTCAAGCGTCAGCGTGTCTTGGGCAGCCAAGGCAGTTGCAACGCAGACTGTAAGGAAAGCAAATGAACGCAGTCTCATTTTTGCCTCACTTTTGCAAGCACCATCTTGCCTGTTGACTTCTCGCCTTCGAATTCAAACTCTGCGGTGGCTTCAGCCTTCACAAGCTTGCCTGTGTCAGTGTTGGTATAAATCGTTCCCTTGAGTTTGCCCTCTCCGCCATCTTTCTCTGTCGTTTTGGCGTCGAGCTCAATCTTTGCAACATGCTCTTCGTACAGCATTCCGGTCGCGATAAGCTTGCCGGTGCCTTCCATCTTGTAACCGTCTGAGCTTTCCCACTTGATTTCGAAAGTGCCGCCAAGCGGAACGGCCTTGTTTGGCAAATACGCGACGACTAAGGCTCCGATTGCCGGATTCGCTTCATCGCCGAGGTCCATTTTGGTAGGCACGCCGAATTGATCGAATGTGAGCGTGAGCGGCTTCGGCAGTTCCGGCGCATCTTGCTCTTCACCGGCGAACTTCATCTTGAGCTTGGTCGTTTCGATGACGCACTCGGCCTGGCCGTTTGCCTCAGCCTTCTTGACTTCCGTGACGAAACCACCATTCATTTGGAATTCGCCTTCGCCATCACCCATGGTCATGTCGAAAACGTATGCCTGCTTTTCGCCAGCTTTGTAAACACGCTTCAGCGCTACCGGTTTGGCTTGTGCGGCATCCTGCGTGACAACGGCCGTTGCGACGCTCATCGCGCCCAACGCTGCTATGCAGGCCATTGTCAACTGTCTTTTCATTTACTTAACTTTCGTCGCCTTGTCGCCGCCATGTCCTCGGAAAGTTCGCGTCGGTGCAAACTCACCAAGTTTGTGGCCAACCATGTTTTCGGTGATGTACACCGGGATATGTTTTCTTCCGTCATGAACCGCAAAAGTGTGTCCAATCATTTCCGGCACAATCGTGCTGCGCCGGGACCATGTCTTTACGATTTCTTTTCTTCCGCCCTCATTCATCGCATCCAGCTTTTTCGCAAGATGGTCGTCAATGAACGGGCCCTTTTTGATGCTACGCGGCATTACTTCTTCGCCCTCCGTCGGACAATAAACTTGTCCGTTCGCTTATTCTTTCGCGTTTTGGTTCCGAGCGCCTTGTTGCCCCAGCGATCAACCGGACCCTTCTTTCGGCCAACCGGCGACTTCGCCTCACCACCGCCGTGCGGATGGTCTCGCGGGCTCATTACGACGCCGCGAACGTGCGGCTTCTTGCCGAGTCCACGCATCTTTCCGGCTTTGCCGAGCTGCTCGTTTTCGTGCTGCTGATTTCCTACTGTGCCAATCGTGGCCTTGCAAATTGCATGCACCATGCGCATTTCACCACTGGGCAGTCGCAGCGTGACCATGCCGGATTCTTTCGCCATGATCTGCGCGCCCATACCGGCGGCTCTCACCATTTGGCCGCCACGGCCCGGCTGCAATTCAACGTTGTGAACCACCGTTCCAAGCGGAATGTTTTGAAGCGGCAAGCAGTTTCCAGTGCGAATGTCCGCATCGGGGCCAGAAACAACCATGTCTCCAGCCGTCAGCCCTTCAGGTGCGAGAATGTATCGCTTCTCGCCGTCGGTGTAATGCAACAGCGCGATGCGGCTGCTGCGGTTCGGATCGTATTCGATTCCCGCGACTTTGGCAAACACGTTGTCTTTGTCACGCTTGAAATCTATGAATCGATACCTGCGCTTGTTTCCGCCGCCACGATGGAACGAAGTAATTCGTCCGGTGGCGTTTCTTCCGCCAGACTTTCGAGTTCCGGCCAGCAGAGATTTCTCTGGCGTCTTCTTCGTAATCTCCTTGTAATCAGAAGAAATGAGGAAGCGGCGGCCGGGCGATGTTGGTTTGTGCTTTTTAATCGCCATGATTAGACTCCAAAGCCCTCCAGGACTTGTCCCTCTCCGAGTGTTACAATCGCTTTGCGTCGGTCAGGACGTTTTCCTCTGCTCTTCATGCCAACTCTGCGCATCTTTCCGGTGACATTGATCACATTCACTTTCGTGACCTGAATTTGATCTTTCTCCTTCTTCTTGCCGGAGTTGTAGATCGCTTCGATGGCTTCTGCGATTTCGATTTTGTTCGCGTCTGGGTGAACAAAGAAAACGTACTTGTTCTCTTGCGAATGGGCCACCGACTTTTCGGTGAGCACCGGATTGAGGATTATTGAATAGGGATTCTTCATGCCCATGCCTCTTCCATCGCTTTGAACGCACCCTGCGCGATGATAATTTTGTGCGCGACCAACAGGTCTCGCGTGCTAAATCCGACTGCGTGATCTTCATCACTGCTCTTTGAAGGAGCTGTGCGAACTTTGACATTCGGGATGTTTCTGAATGCCAGCCACACGTCGTTGTCGTATTGGTCCAGTATCACGAGCACGCGCTTCACGCCACTGGCGCCGGTGTTCTTCAGCAGCGCACAGGCCTCTTTCGTCCTTGGGGTTCCGAACGAGATTTCGTCAACAACAATCACGTCTCCGCCGTTGATTCGTGCGGCGAGCGCGTTGGAAATCGCCAGTCGGCGCTCCTTCTTGTTGACCTTCTTCGAATAGTCGCGGGGGACCGGTGCGAATGCGACACCACCGTGATAATAATGAGGCGCACTAATCGTTCCTTGACGAGCGCGCCCTGTTTTCTTCTGCCGATACGGTTTTCTACCGCCGCCTCGAACCTCTGCTCGAGTTTTGGCCTTTTGTGTTCCTTGACGGTTATTCGCCTCTTCGGCGACAACGGTGCGGTGCAAGACGGCACCGTGCACCTCAGCGCTCGCAAGAGCTCCACTGAGTTTCAAATCGCCTTTCGCTTTTCCTGATTTATCCAGGATCTTCAAACTGTCCATTAGCTTTTCACCGCCTTAAGGATTTGAACCAATCCGCCGGCTGCTCCGGGAACGCTTCCTGAAACCAAAAGCAGGTTTCGCTCGGCGTCAATCTGCACAATCTTTGCGCCCGGCTCGGTTATTCGGACATCTCCCATGTGGCCCGGACGTCGCGCGCCTTTGAAGACTCGCGCCGGTCCGGTTGCGCCGCTTGACAGCGGTCGCCGGTGGGTCATGTAACCGTGGGTCATATGCTGACCTCGGAAGTGGTGTCGCTTCACAGCGCCCGCAAACCCTTTACCTTTGCTCGTTCCAACAACCTTGACCTTTTCGCCGACGGCGAAGATGTCAACGGTCACTTTGTCTCCGGGCTTTGCGTTTGCGGCTCCGCGAAACTCGCGCAGCACTTTCAGAGGGCCGACCCCGGCCTTTTTGAGATGTCCGGCGGAAGGATGGGTTAGCTTGCGAGATTTGGTCTCTTCATAACCGACCTGTACGGCGTCATAACCGTCACTGTCAACGGTTTTGACTTGGGTTACGTAGACCGGCCCGGCTTGAATCACCGTAACCGGAACCATTCGCCCCTCTTCCGTGAAGAGGTGCGTCATCCCAACCTTTCTGCCTAATATGCCTGGCAACATTGTCACTCCTTGCGCCTCTTATGATCGGTGTCGCTTTTGACGTTGCCCGGAATGACGCCGGGTCGTCGCGCACCTCTCTGCGAGGCAATTTCAAAACCGTTACGCGGTCTTTACCTCAATGTCCACTCCACTGGGCAAGTCCAAGCGCATAAGCGCATCAATCGTCTTGTTCGTCGGATCTAATATATCAATCAATCGTTTGTGGATTCTGATTTCGAAGTGCTCCATGGACTCCTTGTCAATGTGCGGACCTCGAATCGTGCAGAACCGACGAATGTCGGTTGGCAACGGAAGTGGGCCGCTCAGCCTCGCGCCTGTCCTTCGTACGGTGTCGGCGATTTTCTGGGCCGACTGATCCAACGCACGATGGTCGTACGCCTTTAGCTTGATGCGGACTCTATCCGATGCCATCCCGCTTATTCCTCAACCTTGATGATCGTTCCGGCGCCAACCGTTCGACCACCTTCTCGAATTGCAAACTTCGAGCCTTCTTCCATAGCGATTGGCTGGATGAGCTGAACATGCATTTCGACGTTGTCTCCTGGCATGCACATCTCAACGCCTTCCTTCAGGCGAAGCTCGCCGGTTACGTCCGTCGTTCTGAAGTAGAACTGAGGCCGATATCCGGTAATGAACGGCGTATGGCGACCGCCTTCATCCTTGCTCAACACGTAAACCTGAGCCAAGAACTTTGTGTGAGGCTTGATTGAGCCCGGCTTGGCGCAAACCATGCCTCGCTCGATTGTCTCACGATCCACACCTCGGAGCAAGAGGCCGACGTTGTCGCCCGCCTCGCAATAATCGAGAGTCTTTCGGAACATTTCGATTCCGGTGCAGACCGTTTTCTTGTTCTC
This sequence comes from Fimbriimonadales bacterium, assembly GCA_046330175.1. Lineage (GTDB taxonomy): Bacteria > Armatimonadota > Fimbriimonadia > Fimbriimonadales > ATM1 > JAJPJR01. The sequence continues at coordinate 925,788 of JAXLTG010000001.1, forward strand.
TTCTCGAAGGCCGATGATCTCAACTTCTTCCATCGATTTGAGCTGACCACGCTCGACGCGGCCCGTCGCAACGGTTCCGCGGCCGGTAATGGTGAACACGTCTTCGACGGCCATCAGGAACGGCTTGTCCTTATCGCGCGAAGGCGTCGGGATGTAGCTGTCAACCGCGTCCATCAGTTCGGTGATCTTCTTGGTCCACTCGTCTTCGAGGTTAATCGGATCCTGCTCCATGACCTTGAGCGCCGAGCCCTTGATAATCGGAATCTCATCACCCGGGAAGTCGTACTTGCTGAGCAAGTCTCGGATTTCGAGCTCGACAACTTCGAGAAGCTCCGGGTCGTCAACCATGTCGCATTTGTTCATGAAAACGACGAGCGAGGGGACGCCGACCTGTCGAGCAAGGAGGATGTGCTCGCGGGTTTGGGGCATCGGACCGTCGGTCGCTGCGACGACGAGAATCGCGCCGTCCATCTGAGCGGCGCCGGTAATCATGTTTTTAATAAAGTCGGCGTGGCCCGGACAGTCAACGTGGGCGTAGTGCCGATTTTGTGTCTCGTACTCGGCGTGATAGATGTTAATGGTGATGCCGCGAGCCTTTTCTTCGGGTGCCGCGTCAATTTCATCGTACTTCTTGCGCTGGGCTAAGCCCTGGGCTGCGAGTACGTTAGTAATGGCCGACGTCAAGGTCGTTTTGCCATGGTCAACGTGACCGATGGTGCCGATATTGACGTGCGGCTTAGTTCGCTCAAATTTCTGTCTGGCCATTAGATTCCTCCTGAATACACGCGCCTACCCGTTACCGAGGGGGTAAGCGGCGGGAAATTATGTAACATTTCACCCGTGGGTGTCAAGGCTGGCTGACCCCGGGGCGGGCGGTGTTCCTACTCGATTACACCCCTATAGGTTTGGCAAGGGGCTAAAATCAACCCATGCTGATTACAATCGCTGCGATCTGCGTCTTAAGTCCCTCGGCTCCCCTGGCTAAGCCGGTGCAGCTTTTCAACGGGAAGGACCTGAGTGGCTGGCATATGGATGTTCCCGCGCTCGACAAGGACCCGAACGGCACGAAGCCGTTTTTGGTGAGAGGGGGCTATCTGGTCACGATCGGCAGCCCGGGTGGGCACCTAATCACCGACAAATCCTTCGCCAACTATCGGCTGACGGTTGAGTACCGGTTTCCAAAAACCGGAGGCAATTGTGGCGTGTTGGTCCACTGCTCCCAACCGCGAAGCCTTTACGGGATGTTCCCCAAATCCATCGAGGTGCAGATGCAAAGCGGAGATGCGGGCGACTTTTGGTGCATCGGCGAGGACATCACTGTTCCGGACATGGAGAAGCGGCGCGGCCCGAAAGCGAATTGGGGCGTTGATGGAGACAAAGCGCGCCGAATCATAAACCTGACCGACGGCTCGGAGAAACCGCTTGGCGAGTGGAACCGGATGGAGATTGAGTGCCGCGCCGACAAAGTGAAGGTCTGGGTGAATGGGGTTTTGGTGAACGACGGCTCAAAGGCGACGGCGCAGAAGGGCCAGATCGCGCTTCAGTCGGAAGGCACCGAGGTCGAGTGGCGAAAGATTTCACTCGAGAAGCTGCAGGGGTGAGGGCAGCTTGCCGGTTGGAACACAGACGCAGGGGAGCGAATCAGCGCCACTCACTTACCAACAACGCCGCGAGTTGTCCGCGGCACACGGCGAACAGAATCGGGATAAAATCTGCCGAGTACCGAGATGCGACTAATGTCAGAACGAATTAGGCAACAAGCCGTCCTCAACACCGCAACGGTTGTTGGCTCTGCAACTTCTGCGTCAACATCGGATTACGTTATTTCGGGATTGACACCGGGGACGCAGTATTGGATGCGCGTTCGTCCTGTGCGAGGTTCCGAAGTCGCCCCATGGAGTGATCCTGCGACGAAGGTCGCTCTGTTGTAGGGGATTGGTGAAGTGAGAATGGGAAGATTGGAAAGATCAACCTCGCACTCGCCGCTTCATTTGGCAGGGACAAATTCAAAACTTGTCCGTGCCACCCGTCCGCAGAAACGGACCGTGAGGTGCAAATGGACGCGCCTGTAGTCTTCCTCGTGGTATTCGCCTGCGGCTTCCTCGCGCTCTTATCGTGGGTAATCCACAGTCTCGCTACAGACCACACCGACTACGCTCCGAGCGCCGGCCTTTGGGTTACTGCGCTTCTGTTTGCCGCCGCCTGTGTGGGCGCGGTCCTTCTACGCAGCAGCGTGCTTTTCTGGCCAATGGTGGCGGGAGCTGCGGGGTGCTTGCCGGGTTTCTGGGGAAGCTACCAAAGGTGGCGATGGCGCCGCAATTATCGGCTTGAGGCGGAGACAGGGCATTTCGAATTGGAGTACGCGGAGCCAAGCAGCTCCACTCCGGCGGCTGTGAGAGCCTTGCAACTTTCCGGTACATGCGCATCTGGCATGGACGAGTTAGATGCCTATTTCCAGTGGTTCCAAAAAACGGGTTTGGCGAAAATCTTGAATGCAAATGACAAGAACCGCAATCGGAGCGAAAAAGCGCTAGAGGCGCTCACTGGGCTCCGAGAAAATCTTGCTGAACTTGAAGAGCAAACGAAAGCGGCAGAGGCTCAGTATAAGGCCCAAACGGCGCCAGCAGTAGCAACTCGAGAAATCCAGCAACATATTTGGGAACAGAGACGCGCTGCGAGCAAGAGGCACGATGAAGCGGCCACGAGTGCGGACCGCTTTTTGAAACTCGGTTTCGGTGCTATTGTGGTTGGGCTGCTAATCCTCCTGTCAGCGTACGCGTCCGTGTTGTTCGGCTGGCACACTTCTGACGAACTCCGGATCGTTGCTCCGGTTGGCGGCTTCCTATTCAACATGGTCGGCACGGCACTCATACTCTTGTACAAATCCGTTGCGGGGTCCGCAGTCGCATATTATGACAGGACACAGGACTTGCAGCACCTCTTAACATCTCTATTGCTGGTAACGAATCCAATTCTTGAAACAAAGAGGACGGACCTTCTCGAAGACATTGTGCGCACTTTAGTCGGCCGCCATCGGCGCGAACCAGGAACACCGCCAACATGGTCAAAATAGGCTGTGACGGTACGGGTGGCGCGGGCGAATCGTAGCTGTTGTCCGTGAGTGATTAGTGGCGGTCAGCGCGCATTCCTCTCCCCTGCGTCCGCGCGTTTCGCACGCAGACCCCTTTCCTCCTTGGCAAGGAGGAAAGGCCGGGATAGGAGGTTTGTTGTGCAAGCACAATCTGCTGTTCCTCGCGGAAAACTTTCATGTTGTGCTCCGCGCAATCAAGCGCAAGACCGAAGTCACCCTCCATCCCTGACCCTTCCTCCCGCGCCGGGAGGAAGGGGATCACAGAAACGGCGGTCGGGTGGCACGGACAACTCGTAGATGTTGTCCGTGAGTGATTAGCGGCGGTTAGCGCGCATTCCTCTCTCCTGCGTCCGCGCGGGGGAGAGATCAAGAGTAAGGCAAACGGTGTTCAGAGACCTGGCGCACAGGCACGCCTGCGTCCCGCTTGCGGGAAGCCCCGCGAGTACAACGAGCGGTGAGGGGGTGGACTACAATCACCAGAACCAACAAAATGTTGCACCAATACTGCGACGAATATGGACGGCATCTTCGGCCCAGGCTTTGAGGCTTGTTAATCGCGGGTGGTCTTGCGCCGATACGAAGCTAAGTGAAATTGATGGAACACCCCCTCACCGTTCACTTTGTTCACGGGGCTCCCCCTAAAGGGGACGCAGGCATGTGATCGTTAACACTTCACAACGGCACAGACGTCTGCGCGGGGGAGAGATCAGGAGTAAGGCAAACGGTGTTCAGAGACTGGCGCCCGAGTACGCCTGCGTCCCGCTTGCGGGAAGCCCCGCGAGTACAACGAGCGGTGAGGGGGTGGACTACAATCACCAGAACCAACAAATGTTACACCAAAATCGCGACGAGCATAGACTGCAAGACTCAAAGCGCGCTCGGCAAAACCTGTCAGAACCGGAGGCGATTCTGTGGTCGTGTCTCAAAAATGATGCCGTGGGCTTTCGGGTTCGACGTCAGTTCCCAATCGGCCCTTACACTCTCGATTTTTACTGCGCTCGCGCAAAGCTTTGCGTAGAAGTTGACAGCCGATTTCACGATGACAAAGTCGAGCGCGACGCTGCGCGAGATGCGTTTTTGCAAAGCAAAAACATTCAAACGTTGCGCGTTCACGCTTACGAAATCGCGACCAATTTGGACGGCATTATCGAAGGGATTCGCGAGCTTTGCAGATCGCGGGTCGTGTACCGCCAGTTCGAAGCTAAGTGACATTGACGGAACACCCCCTCACCGTTCACTCCGTTCACGGGGCTCCCCCTAAAGGGGACGCAGGCATGTGTTCGCTAATACTTGCGCCGACGCGAAGGCAGGAGGGTGGTGCGGACAAATCGTAGCTGTTGTCCGTGAGTGATTAGCGGCGGTCAGCGCGCACTCCTCTCCACTGCGTCTGCGATGGGGAGAGATCAGGAGAGGGATTTGCGGCTACGGTGGTTGGCGCTGCGACGGGCATGGTCTAGGGGACTTCCTGCAACTTTTTGTGTGCGAAGGGTGTTAAGTAGACTCAGGATTAGACCATGAATTTCTTCAAAACTTCTGTGTTGCTGGCCGGGATTGTTGGCCTGTTTATTGGTGTCGGGTACTTGGTGGGTGGCACCGGCGGGATGCTCATCGCGTTGGTTCTTGGCGTGGCGATGAACTTCGGGATGTATTTCGCCGGCAAGTCGCTGGCGCTGGGCATGTCGAAAGCGCAGCCGCTTCCTGAGGGCGACGTTCGGTTTTCGTGGCTCGCGCAGGCGAACAAACAGCTTTGTGATAAGGCCGGCATTCCCGAGGTGCCGCTGTACCTATCTCCCGATCCACAGCCGAATGCGTTCGCGTGTGGCCGCGGGCCGGGCAACTCGGCGGTCTGTTTGAACATCGGCTTGATTGAAAACATGAGCCAGCGAGAGGTTATCGGAGTGCTCGCGCACGAGCTCGGGCACATCAAAAACCGTGACACGCTAACGATGACCATCGCGGCGGCGGTTGGTTCGGCGATCACTTCCCTGACCTATTTCGCAATGTTCTTCGGCGGCGATCGCGAGAATCGCTCGAATCCGCTTGTTGCGCTGCTCGTTATGCTGTTGGCGCCGATTGCAGCGACGCTGATTCAGATGGCAGTGAGTCGTTCGCGGGAATATGGTGCAGATGCATTCGCGGCAAAGCTGATCGGCAACGGCGACGATTTAGCAGATGCGTTGCAGACTTTGGAGCGAGGCACCGCATCGGTGAAGAGCCTGACAGCACAACCGACGATGGCTCACATGTACATCGCGAACCCATTCAGCGCAGGTGGCCTTGCACAGCTTTTCAGCACGCATCCACCGATACCGGAACGAGTGGCAAGATTGCGCGCGTTCCATCAGGGTCTCGCGGCGTAGTTTGTTAAATGAAAAGCGGTGGATGCAATCCATTGCATCCACCGCGAACTCTTCAAGTTTTTGAAAAGCTTACGCGCAGGCTCGGGTCTTGGCCGTTTTGTAGGCGCGGATTCGCTCAGTGCTGGCCCAGCCATCGGTGGACTTGCTCCAGCCGTTGAAGTGAACCTTGTACTTTGCACCGTTGTAGCTAAGAATGGTCGCAGGGATCCATTTGCCGTTGACTGAAATTTCAACTTTCATGCCCGGCTTGAACGGGGTCTGGACTGCGGTCTTCACCTTAGGTGCGGCGAACGCGACTGCGGCCGAAATCGTGAGAACTGCGGTGGCAATAATGCCAGTGATGTTGCGCTTCATTTTTTGTATCCTCCAAGTCGTGACGCGCGAAAGGTCGCGCGGCTGGAATGGTTATTCCGTACTGCATATTGGGAGGGGTGGGTGAAATACGGGTTTTGGCGCGATTGGGGCGGATTTCCAGGTTTTTTTGCCTGTAGGCTAACGGCGGGCCGGCTCGGGCAGTATCCTTTCGTTATGGCAAGAGTTATCGCTACCGTTTTCGCGGCTGCTATCGCGTGCTCCGTTTTTGCACAAGATTCCAAGTCGCTCACTATTGGCGACGCCGCCCCTCCTCTGAAGGTCACCGGCTGGTCGAAGGGCACGCCCGTGAAAGAGCTGAAGAAGGGCAACGTGTATGTCGTGGAGTTTTGGGCAACATGGTGTGGCCCGTGCATCCAGTCTATGCCCCACCTCAGCGATATGGCTGACAAGAACAAGGGCAAAGCCACTTTCATCAGCGTGAACACATGGGACTACCGTGGGAGCGACGGGAAACAGGAAGCTGCCGCCGCCCATGTCGAAAGAGTCAACAAGTTCATAAAAGAGAACGACGCAAAGATGCGCTACAACATCGCGCTCGATGATGAAAAGGACACCACATCAACGACGTGGATGAGAGCCGCCGGCCAAAACGGAATTCCATGCGCTTTCATTATTAACGCTGAAGGCGTCATCGCCTGGATCGGACACCCGATGGAAATGGAAGAGGTGCTTGAGAAAGTTAATGCCAAGAGCTGGGATTTAGCAGCGTACAAAGTTGAATTTGAAAAGCGAGCATCGAAACAGCGTGAAGCGATGGCAGCCCGAGCCAAGCTTGCTGAAATCGCAAAGAAAGGCGACATGGCTGCGTTTGACGAAGCGATGAAGAAAAGCGATCCGATGGACGCGATCAGTGTTGCTGTCAGCACAGACTCAAATTTCGGAATCCAAGTTTTGGAAAAGTACGCCGGGAAGATTGAGGCAGTCAGTCATGAAACCTGGTGCAGCATGGCGGCGTACGTCGCTTCTTCGAAAAGCGCTTCTGCGGATGTCGTTGGGCGAGCAACTAAGATTGCAGAAACTTGCGCAGGCTTGACGCCTGAAAAAGAGGCCGCGCTTTCGTATGCTTATTTGGCGAGGTGCCTGTCATCCGGTGGAAAGAAGCCGGAGGCACTGGCCGCGCTTGATAAGGCGAGCGAACTTGTGGCCAAGTACGAGCCCGAGCAGTACCGCGAAGCGATTAAGAACTTCATCGCAATGACGAAGAAGGAGATCGAGTCGAAATAGGCTTAGGGAGATTGATTGCAAAGAGCAAGCCGGAAACGGCTTGCTCTTTTTTTTTCCGGTTAGGGACTGGCTGCGTCAAAAGGGTGTAACCTCTGGGGGTGATTCACCCCAGACTGAATAACCCCGGCGGCAAACTCCGCGAGCTTATCTCGCAGGGCACCGTTGTGCTTCCAGGTGTGTACGACGCGATTACCGCGAAGCTGGCGCAACAGGCGGGTGCTCAAGCGCTATATATGACAGGTGCCGGAGTGACAAACAGCCGGTTAGCGGTTCCGGATATCGCGCTTCTCACGCTTTCAGAAATGAGCGATCAGGCGAACAACGTTACGCAAGCGGTTCAGCTGCCGGTTATCGCCGATGCCGACACTGGATTCGGTGAGACAATGAATACGATTCGAACAGTTCGGGAATACGAACGTGCTGGGCTTGCTGGACTCCACATGGAGGATCAAGTGAGCCCAAAACGGTGCGGGCACCTGGATGGCAAGCAAGTTATCGGCGCTAATGAGATGAGTGAGAAAATCGCAGCCGCGGTTAAGGCTCGCGGGAATCCTGATTTCTTTATCATCGCAAGAACCGACGCGCGCAGCGTAACGGGTCTTGATGACGCGATCGAGCGTGGCAAGAGGTACGTTGACGCAGGAGCTGACTGCGTTTTTCCTGAGGGATTAGAGTCGGAATCGGAGTTTGAGTCGTTCAGAAAGGGAGTAAGCGGCCCCCTGCTCGCGAACATGACGGAGTTCGGCAAAACCCCACTGATTTCGGCGGAGAGCTTCGGGGGACTTGGGTACAATTTAGTCATCTTTCCCATGACGGCATTCAGGGTGATGATGAAAGCTGTTGGCGAGGCTTATCGCACCATAATGGAGACAGGAACACAGGCCGAATTGATAGAACGGATGCGGACTCGCCAAGAGCTTTATGAGCTTATTGAGTACCCGTCTTATGAAGATTTGGATCGAAGCCTCGCAGGTGATGCGAGCAAACGCTAAGGAGAAACCTTAAATAATGGCAACCACAAGCTACAGCCCAGGATTGGAAGGAGTCGTCGCTGGGATTTCCAAGATTAGTGACATTGACGTTGAAAAGTCGCGATTGATTTACCGTGGCTACGATGTTCATGAGCTGGCACAGCACGGAAGTTTCGAAGAGACGGCTTATTTGCTTTTGTTTGAAAAGCTTCCAACGAAAGCCGAATTGGATTCGTTCAACGCAACGCTCGCGAGCGAGAGAACTGTGCCCTCATTCGTTTACGACGCGATGTCAAAGGTTCCTTCGAACGCACATCCGATGGACCTCTTGAAGATCGGTCTGGCCGTGTTGGCACCAAGCGACCCTGAGTACGCTTCATCCCCCGCCGATAACGACGCAAACAGACGAAAAGCTGTGCGCATGACAGCCAAGATGGGCGCACTTGTTGCGAACGGTTGGAGAATTTCGAAAGGCCAAGATGTTGTGCAGCCGGATCCGTCGCTGAGCACCGCTTCGAATTTTCTGTATATGCTGGATGGTTCCAAACCGGAATCGTTTGCTGAGCGCGCCATTGACACTTCGCTCGTGCTTTACGCAGAGCATGGTTTCAACTGCTCCACTTTCACTGCTCGTGTGACGGTTTCATCCATGAGCGACATCTACAGCGGAGTTGTGTCGGCCATTGGCGCACTGAAGGGCAACCTGCACGGCGGAGCAAACGAAAAGGCGATGGAGATGCTGATGGAGATTGGTTCGGTGGACAACGCCCGGCCATACATTCAGGACGCCCTCGCGGGAAAGAAAAAGATCATGGGTTTTGGCCATCGCGAGTATCGAATCAGCGACAGTCGCGCCGGCATCATGGGAGAGATTGGAAAGGAAGCCGCTCGACGAAGTGGAAACGAGAAATGGGCAGAGATCGCCGACATCGTTGAGAAGATGATGATGGATGAGAAGAAGCTGTTCCCGAACGTGGACTTCCCTGCTGCCTACGCTTATTACTCGCTCGGAATTCCGATTCCGTTGTACACGCCGATCTTCGCTGTGTCGCGAATCACAGGTTGGTGCGCAAACATCATTGAGCAGTTTGAGAACAATCGGATTATGCGGCCGAAGAGCATCTATGAGGGTGCATCGCTGCGAGCGTACGTCCCGATAACCGAGCGATAGACTCGACAACGAGAATGGCTGATCAAGCAAACCCTCTCGTTGCGGCGGTGCATCTCGCAACGAAAGAGCTCTCCAGTTCGCAAAGCGTTGAGGAAACTCTCATGGAAGTTTTGCGCTTGTGTGTGCAGGCGAGCAACGCTTTCGGTGGGACGATCTACATTCACGATCCCGCTCGTCGCAAACTTGTATTTCGGCACGTTATTCCGCAGGAAGTCGCCGAACAGATCCAGATGAAAACCCTTGACGACACCGAAGGTGTTGCCGGGAAAGCGTTTCATGAACGCACCTCGATTATTACTCGGCATGATGCTGAAGTCATCGGCGGGCCTCAGGCCGAGGTTGAAGAAGCGACGTCGGTGAGAATCACGAACATGGCAACTGTTCCTCTGATGATTCCGGACATGCCGACGATTGGCGTCGTTCAGCTCGTTAACAAGAAGGATGGCGAGTTTACAGAAACGGATGTCCAAGTTTTGGAAACGGTGTGCTCGGTCAGCGCACTTGCGTATCTAAACTCGGTGCTCACAGAACAAGCCAACCGTGCGGCGAGCCTGATTGGAATGGGGCGAGTTGCTCACGACATAGGAAACCTTGCGAGCGCGCTGTTCTACGATCTAAAGTTCTTGGAGCCGATGGTGAGTGGTCTCGCTCAGACCGATGGCTTGAGCAGTGAGGCGAAAGAGTACGCGGATAACCTGGAAGCAGCGGTTGGCGACTTGCAGGACAGTGTGGACACAATCGTGAGCTACAGCCGCTTGATTTCAAACATCTCTGCTGGGCAGACTATTTCTGCGAACATGAAACGCAAGCGGATGGGCGACGTCGTCGCGAACGCCGCATCTTTTCTTGAGACGCAGGCACGGAGCAATGCGGTCGCACTGAGGTATGAAATCGAGGGCTCGGGAATTGAGTCGGTGTTTGACCCACTTTTTGTGATGCGCATCGTCCAAAACCTAACAGGCAACGCGATTCGCGCCGTTCGGGAAGGTGTTCCGAAAGAATGGCTACCTCAGCTTGGAACGGGCGAAGCGCCCGCTGTCGTTGGAGAGGTGGCGGTGAAATACTATTTGAAGGACAATGAACACGTGATTGAAGTCTCTGACACAGGTCCCGGTATGAGCGAAGAGACTGTCAGGCAGGTGCTCACCGGCACGGCCGTTTCGAGATGGACGGCGAGCCAAGGGAGCGGCTGGGGAACGAAAATCGTTAAGGAGTTAGCGGCTGCTCACGGTGGACGCATCGAAGTGGTGTCGAAACCAGGTGAGGGGACGACATTCAGGGTAATCATGCCTTGTGAGCAGGCCGAACGCGAAGTAGGAGCGGAGAGTTGAAACCAGAGCATCCAGCAAAGTGGAAGCGAGTAGTTATCCAGACATCTTATGTGTTGTTATGTGTCTGCGCAGTTGGCGCGGGCGCGATGGCAAATCTCGTGAATACTTACCCGTTGGCTCGGTATGAGCTGATGCGCCGAATAGGCATCACTCCCCAAAATCCTTACCAAGGAAAAGATAGCTTGACCGTGCTCTTGCTTGGGTGCGACGAGAACTACACTTACGGTGGGGGAAAAGTTTTGAATCCGAGTGCAAGGGCAGACTCGATTCATCTCGTTCGATTCGATTTCAAAAACAAAGGCATCGGAATGTTTGACATCCCTCGAGATAGCCGAGTCAGCGTTCCGGGGCATCACGGCGTGAAGATTACGGCGCTCCATGTGTATGGAGGCGAGGAGATGATGGTCGAAGGCGTTTATCAACTTACCGGCGTACGCGCTGAAAAGGTTGTAACCGTCAATTACGACTTTATCAAGAAATTAGTGGACTTGGTGGGTGGCGTAGAGATCTTTGTCGAGAAGGACATGGACTATGACGACAACGCGGGCAAGTTGCATATCCATTTGAAGCGAGGATGGCAAACTCTCGACGGCGTCAATGCAGTCGGGTTTATGAGATTCAGACACACGGACAGTACTGAGCGAAGAAGCAAACGACAGGAAGAGTTCATGCTCGCCCTTAAAGACACAATCGCCAAGAATCCATCCGTGTTGCCCGACATCTCAAATCTGTTGCTCGACACGGTCAAGACGAGCTTAGGTGAGCAAGAGGTTGATTTCCTAGCGCATTTTGGAAAAGAGCTTCCCACGAACCGAGTAAAGCGTGGAGGGCTGCCAGGAACTTGGAACGAATCTAACTGGCAGTACCTCGTTGACGAAGACGCCGTCCCGAAAGCGCTCCAAGATGCAGGCATAACACCCGAACTCGGGTCGGGTTCCAAACAGTGAGTCTGTTCCTCTCCTTAGCAGATGAGGAAGATCGCGACACAGACCGGCGTGGCAGTCCCCTGCTTAACCTGCGAACTGCCGCGCTAATGGTTGTTGTTTTGCTGGGCGGACTCACGTTAGTGCTTGCGCTTGTGATGCCTGGATGTATGGAGAGAAAGGGCTGGTACATCACCAAGAGCAACTTGAAAAGTTTGTCGGCAGCGTTTCAAACGTACGCGCAATCGAATGATTCTGGCTTTCCTCCAGCTTTTGAGACGCGCGAAGATGGTGTTGCGCTATCTAATGGCCGCCCGTTGACGTGGGCCACACAGATTGCAGAATACGTGCAGCCAGATTCGCTAAAGAATCCGCGAAACAAAGATGAGTGGGACACGCTGGTTGGTTATCCCGGACGACAGGAACCTGCAAATCTAAGCTACGGCGCAAACGGCGCAATTCTGTTTTCTGGTCTGCGAACTTATGACCTGCAAAACTCAAATAATCTTGTGCTGTTAGCTGAGACAATCGGAGGCGGACAGATGAACAGTCACGATCCGCTACCGCTTGATGTGCCTGAAAAGCGGGATGGATTCCTTATCGGATTCGATGACTCAAACGGACCACCTACGAACAAGTCACAAACGGTAACCAGGTTGGCGTTCTTCAATGCACGGAGCAAAGATGCAGCGCCGCTGCATTCCGCACACGGAGTAGCCGCGATCTCGCCGGAAGGCGGGCTGATTGTGCTCTCGGCCGGTGACCAACAGCTCGCAAACGCCCGCACCAGGTGGGTGCCCAAACGGTAAGCAGACGTATCGTGATAAGATACTGCCTTAGGCATGAGAGCGTCGGGCGTGTCGGACCTAAGTCAAGCAACGTTTGAGCAGTTCTGCGTGGCGGCAGGGCTTAGCGCCGATGTTTCTGTGTCTGAAACCGGGGTCCGGAAAGCCGTGGATATTGCTCGTGGTCATTCGAAGTCGCCGTGCGCTGTGGAGATACCCGAGTGCCTTGTCGAACACCTCGGCCCACCGGTTGAGGGCGCATGCTTTGCGATGGGCGACGTGTCTGTCTTTGAACCCTCTGACGGTAGGCCAGAGTATTGGGCTTCTGGAGCAGAGGGTCGGCTTCGATATCCCGGTGGTTCGGTACGAATCCTGGTTATCGGCGATGCGCCTGACGGTTTGCTGTTCACGCGCGCTCCGCTCAGACGAGAACGTCGCAAGCATGAGCGGACACCCGCAGAAGGAATCGCGCTCGTCCGCCTCGGAGACAAAAGTGGCTCTCTTGAATTGAGTGACCTGAGTGCAGGTGGGATCGGATTAGAGGGGACGTATCCTGTGGAAGTAGGTCAAACGCTCTCAATTCTCCTCCGGCTCGAAGGCAAGGAGTCGTTAGCCCTCGAGTGCGAGGGGATCATCAGGTCTTGCAGGACCATGAGCCGTGTCGGCGGAGCCATCCGGAAAGTTGGGATTGAGTTCACAAGCGTATCCGACGCTTTGCTCGCCGAAATCTGCGATCGCGCGAGCCATCCGGCCGAGTAGCGAGTCTAACGATTAGTCATGCTAAGACGTGTTGGAGCGTTGTTCATCGGCGCGGGCCTCTTATTGGCTTTGGTCCAAGTGATTTTCGGGCTCCTTCTCTCTAGGTCGTATGTTCCCACGCTCACGGGTGCCCACGCGTCGGTAGAGCAAATTCGATCGCAAGCGTTGATGCGGGCCGTGTCAGGGTCCCATTACTGGCTGTCGGCAATCTGCTTGGTGCTCGCGGGCGTTGCGATCGTGACTCAGGTTTGGACTGGCCAGTACCGCCGGGCTTTCAGATGGCAGTGGTGGGCAACAATCTGCTTTACGCTGGCGATGTTCGCGTTTCAGGTGACCGGCAATCTGCTCCCGGGTTCGCAGCATGACGTGCGTACGGCTTTCGCCGAGGCTCAGATTGCGGGTAGTGCACCCGCGGTTGGCGAATCGGTCAAGGAATTGATGCTGAATGGCTCCGCCATCTCAGATAACACTTTCCATCGGTGGAACCAGGCACATTTGGTGTTGGGACTAATCGCACTCGCGGCCGCGCTCGTTTGCTTCCTAAAGTCCGACAAACCCCGGCTTCGGAGCGCGTTGTTTGTGGCGCTCGGGTGTGTGGCTGTTGTGGTCGTTGCCACCCTGAGCTTGGGCGCGCCTTTCGGGCCTGCCGCAAGGGAGTTCGACCTGAGTTCGGGTGCGACCCGGCCGATGTGGTACGTGCTTCCGATGCACGCGCTATTGAACATGACACAAAGCGCTTTCGGCGCACCTTGGGTTGGATCGCAGCTGATTCCTGGCTTGATCGTGCTTCTTGCGATCGCTGCACCGTTTTTCGCTAAGTCGGATGATTCCTCGCCACCTGCGATGGGACGACTAGTTCTCGCGTGTGGGCTGGTCTTTCTGGCTCTTTCCGCGCTGTCGTATAGCAAGTCGGTTCAGCCCGTTCATGTTGAGTCTGAAATACCGCTACCGGCTGGATCGGGAGGTGCCGGTGCGCCGGTAGACCTTGAGCTCGCTAAGCAGGGCAGCGACGTGGTGCGCAAACTTGGCTGCAACCGGTGCCATATGCTTTTTGAGTCGGATACCGCGACGATCGGCCCGATACTGCGTCAGGCAGGCAAACGGTTTACTGATCGTCGGTGGCTCGTGGAGATGCTTCGGAATCCGGGCAATTTCGGTTATGGGCGGATGCCAGGATTCGCTCAGGCAACACCTGAGCAATTGAACGCCGCTGCGGAATTCGTGCGAAGCCTAAAATAATGGCGCGCTCGAGAGGACTCGAACCTCCGACCTACAGGTCCGCAACCTGTTGCTCTATCCACTGAGCTACGAGCGCACGGGGAGTGAAAATTTTACCCGAGAGGGGGCATGAGTCCAAAAAGAGAACGAGTCGGGGCCCTAAGGAGCCTCGACTCGTCTGCGGAGGAGAGTAGGTTTACTTACGTCGCTTGCGTGCTGCGAGAGCAGCGAGGCCCGCACCAAGCGCGAGCATCGTCGCCGGCTCTGGCACAACGCTGACTGTCAAAATATAGTCGCCTTCCTCGCCGTGAGCGCCACCGAAACCGGTGTCACCGAATCCAGTAATGCCGATGTAGTATCGGCCCGTATCGGCGATGTGGTATCGAATTGCAGAACCAAAGCCGTTCGCATCATCGTTGAAGTCCAACTCGAAGCCCGTGCTGTCTCGAAGAGTCAGCATCGTATCCGGCGCATTCTCGCTATCATCCGCGATCGGGTAGGTAATAACCGTGAGGTATTCGCCAGCGAGCAGATCAATACCAAAGAAGTCCACGTCACCCCCGCCGGCGGCTAAGTTGATGACTCCGACGTCAGCCCAAGGTGAAGCTCCGCGTGAGATCAGGTTGGCGGTGCCGATCGTGTTGTTAGACTCAGACTCTGTGATGACCGCGTTGGCAGCCGCGCAAGCAGCCAGCCCAGCCAAAATCGCTATGTTTCTCATTTCGTCTCTCCTCTTGAATCAATAAATACAAGCAGGGGCGCTCGATTGAGCGTCCACCGAGACATTATATCGTAGTTCGAGCCAGGTGCACCCTTTATCGGACTAAATAATCAAAACCTGTTATTTTTTCTGGGGGCCCCGGGGGGACGCGTCCACAAGTGCGAGGCTGAGAACTTGAGGGAGCGTGGACACGGTGTGAACCCGAAGTCCGGTTAGGACCTGTTTCGGGACCTCAGCCAGGTCTCGCTTCGACTCGGCTGGGATGATGACATCGGAGATCCCCGCGCGATGGGCCGAGAGCAGCTTCTCTCGTAGGCCCCCGATTGGGAGAACTTTTCCTCGAAGGGTGATCTCGCCGGTCATCGCTACGTTGGCTTTCACGGGCTTGCCCGTAATCGCCGATGCGTATGCCGTTGCGATGGTTATTCCGGCGCTCGGTCCATCTTTAGGGACGGCACCCGCGGGCACATGGATATGAAGATTGTGCTTTTGCTGACGAAGGCTTGGGTTTGACTTAGAAAGCCAATCCCTGACGCAAGTGATCGCAGCCTGCGCGGACTCCTTCATGACATCCCCCAGTTGACCAGTTAGGATGATTTCCGGCTCGGCCTGCTCTGCAGGTGTTTGAATGACCTCAATTGTGACGACGTCTCCGCCAAATTCTGTGTACACGAGACCGGTCGCCGTTCCGACGGAATTTGATGATTCTTTCACTCCGTGCTGGTACCGACCTTGCCCAAGAAATTCGCGCAACACAGGTTCCGTAACTGTGACGCCTTTCGCCTTCCCTTCCGCGACTTTCCTAGCGGTCTTTCTGCATACGGCGGAGATCTCTCTTTCGAGGTTGCGGACTCCGGCCTCTCTCGTGTATTCGCGCACCACTGTGAACAGGATTTTTTCGCTCACTTTGAGCTGTGTGTTCTTCAGACCATGCTCAAGAGTCTTTTTGGGGAGTAGGTGATCCTTTGCAATCGCGACCTTTTCGATTTCGGTGTAGCTTGGAAAGTGAATCGCTTCCATCCGGTCGCGAAGTGGCCATGGGATGCTCTCGATGAGGTTTGCGGTTGTGATAAACATCACAGCGCTCAGATCGAATGGCGCATCAATATAGTGGTCTGAGAACCTATTGTTCTGCTCTGGGTCCAGCGTTTCGAGGAGCGCGCTGGTGGGATCTCCTCGAAAGTCCATGCCGAGCTTGTCAATTTCATCCAGCATGAAAACCGGATTTCGGGTGCCACAGTTTCGCAGCCCTTGGATAATGCGGCCCGGCATCGAGCCGATGTATGTGCGCCGATGTCCACGAATCTCGGCTTCATCTCTTACTCCGCCGAGAGAAACTCTGACGAATTGGCGACCAAGGGACTCTGCGATGCTGCGACCGATGGATGTTTTTCCTACACCTGGAGGTCCGACGAAACAGAGGATGGGACCACGTAATGACCTTGACAACTGTCGCACGGCAAGGAAGTCAAGGATGCGATCTTTCACCTTTTCGAGACCGTGATGGTCACGGTCCAAAATCTTCTTCGCCTTCCTCACATCGAGTTGGTCGTCACTTAGCTGCTGCCAGGGCAATGAAGTTAGCCAATCGAGATATGAGCGGATGACCATGCTTTCGGGGCTCGCTGACGGCGCTCTCTCAAGCCTTCGAAGCTCGTGATCCGCCTTCTCGCGAACCTCTTGACTCATGCCAGCGTTTTCAATCTTCTCTCGATACTCGTCGAGTTCGCTCGACCTTTCGTCACGTTCGTTTAGTTCTCTTTGAATGACTTTTAGCTGTTCGCGCAGGAAGTATTCGCGTTGCGATTCGCCGAGCTCTTCTTCGACCGATTGCCGAATGTCTTGCTGCAGCCGCAGCACTTCTCTTTCCCGATCCAGAAGTTTGATCACGAGCTTAAGCCGCTCCGTTGGGCTTATCTCTTCGAGCACTTCCTGTTTTTGTGAAGGGCGCAACGGAAGGCTATGCGCGACTGCATCGCTGAACTGCCCTGGGTCCTCGAGATGCGAAGCCATTTGCAGAGCCTCAACCGGGACCTGCTTCCCGATTTGCATAACCTCCTCGAACATTCGGAGTCCTTCGCGGATCATCGCGTCAACTTCGGGCCCTGAAAGTTTGTCCTGTTCAATTGGTTTGCCAGCCGACACCATGAAGCCGTCGCGGAAAGAGATATCTCCGACTCTTGTTCGTTCGAGGCCCCTAACGACGACGCGCATCGTGCCGTCGGGAAGCGGGAGCACTTGAACCACTTCGCTGAGGACTCCGATTTTGAAAAGGTCACTTGGCCCCGGCTCTTCGACGGAAGTGTCTCGCTGTGTTAGGATGATCACCAGTCGGTCGGTGTTCAGCGCGTGGTGGAGCGCGCGTAGGGAGACGTTCCTTCCGACGAGGAGGGTGTTGATCAGATTCGGAAAATGAACTGCATCCCTAACGGGGAGAATGGGCAGTTTGCCTCCATTTGCTTTCGCTGTTTTTGTCCCGGACTTTCGTGCCATCTCGTTTGAAGTTACCCTCACATTATCCTCGAGGTGCATCTATTTCGAGCACGCTAAGTGAAGCGCGAAGAAATCCGAGTAATCTGGCTGGCTGTGATTCTTTCTGTGCTCGCATTGCTAACTCCGACTCAGGAGGCATGGAATTTTCGTGCACCGTACACGCCGGGTGAGATTTACATCACCCAGTTTGAGAGCACGATTTCGGTCTTCGGCAGCGAAATGGTCTTGGGTGACAAATATGAATTCGCCTGCCAAAAGCGCTCTGGCTCAAAAATCTCAGGCACGGTCTCTTCGCGAGAGAATAGTTTTGACAGTGAGGAGTGGGGTGATGGACCCCTTTATCGGGCCGAGTTTGACCATCGTGGGAAGGTGACTGTTTTTGACGGTGGAGAGGGCGACGCCGAACTGGGCGCCGCGATGCTTAGATTTTTTGTCTACCCGGATCGAGAGATGCGAGTCGGCGAGAGTTGGAATTGGGGCGACTCCAAATCGGGTGATCAGTACACGAGCAAATTCACGGGAGTGGAGCGAGGGGCCGAAGGTCCGGTGGCGAGAGTCGTTTGCACGCTAAATCCATCGGCAGGTTCGTCAAGGCGAGCGGTGGGCCTATTTTGGGTTCGGCCCGATGGTATCGTTGAACGGTTAGATTGGACTCTCGAAAACTTTAGGCACGCCTGGTTCGAGGGCGAGCCGGTTAGGAAGTGGATAGTACAAGGTTGGTTTGTAAAAAAGTTGACCAAAGCCCCAGGCGGTTAGCCGGAATTGCAACCGATACTGGCCGTTCGGGGTAAGAAGGTCAGACCAATAGGCACAGGAGGCTATGAGTATGTTTACAACAGTTTTGGCAGGAATGGTGTTCGGGTTTGCACCGGCGTTAGACAAGTGGGAGATCAAGGCTCCTTACGAGAAGGATAAGCCGGCAAAAATGAAGGTCCTAATCCAACTTAATGCTGATGGGCAGGATTTGACGGTGGAGTTGGTATCCATGGTTAAGTTGACTGAGAAAGGCGACAAGCTTTGGAAAGGTGAAATTGGCTGGGATGATATCATGATGAATGGTCAACCGATAGGCCAAGCCATCACGGCTCCATGTGAGATTGATGCTCGTGGAAAACTTTTGAAAACCGAGTCCGAGTTTGGCGACGACTTTCGAAGACAGGTGATGCCGCTGTTCTTTATCTACCCGGAGAAAAGCGTTGGCGTCGGAGATAAGTGGAGCGTCGAATCGGAGAAAAAGCCTGACGGCGCTGCCTACAAGTTGAAGCAGGATTTCGAAGTCGTTGCATCTGAAAAAGTCGGCGACGAAGAAACGCTCAAGATTTCGGCGAAATTCGTGGAGCCTGGCGACGGCATGATTACTGCGAACGGGTTCTTTTGGATTAACAAACTTGGCCAACCGCTAAAGGTCGAAATGGCGGTCAAAAACTGGCCCGTGCCTCAGCAAGGAAGTTCGATACCTGAAGCGAAGATCACCGGCAAGTTCGTAAAGTAGGAGTTAGATCCAAGAGGTGGGTCGCCGATGAGATATGATTCGGCGACCCATTTTGGTTTTTTGAATGCGAAAGCGACGACTGTTCGGCACGGAAGTTGAGTACGGCCTGCAAATTAGCGGCCGCGGCGCGCGCGAGCAGATGGAAGATGCAGCGGAATTCGTAGCTTCTCATGATGGCGTTGCTTTTTGTGGTTGGGATTACGGCTTGGAGAGTCCTCGGTGCGATATGCGGGGCTTCTCGGTAGATCGGCTCGCGGAGGACCCCATTGATGCACAGTTCGACGAAGGGTCCGGACCACGAAACGATCGTGCGTTGCGTGCCGATCGTGTGCTCGTCAACGGCGCGAGGTTTTACAACGACCACGGGCACCCTGAATACTCGACGCCGGAATGCTCCCGAATTGCGGACCTAGTTGCGCAAGAACTGGCCGGCGAGCGAATCGTTTGCGCCACTGCGGCACGTTTTTCCGCGGCGACGGGTCGTGAGGCCAGGGTGTTCAAGAACAACACTGACTATCACGGAGCGTCGTACGGCGCACACGAGAGTTTTTTAGTGGGCCGAGAGATATCTTATGAGAAACTGCTCGAGGGGTTGTTGCCGCTGTTCGTCACGCGGCAGATTCTTGTTGGTGCGGGAAAGGTCGGCTCCGAAAATTCGAACGGATGTGAATTCCAGTTGAGTCAGCGCGCGGATTTCTTGCAAGAGAAAGCCAACGTCGAAACGCTGTATCGGAGGCCGATCTTTAACACTCGAGACGAACCTCACGCCGATGCGAGCGAGTGGGCACGATTGCATGTTATCTGTGGAGACGCGAGTCGTATGCCTTGGTGCATTTCGATGAAGGCTGGAATGGTCTTAGCCGCTCTACGCTTAATCGAATTGGGTGAATGTCCGAGATGGGAATTGGACGATGTGGTTAGTTCGTTTTCGCACATCAGCAAGGACAAAACCCGAGAATGGAAAATTCCGTTGAAGGGTGGGAGTTGGACGACAGGCATTGATATCCTCGACTCGTACGTGTCTTCAGGTGAGCGACGCTTGATGGGCGAGGATGCCGAGATGGACTGGGTGCTCGGTGAGTGGAGGATCGCGCTCCTGGACTTACGAGCGAATCCGAGCTCGCTGCGAAACCGCGTTGACTGGGTTGCAAAAGAGCGATTGCTGACGATGTTTGCCGAGGAGTCGGGGAGCTGGGATGAGGCGACGCTGCAATCTATCGAAATGGAGTACCACGACTTGAATCTGGAGACCTCGCTTTTCTCTGCGCTTGACAACGCGGGGGAGGTGATGCAAGTGGTTCCACGAGACCGGGTTTTGGATGCCATGACGCTCGCTCCACAGGAGACGAGGGCGGCAGTGCGGGGTGCTCTGGTGAAGGAACACGGTGCCGAACTCGAGACGATCGGTTGGAGGAGGGCGGTGCTAAAAAACGAAAGCGACCCGAGGGTTGTAGAGTTCGAAGTTGAGGCCGACTCTCGCAAAATCGCCGAGGTAAGAGCGGCGATTTCTGAGTGGAAGGCGGGCAGCGTGTGATATTCTCGCCTTGCCATTCGTCATTACAACTATGAAGCCCATTCAATTCGAACGACGTGAGCGCGAACCTTTAGAGCCAACCCGAAAGCCGGGTGACGATGAGGGTCCAGCCAAACGGGATGTCCCAAAACCTGGCGGAGACAATGAACTGTTGCGCCGGATGAGAAAAGTGGACCCGGATCAGGCTAAGAAGTATCGCCAGAGAAGCGGTCAGTAAGAGTTAGGCTTCGTCGCTGGGCTTAGTCTCGGCGACGCTGTGTTCGCCAAGTCGCCAGATAAGCACTCCAGAACCAGCGGCGCTTTCAGTTGGGAACTCGACCACCCCTTGAATGTGGTCGCTGATCTTACACCCCAAGGATTCGATTCGCTCGGTGATTTCTTTAATCGCAATCAACGCATCCTCCTCATCGGGGTCGGCGTGGTGGCCGTTTGTGGTCGCACGGCGGATCGCCTCGGCGGCTCTTTTTCGCTGTTCATCAACGGACCGCAGGTGCCTTTGGATTTCGAGCATGTCTGGCGCGATTCGCGGGATGAGCGAGTTTGCCTCCTCGACTGAAAAGTTTCTTTTGGCGCCTGGGCTAGACATGGCACCGGAGGTTACCCCTCGCTCGTCGTTAAGAAGGAAACAGGGTTATGGACGAGAAATATCGGGACCGATCAGTACTTATTCACGGAAAATTCCGAAGCGAGAAGTGGGACTTTGAAGACCACATCTTGCCACCGATCACGACATCTGTTTCGTTTCGCTTGCGCGATGCAAAGCGGGGCGCACAAGGATTTGCGCAGTTTGCGAACCCGGAGTTAGACAGAGGCACACTGCATCCGATTTACATTTATGCGCGACTGGACGACCCCTGCCAAGCCTTATTGGAAGAGACGCTGGCGTTCGCGGAGAAGGGTGAAACTGCAATCTCTTTCGCGACTGGAATGGCAGCCGTCTCAGCCGCCATCGGTACCCACGTATCCGCCGGCGATCACATTCTGATTCACAAAACCGTTTATGGATGCACTTATGGACTTATCACGGACCAACTGAAAAGATTTGGTGTTGAACACACATTTGTTGATTTCTTAGATCTCGACAGCGTTCGGAAATCGGTGCAGCCGAATACGAAGGTGATCTATTTTGAGAGTCCTTGCAACCCGACGATGGAGCTGATTGATATTGCGGGGGTGGCCGAAATCGTGCGCGATGCGAACTCGGGACGGAGCGAAGACGCACAAATGGTCTCGATTATTGACAACACTTTTGCCACGCCGTTTTGTCAGCGGCCGATTGAACACGGAATTGACTTCGTTGTTCACAGCTTGACAAAGAACATTGGCGGATTTGGTGCGACGATGGGCGGAGCGGTCATCGGCCCACGCGCATCTGAAACGAGCCTATTAATCTTTAGGAAGAACTTTGGCGGTTCGCTGTCACCAAAAGCTGCTTGGGACTTGCTTGTTTACGGAGTTCCCACCTTGGCGCTGCGTGTTGAAAGACAGCAGCAGAGCGCGCTAAAGGTCGCGCAGTTCCTCGAATCGCACCCAAAAGTGAGCCGGGTCGTGTATCCCGGATTGGCTTCGTATTCTCAAGGCGAGTTAGCGCGGAAGCAGATGCGTGACATTGATGGCAACTTTGCGCCGGGTTCGATGATCTACTTTGAATTGCAAGGCGAGGAGAAGGAATCGTACGGTTCAGCGGTGAAGTTGATTGACCGTTTGGCTTCGGAGTCGTTGTCGGTTACGCTGGCGGTGAGTTTGGGGCAGATTCGCACATTGGTAGAGCACCCTGCTTCGATGACGCATTCGGCGATGCCTCCGAACGATCTTGCGAAGGCGGGAATTGCGCCAGGCGGAGTGAGATTAAGCATCGGCCTTGAGGACGTTCGCGATATTTTGGGCGACCTTGAACGTTCGTTAGCCGTAGTTTAGTGTATGGCGCGACGATGGGTATGGGGTCTCCTGCTTGTCGCCACGATAAATCTGTGGGGTCTGCGAATTGCTCTTGGTCGCGACGACATATCCCGGGATACCGACACAGCGGCCATCGTCGCTGGTGTTCGTGCCACAGAAAATCAACTGAGCTGGTTCATTTCCGATTGGCCGTTGAAAAATGGGTTCTATCGGCCATTTCCTTCCCTTGCGTTCGCGTTTGACGTTGCTGTTCATGGAAACGACGTTGCTGCTTATCGGTTGACAAACTGGTTTGTTGCTTTTGCGTGTTCGGTGCTGTTAATTTGGTTCGTATGGGAGTTGTTTCACAACTATCTGGTGGCAGTGATTTCTGGTGCGTTATTCGCGGGTTGGCAGACGGAGCTGATCTCTTCTTTGCGGTTAGATGTGTTGTGTTGGATTGTGGGAGCTGGGCTGCTCGCGTCTTGCTTTCTGGTTGGTCGGGGGAAGCGAATTGACAGGATGCTCGCTGGTGGCGCTACGTTTGCTCTCGGGTATGAGCTTGTGTTTGGTTTGGCGCAACTTGAGATTAACTCCCGATCTCTTGCATGGCGAATCGTTGACTGGCCGCCGGGTCGGACCGCTTCTCTCATGGTGTTGTTCGGGTTGATTTCACTCGCCGCGTATTGTCGGTCGGAGAGATCGCGGCTGATTGGTTGGCAAATTGTTTCGGTGCTCGCGATGGTTGCAGCTTTGTGCTGTTATGAACAGGCCGTTGTGCTTTTTGCGTGTCTGCTCGGATGTTCGCTCATGCTACGGCTGCAAAACATTGTGATCCGGTGGGGGTTTCACATCGCGCCTGTGGCGCTCACCCTCGTTTATGTATTGATGCACAAGAACTACCTGTCGGTGGACTCGGCGTACCGATTGCAGCAGTCGCGGTCAACTTCAGGTGGCATTCGGGACATTTTTGTGTGGCTTGCGCCGATTACGCAATCGGTTCGCATGCTGCTGCCTTCGTTTGGCGTGATGGCGAGCGAGGGCTTGGCCGTGTTGTTTGTTTCGAACTTCTGGACCTATCTATTCGGGGTGTTTATCAACGGGTGCAACTTGGGTTCGATTGCGAAAGCATGGAACTGGCCGTTGGTGTTTGGCTTGGTTGGATCTGTAGGATGCTATTCGGTGCTCGCGTTCCAGCATCCGTTTGCGCATTATTACTACTTATCCGCCTGTTTTCGCGCGCTGTATGTTGTTGGATTGGGGTTGATGATCTGGCGGCTTGTTGGGATTCGAGGCGAAGCGGAGTTTAGCGAACAACGCCGCCTAATTTAGAGATTGCGGCGACAACTTGATCACGCATCGCATTGCCTTCGCCATCTGTGAGCGTTCGCTCTGGATGTCTGAACACAAGCGCGATTGCGAGGCTTACTTTCCCCTCTGGCAGGTTCTTTCCAGTGAATCGGTCAAAAAGCCATACTTTCTCGAGCTCGCTTGGCGCTGACGACATGATTGCTGCCTCGATTTCTGAGAAAGGAATCGAGGCGTCAATGAGGAACGCAATATCGCGGCGCGCCGATGGAAAATGACTTATCGGAATGTAGCGATCGGATGAGCTTGGGGACAACAGAATATCGTTCAGATCAAGTTCACCCGCGATAGAACCACGAGGCACGTCGAATGCATCGCAAATATCATTGCCCAACACACCGAAATGACCCCACTCGCGGTCGCCCACTTTTGCAACGGCTTGGCGAAACGGATGGAAACGGCTATCAGTTCCGTCTGTGAACTCGACCTGTCTGCCCAAACGGATCGAAAACTGTTCGATAAGACCTTTCGCGAAGAAGAAGTCTGCAACGCCAAGTGGCTTTGATGACCAATGCTCATCACTTAACGCGCCGGTTGCGAAGAATCCGAGCATCGTGAACTCGAATTTGTGATGAAACACATTGCCGACTTCGAATAAACATGCATTTTTTACACGGTTGCGCGAAGCAGCGCGAACAATTCCGGGCAAAACTGACGATCGCAGATGCGACATTTCGCTCGAACCAGGAGTTCGCAAAACCACGCGCTCGCACTGAATATCGAGAGAAGACGGCGCTTCAAGCGTGTGGTTCAACACCTCGGTGAATCCGGAACGCAAGAGAATTTCCCGCGACTTAGCGATCAGCGCAGTCATTTGCGAAGGGCCGCCGAGTGTCGTACTTCCTTGCGGCAGTTGTTCTGGAATTCGATCGTAACCCCATACGCGGCCAATCTCTTCGACCAAGTCGTCTTCTCGCACGAGATCACTTCGCCATGATGGGACTGTTGCGGTTATCGCGTTTTCGGTTTGTGACACTGTGCATCCGAGCATTTGGAGAATTGACGCCGCCGACGCATCAGGAACATGCATCCCGAGCAGCTTGTTCCATCGCTCGCTTCGCACCGAAATCTGTTTGAATTCGTGGCGCTGCGGGTAAATGTCCGTCACTCCCGGTCGCAACGTCGCATTCGATTCGCTCACTAAAAGCATCGCAAAGCGATTGAGAGCGCGCACGACACCTTCGGGATCAACGAAACGTTCAAACCGATAACTTGCCTCAGTATTCAGACCAAGCTTCTTGCGCGTCGCTCGTACGGATTGTGGGTCGAAATGTGCCGATTCCAGAAGAATCGTTTTTGTGTCCGGTGTGCATTCGCTGTTTTCGCCGCCCATGACCCCCGCGACCGCGACAGGACCGTTTCCGTCGCAAATCATCAGCATCTGGTCGTCGAGTTTCCTTTCTACTGCGTCAAGGGTTGTCAGTTTTTCGCCGGCTTTCGCGCGCCTGACCACAATTTGGTTTCCACCCACGTTATTAAGATCGAACGCATGCAACGGTTGGCCGAGCTCAAGCATCACGTAGTTCGAAAGGTCAACCAAAAGGCTAATCGGTCGCATTCCAGCCGCCGTCAATCGCCGTTGGATCTTTTGCGACGATGCGCCGTTTGTCACACCCTCTAAAACTCGAGCCGCATAACGCGGGCACAATTCGGCGTCTTCGATTCGAACCTCAATCCCCTCAACAGGCGTGTTCTCGTCGTTTTGCGGCCAACCCTTGATCGCATCAATCAGCAGCACGGTTGGCTGGTAAATGTTGATGTCTTTTGCGCAAAGTTCGCGCGCGATACCAAGCACGGACAAGCAGTCGCCGCGATTCGGTGTGACTTTCAAATCCAAAACCGGACCGATCTCGGACGTGTGAATCTCTTCCAGCTCGATTCCGAGCATGGTCAAGGTCTCGCCGATCTGTGCAGCGTTCGCGGAGGTCGAAACGTAATCCGACAGCCATTCAACCGGAAGTCTCATGCTGGGAACTGCTCCAGGAATCTCAAATCGTTTTCGAAGAAAAGACGCAAATCATCAATGCCATATTGCAGCAACGCGATACGCTCCACACCGAGGCCGAAAGCGAAGCCGGAATATTTTTCGGTGTCAATTCCGAAGTTTTCCAGAATGTTTGGATGCACCAAACCTGCGCCGCCGATTTCGAGCCACTCGGGGCCGCTGCCATCGTCGCCGCGAAACGGATTTGTAACGCCGTAATCAACTCCCGGCTCAACAAACGGGAAGAAATCCGGCCGGAAGCGCACCTTTATTCCTGGGCCGAACATTGCGCGCGCAAACTCGGTCAGCGTTCCTTTCAGGTGCGCCATCGAAACGCCTTCATCCACCATGAATGCGTCCACCTGATGAAACGTGTGATTGTGGGTTCGATCTACTGATTCGTTGCGAAAAGTGCGCCCGACAGTGAACTGCCGGAACGGAGGTTTCATTGTCTCGAACACATGACCCTGAAACGCGGTGCATTGCGTTCGCAAAAGCCGATTGTCATCAATGTAAAACGTATCTTGATCATCCATTGCAGGATGGTCGGGAGGATAGTTCAAAACATCAAAGTTGTAATGCATCGTTTCGAGCTCGGGCCCCTCGAAACATTCAAATCCAAGACCGATGAGCGCGGCGCGGATTCGGTCCATAGTTTGATTCAGAACATGTGGAGTGCCGACACGCGGACGGTTTCCTGGAAGCGTGATATCAATCGCTTCCGCCGCGTATTGCGCTTTCGTTTCAGAACCGGCTAAATCGGCGTGGCGCGATTCGATTAGTTCCGTTAGCCGTTGTTTTGCATCGTTTACCGATTGGCCAAACGCTTTTCTTTCGTCGGCAGGAATCGAGCCGATGGAACGAAGCAGAGTCGTGTATTCGCCGTTGCGTCCCAGATACTTCGTTTCAATCGCCTCAAGAGATTTTGAATCCGTTGCGGCGGCAACTTCGGCGAGTGCGGTTTGTTCCAACTGTTCGATATTCATTTCAACCTCAGCCATGCCGCGCCACCGGCGATTGCCGCAAAAATGATTCCCCAAGCGTCCACCACGAAACCTGGTGATCCGCCGTTACCAGATTCGCGAAGCACCGTTCGGATCGGTTCGACAACGACGCCGGCCAAAAATCCAAGCGCAGTGATTGCGCCGACAACCGGCGATGCGCGACGACCCATGACGCGATACAACAGCTCGCCGACACCCGACCCGATGATTGCGCCCAAAAACAACACGAAAAACGTACCCGAATGTGAGACGAAATACGACGCCGCAAAGCCGCAGCCCGCGCCGAGCACCGAACCCACCGCCATAAGCTGAGGCGGGACCGAATAAACCACCGACTTTTCGTGCGCGCAATCGCGGCAGCGATATCCAACCGTTGTAGCGCAAGCGCATTTATCGCAAATATATTTTTCACATTTGCTGCAGCGCAGTTCTGTTTCTGCGTTTGGATGTTTGTAACAGTGGGCCATGTGTTATGCGAAAAAGACCCGCCGTCTGCAAAGAGATCGGCGGGCCGTTTGTTATTTCGTGTTGCGCTTGGCGTTTAGGAAGGCAGCGCAGCTTTGGCCCGCTCGACCAAGCTGGTAAACGCGGCGGGATCGCTTATCGCAAGTTCGCTCATAACTTTGCGATCAATTTGAATCCCGGCTTGCTGCAGTCCGAAAATGAACTGCGCGTATTTTATGCCGTTGTTGCGACAGGCGGCGCTAATGCGCACAATCCAAAGCTGTCTGAAATCGCGCTTCTTCTGACGGCGATCGCGGAAGGCATACTGCCCCGCTTTCATCACCTGTTCATTGGCGATTTTGAAATTCGATTTTTTCCTGCCCCAATACCCTTTGGCTTGTTTGAGCAGTTTTTTGTGCCGCTTATGCGACATCGCGCTGCGTTTTACGCGTGCCATATTCAGTTACCTCGTTTTGTTTTTTTGTGGCAGTGGTTTGGATTTCCGTCGAACTTGTCGAACTTATCGAACCCTTCGAACCTGTTCCTGTTCTTTCGAACCCTTCGAACCTTCCGAACTTATCGAACCAAGTTTGAAGTCGAACCCATCGAACCTATCGAACTCTTCGAACCTTCTGCCCAAGACCGTGTCCCAGTACCCTTTTGAGGGGGACGGTAGCGGTAGAGAGCCGATAATGTACCCCAAGCGCCTACTTGCCGGTAGCATCGGCCTCGAACTTTGTCATTGCCTCGTCAATTTTCTCCCGAATGATTGCGGCAATAAATACAATGTCCCTGGCTGCTGCATTATCTTTCTCCAGGGCGCCGTGGAGCACTTGATCGCGCACGTTTTTCACCAGTCGGATTACTTCAACCGCGTGTGGCTGCAGGCCGTAATTCTGCACCAGATGACTTGCGAATTTCTCCGTCCAGTGAGTTCGAAGGTCGTCCGGTGGCTTGACCGCAAACTTAGCGAGACCTGCCTCCAGGTAGTTCCATGACGCGAGGATGGCAGCCGCAGGATTTTCCTCGGCAATCTGCGCGAAGGTCAACGCCCATTCTCTGTAATCTTCTTTCCTCATGATCGTCATTTAGTTCGTTACTTCTTTTCTGAAGGTCTCAAGACTTTGCCGCTCGTCCTGCGGGAGGAGATCTACAGCCGTCCTTATGTCCGCCCTTGCCCTTCGATCGCGGGCTTCGATTTCCGCCCCGCCAGGGAGTTTTAGTGTCTTGATCGCATCAATAAAGTCTTTGATTTCGGACTTGAAGAGGAGGGACAGCGATAGAATTAGCAGCGGCCAGGCGACGTAGCTGAGTAGTTTGAAAAGTCCAGCGTACGAAAGGGGTTGCAGTGCCCAATTATCCCGCAGGAACGCCGCGAGGTAGAGGCCGATCACGACACCTAGGGCGAAAAACGGCAAGCGGGAGTATAAGAGACGCTTCAACAATGATAACTTGGGCCGCTTCGCCCCCGATTCGTCAACTGCCACTAGCCGTAATTTTACTCGACGTGCACCAGGCAGCCCTTTCGGCACGGTTGCGGGCAGCGGCACGGGCAACTCGACAAGTTATCCGTGAAGGAGCAGTATCACGTTCCTCGCCGAGAAAAACGCGGACTCGCGGGCTCGCCAGTGCCCAGCTCGGCCTGGCCCTATGACGCGATTGGCAGTTGCACGGTGACTGCTGTACAATGAGGGGGATGTCCGTCAGCAAGCAGTCGAGATTTCTTCTGTTTCTGTTCCCGCTCGTCGCAACGGGCAACTCTCCCGCGCAGAACGGCGCTTCTGTTTTCGAAAAATCGAAAGATGCAATCGTAACGGTCAGTACTTCCACTGGCTCTGGTACCGGCTTCATTATTGAGAACGGCACGTTGCTTGTCACTTGCTATCATGTGACGGAGGGTGATTCGATCTCTTCGATCGAAATTAGTTTGAAAGGCGTTCAAGTTGCCGCAAGATATGCGTGGGACGCAGATGCTGACATTGTCATCTACTCTCTCACGAAAAAAGCGCCGAAGAGCCTAACACTTCATTCCACTGGTTTGCTCTCCCCCGGGAAAAAGATATTCGTTATTGGCACCCCCCTCGGATTCTTGAGCAACACGATTACGGAAGGAATTGTGAGCGGCATCCGGCGAGACGGCCCGAATAAGATGCTCCAAATCACTGCACCGATTAGCCCTGGAAACTCCGGAAGCCCGGTCCTCGACGCTGAGGGCTCCGTTGTTGGGATGGTTCAAGGAAGCATCACTGAGGGACAGTCGCTAAACTTTGCGATTTCTGCCCAAGACATACGGCGGATACAGCGAAACGGGTTAGGTGAAGTGCTGACTACGCAGGAACTTGATCAGCTGGAGGCGAAGTATCGGAGGGCCGTCTGGCCTCCCGGCAACCCGCGCCTTGCCGAACTCGCTTCAAAACTTGACTCAGAAATGTGGGGAGATGAAGCAGCGAAAAAGCTGTCGAAGTACGGTTCGAAGGCAGTACCTTATCTCATACGCGCGCTCGACTTCTACCAAAAAGATTTGGATGCGCTCATCCGTGCGCAGCAATCGCTGTGCAAGATCGGTTCGGCCGCATTGAGACCTCTAATCTCCGCGCTAACTGATTTCAAGCGCACGAATCGGCACTGGATCGCATACACTTTGGGTGAACTCAAGGATAAACGCGCGACCGAGCCACTAATAACAGCTCTAAGAGACAAAAACTCTGACGTCGCCGCAGGGGCAGCGTTCGCGCTCGGCAACATCAGGGACATCAGAGGCGTGAAGCCGCTTATCTCCACCCTCTCGGCTCAGAATGCAGAGATACGCTACCAGGCGGCCAAGGCGCTCGGCGCGATCGGCGACAGAGCAGCCTTAGAACCTCTGAAGCAGCTGTTGCTGGACGTCGACGAGGACGTCCGAAAAGCTGCTGAAAAAGCCATAGACAAAATAACGTCGGGCCGGGTAGCAACGGCCGTCACGGAGGCGGGGAGTGATTTCGGCGAATCGCGCCTGCCCACCTCCCATTCGCTGAATCCCGAAGGCTAATGCCTCGTCGCGGAGAGGTACTGGGTCGGGGAATAGGGCTAATCACTCAGTGATTCCGCATATTCCCTCACTGATTCCGCCTCTGGGTTAAGCGAATAGGCTTAGGGGATGGGTGATTCCGCCTCCGGGATGGGGGAATAGGCTTCCGGGGTCAGTGATTAGTCCTCCGGGATGAGTGATTCCAACTAATTTCCCCCTCAGCCAGCCTCCGCCACGCCCGAATCCGCCTGAAATTCCCCTGAGCCAACCGAGAACCGGCAAAAACCGACCCAACTCCCCAACAAACCACCAGTACCAAAAAAACTTTTAAAAAAATGAAGGAGTCTGGCCAGCCACCGCCGAAAAGATGCTTTATCTCTAAAAAAGGAGGCCAATAGATGCCTGACCCTATCCCACCCGGCGATGCCGAATTCGACACTTTTCAGAACAATGTGTTCACTTACATAAACGCTAACTTGGTCGCCCTTGGGCTGACCGCCCTCGACGCAGATGTCGTGCTCCTCGGAACACAGCACACCAGTTGGGGAACCGACTATCCCGCACACGTCGCCGCGCAAGGCACCGCGCAATCCGCGCGCGCAACAAAAGATGCAACGCGGCTTCTGCTTCAAAACACTATTCGAAGATTGTTCAATCGTTTGCAAGTAAGCAGTGCAGTCAGCGATGCAGAACGCGCCGCACTCGGGATGACGATTCGCGACACAACGCGAACGCCTGTTGAAGCGCCGACAACGCGTCCTGTTTTGCAAGGCGATACATCGGACCGACTGCGAGTGATTATTTCGTTTGCGGATGAAGGCACGCCGACATCGCGCGCGAAACCTACGGGTGTTGCCGGCTGTGAATTGTGGTCAAAGATCGGCGGTGCGCCCCCAACCGATTTGGGCGAGTGCGATTTTTTGGCACTCGATACGCGCACGCCGTACGTTGCTGAATTTGATGGATCGCAAGCAAATCAGACCGTGCACATTATCGGCGTTTGGGTTTCCTCGCGCGGCGACCGCGGCCCGCTGAGCGAGACGTTGAGCGTGACCATCCCGGGGTAACAAATGTTTTGCGCTATCGATATCGCAACAGCGGCCGATTTGCTGGTAGCGCTGGGAACGATCCTGCTCGCCGCCTTCACCTTGAAACTTGCGAATACAACATCGCACTTGCTAAAGCAAGACCGCAACGCCGAAAGGGTCCGGCTTACATTGCAGATCGCAGACCAGTGGCCAGAAGTTGACCCGACAGAGTGGGACATTTTGCGTACATCGGAGAAAGGCAAGGAACAGGCGTTTAAGCTGTTCGATGAGAATAAGCCACTCCAGCCCGCCGCGGACTTCGCCCGCGCCTGGCTTGTTCGGACGGCCGTTTTGTTGGAGGCGCGGGCGCTTGATCGAGTGCTACTAATCGAAACACTGCGAGAGCCAATTTCCGTCTGTCGTGACCGGATATTTACGAACAAGTGGCTGGATGAGCGAAACGATATACTCCAGAAACATCGGAACCGGATATGCAAAGAGCTGATGGACGCGGTGCCAGAACTAAACCATGCAAACACGGCGCCGAAATACGCCGAGTGGGTGAAGAAGTGGACGACGATGGAGTAGGAGATTTGGGGCTCTCACGAGCAGGAAGGTGGACGATGAATGAACTGAGTGGAAAACTTTCAAAGGCGCTCGCGATCGCAGCACTTGTCGCGGCTGGATGGTGTGCCTGGAACGAGTTAGAGTGGCTATCGAGGGCGCCGGTTTCAAAAGTGATCTTCACCCTGGCACTGGCGGTCGCCGCGCTAGCAGTCGGTCTCTTATTGGCGGTGAAGGAGAGAAGCAATTGATCGAACTTCGCGCCGAAGCGACGAGGCGGCGCGCTCGCGTGTTCGACTTGTTGGTCGGCGGGAGCACGGCCCTATTGTTTGGAGCGCTTTTTGTCAGAGTGATTAGCAATCAGAGCGTTTCTGCTCCGGCCAGCCAATCAAGTGAGTCTTCAGGTTTCCTGCTGCTGTTGTTTGTAATGTGTAGCGCAGGTGTTGCCACGTGCATAGGCACCATGAACGGCTTCAAGTTCCACGGGATAGCTGGGGTTATCTCCGCGTCGTTGTGGACATTGGGGCTGATTGGAGGCTTGGCGAGCCCGCGCTGGACTCCGGCGGTCGGAATGCTACTACTCGGCCTTCCTTCATTTACCTTCGGAACTGCTCTCTACGCTCTGCGCCGCCGTAAACAAGTTGAATGGGATGTCACGAGTGTGCGTGAGTCTGAGCAAGCGGAAGTCTCACTGACGCACGCCGCGGCGGACGAGGTACGGGCTGTCGAGCCGGCTTCTATCCGACCGGTGCCCGTCAGTCAAGCCGCCGAAATGGCCCCACTGCCCGGAGGCGACCCGGCCACCAAAATCCCGGACACTGCCGAGGTTGCAGAAATCGAGCGGCCCGACCGTCGACTTAGCACCCTTGAGCGATTGGCGGAGCTCCGAGCGTCAGGTGCGCTCACAGACGCTGAATTCGAACTACTGAAGAGAGATGCGTTAGACAAATGAGTCCAGATAATCCGCACTTGTTTTCGAAGCGGTATTCGATTTTTTTAGCGTGTCTCATTATAGGTGGGCTCGTGCTAATCGGGTGCGGATTTGTATGGCAAGCTTGGCCCGCTGAGCACGGCTCCGGGTTCTGGTTTGGTGGCAAGGAGTTGAGCGTCGGAGAAGCAAAGGCGACTCTCAAAGAGTTAGCGACTATGGCCATTGCGGCGCAGGGCGATGGAGAGGGGACGGCGTTGAGCACGTACCACCCGAGCACCCCGCTCGGTAGAAGGTTTAAGGATTGTTATCAGGAGATAGTGGAAAGCAAAAAGGCTTTCGACGCGACGACCCGGAAGAGATCTCCCGAAGAGCTATTCGCTCCAGAGCGCATGGCCCGAGCGGAAGGCCGCCGATCGGCGCTTGCTGATATCACCATTCTGGAAGAGTCGCTAGGAGCTCACCATTCACGACACTCCGCAATCCTTCATAAGCTCTTTGCTGAACTTTTCGCGGAAAACCCGACGGCAAGCAGAGATGCCCTCACTGCTGTCGAAGGCAGGTTGCGGCAACTATCCGAAGGTGCTGGCAAAATGTACAACGAGTATCGTCGAATTGTCCGCTTTTTCGAGACCGCTTCATTCACGGTGGAGGATGGCAAATGCGTATTTAGCGAATCGCGCGACCTTGAGCTGATCAATAGACTACTTGACTCAGCAACTGACGCTGAGACTAAATATGAGCAACTGAACGCTGACTTTATCAAGCATTCCAAGGAAAGTATGGATAGGGCGCTACAAGGGCTCGACCTTGATGGATCGAAGAACGGCACAAGATGAGTGGCCGGGGTGAATCCTAATATGTGGGGTGCCACGGGTAGTGCGAAGCAATACCCGTGCATAATTCCAACGTGAATCCGGCGTCAGCACCCATTCGCAAACGGCGCAAGAGCATCAACGAATTCGGCGATGCACACGAGCTCACGTTTTCCTGTTATCGCCGCTTTCCGTTGCTTGGGTCAAACGGCTCAAAGAGGCTGTTTCTTGACTGCGTCGAAGCTGCTCGGAGCAGATGCAGTTTTGAAGTGTGGGCTTATGTGATCATGCCGGAACACGTTCACCTCTTAGTCTGGCCGAGCAACGAGAACACAAAGATTTCCGACATCTTGAAACAGATAAAGCAGCCATTTGCTCAGAAGCTGCTCACACAAATGAAGAAGGCAGGGATGGCTGTGGACTTCCTGCGAGTGGGTTGAGGTTACAGAGTTTGGCAAGCGGGTGGCGGATATGATCGCAATCTGTATTCACCAAAAGTCGTATGGAGTGCGATTGAGTATATGCACCAAAACCCTGTCCGACTCGGGTTGGTTGCAACCGCGTTGGACTGGCCGTGGTCGAGTGCGAAGTTTTATGAGGGCTGCGAGGCCGTGGAATTTGGAGTTAATGCTTGTGATGTGTGGATGTCGTGACATCGGTGCCGGAATCGTGCGCTATGGGTTCACGCTTATTCCCGGCTTCGCCGTGACTAAACGTGGCACCCCAGAACCAGATCTCACCCCTGCCACCCGCCGCACGAGCGCTTACGGAAACCTCTACACATCCTTCACAGTTAGGTTTGCACCAATCACGAAGAACTGACAATTACACACTCTGCAGTTTGTGCCCTGAGCCGGGGCCGTGTACTCGGTAACGACGGCAGTGCCTCTCTGTTTCGGTCCGTAGGTAAGATACTGTTATGTACATAGTCATTTCAAAATGGGAACCGCTGTCGGGTCGTGAGGATGATTGGAAGTCCATTGCCGAATCAGTTCGGACTAAGATTGACGATGTGAAAGGCGTGGAGTTCGCCCATCGGTTCGTAAATGAACAGGGACAAATGGTTGTTGCGATGGGCTACACGGATGAGGCCACCTACAATTCGCTTGTCTGCGACCCGAATGGCGAAATGGCCAAACTGATGGCTGACGCAAACATTGAGTCGGTCGCCCGGTGGGTCTCTTCCGAGCGCGGCGCCTCATTTGATTAGTTCCTTTTGTGCCTCAAAGAGTGGTTCTTAGGGGTTCTCCCTGAGCCCGCTATTGCATTGCGTCGGCTCGAGTGTTTCAACTGGTCAGGATCCAGCCAACCCGCGTATACTCCGGTTGCTTAGCGGCGGAAAACGCCGATAGCAAGCGGAGGACAAAACG
This sequence comes from Fimbriimonadales bacterium, assembly GCA_046330175.1. Classification (GTDB taxonomy): domain Bacteria; phylum Armatimonadota; class Fimbriimonadia; order Fimbriimonadales; family ATM1; genus JAJPJR01. Next base: position 960,626 of record JAXLTG010000001.1, read on the forward strand.
ATGAAGTTGAATCAGATAAAGGTCGCAATCGGGGCAGCAGTGCTTGTCACAGCGATATCGGTTTTTGCGTTCGGCGCCGGCAAGGCCGTGGTCATCCCAAAGGGCGAGCTAAAGTGGAAGGAACTGGGAGTTCCGGGTGTATCGGCGGCGCAGGTCTCAGGAGATATGGCGCATGGCCCCAGTCGCTTCTTCCTTAAGTATCCGGTGGGTCTGGTGACACCCAAGCACCATCACACGGCTGACCACTACGCGACGGTGATCTCTGGCGTGATAACTCTGACGACAGGTGGCAAGTCGTACCGACTTGGCCCTGGCTCCTACTTTGCGCTCACTGGAAAAATGGTCCACACAGCGAAGGTCGAGGGGAATGCGCCAGCCGTGTTTTACATCGAGGCGGACGGTCCCTGGGATGTTGTGATGGAGAAATAGCTTCCGTCGAGAGGGGAACGCTGGCTGTTTGCGGTTTCGGAGACCGTCGGCGGTCCTCTCCTACGTCAGCCCCCCGCTGAGATCGCGGGCGGATTCCGGGGGCGCCTGCTCGTCGAAGACCAATTTTGAGGTCGCAAGTCACGCGATGCCACCTTGCGGTGGCTCTCTCCGTATGCTTCAACCATAAGAGACGGAAGTTTGGAAACCGCGTCAGCGGCTATATTAATGGGGATGCCTGGTCCGATCGAACCGCGCCGCGTGACGGCACAGATTGTGAACGTGGTCTTCTTTGACCAGGTGGGCTATTCCCTTCTGAGCCTCGAGGAGCAAGCTGAAAGCACTGAGCAGCTAAGAAAGTTCATCTTAGAGAACCCGGCGTACTTGGAAGCGGACGCTGAACAGCAAGTTATTCCGATTGACTCCGGGGACGGTATGGCGGTTGTGTTTTTGAATGACCCGCAGATCGCCGCAGAGTTTGCGCTTGCACTACGAGACTTTAGCGGGCTCCGTTCGAAAACTCCCTTGAGAATTGGGCTGAATTCCGGTCCAGTCAGTCTGCGCGAGGACTTGGCGGGAAAACGAAATGTGTCCGGCGCAGGAATTGATGTTGCGCAGCGCGTCATGAGCGTGGCCAAACCGAACGAAATAATGGTCTCGCGCGGGATGGCGGAAACGCTGATGAGCTTTGATGCGTGGCGTCCTTACCTTTCTGAGGCGGGTTCGTATCCTGTGAAACATGAGCAAAAGCTTTTTTTGTATAGGTTGGGGCCAGATGCCGGCTCCGCCGGTGGTTCTGAGGAAACTGCAAGCCCGCGCACTACTGTCGGCAGCGCCCTTGCAAAGGCTATTAAGGAAGAGATTGCACCCCATCTCGACTTCCTTCGCAACTTGCGCGCAAAAGTTCCGACACCGATGCTTGAACAGTTTTTGCGTCAAGCGAAGCCTCCGGGCGGGCGCGTTTGGCCCACCTGGGTTGATATTCCTCTGGCGATACTCGCCGGAGCAATGATCATGTCCTTGCCTTTGCGCGGCTTTGCGATATTTCCTGCGGCAATTGCAGTATGGGGTGTCTTGCGTATTTGTAAATCGCATCGTGATAGACAGATTGCGAAACAGACGCCACAGACTCGAACCGCTTGGGAACGGTGGCAACGAATTCGGAGAGTTGTTTCGATAGAGAAGAACAATCAACTTCACAGCCACGTCCCCACGCCTGTCCTCCAATCTCTCGAGAAGGCGGCTCGCAGTTGGCACGCTGTTACCGAAGACCTTCGATCGCACGCAATCAGTGATCCTGTTTTCGCTGGGGAAGCTCAGGCGGAAGTTGACGCAATAATGATGACGGCTGTCGCGGCTGCGGTGCCGGTTGTTCGGCGTGACGAGCACGGGAGAAGCCGGGTTAAGCAGATGGAGAGTGACACTGCGTTGATGGATCAGATTTGTCAGCAGATCGCGAAGGAATCTGCCCGTTTGGATGAATGCACTGGTGGCGCGTTGCTTCGCGAGGGATCGGACCAGAAGCTATTCGAACGACTTGCGAAATCACGGCGTGAGCGAGCTGCCGCTGAGGCTGAGTTGAACGAGTTTTCGTAGACGCGTGACGAGAACCTTACGATCGCGCAGACCCTCGAAATCACCTCGGAATTTCGCCCACGAAGATAGGCGCCCGGTGAATCTTGTCGGGAGCAGGAGCAACCAGCGAACCTATAGCCCTGCTAAAGAGGACATAATTGGTCCATGACCACCGCCATGATCCTTTTGACGGCCTTCGCGTTTGCGAATCCAAGTCAGGGCAACGGGCCTCCACCCATACTTCCTCCGAAACCGGAACTGAGAAAACAGGAATGGAGCCTTGGCGGCGGAGCCATCATTGAAGTCACGTTTACTGTCGGCGATCCGACTGAGTCCACCACTTTTTACGAATACTGCATGAACACTTGCAGGGGGAAGGTTCATCTCCTTCACCAGGAGTGTGACACCTCCTGCGACGCCCCTTGTAAATCAATACATCGCTGGAAGCTCGAAGCCGAGTTGGATGACTCGCCATTCGCGTTTAGCGTCACAAACTCCACAGAAAAAGACAGCGTGAAGGCGGGTCTAGATCGGTTTGGCGTTGTTGGCCAGCACGAAGCACTCGCCTACTCGGTTGCAAATTCAATTGAGACGCAACTGGGACTTCAGACGGAGAAATGTAGTCTCGACTTCGAACTAAATCTTAAGCACTGGAACCAGAAGCCGTGCCATTCCTCAGGCAAGTTGCTCCGCAACTATGCATTCCCAGTCGAGGCAAAGTGGCAGATCTATCGGTTTGACACTGCGCCAGATGGAAGGCAAGTACGTGTGCAGGGCCCAAGTGGCCAAACAACCTTCGGTTCTATTTATGTTCCGGATCGCCAAGCGGTGCCGGGGCCGGAGAAAACGTATTGTAAGTGCTCAGTCGTTACGGACGAACCGGAGCACAGCATGAGAACGGGTGGTACCACTACGCGAGAAGCGTCGGAAACGGGAGTCTGTTTGGGTGACAAGCCAGGTGGTTCCGCTTGCACCGATTCGTTCCTTGAACAGATGAAGTTTGATGCCGTTTGCCAGGATATGAACACTTGCGTGTTCTCTGCGACCAATTTTAGTCATGCGCCGGTCACGCTTGCGATAAATCCTGGGACGTTTTTGATACCGAGCGATCCGATGGTCCAAGAGATGACCGTCATTGATCGTGTCCTGCTCCAAATGGGGCCATATGAGAGCGTTCGGGCATCGGTTCCAATCGAGCACGGACCCTTATCAGCAAGCTTTCCGCCGTTTGCCGAAGTGAAAGGTCGAGTGTTGTGCACGAACATGCATCGAAAGGAGCCGAATCCATCAGTAAAGTTCACAACAGCCCTTCCCCGCTCGATTGGCATTTCGCAACTAGCGACGTTCAGCTCGAAACAGCGCTTTCGTGGGCCCCGTGAGCAGACACGGATGTGGATCGGCACCGACAGTGCATCGCTTGCGGATATTCAGAAAATCATGATTCCGTCACCGGGTGAGGGCACCTATGTCACTGCACTGTATGAGGTTTCGGTGCACAGCCAGATTGACCTAACAGCAAAAGAATTTGACAGTTGTTTCGATCCTTCTTTGCTTGTTGGGGGAACTGCGGACCAGAAAGCAATTCAGTGGCTGATAGCGGAACTCGAGGCGAGAGATGCGAAAAGGCTCGCAAGTTGGTTGAGTGCGAACACATCAAAGTTTGCGCCACTCTTCGCGGATAGCGCGAAAGATTACGATCTAGAACACGCAGTCACCGTTGCAAACAGACTTTGCTCCAGCGCAAATCCTGCAGTCGCCGCTGCGGGTATTGAGTTTGTGATGAAGGCCGTTCCGAGTTCAGGGCGCGAAAAATTCGCGAATGCCGGAGGGCTGAACGGCGCTGGCGCACTGCTTCGCGGTGGTGACGCCGCGCTCGCCACATTGAGTTTGGCCGTGTTGGAATCCTATGGTGGTGCTTCAGCCAAGTATTGGGCTTCGAACGTGGGCAGTGAATTGCCCGTGAACCTGAAAGAAAGAGCCAAAAAGCTGGCCGGAAGCTGAGCGCAACCGGGTGCGCGGAAGCGTACTGACGCTAAACATTGAGATTAACCGTCTCCAAAACTGGGGGCAGGATTGTCCCCGGGAGGATCGAGATGGAGTTTTTGTCCGCGCTGTGGATGCCGATCGTCGTTTCGGCGGTTCTTGTATGGATTGCCAGTTTCATCACTCACATGGTGCTTCCGCACCACAAATCAGAGTTTGGCGCCTTGCCGAACGAGGACGAGTTCCTAAACACCATGCAAGGCGTACCGCCAGGCCTGTACATGTTCCCTCATTGCACAATGAAGGAGATGAATACACCTGAACACAAAGCGAAGCGGCAACGTGGTCCGATTGGATTGATGGCGATTTGGGCAGGCGATGTCAACATGGGTCAAAACTTGGGACTCACGTTATTGTTCTACATAGTTGTCGGCGTGTTCGTCGGTTATCTTGGTTGGCACACGATTATCGCAGATGCCGACTACATGGCCAGGTTTCGCATTTGCGGCACGGTTGCATTTTGTGCGCACGGCTTGGGATGGATTCCGATGTTTCTTTGGTATCGGTACGGGAAGTTTTGGCCTAACATGTTCGACAGCGTGCTGTATGCGCTGGTGACGGCCGGAACATTTGCAGCCTTCTGGCCGAAGTGAACTCTGGCGAGTAGCCGGATAGTTAAGAGTTAGTGGCGAGTGGAATCATTCGCTGTGCTAAGCAGCTTTGTGCGCGGCTGTTGAGCGTAACAGTGTATGATTCTCTTCAGAGTTCTACTAAATACTGAAGGAGAACAACAATGTTGAGCTTACTCGTCACTCTCGTTTGCTCAGTGCAGGGCCGCGACGCAATGCTTCAAAGGCCTGTGCCGACTGTCGAAGCAGAATCTATGAAGATTGTGTCGGCGTTCGGTGGTCCCGCCGAGCCGCAGAACATGGCAAGCTTCAACGGTCGTTGGAGCGGCGCGACGCAACTCTTATGGAAGGTACAACCGAAATTCTTCAATTCACGACTTGTGCTTTCGTTCAAAGCGCCGGAGAAGGGCACGTTTACTCCCGTTTTGCGATTTACTCAAGCGCCTGATTTCGGAACCTTTGCCCTCTACTGCGGTGATCGGCGGGTAGCGACGATTGACGGATGGGCGAAAAGCGTCGCGCCAACTAGGGTGGTATTGCCCCAGCTAACGGTCGGCGACCAGGAGGTTGTGATCAAAGTTGACTCGTTCACGCACGACATTCGGTCTGACACTGATGGCCTCTACGTCGGTTTGGATTGTATCGAATTTCATCGAATACAGCGAAGCCAGGCACTTGAGGTTTCGGGTGGCTTCTGTCCCGGTGGCGGGAGTCATTCGAGTACCTCGCCCTCTTCGGATTCTTTCGCACTCGACAGCGTTCCGTATGGAATGTGGACATTTCGGTGGTGCTTTTACTGTGGATGTTTGTTCAATAGGTCCCCCAATCAAGAGATCAAGGGCCTCCAGTTTGTGGGCGGCTCCTGCCCGGTCAAGAGTCCGAGTACTTGGGTGCACAGCGATCCACCACAACTCCAGTACCACCATTTGGGCAATCCCTCATCAGACAAAGTTGTGGCGCTCGCCAGCGAACATGCAAACGGTGCGCTGTTTCGTTGGTGCGCCAACTGCAAGGCGATCTATCGGGACGACATCAAGCCGCCAATCGGGAAAGATGGCTGCGCTTACGGACACGATTCAGCGAACCGAACGCACGTCCCTTACAAGAACGACAGCTTTGTCATACGCCAGACCGACAATTCCGGGAGATATCAGGTTTGCAGCCAATGCGGCGTACTGTTTTCACTGAAGGATTACTACGAGCAGATCTTTGAGAACAATTTCGCGATCAAGTCGGGCTGCGCAGCCTCACTCCCTCTTGAAGAACCTCATAAGCCCGTGCCTAACGTGTACTACGACTTGAAACTTTCTGCGAACAGCTGGACTGATCCGATGTGGGCTAAGTGCGTGAAGTGCAAGGCGCTGTTTTGTATGCGGGACTTACCCGGGAACTCAGGGGTGTGTGCTGCTGGCAGCACACACGTTCCGGACACGCACTCGATGTATCGGCTCCCCCACCACACGGCACCGAACACCCCCAAGTGGTTTGAGTGCGTGAAGTGCGCTTCGCTCTTCTTCGGCGGCGACTCAGCGATTGCTGGCAAATGCATCGCGGGAGGGCAGCATGCGCTAAAGACGCCCTATAAACCAGGCGAACAGAATCAGACGATGGTCACCAAGACTCTAAAGGACGGAGAGGCTGGCTGGCATGTGTGTGACAAATGCGGTTTGTTGTTTTCGCAACGCTGACGATTTACCTCACTTCACGCGATTGACGAGCTCCTTGCCAAGCGCAAGGATAGCCTCCTTCTTGTCTGCGGAGCAGCGCACTGTTAGGGCGAACTTATCGCCCTGCAGAACCCTGAGCTGGTTCCCTTCGCCCAGGTCGTTCTTCCCGTACCAGCCCTCAGTCCACGGACCGGAGACGGCTTCGCCCTTCTCATCTGGCTTCTCAAGGTCAAGCATCATCTTGAGTTCATTCGCCGGTGATAGTCCGAACTGAAAAGAGTCCACGGATCCACCTGCGAACTCCACGAGATAACGGACACTTGGGTGATTTTCGGACGAGAAGTCGTTCGGCTCCTGAGCGAGTTTAGCGCCGCCGGTAAGCTTCACCACCTCTTCTTTCGTCAGCATCTCCATCGCCTTAATCTTGGAAAGATCAATGCCCACCTCGTCGTTCGTCTTTGGCGCGGGTTGCTCTTTTGCAGTTGGCGCGTTCGTCGCTTCGGGCGTTGATGAACCTCCACACCCGACGACAACAACTGAGACGAGCGAGATGAGAAAGGCATGCATTTTCATTTTCTTAATCTCCTATCATCCGAGACCTCACCTCTGCAACGGTAAAAAAAGGACCCGGTGTCTTTGTTTGCGGAGGAGTTAGAGCAAGAGCAATTACTCCAAGCACAAGCATATTGTATCGCTTGCGCATTGGAAAAATGTGACACGAATCATTTAGCGTTGCGTAACAATCGTCGCGTCATTCGAAGTCCTGGGTGCGGACACTCTTGGGCGCTGCTTGATTCAGCAACTCTGCGAGTTCGGTCAATGCTTTGTGGCCGGACGGAGCAGCGACGAGCGGCTCGAATTCGATATGGCCAAGTTTGGTGACGACGTCGTACTCACCGAAAAGGCTGTCGAAGAGAATGAACGCGATCCCGATAAGCTCCTCCCGTGTGTCGCCATTGAGGGCGTCAATGTAGAACGTGACGCTGTACGGAGGTGTTTCAGATCGCAATACAAACCTTATCGAGTCGGCCTCAAGTTTGCGGTCCTTCATCTGAATCCCGGTAACTGAGGATGGTTGCCGAAACGCGCACACTCGCCAACCTTCGATCACGGGTGCCGCTCGCACCAGTTCCTCGACGACTGGAAACAACGCTCGGCGACCGTCTGCGCTGATCGTCAACTCCCGCTCTCCAAGCTCCCAGGTTATGTCCGGATGGACTCGCAGCAGGTTGCGAGTGAGGTCTGCCTCCAACTCCTTAGTGAGCGGTCTGCTCGGTCCGAGCTCGTACCGGTGCGCACTTTGCTGGAACCAGTTCCAAAATCCGCGTTGACGCCGTCTCCTGAAGCGAAGCATCCGGTCGAAGACTGACATAATCTGCATTATCCCGCACGCAGAGCGATGAGCTTATCTCCGCGTGACTGTTGACCACATCCCTGACTCTTTTGGGCTGGACGGATTGAAATCAAGCGCACTTTCTGATCGAACGAGAATCCCAGTGTCCAATTCGTACCAACAACTCTTGCTGATTCCGATGATACTTCCATCCTCGTTCCTCACACGCAAAACCAACTTCACTATCTCCCGGCCATTTTGCGTTTCTATGGATTCAGCGACATACTCCTGCATAAACTTAGTCCCAAAGAACTCCTCCTTCACTTTGAAGGGCACACCAACCGTAATCTCTTCCTCTGGAAAAGTGATGATGGTGTCATCAATCGGGCTCGGAAGCCCGTCAACTTCTTGGCGCACATATCGGTCATTGTAGAATCGCTGCCGTTCGCGATCTTGATGAAACATTGAATTTTCGTTTCCAGAGAACAGCCCACTGCCGCTTGCTCCTACCACTTTGGACTTAATCCAAATTTCGATTCGGCCATCGGTGATATTGCCAACGCGATAGCTGACTTCTTCGTCTGTGGTTGATGAAGATCCTTCTCTAAATTTCTTGGCCGTCTCTTCATTGCCCATTTGATCTGCCAAGTCGCCCATTGGTCCAAATCGCATTTCCGATCGGCAAAGGTAAGTGCAAGAGTAAGCAGGAAGCGGTTTGAATCTTAGGATTATTTTTCTGCCAGCGCCTGGCGCAGTCGCGTCCGCGCCGACGGCGGTTTTCGCCTTGCTGCATCCGACGACGGCGGCTATCACTACTAACAGGATCATGAGTGCTGAAATCTTTCGCATAAAGCCCTCTCTGTGGCTTGTTTTACTCCATTTGAGTTCAAGATTCGTTTCTCACACCGATACAGCTTCAATCCTTAGCTTGCGTTAGTTTTTTCGCGTCTATCACTGCTAAGCTTTAACCGGGCCAACTTCGGGAGTCGTTCCCCATCTCCTAAGACCGCCTAAGCATCCTGCAGCACGACGTCTCGTCGCTCTGTTATCAGCAGCGCGCCGACTAACGCGCAGATTAGCGCAATCGAAATCGGATAGATTAGACCCGCGAAGCGGGATTCAGTGCTGCCCACAAGCAGAGTGCCAATGAACGGCACGAGCCCGCCGAATACACCGTTCCCGATGTGATACGGAAGACTGAGTGAAGTGTAACGTATTCGCGTTGGGAACAGTTCCACCAAGAATGCAGCTATCGGGCCGTAGACCATCGTCACAAACACAACCTGGATAAGCACCAACAAACTAAACTGAAACATGAGTGAGCCGGATGGGACTACATTCGTTTTGACTGCCGGTTTTGGCGTTACGCCTTTCGCATCCGGCTCCAACGCTGTTGTGGTCACGGTGGTCACAGTGCCCTGCTCACAAAACTGAACCTGAGTTTTCATCTCGGACATAAGGCCTGTCTCTGGGTTCACCGCCCGTGAAGTTTTGATCGGCGCGGTTTCCATCACGTTGAACTTCGTCGTATCTCCAAGTGCGTTCATGGCCATGTAGATCGGGAGATAGCAAACCGACGCCAATACCATGCCGGTGAGGATGATACGCTTGCGCCCAATTCGATCCGAAAGAGATCCAAAGTAGATGAACAGCGGTGTTCCGATGAGCAGCGCAATGCCCACGCTCATGCTGGCACTCGCTTTGTCAATGTTCAATACTGTCTGCAAAAAGTACAGCGCGTAAAATTGGCCCGTGTACCAAACGACGCCTTGGCCCATGGTCGCACCAAACAGCGCGAGCAAAACGAGGCGGCGGTTTTCCGGGTTTGCAAAACTCTCTTTCAGCGGATTTGTTGAGGTTTTTCCCGAGGCTTTCAACGATGCAAACATTGGTGATTCATCCATCCTGCGCCGAATCGCGTAGCTGAACACAACGAGCACAATACTGAGGAGGAATGGTATTCGCCATCCAAACTCGTTGAACGAATCTTTGCTCATCAGTTGGCTTACAAGCAATATGACGCCCAGCGAAACAAACATTCCAAGCGTCGCCGTTGTTTGAATAAACGACGTGTAATAACCACGCCTTCCATCTGGCGCATGCTCCGCGACATAGGTTGTCGCCCCTCCATATTCGCCACCGAGCGCAAGCCCTTGAAGCAGTCGCAACAGAAGCAACAGAATCGGGGCGAACACACCGATTTGCGCATAAGTCGGCATCAATCCGATCGCAAAGGTGGACAAGCCCATGACGAGCAAGGTGATGAGGAACGTGTACTTTCGGCCCAACAGATCGCCGAGGCGGCCAAAAAACAGCGCCCCGAACGGGCGCACGACAAAACCGGTCGCAAACGTTGCAAGTGTGCTCAGCAGCGCAACGGTCGGATTACCTTTCGGGAAGAACTCGGTTGCCAGCGTTGTTGCAAGCGAGCCAAAGATGTAAAAGTCGTACCACTCGATGAGTGTGCCAACTGAACTGGCGGTTATGACTTTGGTAAGTGCCGCGTTGTTGCCGTTTCCCATGTTTAGTTTGGGAAAGGACGAAGCCGAAGGTTAGAACGACGTGCCCGCTTTTTCTGGCCGGGCGTCGCTGGTCCCACACTTGCTGTCGCGGCACGCGGCTTCTTTAGCGGCCGGACTTTCTTCGCGAAAGGAGTGCAAGCGTTGCAGCCGACAGGCCGATTATCGTCGCGGGTTCGGGCACTGGCTCGTAGACAATCGTCAGCTCGGGTGGGGGCACTATTCCCGGAATGTCCGACAGACCGAAAATCAACTCGTCACCTTCAAGATACTTGCCTGTATCGGGATCGGTCCGATCGTCGTGAGACCAAGAAGGCATCCATCCAGTGAAAACCATCTCACCGCCTCTTAAGGCACTTACTAAACTTTTGCCAAAATCGTCAAGATGAATTTCGACGACCATTGGCATCACGTAGTCTCCATCAAGAGGAAAGATGACTTCATCGGCGACGGCGAAGTCATCCATGCCGTCGAAAATCGTCTGCGCTTCGTCTGTAGTCAAGTCCGGGTCCACCATGTGCAGACCGGGAACCGGAGTCGCCCCGAGCTTGAACGACTCGAATGCGTCCTTCATCGGTGGATCATCACCAAGACCAAAAATTAGACTGGTCGGAAATGCCAGCGTCAGCTTAATCGTGACATCTATCACTTCACCGTCGAAGTCGGGCAGGTGATACCAAAAGAAACTACGTCGCTCGGAAGTTCTCTCTCCACCGACTGTTCCGTATCCCACGAAGTAATTCTGGTGTTCGATCTTATTATCAGCACCGCCGCCATCGAAGAATCCACCGACCTGCAGCGGCTCGGCGGTGACGAAATCTGCTCGCGCGGAACTGGCGGCCACGACCGCAGCAAAAGTGAGTAGGTGTGTTAGTTTCATCAATCTCTGTTCCCCTGCTGAACAGTATGTGCCAAAACAATTAGACTTACAAACAGTTGGCCTGGTATTTTTGCGGGCAATTTGACTTATTCATGTTAGTCGCCGATGTCCTACAGCCCAGCAGCAAGCGTGGCCTGCCGAAGGGATGAACCCGATTGGTAGCCGCAGCCGACTGTTGGAGGAGGTAGATCGCTGGTGAACAGATTGCCGGCGCTGCGCCCGACCAAACGAATTGCGGCCACGCGGCCAACCCGAAAACAAGCCCCATGATCATGGTTCGAAGACAGATTACCGTTTGAATGCGAGCGCTCCGGTTCTCGTGACGGGCTACTTGAACGAGATAAGCCAGTAGGTATTGTCGGTGGTTTTTCGGACGAGCAGGTGCTTTTCATTGCTGCTCCTCGCTATCCATTCATATGGGCCAATCTTAGAGCATTTTTTACCGTCAGTTGAGCAAAGACTCAACGCTGCGCCCCCACTCCCTGGTTGCGCCGCCAACAACTCCCCCGCGAAATAGAAGTAGCTGCCCGACATGATGTCTGGCAACGTACGCCAGCGTTTCTCGCGTGACAGCCACTCTTTGTAATTTCCGAACGGCGGCTTCCCAACACGATCTGGCGAATATAGAAATGTTGAGCGTCCTTCATCGAAATCTTCGGGGAGCCGGCCTGCATCATTCCGGTAGGCAGCCTTCGGGGGGAGCGGCGCGGACGCAATTATTGAGTGGCTCGTAAACTTCTGCCCCCATGAGGCGACAAACTTGTGCACTTCCACCCTATCCTTCGAGGCCCTGTGCATGGAGAGCAATATGCCGTGGCCCGCACTATCGAACCTCTCAGCAATTCCGATCTGGCCCCCGTCGGCCAATACGCGAGGAGTCAGTTTGACTTTAGAGTTTGGAGAATTGCCCTGTTTGCGAGTATCAATCAAGACCATATTCTGGCCGTCGCCCGATAACCATTCGTGATCATTCTTGGCACACCGAACGATCGTGCTGCCGAGGAAATCAAACTTTCGGTACAGCTCTTGTCGTTGACTCTTGAAGAACCCCCACTGCCACTGAGTTCCGACCATACGATTTTGTGTTTCTCGATTTACCCCGATTCTTATGTTCTCAATATAGATGGTCTTGCCGGAGGTGAGATTGACCACTGGCTGCGGAACAACCGCTGGGAAATAGGTTGTCCCGTCATCGGATATTGCGCCTTGCGCCACGACTTTGAGGCGGTTGTCCAATGCGAAGTGGATTTGACGAGATTCGTTGGCACCCAGTATCGAGAAGTCAGCGGCTACTTCTTGTGGAATACACGAATAACTAAATGCGATGCCAAGCCAAATCATTTCATTGTCTCCTATTCATTGGGGTTGTACGTTACAGCACCTGTCAATTTCAAGTTGATCGGTAGCTCACATCCATGGCGATTGCCACGGCAGGATTCGTTGCTCATGAGGCTGCTTTGGGAAGGCGTCGCATTACGCGGACATTGCCAACCTTCTTCAATTGCTCAATTTGGCCGATGTCCCAATCATCTTTGTTCGTTCCAAGAATCACGCCGCGACACTTCGCATCGCGAATGAGACCTGACAGTCGTTTCACTTTGTTCGAGTCTGCGAAACTGCCTGTCCTAGAGGCTTCACACACCCAAATATCGCCATTCTTACAGATTACGGCATCACTTTCCAGCGAATTCCCTTTCTCGTCTCGGAAGTCGGCTTCGAGCATCCAGTGTGTCGTGCCCGGTTCGTTGATGACCTTCTGGACCATCAATACGGATAACTCGCCATTATGTGTGAGAAATTGGAGAGCAACTTCGTCTAGCGTATAAAACATCGCGGGGCCAGCGGAAGGCATTCGCCAATGACCTGACGTTATCACCTGTTCGGTTCGGCAGCGCTCACACCTAAAGGTCCGACCAACAACCTCCAGCGGATACCACAGACACGCATCGCATGAACTGCATTTAAGCACGAACCCTCTGTTGACTAGCTGTGCCGAAAAGAGTCGGTCCAAGCTGGCAGAGACCAATGCGTCGAACTGTTCTGGTGGCTGATCAGACACCTCGGTAAATCCCTGCCTGCCAAGCGCCCCCGAAAGCTGAAGGCAGGTTGCTACCCACCTATCGAGACCGTTCAGCCAATGTGGCATTTGCGGGTCATTCCTGTGAACTTTTGGCGGTGGTCCCGCGGATAGTACGCACAAAATGTTTTGGCAAATGTCATCCTGTAGTATTTCCGCGAGGTTCCCCAAGCCGCCGGAGCGTTCAATCAGTATTCGTGAATACTTTCCCTTGTCTGAAGCGCTCGTTTTCGTGCCAAATACCGAAAAGTACCTGCGCAACATGTCTTCGTCCGACTCGAACCGCAGAGAGGGGTTCCAGGTGTTAAGAGTAACGTCTTGCCCAATAATGAGTATGTTTGGGCACCGAAAACATAAGCCAAGATTGGATATTCGCACATGCGACTTCGATGCCAGTGAATGCCCCATGCTGTTGTGAACATTGAACAACGAGTCGGCATTTACAAACGATCTCGGCGGCAAGTAGTTCGAAATCTCAACTTCACAAACCCACTTTACTTTTGTGGCGTCGGCATCGGCGAGCGCTTTCGGCACAGGGGTCCGCAATGTACCGACGCTTTGGCCCTCAACGCAGCTCAACACTTGTTGATTAGAGACAGAGCAGGTCGCCCACAGGTGCCATGGTTGTTCAATCTCACTCGTACACATTGCTACAGAGGCAAACTCTGGAAGCTGATTTTCCCTGGCATAATCCGGCCAACACCGAACGCAGATTTCACGAACCGTCGCTTCCGGCAAAGAAAAGCTTGTCGCCATCACTCCGCTTGAGCTGTTAAGGGACGCTGATTGAGCCCCCATCATCAGAGAATTGTTGTTGTACTCCTCGACGTTCGGAAGCCAGGTCACTCCAAATCCGCAAAGCCTTATCAAGTCGTAGTAGATGCAAAAGTCTTCTGGAGTGTTTCCTACGACAATTCGGTAACTGTCAAGTGTTCTGCTTGAGTGCTGATAGAAGTCACACCCAAAGAGGCTAACCTCTCGGGGATGAGTTTGCCAGCTAGTCCTGTCCCGCATTGAACCCGGCACATAGGTCGGATCAATAGGGCCTGACTGGGAGTAGAAAGTGGTTGGATTGAGTGATTCATTTGTCGGTTCCAAGAGACCCGTTATCGCGGCAATTCGCAAACTACTTGTCGAATCACCTTCCATCAATGGCGTAATGATTGGCAGCCTGGCCTGTGCCACGCGCAATACTTCAACCGCTTCGAATGAAACGATAGACTTTTGCGACAGACTGACTCCTATGATCTGACCATCCGAAAAACCCGAGACCTCAAACAGTCTGTCGCGAACCTGCTGACTAATCGGTGGCAAGCTAAAGGAAGAGGCGTTGAGTTGCCGTCGGATCTCCTCTGCGATGCCTGTCTGGGTGTCGCTATCATGCGGCGCGAGAAGGCGGCTCATTTCGTTATCCGCCCTTGCACGGTACTCCTCAGGGTTCCAGCGTTGAAGGTCTCCGAAGACTGGGGTGTATCGGACAATGTGGTCAGGATCAAACTTCTGCGCAATTTTGTAGAATTCTTCGCGAATGCTGTCTCCATTTGTAGGTATCAAGATCGAGAACCAGCCACCCCACTGAGTAGTAGCCCATTGAATTGCGTCCAGGTACTGTTCTTGCCAATACTCGCTTTCAGAAGGCACTAATATCGCTAGGCGAGGCGGGCGGGCGCGCGGAAAAGCCACCCGGAAATCTGTACCCATCGACACTATAGTGTTTTCTACCACAAACGGCTGCACAACCGAAACTCATCCGCGCGTCCAACCGCTCGGGGGCCAGAAAACAAAAACGGACCGCGAAATGCGATCCGTTTGGAAATAGTTTTGGCTCAATCCGGGCAGCGTGCTAACCTTGCGGGCCGTTGCCAGCCAACTACTTTCGCCGCTGAGGGGCTTAACTGCCCTATTCAAGATGAATACGGCGGGATGGGGACGGGTCCGTTCACAGAAGAAAAAAGCACGCGGTAATTGCGTGCTTCAAAAAGGTTTTGGCTCAATCCGGGCAGCGTGCTAACCTTGCGGGCCGTTGCCAGCCAACTACTTTCGCCGCTGAGGGGCTTAACTGCCGTGTTCGGGATGGGAACGGGTGTTTCCCCCTCGCCATGACCACCCGAATTGAGCGCAAATTGTATTTAGTTTTTTTGTTGCAACGTGGTTGCAAAGTTGTTACAAAGTAGTTGCAAAGTTGTTGCGAGGGTGTTTCGCGGATTCGTTTGACTTTTCCAACAACCTGATAACCACTTTGCAACTACTTTGTAACGACTTTGAAACCACTTTGTAACTACTTCTCAACGATTCGTTGAAAGTTACATAGTGTGCATTGAGGAGCCTAGCGTCTTCGATAAAGCTTGACAAAAAGCCCTCGACCTATTAGTACCGCTAATCTGAATGTGTTACCACACTTACAATTGCGACCTATCAGCCCAGTAGTCTGCTGGGGGTCTTACTAACTTATGTTATGGGAAATCTTATCTTGAAGTCGGCTTGGCACTTAGATGCTTTCAGCGCTTATCCGATCCCGACGTAGCTACTCTGCTTGTGCTCCTGGCGGAACAACAGATACACCAGAGGTCAGTTCAGCCCGGTCCTCTCGTACTAGGGCCGACTCTTCTCAAATTTCCTACGCCCGCAGTGGATAGGGACCGAACTGGCTCACGCCGTTCTGAACCCAGCTCGCGTGCCGCTTTAATCCGTGAACCCCGGAACCCTTGGGACCTAATTCAGCCCCAGGATGCGACGAGCCGACATCGAGGTGCCAAACCCCGCCGTCGCTGTGAGCGCTCTGGCAGGATCAGCCTGTTATCCCCGGGGTAGCTTTTATCCGATGAACCTTGGCGTGCCCACGCACCACCAAAGGGTCACTAAGCTCGACTTTCGTCCCTGCTCGACTTGTCAGTCTCACAGTCAAGCGCCCTATATACCTTTACGCTCGGCGGCTGATTTCCGACCAGCCTGAGGGCACCTTTAGACGCCTCCGTTACACTTTTGGAGGCGACCGCCCCAGTCAAACTACCCGCCTAAGACTGTCTCCACACCGGATAACGGTGCAGGTTAGTACTCCAGATTGCAAAGGGTGGTGTTCCATTGGTGCCGAAGCTCCCACCTACGCTCTGCATTACAACCCAAAGTACAATCTTAAGGTGTAGTAAAGCTCCACGGGGTCTTTCCGTCCTACTGCGGGGAACCCGCATCTTCGCGGGTGCTACAATTTCACCGGATTTCTCGTTGAGACAGTGCCCAAGTCGTTACGCCTTTCATGCGGGTCGGTATTTAACCGACAAGGAATTTCGCTACCTTAGGACCGTTAGAGTTACGGCCGCCATTCACTAGGGCTTCGATTCGGTGCTTCGGATTGCTCCTGACACCTCCTGTTAACCTACTAGCATTGGGCAGGCGTCAGCCCCTATACATCGGTTTTCACCTTAGCAGAGACCTGTGTTTTTGGTAAACAGTCGCCTGGGCTGCTTCGCTGCGGCCAGAGTTGCCCCTGGCGCCCCTTCTTCCAAAGTTACGGGGCTCGTTTGCCTAGTTCCTTAACGAGAGTTCTTCCGAACGCCTTAGTCTACTCGACTCACCCACCTGTGTCGGTTTACGGTACGAGCGATGTTATGCTCAGCCTTCAGGGCTTTTCGCGGCCCCCCTCTGCCCCAGTTCGCTTCACCCGAAGGATCCACTTCCCCATCACAGCCGATTACTCGCGTTTTCGCCGCGACACGACTGTTTCAGGCCCACAACAACCAACGGTGTGGGATGGAGCATTGAAGAGCGTCCCCCTTGGCACATAACATCGGGGACGGAATATCAACCGTCTGTCCATCGGCTACGCCTTCCGGCCTCGCCTTAGGTCCCGCCTAACCCTCCTCTGACGAACATAGCGGAGGAAACCTTGGGTTTGCGGCGCACAGGATTCTCACCTGTGTGATCGCTACTCATGCCTACATTCTCACTCGCGTGCGCTCCACCAGTGCTTACGCTCTGACTTCACTGCACACACGACGCTCCCCTACCGCTCCTATCTTGCGATAGAAACCCAGAGCTTCGGGACACGACTTTAGCCCCCTTACATTGTCCGCGCAAAAACACATTCGGCCAGTAAGCTGTTACGCACTTTTTAAAGGATGGCTGCCTCCAAGCCAACCTCCTGGCTGTTTATGCATTTCCACATCGTTTAACACTTAGTCGTGTTTTAGGGCCCTTAGCTGCTGATCTGGATTGTTTTCCTTTTGACAACGGATCTTATCACTCGCTGTCTCACTGCCACGCTGATCTTACGCCATTCGGAGTTTGATTGGGTTCGGTAACCTGGTAGGGCCCCTAGCCCAGTCAGTGCTCTACCTGCGTAAGAAAACACGTGACGCTGCACCCAAATGCATTTCGGGGAGAACCAGCTATCTCTGCGTTCGATTGGCATTTCACCGGACTAACCACAGCTCATCCCGAGACTTTTCAACGTCAATGAGTTCGGGCCTCCACCTCGATATTATCGAGGCTTCACCCTGGCCATGGCTAGATCACGCAGTTTCGGGTCTGCTCGCACCGACTAGACGCCCTATTCAGACTCGGTTTCCCTTCGGCTCCGTCGCTAAACGACTTAACCTTGCCGGTACGAACAACTCGTAGGCTCATTCTGCAAAAGGCACGCTGTAAGCCATTCTGCGATTGCTCGCAGCATAGGCCTCCAACTGTTTGTGGGTGTTGCGATTTCAGGTTCTATTTCACCCCCATACCCTGGGTGCTTTTCACCTTTCCCTCACGGTACTGGTTTCGCTATCGGTGACGAGAGGTATTTAGTCTTATGCGGTGGTCCGCACAGATTCACACAAAATTCCTCGTGATTCGTGTTACTTGGGATACCGCTCACTATCGTCGGTTTTAATGTACGGGGCTGTCACCCTCTATGGCAAGACTTTCCAGACTTCTTCCACTAACCTATTGTCGCTAAATGCGGTCCCACAACCCCATAGTGCAAGCACTATGGTTTAGACTGTTCCGCGTTCGCTCGCCGCTACTTACGGAATCTCTTCGAGTTCTTTTCCTCGGCTTACTTAGATGTTTCAGTTCGGCCGGTTCCCTTCACATAACCTATGAATTCAGTTAAGGATGATATGATTACTCATACCGGATTTCTCCATTCGGGCACCTCCGGATCAACACTTTTGTGCAGCTCCCCGGAGCATTTCGCTGCTTACACGCCCTTCATCGGCCTCTAGTCCCTAGGCATCCTTCGCACACCCTTCGTAGCTTTTATTAGTCAAGCAAATTATCGAAGACGCGTGGTTCCTCAATGCAGTCTATATAACTTTCAAAGATCGTTGTGCCGGCCTTTCTGGACTTCGAACCATCCGAACACGTCGAACTCGTCGAACCCCTTCTGTTGACCGTACAGCCGACAAAACCCCACGGGTCTTAGCGGCGAGGAGCATTGTACCAGGTTCCCCCACGGGAGTCAAGTGGGGGGCAAGGGCCCACGCCGACCGCAGTTGCCGACTGAGGCGGTCCGCGACGGGATTACCCACCGTAATCCCTGTCCCGCGGGAGTTCGATAGCCAGGCGGAGGGCGAGGTACATCCATACGAACGTTGATGGCAGGCTCGCAAGCGGGAAGTTTGCGGGATCAATATAGAACGCCCACAATAACCCCCCAAAGCTGGCGATTTCGAAGGTGCACACAAACCCAACGAAAACTTCTCTACTCTCACGCCGTTTTAGCTTGAAGCAGACAAACGCAACAAACGAAGCGATAGTTACGGGTATGAGCGCCCAGCCCTGCACAAAGCGCGTCATCGGTTGGCTCGCACCGGTGTACATTAGTCCGAGAGTGATCATCCCAAGCGCGGCCGTAACGAAACTGAACCAAGTTGCACAACCGACCGCTTCGCGCCTTGCATCTGCGTCAGATCTCTTCCTTCCAATACTGCCATCCCCAAGTTACCCACGCTCACGTGCTTTCAGACGGAAGACGCAGTTAGGTGTTGCTGGACACAACCCAGCCGTTCGATACGCGGACCGACCCATCGAAACAGCTGGACAGGCTCGCTTCATCCAGCCCGAGGACATAACCCGTGCAAAAATAGCTGCTCCACAGGAATAGTAGATTCATGAAACATCTGAAAATCATCTCCATCATCGCCATCGCACTAACGCAAATCGCCGCGGCGAACGCGAGCGCCAGATCGGAAATCGAGGCCGTGTACGCGAAGTTTGCACACTGCGGCAAAACGCGCGACATGAAGGGCGCAATCGCGCTGCTTCACACATCGTATCATGGCTCGGATCTTGACGGGCACGAAGCGAATTACAAGCAAACGGTGGACATGATGCGCTCCATGATTGGCGACACGAAAGATATACAAATGAACTTCGACATCAAGCAGGTGCAACAGTACGGCGAAGAGGTTTCCGCTTGGGTGACGATGCGTGTCAGGATGATGATCAAGCAGGGGGGCAAATGGTCGCCAATGGAGTACACCGGACACTTTGTCGAATGTCTCAAAAAGTTCGACGGGAAGTGGAAGTTCATCCGCAGCTACGAAGTGAAGTCGCTGTAGGAGACGACGACCCAGAAGCGATAGCGAACGTCCGATCTTTGGCCGCTGTTGATTCCCTGCGATCGGCAGTGCAGGTTGTCATCACGCCAGAACGTGCCGACTCCAAAGCTCGGGATTCTGGGATACTACTGTCATGAGATTCACGACTTCCGTCCTCGCTGTCTACCTGCTTTCCCTTCCTGTGTTTACTGTGCCGCAGTCTGCGACGACCGGCCCCATACAGTTGAAGAACTGGAGAATGCACTATGCCGACAACTTTGCGGATTACATTTTTAGATTTCAACCAGCCAACCGGTATGAATTGGTGTTCGTACGAAAAAGCGGTTCTCCGCCTGAAGCAGGTGCGAGAGCTGGCACGTTCACGTATAAGAGAACAAGCAAGACCGCTGCCGTGCTCACTCTTGACAAAGATGAAAAGTGGACATTGACGTTTGACAAGCCTAATCGAGCAAGCGCAAAACAGGCGGGAGACGCACGAACGCGCATTTTCTTCTTCGAGGATCCTAATTAGCGATTAGACGAAACTCAGGAGAGAGCCGTGTTCATTGCATCAAGGACGGCACGTCTTCTCTCTTGCGCGGTTGATTTAGTCGTTTCACCGAACTCGGCCAAATAGGCGGAGTTCAGCTTCGCAACCGAAGAGAACCCAAAAAAGTGCGCCGGACACGTTGGGATCTCCTCGGGATCGGGCTGTACGATAAACCAGCTTCTCGCTTTCATTAGCCTGCGCCGTTGGAGATAGTCCGCGGGAGTCGCGAAAGTGGATGAATCAAACGCCCTGTGCAGTTGCCTTACTGAACACAACCCCGCAGACGCTAGGTCCTCCAATTGTATTTGATCAAACATATGCTGAGAGATGAAAGTATCAACTCTCTTGCAAATTTGGACCAAGTCGTCGTCCTCACATGGAGGGAACCTGAATCGAGTTCTCAGGATTGCATCCAACTCTTCGGCAAGCAGAGCTCCCAACCGTGCTGCAAGCCTTTGACCACCAGGGTGGGATTCGGCTTGGCGCCCTATCTCGGTCCCCAAGTAACAAATCAGTCGGGTCAAAACTTCCGCGTCGGCGGGATTCAGTGGTCGCGGATCGTATCCTCTGATTGATGAGCGCATGGACTTCAATCGGAGCCGCGTCGCTCCGTCCAGCAGAAACCGCACAGTAATTTGCGTCGCATCCTTCAGCAGTCCAATTCCGACATCTCCTGGAAGGCAGAGTGCAGGCTCACCCAGTGGAAGTGGATACCAGTTCCCTCGTCGCCACGTATTTATGGCGCCGCGAACCGGATACGCGAGGATCAAATTGGAGTCGGACTGCGCACCAACGCTCACTAAGCCTCCTGCGAGTTTTGAGCAAACAATCTCGCAACTCGCGAGCTGTGCGCACCCCTGCGAAGCCGTAGGGCCGAGCTCGCCACCCAAAGGTATGTACAAACGCCTGTGGTCACTATTAGCGTCTACTTGAGACAAATCGGATGGCGCAGTTTCGCTGGCAATCGAGAAGCGTTCGAGCAAAGTTCCGCACAGCGAGTACAGGTGACCCGGAGGGTCTTCGAGCCGACTTTTCGGCCGGCTCTTGAATAGGTCCCAGTGTGGTTCGCTGGCTACCATCTCCGCAATATCGGTGCGGTGCATTTGTGCCAAATTTTGGCACAAAGAGTACGGGGTCTCGAGGCTTCCGCCAGTGCTAGGTCTGCGACGGGGATAATTATGATTAGTGTTTGCCAACTCATTTAGCCCCATACATAAGGGCATCTGTCTCACGGCGTGCTTAGCGGCCCTGGCTGTGTCTGCAACGCCTCAACAGGTAACTGAAATCCGTTTAACTAAGGCAGGCATCGGTTCTGTGAGCGGCCAGCTCAAGGGGAGATCATATGTTGATCACAGGGTTTCCCTCAAAGCGGGGGTCCGCATGCGCGTGTCCTTCGAGAAGGCTACGGCAAGTTGTTTTTTCAACGTCCTGCCACCGGGCTCGACCGGAGAAGCGATGCATATTGGAAGCTTCCAGTCGAGCCAGGTTGCTGACCTTCTGGCTCCCGTTGCAGGTGTGTACACAGTAAGGACCTACTTGATGGGCGACGCCAAGAACGGTTCCAAAACTCTGGCTTACGTGTTGAAGGTCAAGGTTGCGGGAGCAGGATTGAACCCGTTGCCACAATCGAAGGACGCTAAGTTTCCTGGAACACCCTATCATGCCAAGGCGTCAATCGCCTGCACACTTCAATCTAACCCTGCCACGAAGCAGTGTCCAGCTTACGTAATTCGGTACGGTGGAGGTACGGCAACCGTCGTACTTGAGTCTGGAAAAGTACGACGGTTGATCCTTTTTACGAAGGGAAAACCGTCGGCGACCGACTCGCATTACAATTTCAGTTCTTCTCACAAGAACGACATGACAACAATCAATATCGGGGATGGTGTGGAGCGCTACGTTATTCCCGACGCACTCACGTTTGGAGGATAAGAAATGAAGAAACCCCTAATGAAGCTAATCTTATTAGTTGCAGCGTCCGCGATCGCGTTTTCGCAAGCTGTTGCGCTGATAGATTCGCAAGTAGTCCGCACTGCTCAGCATGCGATCCGAAGAGAGGTCAACAAACAGTTGGGAGCGGGGTACCACGTCTCTTTTGACAATGCCCAAGAATCGTTTCTGAGTCTCACCGAGACGACCGTCTCCGGCAAAGCGTATCTCTTCCGCGCTGGTGAAGGAAGCGACGATCGCCCGTTCACCTACTCGATAAAGGTCAAAAACGACGGCTCGCGAAGTCGCGACCTGAAGGTCAAGTTCTCAGACGGTGGCACGCTTGCCTCGTCGGGCGGCGGCTGGGTTGATTCCAAGCCCGGCAAAGGATATATCCGCCTAAATAGTCCGACTTGGATGCAGAATTTCTCTGGACCGAGCGTTCGTTTTGAAGGCGAGGCATCTGAGCCCGTTACAATCTCGATCTACGATTCGAGAAATAACCTGGTGAAAGAGGTTATCGCAGAGACGTCTCGAGGCGAGTTTGGGATTTCGGTTCGACTCGACGAGGGCACCTACCGAGCACATCTGCATTCGCACTACACGGATTCTTCTGACGGCGTCAGATTCGTCGTAAGTAGATTCGGTAGCGGAGGTGGGTTCGGCCAAGGTTCCGGTCAGTCTGGATTCCGAATTGATTCGCCAGCTCGTGACGCCAGTCTAAAAGGACCGCGCGTGTCTATTTCTGGTAGAAGCTCAGAGCGCAATGTGAAAGTTGTCATATACGATAGCCGAAACAGAGTGGTCACGAATCGGACAGTTCCTACTCGGGACCGATATTGGAACACAGAGATTGAGCTGGGTGCCGGATCGTATAGTTGCCGCGTTGAAAGCGGCCGGGATCGGGAGTCGAGAGAATTCACGGTGCGAGGCGGACCCGTCACGCCTCCTGCATTCTTGACGTTGACTGACCCAAGGCAAGATGCCGCGCTTGACGGGACGAGAGCCACCGTGGCTGGGAACTCCAGCGCAAAAGAGGTTCGCGTGCGCGTTTACGACTTTGAAGACAATCTCGTAACCGATCGTCGGGTTCCGACTCGGGACAACTACTTCAACACTTCGATCGTTCTAAAAGCTGGAAAGTACAGAGTTGTCGTGGATTTCCCGGGCAGCAACCTCAGCGTTTCTCGCAACTTCAGAATGAAGTTGGAAGGCTCGCCAACAACTCCGGTTGTTGCTGTAAAGATATCCAGCCCTCAGCGTGACTCAACGGTCAAGGGGCCAACGGTTTACTTCGCTGGTCAAAGCAGCGATAGCGAAGTAACAATCCAAGTCTTTGACTCGAGGAAGAATGTTGTTGCCCAGACCACGGCAAGGGTTCGTGGCGGCAACTGGTCAACTTCCCTGAGCTTGAATTCTGGAAGCTACAGACTGAGAGCGACTCCGCGCTCAGGTCGCGACTTCGAGGAGTTCTGGTTCAAGGTTAAGTAGGTTGTTGCCGATGCACTAGGATAGGCTGTTTTCTGAGAAAAGCTGCAAGGGAGTAAGTATGCTACCCGCCTCCTGAAAGGGGCGGGTAGCGAAACCTAAGCTACGAAATGGTGCTGAGCCGCCTTCACGGTCTTGAGAACGGCTGCATGATTTCGCGGTCGTTGCGTATCGGTCGCGGGGACGCGCCAAGCATTTCGCGGCAAAACCGATTGAACTGATGCAAATTAGGCATCCCGACCCTCGCCGCGATGCGCTTTATTGGCAGCGTGGTTGACGTGAGCAAACGGTACGCCTCTTCCGCGCGGAGCTCACGATAGAATTGAATGGGCGTTTTTCCCATCTCTTCTCGAAATAGGTTGGTAAGCCTATTTGGTGAAACGCTCAGCGTTTCGGCAATGTCGCGAATCTTGAGACTGTTTTTCATTTCGGCTCGCATCAACTCTTCAGCACGCACGAGATACGGATTTTTTGCGACGCGAGTTGGGTGCACGGCTATCGCCCATAAGAGCTGCCAGATCAACGCGTTTGCCGGCGTACCTGAGTACTCCAACATATCAAGCGCATGATGAAACTGTTTTTGCCAAAAGGGATAGTCGGCGGAAAGATCGGTGAGTTGCTCAAACGCGAACACTTCTTTCGCCGAGTCGGTCGGAGTGAAATTCATGTGGTAGTGCGGATGCGGCTCGGAAGTATCAACCGAGAGTTCGGAACGCGTGCGTGGCGGAACGATGACCACAGATCCGTGATGGATTTCATAGACTCTGGGGCCGGTACGCATCGTGCCATTGAGGCAGAAGAAAAATAGCTGCCAGCGCTCGGGCGCGGTCTCCCATGACAGTTTCGGATCATCCGACTCGCGCCTCATAAACAGGTGCCGCGTCGGTGGCTGATGAAGGCTGAATTGAAATGTCATCGGAAGTGAATATTATGCACTAACCGTAGGCTAGCTTCGCCCACATCCCAGCCAGCACCGCATCGTCACCCTCACTCTCGGCGTGATGTTTGCACAGTAATCCGCATAATTCGCTCAGTGTAGAGTTGCGGGTGCCTCACCAGTTTGACTTAGACTCTCTCCAATCGGATGACGCGAGGAGAACCGCCTCCTCGACAGTCTGACAAACACAAAAAAGAGGAGACACCGATGAAAACGGCAAAAGTAATCGCAGCCGCCATTTGCGGCTTCGTAATCGCTTCGATAGCAGCATCAGCCACGCTCGTGTCGAACATTTACGAGCCAATTCGCTCGCTCAACAATATCAGCTCATCACTGTGGGCAGCTCAAAGCTTCGTAACGGACGGACGGCTTTCAATCCTTGTCAACGTGCGCGCGCAAGTGGGTGACGAGACAGGCCCAACGACTCCGTTCGCTGAATTGAGGACCGCTGACTTTTTGGGCCACATGGACACATCGCCTGCTGGCTTGGTCGCAACCTTCTATATCCCTGACTTGACTGGGACGCGCTCAGATCGAACCTTTCTTCCTGATCGAAGATTTTGGCTTGCGCCAAACACGAAGTACTTCTTCGTTCTGGGAAATCTGACCGAAGGGCCTGACACGTTCGATTGGTCATACGCCGATACAAACGTTTGGTCGGGGCCAGGTTATCTCGATTCGTATGAGTACACCTTCGACGGCGGCACAACCTGGATACCGCACAGCAACGAGTTCCCGTTTCACCTGGAAGTGAACGTCAACTGGAAGATTCCGGTTCTATGGTTCCCTGCCGGAGGCTAAAGCTCGTTCGGAAATGTGGCGGGGCGGTCGAGTGCAAAACTCCCGCCCCGTCGCACAATAGTTGAATTCTCGAAACCTCTCGTGCCGCTTGCGCGTACCTATCAACAATGGCAAAAGTTTTTGTTTCCACCTGTCTCGCTACTGTCCTTTTGGTCTGTACTGGCTTTTCGCAAGCCACTACTCCCGGAGATCCCGCCACAAAATCCAGGGAGGCGATGAAGAAGTTAGCTTGGGCAGCCGGCGAATGGAAAGGTGTTGGGCATATCGCGACGGGTCCTGGAGCGCGCAAAGAGAGTCAAGTGCTTGAGAAACTTCAGTTTAAGCTTGACGGAATTGTCATGCTAATCGAGGGGCGCGGCACTCGAACCGAAGAAGGAAAAGAGGTTGTCACCCATAGCGCGCTTGCAGTAATTTCATATAACGCCGCAACGAGCAAGTATGAAATGAAGTCGTGGCTCGTGGACGGCAGATCAACCGACGCTTGGATCGAGCTAGTAGGCGAGAAAGGATTCGATTGGGGTTTTGACCTTCCTGCGAACAGTGGGAAGATTCGTTACAAGATGCGAATCAATGAGAAGGGTCAGTGGGTAGAGAAGGGTGAGTTTTCTCGCGACGGAAACCAGTACTTCGAGTTTTTCGACATGACGCTGGATAAGGTTAAGAGTTAGCGGCCTTGCGCCGATCACGCACGCTTACAGGCTGTATCTTCGAGCGAATGCGTCTGCCGCGAGGGCAAAGTGATCGTATCCAAGGCGACGAGCGGCAAAGTAGCGGTCTGAGAAATCGTTGAGGGTTTCTTCCAAAACCCCTCCGGCTTCCTCATCTTTCTCGAGGATCTCAACTCTGGCGCTTCTATCTCGCGGGTACGGATTGCCCATCAAAGACATTGCCTCACGCAAACAATCAGCAAAACTGTCCAATTCCAGTGCAGTGAACGCGACGAGCGCTTCCGGCGCAAGCACTCCGGTTGAGTTGTAGAAGAGCTGCCAGAACCCGCCGTTGCAAACCTCCGAGTTACACCAGTGCGCTGCAAACAGATGACCCACGTTTGGATCTAACTCACGGAACTGGGTAAGGAAAACGATTTCGCCATCATAAATGCTGACCTTGTCCCAGATCGGCTCCACTGCTCTCCAGTACGTCTCGCCGGCTCGATAGCTGTCGCTCACAGGCCGATGTTACTCAACGCGCTTCAACGAGTATGGGAATCTGCTAACCCGACGATTGCTTTTCGTGCGGGTGGCGGCGCTGTCTGACCACAACGCACATTCAGCCCGAGCAGCGGAGTATCACACCACCTCGAAGTTTGACATCATGCCCATGTCTTCGTGCTCAAGGTTGTGGCAGTGCAACAAAAACCTTCCGCGATGACGATCGAAACGAATCAACGCATCCACAGTCTCTTGCGACTGAAGCAGAATCGTATCCTTCCACCCACGCTCCCAGTCGAACACTCGATTTCGTCCTCCCTGACGGGACATCACTTGGAACGACGCGCCATGAACGTGGATTGGATGCGGTCCGGCAGTGAACGCATAGAACTGCCATCGCTCCACGACTCCGAACGGAACTTGGAAATCTATGCGATCCATCTCGAACGACTGCCCATTAATCAGGTTGTGCCCAAAGAACTCAAAGTTGCGAGTGACGTCTGTGGGTCCATCGAGCGGATCAATAACGGAAAGATTGGGCGGCGTTTGATATGCATAACCGTTGAGTCCGGTTCCGACAAATTCGAGCAAGTCCCAACCCGAATCGAAATCGCGAAGCATCAGGGTTGCGCCCGCATTGAGCGCTGAAAAATCAATCAATAGATCGAGTCTTTCGGCGGGACCGAGCGTGATCGTTGTTAGATTAGATGGTTGAGCCAACAGACCGCCGTCATTCCCTATGAGTGTCATCTGCTGATTGTTGGATAGTCCGATTCGAAACACTCTCGCGTTTGCCCCGTTCAGCACTCTGAATCGGTACACACCGCGATCAACGGCTTGCGTTGGTGACAAAGTCCCGTTCACGAGCGGCGTGTTACCGAAAAACCCTTGTGGGTCAGGGACGTACATCAGGTTGCCGTGACCGTCAAACGCGGCATCCCGAATGATGAGTGGAATCTCGTATTTTCCTGTAGGCAGTTGCAGCGCATCTTCTTCAGCATCGCGAATAATGAATCCGCCTGCCATTCCGAGATTGACCTGTTTGCCGGTCAACATATGTGGATGTGGGTGATACCAGTTGAATGCAGCACGCTGATTGATTTCGAATTGATAACCATACGATTCGCCTGGCAAGATCGCTTCCTGCGGCCCGCCGTCGTTAGGTGTGTCCACCATCATCCCGTGCCAGTGCGTTATCGTTTCCTGTTGTAGTTTGTTGCGCAGCTTTATGCTAACGGTTTCGCCGGAACGCGCGGTTAGCGTCGGCGCCGGAAACGATTTGTATGCAAGAACTTTAGAGCTGCGACCCCCGCCAATCTCTGAAATGGTCGGCGCTGCGACCATCAGGTGGTTGTTTGCCGAAATCGTCTTCGGAATCTTTAGCTTGTTTCGAGGCGGACGTGTGCGTTTGGTTTTTGGCGCAGCGAGCGTTAGCGGCGAAGTGGCCGCCAAACCGATTCCAATTGCGGCGGACTTGATGAACTCGCGTCGCGTTATGTGATTGCCTGCTCCCTTCTTTCCCATGTTGACTCACCTCGACTGTTGAGAGGATTATGATGCAGATACCAAGCGACGGTGCGCGCCGCTCGGGATACTGGCAAAAATGCGGGCCGATGCCGTGTCGCATCATCGGACGCATGGCTGACGTTAAGAATTTTGTGGCGCGCGAAGTGCGCGCCCGAGAGATCCAACTCAGATGAGGCCATTTCGACTGGAGACACGAACCGGAAGCGGCAGGGACCCTGTCGCCCGCTTCTATCAGTTTGTGCTCAAGATCTCTGCGCTGGCGATCTACCTAATGGGTCCGATCGTCACGGCTGCAGCTAACAGATATTGGATTT
Source organism: Fimbriimonadales bacterium (assembly GCA_046330175.1). Classification (GTDB taxonomy): domain Bacteria; phylum Armatimonadota; class Fimbriimonadia; order Fimbriimonadales; family ATM1; genus JAJPJR01. The sequence continues at coordinate 988,936 of JAXLTG010000001.1, forward strand.
GGCTCTGGGTGCCACAAGTTCTGTTTTGGATTTCGCTGCTTGTAGGGCCGGTGTGGTTGACCGCAATGGCACACGACTATAGCATGCCGCAGCGAGTGGCTACGATCCGAAGCGGTTTGACGCTGCTAGTAGTTTTGGCGCTTTGGTTCTTCCTGGCTGTGTACGTTCTTCCCGGGCTGGGGGGTGGTCAACGGATTCGTATCTGAAGCGTTCGGGATACTTGCTGAAGGAGCGTTCGTTTGGAGGATCCAGTGCCCCAATTCGCGAACGTTGTGACCGCGCAAACCGTCAACCCAAACGGTCGTGCGGAACCCGAGCACGAGTTGTTCTGACCAAAGAATGGACGCGGCTTAACCCTCGAGTTCTCGACAACAAATACTATGCTGAGGGAATTGGGTTCATTTACGGCGAAGCCGTTCGCGGCGGGGATGAATTCATCGAGCTGGTTGATATCATTCGGGAGTAAGAAGTAGAGGGCTAACCTGGGCGGGACCGGTAGACTAACCGACCCCGTCCACTATGCCTATCAACGTACTCGAACTCTGGGACTTTGCACACCCAACACAAACCGAAGATCGTTTTCGGACGCTGCTGCCGTCGCTGTCGTTCGACGAGCAGTTAATCGCAACTACTCAAATCGCGCGAACCTATGGGCTTCGCAAACAGTTCGACAAGGCTCGAGAAGTTCTCGGTGATGTCGCTCCGCATCTGAACGAAGCGAGCGCGGAAGTGAACGCCCGATATCATCTTGAGCTTGGCAGAACGCTCTGCTCGCCGGCGCACACCTCCGAGCAGCTCACGGACGAGGCGAAGTCGTCCGCGCGCGCCAGTTACACCAAGGCGTTTGAAATTGCGAAGTGCGCAAAACTGGATTACCTTGCGATTGATGCGCTGCACATGATGGTCATGGTTGACCAAGAGCCGGCTGCACAATTAGGGTGGAACAGAAAAGCAATAGAGTACATGGAGCAGTCATCGCAGCCCGATGCAAAAAAGTGGGAAGGCTCACTGAGAAACAACGTCGGTTACGCGCTTCATCTTTCAGGCGATTACGAGGGCGCGCTGAAGCAGTTTCAACTTGCCCTCACTGCGCGAGAAGCTGCCGGAAAGGCCGGCCCCATTCGCATCGCGCACTGGATGATCGCTTGGACATACCGTGCGATGGGCCGCATTGATGAAGCTTTGACGATTCAACACCGACTGGAACAGGAGTGTGACGAAGATGGAAGCCCTGATCCATACGTCTATGAAGAATTGGAGCATCTCTACCGTGCAAAAGGCGACGATGAGAACACCACCAAATACAAAGCAAAGCGCGAACAGCTCTAATGTCTGCGAAATTTCCTTTCGATAGCCTGGTGCTTTGCAAAATCGTCGAAGAGGCGCAAATAGCAGTCGGCGGATACGTTAAGAAAGTCGCACAACTGGATGAACAGACGATCGTTTTGCGCACCGGACGCGCCGGCGAAAATATCAACCTGTTGATCTGTGTTAACCCACAATTTCAGCGCGCACATCTGTCGAGAGCCGCCGGCAATGCAGACCTGAGCGGGTTCGGAAAAGCGCTGAAAGAGCGATGCGACAACGCCCGAATCGAAGCGATAACACAGAACGGCTTTGATCGAACGCTTTCGATTACGCTCAGCACGCGCCCGGCGACATATCGGCTCATCGCCGAGTTTTTCGGCCCACAGGCTAACGCGTACTTGGTTGACGAGAACGACCGCATCGCCGCGCGAATGCGAAGGATCGGAACACGCAGAGTCGGAGAACCGTACGAATTCGACACACCGAAAGCGGCCGATCTGAACGATGCAGTTCAAAAAGGAACCGGCTTATCAAAACTGCTTGCGGCCGAGCTTGCACAATTCGGTGGCGACGAGCTTCTTCGCCGTGTGCGCGAAGGCGTTGCGGTGTACTCACCCGCCTATGGCGGGTACCCGTTCGCCCCAACGACTGTTGATGCACCCGGTCTGATGAAGGCGACGACGCTCAGCGCCGCAATTGAGTCCGCTACAGAACGATCTCACGAAACCGACCGGATCTCCGTCCTCGCGAAACGTCTTTCGGCGCAACTTCGCCGCTGCTCAGACGCGAAGACATACGCTCTCAATCAGATGTTGGCAACGGTGGAAGACTCCGAGCGCGCGAGAGAGTTTCAGATGCGAGGCGAAATAATCTTGGCGCACGCACACGAAACTGCGGGCTTAGACCAACTTGACGCGATTGACTACGATGGAAACCAAATTACGATTCCACTCGACGCAAGAAAGAGTGCGGCAGAGAACGCGGAGAAGCTTTTCAAAAAAGCAAGGCGCGCAAAACACGGCGCATCCGTAGTGAAAGACCAAATTCCGGTCCGAAAAAAAGAGCTGGCAGAAATCGAAGCCGCGATGACGGCACTGCAAGACCCGACTCCCGACGCCGTCAAGCGAATTGAAGAGATCGCAAGGTCGAGAGGGTGGCTAAAGGAGCAACACTCCGGCGCGTCGGAGAGACAGGTTGCAGCCTTCGGCGGCAAGCGAATTCGAATGACTACCGACAGCGTTGGCTTTACGATTTTGTGGGGCGAAAACTCGGAGGCTAACGATCACCTGAGCACACGCATCGCTAAACCAAACGATATCTGGCTCCATGTACGCGCTAATGTCGGGTCGCATGTGCTGATTCAAACTCTGGGCAAACCGGAGCGTGTCCAGCCCGGCACAATCCATGCTGCCGCGCGAATCGCGGTACTGAACAGTGCTCAGAAGCACGCTAAACACGTGCCCGTGGATTACACTCTCGCAAAGTACGTGAGAAAGCCGAAGAAATCAGCTCCTGGTTTCGTAACGTATACTTCAGAGAAGACTGTTTATGCCGATGGAGAGTGACCCACAAAAAGGAAGCGATTGGTTAAAGAGGTACGCCCTTCCGACCAAGAATCCATACTTCCCCGAGTTTCAAAGGCTTTACCGGTTTTTTCGCGCATCTCAGTACTGGCCACGAAACGAGATTCGGGAGTTCCAGTTTGGACTACTCAAAAAGCAGTACGCCTTGGCCCGGCAGCATGTGCCGCTGTACCGTCGGTTGTACGCTGATTTTCCGGCCGAGCTCGATTCCTGGGACACGTTTCACAAGCTCCCCATACTAACAAGGGCGGACATGAATGCGGCAGGAGATGAACGCAAGTGCGAGCAACTGCCATACGGAATCAAACCGATCGGAAGCGCATTTACCTCCGGCAGCACAGGCCACGTTTTGGAAGTTGTGGCAACAACGGCTTCCGACATGGTGCGGGCCGCAATCGGCGCAAGAGAGATGGAGTGGCTCGACTTGGACCCAAGCTGCGACGCGTTCTTTTGCCGCGCAATCATTAAGCCCAACCAACCCAATGCCGAGTCTTTGCGAAAGGGCGTCATGATCCCGGAATGGTCACCGGGACCAGTCGAAAAGCTGTATCGTTGCGGGAAGGGATATTACATTGATGTATCAACGTCTACGCGCCAAATCGCTCTGTTCTTGCACCACACGGCGCCAGGATTTCTGTTGGGCAATCCGTCGGCTCTCGCAGAAGCCGCAAGAATGTTGCCCGCCGATAGCCGCGCAAGAAAGTCTGTGAAAAAAATCAGGTGCATCGGCGAAACCTTGACGCAAGACGACCTTGAGACTTTTCAATCTGTATTCGACGCCGAGTTGCAAGATCACTACAGTTCCGCGGAAGTCAACGTGATTGCTACGACTGCGCCGGACGGCGATGGCTACCTTGTGCACGACGAAAACGTCTACTTGGAGGTAGTTCGCCAAGACGGGACTCCGCGCGAAATCGGAGAGGAAGGCCGGATTGTCGTCACAAATCTTCAACCCTACGCAACCCCATTTCTCCGCTATGACATTGCAGACCTCGGAGCGATTGGAGAACCAAGAGGCGAATACGGCTTGACGCGTCTCAACAAGCTAGTCGGCAGACGAATGGAGCTCATCAGAACGGAGTCAGGAGAATCCATTCACCTCTCCACAATTTTCCTGCTGCTCCATCGCGTTGAGGGAATCCGAGGAGTGGTCATCAGACAAAAGTCGTTCTTTGAGTTTGAGCTCGTAGTAACTCAGCTTCCAGATTCACCGCCAGGAATAGAAGCGCGAGTCGCGGAGGTTTTCCGCAAAGCGATTCCATTCCTGGTCGAAGTTAATGTCGTACTAACCGACGACTTGCCTCGTGCAAGCAGCGGCAAACTGCAAAAGTTTCAATGGGTCGGCGACTGAGCTATTTCGCCTCAACTGGGATACCACCCACCGCACCAACGGCAAAAACGTGGTCATCTTTGTTCACCTTTTCGATGGTGGCGGTGTCGGCTTCTCCAACTTCCTTGAATCCCTGCCATTCTGTAGACGCCGTGTCTCGCCAATACACAACGTAGCGAACTCCGGCAGTTTTTGCCCAAGTTACCGTTGTGTTATGGCTTTGGTCGCGCTTGATGAGCACGTTTGTCGGCGGCAAGTCGGCGTTTGCAAACGCACTCATCGCAATCAAATTCATCCGAGTGACATTCGCCAAATACGCAAAGTCCATGAATTCGGGTAGGTCGTCGGGCGTGTGCTGTCGCGAATACTCCTCATGCGTCTCGACAAACCGAACGGCGCTAAACCCCTCGTCATTGAACGGAGTGTGATCTCCACCCCTACCAAACCTGTCTTTTCGTAGCACCAGCTTGATTCCAAACCACTTCTTAGGGTCGGGCGATTTCACTTTCTCGCGGCAGACCCATTCGATGAACCGCGCCATCTCTCGCCCTTGATGCACAGGCACATCCTCACTGAACACTCGAACAGTTGCCAAATCTTTCTGCCCCAACTTGTTCGAACTCGATCCAACAGTGTCGTTGTTCAAAAATGCGTCAATTTTCCAACCTTCCGTCTTCGCCCGTTTCGCGAGCGCTCGCGACCCGTTGAGCCCTTGCTCTTCCCCGCTGAAGGCGACGAAAACCAACGTGTGCTTCCACTTTCGTTGACTCATCACTCGTGCAAGTTCCATCGAGAGCGCCACGCCACTGCTGTCATCATTTGCTCCAGGCGCCCGCACCGTCATCGCCTCCCCCTGCAGATTCAACGAATCAAGATGCCCGCCGACCATGACGATTCTGTTATCCTCGCCTGGCAGCGTCGCAATGACTTCCACCACCTCTTTATCCTCTGGCACGCGACGGCCTTTTGGGATGATGTACTTCCATACCTCCACTTTCAGGCCAGCGATCTTTCTCAACTCACCTGCCACCCATTCAGCCGCCTCCGTAAGCCCGGGCGAGAGTGTGTTCCGAGTATGAAATGAGGCCAGCTTTGTTACGGTTTCCTGGAGCCGATCAGCGCTAATTTGGTCTGTCATGATTTGTCCTCGGCCACCCCACAGCGACGCGGTTGCCAGCAAAAGCGAAATGGTCATTCGGAGAGCATACTTCGACCATGAACCAACCGCAATCGTTTTGGGGTCTATTACGAAACTTATGAGCTTCCGGTTCGGCTTAGCTTTGTCAATCCTCCTCGCCCCAGCACTATTGCGCGCTCAGCACACATACCCGGAGGGTGCGCCAGTCCCTCGGTTCATGACCGCCGAGGAGTTTTTCCGATGGCGGCCCGCGCAGCCCGCTGCGACAGCGCCCCCGACTGGCCCCATACATTGCCCCGCAGAATACGATCCGATGGAGGGATTGCAGATTTCGTGGGAAGGTAGCTCGAGTTGGCTCACGATCCTCGCCCAGGTTGCGAAGGAGGCAACGAGCGCAGACGGCGATGGCATTGTCTACATTGCAGTTGACACACCCGCAGAACAAACAAGCGCGAGTGCGACGCTAACATCCACTGGGGTGGACCTCAACAAAGTCCGGTTTATTCAAACGACAACCGATACAATTTGGTGCCGGGACTACGGCCCGCGTTACATTTACGAAGGCGGCTGCCGAGCGATAATTGATCACGTTTACAACCGACCAAGACCCAACGACGACAATTTTCCGTTTGTGTTTTCCGCCCTCAAGCACCATGCAATCTATGGAATACCCCTCATTCACGGCGGAGGAAACTTTCATCTTGATGCACTGAATCGGGGCTACGCCACGCGGCTCATCAACAATGAAAACCCTGACAAAACAGAAGCTCAGATTCTTCAACTGTGGCTTGACTACCAGAATCTAAACGTGCACCTGTTCGACCCGTTCCAAACAAGCGTAGATTCGACACAGCACTTGGACATGTGGATGCAACTGATTGGCGACCACGCGGTGGTCATCAGTGATTGGCCCGAACAGTCTGGCTCAACTCAAGATCTGATCTGCGATAGCGCAGCGGGCTACATGGCTAGCCATGGGTACACGGTCACCAGAGTGCCGGCTAAGCGCACTTCAACGGTCCATTACACCTACACTAACGTCGTGATGTGCAACGGAGTCGTGATGGTTCCATCATATACGAACTCGCTAGTGTCTCAATACAATGCTCCTGCGCTCGCGGCATGGCAGCAGGCTTGCCCTGATAAGCGAATCGTCCAAATCAATTGTGAGCCGATCATCTCGTCGGCCGGCGCAATCCACTGCATTGTCATGCATATCCCAAAGCCGCTGAATGGAACCACTCCGAGCGCATACCTGAAAACGCAGAACGGAGGCGAGATGTATCTGCCCAGACAGCAAGTGTCAATCAACTGGATTACCGACGACGACGAGGCGGTGACGCAGGTTGACTTGCACTATTCCGTCAACGGCGGTCAATCCTGGAGAACCATCGTGACCGGCATTCCAGACAGCGGCAACTACGTGTGGACCGTGCCACCCATTCGGTCGCAAAGCTGCAAATTACGAGTAACAGCAAAGGACAGCAGCGGCAATGCAGGTTCGGATGTGAGCGACGGAGTGTTCTCGATCACTTCGTTCGGCCTAAGTCTACGTGGCCCCGGCGGATAGTCGTTCACCTCAGGGGAAGGTAAAATTCGCGCTCACCCTTCCCTTCCATGAACGCACGCGAGCTCCGCACCAGATTCATCCAGTTCTTCGAATCGAAGGGCCATTTGCGCCACGATTCGTCACCGCTTGTGCCGATTGATGCTACCGGGAAACTCGATGAAACGCTGTTATTCACTGGCGCGGGGATGGTTCAGTTCAAGCCGTATTTTCGCGCGATCGCAAAACCTCTGCACACACGGTTGGTAACCAGCCAAAAATGTGTGCGCGCCGTGGATATCGAAGAGGTCGGCAACCCATCGCATCTCACCTTTTTCGAGATGCTCGGCAACTTTTCGTTTGGCGACTATTTCAAAGAGGGCGCAATCGAGTACGCATGGGAGTTTCTCACTTCCTCCGACTGGCTCGCTTTAGATCCGAACAAACTCTGTGTTACCGTTTTTGAAACCGATGACGACGCGTACGCGCTATGGTCCGAAGTTTGGAAGAACGCTGGATTCGATCCGGCGTCAAAAATCCACCGATTAGGTGAGGACAAAAACTATTGGCCCGCTGGCGCGTTTTCTGCGGGACCACCAGGGCCGTGTGGACCCTGCTCCGAGATTTTCTACCAAGTTGCGCCCGACGCCGATATGGTCGGCGACTACCTAACTGACGAGGCCGCTGGCCGTTGGCTTGAAATTTGGAATCTCGTTTTCATGCAGTTTGAGTGGAAAGGCGAATTGAACGACCCCGCCAAACCGCATCTCGGATACCGAAAGACAGGAATGGATTCGCTCCCAAAACCTTGTGTTGACACTGGAATGGGTCTGGAACGCACCGCTGCAGTTCTTGGCGGACTTGGAGATGTCTATCGTACGGACGTGTTCACTCCGATACTTGAGCGCATTCGGCAACTCGTAACCACAGAATCCAAAGAGTTGGCCAACTACACCTACGGCGGTGATCCAAAACTTGACCGATGCGCCCGGATCATCTCGGATCACATTCGCACAGCGAGCTTCTGCGTTGCGGACGGAGTGATTCCATCTAATAACGGGCGCGGGTACGTTCTTCGCAGACTCATCCGCCGCGCAATGCTTGTCGCGTGGACACACCTCGGAATCAAAGACCTCTTCCTGCCACGAGTTTACGACGGGGTAATTGAGGCGCTCAGTAATCCATATCTTGAACTGAAGGAACGGTCAGAGGCTATCAAAAGCGCCCTTGGGCGAGAAGAGAACCTGTTTCGCGGAACGATGTCAGACGGGAATGTTAGATTGACGCTTGTGCTGGAGAACAAACAGAACGCATCTGAGATTCAGGGAAACAAACTCAGCGGTCGCTACGCATTTCACCTTTACGACACGTACGGATTCCCACTCGAGGTCACACAGGAACTCGCGACCGAACATGGCCTGACGGTGGACCTTGACGAGTACGAAGCGTCAATGAAGGAGGCTCAAGCCCGTTCACGCGCAGCTCAAGGATCAGTCGAAAAATTCGGTGGTAAGGATGAGCCAATAGTGCTTATCGGCACTGACCACGCTAACATCCAGACCGTGTTCGTTGGTTATGACCGCACCGAGCACATTTCCGAAATAGTTCAAATCAGCCCACGGTTTGGCAAGGACAAACTTTCAACCGGCGACCTACAGATCTGCCTCAACGAGACGCCTTTCTACGCAGAATCCGGCGGCCAGGTAGGCGACACGGGCATGATAATCGGTCCACATTTTTGGCTGAAAGTTACAAACACCTGGAAAGAGATGGGCCAGATATGGCACGACTGCACGATGGAGCAGATCGAGCCACCCATCAATCTGACTGGGCTGACACCCGACCAGATCCGAGACAAACTCAATCAAAGCCCGCTGTTTACACCGGTGAAAGCGATCGTTGACGGGCAGCGTCGGAATGACATCACTCGCAACCACACCGCTACTCATTTATTGCACGCCGCGCTTCGAAACACTCTCGGAACGCATGTAACTCAAGCCGGCTCCCTCGTAGCTCCAGAACGGCTGCGCTTCGACTTTACACACTCTGAAGCGATGAGACCCGAACAGCTCGCGGAGGTCGAGCGTTCTGTCAACGAACAGATAGCAGCCGCAAAACTCGTCGGCATACTCGACGGTGTTCCGATTGATGTCGCACGTGGACAAGGCGCCATGATGCTGTTTGGCGAGAAGTATGGCGACCGCGTGCGGATGGTGCAGATTCCTGACTACAGTCTTGAACTCTGCGGCGGCTGCCACGTTCGTAATGTCGCAGAAATCGGAATGTTCAAAATCATCAGCGAAGCTTCGAGCGCAAGTGGTGTGCGAAGAATAGAAGCGTACACTGGTCGTGGTGCATATGCATTTGTTGCTGACCGCGAAAGCCTGCTCAAAGAGGCTTCTCACGCTTTGAAAACGACTCCGAGTGAACTGCCGCGAGCCGCTGAAAAGTTGCAAGAACAACTGCGCGATTTGCGAAAGGAGCGAGACCGACTAATCACTCAAGGAGGGACGGAGGACAAATCCAACAAAACAGAGGTTGGCAATTTGAATCTGTACACCGCCACCCTCGAGGTTGGGGGTCCGGATGCCGCAAAACTCCTAACCGACCGACTCATCGAGAAGGACTCACTCGGGGTCGCGCTCGTCGCGCTAAAAGAGCAAGATAAGCTTATTTTCTTCTGCAAAACCGGGACAGAAGCTCAGAAATCCGGAGCGCACGCGGGGAATCTCGCGCGCGACGTCGCAAAGCTTACTGGTGGCGGCGGCGGGGGTTCGCCGGCATTTGCTCAGGCGGGTGGTAAAGACCAAAACAAGCTCACCGAAGCTCTGGCGCAGGCCGCCGGGATCCTCGGCTCCCAAGTCGGCTAATCCGATGGTGGTATAAGCGGCGCATGATGTTGCACCTGCTCGTCGCAGCTCCAATCGCGCAAGTCAACTACGGCCCGATTAACATCCCGCCGCCAGAATCGCGGTTTTCGATGATGACGCCGATCCAAGGACTGCAGCCGTTGTTGCTCGATCGCGTTGGCAACAATGTCGGGATTGCACAGAAGTTAGCGCAGGAACAAAACCTCCAGGCAAGGATCCTTTGGATAGATGGCACAGCAAATCTTGCTCGCGTGAATACTGAAGAGAAGATCGTCGCGCTGGTAAAGCAGATAAAGGACACAGGATTCAATACCATCATATTTGATGTTAAGCCGATTGTTGGATACACGCTTTACCCAAGCAAGTTTGCACCCAAATTGCAGGAATGGAGAGGGCAATCGCTTCCTGCCGATTTTGATCCACTAAAGATATTTGCTCGAGAGTGTAAGGCGAACCAGTTACCGCTCTTCGTTAGTCTAAATGCTTTCAGCGAAGGGCACCGACTCACAAAACAGGGCCTCGGATACGAAAACCTTGGATGGCAAACGGTCCTTTACGAACCGCTCCCGTACCTTGATCTTCCTGCTGGTGAGTTCAACCTATGTCGCTTGCCAAACGAAGTCCCGGCACACGATCTACTCATCGGAGTATTCACGAACCGAGCCGCAGTTCCGAAAAGCGGATTGCAATTTGGAGTAATCGTCGGGCGCGACGGGCTCGTCATCTCCACGTTCGATTCGAGCTCCCTTTCTACCGAGACGCCTCAGATTCCATCCGGGGGCAGCCTTATGGCGGGTTTCGGTCGCGCTGCGACTTACCTACGCGAGAACCTAACTCTCGGCTCAAAGACAAAGCTCAACACCCGTCACGAGTGGGTACCGATTTCGCAGCGACCAGAGCAGCAGATCCCGCTAATGGTCAATCCCAACAATCCAGAGGTGCAACAGCGGCTCCTCGACATGATCCGCGAGCTCTTCACAAACTATTCTATTGATGGTCTTGTGTTCGATGACCGGCTCAGATACGGCGGGATCAACGCCGATTTCAGTTATCGCAGCCAAGCGCTATTCGAAAAGTACATCGGCAAAAGCATCAACTGGCCCGATGATGTTTTCAAGTTCACAGTGACTCCACCGCTTCAACGCGGAGTCAAAGTGGGCCCATATTACGACGCCTGGATTACATGGCGCGCGATGACCCTTCGCAACTGGGTCGCGCAAGTACGGCAGGTGATAAAGCAATCAAACGCCGACGCACTGTTTGGTGTGTACGCGGGATCGGCGTACTCAGAGTACACGCGCTTTGGGGCAAATTATGCGAGCTCTTCGTTCGATGCCGGATTCTGGTTCCTAACAAAAGAGTACAAACAAACTGGATATGCCGCTCTTCTCGACTTCTTCATTCCCGGCTGTTACTACGATACGCCGACGATTACCGACGCGCTTGCTGAAGCCGAGCCGGTTGGCAACACAGTCGAAGCTGCCGCGCAACTCGCAAATCGTGCCGCTCGGGATCAAGCTTGGGTTTATGCAGGCATCCAACTCAGCTTGTTCCAAAACCGCGCATGGGAACTGAACCGTGCCCTCCAAGCCGCCTGCGCTGCAAGCCAGGGAGTTATGGTGTTTGACCTTTCTCACGATATGGATAAGTTTTGGTCTGTTTTTATGAACGCTTTCAAGACCCCAGCGAGCGCGCCGCACTCAAAAAAAGGGCTCCTCGACCGTGCCCGGCGAGACCGGGCTGAGAGGGACAAAAAGGGCATTGTTGACCCGCCGGTAATCATCCACAGCGGAATTCCTGGGACCGGAATGTGAGTTCTCCGTTAGTCAGCGTCGTTATCGTCACGTACAACTGTCGAGAAGAAGTCGGCGAGTGCTTAGGCGCAATACAAGATGATTGCGAGGTCATCGTCGTAGACAATCGCTCTTCGGATGGCACAGCCAACCACGTGCAGTCAGAGTTTCCAAAAGTTAAGCTCATTCAGAACGATTCGAACAGAGGATTCGGTGCGGCAAACAACCAGGGACTTCAAGTTGCGACAGGAGAGTTTGCGCTGATTCTAAATCCCGACGCCGCCGCGAAGCCGGGTGCGATTAATTTGCTTGCTTCATACATGACTCAGCATCTGAATGTCGTCGCATGTGGCGGAAAGCTACTGTTCAAGGATGGAACTCTCCAGGAATCGGCGTGCAACGAATTAAGTCTGTGGGTTGTGTTCTGCGAGCAAACTCGGCTCGAAAAGCTTTTCAAACACTCTTCACTGCTGAGCCCTTATTGGATTTCTGGAAGGCACGTTAGTGCAGGCGGCAATACACCCAAGCGCGTTGCGCAAGTTATGGGAGCGTGCGTCATGCTCAGAAGACATCAAGGCGAGTTTCCCAAATTTGATGAGCGCTACAACTTGTACTGCGAAGATACAGATCTGTGCAAGCGAATCTCGAAGCAAGGCGAGATTTGGTATGTTCCCGAAGCTGAGTTTGTTCACGCACTCGGCAGTTCGAGCATCCAGAACCGCCACGTGGCGGTTCAACTTTACAATGCAGGCAAGGAACGGTACTTTGCCATTCATCACGGGAGGTTCTCCTCCCTAATCTGTTTCGGACTGGATAGGCTCGGAGCCCTCGGCATGGCGGCTGCCTGGAGCCTCGCAACGATTGTCACCCTTGGAGGCTGGGGATCCGCCCGGCGTAAGGCAGCGCTATTCTGGAAAGTGCTTTTTGGGCCAATCTTTCCATCGCTCCCCCAATCCGGGCCATAATTCCCCGCCGTGTTCGATTCCCTCACCTCTGCGCTGTCCGGTGTGTTCGGCCGCCTCAAAAAGAAGGGCAGGCTGAGTGAAGCCGACGTTGACGAGTTTCTCCGCGAAATCCGGATCGCACTTCTCGAAGCCGATGTCAACCTGAAAGTCGCAAGGGAGTTTGTCGCGAGAGTTCGCGAGAAGGCGGTGGGCGAAGACGTCATCACTTCGCTTACTCCTGACCAAACAATTCTCACCATTGTCTACAAAGAGCTAACAGAGCTTTTGGGGAACGAGCCGGTACGCCTTTCCTGGGCACCATCACCACCGACGGTCATCCTGCTTTGCGGACTCCAAGGCTCTGGAAAAACCACGACTGCGGCGAAACTCGCTGTTTGGCTCAAGTCGCAAGGCAAAACTCCGATTTTGGCGGCCTGCGATTTGCAAAGGCCTGCTGCCATTACACAGTTGCAGGTTTTGGGAGAAAGCATCGAAGTACCTGTTGTCGCTGACACGAACACGAAGGACCCGGTGGCGGTGACGAAGGCGGCTATCGCTGAAGCAAAGCGACTATTCAAGGACACGCTGATCCTCGACACCGCCGGCCGGCTTCAAATTGACGAAGCGCTGATGGACGAAATCGAAGCTGTCAAAAAGGTGGCAGCGCCTACCGAAGTGCTTCTCGTTGCAGATGCGACGACTGGTCAAGAGGCCCTGAATGTCGCGGAGGCATTCGATCAACGGCTCGGACTGACTGGCCTAATTTTCTCGAAAACCGATGGCGACGCTCGGGGCGGATCGCTGTTAAGCATGAGGGCAAGTACTGGCAAGCCTGTCCGGTTCGTGGGTGTCGGCGAAGCGACAGATGCGCTCGACCTATTCGTCCCAGAAAGGTTTGCCCAGAGGATGCTGGGTTACGGAGACCTGACCGGCTTACTCGAAAAGGCTCAAGCCGCGATCGAGCCGGAGACCGCAACAAAGATCACCGATCGGCTGCGCCAAGGCAAGTTCGACCTGCAAGACATGCTCGAGCAGCTTCGAAACGTCAGGAAAATGGGCTCGCTGAAGTCGGTGATGAAGCTGTTGCCCGGCGCACACCAGCTTCCGGAAGGAGTGCTCGACGGGGTTGGGGACGCCGGAGTGAGCCGGATTGAGGCCATTTTGCTGTCCATGACACCCAAAGAGCGGCGGAATCCGGATATACTTGACGCCTCTCGCAAGAAGCGAATAGCCGCCGGGTCGGGTACTTCGGTTCAAGAAATAAACCGGCTCGTGAAGCAGCTTGACGAGATGAAGCGGCAGATGAAGCAATTCTCAAGAATGGCGCAAGGCCGAGGATTGTTCAGTAAGAAAAAGCGCCGCTAAGATTCACAGGAGACAACAACAGAGTGGTTCGAATTCGACTTGCAAGAATGGGTACCAAGGGGCGACCGTTTTACAGAATCGTCGTCCTGCCAGGTGAAAACGCGCGAAACGGTCGTTTCGTCGAACAGATCGGCACATACGACCCTCTGAAGAACCCGGCAGAGGTCAAGCTCGACAAAGAGAAGGCCGTCAAGTGGATTAGCAACGGCGCGAAGGCGAGTGAGACCGTTGAACGACTTCTGAAAAATGAAGGAGTCGTGTTCGGTACCGGCGAAAAGAAAGCACGTCGAAAGGCGGTAAAGCCTCGGGTGAAGACTCCGAAGCCTGTGAAACCAAAGAAAGTTAAGCCGAAGGTTGAAGAGCCGGTCGCCGAAGCGGCAGTGGAGACGACCACAGAAACGAGCGAATCATGAAAACAGATTACAGCGGCCTGATCCAATACTGCGTCGAAAAGCTTGTTGACGAGCCTGAGGCGGTTTCCGTTGAATCGAGAAACGATCGTAGCGCTGCGTATTTGAACGTGACCGTTGCGCCGAATGACGTCGGCAAAGTCATCGGACGAAATGGCCGCATAGTCAACGCGCTCAGGAGCTTGGCTTCGGCAGTCGGTTCGAAGACGCGGCAGAAGGTTTTCGTCAAGGTCGTTTCCGACTAACACTGCGTGCGAAAGCGAACGTTCGCCCCCCGTTTACCCGCCGACACAAACCTTCTTGTCATCGGACACGTCGTCGGTGTTTTTGGGCTCAAAGGGATGATAAAGGTCCAGCCGATGACCGATTTTCTTGAGAGATTTGAAGCTGGCCGTCAGGTCACCATCAAGCGCAGCGCCTACAAAATCGTTTCCACACAGTGGCATAAGGAACAAGCCAGGTTGAAACTTGACTCGATTGAAACCATCGAACAGGCAGAAAAGCTGATTGGCGGGCGTGTTTACGGGCTTGCAAGTGAACCGCTGACTCTTGAGAAGGATGAGTACCTGGTTCGCGACATCCTCGGTTACGAGGTTGTTGATGAACAAGGTCAAAAGTTAGGCGTGCTTGAGGAGGTAATCCCGGCTCCCGCAAACGACGTGTTCAGAGTCGCCGAGTACCTCATTCCTGTCGTCAAAGAGTTTGTGATTTCGGTAAACCAGACCGACAAGCGGATCGTCGTTCGGCTGTTGCGAGGAATGGCTGGACTCGACCCGGCTCGACCCGCGCCGAAACCGCCGCCGCGACAACCGCGAAGATGAAACGAATTCAGTTTCTGACCCTCTTCCCTGAAACAGTGCTTGCCGCTGTCCGATACAGCGTTATCGCCCGCGCAGAGTCCGCCGGTTTGGTTGAATTCTCTGCGACAAATCCTCGCGATTTCGCAAAGGACGGACACCGGTCCGTGGATGACGAGCCTTACGGTGGTGGCGCAGGCATGGTGATGAAGCCGGATGTTTGGGGCGACGCGCTTGATGCGGTGTTGCAGCCAAATGCAAAAGTCGTGTTTCCCGATCCGAACGGTGTGCCGTTCACACAGAGCCACGCCGTTGAGCTAAGTCAATCAATTCAGATCGTTTTTGTGTGCGGTCATTACGAGGGGTTCGACGAGCGATTCGTCGAGGCGTACGCCACACACCGATTCAGCCTTGGGGAGTTCATAGTCACCGGAGGAGAACTGCCGGCCGCACTGATGGCGGATGCAGTGACCCGGCTCATCCCGGGAACTGTGAAGCCAGAGTCCCTGGATCAGGACGCGTTCTCCGACGGCCTGCTTACCAACCCCCAATACACCCGGCCAGCTGATTGGAGGGGTCAACTCGTCCCTGAGGAGCTCCTCTCGGGTGACCACGCCCGAATAGACGCATTCCGCCGAAGCTGGCGACTGAGGACGACGCGCGAGCGGCGTCCAGACCTGTTTGCCCGCGCCCCCCTTTCCTTGAGTGACCTCGACCTGCTAAAATAGCGCTTCATTCCCCTCGAGGTTCCCCCATGTCAAAGAGCGCCATCTTAGAAAGCCTGACTGACCCCCTGAAGAAGGAGGGCCTGCCCCAAATCAACCCCGGAGACACGGTGAAGGTTCACGTTCGGGTTCGAGAAGGTGGCAAGGAGCGTATCCAGGTTTTCGAGGGCGTGGTGCTCGCGAATAAGCATGGTGGGATCCAGCAAAGCGTCACAGTTCGCAAATTAAGCCACGGAGTGGGCGTCGAAAGGACTTTTCCGCTGCACTCGCCGCTGGTTTCTAAGTTCGAAGTAGTTCGAAGAGGCCGCGTTCGCCGCGCCAAGCTTTACTACCTTCGTGGAAAGGTGGGCAAAGAAGCCCGGATCGAAGAGGCCAGGTAATGCTTTCGGCGCTGTTGGCGCAGCACTCCCCGTTGCCCGAAGAGGGCAGCTTCTACGGTTTCATCGAGAAAATGGCTCGTATGAGCCTGACCACTGTTGTCCTCGCGTGCCTTGTGTGCACGCTGATGCGGGTTGCTTACACGAGCTACCTCACCGCCGAAGACAAGTTTCACTTCAACAAAGTCCTGTTCTGGCTCCCGGCCACCGTGGTTGCTGGATTGTGCATCTATTGGGGCATTACGCAGCACCCGATCTGCTTCATCCTGCTGCTCGCACCGGGCGCGTTTGCCTATTTCGCTACAAGTGGCAGACCCGACACGGCGGCCCGAATCATGAACGACTTGTTCGACGCGGTTGTGTACGCAGGCATCGTCGTTTTCCTGCTCATCCGACCGTACGGCATTCAAACATTTAGAATTCCGACCGAGTCCATGGTCCCCGGCTTGCAAGTGGGCGACGTCGTCATTGTTGACAAGTTCTCGTATAGGTTTTTGCGAGAGCCTGCGTTTCAGGATAGAGTTGTGTTCAAGCCGCCGATGCGAGGATTGCAACTGGCCGGCATCACAGACCCGAACACGGATTACGTAAAACGTTGTATTGGACTTCCGGGCGACATCATCGAGATACGCAACGGAATGCTCTATCGAAACAACGCACTGGTTACTGAGGATTACGTCCGCAAGGAAGCGGGTGTTGGCGGCGAGCTGATTCGCCCCATAAATGGCAACTTCAAGTTGGTGACCTACAAGGGCAAGTTGATTCCACTCCTCAAGATGCAGTTGGAGCCGACGAACTCTTTCTCTGCCCCTGAATACGCCGTTGATCCGGCAGATGAGGAAAAACTGTGGGATATGCCCGCCGAAAAAGTTCCTCCAGGATATTTCCTGATGATAGGCGACAACCGCAACGAATCCGCTGACGGGCGCTTCTGGGGTCTGGTGCCGCGCGAGAACATCGTTGGGCGCGTCTGGTTCAAGATGTTCAGCCCCACCGGTGTTGGGTTGTCGAAAAAGACTGAAGGCTAGCTGACGTCGGTTTGAACAATCTGAGATCGTGAGGTCTGAGTCCTGTTTCTTATCCTCGAATGTTCGACCCGTTCCAATCGTGGATCATCACTCAGAAGTTTGATTGCCGCCTGCCTCGCCTCTTCTAACAATCTCCCATCTTGCAACAAGTCAGCGACTCGCAAGTCCATAACCCCGTGCTGTTGCGTGCCGTACACGTCGCCAGGACCGCGGATCTTTAGGTCCTCCTCCGCAATCTGAAATCCATCTGTGGTTCTCACCATCACTCGCAGTTTCTCTTCCGCGTCTGGACTTTGAGGCGCGCCGATTAGAATGCAGAAACTCTTTTTTGAGCCGCGCCCAACGCGGCCGCGCAACTGATGTAGCTGGGCGAGCCCAAAGCGGTTGGCGTCTTCGATCACCATCACCGTTGCGTTCGGCACGTCAACTCCGACCTCAATGACGCTCGTCGTCACCAATACTTGGATTTCACCCCGTCTAAACGAGTCCATCGCGGCCTCTTTGTCCGCGGGCTTCATCTGACCGTGAAGCAATGCCGTGCTGTATTCAGGCAGTCGCTCTATGGAAATTGCCTTGAAAAGCTCTTCGGCAGCCTGTGCCTGAAGCTTCTCACTTTCCGAAATAAGCGGGCAGACGACGTACACCTGCGCTCCTTCCTTAACCAGCTTTCGAACAGATTCATAAACTTGCGGACGCTCGTCCGGCAGTTTCCAATGCGTCCTGATTGGTGTTCTCCCCGGAGGTAGTTCATCAATCACGCTCAGGTCAAGGTCGCCGTAAATAGTCAGTGTAAGGCTGCGGGGAATAGGTGTGGCGCTCATCACGAGCACGTCTGGCATGATTCCCTTCTGCCGCAGCGCGGCCCGCTGCATGACTCCAAACTTGTGCTGCTCGTCAATCACGACGAAGCCAAGGCGATCAAACACCACGCTCGATTGAATGAGTGCGTGTGTCCCAACGGAGATGTGAGCTTCTCCTGAACTGATTTTGGAGACCGCTTTCTTCTTTGTTTTCGACTTCTGCTTCGAAACGAGCAACTCGACCTCGATGCCGAGCGGTTCGAAGAGTTGGCGCAGATTTGCTGCATGCTGTTCAGCGAGAATCTCAGTCGGAGCCATGAGCGCAGCTTGCCACCCAGAACGCACGGCCGCTAACATCGCTGTCGCAGCGACGATGGTTTTTCCCGAACCAACGTCTCCTTGCAGTAACCGATTCATAGGATACGGAGCGCGCATGTCCGAAAATATCTCTCCGATGACACGACGCTGAGCACCCGTCAAACCGAACCTGCACGCTTTTTCAATCTCGTCTACGAGAGTGGGTGGAGTGTTAAATGCTATGCCTGTTCTCAACCCGTGCTCCGCATGTCTCATGCACTGAGCGAGTTGCAGATACAGAAACTCCTCGAATACGAGTCGCCTGCGGGATTGAAGTCGAAGTGCCTCCGACTCGGGATAATGGGCGTTCTGTAACGCCACCTTTAGTGAGATCAAGTTGTTCTCTTTTCGAAACGCAGTTGGCAACGGCTCTTCAAACGCTTCAATCTGCGATAACGCGCTCTGGATTGCGCGACGCAACAGCTTCTGCCCTACCGACTCCTTTAGCGGATAGACCGGGACGATTCGAGCGAACTCAGATGGCTCGGAATCTTTCTCGACTATTTCCCACTCGGGCGACTGGATTTGATATCCCCAATCACCGGCGCGAACTTGGCCATACGCGATGATTTCTACGCCGCGCTCTGTTAGCTTTTGCCGAACCCAGGGCTGATTGAACCACACCAAGTTGATGCTCCCGCCCCCATCGTTTATCGCAGCACGAACGATAGTGAGGCTTCTAGTCTTTGTGGTTTCAACATCAAATACTCGGCCTTTCACAGAGACCCAGTCACCAACTTTCAATCCCCTTATGGGAACGAACTTCGTCCGGTCTTCAAATCTGCGTGGCAGATAGAAAACCAGATCGGAAACAGTTTTGATGCCGAGTTTCGCGAGCAGCTCGGCAGCCTTTGGGCCAACTCCTTTTAGGAACTTGACCTCGGTCTCCGGTGTCGTTTTTGGCGCCGCGCTCATTTCGATTTTCTCACTCGCCACTCATCAAATCGCTATTCATTGACGATGCAACAGTGCCGTTCGGTCCTGCAAATGAGTGCACTGCCAAGATTCCCGCACTACGGTCGTTGAGTCTGCTTGTAGAACGAGGCACGGGCCTTTGACGCATTCGCCCTCTATCAGCAAGTCACGCATCCAGATTCGCCGACCGTTTTCTAATGCGCCATGAAGGGGATGCATGGCGACAGAATCCGATGGCATGATAGCAGGCAGCGGTTCCGCGTCTATTTCTGCGCGCACCACTGCTGTGACCCACTCAACTTCACAGCCGCGATGCAAAATGCCGTACCTCCTCATGTGTTCCGCTTCAAACAGTCGGCATGCCGCCTCAAACCCCTCCTCGGCGCGAACTCCGATCTCGTACGATTGCCCTTTGTATCTTAGCTCTGCCTCGCACACAACCCGTGAAGGGGTTGCTCCGAGCTCATCCAGCACCGTCCTCTTCAGTTTTTCATACGACTCCCACCAGATCTCGATTGGAGATTGATTGAGAACGGTCAACGATGCCTCGTGGGCAACGGGTGCTTGAAGCAAACCGATCGCAGAGAACACTCCCGGATGTGAAGGTAGAGCTATTCGCGTGATTCCCAACTCCTCTGCAACATCGCATGCATGCAACCCCCCGGCACCGCCGAACGGGACCAAGCAGCAGTCTGACGGGTCAATTCCGCGTACGCTTGTCATATTTCGAATTGCGCGCGCCATTTGTGTCACAGCGAGAGCGACGATTGCTTGCGCAGCCTGCTCCTTTGCGGAATGGAGTTGTCGCGACAGTTGTTCAATGACTTGATGAGACTTAGAGGGATCGAGCTTCAAGCTACCCTTCGAAGCGAACATCTCCAGAGGGAGATTTCCAAGAACAACGTGGGCGTCGGTTAAGGCAGGTCGCTCAGAGACTCCATAGAGTGCGGGTCCTGGAACAGATCCCGCGCTTTCAGGGCCCACTTTGAGCGCGCCTCCCCAATCTACCGTCGCGATTGAGCCGCCACCGCACCCGATGGTGTGAACGTCGAGCCTTCGTAATCGCGCGGGGATGCCTCCAATCTCGCTCAAACTCGTCGTCGTCGGCACACCGTCAATCAACGCAACGTCAGTGCTCGTACCTCCAACATCAAACGAGATCAGTTTGCTCTCTTGTAATCGCTTTCCCAGGTTCGCGGCTGCAACAACTCCCGCTGCAGGCCCGCTTGTCATCGTCACGATAGGCTTTTTCAGTGCCGACGAAATCTTAACAAGTCCACCGGAGCTCATCATAATCTGCAGTTGATTGGGAGCCAGTTTCGACTCCAACTCCATCAAGTATTTGCTCATGACGGGCGCCACGTATGCGTTTAGAAACGTCGCGCTTGCGCGCTCATACTCTCTGAATTCTGGCGAAACCTGGTGTGACAGCGAAACGAATCGGTGCCCGAGAAGTTTCTCGACTTCCAATTCATGTGTTTCGTTTGCATATGAGAACAGCAAACAGACTGCCACCGAGTCATACTCTGCGCCAACCGTTGAGACTTCGCCTTCACCGAACGGCTCCAGCACAGACCCGTCAGCGGCGATTCGACCCGCGACAACAAAGCAGTCGTCACGCGTAAGCGGCAAATCGAGAAGCTTCGGCTCAAGATCGTAAATATCGGGCCGCGTTTGCCGCCCCAAAAAAAGCATGTGCCGAAAGCCCTCGTTCGTTACGAAGGCAACTTTTGCGCCGCGACGCTCGAGGATTGCGTTGGTTGCGACGGTCGTCCCATGTGCGAGCATAAACCGCTCTTTAATGTCACTAATTCCGCTAATCAGTGCCTGCGAAGGATTCTGAGGTGTGCTCGGAATTTTGAAAACACGAACTCCACTTGAATCGGCGACGACGAAATCGGTGAATGTTCCTCCGGAATCAACTCCGATTCGAATCATCTGCGGATTTAGAGTGTTCCACCCAGGCGCCGCGCTGCGTCAAAGGAGTCGAACATCTTGCGCAATTCTGCCTCGAGTTCCTCACCTTTCAGAACTGACGAGCTAACCGTAAACCTCAGTCGGTAATTGGTTCCTGTAACCGCAGTGTCGAACGTGACTGTTGAAAACTTCGGCTTTGCTGTTCTCGAAAACTTCCCTGCCAGCCATGAGCCGATGACGATGTCGCCCTTCTCTTCTGCTATGAACTTTCGTGCCTCTTTCTCTGATGGGACGCGTATTTCGACGTCCAATGAGATGGGTAAGTCGGGATCATTGGACCTAAGCGACGCAGGAAGCTCGATCCTCTCGCCCGTTCGCAGGCCGCTTGGAATTCTCATCGTAAACCCAGCACGCGGCTCTCGGCAGAAGAAGCTGGCGGGACGGTCTGTAACTTCGCGAGCTTTGGATTTCTCTTCCGGCGCCTGCTCTGCAGGTTGGGCACAACCGCTAAGCAGAGACACGAACAGTAGGGGCAAAAAAGGTGCGCGCACGGCTCAGTTTAGCAAACATTTCCGCAGAAGAACTACTGAAAACGGCCATAATGGATGAAAGTGTCACGGAAGAGGCTTTTGAGCGGCATGCAGCCCACAGCCAGCCGCCTGCACCTCGGCAATTACGAGGGCGCACTGAAGAACTGGGTCAGGCTCCAAGACGAATATGACATGTTCTGTTTCGTCGCGGATTGGCACGCCCTCACGACGATGATTGACCGAACGGACCAGATCCGTCCCAACGCGATCCGAGTCGCAGGCGACTTTATCGCTGCGGGGATAGATCCCTCCAAGTCCGTCCTGTTTTTGCAGTCGGATGTTAAAGAGCACGCGGAACTGTATCTGCTGTTCAGCATGGCAACTCCTCTGGGGTGGCTTGAACGCGTGCCAACCTTTAAGGAGAACCGAGACAAACTCGTCGGAGGAGCCGAAGCAAGTCATGGTTTGCTCGGCTATCCAGTGCTGCAAGCCGTTGACATCCTAATCTACAAACCATACGGTGTTCCGGTTGGAAAGGACCAGGTCCCGCACCTGGAGCTGACCCGCGAAATCGCGCGCCGATACAACTTTCTTTTCGGCGATACTTTTCCGGAAATCGCCAATGTGCTGAGCGAAACCCCAATCCTTATGGGAACCGATGGCAGAAAAATGTCGAAAAGCTACGGGAACACGATTGACATTTTTGAAACCGATGATGAAACGCGGAAGAAGATGATGACGGCGTACACGGACCCCGAGAAGATTCGCAAGGACGATCCAGGACATCCCGACGGCTGCTCAGTTTTCGCGATCCACGCAATTTACAATAAGCCGAATTTACAGACTGTTGAGACCGAGTGCAAGGCTGGCGCGCGCGGATGCGTCTCCTGCAAAAAAGAATGCATTGATGTGCTTCTCGCCGAACTGGCTCCATTGCGCGAAAGACGCGCGGAGCTTGATAAGAATCAGGATCATGTACTGCGAGTCTTGCAGGACGGCGCCGAGAAGGCGAGCGAAGTTGCAGCAGACACTTTGCGCGATGTGCGAGCTGGAATGAAATTTGCATGATTCGCGCCGTTTACTTCGACCTTGACGACACCTTGTGCGCCTATTGGGCTGCATCCGCAAAAGGGTTGCGTGAGGCATTTCAAGAAGCTGAGATTGACCCTGACCTCGGAATCGCTGAATGGCGGACAGTCTTTCCAACTTTCGCGAAGGAGATTAAGACCGACGCCTGGTACGCCCACTATCTTGAAAGCGGAGAAAAGACGCGGACGGAACATTTAAGACGTACGCTCGAGCGACTCAACCGAAATGAGGATCAATTGGCCGCGCGAATCAGCGAGCGGTACGCGCAGCTTCGTAACGAATACCTGGTCCTTTTCCCGGATGCCCTGCCCTTGCTTGAATCCCTTCAGTCTCGATTTCCTCTGGGCGTCATCACGAACGGACCAGCGGATATTCAGCGGCAGGAGATTGCAAGGCTCGGGATTGAGCGTTTCTTTGGCCAAGTCCTCATCGAAGGCGAGTTCAAACTTGGCAAACCGAATCCGGAGATATTTGAAGCTGCGGAACGGCATTGCGGCCTGGCACCAGAGGAGATGCTGTTTGTTGGCAACGCCTACGAGCATGATGTTCAGGGCGCAAAGACGGCCGGTTGGGAAGCGCTGTGGCTCAATCGAGGCAGTGAAGAAAGCGTTCTCAAACAGCCGGAGCCAAACCGCACGATTTCAAACCTTTACGAAGTTTGCGATTACCTAAACATTGAACGGCCGACGCAGGAATTGCCGTCAATTCCGGCAGAATTGGTCACGAATTGGCGCTGAGATCCCCGTACAAATCGCCTCTGCGAGATTTTGCTAAGTCCAACTCGTACTCCCCCGGCTTATTGATAATCCGCTTCTCACGAGCAATACTGAAGTCGCACTCTGCGACGATCAACTCTTCCCCGTCGCCAGCAACGACTAAATCTTTGCCCGTGGCGGAGACGATTTTGCTCTTGCCAAAAAACCAGAATCCTTTTTCGGTTCCCACACGATTTGCTGCGGCGATAAACACACGATTTTCGAGTGCTCGCGTCGGACACACATGATCGCTGTTCGGCTGCGCGCTATCCGGCCAGTTAGTTGGAATGCAAACAATGTCCGCGCCCCGCAGCGCATAACTCCTCACGGTCTCTGGAAAACGGTTGTCAAAGCAGATTGCGATTCCGAGCTTTCCAAATGGGAGTTGGAACAATGGCAGCGAATCGCCCGCAGTCGCAAAACGGTCGAAACCAATGAACGGCATGTGTGTCTTTCGATATTTACCGATTACCCCGTCGGGACCATACAACAATGCCGCGTTGTACAGTGTTGAGTTGTCAATTTCGCAAAAGCCGACTACTGCGTATCGTTGTGCGCGGCGACATGCGTCACCAATCGCGCGCAATGCATCGGCGTTCTCAGGGCGCGACATGAGCTGTGCCTCTTCTTTGGTTTCTGCGCAATAACCGGTTAGCGCCGCTTCGGGAAACACAATGAGCTCCGCATCAGCCGATTGGATGAGACCGCACATCTTTGCTGAGTTTGCTTCAGCATCATTGAAAACTGGGGCGAACTGTGCGCAAGCAACTCTCATTAGTCGCCGACAATCATGATCGGGTCTCCCTCTTGGACGACTTTTCCGTCCTCTGCGAGAATCTTTTTGATCACTCCCGATGCCGTGGATTCCACGGGGCTGAAAACTTTCATCGCTTCAATAAGCCCAATCGGGTCTCCTCGTTCCACGCGGTCGCCCTCTTCGACGTACAACGGTTCATCAGGGCTTGGCCTTCGATAGAAGATGCCGGTGATTGGAGAAAGAACCGCCGTCCCGGATTCTTTGGCCGACTCAGGTTGACCGGCGCTCGTTGGAATGTGAGCGTGAGTGACCACCGGAGCGTCTCGACGCACCTCGATTTCGGTCTCTCCCTCTCGCACGGATATCGCAGTGAGCCCGTGCTTGTCGAGTAGCTCACCGAGCTGGTCAATTTTCTTTGAAAGGTCGGGCATCGGCAGACAAATTTGGCGCGGACGAAGGGATTCGAACCCCCAACCCCCAGTTCCGAAGACTGGTGCTCTATCCGTTGAGCTACGTCCGCGTATTCGAGTGCGTAGTTTACCGGGCTGAAGGCCGGACTCGACCTGTCATAATCACTCACTGGTTCGGGGCGTAGCGCAGCCTGGTTAGCGTGCTTGCCTGGGGGGCAAGAGGTCGCGAGTTCAAATCTCGCCGCCCCGACCAAGATTTCAACCGACACGACAGCGGGACCCCGTCTTCCAGAGTCAGCGTGCTCCGCTCGAGCGGAGAGGTCGCGAGTTCAAATCTCGCCGCCCCGACCAATATTTGGCTCAGGCGGAGCGACTCAAGACAACTTATATGGCCTAAACGTCCTATACAATGAGACCGAACCTTGACCCAGGTCGCACTATCAAGCCATAATAGCAACCAAGCCCGGTTGGGCTGAGGTTTTTTATCATGAAGCCAGGAATCCACCCAAACTACATGGAGTGCAAGGTCTACTGCGGTTGCGGTAACAACGGCACTGGGCTCCCGGTCACCACAATCATCTCGAACGTCGCCGAGATGAGGGTTGACATCTGTTCAAAGTGCCACCCTCTGTACACGGGCCAGCAGAAGATCGTTGACGCGGCGGGCCGCGTTGAGAAGTTCATGCGCCGCTACGGTAAGAAGGAAGCGAAGAGCTAATGGCGAAGAAGGGCGAACATCGAGAAATTATCCGGTTAGTCTGCACCGAAGATCCGCGAAGCAGCTACACCACCAAGAAGAACAAGCTCAACACCAAGAACCGGTTGGAGCTTATGAAGTTCAATTCGTTTTTGAAGAAGTACACGTTGCACCGGGAGAAGAAATAGCATGCCTAACCCAAAGCGTAAGCACTCGCATGCCCGGTCGGCCAAGCGTCGAGGCACCTGGAAAACAGAGATGCCGGAGATTTCACCCAATCGTACGGCGGGCACCCAGTTCCCCTGGCTCAAGCCGCACAACGCCTCACCCGACGGCTACTACAAAGGCCGCCGGTTGCCAGGCTTCAAAGACGAGTAAGAAACGGCCGCGGCCGATCAAATCAAGCTCTTAGGAGGGGATGATGTTGCATACGGGGATTCTGCTTTGGTGTGTTGGGTCACTCACGCCACAAATCGGTCCTGCTGGCGCCGTTACCGTTGTCGGCACCGACAGCATTGAAAAATCCGTCGTCCAGACAAACACCGAAAAGATTCCGTACGAGGTTGTGTTCCGAATTGATCGCAACCTTCGGAATGGACAGCTTAAGAGAGTTCAGGTCGGTCAGCAAGGAAGCATCACGAAACGATACAAAGTCACTTTCAAAGACGGCAAAAAAGTCGGCGCGCAACTGCTATCTACAATGTCCACCCCAGCAAAAGATGAGGTTTACATCGTCGGAGATCGCAACCGTCTCGCGACACGCGGTGACTTCACACGGAGCAAGACCCTCGTCATGAACTCAAGCGCCTACTGCGCTCAAGAGTTTGCGGGAAGTTCGCGAAATCCTTTCGCAACGGCGACCGGCGCGAAGGCGATACGTGGAGTCGCGGCAGTTGATCCCCGCGTAATTCCCTTGAAAACCGTTCTGTACATCGAAGGTTATGGCCTTGCGATCGCTGGCGACACAGGTGGTGGCATCAAAGGCCACAAGATTGACCTGTGCATGAATTCGATAAGCGAGATGAACAAGTGGGGACGCCGCAGCGTCAGGGTTCACATCCTCGGCAGGTGATTCCCGACCTCACCGACCGATCCGAACTTTCCAACTTCCTCAAAAGGCACGACCTCGTGCCGAAAAAGCGGCTCGGACAACACTGGTTGGCGTCTCGATCAGCTGTTGAGGCCATCGCATCGGCATGCGAAGGTGGGCATGGGTTTCTCGAAATCGGCCCAGGAGCCGGCGTGCTCACCCAACGGCTCATTCAATTCGGTGACGTGTTGGCAATTGACCTTGATCCAAGAGTTCTGCCCGCACTCATTGAGTCTGCGCCCGCTGCAAAAGTATTGGTTGAAGACATCCTAAAGTCGGATTTTGTTTCTCATCTCTCTTCGCTATCATGGCCACGAATTGTAGCAAGCAACCTCCCTTACTCGATCACTTCCCCGGTGCTGGAGCTGCTTGAGTTGAATGCTCGCGAATTCGATTGGGCTGTGCTGCTCATGCAAAAGGAGGTCGCCGAGAAGATCACCGCTGCGCCAGGAGCTCGTAGCCGTGGCAGCCTGTCCGTGCTACTGCAGTCACAATTCGAAATCACAAAGGTTTGCGATGTGCCGCCGGGAGCTTTCGTTCCGCCACCGAAAGTAGATTCGATGGCCATTAAGCTAACTCCACGAAGCGAAATCGTCATTGACCCTGAGCTTAGGAACTGCGTTCGCGCTGGCTTTCAGTTCCCTCGGAAGACTCTCGCGAACAACCTCAGCGCAACGTTCGCGCCCGGAGTCGTCGCGAATGCTATTCACCAGATGGGCTTCGACCCAAAGATTCGTCCGCAGCGCCTGACGAATGAGGAGTGGCTTCGGCTGGCAGCTCTATTGCGCAGCCACGAGAGTTGAACAAGAACTCTCCAACGAAAGCGCCTACCAAACTCCCGACCAGACCTACGGGCCACGGCTTCCACCACTCAGTGCGCCAAATCAGAATTGCTGCGATCGCTATCGGCAGGTAGATCACCAAGCAGCACCCAACGATAACGAGGGCATGATTGGCGCGATCATCTAGCCGAGTCGGGGCAACGAGGCGGAGCAAACGTCGTCGCGTCGCGGCCGGCAAATTTGTCGCAGAATCAATAATCTTGCGCTTGTATTCGGGGTTGCGGCGGCGCATTCCGTTCGCTATGGACCAGCCAAGCGAAAGAAGGGCCGCAAGCACAAGAAGACTCCATTCCATGTAGGATTAGTGACGAGAGTACCGTTCCGGGTGTATCCTATTTCCGTGTTTCTCGACGAAGCTGAAGTGATATTGCGCTCGGGACACGGAGGCAAGGGGGCCGCGAGCTTCCGGCGGGAGAAGCACGTCCCTCGAGGCGGACCTGACGGAGGTGACGGGGGCAAAGGTGGCGACGTGAAGTTCGTCGCGGACTCAAACCTGAACACACTCATCGAATTCCAATACACCAAGCGTTTCGAGGCCGAGAATGGGGGCGACGGGGAGCCCGCTACCAGAAAGGGGAAGCACGGCAAAGATGTCGTCGCACGTGTTCCGATCGGCACGATCATTCGGGATAAGAATTCGCGCAAGGTGCTCGCCGACTTAGTGTTTGCCGGACAAGAGGCACTGATTTGTCGTGGCGGCATGGGCGGCCGAGGCAACGTACATTTCGCGACTTCCGTCAGACAGGCGCCGACTTTCGCTGAGAAGGGCCAGCCTGGTGAGGCGAAAACGGTTTCTCTCGAACTAAAGCTTCTCGCGGACGTCGGCCTGGTCGGGCTTCCGAATGCTGGCAAATCAACATTAATCTCTGCAGTCAGCGCAGCGAAGCCGAAAATCGCGAACTATCCATTTACCACTCTCACCCCAAATCTCGGAATCGTCAGATTGACCGATTTCAGCTTCGTGATGGCCGACCTGCCGGGACTGATCGAAGGGGCGAGCGAAGGCAAAGGTTTGGGTCTGCAATTCCTAAAGCACGCAGATCGCACTCAGGCTCTCGTGCATGTCGTCGAATGTGAGCCGATGGATGAAAGCGACCCGATTGCAAACTTCGGAATTGTCGAGGAGGAGCTGGCAAATTACTCAAAAGAGTTGGCGTCGAAGCCACGTGTAATTGCACTCTCGAAAACGGATATGTGCGCAGACGAAAATCGGCTATCCGAACTCGGGAACAAACTTCAAACTTTAGGCCACGAAGTGTTTCCGATAAGTTCCGCCACCAACCGAGGGCTTGAGCCGCTCATATACAGGCTCGCTGAAATTGTTCGAACACAATCGGCCATCGGCACTGTTCCAATCCTGCAACCAATGCCCGTGGACGATAAGTCATCGGGATGGAGCGTCCGACGAGAGGAGGACTATTATGTTGTTTCGGGCCAAGGAGTTGAGCGGATGGTCGCGATGACGGACATGGACAACGACGAAGCCGTACAGTATCTGCATCGAAGGCTGAGCAAACTTGGCGTCATTGAATCGTTGCGCAGACACGGCGCTGTCGAAGGTGACACCGTAGTCGTCGGCGATCGCGAATTTTCATTCATCGATTGAGTATGCGAATAGGCGTATTTGGCGGAAGTTTTGATCCGGTGCACAACGGCCACCTTCGCATCGCGATCGAAGCGTTAGAGCAACTGAAGCTCGATAAAGTGCTCATAGAGGTTGCCCGGCAAGCTCCGCTTAAGAACGCACAGGCCGTCGCCTCATTTGAGGCAAGAAGAAGTTGGGTGGAGGCAGCGAGCGGGAGTTGCGATCAGATTTGTCTGGGCGAAGTGGAGGCAGGATTGCCAACGCCAAACTTCACCGTGAACACTCTTGAAGCTTACGCGCATCAAAGCGACGACATTCACCTCATCATAGGCGCGGATCAACTCCGTTCGTTCTCTCAGTGGCGAGAACCGAACCGAATACTTGAGCTGGCCAGGCTCGCAGTCGCTCCAAGATTAGGCACAACCGTCAGCGAAGCCCTTAGAGACGTTCCGCCGAACTGGTCGGACCGGATTTGCTCAATCGAAATGGACAGGCTTGACATTTCGTCTACAATGATCAGAGCGAAGCTAGTGCGGGGTGAGTCCATCGCTCACCTCGTGCCGGACGCGATACTCGAATCACTTACCGCAGAACTAAACTACAAATAGGAACAGATATTGACATCTCAAGAGAAACTCGAACTAATCCAGGAAATTGCCGATGAGGCCAAAGCACAAAGAATCGAAACAGTTGACTTGCGGGGAAAAACCGTCATGTGGGACGCGTTTCTGGTTTGCAGCGGCACTTCGGATGTTCACGTCCGCAGCATCGCTGATCGCATCGAAGAGCAGATGAGAAACCACAAGGCAAAAGCGAGCCACGTTGAAGGAAGAAGCAGCGGTTGGGTTCTTCTTGATTTTGGAGATGTCGCTTGCCATGTCATGCGCGAAGACGAGCGGCAGTACTACGATCTCGAGTCGCTTTGGCAAACGGCGCCGAAACGCCCGGACATCCTAACCTAAGGCACACTCATGCAGCCCCTTGATCCGGTAATCGAACAGATTCAAGACCTGATGCGCAATTACGAAGTTTTGCGCCGAAAAGGTGACAAGGTTGGCGCGCAAAGGGTGATCGAACAGATCGAGAGCCAGTTTCCTGACCACCCCAACACAAAAGAAGCCCGGGCGGATTGGCTCAGAGACGAAGGCAAAATTGGCGAAGCCAGAGCGATCTACAAAGAGCTGATTGACGAGTACAGCGGTCGAGTCGCCACCGAGAAAAAGTACGCCGACCTCGTGTTCGCCAACGAAGGGCAGACCGCCGAGATCAGGCAGATGCTCGAAGCCGAGAAGTTTAGCAACATCCTCGCCCCGCCCGGAACGGTTCGCAATCCAAACACCTCTGCGGTGCTCAGCCTCATCCTCCCGGGCCTTGGGCAGGTGTACAACGGCGAGCTCACCCGGGGCCTGAGCTTTTTGGGTTGGTCGGCGATCTCGTGGCTTGTGTTCCTCATGTTTGGGCACGTCCCGGGGCGA
Organism: Fimbriimonadales bacterium; assembly: GCA_046330175.1. Lineage (GTDB taxonomy): Bacteria > Armatimonadota > Fimbriimonadia > Fimbriimonadales > ATM1 > JAJPJR01. The sequence goes on from JAXLTG010000001.1 coordinate 1,019,369, forward strand.
CCGACCATCACCGGTATCGGTTTCCTGGCCCTCGCCTCCATCGGAATCGCCTCGATCGCGGCCATCCTTGACGCCTTCACGGGAGCCCCAAGAGGAGCAGATTTCAGCAAAGTCGAGAAAAAGGAGAGACCAAAGCCACCCGTAGACCTTCCATTTGAGTAAGAATATGGTGGAGAACTCAATCTCGCCAATAATTCACCGGAGAGAAAATGCCTGCACCTGAGAAGAGAAACATCGCAATAGAGACCCACTGGGAGAGCGCGGTCACTTGGCTGATTATCGGGGTTATCAGCCTCATCGTCGGATGCCTGCTGTTCTTCTACGGGTCGAACATCCGCGTCGGGTTTGTGAAGGCGACTTCATGGGACCTCTCCAGCTTCGGCTGGCCGTTTCTTGCTTTGGCGCCGTTGGCATTGCTCTATTCCGGCTACCGGATGTTTGTCAGCCGGAACGAGCCGAGCTTCCTTTCCACTTGTCCGTACTGCAATTACGACATGGAGTTCACAAGCGTGCCCGAAGATGACTTCGTTTGCGATTCGTGCCATCGCCGAGTGCCGGTCATGGATGGAAGGATTCTCGAAGTTCACGGCGTCACCTGCGGTTACTGCGGCCATGCGAACTACATGAGCGAGAAGACTCTCGTGCTGATTTGCGAAGAGTGCGACAGAGAGATTCCGCTGCTCAATCCAGACACCGGCGAAATGCGCCATCTTCCCCGTGGGTTTGCGCGAGTGGATGACGACGGAATTTACGAGCTAACGCTTGTCGCCGAGGGGCGTGAAAAAGAGGCGCTGCTCACTTCGCTGCAGCACATTCTCGCGCTCAACAGAAATCAGGTCAAAGACCTCATCGAGAATCTGCCTGTCGTTCTGCTAACCGGCATTCCGCGGCGGAAGGCTGAGATGCTGAAAGCGCAAGTTGAGGCAAGCGGCGGAACTGCGGAGTTCAAAGTCGTAGGCCGACAACCCGCCGCTCAGCAACAAACCAGCGCTTCTTAGTTATTGCGTCGCTTGCGCGATGCCAACGCTGCGAGTCCAGCGCCAACCGCCAGAATCGTCATCGGTTCAGGGACAACTTCCTCAGTGATGTAACCAGTGTTTCCGTTGGTGCCAGGAAAAGTGCCGTCCAGTCGCACATGGAAGCCGACCCTCTCTGCTTTGTCGAAGCTAAACGAATCGAACGTAAACGTTTTGGACATCCCGCTCGTAAGACCAGTGTTCGGATTGGTTTTCCAACCCGCGATTCCGCCTGTACCCGCGTTATTCGAATGTGCGTTCCATTGATCAATATCTTGGTGTGTCGCGATTAGGTCATCATCGTCGGAAAGTTCCCAGAAACCGAAAACGTCAGTGATGAAGTAGTCGCTGCCGCCATACGAAAAGTAAGCGCCCGGATCGAAGCTCACGGTGTAGCTCAATCCGTCCATGCTCACGGCAACGTTGACGCCGGAGATGTTATCTACCGCCAAAAAGGAGGATCTTGATTGTGCGAACGCTGACGCGCCCGCGCAAACCAGACCCACCCCAATAAAAAGTGTTCTCATTTCTTTTCCTTTCATAGCCCACGCTCCAAGATAATTGGTGCGCTTTGCCTTGCTAAACTCATTCTACAAGCGAACTGACTGCCAAGTCACCTGTTCGGTTCCAAAACCGGCACAGTTGCTGGCTTAACATTTCGTGAACGAATCTGCCTGTTCAGCCACCCGCGAACCGGCCCACCGCCCTACGAGATGCGCGTTAGGTGCGTTCACCCTTGGTGTGGATCGCCTTGAGGGGTCGCTAATGGGTTCAGAGGAGTGAATTTCAGCCTCAAACTGACCCGCTGAGGTAACCTTGCGACCGCCCGGGAGGGGGTCTCTCGCGGGCGGTTTGCTTTTCAAAGGCTTCAGGAGGCTTTTCGGCATGTTTTCAGCACTTATCTCCATGGTCTCTCGCGCGCGGCTTCGCGCGGTGGCCGTTCTTATGGGTCTGTTCCCGCTGGCGGCGTTCGCGTCTGGCGGCGAGTCGGTCCAACTCAAGTTTTCGAACAACGACCTCGTCTACCTCTACGTTTCGCTCGGGCTTTCGCTGCTGGCGATTGCGGTCGGGTTCATCGTTCGCAGCCAAGTTCTCTCGCACTCGACCGGCTCGGATAAGATGCGCGAAGTCGGCGCGGCGATTGAGGACGGCGCTCGAGCGTATCTGAAGCGCCAGGTGACGGCGATGTTGCCGTTTGTCGGGCTGCTCGCCGTTGGGCTCTATTTCCTCGGCGTGAGCAAATTTGGCGGCGTTTCGGTTGTTGGCATTCCGCTTCCGATCTGGCTCGCGATTTCGTTCATCCTCGGCGTTCTTGCCTCCTACGTTGCCGGCTATGTCGGAATGATCATGGCCGTGCAGGCGAACATGCGCGTCGCGCACGCCGCGCTCAAGAGCTACAAAGGCTCGCTTGAAATTGCGTTTCGTTCCGGTGCCGTTGCGGGAATGATCACCGTCGGCATGGGATTGCTTGGCGCGACGCTTATCTTTTTGGTAGCAAAAGGCGAAGCGATGAAGCTGCTTGTCGGCTTCGGTTTTGGCGGCTCGCTTGCTGCCCTGTTTATGCGTGTTGGCGGCGGCATTTACACGAAGGCTGCTGACGTGGGCGCCGACCTCGTCGGCAAAGTTGAAGCCGGAATTCCTGAAGATGACCCGCGAAACGCTGCGACGATTGCAGACAACGTCGGCGATAACGTTGGCGACTGCGCGGGAATGGCCGCAGACGTTTTTGAATCATACGAAGTCACGCTCGTTGCCGCGATTGTGCTTGGCGCTGCGACTGCGCCACTGTTCCCTCCCGGCGACCCGACGTGGATGAAGCTGATCCTGTTTGCGCTTATGGCGCGCGGCGTTGGCATCATCGCCTCCATCGTTGGAATCTTCATGGTCCGCGGTAACGACTCTGAGAAGACCGACCCGCTTGCTCCGATCACGCAAGGCTTCTGGTCATCAGCGATCTTCGCCGGTATTGCAACAGCCGGACTCGCGTTCATGATGATGAAGAACATTGACGTGAGCAACTTCGTAAACCATGACGGCAAAAACGTTGTGATTCGTGAGATTGACAAAGAGGTCGGCAAAAAGCTTTCTGCAATTCAGACTGCGGAACAAGAACTCAAATTCAAACCTGAGAACGCCAGTAAACAGGACTACAAACCGACACCGAAAGAGATCGTGGCTCAGATTAAGGCTTCGCCTCCTAAGGACATGATGACGCAGAAGCCGATCACGTTCGACAAACCGATTGAGGAATCGGAAATTGAGACGCTAAAGAACGACTCTTCCGCAAACGCCATGATCGCGGGCCGACCGCTGTCAAGCCTCGCTAACACCGAGTTTGTTGCAGCGCGAATTGAGCAAACCCCGCCGGCTATCCCCGGACAAACTCCGCAAAAGCCGATCACGATGTGGACGATAACCACCGAAGACCAAATCAAGTCGGCTGGCGCGCAGGTGAAGGTGCTTCAAAAGCACAAGGCGCGCTTTGCGCTTTCCGACAACAACGAGGTTTATCTCGTGGTCTCTGGCGGAACCGGAAGCACTGCGCCGAAAGCATCCGACCTTCGCGAGCTGCGAATGGCTTCCTCGAACGAGAAACCGGACCCAGACAACGCAATGCGAAACCCGCTGCAATATCCTTCGGGAGTCGCAATTGAAACAATTTCGCGAGTGGCCTGGTGGCGATTCGCGATTGCGATCTTCTTTGGAATCGTGATGGCGTGGGTTATCGAACGACTCACAAGCTACTTCGTCAGCTTCGAGAAGAAACCGGTGAAGGAGATCGCAATGACGTCCAGCGCCGGACCCGCACCGATGATCATTCAAGGCATCGCGTACGGAATGGAATCAAGCGTTTGGTCGCTGCTCGCGATCGTCGTGGCGCTGATTGCACCGCTGTTTATTTTCCCGCCAGGTGAATTTGGCGGACTGACGATGAGTTTCTACGGCATCGCGCTTGTGGGTCTCGGACTGCTTACCACCACGGGCTATATCCTCGCGATGGACACGTTTGGACCGATTAGCGACAACGCACAGGGCGTGTACGAGATGTCCGGCGCGAAGGAAGACGAAGGCCCGGCCGAGGCTGGAAAGATGGGCGGCAGCCGAGCCGTCCAGCGACTCGATGCAGCCGGCAACACGACAAAGGCGCTTACGAAAGGATTCGCAATCGCAACTGCGGTCGTGGCCGCCGTCGCTTTGTTCCACTCGTACATCGAAGATGCGCACCTCGTTGGCACCGGTCTTCGAATTGACCTTCCGCAGATCTTTATCGGACTGCTGATTGGAGGCGCGACGCCGTTCCTCTTCAGCGCGTTTTCGATTAGCGCGGTCGGACGTGCGAGCTTCGAACTGATCAACGAGGTTCGGCGACAGTTCAAAGCCGACCCTGGGATCATGGCGGGAACGAGCAAGCCGAACTACGGCAAGTGCGTTGACATCGTGACGGCTGCGGCACAGCGCGAACTGCTTGGCCCGGCGATTCTTGCGATTGCATTTCCTGGACTGGTTGCGTTCGGATTGTCCATCGGAGCTCCAACCACCATCATCAATGGCCAAACCTATCAGTTGACCGGCGCACAAGCGCTCGGCGGCTTCCTGGCTGGAGCAATTCTCAGCGGCCAGTTGCTAGCGGTGATGCTTGCGAACTCGGGTGGCGCATGGGACAACGCGAAAAAGACCATTGAAGATGGTCTGCACGGCGGCAAGGGCACTGAAGCTCACAAAGCCGGCGTTGTTTGCGATACCGTCGGAGACCCGTTCAAAGATACTGCCGGCCCTGCGCTCAACCCGCTCATCAAGGTTATGAACTTGGTATCGCTGCTGATCGCGCCCGTCGTGATTATGCCGCTGGCCCCGTGGATTCTTTACTTGATCACAGGAATCTGCATCGTGATGCTCACCATCGCGGTTTGGTGGTCGAAGCGCGGTTCGTTTGGCGAAATGCTTTCGAGCGCATCGCATGAAGGCAGCTAATAATCTTCGATGGCGATACTGTTAGGCAACGATACACGAGTTATCGTCCAAGGCATTACCGGGCGTGAAGGAAGCTTTCACGCCCGGCAAATGATTGAGTACGGAACAACTGTCGTCGGCGGAGTAACGCCAGGAAAAGGCGGCACCAGTTTCGAAGGTGTTCCGGTGTTTGACACCGTTCAAGACGCCATTGGCGCGACTCAGGCGAACGCAACCGTAATCTTTGTGCCTGGTCCGTTCGCGGGAGATGCAATTCTTGAAGCCGAGGCTGCGCAGATTCCGTTTGTTTGCGCAATCACGGAAGGCATACCTCAGCACGATATGCTGAGAGTTGTGAACCGAGTGAAGGAGAACGGCACTTCGCGTTTACTCGGCCCCAACTGTCCTGGCGCAATTACTCCTGGAGAGTGCAAAATCGGAATCATGCCGGGACAGATTTTTGCGAAGGGTAATGTTGGACTTGTATCTCGCAGCGGCACGTTGACATACGAAATCGTGAACGAGTTGACCAAAGCAGGCTTGGGGCAAACATCTTGCATCGGCATCGGTGGTGACCCGCTGCTGGGAACTCGGTTCATTGACGTCCTTCCTTTGTTCGAAGCAGACCCCGACACCAAGGCGGTCGTGATGATTGGAGAGATCGGCGGAAACGACGAAGAGATCGCGGCCGAGTACATCAAGACGATGTCTAAGCCAGTGGTCGCCTTCATCAGCGGCCGCACGGCCCCGCCTGGAAAGCGTATGGGGCACGCTGGAGCGATTATTAGCGGCGGCGTTGGAGGACCCGATTCCAAGGTCAGCGCCCTTCAGGCCGCTGGTGCTGTGGTCGCCGACACGACGACCGAAATCCCCGCATTTGTCTCCCAAAAGATGAGCTAAGTCATACCACCGGGCGACCGATCCTGCGCTATACTAAACTTGTGCAGACGATGGATTATTGCCGAGCGGAAAGGTTGGGGGAGCTTTTCGCGCAGGTCGTCAGGATTTGCCTAAGTGAAGCGCTGGTAGAACGTGTAACTTCTGCCGAAGTTACTTACTCACAATTTGAAACGCTTCACTACGTGGCGTCTCACCCTCTCGCAACAATCGGTGACCTCTCCGAAGGCCTGAACATTAGCTACCCGAGCGCCACAAATATGGCGATCCGGTTAAGCAAAAAGGGATTGTTGCAGAAGCGAGGCGTGAAGACCGACAAACGTGTTGTGCGATTAGGACTAACGGAAACGGGCCAAGAGCTCGTCAAGCTAATCACATCGGAAAGGCAGATGCTTATTACAAAGCTGCTGAACGAAATGAAGGAGCCGGAAAGGGCGAGCTTTTTGAAGGGCATGGATTCCTTTGTGCAAATTGCAGTGAAAAGCGGCGCCTGTTCTCCCGATCGTCTGTGCCTCGCATGTGGTACGGAGGCGATTGACGACTGTCCACTTCATGTGGCCGGTGATTTCGAGTGCAAATAATCTATTTAGACAACGCCGCCTCGACGCGCGTGGACCCAAGAGTTTTGGATGCGATGCTCCCTTTCTTTTCGGAGTGCTACGCGAATGCAAGCGCACTTCACGTTCCAGCGCAGAAGTCCAAAGTTGTCATTGAGCGGGCGAGAGAGTTGCTTGCGGAATTTCTCGGCGCATCCGACACAAGCGAAATCATTTTTACCTGTGGCGCAACCGAAGCAAACAACACAGTTCTCGGATCGTTTGACGGTCCGATTCTGATCTCTGCCATTGAACATCCTTCGGTTTTCAATACTGCGATGGCGACAGGCAGAGCGAGAGTCATTCCTGTTGATGAGACAGGAACAATCAAGCTCGACGAGTACCGCGCGCTGCTCCACGAAGTGAAGCCTCAGCTTGTGAGTGTTATGCAGGTAAACAACGAGATCGGCAGCCTTCAAGATTTAGACCTCCTCGGAAGCCTGGCGCACGAAAACGGTGCGCTGTTCCACACCGACCTCACACAGGGCGTCGGGAAATGCGACATGAACCTTTCCGAGAGGCCGATTGATTACGCGACACTCTCCGCACACAAGTGTCACGGCCCCAAGGGCGTCGGAGCAATCTGGTGCAAGATGGGTTCACCGTTCAAGAATTTCATGCTCGGCGGAACGCACGAAGCCCAGCGCCGCGCCGGAACGCTGAATGTGCCTGGCATCGTTGGGTTGGGCGAAGCTATTCGGTGCATCGAGACAGACGGAGCATCAGATCTTGAGCGGATAAGACTGATTCGAAAGGGTCTGCTAGACGGTCTTCTCTCTCTGCCGGACGTTCGACTAAACGGACAGCCGGCTGGGGCGCCCCACATCATGAGCCTGAGCTTTCACCGAACAGAGGGCGAGGCCGTGATCATCAACTTGGACTCGAAGGGGATCTGCTGTACGGCAGGTTCGGCGTGCTCGTCAGGCATGCACCTCAAAAGCCAGGTTCTTACGGCGATCGGTTTGCCCGACGAGTGGCTGCGAGGCACGGTGAGGCTGAGCTTGGGTCGGTTCAATACCCTCGAAGAGGTTGAGCCCGCTGTGGCGGCCATTGGGCAGGCGGTCGCCTCCGTGAGGCGGATTGCGGAGTTCGCCGCGAGCTAACGGGCTCGAAAAGCATCCGAAAGTCCTACCAGTTTGAGCGGGATTTGAACCCTGTGGCCCCAAAAGTGCGTCATAATAGCTGGCGTACCTCTTCCCCCAGAAGATTTTGTGGTTTTTTGCCGTCTAACCCTTGGCAAATCGCGAAAAATGTGTTACTTTGTACTGGCAAGGGGTCGGGCTGGGCAGGCTGACCCAGGAATCCGACCGGGCCGTGGCGAATAACTAGGGGAAGTTAGCGCCTTCTCGTAAGAAACTTGCCACGTCTGGTGGCCGTTGAATCGTATTAACGGTTGGGCGGCCTGAGGAAGACAGGACGGCGAGAGAATTTGGAATGGAAAGACGAATGACAGTGAATACAGTATTGCCCCCAGTAGGTGAAGAGGTCCTCGAGGACGAGCTTCTTGAAGTTGAGATAGAAGAAGCCGAAGAGGAGCTTGAGGCCGAAGCAGAGGCGCTCCAGCCGCCAGATGACTCCGAAGAGCTGGAAATGTGGATGCGTCAAACTCGGCGCGCCCAACTGCTCACCCCTGAGCAGGAGGTGTCGCTCGCGAGGCGCGTCCAGGCGGGTGACGACCATGCAAAGCGCGTTCTGATTGAGTCGAACCTGAGGCTCGTGGTCAGCATCGCCAAGAAGTACAACGCCCGCGGCATTCCGCTGGCCGACTTGATTCAAGAAGGCAACCTCGGACTCATCCGCGCGGTCGAAAAGTTTGACTGGCGAAAAGGATTCCGGTTCAGCACTTATGCGACTTGGTGGATTCGCCGCGCAATCGCGCGAGCGATTATCAACCAGGGACGAACGATTCGTATCCCGGTTTATGTGGCCGAGCTGATTAACAAAGTTGTTAAAACTCAGAGTCGTCTTCAGCAGGAGCTTCAGCGAGAGCCCACCGAAGAGGAGATCGCCGAAGAGGTACAGATGTCGGTTGACCGCGTTCGCGAAATGCTTCGCGTTTCGGCCGAGCCACTCAGCTTGGAAACTCCGGTTGGCGAAAAGGACAACTCATCGCTTGGCGACTTTGTTCCGAACAAGTCCATGCCGGAGCCGACGGAAGTCACGCAGAACTTGATTAAGCGCCAAGAGATTGATTCGATCCTTGGAAGGCTCACTTCGCGCGAGCGCGACGTGGTGCGGCTGCGATTCGGCTTGGACGATGGCCGGCCTCGAACGCTGGAAGAGGTTGGTGCGGCGCTGAACGTCACGCGCGAGCGAGTTCGACAGATTGAGCTTCGCGCGATGAAGAAGCTGCGACATATCGGCGATAAGCTGAACCAGCTTGGCGTCAAGCTCCAGTTCTCGGCGTAAATCGCGCCCTAAATCCCCGTCGGGCCCACAGGAGCCGACGGGGATTTTCTTTGTGTCAGCTTGCAAATCCATCCAAATCAACGAAACGCTGGCAGGTATTTGTGCGTAGAAGGGTTTAACATATCCATCCGGAGGAAAAGAAAATGGCAGGAGAAGCTGGAAAAAGGCACTGGTGGCGCTTCGTTCACGGCGTCAACGTAGTCAACGGGAATCTGCACCTTGAGCTTGGAAGTGGCAGCTGTGTCACTTGCGGTGGAGGTGGGGGGGGGTACAAATGTCTACCTAAATCCCCGAAACACCAAGCTGTCCGGCCCGGTCCTGGTTCATAACAGCCTGGGAGCCGCAGACACCGATCTCGGTACCAAATGGATGCTCCCCTATCACGCATCGCTCACGACCGACGGCAGCGGAAACGTCACGATAATTGACGCCGACGGAACACAAAGAGTTTTCACTAAGGACGCGACTTCAACCCCGCAGACTTACACCGCAAACAAAGAGGATGGGGTTCTCATCAGCGACGGAACCGACTTCATCCTTACAAGATTTGGTGGCGACAAATGGTATTGGGATTTCTCGACAAAGCTGCTCAAGAAGATAGTCGCAAGAACGACCCACGAGATTACGATAACTCGCGATGGAAGCAACCGGATCAGCAAAGTCACCGATGGGTTTGGCCGCGAAACCTTCTACTTCTACATCACCTTCAGCTCCCTTACGAGACTCAATGAAATCCGCGAATCCGCACCCGGCGATGTGGGGTTCCAGTCCACATTTTTGGGTTACGATTCAAGCGGCAGACTGATTGCGATCACCAACCCGATGGGAGAAACCACTCGGTTCGATTGGGATTCTTCAAGCAGAATCAGCAAAGCGTACGATGGTCACGGCCACGCAACCGAATACACTTACGGAACCGGAAATAAGTGCACAAACGTCAAAGATCCCGCCCTAAACAGCACAGCAATCAGCTACGGACCAAACAGCACAACCGTAACAAATCGCCTTAGCAAAACGACCGTGTTTGCAATCAACCTCAGCGGACAGATCACTAAAATCACAGATGCGCTATCCAACGAGACGGAGTTCAGTTACGATTCAACGAGCTGGGAAACGCTAACCATACTTGGTCCCAAGATTCCCGTGAGCGGAACGCCCTGGAGCCGCCACAAAACGATTCTCACCTACAACTCAGGAGCCAACAAACACGAGCTCCAGAAGCAGGAAGTCAAGAAGATCACCGACACCGATTCGACCGGCACTCTGCTTGCGAAGCTCGAGTGGACCTACAACGCACTTCACGATATCTTGACTCAAAAAGACCCGCTTGATAACGTCACCACGTTCACTTATGAGCTGGACGGAGGCTCAAACAGCTTAGGGCTCATCAAAACGGTGGTCAACGATCTCACTCAAACGGTTCTCACGAACGGATACGACAACTCAACGAACAAATACAGGCTGCTCACATCCAAAAACGGGGTGGACAAAACCACCAGCTTCGCCTACAACCAGAACACCTCAAACTCCTACGGAACGCCCGATAAGATCACGCTGCCCTCGGGAGCAATTACGAACCTGAAGGTGGATATCCGGGGGCGTGTCTACGAGACCACCGGCCCTTCGGGCAACACCGACAAGTTCGAGTTTGACGCAATTGATAGAATGGTGAAGCACACCAACCCCGATTCAACGTCTACATCAACGGTGTACGACTGCTGCCACCTCGCGGCTGAGATTGATGAAAACGGAGTCGGCTCGACCTTCGAGCACGACATTATGGGCCGCCTTAGCAAAGTGACCGACGCGAACGGCGAAGAGACCACTTTTGCTTACAACGCCGAAGGATGGCAAACGGGCGTAACCGATGCAAGAGGCAACACGACGACAACGACGTTTGATGATATCGGAAGGCCGACCCAGATTGATTATCCCGGCACTTGGCAAGAGATTTTCACTTACTTCGAACCCGGAATGGTGAAAACCAAGAAGAATAAGAAAGGCGCGAGCGAAGACACCGTCACTTACGAATACGACGATCTTTACAACCTCAAAAAGAAAGATTTCACAACGGGAACCGATACCGAGATCACCACGGATGCCGCTGGGCGAAGAACGAAACTCAAGGACGCATCGGGAGAAAAGCGTTACACCTACGACGATGCGAACCGTCTGACAAAGATAGAGCAAGGGCCGCAGGGGTTTGTTATCGGCACCGATCACAACTACGTTTTGGAATACACCTGGAACGCAGCAAGCCAGAAAACGCAGACCAAGCTGACGATGAGAGGCGGAAGCGCGAAAACTTGGGATTACACTTACAATGACGATGGCCAGCTTGATACTGTGACCAATCCCGATGGCGATGTGACCAAGCACGAGTATCTAACCGATGGCCGCGTCAAGAAGATCACGCTCAGAAACAACTCGTCCACAACGAAGACAACCAGAGAATCGTTCTATCAGGACACCGATTCATCGCACGCTTACGTTGCCAACAAGAACAAGCACCTAAGGAAGATCTTGGATAAGAAGCAGGCGGGGACAGTGATTACATCGTTTGATTATGAGTTAGACAAGGCCGGAATCAGACTTTCTATGACGGATAAAGATTCCAAGTATTGGCGCTACGGATATGATCCGCTGTACCAGCTCAAAGTCGAGACGAAGTGGAGCGCAAAAGTTCCTGGAACGCGTGAGTATCAGTACAGTTTCGTTTACGATGCGAACGGAAACCGGATTATTCAGTTCGCAGACGGCGTCGAGACCGATTACGTTTATGGATCCAACAACGAAATGACCGACGCGGGTTCGGATGATTTCACCTACGATCATTTTGGGAACACGAAAACCAAAGTCAGCGGCGGAAACACGACGACATACAATTGGGACTTCGAATCGCACTTGACCTCGATAGATTTTCCAGGTACGTCGAATGACGACACGCACGAGTACGACGGTGACGGCCGCCGCATGAGAAGCAAGCTAAACGGGGCGAGCGATTGGACGAACTTTGTGCATGATGAAGTTGGTGGAATGCTGCTGGCGGAGTACACACTCATCAGTGGGACTTTCACCTTGAAATGCCTCTACACCAACGGCCTCGGTTTGATCTCCACAAACCGCGAAGGCACGAAACGCTATTTCCACTTCGACGGTCTCGGTAGCACCTATGCGCTCAGCGACGAAAACGAAAACCTCAAAGACAGCTATTCATACTCAGCATTCGGAGTGACAATCTCGGCGACATCAACCAACGGTCCGAGCACCAATCCCAACCGCTTCGTTGGTAGATGGGGATACTACGACGACAGCGCTATGGGCTCCAGCTCTGGCTTAATTTTGTTGGGAGTGCGTTATCTAGCCGCTTCGAGAGGACGCTTCCTTAGTTGGGATCCGATTCGGAGCACGAACAAATACGATTATGTTCGGAACCGCTCCACGCATTTGGTTGATCCCGACGGCCGCCTCCCGATCATCATTCTGCCGATCATCATTATTGGTGGCTGTTTGTTGGCAGCAGGTTGTTCGCCCGAAGAACCAATAAAGGCAGCAATCGGCGGCCTTAAGCGTTGCTCGGACACGGATGAGGGCGTGGGGCCGACTCGATGCGGTGCAATGTGTGCAACCTCAAGCCGGCGAGACAACATGGATTGGGACTTGTGGTTCCTGGAATGTAAAGCATGTTGTCAAGAAATTCACAAGACAGATTCACCGATCGGGTTTGATCCCAAGGGTTTTGGAGAGTGCATGAAGTACTTTTGCATCTTGAGGAAAAACCCCTGTGTTTGCGCTCATGAGATGGAGTAGCACATGGACAAGAGAAACCTGCAACGGATGTGCCAGATAATTGCCGCAGCTTTGTTGGTGCTCACAGCGTGCAGTTGCGGTGGGACTCAAGGATACCGCCGCAGCGAGGTGAAGGCCTTCCAGGATATGACTATCAACGAGCGAGACAGCGCCCGCGCGAATGCCGTAAGCTACCTCGCAAAGGAGTGCACATTAAGAATCCGGCAAACGCGGAAGCTAGACGCGGAGACTCGTGCATTCGTAGGTTACTTGGCTGTAATCGAAGACTATTCGCAGCGCGTGATGCTCACATCGCTCATGGAGAGTGTGGCCAAGAATGTTCCGGCAAGTACTGACTGGGCCCGTACCGTAATACGCACCCAATTGGAGACTGCGCCTAAGGAGGCAAAGCAATTGTGGGAAGACGCTCTCAAAAGACTCGGGACGGGTCGCACCGACGGGCCCAAGTGAGACGGATGGTTTGTCGGTGATTGATAATCGTAGCCTGGTCGGCGACCCCCTTTCTCCCGGCGGGACGGGTGGCACCGACAGGCCCGAGTGAAACGGAGGGTTTGTCCGTGAGGGATAAATCCCGTATGCGTGAAACGAAAAACCAAAAATCGTAGGTTGAAAAACACCCTCCTCGACTGACCATAGTCGAGATGAGCAGTTTTGAGAGCCACGGACTGCGCGAACAGGCCCGATGAGCGTGAAAACGCAGCCGATACCTCCAACACCTCTTCCGCCTTCTGGGCAAAAACCGACGCCGACCCGTCAAGCCACAGAAGGTAAAGAACTACGAGAATCACGAGAATGAAGAGAATGGTAGCCGTGGCCGGACTGACGCGTAGTATGTTTCGCCCATTCAGGGCTTCGCCGCAATAACGCGTATCGAACCCAGGGCTTGCGCCCTTCGCTGAATTGTTCTCGGCCCTTCAGGCCTGCCGGAGAATCCGGGACAGGAGTGCTGCAGCCACGACGCAAAGTTTTGTGATCATGCGACTTGACGTAATCGAGTTCGTAACGCAGCCGTCAAGTTCGTTTGGTTTATCGTGATTCCGCCGAATTGATGCGGTTGAGCGAAGACGTTGCTTGGATGCACCGAGGGTACGGTGATTGGAATAGAGCATTGCGCGAGGACGGCGTTTCTCGAAACTCGAAGCGCACAGCCGATTAGTTTTACACGTGTATCGCGATGGACGACGTCGTTGGGGGAGACGCTGAGGAAGCAATCTGCGCTGTTTCGTGATTTGACGGCGGATGGCAGGTCTGCCGCGAGGATTGCCGGGATTCCCGAGTCGTTCAGTGCGAAAACCAGAGGGGAGATCAGCGCACGATAAATTGCTTTCATGTTACGACCGTCAGCGCACACAAGCGACAGATGCACGGCTATGCCGACTGTTAGATCGTGGCCGTGCAATACCGCGCCACCACCGGTTGGACGCATCACGCTCGGCAAAACGCAATTCGGCAACAGCGCAGCAGCGCGAGTTTGGGATCTTCCGAGCGAGACAGTCGGTTCGTTCCAGGTGTAGATGCGCGCGAGAGCGAGGCGGTCACAAGCTGCGCGGCTGAATAGCTCAACGTCACGCGCCATGTTCTCTTCCCCGCTAAGCGCGGAGTCAGTCGAGACAAGAAATCTTAGCTCTTGACCGGTTCTGGCTTTGGCGAATGTGTCCATCGCACATCAAGGTTTTTCGCGGCCCACGCTTCGTCGAGCCTTCCAACCGGCGAGTTCTGAGGAGCGTTGTGCAGCAGGTCTGGGTTTGTGCGGGCTTCCTCGGCGATTTTGAGCATCGTGTCGCAAAACGCGTCTAATGTCTCTTTCGATTCGGTTTCGGTCGGCTCGATCATCAAGGCTTCCGGCACGATAAGTGGGAAGTAGTTTGTTGGCGGATGAAAACCGTAGTCAATCAACCGTTTGCTTATGTCCAGCGCGCGTACGCCAAGCTTTTTCTGTGGAGTCGCACTGAGCACGCACTCGTGCTTACAAATCCTATCAAACGCCGGCGGGAACTCGTGTTTGATCCTTGCCTCGACGTAGTTCGCATTGAGCACCGAATACTCTGCGATGTTTCGCAGCCCCTCTTTTCCATAGGCCCGAACATACGCCCAAGCCCGAACGTTCATTAGGAAGTTGCCATACCAGGTGTGCACGCGACCGACCGACTGCGGCCTATCGTAATCCAAATCGTACTTCCCCGCTTTCTGCACAACGATCGGAACTGGAAGGAATGGCTCCAAGTGATTTTTTACGCCAATACATCCGCATCCGGGTCCGCCGCCGCCGTGCGGAGTGCTGAAAGTTTTGTGCAAATTGAGGTGCATACAGTCGAAGCCCATGTCACCAGGTCGAGTGACACCGACCATTGCGTTCATGTTTGCGCCATCGCAGAAAACCTGGGCACCGCACGAATGCAGCAGCGAGCAGATTTCCGAAATATTTTCTTCGAACAGACCGATCGTGTTTGGATTGGTCAGCATCATTGCGGCGACATTCGGACCGAGCGCCGATTTCAAATCCTCGATGTCGGTACCGCCTCGGTCATTGGTTTTGATGCTCTTTACCGTGTAGCCCGCGCGGGCTGCGCTTGCGGGATTCGTCCCGTGGGCGCTGTCGGGCACGAGAACGATGTTTCGGTGTCCTTCCCCACGAGACTGGTGGTATGCGCGAACGATTAGCAAACAAAGTAGTTCGCCCGAGGCGCCAGCAGGGGGCTGCATCGTGGCCGTATCGAAACCGGTCGTTTCTGCCATCCATGTTTGCAGATCGTGAATCACTTGCAAACAACCCTGAACGGTTTCCGCCGGCTGCATCGGGTGTGCGGATGCAAATGCGGGGTTTGCGGCTGCAGCTTCGTTGACGCGGGGGTTGTACTTCATCGTGCATGAACCCAGCGGATAGAAACCGGTATCAATTCCGTAGTTTCGGTGACTCAGGTTTGTAAAGTGACGAACCGCGTCGAGCTCGCTCACTTCGGGCAACTGCGCAGCATCGGACCGGACGTTTTGCGCACCAAGCAGCGAATCAAGCGAAGCGACTGGAACGTCGCAAACCGGCGGTTTACAACCTTTGCGCCCTTTTCGCGACCGTTCGAAGATTGTTGGAAAATCGGCCATTAGTTCACCACCTTCGCAAGTTCGGTGGCGAATGTTATGATTTCTTGTTTCGATTTTGTTTCGGTCACGGCTATGAGTAGGCAGTTCTTTAGTTCGGGGTAATGATCTCCGAGTGGAAGTCCCGCGAGAATGCCTTGCTCGCGAAGTTTTTGGGCGACGACCGTCGCATTTTGTCCGACATCAAGCGTAAATTCGAACGCGAACGGCTGTTCCGGAAACTTCAGGCTTACTCCGGGAATACGGCACAGCTCGCTCGCGGCGAAGTGTGCTTTTTGAACACAGGTTTCGGCGAGTTCACGAAAACCGGATTTCCCAAGAGCTGTCATCCACACCGTCGCGACCAGTCCCATAAGGGCCTGATTGGTGCAGATATTGCTTGTCGCTTTCTCTCTTCTGATGTCCTGCTCTCGTGTTCGGAGCGTCATCACGAAGCCGCGTCGTCCTTTGTCGTCCTGGGTCCGACCGACAATGCGTCCTGGGATTGCGCGAATGAGCTCGCGCCGAACACAGAAGTAACCGACCATCGGCCCACCGAAGCCGACGGGAACTCCAAGAGATTGTGCTTCGCCGACCACCACATCAGCTCCCATTTCACCGGGCGTTTTCAGCACGCCAAGCGCAACAGGATCAGAAACGACGATTGACATCGCGCCTTTCGCGCGCGCGGCGTCAAGCAACTGTTTTGGAGATGTAATTCTGCCGAAAAAGTCGGGATATTGTACGGCGACACAAGCGGTGGTCTCGTCAATGTTTGATGCCAATTCGTCATCACTGCATACGGTGACTGTGCAATCCGCTGGCTCGGCAAAGGTTTGAACGCATGCTCGATAGTGCGGGTGAACCGAATTCGAAAGCAGTATCTTTGTTTTGTTCTTGATTCCGCTTGCCATGATGCACGCTTCGGCCAGCGCAGTCGCTCCATCGTACATGGATGCATTCGCGACATCCATGCCGGTGATTTCGCAAATCATGCTTTGAAATTCGTAGATGGTCTGCAGATAGCCTTGAGACGCTTCGGGCTGATACGGCGTGTAAGCCGACAGGAATTCGCCTCGGCTGATGATCTCCATGACGATACTTGGCACATAGTGTTCATAAACGCCCGCGCCAATGTAACTTGTTAGGGAGCTGTTTTTCTCACCGATTGCAGCGAGTTCCTTCAGAATCGCGTGCTCGTCAAGCGCTCCAGGCAGCTCAAGCTGCCGCCGCAATATCAGGTCTTGTGGAATATCGGAAAAAAGGTCGTCAATTTTGCTCACACCAATTGTCGCGAGCATTTCGCTCGTCTCTTCTGGCGTATGTGGGATGTAGCGCATAGATTGGTGCTAACCGGAGATTTTTGTTTTGTAGGAATCGGCGTCGAGCAGCCCTTCGGGCTTTGAGTCTGTTCGCACTTTTACGATCCAGCCGCTCTCGTACGGGTCGGTGTTCAGAAGCTCGCTCTGAGACTCAAGCGCTGCGTTAGCTTCGACGACTTCTCCACCAACAGGTGAATAAAGGTCGCTGACAGTCTTCACGCTTTCAACGGTGCCGAACGAACCGCCCTTTTCGAGCGCTCGTCCCGGCGTCGGTAGATCAAGGTACACGATATCTCCGAGCTCGGTTTGCGCGTAATCGGTGATGCCGATTGTGACGATATCACCCTCAATTTTCACCCATTCGTGAGTTGGTGTGTAAAGCCGATCCGATGGAACGTTCAAAGAAAAATCCTCCTGAATTAGAGAACTGATTTTACTCGGATTTAGGCTCGAAAAACGCTGCTCTCATCCTGCTCGCTCACGCGCGGGGTAAGTCGGAAAAGCTCTTAGTCTTGCTTCAGAAGATGCGTGACGGGTGGCTGAAACTTTCGTCACTTCTGCCCAAGGAACGCGCTATGGCTTGCAGACCTGGCAATCGCGATACCCGCTTTGCCGAGCCTGCTCTTTGGTCGCGAAAACTTCAGCGTTTTGCTGGCTAATTTGAACTGCCCACTGGCACGATGGCCGATGGAGAACGTGGGTTGCACGCGAACCGATAAAGCTCGATTCCTTTAGTCGGGGAGCGGTTACCTCGACTCGTTGCTCATCGGGCTGTTGCTGAGCACAGCCGAAAAGCACGAAAAAGAGTGGAATTAGACGAGCCCAAGCTCGCGAAGTTTTCTTGGATTGTTGCGCCATTCTCCACCCACTTTTATGCGTAGTTCTAAGAAGACTTTGCCGCCAATCAGGCGCTCGATCTCTTTTCGGGCATCCGTCCCTATGGTCTTTATCATGCTTCCATTGTGCCCCAGCAGAATCGGCCGCTGCGACTCACGCTCTACGAAAATGGTGGCGTTGATGTAGGTGGAATCCTTTCCGGGAACTGGGTCTCGCCACTCTTCTATCAGAACCGCGACTGCGTGAGGTATCTCCTCTTTGGTGTGATGCAACACAGATTCACGGATTAACTCTCCGGCCAGGGATTGTAAAGACTGGGTTGTGTACATCGCAGGGTCTTCGAAGTAGGGTGGACCTTCCGGGAGCGCGCCAATAATGAGATGGGCCAATTTGTCGGTGTTTTCGCCGGTCATACCGTTCGTGTACATCATCGGAGCGTTTCTGCTCAGCTTTTCGTACTCGTGATAGTGCAGCTCGACGTTTTCTGCGCGCAATCGGTCCATTTTGTTGAGAGCGACTACTACTTTCGGCTGTGCCTTGCCCACGTTTTCGTCCGATTCTGCAAAGATGGCCGATGCAAGTTTTTCGTCGCCGTCGTCAGGCGATTGAGACACATCAACAACCCAGAGAACGACGTCTGCATCGTGCAGCGCCTGGAATGCAAGGTCTACGGTCGCTTTTCCGAGAGTTGTTTTGGGCTGATGGATGCCCGCGGTGTCCCGAAAAACTATTTGGCCGTCGGGAAAGTTTGCTATTCCTTCTGCTGGCTTTCTGGTTGTTTGCGGTTTCGATGAAACTACGGAGACCTTCTCGCCAACGATTTTGTTGACGATTGAGCTTTTGCCCACGTTTGGTTTACCAATGACTGCGACCACTCCGGCGCGAAATGACATAGGCTACGACTTTTCCCGAAACACAACACCAATGTTTCCACTTTTGTTGTCCGTCTTTGGTTTCTTCGGCGACTTGCGCTGGTTTCGCGGCGACTGCGTCTTTCGCCCACCTGAGGTTCGTTTCGGCCTAACCGGCTCGAGCTCCTCTTCATCGCCATCGTCTTCCGACGCCTCAGCCAACAGGCTAAGAAACTCATCGGCCTGCAAGGAGCCGATGATGGGAGAGTCCGAGATTGCGACTTCACGATAGACGGTGTCATCTTCGGGTTCCGGAAGTTCATCCACTTTGCACAGCTCAACGGGATCGAGCGAAACAATTCTTTGGACGGAGGCCTCTTCGCCGACGAGCAGAACTTGAGTCGCGCCGTCTGTAGCTTGACTCCTGAGCTGAATAGAATCCTCGCTGACCAACTCAGATTCGACAAGATCGTAAGCGCTCCAGCGATCAGGCAACACCGCAACGCGGTGCCCTGCTCCTGTGTGGTGAATCGTTAGATACGGGGGTCTAACGTGAACGACATCACCATGATAGTTCCAGATCTGAACACCCGCCAAGGCACAAAGACCGCGAATGATTTTCTCGTTTATGTGGGGTTCGCCCAAAAATACGGTGCGCCAACTCTGCTCAGGAGTTTGACCCTTAATCTCGCGAACCACGAAACTTGGGAGCCCTGTCTGCGTGTATTCGCCGAGGATAATTGAGCCCTCCTCAGGAATCGCGAAATAGCTTGGTTCAAGCTGTTCGACAACGCTTAGTGCTCGTTCCTCAAGCAGCTCCGTCAGAGGATGCTTTCGGTTGAGGATGGTTGTGCCGGCCCTACTTGCAAACGGCTGCGGCCTAATCGCGATGCCGGTGACTTCTCGCACTCTTTCAAGTGAAGGGCGGCCACCTTCGAAAAGGCCTCCGCTGTAGATCCAGGCGAGAGTTTTGCCATCTCGTTGCAATCGCGTTTTGATGGCATCTCGGACCTCTGATCGAACATCCCAAGCGTTTAGGAAGATGAAGACTTTGGAATCTGGAAAATGTTTGCGGTGTGCTAGGTCGCTGAGCAAATAAAAGCCTGCGCTCACTCCGGCACGAAGAACCGCCTCACGCGAATTCTGGATCAACAGCTTGAACGCCCTCGTATCGCTAAGGTATGCAAGTGAGCGTTCGTCAATGAGCACAGCGACTTCTGGATCTTGCCGTTCGGCGCCGAGAGATCGGATTAAAGATTCTTTGACTTTTGCTGCCCGTTGCCAAATCGCGCCAGTGTTCAGCCATCCGTTGCCCCAGAGGTCCATCCACGCGACGCCTGTGCCGTGAACAAGTGCGCTGCCGAGTCCTCGCCAGTGGGCTGCTTCGAGGGCCTGCGGAGTGCCGAGCACTGGGTTGAACTCATCCGGCTCGTGCTCGCGAGTGATTGAGGTTTTGTAATCCTCTTCGCTCATGTACAGCTTGCCATTCAGCGCAAAACTATCTATCGGACCTGGGAATGCGGCTGTGCCTCCCATATCGCGATCTCGGTAGCTTGGCGGACCACCAATGATGTCCACTTCCCTGCATCGAAGTAACTTGCCGAGGCTTAGGTGCGCGCTAGCGGGGTGCGACCATTCGAAGGTGTAGCCGTAGCTGACTCCAACAAGCAGGCGTCCCCCACTGGCTGACTTGACTTCGTGCGCCAAGCGCTGGATTCGCGCGACTGTTGCATCGCTCAAGAAGAGGTGATAATCCACCCACCTTCGCTCTTTGCGCTGCGCGCGCAGAAATCCTTCGCCGGAGAGTGGGTACTCGCTGTAATCTGGAATTCGTAGAGTGTCGAAGCGGGCACGGCCATCAAACCATGACGCTTGCAAAGACACTTCACTGCCTCCATAACGGAATCTGCACCACTCTCGGAAAGCCTGCTCGGCCGCCTGGCTGGTGTCGTATCCCCATTCTGCGCTTTGAAACCACTCGCCGCGATCGAGGTGAATGCCAATGATCCTGTCAGCATTTGGCAGATCAACGAGTCCGCGAACAAATGCACCAAGCATCTTTTGGGCGTCTTCCCAAAACGGGTCGTCAGAAACGCTAGGTTCAGCAGGAGTGCCATCGGCGTAGTGATAGGCGGCTGCTGGATAGTTCTTCTCCCAACCCGGGGCGCCTGCGAAGACCAACCGAATCATGATCAATGCGTCAGGGTCGCTATCCAACACATTCTTCAGAAGGAAATTCATCAGGTCGAACGCGTTTTGTGCCCGTTCCTGTTCAACCGGAAACTCGACGAGAATGGAGTGCAAATGTATTCCGTTGCTTGCCGCCTTCTTAATCTGCTCGAAACACTTTTCGGCCTTTTTCTCAGTTGAAGGTGAGCCGAAGAACATGATTGGAGGAACAACCTGGTTGCGATACACGATCACAGGCGTACCGTTTATCTTCACGACTTGCGGCGCATCTTTTGGCGTTTCGATCTCTGGAAGGTCCGGAACAAATCTGTTCACTGCGGCCTGACTCTGTTCGAGTTCAGCTTGCTGAGTCGCTGCCTCTTGGGTGTCTGTAACCTTAGGCTTGAAGCGCTCTTTGCGCGCAGGCTTCTTCTCTGCTTTCTGTTTTTTCTGGGGCGCTGGCGACTCTTCTTTCTTACTCGGCTTTTCTTTCGGAGGAGCGGCTTTCGGCCCGTCCTTCGGGTTCGAATCGCGGAACATGATTCCAACATTCAGCCCTAACGGATCTTCGTATTCGTAAGGCTCGTAGTGACGGTCGTCCTCGTTTACGCGCGGGGCAGCCAAGTCGAGACCTGGTGGGTTGGAGACTTCGGCATCTGCTGCGGGGCGTCTTCGCTGTCGTCTTTTGGAAACCGGTTTTTGGGTGGTCGCGTCTGGTCGCGACTCGTCGTTGTTTTTCTTACTTCTTCTGGGCATGATTGGGTTGAAATTTGGGTTAGTTCGCTCCTAAGGGGAGTGACATCCCGCCGCGAACCAAGTGGTCATCAGTCTACCCGTTAGCCAACTCCGCCGCCCCCACCGCCCATAGATTGGCCTTGGCGGCCGATCCCGAACGGCGTCGCGAATGGAAGCGCCTTGATACGTATGAAAAAGAGGATTTCGGTTCCGGGTCTGAACCCTGTCCTGTTGTCAATGATTTGCAGTACGGCTTCATTACAATGCAGGTCGTAGATAAACGATAGGTGGAGGCTGTCGAACCGCTTGAGATATCCGTTATATGCTCCGAGCACCGACACGGATAGGCGACCTGCTTTTAGCGCGTCGAGGTAGAAGTTGATGTTCCCCCAACTGTTTCGCCTCGCGTCGTACAAAGCCGTCGCGGCCAGCGTTGTAGCTCCAGGTTTCCACCTAAAGTCAAGCCTTGCTGATGCCCACTCTTTATTTTCTGAATCGTAAATTATGTTAGCTCGGAAGCGAAAATCGTTTCGAGGCTCATACTCCATTCGGATGGATGGCGAAGTCCAAGCAATCCTTCCTTGATCCTGACGTCGGAAGTCGAACCCGACCTGTCCACCAAACTTCAGCTTCGGCAGTGGCTCGGCTAGCATGTCAAACGTCGTGAGGTTGTATTCACCAGAGCGGTCAACAGCAAGAGGCGTAAAACCAAACATCTTGGTGTAGTTGTATCTGATGTTTGCGCTGAATCGTTCACCCAGTTTGTATCCAAGGCGCAGGTTTGCCTTCGGTGTGTACTGTGCAGTGTCGTCACTGTATACACCTTGTCGGAATCCCAAATCATAATCCAATGTTAGTGGCCGATTCTGTTTCCCCTGACTCGTCGCTCTCAGGTCAAGCGCCATTCGCGTGATGTCTGAGTTGTTGAAGTGATCTTGGTAGCTGCCCAAAAACGCCGCGGCCTGAAAGTTGAAAGGCAACCTGTTGGTGAACAGTTTTTGCGAGTCGGTTCTTAGGCTGAGTTCGGGCGTGCGATCTACACCGGAGGCAAAGTTTTCGGTGCTGCCGATTGGCACTGCCCTGTTGTAATCGAGCTGCGCCGAGTAGTGCATTTCGTCCCAGATGCTCGTGAACCGGACATCAAGTGCCTGCTGATTAGAAAGTTTCGACCCTCCT
The DNA here is from genome assembly GCA_046330175.1 of Fimbriimonadales bacterium. Classification (GTDB taxonomy): domain Bacteria; phylum Armatimonadota; class Fimbriimonadia; order Fimbriimonadales; family ATM1; genus JAJPJR01. The sequence goes on from JAXLTG010000001.1 coordinate 1,042,213, forward strand.
TGAGAGGCTTCGTTGTCCGAGTAAGTGAGTCGCACGGTTGTTCGAAGTTTCTCGGCCCACTGCCTCGCGTCCGCGAAGGATAGAGCGGACTGCATACTTCGAAACCCGCTGCTGAGCACTTCGTTTCGTAGATAGGTTAGATTTGTGTTTCCGCCTTTGCCCAGAATCGGTGCAAACTCGATGAGAGAAGAGTGGGAAACTGTGCTCGGGCCGCTCAAGTAGCTGAACTGGCGCGAACTGTGATTCAATCGCAGACGCCCGAACGAGAACTTCTGCGTGTGCTCAATGGCTCCTGTCATTGAGATATGATTTTGTGCTGGGTCAAAATCCGCAATCGTGCGCATGAAGGTGCGCCTTGAGCCTCGTTCCGACTCGTATTCTGCTCCAAGCGAATACCCGAGTTTCGATCGGAACCGAGCCAGCAGACTCGCTGTATCTTCTCCAACCGGGACACCGTATTTCAGTTTCACATAGAAACCTTCATCTTCCGACTGGCCCACATCGGGCAGGTAGTTAGAACGGTTGCGCGTTAGCGGAATGGTTACGCTGGGTATGGCAAACAGCGTTTTGTCAAGAACGCGGAGCCTGAAATTTCGAAACACAATCTTTTTATTGGGGATGAACGTCAAAGAATCGCTTTCGAGTTTGAAGTGTGGATCATCGAGGATACATGTCGTAACAGATGCGCCTTGGGCATCCATTCTCTCCTCGCTACCTTGTGTCAGTGCGGATCGGAGGTAGATGTCGCTCAAAGTTCGGCCCTGGGTAAGCGTTTTTTTGATGTCAATCGTGGCGTCCATCGCCCGGAACGTCCGGCTTTCAAAATTGATGTAAACCGACTCCCCTTTGGTAACAGACCCCTGACCGAGCAGGTTCACATTGCCTTTGAGCACAAATTCATTTGTCTCGAGGTCGCCGAGCAAGTCGTCACATTCGCCGCGATAACCTCTGTACTCAAACTTAATCTTCTTGCCTTCGACAGTTTTTTCAGAGAAATTCGACTCATCTGCGGAAAGAATCTTGAATTCGTAGGAAGCTGCATCTGGCGGAAGTGGCGGCGGTAAGCGCTCGTCTCTTCCCTTGCCAATAGGAAACCCTTTTGGATCGAGTGGATTCTGGCTGTCGGATTGTGCGAACAGGTGGGCGCTCGCCAATAAACATCCAATTGCTGCGACTGCTACTCGGATCGCCATAATGCAATGCATCCCGCGATTCCGAAGATTACGTTTGGCAGCCATGCTCCAACAATCGGAGAGAAGAACCCTGCGTTCGTTAGAACTTGCGACGACAAGATCCACGCGTTGTAATACAGAAAGACAATAACAATGCTCAGCAGCACTCCGACAAAGGCGCCGCCGCGCGCGAAGTGGAAGGCAACCACAGGTGAAAAAATCGAGAAGATTAGGCAAGCGACAGGGACGCTGAACCGGTTCGCATACTCAATCTCGTACTGTTTTGCGGACTGCTTTAGCCCACGGGCCTTGAGCTCGTCAATCGTCTTCTTGAGGTCGCTAGCATTCTGTTCTCGCGCCTGTGGCTGGCCGAAAAAGCTCTCTCTCGAAATTCGCTGGGTGATTCTAAACGAGTCTTTCACAGTGAAGGCGACCGCCTGGTCTCCCTCAAACTGCCAGATTCGCGGCTGCTTTAGGGTTAGCACCCCTTCCCTATAGAATCCGTCTGACGCGGCGTAATGCCACATCTCGCCAATCTTTGGTTTGTAGAACAGATTGATACCGGACATCAGAATTTCGTCGCGGTCGCCGCGAGTCAGCGAGCCGATATTTAGATAGTAACGTCCGTTATCAAACTTAACAAGCACATTGGATTGAAGACCGATCGCGTCTCCGGAAGCAAAGATTCGCCTTAGTGTGTCGGAAAACCGCACCTCTGCTCGCGGGACGATTTGCTCACTCAAATAGAAACTCAGGCATGCGACAAACAGACCAAAACCAATGATGGGGATCATCACGCGCCGCAGAGGGACTCCAGCCGCCCGAATCGCAGTCAGTTCTGACTCACGAGCCAATCTGCTCATGGCGAGCGCAGTCGCAAGCGTCGTTGCGACCGGCAACGCGAGTTTTAGAGTCCCGGGAATGCTGAACAGAATAAGTTGTCCGATCGCTACCGTCTTAATCTCTTTGCCGAAAAGCTCCTGAGAAAATCGCATCAATGTGTTTGCGATGAACATCAAAAGCACGGATGCCGTTCCTACCAGGAACGGCACCGCAAGTTCATAGAAAATGTAGCGATCAAGTTTGCGAATCATCCGTCACCGATTGCATTCTTAGACGCGCGGAGGATCAGAATGAGAGCAACCGCGACTACTGCAAGAATACAACCAATCGCCACGCCGGCTGGTAGAGTCATCGCCAACCCCGGAACTAAGACAATAATGCTCACCGCGGCGGCCCATATGTAGAACATTTTCATAGGAGCCGTAGACATAACGTTTAGCCCACCGGCAGCGTAGATGAGCACCGGGCCTGTGCAACCTCGGCAGTACCGCTCGGTGCCAGGAGTTAGCTTGCTGCACTTTGGGCATCTGATTTGGCGAGATTCGGCCACCTTTCCGTGCAGGGACTCCCACATCCTAAGGGTTCGTCTTTCTTCGTCCAGGAGTTCTGGAGCAGCGCTTGTTGCCTCCGTGAGAAGGTGAATCGCGTGAGCGTACGCTCCTCGCTTGTAGAGAAGTTTTGCAAGCTGCACCTTTGCGCCGACGTTGTTGTTCTTCTGATCAAGCTGACTGTAAGCAGCCTGCATGAGTTCAACATCTATCTTTAGGTTTTCTCTATTGGTGTGAGCTATCTTTACGAACGGATAGATCGCGCCTCCCAGCCACAGAGATGTGGCTGAGATGAGGCTAAATGTCTCGTTCTTTGAAGTGAATGCCATCACGACAAGACCGAGTACAACACCGATAGAAATCCAACCTTCAAGCGGGCCGATTTCATCTTGAATCATCCAGCCGACTAATGAAAAAATCCAGATCGCGGCAGGCAAAATACAAGCGAACCCGTACAGGAAAGATGGAGCAAAAACATGTTCCATAGTTTGCGTAGCGATGGCACTTGGGCCACACTCTGGACGGCCCTGAAATCCGAATAGTTCCCCTTCGCAGAGACCAAATCCCCAATCAAGGCTTTTTGAAACGAAACTTAGGTTCCTTCCGACTTATCAGGCGCGCGATGTTCGCCCTGTGCCGTACCAGGATGTACAAGGCGAGCGCCGCGTAGAACCCAACCAGGACGACGGAGTTCTTCATGAGGACGGCCACGACAGGCAGCGAAAAACATGCAACTAAGCTGGACAAACTTACATATTGCGTTAGCAGCATGAGAACCAGGAAAGCTCCGAGACCGATTAGCGCTAGAAGCGGAGTAGCTGCAAATACGACTCCGAGCGAGCTTGAGACGCCCTTGCCTCCTTTGAACCCAAGGGCCGGAGAAAAGGAGTGTCCCAAAACGGCAACGAATCCGCAGGCTACGGCCCACTCCGGCGAAAAAGAGGTGCCACCGAGCGCGGAGCCCCCAACAAACGCGGGCACAAATCCCTTTAGCAAATCTGCGACGAAAACAATGAGCGAGGGGAGTTTGCCGACTTCTCTACCGACGTTTGTCGCGCCGATGTTTCCCGAGCCTTTTGTCATGATGTCCACTCCCAGGGCACCCGATATCAAAACGCCGAAAGGAAGCGCACCCAAGAAGTACGCGAAACAGATCATCACCAGAATTAGCAATTCATTTCCCATCCCAACTGCGATTTTGCGATCGCCATCACCTGGTTGCGCGCGTCTTGCACGATCCGCAATAACTCATTTTCATGGTTAAGACTGCAACAGTGCGCAATCTGACGCAGCTTGTCCGGGTTCTCCGGCAGCATGCTGTCTGAGTCCATCTCAAGAAGATACAGCGCATTTCGGAGGTTTGAAAACAACTTGAAGTGGCTCGCCAGCGCCTCCGCCAGCTCGACCTCAATCTTTCCGGATTCCGCGAGCTGTGTTAGAGAGTCAAGCGTGCCTGGCGTTTTCGGGGACTCCAATCCCATTCGCAACTTCAACACGGATGCAATCCACTCAATATCAAGCATGCCACCCGGCCCCAGCTTTATCTCACGGTGCAATTGGCCCGGCCGAACACGTTCAGTGTGAATACGTTGACGCATAGTGCTGACTCGATCCTCATCCTCAGTCGTCCAATCCGGGCCAAAGACGGCTTGGCGGACGAGCGACTCCGAAGCCTCCCTCTCACGAAGCGACCTGGCGCGGCTCAGCGCCACCCGTTCCCATGTCTCGAGGCGCGTTTCGGCGTACAGGTTGAACGACCTGTGGGAGTGAGTGAGTCGCCCTGACTGACCCTCCGGCCTCAACCGTGCGTCGAGTGGGAACCACTGGCTGGCGATGGATATCCGGCGTGACGCCTTCACCAACTCCTCGCCGACCCGTTCAGCAAGCGACGTCGAGCTTGAGTCTGGACAGAGCAGGAACAGATCCCAATCGGAAACCAGTAGGAGGTCCCGTCCTCCAAGCCTGCCTGCAGCGACCACGTCAATCGCCTCTCCCCCGCAGCGATTCAGTGTTTCGAGAATCGCAGCCTCTGCTAATTCGGTCAACAAACGAAACGACCTAACGATATCGCGGTGATACGCGTGCTTGAGCGCGGCGCTGACACGACCGTGCCGAAGAAGCTTCGCCAACACCGCTTCCCAATTGGCGGGGTCGGCTTGCAGCTCATTCGCTATCCATTCTCTTCGAGAGAATTCGTCGGCCTCCACCAACTCGATCTCCTCTGAAAAGGCGATGTCCCACATCTCATCATGGAACGCGATTGTTGGAATGATGTGTGGTGCACGGGTCGCAATGAGGCGAACTTGATCTTGAAACTTTTCGTTGCTTCTAAGCTCGTGAGCAAATGACTCCGCATTAGGCGAGAGCTCCAGCAATCTCTTGACGCACAACAGTTCGGCGGGAGCTAAGTCGGAGTAGAGATCGAGTGCAAACTCGGCAGGGTCTCCCGGCGTCTTCAAAGCAGGGACGCGAGATTCGAGAATCGCTCTAACTTGGTATCGTGTTCGCTTGAGTTCACCTTCCAGGCCCGTGAACCTAACGAAGCCCATAAGCCTGGCGATCGCCTCGCGCTGTTCTGTCGGCTCAGGAATGGTATGCGTTTGTAAGTCATTGAGAAGTTGGATTCGGTGCTCGAGCTGCCGCAGGAAACGATACGAGTGCGTTAGCGTTTGAGCCTCAGCAGCGGTGAATAGGTGTTGCTCCTGGAGTGCAGCAATCGCATTAAGAGTTGACGCCGATTTTAGAGCAGTGAACTCATGCCCGGTCACCAACTGCAGCACCTGAACAAGGAACTCGATATCTCTGATGCCCCCGTATCCGAGTTTGATGTTCGAATCTGCTTCACCCCTTCGTTCAACCTCGTGCTCGTATCTTCTTTTGGAATTGAGGAGATCGGATAGAAACTGTTCGGAGCGCGGACCTCGGTACACGATTGGATCAATTGCGTCAAGAAACCGTTTCCCGAGTTCCAAGTTCCCCGCTAAAGGGCGAGCGCGAATCATCGCCATGATCTCCCATGGCTCTGCTATCGTCGTGTAGTAGCTAACCGTCGGCGTACACCGTTGAATGATCGGACCGATCTTTCCCATTGGACGCAGGCGACAATCCACACGATAAAGCGTCCCGCGTCCCATCTTTCCCCCAACTCCGCGAAGAAATCGTTCGCAGAATCTTTGTGCGAGCGTCTCGTCCTGATATTCATCCTGTAAGATGAACATGACATCCACATCGGAAGAGTAGTTAATCTCTCTACCGCCGTGCTTCCCGAGTGCGATGATGGCTACAGGGCAAGCCTCATCAGACAGCTCTCTCCAAAGCGTGTTTGCCACGAGCGACAGCGTTGCGTCTGTGATCTCGGATAGTTTTGTCCAAATCGTCTCGGCGGGCCAGCGACCTGTTAGGTCATTCCAGATTAGCTTGAGCATTGCCATCTGCTTCAAAAATCGGACCCGGTCCAACGCATGCGTCGTAGAATTTGCGGCCTCGACGAGACTCTCCCCTTCTTTCGTGAGGGAAGTCACGTCGAACTCCTCGCCCAATTCGCCCGGGTCTGCAAGAATCATTGCGAGCTCTGGCGACTGAACGAACGAATCGCACACTGCTTGACTCGCGCCGGCAAGAAAGAGAAACCTTTGCACTAACGGCTTGTTTTCAAGCAGCTCTGAGAGAGAAACGCCGACCGATTGCCTAGCAAATACCCAAGACCTGAATGAGGCCGCGGATCGTTCAGGAATCGCTGCGCTCCCCAATGAGGTCATCACAAAGTCAACATCCGAACTCGGCAGAGATTTGTTCAGCCACTCGGCGAATTCTGCCTTCGTCGTTTCCCAGGTTGACATGAACTAAGCGTTGACCACCCAACTGTTGCCAACTCGATCGCTCGTCAGGTTTGGAATCATGTCGCCGTGGGCATCGAGCAACTCATCCACAAGACTCCAGACCTCTTGCAAACTCAACTCGGCCGATGTGTGTGGGTCGAGCATGGCGGCATGGTAAACATAGTCTCTCTTTCGAGTCAACGCCGCCTCGACAGTCAGAGATTGGACGTTAATATTGGTCATCATAACGGCGGCGAGCTGGGGCGGCAAACCGCCAATTTTTGTTGGCTGGATGCCGTTTTCATCTACCAGGCATGGCAGCTCCACGCAGCAGTCATTCGGTAAGTTTGTTATGAGACCTGAGTTCCCAACGTTTCCATAAATAACGCGCGGGAGTCCGGTCTCCATACTGTGGATTATTTGAGCGCCGTACTCGTGGGTGCGCTTGTGAGAGATCGGCTCATCATTCTCAAAGCTCTCCCGCATCTTCTCCCATCCCTTAATCTGTTCTTCGCACCGTCTGATGTACTCATCGAGTGGGATTTCATAATTTTCAATCAGCTCTGGCTTATCTCGCCGAATAAAGTGATTGCAGTACTCGCTGAAATGCTCGCTGCTTTCGGTCACGAAGTACCCGAGCCTAAGCAGCATCTCGTATCGAACCCTGTTTGATGGAGGAATGTCACCACGCGCGGCCAGATCCCGAAGCATCGGATAGAGGTCCTGACCCTTGTGCTCAAATCTCAGATAGAAGGCCAGGTGGTTGATACCCGCACACAGGTACGTTATTTCGCCAGGCGGCAAGTTTAGGTCCCGAGCAAGCTCCGCCGCCGTTCCTTGAACGCTGTGGCAAAGTCCAACGTTGCGAATTTCCGAGGCACGAGAGACTGCCCAGCAGTTCATCGCCATCGGATTGCTGTACTGAATTAGAAGCGCATCCGGGCATCCTGCTTCCATGTCGCGCGCAAGATCTATAAGCACAGGAATCGTTCGTAGTCCTCGCATGATGCCGCCAATCCCAAGCGTGTCTGCAATCGTTTGACGCAGACCGTACTTTTTCGGAATCTCGAAGTCTATAACGGTGGAGGGCTTGTAGCCGCCAACCTGTAGGGCGCAAATAACATAGTCTGCTTTTTCTACAGCCTCACGCCTGTCCGTAGTCGCGGAAATCTTTGGCGACGAGTTTGTCGCCGCAGCAAGCTTCTCCACCATTTTGTGTGAAGTTTTCAGGCGAGACTCATCAATGTCCATCAGCGAAATTTCTGAGTCCTTGAGCTCGTCGAAGGAGAGGACGTCCCCAAGAAGAGACTTTGCAAAGACGGTACTTCCCGCTCCGATGAACGCGACTTTTGGCATACCGTGAGTCTACCGAAACGCGGTTCTAGGGGAACATCCAGAGGATCCCGCGTTGTATCCCAACGTCCGCAAGAAACCGGATGTCGTCGAAATCTGACATTGGCTCTTTGTCTATCCCCAACCCGTTGTATGCAACTTGCAAATCGTTATCCGACGGGCCGAATCCACCGTCAACCCACCGATAGGAGTAAAACAACTCGTTACCGAACCAGGCCACAGACGGCGCACTCCGAGAGCTTGTCCACTCATCGTAAAGTCGTTTTACAAGCCATCCGCCACCAACTGTTTTGTCGGCAATCTGATGCGCAACGTATGCGTTGCTCCAGGGCGATGATGAAGAAGCGAACGTGCCTAAGGCATACAGATAAACTCGCCCGTCAGGGCCTGCCGACTTACTTCGGTCGAACATGATATTGAGCCTTCCATCGCCGCGTGCCGTCCCAGCTTCCCCTCCCACCCATTCGAATTTCTCAAGCTTTAGCTCACCCTCGTTATGCGAGTACCACCGAACCTGCCAACGCTTCGGTTTTTCAGTGGTTTGATTTTCAGCCGCTGCTACGATAATTTGTTTTGAGTTCGGGTCGTAACAGACTCCCACCGGTAATACTGAAGGTTGTGGCAACTTGATCGGGGGATCGAACCCGCGCCTGCTCCGCCTCAAGACGGATACCGAGTTGTCCGTCGTGTTAGTTAAAAACAGGAACAGCTCTCTTCCTGTCGAAACGGCGGCGACAGATACAGTTGTGGCATCTGATATTTTCGTTGACGAACCCTGCACAAGGGTTTTGTCCTTGCGAGTGAAAGTCACCGCGATCACCCCCGAAGAGGTCGGAATCACGGCGATCAGCGCACCGTCGTGTGACACGAGTATCGGGTCGCCTCGAACATCGAGGTCAAACTTGACCGGTGCCGACCACTTTTCGGCTCCGAGATACTCCTGCAGACACAACCTGCCTGGAGAGTTAGGAGAGACAGTTCGCGAACGGTCTTCCGGCTGTTCAGCAATGTTCTCCGCGTAGGCGATGAACATATGCTTGTTGTGTTCGCAAAGTGACGGCGCGGAATGTGACTTTGCAATCGTTTGCCTGATTCCGCAATGTGTACTGTAGCCATAGTTGATATCCGCACGAACCGACTTCTCGCCGAACACGCCGTTCCAGTTCCAATCTATCAATGTTTTGTCGCCGGATTCTTGAAGGCGGAACCGGTAGGGGCCCTTCGACAAGAACGCGACTTCCGAAATTGGAAACGGCAGCGTTTCGTCCAGATTCTCCTCGTACAGCGCGAGCGAACTCAACTTTCCTGAACTCAAGTGAATTTGCGCGTAGTCGTCGTTGAACCCATAGCTATAGGCGTAGTTCATGTAACTTGGATAGATCGGGCACATCTGAGGCGCGAAGAACCCCGAATGATCGAGTCCCAGTTCATGACAGAACTCGTGCATGAACACTGCCCACAGTGCGCTCGAACCGCAGCCGCCCATGTCTCCGAGTTGTTGCGCTTGTCCACCGCCTCCGTTGCTAATCGTGATGTAGCGCGCGAGGCCACGATGCTTTGCAGGAAGATTCGCTCCGCCCAACTCCCACCATGGCTTTCCATCCGCTTGCTGCTTTGTAAGCGCGGGCAGCATAATCGGATGGAATGAGAATCCCGGAGAGCGATCGAGGTTTGTATAGTCAAGGGATGCGAACGTTGCCCTTACTTTCTCAAGCTCGGCAAGCACATGTTTCTCGTCAACATCTTCAACACGCTGAACGTAGCACACCAAGTCTATGTGGGTTGGCGAGCATCCTAGGGCTTTGAAGTCGAGATCTCTATATGAATTCATCTCCCATCCATCGAGCAGCCCGTCGCCATCCGAATCACGAAGGTTGGGATTAGAACCAATTCTCGCCTCCTCTGCATCGCTCAGGCCGTCATGATCGGAATCTGAAGGATTCTGCGGCTGCGAATACAGCAGGTAGACATCGCTGCCCGTGTGCCGAACCGCAGTTCTCCTAAACATCAGAAGGTCTTCGAGGCCATCCTTATCAAAGTCCGCGGAAGCAGTCGCGAAGTCTGGGCTCTCCGCTTGAAGCTGTGACACCGGCTGCACACCAGCAGCTGTCCACAGCTTTGCCCCACACACGATTCCGTCTCGCACCACGCAAGGGTTCGAGCCGCGCTCAATCTTTGCTTCTCCCAAAGCCTTTCGTGTGTTGTTCGCGGCAGTTATGATCAGATCGTTTCGCACACTCACAAACGCCCACTCGAGGCCTTCATCCGGCGTGAGGTCTGCCTGTTGAAACCATCGTAGTCCTGCCCTGAGTTTGAGGGGTGATACGTCGGCAGACTTGTCGCGATGTATTCTAATGCCTGTGCCCTCGCCCGTCGTCGCGGAGACAACGGCAATTCCCATCTCACCGTCTCTTGCGCCTAACAGACCGGCAACCGGCTTAGGTGGTGCGTCCAGTTTTCCGATTTGCTGCATCGCCTGAAACTTGCCGTCGCGAAACTCGCTAAGCAGCTTCACGCTCCCGTCGCGTAGCACAAGCACAACTTCGGCGGCGCCTCCGTCTACAAAGTCTTTGCAGAACGCAGCGATGCATCCCTCACCGAAGTTTGCAAACACTTGCGACCCAAATCCAGCCTTTTGACCCTCAATCGTAGGTGAGAAGTCAACAGAACCAGTGCCTGCGGGGTTGACAGATATGATGTCGGCGAATCCGTCGCCGTTAATGTCACCCCCTAAGGGAATCCGCTCGCCGTCTGCGTAACCCATTGCCCAAAGTTGTGGAGCAGAGAGTGGATTCGCCGCCACAAACAACGAAAGAGGAAGCAACATGGAGGACTCTACACGAGCGCGGCGACTTTTGAGGCAGCTTCCTGAACAGAGCTTGCAGGAACGAGGTTTGCCTTTGAAAGAATCTCTATCGCCTCTGCGGCATTTGTGCCCTCGACGCGCACGACGATGGGAACTTTCACATCCAACTCCTTAATGGCCTGAACAACACCGTTCGCCACCTCATCACCACGAGTGATGCCGCCAAAAATGTTGATCAGCAGCGCCTTTACGTTTTTGTTCATCAGCACTAACTCAACGCAGTCGCTAACACGCTCTGCTTGTGCTCCACCGCCGACATCCAAAAAGTTGGCTGCTTTCTTGCCCGCCCTGGCGATCTCATCTAGAGTGAGCATCACAAGTCCCGCGCCGTTACCTATAACACCAATCTCACCATCCAGCTTGACGTACGCGATATTTCGTTTCGCTGCCTCTGCCTCGATTGGGTCTTCTGCGCTTTCAGAACTTTTGGCCGCAAAATCGGCATGTCGGAAAAGCGCGTTGTCGTCAATTGCAAGTTTTGCGTCTGCCGCGATAACTTTGCCGTCCGGAGTGAGCACACACGGGTTCACTTCAATCATGGTGGCATCGTTGTCGCGATACGCGCGAACCAAGTTGTGAATCATACGCACCATTTGGCCCGCAGCTCGTGGGTCTATTTTTGCCTGCTTAATCGCCCTTCGCAATTCAAAGTCGCACAATCCCCACTTCGGATCAACATGCAGCTTGACGATCGCCTCAGGACTCTCGGCTGCGACCTCTTCGATATCAACGCCGCCTTGCGCGCTAATCATGACGACGTCGCGCTGCTCAGCACGATCAAGGAGTATTGCTACGTAGAACTCCTTTTCAATCTCTATCTTTTCCGAAATGAGAACCTTTTCTACGACCATGCCCGCAGGGTTTTGAATCGAGACGAGCCGCTTTCCGATGAGCTCCTTTGTAAACGCGGCGGCGTCATCCGCTATATCAAATAGCTTCACACCTCCGGCCTTGCCTCTTCCACCCATAAGCACCTGTGCTTTGACCACAACATTGCCATTCAGCTTCTGGGCAATCTGACGCGCTTCTTCCGGATCTGAGGTGACATCTCCGCCCGGGACAGGAACGTTTGCTGCGGCAAGGATGGCGCGGGATTGGTACTCGTGAAGCTTCATGGAAGTCGCTAATCATACCTCTCTGGTATCTTCTCGGGCCGTGGGAAATGCGTTCGGCAAACTGTTCAGAGTTGTGACTTGGGGAGAGTCGCACGGCGCCGCAGTCGGATGCGTGGTGGATGGTTGCCCGTCGCAGCTCGAAATCGCGGAAGCCGAGATTCAGTTTGAGTTAGACCGGCGCAAACCTGGCCAAAGCGCAATCGTTTCTCAGCGCAAAGAAAGCGACGTTGTCAAGCTTTTGAGCGGAGTGTACGAGGGTCGGACTCTTGGCACTCCAATCGCGATGATGGTTTTGAATGAGGATGCCAGACCTGAAGCGTACGAGGAGATGAAAACCAAATTTCGGCCGAGTCACGCCGACTTCACCTATCATGCGAAATACGGTCACCGCGACTGGAGAGGCGGAGGAAGAACGAGCGCCAGAGAGACCGTCGGCAGAGTTGCTGCAGGCGCAATCGCAAAGAAACTTCTTCGCACTCAATTCGGTGTCGAACTGATCGCGTGGGTTGATCGAGTGCACGACGTCAGTGCCCACGTTGACGAAAACGGCGTGACCCTCGATATGGTCGAAGCCAATGCAGTGCGCTGCCCCGACCACCCGACTGCAGAAACGATGATCGCTCGAATCGAGGAAGCAAGGAAGCAAGGCGACTCGCTTGGAGGCATCATACGGTGTATTGCAAGAAACGTTCCGGTGGGCCTTGGTGAACCTGTGTTTGACAGGCTTGAAGCCGACCTCGGCAAAGCGGTTCTTAGCCTGCCGGCCTGCAAAGGGTTCGACATTGGCTCCGGATTCGATGGCGTCAGCATGACAGGACTTCAACACAATGATCCGTTCTACATGGACGCCGGCAGGGTCAGAACAAAGACAAATTTCAGCGGCGGCATCCAAGGCGGCATTTCGAACGGCGAAACGATCTCACTGCGCGCCGCCTTCAAACCAACGGCGACAGTCATGAGGGAGCAACAGACGGTGGACGTCAACTACCAAGACACGAGGATTACTGCTCGCGGGAGACACGACCCTTGCGTACTGCCCCGCGCTGTGCCGATGGTCGAGGCGATGGTCGCACTAGTTATGGCTGACCACGCTTTGCGATTTCGTGCGATTCAGAGTGAGTAGACACGAAGTAGTCACACTTTGATTTCAAGGGACAACTTTCACACAGAGGCTTTCGCGCATCGCATAAATGACGCCCGTGTTGTATGAGCGCGACATGCAGCCGGTACATGAGATCGTGAGGAGTAATCGCTTCGAGCGCGTGCTGCGCACCGACCTCCCCTTTCTTCTTTTCAGATAATCCAAGCCGCCATGAAACGCGGAAGACATGTGTGTCTACAGGTATCGCTTCCCGACCAAAACTAAAGAGCAGAACTATCGCCGCGGTTTTCGGGCCGACACCCGGAAGGGAGATAAGCCAATCCTTCGACTTTGCGATCGGCATTGTGCGAAGAAGCTCCAAATCATAGTCGCCGCACCGTTGGCGAATCTCCTTCAAGCATGCCCGAATCGCTTTCGCTTTTTGGTTCCCAAGGCCCGCGCTGCGAATCTCGATCGCAAGTTGCTCGGTCGAAAGAGACTCGACTTGAGACCACTCTGGGTACTTCGCCTTCAGTCGCTGAAACGTAGGGAACGAATTTGCATCGGCTGTGTGCTGGGAAAGGATGCACGAAACCAACTCGTCCATTGGTTCGAAGCGTGAGATAAACCTTGGCGAGCCGTAGAGTCGTTCCAGTTCAGAAACCAGCTTGACAATGTTCGCTCGAGTCGGCTTCAAAGCGCGTCACTTCCAATTCCGCTGCCAGGCTCTCAAAAACTTCAAGAACTCCGCCTGGTATTTGTCCGCGCTCTCTTTGTTTCTATCCATCCTCATCGCCGACGCACCATGAGCTCCGGGAGCAAACATAATGAACCGATTTTGTTTGGCTAAGGCTTCTGGCGGATGAGCGTTTTTATACAAGATCATCGTATCGTCGTGCTCAGTCTCTGAACAAGCGACAAAAATGGGACAGCGAACCTTTCGAACCCACGCGGCGACACTCCCTTCCATTTCACCGTACTCACCCGGAGAAAACGCTGCAACCATTGAGATTTCCGGCTGGTCTTCAGCAAGATGAAACGCTAACGACGCGCTGTAGCTGCTTCCAACCACACCAATCCTTGGATAACCTTGCTTCAGTGCCCAAACCACAGCCGCCTGCATATCAAGGTACGCCGCCAGGTATCCGGGATCTTTGCGAAATTGTGCTGCGGTTTGATTTGGCTCGTTCCACATCGCCCCGCCAGACCGCAAACTCACGGCGAGACAGTTGAATCCTGCCGATGTCCAACTCGGGATCAGCGGCCGATACTCGCCTAAATTGGATCCAGCCTGGTGAAACAGAATCAGCAATGGCGCCTTCGACTTCTGCGGTGCCGGGAACAGTTCGGCAAACACTTTCTTGCCATCCGGCGCATCAAACGTCAGCGGCGCTGGCTCATCCACCTCTGCCGAAGCTGACGCGCGTGACGCGGGCCCGCACCCCAAGACCGCAAGAACAAGCGAAAGTAATATTTTCACCCAAGGCGCTCCGCGACAATGTCCTCTTTATGCGATTGCCAGAACTGCTCAATCTTGTCCAGAAGATCACAGAGTGAAGGATCCCGAAGCCGATAAACGCGCGATGCTCCTAGCGCCTCTCTGGTGAGCACTCCGGACCGAACAAGCACCTGAAGGTGCTGCGATGCGTTGGCTTGCGCAATCTCGAGTTCACTTTGTATCTGCCCAACTGTGAGCGCTTGTGATCTAAGCAACGAAACAATTCTGATTCGAGTTGGGTGCGCGAGTGAACCCAACAGCTCAACTCCAAAATTGAGGAACGCTCGGTGCCTAACACCATCAAAGATGCCCGCATCCGGAACGATGTCCCGAAGGCTCCCAACGAGCGTCTCCGCTTCGATCTCTCGATGCTTAGGTCTGATTTCCTTACGCACTGCGGATCTACAAGTGTGTTCTGCCGACGAGCGGGATGTACTCTGGTCTGAACTTCGAACTCCAGATCTGGAAGTACAGCAGCTCATCTTTGCCGCGGATCTGGGCGGCTGGGAATTGCGCATTATGCGACGTAACGTCGTCCTCGGTGAACACGGTGTCCGCGTACGACCTCAACGCCTCCTGGATGCCCGTGAAGTGCGCATCGTCACTATCTGGGCGATCCACAACCCAAGCTGGAAGCATGGTGTTGAATGCTCTTCGTAACACCCATTTCGACCTTCCATCCTCATTAATCTTCATGTTGGTCGGCAGCTTGCTCACGGCAGAAACCACCTTCCTGTCGGCAACTGGGCACCTGCCCTCGACACCAAACATGCTCGTAATCCTGTCCCACCTGTGAAGCTGAGTGCGATGCAGGTTTTCCGTTATCTGCCTAATTTCTACGGTCAGTTTTTCCGGAAACATCGGTCTTAGGTATGCGTATCCGGCGAACAACTCTTCCCCACCGTCGCCACTCATCAACACATCAACCGATCTTGCAGCCTCTTGCACGACGAAGTAATCGGCGACGGCATGTCGAACGATTGGGCCATCAAAAGATTCAACCTGCTCAATCACGTGCGGCAGGCAATCCAGAATCTCCTGTTGAGTAATTTCTCGGTGAGTGTGATCTGTGCCCAGCCATGAAGCAACCTTCTTGGCGGTATTGCCATCGGTAGACTCCTCTAGTCCTACCGAGTACGTTTTGGTCTTGCGGTTCCTGTTCGCCGCGATGGCGGCGATGATGCAGCTCTCCACGCTGCCAGTGATGTAAACACCCGGCTCACCTTCAATCTTCAACTGCTGAATCACGGCTTCTGTAACCACAGGCCGTACAATCTCCATCGCTTCTTGGAGAGTTACGCGAGCGGGTGGGCCTTCTTGAAGCTTGAAGTATCTTCGCGCGCCTGCTTTCGAATCCAGGTAGCAACCTGCAGGAAACTCCTGCACTTGCTTGACCGTTTTTGGAAAAGCTCTTAGTTCCGTGGCAAACAGCCAACCATCATCAACGCGTGCGTAATACAGAGGCTTGATACCCATGGGGTCGCGCGCAGCGTAGAACTCGTTGCCTTCAGCGATTACAAAAGCAAATCCGCCTTCCAGATAGTGGACAGCCTTTCGATCTTTCATCTTGAACAGCGACATGAGCATGGAAGCATCGCTAGTCTCTTTCGGCCTCGGTTTCAAATGGGGCCTTAGTGTGGCCGAGTTGTAAAACCTGCCCAGCAACGCAATGGTGAGTTTTCCGTCGCTGATCTCTGCAAATTCGCTGCCCGTGTTCGAAGTAACGCCAACCACCATGTCGTCGCGCACGATGACACGGTCCTCACCCTTGTGGCCGTTCTTCATGGCGCCCAGCATCTTTCGAACGCCCTTCTCATCAAATGCTCGAATGGAGCAAACCATTCCGCTCATGCTGAACTCTCCTTAAAGCAGTTGCCCCCTAAGGAACAACGGTAGACGAAAACTACGCTTCGGACTCTTCGCCGCCCTTCTTGGCAACGAGTTCCGGCTCCGCACTTGTCTCGGCACCGACTTCTGGCGTCTCGACCGCCTGCTCCATCGCAGCCGCAACTTGGAACATCACTTCCTGCGGGTTGGTTGGTTCGCATCCATTGGGGAGTACGATATCGGCGGCAGTCACGGTGTCACCCACCATAAGGCCAGAAATGTCCACTGCGATCGCCTGCGGCAGGTTCGTCACCTGGGCATGCACTTCAATCGCTTCGTGGTGCTTTAGGAGCTGTGCCGTTTTGCGTGAAACTTCGTCCGGTTCACCTTTCAGGATCAGCGGTACGCGTGTGTTGACGACTTGAGATTGGTCAACCGCTTGGAACGAGGCGTGAAGAACAGTCTTGTTCAAGGGGTGCCATTGGAGCTCTTTCAGAATGCCGAGGTGCTTCTCGCTGCTTCCCTCTTCGATCAGCAGAAGCACGCCTCCGATTCCCGTATGTCGGACCGCTTTGGAAAGCTCGACTCGATCGGCAAGCACCTCAAGGGGCTCTTTCCCGGCACGGCTGATGACGGCGGGCATTCTCCCACTCTTTCTCAGGGCTTTCAACTGTTTGGCATCAACCTCCGAGGGGCGCTTTTCAATGGTAATCGTCTGGTATTGCATCGGCTTCCTCCAATATCGAACAACTGCCACCAGCATACCACATATATTTCATTAGAATATTCTAATTATAGCATATTCTGGATCGCCTGCCAGACCTGTAGCGCCTGTACGGTTTCTCGAACATCGTGTGTCCTAACCATTTTCGCGCCGCCCATCACCGCGTACAGCGATGCGCTTAGAGAGCCTGGCAACCGCTCGGCTGGGGTTGCCGAGTCCGAAACCTTTGCAATGAAAGACTTTCGAGACACTCCGACCAGGACGTTTATCCCTGTGTTCACGAAGTCACGAGTGTGTTTGAGCAGCGACAGATTGTGCTCAAGCGTTTTTCCAAATCCAATCCCCGGGTCAATCCAGATTCGTGCATGATCTAAGCCAGACTCCATTAGCATCGCTGCCTGTCGTTGCAGAAACGACTTGACATCCGCCACAACGTCGTCGTACTCAGGATTTTGCTGCATCGTTCGTGGCGCGCCTTGCATGTGCATAATGCACACACCGACATTCGAGGCGACGACCATCGCTCGCATTTCCGGATTCCTAAAACCCGTCACATCATTGACGAAGCATGCGCCAGCTGATACGCACGTCGCCGCGACCTCAGGCTTCGAAGTGTCAATAGATGTCGGAATTCCTAGTTCTGTAAGCGCGGTAATTACTCCCAGAGTCCGTTGCAACTCCACCTCAACGGTCACCGATTCCGCACCGGGTCGAGTTGACTCGCCGCCAACGTCAATGATGTCTGCGCCCGCCTCAAACATCGAAACGGCTCCCGCAATCGCATCGGCATCATTCCCAAACCTTCCTCCATCCGAGAAGCTGTCTGGCGTGACGTTAAGCACGCCCATGACCGCAACTCGGTCAGGGCTCGGATCGAACATGAGCGAATTCTATCCGGTTGTCAGTTGGATTCGTGCAGACCGAAGCTCACATCACCGCTGACGGCGCTGATGTCAATCGTTCCGACACCTGTACCCAGCACGCCAGTCATGCGCTCGTCTGACTTACGTTCGTCATCCAGTGGCGTGGAGCATCGAACCGTCCCGTTGATGGACGACAAAGACACCCTCGCGTTTGTACCGCTCAGAATCTCGACTGAAACGTCTCCGTAAACCGTTCGCACGTTGAGCTGACCATCTAATGCGTTCGCCATCGAGAGATCAATGTCACCGTTCACGGTCTCGACGGATACATTGTCACCTGCAACAGAACGCAAGTCCAGGTCACCGCTCGCAGACCTAACTCGGACCAAACCGCTTACCTTCTCGAGTTTGACGTCGCCGCTTTGATTTTCAATCTGTATTGAAGCACTGTTTGAATTCACAACACGGACATCACCAGATCCGGATCGAATCTCGACGACTCCCGCGATTCCTTCACAGTCAATATCGCCTGCATTTGCGGTCAATCGAACACCAGCAGCGGTGCCAGAGACTTTGACGTCCCCGGCCTTGACTTGAATTTCAAGCGCGACTCCTTCCGGAACTTCGATTTTGTAGCTCTCGCTTGCCAAATCGCCGCCGGAGCGAAGGGTTGTGATGCCGTCGTGTTCTTCCAACACTGGCGTCCAGTTTGCAGCTTTCTCTCTCGCTTCCTCGCGGGTTCGTGCCCTCACTCTGACCTTTGCAGAAAGCCTCGGGTCAGCTGTACCCCCGCGCACCTCAACGTCGCCACTCGCGATGCTTAATCGCAAAGTATCACCGCTTTTTGTGCTGAGTGGGAGCGTGCATTCTGCATATTCGTCAGTGCAAAACCAACTGCCCATCACGTCGCCGGTCGAAATCTGTTCGACACTTGTCCGAACGCTTTCTGCGCCGCGTCGAGCAGCGTCGCGAATGTTCTCTGCAATTTCGTTCCAGTTAATCGCAGAAAGCTTCTCCCTCGTCAGCCGATCAACATTGTCCACAAACTTTCGAAACGGATCGGAATCCGATGCGCCTTCTGTGCCTTCCGCTGTACCCGAGGCAGGTTCGGTTTTCTCATGAGAAGGTGGCTGGCCCTCAGGAGCTGCGACCCGTTCCTGCTCAAAATCCACGAACGCATCCATCAAGTCGGCAGCGTCTTCTGGAGAAAGTCTGCCCTCCTGGACCATTCGCATGATTCTCAACACTTGATCTTTCAACTCGCAGCCTCCTTCATGGCTTCCTTCGCTTCTGCCGGAGTCAGTTCGCCCGACTCCAGTTTTTCCAAAATGGTCTGTTGCCTTTCAGCAATCTTCTTTCTTCTCTCCTCGGTCTCCGCATCAGGTTCACTCGAGTAACCGAGCGCCTTGAGGAGCGAATCCAGCCTTGATCTGACTGTGGGATAACTAAGCCCTAGCTCTTTCTCGACGCTGCTGAGGATGCCCCTGCACCGAACAAAGGTAACCAAAAAGTTGAGTTGGTCGGCATCGAGCTTCTGGAATGGTGAGAGGGCGAATCTGCCCCTAACGCTAATGCCTTCGCTTTCGCTAGATAGCTCCGTAATGACCCAATCTTGTACCTGGCTCAGCCCTGCCGGCAACTGCTCGTGCAGCTTCGGATGCTCTGTCATGAACCAGAATACGACGCAGAATTCGCCTCGGTTGCGGTAAGACGCTCAGTATGTTGCCAGAGGGCCCGAGGATTACCGTTGTTGGGGGTGGATTTGCGGGGACCGAGGCCGCTTGGGCGGCTGCTAACAGGGGTGTTCCAGTACGTCTCTTCGAGATGCGGCCCAAGGTCGCAACAGAGGTCCACCAAACAGATCTCCTTGCCGAGATGGTCTGTTCGAATAGTTTCAAGTCTCAGAATCCTGACTCGCCGGCCGGCCAGCTAAAGGCTGAAATGCGCGCGCTCGGCAGTCTAATGATTCCAACGGCTGAAGCTTGTGCGGTGCCGGGGGGAGACGCGCTTTGCGTAGACAGAAACGCGTTTGCCGCCCGAATGACGGAGGCAATAGCTGTGCATCCGCTGATCGAAACGGTCAGAGAGGAGTGGATATCCCCTGATTCAAGCGAGCCACTCATTATCTGCTCGGGTCCATTGACCTCATCGAGGCTTTCGCAATGGATCGAGGAAAAGACGGGCGTTGGCAGGCTCTTCTTTTACGACGCCGTTAGTCCAACGGTCGAAGCTCACTCCATCAACATGGGCATCGCATGGGAGCAGGACCGATACGACAAGGGTGACGGCTCGTACATCAACTGCCCATTCGACAAAGAACAGTACGAACAGTTTGTTGACGCATTACTCGCCGCTGACCAAGCAAGTTCGCACATACCAGATGAGGCGAAGTATTTTGAGGGATGTATGCCGATTGAGGAGATAGCGACGCGAGGCCGCGATTCGCTGCGATTCGGAAACTTCAAGCCTGTCGGACTCACAAATCCTCACACCGGAAAGCGCGCCTACGCAGTCCTCCAACTTCGACAAGAAAACATCGAGAAGTCGCTCTATTCAATGGTCGCTTGTCAGACGAGATTGAAGTGGGGAGACCAAACAAGAATATTCAGGTTAATCCCAGGACTCGAGCAGGCGGAATTCGTGAGACTTGGCGTAATGCACCGAAATACTTACCTCGACTCGCCAAGAATTCTGGATTCTAATCTAAGGCTTCGAAGTTCGAGTCCGCCGACCTATTTCGCCGGACAGATCACCGGGGTAGAAGGGTATGTCGAAAGCGGTGCAACCGGGATCCTTGCGGGATGCTTTGCTGCAAGCCAGTTGATGGATCACCCCGTCGAGTCGCCGCCTCGCGCAACGGCCCTTGGCTGCCTGCTGAGTCATGTCACGAACGAAATTGCGCCAGAGTTCAACCCAATGAACATCAACTGGGGACTGTTTCCGGAGGTGGAAGTCAAAGACAAATTTGAAAGGCGAAAGCGGAAGCTGGAAAGCGCGCGGTCAGCCTTTGCAGAGTGGCTGGAGTCTGTTCGCAACCAACGAGAGGCTATGACGTGACACGGTTCAATTGGAGCGGACTGGGGGTTGCTGCGGTTGTTGCGGCAACGGCTTCACTCCTGACTTGTCATATTGCCGACGGCGGAAGACAGTTCAGCCCAGTCCACAACTGGCTTAGCGAGTTTGTATTGAGCAACAATCCGTATGTCGAGTTTCCGATGCGGGCTGCGTTCGTTTTCATCGGGCTCGCGGCGTTTTCTGTGGCGATGCTGAGCCGCGACCGACTGATTATCGTCCTGTTTCTCGTTTCGGCGGTCGGGTTGGTGTTGATGATGCCCAACGACACAGACCCGAACGATGGCAGGCACTATGACTTTCACTGGCCGCTGACGCCGGGCAACGTACACCAGATCTGCCTAACTGTAGCGATCGGTGCGACGATAATCGGGATGGCGCTTGCGACGTTTTGGAGAGAAAAGGCCAGCGCGTCGAGATATATGTTTGAGGCCGCACTGTTAGCTGTTTTGATTCTCGCAACGGTGATTCAATTCATCGTCGTTCTTCAGGGATACAGGAATTTTGCGCCGGTGCAGTACGGCGGTTTCACGGAGCGCGTTATTGTGTTGGCCACTTTCGGGTGGGTGATCAGTTACTGCTCTCGAGCTAAATCACCATTGGCTCGCGAGTGAGATCCCCTTCAGTGAAGCGACTCGGCCGCAGCGGGCGCAAATCGAACGATACGCACCTACCGCCCAGCACAAGTTCGGCGACCGCTTGTCCGGCTGCGGGAGAATGCATGATTCCGTGCCCGCCGAAACCAGCTGCGATAATCATCCCGTTGTGATTTCCGACGATGCTGTGATGGTCGGGAGTCTCGGCATAATAGCCGGCCCAGCACTTTCGCGGATTGAACTCGACCTTTTCTAATGCCGGTAACCGGTGCAATCCAGAATCCGCGAAAGAAGAAAGGAACGAATCATCGAATCTTGGATTCTTGAGCGCTTGTTCAACACCTACCGGCTTGAGCTTATCATCGAATCCGATGAGGAGCCCCTCACCCTCGGACCGGAAATGGAACGATGTGTCCAGATCAACCACCATCGGCAGCTCTTTCGGCAGCTCTGTGGTCCCTTCGCTCAAAGCTAACTGATGAGCCACTGGGACGACGGGCAACTCGTCACCTAATAACCGACTCGTCAAGTGACCCGATGCAATCACGACGTGGTCGGCGGTCACCTCCTCTTCGCCAGCCGCAGCACCGTTCTCAAATCCTACAACGCCGCGACCTACCCGCGAAACAGTCGTGTTGAAAAGTGGTACCGCTCCCATCCTTCGCGATGCCTTTTCAAAACCTGCACATACGGAAAACGGATCCAAGTAACCGTCGTCTGGACACCAGGAACCGCACACAAGGTCATCGCAGTTTAGGTAAGGAGCAATCGTCGAAATCTCATTTGGAGTGATGATCTGAGTTCCGACTCTCATGCTCGCCTGCAGCGGGACAACTGACTCCAGATACTTTCGTCCGGCGTCGGTGGCGGTCACAAACAGATATCCACGCTGACGAAATGAGATGTCTACTCCCAGCTCTTCCTCAAATCTCGCAAATGCACGCTTCGAAAACTGACTCAACTCAATGTTGACTGGAGTTCCGAATTGCGCCCGAACTCCCCCTGCAGCTCTGCCGGTTGAGCGCATCCCACTAGACGGCAGCTCCTCAACCACAGCCACCAGTGATCTCGGATTCAGCTTTAGAATGTGGTAAGCGCAAGACCAACCGATCACGCCGCCGCCAACAATGACAACGGACGGCCCGTCTAAGCCGGAGCCGATTTCAACCGACGGAGGTGCGAGCTTTCTAAGCGCTTGTTCGAGGGGTCGCAAGGGCCGTAAGTCTATTCCAAGCGAGAAGCTCAGAAATGGCAGGTATACAGAACTGATGATTACAGGATTCGGATTGGTTTTCGCATTTACAGCGGACATGGATACGGCCGTGGCTTTCTACCGTGACGTGCTCGGGCTCACCCCCAAGATGGTCTCACCCTACTGGAGCGAATTCGATGTCAATGGGACCAGACTCGCGTTGCACCCAGGTGCAAACGGGTCTGTCGGAGGATGGACCACATGCTTGGCGACCGAGGACCTTGCCGCGCTTCGGGAGCGAGTGAAGGCAGCGGGCTCGCCTCAAATCGGGGAATACCACCAGACGCCCGGCGGTGTGATTTTTGAATTCCATGACCTCGACGGCAACCAACTTCAAGCGATTCAGAACGGAACGAAGATTGAGCAGTTCACGTCCTGAATAACGTAAAGGGTGTTTATGAAGCGTCGAGGGTTTACTCTGATAGAGCTGCTGGTGGTCATAGCGATCATCGCAATCCTGGCTGCCATCATCTTTCCAGTCCTGATGAGAGCAAAGCGTAGTGGCAAGCAATCGGTGTGCCTGAGCAATCTCAAGCAGGTCGGAGATGCCATCGCAATGTACATGTCCGACGGAGACGATCGGTGGCCGCGCGGCATTGACCCCGCCGACAAATACACCCCACAAATCTGGAATCGGTTTCCTGACTTTCAGAAGGAGATTCCGAATCTGCCTCTGATGCATGACCTTTTGCTCCCCTACTGCCCGTCTAAGAAAGTGTGGCAGTGCCCTGCCGACAACGGACAAGTCGTAGACGATGTCTCGTTTGAACTGCTCGACACGCGGCCGAGCAGCTATGAAAAGTACGGCACGAGTTATTACTACCGAACAGAACTCACAGTCCTAAATTTATCAGGCACGAGTCTGCAAGAGATCGCTTCTGTTAACGTCTACTTCGATGGGTCAGGATCGTGGCACACCAACGAGAAGCACCTCTTTGAAACTGATACTTCCGAGGAGTTGCGAAGCAAGCTGCGGGGTTACAGATACAACGTCCTGTTTGGCGACTTACACGCCAAAAACATAACGCGCGCCGATTACGACGCAGCATGGGCTACTCCGGTTGATCGTTAGACCCGATGCCGTCGTAATGCCAGACGGAAGCATCGCTTCTGGACTCGAAGTTTGTATCTCGAACGGCATCATCGAGCAGGTCAGACCCTGGAGCACCGCTGAACGTGACGAAGTGGGGATGCTGCTTTCGCCCGCATTCGTAAACGCACACTCGCATCTGGAGTACTTCGACCTGCTTGGCAAAATGCCGGATCTCGACTATTGGCCCTGGATACGCGAGCTGACTCGCCTCAAACCCTCTCGATCGCTTGAGGTTGTTCAACAGGCAGCGATCGAGGCGGCGTTTCAAAATGTAGCATGCGGGATAACCACTCTCGGCGAGTGGTCAGACTGGCCTGTTAGTGCAAACGCGATGGCCGCAGCGGGTCTGCGAGGGCGGCTTTATCAAGAAGTGATCACTCTTGCGGAGCCTGAAGGGGAGGGTACGAGACTTGCGCAGGCAACGGTCCGCGCCATGGAGGCAACGGAGCTTAGCGGAATTCCTGCCCATCCGACACCACATGCTTCCTATACCGCCTCAACAACAATTCTTAGGCAAAGCGCTGAGAGCAATTCACCGCAGAGCATTCATGTTTGCGAATCAGAACATGAGGACGAATTCTTTGAACATGGCACAGGCAAGATTGCGGAACTCTACCGAATGTTCGATGTCAGCTTTGAGTCGCCAGGACTTCGCACGATTGTTTTTCTTGACTCGCTCGGCGCTATCCGGCCAAACACACAACTTGTGCATTGCTGCACGCTAACGCACGACGAAGTCGAGTTGATCGCGTCAAGAGGTGCGACGGTAGCTCACTGCCCCCGATCGAATCGAGCGCTCGGCTGTTTGCCAGCCCCAATAAAGCAGATGCTCCGAAGCGGGATTGTGGCTGGACTCGGTCTCGACAGCGCTGCGAGTTCCGGCGTTATTGACATGTTCGCAGAGATGAGGGCAGCGATTGCTTCTGCAGCGCTCTTAGAAGATCCGCTAACTTCGGCCGAGGTTTGGAACATGGCGACTGAAGGCGCATGTAAATCAATTTCAGTGGATCGCAACTGGCGTATCGAACCGGGCGGAAATCCCGACTTAGTTCTGTTAAAAACAAGGGGCGACCTGAGTGACCAGATCGCCCATGGTAAGCCTGATGACGTTGTTGACGTCATCAGATTATGATTGTTTAGCCGGTTCGAACGTTGATGGCATTCAAGGCGCGGTCAATTCGATCCTTCGCGTCTCGAATGTGAATCTTCGTCATCGCATCGGCGCATTTTGCAGTTCCGAATCTGTGGCTGAGACGGCGGAGCATATCGCGAGAAACCATCCGCGAATCCTCCTCAACTCGGCCAGCAGGAGCTAGGGCTTGCACGATGAGGCCTTCAATCATGAACCGCTGAAGCTCTCGGCGAAGTGTCGTGACTGACCGTCCAGTGCCAATTTCGCTAAACACTTTCCCAGCAAGAGTCGTGTAGAGCTCACCGATGGTGAGCCGGTCCTGACGATTCTGCATTTTGAACGCGTTGTTCGCGACTCGCGACACCGTGTCGGCCGCAAGCAAGTTGCTCAGCGCACTTCGCTGCATCATGCTGATGACGTCTTTGAGCGGAGCATCCGAAGCCTCTCCGGTCTTATAGTCGCCCGTCAAGTTTAGAAGCACCTTGTCACTGAATTGGAAGGCGTTCTCGCTCAGCATCTCGCGGGCCACCATGTTTAGCGCTGCTCTCTGGACGCGAACATCCACAGGAGCCGCTGTAGGCTTCTCTTCCGGGTCGCCGCTGTAATTCCGGCGCAACTCGATTCCCCCTACAAAGCGAGTCGCATTCATGGTCTCTTGGAATGATTGTCGGAGACTGAGATTAACAACTCTCACCAGCTCGACATACGGTTTTCCTGCAACCGGATACCATTTGTCGGCGTTCGCCAACAATGTTTTAGCGATTCGAATGGTCGCAGCACCAGACTCGAGCGGATCAGCCGCGAGATCGAATCGTGTGATGAATGGGTCAAAGCCGTCAGCCTGCTCGTCGGATTGAAAAGCGTTGCCCTTCAACGACTGCTTGGCCGCGACCTTTTGGAGTTCACGGTATTGTGCCGCCGGCGACTTGCCCGGTACGTCGGCATATCCGTACTCGATCGCAAACATGTCGTACGGTCCGACGCTGTTGCTGTAATAGTTGCCCTTGCCGTGCTCAATCGCGCCGACATTCACAGGAACGTAATCCATCACGCTTGCGCTGTTGCCGTTTGCAGAAGTAAACGCATCATCGCAAAGCTGGGCGTAGCTGAATTGGGTAGAGGCAACGAAGTTGTGGCGCAACCCGAGGCAGTGCCCAACCTCGTGTGACGTGACGTCGGCTATGAACTGGTTGACGTATTCTGTCTCGCTCACCTTAGGGCCGATTCCGGCAAGATTCAGCGCTTCAAGACCAAATTGCGCTGACATCATCATCTCCGGTCCCATGCAAAGCAGCGATTCTTTCCATCCCGAAGGCATCGTTCGTCCAGGGGTCGCAGCAGCCGGATTCGCCTCAGGCTTCAGCAGCTTCGCGAGCGCCTCTGCGTAAGTCGGGGCAGCCGGTTTTGCATATGCGTTGTATTCGCGATGTGCAAACCAAATGATGTTGTTGTCCAAATTGACCGAGGCATTCAGGATTTCGCCCGTGAACGGATCGCTTCTGAACAGAGCAATGGCGTAACCGGCGTTTTCAGAGCTGTGCATTCGAACGACGTTGTGGCGCATATCGGAGTGATCCCAATCTGCTCCCTCAGGAACGTCGAGCGCTTGGACGGCATTCACGTAACCAAGCTTTTCGAACGCTTTGTTCCATCGAAGAATTCCCTGCTTGACGGCTTCCCGGTATCGCTTCGGGATACTGTTATCAACATAGAAAACAATCGGCTTGACCGGTTCGCTTTGTGCTGCGGTCGGGTCCTTCTTCTTGAGGTTCCACCTATTAATGACTTGGACAACACGATCCTCTTCAGCGAACAGCTTGTGGTCGAAGTACTCTGCTCCGAAGTAGCCGACGCGAGGATCCGAAATCCGCGGAGTGTAATCCGATTCCTTTCGTGGGTAAACAAGGTAGGTCACTTGAAGCGGCATGCTTCGGTCGTCCGCCAAATGGCTTCGGCCTGCATCAAGTCCAGGAATTCCCGCAAATGGACTTCCGCCACCGCCGCGTGGGGAGAAGTAATAAAGGTCGGCTGTGACGACGCTGTTCTCCGGATAGCCCTTTATCGCGGAAACCTTGCTTTTTTCTCGATCTAATTGATACGGCCTCTGCATCCCAGCCATGATCGTCTCGGAGAGATTGAATAGCTCACCAAAAAAGAGTTGATTCACCTTAATCAGCAGCTTCTTGGTTTTCGGATTCTCCGCTTCGATCTTGTAGGAGTCCAAAACCGCTTCGGGGAAGGATCGCTGTGCCGAGATTGCCTGCGAGTGAAAAGCATCCCATCTCCAATAAGTCTGAGGGCTGTAAAGCCAAACGTCGTCTTCCCTTCTTTCGAACCGGAAAACATCAACAGCTTGGAAGTCGCGGTTAATTGGCCAGCCTGCGGTGACAACTTGCATAGTTGCGCCGGTTCGAAACGCGCCTTGAATAACAAACTGCTTGCCCAGCTGCGATGGGTCGAGCTCGATGTAAACATCCTTTTTCTTCTGCCAAAACGTGAACGGGCCTTCAGTTTTGGTCGCATCCTTCAGGATGTCATCATATTTCTTTTGGGCTTCCTCTTCTTTCTTCTGGGTGTCAGTTTTTGTGGCCTCTTGCGGCTTGCCGCCACCAGCCCCTTCTTGCCCCTTATCCGGAACGAACTCATCTTGGCTAACCAATAGCCCCGCGGCTCCAAGCAGCCCAACCAGCAAAACCACAATCCTTGTTTTCACTAAAAACACTCCTCAGCGATAGCTGGGGCGAAGATTACCCATCCGCGAGGCTGTAAACTGCCGCTTCGATGGTGTTAGTGTTCGGTGGCGCAGGTTATGTTGGGTCTCACGTCGCAAAGCTTCTTCGCAAGCAGGGCGTTGAGCACGCTGTCGTTGACAATCTTGAGAACGGCCATCGCCAAGCAGTCTCGGACAGCCGTTTCATCCAGGCGGACATGCGAGACCCCGCTTCACTGCAATCGGCACTAAAGGATGGAGCTGACGCCGTTATGATCTTCTCCGGTTACATTAGCGTCGGAGAAAGTTATCGCAACCCACGGAAATACTACGAGAACAACATCATCGGTTGCCTAAACTTATTGCATGCCGCCATCCAAGCAGGTGTCACCAAGGTCATCTTCAGCAGCACTGCCGCCGTGTATGGCGAGCCGTCTGTACTGCCGATTCCTGAAGAACATCTCAAACTCCCAACAAACCCTTACGGAGAAACAAAGCTCGCTATTGAACGTGCGCTCGAATGGAACGCGAAAGCGCTCGGACTTCGCTCAGTTTCACTGCGATATTTCAATGCCGCTGGCGCGGATGCCGAAGGCGAACTTGGAGAAGACCACGATCCGGAAGAACACTTGATCCCAATAGCGATAGACGCGACACTTGGACGCAGGCCACCGATGACCATATTCGGCGACGACTATCCCACCGATGACGGAACCTGCCTTCGCGATTATGTACATGTGGATGACCTGGCCCAAGCTCACCTGCTTGCACTCAATCACGTTCAAAATACAGAAGGAGCAAGTGCGTTCAACCTCGGATCAGGTACGGGATTCTCGGTTCGGCAAGTCGTCTCAGTGGTCAGCGAGGTCGCGCAAAAACAGGTGCCTTACTCTGTCGGCGAAAGAAGGTCTGGTGACCCCGCAAAGCTGGTGGCCTCGAACGAACTTGCAAAACGCACTCTGGGATGGGCACCTCAGTACAACGACCTAAAAACGATAGTGCAGCACGCACATGCTTGGCGCATAGCTCATCCCACTGGCTACAGCAGTTAGTGGCATAATGCGACCACTATGAAGATCGTATCAGCATTAATTTTCTTCGTCATGGGTGCGCACGCGTTTGCTCAAGAAGCGGCGCCTGGGCCCGCACCTGAACTCAAACAACTGGAGTGGCAGCTCGGAAACTGGGAAGGAACGTTTAAGTGGACGATGCCCGGAATGGAGGGCGACGCCAAGATGACGTTCACTACAGCTTGGGAAGGGAACTTCCTCAAAACCTCCTCAGTGATGGAAATGGCAGGGATGAAGTTTAACGAAGTCAGCTACATGGGTTGGGATCCTTCGAAGAAAGAGTACGTGTCCTGGACCTTCACAAACTTCGCCGCGATGCCTCGAATTGAACGCGGAAAACTGGATGGCAACAAACTCGTGCTTGTGAGCGATCCTTGGGACACCGGTATGGGTCAGATGATTAGCCGGGGAACGACGATTAAGAAGTCCAACAAGGAAGCCTCGTTCACAATCGAGTTCAAAAACGGCGAAAAATGGGATAAAGCCGCCGAAGGCACCTTTAAGAAGAAGTCGTAACCGCCCTCTTCAGCCAGAGAACAGGAGCGTACGGTGTGCGCTCCTGTTTTCTTTTGCTCGATCATCGCCTAAGGACTCGTACGCGATCCCGCATAACGAAGTAATCTTTGCACGTGTCGGAAGGATATGTCATTGCGCTCATTGGCCTCGGCGGATCTCTGATTCTCGCCATCGTCGCGATTCTAAATCTCCGGACGTCGCGCAAACTACTCAGCCACGTTTCAGTCCAAATAGACCTCGCTGAAAAGCAGGCAGAGATGAAACTCATTCGCAACGCGTTTGTCGAAATGTCAGAGTTTCTGAAGATTTTCGTGGACAAGCCGCATCTCCGGCCATTCTTCTTCGATGGCAAGGAGATACCCACAGGCGATGAGGCGCTCGACAACGAAGTCCGTTCACTTGCTGAATGGATTCTCACGAATTTCGCAACGGCCATCAGCCTGGCTGTGCTGCTGCCGAACTACCCGATTGGCGCCCTGAAAGAAACCCTCAAATTCCACCTGCAACATTCACCCGCAATGCAAGCCCAGCTAAGGGAACGATTCAGCGGTTACCCGGTAACGGGCCTAACGCTGCTTCGGTGGAGGTTCAGTACAACGCAAGAGACGATGGCGGAGCTTGAGCGATATCGGCTGGCGGCGCATCATGCCGACGACCACACTGAGGCAGAGAGGATTAGTCAACTCATGGACCTCCTCTCGAACTCTCCGGAAGATGCGGACCTACGGTTCGCCGCCCACGGTCTGGCGGCGTCGCGAGCCGGAGAAGTCGGCGCCCCGTAGCCTCAACAGCGGTACAATCGTTTGCGCTGGCGAACCTTTTCTACAGCCCAAATCGTTAGGAATCCAGAATGCCCAAAAGAATCGAACAGATCGTGCTCCACGACTCAGCCACTCCCGTCATTGGCGGAATTGAGAAGGGCGGAAACGTGGTACTCGCATCACTCGACATGTTGCTCAACCAGGCACGGGCGAACGCGCTCTGGCCGCTGACCTTCGGGCTCGCCTGCTGCGCCATCGAGATGATGAGCACGGTCGCAAGCCGGTTTGATATCGCCCGATTCGGCAGCGAAGCGTTTCGCGCAACACCGAGACAAGCGGACGTGATGATCGTCGCTGGCCGAGTGAGCAAAAAAATGGCGCCGGTTCTTCGTCAGATCTATGACCAGATGCCCGAACCGAAATGGGTGATTAGCATGGGCGCGTGCGCGTCATCAGGTGGCGTTTACAATAATTACGCCATCGTGCAAGGTGTTGACCAAGTTGTTCCTGTTGATGTTTACGTTCCCGGATGTCCACCATCACCAGATGCGCTCCTTTACGGCATTCTCAAACTCCGCGAAAAAGTGCTCGCAACTCGCGGCAACAAACTGATCGAACTTAAGCCAAGAGAGCTCGAAAAGGTGAGAGTCTAAACATGCCGGCCGAAATTCTCAACGACGTCGTCAGACCAATCGTCACCGGGCTCCGGCTCACCGCCAAAAGACTTCGACGAAAAAAGACGACTGTCATGTATCCCGAGCAAAAGCGCGACCTGCCGCCGCGCACAAGATGGCGACACGTTTTGGCGAGATACGAAAACGGCTTGGAGAAATGTATCGGCTGCTCGCTGTGCGCAGGAGCATGCCCCGCCAAGTGCATTTACGTTGAAGCCGCAGAAAACACCGACGAAGAGCGCTACTCGCCCGGCGAACGATACGCCACTCGGTACGAAATCAACATGATTCGCTGCATTTTTTGTGGATATTGCCAAGAGGCTTGCCCCACCGGCGCGATTGTTTTGCGAAAAGATTTCGAACTCGCCGATTACCACCGCGACGACTTCATCTACACCAAAGAGATGCTCCTCGAACCACTTCCGATGCGCTGACATCGCCCGGCTGTGCTAACATCGCAAGATGATTGAAAACGCTTTCTTCGTTCCCATACTGCCCGGCAAAACCGACGCCGCGAAAGCTTTCGCTAGCGCGCTAACCAACGAGCGTCGAGCCGAACTCGACAACGCGCAGACCACAGTGACGAAAGAAAGCTGGTTCCTCCAAGAAACACCGCATGGAGATTTCCTGATTGTGTATTACGTCTCGCCCGATCCTGAGAAAGTGCACGCCGCCCTTGCCGTTTCGCAGGAGCCGTTCGATGTGTGGTTTCGGGCACAAGTGCTCGACGTCACGGGAATTGACATCTCGACCCCACTCGGAAACCTCCCGACACAGGTGCTATCCTGGTCGAGAGGTTAGAAACTTAGGTCTTAGCGTTTGCGGATGATCGCGTCGGCGTTGGTTGCGGGCTTTAGGCTGAACCGTTCGGTAAGGTTGTAGTTCTTCACGCCGTCGTCCCAACCGCCAACACTCCAAACATCGTTTTTGCCGGATGCTGCCAGTCCGCCGCTTCGCCACCAGAAGCGGGCGCCGGGAACCGTTGGGTTGCTGTGAAAACTCCAGTTCATGCCGTCGTAGTGCCAAAAGCTGTTGTCTGCGCCAGTGGTCCAGATGTCATTCGGAGCAGAAGCAGCAAGATAGCCGAATCCGCGACCGAGTCTTGATGGATCGTCGTAGTGGGACCACTGGTTTCCGTCCCAATGCAGAATCACTCCTCCTGCGGGAACCGAGCCAACAATCCAAGCATCATCCGGCGCGAAAGCGAGGACGTTGTTCAATGAATCACCTTGCATGCCCTCAACGGGCGTTGAGACGTGAGACCAACTGTTTCCGTCCCAATGAACGACGAAAGAGTGATAGTCCGCAGCGTAGTCCCGGTACCAACCTACTGCCCAAATGTCATTAGGGCCGGTCGCGGACATGCTAACGATCTCGTTGTATCTTGTGCCGAACACCGGTACGTCGAACTCAGTCCAACTCGACCCATCCCAGTGCGCGGACATTGCGCGAACGGTCGCTTCCATTCCTTTGCCGGCAGCCCAACCGGCGATCCAGAGGTCGTTTTCAGAAATGCATTCGACCACATCTGCCCCGCCACCGCGTTCAGCGTAAGGATAGATTTCCGAGTTGCCGAACCGCACTTTGTCAACGTAATCCCAACCGCCATTTCGCCATCGCATCACCAGCGGGTTGTTGTCGGTCGGGTATCCGGTGTAAACGTTTCCGACTGCCCACACATCGCCGTTAGGGGCATGATCCACGTCGTCAAGATCGGGTGTTCCGCCGAGGTGCGCTGTCGCCGGTGGGTTGATAAAGCTCCATTGTGTGCCGTCCCAGTGAAGAGTTTGAATTTTGACGTTGGGATCGAACCATCTTCCAACCGCCCAAGCGTCGGTTGGACTGAGCGCAGTGACACCTTTGATCTGTTGGTTTGTGGCGGTTGGATGCTGCGGGGTCGCCACATACCTCCAGCTGCCTCGAGGGGCGAGAGCGGATGAGAAGGCGATGAGGGAGATGACGCATCCTGTAACGAGCGTGGTCTTCCTAAGAGTTGTCCTCACTTCCGGTTTCATTAACATTTTCGTCCTCCTAAATTCGAACGCTTTCGACTTTCGGCTCAGTCGCACCGCCCACACCTCATCTTCCCTAAACACGAGACGAGATCAAGACTGACCGCCGCTCGCCTGCCCTGAATCTACCGAGTCGGGGCGCGCCGAGCGATGACATGCGTCATATTCTTCGTTACTTAATGGAGCAACCCTGGGCAAGGATAGATACATCTTGGGTGACACTCCCCGTAGTCCGAACCGCGCACGTCGAACTATAATAAGAGCAAATGTCTGGACTAACCACCACCAAGGCGCCATTCATCGAGCAGGCGCAGAAAGACGGCAAGCTGTACATTGACCAACCTTACGACCTGTACAGCGAGGAGAACCAGGAAACCTGGCGGCAGCTTTACGCCCGCATCAGGCCGAAATGGGAGCAGTACGCCCACCCGAAATTCATGGAAGGCGTCGCGAATCTCGCGCTAAAGCCCGATGGAATTCCGCACCTTGATGATATCAACAAGTTTCTCGAGCCGCTTAGCGGCTTTTCTGCGAAAGCTGTCAGCGGTTATGTTCCGGCGTATCTGTTTTTTGATTGTTTGCGAACGCGCGCGTTCCCAACCACAATCACCATCCGCGATATCAATTCATTGGATTATCTCCCCGAGCCGGATATTTTTCATGATGTTGCCGGCCATGTTCCTATGCACACCGACCGGCGTTTCGCCGATGTGCTCGTGCGTTTCGGCGAGGTCGCGCGAAACGTCGCGCTTCATGCGGGCGAAATAAAAGATGAGCATGAGCGTGTGCGCGTGGTGGAGAGCATCATCAAAGGGATGGCGCGCTTTTTCTGGTTCACCATCGAGTTCGGCCTGATGAGGTCCGGTTCACAGTTGAAAGTGTATGGAAGCGGGCTGCTGTCATCGAATAGCGAGATCGAATACTGCATTGAATCAGAGAATGTGCAGCGGTATCCGTTTTTGATGGAATGGGTTGTGAACCAGTATTTCGAGATTCATCATTTCCAGCCGCTGCTGTTCATTGTGGATTCGTTTGATCAGTTGTTTGATGAAGTGGAAAGGTTGGAGAAATGGATTCTGCGCGGGAAGCTGAATAATCTGTCCCCCGGCGAACCCGAAATCTCCGAATCCGACCTCGCCTCATTCCTGAACGCAACGGTGTCGGTGTGAATAGCGCCAAGATTTTGACCTCTTTCTTCACTGAACTCCTACAGATTCTTACCGCCACTCGCCAAACCATCTTAGCCTACAGATTTTGGTAGGTTCCACGATTCTCAACGCATGTAGTTTTTGATCCGAGATGCTAAATTTTCTCCATGAGACCCACGTAACCGATCGCGAACGCGACCGGCTTGGCTTCGGGAAACAAGTTTCTTTATTGGCTTCGGCCGTGAGAATAGCCAAGCCGCCTTTCACCATCGGTGTGTTCGGCGAGTGGGGCACCGGAAAAACGTCTCTGATCAGTCTCGCGCGACAGGAGCTCCAGGAAGACTCTACCGAGGTACTTACAGTGTGGCTGGATACCTGGAAGTATGGTGACGTTAGCAATCTCCTAATTCCGCTCGCGTACGCGATCGAGAAGGCAGCCAAAGACAACTCCAGCACCCGGAAGAGTTTGAAGAAAGCCGGTCAGGTTGCAGCCAAAGTACTTACAGCGAACGTTGGCGCAATGCTTAAAGTCGCCCTTAAGGAAAGGACCGGAATTGATGTCAGCATGGTCACCGCTTCAGATTTGTCGCCCGACAAAATTGATAACTGGGTTAGCGACGTCGATGACATCGAATCACAATTTCGCGAGCTAGTCGCAACTGTGCTCAAGGAAACCAAGAAGAAAAGGATCTGCGTGTTCGTGGACGATTTAGATCGGTGTAGCCCGGAGGTGTCGCTGCGTCTGCTCGAAAGTACGCTCATCTTTTTTCATCATACGGATATAGTTTTCGTCGTTGCTCTTAGCCCTGAGACGATCATTCAAGGTGTCCGATCAAAGTACGGGGACAACCCCCGCCTTGCGAATGACTATGCCCAGAAGCTTGTTCACTACTGGATTTCAGTCCCTCTGTGCACCAGCTCGTACAGGGAGCTTTTGCAGCATTTGCTGGCAGAGATTAATCCTGCCCTGACGGGCGCGCCAGTCGCTTTTGCGAAGTCGGTGGTCGAGGCAACTCAGGTTGGGCGAGTCAAGAACATCCGACTCATCAAGCAAATGGTTAGTCGGGCAGTGTTTTTTGCTCTCGCAAATGAAGAATTGGTCAACGGTCCGATGGGCAAAGAATTGGCCTACCTTCTCGTTTGTAAGCATGCGTTCCCTACTATATATGGGTTGGCACAAGCGAGGATTCAGTTTCTAAGTTACGCTGTCAACGCAATCAATCCGGACGACGTTTCTGGTCGCGATTCAAACCGAAAAGTCATGTCGGATGCAGAAATTCACGCAGTAGATTCGCCAGGCGCGCCGTATGAGTTTTTGGTGAAATTATCGGGCGCAGCGGAAGCGGAGAAGAGTTTCGTAAGATCCGCAGCAGGAAGGGAAGCATTTTCATCGATCTCCGATTTGTTATGAGCGATCGAGGCCGAAATCAGGAAGGCTGTCCGATGTTTTGGGCATGCATCCGGAAATCTACGTTCCGTCTCCCGCTCCTAGTCACCGCTGATTGTCGGTGAAGAGCGTTTAGCTCACCTACTCGACTGGTGACGCCGCGCATCATCGTCGGATTCGAGTGGGCCAATGTCGTTTTCGTTCCACCTCCCCCGGGGTAATCTGTGCAACGGTACCGAACGGTTCTACGAGAGCCCGTCAACCTAGTTGGTTCGGATATCCTGAGTTGATTATGCGGGACAGGATCAGCCAGCCTTGTCTTATGCTTGTCAACCCTACTCGGCGAGTTAGTTGTTTCTGGCTTTTGGCCAGGGGCGCGCCCTTCGGGTAGAGGCCCTACGGGCGCGCTGGGGAACTTGCGGCGCCGGCTAAAAGTAAAACGCCGCAAGTCCCAGGAATTCCATGAGCTTGCTTCAACAGATCGGGGAAAGGGCGAATCTTGAGAGAGCGGTCAAACACGTCGCCAAACGTGTTCGGATGCTCAAGCTTGAGCGCCATTCGGCCGACGCCATCGCGGGGATTGAGAGGAGACTCCAGAGAGATGACTTTCGTTTGCATCCCGTCAATGTGAGATTCTTGAGAAAGAAGTCGGGAGGCAAGCGCCCCATATCCTCTTTTCACATTTCTGACCGAATAATCCTCAGAGCCGCCTTGCAAATACTGTGGCCAATTCTGGAGCCGAAAATTATCCCTACCATCGCCTATTGTACGTTTCGAAAAGATGGAATTCACGACGTACGGGGTGTGAAGGCGGCGATAAGAGATTTCGCTAGATTTAGATCGAGTGGGAAGCCAATTGTATTACGGCTTGACATAAAGAGCTTCTACGACAGAGTCGATCGGGAGCTGTTGCTCAATAAATTAGCCGCAAATTTGGCAGACGAATCGGCGGTTCCCATCCTTCGGGCAATTGTCAACTTACGACCCAGCCGTCTCGCGAGGACCGTCCCTGGGTACGAAACCCTTCTCTCACATGGATTGCCTCAGGGGGCAGCAACGTCGTCGCTCTTGGCGTGCATATTCTTGGAGGACTTCGACAACCGAGCACTAACGGACAAGCTGTCCCTGGTGCGGTACGTTGACGATATAGCGATTGCCTGCGGCTCGATTGACGAGGCAAAGGAACTCCACGGTCGGATTGGGTCGCGTCTAAATGAATATGGATTGGAGCTTAACGAAGGCAAAACGGTAATCGCAGGATCCGAGGTCGATATCGCCTTTCTAGGGAGCAGGATAATGGGAGACGGCAATGTGCGAGCCGGATTTGCAGGAATCGATCGACTTGTCACTCGAGTCGAAAACACACTAATTGGTACGCGACCTGAGAATTTGCCTGCTGCGACCAGGTCGCGGTTGGTGGCGTGGGTGATGGCCCAAGTAAACCCGTGCCCAGAAGATGAGGACTTGGTGATCGACCGGATCTGCGGCGTGTTGAGTCGATACGGAGTGATGACGATTGAGAACCAAGAGCAGGTCGTCAACGAGTTCAAGAACGTGTTTGCCGAGCTGCGGGAAATAAGGCTGAGTAATTGAGCTCAGTTATGGTGGTCCTTGGTGCCGGTGCCTCCGTTGACTGCGGACTTTGCACCCTTGATCAGGTGTTCACTGATCCGCAGGTACAAGCAATGTTTTCGGCTGGGATTCCTGGAACGGAGTTGATCCAAGAGCTTTTCTGGAATGATCGAGGTCTCACCGCACGCACCGCTCACAAAGGTCCTAATATCGAAGAGATACTTTCTACAGTTCTTGATTGGCAGAGTGACAACCTAATAGGTCAGACGCAAGCGGTTGCCCTAAGAAGGGCCATTTACGCAATAGTCTGGAGAGCGGCGTACCTTGGAAAGCAGCAGAGGGCTCTGCACCTCAATGAGCTGATCAAAATGATGGACGAACGTTTTGATGAGTGCACTTGGGCAACGTTCAATTGGGACTGCAAGTGGGAGCAATCGTTCTATTGGAGCATGGGGAAGAGTCATCCTGCATACCCACAGATGCTCAGAAACTCACCAACCCCAATCGTCGAAAAACACAAACTCCTAAAATTGCACGGAGGCGTGAATTGGTGGTTCAATGAGGACGGCGACACGACCTACATTCCGTTCGCCTCTCACGCTCACAGTGATTCCGATCTCCCAGTCGTCGAGCAATGGACGCGGTATGAAGACGACGAGACTAACCTGAGGCCCGCTATTGTTGAGCCTTGTTACGACAAGCGAAAAAGGATCCTAGGTTCCGATTTCTTTAGCCGGCAATGGGGCGAGTTCGAGGAGCGTCTCGCACGCAGTGACCTCGTCGTCTTCGCCGGCTACTCGCTACCGGAGGGAGATCTCCACGCAAAGTACTCGATCGTCACGGCCATCATGCACGGTGGCCTCAAAAAAACTATTGTCGTCGACCCCAAAAAGGACACGATAGCGAAGTACCACCGGATAATCTCCAGTTCTGTAATTCAAATTCAATCGGGACTCGCTGACGCCCTCCCGTCCCTCCGGGCTAATCTGTAGGGCGACATCATTAAGCAAGCAGGTGGCCGAGGTGAATTCGCCAATTCGGCCCGGTTTCTCTAAACGCAGCCTGGAGATGATCAATTAGCTCGCAACTCTGAATTCGATATTTTGAGCGGTGAAGTGTTGCACGCCGGCACTCCGCTTCAGTACTTACACTTCTCCCTGCCGCGAATGAAGCCGCGCTAGAGTTCAAACGTTGCACAATTTCCAATCCGATATTCGAACCAGTGCTCCATAAGCGCTCCATTAGCAGACTGAGTGTGACGCACGATTTGGTAGTAAGCTTTTTGAGTATCTTCATCGTGCGCCCTAAGATTCTCTCCGGCCTCGAGGATGTGGCCCGGAGTAGCAGTGGATAGCCATGCGATTCCTTCTCGCAAGTGCTTCAGAAGTTCGTCCGACGGCGCTTTAGCGCGATAAATCACTGCGAAAGCCTCCGCTATCGCTACCGCGTCGTAACCATGCAGGTATTCAAGCGGTATTCCGATCGTATCTCGCGACCTCTCCACGGCGTCAACGCAAACGCGATGTATCTCCATGGCCTCGGCGGCGGACATCGGCTTGAATGGAAAGCGCTCGAATTGGCGGTCGCTTGCAGGCTTACTCACACATTCATCATACTCAGCGCCCTCCGTAAACATCCAGTCGCTCGTGACTTGGACACCTGACCCGGGGGGCTGCGGGACGGGTGGCCGGGGTGAATTTGCAAATTCACCCCGGTTTCTCTGGAAAATCTTTTCCGTACAATAGGTCCACAATTGTCGCCAAGACGAGCCACCACTATTCGCTTGGTATCGCTCCCAAATCTCGCATGACCGTCTCGAGCCGCGTTCGGAAGCGGTCAGGACACGGGTGCAACCTCGTCGCATGCGTCACGCTCCGAGCAGACTGACGCAAAGGCACCCCGTTCAGCTCCTTGACGTCCGCGATCCAGCACGGCTTAACGCTCTTACCGTGTCTGCGTCGAAACTCCGCATCTATTTCTTTATATGTACTCATCATCCAATTAGACCCAAACTCCGCACTTCCCTTCAACTCTGTCAAAATCCAAAGGATGAAAACTATCGCAGCGGGGCTCATACTAATCGCCTGCGGATGCGCGAAGCAGCAGCCCGCCGCACAAAACCCGCCGTCTGTCGGCGAAGAGCCGTGGACCCTGTTGGCCACCAAAAATGAACAAGGTCAACTCGTGAAACTCATCCGGGTTTGCAACACTCCGAGAGTTCCGATCAGCGAAAACGGATTCGCTTGGTGCACAACGCTGACTCTCACCTATCCCGAAAGCAATGCGATCGGGATGCCCACACCCAAACAGAACAACTTGCTCTATGCGTTTGAGGAGAAAGAGATTGATCCGCTTGAACCAAAGCAGCCAACCGAGCTCGTTTCGGTATCAACCGGGAACAACAAACGAGTGCTGACTTTCTACTCAAATACTGAGAAAACGCTTGACGCACTTTTTACGCGGCTGAAAAAGAAATATGCCGTGTTCGGGCTGGACTGGCAGACCGCTTACGACCCAACCGGCACCACCTACTTAGGAATCCGCGCACTTATTGATGAAGCAGATTGAAGATTGCTACCATCCTCCGGATGCCGCTGAACGGGTCCGAAGGTGGGGGGTCTGTCAGTGAGTGAACTGAAGCTAAAACCCTCCCCGCCTCTCAGCTCAACCCAGCCGCCTACATCAGGCCGCTATCTCTTCGCTGGGCAGAAGATTTGAAGTCGCCCCACTTCCAAGTATCCAACCCGTGGATAAACCCTTGCGCCCGCCGTGCTCGCGATGCATACGGATAAGCGCAAGCCTTCCGCGTTTTGAGCGAGTACCAAAGCACGCATGAGTTCCGTGCCATATCCCCGGCCGCGAAACTCCTCGTAAACAAACAGGTCGGAAACATAGCCGATTCCATCAACCGCTAAGCTGCTCACCCATCCGTAATCCCGTGCCTCATCCCAAATCGCAAAATGGCGAACACCTTCGCAAAGCTTTCGCTTTCGGATTGCCGTCTGCGGGATCAGCGCGAAGTTCTTTTCATTGACCTCGCGGACCAAACTCTGCGCAACTGGTTTGGCCATATCCAACAGGTCATGAATAAACACCTTTTCGCTTGACAGAGCGCGATAGCCGCCACTTTTGAATGACTGTTTTATCTGCTCGGCATCGGTATCGAGAGGGCTGGCAACCGTAACAAAGTGCCACCCCTTCACTAAGCCTCGAATAGAATCAGGGTCGCAGTGAGTTGTAATAATTTCTGTTTTTCGAGCGTTGTCGCGTGGCGGAACATCCTTTAGAATGAAAGATTCACCGACTCGATCGCACGAGCACGGATAATAGATGCTCCGTATCCGGCTGTGCGCTTTGGCAAACGCCGCGATCGCCTGTTCCCACTTCCCGCTTACTGCATCACGCTTACTCATTGAACGAGCCAACTCCTCATTGGCACACAGGCATACCCCGCATGAGCAATCCAGTGCGCCACCGGGCCCCGCCA
Source organism: Fimbriimonadales bacterium (assembly GCA_046330175.1). GTDB lineage: Bacteria > Armatimonadota > Fimbriimonadia > Fimbriimonadales > ATM1 > JAJPJR01. Next base: position 1,082,403 of record JAXLTG010000001.1, read on the forward strand.
ATGGGTAAATTCGCAATCCAAAGCAAATACACACCGAAATGCCCAGAGTTGCCGATTACACCATCATCGCAGACGGTTGGGTTGCAGATTCCGAAACCAACACCGTCAACTTCGACGTTCCAGCGAACATTGACCCTAATTCGCGCTGCATCCTCGGTTTCATGCTGAAAGTTCACAACGTGAACGAAATGACGCTGAAGATTTTCATCAACGACACCGAAGTGTGGAACTGGCACACCTCCGGCCATAGCAACCTTCCCATTCGGTTTTTTCAGGAGGTCATTCCGGCCGGCTTGGTAACTCCCGGTGCGAACAGTTTTCGATTCAAAGTGAACACCGACGATTTCGAGTCCACCATGTTCTCCGACATCGTCCTCTGGTGGCAGGCGAATATTTAGTGGTCCGTCCAGTGAGCAGGAGGAGTGCGCGATAGCGGCGAATTAGGAACCGGTGTGGATTGAACCGATCCTGCTCGGCTTCTATGCGGCGATTGCGATTTACGCGGCCCGTAGGCTAAGGCACATACGCGGAGTCGCGGAGACGTCTAAAGTCCTCGCCGCGCTGTGCTGCCTGGCCCCGCTGTACAGCTTCATGGTGGTCCTCGCCTGCAAGTTTGATGAGCGCCGGTGGGGGGGGGAGATTGCGTTGATTAGCCTCTGAGCTTATGCAGCACAGTTCATACTTGTCGTAAGGGCTTTGCAAGACAGGAAAGCCCATTAGCCAACGGAACAAAACAAAAACCTCGCACACCAACCCCCCAAATCACCAAAATCCGTGATACCATGTATCCGTATCGGAGGTATCGCGCATGGGTCTCTCAAGCAGCCTCATCTTCAGGCCGCTCGCAATGGCGGCAGTTCTCGCGGTGGGAACCGTGTCCAACCGCGTCGCCCTGACCGACAACCTTGACTGGGATGTCGTAGACACAGTCGCCGAATACAAAGCGACTTTTCTTCATGACGGCATCTTCTTTTCGCACACGCACCTCATTGATCACGTTGAAGACGGCGTGTTTTGGAAAATATGGGGACCGTGGATTTGCGATACCGGATTCCTCAGCGATGATACGCAAGTTTGGAGCATCGCGAACCAGCACCGCATTCCGCCACATGGCGAAGGCCACGGCGGAATTGTGACTTGGGCCTATGTTGAAGTCCCTGGCGAACCACCCGACAAAGACATCACATACTTGGGCCTCCCCGCAGAACAAGAGGTTATGGGTCACGGATCGCACTTTGATATTTTCAATTCGTACGGTATTTACAAACTGAGTCACTTCGCGGGCATTGACAAGATCGAAGGGTTTGCGCTTATTCTCGTCGGCACTCACACCGACGACCCAAACGATTGCATAAAAATCAGCATCGAATCACTCTACGATTGGTTGAACGGCAGCGGCAGCCCATCGTACAGCATCAGTTACGGATGTCTCGAACCTTCCACCGGCATTTTGGATGTCACGATCGCGATACAGGACCAACCGATTGGAGATTTCTTGCACGCAAGTTTGAATCTCGGTGCTGAAGGTCAAAACGGGCCAGCGATTCTTGACCTCGGCGGCCCAAACGAATGGACAAGCCGCTTGAATGGAACGGCGATTTCCAGAAATTTCACAGGACAATTTCCACAGCAATATATCGGCGCGCTTTTGAGCGGGCAGGTTTATTTGCACATAACGACAAATCAGTACCCAACCGGTTCGATAAGAGGACAGACCAAACTTGTCCCGTTCGGCGTGCGCGCAACTTCCGTGGCGGCGAACCGGGGGCGGATATTGTCTGGCGGTGTGGAGCAAACCCACTCATCGGATAATGACCGGCTGACCGCGCAAAAAAGTGTAGCGCCATTCGGTTCGCTGGGCGATCCGCTGCAACTCGAATTCACTGGGTCAAGCTGGTTCAAGACTCCTCAAACGATGAGCGTTCGCGTTGAAACAAACTGTGCGACGCCGGGTGTGTCGCAAAAGCTGTACCTGTTCAACTTGCAAACGAGTGGATACGAGCTGATTGATCAGCGGCAAGTTTCTCAACAGGACGCCGCGGCAGTTATCTCAATCCCGCAACCTGTTCAAAGGTTTATAGCAGGCGATGGCACAGTCAGAGCGAAACTCGCATTCACCGGCCCGGGCAAAACATTCACTGTGAACGTGGATCAGTTCCGCTGGGTGCTCCATCGGTAGTTTCGCCACCTGCTTACGACGAATGTCTAGCAAAACGGAATCGCCTACCGCCATCCAATCACAAACAAGCTTGCGCGCTTACTCAAGCTCATCAGGACGGCTCTCGGCGATCCGTGTTAATATTTCAAGTCCTGCGTGATGCTGCCCCCGTCAATGCAATTCAGATATCCATACAATAAGTGCACCCGTATTTTTACGACACCTGTTGCAAGGCTAAAGAATTCAAAGCATCAAAAAGACTGAAGGGTAGCATTCAGCAATGTTCGTTGCTCTAATCTTGGCTGCGCTTCTAACACCATTCCAGCCTATTGACGTTAGCAGCACACGATTCGCAGTGATTGGTGACTACGGGAAAGATGGCACTCCAGAGCTGAATGTTTCACAACTTGTAAAGTCGTGGAATCCTGATTTCATTGTCACTGTCGGCGACAACAATTATGAAACCGGCTCCGCATCCACCATTGATCAAAACATCGGCAAGTACTATCACGAATTTATCTTCAATTACAACGGATCATTTGGCGGCGGTTCTCAATCATTCAGGTTTATGCCCGTACCAGGAAATCATGATTGGGGGAATGCCCCCAATAACCCGACTGGTTTAGATCCATACTTGGCATACTTCACTTTGCCATACAACGAACACTACTATAATTTTCGTGTAGGCCCAGTCGAATTTTTCTTTTTAGACAGCGACCTCAATGAGCCAGATGGAACGGCATCTAACCCTGTTCAAGCGGAATGGTGTCACGCCGCAATGCTGAGCTCGAAGGCGACCTGGAAGATCCCTGTATTCCATCATGCTGCCTACAGCTCCGGACAGCATGGAAGCACCTATTATATGAGATGGCCATTTGAACTTTGGGGCGCAACGGCAACATTCGCCGGCCACGACCACACCTACGAGCGACTAAAAGTGGGAAACATTCCCTACTTTGTCAACGGACTCGGGGGCAAGAGCCTGTATCCGTTTGTGAACATTGCTCCCGAAAGTCAGTTTCGCTATAACGCGGATTACGGTGCAATGTTGGTTACAGCAACTAATAGGTTCATCCTCTTCCAATTCTACAATCGCCAGTATCAGCTGATTGATCAGTACCTGATGTTTGCAAGCCCTCTAATAAAGCACAGATAGACCGAATATCGCTATCGTTACGAGGCGTTCCATTTAGAAGTGGCCGTCTTTGTCCCAAGCTGAGGTCTGCCAAGAGTCCTTGCTGGTCGGCTCCGGCAACCAAGGAGGAAGTGCAAGAATCATCTCTCGCGAAAGCGAATTTAGATACGGCTCATATTTGTGTCGCAAAGCGCTCAGTCGAGCGTGCGCGTCGTCCCGGACCTTTGTCCCATCGGCCTGCAAGTGCGCGACGAATCTTGAAAATTCCTCTGCCGAAAGCCTATCGGCGCCTCCTTTCATCGGTTCGACATTCAAAATGAAGGCCAAATCAACGACGAGGTGGCGAGCGATGGCGAACGTGAGTTCAGCTTGTCGCCGTAACCGCCGGCAACCTGAGTCCGCTTCCTCGTAAGCCGCCTGAACAAACGCGGTTGCATCGAGAATTGCAGTCAGGCAAGCGAACCAAGACAACTTTTCATGCTGCGAGCGATACATTGCAAGCATGGGATAAGAGAGAAAGCTTTCTAATAAGTTGGCGCACCACTTCTCAAATGTCTCAAATAATTGTTCCAACCCTTCTGTTTCGTCTCCTGCGTATCGGCGGAGTAGCTCCCCCGCGGTCGGCGGAGAACCAGCCCGCGCATCCAATAGCAAGGCAGTTGATTCGCGCTTCGAAAACGCTTGATACAAAACCGGTATGTAGCTGATAACCATAGCCAACATTCCGAAACCGGTTCCCGCGGCAATCACCGCAACGGCGCGGCCAATTCCTGTTTGCGCGGTCATATCACCATATCCGAGTGTGAAGAATGTAACCGCGCACACATAGAGGTAACTCCCAAAACTTGTTTCTTGAGCGTCGCTTAGGGGAATTTCGAAGCCGTACAGCACCGCAGCAAATCCAGAAATGAGTAATGCCGCCCACAAAATGAGAAGGCCAATCAGAGATGCGGGGCCGAATTTGCTGAGCAATCCTTCGCGCCGGCCGGGCATTGCACGAACCGTCTTGGCAATCACTCGGGTCGCCTTCCAAGAGAGTCGGTAATAGATCGCGGTGAGACTGAACGGCCGCTCCACCGTTCTCGGTTCAATGATGGTCGCAAAAATGTCGGCAAAGACAAGAAGGATGACCAGAATCCCGAGTATCGCTATGGCAATGCCCACGAGCGCAAGTATATCGCGAGAAACCTCGCAGTCCTGTTGACTCTCGCTTGTGAAATTGTGCGAAACTTGGCGTCATGCGCAACTCACTCTTGATTCTGGCCCTGGCCACGACCTCTGCATTCGGCCAAAATGATGCCGAATACGCCACCCGGATAAAGAAGTACACAACCGAGCCGTTTTTCCTGACCGAACTGGTTGATCACTTGCCTTCAAGCTCAACCGTGCCCAGCCCGATGAAGCATTTCGGCGACATCATCGGTGCGCCGAATGTGCTGCACCACGTGGATGAAATCAACGCTTACATGCGCGCGCTTGACAAAGCGTCCGACCGTATCATCGTTCAAAGCATGGGCAAAAGCGAAGGTGGACGCGAGATGATCGCGGTAATCATCTCCGATGCAGCAAACCTCAATCGCCTGGATCGAATCAAAGAAATCAATGCGCAGCTTGGCGACCCGCGAAAGCTTGTCAACTACAAATCCGGCAACGACCTAACTGCGGCAGATGAGAAGGCAGACCAGCTCGCAGCAGAAGGGCTTCCAATCTACTACGCGACGGGAGGGATGCACTCTCCGGAATCCGGCCCGCCGGAGATGCTCATGGAGCTCGCGTATCGCCTCGTCGTGGAAGAATCTCCCGTCATTCAAGAGATTCGCAAAAACTCGATAGTCATCCTAACGCCAGTGCTCGACGTGGATGGTCGTGATCGCTATGTAGACACATATCTATACCGAAAGCAGAACCCAACCAAACCCGCAATTCCGCTACTCTACTGGGGCAAATACGTCGCACATGACAACAATCGTGACAACATCGGCATGTCGCTTGCGCTGAGCAAAAACTTAATGACCACTTGGCTCCAATATCATCCGACGGTGCTTCACGACCTTCACGAATCCGTACCTTTCCTCTACATCTCGACAGGCACCGGCCCATACAATGCGTGGCTTGACCCGATGACTATTGACGAATGGCACACAATGGCGTACTACGAAGTCAGCGAAATGACAAAGCGTGGTGTGCCGGGCGTCTGGACTCATGGATTCTATGACGGCTGGGCGCCGAACTACGCGTTCTATGTCGCAAACGGACATAACGCAATTGGCAGATTTTATGAAACCCAGGGCGGAAGCGGTGCAGACACTCGCGTTATTAATATTGGCGATCAATCAAATCGCGATTGGTTCCGACCGAACCCGCCGCTAAGCTCAGTCCGATGGTCCATCCGCAATAACACCAACTTGATGCAGTCCGCACTTCTGCTCGGAATGCACAACGTCGCCTCGCACAAAGCTCAGTTCCTGAAAGATTACTATTTGAAATCCAAGCGGAGCGTTCTAAAACCGTGGAACGAAGGCCCATCGGCGTATGTGATGATGGCCAAGAACGGAAAAACCTGGAATCTCGAAGAGCTGAGAATTCTGATGGGCCGACAAGGCGTCGAAGTGACGTCACTGCAGGAAGATTTCAAAGACGGAGAAACGACCTATCCAAAAGGAAGCTTAGTCGTTCGCATGGACCAGCCGTATTCGCGCATGGCGGACATGCTGCTCGACCGTCAATATTACAATCGCAACGACCCATCGCCATACGATGACACGGGATGGACGCTTGGACCGTTGTTCGACGTCGCAACCGCGCGCGTCAAAGACAAAAGCATTCTCAGCAAAACGGCCGACCCCACCGCTGCGCACTTCGAACCTGCAAAACCGTTCCCAGTGGAGAAGTCAAAACTTGGCCGCGTAGCGCTCGTGCACACCTGGCAAAGCACGCAAGATGAGGGCTGGGTGCGACTCGCGTTCGACGCAGCAGGCGTACCGTTCAAATACGTCTCGGTGCACGAACTACGCGATACGCAAGACCTAAAGAGCAAATATGATGTGATCATTCTGTCGCCCACCCGCGGCAGCGCGCAAAGTATTGTAAGTGGAATCTCCACAGATGGAGAACCGATTCCCTGGAAACCGCTTCCCGGATTCCCGCATCTCGGCGGCGAAGATAACAGCGACAACATTCGAGGCGGTATCGAGTTGCAAGGCGTTGTGCATTTGCAAAAATTTGTAAAAGATGGCGGACTCCTCATCTGCATGTCCGGCACTTGCTCCTTGCCGATCCAATTCGGTTTGGTAAGCGGTGTCACGATGACAGAGCCTCGCGAATTGTTCGCACCGGGTGGAGTGTTCCTGACCGAGAACAGCGCGAAGGAATCGCCAATCATGAGCGGTTACTCCGATACTCTCGGCGTTTACTTCTCGACTGCTCCGCTGCTTTCCCTCGGAGGCGGTGGTTTCGGTGGTCGTCGCGGCGGTGGTGCTGCGTCCGGAAGACCAAGCGGTCGCGGAGGACTGGACGATCCCGACACCGTGCAAGGGCGTGCTCCATACACAGCAAAATCGGATCCAACCGACGCGCAAGATCCCACGCCGCCACCAGCAGGCAGCGCACCTCAGGTTCTTTTGCGATTCGCTGCGGCGGATAAGCTTCTCATCAGCGGCGCACTCGACAAAGGTGAAGAGCTTGCAGGTAAAGCTGCGCTGATTCGCTGTCCCGTCGGAAAGGGAAACGTGCTGCTGTTTGCAATCAATCCAATGTGGCGACAATCAACCCACGGCTCATGGGCTCTCGTGTTCAACGCAATTGCGAACTGGAAGAACCTATCACCTGCGAAGAAATAGGTTCGTGTCAACGCGCGAGTCTTCGCACTGAACAGAGTGTAGAATATGACCAACGATGAACTGAGGCAGTTGCTGCTCACCGGACTCGACTATTCCCATCTGCACGACGACTGGGTGTGCCCACTCGAGGAAGCGCTGCAAGGTGTAACAGCAGAACAAGCATCCAGAGCGACCAGCCCCGCCGAAAAGTGCATCTGGGAAATTGTGTTACACCTTGCTGTGTGGAACGAAAACATTCTCGAAAGAATAAATGGCGGCGAGCCCATTCGCCCGATCGAAGGCGCATGGCCACAAATGCCCCCCGACCATAGCGCTCACCAGTGGGAGCAGGCAAAATTGCGCCTCAAAGAATCCCTGGTCTCAATCAGAAATCTGATCGAAACTGCGCCTATCGAAAAACTGCTCAATGCGCCGTACGGCCCCGCCGATCTCCTCTGCCGATTCCTACACAACGCCTACCACATCGGCCAACTAACCAAGATGAACTGAACCCGGCCAAACGGGCCGCCCCAAAAGCCTCAGCGGCGGGCAAAAGCCGAAGGTACAATCCGAACATGCCCGAACTGGTTTGGCTGAACGGTGAAGTTCAGAATCTCGACAATGCGGTCGTATCGGCACGGGATCACGCCCACCTTTACGGCGACGGAATTTTTGAAGGAATCCGCATCTATAACAAGCGGGTGTTCAAACTTGATGAACACCTTTCGAGGTTGTACTCAGGTGCTCGATTCCTCGGTTTCGAGATGCAAATGTCTCAGCAGGAAATGAAGGACAAAGTCCTTGAAGTCTGCAAACAAGCCGATCTCGAAAACGGATACATTCGACTCAACGTCACGCGTGGCACCGGCCTCGGTTTAGATCCGAAAAACATCAACCGAATGCCAAACGTCATGATCATGATAAGCAAGCTGGCGCTCTATCCGGCAGACGCTTACGAAACTGGATTGCAAACCGTGCTTTGCAGCACACGGGTCTTCCCGCCGCAGTGCCTCGACCCACGGCTCAAAACAATCGGCAGATACGTCAGCAACATCATGGCCAAGCAGGAAGCCAACCGACAAGGCGCGGGTGAAGGCATCATGCTCAACTGTGAGGGGTATCTCGCCGAAGCAACAGGAGACAATATCTTCCTGTTCAAGAATGGTGTCGTACGAACGCCGCATATTTCGTGCGGAATCCTCGGCGGAATCACGCGAGCCACCGTAATCGAAATGGCCAAGAAAGCTGGCTATGAAGTTCGGGAGGAGTATCTCACCGTCTACGACATCTTTGAGGCGGACGAAGCCCTCCTAACAGGAACTGCCGCCGAGGTCATACCAATGGTCGGCATGGACGGCAAGAAGATCGGCTGTGGAACTCCGGGCGAAATCACCCTCAAGCTCATGTCACTTTTCAGAGAGGAAACGAAAAACGGAACTCCGTTCTAAGTTCTGTAGAGATTGCGGCTCGCCATCGGTCTGCTTGTGCGATGGCGAGCCGCTTTGTTTTTCCTGCTTGAAAAACTTCTTAGCGTCCCTTCAAACCACACCAATGGTCACGCAACTCGACGGGACTCCTTTCCATCTTGACGAGTGCCCAGTGTGCGGTATCACTGATTCGCAGGCGCGCGAGACCGGGTTTGTGGGGTGCCCTTCCTGTTACTCAGTCTTGCGCGCGTGCGAACCACAAACTAAGTAAGGCGACCTCACCCTCCCTTTTTCGTAGCGTCAGATTTTCCGCCGGCCTTAGCCGCGCAGTCGGCACACAGTGTCTTGCCGTCAACCTCTTTCATGTCAGCGCCGAGGTGCTCCATCCCGCAATTCGCGCACTTCGTCATGTCCACGCAGCCGCAATCAGTACACAGCATCCGCCCGTTGCCAACATCCTTCATCAGCTCCTTCTTGTGTTCCATGTTGCACCCTTCGCAAAGGATCATGTCAGCTGTCGTGCCGCCGGGCGCTCCATCAATAGTGGGCTTCTCTTTAGTTTCCTCGCTGCCGGCGTTCGAACCCGAACATCCGGTAATAGCCAGGCTCACAGCGAACGCGGCCAAGCACACAATCAATCCAAATCTCTTCATCTATTCCTCCTGAAAGTCGGCACTTCGAGTGAAACGCCTACAAAGAATCTCAACACATATGATTTCATTGACGGTTCCTGACCCTCTAATGGCCTACTTCAAACCGACTGTCATGAACAACATATACGCGACGGCACCGAACGCGGCGCTCGCCGGAATCGTGATGATCCACGCCATAATCACGTTTCGTGCAACGTGCCATCTCACCGAGCTGACCCTCTTCGATGCGCCGACACCAAGAATACTGGCCGTAATCGTATGAGTCGTGCTGATGGGCATCCCGAAATGCCCAGCCGTCAAAATGACTGCGGCTCCGGAAGTTTCGGCTGCAAAACCGTGAACCGGTTCCAACCGGCTGATTTTCTGTCCAACAGTCTTCATGATTCGCCAGCCTCCGGCTGCAGTTCCAAGAGCCATCGCCGTCGCACACGACAGCTTTACCCACAGCGGCACTTCTGCAGTCGGGATGAACTTTCCAGAGACCAAGGCAAGAGTAATGATCCCCATGGCCTTCTGCGCATCATTCTGGCCGTGTGAAAACGACATCAGCGCGGACGAAACCACTTGCATCGCCTTGAACCCTTTCCCAACGCGGTTCGGATGCCCATGAGCAAAAAGTGCAGCAATGATTTGCATTACGATATAGCCAATGATAAATCCGGCCAAAGGAGAACCGATTAACGGATACACAACTTTGTTTAGGATCCCATTCCATTCGACAATCCTAAACCCGCCGTGGATAAGCGCTGCCCCCATCAAACCGCCAATCAACGCGTGCGAAGAGCTGCTTGGAATCCCGTATTTCCACGTGATCAGGTTCCAAACAATTCCCCCAACAACAGCGGCAAGCACAACGACTTCTGTAGCTTGTGAGGGGTCAACAACGCCCTTTGCGATTGTCTTGGCAACGTGAGTCGCTACGATTGCCCCGGCGAAATTCAGCGCCGCAGCCATAAGAATCGCGTAGTTCGGCTTTAGAACTCGGGTTGCAACAACGGTCGCAATCGCATTCGCTGTGTCATGAAAACCGTTAATGTAATCAAATACGAGCGCAAAAAAGACGACCGCAACGACCAGTACCGTCAGCTCAGGCATACTTGATTAAGATGGTTCCGATAATCGCCGCAATGTCTTCGCACTTGTCCACGGCCGTTTCAATCCTGTCGAACAGCTCCTTCCATTTGATCACCGTCAGCGCATCCAAGCCTGGCTCATCAAACAAGCTGCCGAGTGCAGTCCGAAAGATCTTGTCGCTCTCGTTTTCGGCCGTGTGAATATCTTTCAACAACTCTTCTAAGTGCTGAGTCTTCGAGAACCCTTTTCGGAGTGAACCAACAGCCTCCTGGGTCATCACGACAACTCTCACCATCACGTCGGCTAACCCAATGAGCTCGCTGCGAGCTTCAGAAAGGCGGTAAAGCTCGGCCCGAGCAGCCGCAGCCTCGATGTAGTCGGTCACATCGTCGAGGGCCTGCGAGAGTTCCTTTAGGTCCTCTTTATCGAGCGGAGTAATAAAGGTTGCCGCGATTTTGTTCTGAAGTTCGTGAGTGAGCTTGTCGCCCTCATGCTCCAGCTCCGCGATTCTCGGAGTGTGCTTACTAAGGTTTTGAAAATCCGCCACCATCTCTTTGAAAGCGGTGGCAGCCTTCACTGCGGTAGCGGCTTGGGCCTCGATCAAATCGTAAAGTTGGCCGTCTTTTTTGGACTTGATCATCATGATCTTTACTCGTTCCTCCCCTAAATCACGAGGAGAATTAGCTACTCGCAACCCACGAGTAGCTTACCGAAATCTCGACCCACAACACCCACCAGCACAAACCGCAAGTTCTCCAAATCTCAAATCGGGTAACAAGGCCCTATGAATCGCTTACTTATCCTCATAACATGTCTGATTTTTGCCGGATCACTCCTTGCACAAGACTGGGCAAAAGCCCGTCTGGCAAACTCGCCACGGCATCAGGAATGGGTTGAACTCACACAGGGCACGCGAAAGCTGAAGTGTTTCGTGGTCTATCCAGAACGAAAGGACAAAGCAACCGTCGTCGTGCTCATCCATGAAATCATGGGATTGACCGACTGGGTCATGTCGGTGGCGGACCAACTCGCCGAACACGGATACATCGCCATCGCACCAGATTTTGTAAGCGGCATGGCTCCAAACGGTGGACGCACAACCGATTTTGAGGATGTGGGCAAAGTGCGCGAAGCAATTTCGGGTCTGCCAGCAGACCAGGTGACCGCAGACCTCAACGCTGCATGCGACTACGGGAAAAAGTTGCCGAGTGCAAACGGCAAGCTTGTAGTCGGAGGGTTTTGTTGGGGTGGCGGTCAGACATTTCGCTTCGCGACGAATCGCACCGACCTCTCAGCCTCGCTCGCCTTCTACGGGACGGGACCGACTGACCCTGCCGCCATCGCGAAAATCAATGCTCCTGTGTACGGCTTCTATGGTGGAAACGACAACCGTGTAAATGCCACCATCCCTGACAGCGAAAAGCTGATGAAAGAGGCGAAGAAGAAGTACGAACCGGTGACATACGAAGGTGCCGGTCACGGGTTCATGCGTGCCGGCGAAGCGCCAGATGCATCGGAGGCGAACAAAAAGGCACGCGACTCCGCATGGAAACGGATTCTGGAGATTCTGAAAGCGATTCGGTAGCAACTCTGTCCTTGAGTGCCACCCTCAAATACGCCCCCTATAGGGGGAGCCTGGTGCCGCGTACAGGCCCGAAAGGTTTGTCCGCGGGTGCCACGGTCGAGGCGAAGGCTCTGCCGTGTTGAACCCCTTCCACTTCCCTCGACCCCGCCCGAACATCAACGATCCCTCCGAGACCGGATGATAGCTTTCGTACTCCTCCAACAACCTCGTATCTACTTTGCGTCGACCTTACCAACGCTTTTTTCAAAATCCACCCTTGATATTCGCCCTCTCCCGTAACTATAGGGCATGAATGGATTCGAAGCTGCGGTTCCCCCCTCGCGCGTCAAGGGAACTCTGGCCATCGAAATTCCCTTCTGTATACTAACCCACTTAGGAGAAACGCACATGTTCACACGAATTGCGGCGGTCGCCCTCGGGGCTGCCGCACTTATCGCCGTCTTTGCGTTCAGTTTGAATCGCTCACCACAACCAGCTATGCAAGAGACAAAGAAACCCGCCATTCCCGCGACCGCAAAATCGGTTTACATCGCAGGAGGCTGCTTCTGGTGCGTTGAAGCGCAGTTTGAAGACCTCATCGGAGTGTATGCCGTCGAAAGCGGTTACGCCGGTGGAAAAACCAAGAACCCAACCTATGAAGAAGTGTGTTCCGGACTGACGGGTCACGCGGAAGTTGTTCGTGTTTACTACAATCCCCAAGAAGTATCTGCCTCGGATTTGCTGCACATCTTTTTTGTTGCGCACGATCCAACGACATTAAATCGCCAAGGACCCGATTCCGGCACGCAATACCGTTCAGCAATCTTCTATTCGTCCGAAGATGAAAAGAAACTTGCAGAGCAGGTGAAATCCGACGTCGAAAGAGAGCAGATTTGGAAGGACCCCATAGTGACTTCCATCGAGCCCCTGACGAATTACACTAAAGCCGAGGAGTACCATCAGGATTACTTTGAGAAGTTTTTGAAGGCTACTCCCGAGGAGCAGGCCCGAATGAACAAGGGCTATTGCGTCGCGGTTGTTGAGCCAAAGGTGGCGAAGTTCCGCGAAAAGTACCGGTCCAAGCTGAAAAAGAAGGGATAACTCCTCCGATAGATTGACTCGGCGCGTGCCGCCGTTATACACTGCATTGCATGGTTACATTCCTTGTTGCTGCTGCCATCAATGATGCTATCGTACTCCGACCGATCGTGTTATTCAACGGAAGAGACACGAGTGAGTGGATTCATCGCGGCGGTTCAAAACCGTGCGAGTGGCGAGTGGACAACGGTGAATTGGTGGTAACGCCAGGCAAAGCCGACATCATGACCAAACGAGAGTTCTCGGATTACACACTGCATCTGGAATTCAAGCTTCCGGTGATGCTACAAGCCACCAGTCAAGGCAGGGCGAATAGCGGCGTTTACAACCTGGGGAGATACGAAATGCAGATACTTGACAGTTGGAACAATCCGACTTACGCATTCGGCGGCTGTGGCGCAATCTATGGTGAAAAGGAGCCGGACAAGTTCGCGCTTCAACCACCCGGCACGTGGAATCGGTACGACATCGAATTCACAGCGCCGCGATTCGACTCAAGCGGAAAGCAGATTTCAAAACCCAAAATCTCCGCCTGGCAAAACGGCATCCAAATACATAAAGAGTACGAAATTCAGGCGTCTGCCACTGCGGCGGGTATCGAGGGGTCACCGAAACCAACAGGACCGATCCTGCTGCAGAATCATGGAGCGGAAGTGCGCTTTCGAAACATTTGGATCATCCCCCGCTCGCAATAGCGGAAGGGTGTACTCTTGCAAGCCGTGGGGTGGGACAGGCTAAAGCAGTTTCAAGGCGTTGTTAGCCTCCTACTGCTGGTGCTCATCGCAGCACTCATAGAAAGCAGCCGAAGCAGCTTCTTTCAGTGGGCAACAGTTGAGAATATCTCTGCCCAAGTAGCGGTAACTGGAGTTCTCTCTGTCGGAATGACCTTTGTCATTTTGACCGGCGGGATAGACCTCAGCGTTGGTTCGATGTGTGCGGTCGTCAGCGTCTGCGGCGCGAAGTTGGCTCTCGCCGGTTATCCGGCTTGGCAGGTTGTTCCAGCGATGGTGTGCATTGGCGGCGCGTTTGGTTTGATAAACGGACTGCTGGTCGCACACTCGCGCGTGCAGCCATTTGTCATTACGTTAGCCTCTATGGCGAGTCTTCGCGGTGCTGCTTTTCTCATTTCGCCGAACAACGTCAGCGGATTTCCAAACATTTTCGAGCCGTTTCAGTCGAACCTTCGGGGAGTTCCGATCCAGGCGGCATTGCTCCTCTGCTTGGTCGTCACGAGCTGGATCGTGCTCAAGAAAACTGTTTTCGGCAGACACATTTACGCAACCGGTGGAAATGAAACTGCCGCGCACATGAGCGCCGCGCCGGTTCGCCGAACCAAAGTTCTGGCCTATACGATTAGCGGACTTTGCGTTGGGATTGCAGCGATTTTGCTCGTTGCGCGAACGAACAATGGAGAGCCAGGCGGCGCAGTCTCCTATGAACTTGATGCCATCGCGGCGGTTGTCATCGGAGGCTCGTCGCTTCTGGGTGGGCGTGGGGGTGTTTGGGGAACTTTGCTCGGTGCCGTGTTCATGCAATCGCTGTCTCTTTTGATGATTTTGTGGGGGATTCACGACAAACTGGCGCTGCTGCTCAAGGGGCCGATTATCCTCATCGCGGTCATTCTACAATCGGGCAAGAAATCATAGGACTTTTGGGCACGAACGGAGCAAGAAAATGCTCCGCAGCGTTTAGAAGATAGAATTCACCAGCGGCGGCAAAGCCGCGAGATTTCGGAGGAAGAATAATGAACAAATCAAGACTGCTATTGGCAGTGATCGTTGGCTCCATGAGCTTCGTCGCGATTGCCGACGACGCGGCGAAGCTAAAAGCGCAGATGCAGATGGGTATGGACCAGTACACAACGAATGCAAAGCGGAAGAACTTCAAGAAGTGCGCGGAGATCATCAATGACAACTTTGCGCCCGATTGCAAGTTTTTGACCCGCGATGGAAAGACGCTCACTCGCAAGCAGTGGACAGACATGGGCGCAATGCAACTCGGCGCAATGAAATCAATTTCGACCATGAAACTCACGTTGACCTATTTGAGTGTTGCCGGGAACAAAGCGACAAGCAAAGAGAGCTTCAAACTCGTGGGAACAATTCCGAGCCCCGCAGGCGCTGGAAAGACCTCTAAGCTTGAAGTTTTTGGCACGTCCGCTTCGAACTACGAGAAGAGGAACGGAAAATGGTGGGTCGTCAAGGTGAAGGACACATCAGAGAAGGTGCTTATTGATGGCAAAGCAATGACCGCGCCTGTCGGCTGAGAGGCAACAGCGGAGGACCATGTCGCTTTGAACGTGGTTCTCTGCTGACTCGGTAGACTTCCTCTATGCGCAAACAAGCTGCCGCCGCAATTCTGGCTTCAATTCTTGCCGTCGGATGTTCGGGTGGGACCGACTCGAACAGCACGGCGAAACCGTTAGGTGAACGTGACCTAATCGTGTTTAGCCAAGCGAACAGCCAAGACCCGTGGAGGCAGGTATTCGATGCTGAAATGAAGTCCGCCGCTGCAGCGGCTGGGGACAAAATTCAGTTTGAGATGGCCGAGGCGCACGATGATCCTCAAACTCAGATTAGCCAGGTCGAAGCGTTTCTTTTGAAGAACCCGAAAGCGCTGCTCATCAGCCCAGCTTCTGAATCGCTCACCGCGATTTGCGCGAAGGCGTTTGATAAAGGTATTCCGGTGATCGTACTTGATCGAGGCGTCGAGGGAGAGAAGTACACCACTCGCATCGCGGGCGACAATCTGAAAATTGGCAACAGCGCGGCCGAATACATTGGCCAAAAACTTGGCGGAAAAGGAACTGTGCTCATCATCCAAGGCATACAGTCAACGACAGCTACAGAGGATCGGCAAAACGGCGCACTCGATGTGTTCAAAGCGAAATATCCAGGAATCAAACTGATTGGCAACGAACATTGCGACTATCAGCGCGTAAAAGCGCACGACTGGATGGCGAACTACTTGCAAACGAACCCGCAGTTCGACGCGGTGTACGCTCACAACGACGAAATGGCTATCGGAGCCGCGATGGCGATGAAGGAAAAGGGCATCACTGGAAAAATCGTCGTTGGAGTAGATGCTTGCCAGATGGAAGTTATCGAAAAGATCAAATCCGGTGACCTTACAGCGACATTCTTGTATCCGCACCCTGCCAAGAGGGCAATTGAAGTGGCAATGGAGATTCTAGCTGGCAAAAAAGATATTGAAAAGATGATCACGCTTGAGACGATGACGATTGACGCCAGCAACGCCGACCAGTTTTTGAAAGACCATCCCAACCTCGCGAAATAAATGAAGAACACGCCGATCATATTTGGGTTGCTGCTTCTCGCAGCAGGTTGCGGGTCTCCTTCGAAAGATGCCGAGGCAAAAAAGTCGGATATCCCTTCCGACGCCGATAAAGATTCTCCAACCAATGTGAAAGTTGGCGAAAAAATCACTCCGGCAGTGGTGCTTGAGCCAAAGACACCACCGAAGGCTGGGTTTTTGATGCGGTTGAATCCTCCTGTCGGCAAAGTTCAAAAGTACAAGCTGACAAACGACCTCTCTTTGGTCTACGACAAGAAAGGGTTGCCCGCGGGCTACAAAGATAAGCAACGTGTTTTGCTAACTGCAACTTTCGAAGTCGTGCCGCAGAAGTCAGACGCTGGGACGATCGAATTCAAAATGACATCATCACCGATCTCTGTCACTCAGGATGGAAAGGCGAGCGCGTTCGGGGCGACCGAATGTCTTGTAAACGTAGATGAGCGTTGTAGGGTCGTGACCGCTTTTACGGATCCGATTTCGGCGATGCTCGGCCTCGGCTTTGTGCCGTTTCCAGAAAACCAGGTGCTTCCCGGAGCAAGTTGGAGAGTCGAAGGCAGCCGCGATGTGCCGGGGTTTGCTCAGGTGAAAACGGGCGTACCGACGAAGATGCAGATGACGGAAGTATATAAGTTTATGTCAGGTTCTAAGACTCAAGCTTGGACAATTGCATCAAAAGCCACAGCCAAGAATGTGCCGATTTCGTCTCAGGGGACTTACAGGTTTGACCCTGCGACTGGCATGCTCATCGGTGCTGAAGTCGTGCAAAACGCTGAGATGGACATCCCCGCGGGAGACAACGGCAAAACCGTGCACGCGAAAGCGCGAGTGTTTGTAAAAGTCGAGCGAATTTAGTCTCTCGGCTCGTCGAACATTGTGAGCCAATCCCAAAACGCGTCAAGAATTGCCACGCATTCCTCTTGTCGTTCTCTCGGCATCATGTTCGCAATCGCATCGTAAGCTCGTCCGGCTTTCAGACATGCGGCGTCAATTCGCTTCGGATCAACTCCGTGCTTTGGCATCTCCGCTCTTTCTGAAGGGCTGATTCGCGCTTTTTCACCAAGTCGTTTTCGAACTTTCCCGATTGAGTCCTGAATGGATAGCAGACGCTCCAGCGTGGACTCGACAAGCGGTCTGCTGCTGAGTCCAATTAGGTCCGACATCAGTTGCTCCTGTGCGATCCTGGAACGACGAATTGCATGGTCGTACATTGTGCCGCCACCGGCCTGAGCCTGGGCAATCTCAATTGTCGCGACTCTCCAAGTTTGGATGTAACCGGCGTACTTCTCAAGGCGAGTCCTGTCGAGCGGCTGCAACTTTGCGAGCTCCTCGCCATTGCGCTCTTTTAGGCAATCTGCAAACACGCCAGACGCCATGTCCACGCCGACTTCGTTGTTCTCGCCCGTTGTTTTCATGTAGAACTCAACCCACTTTTGTGAGCCCATCTCTAAAATCGCGTCTCGGGACTGGCCCAGACGAGGGTCTTGGGCTCCCGCGAGAGCCAACGCAGGGGCGACTAAGAGGACGGTGATCAATCCCATAACCTTTTGCATGTTCCATAAGACGGCCAGCCGCGCCCCAGCAATTCACCCGAACCCGGTCGTGGGCTAAAATTCACCCCGTGGAGCGGTTTGTCGGCCAGGAGATCAAGGGCGCCGCGAAGATCGCCGTCACCGCCAACGACGCCATCGGCAATTTCGCCGCCTGTACCCCCCTGCTAAGGGCACTTCGAACCAAGTACCCGTCCGCGACGATTGACTACTACGGCGGCGAACGAACTGCTGAGTTTGAGATCGCTTGCCTTGGGTCCACAAACAAGCTGTTCGACTGGCGCTGCTCGGTTCATGGGCGGTCGTTTGCGACTGCGGCGCGAGAGTCGCTGGCTCGAATAGACCAGGTTGGACAATATGACCTGGTCATCAACGTCGAGAGCGGCGCGATTAACAAGGCGATTACCGCGTTGCTCGCAGGCGACGCCCTGGTCGTTGGGCCCTGCCTGGGGCATGATTCGCGCGGTGACTTTGCGTTTCAGAACGATGATCGAGGCGACTTGTGGAGAGATCAGAATTGGGTTGACGCCAATCTTCAGCAACGGTTTCCGTTTTTGAAATCCGGATTCATCTCTGAGATATTTGTCAGGCTTTGTTATATCGAACCGATCGCTGGTGCGGAATGGCCGGGTGGCATTCCGAGATATCAGTTCCCTGTTGCTGATCCTCAAGTTGAAACGCCTAGCGTAATCCTTTCTACCGGCGCGTCTCTGGCTTCCAAACTGTGGCCCGTCGAACATTGGATCGCGGTGCTTGAGCAGTATCGGCAGCAGGACGAGAGTGTCGGCCTTATCGGCGCGCCGCCGAAACGTCAAGCCGATTTTTATCACAGCTCGGACGACGAATCTCGGCTGGTGGAACGCGGATTAGTGCTCGATCTTCGAGGAAAGTTGACTCTTCCTGAAGTCGCGGGCGCGATTGCCAAAGCCCGCCAAGTTGTGACGATAGACAATGGAATCCTTCATATCGCGGCAGCCTTCGACAAGCCAACCGTTGGCCTTTTCCGACCGAACATCGTGAACCTTTGGGCGCCGCCGAATCCAAACCTCATAAGAGTCGTTGGCAAGGAGAATGTTGCAGACATTTTGTCAGCCGAAGTTTTGGCCGCGATTCAGAAGTTAGGACTCATGACGTGACATTCGGATGATGACACCCGCTGCATGAACAGGTACGGGTGTGGGTGGGTCTACTTTTTCGAGATGCAGTTCAATTGACTGAATAGCAGCGAAATTTTTGAGCAGAGCTTCGCACATAACTCGCGCAAGCCGTTCTACCGTGTAGTATTGTATCGCCGTGCCGGTTTCGTGGACCAACGCCGCAACCTCTCCGTAATCAACGGTGTCTGCGATTGAGTCCGTGTGCTCGGCATGAGAGGGTTCAATCGCTAGCGTGATACTCGCGAAATAATCTCTTCCCTCTTCGCGCTCTTCCTGCGAAACGCCGTGGTGGCCAAAAAAGCTGAGCCCCGAAATTGTGATAGAAGTCACTTGCGGAAGTGTACCGGCCATGACTCGTGGGGTATATCCTACAGATGCAGTTCGGAAAGCGCACCCTCGCCGCTCTTTTGCTCGCCACACCGCTACTAGCCCAGGCAGCAAGCGTAAAGTTTTCTGTCACCTACGATCAGGAAAAGTTTGCAGGTCCGTTCACTGGTCGAGTGGTGATTTATCTTTCTCGCAATATGAAGGAGCCGCGATTGGGACCGAACTGGTTTCGGCCGGAGCCAATGTTTTCAGCAAAGTTTTCAAAGATGGGCCCATACGCCCCGATGGTGATCGCCGATGCGTGCGACTTCTTCCCGGCCCCACCCAGCAAAATCGAACCCGGTGAATACTGGGTTCAAGCAGTGATTGATCGGAATTTGGGTGGTCGGGCGATAGGCGAATGCGCCGGAAACCTGTACTCGAATTCGGCAAAAGTGAATTTCGATGGCAAAGGTGACTTGGAGATTAGTATTCGGTGCGCCAACGTCGTTGAGGATAGGCCTTTCAAAGAGTCTGAGAGAGTTCGCGAGTTCAGCATCGTGTCAAAGCTGCTGTCGCAACATTACGGGCGACCCACAACAATGAAGGCGGCAGTTGCGCTTCCTCAAGAATGGATGGATGAACCGACGCGGAAGTTTCCGATCATCTATTCGATTCCGGGGTTTGGCGGTGATCATCGGAGTTTGAGTGGAAGAGAAAACGCATCGCAGACACACCGTGCTGGCGAACCGTTTCTTTATGTTGCGCTCAATCCGGATTGTCCGACTGGCCACAGCGTTTTTGCCGACAGCGAGAACAACGGCCCGTGGGGAAAAGCGCTCACTACCGAACTTATTCCTGCGCTTGAAAAACAGTTCCGAGCGATAGGCAAAACCGAGACGCGATTTGTTACCGGCCACAGCAGCGGCGGATGGTCCAGCCTTTGGCTGCAAGTCGCCTATCCAGACGTGTTTGGAGGCTGTTGGTCAACTTCGCCAGACCCGATTGATTTTCGCGACTTTCAGCAGATCAACTTGTATAAGCCAGGTGAAAACATGTTTGTTGATTCGACCGGCGCTCAGCGGCCTATCGCAAGATTCGGATCACAGGTTGCAATCTTTTACAAACAGTTCAGCGACATGGAAGTGCCGATTAGGGGCGAACAACTCGGCTCGTTCGAAGGCGTGTTCAGCCCCAAAGGGCCGGACGGCGAGCCGAAGAAGCTCTGGAATCGCAAAACTGGCGCGATTGATATGAATGTTGCAAACGCGTGGAGGAAATACGACATTGGGCTCATACTGAGGGAGAATTGGAAGAAGCTCGCGCCAAAATTGAGTGGAAAAATCCATGTTTACATGGGTTTGAGCGACACGTTTTACTTAGAAGGTGCAGTCAAACTGGTACAGAAAGATATGAAAGAAATTATGGCGGACTGTGTGATTGAGCTGTTCCCTGGCGACCATGGTTCGGTGATGACCGCTGAACTGCGCCAGAGAATTGATCGCGAGATGGCACAACAATATCGAAAGACTTTACAGGGTGCAGTGCAGCAGTGAAGTTTGCCCGAACTCTTCCGTTGTTGTGCATTCTGATCGCCGCGTGCGGCGGCGGAACTAAAGCGCCGAAAGGTTGGATAAATTGGTCTTCCGACAGTTGGGATGTTTCGGTAGCGTTTCCATTTGAGCCGACCAGCAAAGTCGCGGGTTCGTTTCCGGGGGTCGTCAGGTCGGAGTCATTTGTATGTCGAAGCGTTGAGACGTATGACCTAATCTGTGTCGAACTTATGGAGGCGCCTCGAGGAGCAGAGGCTATGAAGAAGTCTTTCGAAAGCGTGAAAGCTTCGATTGAGGGGCGCTCTCGGGCACGGGTTGTATCCGAAGGCGGTAGCCCAATGGGTGATATGCCGGGACATCAATATAGATTCGAGACACAAGACGGTCGCATTTACCAAGTTCGAGTCATCATTCGCGATACGAGGTCGTACACGCTTGGCGCGATAACGACCCGAGGAAAGGCGGACTCCGAAGAGGTCAAAACCTTTTTCAACTCAATGAGTTTCAAATGAGGCGGTTCCAATGAGTAGCAGAAGTCTGTTTATTAGCTTTGTCGCGATACTCGCGCTGTTCAGTTCGCTGTTTCTGTTCGCTGGACAAACATCAAAACCGATTCCATGGAAAGATGTCAAACGCATTTTTGAGAAACTGAAGATTGAGCACAAAGTCTCGAAGGCGGACGACGGTAGCGAGATGCTGCTGTGCACCTGGAAGCCCCAGGGGTGGACGATGGCGATGGATGTCTCGCTGAGCGACGACCAAAGAATTCTTTGGATCGTGATCAAACTTAAGAAGATCGAGGATCCAACGAAGACGCCGGTTGTTGCGATGATGTCGCTTCTCGAAGAGAATGATAATATTGGCCCCGCCTACTTTTCTTGCGAAAAAGAGAGCCATCAGCTGCTGTTTAACGATCCGATTGTAAACCTCGGCATCACGTTAGAGGGTCTGGACGAAGAGCTGCAGCGCGTGATTGAGATTCTGAAACGAACCCAAAAGCATTGGGACCCGGCGCTCTGGCCGAAAACGTAACCGCGGTTACCCCAAGCCCAGGCGCACTAGGTCTTTGAGCATAACGAGGCCAACGACCTTGCCATCGCTGACGACCGGCATTTCGCCAATCTTCTTCGGCAGATTCTCGAACATATCGAGGACTTCCACTGCAAGCGCGTCAACGTCAACGCACTGAGGGTTTGCGTTCATCATGTCGGCCGCAATCGTGCCGGCCTGCTCAGTGCCCGAGAGTTCAAACCTTCTTCGAATGTCGCCGTCTGTAATGATTCCAAGCAGTTGTTGCTGGTCATCCACAACGATCGCTGCGCCCGCACCTGCTTGCGTTATGGCGTGCAGCACGTCAGTAAACGACGTATTCGGTGAAACCAGCGCTAAATCATCTCCCTTTCGCATCGCATCAGATACGCGCATCAACAGACGTCGTCCAAGCGAACCTTGCGGATGAAAAAGTGCGTAGTCCTCTTTCGAAAACTGTCGTTCACGCATGACCGCGAGCGCCAGCGCATCGGAGAGCGCCATCATGACGGTGGTGCTTGTCGTCGGAGCGAGATTGTGGGGACACGCTTCCCTTTCGATCTCAACGTTGAGCACCAGGTCGCTCATTCGTGCTGCGGTACTGCTCGGTCGTCCGGTTATGAGAATCGTTCTCGCGCAGATTTGCCGCAGTGGCGGATATAGCCGGAGTATCTCGTCGGTTTCCCCGCTGTTAGTGTAGATCAGCACGAGGTCGTTTTTGTTGACCATGCCAAGGTCGCCATGCACTGCGTCTGCCGCGTGAAGAAACAGGCTCGTGGTTCCTGTCGAACTAAATGTGCTGGAGGCCTTTTTCGCGATGTCGCCAGCCTTGCCGATACCCGTTGTCACGACTCTGCCATCGCAGTCCAGAATCCATCGGCAAGCCGATTCAAAGTCGGCGTCGAGCCGTTCCGATAAGTTTAAGATTTCGCGCGACGCAATTTCGAGAACCGTCCGCAAGTGCTCGATCATGGTCGAAGTTTACCGCCACAAACCTCGCGGTATTCTGAGCAGATGAGTTCCTCAATCCCTTCCGATGTTTTGCGTGCACAGGAGTGGCTAGCCGCCCACGAACAGGAAATGCTCGAAGACCTGCGGTCAGTATTGAGAATCCCAAGCATCGAGAGCGATCCAGAACCGAACGCTCCATTCGGCAAGGCCTGCCGCGAAGCGCTCGATTTCGTTCTTGACCTCGGCCACAAATGGGGGATGACTACCAAGGACGTAGAAGGGTATGCCGGCCACGCTGAATTTGGCGACGCAGAGCCGATGGTGATGTCGCTCGGCCATCTCGACGTCGTGCCTGTCGGAACCGGCTGGAAGCATGAGCCTTTTGGCGCGGAGATTGACGGCGAGTACCTGTACGCACGCGGAACGAGCGATGACAAAGGGCCAACAATGGCGGCGTTTTATGCTGCCCGCGCCTTGAAAGAAACCGCGGCAAACCTCCCCGCAAGAATTCGGCTGGTTTTTGGATGCGACGAGGAGAGTGGATTCAAGTGCGTCGAACGGTACTTCCAAACAGAGGAGCATCCAACGTACGGAATCGCGCCCGACTCCGGCTGGCCGCTCTATCACGCGGAAAAAGGAATTGCAAACTTCATCGTGTCGGCTCCATGCCCGGTTGGAGAAATTACAGTCATTTCAATCACAGGCGGATCGCGACCTAACATCGTCATTGATTCTGCAAAAGCAGAAGTCAAGGTTGCTGCGACTGCGACTTCACGTGTTGCCGAATTGATCGAGGAGTACTGGGACAAGAACGTGACTGCAACATTTGTCGGAGACATACTGTCAATCTCGGCATCTGGAAAATCTGCACACGGATCAACACCGTTTATGGGCGACAACGCCGTCACACGGATTTTGCGACTACTTCTCGCACTTGTCGGCCCAGAACAACAGCGCGTTTACACAGACTTGTTAATGGTGACTCATCCGTCAGGGGCGGGACTCGGCATTCACGGCGAAGATGAAGTCTCCAAGGACTTGACTTCGAATCTCGGCATCATTGAAACTAATCAAGGCCGCCTTGAGATGACAATCAATGTTCGGTATCCGGTGACGTGGAAAGGGGACAAAGTGGAATCTGCAGCTCGCACGTTCGTCGAGGACAAGATCCCTGGCGCGACGATTAGAGATTTCGATGACAGCCCGTCGCTGTATTTCCCGCTCAACGCTGAGCCGGTGACCAGCCTGATGGAGGCGTATGAGGCTGAAGTTGGAGACGGGCGACAGCCTGGGGTCATGGGCGGGGGAACCTATGCGAGGGCCGTACCAAATTCCGTAAGCGTCGGCACTGGATGGGAGGGTGATGGGCCCGCACACGAGCCGGACGAACGAATAAAAGTCGCTCACGTTCTGCGGATGGCGCAGATCTACACACACATGCTGTACAAGTTAGCTCACGCCGCAGCAAAGAAGTAGCCGAGAACTCCGGCAGCAGTCGTGGAGAGCAGATTGACCGCGTGGTTATTGAGTAACGAAAGCCCATAGCTGCGATTTGAACCGACTTGTTCGTCATCGAAAACCTGTTCGCCATTTCGAAAATGTGGCTGAAATAGATCGCCAAGAACACTGTCAAGCAAACATCCAACAAAGCCGATGATCGCAATCAGTGCTGCCGATTGCGTAGTCATTCGATGTGCGGCCATCGCAACCAATGCGATTAGAAGACTGCCACAAGCGGCGGCAAATGTGCCCCGTAGCGAGACTCCACCGCTCGCCCCGATAGATGTTCGCGCAAAATTTGTCGCCCGGACAACTCGACCGTTTGACATTCTGCCTATCTCCGTTGCCCATGTGTCCGAGTTCGCACAAGCGTAACAAGCAGCGGCAGCAAACCAGCAACGGCTGTCATGAGAAACGAGTCCGAAAATGCAAAAAGCGGTGGCTGCACCTCCGTTGCAAAGAACTTGAACCGCGTTACGTGCTGACGACGGTCGCGTGTCCCCCCTGGGCTTTCCGAGAAAAGTAAGCGCGCTTGAGCAAGCAAAAAAGGTGACCAAACAGAGCGCCAGCGCGAATCCGCCGTAGCTCCATGCCGCGTATCCAACGCATGCTGCCGCAATTGCGCCGCCGATTGTAAGCCACCGCATAAGGCTTGCAACAGAGCAAATCGCAAGCACGCAAATCACACCCCAAATTTCCAACCGCACGAAGTTACCTGCCAGCGTGAACATTGATTCGCGGTAAAATGTGTTCCCCCATGGACTTTCAACTCTCCCCTGAGCACGAATTGATTCGCGAATCCGCACGCAAATTTGCCGAACAAGAACTGTTGCCCGGACTCGCCGAGCGTGATCGCGAACAGCGCTCGGATGCTGAAATGTTGAAGAAGATGGCTGCTTCATCTTTTCTCGGCGTTTCGCTGCCGGCGAAGTACGGAGGCATGGACACGGATTACATCAGCCTCGGAATCGTGTGCGAAGAGTTCGAGAGGATTGACACATCGTATCGAGTGGTGATGAGCGTTCATTCCGGCCTTCACTGCTTAACTCTGCTTCAATGGGGAACCGAAGAGCAGAAGCAGCGATTGCTCGCCCCTCTGGCTTCGGGTCAAAAGGTTGGAGCATTCGGCCTCACAGAACCAAACGCAGGCAGCGACGCCATCAACATCAAAACCAAAGCCGAGAAAGTCGGCGACGAATATCTATTGAACGGCCAAAAGACGTGGATTTCTCTCTCCGACTACGCCGATCAGTTTCTTGTGATCGCCGGAATGGACGGAGCGGGCGGGAAGCAGCACGTCGCACTGATCGTTGACCGAACGATGAACGGATTTTCGAGTAGACCGATCAAGGGCAAACTTGGAGTTCGAGCTGGAAACACCGGCGAGATATTCTTTGACAACGTGCGCGTGCCTGTGGCGAATCGAATTGGTGACGAAGGAGACGGTTTTAAGGTCGCGATGTCTGCGCTAGATCACGGGCGATACACTGTCGCCGCGGGTTCGGTCGGAATTATCGTCGCTTGCCTCGAGGCGAGCGCCGCGTACGCAAACCAGAGGTCGGTCTCCGGAGAGCTGATTGGGAAAAAGCAGCTTGTACAGCAGATGATTGCAAACATGGTGTCGGGCAGAGACATTGGAAGACTGCTCTATCAACAAGTTGGCTGGATGAAGAACGAAGGAATGCGCCACACTCGTGAAGTCTCAATGGCCAAGTGGCAAAACTGCAACTTTGCATTTCAAGCCGCCCACGATGCGGTTGAGATTCACGGGGCGTACGGTTTCTGCGATGAGTTCCCTGTCGAGCGTCACTTCCGCAACTGCCGTGGAGCGATGATCTATGAAGGCACGCGAGAGATTCACACGCTTGTACAAGCCGAATACGCGCTTGGATATCGCAGTGACAAGCCGCTGAAGCGAACACTGCCAAGCTGGCCGTTTGCGGACGACGTTTAGCCCGCGGCGGCTGCCCGTGCTGGCCTAAAGGTGCGACACTGACAAGTACTCGCTTCGCCACGACACATCGTTGGCGTGTGCACATCCTTGTGATGGCCGCATTCGCAGTACTTCGATTCTTCTTGGGTCATGCTGACTGCCGCGTGCGTAGACTTCGGAACGTATTGTGCTTCGGGCACAACCTTTATGAGTGTATGATGAAGGGGCACCTCTTCGTGCGTTGATTCGCTAACTTCAGCAAACACCCAGTCCACCTCCGTCACGACCCAGCGCTCTTCGTGCCCGCAATGAAACTCCATTACGTCCCCTACGCGCGGCAACTCCCCTTGCCACTCGTACTCTGTTACAACGACCTCATCGGTCTTTTCATTGACTACTTTAAGAACCATTCGGACCTCCGCGTTATCAAGTCCACTATCATATTACGTTAATCCGCGCCAACTTGAACGTGATTTCCATCACCTTTTTCTAAAATTGGGTTGCGCCAGGCCGCTCGTACGGACAGAACCAGCAGAATTGCTGAAAGGCTCGACCAGGCGGTAACCCAAAACCACGCCGGCAGCCAGGCCATCTTCTGCATGAGCGCGGCGTCACTCATCGTCCCGGCCATCAGGCTGATCTGCCACAGCACGCTGAGCGACTCGAAGGCGGCGATAGTTAGAACAACCCCGATGGCCGCCGCCAAAAGCCTCAGCCGGACGCCGTTCAGAACCCTCACCGCGAGCGCAATGAGGACGATGAGCGCGACATTCGTCGCGATGCCGGTTCCGTCTCCTCGTAGCCAAATCGCCAGTTCTGCCACTAAGAGCGCGAGAAGCGAGCCGAGTGCAACTTTTGCGCCTCGCTCACTGCGGCTCGACAGCACCACGAAAGACCCCACGACCGATGCGCCCACATAGCCCGCGGAAGCGATTGCCCACTCCCAGCCACCCATCGTCAGAGTGACGCCGCTGCCATCGGAAAACACTTGAATCTTAAGAACCGAGCCGCCGGTGACCACCGCCGTGATGGCGTGGCACATCTCGTGGACGTGGGTATTCAGAAACACGAGTGGAAGCACAACCGGTCTAGCAAACAGCCATGCGACGACGGCGATAACAGCCGAAACCAGCAGCAGTCTTTGATGAGTAGCGATTTTTGCCATCGGCCCTTACCTTTACGGCTTCGAGACGCCAAGGGATGCGAAAGGTGCTTCAATCTGGGATAATCAAGGCAATGCCAGACGTGAAATTTGACCGGTACTACCGACACGACGAACTCGTGTCGTTTCTTTATGGATATGCGCAGGAGTTTCCAGACCTTGTTCAGCTTGACGTTATTGGATCTAGCTTCGAAGGCCGCGACATTCACCTCGTAACTGTCACAAACAAACGGACGGGCGCACACCAAGACAAGCCCGCGTTTTGGTGCGACGGCAACATCCACGCAAGTGAAGTCAGCGCAAGTTCAGCCGTACTGCACATTCTGCACACACTGACCGGCAAGTACGGTAAGGATGAACAGATAACGCGCGCACTTGACACGCGAACCTTTTATCTTCTCCCCAGGGTCAATCCAGACGGTGCTGAATGGGCGCTCGCTGATCAACCCAAAATAATCCGCAGCAGCACACGGCCCTATCCTTACGACGAAGAAGATTTCTACGGGCTTGAGCGAGAAGACATTGACGGCGACGGTCGCGTCCTTTCCATCCGCGTTGTAGATCCGAACGGCGGATGGAAAGTGTCAAGTAGCGAACCACGCCTCATGGAGCGAAGGGCGCCAGACGAATTCGGCGGCACGTACTATCGGATAATTCCAGAGGGTGTCTTCCACAATTACGACCCTTTGACGCTGCGCGGTCGGCGAGTCAAAGAGGGTCTCGATCTTAATCGCAACTTTCCGAGCGCGTGGCGATTAGAGCACGAGCAATACGGCGCCGGGCCGTATCCCACTAGCGAACCCGAAATCCGCGCGCAAGTGGACGCGATCTGCAAACGACCCAACATCTGCGGAGCGGTTTGCTTTCACACTTTTTCGGGTGTTCATCTTAGGCCGCCGAGCAGAATGCCCGATGACGATATCCCGGCCGAAGACCTTTGGACATACCAAGCGATCGGTGCCAAAGCAAAAGAGCTTACGGGCTATCCCGCGATTAGCAACTTTCACGAATTCAAATACCATCCGAAAGAGGTCATCACCGGAACATTCGATGACTGGATGTATGAACACCGAGGCGTGTATGCCTGGACAACTGAGATTTGGTCGCCGCAACGGGAAGCGGGCATAACAGACTACAAGTACATCGAGTGGTTTCGCGAGCATCCATTCGAACACGACGTACAGATGCTCAAATGGTCTGACGAAAAACTCGATGGTAAGGGTTATGTCAATTGGTACCCATTTGACCACCCTCAGCTTGGCAAAGTTGAGATTGGCGGATGGGATGTGCAGCTTGCATGGCGTAACCCACCACCCCAGTTTCTTGAGAGGGAGATCGAACATTTCGTGGACTGGGTTGTATGGCAAGCCATGATCACACCGAAGCTTGAGATTTCAACGGTGGACGTCAAAGCATCAGGGGACACAACTGTGATACGGTTCGCTATTGACAACAGCGGATGGTTGCCAACGTATGTGTCGAAGATGGGACTCAACCACAAACTTTGCCGCGGAGTTGTCGGTGAGATATCGGTTTCGGAAGGCGTCGAGCTAATCGCTGGAAAGCTGCGCGAAGAAGGGCCGCAATTGGAAGGACGTTGTTATTTGCCATCTGCCGGATTCGGTTGGATGATGAACGCAACCGACCACCGGCATGTATTCGAGTGGACCGTGCGAGGGCACGGCGTGGTGACTGTCGCTGCGAAGCATGACCGAGCCGGACGAGTTTCTACAGAAGTGAATGTGTAAAGCGCGCATCAAGTGAGAATCATTGACATCTCGCAAACGCTTGGCCCGAATGCGACCGTTTTTCCGGGCGACACACCGTTTTCGTTTGACACGACAGAAAACCGTGAGTCCGGCAGAGTCGTTCGCGTAAGCGATCTGCGCGGCGGCGCACACGTCGGAACCCATGTTGACTTCCCTGCTCACTTTTCCGAGGAGCACTCGCAGTTTCAGCTTGAAACTTATTTCGGGCCGGCAAGTGTAATTGACGCCACTGACCTGGAACAGATCTGCTCAGTGAATCTCCCACCACGTCATCGAGTACTGCTGAAAACGAGCGGCCAACAGACGGACGGATTTGATCCGGCGTACCCAGCGCTTTCCGCAAGCGTGGTCGAGTGGCTCACGAGCCAACGAGTGGCCCTCGTGGGAGTTGATTCACCTTCGGTTGACGCGGCAGATAGCCAAACGCTTGACAACCACCATGCTCTCCTGCGGGCGAACGTCGCGATTTTGGAAAATCTGGACCTTTCAGCTGCCGAACCCGGGGACTACACTCTCTCGGCCTTTCCAATCAAGACTCTGGCACCGGATGCCGCTTGGGTTCGGGCGGTCCTCATCCAGGAGTAGCCCAACTCGGCGCAAGTTTGTGGAAACCGGGAACCCGCCAATGGCGTATGATGCATTAACGAAGATATGCAAACCGACCAGAAGTGGCGAGAACAGCTTACGCCTGAGCAATACCGGATTCTAAGAGAGAAAGGCACGGAGCCCGCCTTCACGGGTGAGTACTGGGATTGCCATAAAGCCGGAGTGTATCAATGCGCTGGCTGCGGCGCGGAGCTTTTCACTTCCGAGACGAAGTTCGACTCGGGATCGGGTTGGCCGAGCTTTTTCGACGCGCTGAATCCGGAAGCGATAGAGGTGCACGACGATCATTCTTTCGGAATGCACCGGATTGAGATTTGCTGCAAGGCGTGTGGCGGACATTTGGGGCACCTCTTCAATGACGGTCCTAACCCCACTGGCATGAGATACTGCGTAAACTCGGCGAGCCTGCAGTTGAGGGAGAAAACAGATGACTGATTTTGCGAGTTATGAAGTGATGCGGAATGCGCTCGACCAAAGGTACGGCCTTTGGGCGGCTGTCTTCTCGATGGCGCCGAGAACTTTGCTTTCTAAAACGGAGATTCGAGGCCTCGCAAAGCAGGCGATCTGTTCGTTGATTGAAGATGGTGACCTTTATCTATTCGTCTTGCCAGGCCGATGGGGCGCCGAACAACGGTTGACGATCGAGGAAGTTAAGAACGCCCTTGAGGACGACAACAATTGGAGACCGCGAAAAGCCAATCCCCGCAAACTTGTCCGCCTCGGGTGCACAGAAAAAGGGCGCTCACAATTCCTAAGTGGAGCATTCGGCGAACCTGAGCCGATGATCTCCGATAGCGATTTCGTGAAGAAGCTTCTCGACCGAGTGAACGGAAACGGCGGTCCGGATATTGGGCCGCTCGATCAGTTCGGCGAACCGAGATACTAAAACGGGCCAACAGCGGTAGTCACTAGGCGGTCGGCCGCTAAGTACTCGCTTGCGATCGTCTGCAGGTCGTGGGGCGTGACTTTGTTCACGCGCTCAAGCACTTCCTCAATCGGAACGTCTCGTCCATAAACCAATTCGCTTCGCGCCATTCGGGTCATGCGAGCGCTCATGCCTTCCAGCCCCAACACCATCTCGCCGCTAATCATCTTTTTCGTTCGATCGAGCTCCTCTTCAGGAACTCCGTCGGAGGCGATCTTTGCCAACTCCTTTCGCGAGAGCTCGCAAACTTGTTCGTACTGCTCTGGATTGGTACCACCATAAATCGTGTACGCGCCCGCTTCTCGATACAGCGACAGGTAGCTACCGATGGCATAGGCGAGACCTCGCTTCTCGCGAATCTCTTGGAATAGCCGGCTGCTCATGCTCCCGCCAAGAACGGCATCCAAGACGACACAGGTGAACCGATCTTCCGAGAGCGCATTCACAACATCGGCGCCAATGCAGAAGTGAACTTGCTCAACGTCCTTAGTGATTCGCTTCTCGCCTGGCTTTGCACTTGGCGGTGTTGAACTCGGCAATTCCACCGTTCCGTTGATGCCGCCCAATTGCTCACGCGCACCGGAAACGACAGCCGATGGGTCAACGTTCCCTGCGACGGACACAACCACACGGTTCGCAACGTAACGTCGCTTCATGTAAGTTCGGATATTGTCGGCTTGGAAAGATCCTACCGATTCATGTGTGCCGATGATTGGCTTCCCCAATGGATGCTCGCCCCAGCGGTGCTGTGCATGCAGGTCATGGATTTGATCCTCCGGGGAATCGTTGTACTTCTTAATCTCCTCTTGTACGACCCGCTTTTCAAGCGCGAGGTCGTTGTCAGCGAACAGCGAATTCGTCAGCATGTCGCTCAACACCTCAATGCAGTTGTCCACATCGTCCTTCAGAACTCGCGCATAGTAGCAAGTCACTTCGCGGTCGGTGAAAGCGTTCAAGTGTCCGCCTCGACCCTCGATCGCCTCAGCAATCTGCTTCGCGGTTCTCTTCGACGTGCCTTTGAACATCATGTGCTCAATCAAGTGGCTAATCCCGGCTTCGCCGTCATTCTCCATTCGACTTCCCGTTTGGCACCAAATTCCAACCGCAGCCGATTCCACATGAGTAATTGGTTCGCAGAGAATTCGTACGCCGTTTTCGAGTTGAGTCTTTTGCACAGAGGAAGTGGACATAGAATCAAAGTTTACTCTGCGGTACGCTTCTGACGTGGGTGTCCCAAGCGCGGCTGACGTTGAACTGTGGAATCAGCGATGTCCTGCGGTATCAGAATTAGAGTTGCCGATGCAGGAATCTGCCGTCGTTTTGTGCGGTGGGCCTTCCTCTTCGCTGTTCCAACAGCTTGGCGCAAACGAAACACTAATCTGTGTCAATCGAGTCTCGAATTCTGCGGCGGCCTACCACATCCTTGCTTCAGCCGATGTACTGCTCGAGATGCTGCAACAGATTTCACAGTCAACAGTAATTGTAACAAGTTCCGCGTTGGTCGGCTCTGACAGCACGGGAGAGTTAGCCCAGGCGTTGGACCTTCGCCAGATACTTGCCGTACGCACAGATCCCGATCTGTTCTCCAAATTCAAAAAGCGCAAACCGATCTCAGCCGACGATTATGCGAAAATCAACCTACGGGAAACGCCGTACTTGCCGGGTGCAAGCTCTGGTGTTTTTGCAACGGCCTTTGCCCTTGCGTTAGGAGCCAAGCGCATTACGCAATTCGGGATGGATGGATGGACGCAGTTCGTGAGGACAGGGCAATCTCCGTATGCGGACGGCGCCAAGTGGGCATTCGAAGCCCGAGGTGACGAAATGATGGATTACCAAGAATCGCTCGTTATCGAAGGACTCAAGCGCTGCAAGCTGTTTGCGGATGAGGTTGGTGCAGAAATTATCAATGCAAACCCCGAAAGCTCATACCAAGCTGTGCTCGGTCACGTAATTTGAAAGCGATCCCAGGCCATCCACTTCCAACAAAACTTCGTCACCTGCCTCCAAGTACTCGGTGCCTCGCTCCAAAAGGCATCCTGTTCCACAACATCCGCTCGCAATCAGATCGCCAGGTAATAGCGGACAGTTTCTACTCGCGTACGAAATCATTTCCGCAAAGGTCCAGTACATCGTTCCTAAGTTGTTCTGCGATACAAGTTCGCCATTAAGAAACGCTCGCATTTCTAAGTTGTATCGCTTTCCTCTCTCCGTATCGGTCGTTTTTTCCGCGAGTTCCTCCGGAGTAACTAAATAGGCTCCAACGCCTGTTGCAAAGTCCTTCCCTTTTGCCGGGCCAAGCGCCAAACGCGACTCCCGCCTCTGTAAATCTCGCGCGGACCAGTCATTGACTATCACGAAACCGAGGATCTGATCGTCGGCCTCCTCGATCCCAATATTCTCGCCGCCTTCGCGAATGACAACCCCGACTTCCAACTCGAAATCGAGCTCCTGAGTCTCTCCCGGCTTGAGCAAATATTCATCCGGACCGATGATGCTGCTCGTTGCCTGAAAGAAAAAGATTGGCGCTTCATACCATTCCGGCGGCACATTGTCACGGCCATGTCGCTTGCGAACGTTTAGCACATGCGATTCGAAACCTTGAAAATCGCGAAACGAAGGCGGCCGACCGATCGCAGAGAGCAACCTCACATGCGACGCGGGGTAGCGACCGATCGCCTCGACGCCGTCGGTCTCGAGCACTTCCTCGCCGAACAAAATCCCAGAACGAACCCTGGTGTCGGAATCTAAGCAAAAACGAACTAATTTCACGCGTTACAAAGTTCCGCGCAAAGCCTGTTCTCGCTCGATCGCCTCGAAAAGCGCCTTGAAGTTTCCTTTGCCGAAACTTCGCGCGCCGTGTCGCTCGATGATTTCGAAGAAGAGCGTCGGTCGGTCCTCAACCGGCTTTGTAAAGAGTTGAAGTAGATAACCTTCATCGTCGCGGTCCACCAAAATGCCTAGATCGGCGATCGCGTTCAATGGTTCCTCGATCTCCCCTACGCGCTCAACTACGGTGTCATAGTAAGTTTTGGGAACAGCCAGAAACTCGAGTCCACGTTCACGCAGTTTTGTGATTGCGCTGATGATGTCGGTTACATGGAGTGCAATATGTTGCACACCTGGACCGCCGTGAAAGTCGAGATACTCTTCAATCTGCGACTTCTTTTTGCCTTCAGCCGGTTCGTTAATCGGAAACTTGACTCGGCCGTTACCCGATTGCATGACCTTCGACATAAGCGCGGTGTATTCCGTGCTGATGTCCTTGTCGTCAAAGTGAACAAGCTGTTCGAACCCAAGAATTTTCGCGTACCAATTGACCCACTTGTTCATCCCATTCCATTCGACATTTCCAACTATGTGGTCAACATATTCAAAGCCAATCGGGTCGCCCTTCTTCTCTCGCGGAGTGTAACCGGGCATGAAAAGCCCCGAGTATTGATCTCTGTTCAAAAACGTGTGAAGCACATCACCGTAAGTATGGATTGCGGCTCTGCGAACCTTTCCGAATGAGTCTTCAAGCGTTTCCGGCTCTGAGTGAGCAGTTGCACCCCGTTCGATCGCGGTTTTGAAAGCCCAGTCAACATCGTCAACTTCGAAACAGATGTCGCGAACAAAATCGCCGTGGGTTGACAGAAAGGTGCCTTCCGGATGGTCTGGCACGAGCGGTGAACTGATAACAAATCGAACGTCGTTTTGAGTCAGCAGGTAGCTGGCCTCTCGCTTCGAGCCGGTCTCCAATCCCGAATACGCCTTGATGTCAAAACCGAAAACTTGCCGATACCACTCGGCTGTGTGCATTGCGTTGCCGCAAACAAATCTCAAGTGGTCAATTTTTCGAATTGGAAAACTATCCTGTCCCATACTTCTCTCCTAAAAGGTGATAATCAATTATACGCGGAGACAGGTGCGCAGAACCGACCGTTCGCGGGGCTAACCAAGTGCAAACGAAGGCGAGAGTTTCGGAGTGCCGACCTCGAGCAGTTTTCGCAATTGACGGTGCGTTCGATGCAGGCGGCTGCGAATCGTTCCGACAGGTGCCCCGAACAGTTCAGCGATCTCTTTGTACGCAACACCCTCGATATCCGCGAGGACCACTAAGGTTCGCTGTTCGGCGGAAAGCTGACGAAGGGCATGGGTCAATCTCTCGTCGAGCTCGCTGTCTACGAGCAGCGATTCGGCGGTCGGAGCTAAATCAGCAACTTCCATTGCAGGAGTCTCGCCGGCGTCGCCCCAACTTGCGTCTAACGAGGCTGGCTTCACTCGGCGATCACGATGGCGAAGTAGGTCGAGGAAGAGCCGCGAGACTATCCTTAGTACCCAATTCTCGAAAGGTCGCTCTTCATGAAAATTGTGAAAGTTCTTATAGGCCCGTAGGTAAGCCTCTTGGGTTAGGTCTTCCGCGTCGGTCTGGTTGCCTGACAGCCGGAACGCGAGCCTATACACCCGCTTGCGCGTTTTCTGCGCGAGACGCTCAAATCTGACGGGACACCCCCGAATCACTCCGTTCATCCTCTAATCACTTCCAACAACCTGTAAGTTTTCTGCGTTCCCCCGCGTTCAATCTCGCCATCAAATCGGACCAAAGACCCAAAGAAAAAGGGCGCCCACTTGTGGTGGGCGCCACTCTGGGGGAGGCAAACCGAGCCCCGGTTAGAAAAGCTCGGCTGCCAGAGGACATGCGCACCCGTTTAGACGCCGCCGGTCCGGCCACGTTTCATGAGTGGGCCATCCGACGTATAATTTCGCTCCGCAGTGACTTCATTACTCGCAAACCGAATCGTCTTTCTCCTAGCTTGCGTCGGCCTCGGCCTTACGCTGTTCCTCGGACTCGCGCACACCAGCGGCGCGAGTGTCCCCTGTGGAGCGCACAACGAGGGGGTGCTTTCAGGCTGCGACAAGGTCGCTCAGGATGGCTGGAGTCACATCTTCGGGATCTCCGTAGCATTCCTGGGAACCCTGATGTACCTGGCGGTTGGGTGCATTGCCTGGTTTAGGGAGGTTGTGGGAATAGACCGCAGCGTAAACCTCATGGCCGCGATGTGGATTATTTTGGGAGTTGGTGTAGCGGTCGCGGGAATGATGCTTGGCCGCACGTATTACATCATCGAAGCGAGTTGCCTTTGGTGTGTCGCGAGCCACTGCCTCACGTTCACGGCGTTCTTGGTTCACAGCTTCGGGAACGCGTCTCGGAAGCCTGCGAGCACGCCCGGTCGCGTATTGCCTTGGTTTGCTTTTCCGGTAATGCTAGCTTTGGCGGCAGGAGTGGGAGCCGGACCGGGTTGGAAGCTCCTGAAGGATCAGCGCGCGAAACACGACGGTGGTTCGATAAAGCTTGATAACAAGCAGTTGTTGGTCCGCGAATACAGCCCGGTCCTCGGACCCCCCGACGCCAAAATCACAATTGTTGTGTTTTCCGACCTTCACTGTCCAATCTGCAAGCATTGGCATACTTGGCTCGAGAAGGAGATTCATGAAAATTATGAGGGGAAAGTCCGCTTAGTATTCCGAAACTTCCCGATTGCTCAGCTTCACCCGCACGCAACGACTGCCGCCCTTTACGGCGAATACGCCCGGCGGCACAACAAGTTTTGGGAATTTGTTCAAATGAATTACGAGAACCAAGAGGGAGTTACACAGGAAAAACTACAGGGATTTCTCGACCAACTCGGTTTGGATTCAACGGAAGCGGCTGGAATCATCAACGACGAGACCAAGCTACGCGACTACCTGAAGAACGTGCACCAAGATATGGATGACGGAATGAAGCTCGGAGTCAATCAAACGCCTTGGTGGTTCATCGAATATCCAAACGGCGACTTGGAATATGCGATGGGAGATGGCATCGAGCGCCGGGTGGAAAGTCAAAAGTTCCAAACGGCCGTCCGGGAGAAGTAGCCGCGATGGGATCGAAACCTCGAGTGCTCGTGGCGATGTCGGGCGGCGTTGACAGCAGTGTCGCCGCAGGTCTGCTCGTGCGCGACGGATACGACGTCGTCGGTGTGACGATGCAGATTTGGCAAGAGAGTCAAACGGACCCACGCCATTCAGGATGCTGCTCGCTCGGAGCAGTCGAGGATGCGCGCCGTTGCGCCTCCACACTCGGAATCCCTTACTATGTGATCAACTTCAAGGACGAATTCCGCAAGTCGGTCATCGAGGATTTCATCAGCGAATACGAGCGTGGAAGGACTCCTAATCCTTGCGTTCAATGCAATCGGTTCGTCAAGTTCGATCTGCTCATGAACAAAGCCGCCGAAGTGGGATGCAACATGCTCGCTACAGGGCACTACGCACGGACACAACGCGACGCAAATGGCATCTTCAGACTAAAGCGGGCGCGTACGTCAAAGAAAGATCAATCTTACGCGCTGTATATGCTGGGCCAGACGGAGCTGAGCAAAGTGATGTTCCCGTTAGGAGATTTGGATGATAAGACCGAGACGAGACGCTTAGCAAGAGAGATGGGGCTGCCTGTATCGGATAAACCCGATTCACAGGAGATCTGTTTTGTTTCGGAGGCGGGAGGATATGTTGAATTCCTCAAAAAGAACGCGCCGCGAACGATGAAAGAGGGCGAGATCGTCACTTCCGCTGGACATTCAATTGGGAAACACGGTGGGGTCGCACAATTTACAGTCGGCCAGCGCAAGCGCATTGGCCTGAATCTGGACGGAAGGCCGTTGTTCGTTCTGAAAATCGAACCGGATACTCGCCGGGTCATTGTCGGATCTGATGAAGAGTTGCGGGTGCAAGAGGTGTTCTTTGAGAACAGGGTCGCTCCTTGCAGTGAGGCACCTCAGAAAGTTACCGGCAAAATTCGCTACAACATGCCGGCGCAACCCGCGACGGTGTACCCGGGTACTGTGTTTCGAGCCGTTTTTGATTCGCCGGTCCGCGCAGTCACACCGGGTCAGACCGCTGTGTTTTACGACGACGATTGCGTCATCGCGGGCGGTCCGATTTGTGAAGCAACGGGGGAAAACTTGTGCAATTAGTTGTTGGAGTTCTGATGGTTGGCCAATTGGCTGCGTTCATCTGGCTAATCACGCGGTTGGTGCAGCTCAATCAAAAGCTCTCTGCCCTCTCAGTGGCGATGAATCGAATCGGCGACGTTGCATCGGAAACTGCCGAACACTCGCTCGTTCCGATTTTGGATGGCGCCTCCCGAATTTCAGAAAACTTAGGAATCATGAGCAGCGGAGCGAAGGCGATCGAACAGAAATTGAACAGGTTCGCAGCACCTCGGCCTGGCCCTACGCAGGCTCACAAACTGCTGGATCAGGTTGAAGCCATGGTAGAGATTGCCTCTAATTTCGCAAAGGTCGGCGACCCGCCGAGCATGCCCACCAAAGCTGTGGTAGCATCCGAAATGGCGGTGACGAAATGACCGAATTCCTGCTGATTTTCCAAGCGATCCTGCTCATCTTGCTCCTCATCGCCATCGGCGTGATGCTCGGCAAATTACAGGCGACAAGCGCTCGACTTGAAAGCCTAATGAGCGAAGTCGAAAAAACGTTGGCGAACGATATCCGCCCAACTCTCGCCGAAGCGCGTGAAGCCATAAAACAGATTGACGTTGCTGCAAGCGGCGCTGCCAAGACGCTTCAAGCAGCCGAGCCACTTGTTTCGGCCGCATCGCAAGTGGCAAGTGTATTCAAAAAGCCGGCCACATCCATATGGATGGATGCCCTAAATCTCGGCATCAGAGTGTTTTCAATCGTGAGCGGCGGCGGTGCCGAAAAGTCGCCGTCGAAACCTACCAGCGATTCCGTCCCGCTGCCAACCGCAACAACTAGCAAGGAGAATTAACCATGTCAGATAACAACGACAAAAACGTAATGCTTTACTTTCTCGCCGGAGTCGGTCTCGGTGCCCTGATCGGCGCAGCTGCCGGTCTGCTTCTCGCACCGAAGTCCGGCGCTGAGACGAGAGAAGACCTCTCCAAGAAGTTCGATGACCTGAAAGGCAAGGTCACAAACTGGATAAAGACTCGAAAAGAGGAAGGCAAAGCCATCGTCGGCGGAGTGTCCTCCTCCGACGAAGTCGGCGCCTAAGCGGCTTCACGGCACAATTGAGCGTCTCTAACTTCTGATGACGACTGGCGGCAGAATCCTTCTTTGGGCGGCAGTCGTTCTTGTCGTCACCGTTTTCCTGTATTCAGTTCGGGCGATTCTGCTCCCGTTCGTCATTGCTATTGTCGCCGCGGCGCTCTTGGAACCCTCTATTCGCAAGCTGAGATTGCGCGGATTTAGCCGTGGCGCCGCAATCTGGGTTGTGTTTCTGTCGTTCTTCGTGATCACCGGCGCAATAGGCGTTCTTCTCGCGCCCCGAGTCGTCTCGCAAGTTAGAGACCTTCGTACGAGCGCCACCGGATTTCTGTACGACTCCGTGCTGCCCGGCCACCTCGTCCGGTTTCTCAGCGATTCGAAAGTCAGTAAGCGGATGGATGCTCAGAACGTTCCGACTGAAACCAACACCTTCCTCCGTTGGATGAGGGATGACTCGTTCGAATCAGCGCACACGAGCTTTTTCGTCGAATTTAGCGACGACCTCATGCGCTACGACGTGCCCCGAACTCGTACGCAGCTGCTCGCAGACGAACAATCGCTTACACGACCAGGTTTCTTGGACGAAATGCTTGCCAACAACCGTGAGCTTCTCGAACGAGCGAATCTGCCGACAACAGCGCAAGAGGCAGAGCAGCGTTTCCAAGTTCGGAGCAAGCTTGAGTCGTTTGTGCAAGGGTTTGTAGACAGCGCTCTCGGCGGTGCCGCGACGATTGTCCAATACCTTCTCTCGTCGTTGTTCCTGCTCATTCTCACTCCGATTATCACGTTGTTCATGCTTTTCGAGTTCGACAAAGCCCGGCGAAGATTTGTCACCTGGATTCCACCAACGATTCGGCCCGGTGCGACCGAATTTCTTGGAGACATTGGCGACGTGCTGTCATCCTACTTCCGCGGATTAGTTGTCAGCGTTTCGCTGTACACGACAATTGTCGCACTGCTGTTCTTCTTGCTCGGAGTTCCTTACGCGCTGTTCTTGGCGCTGCTATGCGGCGTTTTCTACATCGTCCCCTACTTCGGAAACCTGATTTCAATGGGCGTACTATTTCTGACGGTTGTGGCGAGCGATCGGATGGGAGTCGGCCCACTCCAGTTCGGCTCAACGGCTACGTATGCTATCTTCTGCATGGGTGTGTTCTTCGTTTTCGGCCTGCTTTATGACCAGTTGGTGCACCCTCGCATCGTCGGTCGAGCCGTCGGCCTGAGCCCGGTAACAAGTTTCTTCGTCGTACTCTGCGGATACGCAACTCTCGGTTTGGCAGGAATGTTATTTGCATTTCCGATCGCCGGCATCATAAAAGTTGTGCTCGACAGGTTGATTAAGTTCACAACCACAACTGAAACCGAAGAGATTGTGCTTCCTAGAATCCCAAGCCGCCACGCGACATGATCCCGATCCAGTAGAATCCACCCGGTTCGCCACTCCAATGCAATGAACCGGATATTTGGGATAGAGACAGAGTTTGGCTGCCTCGTAGATGAGTCACTGACTTCCAATTACGAGACGGTGGTCGAAGCGGTCAAAGATTACATTTTCTTCGACCAGCGGCTGGGCCTTCTGGATCTGCATTCACGAGACGAGGCATTCGAGCCTGCGTTTTGTGGAGGATTTCTCATCAATGGCGCGCGGTTGTATGTCGACGCCGTTGGCTCGCATGAAGAGTACGCGACACCTGAATGTGCGAGCATCTTCGACCTTGTCGCCGCTGACCGCGCCGGGCACAGAATCATTCAGAGAGCCGTTAGAGAGCTGGGGCTCGAGGATGAGGTCAGCTTTTATTGCAACGGCGTAGACCACTTTGGTGGGCACACTTTTGGATGTCACGAAAACTATATGGTCCGTGCCGAGGACCGGTTTCTAAACGAGTCGCTCGATTGCCTGTATCCGTTTTTGGTGACTCGGCAGATCTACTCGGGCTCGGGCAGAGTCGGCGGACACAAACTCAACTTTGTTGGCATGCGGCCGAGTATTCGCGACGTCCATCGAAACCCCGTGGACTATATCTGGGTGAGCAACGTGTACGGAGTCGAGTCCGACCAGAGCGTCGAGTTTCAACTAAGCCAGCGCGCAGACCACATCCTTAAAACGGTAGCAAGCCGAGTCCGATTCAACCGGGCGCTCGTAAATCCGAAGTGGGAGTCCTTTTACTCACACGAACAAACGACACGTCTTCATTTGCTTTTCCCTGAGCCAAATCTGATGGAGTTTGCATTCGCGCTCCGAGTCGGCACGACGTGTATCGTTCTGGATCTGATTGAGATGGGGCTTATTCCTGAATGGATGCGACTGAAAGACGCAGTGCACACATTCCAACAGGTAAGCCGTGACCCAAGTTATCGGTGGATTGTCGAACTCGAAGACGGCAGAACAATCTCCTCGATAGACCTGCACAGGGAGTTGATACAGTTGGCGCGGCCGTTAAAAGGGCGAGACACCGAAACCGATTGGACACTTTGTCACTGGACCGAAACTCTCGATCAGCTCGCAGCAAACCCAATGAAACTCGACAGCAAACTGGACTGGGTCGCCAAAAAGAAGATGATGGAGATGTTTATGGCAGCGGAAGGCCTGGGATGGGACGCCGATATCTTACATTCGCTTGACCTTGAGTATCACAACATCAATCCTGCCAAGTCGCTTTTTCAGCCAATGCAAGATGAAGGCAAAACGGAGCGAGTTGTGACAGACCTACAGATTGTGAACGCCATGACAGACCCCCCGGACGATACGAGAGCGTTCGCTCGCGCGAAGCTCGTCAAGCACTTAATTGACCACAATGCCCCCCAATACTGGGTTGATTGGGACGCGGTCTACCTCGATAGGCAAAACGTTGTCCAACTCAACGACCCGTTCGACAACTATGCCGACGTCGTCACGGAACTGACCGGCGGGGCACCAAAACCCTAGCTCGAACGTATACTAACCGTTCTTGGAGGCGAATTCATGATCGCGACAATCGCTCTAGCTACCACTCTAAACATTTCTGGCGCTTACTACGAAAGCCGTAACTGCTCTCTAAAAGCTGGTCCGTGTCACTACAGCGGAGAAGTGATGACAGACGGAGACACGGCGGTCATGGTGTACCGGTTCGACAAGGGCTCTTTTGCTGGTACTTCGCTTCGCGGCTCGGCTGCCGCAGTAGTTGTCACCGCTCAAAGAAACTTCGCATTCGAATCGGAACGACGCGCCACACTGTATCTGGATGGCTCACCGGCGCAGGTCGCTGCTCTCGGAAAACTGTATGCGGCTAAATTGGCGGCAAGTTTCGGAAAGCAGCTTCGAACATCGTCTGCGAAAATCACAAGTGCGAGTGAGAATGGCGGAGTGAGAGTCCGCGTGGGCGCGAATTATGAGTTGCAGACGAGCGAGCGCGAATGTCTTGCGTGTTCAATGCCCGGAACAGTTTGGTTCGAACCTCTGGGTCCAGGTGTGGAAGCATCGGTTGCGACAGTTGAAATGCAGAAGCTCATTGAGCCCTCGCTAGATCAGAACTGGACGCGACGGGATGAAACCGGCGCTTTCGTTGGGCGATTCAACTGGTAGCTCAACCCGCAGAAACTTTTAGTTGCTTTACTCTGCGTACGTGTTCGCGCTTGCGACCAGTGCGTTTTGCGAAAAGATCATACTCACTTGCGCCCGTGATTTCGACCTCAATCAGTTGACCAAGCTCTTCCCTGCCGTCTAAGTAGACCAGCCCATCAATCTCTGGCGCATCGCGAAACGACCGGCCAGCAAATTGATTTTCGGCTTCGGTTTCAACGAGCACATCTAACCGCTTGCCGACCCAATTTCTGTTCTTTTCAAGCGATATTCCCTGCTGCAGGCTCATCAAAGCATCGTATCGCTCCCGCTTCACTCGCGCCGAAACCTGATTCGGCATCGAATACGCCGGAGTGCCGGGTTCGCGAGAAAATGTGAACGCACCGACGCGGTCTAGCTTCGCAGACTCGACGAACTCCAACAAATACCTAAACTGTTCATCCGTTTCGCCCGGGAATCCGACAATAAACGTCGTTCGAATTGCGCACTCTGGCATCCTCGATCGAAGCTTCTCGAACAGCTTCAGGTACCGGTCTCCTGACCAAGGCCTCTTCATTGAGCGAAGCACTTCGGGGTGTGCGTGTTGCAGCGGTATGTCCACGTACGGCAACACGCGGGGCAAACTCGCCATCGCTTCGATAACCTCATCTGTCAACCGATTCGGATAGAAATACAGCAGACGAATCCAATCAATCTCCTCGATTTGGTTTAGCTCGCGGAGCAGTTTTGGCAGCGTAAACGACTTGTACAAGTCGTAGCCATACTGCGTAACATCCTGCGCGATGAGATTCAACTCACGAGCGCCGGTTCTTGCAAGGTGTCGTGCCTCCTGTACGAGGCGTTCGATCGGTTTGCTCTGGTGCCTTCCTCGAAACGATGGAATCGTGCAAAACGTGCACTGATGATCGCATCCCTCGCTCAGTTTCAGATACGCGCTCCACGGAGTGCCAGTTCGCATGCGAGTCGGGACATCTGCCCAGAGGTGTTGCGGGGGCGTTTCCTGTATGGTTGGCTGTTCTCCTGCAAAAGTCGCATCGAGGATTGA
Organism: Fimbriimonadales bacterium; assembly: GCA_046330175.1. Lineage (GTDB taxonomy): Bacteria > Armatimonadota > Fimbriimonadia > Fimbriimonadales > ATM1 > JAJPJR01. The sequence continues at coordinate 1,125,735 of JAXLTG010000001.1, forward strand.
TCCGAACGACGCCATCTGACCGACTCCGACGTAGGCGTCCGCACCCGGAGCAACGCGAAGCATCTCTTCCCCGAGCCGCTGCGACAGGCACCCGGCAACCACGACTTTGCCAACATGTCCGCTCTGCTTTGCCGCGACAGATTGGCGGATAACCTCGACGCCCTCCTTTTTCGCAGCATCCAGAAACCCGCAGGTGTTGATGATTACAGCGTCCACTCGATCGGAAACTGGGTCGAGGGTGTATCCGGCGGCCCGCAGGACGCCAGCGATCTCTTCGGAATCAACCTCGTTCTTAGCGCAGCCTAAAGTAACCAATCTGACCGACTTCATCGTTCTCGGCGATTGTGACACGGAAAATCGGCGATAAACATGTGGCGCGATTTAGCCCCAAACTCGGTCTAAACGAGTATGCAGTCTGCTTGGAAAGTCGGGTTGTTCGTGGTCGTGTTTGTGATCTTGCTCTTCACGGCCTACTCCATCGTTGGCAACGCGCTGCTGAAGAAACCAACTCGGGTGTTCTACGCAGAATTCGAGGATGTCCAAAACGTGCAGGCGGGCGCGATGGTTTCGATGGCAGGCGTGCGGATAGGCCAGGTCGAGGAAGTGAAGCTCGCAGGACCGACAAAAGCTGTTCTAACACTCGCGATAAACGAGGACGTGCAGTTGCCTTCGGATGCTTTTGCTCGGGTGCCGAGCAGCTTGCTCTCAATCGGAGAGCAGCGAGTTGAAATCGGCTCAAAAAGTGGCGGAGGATCGCTTAGCCCCGGCACGACCATCGTCGGCGTGAAGTCATCCTTTCTCGATACGATGCTTCCCGACGCCAAGACAACGATTAGTCTCCTCAATGCAAACCTCGAAGCGACTCACAAGCTCTTTGGCGATGAAGGGTTGAAAGCGAAGCTCGACGCGATTCTCGCTTCAAGCGACAAAACGATCACCGAACTGGGCGAACTGTTCGCCGAAGCAAAAACTGTGGTCAGAGGCAATCAGGGCACTCTGAAGCAAGTACTGCTCAATGCATCGAGCGCTGTCTCCGAGCTTCGGTCCGGCATCCAGGCGGTTAACAAGATAGTCGCAGATCCGAAAACCGGCGAAGAGGTGCAAGCGTTGCTCCACACGCTCAACTCTACGGCATCAAGGGCAGAGGAGCTCGTAGGAACACTCAGCCGATCCATCGAGGGCCTCGATCTCAAGACCTCCATTCAGTCAACGCTTTCAAACGTGGATAAGATCACAGGCACCGGCGTCGAGATTGCCGAGAACGCTAAAGAGATCTCTGCGCAGGGAAAAGTGCTGACGGACCGCATGGTGGAACTGGTCGGGCAGGCCAAGGAGATAGCGACCGAAGCGAAAGAGCTGGTTGGAAAACTGAACAAGTACGCCGACAAGCTTGGAACCGACATCAAGGTCCCAAAAATCCAGGCATCCCTCGAAACGGGCAGGAATTTGGAGCGAAATCGGTTCCAGACGGACATTTATGCCAAATATCCACTCGATGGCAACCGGTTTTTAGTGGGCGGGATTTATGACGCCACGGAGTCGAACAAAATTGTGGCTCAGTACGGCCAGCCGCTGGGCCCAGCGAGCCTGAGATACGGCATTTTCGCCTCAAAGCCGGGTGTCGGGGTAGACTTCCCCCTCTCTTCGAAGCTGTGGCTCGGCGCAGACCTGTTCGACCCAAACAGTCCAAAGCTGAACATGCGCGCGAGACTCAATTTTGGGGAGGATTGGTTCGGGTGGGTCGGAGCCGACAACCTGTTTAAGCGGGTTGAGCCGAAAATCGGCATAGGGATCCGCCGGTAATGAGGATTTTCAAAAATGAAAGTGATTTTGCGTCAAACCCTGCCCAAGGTCGGCAAGGAAGGTCAACTCGTCAACGTTGCCGACGGCTTCGCCCGTAATTTCCTGTTCCCACGAGGTCTCGCCTCGACGGCGACGAAGTCAGCAATTGCTGAACTTGAACGAAAGCAGGCAAAGGTTGCCGATGAGCTTGAAAAGACGAAGGCCGGCGCAAGCGCCCTCGCTGAGAAGATTCATGGCCAGACAATTCGAGTGATTGGCAAGGCCGGCAAGGGCTCAGTCAAGCTTTTTGGCGCCATCACGGACGAGGACATCGTCGCTGGGATCAAGTCCACCCTCAAAGTGGATATCGAAAAGCGAATGGTGGCCCTTCTCCATCCGATTAAGAGGCTCGGCGTGTACAACGTTATGATTGACCTGCATCCTAAAGTGGATGCGACGATCAAGCTTGAAGTTGCGGACGAGTCAGGCTGGCTCGGGGTTGAGACCGCCGAGGAAGCAAAGAAGGAAGTTGCTGAGGCGCCCGTAGAGCAAGAAGCCGTCGCTGAACCGGTCGCCGAAACCGCTCCTGAGGCTATTGACACGCAACCAGAAACGGAATAGACTGGGACGCCCGTGTCCCTTGAATCCCTGCTGCCCCCGCACAGTGAAGAAGCTGAAGCCGCCGCGCTCGGCTCGATGCTTGTCAGTCGCGATGCGTCCGACAAGCTGATTGAGCGACTCACCGACAGCGACTTCTACAATCCGACCTACCTTGAGATTTTCCGGGCAATCGTCGGGGTTAGCAAAAGTAGCCGAGTCGCCGACCTGGTGACCGTTTCCGAAGAGTTGAAATCGCGCGGCAAGCTCGACCACATCGGCGGCGCAGACATCCTCGTCCAACTGGCTTCATCAAGGCATCCTGCGGGGAACGCTGACTATTACGCCGACATCATTCTCGAAATGTCCACACTCAGAGGTTTGCAGGACGCAGCCCGAGAGATCGAGCGTATCGTCCACGACCCGGTCAGGACCGTGGACGCTAAAGTGGACGAGGCCGAGCAGAAAGTGTTCGAGGTCGCGACCCGAAGGCTCGGCAAAGACTTCATCCCTATCGAAAAGCTTGCGCATGAGTTTTTTGAAGAGGTGGACCTCCACCTGACAGAGGGTCGCGCGTTACACGGCGTGGAGACAGGGTTCAAGGACCTCGACCGGCAGTTATCAGGCTTTTATGATGGCAACCTCGTAATCCTTGCGGCCCGTCCGGCCGTGGGAAAAACGAGTTTGGCGCTTTCGTTTGCGCTCAGCGCTGCGCGCACAACCGGCAAACCGGTTGCGTTCTTCAGTTTGGAGATGTCCGACATCGAAATCGTAAGACGATTGGTGTGCATGGAAGCGAGAGTTGATTCGAATGTCCTCAAACGCAGCAAACTTGCGAACGAGGATTATCAAAAGCTCGCAGATGCGTGTGACCGACTCTACAAACTCAAGCTCTACGTGGACGACTCCGGCGACGTCCGCGTACTCGACTTGCGAGGAAAGTGTCGGCGGTTAGCACATCAAGCGGGCGGCCTTGGCATGATCGTCATTGACCACTTGCAGTTGATGCGCGCGGAAACGCGCAACGATAATCGAGTGCAGCAGATTTCAGAGATCGCGCGCTCGCTGAAAAACCTCGCGAAAGAACTGAATGTTCCGATCATCGCTCTGTCCCAACTCTCGCGCGGCGTAGAAAGCAGGACTGACAAACGCCCACTGCTTAGCGACCTAAGAGAGTCCGGATCCATCGAAGCCGACGCCGATGTCGTCATGCTGCTTTACCGAGAGGACTATTACAACCGCGAGTCAGTAGAGGACCAAGCGGACCGCGACCCGAAACGTGCCGTGCCAGTCGAAGTCATCATCGGCAAAAACCGCAACGGCCCCGTTGGAACCATCGAACTCGCGTTCCAACCGGCTTACACTCGCTTTTCCGACTTCTACCGAGGGCAGCCATGAGGATTCTCGTCGTAGGTTCTGGCGGTCGAGAACACGCGTTGGCGTGGAAGCTCTCGCAGTCACCTCTTTGCGAAGCGCTCTTTGCGCTGCCTGGCAACCCCGGAATCGCGCAGGTCGCAACTTGCATCCCAGGCGATGCCATGGATTTTGGTCATGTCGCGAACGCATGCAGCGACAATCGAGTGGACCTCGTCGTCGTTGGCCCCGAAGCGCCTTTGACGGCGGGCTTGGCTGACTTCTTGACTGAAAGAGGATTCCTCGTGTTTGGCGCCTCAAAGTTATGCGCGCAACTCGAAGGCAGCAAACTTTTCGCCAAGAACTTGATGCGCGAACTCGAAATTCCGACGGCGTCATTCGCAACTTTTACCGACGCAGAGAGTGCAAACGAGTATCTACGCGAACAATTCCGAACGTGCAGTTCGATTGTGGTGAAGGCCTCAGGAGAAGCATTGGGTAAAGGGGTCGTGATCGCAAACAGCCTCCAAGAGGCGGAAGCTGCAGTTCACGCGATGATGGTTGAAAAGGTTTTCGGCCATGCTGGAAACGAAATCGTCATTGAGTCCAAACTGGAAGGGAGCGAGCTCAGTCTCATCGCGATCTGTAGCGGAACCGAGTACAGAGTGCTGCCCGTTGCCCAAGATTTCAAACGTGCATTGGATGGCGACCAAGGACCAAACACCGGTGGCATGGGGGCCATCTCTCCTGTTCGCTCGATTTCTGAATCAGAAACTCAAAAGTTAGCGGAAACTTTCATATCGCCGATTCTCAATCACTTTGCATCCGCAAATCACCCCTACTGTGGTGCGCTGTTTGCAGGATTGATGATGACCGAAAGTGGGCCATATTGCCTCGAATACAACTGCAGATTTGGCGATCCAGAAACGCAAGCAGCGATGCTTAGAATTGAAAACGACTTTGCAGACTTGCTCCATCGTGCGGCGACCAATCAACAACTTCCTCAGATTAGCGTTAGCCCGCTGGCGAGTGCTGTCGTCGTCATCGCAGCGGATGGCTATCCGGGTGTTTATGCAAAAGGGCTGCCGATTCCAACAACCAACTTTGAGAACACAATCACGTTTCACGCTGGAACAAAATGCACCGGTAATGCCGTCGAAAGCTCGGGCGGACGGGTCCTAAACATCTGTGCCAACGGAGTCACGGTGGAAGACGCGTGCCGAACGGTGTACGACGCGATCGAGGGCCGATTCGGTACAGAATGGCACTACCGAAAAGATATCGGTATGGCACAAATGTTGCGCCCCCCCGCGTAAAGACCAAAAAAAAACCGCGATGGAGACACTCGATTCAGCAATAAACTTCGCAACCCCCGACGGCTTAGTACGAATTCACTCAAAAGTCGTCGAGGTGGTTGCATCTCTTTACGATATTTATTTTGCCAAGCTAAGACAATTGCTGCTTGATTCGCTGAAGGCCGAACTAAGCCCTTTCACGGACGCGATGCTCAGAGAGCGCAATGATCGCGGTCAGGCGTTGCTCATGGCGCTGGCAGCCGCAACCGCCGCATCAAACCAAGGCAAGACTCATAAGGCAACCGAAGCACCTGCCGTTGACTTAGATCTCGCGTTTGCGGCATACGGTCTTCGAGATGACCTTCACCGCGACGTCACTCTCGGGCACTATTGGCGCGGAGAGTCTTTCGAGCAGATCGCCGAGTTGGAAAACCTGAGACCACTCACAATTGCTCAAAACCACAAGCGGTCGCTAAAAGAGCTCTCAGACAAGGAAGGCCAGACAGTCGAAAAGAGACTTGAGAAATGGGCAGAAGTTCAGAAAGGTGGTCCGGTTGCCGATTCGCCCGAAGCCCTCATCAAAACGATCACTTCGAAGAAAGATAATCAGAAGCTCAGCGGAAGCGGAAAGGCGGCTATCGTTAACGCTCTGCTCGCGGTATCACGTGCAAACGTAACATCTGTCGGACTCCAACTTGGTGCAAGAAGCATGCGCGAAACTCACGGCAGGCCACAAATTGCGCTCGCCGAAAGACTCGGGCTTTACGAAAAGGAGCTGGTGGTCGCAAAAGAGGACCGCGAAGTTTACGACAGAACGCGACAATATGTTATTTCGAATCCGAATGAGGATTGGAGAGTTAGCCTTGTTCACGTCTTCAACAAGACGGGTCCTCAGGAGCTAAACTTCGCCCTAAAGACCACCGAGAGTGGCGTGATCGTCCTCTCCGGTTCTGGAGAGGCGATCGGTATGTGCACGCTTGAGAAGCCGTTTTTTACTTTCAAAACCGATTCGCTCCCGTTCGAGTTCACAATCCGAGTAGCCCACAAGGAGTAAACGGACCGTTTTGGGGTATCAACCAGATTCAAAATGATTGATCGCTACTGCACGCCCGAAATGTCCGGAATCTGGAGCAGGCAGGCGAAATATGAACGCTGGAAACAGGTTGAGATCGCAATCTGCAAAGCCCACTGTGAAGCCGGCACATTACCTGCGGCGGCCCTAAACACAATCGAAGCCAACGCAGCCTTCTCGTTAGAAAGGTGCGACGAAATTGAGAAAGAGACACGCCACGACTTAATGGCGTTCGTTCGCAATCTCAGCGAAAACATTGGTCCCGATGGACGATGGGTCCACTTCGGAGTAACCAGCTACGACGTGATTGACACGGCACTCGGCATGATGCTGAGGGACTCATGCGATCAGCTCATCGCGCGCGCTACTGATCTCCGAGAAGTTATCGCCAAGCTCGCAAAGGAGCAGATCAACACCCCGATGATTGGCCGCACGCACGGAATCCATGCGGAGCCGATCACGTTTGGATTTAAGCTCGCCGGTTGGCATGCGGAAGTCGCCCGCAGCATCGAGAGACTGAAAGCTTGCCGGAACGAAATTGCTGTTGGCAAAGTGAGTGGCGCAGTTGGCGTACACGCAATCACTTCTCCCGAATTGGAGAAGAGAGTCTGCGAAATGCTTGGACTTGCACCAGACGAGGCGAGCACACAAATTGTGAGCCGAGATCGAATGTCAAACCTATTCGGAGTGCTTGCAACGTTTGCGGCCTCAATGGAAAGATTTGCAACCGAGTTGAGAAACCTGCAGCGAACCGAAATACTGGAGATCCAAGAGCAGTTCGCATCTGGACAAACGGGCAGCAGCGCAATGCCGCACAAGCGCAACCCCTGGAACAGCGAAACCGTTTGTGGTTTGGCGCGCATTGTGAGAACGAATGCGCTCGCAATACTTGAATCCCAGGCCACTTGGCATGAGCGAGACCTCTCCAACTCGAGCGTCGAACGAATCGTGCTGCCGGACACATTTCAGCTTATGGACTTCATGGCGCTCAAACTTTCGACCATTCTCTCGGGAATCCATGTCATGGGCGAAAACATGAGCGCGAACCTCAAAAAGATGGGAGATTTAGTCTTCAGCGAACATGTGATGATTGCTCTCATCGGCAAGGGTCTTTCTCGCGAGGCTGCGTACAAAGTCGCTCAACGAAACGCGGCAAAAGCATGGGAAGGACAAGATTTCAAAACGTGCGTTAGCCAAGATGAAGACGTAAAGTCAAATTTGACGAGCGCGGAAATTGAAGAGTGCTTTAGTCTTGAGCACCATTTGCGCCATGTGGAACATTCGCTCCGCGCGGCGGGTATCTTCTGACCGCGCCCTCGTAGCTCAGAGGATAGAGCGCCGCCGTCCTAAGGCGGGCGTCGGGGGTTCGAATCCCTCCGAGGGCGCCAGAACATCATGATCGCAGAAACCAACTATAACACTCAGCGCTGGGACTTAAGCGCACTCTTCTCAGGACTAGATGACCCGAACATCGAGAAAACTCTCAATCAGGTCGAGGCTACAGCGAAGTCGTTTGCGCAGAAGTACAAAGGAAAGATTTCCAGCGGCAACCTAAGCGCTTCTGAGCTTGGTGCGGCCGTCAAAGAGCTGGAAGAGATCGCCAACACGCTGTCCAAACCACTTAACTTTGCAGAGCTGAACTACGCAACGGACACTGGCAACGCGAAGTGCGGGGCGTTCTTACAGCAGATGATGGAGCGCGCAAGTGAAATTCAAGTCGTGCTGATGTTTTTCGAGCTTGAACTTCAGTCGCTGGACAAGCCGGCATTCGACGCAATCATTGCAGACCCTTCGCTCCGCGGTTACCTGCACTGGGCTGAAAAACTGCGGACATATTCTCCTTATCGTCTTTCTGAACCCGAGGAGGTCATCCTCGAAAAGACCGCGAACACCGGAGCGCGCGCTTGGGTCAGGCTTCACGACGAGCTCACCTCAAACCATGAGTTTCCGTACACCTCGCCATCCGGCGAAAAGCAAACTCTAACGCTACAAGGCGTGCTTGACCTGCTGCGGCATTCCGACAGAAACACTCGTCAGGCAGCGGCAGATTCGCTCTCTGCGGGGCTGAAGCAGCTCGAAAGGCCATTGGTCTACATCTATAACACTCTTCTTCAGGACAAAAAGGTTGATGACCAACTTCGCAGCTACGAATACCCAGAGCAATCGCGGCATCTCGCCAACGAACTTGATAAGCAGACCGTTGATCTGGTCGTAGAGATGTGCGCGAAAAACTTCGGATTGGTTTCCCGTTTCTATAACGTCAAGCGCCAAATTCTGGGGCTCAGCGAACTGACCCACATTGACCGCTACGCTCCTCTTTTCGAAGCAGATGAGAAAGTGACTTTCGAAAAGGGTAAAGAGATCGTGCTGAGCAGCTTCGGAAGATTCTCGCAGATCATGTCAGACTCGGCTGAAGAATTCTTCGACAAAAACTGGATAGATGCAGAGCCACGGCCCGGCAAAACTTCTGGCGCGTTCTGTGCTTCAATCACTCCGGACACTCATCCCGTCGTTCTCATGAGCTACATGGACAAGATGGACGATGTGATGACTCTGGCTCATGAGTTGGGACACGGCGTGCACGGATCGTTCAGCCGCCGCCAATCTTATTTCAACTTCCATACGACGTTGCCGCTCGCAGAATTAGCCAGCACGTTTGGTGAAATGCTCGTGTTCGATACGCTCGTTGCGAATGCCACAACGAAAGATAAAGTGGCGCTTTATGCCGAAAAGATCGAGGGAATATTCGCGACCATTTTCCGTCAAGCCGCGATGTTCCGGTTTGAACAGGCCTGTCACGCTCACCGGCGACAACACGGCGAGCTTTCTGCCGATGAGTTTGGTGAGCTTTGGCACACCAACATCCAGGCAATGTTCGGCTCATCTGTATTGCTTGGAGAACAGCACAAGGGTTGGTGGAGCTATATCGGGCACTTCATTTTCATGCCGTTCTACGTCTACGCCTACTCTTTCGGCGAGCTGTTAGTCCTCTCGCTGTATCAAAAAGCCAAGAGCGAGGGGGCATCGTTTGCTGAAAAGTACGTCGAGTTGCTTTCGCTGGGTGGATCGAAAACTCCAATCGAACTGATGCAGACCGTCGGTGTAGACCTCCACGACGAACTATTTTGGAAAGGTGGCTTCGACGAACTCGCAAGACTGCTCGACGAGTTTGAAAAACTTTGGAACGAGTACAGCGCTACTAAGTGAGCGTGCCTGCACACGGGATGAATGCAACCCAATCCACATCAATCGGACCGCCGTGCTCCTCGTGATAAGGAACGTCGCCGAGCCAAAACCGAAGTTGAAACTCGCGGAAATTTGTGTGCGAATGGTCAACGCTCACCCGTACCGCCGTCTCATCCCCGGCGCCCGGTGTCGAGTTTATGGGCATAACTACAGCTCGGTCGAATTCCGCAGAAATCAACTTCGATGCGTTCTCGGTAAAGTTGTACGCGCTTTTCCACGGCACCACCAGTTCCCCTGCCGCGTTTTCGGGGTGAACTTCGTTACACCGACCAAAAAGTGTGATTGCTTGACCCACTTGTCCGCCTCCCTGCGAGCTCGTGCTCCATTACAATATAACACAGAATTGTGCCATTTCCCGGACTCGAAACCCGCTTTCTGCGAGTCCGTACAGTTTACAGACGTGAGGATGTCAGCTTGAATACGGTAAAGAAAGCCGTTGTTGGCGGGTTTGCCTGGCAGGTCGCCTCGCTCGTAGCACAGCGTGGAGTCGTGTTTCTGGCCTACGTCGTGTTCGGCCGAACCCTGTCGCGCGAGGAGATTGGCATCGTAGGTGTGGCAGTGGCTATCACCGTGTTCGTGGACATGCTCCGAGCCGGAGGAGTCCTCCAAGCCCTGATTCAGTTTCCAGACGAAGAGAAACTGCCCGATGCGGTCTCGGCGACATTTTGGATGACCCTGCTCTCTGGAGCAGGATGGATGGCCGCCCTCGTTATCGTCGGACTACTTCTCCCGGGCATCACCGGATCCCAACTGATCGGGCCGATTATGATGGTGCTCGCTGTCACCGCCTTGATAGACAATCTGCGCCTGGTACCGATGGCCGTACTCTCGCGTCAACTAAAATTCAAACAGCGCGCAATCGCGGATTCAGCCGGATCAATCGTCGGCGCAGCGCTTGGAGTTGGCGCACTGTTTGTGCTTCCAGCCGATCAGAAGATTTGGGCGATTGTGGTCATGTTCGTTGCTCGAAGCCTTGTCACGACGATAGCGCACTTCCTTTACTCACCCACTGTTCCTACTCGAAAATTCAATCGCCCAGTCGCGAAGTCACTTGCACTCGTCGGATGGGAGAACTTATCGTCCAACTTGGCGAGCGGCTCATTGGAAAACCTCACACTCCTAATGGTGAAAGCACGCACCACATTTGATGTCGCGGGCGTTTTCGATATGGCGACGCGCGCAATGAGCCCTCCGACAAGCATCGCTCACGCAGCGAACAACACACTTTTCCCTGTTCTCGCTCAGTCAGCCAACGACCCGGCAAAATCCCGCGAACGCGTACTTCGTTCGCTCAAGAACATCGCCATCGTTGCTGGAGGAATTCTGGGTTGGCTCGCGGCGATCTCACCGGCGGCTTTGCCGTTAGTGTTCGGCGGAAAGTGGTTCCCTGCCGTGATCCCCGCCCAATTCATCGCACTCGGCATCCTCTTCCGAACCTACGCCTACACTTGCACGAACGCTTTGCTCGCAGTCCGGAAACCGAAGCCGGCAGCGCAGACTTGGTGGATCACACTCGCGGTTGCCGCAGCATTGATGCTTCTTTGGCCAATGAGTGGGCATGAGGCGATAATCCCTTCGGTCATTTTCGCGGCTTTCAACTTGGCTGCATGCCTACTCGCGCTCAAAGGCTCAGCGTCAGGGTTCGACATTCCCCTCTCTACCAGCATCGCGTCCGTGGGAGTTGTCACCCTAACTTCGATGGCCGCCTTCAGCGCAGGACTGCTCCCGTATCTCCTGCCTACGCTTAGCCCCCTGCTTCAAGTCGTGGGCTCGTCCCTCCTTTTCGGCCTAGTGTTCCTGGCAGCTTGCGGCAAAATAAACAATGGCAGTTGGACCTCCTTGATGTCCGTCTCCGGCCTAAGAGCCCTAATGCGGTCGGCATAGGAACCAATTGCATGTCGTTTTGCGTCGAAAAAGAGGGAGCTAACGATGAATACCTGCGTCAAGTGTGGCCAACCCATAACCTCAAAGGCGTTTTGCACGTCTTGCGGGCAATCCGCCGGGCCAGCAAGCAATTCGCGAATTAAGCCGTTCTTGCCGTTTCTGGTGGGGGCGCTCGTGGTTGGCGCCGTCACCTGGTCGTTCGCCTCGTCCGGCCTTCTACAGGTTGCAGGCAAAGAATCAAAAACTGGCGGTCTGAGCGCATCAGCCAAACCCGGCGCACCATCCATCATCGTTCCAGCAGCACCGGCAGGCTCGCCGAGCATCGCATTCGGGGGCTCCGACGCAGCCTCGGACGATCTGGTCGTCGCGGCAGACAAGCCACCCGGCCCATCAACTGCCCTTTCTGGCGAACCCGAAGAACCTGTGACGGCTCAAGGCACCGGCGTACTTCCTGACGACATTACCGATTGGTTAGCACACCTCAAGCGATGCGATCAACAGCGCGAAGACATCAACGAGTCGCTCACTCAAAAATTCAGCGGCGTTCCCGATGAGCTTTCGGGAAGTAACGAGACAACTCCCGACGAACTTGAAGGATTCCTCTCAGGAAGAATGGGCAACGTTGACCAGATTTTCGACGAAGTTGCAACCGATTTCCAAAATCTTCGAAACCGATTCCTTTCAAAACCGCCACCGAAATCATGTCAGGCCATCGCTCGCGACTACGACGCTGTTCTCCGCGACATCACGGCGATGTGCCGCGACATCTCGGAGGCGATGCACAACCTCGACCTTGACAAGCTGATGGCAATGAGCGGCTCGAGTTACCAGCGAATTGACCGGAACATGGCCGCGACAAACCGAGATATCCAACGGCTTTGCGATCAGTACGCGGTTCCGAACAAATACAAGCTTTTCGTTGACAAACCCGGCAATCCCTTTTCAAGCGCAATCGGCGTTGGTGGAGCCGACATGAAGAAGCTTCAGGAGCAGTACAAAGACCTTCTCGACGGCGACGGTGGCGGAAACTAAAGTACGAATTCGGATAAAATAGTGCCACTTGAGCACCCTAAAGATATACGATTCCCTCTCGCGATCACTGGTTGAATTTCAGCCCCGTACGCCAGGCAAAGTTTCCATCTACTCCTGCGGCCTGACCCCGCAGGCGCCCTCGCACGTGGGACATATGCGAGGTGCCGTGCTTTTCGACGTCATTCGGAGGTGGTTCGAGTTCCTCGGTTTTGAGGTGGATTTCGTTCAGAACTTCACGGACATTGACGACAAGATTATCCGCCGAAGCTCCGAGGAAAGCGCTTCTGCCGAGGAGATTGCCAACAAGTACGGAAAGATGTACCTCGACGATCTAAAAGCGCTTGGGATCAAGCCAGCGAGATTCGTTTACGTCACAAAAAACATGGACTCAATCATTGAGATGATTGCGAAAATCATAGAACGAGGGCATGCGTACGAGGTTGACGGAGACGTGTATTTTCGCGTGACATCGAAACCCGATTATGGCAAGCTAAGCAACCGTGATCTTGAGTCTATGCAGGCTGGCGCAAGAATCGAAGTTGACGATAGAAAAGAACATCCTATGGATTTCGCTCTCTGGAAGTCGGCGAAGCCCGGCGAGCCCAGTTGGGATAGTCCATGGGGAAAGGGCCGTCCAGGGTGGCATATCGAATGCTCTGCGCTTTCTCTCAAGGAACTCGGACCGAACTTCGACATACACGCGGGCGGAATGGACCTGGTGTTTCCACACCACGAGAACGAGATTGCGCAATCTGAGGCGTACCTAAACAAAAACGAGTTCGCCCGTTACTGGATGCACTGGGGCGCGGTCCAGCTCGGAAAAGAGAAGATGAGCAAGTCGGTCGGCAACGTGTTCGCCGTCAAAGACGTGCTGCAGAACTATTCGTCCGGTGCCCTAAGGCTATTCCTATTAGGGACGCGCTACCGCTCCCCGATTGAGTTCTCGGACGAGCGTATGCAAGAGGCACAACAGTCCTATTCTCGAATCGTCAACACACTGGCGAGGGTGAAGCAACTGCTCGGAGCCGCGCCAACTCAGCCAGCCGATCCTCAGTTCGTCGAGTCGGTGCAGGAGGCGATGGACAACGACTTCAACACGGCGGCAGCGCTCGCGGCTATGTTTGGAGCTCTCGGAGAGCTTCACGCAATCCTCGCTGAGGACGTCGGTACACAGACCGAGCGAGTCGTGCAGCTAGTTTCGAACGTCAATTGGGTAGCAAACGTCTTGGGATTGGAACTTGAGGCCACCATCGAGACGACTAAGACTATGGACGCGCTAATGGAAAAGGTGATTGGGTGGCGAAAGGCGCTTCGCGAAGAGAAGCAATACCAGATGTCAGACAGAATACGCGACGATCTCAAGGAGGTCGGCATAACATTGGAGGATAGCGTGTCGGGGACGACCTGGCGCGCAAATTAGGGACGATAGATGAATATTAAAGCTTTACTTTTGTCCGTCGGCGCAGTTAGCGTCGTTGGAGTTGGCGGTGTTGCGGGGTACGCGGCGTTGCAGCCTGCCCTGACTCCACAGGAGCTCAAATTGGGTGATGTAAACCTCGGCGGGTTGACGAAAGACGAACTCAAGTCTAAACTTCAAGCCTGGTGGGAAGAGGAGAAAGTCAAAGCTATCTCCCCTACCTCTCGATACCTCACGCAATCACCTGAGAAGATGAGCTTCGAACAGCTCGGTGTCAGGCCCGATTTCACGGGAACTGTCGCCGCCGCACCGTTCACAACAACCTTCAGCCGGTGGTTCGGAAATGAACTGAATCCAAGCGTAAGAATTGTGTGGACGCTGGAAAAGGACCGTGACCACTCTCAGCTCGTCGAGTTCGTGAAGGCCCACACCCCGTCTCCACAGTCTGCAAAAGTCAAGTACGTTGGCGGACAGGTTGTAGTCGAGCATGAAGTGCCCAGCATGACGCTGGATGAGGCGAAGCTCGGAAGTGCAATCATGGAGGCAGCCAACTCCAACTCGTCTGAATTCGAAATTCCGATGAAAGTGAGCGAGCCAAAAATACCGAACGAAAAGCTCGATCAGATCACCGACGTCGTGTCCAGTTTTACGACTTCCTTCAATTCCGGCCAATCGAGCCGCAGTGGAAACATTCGCATCGCGGCCACCAAGCTCAACGGCGTAATTCTAATGCCGGGAGAAACTCTCAGCTACAACCAAGTCGTGGGTCCTCGAGATGCCGACGAAGGCTATCGAATGGCGCCGGTTTACGTGAGCGGACGGCACGAAATGGGTTTCGGTGGTGGAATCTGCCAAACGGTAACCACTCTCTTCAACGCGGCTCTGCTCGCAAACCTGGAAATAGTCAAACGACAAAACCACTCAATGCCGGTTCGCTACGTCCCCCTGGGGCGCGACGCGACGGCGAGTTACGGAAGCATTGACCTGGTGTTTCGCAACACGCGAGAAACTCCAATCGCCATTAGCAGCGAAGTTGACGGCGGCTCGTTGACATTTCGAATCCTGGGTAAGAGCGACCCGTCTGTCTCGATCCGCCTCGAAGTCACCAACCACTCAAGCTGGGGCCACGGCACGAAAACCGTTAACGATGCGACACTCGCACCGGGCACAACGAAGGTCGTTGAGAAAGGCAGCACCGGTCACTCCTGCATCACCTGGCGAATCGTCAAGCGTGACGGCGTAGAAATCAAACGGGAAAAGGTTGCAACCAGCTACTACACGGCGTTCCCGGCCATCATTCACAAAGGCCCGCCGGGCCCAGCGACGGTGCCTCCAACCACCCCTGACGATGGAAGCTTGATTCCTCCGGCCGACCGTCCAAAGCCGGCTGCCACTCCTCCAAGGCCGGGCGGCGGATCAGGCGGAACCAACGGCGGACGCTAAACCCTTAGCCGATTTTTCGGAATTTGCAGAACCGGACTGAACAGGTTGCCAGCTTCCGCGTATCTTCCTTCATCCCCTGGGAGGAGATAAAACATGAAGCGAAACATAGCAATCCTTGGCCTGTTGGCGCTCGCAGTATGTGCATGGGCGGTTAGTCATTTAGCTGTTGGCCGAGGAGTCTTCCGAATCGGCGACGACTCTCGAGGTGTTTTCCGATTCATTGTTGCGAAACACAACGACCGTGTTGACGGCGCGCTTGAGTTCAAACAGATACGGCGGGGCGAGGATCGCCCGGTCGCGGTCGTCATGCTGCGGCCTGTTCGAGTAGCTGAATTTCTCGAGCATTCCGCGCAGTTCGGTGGCATCGGCAAATTCAATGGCCACGAGGTGCTGGTGGGTGTCCGGGTGATTGACGGACCTCCAGACGGCCACGATGCCTTCGCAATCGAGTGCAAGAACCGAGACGGCCAAGTCGTCTACTCGGCAGCAGGCGAGCTCGCAGAAGGCAACATCGAAATCTCGCACCGACGCGACTAATCGCGACGCGTTGATTGGTGGAGTGGCTCACGGTTATGGCTGTGGGCCACTACTTTTTTCGGAGATCGGCGATGATGGCGGCGTACTTCTCAGCAATCGGTCCACGCTTCAGCTTCATCGTCGGAGTGATTTCGCCCGTTTCGATGCTCCATGGCTCAGGCATGAGCTTCCACCGCTTCACCCGTTCGTAGTCTGGCAACTCCTTGTTCAGCGCGTCCACCTGCTCCTTGATCAGCGCGATCACTTGGCGATTTTCAACGATGTCGCCTTGGTGCGCTGACGATAACCCTTGAGCCTGACAGAAGTGTTTCAATAGCTCGAAATTGGGAACGATTAGCGCCGAAATCCAATCGTCATCGTCCCCCAGCGCCATCGCCTCATCAATGTATGGCGAACGTTTGAGCATCGCCTCCACTTCGGTTGGAGAAACGTTTTTGCCGTTCGCCATGACGATGATTTCTTTCTTGCGCCCTGTCACCCACAACCGGTTGTTCTCCAACTTTCCGAGGTCTCCAGTGTGCAGCCATCCATCGGCGTCAATCATGTCTGAAGTTTCTTGCGGCCTGTTGTAATAGCCCATCATCTTGCTCGGGCCCCGCATCAGTATTTCGCGGTCCGCAGAAATCATCACTTCGACCCCCGGCAGCACTTCGCCAACACTTGAATACACGTTTCGCTCCGGGTGATTCACCGACATGACCGGGGCAGTTTCGGTCAGTCCGTATCCTTGGAGTATCAGCAAGCCGAACGATCCGTAGAACTCCGCAACTTCGTTTGGCAACGCCGCGCCGCCGCTGACGAAGAACCTAAGATTCCCGCCGAAGCGATCTCGGACTTTTGACGCGACCAGCTTGTCAAGCAGTCCACAGAGAAAGCCGCACGGTCGCAGTTTGTTGTTCAGTCTTTGCTTGCCACGTGATCTTTGCATCTCGAACAACTTTCGCTTGAGCCACGTGCTCTCGACCACCGACGATTCAATTCGACTCTTCACGCTCTCGAGAAACCGCGGGACGGCCAGTATCACCGTCGGCTTTGACTGAATGATGTCCGCAGCCATACTCCGCAACGATTCACAGTAAGCAATCTCTGCACCACAAGAAATTGGCAAAAAGTGCCCAGCCATCCTCTCATAAACGTGCGAAAGCGGCAAAAAACTGAAGAAGCGGTCAGATTGGCTAATCGGAAGGTTCGCGAGAATCGCCTTGCACAAAAAAGTGAACGATTCGTGCCGAATCATCGCCCCTTTCGGCTCACCCGTTGTTCCGCTGGTGTAAATGAGAGTCGCGCACTCCTCAGAGTTGACCAATTTGCAGCCTTCGCGCCAAGTCTCGTAGGTCAGCGTCGTGTCCTTCCCCTCGCTGATGAGTCGGTGAAGTGGCAAGCAACCCGCGGATTCTCCGTGCAGAATAATTTGAACGAGTTTCAATTCTCTTCGGTCGGCTGCTTCTTTGACGCGCTCTGATAACTTTGCGTCTCCGACGATAACCACCTTCGCGCCGCAGTCACTCAAGATGTGCCCGATCTGCTCAGGCATGAGCGTCGGATACAACGGAACCGTTACTGCTCCGAGCGACAATACTGCCCAATCAACATACGCCCACTCCGGACAGTTTTCCGACATGATTGCGACATGATCTCCGGGACTCACTCCAGCACTCAGAAGTGCTGCGGCAACCTCGTGGACGCGATGAAGCAGATCACGGTAAAGAACTTGCTGGTACTTCCCGCGAACTTTGTATAGCAGCGCGGTCTTACTCGACCAGCGATCGGCGCTCTCCAACAGCATCACCGGCAGGCTCTCGTACTTCTGAGTCATTTACGCTCCTCTTCCAACTGCGTCACTCCTCGCTCGCCCGAAAGGTAGAATTTTGCCAATGCATGTCCGCGACTGGGTGCGATCCTTAGCTCACCCAGATATCTCCCCCGGACGACGTCACTGGCCATCTGCTTGCGCGGAGTCGCTTCCTCCGCTTATAGCTGGAAGCTACCTCACGCGACCCGATTGCAGTCGGCTCTGTATTGTTGTGTCGGACGCCGATGCCGCGACTCAGTGGCAAGCTCGGCTAGCGCTGTGTGGGGTCAACCCATCCGAGCTAAAGATACTGCCAACTTCGCAGGCTGGCCTGTTCGACGACGGCCCACCGGAGCGGTTCGTGCTCTCCGAGCGCGCTGGCGCTCTTTCTGCACTGCTGTCGGATTCCAAAACTATCGTTGTCACTTACCCGCAGGCGCTTCTCGAGCGATGCGCCAGCCCTCGCGCCTTTTCAGAGGCGACGTTCGAACTGCGTGTCGGCAACGAAGTGACCGCCGAGTCGCTTGTCGCACGGCTTCAGCACCTTGGATACGAGCACGAAGACCCGGTTCGGCGACCCGGCGGATACGTCCGGCGCGGCGGCATTATTGATCTTTTCCCGGCGGGCAGCGAGCTGCCAACCAGAATCGAGTTCTTCGGCGACGAAATCGAAACCATTCGAAGATTCGATCCGGAGTCCCAGCGCACGATCATGCCTGCCGACGTCGTCAAGGTTTCCCCGCTGCGAGCGGTCATGCCCGCACCCTCGAACGACGAACTTCTGGAACCAATTCGAAAGCTGGCGGAGGACCAATCAAAATCCCTTACGGATGATGCGGCCGCATCACTCAAAGAAGCCGTCGAGGCTGACATCGGTCTGCTGCGGAAGGGTGCACTATTCGATCGAATCGAACTCTATCTTCCGTTCATTGAATCAGATCGAAACTGCGCGATTGAATATCTTAATTCAGCTACGCTGATTCTGATCGAGCCGGCTGAATTGTCGCTCATATCTGAGCGCGTACACGCCGACATTGACAACGCACTTGATCACAGGGCTTCAGAAGGCGAAGCGCTCCGCATGCCGTCGGAGTCTTTTGTGTTGAATTTTAGCTGCGCTCTCGCGGCTGAGAACTGCGTAACAGTCACCGCAACCGACGAAGCTTCTCCCAACGCAGGGGCCCAGCCAATTTCATTCGCCTCAACTTCCCTTTCTGCGTTTCGCGGCAATCCGGTTGCATTTGCCAAAACGCTTGAATCTTGGCGAAGCAAGGGCGTACGGCTTCGCGTCGCCACGGACCAACCGACTCGCGCCGCGCAGGTTCTAAAACAGATCGGCATTCCCGCCCCTCCGATTGACGATGATTCCGACATTCCGTTTGACGAGGAGACACCGGTCCAACTTCTTCGCGGAAATCTTGCAGGTGGTTTCTTATGTGAATCTGCAGGATTCGCACTGATTACTGACTCGGAACTTTTCGGAGTTGGGCGCGTTCGACTTCCACAGCGCAGATTCAACGAAGGCATCGCCATCGCGTCTGTACTCGACCTGACCCCCGGCGACTTTGTCGTTCACATCCAATACGGCATCGGGGTCTATCGTGGATTGGCGCAGCGCGACGTTGACGGTCAACCTCGTGAATTTCTACACATCGAATACCAGTCTCCAGACAAACTGCTCGTCCCCACAGACCAGCTTGACCGGATTCAGAAATACCTGAGTCCAACTGATGGTTCGCCGGCACTCAACAGAATCACTGGCACGGACTGGAACCGCGCACTGAAACACGCGAAGAAAGGCGCGGAAGAGTTTGCACGCGACCTGATCAAAATTTACGCCCGAAGGGCAACTGCAACTCGACCTTCGTACGGAGGCGACACTCCGTGGCAGTCCGAGATGGAAGCCTCGTTCCAATGGATCGAAACACCAAGCCAACTGAAGGCGATCAACGAAATCAAACAGGACCTAATTTCAAATCACCCGATGGACCGACTAGTTTGCGGAGATGTCGGCTTCGGGAAAACCGAAGTCGCGATTCGTGCTGCATTCAAGGTCGCACAATCAGGAAAACAGGTCGCTGTGCTTTGCCCAACCACCATCCTCGCCGAGCAGCACTGGGAAACTTTTCGAGAGCGGCTTGCCGCTTACCCGATGGTCATTAAGCAGCTTAGCCGGCTTCGCTCTGTAAAAGAGCGAACGGAATCGTTGCACCAACTCGAAGAGGGAAAGGTAGACGTGATCATCGGCACGCATGCCCTGCTTCAATCAAAAATCACATTCAAAGACCTCGGCCTGATTATCGTTGACGAAGAACAAAGATTTGGAGTTAAACACAAAGAACGATTGAAAGACCTGCGAGCAACGGCCGACTGTCTCACACTAACCGCAACCCCTATTCCGCGCACACTGAGTATGGCCCTGATGAACATCAGACCGATGTCGCTCATAACCGACCCACCACCAGGGCGACTGCCAATTCGCACATTCGTTCGGGGCTTCAGCGAACAAGTCGTCCGCGAGGCACTGCTTAGGGAGATGGCGCGCGGAGGACAAGCGTTTTACATCTTCAACCGTGTCAAAGGGATTTATCATCAAGCCGAAACCATCAGAAAGCTGGCGCCGAATGCCCGTGTCGCCGTCGCACATGGACAAATGAGTCCGCAGGAGCTTGAGCCCGTAATGGAGGCGTTCTACCATCGCGAGATTGATATTCTTGTTTGCACAACGATTGTCGAAAGCGGAATTGACAACCCCAATGTCAACACCATGATCGTAGACGGAGCTGATCGCCTCGGCCTAGCACAACTCTATCAGCTTCGTGGCCGAGTTGGACGCAGCGATCGCCAAGCCTACGCCTACCTGCTTTATAGGAGTGGACGAGATCTCACTGAAACCGCTTTTGAAAGACTGAAGGCGCTGCAAGAGTTTAGCGAACTAGGATCCGGTTACTCACTCGCATTTCGAGACCTTCAGATTCGAGGAGCAGGCGAGTTGCTTGGCTCAAAGCAGCATGGGCTGATGCACACGGTCGGTTACGAGCTGTACGTTCATCTCGTCAATCAGGCCGTTCACCAGCTCAAAGATGCGTGCGATCATGGCGGTGAACCAGAAGCAAGACTTACACCCGTAAAACTCGAAAACGTTGGCCCCGAGTTTGAGCTGCCTGCTTTCGAGTTTCCAGTCGCCGCATTTATTCCGAAGGAATACGTGCCCGCAGAGAATCAACGCCTTTTCTTTTACAAGCGGCTGATGGAAGCAAGGCACGCCGCCGAAGTTGATGAAGTCGCGTCAGAATTAGACGACCGTTTTGGACACCTGCCCGCGCCAGTGCGCAACGCCGCCGAACTGGTGAAGCTGCGAATCCGTGCCCACGAGGTCGGTGTTCGTCGCGTTGATGGCGATCGAACAAAACTCTCCATTTACTTCTTGAAAGGCCGCGAACTCCCAATGCGTATCGTCAATGAGATGCAGCGCGCGAGCAAAACTCTGAAGTTCCGACCCGACAAGATAGAGATCACGGTTGGAGACGACGCTCTGGACTCGCTCCGCCAAGCGCTTTCTAACCTCAGCACGAGCATTAATGCTGGAGTCGCTTCAACTTCCTTCAAGGCTTGACTTTGGTAACTCATTGACACCATAATTCGCACTCCCCCACGTTCGAATTTTCCGGAAAAAAAGATGCGATTTAATACACGAGCAATACACGGCGGACAGCCCGACGACCCGCAGTCCCATGCGGTCACCTTCCCCATCTACCAAACTTCAACGTTTGGCCAAGACTATCCGGGCGTTCCACCGAAATTTCTGGGCAGAGACCTGTCATACGCTCGAACAGAAAACCCCAGCAGAACCGCGCTTGAGTTGGCGCTCGCCGAATTAGAAGATGCAAAGTTCGCTCTCGCGTTCTCTAGTGGACTCGCGGCCGTTACCGGAGTTCTAAACACACTCAACACCGGAGATACAGTCGTCGCCTGCGCAGATCTCTACGGGGGCTCCTATCGCGCATTCACGAAGGTATACGCAAAGCTCGGTATCAATTTCGTTTTCGTTGATACAACTTGTCTTGAAAATGTGGAGAACGCGCTAACGGAAGGCACAAACCTCCTGTGGCTCGAGTCGCCATCCAATCCGCTTCTCAACATTACCGACATCGCTGGTGCGTGCGCCATCGCCAAACGAAAGGGCGTTCGAACAATTGTGGACAACACGTTTGCCACCCCGTATCTTCAGAACCCACTCAAGCTTGGTGCAGACCTCGTCCTCCACTCGACAACAAAGTACATCAACGGTCATGCCGACGTTATCGGCGGCGCGATTATCGCCGACGACGAAGCGAAGTGGAAAGAGGTGAAATTTGTTCAAAACGCTTGCGGCCTCATCCCTGGCCCGCAGGATTGCTTCCTCATCCAGCGTGGATTGCGAACACTCGGACTCAGGATGGAGCGCCACTGTGCGAACGCCCAAAAAGTTGCCGAGTGGCTCGCGCAGCATGCGAAAGTCGAGCAGGTTTACTATCCGGGCTTGCCGTCTCACCGGGGCCACGAACTCGCGAAGAAGCAGATGCGAGGATTCGGCGCGATGCTCTCGTTTGTGCTCAAGGCGAACGAAGAACAAGCCAAGACCTGCATCACAAAACTCAAACTGTTTACTCTTGCTGAATCGTTGGGTGCGCATCAATCGCTCATCTGTCACCCGCCTTCGATGACACACGCATCCGTCGAACCTGAAGTGAGAAAGAGCGTTGGTATTGCAGACGGACTCATTCGAATCTCCGTAGGACTCGAAGACGCTGAAGATCTCATCGCCGACTTGCAGCAAGCCCTGGAGACTGTGTAAGCAAAGATGTCCAGGCACATCCGCATCGGACTCTTGGGTCTTGGCACGGTTGGCACGGGCTTGGTCGAGATTATCGAACGCAATTCCGAGCTCATCCGCAACAAGTCGGACGTGACGTTTGAGATTGTCAAAGCGCTCGTCAAAGATCCTAATAAGCCTCGCCCGCTTCCGCCTGAAAAAATAACCACGGATCCGGAACAGATTTTCACTGATAAGGAGATTGACCTCATCGTCGAAGTCATCGGAGGCATTTCACCCGCGCGCGAGTACATCATCCGAGCGTTTGAATGCGGCAAAGATGTTGTGACAGCAAACAAGGCCGTGCTCGCAACCCACGGCGACGAGATTTTTCGTTCCGCTGCGAGCAATGGCAAGCAGCTTGGATTCGAAGCGAGCGTTTGCGGCGGGATTCCGATCCTTCGCGCCATAACAAGCGGCCTCATCGGAAACCGTGTGAACTCTTTGACCGGAATCCTGAACGGCACCTCGAACTTCATCTTGACTCGAATGCAAGAAGAGTTCATCTCGTTCGAAGACGCACTCCAAATCGCAAAAGAGAAGGGCTTGGCAGAAGCCGACCCAACGCTCGACGTGTCTGGGATGGATGCTGGGCACAAGCTGATGATCTTGGCCGAGCTGACTTTTCAGGCAAAACCGAAAATCGAATCGCTGAAAGTCGAGGGCATTACGTCGCTTGATCCAAACGATTTCCGAACCGCAGACTCTCTCGGGTTTGTCATCAAACCCGTTGCGATGGCGAACAGAGTTTCCGACCAGCTTGATCTTCGCGTGCATCCCGCATTAGTCCCAAAGAACCATCACCTCGCAGCCGTGAGAAACGAGGACAACGCAGTGATCATCAGCGGCGACGCAATCGGTGAAATGGTGTTTCACGGAAAAGGGGCCGGTTCGCTTCCGACAGCGTCCGCTGTGCTGAGCGATCTTGTTGAAATCGCTCGCAATCCCAACTCGTCCCCACTCTGGAACCCTACACGAACTATCGAATCAACCAACGTGGACTCCTGCTCTCGGTTCTATCTACGGTTTCCTATCTTTGATCGCCCAGGAATGATAGGGCTTATCTCGACGGTGCTTGGCAATCATCAAATCTCGATCACCGACGCCATAGCTCGCCTCGTCTGCGATGAAACGAATCAAGGCAACGTAATGATCATGACTCACGAAGCGCCGGAATCCGCGGTGAGAGCCGCCATTGAACATATCCGTGGCGCGGGTGCGCTCAATGGCCCCGCGATTGCGCTTCGAATCATCGGCTAAGATTCGATAATCTCTTTCGCGTTCGCGCGATCAAGCAGTTCCCGAATCTCTGCTATTTTTGTTTTCGAAAACTCCTCCGGGACGTCGTCCGCAATAATCCTTCCTTCACTAAGAAACAGAACGCGCGACGCAATTCGCATGACGCTCGAAAGCTCGTGTGTTACGACAACGCTTGTGGTATGCAAGTTTTCATTGACGTCTTTGATCAGCGCATCAATAGAATACGCAGTCACAGGATCAAGTCCGGCAGTCGGCTCATCATAGAACAGAAGTTCAGGTTCGGATGCCAGCGCCCTTGCAAGTCCGACACGCTTCTTCATACCACCGCTCAGCTCCGCCGGCATCTTTGATGCAGCGTCTTTTAGTCCAACAACCGAAAGTCGAGCGTCCGCGATTTCATCGCATTCGCGATTGGACAGCTTCCGGTGCCGTTGAATTCCAAAAACGACGTTGTTGCGAACGTTCAGGTAGTCAAACAGTGCAGAGCCCTGAAATACAACCCCAATCTTTTTGCGAATCTCCTGTTGGTCGTGCTGTCCCAATGAATAGAACTCGCTCCCAAAAAGCTCCACACTCCCTTCTGTCGGTCTCAGAAGGCCCGACATGCATCTGAGCAGCGTCGTCTTGCCGCCGCCCGACGAACCCATTACGCACACTCGCTCGCCTTTCTCAATGTTCAAGTTGATGTCGGTGAGAACCTCAGCGACGCCGAATCTCTGCGTAAGTTTCGAAACCCGGATCATGCCGCTGAAGTATACTCATGCGCAGTTTTTGGAGAGTTTCGACCCTATGTTCCTCACCGTTGCCGCCATCGTAAACACCGCGCTTCTGAATCAAACTTTTCCCATCTCGTTGAAGTTTTCACCTGGGGAGACACTCAAGTACGCCACCAGCATCAACGTCGTGGAATCAAGGAATCCGGGCACCTTGCGCGTGAACGGCACTCACATGGTAACCATCAAAGTTTCGGCGGTGAAAGATGGAAAGTCAACGATGAACGTTTCGTATAGCGACCCAACCGCCGAAGCGTTCATCTCGGGATTGCCGGCGAGCGTTCCGAAAGAGCAGAAGGACCAAATCGTCGCGCAATCAAAACTCGGCATGAAGAATTCGCTCGGCGGTCCAGGCAGATCGCAGATCGTCAACCCGCGAGGAAGAACTACCTACTTCGTAAAGGGCGAAAAGGCCAGAACCATAACAATCAGCAACGGTGCGTTCCTCATGGCAATCCTTCCCGAGACCGCGCCAACAATGAACCAAAAGTGGACCGTGCCTGTCGCGTTTCCCGATGCTAACTCAGCCAAGCCGCTTCAAGTCACCTATAAGCTTGTTGGCACAACGATTGAGCCCGGCGAGCAAGGTCTCAAACTTTCCCTCACCGCAACCGATCACGGTTCGCGCACAGACCGGGGCGCAACATTAAGCACGAATCTCGAGCTGAGCGGCTGGATTGTCATTGGCGCGAAGTCGGGCAAGGTTCTGAAAGGGGAGTTCACTCGAACAATCCGTGCGACTTTCACCGCGCCCAAACAGCCAGCCCAGAAATCAACCACCAAGGTCACACAAAGTTACAAAAAGGTCTGAGCACCGGCAATCTCAGGGCAATTCGACAGCCTTCGATAGACCGCTGCCACCGCGCGACCCCTCATGGAAAACGGAAATCTGCCGTTATCTTCCCTATGGCGCCTCTTTTCGCTTCAAAACGAATTCTCATCGCCGGGGGTTCTAATCGTCTTGGCCTAAGCCTGACCCGCACTCTGCTCGGTGCCGGTGCCCAAGTCATAGCGGTTTCTGA
Source organism: Fimbriimonadales bacterium (assembly GCA_046330175.1). Taxonomy (GTDB): domain Bacteria; phylum Armatimonadota; class Fimbriimonadia; order Fimbriimonadales; family ATM1; genus JAJPJR01. The sequence continues at coordinate 1,151,095 of JAXLTG010000001.1, forward strand.
GAACCCGTGCCCGGTTCCGGCTCAAAAAGGATTGACAGTGATTCAAGCATGTCTGTCGAATGTCGGCGCCATCGCGGCGCTCGCAGAGGTCGGAAACCTGAACGCGGCCATCGTGATGGTCGAGAATCCGGTCTTCGTGCCGAACACCTTTACGCTCGCGCACATGTTCGAGACGCTATCCGAGCAACAGGCGGTACAAGTTAACGCGCTTTCCGGACTTCCTGCGTGCCTCTCTGCATCGGGCGGCGGGACGGTGCTTTTTGTCGAGTCTGTACCTGCGACGGCGCTCCCTGAGCCGTGGCGAACAATCGCCTCGTCCTGGAACCTGTCCGCCAGACTGTCGGCCGACGGCTGGTCGGTCCACTTGGCGCCGCTGGGTGTTCAGGCAAGGTGCATCGAACTCCCGGACCTCGCGCATCGCCCTATCGAGTCCGCAACCCAGCGAGAGATGTTGACCGAAGAGGTGGTAGAGCGACTGACGGAGAGAGTGCTGGCAGCGCTGATCGAGTCGGCACAGCCCGCCTCTGCTGCGGTGTGGCTCGCTGAAGCCGAAACCGAAGTAACCCAACAAACCTAAAGAAATTCCAGAGATTCGCCACAACTACGGTGTGGGAATACAAGGGAAACGAGTCTTAGTCACCGGAGTCTGCAGCGCAATAGGCGAAGCTATCGCCCGGAATCTGGTAACAAATGGCGCTTCGGTCGTCGGACTGTCTCAATCAAAGTCTGAACTCAAACGGGTCACTTCCGAGATTGGCGATGGGTTCGAACCAATCACCGCCGATATCCGTACGAGCGACGTCATCCTCCAGTTGGCTCGACTGGGACGGTTTGACGCCCTCGTTTGCCATGCCGATTTGGGCCCGAATGTGCAGGTCGGCTCCTCCATCCTGCCAGACCTCATGCAGCAGCAGCTTTTCTGTGCCCTACACACCATCGAAGGTTGCGGTCCAGCGATGCGAGATGCTGGCCATGGGCATGTGCTAATCATCGAAAACGTCCCGAATTCGGCTGTCGAAGGGGTCGCGAAATCCTCGTACCAGACCTGGAAGGGCGGCTACGACGCTCTTATTCGGAAGTGGTCATCAGAGCTTGATACCGCTGGCGTCAAGGTGACCGTCATTGGCCTGGACGAGCTCGACAAGATCCAGAACGACCAGAACCTCAAGCGAACTCTCAGCGAGCGTGTCGCAGACGCCGTTTTGGCTACCATTTGTGAGCGGTCCGACGCAGTATCGGCCCCGAGCACGCACGCTTTGGTCGAGATTCCCAGCTCGTCAGAAACCATCGCGGCCGCGTAGCAGGAATTACCTGCTCCCCAAGCCTCCGAATCGTGGAATAAGCCTCCACGGTGCAAATCTCAGGCGATTACGGCAACTACTCCCTGCTTCTGACCTACGCCAACCAGGCGTCTGCCCGCACCGACGAGGCGCTCATGAGCCTTGCCTCCGGCGACCTTGAGGACCTACCTGCGGCTTGGACGGAACTATCGATGGCACAAACCCAGGAACAAGCTGTGCTTGCGGTCATTCGAACTGCCGGTGAGATGGACCAAAACCTTCTCGATATCCTGGCCTAACTACTCCGTCGCTTTCGGCGAGCAGGCGCCGCAGTTTCCAGGCTCCCCCGAACACTCAGCCTCCTTGGGCGCAGAGCTGTAGTCGTTGATGTGGAATCCCGAACCCTTGAACATGACCGCCACCGGCGCGATTAATTTCTTGAAGCCCGAGGAACCCCCGCACTCCGGACACACTTTCAACGCGGCCTCTGTGATCGGCTGCTCAATCTCCAGTTGGCCGCATTTCACGCACTCGTAGCAATAGGTCGGCATGGCGCGCGATTTTACTGCCTTAGCAGTAACCTTCGCTATCCGGGCATAATCTCAAACAAATGGCCCCAGGTGGATTTCTTGGGGGCGGAGGTATCAGTTGAAACGATTTTGTTGGGCATTCATTGCGTTGATTTCAGTCGCGATAGCGGGCTGTGGCGGCGGTGCGGAGAAGCCGGTTGCTCAAAAGAAAGCTGAGCTCGTAGCACCGATGGAAAATCCCACACAGGAGAAGATCGCCGATCGCATCAAACGGGCCGGAGCCCTGGTTCTGAAGTACGCCGCTAAACACGGCGATGAGTTTCCAAAAGCTGAGACCGCGAAGGACCTCGCAATGCTCTTGAAACCCGAGTTCGGCAGCGAGCCGGATTTCGACGCCCTTTTCCTGAGCCGCAACGGCAAGACGTGGCTGACCTACAACTTCCAAATCCAGGGCAAGAAGCTGATGGACATTCCGCAAAAATCCCAAACGGCACTGCTTTGGGACCCGCTGAACTTCGAAAAGAATGGCCAATGCTACGTGTATGTGGATGGTGAGACGAAGTGGGTCATGAGGATGCCGAGCGTCGCCGGCGGCTAACAATGGGCGCACGGGAAACCTTCGTGCGGACATGCTTCCCGCTGCTTGTTCCAGTTCTGACAGTTGCGCTCTCGGCCTGTTCCGGCGGCGAACAGAACGTGGTCGTGGCTGATTCCATGCCCAAGTCTGCCATCGAACCGATGGAAAACCCGACGAAGGAGAAGCTGGAAGAACGAATCAAGCTCGCAGGTGACCTCGTCGTCAAGTACGTCTCGAAGCACGGCGGCGTTTTCCCCAAGTGTGAAAGCACTAAACGGCTTCTGGAACTTCTCAAGCCTGAGTTCGGTAAAGAACCAGGGTTCGCGGAAGCGTTCATATCGCAAAACGGACGCACGTACTTCAACTACGAACAGAGCATCCAGGGCAAAAAGATGATGGACTTTCCACAGAAGAAGCAAACCACTGTCCTGTGGAATTCGCTCAACTTAGGAAGAGATGGCCAGTGCTTCTACCAATTGGACGGCAGCATCATGTGGGAATACCGAGAGCCGAAAATTGGACAGGGCTAATTCTGCGGCTGCAATTTGACTAGCGCCCACGATGCTTCACCGGCGTCGGGGGCGTCTTTTTGTTTGACTTATTCGAGAAGGAGATCTGATTGAAGAAACTTGGAATTGGAATCATAGGCAGCGGAGGAATCGCCCAGAGTTGCCACATGCCTGGCTACGCGTCCATCCCCGAGAAATGCGAAATCCTCGCCGTGGCCGACACGAACCCCGAAACCGCAAAAGCCGCGGCAGAAAAGTTTGGCGTAGCCAAGCAGTTCACCGATTACAAAGAGCTGCTTGCGATGCCGGAAATTGACGCGGTTAGTGTCGCGACACCGAACGCGTTTCACATCCAGCCCAGCATTGACGCGTTCAATGCCGGAAAGCACGTTCTCCTCGAAAAGCCGATGGCGATGAACGCGGACGAGTGCAGAAAAATCGTTCAAGCGCAGCGGCAGTCCGGAAAGCTTTTGCAAATCGGACTCAACTGGCGATTCTCCGGTGCTGGCCGCTTTATGAAGTCGTACATTGAAAACGGCCACATGGGAGAGATCTACTATGCGCGAGCTATGGCGCTCAGACGACGTGGAGTCCCCGGCTGGGGCGTCTTCATTGACAAAGAGAAGCAAGGCGGCGGTCCGCTGATTGACATCGGCGTTCACATCCTCGACTTCGTGTTGTTCCTCATGGGACACCCGAAGCCGATCAGCGCCAGCGGCAAGGCGTACCAAAAGATGGGTACCAACCCAAAGTACTGGAATGCGTGGGGCGATTACGACCGTACAAAATTTACCGTCGAAGATTTTGCGGCTGCGTTCATCCGGTTTGAGAACGGAGCCACGATCACTCTTGAATCCAGCTTCATGGCAAATCTGGAACGTGAGATCTTCGGCTGTCACCTTTTCGGCACTGAATCAGGCGCCTTTCTCGACCTGTTCGCGCCAAAGCCAATCACAATCTTTTCTGAACAAGACAAGCAGCTCTTCGACATGGTTCCCCAGAACGTCCCCACCGTCAAGTCCATGCACACCGACGAAGTAGTCGCGTTTGTGGATACAATCCTTGAAGGCGGTCAGAGCAAAGTGCCTGGAGAACAAGGAATGGTGCTGAACGCGATCTTCGACGCGCTGTACAAAAGCTCTGAAACAAACAAAGAGGAACCGGTAGACGTAAGCATTTGAAACCGCACGGCTACAGAGGTTCTTAATTCGCATGGATAGCGAAATCTGGATGCTGCTCGTGGTCGGTGGGTTAGTATTTCTCACCGGTTTCTTTGTGGCGGCGGAGTACTCCCTCGTCAGCGCACGCAAGGCGAGAATTGATGCGTTCGCAAGAACACATGGCAGGATGGCCAGGGCCGCGTCCTTTGCGCTCGACAACCTTCCTCAATTCATTGCCGGCCTCCAAGTCTGCATCACAATGTGCAGCCTCGCGTTGGGCGCATTCGGAGAGGAGACGCTTGCACACGCGATTCGTGGCCTGTTCGGCACAACCGGAAGCCATTTGGTCGCCACCGTCATCTCGTTCTTAGTCGTAACTTTCTTGACAGTTTCGATCGGCGAACTTGTCCCGAAGTACCTTGCCATTCACAGCCCCGATCGCTGGGCGCTTAGGCTGGCACTGCCGACCCAGTTCATTTTGCTGTTCGTTCGACCCCTAACGATTGTTTTTGAAAGCTTTGCGAAACTTCTCTTGAAGCCGTTCAAGATTGACGTCGGACAAAAGCGAACCGTTCAGAAAGAAGAGCTCGCGGCATTGCTCCAAGAAAGCGCAAGCACGGGAGAGATGAAAGAGAGCCACGCGAAGCTCGTCGCCCGAGCGCTACGACTGACTGACCTTCAAGCCGATGACATCATGATCCCGCGCGTTGACATCGGATACATCAACGCCGATGGCGATATCGCCGATTCGCTTGACGCGATGAGTCGGCAACGCCACACTCGGCTCGTTGTGGTCGAAGACGACGACCTCGACGAAATCGTCGGAATCCTGCACGTTCAGGAGGTTTTCAAGCTGCTCGCTTCCGGAGAGGGCACGATACGCTCGGTCGTCCGGCCGGCCGTGTTTGTTCCTCCGACCGTGACCCTAGACCGCCTAGTAGAAACCATGCGGTCAAAGCGCACGCAAGTCCTCATCGTGCGAGACGAACATGGCGGAACTTACGGCTTGCTCACTTTAGAAGATATCGTCGAGGAGATTTTCGGAGAGATGGATGACCAGTTGGAGGCATCCGCCCCTCGAATCGAACGGAGGAGCGACGGCAGAATTCTCATGCGGGCCGACGTTCGCACCGACGAGCTTTGCGAGTTCCTTGACCTTCGCGACTGCCCAATGGAACGAGAAAACGTGAATACCATCGTATTAGAGGCGCTCAACCGAACGCCAAAAATTGGTGACACCGTGGACACCCCACTCGGCCAATTCCGAGTTGACAACATGGCTCGACACCGAATCACCCGGGTGTCGCTTCGCCCAGCACCCCAAGAGATCGCCGATTAGCAGAGGCTATACTTTGCACTTCATGTCCGTTCGCACCCTCGGCTCCCAATCTGTTATCAACGGCAAGCTGCACTTCGCCGGCATCAGTGCCGAAGAGCTCGTTGCAAAATACGGCACACCGTTGTACGTTCTTGACGCAACCGACATACGCGACAAAGTTCGCTCGTTCAAATCGGCAGCGACCGCGGCGCATCCTCACTGCACGATCTCATACGCCTCCAAAGCCAACTCAACACTCGCGCTGCTTGAGTTGATGAAAGAGGAGGACTTGGACCTCGATGTAGCCAGTGAGGGTGAACTCGAAGCCGGGCTCAGAGCAGGGTTCTCGACTTCCAGGATTCATCTGCACGGAAACAATAAATCAGACCGCGAGATTGACCTAGCGGTGCATCACCGGCTCCAAGCGGTCGTACTCGACAACCTCTCTGATATCAGCCGGACCGCTGCCGCGTGCAAATCGCACGAGACTACGCAAGGTGTTTTTTTACGGCTCGCTCCCGGCGTAGACCCCGACACGCACAAAGCGATTAGTACTGGACAAGAGGACACCAAGTTCGGCATGAATATCTCTGACGGCAGCGCGGCACATGCTGTAGAGATGATCGCGTCGCACTCTTCCCTACGATTTCTCGGTTATCACATTCATGTTGGCTCCCAGCTCATGAATTCGGAATCGGTCGCCGCAGGCGCAGAGAGAGCCTCGGAATTCGCAATTGAGATGCAATCTAAAATCGGACTTCCTCAAGAGATGAACTGCGGCGGAGGGCTGGGAGTCCGATATCTTCCAGAACAGATCACCGAGTCAACCCAAGAGTTTTGCGCGAAAGTAATCGCTGCTTGTCACCGACCGTTCCAGCGCGCAGGACTGCAGCTTCCCCGAATTGGATTTGAACCAGGTCGGTTTTTTGTCGCAGAATCTGGCACAACGCTCTACAAGGTCGGGCCGATTAAGACAGTGCCGATAGGAGCGAAAGGCCAGACGCGGAGATATCTCAGTGTTGACGGCGGACTTGCAGACAATCCTCGGCCCCAGCTGTACGGGGCACTCTACTACGCAATGAACGCAAGCCGCTGCGATGAACAGCATGATCATCCGTATCGAATTTCCGGACGGCACTGCGAAACTGACATGCTCATTCCAGAAGTTGACCTTCCCGCGTTTACAAAAGAGGGCGACATACTCGCAGTTCAATGCACAGGCGCCTACAACGCTGCGATGGCCAGCAATTACAACCGCTATCCGAGACCCGCGACGGTAATCGTCGGTGACGGAGAACCGTTTGTCGCGGTCGAGCGCGAATCAATCGAAGAGCTATTCCGCAAGGAGCGAACAAAACAGGGGTGTATGACCCAACGATGATGCTCGCTCAAGGCAGGGTCAGCGACTTCGACCCAAAAATGTTCATGATGCAACTGGTCATCGTGTTTGGCTCTATCGCTTTGCACGAGTTCGGCCATGCGAAGTCTGCCGACGCCGCAGGAGATCCCACGCCTCGGAGTCAGGGCCGTGTGACCCTGAACCCACTCGCACACTTCGACCCGCTTGGCGCGCTCATGATATTGATGATGTGCTACTCCGGCTACGGAATCGGCTGGGGAAAGCCGGTTATGGTGAACGCAAGCAGAATGCGGAATCCCAAATGGGACGAATTCATGAGCGTGCTGTGGGGTCCGTTGGTAAATCTCCTTCTCGCGATTGCATTCGCGCTGATACTTCGCTTCGTTGCAAAGCCGTCGCCTGATGATGCACTCACCATGTTCTGCTTCACTGGCATGTGGATAAACATTTCACTCTGCCTGTTCAACCTAATTCCGATTGGTCCTCTGGATGGCCATTGGCTGCTGAGCACTCTGCTACCGTCGCCGTACGGAATGCGTTACCGAATTTGGAGCCGCACAACTGGCACGCTCGTGCTATTCGGAATAATCCTCGCGGATCAGTTCCTGTTCCGCAACAGCGGTCCCGGAATCCTTGCGAGCATCATTGGTCCACCACGAGATGCTCTCCTCCGGATGCTGCTGGGGCCAGTGTTCAACGGTTAGCGCCGCAGCACGAAGAACAGTAGAAGTCCAACCGCGACATATTTCAATGTCTCGCCTGTTCGGTTCGAAATCATCGCGGGGTATGGCACTTCAATCGTGTCTCCATTCATCAACTCGACGTCGGGAGCCGTTCCGGCCTTCACCTTCTTCAAATTCACCGTTATCGTGCGCGGCTTTTTGTCAATCTCTTTGCGATTGATTCGAACCTTGTCAATGCGAGCTTTTTCCATCGGCTGCGCATCTTCAACAACTTTCAGCGCGGTCATTCCCGGCTCATGTTGCACCAAACCAGGGTTGTTCACGGCACCTGTGACGAAAACTTTTTCATTAATTGGGCGAACAGAAACCACAACCGTATCACCCGCCTGGAGGCTCGGCTCGTCCGCTGTTTTGTCCAGGTCGTAACTCTTCGTTGAAGTCCCGCTTCTCAACTCGACCCGGTGACGATCAGCGTCTGTTCGAAGACCACCAGCGGCCTTTATCGCATCGCTCAACTTCATTCCAGAAGTCAGCGCGATTAATCCCGGCTTCGCAACGGCACCAAGCACCGTGATATCTCCACCCAGCGGCTTGACGGCAAAGAACAAATCATCGCCGACTTTGAGCAGGAATCCAAGTCCATCTGGCGACGTCGCATCAATCGTTTGCGTCCCTCCGTCTTTCCGGCGAAGCCGGACGGCCTTCAAGTCCGCCGTGTCCGTGGGCTGCGCGAATTTGACCACATCGGCGACGGACAGCCCCTCTCGATATTCGAGCGATCCCGGCAACGCCAGCGCACCGCTGAACGATACAGTCTGCGGCTCTTTTTGCTTTATCTGAACGGTAATCGTCGCCGTCTTCAAAATCTGCTGCGTCGTAAGCGTCTTTGAAATTCTTTCGGCGGCCTGCGTCGTCGTCAGACCGTTCACCTCGACGGCCCCGATGAACTGCATGAGGATAATTCCCTGAGCGGTGACGTTGTACTCGCCACCGAGCTTTGGCTCCTCAACACAACCTATGGTCAGAACATCACCAGGCTTAATCGTCGTTTGTGCGATCGCACAGCCCAGCAGCATGAGAAACGCGAATAGAATCGAAACGGCTTTTTTCATATTTTTCCCGGCAGCCGCGAGTATTCCCGGGTGCGGCTCCCACTCGTTGAGACGTACTTCGGCGCCAAAAAACACCTGATCGAATCGGTTCTCAATCGGTCGGTAAACTTATGTAATGCCATCGCTGTTTCCGCATCAGGTCACCGTGGAAACCGATAGGCCGATCTTCCCCGACGCCTGCGCCTGCTCGTGCGAGCGTGCCGAGCGCAGGTACAGACCAACTCCCCCAGACAGAGCCAAAGGGATGCCGGTTGTCGAGCCATTAGAGATCCCTCTCTCTAACGCTTGTCATGCGCGATTGCAGGTCTCACACCGAATCGGCACTTTGCGGCTGGTTGCGCTCAACTGCGCGGTATGGGGAGTCGCCATTCCGATGATTGCGAAACTCGGATGGCCACTCATGATTCCAGGCGTAATCGTGGCGCTACTCCTGCTCGGAAACGCCCACTCGATCGCTCAGGCCAATCGCTGCCCTGTCTCGGGCTGCAACCGCATGGGAAACGCAATGAAGGCGATCTGGTGGAAGGGTCGAGAGTACATCTTCTCGTTCAGCAACGAAAAATATGCCGAAATGTTTGCGCAGGCGAATGCAGAAAACGAGAGGGGGCCGGTGGGCAAATCCGGCCCCGAGGGGTGGCAGGTACCGCCCGCTAAGAACGGACCTGGTTAGGGTGCGAACTCCCGGCGGGTGACACCGGGCCTCGCTAACACCTCGGTCATTCCGCCCGATCTGAAATCTTTAGATGGCAAAACTACTTGGCCACCGGGCGACGGCCGGAAAACTCGCCGAAATACGCGATAAGATTTGCGAGGGTCAATCGTGACTTTAGTTCATTTGCCGCCTGCGTCTGATGCAGAGTGCTAAAATTGCCACTCTTCGCCCACGGGCAACTTGGAGTTTGGATTGGGAACCGCATACACGCCTGGACTAACCGTTAGCAACGATCAAATCGTTCGTAAGATTCGCCGACTGCCTTTGAAGGGAGAGGTCCTCGTACGCGCGGGCGACTCCGTTGACCCCACCTCTGCCGTCGCGCGAACGGAGTTGCCTGGCATTCTGCAGACTGTCAAAGTCGCCGAGAAGCTTGGGGTTGAACCGAAAGAGGTCAAGAAGCTGCTCCGCTTCGAGATTGGTGACAAGATCGGAATCGGCGAGATGATTGCCGAATCCAAGGGCCTGTTCGGAATGTTCAAGAACACCGTCATGTCCGAGTACGAGGGCACGTTCGAGGCGCTATCTGAAATCAGCGGACACATGCTGATTCGCGAGGCCCCAATCCCGGTCGAGATCACGGCTTACGTTCACGGCAAAATTGTAGAAGTAATCCCAGAAGAAGGGGCGATAATTGAGACGCGAGGCGCGCTGGTGCAAGGCATTTTCGGCATCGGCGGCGAGCGCCACGGAACGATCCGTGTCGCAGTCTCCTCGCCGAGCGAGTTATTGGATAAGTCGCACATCAAAGCAGACGACGCGGGGAAAATACTGATCGGCGGATCGGGCGTATCGTTTGAAGCAATAAAAGAGGCCGAACGAGTGGGGGCTGTTGGCCTCATCGCTGGAGCTGTTCGCGACGACGACATAATCAAGTATCTCGGTTACGACATAGGCGTCGCCATCACCGGCCAGGAACCCATACCGCTTTCGCTGATTGCCACCGAAGGCTTTGGAAATCTCTCTATCGCAACTCGCACGTTTGAGTTAATGAAATCGCTCGAAGGTCAGAGCGCGAGCATGAACGGCGCGACACAAATTCGTGCCGGTGTCATTCGCCCCGAGCTGATTGTGCCGGCTAAAGTCGCTCCAACCGGCGCACCCGCAGCAGCAAGTTCTGGAGCGCTAGAAGTCGGAACTCCGATACGCGTCATCAGAGAGCCCTATTTCGGGAAGCTCGGAAGCGTCACGGGTCTGCCGCCGGAGTTGCAGGTTGTCGAATCGGGGACTGAAGTCCGAGTTTTGGAAGCGAAGCTTGACGACGGCGCGATCGTCACAGTTCCGCGTGCAAACGTAGAAATCATCGCCGGATGATTTACGAAATCGGCCCAGCTTGAAACTGCGACATATCCACAGGATAGAACCGAACTACTCGCCACTTCTTTTCTGGAATGACGAACAAGCGGTAAGCGGTTTCCTTTCTAAACTCAATCTTCACGGGTCCGTTTAGACGATACCGAACTTGAAGAAACTCAACGTCTGCATCCATTTTGCACTCGGTAATCGCAGAAGCGCCATCAATTTCCGTGTTGACATCCGAAATCACAAGCCGCGATACCTTCGCATTCGTGATGAAGTTCCCTACCGATGCCAGCGGAGACCCAGTCTCCGAACCAACTGGAGTCTCGAACGCGTTTGACAAATGCTCCAGAACTCCGCCCGCGCGGTTCTCGAGCGTTGCCTTGCGCATCTCCTCAATCGCTTCAGCAACCTGCTTCTTGTCATCAGGCGCAGCAAGAATTGAAATCACGTTGAACGCAACCAATAGCAGCAAAGCGAACATGCCCATGCCAAGAATCTTGTGTCCTGTGGAGATGTTTCTCATAGTCAGTTCGCAACAAGCGATTCAACGGCCCGCACATCTTCGCGCATCTGGGCCGCCATGTCGTTTACCGACTCAAAACGCTCCTCATCGCGCAATCGTTCCGTAAAGCTGAGCAATAAGTCCCTTCCGTACAACTCTTCACCTGAAAAACCAATGAGATGAGCTTCGATCGCAAAACCCGCACCTTCGATGGTCGGCCTGTTGCCTACCGAAATCGCTGCCGGAAATCTGCCGGCATCCGTTGATGCCCAACCAGCATAGATTCCCAACGCTGGAATCGCTTGAGTCTCAAGCAGCGCGAGATTCGCGGTTGGGATTCCAATGGTCCGGCCAAACTTGTTGCCAGGAACCACAATTCCCGCCAAAGAGAAGTCCTCTCCCAGCAGTTTGCGGGCGGCAGCCACGTCGCCAACAGAGATCGCCTTACGGATCTGGCTCGAGGACACGCGAACGCCATCAATCTCGTGTGGGCCAACGATAATCGTCTCAATCCGCGTTGCGAGCCATTCCCCGCTGCCCATCCGATCTTTTCCAAATCGAAAGTCGTGCCCGACTACAACCGCTTTCGCATGAATCTTTTCGACTAAACAGCTCTGCAAAAACTGCTCGGGCGACTGACTCGCAAGCTCCGCATCGAAGGGCACTACAACGGCCGTATCCACTCCTATCGCTTCCAACCTCCGCAGTTTCTGCCCTAAAGGGAGGATAATCGGTGGACATTGATCTGGTCGAAGAAATGCGGCGGGGTGCCGATCAAACGTGAGTACAACGCAAGGCCGCTCGGTCTGTTTTGCGTTTGAAATCGCTTCGGCAATCACGCGTTGGTGCCCGAGGTGTACACCATCGAACACGCCGATACAAACCGTAGACGCAGGCCAACTCTCTGCGGCGGAGCGCAATCCGAACACAACGTGCACGAGAAAAGACTACCTTCCCTTTCCGCTCACGGCCTTTCGCTTCTTGCGCTCCGGCAACATTCTCTTCAGATATTGTCCCGTGTAGCTTTTGGGGTGTTCAGCAATAGCCTCCGGAGGTCCTACCACCACAACTTCTCCGCCCGCGTTGCCTCCCTCCGGCCCCATCTCTATCACCCAATCCGCAGTCTTCACAACGTCGAGATTGTGCTCGATCACTACGACCGTGTTGCCTTGGTTGACCAATCGGTGAAGAACATGCAGCAGCTTTCGGATGTCCTCAAAGTGAAGTCCCGTTGTTGGCTCATCAAGAATGTACAGCGTATTACCAGTCGCCCGTTTGCTCAACTCTGCAGCGAGCTTTACTCTTTGCGCCTCGCCGCCCGACAGCGTCGTCGCGGATTGTCCCATCTTGATGTACCCGAGCCCAACGTCTTCCAGCGTTGCGAGCTTCCGATGAATTTTTGGAATCGGCTCGAAGAATTGCACCGCTTCGCTCACTGTCATCTCGAGCACTTCCGAAATATTCTTGCCCTTGTACCGTACGTCGAGAGTCTCCCGGTTGTACCGCTTGCCTCGACACAATTCGCAAGGCACATACACATCCGGCAAAAACACCATCTCAATTTTGATAATGCCGTCGCCGTCGCAAGCTTCGCATCTACCGCCTTTGGTATTGAAAGAAAACCGGCCAACTTTGTACCCTCGCATTTTTGCGTCCGGAGTCATCGAATACAAATCTCGAATCATGTCGAACACGCCAATGTACGTCGCAGGATTCGAACGCGGCGTCCTACCGATGGGAGATTGATCAATGTCAACCACCTTGTCAATCTTTCCGTGGCCAGAAATCCCTTCGTGCGATGCCCAAGCTCCCCTCGTGCCATGAAGCTCGTACATAAGCCGAGGAAACAACGTTTCCTGAATAAGTGTTGACTTCCCAGAACCAGAAACGCCGGTAACGCACACAAACGCATGCAACGGAAACTCAACCGTTACGGATTTCAAGTTGTTGCCCTTGGCACCGCGAAGCTTGACTGCACCGTTGTCGCACGGCCTTCGCACCTCTGGAATTTCGATCTCAACCTCTTTTCGCAAATATTTCGCAGTCAAGCCATCGGACTTCAAAATGGACTGCAAATTGCCTTCAGCGACAATGTAACCGCCGTGCTCGCCAGCCCCTGGCCCAAGATCAATGATCCAATCCGCCGCTTTCATCGTGTCTTCGTCATGCTCGACGACAATTACGGTGTTTCCAATATCGCGCAAACGCTTCAGCGTGTTGATTAGCCGGTCATTGTCCCTTTGATGAAGGCCGATGCTCGGTTCATCAAGGATGTAAAGCACACCCATTAGCCCAGACCCAATCTGGGTTGCGAGCCTAATTCGCTGCGCTTCTCCGCCTGCAAGTGTGCGCGCAGACCGATTCATCGTCAGGTATCCCAGACCCACGTCGTTCAAGAACCGCAGTCGCTCACAAATCTCCTTAATGGCGCGCTCGCCGATCATTTGTTGCCGTTTCGATAACTTCGGGAGCAACGAGTCGAAGAACCCACCGCATGTTTCAATCGAGAGATTGGTTATCTGTGAAATATTCTTATCGCCCAGGGTTACACACAGCGACGCCTTTTTCAGCCGGGCTCCCTTGCAGGCTGGGCAATTTCGTGTTGACATGTACTGGCCCAAATCCTGCTTTACCCAGTCGCTTTCGGTGCCCTCGTACTTCTTGCGCAAAATGTTCATTACGCCTTCCCATCGGGTGCTAAACCTTCTGGTCTTGCCGCTTCCGTATTTGATTTCGACGGTGACCGCGTCGTCGTATCCTTCAAGAACACTCTCTTTCTGCTTTGCGTTCAGCTTTTGAAACGCGCCATCGGGATTGAACTTTATCGCCTTGCCAAGCGCCGTCAAAACTTCCGGCCACCACTCTTTCAACTCGCCGTTCTTATGCACAAACGGCGCGATAGCGCCGCCAGCCACGGGGAGCGATTCATCCGGAATCAAGAGCGCGGGATCAAACTCTGTTTTCGTCCCCAACCCATTGCACTCTTCGCAAGCGCCGTACGGAGAGTTGAATGAAAACATCCTCGGCTCGATATCTCCAAGAGATATCCCGCAATCGGGACACGAAAATTGCTCGCTGAAAAGCCTGTCTTCGCCATCCGTCGCGCTCAGCGTCAAAAGCCCATTTCCCATTTTGAGCGCCGTCTCAACCGACTCCGAAACTCGCTGCTCCACACCCTCCTTGATGACCACACGATCTACAACAACCTCGATCGTGTGCTGCTTGTATCGGTCCATCGGAATGTCGTCGGTCACTTCGTAAAGCTTGCCGTCAACCCGAACCCTAACAAACCCGGCCTTTTGCACATCGGCGATCACCGACTTGTACTCGCCCTTACGGCCGCGAACTAACGGGGCAAGAATCTGAAGCTTCGCTCCATCTCCAAACGATAGAGCAGCATCCACAATCTGCTCCACAGACTGTCGCTGAATCGCCTTCCCACAACCAGGACAGTGAGGAATTCCTGCGCGCGCGAACAGCACCCGCATGTAATCGTAGATTTCGGTGACCGTGCCGACGGTCGAGCGGGGGTTTCTTGGGGCGGACTTCTGGTCAATGCTCACTGCGGGGGATAACCCCTCGATGTGATCCACGTCCGGCTTGTCCATCTGCCCCAAAAACTGCCTGGCGTACGCGGACAGAGACTCGACGTACCGGCGCTGGCCCTCGGCGTAAATCGTGTCGAAGGCAAGCGATGACTTGCCCGAGCCGCTCAATCCGGTGATAACGACTAACTTGTCGCGGGGTATCTCGATTGTGAGGTTTTTGAGGTTGTTTTCGCGCGCGCCAATGACGCGAATCCGGTCGTGATGCATGCTCGGCGCATTTTACCGGATAGGTTGACAAACTTCTACATGCTTCAGCCGCGAGTGAACTTTCGCAGCTCAGCGCGCACCCTGCCGACGGGCAGCGTTGCATCCATCCGAACGAACCCAACTCCCGGGGCGAACCAATAGCCACATTGGCTGGAGCTCTTGCGCCCGTTAATCTCAAAGCTGTAGATCGCCGAGCTTTCCTGGGTTTCGAATGCTCCCGCAGGCACATTCAGTTTGGTCGTCCCAACAACCCGTGTCTCTCCGGTCGAAGAGATTCGCCCCCACTGGCCGTCAATGATGCCCCGCCACTCGGTGTCTTTCGCACCACCTGCGATCTGGAGCCCTGGCTCAAAGTCGCCATGTGGACAGCTCAGCCGGAAAACGCCACCCGTCGAGACCAACAGCCGCTCAGTGGCCGTGGCGCGCTCCGCGCCAAACTTCATCTCGTTTCTAAGAGTTAACTCCCACCCGGACGGCTTCTGAACAGACGCCTCAATAACCTGTCTCAGGTCTCCCTGTACGCCGCCAGCGTCAAGCACATATTCCCACGTCGTGCCCTTCTCAACTGGGAACGAGGGTTCGAAGGCGACGGAACTAATGAGCAGGATTGGAGCGAGCATCCAAGTTGTGATTATTGGATGCCCATGCCTTAAGCCCTTAGCCCCCAGCGTTCACTTTCGGCCGATGATCCAGGTTTCCGAGCAGGAACGCCGTACCATAGACCGTCCGAGCAACTTTCGACATTTTGACGTAGTCAATCTTGTCCGCATGATCTGTAACTCGGTGATAATCCTCGTGAACTCCGTCGAAGAAAAACGCAATCGGGATTCCCTTTCGTGCGTAGTTGTAGTGGTCCGAGCGCTGATAGATATTCTCCGGGTCATTCGGTTCGTCGTAGTGATAATCGAACTTTAGGTTGAACAGCTTCTTATTCGATTGCTCATTGATGTCGCCAAGCTCCGAGCTGATTTTGCGCGAACCCACAACATAGATGCTGTTCGCGTCGGTCAGCATCTTGTTTGCAGGATTCGTATCGCCTGCTGGACGGCTGCGGCCTATCATGTCAATGTTGAGTTGAGCGACAATGTTGCCGAGCGGCACACTCGGGTTCTCGACGAAATGATTTGAACCCCACAACCCTTTCTCTTCTCCACAATGCCAAACGAAAATGACGGATCGCTTCGGCTTCGTACCGGTTGCGAACGCATGCGCAATTTCAAGGATGCTGACCGTCCCAGAGCCGTCATCGTCTGCTCCGTTGAAAATCTTGTCAGGGCCGTTTCCGCCCATACCCACGTGGTCAATATGCGCTCCAATCGCCACATACTCTGATTTCAGTTTCGGATCGCTGCCTTCTACAATTCCGACCACATTGAATGCAGTTGTCTCGTTGCCATTCACAGAAAGTGTGAAGTTAATCCTTTTGTCTGGCTTCAATTCAAACGAGTCCAACATTGTGCGATCTTCGTTTGCCTTCAACACGGCATCGCCGTTCACAGTCTCCTCTGCGAACAGCGTCTTCGCCATATCGGCAGACAGCGTCACAGTCGGCAGGTTTGAACTCGCACCACCCATCGTCGCCCGTGAGGCGCTAACGAATCGCTTCGCGTAACCCGCAAAGTCCGTCGTCGCGGCCACGCTCGGCAGTTGAATAATTCCCGTTGCGCCAAACTCAGTCGCGGCTTGCTCCGGCGACAACGCATCCTTAAACTTCTCTGTATTTCTATCGCGGCGACTGGTTCCCGGTGGCATACCGCTCATCACCACCATCAGCTTCCCTTTCACGTTGACCTTTGCATAAGGGTCGAGGTTCATCGAAGGAATCTTCCAACCGTAACCCACAAAAACCAGATTCGAATCGGTGACGGCGCCGCCGATCGGATTTATGGCGAAATCTTTTCCCCAAGACAGCGCGACGCCATTAAAATTCATGCTGCTTTTCTCAACCGAGATCTCCGGCTTGCTGAACTTCAGTGTCTGAAAATACGTCCCGTTCTCGCCCGCAGGCTTAACTCCCCAAAGCTTAAGCTGCGTCGCGACGTACCAGCAAGCAAGGTCAAGCCCGCGGGATGGTGTATCACGACCCTCCAACAGGTCGTTCGCGACAAACTCGAGGTGCGCGCGCAATCGCTCGGGACTAATAAAACTATCGTTGCCGATCTGGGCAAACGAGACCGAACAGACCGCAGCGACTAAAGAAAGAGAACAGGCCAGACGCTTCATCAGCTAAGTCTACCGACGCCTGGCCCGTCGCAGGTTCCCGCTGCGGCTACTTCACGCGGAAAGTGCCCATGATTTCGGCCGCCATCGCCATAAACTGGTCCTTGCGGCTCGGAAGCGTTGTAAACGTCACGACAAACGCTTTGCCTCCGCTAACCGTCGCCCAGCCAATTGATGCGACTTTGCCTTGGCCACCCTTGAGCTGCATCGGAAGCTCGGAGCTTGTGACCGCGAATTCGGTCCCGCCTTCAGTCTTATGTTCTGAAGCAACCGCGCCGCCGGTGAGCTGCTGAAGGCCCTCCTTCATTTTGGCTTCGTAGTCTGCGAGCGTGATGCTTTCTGAAGGCAGCGGTTCAACAACGATGTTAATGTTTTCTGTGAATCCCTCCGGCAGAGTTTCGCCGAACGCGAACATCTCGAACATTCCACTGTTCTTGGCCTGTTTCAACTGAGCTTCCATGCTCTTTAGCGATGGATTGCCCGCGAACGCCTCCGCCATGATCTTCTCGAAGTCGCCGGAAGTGATGTCAATAACTTTCAGATCCTTCGGTAGCTGCAAAGTAACTGATTTCAGCTCGACTTTTTGCCACCCTTCTTTGGTCGCGCTCTCTTCGGTCTTAGGTTTTGTGGGTGTTACAGATTCGTTGTCACCTTTCGTCGGCGCCTGGCTTCCACAACCCACCACAATCGCAGCGGCAAGCGCAGCGAACAGAATTCGTTTGAAATGCATAAATCTCCTCCAGACAGGTTAGCCCTGCCACCAGGATACAGACGAAGAACAGAGAGCGACCGCCGCAAAACCAGGGCAGGAAATCTTCTCATCTAGGCCCGCCCCCGGACCGGTCAGGAGACGTGAAGGGGAGTCAGCTTCCGTGGTTGGGGTTCAGGTTCCGTCCGCACAATCTCATTGTAGTGCGAATCCCGCTCGATAGGTGTCCTTCCGGCTTCCTTAATCATGCGGACCATTCTCAAAGGCGTGAGCGACTGCTGCTTGTGCCCGAACGAGCCCTCTTCATAGGTGATCTCGTACTCCTGCACCGTTCCGTCGCAGTCGTCTGCGCCGTACCACAAAGCAATCTGAGTAATCGCCGGCGTGTTCATAATCCAAAAACTTTTGATGTGATCGAAATTGTCGAGCATCAGCCTTGAAACCGCGATGTTCCGCAAGTCATCGTCACCCGTCGGTTTCTGAATATGCTCCAGCTCCGTTTTTTCGGGGTGGAAACTCAGCGGCGTCATGCACAAGAAATGCTTGGTCTCGTCCTGAAGCTCGCGCATCTGTATTAAGTGATCCACGCGCTCATCAATCGTCTCGATATGCCCATACAGCATCGTCGCATACTGCGTGAATCCCACTTTCGCTGCAACGCGAGCGACCTCTTTCCACTCTTCGCCGTCGAGTTTCTTCCCAAACAGCTCTGTATGCACTCGGTCGGACAGTACTTCAATTCCACCGCCTGGCAAAGCATCGAGACCAGCTTTTTTCAAGTCAATCAAAGCCTCTTCAATTGAACACTTCCCGACGCGGGCAATTTCGACAATCTCAACCGCCGTGAAAGCCTTCACGTGAACGCCTGGCCGCTCCTCTTTGATGATGCGAATGAAGTCGAGATAGTATTCGTATGGCAGGCGCGGATTGATGCCGCCAACGCTGTGAATTTCTGTTATCGGATGATCTTTATATCTCCGCACAGCCGCACGAACTTCATCCAGCGACATTTCGTAAGGATCGGGTCCACCTTTCTTCGCATAAAACGAGCAGAATTTGCAAAACTTGTTGCAAATATTGGTGTAATTGATGTGCTGGTTTTGCACCCAAAACGCTTTATCGCCCTGCTTTTGTTCGCGGACCAGGTTCGCGAGCGCGCCAACGCCGGTCAGATTTTGAGTCTCGTAAAGGGTGACACCATCGGCATGGTTGAGCCTCTCGCCCGTCTGCAGCTTTTCGTAAATCGGCTGAAGCTCGGGGGTTAAGGCTCGTTCGACTGTCATTTGAGTTCAATTATACGCCCTTGCGCCCGAACCAATTCACCCGCTTCCCCTGTCCTAACTGCCGGGGATTTCCCATTACCGGAGGGCACACCTTGATTCGCACGTTTACCGTTTTTGCCGTTTCTATCTTCACCGCAACGCTCCAAGCGCAGACTTTGAACCTCAAATCTGGCGAATTCGACCCCTTGGTGGCCAAACCTTACATTAGACAGGACCTGCTCGCCACCGATTCCGGCGGTCGCCATGTGGTCCTGCAATCGACACCAAACCGGTCGGCTTCGGTACGGCAACAACTTCAAGATTGGAAAATCACCCAATTTGAATATCTGCCATCTAACGGGTTTGTCTTCAAGGCAACCGATTCCCAAATTGCAATCCTACGGGCAAAGCCCTTCACTCGCTACATTGGAAACTATGAGCCGGCCTATAAGCTGAGCCCAGAACTCGGAACTCGACACTTCGTAAGCGCCGAAAGAAATCAACTCCAGAATCTCGGCATCATGGACATGGTAGTCACGCTGCACATTGGCGAGCGACCGGATGATGTGAGAACCGGCGCACAGATTACAAGCGTTGACGCTAGTGGCCCACGTTTTCTAATCCAGATTCGCGGGACCTACTTCGATGCAGTCATGCTCGCAAAACAAGACTCAGTCGCCTTCATTGAACAAGTCTCTGAGGCGGTCCTTAGGAATGACGTAACAAAGTGGGTCATCCAAACTAATCAGACGAACAACACTGCGATTTGGGAACGTGACATCATCGGTCAGAACCTTATCGCGGGCCTTATTGACTCGAAGATGTACATGGGCCACAACGCATTTCGAGACGACATCAATAACACCGCCGGACCGAACCATCGAAAAGTCGTAATGTACAACTCCAGCAGTGGCCAAACCGGTGGCGATGGACATGGCACTCACACAGCCGGAACTCTTGCCGGAGACAGACAGCCCGTGGATGGCCAAACTTTCCGGAACGGCATGGCTTACAGAGCCCGAATCGCATTTACAAATCTCAGCGACGTCGGAGGCAGCAACCTGTACTCGAAGCTCGTGACCGCCTACGCTGCAGGCGCAAGAGATCACTCAAACTCGTGGGGCGACGACGGCACTCGTCAGTACACCTCCTGGTGTCAACAGATTGATCAGTTCTCTTGGGATTACGAAGATGCAACCGTCGGCTTCGCAGTATCAGCACAACCCCCGAGAACGCCAAGAGTTGCCTTGCCGTGGGAGCAACCCAACAAGCGCCGAACCAAGAACTGCACGGCTCAGGCGGAAGCGGACCGACATCGGACGGAAGGCGAAAGCCCGAGATTTACGCGCCTGGCGTGAACATCTGGTCCGCGCAGAGCGGAACAACAAACGGTTACATCGCTTTCACCGGCACCTCAATGGCATGTCCAGCGGTTGTTGGCGGTTGTCTCCTCATACGACAGTGGATGCGCAACGGATATTTTGTGAACGGGCTCAGCCAAGGCCCAGCTTACGTCGCACCCGTCACAGGCTCGCTCATCCGCGCCCTTGCGATAAACGGCACTTCAGACATGACAGGAATCTCGGGATATCCCAGCAACCGCGAGGGCTGGGGTCGAATGATTCTCGATAATGTTTTGTGGTTCGCCGGAGAATCTCGGCGCACGATTCCTTGGTCGCTGAGAAACTCCAACGGACTGCTTCAGGGCGAACAAAGAGTTTTCCGTTTCCAAGTGCTCGACAGTGGCACCCCCCTCAAGATCTCGATGAGCTTCACAGACTTTCCAGGTGCCGTGTTTGCGAGCGATCCAGTCGTCAACAACGTGGACTTAGAAGTCGTCGCGCCAGACGGAACGTTGTACCTTGGCAACGTATTCTCCGGCGGCCAGTCTGTGACCGGCGGTACAGCCGACACGAAGAACTCGACTGAGATGGTATTGCTCAATGCGCCCCAAACCGGAACCTGGCAAATCCGAGCTCGCGTCACAACGTTGAACAACGGCGGCCGTCAAGGGTTCGCAGTGGTCGCAAACGGCAACATCAATCGCACGCCGGGCGGATAATCAAACGTATTCAACCAAACCAACAGGATTTCCGTCCGGATCCGACACTTGCGCGCTGAACCCAACGTGAGAAAGCTCCGTCTTCGCGCGCAAAACGCTGCCTCCCAACGCAGGAGTCTTCGCAAGCAGATCATCAATGGATGAAACCTTAATCCAAACCGACGGCGACTCTCCCGGCGAAACTTCGGCCGCTTTCATCAAGCCGCCGATGTGATCCTCGCCATCGCCGAAAATCACCATCTCATCCGTGAACTGCTGAAACGTCCACCCGAACAGCCCCTCAAAAAACCTCCGAGATCTCGCTATGTCTGTCGCGGCAAACTCAATGTGGCAAACTCGATTCA
Source organism: Fimbriimonadales bacterium (assembly GCA_046330175.1). Classification (GTDB taxonomy): domain Bacteria; phylum Armatimonadota; class Fimbriimonadia; order Fimbriimonadales; family ATM1; genus JAJPJR01. Next base: position 1,172,552 of record JAXLTG010000001.1, read on the forward strand.
ACGACATACGCTGATTCTATCTCGCCGCAACCTGCTCCGCTTGACAATTCTTGCGAAAATCAGCGGGCGCGACCCCGACATGCTTTCGAAACGCCCGCGAGAACGCACTCGGACTCCCAAACCCACACTCCAAACCAACAATCGAAACGGGGCAGGTCCCATCGCGAAGCATCGCCTGAGCCCTCTCCATCTGTTTCGAAATCATCGCCTGTCTCGGCGACACGCCAAACGCCCGCCGATAAAGCCGCTGAAAGTGATACTGCGAGAGTCCAGCATCTTTCGCAAACTTCGCCAATTTTCCGAATTCCGCGCCCTCAATTCGCGCTTTCGCAGCCAACAAAACGGGCAACAATTCGGATCGGGTTCTAAATCTAACGCCACTCACTCTTGCCGCGGCGAGTCCATACGCACAAGGAGAACCCTCGCACTGCCTACGCAATCTCCTTCTCCTCCACCAGACTCGAAATCAAATAATCTTCTAACTCGCGAACTTCGCGTTCAGCATCCACCGGCATCGCGCCGACCACCGAACTCAAATCAACAACATATCCATTTGTCTGTTGCCGAATGCAGCTTAACGTCGGATCCGGAATAACGCCCGCATGAACAATCTCTTGCTCCGTCGCATTTCGTTTCCCAGGCAGCTTCGTCACATCCGCCATCCTTAACCCCACAGAGTTTTTGCACCGCATCACTCCGCCTTCGATCCACTCGCTCGCGGCACAAAAACCGAGTAGTTCTGGCCCTAACCCTGCGCGATGCAGACGCTGGGTGCAAATCGCAATCTCCGAAACGCGCCGAATCACCGTTTTGCGATACGCCGCTTGCCACTCGCTTCGTGTGTACTGCCCAATCTGCACGTCCAATTCACCGTCCAAAACGAATTCACGAGCAGGCGCGCGCCGACTGCGACAGTTGACATAACCACCTTCGTTGTGAAAAAACTTCGCTTCGAGTTTTGGAATCCAAACCGCCCAGGAACCAAAAACGCTTCCGTACCGCCTTCCATCCACAACCGCGCAGTACTGCTTGATTCGTGGGGCAAGCAGTGAGCGAATACCTGTCACAGTGGAAAAATCCAGCCGCTGGAATAGCCTAATCGGCAGCATCAACTCGCCTTCTCCAGCAAAAACATTCGGCTCGTGTAGCCCTTTCCGTTCTCGGCCGTTGTGACCTCTGAAAGCAGCCTTAGATTGCACTCAGCAAACAACCTATCTATGCTCGCTCGCTCGTGCATTGTCGCCGCCTTGTTCTCTATCTTTACGCGGCGCGATCCAGATCGGCCTCTCAGTTTTCGAAACCAACTATTCAAGCCGCGCTTCATCGCGTTCCCTGCACCAGGCGTCGCAACTCTAATATGGGTGATCACAAACTTCGACGTCACCCGCGCGAACTCGCGCAGCGCCTTTTCGACCGTCGCAAACTCCAAATGCACCAAGAAACGCACCGAAACAACCAGGTCTACAGACGCATCACCCAGCTCAATCGCCGTCGCATCTCCAATCGAAATGTCGGCTCCCTCAATCCCGGTTGCGGCAGCCCGAGACTTCGCAGACTCCACCATGTCCGCCGAAATGTCGCGGCCAATTACCAGGAAACCCCGATCTGAAAAACTCTTCAAAAACCGCCCAGTCCCAATCGGCGCATCTAACACCCGCGCACCTCGAGGCAACGCGATCTGATTCAAGAACTGCTCGAACGCCCTGTTTTCTGCGTGCCAACTCGGATTTCGCTCACGCCGCGACTCGTAGGCGTCAACAACTTCGCCCTCGTAATAGTTTTCGAGGCGTTTGAGATTGCCTCCCCCCGGATTTGTCTCTTTCATGGCCAACAATCGGGCGAGCGCAAGCTGACGGTTTCAGTCCCCCTCGCCGCGCATCCCTCTCCAAAGGATACACCAGTTCAATCGGCACCAAACTCCCCGCAAGCGACTATAATTCGGGCACATGTCGCTAAAAATCGCAGACCCTGCCGTAAACGCGCACCGCAACCATAACCTCGCTCAAGTGGACCCAGAAGTCGCCCACATCCTAAGAAAAGAGGAAACGAGACAGGAGCACAACCTTGAGCTGATCGCGAGCGAGAACATAACAAGCAAAGCGGTGCGAGAAGTGGTCGGAAGCGTGATGACAGATAAGTACGCCGAAGGTTATCCGGGAAAACGATACTACGGCGGATGCGAGTACTACGACGAAGTCGAGAACCTCGCAATCGAAAGGGCGAAAACTCTTTTCGGAGCCCAGTGGGCAAACGTGCAGCCTCACAGCGGCGCGCAAGCGAACATGAGTGTATTTTTCAGCTTTCTAAAGCCGGGCGACACGATGATGGCAATGAACCTTGCACACGGCGGCCACCTAACACACGGATCGCCGGTGAACTTCACGGGGCAGATGTACAACATCGTGCCTTACGGCGTTCGTCAAGACACCGAGCTGATTGATTATGATGAACTCGCTTCCCTCGCCGAGCAGCATAAGCCGAAACTCATCGTCTGCGGCGCAACTTCGTATCCCCGCGTGATTGATTACTCGCGGTTTCGGACAATCGCAGATTCCGTCGGGGCATTCCTCATGTGCGACATGGCACACCCAAGCGGACTCATCGCTGGGGGCGCATTTCCCTCTCCCGTTCCGCACTGTCACGCGGTCACAAGCACGACCCATAAGACACTTCGCGGTCCTCGCGGCGGAATGGTTCTCTCGAACGACCCCGATGTCGGTGCCCAAATCAACAAAACAGTTTTTCCTGGAATCCAGGGCGGTCCGCTCATGCACCAAGTGGCTGCAAAGGCTGTGTGCTACCACGAAGCGCTGCAGCCAACATTCAAAGATTACGCGGCACAGGTCTGCAAAAACGCGATTGCACTGGCCGACGCCTTGACGAGCGAAGGTTTTCGCTGCGTAAGCGGAGGAACCGACTCTCACCTAATTCTGCTCGACCTTCGACCGTTTTCTATTAACGGAAAGGTCGCCGAAAAGCTGTTGGACCAAGTCGGAATTACAACCAACAAAAACAGCATTCCGTTCGATCCAGAGAAACCGTTCGTAACTAGCGGACTTCGAATCGGAACTCCGGCGATTACAACGCGTGGGATGAAAGAGGTCGAGATGTCGCACGTCGGAGCGCTGATCGCCGCAGCCCTTCGCGCGGGCGAGAACGAAAGCGAGCTGCAACAAGTTCACTCCCGCGTACGCGAACTGACTTCGCAATTCCCTATCCACGACATCTGATCAATCGTAGTTGCAAAGTTGTTGTAATGTTGTTGCACGATTGTGCGAGCCTGCTCGCTCCGACATCCTCCCCTGCAGAGAGGGGGAGGAGTCGAAGGAGGGGGTGTTTTTCCAAAAGCAGCGAACACCGCAGTTCTGAAGTCTCATTGCGGGTGTCTCCCTCCCGATATACTCAACCAAATGCACGGTAATCACGCCGACCACGGAGGACAATTCTTCGACGACATCGGCAGTCGTTTCGACCACCTCGAGCGACGATCGAATATCATCAACGCCGATGTTCTTGATGCGTGGTACGACCCGTCTCCACGTGTTATCAAAGCGATCAGCGACCACCTTCCCTGGTTGATCAAAACGAGCCCGCCCACACACGGCGATGGGCTTCGGCGCACCATTGCAGAAACAAGGAACATTCCTTCCGAGGCGATCCTTACTGCAGGCGGCTCATCTCAGCTCATCTTCGCCCTCCTTCCACACCTTGTGCCGCCAGCCAGCGAAGCATTGACGCTCGAGCCCTGTTACGGGGAGTACACACACTTTCTGGAAACCGTGCTTCAAGCTAAATTACAGCGTTTCATTCTCTCCCCATCACTCAAATTCAATCCCAATTGGGACGAGGTCAACGAACGCGCTCGCGATGCCGCATTTGTTGGTATCGTCAATCCCAACAGCCCCACAGGAAACATCTGGGACAAACATGAGATTCTTCGACTGCGTGAAACGATGACCAAAAACTCAATTCTCTGGGTGGATGAAACGTACACGGATTTCGCAGGTAAAGAGCACACGCTCGAAGCCGAGGCTTCGCAAACTCCGAACCTCATCGTGTGCAAGTCCATGTCCAAATTCTACGCGCTTAGCGGACTTCGCATCGGATACGTCGTTGCGCATCCTGACTTCATTTCGCGATTAGAGAAGTTTCTCCCTCCGTGGTCCGTCGGCCTGGTGGCGCAAGTCGCCGGAGTAAACGCACTTCTGGATTTGGATTACTACCGGGCCAAAGCCGTTGAAACCGCGCACCTCCGAACGGAACTCGAAACTGCGATTTCTCAACTCAAAGGAGTAACCCTGTTCCCGTCGACCGCAAACTTTCTGATGGTCGAATTAGGTGCACCACACACCGCCGCTGCGGTAACAACAGCCATGCGTAATTTCGGTGTCCATGTTCGCAACTGCGCTTCAATGGGTGAATCGTTAGGCGATCGCTTCATCCGCGTCGCCGTCAAGAATCGGTCCGACAACCACCGCATCGTAGAGGTGCTGAGAGAGTGTTTGAGCGAGTGACGGTATCTCCGAGCATCAACCTGATATCGCAACCGCGCGGAAATCTTCTTCCCCTTGAAAAGGGGAAGTCCGTGAGCGCGACGTAGGAGCGGGAACGGGTAGTGGTTCAAGCGCAACCATAGGCAATCATGCTACCAACGCGTCTCAATCGTATACCGGATCGTCTGCTCAATATCCGGCTGCAGAGTCACCGAATATTCGAATGTATTCGAATCAATCTTCGTGCTCTTTTCTGTCTCGTTCAAAATCTTCCAGTCGCTCCATGCGTGCTCAACAACTCGAACGGTCTCTGCGACTTTCTTTCGGTTCCTGAGCTTTATCTCGAAAGTCTCTCGAACGATATTGCTGGCAACCGCCGTGTAACTCAACCGCTTTCGCTGACCGACGATGTCGAACGCATCGCCAATATACAGCTTCACCTTTTCTTCGCGCGGCGTGTGATCTATTGCGTCTTCGCCGACCATCTGGACTTGGCCACTTGCGTCACGTTTGTACACGCGAATTCGCCCCTTCGGCAGTGGCATTCCAAGTTTGTTCTTTTCGCTGTTTAAAACCTCAATGACGATATTCACTTTGCTATTCTCGTCCGTCGCCCAACCCTCACCCGGCCGATAACTGTTGCCGTACGATGACCAAACCGACCGCTGGCCTTCAAAAATCAGCGTTTTCTTCACTCCGACATCGCTCGCCGAGAGCAGAGAAATCTGCTTAATCTCGTTGTTTCGAACTGTCGCCGGACGCTGCAAGGTGTAAAGGTGATACTCAAAAAGCTGCTGCTCCTCGAACCCCTTCTTGTCCGCCATCATTCCTTGCGGAGCGCTCATGGCGAGCCTCTCCTCCATGTTGCCGTCGAATTCCTGAACCCGACGAACATCTCCCGCAATCAATTTCAGCATTGCGTTCTCAAAAGTAGCGCCACAGCGGTTACTAATCGTAACCCATCCGTTCAAATCGGCTTTCGTGTCGTTTGCATTGAGCGTCAGCACGTAATCCGCGCTCCAGTTGATGCTGTTCGTGAGGTATGCAACTTCTACATCGCACTCGCCCGATTTCTCAGCATCGAGATCCCACATGAGCGTCGGCTTGCTGATTAACCCCGCAGGAATCTCCTTCACTTCCAAGGTGCCCTGCGGGTCAAGCACAATCCGGCCGTCATCGGTGCGAACGACAACGCGATCCGAACTGAGCAGCTCGCCTTCAGTGACGACAACTTCGCCATTCTGAAGTTGATTTGAAAACCGAACTCGTTTTCCGATTGATTTCGCCAAAATCGCCTGTGGCGAAATCAGATCGTACTGGTAGTTCTGCTCGAGCATGTCAAACGCGAACCCTTTCGTCAACGACTTGATCCCAACGCTCGTAGAATCAATCTGCGAAGGAACGTCTTCGACGCGAACCTGTTGCCTTCCCGATTGCAACCGAAACGTCCGCACCTCCTTGACAAGCCCAAAGTCACCATTGTAGATGGTGACTTCGACCGCTTTCGGTGCAGAAGCCAGCGCAACGATTCCGGCGCCAATAATTCCAATCATGTTACGGCCAGCGGGTCTCCACCGTGTAACGAATCACTTCTTCTTTGTCCGGTTGAAGTTTGACGACGTATTGGAATGAGTTGGAATCCACTTTCTCGCTCTTCATCGTCTCATTCAAGATTGTCCATTCAGACCAAGCGTGCTCCATCACTCGAACCGTTTCAGCCGTCTTCTTGCGATTGCGAAGCTTGATTTCAAACGTCTCCCGAATGATATTGGATGCGATGATCTTGAATTCGGTTCGCTTTCGCTCGCCAACGATGTCGAACGCATCGCCGATGTACAGCTTAATCTTCTCTTCGCGCGGTGTGTGATCAATCTGGTCCTCGCCAACCATCTGCACTTGACCACTCGAATCACGTTTGTAAACGCGGACTTTGCCTTTCGGGAGCGGCATACCCAACTTGTTCTTGTCGCTGTTGGTCACTTCCACAACGATGTTGACTTTCGTTCCTGCGTCCGTTGCGTATCCTTCGCCTGGGCGATAGTTGCGTCCATAGGAATACCAATAACTCTTCTGACCTTCAAAAATGAGGTCCTTGTGAACATCAACATCTGCTGCGCTTAGCAATGCGATCTGCTTGGTTTCGTTATTGCGAACCGTCGCTGGGCGGCCCAAAGTGTAGAGGTGATACTCGAAAAGCTGCTGCTCTTCGAAACCGGCTTCCTTCGCACGAAGCCCGCCACCACCGAATCCGCCGGCACGCCCCGACGTCAATTGCTCTCGAATACGGCGAACGTCGCCTGCGACTAACTTCAGCTTCGCATCGTTCCATGTTGCGCCGCAGCGATTGTTAATCGTCACCCAACCATTCAAATCAGCTTTTGAATCGTCAGCGTTCAGCGTCAAAACGTAATCTGCGCTCCAGTCTATGTTGTTGGTCAGGTATGCCACTTCAAGGTCATGTGGACCGCTTTTGTCAGCAACGAGATCCCACATCAGAGTCGGTTTGCTGATTAAGCCCGCAGGAATCTCCATCACTTCGATCGAGCCTTGAGGATTCAAAATAATGCGACCATCATCGGTTTTGATGACCACGTTGCCGAGGCTCATCAAAATGCCTTCGGTAATAACCTGCTGGCCGTTTTGAAGCTGCTGGCGAAAACGCACGCGCTTTCCAACCGACTTCGCCAAAATCGCTTCAGGCGACAGTAGATCGTACTGGTAATTCTGCTCCAGCATTTCAATTGGAAAACCGTTTGTCAGGCTCCTAATACCGACACTGGTCGGGTCTATTGAAGACGGAACATCTTCGACGCGAAGCTCTTGCCGTCCATCTTTGAGTTGTACGGCCCGAACCTCTTTGATGAGGCCGAAATTGCCGTTGTAAATCGTGATCTCAACGCTTTTGGGCGCGCTCGCAAGCGCGAGTCCCGCAAAGATTGTTGCTGCTACCATTTGCACCTCCCCGTAGGGTCATTCGTCCGTTTGACGCTTAATTCAAATTCAGGTTACGCCTCGGTCAATACGACCTAAGCGATTTGTCTACTCTTTCGGCGTACGCGTTGATTCCTCCGGCTAAGTTGCTCACCTTTCTAAAACCGCTTTTGAGCAGAATCTTCGCAATGTCGTTGCTGCGGCGGCCCGATCTGCAGATCACGACGGTTTCAGTTTCGGCGTCCAATTCTGCGAGCCTCTCTGGCACGTCTCCCATCGGGATATGTGTGCACGGGTCTAATCGAGAAATATCCAATTCATGCGCTTCGCGCACGTCGAGCAGCAGAAACGGTTGTTGCTCCTCTCTCATTTGCTTCAGCTTTTCCACTGAAATTTGCGGTATCTCCATTTCCTCTTCGGGTTCCCTCCTTTGGGTCGAACAGAACTGCTCGTAGTCTATCAGGTCGGTGATGGTTGGCGCGTCACCGCACACGACGCACACAGGATTTCGTCGAATCCTGAATTGCCGCCAATCCATGCTTAGTGTGTCGAGCTGGAGCAATCGCCCAACGAGCGAATCTCCGACCCCCAGAATCAGCTTAATCGCCTCGAGCGCCTGAAACGAACCGACGATTCCCGGCAAAACACCCAGTACGCCCGCCTCTGCGCAGTTGGGAGCATCTTCTGCCGATGGCGGCTCTGGATACAGGCACCGGTAGCAAGGCCCCTTTGGCGAATGAAAAACTGTGAGTTGGCCCTCAAACCGGAAGATTGAGCCATGCACATTCGGTTTTTGCTGCCAAACGCATACGTCGTTTATCAAATATCGCGCAGGAAAGTTGTCGGTTCCATCAACGACCAAGTCGTATTGCGAAATGATCTCACGCGCGTTTGCCGATGTCAATATCTGCTCGTGTGTTTCGACGGTGATCGTCGGATTCAGCGCGAGAAGTTTCTCTCGCGCGCTTTCGGTTTTTGGTCTTCCTACATCTTGGTCGGTATGAAGAATTTGGCGCTGCAAGTTCGTTCGATCTACCTTGTCTGCATCAACGATTCCGATTCGACCAACACCGGCAGCCGCAAGGTAATACAGTGCCGGCGATCCGAGGCCGCCTGCACCAACGCAAAGAACGCTGGCACTGTTCAACTTCTTTTGGCCCGTCATACCCACTTCTGGCATGACCAGGTGTCGTGCGTATCGTTCCGTGTCCATCTACTCGGTCACCTCGACTTCGAGCACACCGTGTTCGCCCTGTTGCCAGCAACGCATCTCTGTCACTATTCCATTTTGAACGGTCGCGATGAGCATCAGCAATCCCTGGTCCAGGAGTGGCTGGTCGTGGGGTGACGGAACCGCCGGGTGATCCGGGTGTGAGTGATACCAACCGATGACTTCTTGGTCCAATTTCTCGGCCTCATTGAGGATTTTGAGGGCCTCGGATGGCGCGACCTCGAATCGGTCTGGCTGCGTGGCGATGTTGGCGGCCGGGACAACCATTTGACAGCCGCTAGCTGTGCCGATTAACGCGCCGACAGCCTCGTTCGGGTACGCAGCCTCGGCGTGTAGCTTTATTTGCGCCTTTTGGGCCTCTGCGAGTCGCACTGTTTGATTGTGACAGTCGCGGCAAATTGTATGCTTCATGACCATTAGTCACGAGCGGGCGCGAATATCAAGGGGGAATTTTGAAAAAGCGTTGATCAGGTGGTTGCAAGGTAGTTGCGAAGTTGTTCGAAGGCGAGCCGTGGCAGGGGTGAAAGGTAGCGCATCGGAGTTTGCACCCCGGTTCCGATGGGACTATGGGTGGAGCGTTCGCATTGAACACAGATTTCCGGCAGGTCTCCGGTATCTTGTTCTCGTAGGAACAGGGCTGAGCTGGTGAGTCGGGCACGATGGAGGAGAGTTTCTGACGAAATCGGGGTGAAAGCGATGCTTCACCCCGGCCACGACCCGGCCTTAGATAGGCTCTTGCCGGACATAGACTGACATCCACATGCGGACGGGTGGCACTGACAGGCCGTGAGCGGAGCGAGGGGTTTGTCAGTGAGCGACCAACTCAATGCGCTATCAACAAAGTCGGCGACGCGAGGCTATGACCGCAATCTAGCCTCGTCTAAAGCGATTTGGAACGCCATTGAGTATATTCATGGGAACCCGGTTCGTCGGGGGCTTGTTGAAACGACGACGGATTGGCGTTGGTCCAGCGCCAAGTTTTGCTCGGGGATGTCGTGTGATGATGTTGAGGTTGACCAATGCGACGTTTGGAGTTAATCGCACACGGACAAGCGCTGCGCGTTGTCCGTGCCACCCGCCCGCCCGCGGAGGGCGTTGCCGACCATGAGGTTCAGGAAAACACGACCAACCAGACTATGGATGAGCACGACTCTCGTTATTCTCGCCGCCGCCACTCTCCTAAATTGCGTTGGAACGACTCAATCGCAGAGTGCTAGCCAAATTCTCCTCGATAAGCTTGAGAAAGTATCAATCCAAGAAAAGTTTTCGATAGCGACGGGCTGGGTGGCACGGACAACTCGTAGACGTTGTCCGTGAGTGATACAATTGGAAATGAAGTGAGACAATTGATGTCGGGTGCAAGAAAAAAGCATGCGGATTCGACAGATGGTGATGGAGGTTTGTGGTGGTAATCGCACACGGACAAGCGCTGCGCGTTGTCCGTGGCACCCGGCGATGTTTGGAGACGAGTTGCTCACTGACAAACCCTTCGCTTCGCTACGGGCCTGTCAGTGCCACCCGTCCGGCCCGCTGTGGCAAGAGCTGCGGCAGCCCATTGAAGGCCAGATGGATATGAGAGAGGAGGAGACAATTCGCGGAAACGTGCTGCAACGTTTGACAGATGCGTTCAGCGTGCTCAAGCCAGGAGAGGGCAAGTTGCCGGAGGTCGAAAGGCTGGTGGATGCCTTTCACTACGTGACGGATGAGACGAACCGAAATGCTCTACCATTTCTGCTTCATGCGGCTGTGACCCAGAACCCTGCAGCGTTACCATTAATGTTCTGGGAAAATGTGACATCCCTCACTTGCCCGAACTCAGCCGATGGGCTCTACACAATTGATGGGCTTCGACTACGGGATGTTGAGAAGATCAATGCGAGGCGGTCACTAAACGTTGTTCGCTCTTTGTCTTTGGACCAGGCAAGGGCAGTCAAAGATTGGCTCTTCTATTTCCGCTCAAACGACGAGCTCGTTGCGGCCATTGGCGAAGACAACCTAGAGCAAATGGAAGTTGGTCTCAGGTGGTGGAACAAGAGGATTGCCGAACTGGAAGCCAGCGAACGAAATGCCGCACTTTAAAGCACGAAACCTACGACGACGGATGCCTGTTGCAGCTGGCGGTGGACCCACTCGGCAACCGAACAACTTTCACCTATGGGCGGTTTTCGAATAAGCTCACGGAAAAAGATGCGCTTGGGAACGTTACAACGTTTGATTACGACACGATGGGATATCTGACAACGATCACCAACGCGCTTGCAAAAAGCCGAGTCATCAGCTATTCAAACGCGAAGCAGAAAATCGCCGAAGTGGACGAGCTTTCGAACCGAACGACGTTTGCGTGTGACACAAGCGGACGCCTGCACACCATCACCGACGCCAAGGGAAACACGACCGTTTACGATTACAACGCGAGGGGCGATTTGACCACGGTGGCGAAATGTCGCGCGCCTTCAGGGAGCGGGTTTGTGTGAGCTCCCTGATCCAGGGCGATGCCTTTCGCTGAATTGTTTCGGCCCGCTGGGACTTTCTGCGGAAAGCGGCGACACGAGTTTAGCGCCACGAAATCAGGGTGAGTGGCGAGTAACGTCCACCCCCCTCACCGTTCGTAAACTCACTGCACTCCCCCTGAAGGGGGCGCATAAGTTTTGTGTCCTAAGAGTTCGACGGGTTTGGACGCTTCGAGCTGGCGGTAAGCCTCCCGGTAGACTCTGTGGCGGATGAGTATTGGAGTTGGACTGATTGGATACGGCGGGCAGTTCGCGATGGGAAAGCACCACGCGGAGAACGTTCACAAAACTGAGGGGCTTGAGCTAAAGGCCGTTTTCGATGTGGACCCGGCGCGCAGAGAGGCGGCGAGGAAAGAGCAGCCAGATGCGACTGTTTTCGACACCTACGACTCGCTTTTGGGGAGCCCCGACGTTCAGATGGTTGTGCTTATCACACCGCACGACACGCATGCCCCGCTTAGCATTTCGGCGAGTAAAGCCGGCAAGCATGTGCTGACCGAAAAAGTGATGTGCCTAAACGTCGCCGAGTGCGATGCGATGATTGAGGCTGCCAAGAAGGCGGATCGTATGCTGACCGTGTACCAAAACCGACGGCATGACGGCGACTACTTGACGGTGAATAGAGTTTTGAGCAGCGGGATGCTTGGGAAAGTGTTCTCCATTGAGTCGTCGGTGAACGGGCAATGGTTCCCCGCAGGTTGGCGTGGGGTGAAGAAACATGGCGGCGGGATGCTCTACGATTGGGGAGCGCACTTGCTTGACCAGATCGTTCAGATCATGCTCCCGGCGCGTCCAAAATCGGTGTTTGCGACGTTTCACCATGGCGGTCATGAGGTGGACATCGAGACTCAGGACACCGTGAGCGTGCTTTTCGACAACGGAGTCATGGCTCAGGTGGATGTGGGCTGCATTAGCTGGCTGACGCGACCGAGATGGCTGGTTCGTGGCGAAAAAGCCGCCCTTCAGATGGCGGATTGGGAAACCTGCAAGGTCCGAGGTGTGTTTAACGGAGTTGAAGGCGAAATGAGCGTTCCGGTCGAGAAGGGCCGCTGGGAGGAGTTTTATCCTTCGGTGAGCAGGCATCTAAATGAAGGTGGGCCGCTGCCGGTTGACCCCTCGGAGGTTCGAATCGCTATGCAGGTGATTGACGCGGCGTTTGAAAGCGCAAAAACTGGGTCAAGTGTCACTATTTAGGAACAAGATTTCGTATTGATGTATTCAAGAGCAGAAGGAGCACATTTATGATGAGAGGCATCGTTTCATTCGCAATATTTTCGGCATTGGCGGTCGGGGCAATCGCTGCGGACGTTTCTGCGAAGCTCGTGTTGTCCAAATCGAAAGCGAAGGCGGGCGAGACGATTTCCGCGACTATTCTGATGACGGTGCCGAACGAGCACCACGCCTACGCTCCGCCTATGGGCAAAGATGCGAGTCCTGTCGTCAACGTGTCGCTTCCAAAAGGCTCGAAGCTAAAGCTTGGCAAAGTGAGTTATCCGGCTGGTCAAGTGAAGGTGTATCCGAACTTTGGCGATATGCCACTCAACGTTTACGAGGGAGTCGTGAAGATTCCTGTTAAGATCACGATTCCAAAAACCGCAACCGGAAGCATGAAGACGACGGTCAGTTTGTTTTATCAGATTTGCGCCAATAGCGGCACCTGTTTTCCTCCCAAGACAATCGGCGTTTCGGCGACGGTGAAAATTGGGTAATCGGCTGTCTCGATTTTTGGGTGTACTGACGGCGGCGGTGTGCGTTGCCTTTGCACATGCGCAGGCTCCGGAGTTTGCGTCATGGTCGGGAAGGCTTGAGCAGACCGACGCGCGCGCAGGCGAAGCGGCACGCATACTGATCACCGGAAAGATGAAGCCCGGCTGGCACATCTATAAGATGTTTCAGACTGGCGGGCCGATTGCGACAACGATCACTGTTCCAAAACCGATCGGTTTCACAGTTGACGGCGACCCGCAACAACCAGAACCATCGGAGAAGTTTGACAAAGGGTTTAAGATCAGGATTGGTTATTTCGAAGGTGAAGCGACGTTTGCCGTTCCAATAAAGATTTCGGCGGATGCCAAAGGAAAGATAAACACTACCGTTGACGTGCGATGGCAGGCTTGCGACAAAAGCGGTTGCGCGAATCCTACAACGACACACGTTCCCCTTTCGTTCGTTGTTGCACCGGGGGCAGCGCGAGTTGATCGCCAAGCGAAGATAACCACAGAGATCCCGCAGACCGCCGGATACTTGAAGCCGACGAAAGAGCCGGAGTCGAACGCTTCGGGCCCCGCTGTTGCCGATGAGTTTGCGCAGAGAGTCAAGAACGCTGAGAGCCAGGGGCTGCTGTCGTACTTGTGGTTAGCATTTTCGATGGGGCTGCTGGCGCTATTGACCCCGTGCGTGTTTCCGATGGTGCCGGTAACGGTGAGTTTCTTCTCCAAGCGCTCTGAATCGGGAAACAGTCGCAATGTTGGGGGCGCGTTGGCGTACTGTCTTGGGATCATTGCAACGTTTACGGCGTTAGGGCTTGCCGTTACGCTGACTTTTGGAGCAACTGGGCTTCAGGCGCTCTCTGCGAATCCATGGGTCAACTTCGCGATGGCGCTGCTTTTCGTTGTGTTGGCGCTGAGTTTGTTCGGCGTTCTCCAGCTTAGGTTGCCGCAAGGACTGGTTGGAAAAGCACAGTCTCAATCGCGCGGAAATGGTTTCATTGCGCCGCTGATGATGGGCCTAACGTTCTCGATGACTTCGTTCACGTGCACTGTGCCGTTTGTTGGCACTTTGCTTGCGGGCGCGGCGGCGGGCAAGGGCGTACTGTATCCGACTTTCGGGATGATGGCGTTTAGTCTGGCGCTGTCGCTGCCGTTCTTTTTGTTAGCGATGTTCCCTTCTTATTTACAAAGACTGCCACGCGCAGGTGCGTGGATGTCGGTGATGAAGACTTACATGGGATTCTTGGAACTCGCGTTCGCACTTAAGTTTTTGTCGAACATGGACTTAGCGCTTTCTTTTGGCGCGTTGACGAAGCCTGTGTTTTTGGGAGTTTGGGGATTGATTTTTGCGCTTGGCGGGCTCTACCTTTTGGGATGGGTCGTGCTTCCGAACGATGGCGGAGGAAAACCCGGAATTTTCCGACGGCTTGTGGGCGTTGCGACATTGGCCGCGAGTGTTTATTCGTTTGCGCTCATTAATTCGGCCCCTGCGCCGCCGCAACTGCTGGCGTTTTTGCCACCGACCGTTTATCCGGGTTCGAGGCCGGCCGCGGGTGAGCTGCAGTGGTTGGAGGATGTCGAAGCAGCGAAGTCGGTTGCGAAGACACAAGGGAAGCTGTTATTGCTAAACTTTACGGGTGTTACCTGCACAAATTGCCGCCAAATGGAGCAGGGCGTGTTCCCGCAGACGGCTGTTCGCGAGAGACTCGACCGGTATGTTTTGGTCGAACTGTACACCGACCGGGATCGCGAGTCGGACCGGAAAAACTTGAAGCTGAGGGATGAGTTGACCAAGTCTGCGACGAACCCGGTTTATGTCGTTTTACGACCGGATGGATCGGTTGTTAAGACTTTGCAGCCTGTGGCTTTGAGCGCCGAAGAGTTTTTGAACTTCCTGAATGATGCGGAAACGTTGACAGCATCTCGGTAAGCGCAGTAGGTAACTTTCCGACGTGAACAGTTTTCGGATTGGAAACGTAAGCGTTGGCGACGGGCATCCCGTTCTCATCGCTGGGCCTTGCTTGGCTGAGAGTTACGATCTGTGTAGGACTGTTGCCGAGGAGATGCAGAAGGTCTGCTCGGTTCTCTCGGTTCAGTATGTTTTCAAAGCCTCTTTTGACAAAGCGAACAGGAGTGGCGCAGGTTCGCAGCGCGGATTTGGAATGGAGGCTGGATTGAACGTGCTCGCCCGAATCAAGCGCGAGTTTCAAGTTCCTGTGACAACCGACGTCCACCTGCCGGATCAATGCGCGCCGACTGCCGAGGTCGCTGACATCTTGCAGATACCTGCGTTTCTTTGTCGGCAAACCGACCTGTTAGAAGCTGCAGCAGCAACGGGCAAGCCGGTAAACGTGAAGAAGGGTCAGTTTCTCGCTCCTTGGGATTGCAAGAACATTATTGAAAAGTTAGAGGCAAGCGAGGCTGCTGGGATCATGCTGACTGAGCGCGGCACTACATTTGGATACAACAACTTGGTTGTTGATATGGCGGGACTGCCCTTGATGCGCTCGTACGGATGGCCGATCTGCTTCGACGCGACGCATAGCGCTCAAAGACCTGGGGCCGGGGGAAAGGTGACCGGTGGGGCGAGAGAGAGCATTCCGTACCTTGCCTCGGCTGCGGCGGCGGTGGGGATTGATGCTCTTTTTATGGAGGTTCACCCCGATCCGGCGAATGCCGCGAGCGATGCCGCGACTCAGTGGCCTTTGGCGGATGCGGAGTCTGTTTTGAGGCGAGTTTTGAAGATTTGGCGGGTTGGGGGATAAGTTGGCACTCGAATTGCTGCATAGACGGTTTGTGCGTGTTGCCCGTCCACCGTTACCCGTCCTTCTGCTCGTGATCGTCGCCGTTCTCGACATGATCTCGACCGCCGTCCTGTATTCGATGGGGATGATTGTCGAACTGAATCCGATTATGCGGCCAGTTCTGTACGGGGGTGTCTGGCAATTCTGCTTAGTCAAATCTCTTACAATTATTTTGGCGTTCTTGGGCTTACAGTGGTACAGAGCGAAGGACGAGAAGTTTGTAATGCTGGCCTCAAAGTTGGGCGTGACGGCGTACTTAGTGCTGTGGACCGGCTGGTTCCTTTACGGCTCGCTGAGATAGGGGTGTAAAATCGACCGCATGTTTGCGGCCGAACTTGCCTTCGCGCTTCCGAAGGCGGAGCTGATTGCGAAGCGGCTGCAGGATTCCCCACCGATACAACGTCCTCGGCTCGTATACAAAAACGACATTGTCGTTGAGGCCGACATCATTTCATGGCACGCGAGTCCCGAGGGGTATTCGCTGAAAGGCAACGTGATAGCAACTCATGGCAGCTCATTTATTAGCGCCGATCAAGCGGAGTTGGATCAGACGAAGATGGAGGCGACGTTTGTTCAGGGCGTTCGAATCATTGACCCGGTTGGTGAAATCACAGCGACCAAAGTGACAGTGGACTTCAACGGAGATCCCAAGAACCCAAGCGGATGGAATGTGAAGGAGGCGGTGGCGCTTGATGTACGGGGAAAGGCACATGAGGCCAAGTTCACTGCCGACTCGATTACAAAGACCGTAGATCGAATTCGGGTGAACAAGGCATCGGTTTGGCTGGGTGAACAGCACGTGCCTGACTTCAAACTGAGTTTCCGGTCGGTGGTGGTCAAGCCGGGTGACTTTGTGTCTTCAAACAAGGCGACTTTGCAACTTGGGTCGGGATTGAAGATTCCGCTGCCGTTTTTTCGGCAATCCCTCAAGCCGGGCGGAAGCGAAAGTTATCTGCCGAAGATTTCGTTCAACAGTCAGTTCGAGCCGCGGATAGCGTTTCGGAATCTGTTTCAGATAGGCGATCGAGCCGGACTTTCGGTGAACGCGAGCGCGAGATTGAACCGCGTTCCTCTGACGAGCGCGACGCTGGCTTACAGTTTTCGAGATGGACGAAGCGGCCAGCTTCCGGCGTTGCGGATTGACAACCCAGACGGCGAACGATTCATGGATGGGTTTTTCGATAACGTGATGATAGCGTCGCCTGAAGTTGAGGCGGCGGGATTGGGAAAATCGAAGTCGCTGCTGTTCTTTGGAAGCTCTTTCAATGGCGGTTCATCCGTTCGGCCAGGAGAACCTGTCCGTTTTGATCGGGATTGGTATGGCGGTTTTGACTGGGGCGAGACGTTTGGTGGCGTTTCGGTGTCGGCTCAACTTCGATATGGAACGATTACGAATCGAAAGCTTCGTGATCCAGCCCATCGAACGGAGTTCTTTCCGGCTGTGGTCTCGCCGTCGGTGCGACTTGGCGAGTCTGGCTGGATGCGGCTGCGCGCCGATTCCGCGATTTTCGGGACTAGCGAAGAGTACGGCTGGGTCCGCGGAATGCTCGAAGCAGGAGCAGACTTGCATGAGTTTTTGTCGGTCGGCGTCGGTTATGCAGAGAGTTTTGATTGGGGAGAGCCGATGTTTGATGCTGACCGGCTGTACTCGGAACATGCACTTCACCTACGCGCTGACTTGAAGCTGCCCGCCACAAAGTTTTCTGTGCTTGTGAAATACGACTTTGATCGCAGATCCGCGTACGACGTCGAGTTCACCTTGAAGCAGGCGATACGAAGCATTGAGCCGTTTATTTCGTATCGAAGTTTTCCGGGGACTTTGTCTTTTGGAGTTTCGGTTCGGATGCAGAAACTGCTGGAGGCATTGCAAAAGCGGGGCGGTTAGTTCTGTTTCAGCGGAAGATGCAAGCAGAGCCATGTGCCGAGTGAGGAACAGTTAGCCGCAGAATTCGTTTGTCGGAGCTGAATTCGCCGGTCGCAAGTGTTGCGCCCGTTTGAATATCAAACCATTCCACGCGATACTGCTTGTCGCGATTCACACCGATCTCCAGACTAACGTCGCCAGCCGTGTGTTGCCCCGCAAACAGCGCGATGCCGCCACCGTTTCCGACAAATGCCTGCGCAAAACTGTTTGTAGGCGCGGCAAGGCGTTGTGCCGTTCGCTTTTCGCGCAGCCAGCCCACCCTCGATGCGTACTCGGCAACTGCTTCTCCAAATCTGCTGCCCTCGGGCACAATCGCCGAACTCGCGCCGGAGACAAGAGATGCCCAGGCTGAAACTCCGGCGACGTCGTCGTTGATTCCCTGCTTTGAAAGCTCGCACAATATCGGCTTGTCGGTTAGTTTTTTAGTTTCTGAAACTGCGTTTGCTATGCGTTCCGCAGTTTGCGCGGCCGTCGGCGCTGGCTCAATTTCGATGCATGCGAAACCTGTTTGTTTAAGTTTCCAGAACGCGCTATCACCGACGGCACTGCTCATCGGAACGCCGTATGTGTGGTGTGCTAAGAACTCCACCATCATTTCGAGCACCCAGTAGTCGGGGGCTTGAATGCCTGCGAAGAATTGAACCCCGAGCAGGTTATTGTTTGCCGTGATGCGCGAAACTAAGTGGCGAATCTTGTTTTTGTACGCTATTCGCGCTTTGATGCTCGTCCAAAACTCTTCTGATTTTGCGCAGGGTCCGCCGTTTTTGGCGTTGTATGGATTCGTTGCCCAGTTCTTGGTTAGCGATGCACCATCTTCTAACGCAAGCAGCAGATACAGACCCTGTTTTCGGGCGACAGCGATCAG
The DNA here is from genome assembly GCA_046330175.1 of Fimbriimonadales bacterium. Taxonomy (GTDB): domain Bacteria; phylum Armatimonadota; class Fimbriimonadia; order Fimbriimonadales; family ATM1; genus JAJPJR01. Next base: position 1,191,019 of record JAXLTG010000001.1, read on the forward strand.
CTGATCGACCGCCCAGAATTCAGCCATGTCGTATTGCCCCAGGCTTGGTTCGAGTCGAAACTGACTGCCGAGATTCACGAAGAGCGTATTCGCACCAGACTGTCTTGCGGTTTGGCATGCCGCGGCAAAGTCATATCGTTGTCGCGCGTCGCGTTTGAACTCTGTAATAATCGGGAAAAGCGCCTCTTTATCAATCCGGAAATATTGTTCCTTCTCCTTCACAGTTATGAACGGAGCGAATGTCGAATCATCCGCACGCACATCAATCTTCTTGCCATCGAAGCGACCCACCGGGTCTACCGCAACCGGGAACAGACTGTACACACCTTGTCGCCACGGCGCAAATCGCATTTTCCACGTTGGTGAGCCTTTCGCGACAACTGTTTGCGTCCCGTCGGCCCGAGTAACCACATCATAGTCCTGACAATAAAATGCAGGTTGCTCCGCGCTGAGGTCTTGGGGGCCTGTTATCAGAAAGTGCGCATCAATCTGTTTGACGTCGAAAGGGTTTTTGAAGTCCGCCTTCAGATTGAAAGAGAGTTCGACCGGTTCGAATTTTTTACCGCGCTCGGGATCGAATTTGATGTCCGATATGGTTGGCGCCATTAGCGGCACGATAAGAAGTAGCGGAATCACACAGCCTCGCCAAGATAGGCTTCGATCACTTTCGGGTCTTTGCGAATCGTGTCTGGCGAACCTTTCGCGATTTCAGCGCCATGGTCCAGTACCACAATCTTTTCACAAGTGCCCATTACGACTTTCATATCGTGTTCGATAAGCAGAATCGTCTGCCCGAACTCATCTCTCAGACGTCTGATGTCGCGCATCAGTTCTTCAGATTCTTGAGGGTTCATTCCGGCGGCGGGTTCATCAAGAAGCAAAAGGCGCGGCGAAGTCGCCATTGCTCGAGCGATTTCAAGGCGCCGCTGTTTGCCGTATGGCAGGTCGCCACTTCGTGCATTCGCGAGGTCGGAGAGCTCGAATAGCTTTAGCAATTCCATCGCGGCGTCAGCCAAATCGGTGGTTTCTTTGATTGCGCGCGGGAGAAGGCCGATCGCCTCGGCGAGCGTCGTTTTGTGTCGTAGAAATCCGCCAATGATGACATTTTCAAGCACCGAGAGGGCGCTGAACAACCGAATGTTTTGAAACGTTCGCGCTATGCCTCTTGCCGCAATCTTCGACGGGCGCAATCCTTTTACAGATCGCCCCTCGAATACCACGTCGCCAGAAGTCGGCAAATATACGCCGGTAATCATGTTGAAGCAAGTTGTCTTCCCTGCTCCGTTTGGTCCGATGAGACCGTAGAGGTCGCCTTTCTCGATTTCGAAGGAAACGTCGTTCACGGCGACCAAACCTCCGAACCGGATGGTCAAGTTCTGAATTTTCAGAAGTGGGGCAGCGCTCATGCGGCCACCGCCACATCGTCATGCTTTCTGCCGAACAGCTTCGAAACAAAACTCCAACTGAATTCATGATGGCCGAACAGCCCTTGCGAACGAACTAGCATCGTCACGACTAACGCGATCGCGAAGAACGCCCAGCGCACGTCGGTCGCCTTGTAAGTTGTGCCGCCCACGAGTTTTTCGAGCAGCGGTACCGAATGTAGCAGCGCGGCCACAGGCTTTGAAATGAGGATGATGGCCGCAAGGCTCATCGCCATTCCGCCGAAAACGGCCACGGCGGACTTGAGGTTAGCCCGCGTGTGCATCGCAATTACGGCGCCGAGGAACACAAGCGCACCGGAGATTTTGAACACGATGCTCATGTCCGCTTTGATCAGACGGAAGACGTAATAGCCAATGACGACAAGTGCGAGTTCACCGAAGATGATTTTTATCGGCAGCATCCTCTCGTTTCGCAATGCGTTTGCGAGGCCGGTCCGTTTGAGCAGAGCGACGAAGAGAACCGCGGTCAGGATGGCAGCCCAGAGACTCATCGCTGGGATGTCTGGCACGGAACGCAAACTCTCTTCGAGAATCTTTAGCGAGATTCCGGCGATTGCGGCGCCCGTGAAGCTGCCCGTTCCACCCATTACGACCATCGTTACTAGGAGGAAGCTGACATCCATGGTGTAGTCGTTCGGAGTGACGCTGCCGTTGTAATGTGCCATCAGCACGCCGGCGACTCCCGCGAGCGCTGCGCCGATTACAAATGCGGTCACCTTAAGTTTTGTGGTGTTGACGCCTGTCGCTTCGGCGGCAAGTTCGTCTTCTCTAATCGAGAGGAATCCAAGCCCGTGCGCGGTTTTCAAAAGGTTGCGACAGATTGCGATGGTGATCACCAAAAAGACAAAGATGTACGCAAGTTCGGTGATCTTGGCCGGCCGGGGCATATCGAGCGCGTACGAACCACCAAGGTTGAGACCAAACACTGCTTTGTTGCTGCCGTCTTGGTTGTTTACAAAAACGCGCAATATTTCGCCGAATCCGAGCGTGACAATTGCGAGATAGTCGCCACGCAAGCGAAGTGATGGCAATCCGACCACCCAACCCGCAAACGCTGCAACGATTGCTCCGGCGGCGACACATGTAAGAAGCCAAGCAAAATTTGGCATGAGGTGCTTGTCAAAATACACCGTTGTGAGCTTCGCTCCAGTGTACGCGCCGATCATATAGAACGCCGCGTGACCCATTGAAAACTGACCCGTGACGCCGTTGATGAGATTTAGCGATACGGCGAGCGCGGCAAATGTCATCGCTGAGACGAGCAGCCGTTTGTCGTAGATGCCGAGGTGTGAAACCGCTTGGGTTTGGAATATCCAGGCAGCAAGAATGACTACGCCAATCGAGAGAAGTCGGACGAGCCAGAACTTGGCTGCCGAGAAGTTTTTTCCGCTGAGTTCGTTCGATTGCAACGGCATGGCTACACCTTGTCACTCACAGTGCCGAACAGACCACCCGGTCTGAAAAGCAGAATTCCGATGAGGATGACGAAAGCGACGGCATCCGTGTACCCGGAGTATCCGAACGCTTTGACTGCCGTCTCGGCCATCGCCATGATCATCGCGCCAACAACCGCTCCCGGAATGTTTCCGATGCCGCCGAGTACGGCAGCGACGAACGCCTTTACGCCCGGCATTAAGCCGTAGAAAGTCGAGAGCGGGGTTCCGACCGAAGTGGCTTGCATCATCCCGCCTGCGCCTGCGAGCGCCGATCCAATTAGGAAGGTGACGGTAATCACGCGGTCCACGTTGATTCCCATCAGAGCGGCGGTGTTGAAATCGTGAGACACGGCGCGCATCGCTCGGCCCATTTTGGTTCGCGTTACGAAGTACCACAGCCCAACCATGAGGACGACGGTAGTCACCAACACGATTAGTGCGCTTTGGGTGATCTCGAGCCCGCCGATCTTAAGCTGCTTGTTGAAAACGTTTACGGCCTCGGGAATTGAAGGCTGGGGCGAAGTCTGAAAGAACAGTTTTCCTGCGTACTCAATAAACAGGGAGACGCCAATCGCCGTAATTAATGCTGCGATGCGCGGGGCAGTTCGAAGCGGCCTATAGGCAATTCGTTCGATAAAGAATCCGAGTGATGCGCAACCGACCATTGCGATCACCAACATCAAGAAGAGCATCAGGTATGGGTTGATTTGTGCACCGACAAACCAAACTGAGCAGGTGTAGTACGCCAGGTAGGCACCCACCATGTACACGTCGCCGTGCGCAAAGTTAATGAGCCTTAGAACGCCGTACACCATGGTGTAGCCGAGGGCGATCAGCGCATAGATCGCCCCCAACTGAACACCATAGATGAACTGCTGTGCGAGCCCTTCAGCCGTCAGGGTCGCAAGCATCTATTTCTCGAACCTGAAGAACGGGATCTGCTTCACCGGAACGAAACCGGTTTTTTCTACTTTCAGTACGAGAATCGGTTTCTCAGCGTTGCCGTCGGGGCCGATGTCAAACGTTCCCGAGACGCCTTTGAAACCCTTGGTGTTTGCGATTTCGGTGAGCAACGCTTTGCTGTCTGCCGATGAGGCGCGTGTCAAAGCTTCAAGCACTAACTTCGTAGCGTCGTAGCCCAGCGCACCCATTGCAGTCGCGGGCTCAGCGCCGAACTTCTTCTTGAAGTTGTCCACGAAAGCGTGTACTTCCGGTCGGTCTTCCGAGTTGTGATAGTGGTTGGCAAAGAAGCCACCAATGATTCCATCGCCGCCCGATGCGAGAAGCTGCGTGCTGTCCCAGCCGTCGCCGCCGAACATCGGAACGTTTAGACCGACGTCCTTCTTCTGTCTTGCGATTGGGCCAACTTCAGTGAAGTAACCCGAGCAGAAAAGTCCGTCCGGATTTTTGCCCTTGATGTTTGCAAGCTGCGGCTTGAAGTCAATGTTGCCGCTCTCGTAGAACTCTTCGGCAACGATTGTTCCGCCCATGCTCTCGAAAGCTTTTCTGAACACGTCCGAAAGACCGGTCGAGTACGGAAGTTTCTTGTCGGTGAGGATGGCGACGTTTTTCAGCTTCAGCTCTTCGAAAGCGAACTTGGCCATAGCCGCGCCTTGGAAATCGTCGGTGAAGCAAGCTCTAAAGATGGCGCCGCCCTGCTGGGTGACGTCAACTCTGGTAGCGCCAACCGCGACCAGCGGAACGCCCACTTCTTGGCAAACCTTTGCCGCAGGAAGGGTGATGCCGCTAGCGACCTCTCCGACAACGGCGAGGACTTTGTCAGCCCCAACGAGCTTTTCAGTTGCAGTTTTGCCCTGCTCCGGCTTACTGTTGGTGTCTTCGACGATGAGTTCGACTTTCTTGCCGTTTAGGCCGCCGGCAGCGTTGAACTCCTCAACGGCGAGCTGTCCACCCTTCTGGCAGTCTACGCCCCAGGGTTGCTGTTCGCCGTTTAGCGATGCGATCATGCCGATCTTGATGGTGTCTCCCTCTGCCGTGTTTCCGGCCTCGGTGGGCAGGTCACGCCCGACGAGCGTCTTGCCGCCGCCATCGGTTGAACCGCCTTTGTTGCCCTCTTTGCCTCCTGAGTCGCCCCCGCCGCAACCGGCGATCGCGAGCCCGAAAATGGCCGTCAAGGCGAGCAGAAAATTCCGCTTCTCCTTCATTTTGAATCCTCCTGAAAGTGGTGTCGCCGGCGGTCCGACCCGAATTGCGAAACATCGCCGACAAACTTCGGTGTAGTATAGCGAAAAATCGGTTCAAAATCGCGTCTAACAGGGGACACATCATGAGTGAACAAGCTAAAGAACTCGTACTCCAAGCCGTTGACCGCTTCCAGCAGGGGAAAGTGGACGACGCTATCAACCTCGCCCGCGAGGCCATTGACATGGCACCCAGGGCCAGCGAAGGATTCAGCATCCTTGGCATCGCGCTCGCCTCAAAGGGGGAGAACGACGACGCCACGATCGCGCTTCAGACGGCTATCCGGAACTCGCCCTACTCGGCCGCGCACTATTACAACCTCGGCCTTCACTACTTTGCGCTCGGCCAAAAGACCGACGCGTACTCGATGGCCCAGGAGGCGATTCGAAACAATTCGAAGCACCGAAGGGCTAACGAGCTGATGAAGGCGCTTGAGAAGGAGCTTCACCAGGAGGTCGCCCCGTACCAAGCATCGCTTGGAGACGAGGTCAACGCCTACCGGTATAAGAACGAAGACCCGACGGCACAGAAACCGCCGGAGCTTTAGTTCGGCCGGTCCCGGGGAACGGCGATGAGCCGTGGTTTTGAAGTTGGTTCGGAGACTCGAGACTTCCGTACGCCCGCACCTTCGGAACGGGCCTCGCCGAGTGAGCCGAACCTCCGGGACTCCGTGCCGTGCCTACCGCCTCAACATCGCGTTGATGTGGACGAAGATGTCCATGAAGCCGTTGGTGTCGTTGGGTGCGAGGTTGGTGGCGTTGGATGCGAACGCGACAATCATGCCGTTCGCGCTCATCACAGATGCTTCGCTTTGCGCGTTGCCTTGTTCACCGTTGGTGTTGTTGGATATGCGCCAGGTTTCACCTGTCCACATATCGTGCATGAAAACATCGAGCAACCTGTCGTTGATATCCCCATCATCGGTGAGATTTGTTGACGGCGAGCCAATCAACACGTAGCGGCCTTCACTTGTAATGGCGGCTGATCCTCCACCGTGATTCGCTTGTCCTCCGTCTGAGCGAACAGAAACACGAGTAGTCGTTCCGAACCACCGATCGCGAACAAATGCATCAGTAACGCGATTAGTGTCTCCTGACACTAAGTTCGAAGCCGTGCTGCCGAAGCAGACATATCGTCCGTCGGCGCTCATCTGTGTACCGCCGAACGAAATCCGACTTTCACCATTGCCCTCGGTTCCATCCGATGCGATGGACACTCTTTCGGTCTGGCCTGTTTGCATATCGTGAAGGTACACATCAAGAAACCGGTTGGTGTCGTCGGGGATGAGGTTTCGCGCGTAGGTCTGGAAAACGACATATCTGCCGTCCGCGCTGATGCTCGCGCCCCAACTGTCTCTGTCGGCTTGCTCGCCGGTCGAAGAGATGGAAACGCGAACGGTGGTTTCGAGCCAGCGGTCGCGGACGAAGATGTCGAGTTTGCCGTTGGTGTCGTTGGGAACGAGATTCGTCGCATTCGAATCGAAGGCGACAAACCTCCCGTCGCCGCTGATGGAGGGAATTTCACTGCCACCGTTCGCAAGCTGACCATCATGTGTCAGTGAGACCATCTCTGTCGTGCGCAGCAATCTGTCACGAACGAAAATATCGCCAAATCCGTTTGTATCCCCGTCAACTAAGTTGGTCGCCCTGGACGAGATCACAGCAAACCTACCCTCTGCAGAGAACCCGACCACATTTGACGTATCGTTGCCGAGCGAGCCGCTGTTCGTGAGAGTCACCCGTTCGATGCGGCCCGTCAAGAGGTCTCGAGCGTAGCCATCCCCCAGCAGGGGCCCTCCACGGCCATCGAGATTCGCATTGGTGTTCACTCCGATGTACCTGCCGTCAGGCGAAACGCAAGGCAGGGAGCATGGTGAATCGCCTTGCGCGCCATTGTAGGCCAGCGAAGCACGGAATGTCAATTCGCTGGCCAATGCAAGAGTTGCGATAATTGATGCGCCAATCATCTCCGCTCAGTTCCCGGGTCCGCCTCTCTCCTCACCTGCGCAAACGCGAATTGATATGCACAAATATGTCTTTGAAACCATTCGTGTCATTCGGTGCCAAATTCGTCGCGATGGATTCAAACGAAACGACCATTCCACTCGCGCTGATGGCAGGAATCCCCGAGCCTCGGTTCCCTTGATCGCCGTTCGTATTGTTCGAAATTCGCCACGTCTCGCCGCTCCACATATCGTGCATAAACACATCCGGTTCTCCATTCACATCGGCATCGTCGGTTAGGTTCGTTGAGCCGGAGCTGAACACCGCATAATGTCCGTCGGCGCTGATCTCAATGAATCCGGCCCCGAAGTTGGCCTGGCCGCCATCCGACCTAACGGAGACTCGCGTGGTTGTTCCCAACCATCGGTCGCGAACGAACACATCGCCAACTCGGTTAGTATCACCTTGAACGAGGTTCGAGGCGTTGCTGTAGAACGCAACATAACGCCCATCGTCGCTCAACGAAGGCGACTCTGTGGCGCCGCTGTCTAAGTTTCCCTCGGTGCCGTCGCTGGAGATGGACACCCTCTCGGTTAGGCCCGTCTGTCTGTCATGAACAAACGCGTCTATCGCACGGTTTGTGTCGCCGATCACGAGGTTTCTTGCATACGAAATGAACCCAACGTATCTTCCGTCCGCACTGATTCGCGCCGCCCAACTGTCTCGGTCCGCCTGCTCACCGGTTGAGGAAACTGAGACGCGAACCGTGGTTGCCAGCCAGCGGTCACGAACGAAGATGTCGAGCCTGCCGTTGGTGTCGTCCGGAACGAGATTTGTTGCATTGGAATCGAACGCGACAAACCTCCCATCACCGCTGATTGAGGCCATCTCACTAACACCGTTTGCAATTTGGCCGTCGTGAGTCAGCGAGACCATCTCCGTTGTGCGGAACAGCCTGTCACGAACGAAAATGTCGTGAAAGCCATTAGTATCTCCGAGAACCATGTTGGTCGCCTCAGAGCCGATGGCCACGAATCTGTTGTTGTCAGAAAAGCCGAAAATCGAAGACAAATCGTTTCCGAGCGAACCGTCGTCGGCCAAAGTGAGCCTTTCAATCCGCCCAGTCAAGAGGTCACGGGCATACCCGTCGCCTCTCGGATTTCCGACTTGACCATCCAAATTGTCGTTTGTATGGAATCCAATGAAGTGTCCATCGGGGGAGACGCATGGCGCTGCGGTCGGGGCGGCACATTGTTTGCCATCGTAGGCCAGCGAAGCACGGAACGTAACTTCGCTGGCTAAGCTCGACAAGACGAGAAGCGTGGTGATCATCGTGTCGTCCTCATTTATGGGTTGTTTAGGAATGGACGCCTACACGCGAGGGAATAATCCTCAGTGTATTGAAGGAATCCGTCGAACGGCCTCACCACTCGAACCCTGTATGTTGCGGCAGGTGCACTGGCACCGGCGATGAATACACGTTCGACGTTGTCGAATACACCCTCAAAGTTCGGGATATCGCCGCTTTCCGAAGCCGCCACTTGCACCCACGTGCCGCCTACGTTCCGATCAAGATACAGATTCAAGTCACGCGGTGAGCCAGCGACACCTTCGTCTATCCCCGCCATCTTTCGCTGCCAGACAAGCGTCACTGAGACATCTTGGCCTGCAGCCGAGCTGAACGAGTAACTGTGAGTGACATCCCTCGGAATGCCTCCATTCTTGATGTAGTTGCGCGTTGCAACGGCGGTGTACGCATCGAGTGCGCCCCAACCGGCTTGACTGTGCCAAGTGGCGCCGCCAACTCCAGCAAAAGGCTGTGTCGAGTTGATCAGAATCGCTTTGATGTCAGGCGCCAATAGCGACGGTCTCGCCTCTTTCAGAAGCGCACAGACACCGGCCACATGCGGCGCAGCGAAACTCGTGCCATCTTTTGAGACAAAACCCCCGTTCGCGATCGTGTGTCTGGTCGTCATGATCTCAAACCCCGGAGCACAAAGGTCGGGTTTCTTGCGTCCGTCATCCGTCGGTCCAGGCGAAGTCTCGCTCCAGACCGTGTCATCAGACCTGGATTCCGAGTTGTTGTCTTCGTATGCACCGACGGAGATGCAGTTGTAAGACCCCGAGGGAGGGGACACGAACTGCGATGTTCCCACGTTGCCACAGGAGTGAACAAAGCAGACATCCGCAGAGTAGACATACCAGTCAATTTCCATCGCAGAGTGGTGAGAAGCCATCGTATCGAAGGTGTTCTCGCCACCCTCTTCGAAGTAAATAACGGACCCGCGACTAAAGTTGATGATCGGTGCATCTTTAGTCACCGCTGCCCAGTTGAATGACTCAACCGACTCGGCCCACGATTCTGCCCAGTCAGGATTAGGGGTGCATCCCCAGCCGGCCTCAGTATGAGCGGCGGTCTTTGCAATCAACGGCGTTGCATCGTACGCGATACCGGCATAACCATCTCCAGCATCCGGCTCGCAGAAGATCACTCCAGCTACGTTTGTGCCATGACCATGCGTGCATTGGTTGGCGGCCCCACCCGAATTGGATGTGTCATACTGGTTGCTGGGATCGGCCGCTGGCAGCCGAGGGTGCGAGTTGTCGTAACCGTCATCAACAACAGCGACCATCACGCCAGCACCCGTGTATGGGCCGACGCCTTGGTACCCGCTGTTAACTTTGTCCGCGCGAATGCTCTTTCTGCTCTCGTTGAGGAATGACGCCATTCTCATCTCTCTCGAAACACGCTTGATGCCTTCAACCGAAATCGCTCTGACGAGATCATCTCGCGTTGCTTTGATCGCGAACATGTTGAGATTTTCGGTTGGCCAGGTTACGTTTTCGCCAAACATTGCTTTCAGCGATTCGTAGACAGGTTGGCATGACTCACGCGACAGCGCGGAGTAATCTTCGTGATACGCCGAGCGCGCAATCGTGTCCTTTTCAAGAACAAAACTATCCAGCCACATCGCGTGATCGTATGCGGCGACAATGTCGTTATCGGTGACAGAACCATCACCCGATTTCTGTTTTTCGATAAGATCCTCCCAATCGCAAAACGCCTGAGTGCATTCGTTGCGCTCATCGTTCGATGCAATAGACCTTTCCAGGTCTAGCGGCGCCCGATTAAGGCGAATGGACAAAATAAGATCGTGCTGTTTATCTGGCTCCTTTTCCATGATTGCAGCGACTTCGGGGTCTACCTGAGCGTCAGACCCCCCACCCACCGTGGGGCTTCCGAATGCGAACGCGCCGATGATAAACCCACCGACGAGCAAGCTCACAAACAGTGCTATCAGCTTCATTGCAGTTTCCTCCTACGTGGCCTGATTGCCTGGTGAAGGTTAGTCGCTTCATTGTAACCAAAAAGTCTGAAGAAAATGACCGTATCTTTGCTAGGACCGCGAAAACCATTACATTTGGGAGGTTCGAAACACTGGTAAGCGTCTCGCAAGCTCTCCGCATACCAGTGCCACGAAGTCGCGAAGTTGCGTTGAATTTGGCCGCCGAGTGACCCTCCGGGAAATGCTGGGATTGAGTGAGCCTGGTGAATTCTCCTGACTCCACTACCTAACTGTGTGGCACCTACCCATGAAAGGCCTACGCTCTGCCGTCATGCGGCTTGCGGGGGTGGTTTGATGGCGCTTCAATCTGCGCCATGTACAGGGAGGACATTCATGAATAGGATTTCGATTTCTGCCGGGGCAAAGGTGCTGGCTGCAACCATCGGGGTGGTCGCCGCATCTGTCCCTGCCTTCACCCAGTCGTTTAGAGGCTTAGGAGACCTGGGTGGTGGAGTCAACCTTAGCGGTGCATCCGCCTGCAGCGATCTCGGACTTATCGTTGCCGGATGGGGAACCACCAACAACGGCGTCGAGGCGTTCTTCTGGTCGGAACCAACAGGTCTCGGCCTTGCGAACAGCGAAGACACCGACCCGTACATCAGCAAAGCGTTTGCGATTTCTGCCGATGGATCAGTTTCTGCTGGTCAGGGTTACAACTCGCTCAACCAGCATCTGGCGTTCGGTTGGGACTTCGGTTTTGGCGGTTCCGATATGGGCGACCTTAGGGGCGGCCGAACTTGGAGCTGCGCTTACGCAACCAACTGGGATGGAACGATCTTCGCGGGCGAAGCCTCTTCCACTAACGGACGCGAAGCGTTTTACAAGACCGCGCGCGGCATGAAGGCGCTTGGCGATCTTCCCGGTGGAGATTTTGGCAGCGGTGCAACCGCGATGAGCCCTAACGGCGCTTATCTTGCAGGTTGGTCATTTGGTCCGAACGGGCGAGAAGCGTTTACTTGGAGCCAGCGATACGGGATGGCCGGTCTCGGCGATTTGGACGGCGGCCAGTACGACAGTTACGCAACTGGAATTTCAGCGGACGGCATGAGCGTTGTTGGCAGAGCATGGTCTGAAAATGGCCGCGAAGCATTCCTTTGGGAATCAGGCAATGGCATGATTGGTCTAGGAGACTTGCCCGGTGGCGAATATTACAGCGAAGCGCTTGCAATCTCGAGCGACGGAACTTGGGTTGTTGGTTGGAGCCACACCGACAACGGCGAAGAGGCGTTTATTTGGGATGAAACGAATGGCATGAGGCTTTTGAGTGACGCGCTCACCAACGACTACGGGCTTGATCTGACGGGATGGCAGCTCATGCGTGCAACGGGCATCTCACGCGATGGGCGAGCAATCGTCGGTTATGGATTGAATCCGGGCGGCGAACTTGAAGCCTGGTGCGCGACGATTCCGCTTCCGAACGAAACGACGTTCGCGATGGACTCGTTCACGGTCGTTACGGGATTCAACTACGGCGGCGATATGAGTTCGTTCGACGCGTTTGATGGCAACCTGTTCATCCTCGGCAAAGATCGCTCAAGTGCTGCGTTCGAGTTCAGTGCAACTGCTCCAGCGAATACAGCGACGCAATTCGAGTTCGCTACTGCCGGACACGCCACGACCGCCGGCCTCAGCTACACGCTCGAACTTTACAATTGGAACACGCGAAGATGGACTCCGGTCGGGTCGTTCAACAGCAAGATGTCGGACAACGTTCAGAGGTTGCTCGTGAACACCCCGGATCGCTTCATTGAACAGACGACCAATGAGATGCGCGGACGCATTAGAATGCGCGCCACCGGTAGGGCGAACAACACCAACTGGAACGCATCGTTCGACATGATTCGATTGTCACTTCACGGTTAGTCGAGCCTCGTGTCACGTAACGGGAGGAACTGCGATGCAGTTCCTCCCGTTTTTTTGCGCTTAGCCTCCAAACCGAACGAAAACTTGGAGAATGCTTGAGCGGTCGTCTGTCCACAACGAGACGTTGTCACTCTTCTTCGCAGTCGTCCAACCGTCCTTCTTCAACTCTTCTATTTTTGGATCACTCGGCGCAAGGCAAACTGTCCAAACGGATTCATATTTTGACGGGGTCGCGTCAAGGTCCATTGAATCGTTGTCATCGCGGATTAAGCAGACCATGCCGACTGCTTCGGCCAGCATGGCGATCTCGGGCTCGAAGTTGAAGTAACGGTTTGAGATGTGGAAGCTGATCCATCCCCCCGGCTTAAGATGCCGCCTGTAAATTTTCATCGCCTCGAGGGTGATGAGGTGCATGGGCACAGCGTCCGAACTGTAGGCATCTAACAGGATAAGGTCGAACAACCGGGAGTCCGATGCCATTCTCAGTCTTGCATCGCCAAGAACGAAGTCAACCTTCGCGGGGCACGATTTCAGAAACGTGAAATAACCAGAGTCGCGGGAGATATGAAGCACCTGTTGGTCAATCTCGTAGTAAGTGATTGATTGGCCGAACTGGCCGTAGGCAGCGATGCTGCCCGTGCCAAGTCCAACGACCGCTATCGAAGCGTTTTCTACATTCGGATATTGCCTGAAAATGTCGCCCAGCGGCCCGGTTCTATCGTAATAGGAAGTTGGAAGCTCGTGCAGCTCCGGATCAAGCAGCTGAACGCCGTGCGTCGTTGTGCCATGAGAAAGTACGTTTGCATTGAGAAATGAATCGCGTCTCACTTTGAGCACACCGAAGAAGCTGCGGGTTCGATAAAGCAGTTCGTCATCCTTTCGCCAATACAGGAACGAGAACATGAAGATCACAGCCAACGCGAGACCGAATCGTACAGGTCGGTTGATTCCGGTAAGGCAAACAAGGGCTGGAATACCAAAAAGCAACAGTTCTTTTAGACCTCCTTGCGTGAGGATGAACGGTTTTGTGATCAGTTCGCGGCTCGTCGTCGGCATAAGGGTAAAGATTAGGATCATCGCAGTGGCAGCGCCCATCGGCAACGCATAGTCCAGAAACTGCTTGAACATGTTGTTGTTTTTGAGGGTGAATGGCAGCAGGAATCCGGCGAGAATGAGAGTCAACGGATACTCGAACACGTCGTTGAATATAATTGGCGAAACAAGCGCGTTGAAACTGCCGCCGAGTACGCCGCCGAGGGCGATGATTAGGAAGAACTTCGTAAGGCTCTTCGGCGACGGCCGATCTTGAGCTAACTCGCCATGACAGTACATGGCAACGACGAAGAATGCGACGAGATGGCCGATCATAAACCAATGGACCGGCCTTCGCATTAAGTTCGAAAGCACGATGAGAAGCGCAAGAATAAATATGGGAGCGACGATGCGCCAAACCAGTTGGGGAACGACTCGTCTGCGCGCGAATACAAACGAGAATGTAAGCAGGTAAAGACCGAGTGGCAGCACCCACAACATTGGTGCTGATACCAAGTCGGTTGTGATGTAAGTCGTTACGCTCATCATCAGACTCGCTGGCACAAACGCGAGCATGAGCCACCGGAAGGCACGACCGAATGAGATCCGCTCAGCAGTTTCTGAATCGCTCGAAAAGGTGTGGGGCTCCGTTGACGTGCGCCAAACAAAACTTGCGGACACGGCGATCATCACAATCGCCAAACCGTAAACCCAAGCCCAGATTGTGGTCTGAGTTTTCACAGAAAACATGCGTTCGAAAAACAGCGGATAGCCGAACAAAGCGATCATGCTGCCGACATTGCTTGCAGCATAAAGGAAGTAAGGGTCGCGGGCGCGCTCGGACTGGCCGAGTGAAAACCAACGTTGCAATAGAGGTGAGGTAGTGGAAACAACGAAGAAAGGCAAGCCGACCGTCAACGCCATCGTGCCGAGCAGCCAGCCGACAGGCGAACCACCGCTCGGCGGGTTAGCAGTTGATGGAATTGAAATTGGCAGCGAGAGGAGCGGCAGTAGACACACGCACAAATGGATAATCGCTTGCATGCGAAGATTTCGGATTCTTGTTAGCCAGTGACTGTACGCGTATCCTACGAGCAACGCAGATTGGAAGAACACCATGGCGGTGTTCCAAACCGCAGGCACCCCGCCAAGCATGGGCAACACCATTTTTGCGTACATCGGCTGCACGAGGAACAGCAGAGAGGCGGCAAGGAAAATGGTGAGCGTGTAGACAACGGTTTGCATAATGCGAGTTCGAAGATAAGGACTCGATTAAGGGCCGTTCTGTCTCACTTGATGGATTGAGCCGCAAACGGCTGGAGGAGCAAGCGCTAAGCTTCTTCGAACACGCCGAGTTTACGGAAACGGTTGTAGCGATCCTCGCGAAGCTGCTCGCCTGTCATCGCATTGAGTTCAGAAAGGTGGCGAATGATTGCTGCCTCGACGTTTGCTGCGGTCTCCGCCGCTCCACGATGCGCACCCCCAAACGATTCTGGAATGATTTCGTCCACGAGGCCAAAGTTGTGAGCGTCTTGCGCAGTGAGTCTCAGGGCCGCCGCGGCTTGCGCTCCCGAGTCTGGATTTCGCCAGAGAATTGCAGCACAGCCTTCGGGAGGGATTACCGAATAGATCGAATGCTCCAACATGAGCACTCGGTTGGAAGCACCGATACCGATTGCGCCTCCACTTCCACCTTCGCCGATGACGACAGCAACCGTGGGGACTCGGAGACTGAACATTTTCATCATTCCCGCGGCGATCGCTTCGCTAATTCCGCGAGATTCAGATTCGACTCCGGGATCGGCTGCAGGTGTGTCAATGAACGAAATGACCGGCAGTCCGCAACGGCAAGCAAGATCAAACATTCGGATCGCTTTGCGATACCCTTCAGGTTTGGCCATGCCGAAGTTTCGCAATTTCCTTTCCTGCAAATCTCGTCCTTTCTGGTGCCCAACGATAACGCAGCTTTGATCACCAATTGCGCCGATACCTGCAATAATCGCACGATCGTCTGCACATCTGCGGTCACCGTGAAGCTCAATCCAGTCGGTGACGATAGCACGAATGTAGTCGAGCGTGTATGGCCTGCTTTCTGCACGTGAAATGAGGGTGTTTTCCCATGCGCCGAGCCGACTGTACTTAATGCGGATGTAGTTTTCGCGGGCAACTTCCGCTCGCTCGATTTCATGTTCGATCTTTGCGGCTTTCTCTGGTGAGGCGTTTGGCAGTGCATCTCGAAGCTTTTGGATCATCTCCTCCAGTTCAAGCACCGGCTTTTCCCACTCGCGCCAAGTTTTCGCCATTAGCGTTTCACCTTCGAGAAATGTTTCACGAGAGTGGCGAGAGTATCGCGGACATCCTTGCGATGCACGACCTTATCAACCATGCCGTGCTCAAGATTGTATTCTGAGGTCTGGAAGTTTTTCGGAACAGACGAGACGCCGACTTGTGCGCTCACACGCGCACCAGCGAATCCAACCGTTGCGCCAGGCTCAGCGAGAATGATGTCGGCGAGACTCGCATAGCTCGCCAACACACCCGCCATCGTCGGATCTGTAAACACGCAGAAAAATGGGACTCCCTTTTCGGACAAGAATTCGTACGCCGCAGAAGTCTTAGCCATTTGCATGAGCGAGATAAGCCCCTCTTGCATTCTCGCGCCTCCGCTTGCGGTGAAGATGATCGCGGGTATGAGATTGTTTGCGGCGAGTTCCAGCGTGCGCGTGACTTTTTCTCCCGCGACGCTTCCCATACTTCCACCCATAAAGGCGAAGTCAGCGACCGCAATAGAGACCGGATTCGATTCGAGTGTTGCAGTCCCTCGCACCATCGAATCCAGCTTCCCCGTTGCTTTCTCGCCACGCCTCAGCTTTTCGCCATAGTCTGGAAAATCGAGAGGATCAAGCGAGCGAAGGTCATGATCAAGCTCGCGGAAACTGCCTTCGTCGAACGTGAAGGCGATGCGTTCCTCTGCTGAGAGCTTGTGGTGATGCGCGCAGTGCGGGCAGACTTTGAGATTGCGAACGAACTCTTTGCTAAAGAGCACCTTGCTGCACTTTTGACAACGAAGAAATACGTCCGGCTTAACTTGCATCAATGCGTCTCCCGGAGGGGTTGGCCATATTACTCCATGCCCGGCACGACGCACTCAGGCTGCCAGTTGCCGGCCGTGTTTCGGTGTGCGACGCTAACCAATTGGCCAAGCTTGTTTACTAATCCTATCTTTTCTGCCTCTACATTCGCGATGCAAACGGTTTGGCCGTTTCGCACCGCCGCCTCCTTGTGCTCATCCACTTCTATCATCGGCATAGGTGTCAGCGCCGCTGTCAATTGAATCAGTGAGCGCTCTGACACATCGTCAATAGTTGTTGCGTTCTTAACGTCGAATTCGCCCGCAGAGGTTCTTCGCAGCTCTTGCACTGACGCACCGACGCCAAGTACCTGGCCGAGGTCATGGACAATGGTGCGTATGTATGTCCCGCTTGAAACGCACAACTTTGCTTCGACAGTTGGGCTGTTGTGAGCGAGAATCTGGAATTCGGAAATTTGGACTCGGCGCGCGGCGCGCTCGACCTCTTCACCTTTTCTTGCCAGCTTGTACAGAGGGCGACCGCCTACCTTCACCGCACTGAACATCGGCGGCAACTGCTCGATTTCACCGGTGAACGATAAGCTCGCACGTTCAATCTGTTCTCTGATGATGGAATCTGCGGCAGTCCGCTTCACCACTTCGCCTTCGGCATCGTATGTCGTTGTTTCGACTCCCAGTTGGAATGTCGTAAAGTAACACTTTGGCTCAAGCTGCATGTACCGAAGAAAACGAGTCGCATGGCCAACAGCGAGAATGAGCAAGCCAGTGGCAAGCGGATCAAGAGTGCCCGCGTGACCGACTCGCTTCGTTTGCAACTTTTTGCGAATGGCCGAAACGCAGTCGTGAGAGGTAATCCCTTTCGGTTTGTCAAGCAGCAGAATGCCGTTCATTTTGCGGAGTTTCTGACAGCTTCTCGCAACGCTGGAATCATCAAGTTCATCGCGGCGTCGAGACCCATCTCGAAGGTGCAACCCGATGAGTTCGCGTGTCCTCCACCCCCGAATTGGTAGCAAACGGCAGCGACATCAATCGCTCCTCGCGACCGAACGCTTGCGCGCACCTTTCCTGGATTCGGTTCCCTGAACAATGCAAAAGCTTTTGATGTGCTGACGCGGCCGATCTCGTTCACGATGTTCTCCGTCTCTTCGTCCAACACCCCGGTTGCCATGTAGTCTTCGTGTGCAAGCGAGGAGACGACAACTTCGCCTTCGTCAAACAGCTGCATTTTGGACAGAGCGATTGACAGCATTTTCAATGCGTTGACCGATTTCTTCTCAAATACTTCTTCCGAAATCATTCGTAAACTGCATCCGAGTTCCATGAGTTGAATCGCTGTTTGCATTGACTTCGTGTCGGTATTCGGGAATCGGAAATTTCCTGTGTCCGTGACAATTCCGGTGAGCAGACATTGGCCATTCTGCTTGTCGAGTTCGAGCCCGAGCATGGGGAATAGATCGAACACGAGTACCGCGCATGCCGCGTACTCCGGGTGGACGACGAGGTGTCCTTCGATCACGTCGTGACCGAGTTGGTGATGATCCACAATCGCTCTCTGCTTTGCAGCAGCAACGAACGGTTGTGCCCCGCCCAACCTCGGTAGATGGTTGACATCAACGATGATGGCGAGGTCGGGTGTGTAATCGTCCGCCAGCTCGCGCGGGAGTTTTACGGAGTTGTATTCGGGCAGGAAGCGGAGGTTTCGAGGCGGAAGGTCGTTGCAGCAAACGGTGACCTCCTTCCCTACTCGCTGAAGCCCAATTGCCAACCCAAGCGCTGAGCCGATGGCATCACCATCTGGATTGAGATGAGGCACGATGAGGATGGTGTTCGCCGCCTCTATCATCCCCTTAAGCTCGGTCGCCTGTTCGAAAAGGGGGGTACTCACTCCGGGAGATTCTACTTTATCGGGGTCACCTGAGGGCGAGGATGCGGGAGGCAACCTCCATGTCTTTGTCTCCGCGCCCGCTCAAATTCACAAGCACGGTATCCCCGGAAGACAGAACACCAGGGAATTTGAGGGCCGCAAAGGCGTGGGCCGACTCGAATGCCGGAATAATCCCTTCCAGCCGACTGAGCCACTGGAAAGCCGCGAGGGCCTGCTCGTCCGTGGCGGCGAGATACGAGACTCGGCCTGATTCTTTGAGCATGGAATGCTCGGGTCCGACGCCGGGGTAGTCGAGCCCCGCTGATATGGAGTGTGTTGGAATCACCTGACCTTCGGAGTCCTGCATCAGGTAGCTGAGGCTTCCGTGGAGCACTCCGTGGGACCCGGCTGTCAGCGGCGCCGCGTGCTTTCCTGTCTCAACGCCTTCGCCGCCGGCTTCGACGCCTATCAGTTTCACCGAAGCATCATCCAAGAAGCCGTGAAAAAAGCCGATCGCATTGGACCCACCGCCAACACAAGCGATCGCAACGTCGGGAAGCTTTCCAGCACTCTCAAGCATCTGCTCTCGCGACTCTTTTCCTATGACCGACTGGAAAGACCGAACCATCAGCGGATACGGATGCGGACCTACGACCGAGCCCACGATGTAGTGCGTATCTCGCACGTTCGTGACCCAGTCACGCATCGCTTCGTTCGTCGCATCTTTGAGAGTTTTGGTTCCGCTTGAAACAGGGATGACTTCTGCACCGAGCAGTCGCATCCGAAAAACGTTAAGAGCTTGCCGGGCGACATCTTCCTCGCCCATGTACACGACGCATTGGAGACCGAACATCGCGCAGGCGGTTGCGGTGGCAACTCCGTGCTGTCCTGCACCGGTTTCGGCGATGATGCGCGTCTTGTTCATCCGGCGCGCAAGCAACGCTTGACCCAATGCATTATTGAGTTTGTGCGAACCTGTATGGCAAAGGTCTTCCCGCTTTATCCATACATCGCAACCTGTTTCTTGCGACAGCCGCGGAGCATGAGTGATCGGCGTTGGCCGACCGATCGTGTGGCGGTAATGATGATTGAGGTCCGCCAGGAACGCGGGGTCGCGGAGTGCGTTTGTGAGCGCATTCGTCAGTTCATCAAGCGCAGGAACAAGCGTCTCAGGGACGTATCGGCCCCCGAATGGACCAAACCTACCGCGCGCATCGGGCGAAGCGCCGTTTGAAGTCGGTGTCAAGCTACAGTTCCCACCTTTCGATGAGCAGTTTTGGTACACCAAACTTTTCGCCGTCGCCTGTGAGGTCGGTACCGTAATCAAGCATCTGCCAACCGTTGTCGTTCTTTAGGAGGACGATTGCGCCTTCGGCGGTCTCTTTCTGTTTCGGCTCAATTGTTGCAAGTGCCCAAACTTCATGAACTTCAAGTTCAGAAATTACTATTCCAACAGCCTTGAAGTCCGGCTGAGAATTGAGAACATCCTCAATCGCTTTTCGCTGCTGTTCAGTTGGTGCAAACGTGGGAGGCTCCGCTGCTTTCGGGCCGACGTTCGCCGAGTTAGACGTCGAATCGGTTGACGCAGAAGTGTTCGACTCGGTTGTTCCCTTGCAAGCGGCTCCAGCCAATACAATCACGGAAATCAATCCTATTAGCCAGCGAATCCGCATTACGAGTACTCCCTGGCTGCGATAGCTTCAATTCGTGTTGCCATATCCACATCTTTTTCTGTAATTCCGCCCTCGCTGTGCGTAGAAAGCGAAATACAGACCTTTCTCCAGGTGAGCAGCATATCGGGATGGTGATCGCGCTGTTCGGCGAGTTGGGCGCACGCGGAAGTGAACAGCACACCATCTGCGTAGCTCGAAAACTCGAACGACTTAGAGATGCCCCCATCTCTGACCGTCCAACCCGGCAACTGCTCGAGCGCCTTCTCGATCTGCCCCTCATCTAATCTTGCCATGCGCGACTTGTACCCGGAAATTCGCGGCCAACTCCGTTTCGGGGGTCTGATTCGTTATTCCTTACATGGAAAGTTTCCGGGGGATGATGGAGGCAGATGCCCTGTTGCGGGCGCTCGAAGTGCTCATCAAAGCAGGCATCGCCGTCATTTGTGCCGGGCTCATCGGCTGGGAACGGGAGATTCATGGGCGGCCCGCGGGCGTTCGAACTCACATGCTGATGGCGCTCGGAGTGCTGTTGTTTTCGGAGGTGAGCAAAGCTTTTTCGTCAACTGACGAGACCCGCATCGCCGCGAACATCGTCACTGGCGTCGGCTTTCTTGGCGCGGGGACAATCCTCCGGACCGGGCTTGAAGTAAAGGGCTTGACAACTGCGGCGAGTATTTGGTCAGTAACCGGAATCGTGATGGCGGTGAGCGTCGGACGAGCTTTCTACTGGGTCGCGCTTGCGGGTACGGCTCTGACTCTCATAACCCTTGCTTTGGTGTCAGGGATTGAGCGAAAGCTGGCACCCAATGCCCACGGTGCAGTTTTGCTTGTTAGGACTCTGAACCGATCAGACACAACCGCAATACTTGACGCACTGGTTGCAGCGGGAGCGAAGGTTGTTAGCGTCGGAACAGAAACGGATGAGGCCGGTGCAGTGCTGCGAATTGGCATTACAGGGGAGCAGAACAGGGCGATGAAGGCGGTACTTGAACTGGGCTCAACACGCTCGGCAGAGTGGGCGGACACATAATCGCGACGGGTAGAATGATTCAAGTCATTTCCAGTTTTTGAGTTGGAAAATTCATAGGAGAGCGCAGTTTGGCTACAGTTGCTACACCGAGTTCCGAGCATTTTGATCTTTCTCGCGCGGAGCAGATTTTCGTAAACCTTCCTTTTGCAGAGTTAGTCGAGCACGCACTTAAGAATGGTGAAGGTGTCCTCGCTGCAAACGGCGCGCTAGTAACTCGCACCGGAAAGTACACCGGACGCACGCCAAAAGATAAGGCAGTTGTTCGAGAGCCTTCGTGCGAGCAAAACATTTGGTGGGAAAACAATCCTCCGTTCGACGCTGAAAAGTTCGCGCAACTCAAGAAGAAAGTCAACGAACACATTTCAGGAAAAGAGTTGTATGTGATTGACACATTCGGCGGCGCTGATCCTGAAAACAGAATAAAGGCCCGGTTCATCGTCGAGAAAGCGTGGCACGCACAATTTATTAAGACACTGCTCATTCGCCCCACACCGCGCGAACTCGAATCCTACACCCCCGATTGGACTATCATTGACGTGTCGAGCCTTAAGGCAGACCCGGCAACGGACGGAACTCGTTCGGAAGCGTTCATCCTTCTCAATTTTTCAGAAAAACTCGTGCTCATTGGCGGAACCGAGTATGCCGGCGAGATGAAAAAATCGGTGTTCACGATTCTCAACTACATCCTGCCGCTGAAAGGGGTCCTGAGCATGCACTGCTCAGCGAACATTGGACCCAACGGTGATACCGCCCTGTTCTTTGGACTGAGTGGTACCGGAAAGACGACCTTGAGCGCAGATCCAGATCGGCGATTAATCGGCGATGACGAACACGGATGGAGCGACAACGGTGTGTTCAATTTTGAAGGAGGATGCTACGCGAAATGCATACGACTTTCACACAAATACGAACCACAGATTTGGGAGGCGATTCGATTCGGCTCAGTTCTTGAAAACGTCATTCTTCGCGAGGATCGCTCGCCCGATTACGACGATGGCTCGATCACGGAAAACACTCGCTGCACCTATCCGGTCGAATTCATTGAAGGCGCGGTGCTGCCAAGCGTTGGTGGTCATCCGGAGAACATCTGCTTTTTGACCGCCGATGCGTTTGGTGTGTTGCCTCCGATTAGCAGGCTAACTGAAGAGCAAGCCATGGAGCAGTTCCTGCTTGGGTACACGGCGAAAGTTGCGGGCACCGAAGCGGGTGTCACAGAACCACAGGCTACGTTTAGCACCTGTTTCGGCGCTCCATTCCTACCTCTCCGTCCAAAAGTGTACGCAGGCATGCTCGGAGAGAAGATTAGGAAGCATGGCGCGAGAGTGTGGCTTGTGAATACCGGTTGGACCGGCGGTCCGTACGGCGTGGGCGAAAGGATGAACATTCACCACACTCGCGCAATGGTTCGGGCTGCTCTCTCGGGTGAACTTGAATCGGTCGAATTTGTGACGGAACCCGTTTTTGGATTCTCAATTCCGAAATCGTGCTCCGATGTCCCCGCCGAAGTGTTCAATCCTCGCGAGACCTGGTCGGACAAGGCGGCTTACGACACGAAGGCCGCAGAGCTCAAGCGAATGTTCGACGAGAAGATCGCCACGTTTCGCTGATTGGGTTAGACCTTCGCCGTCTGCTTGTCCTCGGCAACGAGGGCAGGGTATGCGCCAACGACATTCTTTACCTTTTCAAACCCGGCGTTCAGCAGAATGCCGCAAGCGATGTTGGATCGGTAGCCCGACTGGCAGTGAATGCATAACGGCGTGTCTCGATCGAGCTCTTCGAGCCGGGAACTAATCTCACCCAAGGGCAGATGAACGCTGCCACTTATGTTGCCTGACTCGTGTTCAACTTTGCCTCGCACGTCCAAAAGCGTTGAAGAACCGTCGCAACACTCGCTCAGCGCTTCTGTAGCCGTCGCCTGTGGGATTGCACTCAACTCGCGGCCGCTCTCTGTCCACTTTTTGAAGACATCTAGATCGAACCAACCGGCGACGTTGTCAAGCCCCACCGAGTGAAGGTCCTTCACGGCTTCGCGCACCTCTGGCTCGCCTTCAGCGATTAGGTAGATCGGTTTCTCAAAATCAAGCAACCACCCCGCCCAGTTCGGAAACGCCTTGGCCATGCCCAGCAACAGCGATCCGGGGATGAATCCGCGGACCGAGTCGCTTTGTGGGCGAATGTCCACGAGATTCACATGGGCATTCGCGAGATCAGTTATCGTTGAAGGGTCCAGCTTTGAAGGTTGTGGGTTTCCAAAAATAAGCTCTGGTCCGACTTTGTTAATTCGCTTCATGTGTTTGAAGTATGCGGGTGGTTCGGGCTGGCCCTGAAGCACTTCGTCTACAAACTTCGATTCCTCGTCACGGGACAAAGCCCAGTTGGTGGATCGCTCGTATCCAATCGTGGATACGGGCACTCCACCGAGAGATTTGCCGCATGCTGAGCCAGCGCCATGAGCGGGCCAGATGAGCAGATGCGCGGGCCACTCTGAGGTTCTTCGCAAAGATTGAAACAGCGTTTTCGCACCAGCGACCATCGTGCCCTGAAAATTCGCAGCGCGTTCTAATAGGTCTGGCCGCCCGACATCGCCGACGAAAATGAAATCGCCGGTGAACACCGCCATCGGCGAATCTGAAACAGGATGGTCTCTCAAGATAAACGATATGTGCTCAGGCGTGTGTCCCGGGGTGTGCGCGACTTCCAGCGAGACGTTTCCGATGACAATTTTGTCTCCGTGGGTCACTAACTTCACGTTTGGCTCATTGGCGTACCCGTACTTCCAATTCTCGTCCCCTTCATCGCTCAAATACACGGTTGCGCCGGTGACTTTGCCAAGTTCTCGAGATCCTGAAACGTAATCCGCATGGATATGCGTTTCGGTCACGGCTACGATTCTGAGCCCTTCTTTTTCGGCTGCGTCCAGGTATTGCGCGATGTCCCGCGACGGATCAATAACGACCGCTTCTCCTGTCGCAGCGCATCCAACCAAATAGCTCGCTTGCGCGAGCTTCTCGTCGTAAAACCTTTTCAGAATCATGTGTGTTCCCTTCCTCGTTAGCTTTTTGCTCGATTCCACGGCATTTTGGCGAGCAGTGATGCCATTAGGCAAAGATTTGTCGCGCCTGCAAATGTCAAGCCCGCACCAACAAAAATCGCAAGCCCAAGCAACAGTGGCGAGACCAAGTATGCAAGCCCGAACGATATCAGAATAAGCATTCCGGCGCCCAACCTCACCTGGCGTTCCAACGACCACCGCGTTGATTTGCTTTGAACGACCGGCAGCCCCTCACGCAACCATGCTTCGGTTCCACCATCCAGAACCGCGACGTGTTCACGTTTATTCGCAAGGATTTGGCACGTCATTCCGGCGCGCTGACCGCTTTGGCAAACCAGAACCACTTCGTTGTGAGCGGCAATGTCATCAAGTCGTGCTTCGATCTCCTGCATCGGAATGTTAATCGCCCCAGGGATGTGTCCGGAATCAAACTCATCGTGCGAGCGAACATCAACGAGCTGCATCGGCTTGCCCGTTTCGAGCAAAGCCTTGAGTTCGACAAGTGACACGCGTCTGTCGGAACTGTTCGGGTCGGAAATGGAAGCTGTACTGCTCATTCAGAAAATCAGATTCAAGGGCTGGGAAAAAAGATTCATTGTGGGGTGCACGACAGGTCGCCTTCGATTCTATCCCGGAGCCATCCCCTCGCGCGGTGCAGCCTCGTTTTCATGGTCTCTACCGGAATCCCAATCTGTTTTGCGGCTTCCTCGCCAGTCAAACCCTCCATGTCGCGAAGCCGATACACCTCTTTGTACGGCTGCGGCATTTCGTCTATCGCCCGCAGCACGCAACGTTTCAACTCTTCAGCTTCGGCAATTTCCTGCGGAGAGGGCTCCCCGCTTGCTGCCTGTTCAAGATTTATCTCCGCAAGGGAGAGGAAGTTCTGGAACGCCTGCTTGTGCCGCATGCGAATACAGATTCGCTTTCCAATCTGACTCAACCAGGCTCGGAAGCTCCGTGGGTCCCTGAGCTGATGAGAAAACTGGAATGCCTTTTCGAGCGCCTGCACGAGTACATCGTCAGCGTCGTCATAGTTGCCGCAAACCCGGACCATTTGGCGGTAGACGGCGTCCCGATGCTCGTCAATAAGGCCCTCGAAGTCCACTAGTACACTGTACCGCCTTCGGGTAAGTTTGGGGCGTCCTCATGCCCACAGACTGGATGCTATTTGCGGAAATCTGCCTATTGGCATGCCTCGCCGGTGCATTTGGATCCATGGTCGGTTTGGGCGGCGGGTTGTTGCTCGTTCCGGCGCTCATCACCGCTTTTCATGTGCCTGATGGACATGCGCGGTTTGCCGGTTTGGTCGCGGTCTGTGTCACGAGTCTATCTGGGAGCATCGTTTACATCCGGCAAGGTGTGACAGACATGCGCGCTGCCGGTCTGCTTCAGTTGCCAACGACGGTGGGAGCAATCTGCGGCGCCCTCGTTGGCGAGAGAATCAACGAGAACATTCTCCGGTCCCTGTTCGCGGCCTTACTGGTTTACACCGCTTGGAAAATGCTCAGAACGCGTCAGCAGAAGGAAGCAGAGGAACCCACGCCGTCGCGAATGGCAGGCGCGATTACGGCGTGCGTTTTTGGAGGGGTCGTGAGCGCACTGCTCGGCGTTGGAGGCGGCGTGGTGTTCGCGCCCGTGCTGTCCATGATTATGAACAAGCCGCAGCGAGTTGCTTCCGCGACGAGCACTTACTTGATTGCGCTGACGGCGGCTGGTTCCGGCCTCATTTACGCTAAGAACATCCCCGAGTCAGCCATTGCCTCGGTCGTGATACCTGGCGCAATCGGCATCTTTTTCGGTGCCCAAATTGGGGCTTATCTGAGTGGAATTGTCTCGGGTCTGTGGCTCAAGCGGATTCTCGCTGTCGGCGTTGTTGGCACAGCGGCGTCACTCATTGTAAAGGTGGTGAATAGCATTGGTTAGCAAACTAACCTATTACGCCATCATTCTGGGGCTGATTGGATTCGCGACCTGTTTGGCTGTGCCGGACTGGCGCGCATCATCCGTCTATCTGTTGTTCGCAGTTCCACTAATCGTTGGTATTGTAAACGGCATTGAGCTCATTCTTCAAAAGCAACGGGTGTCAGGATTTCTCCTCATCGCTTCGGTACTGCTGCTCGTTGCATCTGTTTATCTGCAATGGAAGCCATAACTTTACGATCATTTGCCAAGATTAATCCGTTTCTCGCTGTGGGCGAAAAACGAGCTGACGGCTACCACGAAGTTCGAACAAAACTTCAAGCGGTTAGCTTGCATGACAGGATTACCATATCCCCTTCGAATCAGTTGGAGATCGAGTGCAGCGACGCGAACCTCTCTGGTGAAAAGAATCTTGCTTGGAAAGCATTGAGATTGCTATCTGAGGCGATTGACCTCCCTGCGGCAAAAATTTGCATTTCGAAAGAGATTCCGATGATGGCGGGCTTGGGTGGAGGAAGCTCGAATGCTGGTTTTCTGCTCCGCGCAATGAACCGATTGATGGGCAAACCGGTTTCGAGCCGCGACCTATCGGAGATTGCGCTCGCTTGTGGAGCCGACGTCACCTTTTTCGCCTCGGGAATGGCATCCGCCTGGGCGACAGGCGTCGGCGAAAAGTTAACTCACGCCGATCAACACGACGTCTTTCACCTCGTCATCGCGATGCCGCGAACAGGGGTCGCGTCAGCCGCAGGATACGCAGCGCTCGACCGGCTTGAGCGGACGATAAATCTCGAAGGCGATCCGTTTAGAAACGACTTCGAGCTCGTCGCGCCGCGTGGCTCGCTCGATTTGATTGAGAGACTGACTCACCTCGGGGCCGTGCATGCAATGCTAACAGGCAGCGGGTCAGCCGTCATCGGTGTCGCCCGCAACGAAGCACACGCAGAAGAGTTGCATCTGCACATTCGAGACTTCGCAGCATGGAGCGACGTCTCGAAAACATTGACTCAGGAGGAGTTGGACGAACAGTGGATGTGTTAGTGCTTGCGGGTGGCAAGTCACCCGAAGAGATGAGATTGGCGACCGGTTGCGATATGCGCGCGGAGCTTCCGTTTCGTGGCAAACGAATCGTGGATCATGTGGTCGAAGCGATTCGCGAAGCGGTGCCAACGGCCGAGAAGATCATTGTCGTTGGCTCCAATGTGGAAGGATGCGTTACGCTTCCGCCCGGAAAGACGTTTTTGGAGAGTATCTACGTCGGCTTGGAGGCAGGCGACAAGCAGAACGTTTTGGTAGCGACCGCGGATCTGCCTTTTCTCACGGCGGAATCCGTGAGAGAGTTCTTAGACAGGTGCTCGCTTGGTGCCGCAATCAACTGGCCGATCGTGCCTGCTGATTTGTGCGAGAAGCAGTATCCGGGTATGAAACGGACCACGCTCAAACTTCGCGAGGGCCGATTTACGGGCGGAAATCTTGCGTTATTGCACCGTGAAAAGTTTCAGAAGGTTTTCCCGAACATTGAGCGCGCGTACCGCAACCGCAAAAGCCCGTTCAAGCTGGCGTCTCAAATCGGAATTTCAGCTCTGTTTCGTGTGCTGTTCGGACAGATTTTTCCGGCGACGCTTTCTCTGGCGACACTCGAACGAAAAGTCGCGGGGTCCATCGGCGAAGAAGTGAAAGCGGTCATCTGCAAAAAGGCCGAGATTGGAGCAGACGTTGATACCCTGGAACATTACAGGGCGATCATAGAAAACGAAAAGGTCGCAGTCTAAAGTTAGTCGCCCGACTCGTCGTCTGCATCGTCTTCTTCGTCGCCATCAGAATCATCAATGTCGCCACCGATTAAGTCTTGTTCGAGGTCGTCCTCATCTTTGGCATACGTTGACGGCAGCACCGGCGGCGGAGCGGCTCCGCTTGGGCACTTTGAACATCTGAACACGACCTCAACTCGATCGAGCCAGGCAGGCAGCTTGTCAATCGTATTTCCGCAGGTGCATTTAGGCATTTTTGGTTTCTTCCTCTTTCAAGTCGTTAGCGTGTAAGTTGTGGCTCATGAAACCGTTCAGCACGAAGACCGCTGCGGCAAGAATGTAGAGCCACGGCAACCACTGGGTGGCCGGCGGCTGTCCTGGGTCAGAGATTTTCTGAGCCCCGCGTACAAGGCCGATGAGGCCGATAAGCAGGAGAATTGCTCCGAACAGAAAGTAAGTGTTTCGCCACCAGGGTCCGACTTTCTTGGGTTTCGACACGGGGGCAGATTATACCGCCAGGCCAAATTAGGCCCGGATGTCGAGATTTTGCCCGAGATGGGCAGTGGAAGCCGCTGTTTCCTCGACGCCCGCGCTCTCAATCTCAAGCGACTTTTTGAGCATTTCAAGCTGGAGTTTCCGAGTCGCTGCCACGTTTCTGGTCGGGTTCACGGGTGCGGGCTCAATCGGCCTCTCGACTCGGTTTGTATTCATCTCAGTAGCGACCTACGCGGCCATGGCGAATGACTTCGACTGCTCGTAAAGCTCGTGCAAGCGGGCTATGATGTTCTCGCAGGCAGGTTCATCCAATCCAAGCGTCGAAACATCTACACTTGGATCTAAGTGCCTATCCCACGAGGGAGAAAGTCTTGCCACTCGGCATAAATGGTCGGAGATGTACACGATTCTCGTTAGAGTCGGATTCACTTCCGCCGCATCCGGGTTGTGGTGGCAGCGGACGACTTCAAGCATCTGTGGCGGCAGATTCCACTGTTCTCCAATCATTCCCCCGAGGAGACAATGATCGAATGAGAACAGCTCCTGTTCGACGCGATAAACAGGACTTCGGCGCAGATCGGCGGCTTTGAGGACAACTTCATACTTGCTCTCTCGCCACAAAATCATGGCGGCAGCGCCAATGTTCTGAAGAAGACCCGCACAGAACGCGTCGTCGGACATCCGCTTCATCGCCTTCTCGGCAATCAACTGTGAGCAGATTGCGTTCGCTATCGAACTCAGGAGCAATTCGTTCATCCAACCGCGAATGCTTGGTTTAGCCGTCGTGAACCAAGTGCACGCCGCCGCGAACATGGCCAAGTTCCGAACTGTCGAAGTCCCAAGTAGCGCCGAAGCTTCATAAATCGTGGAGATTTGGCGCGGCAGCCCGTAAAAAGCAGAGTTCGCTGTACGGAGCATCCTTGACGATAGCCCCTGGTCCGCTTGCGCGGCGGCTGCGATTTCGGTGATGTTTGGATCTGGCTTGTTTGCCATCCGAACCACTCGCAAGACAGCAACCGGGAGCGACGGAAGGCTCTCCACGGCCTGAGCCGCCCTCTTCATGCTTACTGAATTCGATCTGTCCGCCAACACAAGCCACCCCTACCACGCGTGCACATGCGCGTTGCCATTATGGAAAAATCTTTCCGCGTTGGACGGGTGCCGTCCCAAGCAACTTAGCGAGGTGAGTCGCTTGAATCCTTGTTCTCAGACCGCAGAATCTGAATCTGCCGGAGAGTGAGCATCGCCAGTCCGTACAGGCCGGACCACACGAGGGCCGGCGTCAGAAACATCAGAGCTTTTATCATAGGGGTTACCTGCCATGGCTGAAAGTGAATGAACCTGCTCGCGCAATCGGCACACCCATGCCGATACCAGCAGAATTACGAGAGCCGATGAGTAGAACAGTATTTTGTAAGTCGCGTCCATCTGGCCCTTGACGACCACGCTGTTAGCTTGGTCGTGCTGAGAGAACCCGCTCATAACGCGCGGCAGCACCCACACGAGGAACGGCACCGTTACAAACGCGAAAATCGAATAAACAGCAGATACTCGCGCCTTCAACTCTTCCCCGTTCATCGAACTTCGCACAGCGAAGTAGGCCATGTAGACCATCAACTGCAGGAAGATGTTGGTTTGCCGGGGGTCCCACGTCCAGAACGAGTCCCACTGCGCATAAGCAAAAAACGAACCGGTGACAGTTGCCAACACGCACAACAGCGTGCCGACTTCGATTGAGGCAAGCCCTTGGAAGTCGTTCTTTGGATTTCGCTTAACTAAGTACAGGACACCCTGCACCGCGCCCCACAAAAAGAACAGTGAACAGAGCATCGCCGGAGGCACATGGAAGAACATCAATTTCATGGTCTCCGGCCGATATGTCCACGCGCCGTTTGGCGCGAGAACGTATGCGACCGTCATCGCGAGAGATGCGAGCAGAAGAAAAACTCGATAGATCATCACTTCCAAATAAACGAAAACAGCAAACGTCCGACCGCGATGAACGCCAGCGCGAGCCCCGCGAGCGACAATACCGATTGCCAAGCAACGCTTTCGGCATTGCCGATATCAAACCCAAATGCAACTCGCACAGAGCCGATACCGGAGACGATTACGGGCAACAATATCGGCAAAGAGATTACCCCCGCGACCGTTCCGCGGGCCGTTGATCTAGCAACTATGGCGCCGCAGAAGCTCACCGCCGCGCAAAGAGTTGTGCAACCGACGATGACCGCAACGCAAAGCAGCCCAGGATTCTGTACTTCGATGCGGCTGAAAACAATGTGAAGCGGAACGACGATTGCCGCTAAAGACATCAGCAGCAAGTAGTTGAATGCCAATTTCCCCCAAAAAACCGCGTCGGGCGAAGCTAACAGTCGCAGCAAGTCTCCCGTGCGTTGATCTTCCTCGACCGCATAGGCCCTCGTAAGTCCGGTCACTGCAGCAAACGCAAGCGCGACATAGAGAAGCGCAGCCGCCATAGTCGCATCCGGTGGCGACTGAATTGAGGCGATGCTGATGGCGGATGTTGAAACGACGGCGAACAATCCTGAGGAGAACAACCCAGTGCGAGTACGGAACTCACAGATGGCCTCTTTCTTGAACACCGCGAAAAACTCACGCAAGGCGAAGCTCCAGTTGCGCATGTTTCAGTTCGCGCTCGTCGTTCGTGGCCAGAATTACACTTCCTCGCTGAAGTTGGTTTGTGATGGCGTTCTGCAGAGCGAGTTTTCCCTCGTCATCCAAGTTTGCACCTGGCTCGTCGAGCAAAAGTAGGTCAGGATTTGCAAGCGTGGCAATGGCTAACTTGAGACGGGTTCGCATTCCTGTGCTGTAGCTTGCACTCGGAATTCGATCAACGTTTCGAAGGCCAACTCCCTCAAGGATTTGCGGAATGTCAGGATGCAACCCCTTGAGGTCGGCGGCGAATTGCAAGTGTTCCACCGCCGTCATCGTTGGATACAGGTTCAAATCAGGCGCAAGAAATCCGATTTGGTTTGGCGCTGTGCACTCACCCTCAGACTTAGACTCCAAGCCTGCAAGAATGCGCAACAGAGTGGACTTGCCGCTTCCGTTTGAGCCGGTGACCACCATGCACTCGCCTTTGGCAACTTCAAACTCTACGTTTCGAAAGACCCATGCGCGATTGAATCGTTTGCCGAGGTTCGAGGCGCGCACCATCAACGCGTAGTATCCCCGTTAGCCCGTCTCAATGTCCCGTATGACAGGTTTTGAGACATACAAACCGTACGGCCCGACGCCAAGCACGGTGATGAACACGCTCATGCACCCTGCTGAGACGTTGCCTGCCTCTATGGAGCAGACCTGGTTCTCCTGGAGTTCAATCGCAACCTTTTTCTTAAGCAGAGTGTTATCGAACAAAAGTTCGTGCGAGCCGACCGAGATCTCCCGCGTCAGTGACTTGCCAAAGAACAGATCGCCGATGTGTTCTTGGTCTAAGTAAATATGGATATCTCGGAGCTTGATGTCGGTAGGGAGATTGCGGCTGATCCGGAGCTCGCATCGTCCGTCACCCATTTAGGGTTTGGGCTCCCAGCCGCCAATCATTGTAAAAGATTTTGCCAGGCCCTTGAACTTTTCGACGTACACGGTGGCCCCGGGGAATGCGTCCACAAGCTCTCTTCTGGTCATGAGTCGGGCGCTTTTCGCCGCTGCTACCGCTTCGTCGCGGTCGGTCATCTTCTCAAACCAACCTAATTTGAAGTGCATTAGCAGCCAGACCTTCATGCCAAGCGGCATGAATTGGAAAAATGGAAATAGAAAGTGCGGTTCAATCGGGAAGAATCGGTTTGGGGTTTGGATATAGAACCGTTTACCCACACGCATGCACTCTTTCGCCATTTTTCTCTGGTCCTCAAGAGTTCCAACATGTTCGATCACCGAATTCGAAAACACGATGTCGAACTGCTTGTCAGCAAATCTCGAAAGATCTCGAGCATCGCCCGCTTGACAGTCAAATTTTGGCGAAATCGGCACCTCAGCTTCGAGGTTGATGAGCGTGTATTCAAACCCGTCCTCATCCAACATCCCCATCTGCTTCCAGAAGTTTTGAGTACCACCAACGTCAAGAATCTTGACCGGCTTCGGAACTTGATCCACCAAGCTTTTGAAGTATTCAAATCGCTTGCGGCGAAGTTGATTGCCTAGTGACGCGTCGCCTTCTGAGTCGGCGTACTTGACCAGTTTGCGCATGAGACCTCGAGATTAGTCCTGACTAAGTGCCTTCGGTCCAGCTTGAGAGGTACTTCTCTTGCTCAGGAGTCAGGATGTCAATCGCCAGCCCCATTGAACGAAGCTTTAGCAGTGCAACGTTTTTATCAATTTCGTCAGGAACGCTGTAAACGCCCTTCTCGAGCGAAGCGCAGTTCTTGCTTAGGTACTCGGCTGAAAGCGCCTGGTTGGCAAAGCTCATATCCATCACGCTCGCGGGATGCCCTTCGGCTGCGGCGAGGTTTATGAGTCGCCCCTCACCCAGTAGATAGATGCTTCGGCCATCGCTCATCTGATATTCGTCCACAAACTCTCGTGCCGCACGCTTATTGCCCATTTTTTCGAGCACCGGAATATCAATCTCGACATTGAAGTGGCCGCTATTGGCTACGATCGCGCCGCCCTTCATTTTCGCGAAATGTCGTTCAGCGAGCACGTCCTTGCAACCGGTTACTGTGATGAACAAGTCGCCAAGTGGCGCAGCGACTTCCATAGGCATGACCGAAAATCCGTCCATGACGGCTTCAATCGCTTTGGTCGGATTGATTTCGGTAATGATGACGTGCGCGCCATGTCCTTTAGCTCTCATCGCCACGCCTTTTCCACACCAGCCGTACCCAGCGACGACTACAGTTTTTCCAGCGAGAAGCATGTTGGTTGCGCGGAGAATTCCGTCAAGCGTGGACTGTCCGGTGCCATACCGATTGTCGAAAAGATGTTTTGTATCTGCATCGTTGACTGCGATGATCGGATACATGAGCACTCCATCTGCTGCCATCGCCCTCAGGCGAATGACGCCCGTCGTGGTCTCCTCAGTTCCGGCTCTAATTGTTTCGAGCAGCTCCCTTCGTTCGCTGTGGATGACTCCGACAGTGTCCGCCCCGTCGTCCATTGTTATCGTGGGCTTGATGTCCAGCGCTTGGTTGATGTGACGATAATAAGTGTCGTGATCTTCGCCCTTGATGCAATACGTAGAGACTCCGCAGTGGACAGCCAGCGCTGCCGCAACGTCGTCCTGGGTGCTGAGCGGATTGCTCGCACAAATCGAGACCTCGGCTCCACCGGCCTTCAGCGCCATGAGCAGATTGGCGGTTTCGGTGGTCACGTGCAGACAGGCAGTGATTCGCTCCCCGGCGAGTGGTTTCTCGGATTTGAATCGCTCGGAAATGAGCTTGAGAACGGGCATGTCTTTGCCGGCCCATTCAATTCGGCGCATGCCGGCTTCGGCGAGGGAGAGGTCTTTGACGTCGTGGGATACAGTGATGGACATTGACGATAGTCTACCTTTTGGCCCTAAACTGGGCCA
The DNA here is from genome assembly GCA_046330175.1 of Fimbriimonadales bacterium. Taxonomy (GTDB): domain Bacteria; phylum Armatimonadota; class Fimbriimonadia; order Fimbriimonadales; family ATM1; genus JAJPJR01. The sequence continues at coordinate 1,224,699 of JAXLTG010000001.1, forward strand.
GAAATTGGACTTTTCCTCGGCGACGGAGACGGGCTCAGAATCGTCCTTTGAGTATCATCGGCTGAGTTAGCCACCCCCACCATGAGTTTAGCAAGGTTTACGATAGGATTAGCCCGCCTTTTAGAAGGCAGGACCGAAGGTAGGGGCCTCAAGAGCGGCGGCACCGTCTGGCTGACGATTCTCGCCTGTTTGCTCATTCTCGCGACCGGCGTCATTCTGCTTTTTGCTCCCCAAACAAAGTGGGCCATCCCAATCGGTGGAAGCGCTGTCTTCATCCTCTTGATGTCGTTGATGATCGTCCGGCATGAGTGGCTATTTATCCTCGCCGTCATTTGGGGACACACGATCTTCTACGGGCGACTTGACGAGCGGCAGTTCGGTTTTCGAATCGCCAACGCGATCGGGCCTGCCGAAGCACTGTTCTTCATGGCGTTTGTTGCCGCGATTGCCTACTGGGCGAGCGAGAAGGAGCGACCCCCCATCTACTTCTCGTTGGTTTGGCCGCCACTCATCGCGTTTTTGTTCGCCGCGGGCTATATGGCCTACGCATACTTTTTCATGGGGCGAACCGAATACATGATGAACCAGAGCGACGGCTGGCTTCTGTTCCCGCTTGCTCTCGTCGCGTATCTCTGCCTGGCTTCGGGAAAGGTTTGGAAACCGTTCTTCGTTATCCTTCTGGTTACGCTGCTGATATCGGGGTTTATGTCAACTTTGATTGAACTCGGAATAGGCAAGGACGCTATCAGAAGAATTGGGTACGGAACGATGAGTACTCGATCGTATGGTGACTCGGCCGTTAAAACACAGTTTCTCGCGATGTGCATCATTGCGAGTTGCTATGCCCTGGTCGTGATTGCCTTCGCGAAGAAAACTAAATACAGGTTATTGGGAATCGCTGGTCTGTTGTGTGGACTCTGGATTTTGTTCTTGGACCGTGGGCGAATTCACTGGGTGGGAATGGCTCTCGCCCTCATCATCGTGCTTTTCTGCCTCCCGATTCGGCCCAGGCTGAACGCAATTTACGGGACCGCTGTAGCTGGGCTTGTCTGCCTCCTGTTGGTCCTGATGAGCGGCCCTGCCGCAGTGAAGAAAGTCGGCGAAACGGTTGAGAAAGCCCAACAACGCATTCAAGTTTCGAGTTCGCGGGCGGTTCTGTTCGACGAGGGACTGGTTACAAGAGAGCGAGAGATCAACGCCGGGAAACCGTTCTTCTATGATAACCCACTGTTCGGCGGTGGACCTGGCACGCTGTACGGGTCAATTCCAATCCCGGGGACTGACCGATCGCTTCCAAAAACCTGGATGGACACAACTTGGTGGTACGTGCTCTCACATTCCGGGCTCGTAGGGTTGTTTACTCTGTTGCTCGGTTACGGATTTCTTCTGGGAACCACCATTGTCATGTACATCAAACTACGAAACCCGTTCCATAAGGCGCTCGCTATCGCTCCGCTCGGAATCGTCGCATTTACGCTCGTAGGCAGTACTGTCACCGGTTGGTTCGCGGAAAGAACATATATGGCCGCCTTTTCGCTCGCCGTTGGTGTCTCTTGTGCCCTGCTGTTTCACGAGCGAACTCGCGGTTCAGAAGTTCCTGTTGTAGACGTGTAGCGGCTAAAGCGCCGCCTCTCCACGCTCGCCTGTGCGAATTCGAATAACGTCCAGCACCTCGCTAACGAAAATCTTCCCATCACCGATCTCGCCCGTCCGTGCAGCTTCGACGATGGCTTCGATGGCCTGCTCCACCTGTCCATCGCTCACAATGACTTCAACTCGAGTTTTCGGGAGTAGGTTGATGGAGTAGGTGCTCCCTCGGTAAAACTCGGTTCTTCCCTGTTGCCGGCCGTGGCCTCGAACCGGCTCAGTGGTAAGCCCGAAAACGCCGTTCTGCTCAAGCGCCGCCTTTATCTCTTCGAGCTTATTCGAGCGAACGATACAGTCCAGCTTCTTCACGGGGCCGATTTTGACACTTCAACCCAAATATTGCGGCAAAATGGGCGACCATGAGCTCAGCAGCGCCAAATCAGCCCGTCGGCATCCTGCTTGTGCTCGATTCGCGCATTGCGAAATGGCTGTTCGCTTTCCTCACCGTGGTGATCATTGGGTTGGCCTTCGATCGGCCACCACCCGACCCTGACTACTACGTTTACCTTGATCAAGCGAAAGACATCGCTTCACTGAGCGCCACGGATCAGAAATTTCCGCCGGGTTATCCCGCGCTCCTCAGTCCACTCGTCAACCTCTCTCCAACCATCATTGAAGGGTCGGCGCGTGCCATCAACATGTTGGCGTTCGTTGCGTTTGGCATCGCACTGCTGCGATTTTGCAGGAAGTACGCACTTATCGGAAGTTGTGTTCTGATAGCCGGCGTCTTGGGAAACCGATACACGATCTCGACAGCCCTCAATTGCACTTCGCACCTGCCGTTTGTCGCCTTATTCGCGTGGTGTGCAGTTTGCACGCTCGAGCGGCGCTGGGGATGGGCATACTTGCTCGCCGTTCTCGCGCTCTCAATGCGATACAACGGAGTTGTATTGCCAGTATTTGTAGCGATTTCGCAAATCCTGTCGCACAGGAAAGAGCACGCCCGACTCTCATTCGGCCGCATCATCTCTTCGCTCTTAATTGCCGGAATCTGCTTGGCTCCGACTTTCGCGTGGATGAAATTTGGCACGGAGAAGGGCCCGGGCGACTATTACAAGGAGACTCAACTACGAGGTGCCGCAGGACCAAAGGTCGCACAGTACGTGGTTGCCGGGGCAGCGGTTTCGTTCACCGATGAAGTCGCGAGCAACAAAATTATCGCAGGTGAGAAACTGCCGAAGTTATTGTTCGGATTCTCAGCACTGGTGTTGTTTGGATTAGCACTTATCGGAGCGATTCGAGCCTTCAAAATGGACTTAGTGTTAGGGCTGTGGCTGGTTGGGTCACTCCTCTGGTGGCTTGTCGTGCACTCCCGTTTCGCCGAGGTCGGTGGAGCATATTTCTATTCCGTTCAAACCACATGGATGGTGTGGCTCGCGGTGACTTTCGCTATCTCATCCTGGATTGAATCCGGTAACCGATTGTCTCAAATCCTGCTGCTAACAATTGCGGTTGCTGCGATTGGAGGCGTTTATTCAGGAGTCGCGCTCGCTGCCGCGCTGCTCGTTTGGATGATGCTTTTGTGGAAAAGCCGTGCTGGCATCGCATCTGCGGTCGCGATTTCGACGGCGCTCCTAATCTTGACTATCGCCACTGCGTACCAGAAGATTTACTTGGAAAATTACAGACCCGCGGGCGAGCAGTTTCTGGCGTGGGCAAACGAGCATCCCAACGTGCTTGTCTCGCCCCATATGCTTGATCAATGGCACGGAGATGGCGTCGACACGAGTGGACTTGTAAGCGAGGAGTTGATTGATGGCACGGACCTTGCTGCTTCGCTTACGCTCAGGAATGTCAAGTTCGCCGCAGTAACTAGCCGGGAAATGGACTTTCGCTCCGAAGAAGAGTTCCTAAAGGGCCACGAATTCTTCCTCGGACCCAGGTACAAATCCTCGCTCCGGCCGTACGGCCTGCTGTTTCCGATTTTTAAGCAGGAAACTTGGAAGAAAATCGAAGAGTTTCGTGTTAGAGATTCCTGGGTGCGAGTTTACGAGCGTCCGGATCCAAGCCATGCAAAAAACTGAAGAGAAAGAGATTAGCTTAGTGAGTACACCTTTAACGAAGCAACCGACTGTTTCTATTATTGTGCCGGCATACAACGAGGAGGCAACGCTCGCTGCCGTGCTGGATCGTCTGCTCGCGCTTCCGCTCGATTCCCAAATCATTGTCGTCGACGATTGCAGCAAAGATCGCACCGGTGAAATTGCGAAGTCTTACGGCGACAAAATAATCTACTATCGTCAGCCAAAGAACTCAGGGAAGGGCGCAGCAATCCGCGCCGGCCTTCAGAAGGCGACGGGAGTCGTTTCCATCATCCAGGACGCGGACCTCGAGTATCGCCCCGAGGAGATTAGCAGTGTTATCCAGCCGATTCTCGACGGAAAGTCGGACGTTTGCTACGGCTCAAGATTTATGAAAGGCATGAGCAAAGGAATGGCGCTGCCCAATAAGGTCGTAAATGTGCTGCTGCGGTGGTCAGTCGCAGCCTTATTCTTCCAGCGATTGACCGACGAAGCGACTTGCTATAAAGCATTCAAAACCGATGTACTCAAACGGATGAACCTGGTCTGCAACCGGTTCGAGTTCTGCCCAGAGGCTACTGCGAAAGCGATTCGAATGGGACATAAAATCATCGAAGTACCCATCAGCTACGAACCGCGCGGAAAAGAGGAAGGAAAAAAGATTAGGTGGACGGATGGCGTCGAAGCGTTTTGGACACTTTTCCGACACAGGTTTTCGAAATTCTAAGCGCGTTCTGCCATTCGCTTTTTGAAGCTGAAGCGAAGTTTGATTAGATCCCACAGCATGCGAGGAGCATCGCGGCTAACTTTGACTTTCGAGCCCTCTTGATGTGCCCACCGAACTGAAACCTCTTTGATCTTGTATCCAAGTGCATTCGCAAACATCAAGGCTTCGACGTCGTAGCTGAAACCATCCAGCCTGCAGCGGCTAAACGCGTCCTTAGCTGCTTTTCGCGAAAACAGCTTGAACCCGCATTGCGTGTCGCGCAAGCCGCGAACGGCCAAGAGTTGTATGATTTTGTTAAGCACTCTGCCGCCAAACTCACGAAGAAACGGCTGATGCACTTCGAGCTTGGACCTGTCCAGCGCCCTGCTGCCGATTGCGACGTCGGCATTGGCGGCGGCAAGCAGTTCTATCTCCTCGATCGGAGTTGCGAGGTCAGCGTCACACAGGAGGAGCCAATCGGCATCCGCCTCGAGCATGCCGGTTCGCACGGCATACCCCTTGCCCCGATTAGGCCGATATTCGATTAGCTTGAATCGGGCATCACTTTCGTGCATCGCTTTCACGATCGCTGCGGTGTCGTCCGTACTTCCATCGCTCACAACGCATACACTCCAGTCGTAATCCGTCGAGGAGAAATACTCTCTTACTCGGTCGAGTGTTTTCTGAAGGCGCGGCTGCTCGTTGTAGGCTGGAATGATAACCGCTAGCGACCGGGACATGAGTGCGGCGAGTTTACTCTTCCGGGCAACTCTCGGCTTCTCGCCTCGAATCACCCTCCCTCACTGTCCAGCCTTGACGGTCGAAGAACTCAAGCAACGCAATCGCAAGCCGGCGCGACGACTGAGTCGCGTCTCGAAACTCTGCCACCGAGAACGAGGATGGCAGTTCGCGAACGGTATCAAGGATTTTCTCAATGGTTTGTTTTGGATAGACGAGGTTTGTCTCGATCTCAATCAAGTCTCCCGAAGCGATGCCGAGTCGAATCATCTCTTCAACAGCTTGCAGAGGGATTTGCAGTTCTTCTGCCAATTGCCGAGGAGTTGGTGCCAATGCCCCGCAAGAGTCCATAACTCCTGCAACTCTCTCGAGCAGAAGGCGCTGGTTTTCCGACAACTCAAACCGCGCGCCAGCGAGCCTAAGTTCCGTCCCAAATTCAACCACGACCGAGTCCGATGCCATCTGCTTTATGAGCCGATTGAAAGGCTTAGCATCCCACTTCATTCCGCTGAGTTCGTACAATTCGGCTTCTGAACAACCGATTCGTCTCGGGTGATCCGCGTGGAACCGCCCAAGCGCCCCAACGAGCTGTGCTGAGACCGCGCTGTAGGCTTCCGCACTGATCCACAGCCCCGCGAAACCGTACAGCTTCCGCGATCTTTTGAGAGATTCGAACGAGTCACCCAATACCTGAGGCGTCTGGCTCAACAGTTTGCAAATCTCCTCCGTGGTAACCCCGGACTCATTCCCAGAAACCACACGTGAAATCTCGCTTTCGAACGATTCGGCCGCCATTCGAATGCAATCGTACCGGAACGAGGTACAAAGGGTGCAATGTCGGTGCACCTCGTAGAAGTTGGCCCTCGCGACGGGCTTCAAAATGAGAAAATGTTCATCCCCACCGACGTCAAAGTGGCGTTTATCAACGCGCTGATGGAGTCGGGTCTCACGGAGATCGAAGTGAGCTCGTTCGTTTCGCCAAAGTGGGTTCCGCAGCTCGCAGATGCAGAGGAAGTGTTTTCCGCAATCAACCGGAAGGCAGGCGTTGTGTTGATGGCGCTCGCTCCAAATGAAAAAGGCTTGGAGCGCGCACTTGCTGCTGGCGCAACAAAAATCGCGGTATTCACCGCCGCAAGCGAAAGCTTCAATCAGAAGAATACGAACGCAACCATTGCAGAAAGCATCGAACGATTTCGGCCCATTGTGGCGGGCACTTCGCTCCCTATCAGAGGCTACGTCTCGACCGCGTTCCATTGTCCGTTCGAAGGCAAGATTTCTCCGCAGCAAACAGCCAGCGTTATTCAAATGCTTCTCGACCTGGGAGTAAGCGAAATCTCGATTGGAGACACAATCGGAAAGGCAGTGCCGCACGAAGTTTCTGACCTGCTCGACGAGTCCCTCAAAATCTGCCCCGCGAAACAAACAGCCCTTCACTTTCACGACACGTTTGGGAACGCGATTGCAAACTGCCGCACCGCGTACGAATTGGGAATCCGTGTATTTGATTCTTCGGCGGGAGGAATCGGAGGATGCCCGTTCGCTCCGGGGGCACCTGGAAACGTTTCGACCGAGTCGCTCGTGACGGAATTTGACCAGGAAACTGGTGTAGACCTGGATAAATTAAGGGCTGCCTCTGCCCTCCTGGCACCGTTTTTGCTTGGCTCAAACGATACCGATTAGCACACCAGGAACCAACCCCAGCGATTCACCGTCTTTTTTGAGCAGGTATTCAGCCCTTTGCTTCACAAAGTGGGGGTCGCTATTTTTCCTAGAGGAGGATCATTAATGTTGAAAAACAGCCTAATCATTGCAGCTCTCTCTGTGATGGTTTCTGCAGTCGCACAACGTCCCGCACCGATGCCAGACGACATCGTGCAAGGCGAAGTCCTAGTTAAGTTCAAATACGGCTCAAGCGTTGCCGTTGAAAACTCTTATCGAACTTTGGGCGCAAGGCCACTCGAAAAGGTCCGCGCATTAGACGTCATCAGAATCAAGCTTCCTGAAGGCATGAGCGTTGCTGCAGCGGTCAATTACTATCGCAGTCAGCCGTTCGTTGAATTCGCGGAACCAAATCAATATGTTCACGCATTCCTCATTCCGAACGATCCGAGCTTCGGCTCGCAATGGGGAATGACAAAAATCGAAGCACCTGCGGCCTGGGACCTAAATCAGGGTTCATCCTCGGTCGTCGTTGCGATCGTTGACACCGGAATTGACTTCAATCATCCGGACCTCAACACCAAACTAATCGGCGGTTGGGACTATGTGAATAACGACTCCGTTGCCGATGACGACAACGGACACGGAACGCACTGTGCCGGTATCTCAGCTGCGTCAACAAACAACGGCATTGGCGTAGCCGGTGTTGGCTTCAACTGTCGACTTATGCCAGTGAAAGTGCTCAACTCAGCGGGTTCGGGGACTCTCACAGCGGTAGCAAACGGCATCACGTTCGCAGCCGACAATGGCGCCGACGTCGTTTCAATGAGCCTCGGAGCTTCGAGCGGCTCTGCGACGCTCGAAGCCGCAGTCAACTACGCTTGGAACAGCGGGTGCGTCGTCGTGGCGGCAGCCGGAAACAACGGCAGCACAGCCCCGAGCTACCCCGCCTTCTACACCAACTGCATCGCGGTCGCTTCGACCACCTCAACTGACGCTCGTTCCAGTTTCAGCAACTATGGATCAAGCTGGGTAGACGTCGCCGCCCCAGGGTCGAGCATTTACTCAACCTATGACGGCGCAACCTACGCAACTCTCAGCGGAACTTCGATGGCCACACCCCATGTTGCTGGCGAAGCTGCCTTACTCTTCTCACACCTCGGTCCGACAACGAACACCGTTGTTCGTCAACGTATCGAGCAAAACTGCGACAACGTCGGAACGTTCGTAGCGTTTGGCAGAATCAACGTTTTCAAAGCGCTCACGAACTCCGGCGGAGGTGGTGGTGGCGGCGGCGGGACAACAGTCACAGACTGGGCTCCCACAAGTTTCACCATGTACCGCGGTAGCGTAACTGGTGGGTCACTCAGCAGCATTTTGAGCAGCGATAATTCGTCGCTCTCAATGACAAGCGCTCGGGTCGGAAGCACACGCTACATAGATTGGTACGTGCAAACAACCGCTAACTTCACAGGCAATCTCACACAGCTCAGTGCGAAGATCGAAGCCAACTACAGCGCATCCGGCACAATGACGTGCTACATGTACAACTGGGGTTCGGCAGTCTGGGAAAGCGTTGGCTCAGCAACGATCGGCACGGCCGATACGACCGCTACGTTCAACGTCACCACAAGTCCGTCGAGATTCGTCTCGGCGAGCAACGGAGTCGCCGTCCGGTTCTACCGAACGCGCACTTCATCCTTCACGATGAACACCGACCAGGTGGTCATCACCACAACGACAAACTAAGCTCAAAAGTTAGAGCACTCTATGAGCGTCGGGGTCCAAACCCCGGCGCTCAACGTTTTTGTGGACCCAGAGCCCGCATAGGTGCTTGTGGCTGAATCCCCATAACTCGGAACGAATACCCAGGATCAGGTCGAGCCCTCTCGCGCCTGACCATGGGGATGTTGATGAACAAGATTTGGCTAAATACTGCGCTTACAGTTTTTGTGGCTTCGCTAGCGACCGGCCTGGTCGCACAAGATGCGAAGCCCGGCGAAATCATCGTACGCGCAAATCCAAACGCGAAAACCGCAATGCGTGGAATGTCGCAGCAACTTGGCGCGCAAGTTCTAAGGGAAGCGCGCAACGGCGAGGTCGTTACGCTCAAGCTGCCGACCGGAACTTCCGTCACCTCGGCAATAGAACGGTTTCGCGGCGTCAGCGGAATGTGCTACGCCGAGCCCAACTATCTTGCTGAGGCGACGTACACACCCAACGATCCGAGCTTCGGTTCACAGTGGGCTCTCTCGAAGATCTCCTGTCCATCTGCATGGGACATAACATTGGGTTCGAGTGGCGTCACGATTGCCATTATTGACACAGGCGTTGATCTTGATCACCCAGATCTCATGTCAAAACTCGTCGCAGGATACGACTTCGTCAATGGTGACACCATTGCCGACGACGACCATGGACACGGTACTCACTGCGCAGGCATCGCTGCCGCTCTTACGAACAACGGCGTCGGAGTTGCAGGTGTTGGTTACAACTCTTCAGTTATGCCGATAAAAGTTCTTGATGCCAACGGTAGCGGCAGCTACAGCGACATCGTGTCAGGCATCTACTGGGCCACCGATCACGGCGCAAAGGTCATCTCGATGAGTCTCGGCGGGTCATCCGGCTCGTCCGCGCTGCAAGACGCGGTCAACTACGCTTGGGATCACGGCGTGCTGATTGTCGCCGCAGCTGGCAACAGCAATGTAAACACTCCCCTCTATCCTGCTTACTACACAAACTGCATCGCGGTCGGCTCCACGGATTCAGCCGACGCGAAGTCGAGCTTCAGCAACTTCGGCGATTGGGTTGACGTAGCCGCTCCCGGATCCAGCATCTACTCGACATATCCAAACGGATACGCCACGATGAGCGGCACCAGCATGGCAACCCCACACGTCGCGGGGCTAGCGGGCCTGGTTTGGGAGCATCGCGGAGTTGGCGCCGCGGTGAGCACAATTCGCAGCGCGATTGAAACTACTTGCGATCCCGTGGGCTCGTGGGTTGTGTTCGGAAGAGTCAACTGCGCCAGCGCACTCGCAGGAGGCGGAGGGCCAACTCCGATCCGGACCGACTTCGCGCCAACAACTTACACCCTCCTTCGCGGCACTCTGCGAAGGGGCGGGTTAGAGCGACTGCTAACCAGCGACAACAGACGGTTTGAAGTCCGTGGCGAAACCAGAGGCACTCCTCGCGCTCTCGAGATGGAGATGAGCGGCTTTGTCAACTGGACCGGCGACCTCGTTGGGCTTGAGGTTTCGGTCGAGGCCATCATCGCGCCGATCGGAGACCTGCCAATCTGGCTTTGGAACTTTGAGACAAGCGCATGGGAGCAATTCACATCCTTGAGTCTCGCGAGCAGGGAGAGAACTTCGAGCCTGTATATCGCCGAAAGCCCTGGAAGGTACGTCGGCCCCGATGGAGAAGTCAGGGTCCGGTTCTACAGAGAGTTCGACCGAAAAGTTACGTCGCTCAGGGTTGACAAGATGACGATAACGACTGTGGCCATGGCCGGGGGATAGCTGAGGCAGAACAGCACAAACACGGGGTCGGCGATTTATCGCCGACCCCTTTTGCGTATTAGGAGCGAAGAAGGGGTAACGGCGCGCGCTCTAATCCGTCAAGCAAAATAGGAATACAACGACGGAGCTCTGCGCCAAGGGGGAATTGGCTCGAGTAATCGAGCAACTGCTATTGTCTGTTTGTTTAGCCGTTGGCAGCGAGCCGCGTTTGGAGGCCTTTTGAAATGAAACAGTTAGCAGCGATACTCGCATTCTTATTTGCGTTCGCCTTTGCGCTGGCTCAAGGGCAAGGCGGCCCAACGAACCCACCAAAACCCGGAAGTCCCGGTTCGGCTGGCGGAAACGATGGCGGAAAGCCGAAACCGGGTCAAGGCGGCGGCCAAGGCGGCAACGACGGCGGCGGCAAACCGAAGCCTTCCAATCCTCCTAACCCAGGCAACGGCGGCGGTGGCGGCCAAGGCGGAAACGATGGCGGTGGCAAACCGAAGCCATCCAATCCACCCAACCCAGGCAACGGGGGCGGTGGCGGACAAAACCCGAAACCATCCAACCCTCCGGCGCCCCAACCCCAGCCCAAGAACCCACCGTACAACGGCGGAAACAGCGGCGGTAATGGTGGCTCGTACCAGGGCGGTGGAGCGCCGAAATCTGGCAGTACTGGAACCGGCGGTCGTTCAAGCGACTCCGAAAGGTACAGCGACCGAGGTGCTGGATATCTGAACAAGAAGCCTTCGCAGGAAGACTATTTCAAGCGGCAGAACCGCACCGAAATCGGCCCGATATTTGCTCCCAAAACCGGAGGCAACAACACCAAGAATAACAGCAACGCACGTAACCTCATCTCAAGACCGATGAACCCCGTTGCGCCGCCTGTTTTGAATGTTCGGCCAATCGGACCACCCAACTCGAACATCAAGTACGAAATCGCTCCCAAGGACAAGTTTCGAATCTTCCGCGACGACAATCGCAATCGCGGAGGCGGTGGCGGTGGCGGTGGCGGCGGCGGTCGCAATGATTACCGCGACGGGTACAGAGACGGGTTCTATGATGGCTACCGATTCGGGTACTTCCACTACGATCCGTACTGGCGAGACTGCCACTTCGGATACCGCTGGTGGAGCTTCGATCCGTGGAGCTATGACTGCTACTACTCGCCCTACTACTACTACTGGAGTCTTCCGCCGTATATGCGTTATGACCGATGCCACTGGAATCCGTGGCGAATCATCATCGTGCTTGGCGGAGACCTTCGCTGGTACTACTGCGGAAGAGGCAGCGGCTACTACTACAACGACTACGGCAACACTTACAACACTTCGCGCCTTGATCGCGCCTTGAGCGATCTTGTTGATGCGTTCAAGTACGCCGATGCTCGCAGCCTGCAGAACCTGTTGCCGCGGAACGGTGAAATTGACATCATGATTGACGGTGACTATGCGTACTCAGTCGCAGCCGAAGACTATTACGACATCACCGCCGACTTGCTCTACAGCGTGTACACCACAAACTTTGAGATTCTCAATGTTCGGCGCGCGCGTGGCGGCGAGTTTTGGGTCAGTGCTCGACACAGCTACATTGACTCGTGGAATCGTGAGCAAACCGTTCACATGACGTTCACGATGGAGTACGTCGAGGGGCGCTTTGTGATCGTTCAAGCCGGAACCGGCCTGAATCGTCTCAATCCGCCGAGTAATTACTAAGAACTCTCCTCCGTAGAACTGAAGGCCCCGTTAGGATCTAATTCCTGCGGGGCTTTTTATCGTGCCGGACTGAACAAAATGGTGACTCTGCGGTGGTCGCCTTCATCATCAATGGTCACGAACCATCGCCCACGCGCAGAATGTTTTTCGAATGTCACAGACGTACTGCCGCCCGACTTAACTGGTTCAATTTCAAGTTTCCGTTTGTAGAAAAACTCGATCTGTTTTACGCCCGCTTCTGAGCTTCTTGAGCTAAGCTGCCCGACGACTTCACCGCCCGACATCGCTGCTCCAGAGGTCCCGTCATCCTTGCTTTTTGGATAAAACTCTAATTCGATATCTTTCTCAGATACTGTTCCGGGAACAATCGTCGTCCCTCCAGATGAAGCTGGCGTATCATCATCCAACTCCTTCTTGGAGGTCCGCTCCGACGAATCGTCGGATGTGCGCTTTTCGGTGGCGGTCACGTCCCGTTTTGGTTCAGAAACCCGCTTCACTCCCAAGTCCTGGCATCCCGCAATGCCGACAGCGAAGCACAAAATAATCAGCGATCTCATCATTTCGATTGCAAAGCGGTAATCCCCGGCAGCTCCTTGCCCTCAAGAAACTCAAGACTTGCCCCACCGCCGGTGCTCACATGCGAGACTTTTGTTGGGTCGCCAAACTGTTCGAATGCGGAAGCCGTGTCTCCGCCACCTACAATCGTTACCGCACCAGAGGTTTCCATCGCCTTCACAATTGCAGCTGTCCCTTCCGAAAACTCCGGAATCTCAAACACTCCCATCGGTCCGTTCCAAACCACCGTTCCGGCTCGCGCAATCTCCGCCGCAAAGGCGCTCGCACTCATCGGGCCGATGTCCGCTCCAATTTCGTTTTCCGCGATTGCATCCGCCCCAACGATTTTGGTGCTCGATCCAGCGGCGATTTCGTCTGTGACGACAAAGTCAGTGGCGAGAGCGAACTTGGCGGAATGTCGTTCAAGCATTTCAGCAGCGAAGGAAACGTGCTCTGCATCAAGCAGTGATCGGCCAATCTGCTTGCCTTGAGCTTTTAGGAAGGTAAACACCATTCCTCCTCCGATAATGAACTTGTCAACCGTTGGAAGAAGGTTTTCGATTAACGAGATTTTGTCGCTGACCTTTGCACCCCCCATAACCGCGATGTACGGGCGTTCTGGCGAGTGCAGTGCCATTCCCAAATACCGAATCTCTTTCTCAATGAGCAGTCCGGCAACACCCGGCAAAATATGCGCGATACCTTCGGTGCTCGCGTGTGCGCGGTGTGCCGTCCCGAACGCATCGTTTACATACAGGTCTGCAAGCGAAGCCAACTGAGCGGCGAATGCAGGATCGTTATCTGATTCTTCGGCATGAAACCGCACATTTTCAAGAAGCAACACCTGACCCGGCGCCAACGCATGCGCCAGTTGACTCACTTCCTGTCCCACGCAGTCAGGCGCAAGTGCAACGGGCTTTCCGAGCAGTTCAGCTAATCGCTCAGCAACCGGCCGCAAACTCCACTTCGGATCCACGCCTTTCGGCCTTCCGAGATGGCTTGCAAGCAGGACAGATGCGCCATGATCCAACAAATAGTTTAGAGTTGGAAGTGCCTCTCTAATCCGGCGATCATCCGTGATTGCGCCTGAAGAATCTTGAGGAACATTGAAATCGCAACGCACAAACACACGCTTACCCGCTGGATCAATATCTTTGATGGTTTTTTTCGGTTGCACAGCGCGTGCAGTTTACCGCGATGGCTTTTTCGCCCACTCTCGAATCCGATTCAGGAGTGTCTTTCCGTAAAACAGATTCGCGAGCATCGTGGGCCGTTCTCTTGGCTCAAAACGCATCTGTATCCGCTTGCCGCTTTCGGTCCCCTCAACAATAACCCAACGGCCCAAACCGAGCAGTGTATTCCAGTTAGCGCCGAACCGAACATTCTTCACCATCTGCTTCGACAAATCGTATTGCGAACGCTCGCCAAGAAACCGTATCGCGTCGTCGTCCATCATCACCCAACCAACATCCTCGTGCAAGTGAATTCCTGATGCGGCGTTTGGTCTTGAGAATCCTGCAAACACCGCTTTGCCCATCTGCTCTGGATGAACCGCTTCCAGCCTTCTGCGGAGCGCAGTCTTCAATTGGCTGTTCTGAAACAATGCAAGAAAATTTATTCCCAGCCAAAGCGCCGGCAATGTGGCTGCATAGCAAATAATCGAAATCAACGCCTTGCCCTGCGAATCAAAATAGTATCCGGCGATTGGAAATGGAACACACGCCGTAAGCGGCAAAACGTTCGACATCCACTTACGGAAGTCAGACCATGCCACCGGTGCGCTCGCTTGTTTCTTCAAAGCTTGAATCCAATCGTGTACTCAACCAGATTGACGCCCCAGTTCGGCCTTCGTAACCCGGCGTTGCTAATGTGCGTAAATCGGATGCCGACTCGGGGAGCGTACCGTCCGCCGTTACCCAGGTACATCCCGGCCCCGAGGTAAGACCCAAAATCAATCGAGGAACTCAAATCATACGTCGTATCGCTCGCTAAAAATAGTCCCGATCCCAGCTCAAGATACAAGTTTCTGAACGCCTTCCCACGGCCGGTCCACTCTCCACCAACCGTGAACCAAAGTGCGTCAAAAGGTAGTGAGAGGTTGCCTGCCGCAAATGAGTGGAACGCTCGCAACGAGATTTCTTCTCGCGATTCGATATCGCGCCGGCCGCGAAGTGCCAATATTCGAGCGTCTCGCGAAGCACTGATTGCGACACCAAATCCATATCGCGCCTCGCTCGCGCCAGCAATCTGCGCCGACGTATGACCGACGAAATCCAATCTCCATCGAATCACTTCGTCGCGCAGTTCATCCGCCGAAGCGCCGACGCAAACAACCAAAAACAGAAAACTAATTAACCCTTTCAACACTCACCCTCTCCAACAGATTTCGTACTTGCATCTCATCTCCAATGGACGCGCCATCTGACATCGCTGTCGCAGCGCCGGCAGCAACGGCGAGCGCCAAACAGTCTGTGCGAGAACATCCTTTCGTCATCGCCGAAAGAAACCCGGCTACCAACGAGTCCCCAGCACCAATCGTGCTTTTCACAACAACTTTTGGCGCGGACGCCCAGTACTTTGACCCATCACAAAACATCGCGCAACCTTCTGAACCCATCGAGACTAACGAAATCGAAACTCCGAACTCAGCGATCTTTTCTGCAGCCGCTATCGCGTCGGTCGGGGAGCTTACCGGAGACTTCAAAACGCGGCCGGCTTCTGCTCCATTCGGCTTAGTCAGAAACGGGCGCTCATTCAGGCATCGCATCATCGGCTCTCCGTCCGCATCAACAACCGTTTTCGCGTCTCCAACTTCTTTGGCGACACGCATCATCGCTGCGAACACGTCAGAGTCCATTCCAGATAGCAAAGACCCACCTAACACAACATGCGACGCACTCGCGACTAACCTCCGATACGATTCACTCAACCTCGAGAGCTCCTCGCCCGATAACTCCGGACCCTTTTCGTTCAGCGTAGTCGGAGGGCCGCCGGAACGCTCTTCGATCATCACGTTTACGCGAGTCGCTTCCGAAATCTCTACCACTTCCGCCCGAACACGCCCACGCTGCATCACGTGCTTTACCATTTCGCCTTCCGCCCCGCCCAAAGGGGCAAGAACGACCGAGTCTGTCCCAAGCGCGGTAAGCATTCGCGCAACGTTGATTCCCTTGCCACCGGCATCCATCTCCGTTCGCACGATTCGGTTTGTGTCGTGAGGTTTAAGTTCGTCAATAAACGTGGTGCGATCAATGCTGGGATTGAGCGCTACGCACAGAATCACTGCGCCATAACCTCAGCCAGCAGCAGCTTTTCAGGATCAATCTTCTGCTCGCTCGAAAGGACAGTTGCCAGTGGTGTCGCGACCATTTTCTGCCCCATAAAGCCAGCCATTTCGTCGGCATGGCCATTCAAAAGTCGTGTTGCGGCATACGCTCCGATGCGTGTCGCTAAAACTCTGTCAAACGCAGTCGGGTTTCCGCCGCGTTGCATGTGACCAAGAACCAACTCGCGTGATTCGTATCCCGAATGCTTCTGAATAAATGCGCTGATATCGTTCGCTTTGCCGGCACCCTCCGCGACGACGATGATGCTCGATTTCTTTCCGCGGCCAGTGCCGGCATCCAGTCGATTGCAAACTTCCTGCAAACTGAACGGAATCTCCGGAATCAGAATCGCTTCTGCTCCGCCAGCAAGCCCAGCCTCCAACGCTATGAACCCATGTTTTCGCCCCATCACCTCAATCACAAACACTCGGTCGTGTGAATATGCGGTGTCCCGGACTCTGTCAATGGCGTCAAGCGCCGTGTTTATCGCAGTATCAAAGCCGATGCTTGGGTCGGTCCCAAAAATGTCGTTGTCAATCGAGCCCGGAATCCCGTAAATCGGGAAGCCATGCTCCGTCGCCAGAAGATGGGCTCCGGTGAGCGACCCATCGCCACCGATTACGACAAGACCCTCGACACCGGCCGCCGCCATACCATCAATCGCGAGCTTTCTCTGGCTTGGCTCCAAAAACCTCTTGCAGCGTCCGCTGCGCAAGACCGTTCCGCCGCGGCTGATAATTCCGCCCACTTGCACCGAGTCCATCTCGACGAACTCGCCATCGAGCAGCCCATCGAACCCGTGGCGATATCCCGCAACTGTCGCACCGCGACCAAGCGCCGTTCGAACAACTGCTCGTATGGCAGCGTTCATGCCTGGCGCGTCTCCGCCACTGGTTAGCACGGCAATTCGTTTCATCATGCAAGAGAGAGGATCTGGAGGACTCTCAATTAGGACGGACGACTTGGCCAAATCGCGGTAGGCTTCATTTCCTTAGATGGCAATTTACGACGGTGAGATCGCGCTCGATTACGCGAAGTTCATCCAGCCCCTGTTTCCAGAAACCTCGCTCGCAGCCGCCGCGGATGCTTTTCGAGAATCCGGGCATGACGTCCTGCCACTGTTCGACGCGTCGGGAAACGTTACTGTCATACAGCGCGAAGTAGTCCGGCGCGCGCTCTTGTCTTCCGCATCGCCCTATGATCCAATCGGCCCTCTCGCCGCCCAGGCGCCCGTAACCGTGGCGCCAAATCAGGAGGCCACCTCAGTCATCCAAACGCTCGCCGAAGGAGAACATGCGTACGCGCTCGTTGTGGATGGAAACGGTCGGTACGCCGGACTCATCTTCGGCCTTGACCTGTTTTCACATCGTGCCCATGAGGCAAGACCGTCAATGGTCGGCGGCCTCGCAACTCCGTTCGGCGTATATCTCACGAACGGCATTGTGTCTGGCGGAGCCAAAGGGATGGGCTTGCTGTCCGCCGGGGCCTGCCTCTCGCTGCTGTTTCTGATTTCGTTTTTCGGGGCGGTCGGGGCGGTCGCGCTTGTTGGCCAAGGTCTGCACGGCCCGACGTTCACAGACCTTCTGGTTGGAGACATCTCCCGCCGGGATGCGATGCTGCTCAACCTGCTCTCATCAGTAGGATTCCTCGCTCTCGTGCGCGCGATTCCTCTCGCGGGTACCCACGCCGCGGAACATATGGTCGTCCACGCCCTGGAGCGCCGCGAACCGCTAACGTATGATGTCGTGAAGCGGATGCCGAGGGTTCATCCCCGTTGTGGCACCAACTTGGCTGTCGGCTCACTCATGTTTCTTGGGCTGCTCGACCTACTTCGCTTCGAGATGGGACCGCTGATTGCCCTCGTCGCGACCGTGACTCTCTGGCGCAGGGTTGGCGCATGGGTCCAGTTCTTGTTCACGACCAAGCCGCCAACAAAGGCGCAAGTCGAAAATGCGATCGCCGCAGCCGGGGAGCTGCTACATCGGTTCAGGAACAGCGGGAGACTCAATCCAAACTTCTGGCAGCGACTCCTCAACACCGGGTTACCCTGGGTCCTAGCCGGCGGATTTGCCGTGTCTCTCGCAGCCTACGGCGTGAGTTGGTTACTGGGGTACCCGATTCCCGTCTACTAACCCTATTTCGCCCCTGAAATAGCCGAACTTTTTCGCCAATTCAGTCGTATATATCGCGCAGGATGTGGGCTATAATCCCGCGCCTCGCTGAAACCAGATGTACGACGACGATGCAATCTTGCTAACCCCGATTGGGCACAAAACCCTCTCGGATGAGTTGGAGCGCCTAACGAAGTCAACCCGATCCGAAATTGCCACTCGGATCGAAGACTCCATGTCGCACGGCGAGTACAGCGAAGAGAATTCCGAACTCGATGAAATCAAGTTCGAGCAATCTATGAACGAAGACAGAATCTTGGAGCTTCAGGAGATTCTGGCGAATTCGTACATCCTTACAGCGAAAGATATCTCTGTCAAAACAGCGAGCATTGGCACGGTCGTTAGTTTGTTCAACGTGAAAAAGAAGAGCGACGAATTCAAAGTGAACTTGGTGTCGAGCGCTGAAGCTGATTTGAACAACGACAACGTTTCCGACGACTCTCCTCTTGGCCGAGCGCTAATTGGTCGTGCGAAAGGTGACCAAATCAAAGTTGAGGCTCCGGCAGGCACCGTTATTTACGAGATCGTCAAGATCGGTAAACTCGTCAAGTGAGAATTGACGAGGAAGCGTTCGCGCTCCGCCTGCAAAAATTGCGCCAACTGCAAGAAATTGGCCACGATCCTTATCGGTTTGAAGAGCATCCGCAATCGCACTTGCCCGATGATATTCGCGCAAACTACGCTGAGATTGAGGGCAAAACCGTTTCGCTCGCCGGACGCGTGACTGCTCACCGCGCGATGGGAAAAGCGATGTTCTTCGACCTCACGCACGCAGGTCAGCGCATGCAGGTCTACGCAAAAAAAGATGACCTCGGGGAAGCACTCTGGGCCGTTGCTGATCTCGTGGATATCGGCGACATCGTCGGCACAACCGGCGAAGTCTTCACAACGCGAACAGGTGAGATATCAATCCACGCTCGCGATCTCAAACTCCTCTCAAAGTGTTTGCACACGCTTCCCCTCGGCAAAGAAAAAGACGGCGAGAAGTGGTACGGATTGACGGACATTGAGGAACGATCCAGAAGAAGGTACTTAGACCTTCTTGCAAACCAACACAGCCGCGAACTGTTTATCAAGCGCTCAAAGACGGTTTCCTGTATTCGCAGACACCTCGACGAAATGGGTTTTCTCGAGGTCGAAACACCGGTGCTTGAATCAGAAGTCGGAGGCGCCGCCGCGCGCCCGTTCATCACGTTTCATAACGCGCTGGAAATCGAACTCAAGCTTCGCATATCGCTGGAGCTCAAACTCAAAAGACTTATCGTCGGAGGACTTGACAAGGTCTACGAAATCGGAAGAGTGTTTCGCAACGAAGGCATCAGCACCAGGCACAATCCGGAATTCACTTTGTTAGAGCTCTATTGGGCGTATGTGAAGATGGAGGACATCGAAGCGCTCGTCGAGGAGTTGTGTCGAAAAGTCGCAGTAAGCGTATTCGGTAGCGACAAAGTAGAGGTCGAGGGATGCGAGCTCGATTTCGGCAAGCCGTGGGCAAGGGTGGACCTACTGACCGCCATTCACGAACACAGCGGAGTAAGCCCCGAGAGCTTCCAGTCCCTTGAATCTGCAAAGAAGGCAATGGCAAATGCCGGTCTGCCGTCAGAGGATGAAACTGACATTGGTGGAATCATCGAAAAACTGCTCGAACGGTTCGTGGAGCCGAAGCTCATTCAGCCGACGTTTGTCGAGAATTATCCAATCGAGACATCTCCACTTGCAAAAGTGCACCCAACGAACCCGCGACTCACACGGCGATTTGAAGGTTATGTCAGAGGCCGCGAAGTGTGCAACGCGTTCAGCGAATTGAACGATCCCGTAGACCAGCGCGAACGAATGGAGTTGCAAGCAGCAAGCCGCGCGGCCGGAAACCACGAAGCGAATCCGCTTGATGAAGATTTTCTACATGCGATCGAGTGTGGGCTTCCGCCGACAGGTGGTCTCGGCATCGGCATAGATCGGTTGGTTATGCTGATGGCAGGAGTAGACAGCATCCGCGATGTGATCCTGTTCCCCACTCTGCGGCCCGAATCTGAACAAGAGTAACTACGCCGCTTGCTCTTCCGATGTGGCCGCAGGCTCGGATGTTGGTTCCGCTTCAGTAGGGGCAGCTGGTTCCGGTGTCTCAGCAACGGGTTCGGGTTGAGAGTAGTCCATAGACATTGAACCTCCGTCCGAACTCATCTCCTCTTCTGCCAACCACACGATCTCTACAAGGTCGTCATAACCTTTCAGAAACCGTATGAAAACCATCCCGACTTCAAATCCACCCGACGATGCTTCAGTACCGGCGACGACGCGCACAACCCTCGCAAGAAGCTCAACTCTTCTTTCGGGAGAAATGAATAGGTGCACGTGTGCGACCGAACCGTTCGCGACCGGAGTCCGAGTCTTGATTCGCATTCCGGTCATCGAGATGTCAACCGTCGAACCGATCGTCCGCTTCATTCCCAAGTTGGACATTGGCGTACGATAAGTCAGGTCCACGTCGTATCCCATCCTAATCCTATTCGCACGCGGTTGTTCGGCATCTTCCCACCGCGTGATTTTCAGAGTGAGAGAAACGCCGTCTGACGTTCCCTTGATGCTCTCGGCGGTTGCCCAGGCCGTCAGGCCGTCTATCGAAGGCCGAACGATCATCAGAACGCCTGGCATCACTAACTCGAGGCGTTGTTGAAGCATAACCATGAGGTTCGCTCCGTCATGGGAGACGATTGTGCCGCTCGCTGCCTCAATCTCTTCGGCTCCAGCGCGAGCAACCAAAACCTGCTGGCCAGGCTCAAGTTGAAATTCAGTAACATCCATACAGTTGTGCGGACGCAGCTTGGCCTCCGCTCTCCTTAATTCTCGGCTCTCAGGCCGCCGGAATCAGACCGAAACCGCTTAATCGGCGTCCCGAATGCGAGCGTCCGGCTAATCCTGGGAGATTTACCTATTTTTACAGCCGCCAAAGAGTCCAAAAGGTACTGCCAATTGTCGCTCCGGGCCCGTGAGTTGCTGTCAATTGCCCCAGTGTAAGCCAGGCGTCCCTTGGCGTCGAGCAAAACCGCGGTCGGAGTAGTGAGGACCCCTGCGGCATCCGCGAACGCAGCCCCCGCATCGAGCAACGCCTTCAGGGGCGACTCCTGGACACCGAAGAATGAGTGCACCGCCTCATCGGATTCGCCAGCGTTTGAAAAGATCGCTACCACTCCAATCTTTGCCTCGCGCGCCGCTCTGACCGCGTCCAGAATCCGGTCCCGGTACAGGCCGTCCACAACACCTCGTGAAGACAGGAACAACATCAAAAATCCAACATCGGTCCTTTCCTCGCCCTTGACCGCGCTCCGCAGATCCCCCAAATCCGATCCCGCTGGAAGACCGTCGCCAGCGACCCGCTGCGACAGCCGCTCAAGGTTCAGATCGCTCCAAACTGCAATCACCTTCCCCGCCGGATTCACGAGCACCATTGACCTGGCCGCGGGCAATTCGAACTTCGCCATCGCCGCCTGATTAATTGAGCTCATCTTGTCGTTTGGTCCGCTGCCAAACAGATGAATCTCCCACGGTGGGTCCGCCACCGGAAGCACGGATAGCTGTTCAAGCACCGCCGAGTCTTTCTTCGAGTCAACTCCGAACAAAAGCGCCGCAAATCGCTCATGCCGAGAAAGCAAAGGCATCTGGCGTCCGGAAGGGGACGTGATCACAACGTCTGGCGCTGTCATGCCAATCGCGAGTACGGCCACAAAGATCATGTGCGTCTGTAGTTTGACGCAGCCGACACGGGTGATGCTGCTGGGTAGCCTCTATATATGCCTGACCTGCCGCACCTTGATGAATCCGGCCGCGCCACGATGGTGGATGTTTCGAGCAAACCTGTTACAAGAAGGGCCGCGGTCGCAGCGGGACGAATCAGCCTCACACCGACCCATCTGAACGCAATGAAGGCACACCCGAAGGGCGATCCTCTGGCAGTCGCTCAGGTTGCAGCAATCCAGGCTGTCAAAAAGACTTCGGAGCTGGTACCCCTATGCCATCCGATTCCACTCGAAAAGGTATCCGTTTCGCTCGCAGTTAGCGAAGGCGGCGTGGATATTCGCTGCGAGTGCGTCGCCGAGGCACGCACTGGAGTCGAAATGGAAGCGATAGTCGGTGTGTCGGTGGCAGCGATCACAATCTACGATATGCTCAAATCAGAAGGGCACGGCATGGAGATCGGCCCAATCAAACTGCTCTCGAAAACCGGAGGCAAATCGGATTGGAACGGTTAGTTTTCGCAGTCGTTACGGTAAGTGACACCCGCAACGAACAAAGTGATTTGGCCGGCCCAGCCATTGTCGAAGAGCTCGAACGACTAAACCCAGTAAAGATTGAAACCCACATCGTGTCGGACGATTTCACGGACATTCAAGCTTTGCTAAAAGAGCTTGCACGATTCTGTTCGGTTGTAATCACTACCGGCGGAACCGGGTTCACTCCACGCGATGTCACTCCTGAAGCGACTCTGCCGCTGCTTAGCAAGCGCGCCAACGGTATCGAGGGACTAATCCTAAAGAAAGGGCTCGAAGAGACGCCTTTTGCGCCACTAAGCCGCGGCGTGTGCGGACTCAGTGGAACCTGCTTTATCGCCAACCTCCCCGGATCGCCGAAAGGCGCAAAATGCGGCGCAAAGGCGCTTTTGCCGCTGCTCCCACACATTCTTGATCAGATCGCTGGCGGAACCCACGAACCGGATGTTGATTGATACTCACTGCCATCTCAACTTTCCCGATGCCTTCCCAGATGCCGCAGCGACCGTGCGTAGGGCGGTGGAAAACGGCGTTGAAAAACTGATTGTCATCGGCTGTGACGAGGAGTCGTCTCTACGCGCCACTGAATTGTCCAACGTACACGAGAACATCTACGCCGTTGTAGGATGGCACCCAAACTATGCGGCAAACTATTCGAGCGGTTCTGCAAAACAGATTGAACAGATGCTCGCTCATCCCAAGGTAGTCGGAATTGGCGAGATCGGCTTTGACAACCATTGGGATTACGCGACGAAAGAGCAGCAGACTCGCGCAACTGCTGAATTGCTGGAGCTTGCGACCGCGCACAACTTCCCCGTCGTCTTTCATTGCCGTGAAGCCTATCCCGAACTGCTCGGTTGGCTCGAGTCTTTGAAGGAGCACCCGCCGACGATGGTGCTCCACTGTTTTTCAGGTGACAAATCGGATATGGAGCGATCCGTTCAGCTTGGCTGCTATTTCGGATTCGACGGTCCGATTACGTACAAGAAAAACGATCTTTTGCGAGAGATCGCCACTACCGTGCCTGAGGACCGCATCCTCCTGGAGACCGACTCTCCCTACCTCAGCCCACACCCCTACCGAGGGAAGCCCAACGAACCGGCGATGGTTCGCTTAGTCGCGCAAACGATGGCAGATTGCCGGAGGATTTCGCTCGACGCAGTGGCAGACCTGACAACGGCCAACGCCCTAAGGGCATTCCCCCGGCTAGCCGCCGGATAAGGTGTCTCGCCCGGCTCGAAAGCGGCTGTTTTCACCCCGATTTCGCGGCTGGAAGACTTTTTTCAAAAAAAGTCGAGAAATTGCCCAAAAGGCTTGACATCGGACGACCGACATAGGATAATAGAGTCAATCAACTCATTGAGTTGATTGACTTGAACAAATGGCCGAACTGCTACAAATAACCCGAGGATGCGAATACGCAGTCAAAGCGATGGCCTGGATAGCCAGGCAGCCAGAAGGCACCATCGTCCAGGCAGACCAAATCGCATCTGGCGCGGGGCTCCCAGGGGCGTTTGCCGGAAATATCCTAACCCGCCTCGCAAAGCACGGCCTACTCACGGCGCACCGCGGAGCGAGCCGTGGTTACAGGCTTGTTCGACCCGCGCATCAAGTGACTTTGCTCGAAATCATTGAGGCTTACGACGGGGCATTCGAAAAACCTTTCTGCTTCATGAATAGAGATCGCGCCTGCAATCCGAACGACCCATGTGCACTTCATGCCATTTGGCAAGAGGTACGGGCGTCCACAAAGAATGTCCTCCAGGGAATGACGCTCGAGAATTTGGCGAACAATCCGGCTTCTCTTCCGAAAAGGTCTCGAAAGAAGAAGGGCGCGGATTCAACGGCCGACTCGCGAACCGACTACGACTTGCGCTTCAGATCTGATTTGGGGCGCGGAACAGCAATTCAACTCTAATCTCGACAACGGTGTGGAGATTATTTTTTTGGAACAAGAGGAAAAGAAAATGAAAACGAAACTACTAACCCTGGCTGGAATCAGCGCATTCGCCGTAAGCGCTATCGCACTTTCCAGCTTCTCGAAGATTTTTCAGGACACCTATCAGGTTTCGGCTGATGCGACATTGGGTAAAGCCAAATGCAAAGTCTGCCACGTTGGCTCGACCAACAAATTGAACCTGTATGGAGCAGATGTCAAAAAGGCGCTCGCAGGAACGAAGAAACTGACAGCTGAGGTTCTGAAAAAGACTGAATCCCTTGATTCGGACAAGGATGGTGCGACGAATTGCGATGAAATCAAGGCGGACAAACTACCGGGTGACCCCAACAGCAAACCCGGCAACTGACGAAGGGCAGCGGAAGAGCCGTCTGCTCCCAAGGAAGGAGGACTATTATGAAAACGCGATTGAGGATCTGCATTTCGGCAACAGTCACGTCGGCCATAGCGGCATGTTTTCTGCTGGCGCCAGCCAGTTCGAACGCCATACCCGCATGGACTCGAAAATATGACATGCCCTGCACATCCTGCCACTTCAACGGCACCAACCGATTGACGAAGTTTGGAAAAGACTTCTTAGTCCGAGGTGACCGAACGATGGACGCGGATGCTAAAGTTGACCTCTCAAAGGCCAGCCTCGGAAACTACGCTTCCATCGCTTCAAAAGTCCGATTCGAGGCCGACAAAGATGCCGATCCGTCAACCAAATTTGACGTCGAGGCGCTTTCGCTCTACTCAGGCGGACCCATTGACGAACACTTCAGCTACTTCTTTGAAATCTATCTGCACGAAAGAGGAAAAGAAGCCACCAGCGGCGGCGGAACTCTTGACACAGCCGTTCGCGAGAAATTGGCGGAAGGCTATGTTCTTTACAACAGTGCGCCGACGCAGCCGAACTTTTGGTTCGTGAGAGCTGGGTCTTACACACCTCGCTTCATTCACCAATTGAGCACGGGCGGACGCGCCTCTGTCAGCAGGCCCAGGATTTTGAACGACGTGGTGGGCGGTGGAAACCTATACACACCACGCGACAGATTCTACGGACTTGCCGGCGGATTTGTTACGAAAGAAGGCATTACTACCGAGTTTGGTATCACCAACGGTGGTGGCGGCAACCAACGGCCGAACCAAGGCGAAAACAATAACGCCAAAGACGTGTGGGGAACGGTCGAGTACGCATTCGATGAGTATGGTAGCAATGTGGGAATTTACGCATACTCCGGAACGTATCCGATCACTGGACCACCCGCTTATCAGGACAAGTTTTCGCGAATCGGCATCGGCGGTGCCCTGGTAAGAGATGCGTTTGAATTCAGCGGAGCGTACTTCACGGGACGAAACACGACTTCAACCGGAAGCCACTACACCCCGCGCGGATGGTACGCAGAACTCGCCTACAATGTAGCACCGCTTGTTACAGCATTCGCTCGATATGACTCGTTTGACAACGACAAAGACCCTGTAAAGACGGGCGGCGCGATTGGCCTATCTTACAGGCTGGCCGGATTTGGACGAATCGTTATCGAAGGAACGCAGACCCGGCAAAAGGGTCACAAGACTGCGAATGGCCTGATGATAGAACTCAACTGGCTGTTCTAAAAAGTGAGCAAACCTGTGGGCAGCAATCCCGCTGCCCACAGGCCACCTCCAACCCCAACACAAACAACCATGAACAAGAGAACGACGATCTACGCAACCGGCCTGCTATTCGCTCTTCCGCTCATCGCACTCGCGAAAGGCGAGTTTCTCGACACCTTCATCTCAAACTACAAGATTTCTGATTCTTCGAAACTCGCCGAGAAGTCCTGCGGAATCTGTCACGTTTCCGAAGAGGATTACAGCTTCAACGCCTACGGCAAACAGCTCGCAGTGGCGCTGCTCAACTCCGGGGCAAAAGAGCTCACTCCATCAATCATAAGAAAAGTTGAAAGCAAAGATGCCGACGGCGACGGATTCTCAAATGGCGACGAATTGAAGGCTGGCCACGACCCGGCAGATAAGAACGATAAGCCTGCAGGCGAACCCACGCCAAAACCTGAACCTGCGAAACCAAAACCACCCGTCGCAGCAACCGATACAAAAGCCAAGCCGACCACAGATACATCAACAAAAACTACCGACGCAAAAACGGCCGCCACAACAGACGTCAAAAAACCGGAACCGGGAACAACGAAAGGGGACGAAGCAGCGAAAAAGCCCGACCAACAGACTGAAGAAGAAAACGGTGCCTCAGAACCCAAAGATGAGGGCGAGGAAACTGCCGCCACTCCTGAGGAGACTAAGCCGAAATCCTTCATTCCCAAAAACGGTTACCACCCGGCAATCGTTCACTTTCCCATCGCGTTGTTCGTCGCCGGACTTTTGCTCGATCTGTTCGGCCTGATCACACGCAAGAAAGAGCTCCTGCTCGCAGGTTGGTACAACCTCATCCTCGCGGCGCTGACATCAATTGCGGGAATCGTCACCGGATATCTCGCGATGGTGCTCACAAAAGTTCCGTTCAAAGGAGTCATCCAACAGCATTTTCTTCTTGCAGTAGTAGCTTCATTTATCATGTGGATGATGGTCACTCTTAGGGTTCACCGCCACGAAGAGATGAACGTACCCATGCGCGCCATTTACTGGCTGCTGGCTTTGGCTGGTTTCGCGTTGATATCGTGGGCCGGTCACCTCGGCGGTGTATACGTTTACGGCGAATAACTCCTCTGACCAAATCACGCGCGCAGCACAGTCTGCGCGCGTGATTCCTTATCTGGGTAGTCTCCGAACGCAATGTCACCGAAAAGGTCACCCGAAGTAGATGCGTATCTCGCAGCCGTCGAACCAAAAGAGGCGCGCGCATCGCTCAAGAAACTGAGAACGATCATCCGCGACGAAGCGCCGGAAGCCGAAGAATGCATTAGCTACGGCATGCCCGGCTACAAACTAAACGGCTATCTTGTTGGATTCGCTGTTTTCAAAAACCATTGCTCGCTCTTTCCGGGAACCACAGTCAAGGAATTTCAGAGCAAACTGAAAGCGTACAAAACATCCAAAGGCACCATTCAATTTCCGCACGGTGAACTGCTCCCTGAGCCGCTTATCCGGCAGATTGTACGCGCTCGCGTACGCACGAATATGGAGAAGGCCGCATTGCGGAAAGGGCGTTAGTCCAGCGGGGCCAGCAACCAAACTGGTAGAATTCCGCTCCCCGTGGGGCGTTAGCTCAGTTGGTAGAGCAGCTGACTCTTAATCAGCGGGTCACAGGTTCGAGTCCTGTACGCCCTACCACGAAATCTCCTTCCTTATGAGCGCGTTGGCGTAGCTGACTTTGCCACCGGATAGGCTCCAGCCAAACCTAGTCCCCCACCCGACCGAGCTTCACCATTACGAACTTCACAAAAAATTAGGGAGCGACACACAGGTCGCTCCCTATTCCGACTATTCGTCGTTCGATCGTTTACGGATGGATCGCCCAGTAGAACGTATCTACCCGACCAGTCCAGCTTGCAACCGAAGTTCCCGGTCCCGAGAACTTGACTCGAGCCTTCGTTTCGCCAGTGCTGGCTCGAACGAATCGAGCCGCGTTGGTGGGGATCGTCACGGTGTAGAAACCATCGGCGAGCCCGACTCCGCGCGAATCAACCGTCACCCATACGCTTGCGACATAGTCGAAGAGTTGTAGCTGACAGGTCACACCGGCAGTGCTAGCAGCATTTTCAACGGTTACATCTATAGAAGAGGGAACAGCCGTTCTCGAGGTTGCTTTGTATTCAATCTCAGCGAACTTCTGCGTCGGCGAGATCGGTCGGAATGCAGCCCGGATCTCGTGGTAGGTGTCGTCATTCATGTGCGAGTCAGAGAGCCAGTTGCGGCTAACCATCGTGCCCCAGGTCACCAAGTCAGACTCTGGGTAGTGACGATCAATCTCGTTAAGCGCCTCGGTCACCGCGGCAAGAGCGTCAATCCGACCCCAACCATAGTTGTTGTCGGGGCCAGAAGCTCCACGATCAACAGCCGTGGTTCTAAGGATGTTCTTTATCTGCATTGGTCGCAGATAAGGATTTGCCTGGCACATCAGTGCAACCGTGCCCGCTACGTGTGGCGTCGCCATAGACGTCCCACCCATGGTCACGTAGCCGCTGCAGAAGTTGTGCGAAACAGTCGCGTCGCCTTCTGCACAGACATCAGGCTTTATTAGACCTGGAGGATAGGGCCAGTCACCGAATCCGGCAACTCCCTGCCAAGTGACAGGACCGCGGCTGCTGAAGCTCGAGATGTTGTCGCTGCAGTTCACAGAACCAACAGTGATAACTTCCGGCACGTCGCCCGGCGTTCGAACGTTGTTCGGAGGCGAACCGCCACCCTCGTTTCCGGCAGCGATGACGCACGCTGTTCCCAACGCGATCAGGTTCATGGCTGTGTTGCGGTGCATTGGACGATTCGGATTCCAAGCGTAGATCCAACCCCAGCTGCAGCTCGTTGAGCGAGCCTTCATCATGCCTGCATACTGTTGAGCTGCCCAAACCTCAGACTCTGACGAAAGCAGGAGCGCACTTCTAAGAACCATAAGCGAGGCGTTGTGAGCAACGCCGCAGCTTGTGCCGCTCGTGCCATCGCCCGCGATAGTTCCCGCGGTGTGCGAACCGTGCCCGCCGGTGTCGTTCGGATTGTTGTTGTTGCTACCGAAGTTCCAGCCCCATGTGTCGTCAATGAAGCCGTTTCCATCATCATCAACGCCATTGCTGGGAATCTCGCCCGGGTTGGACCAGATCTGGTTAGCAATGTCCGGGTGGGTTCGGCATGCGCCTGTGTCAATATCGGCGATGACCGAGCCGACGCCAGTAATCCCGAGCTGGCTCCACACTTGTGGCGCCTTAATCAGGTTGAGACCGCATGTCGTGGCAGCCGGGAAGACGTCTCCGCCTTCGTCACTGAACACTGGTGCGATAGAAATGTCTCTCTTTGGGTCGTGGGCAACTTGAGCGATGTCGCTGCGCGCTGCGAGTGACCGAATCGCGTCAGGCGTTCCCTCAGCCGCGATAACGTTCACGATCCAAAGCGAGTGGATATTTCTGAGCTTGCCAGCGGACTGCTGATTCTCCATCGCGGCGAGGACTGCCGGTTGCGACTCCTCTGCCACTCCCTTCAGCAGCGCCATAACCTGACTGTGAGCAACATCCCGATCATTCGGGCCTGCTGCCAAATCAATCTCCTGTCGCGATGCCTGAGCCTTCAAAACAACATAGAAAGGTAGAAAGTCAGTCGAGTTTGCGTTAGCGAGCACTTCCTCAGTCGTGCCCCAGTATTTTTGACTAATCGGCGAAGGCTTAGTAACGCCTTGGCGTTTCTTCGGCGCAGCCGTCTTGGTTGGCGCGCTGACCTTCGGGTTGAGTGCACCGACAACGGCCGGCGCACGTTTGCTTGTAGCTGGTTGCGAATGACTCGTCGCAATCGCTATTGCCGAGGCCGCAAGTCCTGTGGCAGCAATCCACAGGCCGGCACGGCTTCGAATGTTAGTGGTCATATTATGCTCCTCTCAATTGAGTTCGAATCAGTCTAAAGCATCTCATATTTTGTGGCGAATTGACAGGCCGCGTCCGAAAACCCCGTATCTGAACAGGGGCGGCGGTTTTGTCGAGACCCGCGCACACTTGGCTCCAGTCCGGCGCGGGTGACGTCGTTAGCAGGTCGAAATATCCTCGGACGGCGTTTCCATTCACCTACTCTGGTGCCAGAAGTCCGAGGCAGCTGTTCGAGGGGGTCCTTGTAGCTCAGTTCGTTCGCTGACAGTCATCGAAGCCTGTCCTCCCTCCTCAGGAAGTCAATCTCGAGGAGCGAGCCACGCCGATCAATTCGCTGCGCCTACGAGTTCGAGCGACCTTCCGCACTTAATAAATGCTTCGAGAGCAAACTCCAGGTCCGCCTGCGAGTGCGCCGCAGACGGCATCGTGCGAATTCTTGCCTTTCCTAATGCCACCGTCGGGTACACGATCGCGAGCGCGAACACGCCTGCATCCCAAAGCATTCGCTCCATGCGCTGCGCTTTCTCCTCATCGCCAACATAAACCGGCGTAATCGGCGTCTCGCTTCCCATCGTATCGAATCCCGCTTTCGCCAGGTTCTCTTTCCACCATTTGGCGTTGTCCCAAAGCCTCTGCATCGGGGTCGGATCGGTCTGCATAATTTCGATTGCAGCGACCAAGGCCGCGGCGACGGACGGCGGAAGAGCCGTACTGAACAGATAAGGTCGCCCTCGGTTGATAAGCCAATCTTTCAATAAGTGCGAGCCTGCAATGTATCCACCCACGACTCCAAGCGCTTTGCTCAGCGTCCCAAGCTGGATGTCCACTCTCCCATACAAATCAAAGTGAGACGTTGTTCCGGCACCACACTTTCCGAGCACTCCGCTTGCATGCGCATCGTCCACCATAACGAACGCGTCGTACTTCTCTGCAAGCTGCACGATATCTGGCAGTGGGGCGATATCACCATCCATGCTGAAAACACCGTCGGTGATAATCATTCTCTTCCTGAATTTCCCAGCCTTTTTCAAAATCTCCTCGAGCTGGTTCATGTTTTTGTGCTCATAAACCCAACCCTCCGATTTGCGGTATTCGGCAGGACTGAGTCTCACTCCATCAATAATGCTCGCATGATTGAGCTCATCGCTGATAACAACATCCTCTTTCGTGAGCACTGCGGGAATGCAGCCGCTATTCGCGGTGAATCCAGAAGTGAATACGAGCACCGCCTCGACATGTTTGAACTCGGCCAGCTTCTGTTCTAACTCCTCATGCACTTTCATTGTGCCGCCGATCCACCGAACAGCGCCGGCGCCAACGCCCCACTCCTCAATCGCTTTCTCCGCAGCCTCTCGTACCTTTGGATGATTCGCCAATCCAAGATAATTGTTGCTCGAGAGATTAACAACATCTTTGCCGTTCATCCTCACGCGACCCGATGCGGGCGACTCCAGAATTCGCGGTGTTTTGTAAAGATGTTGGTCTTTGAGGGTTTGGATTTGGTCGGCGAGCCAGGCTTGTAGTGTTGAGTTCATGAGACGGTCCAAGTTTACTCGCAGGTACGATAGCTGGGCGCATGTTGGCAACGCTAAGAAAGCTGCCTAAAAACGTCATCGCTCTCGGTTGGGTGAGTTTTCTCGCCGATATCGCAAGCGAGATGGTTTTTCCGATTCTGCCGGCGTTTATTGCGTCCACCCTAAAAGCAGGCACAGTCGGCGTGGGCTTAGTGGAAGGGATCGCGGACTCGACCGCAGCATTCGTAAAACTGTTTTCAGGGCGCATTTCAGACCGAATGCCAAAACGACTCCCGCTCGTCGTCGCTGGTTACACCATTTCTGGCATCTCCAAGCCACTTGTTGGAATTGCCTCAATCATGCCGATTGCGGCGATTGGACGATTCACTGACCGAGTGGGCAAAGGCTTGCGAACCGCGCCGCGAGACGCACTCATAAGCGAGTCGGTACCACCTGAAAATCGGGGTGCGGCGTTTGGCGTGCATCGCGCGATGGACCACTTTGGTGCAGTCATCGGCCCGCTGATTTGCGCGCTGTTGCTCTTCTATGGCCTCGAGAACAGAACCTTCTTTTACTTCGCTGCGATTCCAGGGCTGCTCGCGGTCGTTTTGATACTGGTTGCGGTAAAGGAGCCTCCACGACATGACGCGAACCAACAAACCCGTATAGAAGCACTATCCGGCTTCTCAATGCTTCCCGCTAATTTCAAGCGCTACCTTGTCCCGGTTTCATTGTTTGCTCTCGGTAATTCAAGCGACGCCTTCCTGCTTCTGCGCCTCGGAGCATCGGGAATTCCGCCTGTCAGCATCGCGTTGCTCTGGTCTCTGCACCACGTCGTGAAGTCCGTTTTCACTGGATATGGCGGACATCTAACGGACAGGTTTGGCCGCCGCCCCCTCATAGTCTCCGGCTGGGTTGTCTATGCGCTCGTTTACATCTGCTTTGGATTCGTAGAATCACAGGGGCTGATGATTGCTGTATTTCTTGTTTATGGAATCTACTTCGGATTATCCGAGCCCGCAGAGAAAGCAATCGTCGCCGACATGGTTGGACCCGAACTCCGAGGAACCGCATACGGCTGGTTTCATGGCTCGGTCGGATTAATGGCGTTTCCCGCAAGCTTGCTTTTCGGCATTATTTGGAATCAACTCGGCGCCAAAGCCGCGTTCGGTTTTGGCGCCGTTCTGAGCTGCGCCGCTTGCGTGTTGTTAATAACGACCGTCAAATCAGACGGGCATCGGCACGCCTGAAGGCGCCATCGCGCGGCTCTCAGGAGAACTAATCATGCTCTTCCCGTGCTCAATGAAATACTCGTATTCGTTCCTAAACACCTTAATCGCACCCGCAATCGGCCAAGCCGCAGCATCGCCAAGTCCACAAAAGGATCTGCCGTCAATCTGTTTGCAAATCTCCTGCAACAACTCGATGTCGCCCGACTTCCCTCCACCCTTAAGAATCCGATCGTGAATCTGGAACAACCACGAAGTGCCTTCTCTACACGGCGTGCACTTCCCACATGACTCACGCATATAGAACTGTGAGGTTCGCCACATCAACGTCACGATGCAAGTGTGCTCATTGAAGAACATACAGCCGCCGCTACCAACCATGCTTCCAACTTCACCCATCTCTTCATAGCCGATGATTGCCCTTCCGACAGCATCCGCATCAATAATGGGAACCGAAGAACCACCAGGCACACACGCTTTCAAAGCCCCGCCCTTCACTCCTCCTGCCATATCCAACAGCTCGCGAAGCGAAGTTCCAAATTCAATCTCATAATTTCCAGGCTTGTTCACATGCCCCGATACGCTGAACACCTTCGTCCCGCGAGAGTTTTTCGTTGAGGCACCCATCGTCGCATACCACTCGCCCCCATTGACCATGATATGCGGCGCACAAGCGTACGTCTCAACATTGTTAATCAGCGTCGGAGAGTCCCACAAACCAGAAACTGTCGGAAGCGGCGCATGCGGAAACTTCAATCGCGGCATTCCCCGTTCGCCCATCAAGCTGCTCATCAGCGCGCTTTCTTCACCGCATTCATACGACCCAGCTCCAAGATGCACATGGAGATCAAAATTCCAGCCGCTGCCGCGAATATTTTTTCCAAGATAACCCTCGGCGTACGCCTCGTCAATCGCATTCTTAATAGCACGAGCGGCATCAACAAACTCGCCACGGATGTAAATGTATCCCACCGCAGAGTTAATCGCATAACCCGCAATCATCATCCCTTCGATCACTTGGTGGGGAGTCTTCTCCATCAACTCCTTGTCCTTAAATGTCCCCGGCTCGCCTTCGTCCGCATTGCAAACCACATAATGCTCGCGCTTCTTCTCTTTCTCGATGCCGTTCCACTTAATCCACGTCGGGAACCCTGCCCCGCCTCTTCCGCGCAACCCACTCTTCTTCACTTCGTCAATCACCGCTTGCCGATCCATGCCAAGCGCTTTTTCATAACCCTTGTAGCCGCCCTGCGCGCGATATCCCGCCATCGTCGCGTAAGCGGAGTCGTTCCTGTGCTTGAAAAGTAGGTTGAGTTCTGCCATATGCCTTTGGTGATTATACGTTAGGCCGACGGTAAACGGTGTGCCCAGGCGGGTAAATTTTGAAGCCCCCATGAGCTTGCCCATCGAGGAATTAACTCCCCGCGAAATTGTTCGCGAACTCGACCGTTACATTGTCGGCCAAGACGACGCCAAAAGAGCCGTTGCAATAGCGCTCAGGAATCGTTATCGTCGCCAAATGCTTCCAGCAGACCAGCGCGACGACATCATCCCAAAAAACATCCTGATGATCGGACCAACAGGCGTCGGCAAGACCGAAATCGCGCGCCGACTAGCCCAGCTCGCCAAGGCGCCTTTCGTAAAGGTCGAGGCCACGAAGTTCACTGAAGTCGGATACGTTGGCCGCGATGTCGAGAGCATCATTCGCGATCTCGCGGGAGTCGCCGTGAGAATGGTTGAACTCGAAAAAATCGAAGAGGTCAAACCAAAAGCCGAAGAGCACGCTGTTGATCGAGTAACCGAACTGCTCGTACGTCCACCAGTGCGCGAATCCTCATCGCCTGGCCCCTCGATTTTCGGCCCGTTCGCAAGTGCGGTCCAAGAAGATGAAGAGGCCAAATCGAAAGCTGAAGATGACAACGACCGCCGGGTTTGGGAAGCGTACGAGCGCCAGCGTGCGAAAGTCCGAACTCAAGTCGCTTCCGGCGCCCGCGACGAGGAAACCGTTGAGATAGAAACTGAAGAATCAAGCTCACCGTTCTTGCAAGTTTTCACTCCTCAGGGGATGGAAGAGATGGGCTTCGATCTCGCAAACCAAATGGGCAACGCGTTCGGAAGCCGCACGACATCACGCCGCAAAGTCACCGTCGCCGAAGCGAAGAAAATTTTCATCGAAGAAGAGGCAAAAAAACTGGTTGATCGCGGCGCCATTATGCGCGAAGCAACTTTGCGTGCGGAGCAGACCGGCATCGTGTTTCTCGATGAGATAGACAAAGTTGCAGGCAGGTCCGGCGGTAGTGGCCCCGATGTTTCGCGTGAGGGGGTTCAACGAGACCTCTTGCCAATCATCGAAGGTTCGACGGTCCAATCAAAATTCGGCCCGCTTCGAACAGACCACATCCTCTTCATTTGTGCCGGGGCGTTCAACATCAGCAAACCCAGTGACCTAATCCCTGAACTCCAGGGCCGACTTCCTATCCGCGTCGAGCTCAAAGACCTCAGCGAAGAAGACTTAAGGCGAATTCTTCTTGAACCAAAGAACGCACTCACAAAGCAGTATCAACAGCTTCTTTCCGTCGAAGGCGTGTCGCTGGAGTTTTCTGCCGATGCCATCGAGGAGATCGCCAAAATCGCAACTCAAGTCAATGAACGGTCTGAGAACATTGGTGCAAGACGTCTCCACACCGTGCTGGAGCGCTTACTCGAAGAAGCGATGTTCGATGCGCCAGACAGCGGTCCAAAACGCCTAAACGTAGACGCTAAAATGGTGCGCGAGAAACTCGACAAACTCGCTGCGGATCCCGACATCTCAAAGTACATCCTGTAATGATGTTCGATCCGCTTCGCGTCGGCCTTTTTGCAGAGCTGCTGCAATCGGTTCCGGAAGAGATGGGTCACGTCCTGGAGCGCAGTTCGTTTTCACCGAACATCAAGGAACGCCGAGACTATTCGTGCGCCGTGTTTTCCGCGACCGGAGACCTTATCGCACAAGCAGCACATATCCCCGTTCACCTCGGCGCGATGGAATTCCTCATAAAACGATGGCTTTCCGAAGGCCCAAGCATTGAACCGGGCAAAGCATACGTATCAAACGACCCATACTTCGCAGGCACACACCTTCCCGATGTCACCGTTCTGCATCGTGTAGACAGTGGTGAAAAACTGCTCGGCTACGTCGCGTCTCGCGCACATCATTCCGATATTGGCGGGAATTCGCCAGGCAGTTTTGCGCCGGCGGAGCACATTGACGAGGAAGGCGTGATGATCTCCCCATGTGAGCTCACGAGCGCAAAACTCCATGAAGTCGCGGAAGCGACAAGGCAACCCCAACAGCGGTACGCCGACCTGAACGCGCAGATTGCCGCAAACCTAACAGGAATCAAGCGCCTCTGTGCCCTTGCTAACCGATTCGGTGATGACCTGCAAAACATAATCGAGGAGGGCCTCGAATATGCTGCGGCGCAAACCCTAAGAGCAATCCAAAATATCCCTCCAGGCAGATACGCCGCAACCGACTTTCTTGAAGACGTGCCCCACATCGGCAACCAGACTAAGATTTCTGTCGAGATCAGTGTAAGCGATTCCGAAATCATTTTTGACTTCACCAATAGCGAACCTCAAGTGCCGATGGGCGTCAACGCGACTGAAGCGGTCACCACCAGCGCTTGCTGCTACATCGTTCGCTGCCTCGCACCGGTCCAGTTCACAAACGCGGGCTGTTGGCGCAACGTCAAAGTACTGACAAAACCGGGAACAATTGTTTGCGCCTCGTATCCTGCGCCTGTCGTTGCGGGAAACACAGAGACCAGTCAGCGAATCGTTGATGTTCTGCTCCAGGCGATGTCTAAAGCTATTCCAAACACAATCCCGGCTTGCAGCCAAGGCACGATGAACAACGTTGCCTTCGGCACGGACGAATGGGCGTACTACGAAACAATCGGCGGCGGCTGTGGCGCAGGTCCCAATCGTGATGGCGCAAGTGGCGTCCATTCGCATATGACGAACACACGCAACACACCTGTCGAAGCGATTGAAATGGAGCTGCCACTTCGGGTCGCTCGCTATGACATTCGCGAAAACTCCGGCGGTGTTGGCTTGCACCGCGGCGGCGACGGTGTAGTCAGAGAGTACGAAGTTTTGGAAGATGGAGTGAGCGCAACGATCATGTCTGAGAGAAGGAAAACTCCACCACCAGGAGCCTCCGGTGGCGAACCCGCTGCACCAGGAGAAAACACCCTAATCAGTGAGAGCAAGCAGACAAAACTGGATTCAAAACTTATCACGAATTTGCGAGCGGGAGATCGAGTCCGGATTCAGAGCCCAGGTGGTGGCGGATGGGGAAAACAGACCTAATTTAGGTGCAAAGATCGCCCCCGAAACGTCAAGAAAAAGGTACAATAACTCGTCTCTCAACAGGGCGAAAAAACTCTACAAAATGGCAAAGAAAAAAGACCCGAAAGACTCGGAAAATCCCGAGCCGAATCCTGATCAAAATCCAGATTTGCACAACGACCTCGAACCCGAACAAGAATCGCTGACCCAACAGGTCACTTCGGCCTACACTGCCGAAAACATTCAGGTGCTGGAAGGGCTCGAAGCGGTGCGCCAGCGGCCCGCTATGTACATCGGCGACACAGGCACGCGTGGACTGCACCACCTGTTCAACGAAGTTCTCGATAACTCCATTGACGAAGCGCTTGCCGGCCACTGCGACAAAATCATTTGCACGCTGCACACCGATGATTCTGTTAGCGTCAAGGACAACGGTCGGGGCATTCCTGTTGAGATTCACGAGCAGCAAGGCGTATCCGCACTCCAAGTCGTCATGTGTACTCTGCACGCTGGCGGAAAGTTTGGCGGCGGTGGCTATCACGTCTCTGGCGGTCTTCACGGCGTTGGAGTTTCCTGCGTCAACGCCCTCTCAGCGAAGTGCGTCGTCAACGTTGAGCGCGATGGCAAGGAATACACACAGGAGTACCTGCGCGGCAAACCAGTCGCACCCGTAAAAGAGATTGGCAAAGCGAAAGGCCGAGGAACAACCACACGGTGGTGGGCAGACGAAGAGATTTTCGGACAGCCCAAATATGACGCCAACATTTTCAAGGCTCGCATTCGCGAACTTGCCTACCTAAATCCCCAAGTCGCGATAGAGTTCATAAACGAATCAAACCCAGAACAAAACCAACTGTTCCATTACAGGGACGGCATCAAGGAGCTCGTTGAGGAGCTGAACGTAAGCGCACACGCAATCCACAAACCGATCTACTTCAAAAAAGTGCGCGACGAGGTCGAAGTTGAGTGCGCCCTGCAATACACGGCCGACTCGAAAGAGACCATCCTCAGCTACGCCAACAATATCAACACCATCGAAGGCGGTACGCACACCAGTGGCGCAAAAACCGCGCTAACCCGCGCCATCAACCAGCACGGAAGAAAAACCGGACTCATCAAAGAAAAAGAAGCCAATTTCACAGGTGAAGATGTCCGCGCTGGCCTGACTCTCGTCGTTTCGGTCAAGCTGTACCACCCGCAATTTGAAGGACAAACAAAAACCAAACTCGGAAACGGCGAGGTAGAAGGTGTCGTCAACTCGATTTTCGGCGAAAGCATGACGCAGTTCCTCGAGGAAAACCCTGCAGTCTCCAAACGAATTATTGAGAAAGCAAGCGTCGAACAACGTGTACGAGAAGCCGCCAGGAAGGCCGCCGAAGCTGTGCGCCGAAGCAATGCTGTGGACAGCTACGGCCTCGCCGCAAAGCTAGCCGATTGCATCGAAAAAGACCCGTCAAGAACTGAGCTCTTTATCGTTGAGGGTGACTCCGCAGGCGGCTCCGCAAAGCAAGCCCGCGATCGAAGATTTCAGGCAGTGTTGCCGATCAAAGGCAAAATCCTCAACGTTCAGCGAGCCAGAGTAGACAAGGCTCTCGACAACGAAGAAATCAAAGCGCTTATCTCAAGCCTTGGAACAGGAATTGACCATCCAATGCTTCGAGATCCCGATAGCGAGAACGGCGCCTCAAGCTCATTCGATTTGACAAAGCTTCGCTATGACAAAGTGATCATCCTCTCCGACGCCGACGTTGACGGCGAACACATCCGAACTCTTCTACTCACGTTTTTCTACAATTACATGCAGCCACTGATCACTTCAGGGCATGTTTACTTCGCCAAACTTCCGCTTTTCGTAGTGAAGGCGGGTAAAGACGAACGGTTCTACGCGAACGACGAAAAAGAACGCGATGAGATTATCAAGGGTTTGAAGAAGAAAGACGTTCAGGTCACCCGGTTCAAAGGTCTCGGCGAAATGGAAGCCGAAGAACTCGAAGAAACGGCGATGAATCCCGACAAACGTCGCCTCATAAAAATCGGTCTTGGCAGCGACGATGCGAACGAAGCGGAGCTTATTTTCAACCGGCTAATGGGTGAAAAAGTGGAGCCGCGCCGTGCGTTTATCGAAGCTCACGCCAAAGAGGTCACCGACGTGGACTGGCACTACTAGGGCAGCTTTTCCTGCTCGTGTTTGTGAAGTTGCGCCTTCACGATTTCATCGGCTAATTTGACAGTGTTCGGCGCTTGCTCGGACCGCAAACGAGCAATCAGCGCGTCAATGTCTTGCTCGCCAACCGGCCCGATGTACTCATCGCCAACTTGAAGCACCGGCGCCCGATCGCAAGCATCAAGACATTCAACCTCTTCAAGCGTAATCAGCCCATCCTCGGTAGTTCCGCCAAACTCAATCCCAAGCTTTTGCTTGAGCATGTCGCCAATCCGATACGCGCCGCAAACGTGGCACGAGAGACAGGTGCAAACTTCGATAAGATGCTTCCCAACGTGATGCCCAGGGTGGTACATCGTGTAAAACGTTGCAACGCCCTCAATCTCCGCGTAACTCCTGCCGAGCCGAAGCGCAACTTCGGCGATAGCGTTCGTAGGAAGCCATCCGCCGTATTCGCGTTGCGCGATCCAGAGCGCGGGCAAAATCGCGGATTTTTTGTCTGGATAGTGAGTCAGCAGCGCGTCAAGCTCACCCACGGCGCGCGCCGAGAACTTCATCTCAACATCTTTCATCGCCGGCGCTTTCGGCCTAGTGTTCACGTTTTCAAGTTGTATCGTGTCCATGATCTTAGCGGTCAATTTCTCCTAGCACAATGTCAATGCTTCCGATGATCGCCACCACGTCGGCGACAAGGTGGCCAATGCACATCGGTTTCAAAGCTTGAAGATTCATAAAGCTGCTCGGACGAACGTGCCAGCGATATGGCTTATTGCTGCCATCGCTAACCACATGCCAACCCAGCTCGCCTTTCGGACCCTCCACACACGCGTACGCTTCACCCACAGGTGGATGGAACCCTTCCGTCCAAAGCTTGAAATGGTGAATGAGCGATTCCATTGACGTGTCAAGCTCTTCACGCGGCGGAGGAATAACTTTCCGGTCACCCGTGCTCCATGCGCCGCCTGGCAATCCGTCAATCGCCTGCTGCAAAATCTTCACCGATTCGCGCATCTCCGCGAGCCTCACCAAAAACCGATCGTATACGTCACCGTTCTGACCCACAGGAATCTGAAAGTCGTACTTTTCGTATCCAGAATACGGATTCGACTTCCGCAAATCCCACGCGATGCCTGAGGCCCGAACAATCGGTCCCGACAGTCCAAGCGCTAAGCACTGTTCGCCATTCAAAACACCGATGTTTCGCGTCCGCCCAATCCAAATCGGATTGCTCACAAGCAGCGCTTCGACTTCAGCGAGCGCACTCGGAAATCCTTTCAAAAACGACCGCAGCTTCTCCTCGAATCCTTCCGGCATATCGTTCCGCAGCCCACCGGGAACGATCCACGACGGCATCATCCGCACGCCGCTGAACATTTCGAACATGTCCAAAATCTTTTCACGCTCGACAAAGATCCAGAAGAACGGAGTCATTGCTCCCAGGTCAAGCGCGTGTGTTCCAAGCCAAACACAGTGCGACGCGATGCGGCTTAGCTCGGCAAGAATCACGCGAAGCGCTTGCCCGCGCTCCGGAATCTCAACATCCAGGAGCTTTTCAATGGCGAGTGCGTGCGCCAAGTTGTTGTTGTTTGCGGACAGATAATCCATCCGGTCAGTCATCGTAACGCACTTCAAATACTGCTGATACTCGGCCTCTTTCTCCATTCCCGTGTGCAGATATCCGATCTGTACATCGAGATTGACAATCGTTTCGCCCTCAAGCTCAAGCACAACGCGCAGCACGCCGTGCGTGCTGGGATGCTGCGGTCCCATATTGACAACAAGAGTGTTTTCGCCGGTGCGCTCAAAGTGCGTTTCGGTAGAAGGCATGAATGTGGTTTCAGGAATGCTCATCGTCCACTCACATCCTCTGAACCTGTTCGTCCCTCAAAACTCTCACCCGCATGCGGGCTCGCTTCGTCTTCAACCGCAGGCCCGCGAGTATCTTTGTCAAACACAACATCTTCGCCGCCCAACGGAAACTCCTTTCGAAGAGGGTGTCCAACCCAATCATCTGGCAACAGAAACCGTTCGAGTTGCGGGTGGTTCCGGAATCTCACACCGAATAGGTCCCACACTTCCCTCTCTGGATACTCTGCACCGGGATATACATCCACTACGGAATCAACTTCCTCGCCGTCGTTCACGCCGACCTTCACAAAAATGCGTGAAAAATACTTTAGCGAATACAGATTGTAAATAACTTCGAATCGTTCTGTTAGATCGCGTTCATGATCCCATTCGCTGTAATCTGCGCATGTGACATCCGAAATGTATTTGTACTCAAGCTCGGGATGATCGCGAAGAAGTGTGGCAACTGCGACAATCTCTTCTCGGCGAACACACAAAAAAGTTTCGTCGCGAAATGTCTTCACCTTCAGCAAGGCTGAAGGCAACTTCTCCTTTAGAACGACGGCTTCGAGTCTCTCGCCGGATGCGACAACGGGATTCGGCACCTATGCCACCCCCTGTTCTGCAAACGGTGATTCCTGATCGGTCGCTTTTCCAAACTTCTCAGGATGGAGTGTCTTGCTTTCTTCCCAGTTGAGCGCGCCCGAGCGAAGCACATAAAAATCGCCCAAAAACCAGAGGAACATGTACACCATCACCGCGACAAAACTGTACATCGCCGCAGGGTGTCCCTTGTCCACCCACTCCTTGAACACCGTCATCCAGCTCCAAAGGAACACAACTTCGATATCAAACAGGATAAACAGCATCGCGGTCAGATAGAACTTGATTGGGAACCGCTCCCTCGCCCCACCGATCGGCTCGACTCCGCACTCGAACGGCGCCTGCTTATAGGGGGTCACCTTTTTGGGGCCGAGCAGCCAAGAGAGCGAGACCATGGCGATACAAAGGATCGCTGCGACGGCCATCATGACGACTATCGGGATATATGGGTTCATGTTCGGGCTAAAGGCTTGACTTTGTGAATTGTGTCACAAAGTCGGGATGCCATGGGTGAGGACGGTTTCGGGGCTAATTCAGCCTCGGATTGGGCCTGTTTTCGCGAACCGGTCCATGGTTGGCGACTCGAGTTATCGGTCGAGGGGCTAGTTACATACTGTTGTTTCATATCCAATCGTCGCGGCAGGGGTCGAATATCAAGGGGAGTTTTTGAAAAAGCGCGAGTCAGGTGGAAGATCAGGTGGTTGCAAGGGGGTTGGGAGGGGGTCGCCAGGTGCCGGGCGGGTCGCGCAGGCAAGTCGTTGAGTTTCCCGAAGTGAAGGCTTGCCTCGATTTGGCGTCACACTAATCCGGCTGTCGCCACAAATCCCATATGTTTTCGCATTCCCACTGCTCTGAAGGCTCGTGGCCTGCGCGTCTCAGCGCAAGCATAATCAGACCCGCGTGCCATCCTTCGTGCCACAACATATGCTGAAGATAAAACACGGGATGATCGTAATTCCCTGTCTGTTGGGTGTCGGTCGAAAGCTCTGTTGCCACCCAACTCTTCACAAG
This sequence comes from Fimbriimonadales bacterium, assembly GCA_046330175.1. Taxonomy (GTDB): domain Bacteria; phylum Armatimonadota; class Fimbriimonadia; order Fimbriimonadales; family ATM1; genus JAJPJR01. The sequence goes on from JAXLTG010000001.1 coordinate 1,267,170, forward strand.
CGTGCCGCTTTCGACTAAACGATCACGAATCTCTTCAATGTTTGTAGACGGAATCCATTCCTCACCTGAGACAGTGAACAGGCTCGGACCAACCGGCTCTTCGCGATCAGTTGCTTTCATGTGCCAATAGCGCCGCGTGGAATGAATGTGCGCAAGGTGAAACGCAATCGAAGTTCCGTCTTCCGATGGTTTTGCTTCTAGAAGTTCCGGCGTAAGCAGCGACGTGAGGTTCGAAATAATGGTGCACTGTCGGTCCCATGATTCGAGAACGGCGATTGTCGAGTTCATTGTTAGAGTGTACGCAATGTCGGGGCTCCCATGATGCGATGGAGTAGTTCTGCGAGTGCCAGGAGGCCTTCACCGACAGGTTTTAGTAAGCCTTTGCTCAGCGGTTCGGGTTGCCGGCAGCTACCTCCAATCCATTTCGCAAACACTGTGCAACTGGGTCAACAACCCCAAACAACTGGTACCATTTCGCGCAATGAGCAACGGCAATTACGGCATGAATACCGACATTAGGGCCGCCTCGACAATTCCGTCGAGGTTTTATGCACACGATGATGAATTCGAAGCTTCGAAGGAGAGGATTTTCGCGAAGTCGTGGCAGTTCATAACCGGCGAAGAGTTTGTGAAAGTGCCCGGATCTGTGTTCCCTTTTACTCTGCTCGAAGGCGCGCTCAACGAACCGTTGCTGTTCACGCGCGATGACGACGATAAGCTCCACTGTTTATCAAATGTCTGCACCCATCGCGGCAATCTCGTTGTCGAAGGACCCGGTGTCGAGCGGTCGTTGCGCTGTCGTTATCATGGCCGGCGCTTCGCCCTCGATGGAAAGTTTTTGTCCATGCCCGAATTCGAATCCTGTGAAGGATTTCCATGCGATTCCGACAACTTGCCAAAAGTTCAGCACGACAAGTGGGGTCCGTGGCTTTTCGCATCGCTCGATCCGGTGTGTTCGCTGCACGACTACTTAAAGCCGATGATGGATCGCGTCGGGTGGATGCCGCTCAATCATGCGCGATTCGCGCCGGAACGCGCACGCGATTACCTTGTGCAGGCGCACTGGGCGCTGTATGTTGACAACTATCTCGAAGGATTTCATATCCCTTACATTCATGCTGCACTTTCCGAAACGCTCGACTACAGCGGCTACACGACCGAAATCTCGCGATATCTAAATTTGCAGCTTGGCCGAGCAAAGGGCGCCGAAGATTCGTTTGAATTGCCGAAGGACTCCCAAGATTTCGGAGAGCGAATCGCGGCATATTATTTTTGGGTCTTCCCAAACCTCATGTTCAACTTTTATCCATGGGGCTGTTCGGTCAACATCGTTCGGCCGCTTGCAAAAGACCGCACCAAAATCAGCTTCCTTCCGTTTGTCTGGGACCCTTCACGGCTCGACACTGGCGCTGGGGGCGCACTCGACCGAGTCGAGCGCGAAGACGAAGCCGTCGTCGAAATGGTTCAGCAGGGAGTCAAGTCAAGGTTTTATGATCGGGGCCGATATTCCCCCGCAAGGGAGCAAAACGTGCATCATTTCCATTCATTAATCGCGGAGTTCATGGAACGATAGTCTAACCCCGATGCCCGCGTACTTCGATCTGCCTCTAAACCTTCCACATGCGGGCACCGTTGCGATTCGGATTCATAGAAAGCTTGCGAGCGAGGAACCGACGAGGGCGCAGGACTTGTCTCTGGAACTTGTTCAACTTCTTGCCCCCTCGCGAATCGAAGAGGAGAACCCTCCTATGCCCGAAGCCGAAGAGGTCCGCCGTCAGGCGCTTTTTCTGGGCCGCGAGCTGGTGGACGAGATCGAGAAGTTGAGCCTATCGGACGACCGGCTTGGCCAGTGTGTTCGAAACCTGTTCGAGTGTCTGCAGGCCGGCGCAGAAGGGGCTCAGCTTTCGTTGAGGGCAGGTGAGAACCCGGATTCAATGCTTCGGCCCTATCCACCACAGGGCGAAAGTCAGACGGAGTAGAAAAAGTGCGGGGACGCCGAAAGGAGAGCAAAGCACGTCCCCGCTATTCTTTTTGTATCGTCCTGTCCGGCCCTTTTTGGGGAGTGTCATAAGCTCCTGCCTCAAGACTCAGGACAATAAGCGTTACAATGTTAAGCGACGAACGGCACAACCAATAGTCGCCACCGAATTCGTTCCCCCAACTGCCCAGTAAATATACCAGGCTCTGAAAGATGAGTCTTGGGCGCAAAAGAGTCGGAACCAATCCCCCGTCCGTCCTGTTACTCTGAGGTAAGGCTCGAGGGGGTCGAACGGTATACTGCCCCGTCAATCCGCCCTATTTCACCCAGCCGGAGGCATGCACGCGTGGCGCTCGCAATCAAAACTGAAGACTTAACCAAATCCTACAAAACCCGCAGCGGCCGGGTCAACGTCGTAGACAGGCTCAACCTTGAGGTCGAAGAGGGCGAAATTTTTGGCTTTCTGGGCCCGAACGGCGCCGGCAAGACCACGACGATAAAGATGCTCCTAAGCATCATCTACCCGTCATCCGGCAGCGCGACGGTCCTCGGAAAAGAGGTGGGGGACATTGACACCCACCGGCAGCTCAGCTACCTCCCCGAGAAGCCTTACTACTACGAGCATATGACAGGGCGCGAAATCCTGAACTTCTACGCGCGGCTGTTCAACCTGCGCGGCGCGGAAAAGGACAAGAAGATTACGGACCTCTTGGAGTATGTCAACCTTGCGCGGGACGCCCAAAAAACCATCAACCAGTATTCAAAGGGAATGCAGCAGCGTATCGGCCTCGCGCAGAGCCTGCTCAACGACCCGAAGCTGCTGTTCCTTGACGAGCCGACGGCCGGCCTGGACCCGATTGCGCATGTCGAAATCCGCGACCTCATCCTTAGAATGAGAGAACAGGGCAAGACGGTTTTCATTTCAAGCCACGAACTTTCGGATGTCGAACGCATTTGCGACCGAGTAGCGATTCTGAAACTCGGCAAAGTCCAGGTGCAAGGACGCCTTGATGACCTGCTTCGTGGTGGAAGAGTTGAGATCACTGCAGACCACGTACCGGCGCACATTGGCGACAAGATTAAGTCGGAAACGGTAATCGCCTCGCAGCACGGAGATCGGCTAATCATTGACGCTCCAGACTCGAGCCCGACCAACGAATACGTTGACGCGATTCGCTCATCGGGAGGAAGTATCGTAAGCGTAATACCCAGAAGGAAGCGGCTCGAAGACCTGTTCGTCGAGACAATCAAAAGCGAAGACAATAATAACGGAGAAAAGTCATGAACGCGATTTTCGCAGTCGCAGGAACAACATTAGGAGAGGCGATTCGGCGGAAAGTGCTGCTGATCATCATGATGATCGGCCTCACGTTTCTGATCATCACTCCATCAATCAGCTCACTCTCTGCGCGGGGCCAGCGCGAGGTTCTCATCGGTCTTGTTCTTGGAGTCCTCAAGATAACAGCCGCGATTCTCGCGGTCACGCTGACTGTTTACCTGTTGCCAAACGAGGTTGAACGCCGAACGATTTACACAATCCTTTCCAAGCCGGTGCTGCGATCTCAGTTTCTTATCGGAAAATTCCTCGGGAGTGTCGGTGCCCTGGCACTGATGCTCGTGCTTATGGGAGTCGTGCTCGTGGTGGCATTCGCGCTTCAGCAGCAGGCGTTTTCTGTTCGAGACCTTTCGCCGATAGTCCTGCCTGCGATCATGCTGGTGTTCCAGATGGCCCTGCTCGCTGCGCTTGCGATGTTCTTTTCGACGTTCGTGACGCCAGTTATCAACTTCTTCCTAACTGGATTGATGTTCATTTTCGGAACGTTGATGAACCCGATTTTTGAGATCTATGGAGCGAAGCAATCCAGCGGGGCAATCAGCATCCTGGCCCGTGTCGCTCACTACGTAATTCCAAATTTCGGCAGCCTTGATATGTCGGGTGGAGCTTCAGATGCGGCCCAGACTGCAAGGGCTGGCGATGCGATATTCATGATGCAAGGAGCTGCTTACGCCGTTGTGTACATCAGCATCCTGATTGTCGTTTCGATCATGATTTTCGACAACAAAGAGGTCTAAGTTGAGAGTCAACAAGAAACTGCTCGGTGGTTTGGTTGCTGGACTGTTCGTAGCTCAAGGCGCGATAAACCAGTTTGGCATTTTTCCTATTTGGCAAAAGAACTACTCGAGTCACAAAGTCGGAGTGGCCGAAGGTTTGTCGGCGGATCAGTTGCTTGCCTCGATGGCCGGCCTTCGCGAAATGGTCGCCGGAATTCTTTGGGTGCAGGCCGACGAATATTTCGACTCAGGCCAATTTGACGCGGTTCTCCCAATCATCCGATTGGTGACATGGCTCGACCCGCGACAGATTGAAGTTTATGCCACCGGCTCGTGGCACATCGGATACAACTTTACCGATGAGCAAAACCGCAGCGATCGGCGATATGTTCCGATTGCACTCAAACTCCTCGACGACGGCGTAAAGCAGAACGCAGATACGTATCGCCTTTGGCATGAATACGGTTGGATGTACTACCACAAGGTTGAAGATCGTTTTGAAAAGACAGCGGAGTACTTTGGTGAAGCGGTCAAACGTCCCGACGTCATTCCGGCGCTCAAGAGCATGGTTGCTCACGCCGCACTGAAGAACGGCGACCCCATGAAGGCCGTGGAAGTTTTCTGGAAATTGCAGCAAGAGAACCAGAAGGAATGGGACGCAACTAAATCCGAATCCATGCCGCAAGGCGACAACGCACTCAGAATTCGTAAAGATGTCGCTGAACTCAACCTCAACAACCTCATTCTGCGAATGACGGCGCGTGGATATTTTGCTAAGCAACGCGGCGATTACGATTCGATGCCGTACGAAACCAAGCCGCCCGTGGACTTGTCGTTCTCTTTCAAAATTGATGTTGTGCAGCCTCGCGTTTTGCGAGTCGTTGGCAACTGGGGCATCCCCACAACCGGCGGCCGAATTCGCTGCATCCTTCGCGACTCCGACTACAACCTAAACTGGGATCCGGCGCAGTCGTTGGATTTCGACAAAGACCGTGATCACACGTTCATGCAGGATTCGCTTTACACACAAAACGGCCAATTCGACCGACGAATAGACATGAGCCGCAACCCGACGATGTACCCGTTCAAGGCGAATAAGTACATCATGGAGTTCTACTTCTCCCCGCGCAATGCACCGAACCATATTCAAGACAAAATCGGCTGGAACGGTGAAGGCATGACGGACAAAAACTTCATCAATACCGAAATGAGGGCGCCAGCAAGAGTGCTTTACGCGAAAGTCGAGCTTGACCGCGACATGATTATGCGAAGGGGCAAATATCGAAACGGATACACGTTCCGATCGGTGGGCTTCAAAGAGATCACGACCCGCGATGTGGACGACGTGATTACGCGCGGCGGCGGCTAATCTGCTATCATTACAACGCCGGGAACTGCGCGGCGGTATTTCGGTGAACCCCGCCAGGACCGGAAGGTAGCAACGGTAAGTCGAAGGCCCGCGCGACGCATCATTCCCGGCATTCTTGGAGTCCATCAGGTTGGCAAATATTGCCCTCTACCGCAAGTACCGCAGCCAAAGCTTCGAAGACCTCATCGGTCAAGGGCACATCACCAAAACGCTGCAGTCCGCGCTTGAAAACGGAAGAAACGTTCAGGCGTACCTATTTACCGGGCCGCGAGGAACAGGAAAAACCAGCGCCGCCAGGATCTTCGCGAAATCCCTGAACTGCGTTTCGGGCCCGACGGCAGCACCTTGCAACGAATGCCCGATCTGTGTCGCTGTGACTGCAGGCAGCCATCCCGACGTACTCGAAATGGACGCGGCGAGCGAAGCCGGCGTAGATAAGGTCAGAGAAAACATCATTGAAAACGCCCGCTACGCGCCTATGGAGGCGCGATTCAAGGTGTACATCATTGACGAGGTGCATGACCTCTCTTCAAAAGCTTTCGACGCACTTCTAAAAACCATTGAAGAGCCACCTCCTCACGTCATTTTTGTTTTGGCGACAACCGAGTTTGCCAAAGTTCCGGTAACGATTAGAAGTCGTTGCCAGCGATACGAATTTCATCGCGGCAGCCTTCGCGACATCGCTGAGAGATTGGAATATGTTTGCCGCAACGAAGGATGGGAGGCTGAACCTAGCGCGCTTGCAACCATCGCGCGAATGGCCGACGGCGGCTTTCGAGACGCACTGACGCTGCTTGAGCAGGCGGCGATTACTTCCGGTGGTGGCGCAATCACCCTCGAAGGCGTTTCGCAGCAGCTCGGGTTGCTCGACGAAGCCCACGTGGATCGAATCCTACTTGCAGCATCTTCGGGCGATGTTCAAGAGCTGCTTTACGCTGCCGATGAAGCCGTCAGAACCGGCAAAGAACCACGCGAAGTTTTCGAGAGCATGCTTTATCGGTTGTCGGTACTCACGTACGTTGCTTTTGATGCCGACGGCGGCCAAGTGCTCGATCCTGAAAAGCGCGCTGCCGATCACTCGTTGGCGGTCAGGCTGGGCAAATCTAACCTTCTGCACTACCGCTCTATCCTCGCCGACGCATACAAGCAGATTCGCGAAATCGGTCTTCCAAGGCTCTGGCTTGAAGTCACACTGCTGCAGCTCATGGCTCCTGCGCCGCAGTCGGCGCCCGTAACCGCGTCACCACCAACTGCAAAGCAGGAGACTAAGCCCAAGACGCCCGAGCCAACTCCGCAGCCTCCGGTCCAAACTCGCGCAGCCTCAGCAGAGTTCGCGGAAATGCAAACGGCGTGGAATCAAACCGTTACAAACCTCGCAAAAAAATTCCCAAAAGCTGGCCCTCTGCTGCATGACACGGTAGTCGTCGGCCGGTCCGAAAAACTGCTCACTCTGGAAGTCAAACGCAAACTGCAATACGACCGATTGATGGGTAAAGACGATATCAGAAGGACGATTCTCGAACAGTTCCAAGAGACTATGGGAGACAACAAGTGGCGGATAGAATTCGTCGCGTCGGAGCAAGCCGAGAATCCACAACATCCAGAACCCGAAGCGGTACAATCTCCGCTTCAAGGCGAGTCGCTCGCAAACGCTGTCGAACAGCTTTTCGGCGCGACTCCGGAGTAAAAGCATGAAACTTCCCAAAGGATTCGGAAACATGGGCAACCTACTGCAGCAGGCGCAGGCTGCCATGGAGCAAGCAAAACAGCTTCAGGACGATTTGAAACTGGAAACTGTGGAAGCCGAAAATAGCGGCGTCAAGGTCAAGTTCAACGGTGCAGGAGAAGTGCTCTCCGTTTCGATTCCACCGGAGCTGATGAACAAAGAAGATGTCGAGTCGCTAGAAGACGCGCTGCTACTTGCGCTTCGAGATGGTTACAACCGCTCGATCGAACTTCGCGAATCTCGAATGAAACAGATCGCGGGCGGGCTTAATCTGCCCGGACTCTAAATGCTGTATTCGCGCCCATTGGCCGCGCTGATTGCTCATCTCGAAAAGCTGCCGGGAGTCGGCCCAAAGTCGGCACAAAGACTCGCGTTCTATCTTCTCCGGTTGCCGCAGGAAGAGGTAGACCGCCTCGCGGACGCCATGAAGGAAGCACGGCACACGATGAAGCTGTGCTCCCAATGCCAATCGTTTAGCTCAGAAGAAGTGTGCGACATCTGCAAAGATTCGCGAAGAGACAGCGCGACACTTTGCGTTGTCGCGGACCCAAAAGATATCGCGGCGTTCGAGAGACTCAACGAGTACAAAGGCCGTTATCATGTACTGCACGGTTTGCTAAGCCCGATTGACGGCATCGGACCAGAGCAGATTAAGGTGAGAGAGTTGCTCACTCGGCTCAACGGAACTACGGAAGTTATCGTCGCAACGAACCCAACCATCGAAGGCGAAGCGACGGCACTTTACTTGGCGCAACTGCTAAAGCCTCTGAACGTGAAAGTGACTCGCTTAGCGCACGGCATTCCGATTGGCGGCGACCTCGACTTTGCCGATCAAGCGACGCTGCTTAGTGCGCTGGAGTTCCGACGAGAGATCTAACCGAATTCTCATACTGCCGAAGAATCTGTTCGATCTCGCCGCGAGTATCCGCCTTCACTATTTCGTTCCGAATAGCGGCCGCGCCAACTTCTCCTTTGATGTACAAAGGAATCTGCCCACGAAGCGACCTGACAGCCGACGTCTCATCGCGCGCGTTCTCCATCATCAGGTCTAAGTGCGACAGCGCAGCCTCAATCCGTTCAGATAAAGTTGGTGGTGGCAGCGGCGACTGACGGGAAACCTCTCTAACGATATCGCGAAGCCGCCACGGATTGCTGATCGCCGCGCGGCCAACCATCACGCCATCGCAACCGGTTTCGCGAAACATTCGCAATGCATCGCTTCCCGATCGAATGTCGCCGTTGCCAATCAGCGGCACCGAGACGGCGCTTCGCATCGCCTCGATTAGCTTCCAATCCGCCTCGCCGTCGAATCCCTGCTTCGCAAACCGGGCATGAAGCGTGATCATTTTTGCGCCAGCGTTTTCAAATCTCTTCGCCAAATCGGGCGCGGCGAATAACTCGTAGCTCCATCCTGCGCGAACTTTCACTGTAACCGGAACTGAAACAGCATTCACTACGGACGAGACGATGCTCTCGGCCACCTGTGGGTCTTTCAAAAGGGCGGCTCCCGCGCCCGTTCGGCACACTTTTGGCACCCAACAACCCATATTGATGTCTACGATGTCGGCCCCCATCTCCACGCAGATCCGCGCAGTTTCGGCCATGATTTCAGGCTCGCCGCCGAAAATCTGAATAGCAAGCGGACGCTCTTCATCCGTGACGACCATTTTCGCGAGCGACTTTTTCGCGCCGTGGTGAATAGCCATCGCGCTCACAAACTCGGTGAACATCAGGCCCGGTTTCGCTATCCGTTTCGCCAGCTTACGAAACGCAGCGTTGGTCAAATCCTCCATCGGCGCAAGTAGCACCGGAGGATCAACCAAAACCGAACCAACACTGAATGGGCGCATCTGCAAACCCATTCTACTTCCGAACGCGCTCAATCGGTATCATCTGCCCACGTTATGATGCTGTCCGAAGTGATGCATGTGCATGTGCCAACGCTTTCCACCGACGCGACCTTTCGCGACGCTGTGGACAAGATGGACATTTATCAATTCCCGGCACTGGTCATTGTTAACGCCGATCGCTCGCCCATCGCGGTCATAACTGAGGGCGACTTAGCTCGGGCAGTATCGGTAAAAGGTGACGTGACCGGACTCGCGCGCGCACGAGCGATTGAATTCAGCTCCCGCGATCCTCAAACTGCAGATGCGAACACCGAAGTCAGCGACGCCCTGCATCTAATGATTTCGAACGGCCTGAGCCTTCTGCCGGTCGTCAGTACAGGCAGGCTTATGGGCGTCGTGCTGCGCGTTGATTTAATGCAAGCGTTGCAGGCAGATGTGGCATCGCCAGCAGCCGAGGATTAATCCAAACGGCCGGTCCTTCTCCGCCGTTCGTTTTCAGCGTCAGTTCCACTCGTCCCGTCACGTCTGCGTCAAACCTTTCGGTTTCGCCCGCTTTCAGCTTTTTGCTTTTGAAAACAGACACGCCGTCCGCCAAAATCTCGAACTGAACTTCGCCGCTATGCCTGTCTTCGACACCAACTTCACCGCCGACGGACCGATATCCTCGCCTTAGATCAAACTTGTACGTGAGTCCCGTCATCACGCCGATACCTGCGCGCGGTTTGTTCGAAATCAGTATCGGCTTCCCATCCCATGCTCCCGAACGATCGCGAACAAATGGCAATCGAAACGGCAAAACAGCAGTTGGTACCAAGTTCGCAAGCGCCAGATCACTGAAAGGTGGCGCTTCTTTGATGAATGCAGAAGCCCTCCCTGGAATCCCGCCAACCGAAATCGGCGTAACTGAATAACTCCACACCGAACCTTGAGGCATTCCCCTATCTGCGAAGAACGCGTCGCCAAAACATCCTAAGTATTGATCGTTGCGAACCACCATATATCCCGCGACATCTGGCCTAATCTCAAGTCGCGAAATGCCTGCGTTTCCAGTTGCCGAAAATGCAAGCGCCAGTCGTTCGGCGGATGGCGACTTCCCTGCAACTTTTCCTCCGTACGTCACTTTCCATTCAGCAACTCCAGACGCGTTGCCGGTAAGCGCAAAAAACAGCGTTCCTCTCGAAACGACGGCGTCCGCAACTTTGCCGTTCACTTCGACCTTCGGCTTTACATATTCAAATCCGGGCGCCGACGTCGTCACAAAAACCGACTCCGTCGCATTCGCCTCGACAACATTCCTCCCGCTCAACGACAGCGTCTTTGCATCCCACTTCGATTGCAACCCACCGCTGACCCCGAAAAGCTCATCTTCTGCGGATCCCAACAGCACAGGTGTTTCCACCGTCGGCCGCAAAACAAATGTTCGATAGGATTCCGCTTCGACTTGCACAAAATATCGAGTGGCGACACCCGGGAAAAGCTTCGCGGCGGCCGGCTCAAAAACCGTGTACGTCCTTCCGGTGTCTAATCCAAGTTCACCGAAATCTAAAGCGAGCGAACGAGGAAACGCCGTCAGATTCATCGCGATTACGACTGCTCCGGGCGCGGATTCCGACCCAAATCTCACGGCGATAGAATCAGGAAGCCCATCTCGCCAATCAACCTCTGCGCTCGAAACGTCAGGTAATGCAAAAACTCTCGTCAACAGCGCCGCCAGCTTGGCCCACTTCTGCCCCGTGTAACCAAACCCCGCCGAACTTGAGCGCAGCTTGCCTACCACGCTCTCGATAAACTGGCCGGTGTCTCCGCCAAGCCCGATCGAGCTCGCGACTGGCGCAGCCCGCCGCAAAATCGTCACCGATGGCGACGACTTTCGAAAATCAACGCGAACAAACTTCGGCCGGACCACACTTTGAGCGCCCTGCAACAAATAATCCACGCCGCCGAATCCAAACGCGTTGGCGTCCTCAATCGGTTGGCTGCCGATTTGAAACAGGTGTACGCTCCGCCCCTCCAAGAATCTCTTCGGTCTTGCCGTACCAGGCATCAAAAAACTGATCGTAATGTTCTGCGCCGGGCGCACCGAATACGTCTCGCCGTTTCGCCCCACGGTGGTCACAATCTTCACACTCTTTCCACCTGAGACAAGTGTCGTGACGCCGTTCGCAAAACTTACTTTTGTCGGCAGCGGCCCATTAGGACCCCAAATCGAACCCGCGACCAAAACTGGCGCAACAACGACAACTGGCAAATTCACTTCGCCGACCTCCGCAAAACGGTCTCAAACACAAACGCAACCAAAAAAGCGGTACCGCATCCCAACAACATGCCGCCAATCACGTCGGTCGGCCAATGCACACCGCGATAAACCCGCGAAACACCAACCAAAACGGCAACGACCAAAGCAGAAACTCCTATCATTCGACGTTTCTCACCCGGCCACGCCAAAAACAGGGCGAACGCAATAGCGAACGACGTCGCCGTATGTCCACTCGGAAAACTCGACTTGAAAAGAAGCTCACCCGGAGTCACAATCGTCGCCGGGTCATTGGTCGGTCGCAGTCTCGGCGACACGGCCTTAACGGCTTGCACCAAACCACCGGAAACCGCCCACGATACAAACACTAACAGCCACACTCGCCGCAACGAAGAGAAGAAAGCCATCGGCAGCGACAGCAACAATTGAACAAATCCGATACCTAAACTAGAAAACACCCAAAACGCAAAGTCGCAAAACCCACAATGCAAGCCTTGGTTGATGGCACGCAAGACGGCCTCGTCGAAATCACGCACCCAATCCATTCGCACCCAAGTTTATCCCCTATTCCGCCGCTTGGGTACAGTAGCCAAAAATGAGCCGAGACCTGCTGGAAACCTTTCCAAACCCGAACCCTGAGCGCGATTACATCATCGAGCACACCGCCAACGAATTCACATCGCTCTGCCCAAAGACTGGACAACCCGACTTCGCCGTCATTACGCTGACCTACGTTCCCGACGAACTCTGCGTCGAGCTAAAAGCGCTGAAGCTGTACTACCAAAGCTATCGAAACGAAGGCATATTCTATGAGGCCGCGATCAACAAAATCATCAACGACTTCATTGCAGTTTGCAAACCCCGATGGGCACAAATCGAAGGCAAGTTCGGAGTTCGCGGCGGAATAAGCTCGGTCGTCACCGTCGAATATGATAAAGATGTGAACCCATGAGCGACCAAGAGATTCTCGATTGCATCAAAACGGGCGACCCGATCCGAGCAAAGCGACTGCTTAGCGAAAACAAGTCTCTCGCAAAAACCGATGCCGATGGAGTAAGTGCTTTGCTGCTGTCTGTGTACTATGGTGCCGAAGAGATCCAATCTGAACTCGAAACAGCGCTTGGCGATGAACTAAACATTCAGGAAGCCGCCGCCGTCGGCAATCTCAATCTGCTGCAACAACGATTAGCAGAGAATCCCGCACAAATAAACGAGTTTTCAAACGACGGCTACTTCCCCCTCGGCTACGCATGCTTCTTCGGACGACCCGAGTGCGTGCGCCTGCTGTTGGATCAAGGCGCAAATGTAAACCAACACGCAAACAACCCTCAACGTGTCGCACCGATTCATGCTGCGTGCGCAAACGGAAACCTCGAAATCGTAAAAATGATTATTGAAGCGGGTGCCGACGTCAATTCCCAACAGGCGAACGGCTTTCGACCGTTGCACACAGCCGCCTCAGAAAACAAAACAGAAATTGCACAAATGCTTCTAAACGCCGGCGCGGACCCAACACTCGATGACGACTTCGGAACAACTCCAGCGCAGATGGCCGAACAAAAAGGGCACGCCGAAATGGCCAAACTTTTGGGCGGATAGCAAATGCCAAAACGAAACCTTCTCCTCGCAATCGTGGGTCTCGCAATCGTAGCGTTTGCCGTGTGGATGGGAATCATCAAGCGAGGCCGCGATGCTACCGAGTCGGCCGCGCTCGAAGCGGCTCTCGCAGACGCCGAAAAAGCGGGTCTGTACATGTCGCTTGATCGTTTGCCCAACTATCCCGATTCAAACGATGCGTCCAAAGCATGGCGAACAATCGAAGAACAACGTCCACCACCCAGGCCCAATCGCAGACGCTCAAACCAACAGCGAAGCGTAGACATTTCAAAATCGCTCAGTAGAACTCCACCGAGTGATCAGGATTGGGCGCAAATCGAACAACAGTTGCGTGACTCAGCGGCGCAGATTGCCGCTTACGAGAAAGCTTGCGAAATTAGCGAGTGGAAACCAAGTCGAAACTACGCCGATGGCGCGAGCATGCTCATTCCAGAGTTCACACCAATCGGCCAAGCGTTTCGTGCGTTCTCCGCGCGCGCAGTTGTCTTAGACCGCGCCGGAAAGTTTGACGAAGCGCTGAAAGACCTCTTTCGCATTAGAAAACTTGTTGACCAAGTGGCGACCGATCCGCTGTTGATGGGCCCGGCCGTCAGCGCCGGTGGTTGCCGAACACTTTGTCGCACAATCGAAAGAATTGCAAACAACCACGCGAACGATGCGAAAGCGCTTAGCGCGTTGCTGCCGCTCGTCTCAGAAACAAAAACGCAAGACCTGAAGATCGCATACGCGACCGAGTTCGCCGTATTGCGTGATGTCATCAATCAAGTACGAAGCGGCAAAGCAGAGCTTTCGCAGTTTATCGAAGGTGCGCAGCCAGGTTCAACCGAAGAGGAAGCCGCGGTGCTCGAAGCCGCAAAAACAGTTTCCGCAAACTGCAACGTGCTCGAAACGCTCATCGCAAAACATCTCGCTGAAATTTCGAAAGTCGCCGGCAAAGGTGAATCGTTGGGCGCTCTTGGCGATTCAATCATGAAACAGGCGTACAACTCTCGAAAAATTCCGGGCCATGCCGCCGCCGCAGTGATCCTGCGCGGGGTGCTCGTTTCGGATGTTTCGATTGGCAATGCCGCCGACATGCTCGACATAACTCGTTTCTGTCTGACAGCCGCAATCGAAAAGCTATCTGGCCGCCCGGTGGCGATTGAGCAGATTCGTAAGGTATCAAGACTCCGCGAAACTGATCGCTACTCTTCCGCGCCTTTCAAAATTACCTTTGGCGCCGACAAAATCCTCGTCTACTCTGTCGGCCGTGACCTGAAAGACGACGGTGGCAAGTTTAATGAGGGTGTGCTAACCGCCAAAGACGACCGCGCAAGTTTCCTACTGGTTTTCAACGACCCTTGATGCGTCTTGTTGGTCAAACCGGGACGGGTGGCACTGACAGGCCGTGAGCGCAGCGAACGGTTTGTCAGTGAGCAGATCAATCTGTATTGCACGCATCACACCCAACATTATTACCGACTTTTCATCAACTGCCGATGCTCTTTTGACGTTCCTGTTCGAAACAGCCCCACTCCCCCTCACAATCAGCACAAAAAGAAAAACCCCGTCTCGATCCAGCAATCGAAACGGGGTTTGGGTCGCAAAAAACTTGTTAGTTCTTCGCGACTTCGGGCTCTTTCATCTCTCCGCCTTCTGAGCCTTCGCCCTTGCGGAAAATGATCTGCCCATGGTCGTCCAAGTCGGCAACGATATGATCGCCATCGCTGAACCTGCCGTAAAGCAGCTCTTCGCTCAGCGGATCTTCGATGTACTTTTGAACCGCACGTCGCAAAGGTCTCGCACCCATGTCGGGCTGATACCCTTCGCGAGCCAGCATCTCCTTCACCTTGTCTGTCAAAGAGATCTTCAAACGATTTCGCGATGCCTGAGCGTTGACACGCTTCATCATCAGATCCACGATTTCGAAAATCTCCTCGCGTGAAAGGTGAGTAAACACAATGACTTCGTCAATTCGGTTCAAGAACTCCGGCCTAAACAGCTTCTTCATTTCGGCCAGCATCTTGGTCTTCATCGCTTCATACGCTTTCGGATCGTTTGGATCCCATCGCGTATCGCGAAGACCGATGCCACGCTCTTCATCAATTGGCTTTACGCCAACGTTTGAAGTCATGATGATAACTGTGTTCCGGAAGTCAACAATCCTGCCCTGAGAATCGGTCAACCGACCATCCTCCATCACTTGCAGCAGAATATTGAACACCTCGGGGTGCGCTTTTTCGATTTCATCGAGAAGCACAACGCAGTACGGGTTGCGACGAACAGCTTCAGTCAGCTGACCGCCCTCTTCGTGTCCAACGTATCCCGGAGGCGCGCCGATTAAGCGGCTGACCGCGAACCGTTCCATGTACTCGGACATATCAATCCGAACCATGTTGTTTTCGTTTTCAAACAGGTACTCGGCAAGCGCGCGCGCAAGCTCTGTTTTTCCGACGCCGGTCGGGCCTAAGAACACAAACGATCCCATCGGCCTCTTCGGGTCCTTCAAACCTGATCTTGTTCGGCGAACAGCTCGCGAAACAGCGGCAACCGCGTCGCTCTGACCGATGATGCGACGATGCAGCTCGTCTTCCATCTTCAGCAGCTTCTGACTTTCTGTCTCAACAAGTCTCGAAACAGGAATTCCTGTCCACGACTGAATGATATGTGCAATATCGTCTTCGTTGATAACCAAATCGGTTTGTGCACTTGCAGCCCAAGTGGCCTCACGAGTTTCAAGTGACGCTTCCAGTTCAGCGACGGAGTTTTGAAGCGCTTCCGTGCTGCCATCAAGGTCTTGATGTCGCTGGCGGTGCGCCAAATCTTCTCGAAGCCGATCCAGCTTCTGACGGTCCTGCCGAATATCAAGCGGCGGAAGCGTTTGCATCAGCCGTTTGCGGCTCGAAGCTTCGTCAATCAGGTCTATCGCTTTGTCTGGCAAAGTTCGATCACTGATGTATCTCTGCGACAGTTGAACCGACGCAACGATAGCATCATCCCGAATCTGCACTTTGTGGTGCGCCTCGTATCGGTCTCGAAGACCTTTCAAAATCTCGATAGCTTCATCTTCGCTGGGTTCTCGAACCTGCACCGGTTGGAAGCGACGCTCTAAGGCAGCATCTCGCTCGATATACTTGCGAAACTCGTCTTGAGTCGTCGCTCCGATGCATTGGAGCTCCCCTCTGGCAAGCGCAGGCTTCATGATGTTAGATGCATCAATTGCGCCTTCTGCGGCGCCTGCGCCAACCAATGTATGAAGCTCATCCACAAACAGGATGACCTCGCCATCCGCCTTGCGAACTTCCTCCATGACCCTCTTCATGCGCTCTTCAAATTCGCCGCGGTATTTAGTACCTGCGACAAGAGCGGCCAAATCGAGAGCCACAATTCGTTTGTCCTTTATCTGATCAGGAACGTCGCCCGCGACGATTCTCTGCGCCAAACCTTCAGCGATGGCCGTTTTGCCAACGCCCGGTTCGCCAATTAGGCAGGGGTTGTTTTTCGTTCGTCGCGAAAGAATCTGCATCACGCGCTCAATCTCGTTATGTCTTCCTACAACAGGATCCAACTTTTCGAGTCTGGCCATTTCGGTGAGGTCGCGACCGAATTCATCGAGCGTCTGCGTTTGAGATCGGCTTCGCGAGTTGCTTTTCGCCGGTGCCTCGTTGTCCTGAAGCGACATCACTTCTCGACGCGCCCTTTCTAGGTCAACGCCAAGTTTTGCGAGTACGCGTCCAGCAAGACCATCGCCCTCTCGAATAAGGCCGAGAAGCAGATGCTCAGTGCCGATGTAATTATTGTTCAGGGTCCGCGCTTCGTCATAGGCTAAGTCAATAACGCGCTTCGCCCTCGGAGTCAGGGTCATCTCTTGGGCCGGCTTCGCATCGCCGCGAGGCAACTGTCGTTCGACTTCGCCACGGACCCGCTGCAAGCTAACGCCCAGCTTGTCCAAAACGCGCGCCGCAACGCTGTCCTGCTCTCGCACAAGACCCAATAGAAGGTGCTCGGTACTAACGTACCCCTCACCAAATTTCTGCGCCTCTTCTTGGGCGTAGAACACGACCTTCCTTGCTCGTTCAGTAAATCTTTGCCACATGGCTGTCTCTTTTGGCGCCTCCAGCGCCAGGGTCCCAAACAACCCTTTCAGGCTGCTCGGCTAACCGGCTAAACCTTACCCGACAGGGCCCCTTTTCCCTATTATCGGGCGGGAACTTCTGCCTGAGAAGGTTTGCCGAGAAATCGTCTTAGGAGGCGGGATCGCCTGAGCCCGGTGCTCTGGGATTCCCCCTCGCGGAGTCCAATCAGGGCGAGGAGAGTGTCAATCTCACGGCGGGCGCTCGCCTCTGCCCCAAGACAGGCCTCCAATCTCAGCCAGCTTAGGCAGGTCACCGCCGTCGTAATCGTTAGTCCATTGTTTTGCCCTATGATTGAGCGCGTACTCTCCAGTTGTTCGGCCAAGGTGTTCGGTCTGATCCTCTGCCTGGCCTCTTGTTCTCTATCTATCAGATGTCTGACATGGGTCGAAAGGTTCCCCGAATTGTTTCCCGAGGCCGACAGTTGGACAAAGGCCCCAAGCCCGGCCGTACTTTCCCCGTAACTGCCTCTAACCTCCAGACCTGCCGCCTCGGCGGTGGCCACCAGGGTGTTCGCCCGGCCCTCGGTCACGGTCGCAGGAAGGTGCATCATCACTCCGACACGCCTGCCACGACCCGTTTGAAGCAAGCTTGAACCTAAGTACCCATGCCGCTCGGTCCAGGCGAACGGCAAGCGGCTTCCAAGTTCGGCCTCAAGCCCCTCGGCCCTGGTGGCCGCCGACCCCTCATCGAAGCCGGGGACGACCGACTGCGTCCTCACATGGTCTTCTTCGTTCACCATGACGGCGGTCGCAAGATCCCGGTCTAGGAACAGGCTGCGCCCGGGTTTGCCCCATTGGAACTCCGGCGATACCAATCGGCTGCCCAGCAACAGAGCCCGCTCGGCGGAGGAGGTCAGTGTGTGTTTTTCATAACCCATACTTAACAGCTCCGTGGAGACCCGGTTATCAACCTCCTCAAGCTGACTTTTTTCACACTCGGCTGGAAATCTGAACCCACACAGATTGCGCATGAAACGCACGCGAGTGCTTAGCACCACATCCGTCTCCGGCCCCTCATGCGAGAGCCAGTAAGGCGATCTGTGGCGACTGAGCACCACCGACAGCCAAGGGTCTGGGTGGGACTCAAGGGAGGCTAACTCAGGTTTAGCACCCGATTCGATCTGATTCTGCGTTTGCACGAAGGAATGATTAACAAACAGGACGATTCGACTTGACTCTAAGCCCCTCTTAAACCCATAATTCTCGACGTTTCCCGGAGAACTCTCAATGTTTCAACTCGTCGGAGCAGACGTCTACATCAATTCAGAATCCCTTCCAGAAATTCCGCGCGAAAGCGGGAAATTCAAGCTGATTTTCATTTCGAACCGAGGCACCAAGTGCTGGCCGGGCCCCGTGCCCGACATGGAGCTACTTGCTAATTTTCAGTGCCGCTATGAAGCCGGCGCAGAAGTTTCGCAAGACGAGGTTGACGCGTTTATCGTCGAACTCGGCAAAACCGGTTTTGTTTGGACAAAAGTTCAGCATTTGTACATGAGCGACGGCGAGCGGCAGTACTCGCAACCGTATTAGGAGATTTCATTGGCACACAAAGTTTGTTTGATTCGGGGTGACGGCATCGGGCCAGAAATCACCGCAGCCGTTGTGAGCATTATCGAAACCGCAGGAGTTTCGATAGATTGGATTGATGTTGATGCTGGATTGAAATGCGTCGAAGCGGGTGAGCCGATCGTTCCCGATAGAACTCTTGAGAAAATCAAAGAGGTCGGCATCGCATTGAAAGCGCCGATGACAACGCCTATCGGCAAAGGCTCGGTGAGCCCAAACGTAACGCTGCGAAAACGACTTGATTTGTACGCCTGCGTTCGTCCCGTGAAAACGTTGCCGGGTGTGCCGACACCGTTTGAGGGTTTGGATGCGGTGATCTTCCGTGAGAATACGGAAGACGTTTATTCACAAATCGAGTACATGCAGCAGCCGGGAGTTGCTTTCGGCACAAAAGTGATTACCGAAGCCGGTTCGGAGCGAATTGCTCGCGCCGCGTTTGAATATGCGCGAAAGAACAAACGACGCGCAGTTACCTGCGTGCATAAGGCGAACATCCAGAAGGTTTGCGACGGTCTGTTTTTGCGAACTTTCCAAAAAGTAGCTGCGGATTATCCTGACGTTGAGACTTGGGACGTGATTGTTGATGCGCTTTGTATGCAGCTTGTTACGAAGTGGCGTATGTTCGACGTTTTGGTGCTTCCGAATTTGTATGGCGACATTGTGAGCGACCTTTCGGCCGGAATGATGGGTGGTCTCGGAGTTGCGCCGGGCGCGAACTACGGAACTAAAGCTGCAATTTTCGAGGCGGTGCATGGATCCGCGCCGAAATACGCGGGTCTTGACAAAGTTAATCCGTGCGCGCTCTTGTATTCGGCGACCTTAATGCTTCGTCATTTGAACGAAGAGAAAGCTGCGAAAGATATTGAGAACGCTGCAGAGGCGACGTTGATACAAGGTGTCAAAACTTACGACCTTGGCGGCAGCGCAAAAACATCCGAATTCGCGGCTGCGGTTTGCAGTCAGTTGAAGGGTTAATCGCGCCCTCTCGGGGTCCGAAGGGCCAAGATAGCCGTAGCCCAGGGCAACGCCCTGGGTTCACACCCGCACCATAACCCATGCGCCGTGAAGGGGCGCGATTATTCAATCCCACAAATACTTCTCGTCGAACGAGATACCGTGCTCTCTCAACAATCCGCGCAGCTCATCCTGGAACGATTTCTCTTTGTGATGCTCCTCTTGATTGCGGATGTATTGCGACACTGCGTCAACCTTTGAAATCGAAACTGAGAACGCCCCGTAGCCGCCTTGCCAGGCGAACTCCATCAACCACTTTGACTTAATCCACTTTGTGGACCCTGACTTCAGTTCGGACACCACCGAAGCAAGTGAGGCGGTTCGCGAGAGCGCAAATAGGAGGTGAGCGTGGTCCTCGACGGCGTTGATTTCAATCGGGTTGCAGTTTAGGTTGTTTAGAATGCCGCCGAGATACGGTTTCAATTCCCCAATTGTTGTGCTTTTGAGGAGGGGCTTTCGATCCTTGGTGCTGAACACAAGATGGACGAGAATTTGGGAGAGCGATTGCGGCAATGCGATATTATCGCGCCCCTTCAGGGCGCGGGTGTTGGTGGACGACTCTTCACCCAGGGCGTTGCCCTGGGCTACGGCTATATCGGCCCTTCGGGCCAGCGAAAGCGTTGGGTACAGCATTGAGCAGCGGTGGGCAAATTGGCGAGCGGATGCCCAAAGGTCCATGGAAGGAGTTGGGTACAGCATTGAGCAGCGGTGGGCAAATTGGCGAGCAGATGCCCTTCGGGCCAAGGATCGAGGTGAACTCAGAATGGCGCGGGGGTTGGCGTGCGAACTCGTTGACGGAAAACGGGTCCCCCTATACCCGTACCGCACGGCCCGGCATCAAGTCATCTTTCAACACACCATCGCGCACAACCACAGATCCGCCGACGACAAGATGTCGGACGCCGGATGAATACTGCGCAGGTTTGTCGTATGTCGCATTGTCGCGAATCGTCTGCGGATCAAACACCGTAACATCCGCATCGCATCCAATCGCCAATCGTCCTTTTCGCCTCATCGGCGCACAGTGACGCGACAAACGATTCGCCGGCATCAGCGTCACTTTCTTAATCGCTTGCATCAAACTCAACAGCCGCTCCTCGCGCACATATTTTCCCATCACGCGCGCAAACGTTCCGGCGCTTCGCGGATGTCCAACGCCGTTGCGCAACCCCCCATCGCTTCCGACCATCAGGTTCGGCGAACCGATTGCGGCGCGAACTGCAGATTCCGGAATCGCGTGTGCAATCACCATGCCGCCCTTTTCTCTGTATTTTTCGAAAGTTTCTCGCGTGAGCCGTTCACCGGTTTCCGCCCACTGCAAATCTCCATAATCCATCGCGAATCGCTGCTGCCAACCATCGGCGAATACCGCCGACCCGATTCCGGTGCCAAACGCGGTGTACGGATACGCATCGGCCGTGATGTCCATTCCGTTTCGCTGTGCCTCGCCGATCACCTTCAAAAGCTGCGGCGTGTTGCTGAGGCCCATGCTTGGAACATGAACAATATGCAACGGTGCGCCGGTCGCAGCAGCACACGCGATCACCTCTTGAATTCCTTCAAGCGCGCTGCCTGGCTCCAGTACCGTTCCGTAACGCACATGAACGTGCACCGGCGCGTTGTATCGCGCTGCAACGCGAAACATCTGATAAATCTCCCAATGTGATGCGCCGGGATAATATTCAATCCCCATTCCAACTCCAAGCGCGCCCTTCTTCAAATTCGTCTCGACGGTTCGCGCCATTTCGTTGATTTGCGCTTCCGTCGCGGCTGAGTTTTCAAACTGCTTTTCGTCTGGAAAAATCAATCCTCGCGCCGCGCTGTGCCCCGACGAAGCGCCGTAATTCAGCAGCATCTTTCCTTTTCGCTCGGCGTACCATTTGTCAATTTCTGCGGATCCACTTTCCATGTCCAGCACAGTCGTAACGCCGTCCATCGCCTGATACCGGTTGTTTTCGATATCCATTCCGTGTGCGATGATGTCAATGAACCCTGGACAGACCACGCATCCATCGGCGCGCAGAGTCTGTTTTGCGTTCAGCTTCGCAGTGGTGCGCTTGACAATCCTGCCGTTTTTGATGGCTATGTTCAGCTTTGCATCGGTGTTTGTGTCTGGGTCCATCACGCGCCCGCCGATAATGGCGAGGTCGTATGCATCCGACTGCCCAGCAAAGCCGATTCCAAATGCTGAGGCGACGGTAGCGCAGCCTGTGGCTCGAATAAATTCTCGACGGTTCATGGCGAGATGCAAGCATACACAACCGAAGTAAACTCCCACCCGATGGAGGCGGAGCGACGTGAGGCGTTCGTAAAACAGGCACGGGAGTGCCTGAAGAACGGCCAGTTCCAGGAAGCGGCGAGTTTTGCAGAGCAGGCCGCGGAGCTCGACTCGAAGAACCCCGACGCTTACATGATTCTCGGAGCAGCGCTGAGCAAAGCGGAACGCCCCGACGAAGCCGCGGATGCGTTCCGCCACGCATTGCAGATCAACCCGAACTCGGCGAAGGCTCATTACAATCTTGCGGTGCACTTCTATCGCTATGGCTGGCGAACCGAGGCCTCGCGAGAAGCCGCGAAAGCTAGAGAGCTTGATGGCGGCCACCAACCAACTAAAGCGCTCATCCAAAGAATTGAAAATGAAGCCCGCACTCCAGAACTCAAGGTTTACATGCCTGGCTCGCCGATGGTGGCGCCTCCGGTGACTGGGTTGGGGCCAGAACGATCTGTACCCAGTTGGGTAGCGTCCGACTTCTACGTTCCCAACGCCGGCGCGCTCGACCAATTCATCCCGTTTGTCGCAAGACTGGGCCGATGGTGGGACGGTCTCGTGCTCGCTCTGATTCTGGTGATGGTGATGATTTCGGTCATTTCAAGGGACTCCGTCATGACCGCGGTGGTGTTTACTTTGTTCCTTGCAGCGACCATCACCGACTTGATGAACCGACGTCCGGGCTGGGCTCAGCTTTGCCTGGCGGGGCTGGCTCTGGTCCTGCTCATCCCACCGGAACACTCCCCAATCGCATTCATTCTCGTCACGAGCTGGCGATTCCACGAAGGGTGGTTTCTGGTGCTTCCTGTGGCGGGCGGGGTGCTTGGGTTGGTGTACCTTTTCACTTCCCGGCTAAAAATCGAGTGACGCTGACCAAGTCCAGTCGTATAATACTGTGAGAATATGGGACTCACGACTTTAGCTCTCGCCGCATCGCTGACCACCCAGGGCCAGATCACCGCGCCAATCGAAGTTCCCTTCCGGATCACCGAGGATAACGACGCGATGATTGTGGACGCAACTCTGAACGGGAAGACCTGCTCGTTTATGTACGACACCGGGTTCGGTGGCGAGTTTGTTCTTAACGACCGGATTAACATCGGCAAGCCCAGCGGGTACGTCACCTTGCGCGACTTCGTCGGCGAGCTTCAAGCGCCGGTCGTGACTGTGAACACGCTTTCGATCGGCGGATTGAAGATTCAGAGCAACGAAATCGAGTGCGTTCAACAGCCCACATCATCGTTCACCCTTTCCTATGGAATGCACTGCGATGGCATTATGGGTTTTGGTGTCACGAAAGATTACGTAACTGAGATTAACATCGAGAAGAAAAAGTTTGTGTTTCATCCGAGCAGCATGGACATCAGCAAGCGAAAACCGGATGGCGTGAAGACGTTTCTCGTTCGCCTCGAAGATCACGGGCTTAACTCGCTTGAGTTAAGATGCGAAATCAACAACAAACCACTAACTCTCGCGCTCGACACAGGCAACGCTTTTTACACGACCACGCATAAAGAGGTTTTGGAGCGTGTTGGTGCATGGGACAACAAGAAGAAGCCGAAATTCATGAAGCAGTCTTGGGTTGCTTCCGGGCCCGTTGATAGTTTTTCGATTTTTTTGAAGGACTCAAAAATCTTTGGTGTTCCGGTGAGCGAAGCTGTTTGGGACATCATTGATCTCCCATCTTCTTCGGCTGAGCACGATGGCACGGTCGGTTTTGGTTTTCTACGCAATTTCAACATTATCATTGATTACGATCGAAGATGTGTTTGGCTTGAGAACTTCACCGGCAAAGTTTCAGACCCGCCGCTTGCAGAACCAGGGCTTTTGGTTTATCCGGATCGAAGCGGCAAGTACATCATTCGGCGCGTTTATCCTGGTGGTCCAGCCGACGCAGCGGGAATCAAAGAGGGTGATGCGCTGATGATGGTGGGCACCAAGAGCATGACGATGGTTCGCCCCAGCGAACTCGAGGCGTTGCTGCGTGGACCTGAAGGCTCGACTGTGAAGATCGCAACTAGCCGCGCTGGTGTGCTTTCACGCAATGAGCTTAAGCGTGCGCTGATGGTGAACGGTCGAGACTAATAAATGAGTTGGCCCCGCCCAGGGATTGGGCGAGGCCGGGGTTTAGCAGGAGGGAGAGGAAGTTTATTTGCCGCCGCCATCCTTGAGCCCGCCATCCTTTTTGACAGGAAGCGGAACATTGTTGCCAGTGGCAGGACCTTCAAGCGCGCGGACCGTCAGGAAGAAAACAATCTCCGTTTTCACGTGTGTGTTGTTTGTCTTTCTGAAGAAGTGTCCGATGATCGGCAGGTCCATGAGAATCGGAACACCGCTCATCTGCTTGCGATCTTCGTCTTGAATCAGGCCGCCGAGAGCGATCGTTTCGCCACTCTTGACGTTGACGGTGGTCTGCACCACTCGCTCACTGGTTTGCGGCAGGTTCACGCCTTCGACCGGTTGGCTGAATCCTCGAAGGAAGCTGACCACAGGTCGCATATCCATCGTGATGTTGCCATCATCGCCGATTCGAGGAAGAACCGCGAGTCGGACGCCAACACGAAGCTCTTTCGCCGTGATTGTAGGACCGTTCTGGCTCGAAGTAATTGACTCGACGTATCGAATCACGTCACCAACGAACAGCTCGGTCTCCCGTCCGTCAACCGCAAGGAAGTTAGGTCGAGCGATGAGGTTATTCTTGTTTGCGATTGCGTCAAGTGTCGCCGTCACATCGCCGCTGCCTCTGATTCCGACATTCACCGAGTTGCTCGGGTTTGTCTGCGAGTTGTTGAGTCGGAGCAGCTTTACAGCGCCACCGGTGAACAGGTTCCAGTCAATACCGGCGCTCAGAGCG
Source organism: Fimbriimonadales bacterium (assembly GCA_046330175.1). Taxonomy (GTDB): domain Bacteria; phylum Armatimonadota; class Fimbriimonadia; order Fimbriimonadales; family ATM1; genus JAJPJR01. Next base: position 1,291,833 of record JAXLTG010000001.1, read on the forward strand.
TCTTCCTTCGACATTTCCATCACTCGAAGTTCGAGTGCCAGCTGCTTCGGAGCTACGTCAATCTGATGCAGGTAGAGCAATGCTTCTTCGATCTGCTTGTCGGTACCGCGAAGAATCAACCGCATAGGCACTGCAGCCTGTTCCATTGCCTGGAACGGCAGCGCGAGTCCCTTCACTTCGGCCTTGTCGCCCGCAACTCCAACGTCGGTCGTTTCTCCGGAGCCCTGGGTTTCGCCTGACTTAGTGCTAGAGCCGCCATTCGCGCCCTGGCCTTCTGTCGTTTGACCTCCCTGCTTCGTTGACTGACCTGGCTTGTACAGTCGTGGGGTTGCTGCAGCGCTCGGACCAAGCGAACATCGCAGGCCGGGCACTTGGGTGATGAGTTCTTCGCGAAGTGCGCGAGGATCGCCAAACTTCACGTTGTAAATCGCAACGTCGTTGCCATACACCGTACCGGTGTCGAGCTGAGCGAGCGAATCCATCGCGAGGCCGACCTGTTCTTCGGGTCCTTCCAGAATCATAACCTGTTTCTGGCTGGTTGCCGGTGATGACATGACGTGAACGTCAACGTATGCTCCAGAGATCGCCTTCTTCAGGTCGTCGGCTTTGCCGTTCTGCACTTCGTAGATCGCTCGCGCGCCAGTGCCGCCAAATCCGTTTCGTTCCCATTCGGCCTTCTCTCGAGCTCGCTGACGATCAATCTGCTCTTTGAGCTTCTGAGTCTGAATAATGTCGAGGTCGAGCTGTCGTGCGAGCGTTTCAGCTTGCTCAACCCATTTCTTCGAACCGATCAGAACCAGATACGGATCAGACTCGGCCGGAGATTTTGACATTGATGTTTGCGATGTCTTGCTTCCATCCGCGCCTTGAGTTGAGGTCGTGGTGGGAGTCACGCTGCCGGCTTCCGAAGGAAGATAAACTTCGATCGTGCCTTTGCCGAACCAGCGGTAAAGGGCATCCTTAATTTGTGCGCTCTGGCCGCTCAAAATTGGCAGCACGCGAACTTCGTTCGAACCGACTGCACGATCCGCGAGCATTCGTACCGTCTCACCGTACTCCTCTTTCGTGGTAACGATGTAGCTGGTGCCAACCTTCGCATAGCGCAGACCTGAGAGAGCAGTAACCAAGTCAAGAGCTTCTTCGACGGTCACATTCTTCAATGAGAGCGTGATTCGTCGAGGCTTCGATTTGTCGCTGCTGCCTGCTTGAGGCTGCTGAGGACTCACAGGAGGAGCTCCGTTCTCGCCAGCAGGCGGAAGAACAGGCGAACTCTTCGACTCCGCTTCCGGAGTGCCACCCGTGACGCCAGGCGCGATGATGATATTCACATTGGTTTGAAGAGACAGCGCTTTCAACACTGCAACGACATCTGCATCAGAAAAGTCCAAGTTAACTTTGCCAACGCCGAAGCCTGGCGTTGCGCCAGTGTTCGGGTTGAGTGGCGGAAGAGCACCGAACGCATCAGTCGGCGTCTTAGTCGGCTTCTTTTTCTTGCCGCCATCGTCCGAACCGATTTTGGCGTTCGAGTTTTTGGTTTCCGTTGCAACTTTCTCAACAACCGTAGTGACTTTCTCAATAATCGCGGCGGGTGCCGAGATAATCGGATTCTCATCGGTGATCGGTTGCTTGTTGTTAGTCGTGCCGTTGCCTGAAGCCGCTGTGTTGACGTTTGGCTTGGAAGTCGTGGTCACCCCACTCTTCTCTGACTCGAGTGTCGCGATCGCCTTTTTCATTTCGGCGTCGTCGTTGGTCTTCACCGGCTTTTTGGCCGTGTTGTTCGCTGGTTTGCTCTCGGTGGTTTTCGTGTCCGTTGCTTCAATCTTAGAAGTGGCCTTCGTAACCGACTCGTTCACCGAATTCGCAAGTTCCGCGATTGCTTCATCCATGCTGATTGAGTCGTTCGCAATCGAGCTCGGCGAAACCCGGGCCGCAGAAAACATGATGTTCCAACCCGTTACGTCTTCGGAAACCGAAGAAGTCAACGGCTTAGAGAGCTTAATGACGATTCGGGTGCGATGCGGACGGGCCGAAAACGGCACGATCTTGGCGTTTACTACGCCAGCTTTGTTAATCGTGAACGTCTTTGAACGACCAGACAGCTCTCCTGCGAATTCGTAGATGACGTAACTGTTGCCGCCCGGGATCTGCTTCGGCTTTGCGAGACCTTCTCCTGTAACGTGAACAGTAACATTATCCGACTGAGAATTCACAGTCGCACCTGATATTTTTACCTGGGCAAAAGAGCAAAAAAATGCCAGTATGCCAGCCAAAACGGCTGATGCCCGTGCTGCATTCCTTTTCATTACTTCCTACCTCCAACAGTCAACGTAAGGTTCTTTTTTCCATGGCGAACAATGACGTGATCATCTGTGACCGTAACCACTCGGGATCCTTCGTCAACTGCTTCACCCATCCGGACAAGCTTTTGGCTGCCGGAGCTATCCTGAAATACTGCTACTGGCCGAGGGCCAGAGACTATGCCAACGAGAACGTATGTAAACTCATCCGGAGCGCGTAGCGGCGTACTCGCAGTCACAGATGCACCACCTGTCGGCATCGGTCCGATCTGTGTTCCACCTCCAGCCGGAAGCGGCGGACCTGAATAGCCAACTTTCGGGGGCTGCTGCATCGGTGGCGGAGCCTTGATAATCGTTGACTTGCCCTGGGGCGTCTCTTCCTTCGGCAACGGAATCGGTTTGAACGGGTCCTTCGGCGTAAGCGCAACCGCCGGATCGTTCGGGTTTGTTCCAGTCGCATCTGCAACTGTTTTGCCCGTCGGTTCCGACTGAGACTCGGCAACTGCCGACTCTTTTTTGCGGGGAGCTGGTGATGATCCGCCTTGACTGAACTGGAATACTCCAACACCCGCGACGATGACGACCAACGCCCCGACGATGATTAACTTCTTCTTGTCAGGCGATCCGCCTTTCAATTTCTCCACTATGCCCCTCCTCCGGTAGACCCGTTGCTATTTGATGCGCTCACCATCACCGGGAACACGAACACGCGAAGGTTCACTACCGCTTCAAGACGGCTAATCGTCAACCCGTCGGGCTCGATCTTAGGTGTGATGCTGATGGATCTCACAGCTACAATCTTCGGAAAGTCTTCCAATCTCTTGAGGAACTTCATAACGTGACTGAACATTCCTGCTGCCTTGACTTCGATTTCAAGCTCCACGTAAGGCTTCTTCTTCTGCTTGACTGGCTCCTCGCCGTTGTCCGTAACCTTCTTCTTCGACTTCGAGCTGCCTTCGGCGATCGGCTTGACGCCAATCACTTTCAGTTCGCACTCGCGGCCTGTGTCCTCAAGATTCTTCAAGAGTGTTGGGATGAACTCGGTGGTCGAGACACCCAACTCAAGGTGCTCAAGCTGCTGTCCGCCCTCAATAAGCGTTGATCTCGACTGCTCGAGATCCGCATGTAGCGCCGCTTCGTCGCCAATCTCTTTCTCCAGCTTTGCAGCCCTTGCGGTGGCATCAGAGTAATTGCCATACATCACGTAGCTGAGGCCGCCGCCAACCAGGAGTAACCCTCCCGTCAGCGCCATGAAGAAAGTTGCTCCTTTGGATTTTCGCTTCACGACTTCTTCTCCTCTGAACTCTTGGGTGCAACATCCTCGCTGCCAGCGATCGAAGTTGAGATCGCGAACTCAAGTCCAGTTCCCTGCTGAGCTCTCTTCTCTTCCGTATATCGAAGAGCGACCATTCCGAACTCCGGGCAACCTTGGAGCGCAATCATAAAGCTCCCGATCAGGTTTTGCTCGAGGCTCATTCCCGTCAACTCGAATTCGATCGGCTTCGAGGGGTCGTTCGGCGATTGCGAACGCACGTTCGTTAGAAACGTGCCTTCAGGCATCGTGAGGCTGATGTGGTTGAGAATCGTGCTCCACTTCTCCGTCGAGGCCCGTGCCGAAATCAGAGTGTCTAAGCGTGGCTTCAGCAATCCAAGCGCGTCACCGTTCTTCTCGATTTCATCTCGAATCGGCGACTGCTTGTCGTATTCCGCCTGAAGTCCACGGAGTTCGCCCTTCTTCGACTCGGTTGCCAAGAGTAGAAAGCCAACCGCCATCAAGGACATAACCGCGGTTGCGCTGGACGCAAAAAACCAGATACGCGTTTTCCGCGCACTTCTACGGTACTGAGACCGCTGTTCCGCAATAAGGTTTACATTTGGCATCGTCTCGTCTCCTTAACTCCCCTAAGCCGCTACGGCTACTTTGGAAGGTCGTCGCACTCCAAGCCCGAGTGCGATCTGTGAAAGATTGGCAAAGCCATACGGCAAGCTGATGTCTGACGAGAACGTCGGATTGTCGAACGGATCCGGCAGTTCAACGGTCAGGCCGAGCTTATGTGCAAAGTAATCGCGAGCGCCCGCCATGAGGCTTCCGCCACCACACAGGTAGATGTTCGACACGGCGCGTGCCTGTCGCTGATCCGCCTGCTGCGATTGGAAGTAGTTGAGAGAGCGTCGAACTTCGCGAAGCAGCTCATCCACCATCGGCTGTATGACTCGAAGCGGTGGGTTCTCCATCGGCTCTTCGACGCACAGTGGTCGAAGGTCAAGCGCGTGCTTCCCATTCTCAGCTTCTTCCTCTGAAAGTTTGAAATAGGTCTGAAGGGCTTGGGTCAATGCTCGCCCTCCGATAGGAATACATCGTGTGAGCGCGAATCGGCCACCGTCAACAACACTGACTTTTGTCTGGTCGTCGCCCAAGTCTACGATCGCAATCGCGGTTTCCCACGAGTGGAACGCTTGGTCCATCTCGACCAGAGTTCTGAACAACGCGAACGACTCAGTGTCCACAATCTCAACGTCAAGGCCTGCGGCCTCGGCCGCTGCGACTCGACTTTCGACGAGATCTTTCGGCGACGCAACGACTAAGACTTCCATCTGGCCATCTTCGAGTTCGCCAATCACTTCGCACTCGATGTAGCTGTCTTCCACTGAGCTCGGGACGTATCGCCCTGCCTCAAATCGAATGGACTTTCTGAGAGTGGCCTCAGGCATCGCGGGCATCTTCACAGTTCTAACGACAACCGGAGCACCGGCAACGGCGACGTTAGCCGTAGTGGCGGACAAGCCGTACTCTCTCATTGCTTGTCTAATCGCCGAACCGACCGATTGCGGGTCCGTGCAAACGCCGTCACCCACTGCGCCAGGAGGAGTCGGAATGATTCCAACTCCAGTGACCTTCATTTTCGATCCAGCCGGTTCGACTTGGGCAAGCTTGATATTCGAGTGCCCGATGTCAATACCGATGAATCGCTCTTTTGCAAATAAGCTAAGCGACATTTCGTTCTTCTCCCTCGGTTGAAGGCTGTTCGGTAATCGTTTGCAGCGTTATCCACTCGTCCACTGCATGTCTAGGGAATTTCCACGCGCCATCAACAAGAAACGCTGGAATCTCTCCGCTGCTCGCGAGATCCAAAAGCGATTTGGCGTTGACTCTCAGGTACTGAGCAGCTTCGCGAAGCGTCATCACCGAGTGAGCGCCGTGGAAGATGCCACGTAGCATCTGGTGGACTTGCTCAGGCGACAAAAACAGTTCGAGCCGAACAACGCTGCCTCCACCTGCTCCAACGATGGGCGATGGGTCTGCCGGTGCAACGACTTCACTCGCGCCGGCAATCGGCGGCTTCAGCGAAAACGTCGGCGTGCTTGGAACATCATGCTCGGTAGTGTGCGCTTCGGTCGGCGTGTTAGCGGCCGGGGCCGGCGGCGTCGAATCTGCGGGCGTATCGGCAGTACTTCCGCTGGGCTGTTGGCTTGCTTTTCGGATGGCGTCTGCTAAGTTCATGCTGCCTCCTTGATTTCCTTCGTGCCCGTTTCGTTCAGAATTGAATGCATCATAAAGCCGTCAATGTTCTTGACCTTTTGCATCGAGCCGATGAGCAACGCGTTGTCCGCGGCCTGGCTAATCAGTCGAGGCGCACCCTTGGTGTGCTTGTGAATCTCGTAAACGGCGTCTGGAGTGAACGGGCTCTGATCGCCCGTATAGCCCGCAACTCTCAAGCGATGCTCGATCATTGCGCCGGTGTCGTGTACGTCCAGCGGCTGCAGGCTGTACCTAACCGCAATTCGCTGCTGAAGCGCAGGAACTTTGTCAAGTTTTGGCTTCAACTCAAGCTGTCCGAGCAGCACGAGATTCATGAGAAACTGATCGTTCATTTGGCAGTTGAGCAGCAAGCGCAGCTCCTCAAGGGTGCCCGTTGAACGAATGAGGTGAGCCTCGTCAATGATCAACACGCAGCGTCGGCCGTGTTCATACATTTCGATCAGCTTCGAGTGAAGTTGTTGAACGAGCTGTTGCCTGTTGCGGGACGTCGGGTTGTCGCCGAGCTGCGAAAGCACTTCCTGCAAAATCTGAATCGGAGTCAGGATCGGGTTTACAATGAGGACAACCTGATAGTGCACCGGGTCTAGGTACTCAAGGAGTTTTCGACTAACGGTGGTCTTGCCTAATCCGATGTCGCCGTAAAGCATCGCCGCCCCCTTGTTGCGCGAGATGGCGTAATGCAGCATCATCAGCGCGTCTTCGTGAGAGCGACTTAAATAAAGAAACTTAGGATCGGGGGTCAAGCTAAAAGGTGGTTCGGTCACACCCCAGTAGGACTCGTACATTATTTCCCTCCGGCAACAATCTGCCTCGTATTTGTTTCGGTGCCCGAATACGAAACCTGTAGGGATTGGGCAGGATTGACGACGCCCGATAAAGCTCCGGGATTTTGAGAGACCGCCCCCACGACACGACTTAATGCTGGCCCTACCGACTTCATGTGGTGCTTAGGTTGAATTCCATCTTTTGAAGCTGGCGCTCCCTGGCAATCCCCCGGGATGAGGGCAAATCGCGACCTGGTAAAACTACTGGGTTTCAGCCTCCCACTCGGACTTTTCTTGAGGAAATACTTGAGATTTAGCCTCTCACAAGCCTTTTGTAATGATTCATTCAGATTAGAAGTTGGAAACTGAAAGGAGGCTGAAATGACCGAGATCGAACCGAAGACAGCAAAACCCGCCGGGGCACAGGATGTCGCTGTGCTCCCATCCGCCGATGTGATGTCGCAGGCTGTAGTTCGCGCCCTGATCCTCAGCAGCGACGACGCAATCCTGGTCACGGACCTGCACCATAAGAGCATCGCCTGCAACTCTCGATTTGGTGAGTACTTTTTGGTTAATCCTGACGATGCCGTCCGTATGGGGGTCGAAGAACTTAGGGCCGTCGTGCTCCCCCGGCTTCATGACCCCGAGGCATGGAGGGCGCAGCTCGCACAAATCTACGAGCGCCCTGACGAGACGCACGAAGACGAGCTTGAGCTGTTGCCGCCCCGACCGATAACCCTCCGCCGCCGCACAGGACCGGTGCGGACGCCCGAAGGGCAGATCATCGGACGCATCTGGACTTTTGTGGATATCACCGCCGAGAAGCGGCGCGAGGCGATGCGCGAGATTATCGCGGAGTTCGGAACACTCCACGACCCGCAGCCTCGAAGCGTTTGTCGGCATGCGGTTTCAAGGCTGTCTGGGTTTTACGGAGGCAGCTCAGTGTTGGCTCTGGAGTCCGAGAACTGGGGTGTGCTTGCATCGGGCGAGAAAAGCGATTTCATTGTTGGTTCCGAATTCGAACCCGCAGTTTGGGATGATCTGCGACAGGAACCGGAGTTTGTGCACTTCGCCGGAGATGTGGCAACCCGAGTAGCAGAGCAATTTGGAGTTGTGTCGCCGCGCGTTCGGAGATGTCTGGGTGTTCGTGTTAATCAGTCAACCGGATGGTTAATGCTGTTCGATGAATCGGATGCGGCGGATGTTGAGGACGATCGTCATTTCCTTCAACTGGTGAAAGTTCGCATCGAAGCTGAGCTTGATCGCGACCGGATGATTGAAGAGCGAATCGCGGCTGAGCGAGACACGCTTGAACGTCAGCGGCGCGATCTGGAAACAACTCACAAAGTTTTGTCGGCCATGAATGCAGCCTTCGAGGTCGCAACCAGATCAACCACGATCGGCGAGTTCGTTGACAAGCAAGTCTCAATTCTGCGTGGCGTGTTGGGGTTCGACAGCGCTGCGATTCTGATACGGGATTCAAAACAGGAACTATTATCCGGATCTGTGCTTCCAGCAGGACAGATGCACCCCCATCCGATTACGGTTGATTTGGCGGCGGACACTTCGTTGTTCGTCAAGCTGCGGGCGCACGAATGCGATACATCCGCAAGAATCAGCTTTGAACATCGGCCGCAAGATTCCCTTGCAACCTCGCTCGGAAGCGCATATGTTATGTGCGCATTCTTGAAACTCGATACCGAGGTCGCTGCGATACTGGCGCTTGGATCGGACTCAGCGCAGCATACGGATTCAGCCCACTATTCAACTCACCTCGAAGCGATCGTGGACCAGGTTTACTTAGCTGTGGCGAGCCAAATTCTGTACCAACGACTTTCGTCTACGCACTACGAACTGCAAGCGACTCAAGATCGTTTAGTTCAAGCGGAGAAACTTTCAGCCGTGGGGACGTTGGCTGCAGGTACGGCACACGATATTCGCAACATCATTTCATCTTTAGTGCTTGAAACGGCACCCGGCGCGCAAAGCGCTGAAGATGCGTTGGCGGCTGTTCGATCTCAGATTGGAAGGTTTTCGTTATTGTCACATCGGTTGCTTTCGTACGCAAAACCACGACTGCTCACGCGAGAGAGGTACCGAATTGAGGACTTGATTGAGCGCGCGCTGGATTTGACCGGGGGTCACTTGCGGGCTGCAGGAGTCATTGTGAAGCGAGAGATTTGCGGTGATTTACCTCCGATTTCGGCGGATGTAGGCCAGTGTGAACATCTGTTCGTAAACTTGATTTTGAATGCGAACGACGCTATGCATCCTCGGGGCGGCTGTTTGAGTGTCACGGCGGAACGAGATGGCGAGGAGATCGTCGTCACCGTGGGCGACACGGGTCAGGGCATGTCTGAGGAGCAGCTAACGAAGTTGTTCCAACCGTTCGTATCCTCAAAAACTGATGGGTTTGGTTTGGGATTGTTCAGTTGCAAGCGGATCGCCGACGAACATGGCTGGAACATTGTGCCTGAAAGCAAACTTGGTGAAGGCACGACTTTTCATATTCGAATACCCACTACAAAGCAGGAGAGTGGCGAGTGAGCGATAAGATCATGATTGTTGATGACGACCGGTACCTCTCGGAGAGCGTCAAAAAGATGTTAACGAGAGAGGGGTATGAGGTTAGTACTGCGGCAACCGGTGAAGAGGCGCTGACGGCGATGGCGACGCAAACGTGTGATCTCATGATTCTGGATTTGGGTTTGCCCGGAATTGATGGAGTCACCACTTGCCGGCGACTTCGATCGAAACACCGGTTTCCAATCATTATGCTGACAGCGCGATCCGATTCAATGGACAAAGTTGTCGGACTTGAGGTTGGCGCGGATGACTACATAACGAAGCCGTTCGAGCCGAGCGAGTTGCTTGCAAGAGTTCGTTCGCATTTGCGACGCGCAACAGAATACATGAATGGCGCGACGAAAGCGGTCACCGAAATGCAGATTGGCGAGATGAGCATCAACTTCGAAACTCGGGAAGTGCGTCTGTCTGGGGAGCAGATCGTGCTAACTCGGCGGGAGTACGAGCTGCTTGCTTATCTCGCAAAGAACCTCAATCGTGCAATCAGCCGCGAGTCTCTGTTCAGCACTGTGTGGGGATACAATTTGGACTTCAATAGCAACAGTTTGGACGTGTATATCTACAGGATTCGAAAGAAGATTGAGAAGGACGCGAACCATCCGGACTATCTTCAGACGATGCGAGGGTTTGGATTCAGATTGACCGATCCCAGCGCGACGTAAGTAATCGACACATAATCGGGTGTACAATCTCGGGCGATGCATTCGCTCCGCACCGCTGTTAACCCAAAAAGTGCTGATTTTCAGGCCAATCTTGCCAATTTCGAGACGTTGTGCGATCAGCTTTCTCAGTTTAGAACGACTGTAAGAAAAGGTGGCCCCGAAAAAGCTCAGCAACTTCACAAAGAGCGAGGAAAGCTCACGGCGCGCGAGCGCATCGAAAGGCTGATAGACTCCGATTCGGCGTTTCTTGAAATTGGAATGCTGGCTGCGTTCGGGCTTTATGACGACGAGGTGCCGTCGGCGGGAATCGTTTGCGGCATTGCCCAAGTTTCAGGGCGTATTTGCGTTATTGCTGCGAACGACGCAACGGTAAAGGGTGGGACGTATTATCCACTGACGATTCGAAAACATTTGCGTGCGCAAGAAATTGCGTTAGAAAATCGTCTGCCCATTATCTACTTGGTGGATAGCGGCGGCGTGTTTTTGCCGATGCAGAGCGAAGTGTTCCCAGACAAGGAGCATTTCGGAAGAATCTTTTACAATCAGGCAATGATGTCATCGCTGGGGATTCCGCAGATTTCAGTCGTCATGGGAATGTGTACCGCAGGCGGCGCTTACGTTCCCGCAATGAGTGATGAAAACATCATAGTCAAGGGCACCGGGACCATTTATCTGGCCGGGCCGCCGTTAGTGAAAGCGGCGACAGGCGAAGAGGTTTCTGCAGAAGAGTTGGGTGGTGGAGCTATGCATTCACGCACGAGTGGGGTTACGGACCACTTGGCGGACAGCGACGAGCAGGCATTGGATATTTGCAGAAGCATTGTTGAGAATCTGCCCGTCCAAAAGATGACGAAGCCACCTTACGAAATTGAAGAGCCGATTTACGGAGTGAGTGAGATTGGCGGACTTATGCCTGCAGATCCGCGCAGCCCTTACGATGCACGCGAGTTAATTGCACGCCTGGTTGACGGGTCGCGATTTCACGAGTTCAAAGAGGAGTACGGGAGCACTTTGGTGACCGGATTCGCGCGCTGGATGGGATATCCGGTTGGTGTTTTGGCCAATAACGGCGTTCTGTTCAGTGAGAGCGCGTTGAAAGGGGCGCACTTTATTCAACTTTGTTGTCAGCGTGGAGTTCCGCTCGTGTTTCTTCAAAACATCACCGGTTTCATGGTGGGCAAACGATACGAACAAGGGGGCATCACTCGGGATGGAGCAAAAATGGTGCAAGCAGTTTCAACAGCGACTGTTCCGAAGTTCACCGTGATTGTCGGCGGGTCGCACGGCGCTGGCAACTACGCGATGTGTGGTCGCGCATATTCTCCGCGATTCATGTTCACATGGCCGAATTCGCGAATATCGGTGATGGGCGCTGAGCAGGCCGCTCAAGTTCTGATTACGATTAAGGAGATGAAGGGACCGGTTTCCGATGAAGAGAAACGGGCGATCGGCGACCCGGTTCGAGCCCAGTATGAACGCGAAGGTTCCCCGTATTATGCGACCGCGAGAATGTGGGATGACGGCATCATTTTGCCGAGCGAAACAAGAATGGCGATTGGATTATGTCTATCGGCAGCGTCGTGCAGCCCGGTTGAGTCGCCTCGGTGGCCCGTGTTTAGGATGTAGCTATGTCATCGCTATTGATTGAGAATCGAGACGGAATCTGTTCTGTTACGCTAAATCGCCCCGATGTTCGCAACGCGTTCGACGACGCATTAATTGCCGAGATTACAGAAGCGTTTCGCGGCGTTGATGCGAGAGCAGTTGTGTTGAGCGGCAACGGAAAGGCGTTTTGTGCCGGCGGCGACCTGGAATGGATGCGGCGTTCGGTTGATTTGAGCAAAGAGGAGAATTTGCGCGACGCTGAGAAGCTTCAGGCAATGTTTGAAGTGATTGACTCGTGTCCATGTCCTGTGATTGGCAAGATACATGGCGCGGCGTTTGGCGGTGGAGCAGGACTCGTTTCGGTATGCGACATGGTTGTGGCCGCCGAGGGCACGAAGTTTTGTTTTAGTGAAGTGAAACTTGGACTAGCCCCAGCGGTTATCGCGCCGTATGCAATTCGGAAGATTGGCCCAGGCAACGCACGACGTTACTTTTTGACCGCAGAAGTTATGGAGGCGCAACAGGCGCAACAGGTTGGATTAGTCAATGAGGTGACGCTGCACGATCATTTAGATGATGCTGTTCAGTCGTTGTTGGATGCGTTGAAACTCGCGGGACCGAACGCCGTTCGAAGGGCGAAGGCGCTCATTCGAGAAATCTCTTCCGGTAGTGTTGATGTTCAGAAGCGCTGTGCGGAGACAATTGCTGAACTCCGCGTTTCGGACGAGGGGCAAGAGGGCGTGCGAGCGTTTTTGGAAAAGCGGACTCCGAATTGGGCGGGGTGAATTGGGGCCAGCACGGGGTACGGAGGGTTCGGAGGTTCGGTTGATTTTTCTCCTCAGGAAATGATCCCTTTCGGTTCACGGCGTTCGCACATTGTGCATTAGCAGGAGTCACACGCCTGGTAACCATGCCGGGGCACATAAGCTGTTGGGCGTACATAATATCGTTTCGCGCGCTTTTGCGCGGAGGAGAGGAGTCATGAAACGAGATGTCATCTATGTTACTTTAGGATTGTTGTGCTTAGGAGCATATGCAGTTGCCGGACTTGGAGGTCAACAGAACACCCAGTCACTACCGATCGTGTTTCTGCAAAACAGCACACCTGGAACACCGCAAACGGGTCACACAAATATTAGTGGCACGAGTAAGGCGGGCCAGTTTGTCGGCGGCGGATCCGGTTTGATAAATGTTAATGCAGACTTGTTGGACGGATTGGACAGCACAGCGTTTTTGCAGGCTGTTCCGAACCCGCTCTTCCTAACTGGATCTCAACCAGGCTCGTATATTATTCGAGCGGTGAATTCCTCATCAACCAATAATTCGTACGCGATACTCGGTGAATCCCACTCGGGAACAGGATTCACGTATGGAGTGAACGGAGAGAGCAATAGCACAAGTGGCAGAGGTGTGTCTGGATCTGCAAATGCCACGACGGGTCTGACCTTTGGTGGGACTTTCGTGAGCTACAGCAGCTCTGGAGTTGGTGTTCATGGCGCCAGCTACGGACCGTATGCTGTGGTCGGGCAAAACTATATGACCTCAGGAACCGCTTTCGGCGGTTGGTTTGACACGGACAGCACCTCGGGAAGAGGCGTTTATGCAAACGCGAACTCCCCAACGGGATTGACTTACGGCGGATACTTCGTCAGCGATAGCACATCCGGATACGGTGTTTATGCTGAGACCGCGGGAACGTACGGAGTCTACGGGGTTTCGAATGACACATCCGGGACTGTCTATGGTGCCCGGTTTGTAAGTCAGAGCCCGAACGGTCGCGGCGTTTATGGAGAGAACGGAACGGGTGGCGCAACTGATACTCCGTACGGCGTGAGGGGTTTTGCCTCAACGGCAACACTCGGATATGGGGTTTATGCGGTGGGCGATTTGGGCGCAAGCGGCGTGAAGTCGTTTCGCATTGATCATCCGCTCGACCCAGAAAACAAATACTTGCTTCATTACGCAAGCGAATCACCATTTCCGCAGAATTTCTACAACGGCAACGTCACTACGGATGCGAGCGGAAGGGCGTGGGTTGAGCTGCCCGCGTATTTTTCCGAAATTAACACGAACTTCAAGTATCAGTTGACCATAGTTGATGATTCGGAGAGTGCGGCGTTTGTGCAAGCAAAAGTAGGGAGGAAGATTCAAGGCAACCGATTCCTGATCATGACCAGTGCGCCAAACGTTGAAGTTTCATGGGAAGTGAAGGCGGATCGAAATGACCTTCGCATAAGGCATAATCGTCCGACCGATGTGCGCGAGAAGGGCGAAGGCGAAAAGGGCAAATACCAACACCCTGAATATTACGGCCTGGGCCCAGAGATGGGAATGGACTACGACCCCGAGCTTCAGAAGCGAAAAACCGGAAAAAGCGACGGGGCGGTTAGGTAACCGATCGCGCGCAGAGCTGGATTGGGTTGCGTTACAACCCAATCCAGACGGTTAGGAGTCCCACGGGGTTTTTGTTCTCAGCCCGCAAAGATGCGAGGCCCTTCCGGCAGCTTAGTCGTGCATAATGACTCGACGCGCGTGGGCGCGGAGGAGAGGAGTCATGAAACGAGACGTCATCTATGTTTCGGTAGGGTTGTTGTGTTTGGGTGCATATGCAGTTGCTGGACTCGGGAGACAGCAGAACACTCAATCGCTTCCGATTGTGTTTTTGCAGAACAGCACGCCCGGCACGCCGCAAACCGGTCACATCAACATCACCGGAACCATGCGCGCAACCCAGTTCTTTGGCGACGGTCCGGGATTGGCTAATGTTGATGCCGCGCTATTGAACGGCCTGCCTGGCAGCAGCTATCTCACGTCGGTTCCGAATCCTCTGTCGCTCTCGGGGGCGACACCTTCGACAATAAGCGGGACAAACACGTCATCGGGTTTGTTTGCATCCGGAATGACGGGATACGCCTCTAACCCCACTGGCGAAACATTCGGTATCTATGGAAACAGTGCGGGCTCAGACGGCGCGGGCGTTTACGGTGTTGGTTCGCACTTGACTGGAGCAAACTTTGGCGTTCGTGGGGAAACTTCAAGCCCAGCAGGATACGGTGTGTATGGGCGAGCGAGGTCTGTTTCTGGCGGAACGCGAGGTGTTTATGGTCTTACCGAAAGTACGATCGGCACAGGAGTCTTCGGCGAAGCATCCTCCCCTACTGGAACAAATTATGGTGGCAGATTTCGAAGTTTGAGCAATAACGGGTTTGGCGTACATTCAACCGGAAGAGTTGGCGTCTATGGCGAAGGCGATGGCTACGGAGTTGAAGGTCTAACGAACGGGAGCACAGGGGCAGGAACTGCAGGTTACGCGCTATCAACCACAGGGGTGAACTACGGAGGCATCTTTTCAGCAAGAAGCCCCGATGGATATGGAATCTACTCACATAATCTCTCCGCATCTGGCGTGGCAATTGCGGGTTATTTTGAAACGGAAAGTTCCATCGGTCGAGCTTTGTACGCTCGGACAACGAACGCGTCTGGAGGGATTGGACTGTGGGCCATTTCCGAGGGGCAAGGCGGTACAGGAGTCATCGGCGATTCAAATAACACTTCCGGAAACGGAACTGGAGTTTGGGGCAGTAGTACCAGCGACTCCGGGCAGGGAGTGCACGGAAGAGCGTTCAGCACGACTGGGTCCACCGTTGGAGTTCAAGGTTGGGCATACAGTCCGCTGGGCATCGGGGTGTGGGGACAAAACGGTGACAATATCGGGGTGTACGGCTACGCGTATGGAACCGCTGGTACGAACTATGGGGTTTACGGCAGAACGCTTAGCACTTCGGGAAGGGGCATTATTGGCGAAGCGACTGCGGCTAGTGGAACGACTTACGGAGTTCGCGGTGCGACCGCAAGCGCCGGTGGATACGGCGTCTATTCCGTAGGGAATTTCGGCGCAAGTGGGACGAAGGCTTTTCGGATTGATCATCCGTTTGATCCGGAGAACAGATATCTGCTGCACTATTCGAGTGAATCGCCATTTCCTCAAAACTTTTACAACGGCAATGTGGTGACGGATGGAAACGGTTTCGCGTGGGTTGAGCTACCGGACTATTTTTCCTCGATCAACGCGAACTTCAAGTATCAGCTAACGGTGATTGACGACAACGGATACGATGGCTTTGTGCAAGTCAAGGTCAACAAGAAGATTCACGGCAACCGTTTCCAGATTCGAACCAGCGCGCCAAACGTGGAGGTCTCTTGGGTTGTATTCGCCGACAGAAATGACTTGTTTGTTCGCACAAACCGGCCGAAGGATCAGATAGACAAGGAGGAGTCTGAACGAGGAAAGCTTCAGCATCCTGAGCTGTACGGGGAAAAGAGGGAGAAGAATATGGACTTCCGCCCTGGCTTAGAGGGGATGAAGACGCCCACAGGCCCCCGGAAAGGGTGAGCGCATTACGCCGTGCCAAAATGGGCACCAAAAATTCCCGTCTCCCTTTTTGAAATGAAGGGAGACGGGACTGGCTTCGAAGGGCTACTTCTTCACGATGTCTTTTTTCGTGCTGCCAATGATTGCGAATAGTTCGCCTTGCTCTTTGGCGGGCACGTTGAATTTATCCAGTACACGTTTGAAGATCGCTGCGCCGGCTTCCCATTCTTTCTCAGAGATACCGATATCTTTGTGCGAATCCTTCATGGATCGGCCGCTGTATTTCTGCGGGCCGCCTGCCGCTTGACAGACCTGTTCAGTAACCAGATACTTTAGACCCGCGCCAGAGACCTTGCCCGATGTGAGCGCCTTTACGGTGTTTGGGTTGGAACCGATCACAGCATCGGCTGCGAGTTGGTTGATGAACTCGTCAACGACTGCGGCGATGGCATCGAGACCACCAAGTCGCGAGTAGAGAGAGGTGGGCGATGATTTGGCCGTCATCATTTTTGCATCGCGAGATTGGTCTACATTTACGATGTCTTTTTTGAGTGAGGCGAACAGCTTGAGAACATCTTGCTGTTCGTTCATTGGGACTTTGAGTTCGTTCATGGCGGCAACAAAATCAGCGCCGGAGGTTTCCCACTCGGCTTCCGTTATACCGAGCTCTTTGTGCGCCGCAAGCATGGATTGGCCGACATATTTTTGTGGCCCACCGGCTGCTTTGCACATGAACGCCGTGACCTGGAATTTGATCGCCGCGGGGCCGTGCTGCACGATTTTTTCAACGACTTTTTTGTTCGCGAGCACGGTTTCGTTTTTCGCGATTCGGTTTATGAAGTTGTCAACGACGGCAGCGATACCGTGGACCCCGCCGAGTCGTTCGTAGAGAGATTTCTGCTTGGATTCGGATGCGCCGCTCCCGTACTGAGCATGGAGAGTAGCCGTCATCGCGGCGAGCGCTCCGACAAGGAGAAATGTGATCAATTTGTTGAGTTTCATGATTAGGTTGCCTCCTCAGATGGGCATAAGTATTCCGGTCCGCTCCTGACTCAGGGCTTTCTTGACTCTGAACGGTTTATGAACAGGCTGGGGTGGTAACCGGGCGGTTGGATGTGCCAATATTGCCGAGTTCAACTTTCACGGAGGGATCAAACCACGCCATGACAACCAAAGCTCAGCTCGATTCGATTATTTCGGAATTCAACCTTCTCAATCACCCGTTTTACCAAGCCTGGCACAATGGGACTTTGCCGGTCGAGGCGCTAAAGGTTTATGCCGAGGAATATGGCGCATTTGTTGGCCGTGTGGCGGAGGGTTGGGAGACCACGGGCGACCATTCGTACGCAGATGAGGAGCGATATCACGAGCAGCTTTGGGTGAAGTTCGCGGCGACGATGGGCACGACTGCCTCGAAAGAGGGTGGGCTGAAGGAGACTCGCGAACTGATGGAAGTTTGTTCGCGGCTGTTCGGTCAGTATGAGACGGCGCTCGGCGCTATGTACGCGTTCGAGGTGCAGCAGCCGGACACCGCGAAGTCGAAGATTGATGGGTTGCGCGCTCATTACAATTTGGGTGCGGATGCTGAGGTTTATTTCGAGGAGCACACGGCGAATCATTACGAAGCGCGGACGATTTTGGAAAGAATGTCGCGCATGACGCCGGCCGAGCAACAGAGTTCGGTGGATGCTTGCCGTGAGATGTGCAAGGCGATGTGGGATGTTTTGAGCGGTATCCACGGCACCTGCCCTGCGATGGTGAATTAGCGGGGAGGTTTGATTAGCCCTTCAAGGCGTCCGCGCCGGCGACGATTTCGAGGATCTCTTTCGTGATCGCCGCTTGTCGCGTTCGATTGGCTTGAAGCGTCAGCGTTTTCACAAGGTCGCTTGCGCTATCGGTTGCATTCGTCATCGCAGTCATTCTCGCGCCATGCTCACTCGCGGTTGACTCGAGCAAAGCTTGCAGAATTAAAGTGAGCGCGTAACGCGGGAGCAACTCTTGGAGCAGAGTCTCGGCGTTCGGTTCGAAAGCGTAGTTCACGGAGTGCGTTTGAGTTTCAGACGATGGCGGTTCGATCGGAAGCAACTGCACGACCTGTGGAACTTGCCGCACGGCTGAATAGAACTTGCTGTAGATTAGGTAGATGGCATCGAGTTCGCCAGAAGTGAACATGCTTTCCGCGGCATCCATAACCTCTTTTGCGTGTGACCGCGTCGGACCCGAGGTCGGGAGATTGACAGTGTGCGCAACTTTGTAACCGCGCTTTTCGAAAAACACCTGGCCCTTTTTGCCGACGCAAAGGAACACCGGTTCGCCGACGGTGCTTCGAACAAAGTCGAACGCTTTGCGGTTGAGTTGTGCATTGAATCCTCCGCAAAGTCCGCGTTCTGCTGTGACGAGAATCACGCCGTAGCGTTTGATTTCGCGTTTGGCGAGCAGCGGATGTTCGAGTGATTCGCTCGCTGCGCCGAGGCTTTGCACAAGCTCCTGCATTTTGTCGGAATACGGCCTGGCTTCAAGCACGCGGTCTTGTGCGCGTCGAAGACGCGCGGCGGCGACGAGTTTCATGGCTCGAGTGATCTGGCCAATCGTTTTCGCCGTTCGGATTCTTCCGCGAAGCTGCTTGATGCTTGCCACTGGTTAGACCGCCACCGTTTCCTTGCCGCCAGTTCGCGATGCGAGGAACTGCTCTTGGAATTCGCCGATTGCTCGCCGCGCAGTCTCTTCCACTTCGCTCGACCACTCTTTCGTGACCCTGACTTTCTCAATCAGTTCGGGATATTTGTTGTGCAGGTGCTCGAGCATTCCTTTTTCGAATGCTGCGATGTCTTTCACGTCTACCGCATCGAGAAAGCCGGCTGTGCCCGAAAACACTGCGAAAATCTGGTCGCCTACGCTGTACGGAGTGTAAATGTCTTGCTTCAGCAATTCGGTTAGTCGTTGACCACGCGCAAGCTGCAGTTGAGTTGCTTTATCAAGGTCGCTTGCGAACTGAGCAAACGCTTGAACTTCGCGGTATTGCGCCATTTCGAGTTTCAGCTTGCCCGCGACTGATTTCATCGCTTTGATTTGCGCCGAACCGCCTACACGCGAAACCGAAATACCAACGTTAATCGCAGGGCGAACGCCGGCGAAGAACAGGTCGGGTTCGAGATAGATCTGGCCGTCGGTGATTGAGATAACGTTTGTCGGAATGTAGGCCGACACGTCGCCCGCTTGAGTTTCGATAATCGGGAGCGCTGTGAGTGAACCGCCGCCGCGTTCGTCGCTCATTTTCGCTGCGCGCTCAAGCAATCGGCTGTGCAGGTAGAAAACGTCTCCGGGATACGCCTCGCGTCCCGGCGGTCTTCGAAGCAGAAGCGACATGGTTCGATAAGCCTGCGCATGCTTCGAAAGGTCATCATAAATCACGAGAGCGTGCATTCCGTTGTCACGGAACCACTCGCCCATTGCGCATCCGGTAAACGGCGCCATGTATTGTTCCGCGTTCGAGTCGGACGCTGATGCAGCGACAACGATGGTGTAATCCATCGCGCCGAGTCTTGTGAGCGTTTCTACGACGCGTCGCACCGATCCCATTCGCTGGCCGACTGCGACGTAAATACAAAACACTGGCGAACCACCCGGCTCATGCGTTTGTTTTTGGTTGATGATGGTGTCAATACAGATCGCCGTTTTCCCGGTTTGTCGGTCGCCGATGATAAGTTCTCGCTGACCGCGACCGATTGGGATCATCGCGTCAACGGCTTTGATTCCGGTTTGCAACGGTTCCTTTACGGGCTGTCGCTGGACAACGCCTGGCGCAACGATATCGAGGAGACGGAGGTCTTCGGAAGGGATCGGGCCCTTGTCGTCAATCGGTTGGCCGAGAGCGTTTACGACGCGTCCGAGGAGCCCTTTGCCGGTAGGCACCGAGATGATGCGTCCGGTTTCGCGAACCGGATCGCCCTCTTTGATGCCTTCGTCGGATCCGATGATAACGGCACCGATAGTGTTCTCTTCGAGGTTAAGCGCGAGTCCGAACACATTCCCTGGGAATTCGAGAAGCTCTCCCATTTGGCAATCGGGAAGACCGTAAACGCGTGCAATTCCGTCGCCGACTTGCAGCACGGTACCGACGTGTTCGGTTTTAGCTTTGTTCTCGTAGGTCGAAAGCTCTTGTGTTAGGATGCTTGTAATTTCTTCTGGGCGAATGGCCATTGATTGGTCTCCGGTTTATGTTTGTTTGAGTACGTCGAGGAAAAGTTTTTCTTTGAGTCGTCGAAGTCCAGCTCGGACAGTTCCGTCTAAAACGAAGTCGCCGTATCGAACCGCGACTCCTCCGATTAGGTTCGGGTCAACGATGGATTTTGAAACGATGCGTTTGCCTGTTTGTTTTTCGAGCTTCGTAAGGATGGCTTGAAGCTCAGATTCGGTGAGCGGGACGGCGGACGAGATTTCGACTTCAAGTACGCCTTCCATTTCGCGTTTCAGGCGCTTGAACTCCGCGTAAATGAAATCCAGCGTGTCTGCTCTTCCCTTTTCTACGAGCAGTCGCAAGAGCCGCAACGTGACGGGTCTTGCGCGATCCGCAAACAGCTTGTCGAGAAGCGCGAGTTTTCGGTCGCGGGGGATTTTAGGACTTTCAAACTGCTCTTTGAAATCCTCACGCTGATGGAGCAGCGCGGTGATGACGTCAAGGTCTTGATCCGCTTCGTTGACGGAGTCCACCTGCTTCGCGGCGTTCAGAAGCGCCCGCGCATACCGTGTCGCAACGCGATCTTCCATCGGTTAGCGTCCCACCTCTGCGGTTTCGATGAACTGTTTCGCGAGTTCTCGCTGACGGTTTTCATCCATGCTCGCTCCGATAAGTTTCTCGGTGGCGATTAGCGTTAGATCCACGGCTTGCGCGCGAAGGTCGGTCATGATCTTCGCCCTCTCTCGGTCGAGGTCTTGCATCGCCTTTGCTCGAATCTCTTCGGCTTGCCCTTTCGCTTCGGCGATGATGCTTTCCTTCATCGTTTGAGCTTCTTGAATAGCCGTTTGAATTTTTGCTCTTGCTTCTGCTTCGCTCGCAGCGAGTTTCTGTTCGTACGAGCCTCGCAGCTCTTCCATTCGCGACTTGAGACCTTCAGCTTCGGCGAACGTTGCTTCGAGTTTGTTGTCACGCTCATCAATCGCCTCTTTTAGAGGTGTATAGAAGTAGATTTTGATGACCGGAACGAACAACAAGAAGAAACCGATTCCGACGATTGTCTTACCGATGTCAAGCCCGAGCGGCGCGAACATTTCTGGCGTCGTCCAAGGTTGGCCCTTCACGAAAACGCCAAGTGCGATAACAGCGATACCCACTACCAAGAAAAGTAGTGCGTTTCCTCGCTGCCGTCGATTTTTCGTCATATGATTCATTGGTTTTGCCCCAGAAGGCGGACATTCAGGTGATGAATGCCCGCCTCATTGGAATCTCGATCGAGTTCAGTGGCGGGTTATTAGCCAGCGCCGCCGATTTTGCCCGACATAAGAAAGCCGAGAACGAACGAGAGAAGGAACACGAGTTCCATGAAGACCAGACCGAGAAGCATAGCGCCCTGGATCTGTTTGCCCGCTTCGGGCTGTCGAGCGATTCCGTTCAGGCCGCCGTTTACAGCGATACCCTGACCGATTCCAACGCCGAGGCCGGCGAGGCCGACGGCGAATCCTATTCCTAATGCTACATCCATTTTGTTTTTTGTCCTCCTGAATTGATCGAGATTTGTTTATGAATGTGAAAGCGCGGGTTCCGAATGCGATTCGTCTGCATGATGATCGTCATGATCTTCTTCATGATGAGTGACCGCATTGAGATACACGCAAGTCAAAATTGTGAAAACGTACGCCTGAATGACGCAGGTGAAAAGCTTAATCGGAAGGAGAAGCCCGCCGAGTGGGATGGTCACTGCGCCAAAGTGCATCATTCCATCGAGGCTCTCTTTTACGATGTGTCCGCCTTCGATGTTTCCGAAAAGTCTTATTGAAAGCGATCCCAGCTTCATCATTTCGCTCACTATTTCGACGACGAAAAGTAGCACCGAAATGTAGATCATGCTGAGAGGGAGTTTCGGACCTGCAAAGTGACGCAGATGGCCGAGTATGCCGTTCGTTCGGGCGCCTTCATACTGAACGTAAGCGACTGTGATGAAGGCCAACGAGAGATTCAGGCTCCAGTCGGCGGTCGGCGTAAATTGGAGCACGAGTCCAAGCACGTTCGCGACGAAAATGAACAACCAGAGCGCCAGGAGAAACGGCACATACTTGACGCCATGATCACCGATCACGTTGGTGGCCATGTTTCGAAGGAAAAGGTAGAGGTGCTCAGCGAGTTTTGCCGGGAGCGAGATGAAGGTTTTGGGAGTTAGCCCTTTTTTGGCGACTGTGGCGAAGAGTAGCGCAACGACGACGACGAGGCCGCTGTACACAAAAATATTCCAGCCGATGCCGTGCTCTTCGCCCCCCTTGCCCTCGGCACTCGCAAGCAAAGGGGCCAAATTATTGTAAAGGAATTCCATCGCGCGATGTCACTCAGTCCGTGGCGTTGCGACAACGAACCAGACGAAAAAGAAGTATACCAGCCCGACGGCTCCGAGGAAGGAAAACAGCCCCGAATAACCGAGTTTTACAGCAAGATACGCGCAGATGCCGAGGGCAGGAAGCTTGAGCAGAAGCATTGTCATCGTAAGCATCGTGCCTGAGCCGCTCGGGGGCCGAGATTTCGCGATCATTCCGGTGAACAATGAAAGTGAAACTAAACTAACCGCGGATGCGGCGACACCGAGTCCGACACCTGCCAGACCTTGCCATCCGCCGAAGATCGTCGCCGCGACTGAAAGCAGGCCGAGCATCAACAAACCGAGTCGGACCGGTAGTTTTGCTGTGACGGCTATTTCCTGCTCCCTGAACGGTTGAGAAGAATGATCGTAGAAACCATACCGAGCAGCGCGCCCGCAGTGGCGCCGATCGGCTGTCCGACATCGCCTCCGGTCGAGCGGTCCACCACCCAACCGATTCCCCAGCCGATTCCCATGCAACCGACAAGCGTGTAGGCAGATGCTAATCCCACCCCGAGGCCGCGCATGTTGTCCTTGTCACGCTGCTCCTTCTCCTTTTTGAGGTGGGCTGGCCTTTCATAGTCCCATTCTGGGGGTTCGGGCAGGCTTCCCCGCTCAGGCAGGTCAATTTTCGGGGTCGGATCGTCGCCTTCCACTGCCGAAGTTTACGCCACTATCGGACCCTGGTGATGCGAATCGTGTCGGCAAGTTGGTTCCAGAAAGCCTCCGCGTCTTTGAGGGTCATCAGCCTCTGGCCTTTGAAACTCCCTTCGTCGTCAAGGGGCAAAGCGGCCTTGCCCGCCAGCATGGAGATCGCTTTGTAGGCCCAGTGTGTTGAGGGAACGTCCTCCGGCATCGTTAGGGGGACGCCGGCCCGTGGGTTCATCCTGACCTCGACCTGCGCTTGGGATTTGTTTCCGGAGGCAAGAGCCCGCCAAGCAAACTCGGGTCGCAAAACGGCGTCCACGACTGCTGATTCTCCGAAGGCGAACTGGAATCTGGTCGAGGGCTCTTCCGGTCTGAACGCGCCATCCGGAAAGCCTGAAAGCAGACCGGAGGTCAGGGCGTATTCAATGAATTTTGCACCGGGGTGATCGGCAGGTACGTCACGCGGCAGCGTGCGGTTAACTCCGTCAGGTTTCGCGTTGGCCTGAACCTGTTTGAACATTGAGTCGAAGTTCGGAAGCCGCAATTCTGCGCCAACTTTTTCAGTCGCTGATTTTCGGATTAGGTCTGAAATCTGTTTGTGAAATTCGCCGACCAATGCCGAGACGAACCATCGAGGAACGATATCGGTTTGTTTCCAGACGCGAATCGGTTTTGCTTGGCGCAGTGCGTACAGATTCGCATCGAAAGAGGATAAAAGAATCGTATCACCAACGACGACGGGAGATGCATGCAGATAGCTTTTGGTGCGAAATGTCCAGACCGGCTGAGTGTGCTTCATCTCTTTGTCGAATGCGTACAACTCGTAATTTCGGCATCCCACTAAAACTAAGTCTCCCCACACGGTCGGCGAGGAATAGACTGCGTCGGGCATTTCGAAACTGCCGAGAAGCTTTCCGGACTTCTGCTCAATCCAGTTGAAAGTTGGTTTGACATCCTTTGGCCAGTTTACGGTGGCGGCGTACACTTTCCCTGCGGAAACAGCGGGAGATGAGTGGACCCAACCTCCAAGTTCGGTTTTCCAGGATTGCGTTCCGTCGCTAAGTTTGACGGCGTAGACGAAGCCATCGAATGAGCCGAAGTAGATTTCGCCGCCATCAATCGTTGGAGAAGAGTCAATCGGACCGTCAGTTGAAAAAGCCCATGTTTGGTCGCCGGACTTTGCATCTACACAATAGAGGTTGCGATCTCCAGAACCGATGATCACTTTGCCATTTGTGTACGCCGGTGACGAACTAATCTCGCCTCCGGTTTGAAAGCGCCAGAGCAGATCTCCGTTTGCGGCATCTATCGCGGCGAGAGCGCCATTTCGTGATCCCACGAAGAGGGTGCCGCCTTGGACAATCGGTGAAGAGGTGATCATTCCGCCAACATCGCGCTTCCATCGAAGCGTCAAGTTCGACCGATCAACGCAGAACACGGTCCCGTTTGCGTTGCAGACGTAAACTGCGCTGCCACTGACAACGGGAGAGCTCCACCAGGTCTCGCCGCACGGGAAGTTTCCAATCTGTTGACCCGACCCTATCGCGACAACTTGAAGTCCTTCTCTATCCGTTAGAACGTATGCCGCGCCGTCTTGCACTGCCGGCGAAGCGAATGTCCGTCCGACGCGCGTTTCCCAGGCGATGTAAGTGTAGGGCAGAACATCCGGCAGCAGATTTGCGGTGGGCTTGTGGTCGGCTGTTTTCCTAAATCCGGGCCACACCCAAGTGTCTGGGCTTGGCATGGCCATGTCGGAGCTTGCAGACTTTGGGACCGGGACGACTGAAGGCGGCAGGTTCTTCGCGAGCCATGACTCGAGGGGCTCGGTGTTGGCATGATTTCGGATCGCCAGCAGTTTTCGACCGGGCGCGATGATCGCCGTGAGCGGCGTGGCGATCTCGTCGGACTTGGAAAACGTTCGGAAGAGGCCGGGGCGCGGATAGGTGGGCTCCCAGTAGACGATTCCCTCTGCGAGACGGGTCCGCGCGTCGTCGTTTAGAAGCTCAATTGTGTCTTGCCTTCCTTTTTCGCCGAGTGGAACTACTGCCGCGACCGCACACGGGTAGGGGACGGATTGAGAGGCTCGTCGGAGGACCGCCAACTCGGCGAGAAGCGGTGAATCTGCGGGGCTCCCGAACGGCACGCGAGGAGTACAAAAGTGAACGATAACTACGCCGTCGGGCAGCAACAGTCGGTCAAAAGCTCCCGCGAACGAGTTTTGACGAGAAGGAGTTGAGTGCAACGGGACGAGCGGGATTTTTGAACAATTGGGGAGAGCATCCCCTGCCTTGAGGTCTTGGCCGAGCCCAGTTGATCCGACGAGAAGCGCGATAGCGAAGACTATTAAGTTTTTCTGCACCTTGCCCCCTTAGACCCTGGTTAACCGTGAGGCGTGTCGCTACAGCGTTCGAGATTGTAAACTCGCTGGGTGATTTTCGCTGCGGGACTGGCAATGGCGCTGTTGAACTCGCCGCAGGACGAAATTGTTTTAAAGACCGCTGATTCGGAGCCGCGCTTAATTGTTCAATCCGACTTCTCGGCGTTGTCTCCACCCAAGAAGAGTCCCGCGTATGGCTGGGAGTTTCCATTTCGATCTCAGGGCTTTGTGCAGCTCGAAGGGGAAAGGCAACTTAGGTTCTCGGTTTACGCGCAATCGTTAGACCGTTTACCGCTCGCGCAATCTGTATGCCGGTTGCTGCTTCGACTGTGGCAAATCTCGCGGCTACAGTTTGATCTGGATCATACGGAGCTATCCAAGCGCGAAGTAGATATCTATTTATCAGAAGGTGGGACTGCTGGTGGCGAACAGCAGTTTGTAACGGCGTACAACGATGACGGTACGAGCTCAACAAAAAACACAATCTATATTTACCGGCTGAACACGTTTACAGATCCGGTTGAAATGCTTCGCGAATTGGCGCACGAATACGGTCACGCAGTGATCCCTCCTATCGGTGGATTCAAGACGCCTGAGGAATGGGGGAACGGGTATCTGGGTGAAAAACTCTTCCTGCAAACACTGGTATCCAACGCGCCGAGCGGATTTGATTGGGGAATTGAAGGGTTTGGCGCTTCGGTGGGCAGCATTAGCCAATGGCTGCACAAATTTTCCTATTCACTTTCAAACAAAGTTTGGAAGAAAGGCGCGAGTCGAGACATATTAATCGCCGCAGGGCCAAAAGGGTTGGGTGAATATCAGAGTTTGATGCTATATGCCGCAGAAGCGTTTCCATCTGTGTTTGGAAGAGCGCTAAAGTTGGCAAGAGGACAAAAAGCTGAGGACGCACTAAACGGCGTCATCGCCGCAATCGGAGAAGCTGACCGCCTAACGGTGCGCGTGCCTGAACGACTCGGCAAATCGGCCGTTTACCTGCCTCTGAGAGGCGCGTGGAAGTTTGTTGGTGCCGTCGAAATCGCAAGGAAGAGAGATTGGATTAAGGTTCAGCCGAAGAGCAATGAGTTTACGATTGTGAATATGCACGAGCAGGGGGAAGATCGCTGAGATGACGCCCACTCGCGAAGAGTTTCTGTATTTGAACCAAGCGCAAATTTTTGCGTTCTATGCGCTGATGGCGGTCAGTGTCGCCGCTATGGCTTATCAGGTCTTACAACGGGTTCGCTTGTGGATGACTGGTAGGCCGATCACATGGAAGCCGGACTACATCGGCGGCGTTGTGAAGTATGTTTTGGCGCAGCGGAAGGTGAAAAGTTCGCGCCCCCGATCCGGCGCCCCTTTGCACCTATTCATCTTTTACGGTTTTTTGACTTTGTTCATCGCGACGACGATCTTGGCGATAAACAAATATTCGCCGTGGAAGTTTCATCAGGGCGGCTTCTATCTAACGTACGAGTTCGTTGTTGACTGGATGGGGCTGGTTTTCGTGGTTGGTGTGCTTTGGGCGCTCGGCAGGAGAGTTTTTTCGAGGCCGCGCACGATGTGCTCCGCGCCCGCCGATTATTGGGCTCTCGGCTTGCTGCTTGCGCTCGGCATTACGGGCTTTT
This sequence comes from Fimbriimonadales bacterium, assembly GCA_046330175.1. Taxonomy (GTDB): domain Bacteria; phylum Armatimonadota; class Fimbriimonadia; order Fimbriimonadales; family ATM1; genus JAJPJR01. Next base: position 1,318,873 of record JAXLTG010000001.1, read on the forward strand.
TGGTAGAGGCAATGCGAATGAGCGCGAATCCACAGAGCTTTGACAATTCGGCTCCGATCGGATTCTGGCTGTCTCAACAGCTTGGCGGAATGGAGGCTAATTCGTTCGTTGCAGTGTGGTGGGTCCACGTTTTGCTTGTGTGCGCGTTTTTTGTCAGCTTGCCTCAGATGCGGCTTCGGCACATTTTGTACGCGGTTTCAACTGCATCTGGAAGCAACCCTGACCTAGGAATGGGTTCGCTTGCCCCTATTTCGATTGAAGATGTCGAGCAGACGGGACAGATTGGCGTTCAAAACGCTCGCGACTACTCACGTTGGCATCTGATGTCGTTGGATGCTTGTATGCAGTGCGGCAGATGCACGGATGTTTGCCCGGCAAACGGTGTTGGCAAAATACTCGACCCCAAAAAGGTTGTACAAAATATCCGGAAATCGCAAATCAATGGACAGTCGGTTGCGGACGCCGTTGGCGAGGAGTCTCTATGGGCGTGTACAACTTGCAATGCTTGTGTTGAAGCTTGTCCTGTGCTCATTAGGCATGTTGACCTGATCGTGGACGCGCGCAGAAATCTGGTTTCCGAAGGAAAACTCTCCGGCACTGCCGCGACGATGCTTCGCCAGATGCAGAGTACTGCGAGCGCTTGGGGTACCCCTGCGGCAGATCGCGAGAAGTGGATGGAAGGAATGGAGATTCCCCTCGCCCGCGAGCTGGTTTCTCGTGGCGAAAAATTTGATTTGCTGTTGTGGGTCGGTTGCGCTGGCGCGACTGATCCTCACGCAATGAAAGTCACTCGGTCTGTGGCTGCGCTGCTGAAGAAAGCGGGAGTGAGCTTTGCGTGCTTGGGCAAAGAGGAGCGCTGCACTGGTGATTCTGCGCGACGAGTGGGCGACGAGTTTCTGTTCCAGGAGATGGCGCAATCAAATGTTGAAACTTTTGCGCAGTACGGCGTGAAAACAATATTAACAAGCTGTCCGCATTGCTTTAATACGTTGAAGAATGAGTACCCACAGTTCGGCGGAGATTATGAGGTTTTGCATCACTCACAGTTTTTGGCAAGGCTGACTGCCGAAGGGAAATTGAAAACTCCAATCCTGGCCGAGGGCGAAGTGACTATCCATGACCCGTGCTATTTATCTCGAGTTAACGGTGAAGTGGATGCACAGCGTCGCCTCCTTGGTGCAGTTTCCGAACAGAATGGCTTGGAAACGCCTATCGGACAGTATCTGAGCGACGCAATGCAGCCTGGAACTCAGATCGCTGAGACGCGAAACCGAGGAAGGAAAACTTTGTGTTGTGGCGCAGGTGGCGGACGCATGTGGATGGATGAGACACCTGAAAGCCGACCAAGTTCGAGGAGGCTGGAGGAGTTGATTCAGACCGGCGCGAAAACGATTGCGGTTGCCTGTCCGTTTTGTCGAATTATGCTGGATGCCGACAAACCGAATCACGATACAAACGGCTCGGTTAGATTGGCGGATATTGCCGAACTGCTCCACGAGGCCAATAGTGATTAAGGGATTGGGAATTGACGTCGTTGAAGTATCACGAATTGAGGGCGCCATGAAAAACCCTCGATTTGCGCGCCGCATACTCACGGACCGTGAATGCGACCGACCGTTGACACCGGCGTATGTGGCGGGGCGTTGGGCGGCAAAGGAAGCTGTTGCAAAAGCAGTCGGCCTCGGTCTGCGCTGGCAGGATATTGAAATTTTGAGTGCCGCAGATGGAAAACCGCGCGTTTGGTTTATCGGTCCGATCCAGATTGACGACAAAACGGTGCTCGCGCCCTCCGCTCTGTTTCGCGCAGAAGAGATATCGGAGCAAATTCAACTTTCGATCTCGCATGAGCGCGGAATTGCCGCCGCAGTCGCCATTTGGGAGGAGCTTCCCTGACACGCATCGGAATCATCGTCGGCACGAAAGGACGAGGTTCGAATATGCGCGCGATTGCGGAGGCGTGTGCGGACAAAGAATTGGATGCTGTTGTTGCCGTTGTCTTCTCTCCGGCGAGTGAATCACAAGCTGTAGAGAACGCGCGTGCGCTTGGATTAGAAGTCGCGGTGTTCGATCCGAAAAGTGAATCGGCCGAGGAGACACTGATTGATATCGGGAAGCGGTACGAATTGGACCTAATCTGCTTAGCCGGCTACATGCGCTTGATCCCGACAGAGTTCGTGAAAAGGTTCGAGAACGCGATTCTAAACATTCATCCTGCGCTATTGCCGAACTTTGGCGGCAAGGGGATGTATGGCATGAAAGTTCACGAGGCCGTGCTCGCGTCGGGCGACAAACAGAGCGGCGCGACGGTTCACTTTGTAAACGAACGCTATGATGAAGGTGCAGTGTTCCATCAAATCACCTGCGAAGTGCTGCCGCACGACACACCTGAGAGCTTGGCAGCGCGGGTGCTTTCGGTCGAGCATCGCTGTTACGTTGAAGCGATTCGAAAATGGATTGCAAACCGTCAGTCGGCGCGAAACGCATCTTTGTAGTGTGTGATCCGGTCGCCTTGAATTGCAACCACATCGAATCTGCACGAAAGCGAATCGGTCTCAGTTTCTGCAATAAACAGCGATGCGGTATCCCATAGCCGGTCCATTTTCGCCGTGTCGAGTGAAGCTTCCGGTGTTTCCGCGCCACCTTTCTTTCGAGCACGAACTTCGACAAACACGATTGTGCTGCCATCCATCATGATGAGGTCAATCTCACTGGCACCGCGTTTGAAGTTGCGCGCAACCAGTGTGTAGCCGAGCTTCGCGAGATGTTCGGCAGCGAGAGACTCGTTGTCTGCACCTACTTTTCGAGGATGAGGCATGGCTGGAGCAACATCTCTTTTATCGGACTGAAAGATTTTCGGTGAAGTTCGCACGGGCCATATTCGCGCAAAGCGGTGAGGTGTTCCGGTGTGGCATAACCAAAGTGTTTGTCAAAGCCGTACTCTGGAAACTGTTGGTGGTGCACTGACATCAGGCGATCACGATACGTTTTGGCGAGGATGCTCGCTGCTGCAATTTGTGCATACTTGCCATCGCCTTTGATGACCGGCTCGCAACTTGCCGGTGCGTTGTAAATTGTTTGGTTGCCGTCAACGAGAATGCCTTCGTATTCGCAGTTGATGTCTGCAATCGCGCGTCGCATGGCGGTAAAAGTCGCCTGGAGAATGTTGATGCGGTCTATCTCTTCAACGTCTGAAAGTGCAACTGCGTGGGGGCAGTGTTCAGTAATGCGCGCAAATTGCGCTTCGCGATCGTGCGACGACATCATTTTCGAATCGCGAATGCCGCCGATGTCGAACTGATCCGGAATAAGAACAGCGGCCGCGACAACGGGCCCTGCAAGCGGACCGCGCCCGGCTTCATCCACGCCGATCCATCCGACTCGCAAATCAAGCGACAAGCGACGCCTCCAGCTCTTCTCTATTAATCATTGAGAACTTGAGATTGAACACCTTCTCAAAGGACGGAAGTGCGGCTGACAACGCATCGGCGACGGTAACTTCTCGTTTTGCTTCGCGGCTAAGTGAGGTAACGCCGTACCCCACGATTCCACATGGGACGATTAGGTTGAACGGTTCCAGATCGTTGTTGGAGTTGATTGCGATTCCGTGCGTCGAAATCCACTTGCTAATCTTGACGCCGATTGCGGCGACCTTTGTTCCACTTACCCAAACGCCTGTATGGGGAGCAAACCGTTCGGCTTTGAGACCGAATTGGTTGCAGAGTTCGATGGTGGCTTGTTCGAGGTTTCTCATCCAAACGTGAACGTCTTTGCCGTGAGCCTTTAGATCGAAAATGGGATAGAGCACAAGCTGGTTCGGGCCGTGAAAAGTTACGTCGCCTCCGCGGTCGGTTTTGATGACTTCTATTCCCCGCTCGGAATATTGCTCTCGGGTTAACAGGAGGTTTTGTTCGTGAAAGTTTGCGCCGAGAGTGAGGACAGATGGGTGTTCAAGAGCGAGCAGCGTGTCTGGGATTCTCTCCGAGAGGCGTTGTTGGGCGAGTTTTGTCTGCAGTCCCCAGCACTCCAGGTAACCGATTTGGCCCAGGTTCACAACATGGGCTTCTCTCACTTAGCTCACTCTCCTCACGCTCTCCGTAATCTGCCAACCAAAAATGTGGCGCGCCAGAAGGGATTCGAACCCCCGACTTCCACCTCCGGAGGGTGGCGCTCTATCCACTGAGCTACTGGCGCAGCCGAAAGAAGTATGGCATGTCCTTTGGGCCCTTTAGCCCCGTGAGACCCGGGGGCGACGCCGACCGTCTCCAGTTTTGCTAAACTCCACACTGGACATCGCATGAAAGCTCGAACCCTGATCTTTATTATTCTCGCCATCCTTGTCGTTTACGCCGGAATCCAGTGCATGCGCTCGCGTGCGTCGGCAAAGCAGGATGACGCCGGAAAGCGACCAACGGCTAAGGTCGAGAAGGGCGAACTGTCGGTTTCGGTTATTGAATCGGGAACGGTCGAGGCCGTTCAGAGCGTCGAGGTCAAGAGCCGCGTTTCGGGCCGGATTCAGTCGCTGTTAGTGAATGAGGGTGACCGAGTTGTGAAGGGCCAACTCATCGCGGTGATTGATCCTGAAGAGTTGAATCTTCAGTTGAAGCAAAGCAGCGCCCAATTGCGCGGGGCGGAGAGTGGCGCAGCGCGAAGCCGAGCTTCGATTGACATCACGGCCAAGCAGCTTCAAGATGCGGTGATCCAGGCGCAGGCGCGATACAACTTAGCATTGAGGGATTGGAAGAACCAGCCCGAACTTTCGAGGACGTCCGTCGAGCAGTCGCGGCTGGCCTACGAAGCCGCACAGCGCTCGCGAGACCTTCTTGTGAATGTGACTCAGCCTCAGGAGAGGGTTCAAGTTGAATCCACACTCTCTCAAGCAGAGGCGAGTTACAACCGGGACAAGGCTAATGTGGCGCGAGTGCAAGGACTTTTGGATAAGGGCTATGTTCCACTTCGTGACCTCGAGGAGGCCAAGGCGCGGCTCGCAGCCAGTGAAGGCGCTCTCGCAACCGCTCGAGAAGCGAAAACGCGGCTCGATGAGAAGCAACGCGTGGAAACGAGAAACGCCGAGGAGAGCGTTAAGCAGTCGAAGGCCGCTTACGATGCTTCAGTTGCGCGGGCAGACATAGATCGCGGAAAGCTCGATTCGCTGAATCAGGCGCGTTCGGCGCTGGCTCAAGCCCAGTCGGACCTTCGGCGCGTTCAGCTTGAGCGTCTCGGGTATCAACAGTCCGCCGCGCAGGCTGACCAGATTCGCGCAACCGTAGCCGATAGTCGGCGATTGCTCGGAGAAACTCAGATTCGTGCCCCAATGTCGGGCATCGTGACTCGAAAAGCGGTCGAACCGGGCGAATTGGTCTCGGCTCTAAGCAGCTTTTCGGGTGGCACAACGATTGTTGAAATTGCCGACCTTAATTCGCTGCAAGTCAAGCTATTGATAAACGAGATTGATGTCGCAAAGCTTAAGAAGCAGGTCACAGCTTCGGTAGATGTTGACGCGATACCTTCGCAGAAATTTGAGGGCGCAGTAGAGCGTATTGCGCCAGCCAGCCAAGCCGCGTCTGCCGGACAAGGCGCGGTAACCAGTTCCGATGCGGTGGTTAAGTACGAAGTAATCGTGAGGCTGAGCAGCGCAGACGAACGGATCAAACCCGGCATGAGTGCAAAGTGCACAATCTTCGTCGAGAAACGAGAGAATGTGTTAAAAGTCCCAGTCGAGTACGTGACCAAAGACGACAAGGGATATTCAGTGCTCGTCATTCCTGCCGGCAAAAAAGCTGGCGAGAAGCGCGACGTCAAAATCGGGCTGATTACGGACGCTTTCTACGAAGTGGTTGACGGCTTGAAGGTGGGAGAGGAGCTGCAAAAGCCCGAGTACAAGGGCCCACCGCGCACAGGAATGATGGGTCCTGGGTAACTAATATATGTTTTTCCAATCATTCAGCATTGCGCTTAACATGCTGCGGCTTCATAAGCTGCGGGCATTTTTGACGATGCTTGGCGTGATTATCGGCGTCATGAGCGTTACGCTGATTGTAATGGTGTCGGAAGGTTTTCGCGGATACATCACCGACCTGTTCTCAAAGCTTGGATCCGACACGATTTTCGTTGTGTACATGCCGAGCCGGCTGATGCGCGGTCAATCAACCGGTGGAATTAGCGGACTTACGGAAGACGATGCCAGGATGATTCGCAATCGGTGCTCTTCAGTTGGCGAGTTGAGTAAGTACATTGAGATCGGCAACCAGCTCATGCGTGTTGGAGACAAGGAGTTCAAAGAGGGTCAGGTCTCTGGAGTGGACGACGTGTACCACTCACTGAACCGAATCAACATCTTGGAAGGAAGGTTTATCTCGAGTTTCGACTATCAGAACCGGTCAAACGTGTGCGTGATTGGCGACGAAATCGTAAAGGCGCTGTTTCCTGACAAGAAAGCGATTGGCAAACGCATTCAGATGAAAGGCATCACACTGGAGGTCATCGGAGTAACCGAGCGACTGGAGATTGCGGGCAGAAATACCGGCGTGATCATGTTCGTCCCGTTGTCAACCGCACAGGACAAGTGGATTGGCGGAAAGTACTTCGGCGCGATTATGTTTCGGCCCAAGAAGGGTCATACCGTGAACGAGGCCATGCAGGAAGTTTGGGAAGTCATGATGCAGAAGTCTGGAAATCGGGCTTTGTACCGTGTTGACTCTCGCGAATCCATTTTGGGTGTTTTTGGACAGATTATTGGCGGCGCTGGAATGGTGTTAGGCGCAATTGCTGCGTTGTCGTTACTGGTTGGCGGCATTGGAATCATGAACATAATGCTTGTCTCGGTAACGGAGAGAACCCGCGAGATTGGTCTGCGAAAAGCGATAGGCGCCAAACGCGGAGCGATTTTGACTCAGTTTATTATTGAGGCGGCTGTACTTTCTATCGCCGGCGGCCTTATTGGAATGATCATCGCCTACTTCTTAGGTCACGGAATCTCAATCCTTACGAAGGCAATGAAAGTGCTTGGCGATTCGGGAATCGTTGTGACCTTTCCGATGTATGCGGCGGTTATCGCTGTCGCTTTCTCGGCCCTGGTTGGAATCGTATTCGGGCTTTATCCTGCCTGGAGTGCGTCGCGCCTCGATCCGATTGTCGCGCTTCGTAGCGAATAGCTACTCTTTTGCAGCGGCGAGGATTGCGTCGTAATCAGGTTCGGAAGTCGCTTCTTCTACATACTGTGCATGCTTGATTTTGCCGTCTTTGCCGACCACAAACGCAGCACGTGACAGAACCCGCAGCGGCGACATCAGTACTCCGTAGCTCTTTCCAAACGAGACATCTCGGTGGTCGCTCGCCGTCTTGAGCTTGTCAACATGTTCCGCGGCACAATATCTTGCCTGGGCATACGGTAGGTCTGCGCTGACTGTCAAAACTTCAACATCTTCCGGAAGCTTGCCCGCTTCCTCATTGAAGTGTTTCGTTTGTGCGCTGCAAACACCGGTGTCTAAGGACAGCACGACGGACAGGATCAACGTCTTGTCCTTGAAGTCGGCAAGCTTGACATCGAAGAAGCCGTCGGGCCCTCGGGAATGCAGCTTGAAATCTGGAGCTGCGTCTCCAACTTTCAGTTCGGGTCCCTCAAGCTGAATTTCGTTTCCGCGCACTTTTGTGAATCTTTCCATTTGAGTTTGCTCCAACCTAATAAGTAATCAGTGAGTTAGTGTGGTAATCGCTCAGCATTTCGCGCCCGGGCAAAAACGAGAGCTCAACCAAAAAGCAGAAACCAGCGACCTCAGCCCCCATCTTCTCAATCAGCGCTGCTGTTGCCTTGGCCGTCCCACCCGTGGCGATCAGGTCATCAACAACGAGCACTCGGTCACCTTTGTTAACTCCGTCTTCATGCATCTCTATCGTCGCGGTTCCATACTCCAGCGAGTACTCCTGCATCACACGATGGTAGGGGAGCTTTCCGAGTTTTCGAACAACTGTGAACGGCAGTCCCATCTTTAGGGCGAGCGGGGCCCCAAAGATAAACCCTCGCGACTCGATTCCCATGACGACGGTCGGGTTCCAGTCCTTGGCTGCCTCAGCCATTAGGTCTATGACCTCTTTGAAGGCGTCGGGGTGTTGCAGCACCGGGGTGATGTCCTTGAAGAGTATCCCGGGCTTTGGGAAGTCGGGAACGTCTCGGATGAGGGATTTGGCCTTGATGTCCACGGCGGGGGCAATATACCCCCCGGCTGAGGGCCGGCTGAGGCCAAAACCTCGCACTGACGTAGAACTTTGCCGGGCTTCCAGGCGTCAATTTCGTGTATGATGTTGTGGGTATTAGTACCCAGAGGTCATCACCATGATTAAAACCGGAGTTGAGACGAACAGTATTGCCGCCCAAGCGCGGGACGAAGAAGCCGCTATGGTGCTTCGGGCAAGGCAGGGCGACGAGCGGTCCTTACGCGAACTTATCGGACGCCACCGAGTTCGGCTGATCCGCACCGCGGCAAGCATTCTGCGCGACGCATCCGAGGCCGAGGACGTTGCACAAGAGTCCTTCTTGAAGGCATTCCGAGAGTTGCACCAGCTCAGAGACGACCGAGCATTTAGCTCGTTTATCTACCGAATCTGCGTTCGACTGTGCGTTGACAGGCTTCGACTTAAGAAGCCAGAGACCGCGCCGCTTGAATCTACACTGAAAGTGGTTTCAACACCCATCGAGACCAAAGTCCTGGTTGAGCGACTTTTGGAAAAACTCCCGACCGAATTGCGAACAACTCTCGTTCTAAGAGAGATAGAACAGTTGAGCTATGACGAGGTGGCGAAAGTGATGGAGGTGCCGATCGGCACCGTAAGGTCACGGTTGCACGCTGCCCGCGAGAGATTTCGGGCCCTATGGCTATCGTCAAACGAATAAGAAGAGATTCATGTTGAGAATTGTTGACTGCGCGAGATATAAGCGAATTCGGACGAAGTCCGAATCGCTCAATTCCGCGCAAGCCGAATTCGTGGCCACGCATATACGTAGTTGCCAATCCTGTGCTGCAGTAGAGGCTCGGTTCAGCAACGACGGCACCTTGCCGGACATGTTTCATGCAAAACAGAAGAGCGGCGAACAGTTCGCAAATGAGATCATCAGCGAGATGACGACGACGCGAGCGCAAAAGATGGCGGTTTGGAAGCCGACCATGATTGGCGCGATGACTGCCGTCCTCGCGATGAGCACGTTTTTGCAGATTTTGACTTCCGAGCCCAACATCGAGCGGCCGAAAGCTACAGGCGCCGCAAGTCGAGAAGCCCCGAAGTCCAAACTGACACTCTTCGAATCGCCGAAGACAGAAAAACCAACGAAGAAGTCCGGATAGCGACCGAAGGATGTCAGCGCTTCAGCGTTTGATCGCAGGATTCGGATTCGGATGCCTTCTCACCCTCTTAGTCTTCCCTGCTTCACGCGCGTTGCTGCTGCATCCGCTGCATACAAACAGCATCGAAGCGACGCTTGCTGAATTCCCACTTTCGGGCGAGCCCTCAACCATCAAGGAGCCTGCGGACTTCTCGAAACTCACGCCACTTGAGTGCTTGATGATAGCGGTGCGCATATCAGACATTCTTAACTTTCGAAAAACAGAACAGCTTCCGGAGGACCAAGCCGAAGTCGCAATCCGATTCTTCAACCATTGCCGCGAAACCGACAAGGACAACGCGGCGTGGCCCCAACTTCTGGCCGCGGTTAAGCTAAGGGCAGGCCGCCGCGACGAAGCTCTCGATGATTGGCGACTCGCAAGCGCTTCGGCGAGATGGACTTTTGAAGGCTTCAGAATTATTCGGGGACTTTGGGACAAATTTGCAGCGGATGAGGGTCGGAAGTATGCGTGGCAAGGATTGCTCGCGCTGAAACAGCGAAGAACTGCCGTGCAAATTGCAGTTAGCCATGCCGCTGAAGAATTCCTCAATACCGATTCCATCGAAGCGCGCGTTCTGTGCCTTAAGAACTTCGACCTAATGAGAGAGGGATCCAACGGATTAGAGGGCGCACGAAGAGCGAGTGAAGGATCGCTAAAGGCTTCAGGGCTCGCACCATTGAGCGCAACACAGTCAAGCCCAGCCGACCGCGAACAACAGTACATTGAGTTCGAATCCAAAGTGCGTAATTCTCTTGGGCCGGACGCCTCAGTCCAAGTACTCACACTCATGCGCCGTAACGATGCATGGCTCGCGCTGATGCAGCCCGAACAGACAATTCGTGCAACAACATCTGGGCTAACTCTGTACGCGCTGATCGCGACGACATTGCCCTCTGCACTGTTTTGGTCGGGTGTATTGCTTTCACTATTAGCGTTGCTTGGAACTGCGTTGGCGGCACCACTCCAGCGTGTTCCTCATCCCAGCCGAATGGGTGTTTTTGCAATGGGAGCACTCGCGGCAGGGTTTTCGTTGTATTGCGGGACGGTATGGATGGCAGCCGTTTGGTATCTATTCATAGGCGTGCTGCTTTCATGGCCGGTTGAATTTGCAGAGCCGACTCCGGTGAGATGGAATTTGTCCTTCCGTTCGCTTCAGCTTCTTTTGGCTGTAGCGACCGTCATACTGTTAGGCAGTTGGATTGTGAGCATTTCTCCAAGCGCAATTATTTCGATAGATGCGTCTCAGAACATCGGCCGTATGCTTTCACGACCTCAAACTTGGCTGGAACTTTCAGCTTGGGTTTTCAGCTTGGCCATTCCGTTTGCTGCGGTTTGGGCACGATTGAAACGAAAATCGCCGCTGAGCTTTTCGGTCGAGGCGATGACCCGAGTTGCTGCCAGTGGCGCGGTGATCGCTCTCGTCACCTCAATCCTCTCGACACCAATCTGCATGCTGTGGGACAAAAGCTTGCAGACTTCAGTGGACTTGAAGATCCTCAACGAGCCTGCATTTCATAGGATACTGAAGTCGTGATCGGACTGCAGGACAAAGTAGAAGAAACGAGAAGAGAGCGGGCAAAGCTGTTCGAAAACCTCGCCGAGCTGAAAGGAAGCAACTGGTGTTTACAACACACGCAAATAGCGGACGAGCTCATTCGAGATATCTTTTCACGCTTGCTATCGCCCGAACAGCGCGATTCACTCGCGCTCGTCGCAACAGGCGGTTATGGCCGGGCTGAAGTCGCACCGTTTAGCGATTTAGACTTAGCGTTTGTACCGCAAAATGAAAACGATCCGGAAACTGAACTCATCGTCCGAACTCTATTTCGAGAGATTATTGACGCGTTTGCTTCGCTCGGTTGGCCGGTCGGTTATGCCTACCGGTTAAAGTCGGACCTGCCGGCGATGGACTCGACGTCTCGATCAAGTCTGATTGATGGACGGCTTGTTTGCGGTTCAGAATCCGCCTGGACATCGCTCCGCGAACATTTTTGGGCAACTTTTCCGACCGCAGAATTCATCATAGACAAACTGCAAGAGCGCGCGAGATTTCACGATCGGTGGCACAACACGACTCACGTCGCCGAACCCCACCTACGCGATGGAGTCGGCGCGTTGCGTGATTATCAAACTATGCAATGGATCTGTAAGGCGACGAGTAGTGAACAAACTTCCGCCGACTCTGCGGCTTACGAGGCGTTGCTCCGCATTCGGAACGTGTTGCATATTGCCGCGAATCGCCGGCAAGACCAACTTGTGCGAGCACGAAAAGAGGCTTGCGCAGAACTTCTCGGCATTCGACCGGTTGACCTGGACCAATTGGTGTACGAATCGCTGGAAGCGAATGCGCGTGCTTACGATGAAACCGTGCACGCCGCGAAGCTGAGGGAGTTACCGCTTGCACCCGGGGTTCATGCGGTCGGGGGCTTCTGCGTGATCGGATCAGAAGCGACATTGTCAAACGCGGCGCTGGGCGTTTCCAGAGCGACCAAGCTCGGCATAAGGATTTCTCATTGCGACGAGTTGCGCGAAGCAGATGACGTTCCGAGACTAACTCAAGTAATCACGGAAGGCGAGCCAACGCTTAGAGGGTTGGAGTTGGCTGGAATATTAACTCGGATTCTGCCAGAAATTGCCGAGTGTTTCCGGCGCATGCCTGCGGACTCAGTCCACCAATACACCATCGGCGAACATAGTCTTCGACTTATTGAGAGGTTGGACGCTACGAAGGAGATGGTCGAGTTCTCTGACGTTTGGAGCGAGATCGCAAACTCAAGATCGCTTTACCTTGCCGGGCTGCTGCACGACGCTGGAAAACTTGTTGGCGATCGCCCTCACGAAATCGTCGGTGCCGAGCTCGCGCAAAGTGTCTGCTCACGACTACAGCTCTCGCCTGATGAATCCGAAGACACCGAGTGGCTAATCAGAAACCATTTGGTGATGGCAAAAACAGCCCGGACGCATGACATCGCTCACCCGCGAACCGCAACCGAATTTGCACGCCTCTGTGAAACGCCGGACCGCATGGCGATGCTCTACCTGCTCACGTGGGCGGACATCGCTGCCGTAAGCAGTGAATCACTCTCCGCACAACTCGAGTCTTCGCTCGAAGAGCTTTTTGCAAAGTCTCGATCACTGATCGAAGGGCCAAAGCAGACATTAGACGCAGCACAATATCGCATACAGGGTGTGCAAAGGCTGAAGGCTGCGGGCCGAGCTAACCAGGATGTTGAAGCGCTTCTACAGTCCATGCCAACGCATTACCTGTTGAGCACTCCGGTCGAGCTGTTCCAAGACCACGCGGAACTGGTTAGACGGGCTCAAGAAGGCGAAATCAACGTGCTTTTCCAGCATCGGCTCGACACGCAGCAAACCGACATGACCGTTTGTATGCACGACCTGCCGGAGCCGGGTCTGCTCAGTCGCATTCTGGGAATTCTGTACGCGCATGATGTAAATCTTCACTCGGTGCGTGTTGCGTCAACCGTCGGCGAGCGCAGAATCGCGCTGGACGTACTTACCGTTTCGTACCAAAACCGTACACTGCCTGCCGGATTGTGCTCAATCCTTGCGAGCGACATTAAGACAAAGTCAACAAGCGCACAACAAACGAACGACCTGATGGTCGCGCTCGGAAAGGAGCCTCACCGCAAGCAAAGCATGTTCACATACACGTTTAGCGAAGGCACTCCGGCTGTCCTTGAGATCGAGACTCCCCCAGGAAGAGGTATGCCCTACCGAGTTTCCAGAATGTTGGCAGACTTCGGGTGGAACGTCGAGGTTGCCCGCATCGGCCAGTGGGCAGGTAGGGCGGTTGCTAGGTTTTACATTGACCTTCCGCTTGGAGGAAATCTAACCGCCGAACAGGTTGATGCCGCACTTGCCGGGCTCAGACGGTAGGTATATTCCCCTCCGCTAAACCGATGAAGATCATCATTTTTGGATGCGGCCGAACAGGTGCCGCGCTTGCACGGATGCTTTCGGCAAGGGGTAGTGAGGTGGTCGTCATCGAACGAGACCCCAAAATGCTCGAACGGCTCGGAGAGGATCACAAGTGCAAAATCGTAGTGGGCAACGGATTGGATGAAGATATTTTGGAGGGAGCAGGAATCCGCTCGGCTGAATACTTCATTGCAGCGACGAGGGGAGACAATTCGAATTTGATGGCCGCTCAGATTGCCCGATCAAGATATCAAGTGCCAAGAATTTGCGCCAAGGTGAACGATCCTGAGCGCGCGCGGGAGTATCACAAGCTCGGAGTTTTTTGCATCACCCCGAATCTGCTGACGGCCGGCATGATGAGGTCGTGGGTTTTGGGTGAAGAGTTTCTCTCGATTGACGCCTACAATGTGTTCGAAGAGGGTGGATCGTAAATGTACGTTATTGTTGTGGGTGGTGGACAAGTCGGCCAGTACTTGACGAAGCGACTGTTAGCAGAAGGCAGAGAAGCCCTGCTCATCGAGAAAGATGGACGAGCGCTTGCCGATTTGAAGGAGTCGTTTGGAGATTGCGTGATTCAAGGCGACGGCTGTGAGGCGAGCGTGCAACGAGCCGCAGGTTTTCAGCGGGCGGACGTTGTAGCGGCGGTCACGGGCGAAGATGAGGACAACCTCGTGGTCTGCCAAATGGCGGCGAGCACCTGGGGCGTACAACGGACCATTGCCCGTGTGAACGACCCTTCGCACACCTGGCTGTTCAGAGAGGTGGGAATCTCGGGGACCGTGAGCGCAACCGACGTGTTATACAACTTGATCGAACAGGAGATTTCGGTCGGCCAGGTCATCCCGCTTGGCGCCTTGAAGATGGGCAAGATCGAGGTCGTTGAAGTCACCCTCACCTCCCGCAGCCCGAGCGTGGGTAAGAAAGTCCGAGAGCTTGATTTGCCCCCGAAGAGCAACATCGTGTGGATCCTGCGAAATGAGGAGGGCAAGCTCGTGGACGGCGACACCCAGCTCATGGCCGGGGATCTGCTCGTCGTACTCATTCCGACCGAGAATGAGCCGATGCTTCGCGAAATCCTCTAAGACGTCTTCAGGTTTGCGCGGCTCTAACTCTCACGAAACGGGCCTGAACTGCCAATTATTCCAGTGGAGAGGGGGTAGCCCAAATGGAACCTTCCAAACGTGCCAGCAGGAGATTGGCAGGAAGGCAAGAATCATGACGGTTTCTGAAGCAAGAGATTATGTGGGGAAGGAGGTCGAAGTTCACTACTCCGACCGCAGAGGCGACGAATGTTCGGCGATCGCCTACCTTGTAGATGTGCAGCACATTCCGATGTACGGAACGAGCTTGCTATTTGACTTTGGCGAAGTTGCCATCAGTCGGGTTATCAACATGATAGATCGGACCGATCGAGCAGCGGCCTAAACGACTTAGAGAATCTTCATTATCTTTGCAGCATCGAGGAATTTCCTCGATGCTGCGCTGTTTTCTTTGAACTACTCCATCCAGTGGACCTTCTCGTCCCCTGAAAGCATGTGAATCGTGTTTAGCTGTCCGTCGTGGTACCAGATGTGATTTATCACGATGTTGGTGATCACGAAGCAGGGCGCCTCAAGCTGCCAAGGCGGCAAGACCATTTTCGTCCATATCTCGTCGGGAGCTGACTCAATGGCGGCCTTCAGCGAGGCTGACGCCTCCTGCATCCTCGCGGCGATTACAGCGGGTGTTGTGAGTGTCGCGGCGAGCTTTTCAGCCGCGTCTCCTTCGGCAGCTGGCGAGGAGCCGCCTTTCAGGGTTTCGGTCATCCAGTCGAGCAGGGAAATGACTTCACCGGCGATGGATTGCGGCGAGCGTGCCTTGCCGCCCGGCGAGACTCCGAGCTTGTCGGCGGGAATCGCTTCGATGTCTCGGATGAAGAAGTGGGTGAGGGTCCCGAGCCAGCCTGTCATGAACTCGGTGGGATTGATGGTTGAAAACACGGTGCTCATGAGGTGAGTTTAGCCCAAACCACACCCTGCCCCTTGCTTGCGGACCCCTCGGCGACCTATAATAGAGAAGTATCGCGGGAATAGCTCAGTGGTAGAGCATCTCGTTGCCAACGAGAGGGTCGCGAGTTCGAATCTCGTTTCCCGCTCCATTTTCGAGCACTTTCAGTCGGGGCTTCCAATTCGGAGGCCCCGTTGATTTTTGTGTGGATTGCGCGTGACCCCAAAAAACAAAACGGCCGCCTAATGGCGGCCGCTACTGAAATGGGAAGTGTTCGTCTTACTTCTTGCGTCGGCGGAGCGCGAGCGCGGCCAGGCCAGCGGCTACCGCAGTCATCGTGGCAGGCTCTGGGACTGGATTCATGCCGATCACCAGCTTGTAGTCGAACTCCTGTTCATGTCGGCCGACAAAGTCGAAGTCGGAGAATCCGGAAACGGCGATTCCCCACCGGCCATCGGAGGGAATAGTGCCGGACCAGGCAGAGTTGAAGCCCGGGCCGTCGTCATCGTCTGTGTCGAAAATAGAGCCATCGGGGGCGAAAATGCCAAGGATGGTGTCCTCTGAATCCGGGTTGGGCGTGGCGACCATGACGGCGATAAAGTCGCCCGCGAAGAAGTCGAATCGGAAGAAGTCCACATCGCCTGGGCTGATGTGACCGTCAATCGCGATGGCACCGGTGCCGCCGAACAGGCTGCGATCAAAAAAGTTGCCTGTGGCGAAGGTGTTGTTGGCTTCAGTCTCGCTGAATTGCGCAAGGCTGGCGGCCGGTACGGCGACTAATGCGCTTGCGGCTACGAATCCCCAAAATTTGCTGACCATAAGAATCTCCTTTTCGGGCCTAATCTGCCCCATTACAGTTTGTTCATTGTATCACAGATCTCGCCGAATGCAAGGGGGAAAATGAAAAGCTAGTAATGAATAGTAGGTTAAAAAGTAAGCAACCAACCCATTTTTGGATTGGTTGCTACTAGGAGGTCCCTATGTTAGGAGAAACTATCTCTTGCGGCGTCGAGCTGCGAGAGCTGCAAGACCAGCTGCCATGATGGTCATGGTGGCGGGCTCGGGAACCGGGTTGAGACCGACGGTTAGTTTGTAGTCAAAATCTTGGCTGTGACCGCCGAGGAAGTCGAAATCGGCGAATCCGGTTACGGCGATGGCCCAGCGGCCGGTCTCAGTAATGTAGCCAGCCCAAGCTGAGTTGAGGCCGAACGCATCATCGTTGAAATCGAACAGGCTGCCGTCCGGGGCGAAGATTCCGATCACGGAGTCGTCAAGCCCTGGATTGCCGGTTCCCACGAACGCGGTTACGTAGTCGCCTGCGAAGAAGTCGAAGAGGAAGAAGTCTACGTCCTCGACGCCTACGTGGCCATCAATGGCGATGGCGCCAGTGGATGAGAAAAGGCTGCGATCAAAAAAGTTGCCCGTGCCGAAGGTGTTGTTCCCTTCCGTCTCGTTGAACTGAGCGAGGCTAGCGGCAGGAAGAGCGACTAACGCGCCCACCGCGACGAATCCAAAAAACTTGCTGACCATAAGAATCTCCTTTGAGGGCCCAATCGGCCCCATTACAGTTAGTGTAGTGTATCACAGAATTGCTGCCTGTCAAGCCCTGGATCGAGAATCTGGTAATTGTTCGGGTAGCAGCCTAGACAGAGAAAAAAGGCGCTCTTCCCCATGGAAGGGCGCCTTCTGTGATTCCAGGTCCGAAAAGGGTGGCTACTTCTTTCGTCGGCGAAGGGCGAGGGCGGCCAGGCCGGCGGCGACTGCCGTCATGGTGGCTGGCTCCGGAACTACCGGGTTCAGGCCGATCGTGAGCTTGTAGTCGAAGCTGAAATCATGGCGACCCACAAAGTCGAAGTCCGGGAAGCCTGTTACGGCGAAGCCCCAGACGCCATCTTCGGTAATCGTGCCGGTCCAAGCCGAGTTCAGCCCGAACGCGTCATCGTTGAAGTCGAAGAGGCTCCCGTCGGGAGCGAAGATGCCGAGGACGGTGTCCTCAGAGGAAGGATCGCGGGTGGCCACGAAAAGCGAGACCCAATCGCCTGCGAGAAGGTCCACTCTGAAAAAGTCAACGTCGCCGGGCTCAATGTGACCGTCAATGGCGATCGCGCCATCCGGCGGGAACAGCCCACGGCTGAAGAAGTTGCCCGTAGCGAACGTGTTGTTGGCTTCGGTCTCAAAATATTGCGCAAACGAAGCGGCGGGCACTGCGAGCAGAGTCGCTCCGGCCACGAACCCAAAAAACTTACTGACCATAAGAATCTCCTTTTTCGGCCCGACATACCGGGCACGAACCTATCTACGGGATAGTGTATCTCAGGTTCGGCCAAAATTTGCACTTAGATGCATTTCCCGCAAGAATACGGGGTTGGCTCCCGTCCAGTTTTGCCTGATAGACTGATCCCATGAAGCGGGCGATCGCGGTCGCGGTTGGGTTGGCTGGGATCTGGCTGTGCTGGAGGGTGGCATGCAACGGCCAGATTCCGAGCAAGGAGAGAGTGGCGCGGAGCAAGGTTGCTGCGCTTGGCTTCAAGAGCGCCTGTGCTCGGTCAGGTATCGCCTGGCCGCCAGCCAAGGTGACTTTGCTCGCGTTCAAACAGGAGAAGCGGTTGGAAGTGTGGGCAGCGGGCTCCGTCGGCGCTTTTTCAAAAATTGGTGAGTTCCCGATTCTTGCCGCGAGTGGGACGCTGGGGCCGAAGCGTCGCGAAGGTGATAAACAGGTTCCTGAAGGCGAGTACGGGTTGACGAAGCTGAACCCCAACAGCAGCTACCACCTTTCGATCTTCGTGGATTATCCGAACGCGATTGATGTTCAACGTTCGAAGGTGAGCCGTTCCGAAATGGGTGGCATGATTTTCGTTCATGGAAAGGCAGTTTCGATCGGCTGCATCGCGATTGGGGATGCCGCGATTGAAAAGGTGTATGGCTTGTGCGCTGTTGTTCGCCCCGCAAACCGGAAAATATTGATTTGTCCAGTGGATTTTCGCTCGCATCCTGGTTTTGCGTTAGAAGGCGAGGAGGCGTGGGTCGAGGCGATGTACTCCAGATTAGCGCGAAAGCTGGCCGTGCTCAAGTGATCTCGCCGGGGTCGGCTAATCCCAGCTCCGCTAAGTGGCTACGACAGGTCTTCGTCACTTGTCAACCTCGAAAAGCGGTGAGTTTCAGCTAAGCATCAGGCTGGGGAGCGGCACAATGTAAAATAGCTCTCGGCGGCAAAGGGGCCGCCACCACGACTATGCCAGTTGTATCTGTTCGTATTCCACAGATGGGGGAGGGACTCCAGGAGGCCCGCCTCGTCGCTTTCCTCAAAAAACCCGGCGAAACGGTCAAGCGTGACGATCCGCTGTACCAAATGGAGACCGACAAGGCCGTGATGGATGTCGAATCACCGTACGATGGCACCCTCGCGGAGTGGACCGTGTCTGAGGACACGATTTTGCCTATCGGGTCAGAGATTGGCAAAATGGAAGTGGCAGAAGGCGTAAAAGAGATGGCCGCGGGCCATGGACCGCCACCGAAGCCGGCCGAGGCGAGCGCGGTTGCGCCGGAGCCTGAGTTGGTCGCAGTCGCACCGGTTTCCGAAGGGCCTTTTAGAAATCGTGATATCCCGCCTCGTACGCGGCGCTATCTGAAAGAGAAGGGTCTGTTGGACATGGCGATGCAGATTCCAGCTCGCGGCTCGAAACTGATGCCGGAAGATGTGGATGCGTATTTGGGCGGCAGTCGCTCTTCATCGGCTGCAGCGATTTCTGAAAAACCGGTTGTCTTGAAATCAACCACAGATTTTGAAGAGTTTCAACTTGCTTCGCGCCAGCGGAATTTAGCGTCGCGACTTGCGCGAGGCGCTCAGCTTTGTGTGCCGGGCACGATCATGGTCGAATGCCGATGGGATGCGATTGAAGCGGTCCGCGCTGCAGTGAAAGATTCGGGCGATGCATTTCAGCCAAGCGCGTTTACGATGATGGCTTACTGCGTTTCGAAAGCGATGCAGGCGCATCCGAAGTTTCGCTCAACGATGCCGAACCCTGATACGCTGCGGACCTACCGCGGCGCGAACCTGGGCATCGCGGTTGCGCTCCCTGGCGATGAGCTTGTAACGGCGATGATCCCGAATTCAGATTCGCTTTCATGGCGAGAATTTGCGGCCGCGGCACGACAGCAGATTGAATTGGCACGCAACGGCAAAGATCAGGCGACCGAGGCGACAACGCTTTCGATTACGAATATGGCGGCGTTTGGTTTGAGGAATGCGGTTCCGGTCGTGGTTTCGCCGTCGGTGGCCACACTGTTTTTGGGCGAAGCTTTTTGGCAGCCGATTCCGAAAATGGGTGGTTTTGATTTCGTTAGGATGGTTGTTTTGTCACTGACGTTTGATCATCGAGTGATCAACGGTGTTGGCGCAGCGAATTTCTTGAACGATGTGAAGAAGCGGATCGAGACGTTCACTCTTCCGTTGTAAGTTTCAGTTTTCGCAATTCGTCCGTTAGTCGCGTAATTGGAAGGCCCACGACGTTGTCATAGTCTCCTTCGACTTTGGTCACAAGGGTGCCTCCCATGCCTTGGATTCCGTAAGCGCCCGCTTTGTCCATCGGTTCGCCGGTTTTCACGTACGATTCGATTTCTGCATGGTCGGCTGATTTGAAAGTGACTTGGCTTTTTTCCGCGAAAGCGTGTTTGCCGATTGGAGAACTTATCGAGACAGCGGTGATGACTGTGTGTGTTTCTCCACACAGACTTTGGAGCATCTCGATGGCGTGATTTTCGTCGTTTGGTTTGCCGAGGATCTTTCGGTTCAGCACGACGATGGTGTCTGCGGCAATGATTAGTCTTTCGGGGTGTGTTTTTGCGACTGCTTCGGCCTTTCGGGTTGCAATCTTAAGCGCGTGCCGCTCCGGGTCCTGCTCGTCATCGTCCTCATTGACGTTTGGCACGACTATTACGAAGTGAGCGAACAGTTTTGAAAGCAGATCCTTTCGGCGCGGCGATCCGCTCGCAAGCACAACCGGCCATTTTGGAGTCATGGGTTGTGATTTTGGCTTAGGGGAGGAAGGAATCGCATGGGTACACTCGGTTTGCGCTTTGGGGAGACGTGCAGTTGGGGAACGGAAAAAGATCACGAAGGGGTGGAAGCCAAAAAAAGGTTGACACCAAGCGAAGCCGGAGCACGTTCACCCAGAAGCTTGCCAAGCTCACAGACCACCAGTTTGTCGGCGGCATCACGGTCGCGCTCGCTTTGGGATTGACCACTTGGGTCGCCTCAAGGATTTCGTGTGGACCTAAACCGCTTCAGGATTTGGTCACTGAGTTTGCAGAAACGCGCCAGATACTTTCGAACAACCGGGGCCAACTTTCTGCGCTTGCGAGGCACACTCATCAAGCCGATTCGACCCTGACATCCGCTTATCCCGTGATGGAGTTTGGCGCGCTGATTGCCCCGGATGAGTCATGGCTTCATCCGAATGGACTTGTTCCGTTGAGCGCGGTTAATGTCGAGTGGGAAGAGAATCCATCGCAAGTAAATTTAGATGAATTTCAATTTGAAAACCCGCCGTTTACAAAAGCGAACGGATATTCCAGCGACATTTTGGGTTACGCGCAAACGATTGCAGAGTTGAACGCGCCACTCGGCAGGTACGACAAGTTAGGGCAGAAAGGGGAGGTTCCCGAGCAGTTTGAAACGTGGCACTCGCGCCTGGCTGCGATTGACTCGAGTTACATGTTCGATGGCGACCTTCTTCGCGCAACCAAATTCCTGCACACTCCTGCAGGGTACGAGCTAAGAGTTGCGCCAGCAACTTATTTTCAATTCACCAACAGCTGCGAGGTATTTGCGCATGAGTTGGCGGGCGCTGTACGGCAAGCCGATGCAACGCGCCAGTTGCGAGACGCGCGAACACTCAATGACTGGGAGAAATTGCAAAGCCAAATCGGCAATCTTCGACTACGGCACAAGTATTGGGATGTTTTCGAATTTAGGAGGCGTGCCGTGGGCATCGGCATTAGCGTTCTATTTATTAGATTAGATTCAAGCAATAGATCTCAACCGCAACACCAATTCTATTTTCATGATCGAAGAGTGGGTACGGCTTCGGAGGCGATGGGATCGCTTCACGTTGTGCCCGCTGGCGGGTTCATAGCATCGCGGGGACAAACTCCATCTGGAGGGAGTGGGGACAAGCCGAGAATTGAGGACCAAGTCATCATTGAAACGCTCGATGAACTTTTTGGAGTTAAGATAGAAGAGAAGTTGCGAGTTTCGCCGGAGCCTCTTGAGAAATTAGATTCCACGGCGGCTGAGATCATTTCGAAACTGCGCGATGGAGCGTGGCAGCTGTTTTTCGCTGGCGCAGGCGTTGATCCACTCAACCTGAAATTAGAAATCTGCCTTGCTTTGGTTGCGCGCTGCACCGATCAAGATCGGCTGTTGAACGGCGTCAACGATCCACACCGGGAAGGCGCTGTGCTTCGTGTTCCGTTCACTCGTGAGAAGCTCGCGGAATACTCAGGCAATCCGAACTGCCTGCCTGCTGCGAAAGTTTGTCTTGACTGGGCACTCAGGAACTACAATGCGATATTGTCGCGTTCGAAAGTGCCGGATGGAAAGCGTTAACCGCCGCCACCAATTTCCTTGATTCGGCGGGCAACTTCGTCATCAATCATTTTGCGGATGTCGGCGGGCAGTGTGGCGTGGGGGCCGAATTCGGTACCGCTAAGTTCGCGAGTTATGGTCAGCATTACTCCCCGCTTCGCGTTGGCACTCAGTTGGGCTGTGAGAGCATACAAAGCGCTTTCCGCAAGTTTTACTGACCTTCCTGCATCAGTTCGCCGGTCCATTCGCTCTGAAAACAGCGAGTCAACGTAATTCGAAGCCCTTTGAGTTGCGGTGGTTCCGTTTTCGTTCCTTGTCGTGAACGCCGGTTCTTTCCACAAAGCAATGCTGAATGTCGCAGCCCCTGGAATTCCTTGGGGGAACCATTGCGAAAGTTCGTAAGTGTAAGTCACACCCGGAATTGTGTTTAGAGCTAAACCTGTCCAGACCGTTTTGGAGTAGGAAGCAGCTTCGGTATTAGCGTAAAACCGTTCTTCGCGCAAGAATCCCGATTGCCATTCGGACAATGTGCAAAATCGGTCGAATTGGCGCTGCGCAAAGGGCGACATGAGTTGTCGTTGCAATGGCTGGCCGGACTTCAGTGCAAGTTTTTGCGAGGCAGTTGAAAAATGGTAGGTACGCAGAAGCGAGCAGAGGCGTAGATTCAGATCAAAAGGTTGGTGGCCGAAGGTATCGAGTAGGAAGTACGGGAGTGGAGATCTGAGTTGAAGGTCAGAAGACGTTGCAACCAACATGGCAAGCATGCCGATATCCACTGCATCCGCATCGCACAGAGCATCACGCGTCTTTCGCACAAGTTGTCTTGGGAGATCTGTTGCACGAAGATACTCGTACATTGTTGCCTTGTTCGTTAGCCATCCATTTTCTACACGCAGGTCGAGCTTGGCTCCATCCGAAAGTTCTCGCATTGCGGCTCGCGGCGTTGGCGCCAACGCGATGGAGTGTGAGAATCCATATTGATCGTGGGCATCTCCGATGAAATTCTGGTTGATGGATTCGGCGACCGCGAGTTGTGACGCTGCGTTCAAGTTCAAGTAGTCAATCTTCGAGTGCTTGCTAAACGGCACCACTCTCAGCCACTTACACTCTTCGACCCACATGTCTTTACCCCTTAGTTCGTCCAATTCGACTGTCTGTGGAAGCCGCTGGTCAAGAGTTTCATCGAACTTGGGCGTTGGCTCTGACTCGCGCCATGGCCCTTCGTAGGTGACGAGGGACAGTCGCTGTTGGTACAGGATTTCGTTGTCCGCTCCGATGACTTCAAACTTTGCTTCGGGCATGACAAAGGTTGCGTACCGCGGGTCAGAATTTTGAACTGAGATTTTCAGGATTACGTTTTTTACATCGGCCGCTGAAAATCGGTGTTTGACCCTTGGGGATCTGGCGAGCAGCTTCTCTTGGTCTTCAATTGGGGTTGCCAATAGCGTCTGGGTGTCAACTCCATTGGAGATAAGGTGCTGAACTGCTTCACCGACTGCGAAACGCACGGCAAGCGGCATCGGCGCCTGCAGCGCGGTCGGGTTTAGCCCGAAAACGATATTTTTACTCTCGTCGAGCCCAAGCAACTCCGTTCTTGATAAGCCCGTGAAGAATGCTTCGCACATGCGACTGACCGGATCAAGCCGCACTCTTATCTCTTCCCTTGATTTTTCGAATTGGAGTATCTTGCGAAGAGTTTCGTCGCTCGGTTGCGCTCCGTTCGCCTCATACGCTTCTGAGAACTCTCTTTCCTGTTTTTGCAAGTTGGCAAGCTCTTCTCGTTTCGCTTCTATTTCGCTTGGCTCAAACGGCTTCGTGAGGTTTTTGATCTTTTCCTGAGTTTTGGTATAAGGTTGTAGGATAGTGTCTTCAACCCGTTTTTGTTCTTCTCGTTTGCTTTTTTCGGATTGGAGGAGGCGGTAACCGTCTTTGGTTTTTTCCCATTCCCATCCGAAGTGGGTGCTGATTTTGGTGAGGATTTCGTGCGCCGGGCGCTGTTTGGCGAGAAGGATGATTAGGTGTTGGGAAACCGATGGTGCGGCTTCGAGTTTGACCTTTAGGGTTTCGCTTAGGCGTGGTAGAAGCTCGCCGATCATCTCGGCTTCTGCGCGGACGTCAATCGGTTTTGACAGCCGAGTGTCTTTCGCGAGGTCAACTGATCCGAAAGTTGTTAGCAAGAGAGGAACGAGGGTGATTATCATTCGGTACCTTCCCTTTTTGGTTGTGATGCCACAATTCGGTCATTGCTTCCTTATGCCCGCTACCGGGTCGGCCAGTAGGAAGTCGGCGATTGGCTTTGGGAGCTTCGCTGCGGGCACAAATTCGCCCGTGCCGGGTTTTTGGCCAATGGCAAACACAGCGCCGATTGTTAGGTTTTTCTTCAGAGAGATTATGAGCGCGCACTTTTCGACGAATGCGGGCCGATACAGTGCGCCAGGCATTCCCCGCGCGGTTTGTGCGGCGGCTTCCAAACTTGTCACGCCGTATTCGTAGCCATTTGACTTTGTTTCGATCGCAGATGACCACCACGACTTGAAGGAGATGATCGTGTCATCCGGAGGACCCTGAGGCAGCAATGTTGCAGCCTCGCAATCGCGGTTGTTGTACCAGTCGTCGGACTCCCAATTAGGGTCCCCTTTTGGTGCCCTCACTCGAAACACGTTGTCGCGCAGGCCCCGAAGAGTCGGATCATATATCCTAGATTGCTGACGCTCCCGCAGACCCCACTCCCCAGATTCTGACCGTTGAATGAGTGCTGAGATTATGGCTCGTTGTCGCGGGTCGAGTCGAGAGTAAATCAGTTTGCCTCCGCTTTGAAGCGAGCGCAAAACAGCGGGAGAAAGCGTTGCAAGGAATCTTGCGGCGTATCGGTTAACACCTTCAAATTGCTCCCTCAGCGGCCTCGGAATCCGCGCCAACGAACCGAAGTACGCGCCGGCATACTGGCGATCTGAAAACAATGAAGTAACCGTTCTGATCCATCCAATTCCCCAGTTTCCGCTGTTCGCTCTTTCGATCAGTTCTCTCGATCGAAGAGGTGCGAGCTCACTTGCCTTTAGCAACGCCCTGTCAGGTTTCCTAAGAGTAATCCACCCATTACTAACCATTCCAGTGTTCGACCCCTCTTCGCAAAATTCCGTTAGAATCTGACGGGCTGTCTTTCCGAACAAGTAGCTTGTGTCAGAGTAGTCGGCCATTTCACAGTTGTCAGCGATGAGCGACAAACCAGTTTCCATCGCAATCTTTTGCAGTGCTTTTGAGCGGCGCGCCGACATCTGGAAGTGATTCCGCGGCGGGGCAAGTTCCGTCAACCAGCGGGGCTCCCCACGATAGCCCCGACCCCAACTGTCTTTCGGAGGTTCTGGAAGTCGGTACGCGGGCACGAAAGGGGCATCCAATTCCGCTCGATTTGAGAGCACGGAGAGTTCCGAATCCGGTGGTACGGTTCGTATTTTGGTTCCGGGGTAATCATCAAACCTGAAATCAATCCAATAGGTGGCGTGGCCCGATTTTGAAATCACATGCACTACGAATCGGGGCAGACGGTAGTAGACAGCATTCGTCGTAATACCGGTACTAAGAATGATTAGCTTAACTTCCCTGACGTCATCTAAGTCAAGTGTGCCGTTGTAGCGAATACCAAGAATATCTGCGTCATGCAGGTCGAAGCCGTCGTGATTCGGCTTATCCCGGAAATGCTCCATGAGTTTTCCAATGTAAGAAATTGCGTGAGTAAATTCTCGGAAGTGACGTGCCGGAATACGATGTTGGTACCAATGAGGTGAAGTGCTGTATACGATTCGCCCGCCGTCTGCCAACTCTTTCAACTCAGCATCTCCTAATTCGGTGTAAATCTTTGCGGAAATGTTTGTTAGTGGGTTTGCAAGAATTTGATATCTGTGGAACTCCTTCGACTGTTCCTCTGTAGGCATCCTAATCCAGCCTTGCCCACTGATAAAGGGTTCACGCAACCGGCGTAAGTTGGCGACCGCGTCAGGCTGATTTTGAAACGAATACTTGTCGAGCGTTGTACTCAGCACCCTTTGGGCACGACGATAAGGCAGCAGTGACCATCTTTGAAACTCCATCCGCTCGCGGCGTTTCGCTTCCTCGGACTGGAAAACCTCGTATATGGTCCCTTCTCGGCGCATGCTCCAATCGAAGTGCTGTAAGATTTTGTTTAGGATTTCGGCTACCGGTCTGTTCTTGACATACAGAATAATCCCCGTGTCGTAAACATCGGGGGTTGCGTGAATCTTGACGCCAATCTGGGATGAGATGTTGTCGAACACTTGCCCGGCCGCTTCGAAATCGCCAGTGACTGAGATTGCCCTCTTAAGGTGAGAGTCGTTGGGGGCCTGCGCGAACGCTGGAGCCCAGACCGCGAAGAGAGCGCAGACGCTAAATCGGATAGCCGTCTTTTTCAAGCAGTGCGTCTGCGAGAGTGGAATCACAGGTCGAGGGTGAAAGAGAAACCGACGAAGACGCGCCTGCGCGCGCCAACGCCTCGGAGCAGCGGGAAGCTGCCCAAGCCGTTGTAATCCCCTCGAAACTCGATGCTGCGAGACTCCCAAAGGACGCATTCGCATCATTGTTTTGACGCATTGCCTCGGCGCGGCGGTTCGCTGATTGTTGAGCGTAAGTTAGGATTAGAAGGTCGCTCATGCAGGCAGTCAACTCTTGCGGCATCGGCGAAGATGTGTCTATCGCGCGTGCAGCCTGAATCAGGTAGCTGTGCGCCGGGCAAGTCGGCGCTGCATCAATCAGCTTTTGAATTACTCCGCGCTTTACAATCCTGTCAAACGCGAACACGCGGTTGATTTCATTCGTGCCTTCATAAATGCGCATGACGCGCGCATCGCGATACAGCCGAGCGATGGCGAACTCCTCTGTGAACCCGTAGCCGCCGTGAATCTGAAGCGCTTCGTCTACGATTGCGCTTAGCACTTCTGTTGTCAAGACTTTTGTTAGTGAGCACTCGATTTGAAACTCCTCGCACGCCTTTCGATTCTCATCAATGGCGTCGCCGTTCGGATCACGGCGATCAAAAGCATCATCCAGTAGGCCCGAGGTTCTGTACAGCGCCGACTCTGCGCCAAACATCAAAGCCGCCATTCGCGCGAGTTTTTCGCGCATTAGGCCGAAGTTGGCAATCGGTTGGCCAAACTGCTTTCTTTCTTTGGCGTATTTCGCGGCAACGTGCATTGCCGAACGGACTTGACCCAGCGCCATCGCGCCGATTTTGCACCGGCCAATGTTGAGCGCATTCAGCGCAACTCGGTGACCCATGCCAGCTTCGTAAAGCAGGTTTTCGCACGGCACAGCGGCGTTATCCAGCACCAATCTCGCGGTTGAACTTCCCTTCAGACCCATTTTGTGCTCTTCGCGCGAAATCTCAACACCCGGATAATCACGCTCAATCAAAAAGCAACTGAACTTTTCGCCATCAATCTTCGCAAACGTCGCGAACAGCTTCGCCCACTTCGCATTGCTTATCCACATTTTTGTGCCGGTTATTTCGTAGTTCGAACCGTTCATTACAGCGCGTGATGATGCGCTGAGTGCATCGCTTCCGCTGTTCGGCTCGCTAAGTGCGTACGCGCCCATCCATTCGCCGCTGGTCAATTTCGGAAGGTATTTCTGTTTCTGTTCCTCGCTGCCAAACAGCGCTATTGGAAGCTGAGCAACGCCCTGTTGCACGCCGATGGTTGTGCTGAAGCTGCCGTTCAAACTTAGCATTTCAAGAATTCGAGTCGCGACCGATTTTGATAAGCCGAGTCCGCCGTACTGCTCGGGGGTGTCGGGACCACCGAAACCAAGCTCGCACGCTTTCTGGACAAGCGCAGGCATAAGGCCGTCCTCTTGCGCGTCGAGTCTTTCAACGATCGGAAGCACCTCGCCTTTGGCAAATTGAAGCGCTGTGTCGGCCATCAACCGTTCATCGGCTGTGAATTTTTCGGGTGAGAATGCGGGCGCGCTCGGGTCGAGCAGAAACTGCCCGCCGTACGTTTCGGCGGCACTGGTGGGCGTCATGGATTCAGATTATATTGCCTTGACGCGATTTGCGTGATGGGGACCCGCTAAGGAGTGCCGTCTGGGTGAATGCCGACGCAAGCGAGATTAGTACTTGGCGACGGCGTCGCTTGCATCCATGCTGTCCTCAAGTGCGGCGTCAAGCTTCCAATCTTGACGCAGATGATTCGCCTGGTGAGCCAGACGCGCGCGCGATCCCACATAATGCTTGTGCAGAGCTTTTCCAACAAAAATTGCTAAGACTCCTGCGCCAATCCAGGCTAACGTGCGCTTTTTTATTACGAGTTGGCTATCGGCAGCCATCTTTTCCGTCAAAGTTTCTCGGGCGTTTTCAAAAGTTTTGTTCATGAGAGCGTTAACAATTTTGTGTTCGCCCACAGTTCCTATTGCGCCCGATTGGCGGGGAGAAGGTCACTTCGACCCAGGATTTTTGGGGGTGGAAGGTTAGTTCGGTGGTTACGCAAGTTTATGGCGTGTTTGAAAGCGTGGCTGTGATCGGTATTAGTTGCTAATCGCTACGGTCACAGTTCTGTCTTGGTGATGCAATTCGCATCACCTGTTCAGAGCTCTATTGGAAACGGGTTGTAAGCCTCGCGCTGCTCTGCGTCACCCAGGCATCTGATTCGACGCAGTGTCCTGCTTCGAGGGCGAATGGGTGTGGCTCTTTGAATCAGCCGTTTTGTTCTTACTTACTCACTGACAAACCTCTCGTTTCACTCATGGCCTGCCGGTGCCACGCGTCCAAGGGGTCGGTTGTTCGCTTGATTGGTGGATAGTGACATTAGACGGCCTGAGATCGCATTGCAACGAACCACCTCCCTCCCTAGCAAGTCGGGGTCCCTTCCTCCTAACTTCGTCAAGAGGAAGGGAGATGCGCGCATAATATCCCCATGTCTCGGAGGTGTTGGCTTTTCAAGTCTGAACCGGATTGTTATTCGTTCGACGATCTTGTGCGCGACGGGGTGTCGCCTTGGGAAGGAGTGCGGAACTACACATCGCGAAACCATATGAGCTCGATGAAACTCGGCGACCTCGGTTTCTTTTATCACAGCAGTTGCGAAGTACCCGGGATTGCCGGGACGTGTGAAGTGGTTCGCGAGGCGTATGCAGATGGGACTCAGTTCGACGTGAAATCCGAATATTTCGACCCGAAAGCGACGCCCGAGAACCCAAGATGGTTTATGGTTGACCTCAAACCGATCGCCAAGTTCAAAAAGTATGTTCCTCTCGCCCAACTTCG
The DNA here is from genome assembly GCA_046330175.1 of Fimbriimonadales bacterium. GTDB lineage: Bacteria > Armatimonadota > Fimbriimonadia > Fimbriimonadales > ATM1 > JAJPJR01. The sequence goes on from JAXLTG010000001.1 coordinate 1,348,034, forward strand.
AGAGGCCGCAGGTTTAGAGGAGATGATTGTTGCAAAGCGAGGCAACAGACTCTCGATCACCCCAGTCACAGAAGCTGAATGGGAGATTGTGCTCGCGCTTGGCGCGAAGTAGTTGCTCAGCGAGTTATGCGGAACGCGGCAGCATCCACCGGAGCATCGAACTTGAAGTTCACGGCCCATTGGCTGGCTACTTTGTACGATTCCTGCTTCAGGATGTTTCCTTTTGCATCGCGCGTCTGACCGCCACCCACGGTTTCCTCGCGTGTGATGTACAGCAGGTCTCCTTCTTTCGTGATGTAATAGTACGCGACCGTTAAGGACGCTGGGAGCCTTCCGCCGCCGTCGTCAATAATGTATGTCGCTCGCACTTTTTGAGCGTTTACTCCACCGACTGCAACTTCGCCTTCGATTTTCAGGTTGCGAAGTCGGTACACGGTCTGCTTTATTTCGTTGGTCGAATATAGTGCGAGGCCGATCGGGAAACTGCGGTCAGGCATTAGGATTGCGAATGCTTGGACATTTGCGTCGCGCTCTTTCGAGGCAGGTTCGAAGATTTTTGGTTTTCCGCGCTCGACCCACTCTTGAGGCGCGGAGTAGCAGATCTGCTTTCCGTCGCACACCGCAGTAAAAGATGTACCTTTGCTCGCGTCCACCTGCTGCAAGAAAAACTTGTTCGGCGCTTCGACTTGAATATTGGACCGAATCTCGACTCTTCGCAAGACTCCGTCAACGGTTGCAGTTTGCATGAAGTCCACGGTTCCGACGACGGTCTTCGCCGTGCTGAACTTGGCGATCATTTTTGAGAACAGGCCGTCGGCTTCCGACTTCTGTGGGGTGTCTTGCAAAACGAGGGTGGTTGCGAGCGCGAGTGCAATCATTTCTTAGTCTCCGGTGTCCATTTCACCTCATGCGAGCCATCTTGTGCATTTGACCACCTGGCGAGGCAGAACAGCAGGTCGGACAGCCGATTGAGGTAGGTCTGTATTGATTGTTGGACGTTTTGAGCCCTGGCGAGTGTCGTCAAGCTTCGTTCGGCCCTGCGGCAGATAGCCCGGGCGAGGTGGATTTGGGCACCGGTTTTCGATCCGCCGGGGAGAATGAACTGCTTCAGCGGGCTCAAAAGTTGGTGGACGCGGTCAATTTCACCCTCAAGCTGGGGGGCCCAAGAGTCGGGGACCTCAAATTTTTGCCCCGGTTCGGCAATCGCCGCCCCCAGGTCGAACAGGCGAGATTGGATGGATTCCAGGAGGTTTTTGAGCTCCTGGTGTTCGGTCTGGGAGACCACGAGGCCGAGCGCGGCGTTTAGTTCGTCCAGGTCACCGATCACCTGAATTCTGGCGTCGTCTTTCGCGACTCGACTGCCGCCGATTAACCCGGTCGTGCCGTCATCGCCGGTTTTCGTGTAAATCTTTGCCACCGTATGGAGAGTTTACATTCAGTTGTCGAGTTTGATTCTTAAGCTTTGGATCGCCTCTTTTCCGATTCGCTTAATCCCTTCCTGGTCGAGGCTCGACACAAACATGATGTTGTAAGCATCTTTCCCTTTTGAGACGACGTAGATCAGCATGCCGATCCTGTCTCCGCCGCGAGTTGTTCTGGTAAGTGAGAACTCGGTTGAAGGACCGATCGGCAACTCGACGGGCTCTTTGGTGTCATACGCCATTAGGGTTTGGCCCATTGTCTTTGTCGCGGATTCTAAGTTGCCGCCACCGACGATCTTTTTCAACAGCAGACCGGTCCGCGGCTGTCCGGGAATCTTTCGCTCTTCAATGTTAATAAAACAGCCAATCACGTTTGTTGGGTCCTCATCAAGTCCAGTTAACCCTGATGCGAGTACATCAACTCCACCCATTACACCTGGTTCCCAACCATCGGGAACAAAAATCGAAACATCTTGTGCTTGAACAGATTTGTAACCGACCTGATTCTCTGGAGGCGGAGCAGTTTTGAGCTCCGTTCCTTTGCCACACCCGAATAGCGCAACGCAAACGATTGCACTAATCCCACAAATTGAAGCATTCATTGCTACCCCCCCCTTGACGGACTATATCCTCGATTATTATGCTTTAGGAGTCGTTAGAGGGATGTTAGCTTGGGTAAGCGATAGCGGCCACTGGACTTGCGCCCAGTGGCCGCTTGCGGTGTCCACGCTTAGCGGGGACCCGACGGAGATCGAACTAACTTGTATACAGCGCCAGAAGTGCCGGTCGGGCCGAGCACTTCCTTTGTCAGGAGATAGATTTCGCCATGAGAGTCTTGGCCGAATCCCATGATGTATTTGTTCACTCGTTTGTTGGGGGAGTTCATGATGTTAAGTCGCTGAATGTCCCACAATCCAGTTGGCCTTTCTTTGGCAACGAGCAGCGCTCCATTGGGCAACGCAAAGTCGTTGCTCCAGTCGGCGAAAATGAACCGGCCTTTCAGCAACGGAAGCGCGGTTCCTCGATACACGTAACCGCAAACACTCACCAAGCCGATTGCGTGATTATCCACATTGGGATGTGAGTATTCGATGACTGGTGGAACCAGAGGCTCACCGAAGTAACCCGTTTCAGAACATTTCGGCGGTGAATTATTGGGGTCATTGGGATCGAAGCAGTGTGTCCCTTCGCGAATATTCCAGCCATAGTTTGCGCCGAGTGCTCCGATATCAACCTCTTCGTATAGGTTTTGGCCAACATCTCCGATGAACAGGCGGTGGCTGCCGCCCATGTCGAACGCCATTCGATACGGATTTCGGAGTCCATAGGCGTAGATTTCATCCAGTCCATCTCGTCCCACGAACGGATTGTCTTCTGGGATTCCGTACGGGTCTGCACTATCTACATCTATGCGCAGTATTTTGCCGAGAGGAACGTTTATGTCTTGACCGTTGCCGATCGGACCGTGACCAATACCCACGTCGTTTGCCGCGCCACCATCACCGAGCGAAATGTAGAGCAAGCCGTCGTCGGGGCCAAACAGCAGAGTTCCGCCGTTGTGGTTTCTTTGCGGCTCGTCCACTAGCATGACAATCCGCTCAGTGCTCGGATCGGCAACGTTGGCATTCTTTGAGACTCGGAATTCGGAGATATGGGATGTGTGATCCCATCCATTAGGACCGCCATCTCGGAGCGGCGCGCTGTAGTACACATAGAACTTGCCGTTGTTGATGTAGTCGGGGTGGAATGCCAGCCCCAACAATCCTCTTTCGTCGTAGTTTGGCCGCAGCGCAACCATTTCTGATCTCACGTCCAAGAACGGGTCAGGCAACACCGAACCGTCGGCCATCATCACGAATATCAGTCCGGTTTGGTCAACGATAAACATGCGCCCGGAATTGTCCGGGGCACGCTCCAATGCGACTGGCGACGTCAACCCCGTTGCCATTGTTCGTAGCGCCACTTCTCCACCGAACGGCGGGTACTCCGCGAGGCCCAGCGCGGGTGGTGCCGCTGTCGTCGGCATCAGTCCGACGCTCGCCATAAGAATTGACAATGATATGCCCATAAATCCTCCTTTACTGCATAACAAACCGACACTGATCGGGGCCGCGCCGTCTGCTGAACGACGTCCGGTCACCAAAGATTAGTTGCTCGTTCATACGGGAAACCAACTCGCAGGTTCCGGTCAAACTCGCCATCTGAAATCAAATCAGTCTCAACCGGTAAAATTGAGGAGGCCTATGCACCAGGGGACAGCGTTTGAAACCGAGCGCGGTATATCATCGGTAGACGCCTCTCATGGACACGCACTGATCGTGGTTGCCGGCCTCCCCGAGGCCGAGCTTGCTGCACGGCGACACGAGGCGCTGAAGGCGCTCGCTGTACTTGGCATTTCGCTTGACTTCCTCAAACTTTCGCTTGATGGCTTTAGCTTTGTCGTTCCCGAAAGCCGAGGTGAGGCGGTGCGCGACGTATTGCGGGCGGCAGGGCTCGAAGCCGAATTATTCACGAATCGCTCCATTCTGACCGTGTGCGCGGTCAACATCCGCGACGAAAGCGGTCTCGTTGCAAGAATCGCTCAGACCGTCGTGCAATCGGGCGCAGCGATCGAAAGCGTCGGCGACATGCATTCGTCGGTATTAATCGTTTTGGATACCGCATCTGCCGAGAAAGCGGTGGCTGCACTTCGGCAGCTTGTTGGCGCGGGAGATTCTCGCTGATGCGAATCAAGGTTATCAAATTTGGTGGCACAAGCGTTGCGACACCCGAGAGCAGATTGCTCGCCGCTCGAAAGGTCGTCAACGCGCGCGAAGCTGGGTATTGGCCGGTTGTCGTCGTCAGCGCAATCGGAAGAAAGGGTTCGCCATACGCGACCGATACGCTGCTCAGTCTGTTGCGGGACGTGGATCCTCTCGTGCCGCCCGACGCGAGAGAACTGGACCTCATGCTTTGTTGCGGCGAAATTATGTCCACATGCATTTTCGCGCAGACACTAAAGTCGCTCGGACATCCTGCTAGCGCGATGACTGGCGGCCAAGCCGGACTTGTTACGGATATCAACCATGGCGAGGCACGAATTCTTTACGTTAAGGCGGACGACGTGTTGCGAAACTTACAGATGGGCAGAATTCCGGTGGTGTGTGGGTTCCAAGGACGCTCCGAGCCGCACGAAGGCGCAGTCTACGGCGAGATCACAACACTCGGCCGCGGCGGCAGCGACACGACTGCAAGTGCGCTCGGCGCGGCATTGAAAGCGGAAGTGGTTGAGATTTACACCGATGTTGACGGAGTGAAAACTTGCGACCCGAACATGGTTCCCGAAGCGCCAACGCTTGGAAAGATGACCTACGAGGAGATCGCCGAGATTGCGCATCAGGGAGCGAAGGTTGTGCATCCCCGCGCTGCTGAAATCGCAATGAAGTTTGGGATTCCGCTTTGGATAAAGAGCACTTTTACAGAACAGGCTGGGACCGAAGTTGTACCGAAGGAGCAGTTTCCGGGTAGACGAGTGACCGGCGTGACACACACTGGAAAACTTGTTTATCTGCAATTTGACGCTTCGTTTGGAAACGACAAAGCGGCGCTTGAGGCGCGTGTTTACGAACTGATGGCGGATTACAAAGTCAATCTGTTCATGTTGAACTCGCACCCGAACAGTTTTGGATTCGCGGTTCCACGCAAACAGCTTTCGAAAGTGAAAGGAATTCTTGATGGGCTCGTCGTGCCTATGCTCAACGACGCAGCGCCTCGAACGTACATTGTGCAAATTGGCAGAAGTGGCTCAGAAGAGGTTTGTGCACAAACGAAGATGCTGAAGGAGACGAAGGCGTTCGGCGAGATCAGAAACTGCATTGGATTGCTGACGGAAAACTGCACAATGGTTAGCTTGATTGCACACGACTACCTACAGCAGCCTGGCATCTTTTTGAAGACTCTCGAGTGTCTCGACAAGGCCAGCATTGCGCCGTTGCAAGCCAGCGACAGTTTGTATGCGCTTTCAATTCTGGTGTCGGAATCGGACTGCGACCGAGCAGTTCGTGCTCTCCACGACGAATTCGAACTATCGGAAATCGTCTAACCTTTCTTTTGTTCGGCCAAGTTGCGCCCGATGCGTGCGTTTTTTTCGATGAATTCGCGCCAGTTCGGTGGCACGTCGGTGTCCACATAAATGGCGGTCACGGGACATTCGGGCTCGCAAAGGCCGCAGTCAATGCACTCATCAGGATTGATATATAGCATTTCATCATCCTCGTAGATGCAGTCTACGGGGCAAACCGTGAGGCAGGACTTATCTTTCACCCCAATGCAGGGCTCGGTGATCACATACGGCATGGCTAAATCGTCTCTGTGGGAGTCCGCATTTTACCCCCTGCCCTGCCGAGTATGATTGTCAACCGTGGGAGAATCGGTAGTCCTTGGAGCTGGGAGTTGGGGCACCGCGCTGGCTAGCTTGTTGGCCGAAAACGGAAGCAAAGTTTCGCTTTGGTGCAGAGACGAAGCGCACGCACGACAGCTTGACCTGGACCGTGAGAACAGGCAGTATCTACCCGGCATTTCACTGCAGCCGAACATTGTGCCGATCACTACGGCGCCAAGCCAGTCCGATTTATGGCTGTTAGCTGTGCCGAGCAGCGGTTTTCGTGAAGCGTGTTCGCTGTTGCCGACCGAACCGTGCCGAGCATTGATTGCAACGAAAGGATTGGAACTTGGAAGCGCGCTTCGCATGAGCGAAATCGTCGCTCAAGTTCGGCCGGACTGCACGGTCGGAGTAATCAGCGGACCGAACCTCGCGATGGAGGTGGCTCGTGGAATCCCGACGGCGAGCGTCGTGGCATCGAACAATAAGGATTTTGCCTGCGAAATGCAGCACATCATTGCGACGCGGAGCTTTCGTGTTTACCACTCAACCGACGCCGTTGGCGTCGAGTTGGGTGGTGCCCTCAAAAACGTTTACGCACTCGGAGCGGGCATGAGCGATGGACTTGGATTTGGCGACAACACGAAAGGTGCATTTCTTGCTCGTGCGCTTCGAGAAATGGCGACGCTTGGAGTTGCGCTCGGAGCAGAGCACAAAACGTTTCTCGGATTGAGTGGCGTCGGCGACCTTTTCGCGACGGCAGTCAGCAAGCTTAGTCGAAATTACCGAGTCGGCCGATTCCTGGCCGAAGGGATAACGGCGGACGCTGCGATCGAAAAAATCGGACAGGTTGCGGAAGGTGTGCCGACAAGCTCGGCGGCGCAAACTCTCGCCGAAAGAGTTGGGCTTCCGATCCCTCTCATGCTTTCGATTCGAAGGGTCGTAAGCGGCGATGCGTCGCCGCTGCAAGCGCTCGCAGACCTTATGAACAGACCAGCCGGGCCGGAATTCGATTAACGAGCTGGCTCTGTTTCACGAATCTCGATTTCGCGCAAGACTGCTGAGTTTTGCGAACGCCGAATTATGCGAACGAATCGAGTGGTTCGAGGACGACCACGGTAAACGATGCACCAATCTCGTTTGTCCGCTTCAAAACAGTACGTCGGTCGCGTGTTCGGATTTACCTCGGTCGCTATTCTCTGAGCATCGGAGATCGTTTGGCCCGTGCTATAGCCCACGATTTCAAAGTTCGACCAAAAGCGATCCTTTGCGCTGGGGTCAAAATACAGCCTAATCTCCCCTATTGGGCGATCCCTTCCCAGATCCAACTCAATCCAATCTTGATCGCACAGGAATGAGGTTTCTCGATTGCCGTCGAGCAGTTTTGCAAGTTCAGATGGCGAAGAGTTTTTGCTGTCAATCGCAATTTTCCGGAGTGCGTAATTCCCTGGCTTGAATGGCGCATGAGTGACATTGAAGCGCATCTGATGTACATAAGCGCTTGTGTTGCCACGCGCATACGCGTCAACGAGTTGCCACTGCTTCAAAAACGCATAGGCCGTCTGGCCACGATAGTCGAGCTTGACCAAGTATCCCGCCACCGAGTCGCCAGTTGTCGGGAAAAGCGCTGGCATGTTTCCGGACGCCTGGACAAGATTGGTAACGAGCACCGAATCACCTTTGACGTCGTAAGTCACAGTCGCATTCTCCTCCGCGGCACCGTGGGAGATTTTGTGAAGCGCAAGTGTTCCCTCTCCGATGGTGACACCATCCATATCCATTGCTTGAAGGAGCAGCAGCTTCGGAAGCATTGGGGAAGCTTTTGTTGTTTCGAGCGAAGCGTTCATCCCTGCGACGTCGTTTAGCGAATACAACCCTGTGGGCTCGAATAAGCCGCTTTTGAAAATGACGTCGTCGGTGTAACCTTCGGGAATCGGCAACTGCCCCGGAATCAGAGTTTCATTTCTCGTATCTCCCGCTCCCATCACTCCGGCAAATGGATCTGTGCCCATGTGGCCGCGAATGATCTCCAACGTTCTTGTCAATCCCGGCGGCGGCAAATCCATCGTGTACTGACTTGTTGCACCATCCTGTACGCCAAGTCTTTGGCTTAGCGCGCGAATCGCGGACCTCAGTGTAGACGAATTTGGAGCTGCATCCTCCGCCTTGAATAAGACCGCCGTTTCTTGTGGGGCCAGATGCGACTGACCGTTATGATCGTCTGCAATGATAAGTTGTGAGAGATTTGTTCGCAACTTGCATCCATCCCTCGCGATGCTAAACCGGCTGAACGCCAAGTAAGTCTCATTCCATGTTTCGAAAAGCGATTGCGCCCATGAGGCTGCGTCAATTCCGGCGGCTTTGCACTTTGCGACGAACCCCTGTTCTAACACGAGTTTGCACATCTCGCCATCGGGATAAAATTTGACGAAGTTGTTGCCGGTCCAATCCTCGTCGCCGGCGCTCTTAATCAGTACGCCGAGCGTGTTGAATCGTGGGTCTGAACCATCTGATTTCAGAGAGACCATAAACCGAAGTGTCGCCGTCTGGTTGGGAGCAATCTCGGCACCGGATGTCATTTTCGCGAGTTCGTTTCCCCATCGCGAGATGGCACATTCGAATCCGCCGACCGATGCTCCCCCCACGTTTTGAACTGTGACCACGAACTCAGCGGTGTTTGAGCCAGCCGACGCGAGGCTGATGCCTGAAATCACGAGGTCTGCCTTTTGGGTCGGAGAATTTTTCTCGAGCTCGACAACGAGCTTTGGCCGACCCGTCTCGGATTCGGAAGAGTTGAAAATCTGCTCGCCATCACTCTCGATTACCCATCCGAAATTTGACTCCGGGTGATCAAGCATCTGCTGAACGTCCGACGCAAGCCCAGTCAGCTCAACGTTCGTGTCGGAGCCGGCGAGTGTCACGCTTGCCGAGGGTCGGCTATCAGACGCACCCGCGCCGCCATCCCATTTGATTCCTGATCCAACCTTTAGAAACACTTGGTGATTCCAAGTGGTTTTCATCAGGTCGTCGGTGACCGCCGCATCGCCCGTTCCGGGGCCTTCTAGCCAGGGTTTCAACAGACGTCGGATGGTGACCTGCTTGCCTGACGCGAGCGTGGTGCCCGAAAGCACCAATTTAGCCCCCACCACTTTTGACCGGGCACCAACCGCGCGGGTCAGATCATCAAATCGGATTAGCGCTCGCTTGTCTTTACCGACGAGTAGGAACCCGCCGAGGCCGAACGACGTGTTAGGCGCCGCCTTTGAGATCGTCGTATCTGAACATGCAAAATATTTCGTTTCGTCGTTGGCGAGCACGCCGCCGCGAACTAATTCGACGGTTGTTGGGGCGGAGAAGAACGCTGCGGAAATAAGTGAGAGCATCGGTAGGAAAGTCTAACCGAAAACGCGCCTGCTCGTTATCTGATTTTGCTATACAGAGCAGTGGCGGCGGCCTTTAGCTGGTCGTCGCCCTCGGGCAAATCAATCCGAGATCCCGGTTTTCGGGTTACTTTCGTGTTCGGAATTATTCCGCCGGATATTTTCTCACCCGTTTCGTCCACGACGCGGTCAACGGACTCACCCATCGGCAAGTAGTACTTTCCGATTGTGATTTTCGCTTGAGCGCCGTCCTTAAGTGGAAAAGTCTTTTGGACTGCGCCCTTTCCAAAGGTCTGCTCCCCGACGAGCGTCGCGAGCTTGTAATCTTTGAGCGCGCCGGCGAATATCTCGGCCGCCGATGCGGTCTCGCCGTCCACAATCAGCACGACAGGAACATCCACAGAATCCGCGTATCCCGTCGGCGCGAAGTACGACTCGGTTTCTCCTACTCTCGGCTTCATTGAGGTCACGAGCTTATTCTCAAAAAACCGTGCGCTCAACTCCACGGCAGCTTGCATCAGTCCGCCTGGATTTCCACGAAGGTCAATGATGATGCCACGAACGCCAGCGGTCTTTAGGCTGCTGATCTCTTCATCAAACTGCTGCGCGACGGTAGCTGTGAATTTCCGAAGCTCAATGTAACCGATTTTTGGTTTTCCGTGCGTGTACGTCGTGTTGAGCACGGAGGAGTACACATCTTGGATTTGTGCCAAGCGTCGAGTGAACACGAACGAAAGCGTTTGATTGGTGGAGGCTCGGAAGAATGTGAGTTGCACTGTTGTTCCTGGCTCACCACGTATTTTTGAGACGACGTCGGTCACGTCTTTCCCAGCGGCGTTTTGACCGTTAACTTTCACGACGACGTCATCGGGGAGGACGCCCGCTTCTGCCGCCGGGCCGCCTTTGAACACATGCCTGACTCTTGGTCCCAGCGGATCGGGAGTCAGTTCAGCCCCAATTCCACCACTCTTAACAAACGCACCTGCGCTGGTTTCTCGAAACCGATCTGCTTGTTCTGGCTCCATGAAAACCGTGTAAGGGTCTTTCACAGAATCCATCATCCCAGCGACGCCCGCATAAAGCAGTGCCTGGCGATCCGGCGAGCCGTAGTAGTTCGAATCAATCGAGCTCATGACGTGTAGAAACGTCTCGTACGGTTTGTGCGCTTGGGCAATCGAATCTCCACTGATAGCGGAAGGGAGTGAACGCAGGTTTGGGGCGTGTCCCTGCTTAATCTCTTTCCAGCCGTATCCGCCCACAACACCGACTGCGAGCGCAACTAGAATAAGTGCGACTTGAGAGAGGAGTTTCACGCTTCAACCCCCTCTTCACCAGCGAACCAGTCGTTCGGCAGCATCGCGGTTTTTGTATCCGCCTCAATCACCAGCGATTTTCCCTTTATGTCAAAAAAGCGGGACGTCGAAATCGTGTAGCCGCTGCCATCTGACAAACTGATGCGACTCAGTCCGACGCCATAGCCACGAGTTGGACCGCCGACAACTTTCGCGCCAATGCGGTCACGGAGCGCCGACACGAAAAGTTCAGCCTCGCGCGATGTCCCTTTGTCTACGAGAAGAGTGACGCGAATTGACTTGTCGCTGCCTGTTGAAATCTTTAGATCAGTGAGCGGCGCTTTCGGCTCCTTCTGAGTTTTGGCGTAAACGCCGGCGGGAATTAGTAGAGAAAGACAACTCTCGACATCCTTCAGATCGCCACCGGGATTGCCGCGAAGATCGAGGGTTAGTTCCGTCTTCCCTTCGATCGCTTTGTCCAGTGCGTCGGCGACTCCAGCGCCGAACCCACGAATCGCCACTGTTTCGCCAACGGATTCCACCAATGAATGTGCTGAAGAATTTTTGCTGCAATTCAATTCTACGAGTTTTCCGTTTCGTGATACTGTGAGTTTTGTTGTGCCCTCGCCCGATGTCGAAAGCAGATTTGCGGCCTCGGTTAGAGTGATGCCACTGTTCAGCCGCTTTCGAAACACATCAAACCGTTTCTGGAGCTCTTGAATCGTAATCTTCTTGCTTGCATATTCGGCTTGATCGGCTTGCCAGCCGCGAACGAGCGGCGGTGCAATAAGCCACTTCTCGCCGACAGCGGCAATTTCGTCGTCAGGCATAAGTCCAGCTTTCGAACCGTTCCCGTCAGGTGTAACGCCATACACTTTGAGTGCGAACACATTCGGCATGTTCATCTTTGCGGGTTCGATGACAAGGTCTGCACCGATGCCGTGCGCTTCCCCTTGCAGCGAGCTTTTGTATGCGGACCATGATTCGGGGGGATAAAAGCGGGAGCCTGGATCGCTTAGGCGCTGCAGCATCGCATCGAGAGCGCCATGTGAAAGTTGTGAAAGATCACTAATCTCCTTTTGGTAGTTCGATGTGAGCGCCTCTTGAACGTTGCGGAAATATTCACCCGGTTCGATACCAGAATCGAGAACAGTGACGCTCGTTGCTGCGTTGGCTTCTAACCCAGTCGCATCAGAAGCGTGGGCGCCTGAATCAAATCGCTGACGAAGAAACCCTCCACCGAGACCGCCCGCGCCGAGGGCGACGACAGCGATTAGCGCACTCCAAACGAGTCGCTTAGCAGCCAACCGTTTCCCCCGCAGCGCACCGCGAGTCGAGCTTTTCGACTCGGCGGATGTGGCGTGGCTCGGTACTTGGTTCGGTATTCAAAAACGCGTCCATACAGTTGACCGCAGAGTCGGGGCTGATGAGCCTCGCGCCGAGGCAAATAATGTTTGCGTGGTTATGCTCGCGAGCCAGTTTCGCTGATTCTTCATTCCAACAAACAGCAGCTCGAATGCCCTCAACTTTGTTCGCGGCAATGGAGACACCGATGCCGGTCCCGCAAATGAGCACACCAAGCGATGCCTTTCCTGATGCAACGCCATCGGCAACTAAATACGCAGCGTCGGGATAATCGTACGGCGCTTCGCCAGTCGCGCCAAATTCAGCGACGGCATAGCCGCGCCCGATCAGCCAATCGGCGAGAACGCGCCTAAGTGCGAATCCTGCGTGATCTGCTCCGAGAAAAATTGTCATGACCCAAGAATCTCCATCGCAATTTTTGATACGTCCGGCGACCGGTGAACCGTTAGCCTCTGCAGGAATCCTGCTGGTGTGTTAACCTTGCCCGACCGAATCCACTGTAACAAAGGTATTAACACCTGCTCGTACGATTCGGTTTCAAGACTGGCCAGCTGAGCCCAAGTTTTATCGCCCGGCATCTTTAGGAAAGAGACGAGAGCGGACGCCCGAACGTCTGGATTCGGGTCCTTGATAAGTTCAAGAAGCATCGCGACATGGTAATTTTGCGGGTCACGGCCGATCTCCTCCGCGATGATCGCTCGAACGTCCGGGTTTGCCTCTCGCAAGCCGCTGTAGCCGCGCGATCGAATCACCGGATCGTTTGCGCGCGTAAGCGCCGCATAGCAATACGCTCGGACGACATCCGAGAGATCGTTGATGCTTCCCCACTCCATTCGTCTGCGCACTAAGTCATTGTTGACATCGGCCTGCCTACCGACCTCGATTCGCACGTGGGGGTCAACTTCGAACAAAAACGTCATCAAGTCGAGCTTCGCGCTCTCAAACGGAAAACTTCCCAGCGCTTTTGCGCCCTCAGCCCTGGTGATCCAAGAGCGAGCTGTAATCGTTGTGGTGACATCGCGAACCGAAGCTTCAGCACGCTTAAGCGCCAACTGCCGGGCAGCTTCCTGCATTCCCTGCTCATCGCTTCGTCCCAGTTTCGGCACTTCTGCAATCGCTTTCCAACCCTCGGGTGTATCTTGGAACGCGAGCGCGCGGACCATCATCATCATCACGGTTTCATCGGGCTCGCTCTTTAGGTTTTCGGCAATCAGTTTTGCGGCAGCTCCGTCCTTCAGGGTTGTGAAAGCCTGGGCCGCGTTGAGTCTCACTTTGGCGTTTTTGTCAACCACCAAATCTCGTAGCTCTTGAATGTTCGTGCTTGAGTTGCCAGTTCCATAAGTTGCCGCTGCGAGAGCACGTTCATCCGCATTGGACGATTTTGCGTTCGCGCTCGACGATATCTCTGCATCGGCGTCATCCTGAATGCTGTTCTGTGTTGGGTCGCCAGTTTTTGAGATGTTGAAATCGTCGAGGAAGTACTCGCGGACGTCGCCGTCTTGAAACTGGTTGCTGCTAAATGTGCGCGAATCTCCAATCGCGACGTCAGAAACGTACACCTCGTCGCCGAGTTTTGCCATCGCGTCCTTCAAGTTGCAAACGACGTGCTGCCACTCTCCATTAGGAACAAATTTTGCGCGGGTGAGTTCTTTTGCTTGTCCCCACTGTTCGACGAACGGCCCAGTCAGCATCATTACATAGCGTTTGCCGGACGTGGTAGTGACAGAGATTCCGAAACTTTCTCGTGAGCCCGTCTTAAAGTAAAAGTCCAGCCAGGGGAACTCCTGTACGGAGTACGCCGTGCCGTTCAGCTTGCGTTTGCCGTTCAGCATCCGATCTCCGAAAAGGTGTACGCGTCCGAATCTTGCGCCTCCGGCATCTGAGATTTTTAGTCCGCTGCCAGTGTGACCGCCCGATTCAATGGTCGCTTTCCATCCTGCGGAATCGTCGCGAGGTGTCGTCCAATTTCCGGAGCTGCCTTCGAACGATTCTTGCACGAACGCGGCCCGCTGTGTCTTGTGCACAGGCAACCTCGAAGTGACAGCCAGGCCTTGGTTTTCTGAATCACGGATGTCAAACGCGATCGCGGCTTCGCCTTCGGCTGCACTGCTTGGAACAGATACCGTTCCTTCGAAGTCCACACCTTCATCTGGTTTTAGCGTAACTTCATTTAGAATTCCAGCAACTGTCCAGCCGGTCGGCAAACTTGGGCTAATCAACACTTTTCGCGCAGCGCCTGTGTTGTTCACACGCAACCGCACCTTGAAGTTGTCTCCGGCGAAGTAACTCGAGCCGACTGGAGTCAAAGAGCTTTCGACGATCTGCGCAACCCGAATCGCAAACGGTCGTTCCGATCGTGAGCCGTCCGCCGACACTGCTGTGAGCCGGAGGACGTTTGCGCCCAAATGCAGGGCGGATGCGGGTAGCTCCCCGTTGTCTCCAAGTTGAACTGCCGTTCCATCCCATTGCGCCACGGTGTATCGCACATCCGAGCCAGTGCTGGAAAACTTGGCAAGCGGCTTTTCGCCCGTCGAATACTCACCCTTCCCTTCTACAACGGACTTCACTGCGCCATTCCCGAGCCGCAATTTGTTCAATTCAGTCAAACCATCTCCGGTGTAGGGCTGTTCGGCGACAATCACCGCTTTGGAGTCCAATGAAAAGTAGCCGCGCACCGATGCCGATTGTGATAGGTTGCTTAGAATCAGATCTGCGGCATCCCATCGAACAAATAGAAGCTCTCGATCTCCAACGGTGAGCCTTGCCATCGCTTCGCGAGAAAAGTTTAGGAGCCCATTGAGTCTGTAGTCCTCTGCCGATGATGCAGTGAATTTCGCTTCGCCAGTGGGATCGAATAGCAGGCGACTTTCTTCCGACAGAACTCTAAACTTCGGCGCGCCAGAAATCTGCGCCAAGTCAGCCGCAGCGAGGTAGGGCAGACGACCCCAAGGATTTTGCCGTGCCTCTGACCAGGCAATCGTTTTGCCACTGTACGGTTTTGTTCGCGAGAACGCTTCCTGCCAGTCTGGGTCTGTCCGGTTGGTCAACTTCGACCACATCTCCTGCGACACATTTCGGACCATGAATTCGCGGATCCATGAAAACCAGCCTGTGTTGCCTAAGCTGTCTGTTTCGAAACCGTTAGCTTCAGCGCCATGAAGGTCCGGCAGGCGTCCGTTTGGATGTGCTCCGTATCCCCACACGTTCCACGTGTTTTCAACTTGGTGAAGCCACTCATGAATCATGGCTTCTGTGTGTCCGATGCGTGGACCCATTTCACGACCGTTGGAAAGAATCACATACGACGCCGTGGCGTTGTTGATTCGACCGGCAGTTCCGCCGAAACTGAAAGACCGAGTTCGGCCCGGATGAAACATGTACAGCACCGAATCATAGTCGCCGCGGTTAAACCTTCCGCGAAGATAATTGGTACCTGCGTCGCGTGGATCGAGCGTCCACACGTCATTTCCTTGATAGTAGCCGGTTACCGGTTCGTCCTCCATGCTAAAGGTGAGTTCCACGTCTATCGCGCCCTGCGTGTACGCCTCGACCATTGCGCCGAACCGTGCAAAAGTTTCCAAACAGAACTGTTCTTCAGGGCCGATTAGAAAGGCGCGTTGAGATTCCAGAACTCCGAGCGAGTTTCGGTACAGCACGTTTGTGCGGCGAAAGATGACGCACTTAATCTTCCATTTATTGCTTTTACCTTCTGCGATTCGCTTCTGGGATGCGTCGTAAAGTTGCTTAAGCTCGTCGAAGCCACCTTTGCCTTTCCAAGCGCGGCCGATGTTTCCCCACTGATTGATTTCATATTTCCATCCGTCAAACTCGAGATACGGTTGGTCATCTGAAACGAAGGGCAGCGCATTCACCGGAAACGTGATCGGCACTTTCACGGCGGGTTTCGTCCGAGAATCAGGATCGGTTTGACCATATGCGGTGATCTCACCGAGTTTTTCCCACCGAACTTCCTGCTCATACGTGCCAATGCAAACCGCTACCGCTAAGCTCGCTGCTACTATCGCCATATTCCCCTCCTACAGCCTCGTGTCGAACAGCCGAATATCTTCGGGCATTGCGGCATGTCCGTCGCCGCGCGTGAACTCCATCGCTGCTTTTGCACCGAGAGAATCCAAATCTTTCGGAAAACTCTTAATCATATCAAGGACAACTTCTCGAATTCGTTTTGAATTTTTTTCGAATACTTCGAGCACTGACGCGGCAGTAACCGGCTCGACGTCTCCATGCAGCCCGGCGTCGAAGTCTGTGGCTAACGCAATGCAAACAACAGCCATTCCCATCTCCCTGCAAAGCATCGCCTCGGGATATTGAGTCATGTTTATTACGTCCCAGCCCATTTGTGTGAACCAACGGCTCTCGGCTTTTGTGCTGAATCGGGGACCTTGGATGACGACAATTGTCCCCCCGTCGTGCAAATTGATCCCATGCGACTTAATCGCATCGCAAGCGACCTTCCTCAACACCGGGTCGTAGGTTTCCGCAGGGCTCGTATGTGTGACAATCGGTCCATCAAAGAATGTGTCAATTCGGCCTCTGGTTCGATCAACGAACTGGTCAACAACGACGAAATCTCCGGGATGGATATGCGCCTGCAAACTTCCGCACGCGCATGGGCTGATTACAGCCTTTACTCCAAGCGCTTTAAGAGCCCAGACGTTTGCTCGGTAGTTGATTTTGTGGGGCGGTATGGTGTGTTTTTTCGCGTGGCGTGGCAAGAAAGCCACCTTTCGTCCGCCAACATCGCCAAGCGCGATCGAATCGCTCGGCGGCCCGTAGGGCGTGTCCACTTTTACTTCGCGCACGTTTTCGAGCAGCGAATAAAAGCCCGACCCGCCGAATACTCCAATCTCTGCGGTGTCCATCTCTATCTGTCCTCTCCTTGGATTACTTTTTCGAAAACTTCATCAACTCGGTGTGAAGGCCGCGAATTAGGTCTTTCGCGCGTGCTCCCGCGCGAAGCAAGAAACTCTCGTTGACACCGATTATCGTCCTTGCCCCTCCACCTGGCCGATTTCCGAGCGTTGCATTCTTCTGGTATTCGGCAGCGGCGCCTGGAACTATGATGATGTCAGGGTCCCACTTGATTACCTGCTCTGGATTTACGAAAACGAATTTGCTATCTTCTGGGCCAACTGCTGTGCCGCCTGCCGCTCGAACGGCATCTGCTTGAAACGAGGCGATTCCGGCGGCCATCGGCTTTTGCGCACCCATCAAAACCAGGACTTTCGGGGATGACGGCAACGGGTCGGTTTCGTTAAGGTGCATTACCGATTTCATTTCGTCCACTGCGTCGCTTGCAGCTCTCTGCGACATCAGCAGGTTTCCAATCATCTCGACTGCGGCAATCCACTCCTTGATCGAGTTGATTTTGAACAGTTCAGTTCGTACTCCGGCGTCTTTGAACTTCTGGATGAAAGACGGGTTGATTAAGTTTTCATCTACCAGAATTAGGTCCGGCTGAGCTTGAAGAATCTTCTCGAGATCGGGCGTTGGATTCGCGACAATTGGGGTCGCCTCAAGCGAGGGAGTTTCGGGGTAGTCGCAGCCGGAGGTTCTCCCCACCAGCTTCTGTTCCTGATTCACCAGACTAACGAGTTCGGTCAGATTTGGGCTCAGCGAGATGACTCGGAGATGCAATGTGTCGGGTAAATCGCCGCCATGAGGCTTCGGGGCCTTCCCACAACCAACCAAGATAATCATCAGGATTGTCAGGAGGGCGAGGGACCGGCTAAACATACGAGGATTTTGGCACGGCACCCCGCCTCCTTGTGAAATTTCGGGCCATTTCAGGGGAAAATCCGATATAACATTTATGTTTGGGCTGCCTGCCCAAGGGTTTTGAGCGGGTGGAAACATTTCGGAGGGGTCATGACCGCAGTTATTAGTTCATTTTTCTTGCTTGCAGTACAGCCGGTGATCGGCGGAGAAATCATCAACGATGCGCCGCCAGCAAAGGGGTACACCATCATTCTGACGGCCCCTGGGACCACCCACGACTCAACCTCGCCGAAGTTCAGCGTCGGGTCTGACGGGAAGTTCACGCTCCCTGGATTGGCGGCAGGCAATTACAAGATGAGGATTGAAGTCGGCAAGAAGATGTCGCTCACCATTCCCGAAGTTTGGCTTGACGAGAGCTGCACGAACCTGCCGATTTACTGGCCAACGGAAATGAACTCTGAGAAGCGACGGGAGATGGGTGCCGCGCTGTTCACTGAAGGCAGAAGCGCTATGGATGCCGGTGACTACAGCGGAGCAGCCCAAAAGTTTATGCAAGCGATCCGAGTTGATACTGCAAACTCTCCAACATGGGCTGCCCTGTCGTTGGCCCAGGTTGGCGCAAAGCAGTACCAGAACGCGCTCGAGTCCGTTGAGTTTGCCATCCGATTCGCTCCCCGAGAAGATTCTTACTGGAACAACAAAGGGGGCGTCCTCTACCGCATGGGCCAGTACCCTGCGGCTGCAACGGCATATGAAAAGGCCGCGGAGCTCAACAGCAACGGGGCAGGCCTCTACATGTCGAACGCTGGTGCCGCCTGTGTCGCCGCCAACGACGACCGCGGTGCAGCATCCTGCTACGCGGTAGCCGTCAAGGCAAACGCTCCAGCTTCAAGCTGGTACCACCTCGGAGAAGCTTACGTTCGCCTTGGCAGATCGAACGAAGCTCGAGACGCGTTCACGAAATACCTGGGAGTCGAACCGAACGGCATTTACGCGGGTAACGCGCGCCGCCGGCTCCAATCCCTCGGAGGCTGACCGCCGTAAGCTGTGGGCAAAGCTGAGAGTGGTTTTTCCACATTCCTCGTCTGGTGCATCGTCGGCTTCTTCGCTGGCTTAGCCCTCACCACCCTGTCATTCTTCCTTCCTGTCCGAATCTTTATGGGCCGGGAAAGCAACATGATGCTTATCTTGGGAGCGTCGCTCACCACAATCTCGGCACTTGTACTCATGGTCGGCTTCATTGTTTTCTACACCGGACACAAGGTCGCCAAAAGGCAATCATCTTCTGGTCCGCCGCGGAAAGTTGCCTGCAAAGTGCACTCGGCCTGGCGAACGCACAAAGGGAGGGTCATCGGACCCGAAGAGATTGTTGACGATCCGATTCAATATCATGTCGTTCTGATAACCGAGGACAACAAACGGTTGGAATGCGACACGCACTACTCCCAGTTTGCACACCTCATGGAAGGCTCCTGGGGATACGCCGAGATTCAAGGCGAATGGCTCGGGAACTTCACAGTTGATCCCGACCTGTACACCAAGCACACCGCAAGACGGTAGTCTGCGTTTGTGCAAATTGGCGTTTCAATTCTCGGCGGTTCTCATCCACACTGCGATGGCAGAGTTAACGCAATTCTGCGCAACCCGAACACATTTTTGAATTCGGTGTTCGACAAGCGACCCGAAGTTTGTGACCGAATCTCAAAGAAGAGCGGCGCGAAAATCGCCGGGACTCCTGAAGAGGTTTTACATGACCCAAACGCGCACCTGATTCTCATTGAAGGCACAAATTCAGAGTGCAGCGAATACGCCCTGATGGCAGCGGCGGCTTCCAAAGCGATGCTGCTCGAAAAGCCCGGAGCGGAGAACGAGCGTCGAATGCAGCAGGTTTTTGATGCCGTCTCGGAACACAACGTGTTCTGTCAAATTGGTTATCACCTGCGCTACTCGCCCTCCGTGACTGCTGTCAAGGGCCTCATTGAAGGCGGAACAATCGGGCAAGTAACAACTGCGAGATTCCACGCGGCAGTTATGCAGCCGTGGCTTACAAGCGAGTGGTTTTGCGATCCTAATGACCGCGGCGGAATGGTCCACAACGACTTCTGTCACATGCTTGATCTGCTTCAGATGTTCTTCGGGCCAGCAACTGCGCACCATTCGTTTGTCTCAAAGCGTGAGGATGTTCCGAGGCACATTTTCGAGGACAGTGCAGGTTCGGTGATTCAGTTTGAAGACACCATCGCCGCCGGGGATTGTTGCGGTTGGGAGACCAACGAATGGATTACGACATGGGACATCCAGTTCTTTGGAACCAAAGGCTCGATTCGAATGGGAGTCCATCCGCCCGTGTATGACGTCTATTTGCCCGAAGCGAGTGAGTCGTTTCCTAAAGGTTGGAGTCGGCACGGGAACCCGGAGTTCGACGGCGAGGAGAACTACTACCTTGAGATCGCGGACCTGGTGGCTCAGTTGGAGGCCGGTGCAGACCCACGCGGCTGCAACGTACACGAGGCGCTTTCAGTGCAGAAGGTCATCGAAGAGATGTACGCCGCGAACGGGCTATGAACTGAATGGCAGGGGCGACAGGATTCGAACCCGCGACCTACGGTTTTGGAGACCGCCGCTCTACCAACTGAGCTACACCCCTGCGGAGTTCCTATTTTACCGGCTCGGGCTCCTCTCGGCCCTCGGCGTATCCTGAGCTAATGACGGCGAGGTCGCCCTCGGTAAATGTGATGGCATCGCTTGGCGCGGCCTTGTTGTTTGGCTGTTGCTCTCACTGTTTTGAGCAAGGCAACAAGCTGCGGGATCATAAGGCGACCCGATAATTCTGTTGGTCGTGGGCAGTGCGCTCATCCTCCACTAGTGAGTCTTCCTTTGGCCGATCAGGAAAAATTGACGCAAAAAAACAGCTCCGGATTGTCCTTGCGAACGATTCGGAGCTGTTTTGGCGAACTGCCTAAAGTTATTTCGGAGCTACGCGCTCCGGTTTTGCCGCGGAAATCCGAGAAGAGACTTTGCCGATGTACTTTGATGAATCGGCTGCGAACTTTCCCTGACAACCTGTGCAGCAGAAATAGTAGCGAACGCCGTTCACATCAGCATACGCGCCGGCTTTGTCCATTCCGCCATCAATTGCATGCTCCATCACTGGGCACCACACGACTTCCTTCGCGGGCGCAACGGAAAAACTCTTAGGGGCTTTGTCAAACGCTGCCTTGTTCTCTTTCGTCGCGAATAGATAGCGCACGCCACCAAAGTCGGAACTTCCCGCAGCGTCTTTTGATTCGATTCGCGCTTTTGATACCGGGTCGAACAAAGAGGTGCCGACGGTCCTGCCCTTAACTGCTTTCAGGGCCTTCTCGGGATCGCGGGTGAAAGTGCCTTCGCATCCTGCGCAGCAATAGGCGTAGTTAACGCCTTTGTAGTTCGTTGAGGCTGCTTTGAAGTTTGCAGCCCCCGTCATGATCGGGCACTGCACCGGAGTTGCTTGATTCAAAGCAGAGATGCCGATTACGGCCAATGTAATGATCACAGTTTTGCTCCTACCTATGCTTGATCGAAAGCGCTACGCGCTGGCCGCTGCTTTCATCAACCGCGACTTGCGTCGTGCGGCCTGGTTCTTGTGAATCACGCCACGTTCTGCCGCTTTGTCGAGTGCTTTCACGGCTGTTTTCACTGCCGCGCCGACCTCTGAAGTTCCGGCGGCTTTCTTCGCCTTCTTGACAACGGTCTTGAGCATGCTCTCGGTGGCCTGATTTCTAAGCCTCCGCTGGACGTTGCGCCGAAGCGCTTTCTTTGCTGATTTCTTATTCGCCATAGGTTTTCTGTTACTGGATTGTGGCAGGTTGGCGATTCTCGGCGCAACCTGGCAAAAAGACTACTTGCGCACGAACTTCCGTTTGGCCCTATCGAAGCCCTGGTCAACCTTCTTCTGGTCGTAATGCCAAACGGGCGACCCGCTTCGCTGATAGAAGCAGTGGTATCCCGACAGAATCGAGGCAACTTGCCGCCTCGTGAGTCTTCGGATGACGTTTGCTTCCGCCAAAATCGTAATAAAGTCGGCGCCCTTTGAGTGCTTGTTGAGTACTTCGATTAGGATTTCGTAACCCGACAAGTCAGTGGCTCGCGCAGCCAAGTCCCTCAGTTCGTTCATTCGTTCTGAATCAATGAACACCAACGGATCGGCCTCTTCGAGCCATGCAAATTTGTATACGCTCGGGTATTCCGTTTTTTCGAGCGAGAACGCCGCACCGGATTCGATCGGTTGCTCAAACCACCAGTCAATCAGTCCGAAGATCAGGCCAGTTTCGTGGCTCACTAACGCGAAAAGTTTCGCGCCATCATCTCGAAGCAGAACAATCTCTTGAACGTCCGGCTCATCTGGCAACCAACCCGCAGGGATTTGACACAGCGGAAACGTGCCAATTTCTCGGTGATGAGATTTCAGAACCAATCGCAATTGATCCGGAAGTTTCTTCTGTCGCGGGGCCGGGTCTTCGTCGAGAACATCCTGAGCAATCGGCAAACTCATCTCTTTGCGAAGCGCGCTGCTAAATGCGTCATCCGACATTTCAACATCGATCGCTTCGCCATCCGCATCTTTGAATTCTGAAACAGAGTAATTGAAGAATTCGGGGATGGTGTGAACAAACTCAGGTGCGAGATCCGGCTTGCCGAATCGGTCGCCACCAAACCAGCTCACGCGGTCATCGGTTTTGAGCGAGTTGACAGCCGTTCCAAGGTCTTCGGTCCAGGTTCGATCTGCGGGTGAAAGTTCGTATTTCTCGCCGAGCATTTCGCTCACACCGACGCTGTGCGAGCTCGCCAAAATCTTACCGACGAACTCGTCCACTTCAGCGGGGCCGAACTGGAGCGGCGCGGACTCTTCCATCTCCACGGTCGGGGCCAATTTTTCGGCGTCTTTTAGAGCCTTCTTCAACCAACCGGGCGCTTCACTTTCGGGGTGAAGCAGTCCGTCTGCGCCATAAATGAATCCACCCGAATTGAAAACCGCGTCGAACGCCGCAACGGCATCGTATCGCGAAGGTGAATACGGATCGCTTGATGTCAGGTTCTTCCAAGCGTAATAACTGAATACTTTCGGCGAGAGCGGCGTCGTTTTCAGCGCGTTCTTCGCTGCCGTCTCAATGTCCGTGAAATCCAATTTATCGAGCTGTGAGTTTGCACTGACATCGGCATCGCGCAGCCCATTGACGTATCGAGCAGCTTCGTCGGATTCGAGTCGAGCAACAAACAACCACTCTGCCAATCCAACATGATCGTTTGACGTAACGAACAGATTCGGATCGTTTTTCACCATCTCGGCGATGCGCGCTTCGTAGTACTCCTTGGGCCTGCCGTAATTCGAAGAAAGCTCTCCGGCAACCTCCATGAGTGGCATGGGAACTCCGTAAGTAAAAAGCGTCTGTCGAATGAATTCGCTGGTCGGGCCTTTGCCTGCAGTAACCCTGGCCTTCGGAAGCCATCGTCGGTCGTGATAGACAAACCGATTTGGGTTTGTGGTGAGCAAGCGGCGAAGTTCGGTGAGCCCTACGCCATGCGGCGCAACTTCGTTGCCTAGCTCGGTTAGGCGAAGCGTCGAGGCGACCCGAGCGATACCCGAAAGCACGATCTGGTCTGCGTAGGCGCGAGCGATGTCAATGACCGCAGTTGCGGAAGTGGTTTTGGTAGCCAAGCGTGAGAGACCTCAAGATGGAGGATGGACGAAAAATTATAGCATAAATCCCGGCCCTGCCTTTAATCCGGGACCGTTGCGGCCTTAATGGCCGCCTCTAAGTCACCTGCCGTGAACGGCTTTTGCAGGAACGCTTCCGCTGGAATCTCAGATACCGGTGAAGGGGGACTTTCGTACTGTCCGGAGACCATAAGAAATCGGGACTCGGGTCGAGACTTGCTCAACCTCCTCCGCAGCTCGAGCCCGCTCATTCGGGGCATGACCACGTCGGTGACCACTAATCCGATCTCGCCTGGGTACTCGGCCGCGACTTCCAGGGCCTCTACGCCATCCATGGCTTGTAGCACTTCATGCCCCAGCCCCCGTAGTTCATGCACGATTATCTCTCTCAGTGATGCCTCATCCTCGACGACAAGAACCGTCGTACGGTCTGCTTTCTGAAGAGGACGCACCATTCGCTTCGGGGTGGGCGCCTTTCCGGGCTGCGCCGTTGGCAGATAAATGTCGAACTGGGTGCCTTCGCCTGGCGAGCTTTGGACGAAGATTTTCCCGGCAGCTTGCTGCACGATCCCGTAGCAAACCGCCAGGCCGAGCCCTGTGCCTTTCCCAACCTCTTTGGTGGAGAAGAAGGGCTCGAAGGCATGCTCCAGACAGTAAGTGTCCATTCCACAGCCTGTGTCTGAAACCGATATCCGCACGTAGGTTCCTGGCGAGAGCCCTCGGCGACCCGAAGTTGATTTCGATTGTGTGACGTTGCTGAATTCGACTCTGAACGTCCCACCGGTTGGCATCGCGTCTCGGGCGTTGATTGCCAAGTTCATGATGAGCTGCTCAACTTGAACCGGATCAATGTTGACGATCCAATTGGAATCCGTCTTGTCCTCCCACGCGATTTTGAGGGAGACCGACTCTCCTAACAGCCGCTCAAGGATATCGCTTAGATCAGCCACTACCGAGTGAAGCGAAGTTGGCACGGGGGCAGTGATTTGTCGCCTGGCAAATGCGAGAAGCTGTTTTGTTAATCCGTTCGCCCGGTTGGCTGCACTGAGAACCTTCATAACCTCAGAGTCTGGCGATTCGCCTCGTCTTGACTTTGAAAGCGCGATTTCGGAATATCCGACGATTGCGGCGAGAAAGTTATTGAAGTCGTGTGCGACGCCGCCGGCAAGCCTTCCGACTGCGTCTAAACGTTGCGAAAGCGCGAGCTCTCTTTCGAGGTTTTTGCGATCTGTAATGTCTACCGCGATCCCTCTGATGAACAGATCGCCTGTCGCACTAACCGCTCGAGTCATTCTGTCTTCGATCCACACTCTTGAGCCGTCGGTCCTGGTGATCATGTATTGCATGGAAAAACTGGGCTCAGAAGTGTGCTGCAGCCAATTCTCTACATCCTTCGAGCGAACTGTCCACTCCGTCGGGCCCATCAATTCGGCAACCAGACGGTGTTGTTGTGAGAACACCTGTGGCTCAACATTTAGTACGGTTGCGATATTTTCGGAGACAAACAGATTGCTCGGATCCGTTTCGTATACGATGACGTCGCTCAAGTTCTTAACGAGCGTTTCGTACCTGGCTTGAGTCTCGCCGAGCGCTATTCTTCGATGGACCGACTCAGTCATGTCCTCGTAAACTGCCACGCTCACAGGCTCTCCCGACTCGGAATCCCTGTAGATGGTCGCTGAAAGTCGGGCGTAGACCGTTCGTCCGTCCTTGGCGACCAATCTTCGTTCGCTCAGGATCGGTGTCGTTTCATCGCGCGCCATCGCAGATGAGAAAGTTCGCAGACTGTGGGGGTATTCATCGGGGTGCACGATGTCGCTCAGCTTCAGCTCCCGAAGCTCATCTTCGGTGTAACCAAGCATTTGCTGAAATGCCCGATTGGCCACGACGACTTTTTCGTCTCGGTCCCAGATTACGGCTCCGGTGACCAAGTTCTCGAAGAGAGCGCGAAATCTTCTTTCGTTCACTCGGGACTCAAGCTGCATCTGTTTCAGCTCGGATAAGTCCGTTATTGCGCCTACAGTCCGGACTGGAGAACCTTTTGAGTCTCTGATGACTCGTGCGCGGTCTAGAACGTCTGCGTAACTTCCGTCGGTTCTTCTCAGCCGATACTCCGCGCGAAACTCCGTTGCCCCACTCGCGAATGTTCGCCTAGATTCCTCAAGCACTCTGGCAACGTCGTCGGGATGAACTTTTTCCTTCCAACTATCGAAATCTCGGCTTTGTCCATATGCCCTTTGGTAGATTTCATTCGACCAGGATGCGTTTTTCGCGATATCCCAGTCATACAGCGCGTCTTGTGTGGCTTCAGCTATCTCGTGGAGTCTGGTTTGCGTACTCCTTACTTCGTGCTGGGCACTGAGCAGGTCAGTGACTTCCACAGCACTAACCGTTACGCCAATAACCTGCGCAGATTCGTCGAACACCGGGGAGTACGTGGTCAGAAACCTCCGGCCATATTTCACGTCTGGTGCTGCGCCGGTGTCCACAATCACGCGTTCGCCCCGCAAGGCTGTCTTGAAGCGCGCTTCGACGACTTCTCGCTCAGTTGCCCCGACCACATCAAAGATCGAATCGCCCGGCACCGGTTCTTTGCCATACAAATACTGACAAAGTTCTTCCGACGCCGAGTTGAGGTGCACGATTCGAGCAGAGGTGTCGAGAAGGACGAGTCCATGGTCGGTCGCGTCAAACAGGCTCCTTAGTTGGGCGAAACGATACGACGCTTGGAGTTCCGCTGCAATCCGCTGAATGCTGAACGCGACTTGGCTTGCGATGACGGATGCGGCTGAAAGTTGGTTTTGCGAAAGTTCCGTCGGCTCGCGGAAATAGATCATGAACTTTCCGATAACTCGGCGACCAGCAACGAGCGGCACAAACGCAGCGGAAAGAATTTCTTCCCGTTCGAGTACCGGCAGAATCTCCTTAAGGTCTGGTTCAAGGCGCACGTCTTTCACGACGAACGCGCGCGCAAACTCATCTTCGGGTCTCCATGGGGTGTGGCCTTCGACAGCGGACCGATATTCGGCGGTGATGCCTTTCCAGGCTCTGAAGCGCATTACATCCTGCGCATCAAAAGCTAAGACAGAAGCTCTTTCACAGGGCAACACTCGGGATAGCGCCTCAAGCGCCGCCGCAAATACGTCATCCAGCACGACCGCCTGGGCAATCCGGTCGGTCAGGTCAGCAAGCACGCTCCCCAACGCCTCTTCAGTGAACTCTTTCACGATTCCTCGCCTCTTTGGTTGCTTGGCTGCGAGCTACGAGGCCCACCTTTAACAGTATAGTCCAAATCTACTACTCTTGTCGCATACTTTCGACAGGATCTTTGAGCGAAGCTCGGATCGCAGGCACCAAGCCAAAAACTGTGCCTACCAGGAAGCTCATTCCTAGGCCCAACAGGATGACGTCCCAACTGAGCATCGGCCTCAAATCTGTTAGCGACATTATGATTGCGATCGCTATTCGAGTCAGTATCAAACCCGCCACTCCGCCGCCAAGCGTGAGAATTGAGGACTCGGTCAAGAATTGAACGAACACGTCCATACGCCTTGCACCGACAGTCTTGCGTATGCCGATCTCACGTCTGCGTTCGTTGACATTCATCAGCATCACAGTCATGATGCCAACACCACCGACGAACATGGCGATTGTTGAAATGCCAACGACGAGATAGGTGAGCAGATTCAGCACTTTGTAGATGACCCTTCGAAGATCTTCTTGAGTCAACACGGTGAACGTCTCGTTTCCGTTCTGAGTTTTCAAGACTGACGCTTTGATGCCTGCGACTAACGACTCAGGCTTTATCGAGGAATCTGCCTGTAGGATTATCCTGTCAATCTGAAATCGTCCCCGTGCGATTGTATTTCGAACGGCATCGAACGGAATATAGCAAACGTTCTCAAATGGATTTCTTCCAAACAACGTTGTGCTGGCAGACTCGTTGGTTACACCGACAATTGTGAAATCCACTCCATTTACTTTTAGAGTTTTGCCCACGGCAGGTTGGTCGCCAAACATCTCACGCTTCGGAATTGGGCCAATGACGACCTCCCTCGCGTTCGGTCCGCTGAATGCATGTCCTTCAAGGAAAGTGTGGGGCCGAATTTGAAACCAGATCGGATCTGTTCCCAACGAGAAGCTGATGGGGCTCTTTCCGTTCGCGGCCACAGTGCCACCCACAAAAGTCCAACGACAGACGTGGCGAATACCTCGCGCGCCACGCAATCCATCAACATCCTTCATCGTAAAAGGGCTGATTCCCAAATTTCCGGAACCAAGAAACCCTTGCGTGTCCACCTTACCGGGCAGAACGATGATTAGGTTCGCACCCAGTTCGTCCACCTGCTTGCGCACGTCGTCCCGGACTCCTTGCGCGATGCTGATAAGGAGCATGACCGCCAACGACCCAACCATAATGCCGACCCCGCTAAGGATCGAACGAGAACTATGTTCCCGGATCGAATCGAACGCGGCTCGAACGCTGCTGAACGTCATGGAGAGCCGATTCTACTCGGGTCGCTGGCAAGGAGCAGGTAATTGCGACAGGGTCGTACGTCCCACCCGTACCAGCAACCGTACCGGTTCCGAAACTTAGCGGTCAAATCTGTTGTTGAACTGCTACAGAACTGTGGAACAGTTCCAAATATCAGAAGGTGGACGTTGTCCACTAATTGGGCGTTGCGGGCTTTGCTCTCCTTTCACCGCAGCGCTCTTTTTTATTTTCGCTTCTGAGCGATGAACCTTTGAACGTCTTCTGGTGACAAGATTTGAACGACCGGTTTTGCGTGGTCCAAAAACTCTTCGTATTGGTCTTCGCGCAGGTGGCCCTCAGCAACGAACTCTTCAAATAAGCTTTTCAAGGCGGTGGAATCGAGCACCGGTGTGGGCCAAGCGTCCAACCATAAGCCTGGGCCGTCGGGTGTTTCATACGCGACCGCGACAATAGTGCCCTCGCCTGCGATGCGTGCCAGGTGTTCGAGAGAGGCCTCTGTCACCCAAGTTCCTTTTGCCGCTCTAAACCCAAGCCCCTCGAGTTTCTCCCTCGCGGCAGTCTCGGTTCCCGCGTAGAACGAGACGATTTGAATGCCGGATTGCGGGTTCACATAGGTGAGGTGGACAGAGTCGGCGACCGGCTTCACATACACCACGCACTCGTCGCTCAGTCCGTACCGTTTCACCGACTGCCCGAATTCGCTGAAGTCAACAACCAGGGTCATGAGCGTGAGTCTATCACCAAGTATTCTCCGGTGGCAGATGAACCAATCGGCGGCGGAACACGGATACGGCCCGGACGGAGTGAAAAACTCGGTAACGCACGAGGAGCTGGTTCGCCGCGCTCAGCTGCTATTTGTGAACGGATCGCTGGGAGAAGGATTGTGACGATCCGACGCCTCGGAGCTAGCTTTGCGTTATCTCTCTGTCTGGCATGTACCGCGTCTGCGGACCGATTCGCCGATGCCCGTGTTGAATACCAAAGAATCAGTTCTGAAATAGGCGGGATCCAAATCAAGCAAACCATCACGGAGCTGATGTCGCGCAGTCGGGTTGGCACCGCAGGCCCCGACTTCAAATCATTCCTCGCGAAATCTATTGGAGTCAACGAGCGAGAAATCTTCGATGAGCCGTTTTCGCTGGTTTGCCCCGATCCGAAATCCACTGGAACCCTCACAACCGAAAGTGCCTCGTTGATTGTGCATCCGCTATGGCCAAACGGAGTACAGACATCAGCGTGCGACATCAGCGCGCGGTTGGTGGACGTAGGCAACGGGACGTTGCGCGAAATGAACGGAAAGCCGATTGCCGGAAACATTGCAGTGCTGAACTTCAACAGCGGATCAAACTGGCGGAACTGTTTGCGTTTGGGCGCGGCCGCTGTTGTTTTCGTCGAGCCGAAGACGACGATGCGGGGCGAAGGGGAGTGCAAATGGTCGGAGCTTCCGGTGAATCTCCCAAGGTTTTTTGTCCGTGCCGCTGACGCTACACTTTTGCGCGAAATGATAGGCCGCGAAGTTAGGCTCACCTGCAAGCAAGCAATCGTTGATCAACAAGCACGAAACTATTTCGTGAAAATTGTCGGCACTGACCCTGCACTGCGCGACGAGTGGGTCATGCTGTCCTCATATGCCGATACTGTTTCGGTTGTTCCATCGCTGTCGCATGGCGCTGATCAATCCACTGGGCTAGCATCGTTCATCCAAATCACGAAGCGCCTAATGCAACATCCGCCGAAGCGGAGCGTTTTGCTAGTCATCACTGAAGGCCACTTCTTGGCGATGCAGGGGATGCGGAACTTTATTGAGGGACGGTTCCGCGATGACTGGGCGATCATCGGCGGGAATCCACCCCTATTCAGCTTCGCGTTCGACTTGAGCAGCGGCAATCCCACTGTCTGTTCGATAACAGATGGTTGGTGGGCAGAGTACACGCAGGAAAACAAGGACCGCGAACGGTCTGTCTCCAGAGTGCTTGGAGAGCACGCACAGCAGATATCAAAGTGGACGAAGCGTGAAGCGAGAGATCTCTTCTTCGATGGCGTCAACGATCCCGATGGCAGGCACTGGAAGAACGCGATTCCAGGTCGGGTCGCCACCGAGGCGGAAATCGTAAATCTATCCGCTCAAAACTGCATCGCGTTCACATGCATGGAGGACTCTCGATCCCTGCAGGACACTCCGTTCGACACTCTCGAAAACGTGCGGCTTTCGAATACTGTAGAGCAGTCTCGGACAATCGCATACTTGCTTTGGCACATGCTGAATGACACTCAAGACGAAGCCGTCAAAGATCAGTTTGTTGCACCGTTTCGGCGGGGTGGCGAGTTCAAGCGCATAAGTTTCACAGCCGGATTCGGAACGATTTCCGGACAGACACTTCAGTACGACCCGGCGAAGAGCTTTACACCAAACATCGTCGTTCCAGATGCGCTTGTTTGCTTGCCGAACAAGTACCACACATATCTGGGCATTCGAGGAATGACAATGGTGCGATCCGATCACGAGACCGGCGAGTACAGCGTGATCGGTGTGCCGACAACCACCTGCAAAGAGCCAAAGGATCGCGAGCCGATCGGATTGTGGGCTTTCCGGCTCGACGCGAGTTCGAAAATCGAATTTGCGTTGGATATCAGCCAACTCTATTCGCTTGGGTACAGACCGTATTGGATGATGAACACGGCGTTCTTTAGCGCGCCGCTTGTTTTGTCCAAGTGCGAGTCGCTGACCATCACGGGTGTAACGGATCCACTTCTTTTGAAGCCGATTCGCTACTTCTTTTTGATGAATGCAAACAACCACGGTTACACACGGAGTGGAATGTTTGTGACAGATTTCGGCCAGCTCAAGTATCGCCGATCGGTAGATGACGATCTCGTTCTGTTTGTTGACCCTAAGGAGCCGTTCAGTCTCGCGGGATATTTCGACGCAGGTGAAGTTCGCATGGCTTACATCAACTCGACCGAGACGAAACCGGAAGGAGCCGGCCAGACTTCGGCGGATTTTCCGCCTTCGAAACAGATAGATGCAGCGCTTGTTTCGGCCAAGAATCTTTGGCAGCTCAACGAGTGGCGACTTTCAAAGTTGCGTAAACATCACATCGCAAATCCGGGCATCGAGAGAATTCACAAGCAGGCCAAAGAAGCGATTCGCAAAGGAGAAGAAGCCGCAAAAACCAACAACCATACCGAGGCGCTCAAATGGTCAAACGCCGCATGGGGATTGACGGTTCGGTGTCATCCGCTTATTTTGTCGGCGACGAAAGATGTACTCCATGGATTGCTGTTCTACCTTGCGCTCTTGCTGCCTTCAAGTTACTTGCTGGAGAGACTGCTAATCGCCTCAAAGAATGTGGTTCGACAGCTTTCTTGGTGCTCGGCAATTTTTATCAGCATCTTTTTGCTTCTCATGTGGCTTCATCCCGCATTCGACCTTACGAGCAACTCATTCATCATCTTTATCTCGTTTTCTCTTTCAGCGCTAAGTCTTATTGTGATCGTGATATTGATGGGCAAGTTCGAACAGAGCCTCAAATCTCTTGAAGAGCTGAAGGCAGATGCGGCCCGCGGCAAGTCCGGTCAATTTACATTGTTTCTAACGGCGATGGCGATCGGGCTCAGCAATTTGAGGAGGCGAAAGGCGCGCACACTTCTTACAGCATTAACCCTGACGATTGTGACTCTCATTTGCCTCAGCTTCACCAGCATCGAAAGCGATGTACGATACAACGCCCTTGATGCCCAAGGA
This sequence comes from Fimbriimonadales bacterium, assembly GCA_046330175.1. Classification (GTDB taxonomy): domain Bacteria; phylum Armatimonadota; class Fimbriimonadia; order Fimbriimonadales; family ATM1; genus JAJPJR01. The sequence goes on from JAXLTG010000001.1 coordinate 1,379,529, forward strand.
AAACCTCAGTACACGGGCATCCTGATGCGAAACTACTCCATGGATCCCATTGATGAAAACGCATTTCGAGTTTTCGCCAACGAGTTTCCCGACGGTACGCCAATCTCACGACGAGTTTGGTTCTATGGCGGCGAGACAAGTCAGTTTTCCGTTGTAAGGGTCGAATATCAAGGCAAGTTTGCAGACTTGGGAGGCATTCTTGGCGTGGACTCAACTGAAAGCGCCATAACGAAACTGCAGGACCGCCTCGTGACGGGCAGCGGTTGGCTCGCCGACGGGGAGCCGAATGAAATTGTTCTTCCGTCGGAAGTCGCCAAACAACTTGGGATTAGTCCTTTCGCTGAGCCGCGTGCGACAGTCCGTGTTTGCGGCATGGATTTCGTTGTTGTTGGGACGACTGACGAGTCAAAGTTGAAACAGGCCGTGGATTTAGACAACGAATCGGTGCTCCCTGCCGACTTTCGCGCATCGGATCGGCTCGCATCTGTCGGCCAAGGTGGCGGATTAGCTTTCCGAAACTACCTTCGATTGGATGCGAGCAAAGTGGCGATCATTCCGGCATCAACGGCGCTGAATTTGGGTGGCGACATTCGCAACGTCGCGGTTGGACTGGAAACAGGTGAGAAAACTCAAGCTGCTCTCGACGCGTTGATGGTCAGAAGTGGACTAAACCTGTACGCGAGTGTGACCGAAAACGGTGAGAGCGTTATTAAGCGATTCAGCGCGGTGGCTGGATCAAAAGGCAACGGTTTTGAGTTCGTTGTGCTGCCTGTTATTATCGCGGTCCTATCGGTGCTCAACACGATGGTTGCGAGTGTGATGGAAAGAAAGTCAGAGATTTCGATTCTCTCTTCGGTCGGACTCTCGCCTCGCCAAATCTCCTTTCTGTTCTTCAGCGAATCATTGGTGTATGCGATTTTGGGTTCTACGATCGGATACATCGTCGCGCAGGTGGCTGCTCTACTCTTGCGTTCTCAATCGTTTGCTGAGGGATTGAACATCAATTACAGTTCGGGCACCGCGATCATCGCCAGTGGACTAGTGGCCGCGATTGTGCTGCTCAGCACGATCTATCCAGCGAAGTTAGCCGCCAGAGCCGCAACCCCATCCGGGATTACGGACTGGACCGCCGCTCGGCCCGAAGGCGACGAGTGGAATTTGATGCTACCGTTCACAGTGTCCTTTGAGCAGGCACAGGGCCTGGCGAAGTTCTACAGCCACTGGCTCGCACAGCATGCTGAGTATTCCATCGGCTCCTTTGTCACCGAAAAAACGGTTGACCAACAGGAGAGCGACCGCTTGATGGCTGGCGCTAGGTGCTGGCTTCGACCGTTTGATTTGGGCGTTCAGCAGGAGGTTGAGGTTCTCTTCGAGCCAACTGAAGTTGCCAGGATTTACCAGGTTTCGGTTCGGATCATGCGCGTCAGTGGTGACCCCGGGCAGTGGGTCCGAGTCAACCGTCCTTTCCTGTCAGAACTCAGGCAGCAGTTCCTGGACTGGAGGACCCTTAGCCCCGAAATTCAATCGTCATTCGGGTCAACGGAACACCCAACCCCGGCTCAGACGTAAGATTCGGCGTAAAGAATTGGCCAGGACGGCCGTCAATAGATAGTAGAATCAACCGGAGGATTCCATTTATGAACCGAACAGTTTGTCTTGCAAGTTTGATTATTGTGGCCAGCGCGGGGCTAGCCCAAGATGGTTGGAAGCGGCCCGACACCATCAAAGCGACCGTCACCGAACGGATGCAGTCAATGCCCGAGCGCACCTTTACGATTACCAAAAAGGGCTCGCAAACCCACGTTTTGACCTCGGCCCCGATTTCCGGTGAGCTCGAAGGAACTCCAAGAGTGGAGGTGTCGAGTGAAAAAGGCGTTTACACCTGGATTGACGGAAAGCCGGAACTCTCGATGCGGCTATTCTGGCCAACCACTGTCGGAATGGCAGAAGCGCTGGCGACTCCTGCGTTTTCGCGTGGAGACCTCGAATTCCACCTGAAAGGGATCGAGAAAACACTCGACAAACGGGTGCTTCCAGGGAAAGAGGAAGCGATCGCCGGCAGGATATGCCTAGTGCTCAACGTTTTGGACCGTCCCGACTCGGTCAACAAAGATTATCAGAAGCTCTGGATTGACAAAGAGACGGGCCTCACGATGAAGCAGGAGGATTACTTCGGCGGCGTATTAACTTTCACTCGCGAGATTAGTGCGATTGACCTTCGAACTAAAGCAGATGCGGCGATGTTCGCTCCGTCTGCGAGTTCCGTTGTCATTCGCGGCGTGGTCTCTCCGCGAAGCCTAATCAACGGCGCAAACCTTCGTGGCGCAGATGCGTTCAAGAATGATATCGCAGGAATCAATGCGAAGACTCTGACAACTCAAGCCAATTGGGCAAGCGCATTCGACCCTGCATCGCCATTTGGATACGCGCAGACCAGCTTCAGACAGATCGCACGATCGCAAATGATAATGAATCAGGGTCAGAACTCTCAAGACCCGAGAGCGCAGCAGCAACAGCGACAACGCGCGAACCGGCTCGCACAACAAAGCGAGAGACGTGTGTTCATGCAGTCGCAGGGCGGCGAGACCGTCGTTATCGCCGTACAGGGACAACCTGCGGATATCCCGCCAGGCACACAGTTCGAAACTACCTTTACGGTTGACGCCGGCGGCGGTCAGATTATCAACATGACGGGGTTGGCTGGCGACCTGGACTTCTTCCCAGCCCCTCCCAACTCGCAGCAAGGCGGCTCAGCTGCCAACAACAACAGTACGAATACCAAGCCGATTTTGCTCGCAAGCAGCGATATGCTTGACCCCAAAACTGGCGACACGGTGAACTTTGTACAGGCTCATAACGGCGGGGTCGAAGGCAAGTACGCCATGTTCGTGTTAGGCCAGCCGAAAGAGGTCAAGTCTCAGGCACTTTCGGAGTGCAAGTCCTATTCGGCGACGGTACCGTATTCGCTCAACGTAATTACGTGGCGAAAAGGCGATGTTCGCTACGGCCTCAGTTCGACGAATCTCACCGTTGAGCAACTCGTGGCAATCGCATCAAAAATCAAGTAATCAGATAGAAAGCAGGACGCGCCATTCGCCGTACGGCGAATGGCGCGTTTTTTTTGCGTCGCTTCCGGAGGCTATACCGGATGCAGTTCGTGTTCGTAATGTTCGCTCGCGCACTGGGTAAGCGTCGAGAAGTGGGCTTCTTTGTCCCGCAAGTACCGGATGACCTTATCAAGAGCTTCTACGGAGTCTTGATAGTCGCGCATTCCGATGCAATACACTTTCTGCTTTTCGCAAGCATTAAGGATTTCAATCACATCATCGGCGGTGTTGTTGATGTACGCGTGCTTTCCGTTTGCGCAGGTGACCGGCACGGTCAACACTTTTGCGTTACCCTCTTTTCGAACATCTTCGTGGCTGGGATGGTACGGCTGGCTCGGCCCTCCTGCCCAATCCACAAACATTTTGTAGTCGCTCCCCGAGACTGAGCTGGAGTCAACGATCACGCCGATATCTTCGAGATACTTCAAATCGGAGGCTTGGAGTGCGAAACAACCTGCTCGAAAGCTGGTCGGTTTTGCACGGTGAGATTTGAGCACATCTTTAGCGATTTGGATGATGTTTCCGCGCTCTTTTGGGTCCTCCACATAGCCGCGCTCATTCTCGAAATACACGTTCATTCCGATTTCGTGCCAGCTTGGGATTTTGTGGAAGAACTCTTTGTAATAGAGATTGGTGTTGGCGGATGGGTCAAGCTCTGAAATATGGATGAGCCAGGTGATCGGTACGAAATGTTTTTCAGCCAGCTTGATGATGTCGCCCGTGAAACAGCGCTCGTGATGAGCCGCCTTGCAGTCCACGGTCAAAACGACGGTGTGCATAGATGGTTAGCCTCCTTTGGTAATCGTGATGTCATTATGGGTGACTCGTATGGTGTAGTTACCGCCCGGCAACTGGATTCCCTTGAATGTGAGACTTTTCCAGGCTGGCGGCAAGTTCGGTCGGACATAAAGACGGTATCCATGGGTCAGATTGATTTGGTTCTTTTCGAGAGGTCCAACCCCCTTCTCAATCCGTAACCCCAGGAAGCCGTAGAGTACCGTTTGTACGCACCCTGCGGCACCGGTAGAAAAGTACTCGACATCCCGATTCCTCCTTTCGGAAAACAGGAGCCCGTCTGCCCGGACGAAATCTTGCCACGACTTTCGCCACAGAGCGTACGCCTCTTCCGGCCGGTTGAGCCGCGCGGCGATGGTGGCGTGGATGGAGTCACTCATTGCTGGGCCGCTCGGATCCGTCTTATCTTTGTACCGGTCGAACATTTGGCTCTGAATTTCGGGGCCTTTGATTGCCTCAAGAGGGTAGATCGCGAGCAGGGCCGCGGTCTGCTGATAACCGTTGAGGTGGTCGTTGTCGTAGGTCGCAGGCAAACCGTCTTCAGCGGCTGGGAGTTTGACGGTCAGCTTGTTGCTTGCGAGAGCATCGCGGTATCTGTTCGGATAATTTTTGAGGCTGCGTTCGGCGAGCAGGTTAGTCACTAAGTCGTTATTTCGCTCAAGACCCTCGTCCGGGCTCTCGACGTCCAGGAATTCGAGTTGATTGTTTCGCAGCGTTGCCTTCGATTCGAATTTTTTGGTGATGGCAGCTTGAAGCGGTTGCGTCTGCTTTTCTTCGGCGAGCCCCAGGATCACGGCGCGTTCAAGCCACCACGAAACCCAGCCGTATTGGTGAATGGCTTTCCTGAAATTATTGTCCGTGAAGTCTTCTCCCTTCGGACCGGCTTCCCAGGGGATGTTGCCGTTTGGTGAGTTATTGAGCCGCCACGCGGTGATTCGCCTTGCTGCGTCACGATCAATGAACGCGTACACCGGAAGCATCCACGCTTCGGCATCCCAGAAGCGATGTCCCTTGTAGGTTTCGGAGCTGGTCGCCATTGGGGGGCAGATGTCGGGCGATGACGTGCGCAGGTAGTACATAACCGAGCGAATGAACTGCTGATCTTCGACCGGACCTTCGATTTCGATGTCGGTTTTCCAAAACTTGTCCCATGAAACGTGCGAAGCACCGAGTGTGTCTATCGGAGGCTGTATGTTCGGCTCTGTTGAAGGGCTGTAATCAATCAACATGTCAAGTTCGCTGGTCTGTGCGGACTTCGGGAACACAATGGCTCCGCCAGCAGCGCCCTGGATCGTGTAGAGGACCGGAGGATCCTTCCGTGACACATCCGTTCGCGTCATAAATCGGGCGACTTGTTCACCGTCCCGCGTTACAGCTCCGAACCACAACCAGTCGCCCGTACCTTCTGGCGATACAAGACGAATCGCTGGCGAGAGCCTGAGGGACACATCGCAATCCCTATTAGAAATTCGCCATCGTTGCTCAAAGAGAGAGCGCACGGGGTGAACGACTGTAATGACTTCATAATCCGCGTTCTCCGTCGAGAACCGTTGGGTTAAGGTGCCTTTAGAAAAGTCAAGCGACGAATCGCATCTGCCGACCAAATTCGGCGATTCCTCCGAGGTCCCCTCGCCTATGCGATCGATCAATGAATCAAAGTGACTGGCCCCGCTGTCGCGACCAACGAAAATCACACTCTGAATCACGCCAAACTCACCAACTCGGAAGCCGATGTCGCGATTGCCCAGCCAAAGCGAGCCGTCACCCAAATTGTCGCCGCTCACCGACCACGGCTGCGGGGTGACTGGACTGCCGCGTCTAGACTCGACCCTTTCAGCGCCGGAGGGACTCCGTATGCAACCAGCGATGAGAATCGCAACAACGCTAACCGCCGTGGGTTTGAGCTTCAAGAAATCGCTCCGCTTCGATGGCCGCCATGCAGCCCGTGCCTGCCGCCGTGACGGCTTGCCGATAGACGTGATCCATCACATCGCCACATGCAAACACTCCCGGCACCTTTGTTCTTGTGCTGTGATGCTGTGTTGTCAGATATCCCAATTCGTTCGTGTCAAGCCACTTAGTAAACAGTTCGCTGTTTGGCTTGTGGCCGATCGCAACAAAAACGCCATCAATCGGCATTTCACGTTGAGAGCCATCAACGGTGCTGCCGAGAAGCACCGATTTGAGTTTTCTCGGAGGGCCATCCTCGCCGCGCATCTCAAGAATCTCAGTGTTCCAAACGAACTCGATTTTCGGGTTGCTCATCGCGCGTTCTTGCATAATTTTGCTCGCGCGAAGCTCTGCGCGACGATGCACGAGATACACTTTGCTCGCGTGCCGCGTTAGGAAGTTGGCCTCCTCCATGGCGGTGTCTCCACCACCAACCACAATCACCTCTTTGCCACGGAAGAAGAAACCATCGCAGGTTGCGCAGGCGCTCACGCCAAACCCACCAAACACTTTCTCGCCGGGCACACCGATCCACTTCGCATCTGCGCCCGTTGCAATGATGATCGTCTTCGCTTCAGTAACCTGGTCTCCTACGCTGACTCTAAACGGCTGCGCATCAAAGTCAACTGCCGCAACGCGCTCGTTCTTAATCTTCAGGCCGAAACGTTCGGCTTGTGCCTGAAAAAGCTGCATCATTTCGGGTCCCATCACTCCCTCGGGGAAGCCGGGATAGTTTTCCACGTCTGTAGTGATCATGAGTTGTCCACCCGGTTGCTCACCTGAAAACATGAGTGGCCCAAGGCCGGCTCTGCCAGCATAAATGCCAGCGGTGTAACCGGCAGGGCCGGACCCAATAATCACAACTTCCTCGATCATCCCAGTATTCGACACCTCGCAAATTTACTCTAAGCCCGGTTTGCATCACCGGGTTCCGCAGTATTGCTTGCCTCGGAGTTTTGTAAGTGAGGAAAAACAGTTCGGGTGATATGGCGATGACTGGGGCTACCGGCGATTCCTCGCAAAAATGCGTTTCAAGAAGGCAGTTTCTTTATGGAGCCGGCGCGGTCGCGGCAGTGGGCATGCTCCCGTTTTTGCGAAAGCCGCTCACGGCCCTCGCGCAGCAGCAAGGCGATTCGAAGATTGAATCGGTCGGCGCACGGTACGCCGTCAAGCACTTTGGCGCGAACATTCGATTCTGGACATTTGACAAGAACGCAACAACAAGGCTTAGCCAGATTAAGCAGTGTGAAAAGTGGGGATTCACAAAGCTGCGCACAAACGAGCCCTACATGTACCTTGACGTGTACGACATCCACCACGCCGTCCAAGTGACTTACGACTGCTTGGAGCGCGGAATCGAATACACCATCTGCCCGGTCGCATACAACCCAACACTGGACTCATTCGTGACCACAGACCAGTTCAACGCGATTTTTGCGCAGTACAACAACAGAGTTTTTGATACACGCGCGGTGATCTGCACATTGGGGATTGGACTTAACATCCCATCCATTAGGGAGCACTTGCTCGGCGTTGTATCTTGGATGCGCGACCTGTTCCCGCAAGGTGTTCGGATGCAGGCGTTCAATGGACCAGAGCTAGAGGGTTATGCGTATTGGAACCTCTACAGGCCGGAGTTTCGAGAGTGGGCGAGGAGCCTTGGATTCCCGGTCGAAGACGGTGACGGGGTTGCAGAAGTCATCCACAACAACTACACGTCGTTCAAGGAAGAGGCAAAGGCAATTTGGGGAGACCCTTTCTTAGATGGCGGCGCGCATCATTACGCATGGCGCGACAGCATCGCCTATGTTGGAGCTTCGCCCTACGTCACGGAGTTCGGAGTGAACCGTCACGTTGTCACGGACGTTCGAGCCAAATTCGAGTCACTCCCTAACCAGATTATCAACTACACTGCGCAAAACGGTATTCAAGTCGAAGAGAACGGGACGTACTACAACGTGACGGAGATGTTTATGCACTCTGCAACGGATCCTCGATTTCTGGATCTGTGGCTCGCGGAGAATGGCACAAAAGCGCTTTGGAACCCCGGAAAATACCGATCGCTGCTGCGCCGTTCAGATTCCCGGCGGAACACCATGAACGAGTTCGACGGAGTAATGATGGACTCGCGCGTCGCAACCGCGATCACGCGCGCGAGTCGGCGTCTTCGAGGCGTTTAGCCTAATTCGGCCAATCTTTCACAACGAGTAGTTTCGACTGCGTGTTTGTTCCGACTGTCAGCCGCACACCGTAGTTGCCAGCAGGCACCAATCCAAACGTCTGCCGGCCTCCTCCACCACCCCCTTGCTGCCGAAGGTTCCAAGCAACAACGTTGAGTCCGGCCGTTTTCGGACCGGTTAGAGTGCGAATAACGTTTCCTGCCGCGTCGAGTATTTCGATCTTGGGGTCGTCAGTAGAATCTGATTTAAGATAGTAGGCAATCTGACAGGGGTCTGGATTCGGAGCAGCAAAATTACGATCACCGTCGAACCCGATTGAACTTTGGATTGGTTCGTAGGTCAGCGCATCATTCGGATCGAACAACACGACATCGCGAGACAGCGTGTCTGCTGCAAGCTGACGGAATGGCGAGATATTTCCAATGAAGATTCCTCGCCCGTGAGTTCCGAGAATCAGATCTCCGTCGCGGGGGTGAATAATCATGTCTTGAACCGGGAGTGTGGGCAGGTTCTTGAATTTCGCCCAGCTTGCGCCGCCATCAATCGAAATGTATGCTCCAAGCTCCGTACCGACGACGAGCAGGTTTCGATTGATGCTGTCTTCTCGAACAACCGCGATTGGTTCGTTTGGCAGATTTCCAGCGACTGACGTAAACGTCGTGCCCATGTCTGTCGTCTTGAAAATAAGCGGCCGAAAGTCGTTTTCACGATATCCAGTGATCGTGACGTAAGCCGTCCCAGCGTCGAAATGCGACGCTTCTACACGGCTAACCCACCAACCAGCCGGAACGTTCGGGATGTTGGTGTTCACTTGTTTCCATGTTCCGCCACCGTCGGGCGTAACCCATACATTTCCGTCGTCCGTGCCAACCCATATCACGCCGGCTTTTGCAGGCGACTCGCTGATAGCCACGATGGTGCAGTGCGGGACATTTCCGGCTATTTTCGTGGCGTCTTTTGTGGTGAGATCATCGCTGATGACGGTCCAAGTGTCGCCGCGATTGATGGACTTGGCGAGCTTTTGCGCGCCAGTGTAGATCGTTTTCGAGTTGTGAGGAGATATTTCGATCGGCGTGTTCCAATTGAACCGGGTGCCTGCATCGCGTGGGCGTATCGAGACTGTTCGTCCGGTTCGAATGTCCACTCTTCCCATCGCCCCGAACTGAGACTCGGTGTAAAGCGTGTTCGAATCGTTCGGATCGGGAAGACAGTAGAAGCCATCACCCCCGTAAAGCGAACGCCAGTGGTAGTTTTGAATGCCACCGCTTTCCTTGACTCGGCTTGGACCTCCCCAGACGCCATTGTCTTGCGCGCCACCAAACACGTTGTATGGCAGCGACATATCGGCTCCAATATCGTAAAGTTGAACGATGGGAAGCACGCTCACAAAATCAACAGTTTGGCAAGCGTCATAGCTAATGTAAAAACCACCGTCCGAGCCGGTGTACACATGATCGGAGTTGTTCGGGTCAATCCACATTCCGTGCCAGTCCACGTGCCCGCCACCACCTACGCCGCGAAACGTTTTGCCGCCATCATCACTGCGCTGCAACTGGACGGATTGGACAAAAATCCGGTCCGGATTATTCGGATCAACGTGAATCTGACCATAGTAATAGCCGCTGCTGACTCGTCCCGTGTTGGTCTTTTCCCACTTGTTTCCACCATCCGTGGACTTGTAGATGTTGTTCCCCGCTTGGCCGCCTTGGGGGGCTGATGGAACGTCAATGGTTGCGTAAATGATTTTTGGATTCTTCGGATAGATCGCGATGCCTATTCGGCCAACCTTTTCGTGCGCAGGGATGCCGTTGTCAAGTTTCTTCCATGACTTGCCGCCGTCAGTTGAGCGAAAAATGCCCGCGCCGGGCCCATAGTCAATGTAGTTCCACGGGCGTCGGATTCGATCCATTGCAGCCGCAAACACAATGTTCGGATTCTTCGGATCAATGGCGATGTCAATGAAACCGGTTGTTTCGTTTGCTCCTTTCAGTACGACAGCCCAAGTCTTGCCGCCGTCAGTTGTCTTGTACACACCTTTGTCTCCGCCAGGTGTAAACATGCCTCCCATTGCCGCAACATAAACCGTGTCTGGATCTTTGGGGTGAATTGCGATGCGCCCGGTGTGGAAAATCTGATTGATTCCCACGTTCGCCCATGTCACTCCACCGTCAGTGGACTTGTAAACACCGTCTCCCCAGTGTGCGCTCCGCTGGTTGTTGTGTTCGCCAGTTCCGAGCCAAACGACATCTGGATTGCTCGGCGCAATGGCCACATCGCCAATGGACACGGTGCCGTACTTCTCGAACGTCGGAGCCCAAGTGACGCCACCATTCGTCGAACGCCAGAGTCCGCCCGCCGCAGAGGCAACGAGAATCGTGGCCGTCCTTGACGAAACGCTCTCGATGTCAACAACTCGCCCCCCGGTTGCGGACGGCCCCAAGTTCCGAAACTTCACACCATCTGTGAGGGTTTGAAGTGAGGGTTGAGCGAATGCGACGGCCGAGAGTGCGGCCATTACGATGCAAAGTGCCAGTCTCGTGGTCCCGTGCACGGTTTTACGGTCTAATCGGCGGCCGGAAAATAGGTCAAAAAAGCGCATGAAAAATCCTCCCTGATCGGTGCAAGTCCTACAGATAGCAGTTTACTGCGACCTGGGCCGAAAGAATTCCCAATTTCCCCTCGGTTATCGCTGTAAACGTCCCGAAGATAAAGAGTTGGGAAACCAAAGCTATACGGGAGGCCATCACGCGATGGATGGAGCTTCTTTTGGCCTGAGCCGTGGAGCAAAATTAGTGAACGAAACAAACCTTTTTGACTGGAAGTCCGCTGTCAACAGCGCCCTATTGCACTCGCCGTCGGCGGTTGCCGTACTCGACGCGTCCGGGCGGGTGGTTTTTTCCAATGGCGCGTTCGAGCGCCTTACTGGGTTCGACACGAAGCGGCTTCAGGCCCTCGACCCGCCCTCTTTGTACCGAGTGACTACTGCAGAAGCCTCACCAACGGTTGAGGGCGCTTCGGATGTCGTGGAACTGTTCCATGCCGACGGTCAACCTCTCCGGACTTCGTTCATGATTTCGCCGATCTATTCTGCGGATGGCTCAGAAGAGGGTCATGTTTGGATTCAACAGGCCAGCGAGGAGAGCAAGCAGCTCAGAACCGAACTCAACAACCAGAGGGAGACTCTGGAAGTTTACGGGCGACTCATCGAGTCCTACTCCGCTCAGCTTCGTCAGGCGATGAACAAGCTCGACCGAACTCTGCTGTTCGCGGTCCACGCCCTGACTTCCGCTCTCGACGCTCGAGACCCGTACACAGCGGGCCACTCGTTTAGGGTGAGCCACAACGCGAGCGTTCTTGTTAGCAGGCTGCCAAATGTGAATCAGGACATGATTGAAACGGTGCACGTCGGCGCGCTGCTGCACGACATCGGCAAGATTGGAGTTCCCGACTCAGTTTTGAGAAAGCCGGGCGCACTGACACCGGAAGAATACGAGATGGTGAAGCAGCATCCGGCGGTCGGATACAACATCTTGGCGGGCATTCCCGACTTTGAAGGCGCCATAGCAATCGTTCGCAGTCACCACGAGAGATTGGATGGAACAGGATATCCGGATGGGCTGAAAGGCGAAGAAATCGGGCTACTGGTGCGTTGCGTTTCAGTGTGCGACATTTTTGACGCGCTGACATCCGCAAGGCCCTACCGGGCAGGAATGTTTCCTGCCGAAGCAATCCAAGTCATGCAACGCGAAGCGCAAAACGGATGGTGGGATCCTGTGCTCGTTGATATGATGAAGTTCTTGCTAGACCAAGGCGAACTGACCTACTCGAACGACCTCGCGCTCAACCAAGAAGTCCGACGAGCAGCTTAGCAATCTAAAACGTGTAAACGAACAGACGCGGAGCACGATTGCCGGTGCCCCCTACTGTCCCCATCGCGACAACGACGTACCTTGTGCCGCCAAATGCGCGTAGCTTGGTCGTATACAGTTCTGACTTCTTCATGTCAAGCAGTTTCAATTCATACTCGCGAGAGTCGTATCCGATAAACGGCGTACTATCGCCGAAATCAATTTTGGAGCGTTTTTGCGGGAGGGCGTCGTTCAGCGTTATCGTTACAGCCGTTCGATCTGAAATCGCATTCACAAATTGAATCTGCACGCTGCTCGACGAAGGTCGTCCAGCCGTCGTGTCGCGAAGCACAATCGGTGTGAAATTGCCAGATTCTGTGACCCTTCCTGTGAAGATGACCGTATGCGGAAAACCCGGTTGGAGTCTTATCGGGACATCGTTGGCAATCTTCTCTCCTCGCCGCTGGAGCACGCTCGTCATGATCAGTTTCGATTCAACGGGGATCTCTTCGAAACGGGTGCGCTGTCCATAGGGGACGCCTTCCCAAACACCGTCGCCGACAGAAAAAGCGAGTTGCTCTCGATCAGCAACAGCGTTTATGACTCGAACGCTCGCCGACTTATCAACCGGCAGAAACGCAAAGGCAAGGCTGGAGACAAGCGCAATGGACGTCATACATGAAGAATACGTTTGACCGTGGGGTAAGTTTCACCCATCGGCGCCCCTCTGAGAGGATTTCGCCCGGTTATCGTCTAAATCCTCGTGCTCTCACTCGCTCTTCCCTTCATCGTTGCACTCTCTCCACAGCTTGGGTGGCGAGCAGGCACACCTTCGCCCGTGTTGGACGGGAATCCCGAGTACGTCGAGCTGTACTGGAAGTCTTGGGAGAATTACTACGAAACGGTTGTGGAAGATATTCGCCCGCAGATTCTTCCAATGAGGTTTTCCGCGCCAGGCGGTCAGATATCTTTTGACAAAACAATCGCTCATGGTTTTTTCGCGAAGTGGGGATACAAAGCAGCGCCACTCGAACAGACGCTTCGTTTCTTGGCAGGAAGGATGGACTCACGCGGAGCGGCGCCTTTCCAAATCAGCGCTGAAGACGCATCAGGAACGGGTGAGGCGTTGGGACCTCCCCTTCTTTCTTTGCTCGTATGCCAACTGTACTCGCTGTCTGCCAACAAGGACTTTGTTCGAGAAATGTACGCGGCATGTGCAAGAAGAAACTTGTATTTCAGTGGCGCATTTCTCGAAACTCTTGACAACGGACCCAAGAAGCAACCTTCCAAGCGGTGGCGGGTGCCGCGCAACATGAGTTGTGTGCCGCAATCTCCGGAAAGCAACGCCATCGGGGATACCGCTGAAGCGCTGTCACTGATGCTTGTTGATACGGACACATTATCAAAGCTTGGACGAATCGCGATGATTCCGAACGGCGAAACCGCGTTCGACAAGATTGCTGCGCAACGTGAAGCCGCTCTCGAAAAGATCTGGGATGCAAAAGTAAGTTGGTGGCGAGGAGCGGATAAGGACAAAGAGGCTTTCGAGAGCGTTACTCTCGTTCCTGCGTGGTCGCTGATTACCGGACGGCTCCAAGATAGGAGTGGAGCGATTGCAAAATCACTCGGAAATCCGCAAATGTTTGGCCGTTGGCTCCAATTCCCGAGTTATGCGGCGAGTGACGACGGGTTTGCTGCGAACAGCGGCGTGCTGCCGCTGCACCAATACTTGACGGTAAAAGCAATGATGAAATCGGGCCAAAGGTATGCGGCAGGAATGAGCGTCGAGAACATGCTGTCGGCCTATTGGCGCGCGTCTGGCGGCAACAATACATTGTTCGCAGAATATGGACCTGATACTCGAACGCCAGCGCCGTTCGCGGCTGCCAACTCCCTCGATGCAGGCGCAGTCACAATCGCCTGTCTCATCGAAGGTCTCATTGGAATTGATGTAGATGCCGACGCGGCAAAGGTCACGTGGGATGTCTGGCGAAAAGATAGGCACGGAATAGACGGCTTAAGATTTGGCACCAATAACGTCTCGCTAATCGCGTCAGAACGCGAAACCCGGTTCGCACTGCCTGAAATCAAAGTGAGCTGCGAAGCGCCGTTCACTCTCCGTGTTCTAATCGGCGGCAAGAGTTTCGAAAAGCAGTTCTCCGCTGGCGAGCACAACTGGAAACCCGGTTAACGGTTCTTTATCGCGCTGAGATCAAACTTCGCCCCTGCCTTCACTTTGTGAGCGTCAAACCATCCTGCGTTGAGTTCCACTGCATACTGAGCCGGAGCCGCAGACGGATAATCCTTCTCTTGTAGCGGCCGCATCGTCAAAATATTGATGATAGTTCCATCCGGCTTGAGGTATGCGATGTCGAGGGGAATGATCGTGTTTCGCATCCAAAACCTCTGCAGTTCCGGCTTTTCGAAAACAAAGATCATGCCATCGTTCTCTTTCAGCTCGGCCGCTGTTACAAACATGAGGCCCTCTTGACGTTCGAGCGGATCGTCGGCGACATATGCATCAATAACATGCGTTCCGACCTTCAGCTTTGCTTTTGGGATCGTGTGAAGCGGATTTTGGCGAAAGTTATCACTCGTGACCGGCTCTTGAGGCTTCGGCTGATCCGTCGCTTTCTTCTGCTCTTGTGCGGCCCCGCATCCCGCGATCACCACGACGGCCGCAGCGTATCGTACGAAGCTCATTGAGCGGCAGTCCGAATGAGTTCGATCGCGAGCCGAGTCATGTCTACGAGGTCGGTCTTACTCACGTACTCATCATGCGTATGAATCTCTTTCATGCCGGTCCCGCAAACGATGGTCGGCACGCCCTTCAGGTTGTACGCGTTTGCGTCACTCCCACCGAGCGTAGCCCGAAGGGGAAAGTCGAACCCAATTCGTTTCGCGGCAGCGAGTGCGTTAGTCACAACCTTTGCGTCAGAAGAGACTTCGTAACCTGAGTAGTTTCGAACAAGGTCAAGCTCGAGTTTTGCGCCGAACTTTTCAGCGCCCATTCTGAAGCAATCGGACATGTGATCAATCTGCTTTTTCAGTTTCTCGACGCTAAAACTGCGGGATTCTGCATTCACAACGACCTGAGCAGGAACGACATTGAGAGCAGATCCGCCAGAAATGAGGCCGACGTTTGCGGTTGTCTCTTCATCAATTCGCCCAAGTGTCATTGCCGCAATCGCAGTTGCAGCAGCGTGGATTGCGCTGATGCCGTGTTCCGGATCTTTGCCCGCATGAGCTGGTTTGCCGAAAATCTTGGCAGTGAGTTTGTCGTACGTGCCCACCCTCGTGACAAACGAGCCAACCGGTGGCCCGGTGTCAAACACATAGCCGTAATCCACATTGATGGATTGTATGTCCAGCGCAAAAGCGCCTTTTAGGCCGATCTCCTCGGCGCAGCTCAGCAACAGATACACATCGCCGTGGGGCTCATCCGATTCCATGATGCACTGAACCGCTTCAATTGCGGGTGCCATTCCGGCTTTGTCGTCGGCTCCCAAAATGGTGTCGCTAACACTGTAATAGTCATCGCCGCGCACTCCGATTTCGAGTCCCGCAGTCGGCTCTACGGTG
This sequence comes from Fimbriimonadales bacterium, assembly GCA_046330175.1. GTDB lineage: Bacteria > Armatimonadota > Fimbriimonadia > Fimbriimonadales > ATM1 > JAJPJR01. Next base: position 1,394,991 of record JAXLTG010000001.1, read on the forward strand.
TCAAAGTGAGCAGACAGGAAGATGGAGTCTGCGCCCGGCTTGTTGCCGTGTAATTTGGCGATGAGGTTGTTGGCATTGCCACCAATAGCCTGGCCGGCGTTGTCTTCCCAAACCTCGAGGCCGATCGCTTGCAGGTGCTTTTTTGTCCACGCAACGGACTCTTTCTCCTGCAAGGCGGGCGCGTTGATGAGGCAAAGCTGCTCGAAAAGCGAGAAAAGGCGATCACGATTAATCATTGGGTGGCGAATTTTAGCCGGAATCTCTGGGTTTGTGGAAAACTCCGGCAGATGAAGGGCGGCATCGCAAAGTTGATTTCGAAGGAAGACGCGGTTGTCGCTGCACTGCTTGCGCTGCTCGCAGCGTTACTGCTCCTTCCGATCGCGTTCCGGCCAGCGGGTGGAGACGCCGCATTTTACGGCTATTTGGGCCAGCGAATTTTGGCTGGAGACGACATGTACCGCGATATGTGGGACATGAAGCCCCCCGGGTTTTCGATGCTTTTCGCCTTCTCGTACGGAGCATTCGGACCGAGTCACTGGTCGCCTTCTCTGCTTGAGGTCGTCCTGGCGTGGGCAGCCTCGCTTGGCGTCTATCGGGTGGCTGAACACTATTCGGGCAGGTTCGGGGCCGTCTGCGGTTCTGTGCTGTTTTTGTTCGCGTTTTTTGGAGTTTGCCTGTCCGGTTTTGGGCTGCAGGCCGAAACGATGAGCGCTCCATTTGTCATTTGGCCGTTCGCGCTTGTGATTGCGAAGCCGGTCAGACCAGCGCGAGCTCTGTTAGCAGGGGCCCTTCTCACATACGCCGCTGCGATAAAGACCTCTAACATTGTGTTCGTAATTCCATGGATGGTCTTAGGTGGGTTTGGGAGTTACCTGCTATTTGCCAGCGTTGGAGGCGTGGCGGTTGCCGCAGCATTTGCACTCTATCTGAAGTCGCATGGCTCGCTGGGTGAGGCGAAGTACGCGCTGCTCGAATTCGGCACCAAGTTTGTTGACCAACGCCGCCAACCGTTTGCGCAGTTTTTCCACTCGTTTCAAAAACAGATTGGCGGACTCATTTTCGCCACTGTCGCATGCTGGGCTGGGCTCGCGTTCACCTTTGTGCGGAGAGAGCGATTAGCAATCGCGGTCGCAGCAGCGCTCTCGCTCGCCATCGTGTTCTACCAGTCTCGATATTTCATCTATCACTGGATGCCGGTTTACATCTTTGGCGCAGCAGGGTTCGGCATGCTTGCGAACGACCGCACTCGCTCGCAGCCCAAAAACCTTGCTCTGGTCGCGCTCGGCCTCTCCCTGCTCTTTTTGATTCCGAAATACGGCTCGTACTGGAGTGAAGTCCAAAAGACGGCATCACTTGCAACGGGCCGAACGACTTACAAAGATTACGCTTCAACCTTTCACACAGCATACGGCGACGCACCTGGAGTTGATGAAAAGCAAGTCATAGAACTCGCAGAGAAGATTAAGGCGGAAACGACCGCTGAAGATTATGTATTCGCCAACCACTTCTCTCCTGCGGTAGCGTTACTTTCGCAGCGCAGAGAACCCCAGAGATTCATTTATTTCGACGGCATCGAGGTGCAGCATCGGCGACAACCTGAATGGAGCCAGGAATATGTGGATAGAATCATTGAGCGCAGACCGAAATTCATCATCGTGTGCAGGAAGTTCTATCCGATCTTGGGCAGGGCCGTGGACCTGATGGATGAGATCACAAGACGACCAAGGCTTCAAGCGTTCTTTCAGGCGAACTACAATTTGCGCGAAACCTTGTATGGCTGCGTGGAACTCTATGAGATTAAGCCTTAGGGTTCACCGGATCCGGGTTTTCTGATGGCGCCGGTTCAACAACGTTGACCGCAATCGCGCGAAGTTTCTCTAGTTTCTCGTTGAAGATTCGCATCGATCGCTCTTCCAATTTTGGCTCTTTGTTGTCGAGCATTGCGACAAGCGCCGCGCATTCGGAGCGCGAGAACTGCACGGAGTTGAGTTTGTGCTCGACGAACGCCTCGTAAGCCAACGGTGCCACTGCCTGGGCACAGCTGGCAAGCGCTTCTCCATAAACACGAATCTCATACTGAGCATGAGCATCGAGTCGAAGGCGCAGGAAGTGAAACAGATTGTGTAGATCTATGTTCCAGTACCACTCGGTGTAGAGCGAGAGCGGCAGATTCATTCTGGCAAGTTCGCGCGCGAGGCCTGCGTCAAGCATCTGCTGGTAGTTCGCATAAATCGTCTTCTGCTCAGCTTCAAACCGGTCAATCATGGCCAGGGCGTCTTCTATCGGAAGCGTTTCATCGCTTCTTCCTTGCTTATTGTTTTTGCTCTGCTTGCGCAACTGTTCGGTTTCCGGCAAATAGAACTCGTCCTGCATCACGCTGTACCGTCCGCTGATCTCATTGAGTCGAGCTGTGCGGTGCCGCACCCATTGTCGCGCAACAAAGATCGGCATTTTGCAGTGGAAAGTCAGCAACACTTGTTCGAATGGGCTCGTGTGATCATTTCTGAGCAGATAATGAATCAGCCCGCGATCCTCGCGGACAGTCTTGGTGCCTGCTCCGTAACTCACTCTGGCTGACTGAACAATTCGCGCGTCGCCGCCCATATAGTCCACAAGGCGAACGAATCCTTTGTCAAGAACCGGAATCTGTTGACCGAGCAAGGCATCCGCCTCGGGAATATTCGTTCGAAAGTTTTCGCTCATGAATTCAGTCTAAGAATGTGCCAAGGAGGTCAAGGATTCTTCCCAAATCATCTTCATCGTAAAACTCGATTCGGATTTGGCCACCTTTGCCCGTCCTTGCAATGGTCACAGGTGCCCCGAGCCGCTCAGATAGTGCCGCGCTTGTAGGGTCGGCCTGACTTTTACCGGATCGTTTTTTCGAGGCTGCAGGGGACGAACCTCGGGCAATGCGCTCCGTTTCGCGAACCGTGAGCTCCTTCTCAATTATTTTGAAAAACAGCAGTTGCTGCTCCGCCGATGTATCAAGCTGAAGCAGTGCGCGCGCATGACCCTCGGAAATCTTCCCTTCGTCAAGCGCCGACAAAATGGTCTCCGGGAGTTTCAAAAGTCGCAACGCATTTGCGACCGCAGTTCGAGATTTCCCAACTCTGTTGGCTACATCTTCCTGTGTAAGGTCGAACTCTCGAAGCAGAGTTTTGTACGCCCTCGCAGCTTCAACGGGCGAAATATCCTCGCGTTGAATATTCTCGATTAAAGCAAGCTCTAACGACTCGCGATGATCAGCATCGCGGATGACCACGGGTACTCGGTTTAGTCCTGCGATCTTTGCCGCCCGATATCGTCGTTCGCCCGCAATCAGCTCATAGTGATCGTGCCCCGCCGTTCGAACGATTAGCGGCTGCAACAGTCCATGAGTCTGGATGGACTCGGCTAACTCCTGAAGCATTTCCTGATTGAAATGTTTTCTCGGCTGGTTAGGATTTGGTGAAATTTGGGAAATCTCGATCTCACGCACGCCGCTCTCTTCGTCCGCGCCGGCGATTAGCTCGCGCAGTCCTTTTCCAAGAACTCTACGCATGGCTGAGCACCTCTTCCGCAAACGCGGTGTACGCCTTCGATCCTGGGCTGGTCGGGTAAAGCAAAACGGCAGGCTCACCAAAACCCGGCGCTTCACTCAGCCTGACGTTTCGCGGAATCGCGCACTGCGAAACCAGGTCGCCGAAATAGTCTCGCAATTCGGTCTCCACCTGCTGGCTCAATTTGCTTCGCTTATCGTACATCGTGAGCAGCACCTTGGCAACACTCAAGCTTGGGTTGATGCGCTTCTTTATTAGGTCAATCGTCCGCATAAGTTGCGACAACCCTTCGAGCGCATAAAACTCGCATTGCATCGGGATCAGGACAGCGTCGGCTGCAGCCAGCGCATTAATCGTTAGGATTCCGAGAGAAGGCGGTGCATCAATGAGAATCCACTCAAACTCCGTCTGCAGGTTCATCAGCGCCTCTCGCAGCACCGTCTCGCGGCCGACCATGCCCAGAAGGGCAGGTTCTGCGCCGGCCAGGTCGAGAGTTGACGGCACGATGAAAAGATTTTGAAACTTGGTCTCGAGCACGGCGTCATCAATCGGCTTGCACTCAGCCAGCACCTCGTACAGCGTGCAAACGAGGTCCTTTTTTTCGACACCGCATCCGGTCGTCGCGTTGCCTTGCGGGTCGGCGTCAACAAGAAGTACTTTCGAGCCCCGTTGCGCAAGGGCAGCGGCGAGATTGACCGCAGTCGTAGTCTTCCCAACTCCCCCTTTCTGATTCACAACAGCCCAAACCGGCACCTGCAAATTACACCCCATTTTAGGCTTTCGTCGGAGGCTTGCGCAGCGACAGCCCCAACTCTTCCCATTGGTGCTCGTCCACCGTGTTCGGTGCATCCATCAGCGGATCATATCCGCCACCGATTTTGGGGAACGCCATCACCTCGCGAATATTGTCCTCACCAAGCAAAAGCATCACCAACCGATCAATCCCCGGAGCGATTCCGCCGTGTGGGGGAGCACCAAACCTAAACGCGTCGAGAATATGCCCGAACCGGTTTCGCTGGGTCTGTTCATCAACGCCCAACAGGCTGAACACCCGAGCCTGCAACTCAGGATTATGGATTCGTATGCTCCCACTCGCCCACTCCGTGCCGTTGCAGACAATGTCGTAACAATCAGCCCTGACTCGGCCGGGGTCGCTGTCAAGGTACTGAATATCCGCCGATTTTGGACTCGTGAATGGATGGTGACTGGCATCCCACCTTTTGTCCTCCTCATTCCAGAGTACTAATGGGAAGTCCAGAACCCAACAGAACGCGAGCTTTCGAGGGTCACGCAGACCGCATCTCTCTCCGATTTCGTTGCGAAGGCGCGACAGCACGTTGTTCGCCGTCTCCGGCGAGTCGGCAACGAACAACAACAGGTCGTCATCCTCGGCTCCCGCCCGCTTGCGTATTTCAGCAATCTCCTCGCTGGTCAGGAATTTCGAGATCCCTTTTGGCTCGGATGTCAGCGGAAGTTGCGCCAACCCTTTTGCACCAAACTCTTTGGCGAAATTCTCAAGCTCCTCCACTTGTTTGCGAGACAACTCTGAACCGCCCGGGCATCGCACGCCTCGCACGATGCCGCCCGACTCCGCCACAGTCTTGAAAACACCGAACCCACACGACTTGGCGACATCTGTAATATCGAACAACTCGAGGCCAAACCGAAGGTCCGGCTTATCGCAACCGTAGCGAAGCATCGCTTCGTCGTACGTCAACCTCGTAAACTCTTTCACCGGCTCAAGCGGCAATCCAAACTTCTCGATGACGTTGTTGCACACATGCCGAGTGACACCTTCGCCTATCTGAAGAACGTCCTCCTGGTCAACAAAACTCATCTCAAGATCAAGCTGCGTGAACTCCGGCTGGCGGTCTGCGCGCTGCGCCTCATCTCTAAAACACTTCGCAATCTGATAGTAGCGCTCCACCCCGGCAACCATCAGAAGTTGCTTGTACTGCTGTGGGCTTTGAGGCAACGCATAAAATTTTCCCGGTTCTAAGCGGTACGGCACCAGATAATCTCTCGCACCTTCGGGTGTGCTCCGGGTGAAAATCGGAGTTTCAACCTCAAGAAATCCCTTCGCATCCAAAAACTCGCGAATCAGGCGCACACACTCAGACCGAACTGCGAGCTTCGCGTACATCGTCGCACGACGCAAGTCGAGGTATCGATACTTAATTCGCAACTCTTCACTGACGCGCGAAACTTGTTCCTCGTCGGAGACTGGAAACGGCAAAATGTCACAGGAATTGAGGATTTCAAACTGCTCGACCGCGATTTCAACTTCGCCGGTTGATATTTTCGGGTTGACCGCTTCTGGCGCTCGCTGCTTAACAACTCCCGTAACCGTCAGCACGGCCTCACTGCGTATCTCTTTTAGTCGCTCTAATTTGTCTACATCGAAAAAGAGCTGACACACACCGGTGCGGTCCCTAAGATCAACGAAGAACAATCCACCAAGATCCCGCACGCGGTGACACCAGCCGTTCAAAGTGACAGTTTGGCCGACAAAAGACCCGTTCAGGTCTCCACAAAAATTGCTGCGCTTCGCGAAGGACATGGAGAAGCGGCAGAATACCCAAGCCCCCATCGGGTAGGTTCAAAAACGATGAGAACGGTGCGCCCAACAGACGGTATGGAGATTTCCGAATCCGTGATTTTGGAGCCCGGCAGTTACCTTCTCCAACACGGCCTCCGTATTGTCGGTGATGGCGTCACTATTGTCGGGACAGGAGTAACACTTGTTGGCAGCAACCGCCAGTACACGGGCATATCTGCCACAGGAACGCGAGGCGTTCATGTCGTCGGTTGTGCACTCACCGGCTACAAACAAGGCGTCCGTGTTACCGACTCCCAGAACTTCACGCTTGAAAACTGCCGCGCATACGGAACAGATGAAATTGCGCCAAATAGCACCTTTCTTGATATCTGGCGTGGCGAAGAGGACCCATACGGCGCCGGGGTCTTACTGGTCAACTGCAGCGACTCCTCACTCCTGAACAACGAGCTTCAGCATCAGCAAACCGGTGTTTTGGCCTACCAATGCAACGGACTAAACGTCGTCGGAAACCAGTGCAACTACAACAGCGGCGCAGGCATTCTTATCAATCAAACCTGCGATTCGATCTTTGAACAGAACTCTTGTGATTACTGCTGCCGATTCGAACAGCGCGAGGGCGGATTGCATTACGGCCACATGGGGGCGGACGCCGCTGGATTCGTCGCAGTCAACGGCTCCTGTCGCAACAAGTTCATCCGCAACACCGCAAGGCTTGGAGGTGATGGTTTCTTCCTCACTGGGATGAACTCAGATGGCACGAAGAACGGCTGCAACGACAATCTGTTCGAACAGAACGATGCCTCTCTCAGCCCGAACATTGCCTTCGAAGCAACTTTCTGCGAACGAAACATCTACAGAGACAACTATGCAGACCGATGCAACTTCGGCTTCTGGTGCGGTTACAGCAAAGAGTTCACCATCGAGAAGAACCGTATGCTCTTCAACAGGCAGGCCGGAATCGCCGTGGAAAACGGCATAGCTTTTGATGTGACAGGCAACCATTTCCAATCGAGCAAGCACGGAATATTGCTATGGAGTGGCGGCCAAAGCGAATACGTCGAGAGTTTTCCCTATAGAGAAACTTGTCAAGATTGGACGATTCATGAAAACACCTTCGCAGAAAACTGGACTGCAATCAGAATCGGGCGCGACATGGATCACGGCATTCGGAAATTGCCACCCGAAAAGCAAGCAGGAATCTCGCCTAACAACATCCGCATCACAAAAAACGACATTCAGGGCAACCGAACCGGAATTTCGCTCGATGGCGTCGTAAACTCGCTCATTCAGGAAAACCTTATGAGCGACAACATCGCCGGGAATATCTGCCTCACAGATTGCGAAGAGGTGCGGGTCGGTCACAACCTTGGATCAAGAGGAGCCTACGTATAGTCTTCGAGAAGCTCCTTCGGCCGCTTGCATTTCAGATGGATGCCGAAAGCGCGCACAACCTCGGCATGGCGCTTATCGGCATGGGTCTCGTGCGTTGCCCAGCGCCCGCCACTCACCGGCGTGACTGCAGTCTGTTCGGCACACCCCTTCCACATCCCATTGGCCTCGCCGCTGGGTTCGACAAGAACGCCGTTGCGGTTGACGAATGGGAACATCTCGGATTCTCGTTTGTCGAAATCGGAACCGTCACCCCCAGGCCCCAGCCAGGAAATCCGAAACCGCGGCTCTTCCGACTCACCGAGGACCAAGCAATCATCAACCGAATGGGATTCAACAACGATGGTGTGTTGGAGATTGCCAAAAGGCTTGAACGAAGAGAAACCACAATGACAATCGGCGCAAACATAGGCAAAAACAAATCAACCGAACAAGCCGACGCTGTCAGTGATTACAAAATATGTGCACAAATCCTGGCTCCATTGGTCAACTATTTGGTGATCAACGTCAGTTCTCCAAATACGCCGGGTCTGCGCGACCTCCAACAGACAGACACAATGAAATCCATCATCGAAGCTGTAAAGGCTGTAGCTGGAGAAACCCCAGTTCTTGTCAAACTGAGCCCAGACATGCGCGACGACGACACAGCGCAACTTAGCGCGGCTTGCATTCAAGCTGGCTGCGACGGACTCGTACTGACAAACACCACACTCGCCAGAACCGGACTCGACTCGCCGAACCAAGATGAAGCCGGTGGCTTATCCGGAAAGCCGCTCACACAAAGAGCAAACGACCTCTGCAGACTGGTGCGCGCCGCAGTAGGTGAACTGCCAACGATAATCGGAGTCGGCGGAATCTTTTCAGGACAAGATTTCGCCGTACGATTGAACGCGGGCGCAAACCTGTGTCAAATCTATACCGGATTCATCTACCGTGGCCCCTGCGCAGTCCGAAAGATTCTGCAAGAGGCGGAATGCTTAGAATAGGCGCGAGCTCGTGGACCGCGCCCGGTTGGCAGAAGGTCTTCTATCCTCCAAAATGCGCGAGCCGCGATCAGATCACCTTCTACTCCACTCAGTTCGATACGGTCGAAATTGACGCAACCTTCTACGCGATTCCCGCCGCCTCGACCGTCACAGCTTGGCGAAACCGAACACCGGAACGGTTTATGTTTGCGGCAAAGGTCCCCCAGATCATCACTCACGAAAAGCTGCTGCAGAATTGCGAATCTGAACTTGATCAATTTTGTCAAACGATGTCGCTTCTCGAAGGCAGGTTGGGGCCGATACTCTTTCAATTTCGATACTTTAGGAAGGGCGAAATGGAGTGCGATGAGTTTGTGACGAAACTTGAGCCGGTCATCAACCGTGTTCCGCACGAAATCAAGGTCGCAGTTGAAGTACGTAACAAAAGCTTTCTCGAACCGTCGCTCATCGAGGCGCTGAAACGGCGTGGCGCCGCGCTGACACTGATTGACCACCCGTATATGCCAACAGCAAGTTGGTATGCGGCCAATCTGGATCGGCTCATCACAAGCGATTTCTGTTACATCAGGTTTCTTGGAGACCGACTAAAGACCGAGGAGATCATCGCCAAGCAACTTGGCGATGTGACCTTTGAGCGCTCAGTGATAGACCGTACCCACGAACTGACAGCCTGGCAAAAAGTTGTCGAAAAACTTCTTGAAAGGAAGATCAGCGTCTATGCGTACTTCAACAACCACTACTCAGGGTACGCGCCAAACGATATGACCCGATTCCGACAGATGCTGTTGGACTGACGCTTAGGTGAAGCTGACCTTTACCGGCTCTCTAACTTCAGGGACATCAATCTCAAACAACTCCTTCGGCTTGAAGCCAAACATATTGGCGATCATGCTCGACGGAAACTGTTCGCGACGCGTGTTGTACTCCATCACCGAATCGTTGTAGAACTGGCGCGACATCGAAATCTGGTTCTCAGTATTCGAAAGCTCGTTCTGAAGATTCAGCATGTTCTGGTTCGCCTTCAGGTCGGGATACGCTTCAGCAACCGCAAACAGACCGCCTATCGCCTGCGTCAGTGCAGACTCCGCTTGTCCCTGCGCGCGCATACCCTGCGCATCAACGGCACGCTGCCGAGCGCTGATTACCTTTTCGAGAGTTTCCTGCTCGAAATTCATGTACCCCTTGACCGTTTCCACAAGATTGGGGATGAGATCATGCCTCCGGCGAAGCTGTACATCAATCTGCGCCCAAGCATTCGTGGCCTGTTGCCTAAGCGAAACCAAACCGTTGTACATCGAAACCGCAACGATGACCAACAATAAGATCGCGCCGAAAAAGATTAGCAAACCTGTTCCCATAGTGATTCTCCGTTTCGATTGTACAGCAGGAAGCCTCGAAAGGTTTCATTGACCCCAAAAAAAGCCGGCGCCCCGAGCCAAATGACTCAGGGCGCCCTGGCGGATCGCTATCAAAGAGGGCGTTAGCCTTCTTTCTTGTCGGTAGACGTGCTGGAATCGGTCGAGCCGCCTTCCTTCTTTTCTTCGGTACCGCCACCGCATCCAGCCACAACAAAGCCGAGCACGGCGACCGCCATAAGCATCGTGAAGATTCGTTTCATAGAGACACCTCCAAAAGAATTTTCCCGGCACATAGCCGGTTTCGCCCTCCCATCTTGTTGAGCTGGCTACAAGTTTATACCCGGCAAACGGGCCTCGGGATGCGCAATTTTGATGATTTGGCCACGAATTTAGGGCGGTAGACTCGCCAAAGCCATGATGGGCCGAAACAGAAACGCAGCCGGAATCGCGGCCTCCGTCCTCCTCGCGGGGCTAACCGTTGCCGTCTTTGCCCAGTTTCAGCAATCTGGACCTCAGGGGGTCATGATGCGATTCCTCGAGGAGATCGCTGATAAGGACGGCGAGGGCGCGATGGCGCTGACTACTGGCCAGCCAACCGGCAGCGAGTCGGTCATCCTGAACTCGCTGTACTCACGGCTGCAGTCCGGCGCCCGCTACCGGGTCATCGAGGTACGCCGCATGGCCGACGTGCCGGTTGCCCGAGTGCGAGTAACCTTCTACTACCCCAACGCAGAGGAGCCGACCGAATGGATGGTCGTCCGAGAAAATCATGTTTGGCGGATAGATCTGCGCGCAACCATGATTATGTGGGGACAAGCGGAGTCGAGATAAGCGCCATCAGGCGGAAATTAGGAACCTCATACGAATGAAATCGCTCTTTATCTGGATTTTCCTATTGGTCGTGGTTGCGGGAGCAGCCGTCGTTGTCATTGGAGGAGGGCGCTCGCCAGAATCCACGGCCGAAGCGTTCATGCACGCCCTCGACTCAAAAAACATTGATGAGTTAATCAGATTAGGACACTTCGAGACGCCGCCCGAAGACCTCCGCGAACAGTGGGACCACTGCCTCAATGTCGCGGCAAAGAACTATGTCTACGTGTGGTATTTCGAGCGGACACGCGAAACTGTTGCTGGTCGCGCAGCCGTTTTGGTGATGTTCGTGGTCTACTCAGGGCCGAAAGGAACAGAGCTTCCGGAGCCGATTGAGCTGCCGCTGATCGAGACGAAAGAAGGGTGGCGAGTAAACATGGATGAAATGCCCCGCAAATTTTTCCCGTTTCTTCCTCAATAGAGCGGGTAAAACTGCCTCCCTATGGCCCCCAAACAAAAGGCGCAAAAGCGAAACGTCAAGCGCAAAATCACCGTTGACGACATAAAATCCTTTATTCTCGTTTCCGATCCTCAGATTTCGCCCGACGGAAGCAAAATTCTCTTCACTCGCAAGCACGTCGGCGAAAAGAACGAATACGTGGCGAACCTTTGGGTCGTGGACACACAATCAGGCGCGACCAGGCAGTTCACAAACTCAGGAAAAGATGGTCACGGCAGATGGTCGCCCGACGGAACCAAGATCGCGTTCATAAGCGGCCGAAACAAGCCAGGTTCGCAGATTTTTTCGATTCCCGCAGACGGTGGCGAAGCAACCCAGCTTACGAAATTTGACGAGGGCGGAGTATTCGGTTTTCGCTGGTCGCCGGATGGCAGCGCAATCGCGTGCATGTACCGAGCGCAAGACCCCGAATGGACTGAAGAAGCCAAAAAGGGGCGTGAAAATAACGGCGGTAGCACTCCCGCAAGAGTGCTCGACGATGTCTGGTACAGACTCGATGGAGACGGCTATTTCAACATGCAGCGGTCACACCTGTACGTCGTTGATGCCAGGTCGGGTGTTGCTCGCAAGATTTTTGACAAAGACAAACTTGGATTCAATAGCTTCGATTGGTCGCCAGATTCGAAGGAGATCGTGATTGCGGCGAACCTGGATCCAAAGCCACTTCATCGGCTCTGGAAGACCTCTCTTTACCGCATCAATGTTTCCACAGGAAAGCACAAAGAGGTGCCGAATCTGCCGGAAGGTTCAAAAGATAACGTCCAATGGTCACCTGACGGTAAATGGCTCGCATACAGCGGAACCGAGGGCCGAGAGGATTTGTGGTCCGCCAAGAATGAGCAACTTTTTGTGTGCAGCGCATCCCAAGGAAAGCCCACAACGCTCACAAAATCTCAAGATTATTGCGTCGCAGCCGCGACTCTTAGCGACACACGCGATGCAGCCTTCGGCTCCAACTATGTTTGGTCGAAGGACTCCAAGTCACTTCTCATCAACATCGGTTGGCACGGCGAAACTCATCTCGCATCCATCCCAGCGTCGGGTGGACCGATCAAGTTCCTCACATCTGGAAAGCGCGAAGTGGCTCTTTGCAGCATCTCGAAAGATGGAAAGTCACTTGGGATTGCCGTTGGCAGTTTTCACGCGCTAAATGAAATCTATGTCGGCTCAGTCAAGAGCACCACGGTTGAAACGAAGAAACTGACGAAGTTCAACGACGACCTTCTCAAAGAACTCGAACTGGCCGATGTCGAAGAGCATTGGCTGACAACTCCCGACAAAACAAAACTCCATACATGGGTGATGAAGCCAACCGGCAAATCCTCAGGAAAGCATCCCGCAGTTCTCGAAATCCACGGCGGTCCGCACGCTCAGTACGGCGTCCCGTTCTTCCACGAGTTCCAAGTGCTCGCAGCGAACGGCTACGTCGTTGTGTTCACAAACCCACGCGGTAGCAAAGGCTATGGCGAAGATCATTGCAATGCAATCGCCGGTGATTGGGGAAACAAAGACTGGATTGACATGCAAACCGCAATCGAGTTCATGAAATCCCGCTCATACATTGATTCGAAGAGAATGGGCGTCATGGGTGGCAGCTACGGTGGGTACATGACCAACTGGATTATTGGACACACTCACGATTTCGCCGGCGCCATCACCGATCGTTGCGTTTCGAACATGATCAGCATGGCCGGCAACAGCGATTTCCCATTCTTCCCGGACAAATACTGGCAAGGCGCGCCTTGGGATCGGCCCGAATCACTCTGGCAATCGAGCCCCATTAAGCACTTCAAAAACGTCAAAACACCTACGCTCATCATCCACAGCGAGGGCGACCTCCGGTGCAACGTCGAGCAAGGCGAGCAGGTGTTCTCAGCCCTCAAAGTGATGGGTGTTCCCACCAGGTTTGTCAGGTACCCAGCCTCGACCAGCCACGGAATGAGCCGATCTGGACCACCGGACCTGAGAATTCATCGGTTAAATCAGATCCTCAATTGGTGGAACAAATACCTCTCAAAACCACGTCGGAAGGGGTAGTTAGGATGATGAAGTTTAGAAGACTCTACTGGGTCACCGAAGCCGTAGGCGCGGATGGCACAAGCGAAATTACCGGTGTGTTCACCTCGGTTCCCGATCTGATCGAAGATGGACTCGATGTCCACGAGAAGGGACCCGTAGGCGGACGCCTGCGCGTGTCACTGCTCGAACTGGATAGCTATGGCAAAGCTCTGGCTCGTTGGGATCGCGAGAGCCTTTCGTCGCTCGGCTCAGACCTTGAGCCATATGTCAAAAGCGGCGAAATAACTCGCGATGAAGTCAGCCGCCTGACAGAAGCACTCAACCTGAAAAAATAAGAAACCACCCACAGGGTTCACCTGCAGGTGGTTTTCGGTTGCCTTGGCTATTTGCCGTCGGACTTTTTGGCCCCGCCGCCACCGCCCGATGGCGTCTGGCCAGATGCAGATCCTTCTGTGCCGTACAGCGTTTCGCCGCGCTGCTTAAGCTGCTGGAAGTACTGATCCCAGACCTTCTTCAGGTAGTCGAGACCAACGTCAATCTTCGCGCTGATGATCTTCTGATACAGCTTCTTCTCCAGGTTGTTGACCTGCGATCCACGTTGGACTCGAAGCTGAACGCGAATCAGCTCCTTCTGTGCAGCAGTCGGCTCCATCACGGACTCAGCGATCTTCGACTCAACGAAGATCTTTAGCTTTTCGTTGCCACTCGTGATCCATGGCGAAGTCTTGCGCTCGCCGGTCGCCTTTACTAAGTCGCGAATTTGCGGGATGAGCGAATCAACCACCACAGGTTGAGGATCGTTAGCACCAGGAGGGAATGCACCGTTGTTGTTGGCCGCGTTCGGCTCTTTGCTGTACTTGGCAGCCACCGCCGCAAAGGGCTGACCCGCTTGTAAAGCGGAATCAACTGCGCCGGTCTTGTCGGCGTCAACGCGAATAAATCTGAACGAAGCCTGTGCCGGCTTGGTGTGCGAAGCTGGGTTCGCTTTCAGCCAGTCATCCACATCCTTCAAAGTCTGCTCAGGAACGCCCTTCGAAGCTAGACCCTCGCGGGCGAGTGCGACCTGAAGGCTCTTGTTGATGTCATCCATTCTCCAGCCCTGCTCTTTCAAGCGGGTGAGGAAGTCTGGCGTGATCTTTTCCTGCAAATCTTTGCGAGCTTCGACCTCTTTCTCGGTCGGCGCAACGCTTTCGTCCTTGGCGAGCTGCAGAATCACCTGCTCCTCAATAAGTGAACGGAGCGCCTGCGAGCTGACCGGCTCGGCGAGCTCTGCCTTGACAACCTGGCCGTTTATCCTGACGTTGACGGATTGGAGGGTTTCCATCCGTTTTACATAGTCTTCACGGGAAACATCCGTCCCGTTGATGTTAGCGACGGTGCCACCGGCCCCCGCTGCGCCGCCTCCGCCACCGCAGCCGGCCAATATGGCCGCGCCGAGGGCGAGAGAGAGAGTTCCTAAAAATTTCAAGCTGAATACCTCCTGGAATAGGGCAGTGATGGGCGGGAGATTACCTTCCTGGCCCCCTGTAGGCTATTCAACGTGCAAACACCGTGCCATAAGTTCCAGCCCGTTGAGTAAGCCTTGAGTCACGGCGGGGGCCACGGCGGCGGGGAGGGGTGGGACCAGCAAAGGTACAGGGAATTGGGTCAGGCGTATGTGGTTCAAACCGTTCGGCAAGTCTGAAGGCTACGAAAAGTTCGACGAGTTCGGAGGGTTCGATCGGTTATGTCGCCCCTCACCACTTCCGTACAACCACTTCGCAACAACTTTGCAACCACCTTCCAACAATTACACAGCTATCTCGCTACGCCGACAAATCAAGATGCTCTTCTGGTGCAGCAGGCTCGGTAGCAGAAACGACTTCCGCGGGCTCCTCTTCGTGAAGTTCAACGACATCTTCGGGGTCCGAAAGATGTTCCTGCTTGTGGTGTTGTTGCTTTGGGCGCGAGTGGTGATCGGCGGGTCGAATTCGATCCGTCACACTGGAATATTGCTGAACACGTTCGATATCGGGCATGACGCCCCCTTGGGCCTAAAACGCCGCGTAAACGCCGCCTTCTGATTGCATATATGCTCGAATTCGCGTCATCGCTTGTGTGTGAAGCTGATAAACGCGGCTTTCCGAAACGCCAAGAACACGGCCAATCTCTTTGAAAGTCAAACCCTCGTGATAGTAGAGGGCAATGACGAGTCGTTCTCGATCAGGCAACCGATCTACGCTCGTACCAAGAATTCGTCGCACTTCTCTTCCTTCGGCTTCTTGGTCTGGAGAGGAGTTTTCGTCAACAAGCAGATCAACAAAGTGAAGATGCTCTTCGCCATCGTATCCGGCCATCGCATCATCGAGGGAGAGCACACCGGTTCTTGCCGATTGCTGCAACAAATGATTTACCTCTTCAACTTCAACGCCGAGCGCTTCCGCCATCTCTTCGGGTGTTGCAGGTCGGCCGAGGCGAGCTTCCAAATCTACAAGCGAGCGATCAAGCGCCTTGAGCTTTTCGCGGACCGAACGCGGAACCCAATCCTCGCCGCGGAGCATTTCAAGAATCGCGCCGCGAATGAGTGCAATCGCGTAAGTTTCAAACTTTACTTCTCGGTTGAGGTCGAACTGATCAACGGCCTTTACGAGTCCGATGGTGCCGGCGCTAACTAGGTCTTCTCTGTCGAGCCCATTCGGCATCGAGCTCACAACTCTCCCCGAGGTGATCTTTACTAAGTAGGCGTAGTTTTGAATCAGGATGTCCCTTGCCTCTCGGCACTCGTCCTGTTTGAAGGACTTCCAAAGTCTTTCGAGTTGTGATTGAGTCAAGTGAGCCATATTTTCCTGTTCCCCTCTAAGCCGCTATGTCCTTCGTGTCCTCATCCTTGAGGCTCGACTCTGTAGGTGCGATCCTGGCTGCTAATAGAGCGTACCAAGCTTTCGTTAGCGCGGACCCCACGACAAACGCCACCAAGGCGCGTAGGAAAGAGTTGGCCGGGTCGGTTTTCTGGATCACGCAGGCCGCGAGAGCCATGAGGGCACAGAGCAGGCCGATTAGCTTCGGCAAATTAGCCCCCTGGTTCCTAACCGTGTCAACATTTTTGACCATCCTTTCCCTGGCATGGCGCCTAATTAGGCGAGCGGCAGCCTCCCTTTAGAATTATTGCGGCAGAACATGAGGTTCTCTGTAGGGGAAAATTCAAACTGTTTAGGAGATTTCCCCATTTCCGACCTGAACTCGCAGACCATCGTACGACAGTTTGACCCCCTTCGGAAGTTCCCTCATCACGACCTCATAGTCGTAGTCGTGAGAGAGATGAGTCAGGAAAGTCACCTCAGCCCCGAGAGTAGCCGCAAGCTCCAGCGAGGCCTCGTAGTGAAGATGGGACGGATGAGGCATGTAGCGAGTCGCATCCAAGAACAACGTTTTTAGTCCGGTAAGCCATTCTCGGCTGAAGTCCGGGATCTCGCTCACGTCGGTCAGGTAGGCCAGGTCCCCGATCCTGACCCCCAGGACCTCTAACTTCCCGTGCATGACCGGAAAGGTCATAACCCGCAACCCACATATCTCGTTCTCGGCCTCGGCCTCTACCATCTCAAACCGAGGCAAACCGCCCCCGATATGCTCGTTCGGAACGAAGGCGTACTCAAAAATCCGACGGACATCGCTGAGAACCGAGGGCTGCGCGAGGATCGGAATGGACTTCCCGGACAGCTCGGAGAACCGCCGGAGGTCATCGAGACCCATCACGTGGTCGGCATGAGCATGCGTCAGTAGGACGGCGTCAATCCGAGTGACTTTCTCTCGCACGAGGGAGAGGCGTAGCTCGGGCGGGGCGTCAATCAACAGGTTGCCCGAGGGCCCCTGAATGAGCAAGGAGGACCGATACCGCGAGTTCTTGGGGTTATCGCTTGTGCAGACCTGGCAGCTGCATCCAACCATCGGGACGCCGTGGCTGGTGCCACAGCCCAGGACAATGAGTTCGGTTACAGCCGTCCGCTCCGAGACAGAACCATATAGGCGACCGTAGTGGGAGGCACATCGCAGAGCTGGCCGATTCGCTCAGTCGCTCTCGCAAAAGCGCGCTCCTCATCCTCGTCCATCTCCTCGGTGGGAAAATGTTGGGCGCAGTCCTCGACACACTCTTCAAGCAGCCGGGCTGCCTGATGGGGCCTCCCCTTGGCGTTGTACTTCAGGGCGGCACGACCGGCTCTTTCGTACACTTCGTCCCAAGTTCGTCCCGCTTCGCGCACTTGCTTCTCGCGACTCGCTGCCGCAGACTTCAGCTTTTTCGCCTCTTCGAGTCGTCGTTTGTGAGCCTGCCAGTCGTTTATTGTGATTCCGGAAAGAAGTTCGAGCTTCACGGACCCATTGAGCCGAGATTCGAGCTCGACCTCGATCGTCCGCTGCACGCCGGCGGGTTTCAGGTGGCCCATAAGATCCACATCGCGCGGCCCGAATCCAAGCACGAAGTAGCCTTCTTCATACACGATGGGTACCGCGCAGTTCAGTGCGGTCCACACCCCGACGCCCGTTACCTTTCTCTTTATCTCTTCAACCGCGCCATTCCAGGCGTCATAAACATCCATGGTAGGGCGATATTATGGGCGAAAATTAGGCCCGAAAGCCGGGAGGAAGCGGAGGCGGCTCCTGGAGCGAAAGTTGCGGCGCTGGTTCGGCTTGGGGCGCTCGGCCCGCCCACAACAGGGCGCGCACTCCTTTGACCTCTGTTTCTGAAGTGGTGAAAGTCGCCGTGCCCGAAGGAAGTCGCTGTGCGGCGCTATCGCTGAGGGCGATCCCACCGGGCGGCGCGACCTTCTGCACGTGTGCGGTGACGTCAATCACATGGGAGTAGTTGACGCTTCCCGCATCGCCCGTCGGCGCGTTCACTTTTCCAGTGTGTATTCCGCAACGGACTTCGAATGGACGCCCGAGCCGATTCTTGTAAGTGTTGAATTCGAGCAATCCACCCAAGATTTTTCGCGCGGATAGAAAGGCGTCTTTTGGGGTGGAGAACGTTAGCAAAATGCCATCGCCCGCCGTGCTATGCAGCGAACCGTCGAACGAACGCGCAGCGGCGGTCACGAAATGAGTGTATTCGTTGAAGGTGTACTCGACATCCAAGTGATCGGCATGTCGTTTCATATCGGTGCTTCCCACAACATCAACGCTGAGAAACGTCACATCTTGTTCCCCTTTTCTTAGCTCCTCCTGCAATTCGATCAGCTGTTTCAACAGGTACTCGCGGCGCTTCTGAGGGTCGTGCTGAAATCGCACTTTCATAATGCGATCACCGACGGAGCCGAAAATAAACCCGGATGCAGCGGCAATCAGTGCGTATGGAATTATCTCGGATCCAGTCTGTTGAACGCTGCTTCTTAGCACCATCGAACAGAGGCCAAAACCGAGCAATCGAGCGACGGCCCAAGCGCCGCCGGTGAGCGCGCCGAGTTCACCTTTTCGACAAACCGCACAGTTCAGAATTGCAGCAACAACCAGAATAATCTGACCCATGCTCGCGAGACCGTACTGATCTCCGTACTTTGCGGCAAGCGCCGCGATGAGACCGGTCCACAACCCGAGAGCCGCGCCAGCAACGACACGCCGCGTGGCGAAATCCATCTGCTTGATTTGCCTGACGAATCTGCCCCAACCGGTTCGAGCGCGCGATTCCTCCTCCGCCCTCAGGTCAAGCGCGAGTTCTGAGATGTCCCGCCACTTTGACGACTCTTCGGATTCCAAGTGAATGCCTTGGAGCTCGCGCGAAAGCGTGGCATCCAACTGCTTGGATTGCTCTTCGAATTTCAGCCGGTCGCCCTGGCCATCTGTTTCTCGCATCCGATTCGCCTTATTTTACAATTGACGTGACTGGCGGTACCATCCGCACGTGCCACTCTTGATCAGGCTGTTCGCCGGGCTCAAAAACGCTCACGGCCCCGAATACTCGCTCGAAATCTCCTGCCCAGTCTCGGTTCTCGAACTTCGGCGGACACTGGAATCGAACGGTGTGTGGAGTTCTGGCGCACGAATCGCGGTGAACCAACAGTTCGCCTGCGACGAAAGTACGGTTTCCGAGGGCGACGAGGTTGCGGTCATCCCGCCGGTCAGCGGGGGAGCCCGATGATCCTGCTTTCGAATCAGCCTCTGTTGCCGGGGGATGTGCTCGCTGCGATCGAAAGCCCAGAATTGGGCGGAGTCGTGTTGTTTTGCGGCGAAGTTAGGAGCGTGACCGAAGGAAAGCAGACAGACCACCTGATTTACGAAGCGTACGAAGAGATGGCGCTTTCCGAAATGAAGAAGATTGTTGAGGCAGCGAAATCAAGATTCGCAGCAAACGTCGCGATGATTCACCGAATCGGACGACTCGAAATCGGTGACATTGCAGTCATTACCGGCGCAGCGTGCGCGCACCGCAACGAGGCATTTGAGTGTTGCAAATTCCTCATTGATTCGATAAAGGCCGATGTACCAATCTGGAAGAAAGAGGTCGGCCCAAATGGAGAGGTTTGGGTTTGAGTTCTGACAGTTATGACATCGCGGTTGTAGGAGCGGGACCTGTCGGTCTGTTTGCGGCCTTCTATGCAGGCATTCGCGGAATGAGAACTCTTGTCGTTGATTCACTGCATCAACCCGGCGGTCAGTTGGCTGCGCTGTATCCGGAAAAACCGATATACGACATGCCCGGCTTTCCTGAAATATTGGCAAAGGATCTGGCACAGGAGATGATGAGGCAGGCGGAAAGGTTTTCCCCAACAATCTGCTTAGGGGAACAGTCCATCTCACTTTCTGGAAGTGCAGGAAACTTCACGCTCGCAACATCTAACAGCGAATTCCAAACCAAAACCGTGCTCGTATGTGCGGGTGTTGGTTCGTTTTCACCCACAAAAATCGGCATTGACACAGAAGCTGCATTTGGCGGCAAAGGCGTTTCGTATGGAGTGTTGGACCCAGAGAACCATCGCGATAAAGCGGTCGTCGTTGTAGGCGGAGGAGACTCTGCGTTGGACTGGGCTCTCGCGATCCTGCCCATCGCAAAATCAGTCACCCTGATTCATAGAAGAGACAAATTCAGGGCCCACGAGGACAGTGTTCAAAAAATGCTCGCATCCAGCATTGTGTTCCGCCCATTCGAAACAATCGAGCAGATTAATGGAGGGAGTTGGGTTACGTCGGTTACGACCCAGAACACACAAACGAAATCTGAGCAACAGGTCGCTTGCGATTCGCTCATCGTTTGCATCGGATACAAAACCGATCTTGGACCGATCCGATCATGGGGTCTTGAGATGGAGAAAACAAAAATCCGAGTATCTGAGCGGATGGAAACGAACATCTCTGGAGTGTTCGCCGCAGGCGACGTTTGCACACACTCAGCCAAACTCGACCTCATCGCAACAGGCGTTGGTGAAGCTTGTATCGCCGTGAATTTCGCAAAGACCGTGATTGACCCCGATGCGAAACTTTTCCCAGGGCATAGTAGCGACATGAGCCTGCCCGAGTTGAAATGAAGGTTGCGATTATTGGCGCCGGCGCCACAGGGCTTTCCGCTGCGCGGTTCTTATGCGAAGCTGGTCACAAAGTGACGGTATTCGAGCAGTTCACAGAAGGGCACGCGCACGGTTCATCACACGGCACGTCACGAATTACGCGCAAAACCTACGTTGACCCGTACTACACGGCCCTGATGCAAGAAGTTTTCCCACTCTGGGATGAGTTGGAATCCTCGATTGACGAACAGATCTATGTGCCAACAGGATTGCTATTCTTTGGAAAACCCGAAGCTCAACAGATGAAGCTGGGACAAAAGAGCTTAGCGGAAAACCACGTCGCCTACGAGATGTTGAATCCGGTTGAGGTCGCGCGAAGATTCAGCGGTTTTCACCTGGAGCCCGACGAAGTAGCGATCTTCCAGCAGGACGCGGGCTATCTGCGGGCGGATCGAATCTTGAAGCTGTTAGCAGATCGAGTTCGGAAGTTAGGTGGTGAAATCAAATATGGAACAAGAGCCGAACTCGGTTCTGAAGGCAGGGTAAATGGCGAGAAGTTCGACGCGGTCGCAATATGCGCAGGAAGTTGGATTACGAATTTTGTCTCAATTCCTGTGCGGTCACACAAACAGTTGTTCGCCTACTTTGAAGCGCCGCCCATGCCCGACCTTCCGGTTTGGGTTGAAGCCAGCGACCAAAGTTGGTATGGTTTTCCCAACTACGGGCGCGGTCTAAAAATTGGAGTTCACGAGCACGGAACAGTCGTTGACCCAGATGTGTTGGAACGATCTGTAGAGCCAACAGTACTCGCTTCGCTGAAATCATACGCCACGTTTCGATTGCACGAAAGCGCGAAAGTAATCGAAACGCACACTTGCCTGTACACCGTCGAGCAACATGAAGACTTCCAGATTGGCAAAGTTGATAGCGAAGTGCCTACCTACTATGTCAGCGGTTGTTCCGGTCACGGTTTCAAGTTCACAGTCTGGTTCGGTTGGTTGCTGCGTGAGTTCATCGAAGGAAGAAAATCCCCAGCCGACTACCCAAAATTCGCGGTGAAATCGAAATGATGATTGCAACCATGCTTTTCGCAATTGCCTTAGACGGATACGAGCCCACTGCATCGTATAAGAAGGTGAATGTTGAGGGGTTCACTGTTCGCATCAGCGCGAAGTTGTCGGCGGATGCAAAGACGCTAACGCCCGCTCTCGACCTCCTAAAGTCAGAACTAAAAGAGGTCGTTGAGTTAGTTCCCCTGCGTCAGGTGAACGTGCTTCGGAAAATTCCGATTTGGATGGAACTTAACAATCCGGACTTCCCTTGCGCGTGCTATCACCCTGACGTTGGTTGGCTAAAAGAACACAACTACAACCCCGAGAAGGAGAACGGAGTTGAAATCTCGAACGCGAGAACTTTTGTTGAATGGGTCAACCTAAACCAACCGCTAATGGTGTTGCACGAACTTGCGCACGGCTACCATGATCTCGAATTCGGATATGACGACGCGTACATCGAAGCCTGCTATAAGAACGCCATGGCAAACCACTTGTACGATCTTGTCGCCCATAATCGGGGCGGAACACGAAAAGGCTACGCGTCCACCAACCCAATGGAGTACTTCGCCGAGTTGTCGGAAGCATGGTTCAACGGAAATGACTACTTTCCATTCAACAGATCAGAGTTGGAATCGCATGATCCGGCCGGATATGCACTCATGAAAAGAGTTTGGAGCAAGTAGTTCTGCCGGTGAACTAAACCAGTCTGTGTGGAAGAAACACCTGGGGGATTTCACGGATGAATCGCTGTCCAAAATGCGAAGCTATCGTACCGGCAAAGGCAACTCATTGTTCGCTTTGTTTCGCGCCGCTTAACGCGACTCCCGTCGCGAATATGCCCGTCGCGGTACAAGCGATTCGCACCTCGCCGCCTCAGGCTGTACCACCAGTAAACCGATACGCAGGCCAAGCACTGCCCGCGGGATACAACTGGAAACATGTGTTCATCTGCATCGCAGCCGGTTTGTGGATAGTCGAAGGCATACTCCTGGTTCTCGTCGCGTTCGTTGTCGAAACTGCGTTTAGGCCGATGGGCGGCGGAGGACTCGGCTTCCTTCCGGGAATCATGGGAATCATCTTCGTCGCAGACGGCATTGGTGTCGTTCTCGGCCAAAACTGGGCATTCGAAGGGATGAAATTCGTGTGCTACATGCGCGTGGTTTTCGGTTTGCTAAGCGTGCTCGGCAACATGGGCACATTAGGAATGATCTATCCCCTCATCAGCATTGGGTTGTCGGTATTCCTAATCTGGCTTCTCAACCACGCCCACGATTAGGCTTTTTCATAGAGAAAGTCCAAATCAACAAGCTTGTTTTCTGTTCCATCGAAAACCGCGAAGTTCCCGCCTTTGTAGATGCTCGCCGCAGCAAACTTTCCATCCTTCCTAACTGCATAATAAGTTAGGTTGAAGTTTGGCTTGCCTTTAGACACGAGCAGCCTCTCCGAACGTGTTTGATCACAGACTCGTTTCAGTACATCCATAATCGCCGCGCGCGGCTCCATTCCATCTTTCATGTTTTCAACAATTGTGCGTGAGCCACAGGCTTGAATGTTTGCCTCGCCACGACCGGTAGACCCAGCGGCACCAACATCTCCATCAACGTACAGCCCGGCGCCGATGATTGGCGAATCTCCGACTCGGCCAGGAATCTTAAACGCTAATCCGCTTGTGGACGTGCAGCCGCCGAGCTCCCCTTTATGGTTTAGACACAGACAGGTGATGGTTCCCGTCGGTCGCTTCGGAAGTCCAGGCACCGCCTCAGCTTTTCCGAAGTCTTTTTCGGTTTCGTCGCTGTCTAGCCAATCGTCCTCTTTCGTCAGTCGAGATTTCCATCGCATCCATTGCTCTCTTGCACGCTCCGTCAACAGGTTGTGCTCCTCAATTCCCATCGCCTTCGCGAATTCGAGCGCGCCCGCGCCGACGAGAAACACGTGGTCGGTTCGGCGCATCACCATATTCGCAACTCGTGAGGGCGTCTTTATGTTTTGAAGGGCACCCACCGCACCCGCGCGCATCGTCGGACCGTGCATCACACAAGAATCCAGTTCGACGACGCCACGTTCATTCGGCAATCCACCATAGCCGACCGACATGTCGTTTGGGTCCTCTTCGACTGGGACCACACCTTCGACAGCGGCATCCACCACGTCTTTGCCCTCCTTCATCATCCTGGCGGCGATTTCGGTGGCCCTAAGCCCATTCCCACTCGAGACCGCGATAATTTTCGAGCCCGACTGAGGCAAAACCGTCGAATCAGAGGCGATAAGTTTTGTGGCAGAGAAACCGACGGCTGTGATCGCTCCCGCTTTGAGGAACTCTCGTCGTGACAGATTACGCTTCATGCCTCTACTATTCGATACGGAAGGCGTGGTGTCCTGCATCAAGTTCTGGTAGCTTCACACGATGCGTGTTCTCGTCTTAGGTGGCACTCGGTTCATCGGCGTTCATGCGGTTCGGGGGTTGCTTTCGGCAGGCCATGAACTGCTCCTGTTTCACAGGGGCCAGAACCAGAACAAACTTGAGGGAGCAGCCGAACTACTGGGCGACCGAGAAAAGATCGCGGATTTCCGAGGCAGGTTCGAAGAATTCGCGCCCGAAGTGATCCTGGATATGTGTTGTTACACGGAAAGCGCAGCAGCCGCGACACTCAAGACGCTGGAAGAGATCGCTGAGCGCGTCGTGCTCATCAGCAGTTGCGACGTGTACCGAGCTTTTGGAAAACTTATCGGCACAGAACAGGGTGAAACCGAAAACACCTGGATCACAGAAAAAAGCCCGCTGCGCGAAAACCGCTATCCGTACCGCGACCCCGCGAATGAATCCGAATGGCGGTATTGGTATGACAAAATTCCTATCGAGCAGATGTTTCTTGAGTCGGCGATGAAGGTGCGGATATTGCGACTGCCGATGGTCTACGGCGAGCTGGACTATCAGCGTAGGATGGGATCAATCATTCGCCGCATCATTGACGGTCGCAGCGCGATGGTGATCTCCGAAAACCTCGCAAACTGGAGAACCACACGCAGCCACGTGAAAGACGTTGCGCAGGCGATCCGACTCGCTGTCGAAACTGAGTTTTCAGCATCAAGCACCTACAACGTCGGCGAACAAGAAGCCGTTTCGGTTCTGGACTGGTACTCGGAAATCGCAAACGCGCTCGACTGGGGTGGGACGTTGGTCTCGCTGCCAGACTCCGAACTCCCCGAAATAGTTCAGTCCCCCGGCAACTATCACCAAAACTTGCTCCTAAACAGTTCGGCAATTCGAACTGAGTTGGGTTATGAGGAACTTACGAGCAGGCAGCAATCGGTCGCCGAAGCCGCACAATGGGAGCTGCGAAATCCACTTCCCGTTCCCGAGAATCAGCAGCAGCAATACGACGCCGAAGACGCACTGCTCAACCGAATCTGCAATTAGCTCATAACTGCAGCGCGAACCTCAAAAGGGATGCCGAACTCTCGCATGGCCGATTCGACTAACTTCTTTTGCGCATCCGATGGTTGAATCATTGGCATTCGGTACTGCGTTGTATTGAATCCGAGCAGTGACAGTGCGTACTTAACCGGAATCGGATTGCTCGTGCAGAACAGCGCCTTAATGAGAGGAACCATCTTTTTCCCTTGATTGATCGCATCAATCGGGTTGCGGAAGAACGTATTCATCATTTCGTAGATCGGTTTGCCGATGACATGGCCCGCGACTGAGACGACTCCGATGCCTCCCGCCGCGAGGACTGGCAAAGTGAGGATGTCATCGCCAGAGTACATTCGGAACCCTTCCGGCATCGCTGCTCCGACTTCGGCAGCTTGCGCTAGGTTGCCGCTCGCCTCTTTCACCGCACAAATGTTCGGCACAGTTTCAGCCAGTTTCAAAAGCGTCGGCGTTTCAATATTGACCGCTGTTCGTCCCTGGATGTTGTAAAGCATTACCGGCAAATCCGTCGTGTTGGCAATCGTTTTGAAATGTTCGTAAAGCGCCTCTTGAGATGGTTTGTTGTAATACGGCGAAACAAGCATCACGCCGTGCGCGCCCATTTCAGTCGCTGCCGCAGTCAGGTGAATACTGTGATTGGTGTCGTAGGTTCCTGCACCAAAAACCACCGCTGCGCGATCTTTTACAGCGTTTAGAGTTACGCGCAACAGCTCGCATTTCTCAGAATCAGACAACGTCGGTGACTCACCCGTAGTCCCTGCGACCACAATTCCCGTGTTCTTCTGCTCATCCACCAGGAATGCAGCGATCTTCTCGACTTCGGCATAGTCCACCGAGCCGTCGGCTTTGAACGGCGTCACCATCGCGGTCAGCAGGGGTCCCCATTCTTTCGGCGCTTGGAATGCTCCCATTTCGTATCTCCTTGTTGGTTTGTCTAAACAGACGCTGTTGGACGCTGAATCATGTCAGTCGCGACTAGTTTTTCGGCAATTTGCACGGCGTTTAGGGCCGCCCCTTTGAGCAATTGGTCTCCACATGCAAACAGCGACACGGCATTCGGGTTGGTTGCGTCCTGGCGGAGCCGTCCGACAAGCACTTCATCTTTACCCGCAGCAGTCACCGGCATTGGGAATAGATTCTGCTCCCTGTCATCAACGAGCGTCACACCCGGCGCCGCTTCGTACGCTTCTCGCATAGCTCCGACGGCTGGCGCGGGGCCATCGAATTCCACATTGATGCTCATGCTATGTGCGCGCAGTACGGGCACCCTAATGCACGTAATCTCCACTGCGAGATCCGGCATATCCAGAGTCTTGCGAGTCTCTTGAATAACCTTCCACTCTTCGCCGTTGTACCCATCGTCGTTTATCCTTGTGTTATGGCTAAACAGATTTCCAGCGATCGGATTCGGGAACACCTCACAAGTCGGCTCTTCGCCACGAGCCAGTTCGCGCGTCTGTCGCTCCAACTCTTCCATCGCTCGCGCTCCCGCGCCGCTGACGCTTTGATACGAGCTCGCGACAATTCGTCGAATCTTGCCAAACTTTCGTAGGGGCGCAATCGCCATCATCAGAATAATTGCCGTGCAGTTGCCCACCGGAAACAGCCGATGCGAAGGCAGCACCTTGTGCCAGTTAATCTCAGGGATGACAAGCGGAACGCTGGGGTCCATTCTAAATGCACCCGAATTGTCAATGACGACGGCTCCCTTTGCAAGAGCAATCGGCGCCCACTCTTTCGACGCTTCTGATCCTGCGGAGAAGAACGCGATATCAACGCCTTCGAACGCCCCTTCTGAAACGGCCTGCACAGGAATCGCTTGGTTCTTAAGTTGAAGAACTTTCCCCGCCGAGCGCGCACTCGCCAGCAAGCGAATAGTCGAAGCGGGAAAGTGTCTCCGCGAAAAAAGCTTGAGGAACTCCTGGCCAACGGCGCCTGTGGCGCCGAGAATCGCCACACGATACTGCTTCACATGCCGAGGTTACCCGGTCGGTTTACGCTGCTCGCTCAACCTGCACCTTGCGACAAGCAACGGTGTTTCGACCGGCATGCTTCGCATCGTAAAGTGCTTCGTCCGCCGCCTTAATCAGCTCTTCTCCGCTGATCGGCAAGCCAGGATGCTCCGCCAATCCGAAGCTCGCAGTAATCTTCCGGTAAGGCGTAACAATCTCGGAGATCTTCCTCCGGAGCCTGTCTGCCAATTTCATGGCAGTCGCCTCGTCGGCGTTCGCGAACAGTACGCAAAACTCTTCACCGCCATACCGCGCCACAAAATCGCTTTTGCGGATGCTTCGCCTGAGCGTTTCCGCGACAGCAATCAGCACCTCGTCGCCCGCCTGATGCCCAAACTCGTCGTTAAACTTCTTGAAAAAGTCCACATCCACCATGGACAATGACATTCGCTGCCCTCGCTCCGCATCGTGGAGCGCCATTCTTAGCCGATCGATCAGCGCACGGTGGTTCGGTATCCGCGTGAGGGCATCCGTTACCGCCATCTCTGCCAACCTCTTGTTCATCACTTCAACGGCCTGTTTTGCTTCCTTCAACTTGACATTTTGCCGCTTCAACTGTGCCTGCGCCTTGCGCTGTTCCGAAATGTCCACAGCCGTTGCCAGACATCCATTAACCTCGCCATTCGTTCCCAAAAGCGGTTGGCCAGAAACCAAGAAAACTCTGCCATCTGCTTTCCATTCGAAATCGGAAAACGTGTTGCCGGCGAAAACGCTGCGGATCTGGTCCATCGCGGCATTCGTGACAAGCTTTTTGCCTAAAAGTTTCTGCAAGGGTTGATAAATCGCCCTGTCGGCTGTAATGGCGAACATCATCTCTGCTCGGGTGTTCCACTCGAACACCGTGCCGACCTGGTCACAGGTGAACCCCGCCACCGGCAACCCGCTGAAGAGCTGCTCAAACCGTCGGTTCGAAACTTCGGCGATCTTTTTCGATCGTTCAGCCTTCATAAGCAGTTCGGCGACCTGTTCGCGCTGCTGAGTCAATACCTCGTTGGACTCTTCGAGCATGGATTGGCTCGTGACTAACGAATCAAACTGCGCCTCGAGGTGGTGCTGCATTCCCATAATTCGGCGCGCAACAGCGAACCGAAGTGCCAAATCTTCGGCGTCAACGGGTTTATGAAGAGAGTCATCTGCGCCAGACTCCATCGCGCTTCGCCGGCACTCTCGCTCGTCATGAGTCGTCATCGCAACGATATAGGTGTACCGATCCGTCTGCGAATCTCTGAGCCTTTTACACAGTTCCGAGCCATTGATGCCGGGGAGTTGCCAATCTAACAAGAGCACTCCGATTCGCTTCTCCTGCAAACGTTCCCACGCTTCATGCCCGTCGGAAACGAATTCACACGAATAGCCCAAATTGGAAAGCAGCCGCTGCAGCAGCTTGCAAGTCACGACATCGTCTTCTGCAATCAAAACTTTCATATCACATCCTGGTGATTTGTAATTTCGAGTCAAACCCCACCTCTTGCGCCCAATGCATCGCGCGGATGGTCCGGCTGCGTTATGCGGCGTAATCTTCCGACCCATGTGCCCACCACTTGCAAATCCGATCAAACTCGGTTCTCGATTTGTCAATCAGCGTCACGACTGAATCTTTGTTGTCTCCCAAACAGCATAACTCGATCTCTGCGGCCATGTCGCCAAGAGCTTCAGAGCCAACACTAAAACTGCCGCCCTTCAGCGCGTGTGCGGTGGTTTTCAACTCTTCGAAATCACCGGTGCTCGCGCACTCGGCCATTCTTCGAAACAGCTCCGCCCCCATCTCCACAAAGTCGTCCATCAACTCGCGGAAAAACAGGCGATCACCACCCGTGATCTCCTGTAAATATCGTAAGTCAACCGGTACTGCCCGCATTTTCGACCCCAAAGACCTGTCCCACACGCAACCAAATTTGGCTACCGTTTGATTATCGGAGTGACAATTGGGCAAGAGGACCTCGCAAAAGTGATGGCAACCAGCAATTCTGCGAGGCCAGACTTAGAGCTTGACGCTCAATCCTTGGGCCATCTTAATCTCGCGAGCATAGTTGACTGTGAACGCAGTCCGATGCGTTACCGCATCCAGCAGACCTTCGGCAGAGGGATGGCCGTTACCCGAGCGCTTCACGCCGCCGAACGGCAGATGCACCTCGGCACCGATTGACGGCAAATTGACATACCCCAGGCCGTACTCGGCGTGGTCACGAACATAACGCCAGTTGCGATAGTCCTCTGTGCAAACCGCCATCGCCAGGCCGTAATCGGTGTCATTGTAAATGTTGACCGCTTCCTCGACTCCATCACACGGGATGATCGCAACGTGCGGGCTGAAAGCCTCCTCGCGGAGACAGAAAGTGTTGGGCCGATAATTCATCCGGTACACAAACGGGCTGACGAAATTGCCGCATTCGTGCTCGGGCCCACTCAAAACGCCACCGTCCCGCAATACTTCCGCGCCCTCTTCCTTCGCTTTCTGGTTGTGCATCAAGAACTTCTCGACGCCCTTCTTATTAATGAGCGGCCCCATGAAAACATCCTCGCTCAGGCCGTTTCCAACCTTGATGCGATCAACCATCTCAAGAAACTTCGCCTGGTACTCATCAACAATCTTTTTGTCAACGATGATTCGCCCCGAAGTGACGCAACGCTGTCCGGATGTTTTGAACGCGCTCAAAACCCCTGCCGGTACAGCAATCTTGAGATCGGCATCCGAAAGTACGATTAGGGCGTTTTTCCCGCCCATTTCTGTGGCAACAAACTTGTACGCTTCGCTTGCAGCCTGCTGCTGCACCTTTTTGCCAACCGCGTAGCTTCCCGTAAACAGCATAACAGCGACATCAAGATGCGAACTGAGCGGCGCACCCGCATTAGCTCCATCTCCATGAATTAGGTTGACAACACCCGCGGGGAAACCGGCTTCGTGCATCAACTTGAAGAGGTGGTCGGCACACAGCGGCGTTTCTTCGCTCGGCTTGAGCACAACCGTGTTGCCGGCGACCAAAGAGGGCGCCATCTCCCACAGCGGAATCGCCATCGGGAAATTCCACGGAGTGATACAGCCCACGACACCTTTTGGCTTGCGTCGAATGTACGCATCTTTTTCTGAAATCTCGCTGCTAATGATCTCGCCAACTGGTAGCCGGCCCAATCCCGCGGCATACTGCACCATATGAAGCGTTTCGATAACGTCGGCCCGACCTTCGTTTAGCGGCTTGCCACATTCGCGCGTGATTAGTCGCGACATCTCTTCCACATCGCGCTTGATGAGCTGCGCAAATCTGTCCAGATAATCGGCGCGTGTGACCCAGCTCAGTTGACTCCAACTTTCAAAAGCGTTCTTCGCTGCGGCGACCGCTTCATCAACGTCAGCGGCGTTCGACATCGGCACCGTGCCGATTACTTCGTTACTGTTTGCTGGGTTTGTGCTCGAAAATCGGTTGCCTGAATTTGACTCTTTCCAGACACCGTTAATGTAGTTCTTTGCTTCAATTGGCTGCATGGGGTTCTCCAAAATTTGGTTTGGAGTAGTATACCGTTTCGACGTTCGGACCCCGCACATGACCTCATACATTCGTACTCTTACCTGTTGGCTTTGTGGCAAGTCCTATGCCTGGGATTCGCTCCGGAATCTGTGCGAATGCGGCAAACCGCTAAGAGTTGACTACGAACTTCCAAAACAGTTCACAACCAGCGACGAACACCGTAGTTTGTGGAGGTACGAATCGGTACTCCCGCCAGTCAAACCGATTAGTTTAGGTGAAGGGCTGACGCCCTTGCACCGCGCCCCGCGATTTGGTGCAAACACATACATAAAAGATGAAGGTGTAAACCCCACCTCGAGTTTCAAAGCGCGAGGTATGGCCGTTGCGGTGTCAGTCGCGAAACACCTCGGCGCGAAACGTCTCGGAGTTCCAAGCGCCGGAAACGCCGCAGGCGCACTCGCAGCGTATTCCGCACACGCCGAACTGGAGGCCCACGTCTATATGCCACGCGACACTCCACAAGCGTGCATCAAAGAGTGTGAATTACTCGGCGCCAAAGTCACTCTGATAAACGGTCTCATCACGGACTGTGCAGCAGCGATGCGCGAACAGATGGAAGGCGATTGGTTCGACATGAGCACCTTGCGTGAGCCGTATCGGGTTGAAGGCAAAAAGACGATGGGGTACGAGCTCTTCGAACAGCTTGGAGAAAAACTGCCCGACGCAATCATCTATCCGACGGGTGGCGGCACCGGCCTCATCGGAATGTGGAAGGCGTTTGACGAACTCGAAGCGATGAACATGATTGATTCTTCGCGTCCCAAGATGATTAGTGTTCAAGCTGAAGGATGTCAACCGATTGTTCGCGCATTTGAATCCGGTTCCCGTTTCGCGGATGAACATCTCCAAGCCCACACTTCTGCATCCGGCCTCCGTGTCCCAAAGGCCGTCGGCGATTTCATCATGCTCGATCTCATTCGCGCTTCGGGCGGTACCGCGATCGCCGTCTCTGACTCCGAAATGATCTCCTGTGCAAACGAAATATCCAGCAAGACCGGCATATTCGCGGCCCCAGAAGGAGGCGCAACCCTTGCCGCCTATCGGCGCCTCATCGAAACCGGTTTTCTTTCGGCAGATGAAACGGTCGTGCTATTCAACACTGGCTCCGGAATCAAATACCTGGAGGCGCTATGCGAACAGCAAGGGTAGGCTTCAAACATGCCTTTGCTGCCGATTCTGCTCGCTTCTGTCACCTCGATGTCGGACACCGCTGAGAGCCCAATGGTCGCATTTATCCGAACTCATTCCGCCGACCTGCAGAGCTTACAAGAGAAGTACGACGTTCCGTTTTCACAAGCACGCCAAGCTCGACTGCACGATTTCTTCGTTCAGTGGCAAACCGACCTGGGCCGAACAAACTTTGACGCGCTGGATCGCGAAGGTCAAGTGGACTATTTACTTCAAACAAACTACTTGAAGCACGAGCTGAGGCAGTTAGACATAGACGCAGCCCAACTGAGTGAAATCAAAGAGTTCATTCCGTTTGTATCAACCATCGCCAAGCTTGAAGAGGACCGAATCGCCGGCAAGGCGATTGATCCGGAAGCATCCGCTTCTACCGTCGCAGCGATGAAGAAGCAGATTGATGAACTAAGGTCCAGCATCGAAAAGCGCATGCAATCCGAAAAGTTCAAGCGCACTCTGGCTAACCGAGCGAGCATGGCCATACGCTCGCTGCAACGCGCGTTCACAAAATGGTATCAGTTCTACAATGGCTACGTCCCAACCTTCGCATGGTGGGTTGAAGCCCCATACAAATCTGCCGACACGGCGCTTCAAGAGTACGCACGATTTCTTCGCGAAAAAGTCGCCATGATTCCGCCCGGCAACGACAACTTTATCGTCGGCGACCCGATTGGACACGACGCACTCATGGAGGAGCTGCGAAATGAACTCATTCCCTACACGCCGGAAGAGCTCGTAGAGATAGCGAACAAAGAGTACGAATGGTGCCTGAACGAAATGCTGAAAGCCTCTCGCGAAATGGGGTTCGGTGACGATTGGAAAAAAGCGCTTGAGAAAGTGAAACAAGATCACGTTGCCCCGGGCGAGCAGCCCGCATTCGTCAAGTTTCTCGCCGAAGAGGCGATTGAGTTTGTCGAAAAGAACAAATTGGTGACAGTGCCGCCTCTCGCAAAGGAAACATGGCGCATGGAAATGATGTCGCCCGAAGCGCAGCTTGTGAATCCATTCTTTCTTGGTGGCGAAGCGATCATCGTTTCGTTCCCGACCGACACCATGTCGCACGAACAAAAACTGATGAGCATGCGGGCAAACAACAAACACTTCTCACGCGCAACAGTGCATCACGAGCTCATTCCTGGTCACAATTTGCAAGGATTTATGAATGCGCGCTACAGCCAACACCGAGCGCCGTTCCGCACTCCGTTCTGGACCGAAGGCTGGGCCCTTTGGTTTGAAATGCAGTTCTGGGATCTCGGATTTCAAAAGTCCCCAGAAAACCGCGTCGGAATGTTGTTTTGGCGCATGCACCGTTGCGC
The DNA here is from genome assembly GCA_046330175.1 of Fimbriimonadales bacterium. Taxonomy (GTDB): domain Bacteria; phylum Armatimonadota; class Fimbriimonadia; order Fimbriimonadales; family ATM1; genus JAJPJR01. The sequence continues at coordinate 1,428,166 of JAXLTG010000001.1, forward strand.
ACGCATCATCTTCTCACTCAGTTTTCACCTCGAAAAAATGTCGCCCGACGAATGCATCAAGCTGCTGATTGATAAAGTCGGGCATGAGCCGAGCAGCGCAGAAGCCGAAGTGCGGCGCTCACTGAGCGGCGCGTATTCGCCGCTCTATCAATGCGCCTATATGCTCGGCGCGCTTCAATTTCGTTCCCTGCACAATGAGATCGTCGGTTCAAAAAAGATGACGGATCAACAGTTTCACGACAAGATTCTGCAATCGGGCAACATGCCAATCGCAATGCTGCGACTGTTGTTCACAAATAACAAACTCACCCGCGAGTACTCACCCAACTGGCGATTTTACGGTTGATCAAGTGGTTGCAATGTAGTTGCAAAGTTGTTGCAAGGTGGTTTCGATGTAGTTGCAAGATAGTCAGAACGCCAGAGGGTGTTTCCACCTCGTCGAACTCGTCAATTCCCTCCGAACCCTCCGAACTCACCGAACCCTTCGAGCGCTTCCCAAGCCATAATTCGAAAATGCTTGACTTCATACTTGGCACAGGCCTCGGCTACTACGGCAGCCGCAGGTTCCCCGAATCTATCAACGCGGCACAATCAGCCTCAGGTCAAAACGTCGCCGCAAACCAGATGCAGCACCTGATTCGCGAGCATAACGAGCTGCGGTTGGTCTGTGCTGCGCTTTGGTCAATGCTCAAACAGAAATCAGGCTGCACCGATGAAGAGCTCGTCGCCGCGATTGAAGAGGCTGATATGCGCGACGGAGTGAAGGACGGACAAATGACCAGCCAAAAGACCGCCTGCCCAAAATGTGGGCGCACCTTGCTCACCAAACGCCGCGACAAATGCTCATGGTGCGGCGCCGAAACCGGCCTCCCACCGGTGTAATCACAAGGAAACCCTACATCGCCCCCGGTGGTTTGTGCCAACCCGTGCTCTTCTTCGGAACGAACGCATTCGCATAAACCGTCGAAGAAAAAGCCCGCGGTTTGACATCCGTTGAAGCAAACACAAACAACGCCGTCTGATACACACCCTGCAGCGCAGCAGTCACAACCGCCAAAACGATCCACCAAAGCACTGCGAGCGCAACCGCACCGACAATCACCGGAACGATTCCACTAAACACCGCCATCACCACAAACGGCACCGGAATCAGCGAAAGCAGAAACGTCGCAAGACCCAAACCGCTTCCAACAATAATCTGTTCGCCCCAACTTTTCTTAAGCAGACCCGCAGACTTTTTGACAGCAGCAACCGGCGAACCGTGCTCAATCACGATCACCGGAACCACAAAGAATGTCACGACGCCCCAAACGAATCCGAGAATGCTTTCCAAAATCCTGCCAACGGCCGGCACGTATTCGCCAATCAAACGAATCACAACTCCCACAGTCGCAGAAAGCAAAGCCCATCCAAAAATCGCAGGCAGTCGCTTCGTCGCCTCACTCATTCCATAAGAGACGTTCGTCGGTTTGCCCTGCAAACTCGCATACGCACACGCGACCAAACCAGAATTGAAAAAGATCACAACGAACGAAGTGACCAAATAGAAACCAAACATAACCGGCACATAGATATAGGCCGGCGTATTCTCAAGATCAACCCCGCCGCTCAAAAAATAGTACGGCACAAAGAACCCCGCCGCAACGGCCAGAGTCACCACCGCCGAAATAATCGGGAAGGTAACCAGCCCCGGAGTGCGCTTCAACACCGCCCAGCTTTCCTTGAACAACGCCCAACTGTTCGCAAATTTGCCCATGAACCCATTATAGTGCAGAAAACCCAGATTTGCGGCAACGATTTCCTCCTCTCCCTGCTGAACCCGCTGATCGGTCGTATGGGGCCTATATGTCCATTCACGCCCCCCACCCAAATCCCCCCGTTTCCAAACAAAATCCAAACACCAAAAGCCGTTAATATCAACACGCAACTTAGCGTAAGGAGAAAAACGATGTTGAACCTAATTGTGCTCGCCATCACCCTCGCCGCAGCGCCTATCGCCAGTGCTCAAGGCCCCGGCCCCGGAGGCGCGCCCCCACAAGGCCCACCCCAAGGTGGACCACCGCAAGGCGGATTCCGAGGCGGTCAAGGCGGCCCCGGAATGGGGATGCGTGGAGGAATGGGAGGCGGCTTCCAAATCCTCAACATGCCCGAAGTCCAGGTTGAGCTGAAACTCACCGACACCCAAAAAGACTCCATCAAGAAGTTGATGCCTCAGCGAGGCCCCGGCGGTCAACGCGGCCCCGGTGGACCCGGCGGTCCCCCACCACAAGGTGGACAAGGCGGCCCGCCACAAGGTCCGCCCCCACAAGGTGCGGGTCAACCCGGCCAGCCTCCGCAAGGCCCACCCCAAGGTGGACAGTTCGGCGGCCCCGGCGGACAGAACCGTGGTCAAGAAATTGACAACAAGCTGAAAGAGATCCTCGACGCGGGTCAGTACAAGCGATACCACGAGCTTGAACTCCAGTTCAACGGACCATCCGCAGCGATGCGAAAAGATGTCGGCGAAAAGCTCGGCATCACCGAAGAGCAGCGACAAGCGATCATGGAGATCATGCAAAAGAATCGCCCGCAGCCCCCGGCTCCGCCCGAGCCTGGCGCAGAACCTCAGCGACCAGACCCCGAGAAGATGTTCAAAGAGATGGAAGCTCGAAGAGAAAAGATTAACGCCGAAATCATGGCGCTTTTCACCGGCGAGCAAAAATCCAAATGGGCAGAACTCATCGGCAAACCGTTCAAGTTCAACCGACAGCCGCCGCGATTCGGCGGTGGTGGTGGTGGCGGCGGTCGCTAACGCTGCATAATCAAACCGTGCGCATTCTGGTCATCGAAGACGACATTGTCATAGCTGACCAGATCGCGCGGTTCTTGGAGAAAGAAAAACTTCAAGTTGATGTGAAGAGGAGCGGCCCGAGAGGAGAGGAGGCCGCCCTCTCTTCGCATTACAGCCTCATCATTCTGGATATCATGCTGCCGGAGCGCGATGGCTGGACAGTCTGCGCGAATCTCCGAAAGGCAAAACTAACAACCCCGATCCTAATGCTCACCGCCCGCGACTCGGTTGAGGACCGCATCAAAGGCCTCGAGGGTGGCGCAGACGACTATCTGCCAAAACCGTTTGATATCCGAGAACTAAAAGCGCGAATTCAATCACTTCTCCGGCGCGACAAAATCCACAAAACCGGCATCATACAGATTGCCGATCTCGAAATTGACACCAACGCCCACATCGTTCGCCGCTCCGGCCAAGAGATACCTCTAACAAAAAGAGAGTTTTCACTGCTCGAAGCTCTCGCACGCAACGAAGGCCGAACGCTAACTCGCGATGTCATCATTGATCGTGTGTTCGAAAACGAAGAAAATCTACCCAACAGCGTGAATTTCCACATCAACGCACTTCGCAAAAAAATAGACGCGGATTTTGAGCCGAAATTGATTCACACGGTTCACGGCATCGGGTACGTCATGAGGACCGGCGCATGAAATCGTTTCGCGCTCAACTCATCCTCACAATCGCTGGAGTTGTCGTCGCCGCGATGCTGATTCTTGGATTTTCCATCGTCACCATCAACGCGAATCAGCTCCGCGCAAACATTGATCGCGAACTAATCAACCGTGTTGAAGGATTCGAACGCGGCGGCCCCCCGTTCGGTCGCGGTCCTGGCGGCGGCCCCGGTTTCGGTCCACCTCAAGGCGGACAAAACGCGCCACCGCCGGATGACCCCAACTTTTTTGGATCTATTCGTCGCCCGCGCATCATTCCGATTGGGGTGTATCAAGGTCAAGGTTCTCCGCCGGCCGATATCATTGACCCAAACGCCGCAGAACGCGCTTCTAAAGGCGAAAAGCGGTTCTCAAATGTCAAATTCGGAGATGAAGAGGTTCGCGTTTACTCGGCCCTCGTGCACCGCGAAGGTCAGCCAGACATGGTCATCCAAGTCGCGCGCGAAACGCGCGGAATCAGCGAACTGAAGCGAGTGCAAATTAGCACGCTGATGATTGTCACCCCACTTGCAATCATCGGCGCGGTGCTTGTTGCGGTTCTGCTTGCGGGCCGAGTGACCAAACCGATTTCTGAACTCAACTCCGCCGCAAAAGCAATCGCATCGGGTGACTTGAGCGTGCGCATCCACACTTCCGGCGAAGATGAATTTGCGCAGTTGGGCAAACAATTCAACCAAATGGCAGACAACGTAGATGAATCTATGAACCGCTTGAAAGCATCGCTGGAGCAGCAACAAAGATTCACCGCAGACGCATCGCACGAGCTAAGAACTCCCCTAACTCGCTTGCAACTTGCAACCAGTTCCGGCCTCGTCGGCGGAGCCGACGAACAAATGCGCGCCCTCAACGTAGCCGATCAAGCGGGCCGCGACATGACAAAACTTGTGGACCAGCTGCTCGCACTTGCAAACGCTGACGCCGGCTCACTGCAGGCACATTTCCAGCAGCTCGACCTGCGCGCAGTAGTCGCAGACGCACTCGCAAAAACCCAAACACCAATAAGCATCGAACTTGATGAAACTTCGGTCATCGTGCTTGGAGACCAAACCCAGCTTGAGCGCGTCGTGTTCAACCTGGTCGAAAACGCAGTTCGATACGCACCAAACGGCACAATTTCAGCAAAAGTGCACAAAGTTGACAGCACCGCAACGCTAACGATTAGCGACACCGGTGAAGGCATTCCCGCGGAACATCTCCCACACCTTACGGAACGGTTCTACCGTGTAGATTCAGCGCGGAACCGTGATGCTGGCGGTGCGGGACTCGGCCTTGCAATCGTAAGCGAAATCGTCAAAGCCCACGGCGGCGAAATGAAAATCAAAAGCGAAGTTGGAAAAGGAACAGCCGTAACTATCAGTCTCCCCATCAGCTAATCATCTTTGTGTTTCATAAGCACAGCTTCGCTGAAATAACCTTCCTGTTTGCCGTTCTTGTAAAAGATCGCCCAATCCGAAATCTCTGTTTCTTGAAACGTGACCGAGTCTCCCTGTTTCAGGTTCTCCACGTCGTAAGGCTGATTCGACACCTCTCCGGTCAGATGGCCATTTGCCCTGCTCGCAACCACAATCCAAATATGCTCTTCCCCGCCGGCCCTCGTTTTGAATGGGTGCTTGACTGCAAAGGTGTGCTCGGGATCCTTGTTTGAATCAAACTTTGAGAGAAACATGCCGAGTGTCTCCTTCGCTTTTGTTGTCGCCGCAACCATCTCGGCATCTTCAGCTTCCACTTGAATCAGCGGATCACCCGCAACCGAATTACTTTTGCCGCCAGAGCAACCAAAAACGACCAGCGCGCACACACACATCAGTCCGAGACTTAGCGGCGCTTTCATAATCCCCTACTTCGACGCAGTCGCCTCTTTCCCCTTCACATTCTCCATATACTTCAAACAGCACGCCCGCGCACGACCCCGAATCCGGTTGATAAACGCACCGCGCTCGGTCGGCGAAAGCGCCCCTCGAGCATCCAATAGATTAAAGATGTGCGAACACTTCAACGCCAAGTCAAACGCCGGATACACCAAGTGCATATCGCCGTCATCCGAAAGTGAATAACGACCCAGCGACTCATCAAACCCAGCCTTCAGCTCCACAACCCGTTTGCTTTCGCTTTCATACATCTCAAACATCTTGAACAGCGTCTCGACATCCGCAACTTCGAAATTGTAAACGTTATGCTGAATCTCCAAATTGTAGTTCACATCGTGATACGAAAGCTTTTCGTTCCACATCAAATCTTCCCAAAACGAAAACCCTTCGTTCAACATCAGACAAAGTCTTTCAGGCCCATACGTGATCTCAGCGGAGATCGGATTCAACTCAATCCCGCCCATCTGCTGGAAAAACGTGAACTGCGTAATCTCAGCGCCGTTCATCCACACTTCCCAACCGACTCCGCTCGCGCCCATGCTTGGAGACTCCCAATCATCCTCAACTAACCGAATGTCATTCTTATTCACATCAAATCCGATCGCGTTCAGCGAACCGATGTAAATATCAACAATGTCATTCGGACTCGGCTTCATTATCACTTGATATTGGTAGTACCGCTGATTCCGCATCGGATTGCGCGTGTACCTTCCGTCCGCCGGGCGGCGACTCGGTTGAACATACGCAACGTTCCACGGGTCCGGTCCCAAACAGTTGAGCACGGTCGCGGGATGCATCGTGCCCGCACCCACCTCAATATCATAAGGCTGCAAAATCGCGCAGCCTTGCTTCGCCCAATAGTCATCAAGCGTCCGAATCAGTTCCTGAAGAGTCATGATAGTCAATTAGAGTTTACTTCGTTGGCAAACCGCAAAGGCTCGCTAAATGGTCTCAGCGTCGCTGAAACAAACCACAAAACTTCCCGCCTTCACTTCTCAGGTTCGAAAACAACCCGAAACCCAACAAACCAACCGTCCGAAAGCCACCATCGCGATTTCGGAATCTGAGGATCGGTGTACTGCCAGCTTGGCTCGTAATATCGTCTCTCCGAAGGCTTGATATCCTCTGCCCTGTAAGTGTAATCGGCGCCACACAGAACCGGCTTCCCCGAAAGATCAGTCGCCCACTCGCCAACATTCGCAAGCATATCAAAAAGCCCAAACGAATTCGCCGCTCTCTTCCCAACCTGCCCGGTTCCACCGTTCGTGTTGTCCGCAAACCACTCGCGCTTCGCAATCTCCTCTTTGCTCAGCTTCCACTCCCCGTCTTTACCTTCGCGTGCAGCGAGCTCCCATTCAGCTTCCGTCGGAAGCCGATACTTCTTCTTTGTCACCGAACTCAACCACCGACAAAACATCGTCGCCGTTTCTGAGCTCACGTTAATAACGGGAAATCCTTTGTGACCCCATCCAAGATCGGGCAAATGATAGCTGCGACTCGGTCTCGCAATCGCATCAGCAGTAAACTTCGTCTGGTCATAAGGCTTGCTCGGCTCACCACTCAATAAATAGGCGTCGAAAACCTCCCACGGAATCTCGGTCGTCTGCATGAAGAACGGTTTCACCTCAACCGTCTTGTCGCCGATCTTCACGTTGCCGCCCTTAATCGGAACCATTCTAAACTCAACCATCTGCTGAGCAAGCGTTTCGGTATATGCCCCCTGAACGGAAGCCACAAAAAGCACCGCAGAAATCGTCAAAACTCTCGTTCCTTTTTGATTCCCGGCTCCGGAACAGGATATCGTCCATCAGCCATCGGCATCAGCGGCGAATCAGATCCCTTTGTCAACGATTCAACTCCGGGTGCAAATTCGTGTTCACACTTCAGCATCTGGTCCATCGTAATCTCCTGCCCAGTATGCGCGGCCATTCGCCCCATATGGGTCGCCAAACAAGTCTCGACTCCAGTTCTAACCTCGTTGTGTGGAATGCCATCTCTAATCTTGCCAATCAGCACTTCCCACTCGTTCTGATACGGGTTGCTCTTATCAGTTGATTCCCAAAGCTGCTTACTCGGCTCAATATTCTGGCCTTTGTAAATCGCTTGAGGTCCGCCAAAGTCGCCCCATTTCGCAACGACCCCAACGCCCTTTGTTCCGTGCACATAGCTCGAGTAAATCCCTGCAGCGCCTTCAATGCAGCGCCCTTCGAAAAAGAACTTGTCACCTTCGGCAAACGTGTACTCAACCGCATAGCTGTCGAAATTCTGGTCAACAAACAAAGCTTTCTCAGGATTCTGCTTGTAATGCCGACCGCCGAGTCCTTGCGCCTTTATCGGCAGAGCGCCGCGCATCCAACAAAGGTGGTCAATATGGTGAATGTAAAAATCGGCATAACACCCACCGCTCGCCCACAAGAAAGAGTGAAACCTTCGCAGTTGATAATCGAGATGCGACATATCATCAGGCTTCACGATGGATTGCGAAGACGCAGCCGGTCCATGCATTCTGTACCCACGCATAAACATAATGTCGCCCAATTCGCCGTTCTTAATTCTTTCGGCAAGCTGCTGCATCCCGATACAGTGGCGCGACATAAGCCCTACGCCAACCTTCAACCCGGCTTTCATCGCCTGAGCGTTCAACTCAAGCATTCTGCGGCTCGTCGGACCATCCACACTAACCGGCTTCTCCATAAATATGTTGAGCTTCTTCTCGATCGCATATTTGAAGTGCACCCATCTAAACGCAGGTGGAGTCGTCAGAATCACAACGTCGCCCGGCTTCAGCGCATCCATCGCGTGCTTGTAGCCATCAAACCCCACAAATCTTCGCTCAGGCGGAACATCCATTTTGTCTTTGATGTTCTGTTGAAGGTTTTCGTAGCTGCTGTCGAGCCGATCTTTGAACACATCGGCCATCGCAACAAGCTTGACCGGCCCGCGCTTAACACTAACGGCGTTGACCGCGGCTCCGCTGCCTCTTCCGCCACAACCAACCAGCGCGACACGAATAGTGTCGTCATCACTCATGTGGAAGTTCCCCGCGTCAAGTCGCGGGAGCAGCGAGGCAAAGGCGAGACCGCTAGTTGCCTGAAGGAACTGGCGGCGCGAAGGGCGATGGTCTTGTTTGCTCATGGATCTGATTACCGAGTCCGTCTGCCAAGTTTATCCCCTCCCCGTCGGTCACGCAACGATATCCCCTTGCTCTTGGCCCAGGAGGAAGGGTTAGGGATGGAGGTCGCTTCCAAGTTCCTCACCACGCCCAGGGTGCCACAGCCGAGGCGAAGGCTCGACTATCCGAACTCCGAACCTCTTACTACGGGTGCCACGATCAACCCGGCGCGCACTACCCTCCTCCTGGCCCAGGAGGAAGGGCCAGGGATGGAGGTCGCTTCCAATTTGCGAACCACTTTGTCACGACCTCTGTCAGAATCGAGCCAAAAAAATTCTTGCCCATGTCCTCACTATTCTGCTCGATAGATTCTCCAGAGTCTGTCACCGTCGTCTGCCGACCGAGTTTGTCAAACGCATAAACCATCGTGTTTCCAAGCGCGTTGGTCACCGTAGTCAAATCGCCTCGCGCGTTGTAGTCGTAAACGGTTGTGTTTCCGCGCGCATCGGTGATGGTGTGCAGGCGACCGCTTGTGTCGTATGCAAACGTCGTTCGGTTCGAAAGCTCGTCAACTTCGGCGATCTTCTGCTTCGCGTTTGAATAGCTGATGACTCGGCTTTTTGCAAGCGTATTCGTTATCGTTGTCAGGTATCCCATCGTGTCGTAGTCAAACGTCGTAACGTTCCCCAGCGCATCTTTTTCCGTCAGCTTGTACGAAAACCGCCCATAGGTGAAAGTTGTCCGACCATTATGGCTATTCATACATCACTTATCTGTGACCGCCCCCTCAAGTTTCTGTTCCCACCATCCTATCGCCTGCCTGACGCCTTTGTCCAACGGGTCGTTCCCGAGCTTTGCCAGAATGTACCGTAGCCAGCTAAGTACAGCCATGCCCTGATGAGGTGTCAAGGCCACGCATATCTCGAGCGCGCGCCGCGCGTTGACTTTTTCTATGTTTCTCAAGCGAATCCCTTCCGTGGTTTTGTAACCGTCGAAAGTACCGGGGCTGACAAGCTGAACCGCGTTTTCCAATGAAAACCTTGTTGGAGGGTCAAACTCAGCTTCAAGGAGATACAGCATGATCACCGGAAGCATGCTTAGGAGATAATCTGCTTCGTAATCGTACCGGTTGTGAAGGAATCCATTGAGATCGGACTCGTCAATCGAAGCTGTCGCTCTATGACCAAACGCCTCACAAAGCTCTCGTTTGACCTTCGAAATAGCCTTTTCTTTCGGAATTTTCAAATTGATCGTGCCGTTTGAACAGTGTTTTAGCTGGTCCCACCAAGCAGTTTTCCGATCGCAGGAAGGGTCGCGGGGGCGGTTTCTGGCTGAAGGATCGTAACAATCGCCAGGCCTCCTACCAATAGCAACCCTCCTACAATTCCCCAATCGACGTCCATGCATGGCTGGCAAGCAGGCGAATTTGTTACCGGAACTCGGTGCAGATCGGGGAACGGATACCTCAGCCTGTCGAACGGCAGTCTCCTTGGAAATCTCCACCAGTCTTCGGGAATGTTAGCCGGGTCTGGCAAAAGGTCAGGAAGTGGCGCTAACTCAGGATTCGGTCCCATCGGCGGCCTTGGTGGCCTGCAATGGTTGTAGAAATCGAAGTAGTCATTGAGAATCCCTCTCTGTAGATCAATAATTTCCTTAAAATGACCATATGGTTTCGTCACCTGTGCTCGTCCATACTTGCAGCCACCCAACAGGTCTGTCCACGGATTGTACTTAGCCCACTCTTTCGCAAGGAGGTCTGCCTTCCTCCGGACATCTGCGATCAACTTTAAGCATCTTTCCCAGTCCCAGGGTTTGAGGCCCGAGAAGTCGATGAAGTTCGGGGGTCCATCGTGAGCGTACGTATACCTGGCCTCAACCGGCCACAGAGGATCAACGGTTTGCCATCGCCCCAAACTCTGCCGGTAGTATCTCGCCCGAACATATGTCCTCGCGGAGGAATCCCTGTAATATCCAAGCGTCCCGACGAATTGGAACGCTGTCGGCGTCGAGCCGGAGCGAGCTTGCACCTCGCCATACGGCCAATAATTGAATGTGTCTGACTTCGTCTGCGAGCCATCAAGAAGCGCAACCGTCGAGCCTAGGGGGTCCGCAACGTAATCCGTGATCACGCCGCCGCGATTCTCTTCAACAATCTCGCCATCAAGAACTGTATGTGTCACCGTTGGCATCAGGACTTCTCCTTGAGATAATCATCTTCTCTTTCCATGTCTGCCCTTTCCTTTCCGAGCATCAAGCGCACTGAGAATTCTAATGGCTGGCGGAAACCAAATCAAACATGAGGTGATCAGGCCAAGTATCTTCTGCGTGCTTCCGCGCACGGCTATCAGCACGGCAGCGAGCAATGTGCAGGCAAAGAGCAACGCAACGAAGTACAAGAATGCTTGCCGAAGCAAATCGGGTCTCGCTCTGATTGCTGCCAGCACCACAATAGCCGCAAGCGCAACAACAGACGACACAATCAACTGAACTGAACTATCGAGTCGTTGTAACTGATCATCCTTACCCTGCTGCGACCACAAGAGAATTGCTCCACACGACAGGCTCGAGCCGATAGCGAACACGGACACGTACCATCTCGCACAACCAACTGCTTCCTCATTGCTTGGTGGCTCAACACTCGCCATTTCTTCCGGCCCTTATTGATAGAAATTCGCACTGGTCTTCGATTTTGAACAAAGAGATGCACGAACAATCCGAATCTGATGGCTTCATGCTATGTTGGATAGACCTCCGGTCGGTTCCAGGGCAAGCCAGGGAAGCGGACGGGTGGCACGGACAAGTCGCAGATTTGTCCGTGTGCGATTAACTCCAAACATCGCATTGGTCAACTTCAATTTCTTCGCACGACATCCCGGCGTAAAACCTGGCGCTCGACCAACGCCAATCCGTCGTCGTTTCAACAAGCCCCCGACGAGCCGGGTTCTCGTGAATATACTCAATCGCGTTCCAAATAGCTTTGCTTGATGTTAGATTCCGGTCGTAGCCTCCCCCAGGCTGCCAAAAATGATTGACTTTCCGATCTTTACGACCGTTGTTGAGCATCTCAACCATCAAGTTGCCGCTTGATCGCCACTCATCCGCCACGCGCCGCGCAACAGGCTGCTTGATTGATTTCAGAATCGCCGAAACATCGTACTCATCGCTATCAGGATGAATCAGCAGATGAACATGATTGGGCATGATGACGTAAGCCCAAATCTTGAATCCGTAACGTTGCCGAGCGGTTGATAAACTTCGCAAAAACTCGATCTTGACGTCGTCCGATTCGAAAAATGGGAAGCGGCGATAGCACGAGAAGGTGAACTCGTGTGCATCACCCGGTTCATTTATCGCGCGTCGAGTCTTGTGTTTCACTGTTTGAGATGTTATCACTCACGGACAACTCTACGAGTTGTCCGTGCCACCCGCCCGCCGTCCTCGGCACTTGCCACGCCGGATCTTAGAAAATGCCCTTTAGCCTCCGCAGACATTCCCACTTCAGGTCTGGCTTTCGTCCTTAACTTAGCTGCGTGTGAGCCATGTCCTGCACAGCAGTCAACTGAGTGGCACCCTGCGCTCACTTCTTCTGCACCTTGAATTCCTTCAGCAGCACTGAAACTTCCGTAAGCATGGACTTTAGTCGTTGTTCGCCTTGTTTGTCACTCGCCCCCGCAAGGATGCGAATTACCCGTTCCTTCTCGTCAGGCCGACTCATCAAAACGCCTACTAGACCTTTCGCTCCTGCCGCACACGCGTCGGGGTCCTTGGAGTTGACCCACTCTTGCAACTTCGGGATTGCTTCGACAACCTTGGTGTCACCCTTAGCCACCCGCCCCACTAATTGCTTTTCCTCCTGCCAGACCTTTTCGGCCCGCGAGCCAGGTGCCGGCTCCAACCATTTTGTCGCCGGTCGTGCTCTCGACAAAGCACCCCTCCGAAAAGCTCTGAACTCCTCCGTTTCGTAAAATCCTTTCAATGGGTAGATCACACTCATTCTTGCGGTAAGCGGAACAGTTTCTATGCTCGACGACTCCCACAGGGTTGTGAACAGCAGAAACGCAAGCGTCTGAGTTCGGACCTCTTCGTTGTCGGCCATCATTCGCTTGTAATGTTCATCTGACCACCCAAGACCCACCATTCGCCCGTAGTTCTCGAAGCGCGATGCGAGTTGCGAAGCTTCCGAGCGGTTGCGACAGGAAGCGCAAATTACCGCAGCAGACAAGACCATTGCGGTGAGAGACACCAATCGAGATTTAGTCATGATGTCAGCACGTCACTTTCCCACAGGGTCTCCCCACTTGCCCTCGCAGCACAGCCTAATCGCCGCGCTGGTTCGGGCACTTGTGTCGTCGGCGAAAGGGAACAACGGAAGCCCGCTAATTCGCTCTGACATTTCGCGATTTGGGTTGTCCTTGGTGCACCACCACCACCATTCCGGTGGTCGTCCTGCATCCTTCATCTTGCTGCATTTGTTGACACATTCCTCCAGTGCCTCTTGCTCAGAGTGAACCATCATGGCACAACACTCGTGGTTATCGAATCCAACTTCCCGACAGCCCCTGATAGTAGTTCGCCACCAATCAGAATCAGTGAAGTGGAAAATGTTGAACATACACCTGTTCAAGCAATCGAACCACGCTCGAGTGTCGTGTGAAAACGTTCCAAGGGGGTCCTTAATGATGTTGTCGCACAAGATCCTGGAGACGCGGCAGAAGCAATTTAGCGCACGCGCCTTACCTTTGAACCTTTCGGCGATCTCACAATACTGTCTCGTTCGCTCATCACATGGATGGAGCCCCGTCTTATCCCGAAGAGTTGGAGGAGCATTTTCGGCGTAAGCATACGGCCTGAGTTCGAGCCTGGGCCAGAGGGGGTCAACGGTTTGCCATCGTCCCATGTTTGGTCGCAAGTATCTCGCGCGGACATACATCCGGTCGGTAGCATCGCGGTAGTAGCCGAGGGTGCCGACAAACTGGAATGGTGTCGCGGTCGTGCCTGTGCGAGATTGCACCTCTCCATAAGGCCAATAGGAAAATGTGTCTGTTTTGGTTTGTGTGTTATCCAGCAGCGCAATAGTAGAGCCCAACGGATCGGGGACATAACTCCGGCGTACTCCACCGCGTTTCTCCGCGATGATCTCGCCATTCGCAACAGTGTATCTAACCGTCGGCATTATGATCGCTCCTGTAAGTAGTCATCCCCATCCCAAACCATCGTCGTCAAAGTGCCGCCCGACTCAAACGCTGTCCGCCGCAAACCATCGCCATCGTACGTATAGGTCGAGCGAGCCGGTGATTTGAACACTGTAAGCATTCTGTTCTCGTTATCATAAGTGTAGGTAGTCCTCGTAATTCCAGCATTCTCGTTTGTCAAGTTGCCGTTATTGTCATACGTCATCGTTGTGCGGGCAGTCGCTTGCTGCAACGTGGTTATCCGATTCGCCGCATCGTATACCATCGTAATCGCCGTGATGCCTTCTTGCGCCTTGACGCTAATGTTCCCCACCGCATCATAACTAAACGTCGCTGCCGCGCCGGATTTCTGTTGGTTTGTAAGTCGGTTCGCATCGTCATAAACCCATGTCGTAATGACGCCGTCCTGGTTCCGTTTGGTTCGGTTTCCAACATTATTGTAGCTATCGAGCATCGTGATAATCGGCACACTCGATGAGTTCAGCTCAATCTGCGTCGTCAATCTACTCGCCGCGTCGTAAGCGTACTGACGCTTGTTCCCGTTCGCATCCAACAGCGTTGTTCTTCGCGAAGCCGTGTCGTACTGGAACGTCGAGAAGTTATCATCCGGGTCTTTGATCGTGCTCAGCCTATTCACAGCATCATAAGTATACGTGAACCGGCCGCCGTCCGGGTCTTGAAGCAGAGTCCGGTTCCCAACCCCATCATAACTCATCGTCAATAAGAGCGATCCGGGCAGAGTTTTACCAGTCATCAGACCCCGATCATCATACGCATACGTCGTGTTACCGCCAGAATCCATCATTGTCATCCGCCGCCCAACCGCATCGTAAACAAACGTCACACGAGTCGCATCCGCATACAAAAGCGACACCACGCGGCCAACGTTATCATACGTCAAAGTCTTCACAGCGCCGTTTGCATCCATGATAGAAACCGTTCGTCCAGCCGCGTCGTAGTTGAACGTCGTCTTATTACCAAGCTGATCGGCAATCGTTTTCTGCCGACCGGCGTTATCAAACGTGAATGTAATCGAATTCCCACGCGCGTCGGTAATCGTCGTTTGCTGACCGGCGTCGTCGTAAGCGTACGTCGTGCGGTTGGAAAGAGCGTCCACCACCGCGTTCAAAAGATTCGAGTCAGAAAAGTAAACATACTGCGTGTTTTTGCCGTTCGCATCGGTCACCGTCGTGCGGTTTCCGCTTGAATCGTACTGAAACGTCGTGCGATTAGAAAGCGCATCAACAGAAGCAGAAACCTGTCCCGCCGCATCGAAAACCGTCGCGTTCGCGTTCCCAAGAGCGTCGGTGACCGTCGTCTGCCGACCCAGTTTGTCAAACGCATAAACCATCGTGTTTCCAAGCGCGTTAGTCACGGTGGTCAAATCGCCTCGCGCGTTGTAATCGTAAACGGTTGTGTTGCCGCGCGCATCGGTGATGGTGTGCAGGCGTCCGCTTCCTTCGTATGCAAACGTCGTTCGGTTTCCAAGCTCGTCCACTTCGGCAATCTTCTGCTTCGCGTTTGAATAGCTGATGACTCGGCTTTTTGCAAGCGCGTTGGTGATCGTTGTCAGGTATCCCATCGTGTCGTAATCAAACGTCGTCACATTCCCCAGCGCATCTTTTTCCGTTAGCTTGTTGGAGAATCGCCCGTAGGTGAAGGTTGTACGGTTGCCCAGCGGGTCCACCGCCTGCTGGAGCAAACACCCGTCGTAAATATACTGCGTCTGCTCGCCAAGCGGGACGGGTGGCACGGACAACGCGCAGCGCTTGTCCGTGTGCGACCAATACCACTTTCCACCGACCACCACGCACATTATCACCCAATTTCACACCCGCAGTCCCGGTCGTGGGAGCGTCACCAACCGACCCCTACCCAAAAAAACTTCCCCCCGACCCTTGATATTCGCCCCCTCCCATGACTAGAGGGCATGAATGCACTCGCCGCAACCCCCGCCCCGAGGCCAAAAACCGGCCCATTAGTCACCAAAAGGTATCCTCACAACCCTTTAACCATGTCCACCATCACCGAAATGCAAGTCTCAAGAGAGGACCTCAACCCATGCACCGTGCTGCTCACCGTCACCTGCACACCCGAGCAGGTCGCCGGCGGCTTCACCAAGGCGTACAAAACCGCAGCCAAGAAGATTAAGGTCCCCGGCTTCCGCCCAGGAACAGCGCCACTCCCCATGGTCAAGCAGTACGCGAACCCTGAATACGTCGCCGAAATCGCCGCCGAAAACATCGTCGGTGACGCCTACAAGAAAGCGGTAACCGACGCAGACCTGAAACCGCACACCGGCCCAAAAGTCGAACTGATCAAGCTGAGCGAAGAGACCGGCGAGTGCGAATTCAAAGCAAAAGTGCCGCTGGCCCCTCAAATCGAGCTTGGCGAATACAAAGGATTGAAAGCCTCGAAACCGGCGATCGAAGTCACCGATCAAGAAATAGAGGAACAGATTCAAGAGCTGCGCGAGGGCCGAGCGAAGCGAAAAGCCGTCGAAAACCGCGGCGCACAAAACGGCGATTTCGCGGTCGTCAACATCCTGCCCGATGACGAGCAAGGCGAAGGTCGCAACTTTATGACGATGGTTGGCCACACATTCCCCGGCCTCGATGAAGCGCTGCAAGGTTTGAAACTGGATGATATCAAGCAAGCCGAACTCAGTTTTCCTGCAGAATTCCAAGAGAAAGATTGGGCCGGAACAACGAAGAAGTGTGTGATGAGATTGAAATCTCTCGCCGCGCCAGAGCTGCCCGATCTAACCGATGAATTTGCGCAGCAGTTCGCCGCAGGTTCTGTGGATGAACTAAAAGAACGGATTCGCGAAGGAATGACAAACGCGAAAACCCAGATGGTTGAAAACTACGTTCACGAGCAGTTGATGAATTCAGTCATCGAAGGATCAACGATTCATGTTCCCGATCCGATGTGGGAAGACGTGGCCAACCAACGCATGCACGAAATCGCACAAGACGCCGCGCGCCAAGGCGCGAACCTTGAAGCGGTAGCGCAGTCTAACAACATGAGCATCGAGCAGCTTTACGAGCGAATCAAAGATGAAGCAAAGTCTGAGGTTCAGCGCGCATTGGTGCTTACAGAGATTTTCCAGAAACAGGAGATGAAGCTCGGCAACGAAGATATCGCACAGGAAGTGGACCTTTTTGCGCGAGAAATGGGCGTCCCCCCACAGGAAGCGCTCAAGCAACTTCGCCGTGCAAGAAGGCTGGACGAGGTCCAATTTAGGGCGCTTCGAAAGAAAGTTCTTAGCTTTTTGACTGAAAATGCCACGATTGAAGCCGCTCCCGCCCCTTGAGACGCCGGGCGGACCAGACCAATAATATAGAAGAGCCAACGCAGGAGGGCCAACTAAAGAATGAGTATTCCTTGGGTAATCGAGCAGACCGCTCGAGGCGAGCGATCTTACGACCTGTTTTCCCGTTTGCTGAAGGACAGGATCGTGTTCCTCGGCACGCCGGTTGACGACTATTACGCGAACCTGATCGTGGCCCAGATGCTGTTCCTTGAGAAAGAGGACCCCGATAAGGACATCGAGTTCTACATTCACTCGCCTGGCGGCTCGGTGAGCGCCGGTTTGGCGATTTACGACGTCATGCAGTTTGTGAAGTGCGATGTCGCTACGTTTTGCATCGGGCAATGCGCGAGCATGGGATCGCTATTGCTGGCAGCAGGCGCACACGGCAAGCGACACTGCTTGGAAAATGCACGCGTGATGATTCATCAGGTGTCGGCCGGATTCCAAGGCACAGGCACCGACATCAAGATTCAGGCGGAAGAGATTTTGCGCTACAAGACCTTGCTAAACGAGATTCTTGCCAAGCACACCGGCCAGCCCCTTAGCAAAGTCGAATCGGATTGCGAGCGCGATTACTTTATGAGCGCGGACGAATCCAAAGATTACGGCTTGGTAGACGTTGTGCTTCGGGCCGGCGATCGAAAACTTAAGAAAGACTAAAGCGAGATTACACCTATGGAACAAAGAGACAGATGTGCCCTTTGTGGCAAACCGAAAGCGCAAGTTAAGCGCTTAATCGTTGGACTGCACGGTGGCGTCTGTCAAGAGTGCATTGAACTGTGCATGGAGATTCTTCGCGGCGGCGCACCCGAAGAGACGGCACCGAAGCCTGCAGAGCGACCGTTCGGAAGCCAGGTTCCAAAACCAAAAGAGATCGTTGGTTATCTCGACCAGTTTGTCGTTGGACAAGACAATGCAAAGCGCGCGTTGAGCGTTGCCGTTTACAACCATTACAAGCGAATCAGCACCGAAAACAGCGGCGACGATGTTGACCTGCAAAAGTCGAACATTCTGCTCATCGGCCCAACCGGTTCGGGCAAGACTCTTCTTGCGCAAACTCTTGCACGCATCCTAAACGTTCCATTCGCGATTGCCGACGCAACCAGTTTGACGGAAGCCGGATACGTTGGTGAGGATGTCGAGAACATCCTGCTTCGATTGTATCAAGCCGCCGAAAACGGCGATTTTGGCCGCAGCCCGCTGCAAGCAGCCGAGCGCGGAATCATCTACGTGGATGAAATTGACAAGATTGCGCGCAAGAGCGACAATCCTTCAATTACACGCGACGTCAGTGGCGAAGGCGTGCAGCAGGCGCTGTTGAAGATTTTGGAAGGAACAGTTGCAAACGTTCCACCCGGCGGAGGCCGCAAGCACCCGCACCAGGATTACATCCAACTCGATACCCGCAACATCTTGTTTGTTTGCGGTGGCGCTTTCGAAGGGCTCGATCAGATGATTCTTCGAAGACAAGCGGATACGTCTATGGGATTCCGCGCAAACCCGAAGAGCAAGAAGGAGCGCGAGAAGGACATCTTGAAAGCAGTGCTCCCAGAGGACTTGCTGAAGTTCGGACTCATCCCCGAATTCATCGGACGATTGCCGGTCATCGCGACGCTCGATGCTTTGGATGAGCACGCGTTGGTTGAGATTTTGACGACGCCGAGAAACTCGCTTGTCAAGCAGTTCCAAAAGCTGTTCGCGATGGACGGCGTTGAGCTTGAGTTTGAAGGTGATTCACTTGCCGAGATCGCTCGCGAAGCGTTGAAGCGTGGAACGGGCGCACGCGCACTTAGGGCGATTGTTGAGGACATCATGATGGATGTGATGTTTGAAGTGCCAAGCCGACGCGACATTCAGCGAGTTATTATTCCGAGCGATGTGATTTCTGCTCGCAGCGCACCTGTGTTGGTGCAAGGCGAAGAGCGTCAGGCGAGTTAGCAGCGTTCACCAGCGGCGATAATTTTGAAACGCGTTGTTCGACGCGCTGGCTTGCGTGTTGCCATCACCCTTTCCGGCGCCGGTGACTACTCCTGTTTCGACATCAACGGTCCGAACGCCGATTCGTTTCATGTCTCCGGCCTCTTGAACTGATCCGAACAGAAGCTCCTTCGCGCCTTCCAGGGAGCCGGGAGGAACTTCGCCTCGCTGTATCCTCTCTTCGATGCACTGCCCGGTTGGCAGCGGATTGTTGTTGTGACCCATTCGCACAACGAACCTGAGCAATCCACCTGAGGGTCGTTGGTCGTAAACATACACATGTTCGTTCGACACTTGATAACCTTTTTCGCGCATAGCATCAACGACCGACTTTTGCAAGTCAGGGCTTTGGCCGCTGGGTGACTGTGGGTTGCACCTCGATGACTGAGCCAGACGCTGTCTGCCGGTTTGTCCTGGCGCTGCGACGCTTCCCGATGGGTCAAACGATCCGCCTTGCACCGAACCGAACGCGCTGAGAGATGCAAACACTCCGCTTGGAAGACCTTGAGTTCCAAATGTGAATGCCGACATCCAACCGCTATACGCGAATTCCAGAGCCTCAGTCCGCCACTCCGCAGGTGCAGACTTTATGGCGGTCACGAAGTCCGCAATCACTGGCAGGTCTTGCGCAGCCAACAGCGGCTTCTTCATCTTTTTTGCTATCGCGTCGAGCTCCGACTTGCGCTTCGCTTGGTCCGCCTTAGATGGTGCGAAAGATATGGTTCCGATTGGACCCAATTTATTGCTGAATGTGAGTTCTGAGCCTGACAGTTGCAGCTTGTAGCCACTGGCGTCGCTCATCCCCGTGACAGTTCCAGACGGATCTCGCATGAAACTGAAGTGCTGTGGCATGTGCACGCCAACAGAAGTGTGGTTGTAGCCGTGCGGAAAATAGCGAACGAAGTAACCGTCCTGATGGTAGCTCCACCTTCCGCGTGGAATCTCCCGATCGTTTTTGCGTGGTTTGTATTCTCCAGTCAAAACAGCAACCCGTTCCATTTCCTCATAAGGTTGGTCGGCGACGGACATTGCTCTTCGAAGCTTATTTTCGGCCTCATAGATCGGGCGCAGAACAGAAGACGCACTCCCGAAGAGCCTATTCGTCACGTTGTCCTGAAGAAAGTCAAGCCCTCCGGATTCAAGCGACGCCATCTCCTGCGGAGTCAACAGAGTTGTGGCTGTTTGCTTTACCGTTCCCTGCATTTGGCTCGGCTTCGTGCGCGCCAATATTCCCCAAATTAGGACTTGTATGTCGTGCTGAGGAATATCGGAATGATCATTGGACCGAACCAATATGTTGCGAATAAGACTGCTCTTCGGCCCTTTCAGTGGGGCGTACAAATACCCTTCGCCTGAGCCGGGGCCATGTGTTCCAGCGTGCATGCAATAGGACTGCCCTTCAAAAGCGTAATCTCCCGGAGCAAGTCTAAACGCACCGCCAGACTTCTTCAGGATGCTCATATCAATTGCGCTAGCCGGTGAGAACTCGTCCAGGAAAGGTATCTCGGTTACTGCATCCGTTAGTGCGGTCGTAATGGGTGGTTCTTCCTTGAACAAAGAGTCAACCCCGGGCAAACCGCCGCCACCGAGTCCGGGAATTTGCGCTATTCCAGCTCCCAAAATAAGAATCGGGATCAGTGAGATGAGTGCTGTCCGGCATTTCATGATGGCAATGATGACAGATGGAGGCAAACCTCAGATAACGGAGAGGCCGCAAGGTAAGATTTTCATCTACTCGGGCGAGTGGCGAAACTGGCAGACGCGCTGGATTTAGGTTCCAGTGGGGAAACCCGTGGGGGTTCGACTCCCCCCTTGCCCACCAGATTCGTACTAAGGAATTTCCATTGGCTGTAGCACCGCTCCGCGGTGCGTTGTTGGAGGCGATGTCCCGGGGTCTTTGACCCCTGCTAACCATCTGCGATCCCTTCAGGATCAAGGGGAGAGCGAGAGGGGATCGGATCGAGTTAGGGTGACTGATTGACGCCTGGCGAGACATACAAGGAACCACGCGACAGGAGTGTAGCGGTTACGATAGCTTCCACGTCAATGATTGAACACTATGCGGTGAACGGGAGGAGACTCCGTTTTCACTTCGAATCGCCGGGAAAGTGGCTACAATGGGCGATATGCGGGCAACATCAAAAAAGCAAGCACTTGACGCAAGCGTTGAAGCCTACAACAACCAGCAAGACGACAACGACAGCGAAATTTGTACGATGTTAGCCACGGAGATCTGCCGTGGGTTGCCGGAAGCGGAGAACAAGATATGGCATCGTCATCCCGTTTGGTTCATCGAAGGCAATCCGATTGTAGGTTACAGCAAACAGAAAGCCGGCATTCGACTTATGTTTTGGAGTGGGGCGAGCTTTGATGAGGACGGGTTAGCTGTTCGCGGCGAAAAGTTTAGGGATGCTTCGGTGTTTTACAACTCGGCCGACGAGATCCGTGTAACGAGCTTGCGCCGCTGGTTGAAGAAATCGCGCGAGATACAATGGGATTACAAGAATATCGTTAAGCGCAAGGGCCGACTTGAGAGGTTGAAATAGTATGAGCACATCTCCAGAACATGACAAGCGAATCGCGGAAATGGTCTTTGGATCGGTGTATCCGCACTACGTGAAGAAAGTTGAAAGCAAGGGCCGAACCAAACAGGAGCTGCACCAAGTGATTCAATGGCTGACTGGATTCGATGAGAAGTCGCTGAAAAAACTGATTGACGAAGAGGCAACGTTCGAGACGTTTTTCAAGAAGGCGAAACTTAACAAGAATGCAAGTCTAATCACGGGCGTCATCTGCGGCTACCGAATTGAGGAGATAAAGAACCCGCTTACGAAACAGGCGAGGTATTTGGACAAATTGGTAGACGAGCTTGCAAAAGGTCGGCCGATGGAGAAGATTCTTCGAACAGGCTAACCCCGGTTGGAGGCCGCGGCAACTCCTCAGGCAGAAAAAGAGCTCCGAGGCTCGCTCAAGGCATTCGTCAGTTTTCGCGCTTGCGCAGCCCGGTGAATCGTTCGCCTTGTTGGTCGGAGTGGAGCACTTCGCTCCTCAGTTGTTCGATGAGGTGTTCTGCATCGGATTCAAAGTGATAGCTGCCGAGCACTTCCCCTTGCCATATGTTTTCGATCACCCATTCGGGCACTGGCATGAACACAATCCTTTGTGGTGGAATGATTGAGACTCTTAGGACCGTAGCGGCTTCGTTGTGCGTTGAGAAAACGAATTCGAAGTGGACGAGATTCGGTTCGAAAGTTGTGCTTCCGATTTGCGGAGGTCCTTTTACGATTGCTGCACGAAACGTCGCTTCTTCGTAAGTGCCTTCATTCGGCGCTTGACCACGAATGAGTGATTCTTGCAGCTCCCGCTTTTTGTTGCCGGCCCACTCGTTCAGCGTCACGCCAGGTTCGCCCTGAAGAATGAAACCATTTTCTTCCAACTGTCTTCTGCGGCGTTTTGGTTGTAAACCTGGGGGCGATCGTTGTTGAAGAACGCGTGGTTTGTTCCAGGATAAGTTGTGAACTCGTGCTGTTTGTTAACAGCCCGAAGTTTTTCGCTGAGTGCGTTGACAGTTTCTGCGTTTGCGTATGCGTCGTGCTCTGCAAAAAATCCGAGCATCGGTCCGTTTAGGTTTTCGAGTGGCGGATTTACGTTTGGATGAATACCGTAATAATCTACACACGCGCCGATCTTTTCGTTCACGCAGGCAGCGTAAAGTGAGAGTTGACCACCCATGCAGAAGCCTACGATTCCGACTTTGGAGCTGCTTGTGGCTTCATCTGCGAGCAGACGGCCGACCGCGCCGCGCAAAACCTTTTCAGTTTCGGCCATGTTCAACGCCATCATCAGCTTTCCTGCGGTATCGGGGTCATCCGTGGATTCGCCTCCATAGAGGTCCGGCGCGAGCGCGGTAAATCCTTCTTCTGCGAACCTGTCAGCGACATCTTTGATGTGGCCGACCAACCCCCACCACTCTTGAAGCACGATAACGCCGGGGCCGCTGCCTGCGGCTGAATTAGCGAGGTAACCCTGGACCGTGTTGCCGTTGGAAGGAAACGAAATCATTTCGCCTTTCATGTTTTGAGTTTACACCTGTGCGGCTGGGGTGCTTCGAGTCCAGGTTTGCAAGTGGATCGGAGCGTTTCTGCACCGGCTGTTGTCGGAGTCGGTTATCTGATTGGGGTGGTCACCGGGCATCGGCGGTTGCCCAGGAGGCCAGTTGAGTCAAGAGACCTAACCGCGTAACGGCCGGGTGATGGGAGGCGTGTATCTCTCCATGGAGCACGGATGCCTTCTTGAGATCGGCCTCGGGTTGCTAAAGTTCGTCGTTTGTGGCGTCGCGGAACTATGCGCGTGGGTCTCTCGAACTTTTCTCAAGCTAATACACAGGCGAAGGACACATGATGCTAACGGTTATTGAAGTGGTCTGCTTTTTGACCCACGGTTTGATTTGGCTCTTCGAGTTCGTGTGTCTCCCCGACGAGATCTGTCAACTGTTCAGCCGCGATCCTCGTCGGTCACCGTAACACTCACTCGACCGTGAATTCGAAGGTCGCAGCTACACCCATCAATTCGGCATGAATACGACCTGAACCCATCAGCACAGGTTGCATTCGATTCGAACCGTCGAGGCTGGCAATACCGCCTTCAAGCCAAATCGTAGGCTTCAGACCCTGCACACGAGTTCCGCTGATTTCAATGACAATCGGTTGTTGTTCTCCCACCGCAATGGAACCCTTGTACCCGGGAAGCTTTATCGTGAGGCCAGTGACTGTGGCCTCGCGGTCTGGCATCACAGGTGATGCATTCAGGACATACCTCTGTTCGAAACCCATCGGCAGCGAAAAATTCTGCTCGTCACAGTCTGGTGTGTTGATGTTGAAAGCTGCCGTGCCATGTGCGAGTTGTGGCAGATAGACTGACCCGGCGCTGTCGGAGTACGCGGTGAACTCTGACCCGTCGCTATCCCTCACGGTAACCGTCGCCGTGCGCGATCCGATTCCGATTACGCGAATAATCGGTATATCCCCTTCGCCTTTGTGCGTGTAGTCTGTCACAAGAGCTGCGGACGCTATCGCGAGCGCAAGAGTGAAGGTCGCTGCTATCCTGGTGAAGTGTTTCTTTATCATAGGTTTGCTCCAGTTTGGGTTGCTGTTCCGATACTCAACTTTTTGAGTTCTCCTCCTGAGAACAGAAGAAGAAACTGACGTCTGTGCGCAGTTTCAATCTCGCTGGCCCTCTGCTTGAGGAGAATCGGCCGGCTTTGGACCGTGATTTGCTCGAAATGGTTGGAAAACTCTGCGCAAATTGTCTGCACGAGGGGGAGAGCCCCCGCTGAGACAGCTGACTCAAGGGCGCGCTGGACCAAAAGCTTCGCGTCATCGGGTTTGTGGCAAGCAATCTGTTTCTGAGCCAATGCGAAAAGCGCAAGGGCTTTTGGCTCACCAAGCGCGTCCAAGTCTTCAACTGCCGATATCACGTCCTCAAGCTCGGACGACAAATCGCTTTCCAAGTGGACTTGGCACTGTAATAAGTAGGCTAGCGCACGTATCCGCATGACGGAAAAGTTGTGTGCTTCGCAGTTTGCGCGAAGTTGAATGGCATACTCGGAAGCCCGAATCCAGTCATGATCGGTGATATTGGCGATGCAGAG
This sequence comes from Fimbriimonadales bacterium, assembly GCA_046330175.1. Classification (GTDB taxonomy): domain Bacteria; phylum Armatimonadota; class Fimbriimonadia; order Fimbriimonadales; family ATM1; genus JAJPJR01. Next base: position 1,452,782 of record JAXLTG010000001.1, read on the forward strand.
AGTTTCCAGCGCCAGTGTTTCCGATCTTCGGTATTGGTGACGAATGCAATTCTCCAACTCAGTGAGTGCGATATCTCGAGCTTCTGCAGAATGGCCACACCGTGCCAGCATCTGCGCGGTCAGTAGTCTGATGAACGCGCGCCGAGCTTTGTCGCCCAAAGCATCGCAACGATCAAGTCCACGAATAGCGAAAACGCTTGCCTGCTCGAAATCGCCACAGTGGATTAGCGATTGCGTTATTTGCAGGAGGCGCTCACCGATCTGATCTGAGAGCTGCAGATCGGTCGCTAGCGAAAGGCCAATCTGATTTTGGGATAGGCAATCCTTCCAAAAGCCTTTAGTTCCACTGAGGCTTGCTCGGTTGAAGCAGACGTAAGCGGCTTGAGTGGGAATCAGTGGTGATGCCTCCAACTCCTCGAGTCGCTCGTGAGCACTTGAAAACCTGCCGGCTCTTTCATCAAGAGCGGCGAGTGCGACCCTTGCTCGCCACTTTTCCTCGTCAGCAAATGTTGAGTCCGCTTCGAGGAAACATCTCTCCGCTGCCGAGATTTCTCCGATGCTCGTATATGCAAAGCCGAGGAGTTGTGCGCACTTTGCGAGTCCTGAATCTGCGCCGGAGGCACGATAGTAGGAAGCGGCCCGGTCGAGTTGGGCAATCGCTCGCAGGTACTCACCCTGCATGACGAGCGCGCGTCCGGCCTTCGTTTTCAGTTCGGCCTCGGCGGCGAGGTCCGATCGTTCCTGTACCTCCTCTATGAGGTCCATTGCGATTCGGACTGCTTCGTCGGGATTTGATTGTGAAAGGTGAGCGTCAATTAGCGCTGCGCCAACTCTCGTGCTGTCTTCTAAATCGGGCGTGCTGCCGGCGAGCAGGACGTCGGGCGTAACCTTTAGTGCGGCGGCAATCTGGGAGACCCTGGATTCGGGGACCGCGAGCGCTCCAGAGGAGTACGCGTACATGGTCGCCTCAGAGACTCCGATTTGGGACGCGAGGGTTCGCAGAGTCGTGCCGGTCGCCTTCACCAACTCCGATATTCTCCTGCCCGCGCCACCTGCTCGGCTCTTCTTTCGATTCCTCACTGAAGTCATCCCTCCTTACTATGTCGGGGGCGAGTTTATATATCAACACCCCTTTTACCTCAAAGAAAACGCTAAAGGTACGGGGAATTCCTCCCCAACAAATTAGAACCCCTGCCCGATAGTGATTCCTATAGAATCTGCGGAATAAAGGATTTGGGCAAAGGACACTATATTGAAAAAGTTACGTCGCTCCCGCGGCTTCACGCTTGTTGACACCCTTATTGGCTTCATGGTCCTTGCAATCGGTGGGCTCTCGCTTGCCTCGGTACTCCCCACACTTTCGCGTTCAGGTGAAATGGCGGACGAAAACTCGAAGGCGGCGCAGCTCGCTTCGCGCATGATCGAGCAACTCCGGTTGGCCAGATTCGAGAATCTGAACCCCACTGCGCTTCACGATCTTGGTCTCATTCAGACATACGACGGCGAGGGTCCCATGGAGTTCACAAACGTTTCGGCAGACACTTCCACACGCTTCTCGCCTGCAACGGCATTGAAGAGCGGGCGGGGCGAAATCGAAATCACGTCGCCGACTTCCAACCTAAAAATAGTTGAAGTTAGAGTTCTGTGGCGATCCGCATCGGGCGCAGACCGTTCGATTACTTTCCAGACGGCCGTAGGGAGATACTGATTTGAGAAAACGACGCGGCTATATGCTGGTTGAAGTGCTGGTCGGGCTCGGCCTTCTTGCGCTGTTGTTCATCGCGGGCATGTCACTGTTTGGTACGTCTCTGAAGTCCCTTAGACGCACCGACACAAAGCTTGACCTATCACAAACGAATGCGCTTGCGCTGCGTAAGGTCACTGAAGAGATTCGGTCTGCGTACTCGCTTGACATAGAGGATGAGGGCCGCACGATTGTGTACGAAATGCCTGACGTTATGAGTAACGCAGACCCCGTAACTGGCGAAATCGAATACAAGTATCCGATGGTGAGCGATGGGATTGTTCGAACGGTTTATTTTGAGGAAGGAAAGCTTTGGTATCGTGTGGGTGACGAAACACCAAAAGTCTTGGCAGATAACATCGTGGGCCAGGACCCCGACCCGGAGAGTAGCTATCATGGGCAGGATTATCCGATGTTTGCGTTCGCAAACGTGGGCGCAGCAAACGGGCTAAAGTTGATCTTCATTACTGAAGATCATGTATCGGGTGGAAAAGTATACAACCGTCAGACTCTAACGGTGTTTTTGAGGAACTACCGATGAAAAAATCATTTCGCAGCAGAGGCGGAGCAGCCGCCATTATGTTGTTTGTCATGGTCGTGAGCATCTTCATGGTCATTGCCTTAACACAATTGGGAACCGCAAACCTAGTGCGCTCTAATCGCGAGGTTAAGGCTATTCAAGCCTTCCAGTTTGCACAGGCAGGCAGCGACGAAGTGTATCAGCAGCTTGTTCCCGCTCTAAAGCTTAGCGAAGGGATCTTTTCTGAGGAATCCATTTCGTTCGAGGCTTTGTCGGTAACTCTGCCCTCCGGTGCCACCGGCACCGTCGAAATCAGCCCCGTTGGAACGGGCGAAATCGCCTGGATGACCTCCAACGTGGAGGTCGGCGGCATTCGTCGAAGCGTACGCGTTTTGATTTCGAGCAAGGATGTTGGAATTTGGAACAACGCAATCTTCGCTGGCACAGGAGCGGCAGGGCTTTCGATAAACGGAAACGTTGATATTCGCGGCTCGGTTCACCTGTTAGGCGAGGGCGAAGCGTACACCGACCTCAATGGTAACGGCCAAAGGGATGGAGCTGAGCCGTTTTCCGACCAAAACTCCAACGGCGTGTGGGATCCGGGCGAGCCGTTCACAGACAGCGATGGAAACGGAACCTGGACTGCGGCAGAACCTTACAACGACACGAACGGAAATGGCACATATGACCCGCCGCTTACGAATACTGACCTAAACTCAAACTTTGCAGGCACGGCGTACATTGGCAACAACTACAACAATATGCCGCCGCTGCTGTCGAACCAGATCCCTGCGATACCGCTTCTCGGTGGAATGAAAACGCTTAGCGCGGAAGTCCGCTGCAAGAACGGCTTGATCGGCATTAACGGTTCAGCAAGCATCGGCCTCGAAGACAACATCCTCGATCAAAAAGGAATGGTTGATGGAGTGTACGTCAACGACGGCTGGGGCGGAAATCAGGGTTCCGATGGAGTGTTCTCGGACAACGGCTCCAAAGAGAAGTATGACCTTGACGATCTGGTTGGATTTCCGATCATTAACGGAATCGGCTCAGAAGAAGTTGTAAAGGACGGCATTACTTATAGCAATTTCAAGGCGTACCTTGATGACGTGAGCATGGTCATCCCGCAGCTCAAAATTGACGCCGACACTGAGAGTTTCACCATCGGCCCGGACGCGCACGGAAACAAAATCACTTGGACAAAGGCCGAAGGTAAGTTGCGGATTGACGGCATCGTCAGAGTCGGAAACTTCACGCTCGGAAAGAAGAACACAACGATCCGGTTTGACGGTCGGGGGACGATCTATTCAACGGGAAGCATAGACGTTCACTGCAATCTGCTGCCGGTAGCTGGCAAGACGTTTCCGCTAAACACAGCGATTGGCATGGTCGCCATGCAGAATCTGAATCTAGCGACCGGCCCCGGCGATGCGCAGCTCAGCATGATGGGTGCTTTCTATGCGCAGGGCACGATCACGAGCAAAAAGCAAAACCAGATTGCAGGAACATTCGTGGCCAACTACTATGATATGGGATCGCAAGTTCCAAACATCTATCAGGTCCCTTCACTCGCTAAGAACTTGCCACCAGGAATGCCGGGAGCTGACCCGATTATCAGCTTGAAGCGTAGAAGCTGGCGCGAACGGGTTCCAACTGACAATGAACTGTTTGCCGACGGCGAATAATTGACGGAATGCACACGCCCCCAACCGCAAGATGCGGTGGGGGCGTTGCTTTTTCTCAGGGAAGGGAGAATGGTTTAGTTTCTGACTGTCCAGCTCACTTGGTCGTAGCTGCCTGTCCACGGGCCGAGGAGCACGCTGCGCCAGGGGCCGAGGCTGATTTTCGCACGCATCGTTCCGTCAGATGCAATGAACCGACTCGCGTTTACACTCACGGTGACTTCCGTGACAGAGTCAGTAGTTGTTCCGGCGCGTGTGTCAACCGCAACGTACTGGCTCCCTGTGAAGTCCCACATGTAGATGGTTTGGGTCCTATTGGCAAGGTTTGTCGAAGATTCCACCTTGAACGTGATCGAGGAAGCGGTTGTTGAAGATGAGACACCCTCTACAATCAGCTGCACGTTGTCCTCAGTAGGGCTGACGGTGAATCCTGCTCGAATGACGACTCGAGAGTTGTCACTGCCAAACAGGTCGGCAAGCCCACCGCCGATGAGCGCCCCTCGGAACACACTGAACGCAGACGGAGATACGATGATCGGAACTCCGGCGTTGAAGTACAGCGATGCGTTGCTTGAGCTTTTGTTCACAAGCGCGACGTCCGCGACGAAATCGCCATTAAGATCGGTGGCGATGATGTCTTCCGGCGTTGTGCCTGTTGCCATCGTTTGAGCAGCAGCGAAAGTCGCGTTGCCGTTGTTGGTCAGCAAGCCGAGCTGGTTTGAATCTTGATTCGTCACAACGATGTCATTGTCGCCATCGCCGTCAAGGTCGGCCGCAGCAAGCGAGTCCGGGTTTTGACCGCCTGAACCGAAGTTGGCAGGACCACTGAGTGCGCCGGTTCCACCGTTAGTAAACACGGAGACAAAGTTCAGTCCATTGCCGGAGGTTGCGACCGCGACATCGTTGTCGGCATCTGCATCAAGCTTTGCAATCACAACACCTGTACCGCGGAGGTTAGCTCCGACAGAGTAGGTCGTTGGCGATGACATGCTGCCCGCGCCATTGTTGAAGTAAACACCAATGGTTCGGTCTGCGTGGTTAGTCACCACGAAGTCGTTGTCGCCATCGCCGTCTAGGTCGCCCATGGCTCCACCACGCGGGTCATTGCCAGCTCCGAACGAAGTTGGGGAGAACGCACCGGTGCCGTTATTCATCAGAACGGTGATGCTGTTGCCATCGCGATTAATTGTGATAGCGTCTGGGCGACCGTCGCCGTTCAGATCACCCATTGCCATTTCAACCGGGTTTGCTCCCGTGGCGGCGGTACCTGCCAAAGCGAATACGCCAGCGCCGTTGTTTCGAAGCAGCAGTAGTTGGTTGGTGTTGTGGAGCGCGACAATGAGGTCGGTGTCGAGGTCACCGTCTACGTCGCCAGCACGTACCGTACCTGGTCCGGTGCCTGCACCGGTTGCGTAGTTGACAGGGGCGGCGAAAGTGCCACCGCTAGTTCCGAGAAACACTTGTACGCGGTCAGGGGTATCTACGGATATCGCCAGGTCCTTGACGCCGTCGCCGTTGAAGTCTGCCGCAGCGATGCCATCGGGATTGGGACCGGTTGCCAGATTGGTTGGGCCACTAAAAGTCAGCGCGAGCGCGCTATGCGCGGCGCACGCCGCTATTGCGGCAAAGAATATTCGTTTCATGGGGTTTTGTAACTCTCCTAAGTTGATCTCCGGGGGATCCGGTAGTTGTAGGGAGAGGCGCGGATGGCTTTCTGATACGCGTTTCGGCTCTTAACCGCCCGAATTTGAACTGAGGGACGAGTTCGCGACGGTATTCTGTTGGCGATGAGTTCACCCGTTCACTCGCGGTCATTCGCCGAACTAGTTGGCTTCCCCGCCGTTCTGTCTAAGCCGGAGCGAGGGGCCGCAGACACGCACGGCACAACGGTTCTCGCCCTTCGGTTCGAAGGTGGCATTCTGAATTTGGGCGACCGTCGCGCAACTGCCGCCAACTACATCATGTATGACAGGGCCGAGAAGATTTTGCCACTGGATGATTCGACGCTGGTCGCGATTAGCGGTTCGTTCGCGCGAAGCGTTGAGATCGCGCGCTACTTGAAGCACGCGTTTAAGTATTACGCTCGAACACAGCTTCAGGAGTTGAGTCTTGAAGGGAAACTGATGGAGGTTTCGCGTGCGCTTTCGGGCAACTTGAGCATGACACTCGAGGGCATCGGTGTGTTTTTGCCAGTTGTGAGCGCGTTCAATACGGATACCGGTGAGTTTGGCATTTATGCGTACGATGTGATGGGTGCGAAGTTTGCTGCGGGCGAGTTTGGCGCTGCTGGTAGCGGGTCTGAACGGATTCGGGGCGTGTTTGACTACATTCAGCGTGGGAAAGGAGCGTTCGACCGAAGGCCGTTTGCCGAGGTGTTGGAAGACGGACTCACGATGCTCGATATTGCTGCGCAGCTCGATAGCGCAACGGGTGGGTTTGAGCACATCTTACCAATCGCAAAAGTGCTGACCGAAGAGGGGATTAGCGATGTTTCGGAAGCCGAATTGACACAAGCGATACAACGCGTTTCGAAGACCGGAGGAAATAGCTAATGTTGTCGCCTTACGATTGGCAGGAAAGCGTTTCGCAGCGCGCACAATACATTGAAAACAGACTGAAAGGTGGTTCGCCGATCGTCGGTTTAGCGATTGATGCCGGGACGATGATCTACACCTATCGGCGGCATGTTCGGAAAATCTATGAGATTTATGACTGCCTGATGTTTTCAGCGATTGGACAGCAGGCCGACGTCGAATCGTTGCGGCTTACAGCGGTTGATTTCGCACATCAAGAAGGGTTTGCGCGGAGCGAAGAGGATGTAACGATTGGCCGAGTTGTCGGCTTTGCATTGTCGAGTCCGCTTCGGCGCGCATTCGGTGACATTACGACCGCGCCGTTTGTGGTGCACGCTTTGTTTGCGGAAATGGGCGATAAGCCCGCCGACGACCTGTTTATGACGTTGGTTTACGATGGTGACTTCACCGCGCATCGAAACTTCGCGGCTGTTGCAGGAAGCCAAGAGGCGGAAGCGCGCATGGGCGAAAGGCTGAAAAGCGGATACGATGCTTCGATGAGCATTGAAGACGCGATTAAGTTGGCGGACGAGGCATGGCGCATTGGCGCGGATTTGGATGGCAGCGGATCACCCGATGAAGCGATTGCTGATGGCGCGCATCCTGAAGTCGGTTTGCTTGATCGAGTAAGCACCCACGAACGCCGGTTCTCGCGACGAGAGCTGTAGCCGTAGCCGCGACTGAGGGTCGCGGCTACGAAATGGTTGCAGGAGAGTTAGCGCTTCGGTCGGAAGCGGGTGCCACCGGAACCGGATTCTGCTTCTGATTCGCGCTTCGGAAAACCGCCTTCGCCGCGTGGCCGAAATTCCGGCTCTGGGAGCGACGGTCCGCCTGTTGACGGCTCCGGTGCATCGGAAACTGCAGCGCGATCTCGGTCTCTGTCTCGATCTCGGTAGCTGTCGCGATCTCGATCTCCCCGTGGTCCTCTATCTCGATCTCGTCCGCGATCTCCGCCACGGTCGCCCCGGCCACCGCGATCTCGATCGCGTCCACCACCAAATCCTCCACGGCGATCGCCTCTCGGTTCTCGTGGAGTTGGCGCGGGCGGCGTTGCGCTTTCGTTTCCTTCAAGCGAAGGAAGCTCTTGCGCCAGTCCGATTGCAGTGAGATTCACGCGGCCAAGCCCATCAATTTCGTGAATTTTCACGCGAACGATATCGCCAGAATTCACAACATCTTCCGGTTTGCGAATCTGCTTCACAGTGAGCTGTTCAAGCGGCACCATTCCTTCGCGACCCGGCAAGTATTCGACCATTACGGCTCGACCGAACAACCGAGTAACCGGACCCACGAACTCCATTCCGATTTCCGGAATCATGACCGTTCCCTGCACCATGCGCTTGGCAATCGCCATGCTTTCAGTGCTGGTGGATGTAATGAACACCTTGCCTTCGTCATCAACATCAACCGATGCGCCGGATTCGGCGATGATCTTCTTGATGTTCTTGCCGCCTGGGCCGATGAGTTCACCAATCTTTGATGGGTCAATACGAATGATTTCGATGCGGGGCGCATTCTCGTTGAGGTCGGTTCGTCTTGATGGAATCGCCTCGTCAATTTTGTCGAGAATGTGCATTCTCGCGGCCTTCGCCTGCGCCAATGCTTCCGTTAGGATCGCGTGATTGAGTGCGGCGATTTTGCAGTCCAACTGAAGCGCTGTGATTCCCTCGCGCGTTCCCGCGACCTTGAAATCCATATCACCACAGAAGTCTTCCATTCCTTGGATGTCCGTTAGAATTTTGTACTTCGGTCCATCAGTAATCAGGCCCATTGCGATTCCGGCGACAGGCGCCTTTATCGGGACGCCGCAATCAAGCAGCGCGATGGTCGAACCACAAACGCTCGCCATACTTGTTGAACCGTTAGATTCCAAAACTTCACTTGTCATTAGGAAGCTGTAAGGAAATTCGTCAACGGTTGGGATGACCGCCTTGAGCGCGCGCTCGGCGAGAGCACCGTGGCCGATTTCTCGACGACCAGGACCGCGCATCGGCCTGCATTCGCCAACTGAATACGGCGGGAAGTTGTAGAAGTGCATGTAGCGCTTGTTTTCAACTTCTTCAAGTCCGTCGAGCGTCTGCCCTTCGGTTGGTGAACCAAGAGTTGCGACGGTCATAACTTGCGTTTGTCCTCGGCTGAACAGACCCGAGCCGTGAACTTTTGGCAACAGGCCTGGCTCGACACCAATTGTTCGAATATCGGTCGTTCCTCGGCCGTCCGGGCGCTTTCCATCTTCGATGATGAGCTGTCGAACTGTGTTGTCAATCAGTTTGTCAACCGCTTCACCAAGCTGCTTCTGTTTATCTTCGTCGTCTGCGAAAGTTGACGCCTTGTGTTCGGCGACTATCTCTTTCTTGAGATCAGAGAGTGCGCTTTCTCGCGCGGCTTTGTCAGGATTGATAATCGTTTCCTTGACTTTTGAGCCACTGAGCGCCTTCACTCGGTCGTACACTTCCGAGTCAACTTTGAAAATCGGAACTTCAAGCTTCTGTTTTCCAGCTTGATTGCGAAATTCGGTCAACTTCGTGCAGATAAGTTTGATGGTTTCGTGCGCGATTTCAAGCGCCTTGAGCATCTGCTCTTCGGTGACCTCACTTGAACCGGCTTCGATCATGACGATGTTGTCCATGGTTCCTGCGACAACGAGGTCAAGTTTTCCGGTCTCTGCTTCTTGAACTGATGGGAACACGATGAACTCGTCATCCACCATGCCGATTCGCACTGCGCCAACGGGACCGTTCCACGGAATATCGCTTAGCGACAACGCCGCCGAGACTGCGTTAATGCCGAGCACGTCGGGCGGACAAGCTTGGTCAACCGCAAACGTCATTGCGATGCAATGAACGTCGTTTCGCATTCCTTTTGGGAATAGCGGTCTAACGGGTCGGTCAATCAATCGCGATGTGAGCGTTGCTTTTTCCGACGGTCTGCCGCCTCGTTTGATGAATCCGCCGGGGATTTTTCCGACGCTGTATTTGCGCTCTTCGTAATCGCAGAGCAAAGGAAAGAAATCTAAACCTTCTCGGGGTTCGTTGGACATTGTGGCCGTTCCGAGAACGACCGTTTCTCCCATTCCCAAAAGAACTGCGGAGTTTGCCTGTTTGGCAACGCGTCCGACTTCTATCGAGAGCTCTTTGCCCCCGACTTCAAAGGAGATGGACTGAATCATGAAAGCCTCCTATTGAGACTTTTGTTCGCGAATGCCGAGCTTCTGTATCAGCTCACGATAATGGACGACGTCTTTGCGTCGCAGATACTTTTCAAGCCGTCGGCGTTTGCCAACCAACTTTACGAGGCCGAGCAGCGAGTGCTTGTCCTTCTTGTTAGAGCGTAGATGCTCAGTGATCTGTTCAATTCGTGCGGTAAGCAAGGCGATCTGAACGTCGGGCGACCCAGTGTCGCTATCCTTCGTTCGATAGTTTTCTATGACCTGCTTCTTTGCTGATGGCGCCAGTGGCATTTGCTGTTCAAAAGCTCCGTTTGTAATCTGGCTGCACCCGCCTGATAGCCGCTCTACGCAATGGTCGTTTTCGTGACCGCTCCGTACAACGGCAACCCTGGGGGTACCGCTTGGACAAGTAGGATACCCGGAATCCTGGCAAATCATCAAAATAGGATTACAAAGTCCTATATCTCCAGATAAATCTGGAGCCTTTGACGAGATTCGAACTCGTGACCTTCCCCTTACCAAGGGGATGCTCTACCCCTGAGCTACAAAGGCTCAAAAAAGCCGGACCGGATAATGGTGGGGAGAGTAGGATTCGAACCTACGAAGGCATTCGCCGGCAGATTTACAGTCTGCTCCCATTGGCCACTCGGGCATCTCCCCGGACCGGCGCCAATTGTATCCGATTATCGGCTTCCTCGGCCCCAAAACCGAGCAGGAAAACTCGCGCCGGTGGCGAAATAAGGGTTATGCTCCGCGGGCTGGATGCAAAGACACGATTCTCGGCGCTCGCCCTAATCGGCGTGACTGCGGCTTTCGCCGGGTACACGGGCTTTCAATCGCTTGGGGGAAGACCCAGCGGCCCAAATCACCCTGGCGAAATCGCCGTGCATGTCGCGGGAGCGGTTCACAATCCAGGAGTCCATTACGGCCGCGATGGCATGCTCGTGGAAGATGCGCTTGCACTCGCCGGCGGCGAAACAGAAGATGCCGACCTCACGCAAGTCAATTTAGCTGCAAAAATTCAACCGAACACCCAGGTCTATGTTCCGTTGAAAGGCGAGATGTACAGCCGAGATCGGCTCGGTTTTTACGGAACCACCGGTATGAGTTCGAGCTCCACCTCGAGCACCCGAACACAGACTTCGGCGGGCGGCGCGGTCGTAAATATCAACACCGCCGACAAGGGCCAGCTTGAGTCACTCCCACACGTCGGCCCGGTCATCGCCCAGCGCATCATTGAGTATCGCGCAAACGTCGGAAGTTTCAGTACGGTCGAGGATCTGCTCGGGGTGAAAGGGATCGGTCCAAAAACGCTTGAGAAGATCAGACCGTATGTGACCGTCCGATAATGATTGCCGCGCTGTCTCAATTCGCCCTGTCGCCGCTCACCTTTTTGGGCGAGGTCAGCATTCTGCTTTGGGAAGGCGTGCGCCGCATGTTTCAGCGACCGTTCGAGGGTTCAGAAACGATTTCGCAAATGGCATTCATCGGAGTTGCCTCTGTTCCTATCGTTCTCATTACTTCGTTTGCTTCGGGCGCAGTGCTATCGCTTTATTTGGCGCCGCTTTTGCTGAGGTCCGGCGCCGGTGAATTGCAGGGCGCGATGATTGCGCTGACGGTGTGCCGCGAAGTCGGCCCGGTGATTGCCGGCATTATGGTATCGGCGAGATGCGGCAGCGCGATGGCTGCGCAAATCGGCTCGATGGCTGTTACCGAACAGATTGACGCACTTCGCGCACTGGCTGTGCATCCTTACAACTATCTGCTTGTTCCGCGTTTGGTTGCGTCGGTGATTATGCTGCCGATGCTTGGTATGGTCGCGGATTTTTCGGGACTCATCGGAGGGATGGTTGTCGCGTGGTCGAAAGGGATTCCGAGCACTCAGTTTTGGAGGTCGGTTGAAGTTTACGCTGAGCCGCGCGATTTCACGGGCGGCTTGGTGAAAACTGCGATCTTCGGATTGATTATTACTGTTGTGGCTTGTCAGCAAGGGTTGCGAACGACAGGCGGCGCAGTCGGAGTTGGCCGCGCGACGACGAACGCCGTTGTTATCAGCATGGTGCTGGTGTACATCGCGAACTACTTCCTCGCGGCGTGGATTTACTGAGGGCGGTGCCTTAACCCACCAACGCACGGGATGCGGCGACGGACCGGGGGACACCGGTGAATGGATCCTCTTCGGCTTCATATTCGATATTCACCCAACCGCTGAACCCCGCAGCGCGCAAAGCATCCAGCGAGCCGACCAAGTCCGCCGAACCTTCGCCAATCGCAGTGCCAACATATTTCGTTCCGTCAACCGCTTCGTAAGCGTGACCCTCGAAACCTGCCGGCGCAGGAGTGAAATCTTTGAAGTGACACATGTAAGCGTACTTTGCAACCGCGCTTGTGCCTTGCACAGATGTGTTTCCACATAGGAGGAAGTTGCCAGTGTCGGGATTTGCGCCAAGCGTATCATCACCGGTCTTTTCGCGAACTCTCATGATCATTTCCGCAACTTGATCGCCTCGACCGATCTGGAGTCCGTGGTTTTCAAGAGCGAGCTTTACGCCTTTCGACTTCGCATAACCGCATGCTTCGGCAAGACCCGTGACGGATTCATCCATGAGCTTTTCGAGCGAGTCACTTCCGTGACCGCTGAACACTCGAACGACACCTGCGCCAAAGAAATTCGCCTGGTCTACGCCGCGATTGATCACCGCGACCTGTTCCGAACGGTTGGCCGGATCGCCAAACATGTTTGCAACTGAGAACACGCCGCAGCGCAGGCCAGTTTCTTGCAACGCGGATTGCATCTTCTCGGCTTCACCTGACCAATCGGATTGATCTCTAAAGAAGAAATCGAGCAGTTCAACGCCATCCACGCCGTACTCTTTTGTCTTGTGAATGAACTCCCAAACTTCGAAGCCCCGTTTCCAGGCCCCCACAAAACTCCACATACTCAGACCGAGATTCATTGCTTTGTTGCTACCGTCCTTTCAATTTTTTCAGTTTGTGTTGGACCTTGGAGTCCTATCCACTTTATGACAGGTCCCGCCAAAATGCCCATAGCGAGCACCGCAACCATGCAGATCGCCGTGGTTGAGAACACACCAGGATTTTGTTTGGAAAACCTCGTTTCGCGCAGCTCTGGTTCTTTCACGCATACGGCCATAACCAGGCGCAGATAATAGAACGCGCTAATTACAGAGTTGACTCCGAGAATGATCGCGAGCCAAGTGTAATCCGCTTCGATCGCATCTCTAAAGATGAGAAACTTCCCTACGAATCCGCCGGTTGGTGGCACACCCGCCAAGCTCGCCAAGAAGACGATCATAGCGGCGGCCGCAAACGGGGCGCGCTTCCACAGTCCGTAATAATCTTCGAGCTGCGTTCCTTCATGTCCGTTATGCGCGGTTAGTGAAAGCACAGCAAACGCGCCGACCGTCATCAGCGAGTACGCAGCCAGATAGAACACAACGGTGTTGGTTCCGATGAGTTCTGGATGAGCCGACCACGCAATCACAGCGACCAATAAGTATCCGGCTTGAGCAATGCTCGAGTAACCCAGCATTCGCTTTGCATCGCGTTGAGCAAGAGCGATGAGATTGCCGACAGTCATGGTCAGCACCGCAAGCACCGCAAGTGCAGGCAGCCAAACAGAGCTTAGGTCGGGGTGATTTGCGCTGCCCAGGAACCGAACAAGGGCACAAAACGCTGCGACTTTTGAACCCGCAGCCATAAACGCCGTGACAGAGGTTGGCGCTCCTTGATAAACGTCTGGAGTCCACATATGGAACGGCACAAGTGCGGCTTTGAATCCGAACCCGATTAGCGAAAGCGCGATACCGCCGAACAACACCTTGATAAGAGTTGGGTCGAGCGGCTGTTTCGCCATGAACATTTCGATGCCGCTAACGTGCGTTGTTCCCGTTGCGCCATAAATCAGCGCGATTCCGAAAAGCAGGAAGCTCGACGCGAATGCGCCAAGCAGGAAATATTTCAGCGCGGATTCTTGCGAGCGTTTCTCGCTGCTGTTTAATCCCGCAAGGACATAAAGCGCGATGGAAAGCGTTTCGAGCCCTAAGAAGAAAATGATTAGGTCGCGGGTGGTGACCATGATCATTCCGCCGACAGCAGACCACAGAATTAGAGGGTAGTACTCGCCAAACGGAATCTTTCGTTCGCGAAGATAACCTTCGCTGAACAACACCGTCAGAAAAGTGACCGCGATGAGCAGAAGCTGCACAACCTGGCCGAACCGATCATGAATAAACAAGCCGCCGGAGAATGCATCTGATCCATCGCCAAACTTGAGTCCGAAAAACTCCATTGGTTCGCGATGGAATACGCCGGAACTCCAATCGAGAACAATGAGTCCGCCACCGACCGCCAGGCCGAGCAAACAGATTAATACAATCACGTTGTTGGTGCGCTTTGGCCAGATGATTTCGGAAGTCATCGCCAACACACCGGCGCCAAACACCGCGAGCATGGGAAGCAACGGCTCCCAGTACACGGGCGCAGGCATCAGGTTCATGTTGCTAATGTTCATTCAACACCAAAGAAAATGTTAGGGATGAGGTTGGCTGGTTTGGCTGTAGGCCGACGACCGAACAGCGGTCTTCGCCGTATTCGCGCGGTACGAGCAGAGCATCGCATTCCAAAGAACCGAGCAAATCAAGATACGGCGCTCCGCTTCCGTAAAGAGTCACAATCTTTGTGGTCGCGGACATCGCACGCACAATCTCGATGTCGTGATCGAGCAGCAATCCGCCGTACTGCATCGGCGTACACGATTCGTCATCCGCGCCGACTAACATATAAACTGCGACTTTGGCATCGCTGAGAGGCTGAAGTCTTGCTTGATTCGCCCACTTCTCTATTTCGGGAGCTGCGGCGACCGAATCCGATTTGATGAGCGCAATCAGGTCAACACCGTTTTTGTAAGCGAGCGCCGCGGGTGAGAAAACCAGCCGAGTCCCTTCATCGTGAATGTTGATGGTCGCTCCCACCAATTCATGCGGTTTTAGAGTCGTCATCGCTGCACCCTCTGTGCGACCGCCGTTTCGGAAAACTGCTTAATCTGGTTCGCTGGCGCGATGACTCTTCCTTGGTCCCACTGCCCTAAGTTTTCTGGATCGCGGTTAGATGCTTCAACGACTTCGCCGCTTAGGTTGATATCCACATTTTTGTCCGACCATATCGGTCGCAACTCTGCAGGCAACATCGTCTGCTGCCGCACCGCGTTGATGCTGGTTTCCATTTTGACGGTGAAGAATGTCGGGAACAATCCCATCCAGAATACAAACACGATGAGCAAACCGACACACGCCTGCTCCCAAGGTTTGATGTCTCGCAACCTGAAGTTAGCCGGCTTGTCGTTCGCGCCATAGAACACTTTTTGATACATCCACAACAGATACACCGCGGCGAGCACGACTCCTGCGCCCGAAAGGACTGGCACCCAAATCGGTATGCCCAGCGTGCCTTCAAACGCCGCCTGGAACGAGCCCATCATGCACAAAAACTCACCGATGAAACCGTTCATACTCGGCAGACCAACGCTGCTCAGCATGATAATAAGGAACAGCGCTGCAAAAATCGGCATCTGTCGCTTTAGCCCACCATAATCGGCAAACAGCCTTGTGTGCGTTCGCTCGTAAATCATTCCGACCATTAAGAATAGTGCGCCGGTGCTGATTCCGTGGTTGATGCTTTGCAAAACTCCGCCCGTGATGCCGTTGTGATTGAGCGAGAAGATGCCGAGCATCACAAACCCCAAGTGACTCACCGAAGAGTATGCGACAAGCCGTTTCCAATCGGGCTGAACCGCGGCCATGATCGCGCCATAAATGATTCCGATTACCGCCAGCACCATCATGGTTGGTGCCGCCTGAATGCTCGCCTCTGGGAACAGCGGTAAGCAGAATCGCAGAAATCCGTATGTGCCCATCTTCAACATGATTGCGGCGAGCACAATCGAACCCGCTGTCGGCGCTTCGGTGTGCGCATCGGGCAGCCATGTGTGAACCGGGAAGAAAGGAACTTTGACTGCAAAAGCGAGCGCAAACGCCGCGAACAGCCACATCTGCGCGCTCCCTACCGCAAGCTCTCCGCGCGCAGCGAGCGCTTGCAACTCCATCAGATCAAAAGTGCCGTAACCAAGTTTGGACTTCGCCATGAAGTACAGCACGATGATGGCAACCAACATGAAGATCGAACCCAAAAACGTATACAGGAAGAACTTTATTGCTGCGTACGACCGGTTGCCACCGCCCCAAATCGCAATAAGGAAATACATCGGGATAAGCGTCGCCTCGAAAAACACGTAGAACTGTATCAAGTCGAGCGAGCAGAACACTCCCGTCATTGCCGTCTGCAAAATCAGCAAAAATATCATGAACTCTTTCGAGCGTTCACGAACATAAAAGCTGAACCACACCGCAATGATGCCAATAAACGTCGTCAGCAATACAAGCCAAAGGCTGATGCCGTCAATGCCGACTTTGTAGCCGATTCCGAGCTGTGGAATCCACGACACCTGTTCCAAAAACTGAAAATGGAACGTATTCCCGCTGAATCCTTGAACCAAAGTGAGTGAACCGATGAACGTGACTACGGTTGCAAGGAGTGCGACGTACCGATGAATCGAAACGAACACCTTCGGAATGAACATCAGCACAACCGCGAACAGAAGCGGCAAAAAGATGATGGCCGATAGTGGTCCGAACCCGCTGGAGGCGACGGTTTGAGCAATCAAATTCACGGCAAGTTGCTCCTATATATGATGTAGCTGACCAGCAGCACCGAGCCAAACAGCATCGCAAACGCGTAAGTTCGGACGTATCCGGTTTGTGTCCGCCGCATAACACGACCGACTGCACCAACGACAAACGCGGAACCGTTCACGAAAAGGCCGTCAATAATTGTCGAGTCAAACCACCGATAGAAACCGTTTGCAAAGCGCCCGCCGAGCGTTACAAAAAGCTGATACAAAACGTTGTCGTACCCCCACTGGTTGCCCGCGATTTTTTGTATCCCTGTAATCTCGCGTTCACCTTCTGGCAACCCTTTCTCATACCGGTTTACCATCAGCATTATCCCCGCGATTGCCACACCCACCGAAGCCGCGATCAAGACCCACTCGGTTGTATGCGAAGCGTGATACATCTCGTGCGAAGGCAAGAAGTTCGGCTCAGCCGATGGCGAATTCCAGCCTTCAAAAAGATTAGGAATATTGATGCCAAGCAGCGACGAAAATGGAAACAGCCCTGAAAGAATTGCTCCACCAACCACAGAAAGCGCCGCGAGCACTGCAAGCGGCACCCACATGCTCGGCGCGACTTCGTGCGGCTCATGGCTTGCGTCGAGTTCATGATGGTGCTCATGCTCTTCGTGCCGCGCTGCCAACTCGTCATCGGTGTAAAAGAAATTGTGCACATCTTCGCCGTGTGCCTCATGTTCGTGTCCATGCGAACCATGGTCTGCGTGTGCGTCTGCTGAATGATCCGCGACAACAGCCGTTCGCCATCGCTCTTCGCCGCCATAAAATGTCAGCCAAAACATTCGCGTCATGTACATCGCCGTCATGATGGCGGTAATCAGACCAACGCCATAGAACACTCGTGGGTCAATGAACCAACCAGCCTCATTCCAATAATGTGCACTCGTAAATGCCTTGCCTAAAATGTCATCTTTGCTGAAGAATCCCGCGAATGGTGGAATGCCGCAAATCGCCAACCAGCCGAACAGCATCGTAATGTAAGTGATTGGCAAGTACTTCTTCAGGTTTCCGTAGTTTCGCAGGTCCTGATTGTGCGCCATCGCGTGTATCACTGCGCCAGATCCCAAGAACAACAGCGCTTTGAAGAAAGCGTGGGTTGTGACGTGGAACATGCCGGTACTGAACGCCCCCACGCCGCAGGCCAAAAACATATACCCAAGCTGCGACACGGTTGAATACGCGAGCACTTTCTTGATGTCCGATTGTCCAAACGCAATCGTCGCCGCGAACATCGCAGTGAGTGCGCCGATAAACGCAACAACCAGCATCGCAATCGGCGAAAGCTCGAAAAAGACGTGGCACCGAGTCACCAAATAAACGCCTGCGGTGACCATCGTCGCCGCGTGTATCAGCGCCGAGACCGGCGTCGGGCCGGCCATCGCATCAGGCAGCCATACATACAGCGGAAACTGAGCCGATTTGCCCATCGCGCCGATGAACAGCAAAAGCGGAATGAGCATCGTAATCGCCCATCCATAGTTCACCAGCACCACTTTCGCGAGCGGCAAAATGACATCAAACGAAAGATATCTAGTTTCTCCGCCCAGCAGGTTCTGATTCGAAGCGAAACAGACAAAAATCAAGAAGATGCCAAGCGCGAAACCCCAGTCACCGATACGATTGACAATAAACGCTTTGTTCGCAGCCTTCGCGTTTGCCACCTCGTGATACCAAAAACCGATCAGCAGATATGAACAAAGCCCAACGCCTTCCCATCCGATGAACACCAACGCCAAGTTGTTGCCCAATACGAGCATCAGCATAAACGCGATAAACAGGTTCAGATAGGTGAAGAACCGAGGAAAATCCTTGTCTTCCGCCATGTAGCCGGTCGCGTAAACATGAATCAGTGCGCCAACGCCCGTCACAATCAGCGCCATCGTCAGCGAAAGCGGATCTACTCGAAGCTCAAACGGAATCGTAATCGTTTGAAGATCAATCCAATTGAACCAAGTGCTGATATGCGTGCGGGCATCATGTTCAAAACCTGAGAGTTTGCTCGCAAGCAACACGGTAATCACAAACCCTGCCGCCAACGGAAGCACAGCCATAACGCCGAGCACTCGGCGACCCGTCGCCTTGCCTAGCGCGTTCTCGATGCGCTGGCCAAGCAGCGCCTGGAAGAGAAATCCTCCAAGCGGCAGCAGCAATACGGCCCAAATCAGATCGAAACTCAAATCGTCATCCCTTCATCAAATTCATTTCGTCAATGTCAATCTCTGCTCGTGTCCTAAATATCGCCATGATGATCCCAAGCCCAATGGCGACTTCGGCTGCCGCAACTGCCATCACAAATATCACAGCCATCTGCCCGCTCATAAACGTGTGATGCTGTGGAATCTGCCCAGCCAACGGCGTCGAGTGATATTTCGAGAACGCCAAAAACGTCAGATTCGCCGAGTTCAGCATCAGCTCGATGCACATGAAGATCACAATCGGATTGCGCTTGATAACGACCCCAACCGCACCCAATGTAAACATGATTAGGGCAAGTGTCAGATATCCGGCTAACGGCACTTCTTGCATCATGCTCTCCTCTTCGCCAAAAGTATTGAACCGACGATTCCCACTAACAAAAGCACACTCGCGATTTCGAATCCGTACACCCAATGGTTGAACAGGGTGTTTCCAATCGCCTTTGCAGTGCCGAAATCTTCAGGCGCGCTCGGCGTTGTCGCTCCAAACGGAGCCGTCGGACCGTTCGCAATTAGCAAGGGACCGATCGTCTGTGAAAAAAGAACGACAATCAGCGATCCTGCGACAAGGTACGCAACCCACCGCTTCAAACTGCTCTTTTCGGTAAGCATCTGTGGCGCCCCAAGGTTGAGCAGCAGAATGCAGAAAAGGAACAGCATCATAATCAAGCCGGTGTAAACAAGCACTTGACTAATGCCGATAAGGTGCAAGTTCATCGAAAAATAGATCACCGCCAGCGCAAGAAAGTTCACAACCAGAGCAAGCGCAGAACGAACCGGGCTTTTCGCTGCGATCACTGCGACGCCAGAAACTATCGCGATCACAGCGAGCACGATAAACAAGATCATCGCGTGACCTCCACCGTCTTCGCTCCCTCACTCTGAACGTCAACAAGCTCAATTTTGAGTTTGTCTTTCGCTGCCATCGGCTTCGTCACAAGGGCCACGATGCTCAAGTAACCAACCAGTATCACTGCCGCGCTCGCAAAGAACGCGATCCATCCAAACATCATGTAAATCGCAACAACGACAAAATTCAGCGCGGCGATAGGCAAAAGATATTTCCAACCCAAATTCATCAGCTGGTCGTACCGAAGCCTGGGGAGAGTCGCGCGAAGCCAGATGTAAAAAGTGAGAATGCCAAACACCTTGCCCATAAACCACACGGGCGCAAGCCAGGGGTTATTGACGAATGTCAGCACCGATGCGAGCCAGCCCATACCGTTTCCGGACGCGGACTCCGCCAAGTGACCCCAATTGAGCGGCAGCGGACTCCAGCCACCCAAAAACAGGTCCGTGAAAATCGCACCAAACATCGCCATGACCGCGTACTCACCCATAAAGAACACCGCGAATTTCATGGACGAATATTCAGTATGAAATCCTGCGATGAGCTCCGATTCGGCTTCAGGCAAGTCAAAAGGCGCGCGGTTGGTTTCTGCAACCATACACACCAAAAATATGAGCCCAGCGACTATGCCGTAAGGCGTGAAAATAAACCAGTTCTGCGCCCACGGCACAACATCCCACAAAGCGGCATGCTGCCGGTTTACGACTTCCGACAATTTGAGCGAACCGGTGACCAACAAAACACTGTAAAGCGAAACACCCATCGCCAGCTCATAACTTACTAACTGAGCGCTGCTTCGCAAACCACCCAAAAGCGAGTATTTGTTGTTCGATGCCCATCCCCCGAGCACTACACCGTAAACGCCCAAAGAGGAAACTGCGAGCACCCACAAAATCCCGATGTCAACATCTGCAACCGGTGTTAGCAACCGATTCGGCCCCCAAACAACGGTTGCCGCTAATACAAACGCAGGAAATAGCGCCGCCGCAGGAGCAATCCAGTACACCATCTTATCAACGGTCGCCGGTATGACCTCCTCTTTCAAGAACAGCTTCACACCGTCTGCGATCGGCTGCAACAAACCAAACGGACCCACACGATTCGGTCCGATTCGATCTTGCATCCAGCTAAGGAGTCGTCGTTCCCACCAAATAATAGGAGGAACACCCACCAAAACAAACATGATGATGATAAGCGCGCGAAGCACTCCCCACCAAAATTCAGCCATCGGAGAGAGAGCAGTTTGTTCAGCCAGTAGATGCAGGGCGTCCATGCCTTACGTTTTCACCTCGCTGTAAACACTCAAATCCAGTTGCGGCTCCTTGTCAATTCCAACCGCCAACTCAAATCCCTCACCGCCGAGCTTCGAATACTTCACGCCTTCAAACTCGGCCTCTTCTGCGCTCAGTCGGTCCATCACTTCACTCGCGCTAAAGGGAGGAGTCTGCGAACCCTTGCGGAGCATGATTTCGCTGAAAATCCTCCAGCTCGGTTTGGCGTGTCCCGGCGGCTGAACAATCTTTTCGATTCGCTGCACGCGACGTTCAGAGTTCGTGTAGCTGCCGTCGGTTTCGGTGTGCGCGGCGCATGGGAGTATCACACTTGCATACGATGCCGCTTCACAATCAATAATGCCTTGAACGACCAGAAAGTCAACTGTCTCGAGCGCTTTCGAAACCAAGTCTCTGTCATGCCACATCGTGAACGGGTCGGCGTTCACTAACCAAAGCGCCTTGATTCGGCCGTCAGCGCATCCTTCCAAAATCTGCTTCGTGTTCATTCCCTGCCCACCAGGATGTACTCCGAGCATGGAAGCGCCTTCATCGCTTGCCGAACTTGAATACATGTTGAATCGAGAACTGTTTCCGGTCGCAATCGCAAGGTTTGCGAGCTGACTTACGACCGACACACCGCCGTTTTGAGAATACAAAGCGTTGCTGCATACCGTCGTAAACTCGCCGCTCAGAATTTCGGCGGCGCTTCGAACGTCGGATTCAGAAACGCCACACGCGGAGCAACAAGCCGCTACATTAACGTTTGCAAGCGCTTGTCCAAGTTCGCCTCCGCCACGCTTCTCACAGATCGCTTTTGTCAAGGCGGCTAAGAACGATGCTTCGGTTCCGGGATTGAAATGAAGCGCGATTGCAGCAATTCGATCCGCAAACGTCGGGCGATCGCTTACAACTACAATCGCCGCGCCGTTTCGTTCCATCGCTTTGCGAAGTCGAAGATACGCCATCGGTGCATCATCACCCAAATCTCCCCCGAAAACAATCGCGCGACTAACATTTTCGAGATCGCTAAATCGTTGGTGAACTTCGTCAATGCCATGACGCCCGCGCACGGACTCGCCCTGCGACGGCAGAGACCTAAACCATCGGTAATCTAAATTCGGTGAGTGAAACACTCGGTGGAACATCCGTCTGAACAGGAACAGGTCCTCGTTCGAAAGCCGCTCTCCGACCAAGCCCGCTACGGCCGTCCTGCCGTCATCGAAACGTTCCAAAATCTCGGAGTACGCGTCGGCCCAACCGGTCTCGACCATCAGGTCATCTTTGCGCATCCTCGAGGATTTCAAGCGCGCACTTGAATTCAGATAATCGTGCCCAAATTTGCCGCGATCGCAAGTCCACTCTTCGTTTACTGCATCGTTCGAGCGGCCGTTGATTCGCGCCATCTTCCCTGCGCGATGATCAAACCACACATTGCATCCGTTACCGCACTCCAAGCAGACGGATGGGTTAGTTTGCAAATCCCATGGTCTTGCCCTAAACCGATACTGCGAGCTGGTCAGCGCACCAACGGGACAGATCTCAATAACGTTGCCGCTGAATTTCGAGTCAAAGTCGGTCAGCTTAAACGTGCTGGGAGTCATCGCCGCGCCCCTGAACAGGAATGCGAGTTGCGAATCACCGGAAATCTCTTCGGTAAACCTAACGCATCTGCCGCATTGAATACACCGTTCCAGATCGAGCGTCACATGACTGCTCAGCGGGAACGCTTTC
This sequence comes from Fimbriimonadales bacterium, assembly GCA_046330175.1. Classification (GTDB taxonomy): domain Bacteria; phylum Armatimonadota; class Fimbriimonadia; order Fimbriimonadales; family ATM1; genus JAJPJR01. The sequence goes on from JAXLTG010000001.1 coordinate 1,475,286, forward strand.
GGAAGGTGCCGTTTGACCTCGCTGTACCGGCTGGTTGAAGGTCCGTAAAAAATCGTGTTGTTCTGCAGCGGGCACTCGCCACCCCGATCGCAAATCGGGCAGTCCAGCGGGTGATTCACCAACAGGAACTCAAGCACCCCTTTTCGGTCTTTGGCGATCGCCTCGCTGTCCGTGATGACAACCATGTTCTCCATGGCGGGCAAGGTGCAGCCTGCCTGGGGCTTCGGCATCATCCTCACCGAGCCATCCGGCTGCCTGAAGCCGAGCTCCACGAGGCACATCCGGCACATTCCGACCGGCTTCATACGGGGGTGATAACAGAAAATTGGAATCTCAAGGCCCAGCCTCTTGACTGACTCAACGAGCAGTTCACCCCTCGGAACCTCAACGTCTACTCCGTTGATGGTTATCTTGATTAGGTCGGGCTGAGAAGCGGGGGCTGCCATGGGCGAAATCGGGCTGAGAATACGGACGGTAATTTACCCCCGTAGGATGTCGAGTTCGTGAAATCTTTCACGAAGAACCCGCTTCGTTACTTTGGTTTACGGCTGCCTAACTTCCTCTCCCGTTCCGCCAAGCCTTTCGAACAGCCGACTGCTCGCTTGAAATCGCGGGTACGTCCTTAATCTCTTTCACATCCCGTGTAAACAGCGCCGGCGTAATCTGCAAGTTGACATCAGGAGCACCCTCGCGGGTTGCCATCACCCTTACCGGAACATCCGCCTTCACACCGTCAAACACGGCACGCAAACCGCCCGGCGTCAAACCAGCCAAACTTTGATCGCCGATTGAAGTGATCAGGTCATTCGCCATGAATTTGCCGGCCGAAGGACCAAACGCCCTCGTCACGCGAACGCCTTTCCTGTCTGGATCGGGGCGATAGTCAATCCCCAGCGATAAGTAGTTCTCGGTGCGGGTGATGATTTGGTACCCAGCTTTTGCAAGGGCATCCTCGATCTGGACATCACCAGGAAGTGCGACCCACTTGTCGTAAACAGGCCCCATCGGCTCGCCTCCGTACATGACCAGCAGCTTCCGAATCTCGGTCTCCTGGAATCCAGGCTTACCGTCGCGGCACATATTCCAAAGCGCCATCTCAACGTCATCCAGCGAGTGCTTGCTGTTCGTCCTCGCTCTTAGCTCAAGGTCAAGAGCAAACCCTGCAACCCATCCGGAGTTGTAATAGTTCACACCGAAGCCCGAGCTATTGCCGCGACCGTTGTTCGCTTCTCCAACCCTGAAACTGCTGTCGAAAATGCTCACATTGAATCGCTCGGCGTTGTTTCTGGTCGTCGTGATATTGCGCACGGCATCCTCGAGGAACTGTTTGTCATCCCACAGCCCTGAACGGAGCATAAGCAGCGAAGCGTAATAATCAGTTACACCCTCGAGCCACCACAGCGCACCCGTTTTTGGAAGTTCATCATATTGAAACGGCCCCAACACAAAACTGCGAACTCGCTTCACATTCCACAGATGAAAGAACTCGTGAGCGCAAACCGATTGCACTCTTGGGCCAAATCCACTTGAGAGAGAGATTTGAGTGCTTGATAAATGCTCCAGACCTCCACCACCATCCGGCGAATCGAAAACATTGAAGTGCCACACATATTTTTTGTACGGCAAACCGCCGAAAAACTTTGAACAGGTTTCGGTGATCTTCTGCAGCACCGAAACAACCTTTTTGCGATCCAATTTTTCGACGGCTTTTCCACGATAAACCACGTAGTGCGGCTTTCGTTCAACGAGGTAGGTGTCCATCTCGAATTTGCCCGCTGTCACCGGGTTATCGGCGAGTGTGTCGTAGTCCGGAGCTGTGAATGAGTGGGGCACGGAGCCAGCCGAATCGAGTCCGCAGGCCGAAGCCCATTCTGAGGGGATTTCGAGAGATAAGTTGCACTTTTCCCCTTTTCGGCCCTCGAGGTAGAGATAAGTGCTCGGACCAGAGAAATGAATGATTTCGCTGTCAATTCCGACCCCAACTGTGTAAGTAACGGTGAAAGGCTTGCCCTTTTCGGTGCCGAAGCTCCAAACGTTCGGTTTTGGGTTGTCCACGTTGATTGAATCCAAACCTGGCTGCGTCACCTTGAACTCCTTCACGCCGCCAGCGAAGTTCTGAAGAATGTACGCACCTGGTGCCCAATTCGGAATTTTCGCGACCGTTGTATCGGAATTTGCGATTGCGGTGATCTCGATTTTCATCACAGATGGATCACGCTGATATTTCAGTTTGTAATTGACATCTGCGTGTGCAATTGCGACCAAACAAATCGCTATCGATAGAAGTGGTGTTTTCATTCGGTTACTTTTCCTTATCAATCTTGCGAAAAGTCGATGAAAATGTCATCGCGTTTCGCGTCGCGTTCCCATCCAATTTCTGGACGTTCAACATTTTCTTTGCATGATTCGAGCATGACGATCGAAACTTTGTCGTTGGGATCCTCTTTGACGATTTCTTGAGCAAGCTCAAGCGCTTCTTCCCAACGTTTTAGGTCCATTTGCATCCGTAGCATGACTTTTTTCAATTCATGCTGATCGGAATTGATGGCAAGCGACTCGCGATACTGCGACTCGGCATTGAAGAACATTCCGTTCGCGAGATACGCGTTGCCCAGCAAAGCGCGCGCTTCGTAGTCGCCGCCGTGCTCTTCAACATACGGTTCTAGAAGCGCGATGGCGCCTGCGGGTCGCTTCTCGCTCATATGTTTGTTAGCTTCAGCAAGGAGGTTTTGCCGTTGTTCGTAGTCAATCATCCGCGCTTGATTTTGGACGAGCATACGCGAAAATAATGTCATTCAGTTTCGATCCGTAGGGGTCGTGCCCGGTTCATTTCCGCGTAGTACACGAGAGGAAGATCGAGCATAGGAGAAGCGACCCAAGCGCGACGGACCTTGGCCGCGGCGACCTGGTACGTTTGGAACGAGGCTTGGGGGGTGCGGCCGTGCCTTGCGGCGATGGCAACGAAAGTATGACCCTGGAGCCTCGCCAGGAAGACCTGGAGCTGGGTCGGGCTGAGGCGCGAGCGTTCGATGGCATGCTCAAGCTGCCGGATTCGGAGGTACCGGACGGGGTCGGATGGTCGGTCAAAGAATTTGCGGGCGAACCGGTGGGTTCTTCCCCGCCGTGTGGCCGCTTCGAACAGGTTTTCGGGTGAGAATGGCCGGTTCGAGTCCTTTTCGATGCCTGCTAAGATGATGTCGAGTTGCTGAGAATAGAGTTTGTTTTGCATCTTTGTCTACCTTTTTGTAGAAGTATGTCTACTATAGACATGGCAGGGTTCAAATATCAAGGGGGTGGTCAAGGATTTTTTTGAGGATTTTTTGGGGTCCGATTTTCGAGGTGATGAGATAGAATTTAGGCGGGTTGGTGATCTATGAAGTGTCCAAGATGTGAAGTGATAGACCTGACGATGGCCGAGCGGGCTGGAGTTGAGATTGACTATTGCCCTGCTTGCCGCGGGGTTTGGCTGGATCGAGCTGAGCTGGACAAGATCATTGACCGGACATTGGCTGCCGGCCCGAGAGCGGTATCGCCGGGCAGCGTCGCTTCCGGGGGTCCGGATAGGCCACAAGGTCGGGACGATCGCGATCGGCGTCGCCGGGACGACGATGATGAAGACGGCGATCGGGGCGGGTTTTTCCGCCGGTTCTTCGACTTTGACTGACGTCTGGGCCGCGGGCTGAGATTTGAGGATTTTCGACCCTTCGCGATTCGCGAATCTCGAATGACTTCACAATTACTGGGTTACTTAGGTCGCCATTTTGAACCTAAGTTTTGAATAAATTCGGAATTCTCGAATCTCGAAAGGGCCTAGATCAGCCAGTATTCCGGCTCGATGAGCTTGGCACCGCGGTCGGATATCGCGTCGTCATGCTTGATGGGCAGGGCTACCTTGTACGGACCAACCAGACTCGCTTCGTGCCTGTGTCCTCGCCAACAATCAGCCAGTCGCCCCGCAAAGACGACGCATAAAGATAATAAGGCCCAAGCGACGAAAATTTGCCCGTTTCAAGGTCGAATCGGTACAGCAGGGGCTTGAGAATTGGGTCGTATTTTCCCCTGTCCATACGGCGGTAACAGCCAATGAGAATTGTTCCTCGTCTTTCCCAGGAGACGTAATACGGGAATAGCTTGCCGCCAGGCGGGTTTTGCAGCTTCAACGTTTTTGGCCGCTTCGTTTCGGAATTGAATAACTTAACGGTTGGTCCAATGCCGACGAGCGCCAGGACTTTGCGCTCTGAGTCAGAAAGCAAGCCAGGAATGACTCCTGAATAACTACTTGTCACACTTTTCTTCCCCATTTGCCATCGGAGAATGGCAGGTATTGGTCCTTGCTTGAAGTCTCCATAGTTCCTGCGAGGAGTCTCAACCCAGCACACATCGTCCGAAGAGCGGTCTTTCGCTGCAACCACCATCGTCAGCGGCGGCTGAACGAGTATTTTTGTTTTGTTGCGTCGCCAGTCATTTGATTCAGCGTCACATGAAGAGACAACCCATTGAGAAGGCCCCGGCCAGAGATGGAACCAGATCCAACCCTCAGATCTGTTCTTCGCGTATAAGACGCTTCGAAAGAGAATTCTTTGCTCGTTCGCGGTATCGAACTTCTTGCGGATCTCCGTGTAGTCATCGAGAATAATTCCCGACCACTGTGTGTCGAACCCCCAGTGCAGGGTTGTTTTGCGGTCGGAACCCTTCGGAACGATCCGCGTCGCTTCCTGCACGAGGGTTAATTCACTGTTGACTGGATATCGTGCGAGCACACCAGAATCTGGGCGCCAAACCGTAGAGCCGTCTTCGGAAACGTAGCCAGGATAGTATGGCAGACCTTTGAAAACGGGAGCAGTCAATTTCTGAACGTGCGCGGCAGAAATCTCCGCGAACAGAGGGCTACCGGCCTGATGAACGAAGTCGAAAGACGTCGCGAGAATTATTCCTAACATGGCTACACCACCGGATCGGGTACGGGATAGGTTGAAGAGAAACCGAGCAATAAATCAACCGGCAGCGTGGCGGCTCCGCCTGTTGCGTTCGGAAAAGTGAGGATGCTTTGTCCTGGCGGTATCTGGCCCTGGCAAGCTAACTGCACACCTTCTCGCTGAGCCGCCGAGAGATACTTTATCGGCGGCACACCTTTTTGTGGGTCTGAGGTATTGCATTGATCTACAGCGGCACCCTGGTAATACTTTTGCTCGCCGGTGTTCCTCGCGCGAAGGTACCCACTCCAGTACAGTGGGGTCGGAGCGACAACTACTACTTTGTAGTCGCAGTTTGCGCCAAACAAACCTTTGTTTGCGACCGTTCCATAGGTATCGTCTGGCCGTTTTAGGAACTGCTGGACGTCGGGAGGCAGGAATCCCCAAAAAGGCAAATCGCAAATTCCAAGCGAATACCACACGGGTCCGAACGCAGTGATCGGATAAATCGTTTGAGAAAAGCACTCGATATTGGCGTATGGCCATGACCCACGATGGTGCCCATCTGACGACGGGATGACGGTTGAGCCGATCGTACCGACGGAATCATCGTTGGAAAGACAGGTCCACAAGTAAATCGTGGCTTCGGGGGGGCCAGAGACCACAAATTCGTGCAAAGCCCCGTAAAGTTCGCCGTGTTCATCGTCAGGGTGCTGCCTCATTTTGACGGTTTCCCCCACTAGTTTTCCCGGACCTGTAGCCGGAATCGTGCCGCTCGCATCTGGAGCGACGTCAAGCGTCCCGAACAACTGTGCCTTGGAGATGCAAAGTCCGAGCGGTTGAGCATTGCCGATACCGCCAATCTGGTTATGGTTGGACCAGTAACCCTCTACACCACCAGACGGAGCAACAATCTGGGCCGCTATCCAAATCCTTTTATCGCTACCCGTATCGTTTAGGTGCCAAAGAAAGCACCGGATGGGAATCTGTCCACTTGCTGGAATGGTGATTTTGCACCTGTACAGGACGTACGGCGGCGAAGGAGGGACAGTATCATTGACTGCTTCAGGGTGATCGCTCAAAACCAGCCACGGGTTCCCCTCGCCGTAGGGCTGTGCAAAAGCCCAGGGAACGACCGTTGCCCCAATGTTCGCGATGATCTTCGTGAAGTCGTTTTGATTGCATCCCATGATTCGTCTTCTTGGTCTACTTTTCTACATGTTAGACCGATCGGTGCAAAAAACGTGTCAAGCAGAGAATTCACGCCTGAATATCGGGGTGGAGGTGCAAGGATTGCGCGAGAGAGCCGCAAGAGCACCCCGATAGGTAAAATCAGACCCGGTATCAACGGCGATGCCGATTCCGCACGGAGACTAAATTTTGCCCACCAGCCCTAAGCAGAACCCACGCGACAAAGCCTCAACCAATGGAATGCCCGTGCCCGAAACAAAAGAGCAGTTGATTGAGGACTACCGGTGGATGGTTCGGATGAGGGCATTCGAGGATCAGTCTGTTAGGGCATTTCGCGGCGGACTGGCGGGCGGATATCTTCACGTTTACACCGGCATGGAGGCAACCGCCCTCGGCTGGCTGAGCTGTCGGCAGCAGGAAGACCCGATCATCACGGCCTACCGAGACCATGCTCACGCGCTTTACCTGGGAATGGACCCGGTCGTGTGTATGGCGGAGATCATGGGTCGAGCGCCAGGGCCAAGCAAAGGAAAAGGCGGCAGCATGCATCTTTACGATGCTGCAAATCATTTTTACGGAGGTTGGGGAATCGTTGGCGGGCACACAGCGCTCGGCGCCGGTTTGGCGTTTGCGGTGAAGTATCGCGGCGGAAATCAGGTTGTGCAGTGCTACCTGGGAGATGGCGCAGCGAACGCGGGCGTGTTTTTTGAAGTGATGAATATGTCATCGCTTTGGGATTTGCCTGTGATATTCATTATTGAAAACAACGAGTTCGCAATGGGCACCCGACTGGAGTTTCATGCCGCGGATCCCGAAATGCACAAGCGCGCAGAAGGATTCAACATGCATCACGAGCGCGTGGACGGAATGGATGTTATTCAGGTTAGAAAGGACGCACACAGAATTATTTCGCAAGTGCGAGAGACGAGTAGGCCAGCGCTGATCGAGGTCATGAACTATCGCTACGCCGGACATGGCGCCGCCGACAACGATCAGACCTTATACAGAACACAGCAAGAGGTTGATTTGGCGTGGAAGCGCGACCCGGTACACCGGCTTGGAAAACTGTTAGTGGATCAGTTCGGAGTGAGCGAAGCTGAGCTTGAGAAAATGAAGTTGGATGCTGAAACAGAAATGGAAGAAGTTTATGACGCAGCAAGCAACTCACCGAAGCCGGATTTGAGCGAAGTCTATTCTGATGTCTATACGGACATGGAACCGGAGGCAGGACACTAAAACCATGCCCACACTTACCTACCGCGAAGCGTTGCGACAAGCTATGGTCGAAGAGATTGAGCGTGATGAGAATGTGTATCTCATCGGCGAAGATATCGGCCGGTATCAGGGCACGTTCCGCGTTACACAGGGTCTTTTTGACCGCTTTAAGCAGCACCGCGTTTTGGATACGCCGATAAGCGAGCCAGGAATCGTTGGAATGGCGGTTGGCGCAGCGATGATGGGCCTGCGACCGATTGTCGAAATGATGACGATGTCGTTTTCGATTCTTGCGCTTGACCAGATGATCAACCACGCGGCGAAAGTGCATTACATGAGCGGCGGCCAATTCAAAGTGCCGATGGTATTGCGGGGGCCCGGAGGCGCAGCAAATCAGCTCAGCGCACAGCATAGCCATTCGCTTGAAGGCTGGTACGCACACGTTCCCGGATTGAAAGTCGTTGCGCCGAGTACTGTCGAAGATGTTTACGGAATGCTTAAGACAGCGGTGCGCGATGACAATCCCGTCGTGTTTACAGAAAATCCTGGACTTTACGCCATAAAGGGCGAGCTGCCAGAAGACAAAAACTTTACAGTTCCATTTGGAAAATGCGCAATTCGAAAAGAGGGGACCGATATTACGCTTCTCGGATATTCGCGAATGGCGCACGTTTGCATGGAAACGGCAGAAGAGTTAGAGAAGGAAGGCGTCAGTGCAGAAGTCATTGATGTGAGATCGCTGCTTCCGCTTGATACAGAAACGATTTTTGAAAGCGTGCGAAAAACCAACCGCGCCGTCGTACTTTATGAAGATTGGAAGTCGGGCGGATTCGGCGCTGAGATCGTGGCTCGCATCCAGGAATCCTGTTTCGATTACTTGGATGCTCCGGTTGGCCGTGTTGGCGGGCTGAATGTTCCGATGCCGTATGCGCGGAATTTGGAGTTGGAGTGTATTCCGAACAAGGATGACGCGTTGGCGGTTGCTCGGCGAACGCTCGGCGCTTAGCGCTCGCTATGCGCTGTCTTTACGCTTCCGAGATTTGAGAATCATCAAACTTCGATAGGCGGCCCAGAGGGCGCATGCCCACACAAACCAGTCGCCGGCCATTTGATAAAAAGTCCACCGTCCGCCTTTGTGGATGTTCGCGATGATCGCTTCTTCGGTTCCCGTTCCAGCCTCGCGAAGAATTGTGCCGTCGCGATCCACGATCATTGAGTGCGCGGTGATGTCGGCTCGAATGATTGCGATGCCGTTTTCTGCTGATCGAAACGGCGTGTAGGCCGCATGGATGGATTGAATGACGCCGTGCGGCGTCGCAGGATCGAGGGTTGGCAGCGCGATCAACTCGACGTTAGGTAGTCGCGCTGTTTCTCGTATGATATGCGGGAAGCAGGAGTCGAAGCAGATATTGAGGCCAATTGTAGCGCTCGCCGAAGTCGCAGACATTGGCTCGGTGCCTCTTGCGTGCACTGTGTACTCTCCGCCGAACAGCTTTCGTTTGTGATACAGGTCGCTGATTCCGTTTGTGCTAATCAGTGCAGCGGAATTGTGTGGAAGAGGTTCTGCTGAGTCCTCAAACGTTGTCACAAAATCGCACTGTTGTTTGCTCTTTAGGAGCGCAGCGAGCTCGGGTGTGTTTCCTCGAGGCGCTGCGGACTGCGCGCTAAGTTCTGGCCAAACGCAAAGCTGCGCGCCCGATATGGCGGTCTGTGCGTTCATTTCTGCAAGCACGGAGAGCGCTGAGTTCGGCGTTTGTATTGCGGCCACTGTGAAATCGCCACTCGACTGCTTCGGGACGAGTCGCGTTAGGGTGAAGATGCTGACCAACCCCGCGATGATTGCTGTCGTTCGTGTGTTCTTTGCGACGATTGCTTCCGTGAGCGCGAGGTTTGCAAGCCAAGTGAGAAACGAAACGGCCCAAATTCCTGCAAACGAGGCGAGCCACATTGCCGCAGGAATTCGATACTGTGTCAGCCCGAGATGCGCGGGAAGAAAGAACATCAGAAGCGCCTCGAGCAGAATCGCTGCTGCTGAGATCGTGTAAGTACCCAGCGGCGTCAATCGTTTTTGGTCGGCGTATATTGCGCAGACAAAACCGACGAGCACACCGAACAGGCAGAAGCCGACGACTGTCCAACTGATGTCTCCGTCCGGCATCTGTTTTTTGTAGAGAGCGCCGCTGAGCGCGATGGCGATAGCAGCGATTAGCGATAGCAGTCCAAAGAGAAATCCGAATAGGAACCCGCGTTTGCGAATGCATAGGAGCACAGGAACGAGCGCGATCCAGGCGGCGAGGTCTATGTTTATCGGGGGAAGGGCGATGACTAGCAACAGCCCGGTCAGCGCCGCGCCGATTAGCCCTGTGAGCATCACCCTCATAGAAGCTGTGACGTGTGCAAGGCAACGATCGGCAGAACTTCGCGGAATTTGGAGTTGGAGTGCATTCCGAACACGGATGACGCATTGGCGGTTGCTTGGTTGACGCTCGGGGGGAAACTCCGGCCTCGAAGGTAAAATCTGCCGAGTCGGGGCGTGGCTCAGTCTGGTAGAGCGCTCCTTTCGGGTGGGAGAGGTCGGCAGTTCGAATCTGCCCGTCCCGACCATTGATTTCTCCCCAACATCCGATGCGCACACTTGTCGTTGGCCCTCGTGGAGTGGGCAAGACCACCTATTGCGAGTCACTGTGCGCTGAGCAGAACTGCTCGTTTCTGAACCTTGACCCAGCGCGGCAGACCACGAATCCACTTGGAACGGTCGGGTTGTTAGGCCCGGGGATGGTTCCTGAAGGATTTCGGTTTGTCGGCACGCTGGCGCCGCACCGCGATCCGATGAACGTTTTGTCTGCGCTTGAGCACTCAATGTCCGACGACTTAGTTGTCGAGCTTCCAATATCCAGCGTCAGTGCGGTAGCGGTCGGCTTTTTGCGTGCGGCGGTTGATACGTTTGTGCCGGAGAAAATTGTTTCGATCGGATTCGCCTCAATCAAAGAGCTTTTGCAGCCGCAGCCGAGCGTTGAGGTTACGGTGCTTGAACCGGTCTCCGAGGCGGTAGCGCTTCCTGCTGCAGCGGAGGCTTCATGGCGCAAGGCTTTATGGAAACGTAGTTTTGAAAAGTGTGTGAAGCGCGAAGTCGGCATCGAACTCGTTTGCGGAGCGCGCATCGGGAGTGGGGTTCGGTTGAGCCATGAAGAGATGGCTCAGCTCCGCGACATAGGGCTTGAGACGGCGCAATATGCGGAGATCATCGGCGAAATATTGTACATCGTGATTTCGGGCCGCGCTGAGACGGAGGCGGTGAGTGACGCATGCCACCAATTCGAGTGCGCGAAAGCACACTTGGCTCACCCGAAAACGTTTCAGGGTTTGGTTTGCGGTTTTGAGAGCAGTTCTGGGACGCACACAGCGATCGGCCGAATCTCGACTTTGAGGGAGCATTGCTTTGTCGTCGAGGCGCAAGAGTTTGCGTTCGACTCATTGTGGAGACTGCGTTTGGGTCGCGTGAGGCTGGGGAGCGACTCGGAAGAGCTCGGCGAGATACGGGCCTGGCAGGTATAACGCCGCTTATGCTTCGTATCTTGTTGGTGCGACACGGACAAACCGATTGGAATGCGGTCGGTCGCAACCAGGGCACGGCGGACATCGAACTCGATGAGACCGGACTGCGACAGAGCGAACAACTTGCGGAAGCGCTTAGCGAATTTGAGATAAGCGCCATCTACACGAGCGACTTGAAACGCGCTAGCAGTACAGCCCAGGCGGTCGCGATGCGGTCGTCTGCACTCGTTATTTCTGAGCCACTCTTGCGAGAAAGAGGATATGGAGAATGGGAGGGGTTGACCGGTGAAGAGATCGAAGCGACAAACCGTGACGGATTGGTTGAGTATCGTCGTGACCCCACGTTGAACGCGCCTCCGGGGGGAGAGACGGGGCTTGACCTGTTTGCGCGCGCGGGATATTTCTTAGTCAAGATGTTGAGCGAACATGAGTCTGGGTCGGTGGTAGTCGTCAGTCATGGCGGCACGATTGCAAATCTGTTTGCAGCCCTGCTGCACGCGTCACCGTCAACGGCAAACACGTTTCGGATTTTCAACTGCTCTATAACCGAACTTATCATCCGCGACAACCGGCGGCGAATTATTGTTCGGTACAACGACATTTCGCACCTCAACCCCAAGCCACTGGATCACACTTTTGCAGGATCGGCAGCCAACTAAACTGAAATCGGTCGGAATGGCTGCGCTGAGCGGCGTCTTGCTGGCGCTTGCGTTCCCTCCATTCAACCTGTTTTTGTTATCGCTGGTTGCATTGGCGCCGCTATTTTTGTGCTTGCGCGGTGCGAACTTTTGGCAAGGGTTTTCGCGGGGATTTGTTTTCGGGTTCGTCCTGTTTTCGATGACAATGTTCTGGTTGATGCAGTTTGTCACCCGTTGGACCGGGTCTGCGATGCTCGGCGTAGTTCCTTGGCTCATAGCTGTTGCTTATTTGTCAATTTTCTTTGGGCTTTTCGGAGCGACAGCAGCGACCTGCTGGCGTGGAAACAAACCATGGCTGATACCGTTTGTGTGGGCTGGATTTGAAGTGATCAGGTCAACGGTCCCTTCGATGGGATTTTCGTGGGCGGTGCTTGGCGGCTCGCTGTGGAAAATGCCGGCGTTGATGCAGCCAGCGTGGTGGGGAGGCGTGTACTTTCTTTCGACCATCATTTGTTTTTGCAGCGTTGCAGCAGTTATGGCGATTTTGAAACAGCCGGTTCGAGTCGCACGTGCATACGTAGGCGCATTTTTGCTACCGATGTTTTTCTCAGCGTTATCATTTTCGGTTGAGTTGGATACGGATGAGCGGGTCGTGGCCGCGGTTCAACCCGGAACAGATATGGCATTTGCCCAGCCGGCAGTCCAAAACGCTGAGTTGGCGAAGAAAGTGCCAGAAGCGATGAGCGTTGGATTCGCGCGACTTCGAGATATCACGCTGCTTCCGGAAGGGATTGCGCGGTGGGATGAAGGTGACTCAGCGCCTAGCGCACCGTTTGATATGCACTTTGTGTACACAACGCTCCTCGGTGGGCAGCGCATTTTCGGCGGAAAGACGTACCAATCGGTTTTTGGAATTGATGGCTACAACAAATGGCTGTACTCGGATAAATCTCGGCTTGTGCCGTTTGGAGAATACGTTCCGTTTCGAGATCGTCTTCCGTTTCTGAAAGCGTTCAACCTTCCGACCGGGGACATCACCGCTGCTGAAGCTCCGAAAGTGCTCTGGATTAACGTGACGAAGGTTGGGCCGCTCATCTGTTTCGAGGCTCTGTTTGAGGACGTCGCAAGGTCGTTGGCGCACAAAGGCGCGGAGATGTTTGTTGTGCCGAGCAATGACGATTGGTATCAAAACACAGCGGCGCCCGAGTTTTTGAAGGCCGCTGCAATAACGCGTGCCATTGAAAACAGAATGCCGGTCGTTCGCGCCACTCCACTCGGTCCAAGCTGCATCATTGACGCGAAGGGCCAAGTTGTCGCCGAGTCGAAAATCGGGCAAACCACGACGATTTTCGCAACTGTTAGAGTTGGAGACGGGTTTGTTTCGCCGCTGCGAGATATTTTTCCGATGTTGGTCAACTTGCTCGCACTCGCTGTGCTTTTTCTGCCACGGTTGTTTGCGCCGCGGACTAAATCTCAGTCTCTCGAAGCAGACGTTCAACTTCCGGCTTCTTAAGCATTCGGCATTCACCAGGCTTCATTTTGCCGAGCGATAAGAAACCTACTTTTGTTCGCTTGAGTGCGATCACTTGTGACCCGACTTCTTCCACCATTCGCTTTATTTGGCGATTGCGACCTTCGTGAATAATCATCTCGATTCTTGCGTTTCCGCCCTGTTTCCTGGTCGGAAGAACCGAGACTTGCGCGGGTGCGGTCCTTTTTCCATCGAGGATTACGCCTCGTCGCAGCCGGTTCAATTGTCGTTCTGTGAGTACACCCAACACTTCCGCTTCGTAGGTTTTCTCGAAGAGATGCTTAGGATGAGTCAGTCGCTGGATCAGATTGCCGTCGTTAGTAAACAAAAGCGCGCCTTCGGTGTTGTAATCCAGTCTTCCAACCGGCTTCAGTGCTTCCTCTAACTCTGGCAGGTAGCGCGTCACCGTTGGGCGTTTTTGCGGGTCGGACAGCGTGGTGACGCAACCTTTAGGCTTGTACATAAGGAGATACATGAGCCGCGGCGCCCGCAACCGTTTGCCATCAAGACGGATGTCATCTTCCTCGGGGTCAACCTTGGTGCCGAGCTCCAAAATGGTTTCACCATTGACGGTTACTCTGCCATGGAGAATGATCTGTTCCGAAGCTCGTCGGCTCGCAACGCCAAATCGAGACAAGGTTTTGTGCAGGCGTTCACGCATGCTGTCGCTTCTTTGGAGAGTGGCTACGACGGCGGAGCAGAGCGAATCCAAATAACAGGATAGCGGTTGAACCGATACCGGTTAGCAAAGCGGCGAATGGAGCGCGCCTTATTGTAGCGATTGGAGATGAAGAAAGTGGAACCGAGTTGGCTGCAAATAGCGGTATGCGCACTGTTGTTCCGTCAATATTTGTGGCTTCAGCGTGTCCCACGATGTCACCTGCGCGGATCGGCGCATTAACCTTCAGCAACTCGACCTTTGGCTCGCGATTGTAGCCGCCTCGATTTGCGACGACTGAAAGCGTTCGCCCGGCGACGGCTTGTACTTCGTTGCTTTCTCCACTTGCGACCGAAACTTGACCGCAATCTGCTCCCTCGCCCAGCGGCCTGTATTGTCTAAATTTTGCGAAGCCGTAATCCATCAGCGATTTCGTCTCGCCGAGCCAATCACCACTTTTTAGAACCACGGTAATGAGTCGCCAGCCGTTAACTCTTTTCGCTCCGACAAAGCAGCTTCCCGCCGGAATCGTGAAGCCTGTCTTGACGCCTTCTGCGCTCGGGTCTTCCAAGAACCTATCCTTTGAAACGAGGTATCGGTTGAGTTGATTAATTGAACGCTCAATGAGCACGCGACGGGTGCGGCAAGCCTGCCTAATTTCCGAGTGCTTCATAGCCTCACGCGCGATTAAAGCCAAATCGTGTGCGGAGGTCATGTGGTCTTTGTTACGCAAGCCATGCGGGTTTCGAAATGTAGTTTCGGTGCATCCGAGCTCAGTGGCGCGCTTGTTCATCAAATCGGCGAACTGTTCAACCGTGCCTGAAATGTGGCAGGCGACGGCGTAGGCAACATCGTTTGCACTGCGGACCATTAATGCGTACAAGGCATCTTTCACAGATAACACTTCAAACGGCTCGAGGTAAATGCTTGATTCGCCGACGGTCTTGACATCTGCCGGTGCAGTGATCTTGTCATCCATTTTGCAATGCTCAACAAGAAGCAATGCAGTCATGATTTTTGTTGTGCTTGCCGGATACTTTCGCTCGTGTGAGTTCTTTTCGAACAGCACCGCGCCAGTCGCATCGTCTATTAGGATTGCGCTCTCGGCCGTTAATGTTGGCGGCACCGTTGGCACGCTGGCGGGCGCGAGGAGCATCGTCGGCAAAACCGACAAAGCTAAGATGTTAAGCAAGCGGAAGCGCTCCCTGAACTTCGGGCAGGTCGGATAGCTCGTTCAAATTGAACTGGTGCAGAAACTGTTGCGTCGTACCGTAAAGGATTGGCCGCCCAGGCGCCTGTTTTCGCTCAAGCTCCTGAATTAATCCCAGGTCTATGAGCACTTTTAGCGAGTAATCGCTTTGCACCCCTCTAATTAGAAAGATCTCTTGTGCTGTGATGGGCTGTTTGTAGGCGATGATCGCCATCACTTCAAGTGCGCTTCTTCCAAGACGCTTCTTTTGTGGTTTGAGCAGATTGGCGATCGCTTCGGCGAATTGGGTTTTTGTGCAGAGCTGGTAACCACCGGCGATTTTTGCGACTTGCAGTCCTCCTGACTCTTTCAGACGAGCCGTCAGATAGTCAATTCCTGCCGAAACTTCATCTTCTGATACGCCCATCGCCTCTGATAATTCGGCGATGGAAACCGGTGCAGGCGCAACAAAAAGCAGAGCCTCAACGGCGTCCGCGGCTGCGTTCATTGTTGTTTCGTCTCTCGTCAACTCAGTAATCATGTTTCTCTCTTTGCAAGCCAAATATCATCGTTCGCGAATCCTGCCGAGATCTGACCAACGCGCAACAGCTCAAGCACCGCGAGGAATACGAACACCGCGTCCAACCTTGTGAATACCTCGGGTAGGAGGTCCGCAAAACCGATACGGCCGTCAGCGTTGCGAATCGTCTGAAGGACCCCGCGCATGACCTCCGCGAGCGAAGGTCTCGGACGAGCAAGAGGTTCGACGGTGGATGGAAGTGCCCTGGAAAGCAGGCGCTCGAGCGCCTTGGCTAAGTGGGCTGTCGTCAGGTGTCCCACTTCGATTGGGATTTCGTAATCGCCCCCTTCGGTAGCGGCCCGGAAGAACATTCGCGCGCGTTCCCTGTAGTGCGTGTCGAGCGCGTCTACAGCCATCGCGAACTCGTGAACCGTTGGCTCGGGCAGTTCGGGAAGGTCCTCTGGTGGCGGTGGATCGGCGATCGGCAGCAGCGCCCAGGCTTTGCGTTCAACCAGATAGGCAAGCGCGAGCAGGGCCGCGCCGGCTTCGTCCACGTTTGCGGCTCCGCCTTCGTAAATGAACTGCAAGTACGCCTCGCAAACCGGTGAAAGCGGTATGCCGGTTAGGTCAACTCGACCCTCACGGGCAAGGTGAAACAGCGTCGCCAGCGAGCCCTGAAAAATGGGTGACTCGATGAGTAACGGCGGAGGGACGGCGACCCCACCCGGGGTCAGCGTCTCGTTCTGCTTTTGCGGCTTCATTTGGACGGCGACGGCCACTATTTTAGACCGACGAACGGGGTAGATGAAACGCCCCGCTGGGCAACGGCGAAACTTCGGAATCCTAGCAAAAGGTTTCGGGCTTGTGCGTTGGTCTGGCGGCGTATGCCAACGAGTTGAGTGGAATGCAGAGACAGGGGTAGTTGGAGGCGCCGAGCGGATTCGAACCGCTGAATGAGGGTTTTGCAGACCCTTCCCTTAGCCACTTGGGTACGGCGCCAGCGGGGCGAAATTGTACCCGTGACCTGGCTCGGGCCGACCTGATATCCTTCCCGCCGTGCCCAAATGGCAAGCGATACTTTTCGATCTCGATGGGACGTTGATTGATTCCGAACAATGGCACCATCGGGCTGAAATTGAGACTTATTCCAAGTTTGGATTTACTCCGACGGAGGAGGAGATGAAGCGGGGAGTCGGAATTCCGATGTCGGTCACCGTGGCTCGGCTTGCAACCGAACACGGCGTGGACATGACTCCGGGGAGTTTCCGCGAAGCGCACCGCCCGCGGCTCTCGGCTTACGTTCGAGACTGCATGCAGTTATTTGAAGACGTTGTGGATTGCCTCGATCACGTTCGAGGTGTTCCGCTGGCGTTGGTGACTTCGTCGGAACGATGGTATGTAGATGACGTGGTGCAAAAGTTTTCACGCGAACTCGGGGCGTTCGACGTCATCATCACCAGCGACGATGTGAGTCGTGGCAAACCGGACCCGGAGCCGTATCTGATCGCTGCGCGGCAACTGGGAGTTTCTCCAAGCGAATGTTTGGCGGTCGAGGATTCTGCAAACGGGATAGCATCCGCTGTAGCCGCTGAGTGCCGCGTTGCAATCATCGCGAGGAGCGGTAAAGGCCCTGAGGCTCCTGCGCGTGCGCTCCACATGAAGAGCCTCCGCGAACTACGCTGAGCCCACAAAGAGGAACGCCCCAGCCGTTACCGGTTGGGGCGTTTCTGTGTTAGCAAGGACTAACCGTTAAGGGTTGATGTCCACATTGAACACGTCGAAGAACGAGTCCATTTGTGGCTGTCCGCCGGCTGCTCCGAGTGCGACCACTGCTCGCGCCTGGATCATGTTGTCACCTGCGCGCACATACTGCTGCGGGCTTGCAACGTTGATCTGGACGGCGCCATCAGCCACGCCGTAAACGCGAGTGTCAATGTTTACCATTGCGTTGTCGCTCCAGCGTCGCAGTTGCAGCGTCATCATCATGGTCTGCGAGTTATGCGCCTCGAAGTTGACTTTCAACACTGACGCCGTTGCGGAGGTGGATGGCATATCCACTTCGAGAACGATTGGAGCGCCCGGCTGAAGAACCATGTTGCCATGGCCTCTTAGGTAGCTATCGTTGCCCGTAGCGAGATCGCCAACGCCGCCGCTGACTTGTACTCCGCGGATCCATCGGTATGCCGACGGATTAATGTGGATCGCATTGTTGTTAGCGAGGTTCATGGCCGCGCCGAGGTTGATTCGGCCCCAGCCAGTTGTCGCGTCGTTTCCGCCACCGCCCATGTCGAAGCATGTCGTGTAGAGGAACGTCTCGAGCTGATTGGGGGTGAAGCTTGGGTTCTTAGAGAACAGGAGCCCATACGAACCTGCCGCGTGGGGCGAGGCCATCGAGGTTCCGTCGGAGAACGCGTAGTTGTTCGTCGGATAGGTCGAAAGAATGCTAACGCCAGGTGCACAGACGTCAATCGGAACGCCTCTGTTCGAGAAGCTCGCAAGCGAGTCGCTCGAGGTGGTCGCACCGACAATCGTTACATCTGCCCAGTCAGCGCCAGCCGGGAGCGTGGCGCCATCGTTGCCGGCAGCCCAGCAGTATTGGCCGTTGTGCGCCTTGATGTACGCACCTGTAGTTTGGACGCTCGAGCTGGTGACGCCCGAATAGCTGCAGTTGATGGATCTTGCGCCGTGATCAACTGCCCACTGTGCACCTTCGAGAAGGTCGGCCAACGTTGCGCCGCCTCCCGAGCTGTTCGTCACGCGAATTGGCATGATTTTGCATCGCCAAGTCGCGCCGCAAACGCCGGTGCTGTTGTTGCCAATTGCTGCCATGGTTCCTGCAGTGTGCGTGCCGTGACCGTTGATGTCGCCGGTTTGTCCGCCGGCATCTTCAGCCTGGTTGCTCGCTGAGTTGTAACCATTGACCAATGAAGCTTGAAGATCTGGGTGACCCTTCTGAACGCCAGTGTCGCAGTTGGACACGATTACGTTGACATCGCCCTGGGTTGTGTCCCAAGCTTGGGGGGCGCTGATCTTGGGCCATGCCCATTGTGATCCGTAGTTTGGGTCGTTCGGAACAACGTTCGGGTAGCAGACCCAGTTTGGCTCTGCATACTGATAATCGCCGGTTCGCATAAGCTCGGCAGCGTAACTGTTTTCGTTGTAGCCCGCCGGAATTTGAACAATAATGTCGTCTGTGTTCGGCAAGTAATCCACCATGTTGGACTGGACTCGAAGTCGCGCCCGCTGTTGGCGGCTCATGCTTTCGAACTCAGAATAACCTCTGTTGCGGAGATCGTTGAATTGAAGCGGTCGAACAATCATTTGGCCGGAGAATTCAAGCACTCCGGGCTTCTCGACAAATTTTTGCCCCCTGGGTATTCCTACCCCTTGGGCGAATGCGCTGGCCGCAATAACCGCGACACCAGCGAGAGCAATTAACCCTTTCACCGTATTATGTCCTCCTTAGAACGTAGCCCCCTGCCACCCGGCAGAAGCAGCCTTAGATATAGAGTCGCAGAACCGAGCTAATAAGTTCGCGGCATCGGAGGGGATTATGCAACTTCCAGGCCAAACCTCGCACTCAGTTTGCCCCGCATTATTAGGGGTTTTGGTTAGCCTTATTCGCAGCTTTAAGAAAACTATCTCCTGCGACCTCTATGGAGCAGTGATCGCGAACCCACTTTAGTCCCCTGTCTGCCATCGCCTGCCTTTTCTCGACTGGAATCCCGGCGGCTTTCTCGAGTCCCTCGCGGATCCCGGTTGGTCCGGCTTCCATGACAACACCGCAGCGAAGATCGTCGGTGAGGGTTGCGCAGTCGTATGCCCTTGTCACGGCGACAGCCCGGCCAAGCGCCAAGTATTCGGCCCACTTCGTTGGAAACGCCCCCGGCATGTGAACTGCGCAAACTTTTGGAGTCGCAGTGACCCCAAAGTGAGCCGTTTCAAACACCCGCAAAGCGTCTGTTCTCGCCATTCTCTTGTTAGCCTGAATTCCGGCCTGTTCGGCGCGGACTCGCAGCGCCTCGGTCGAATCATCGAAGCCGGTAATCGTGAGATCGAAGCTCTTGCTGGACCGCTCGTACGCTTCGATCAAATCTGGTATTCCCTGCCACCTGTCCATACCACCGACGTAAGCGAATTTTGAACGCTCAGAACTCGGCATGGATGTCGGTTTGAGAGCCTCGAAGTTTACGGGGTTTCTTACCAAGAACAGATCCTCGTTCTTGCGGTTGAATCGGTTGGCGAAGTAGTGAATCGCTGAATCACTCACCGTTGTAATCACTCGGCTGCGCTTCGAAGCGAGCGATTCGTGCAGCAGCGTTCGCAAATACAGGAAGAAGTTGCGTGGAGTTTTCCGGCTGAGGAACAGCATCCAGTTTTCGCCGATGGCCGGAGTGTGACAGTCATAAATCACTTTCTTTCCGGATGGCACCGCAGTAACCGCGTGCGCTGCAGGATCGGTTGATCCTGTGTAAACAGCATCGCAGGATTCGATCCAAGCAGCTAACTCAGCGCGCTTCGTGAACCATGCAAGATTTCCTTTGCCGCTAAACTCATATTGCCAGCGCCACTCGGTTTCATGCCCTTGCGATTCGGAATAGGACCGTAGCAGGTCAATTCTGTGAAACGCCGCAGCAGAGATTCCCTGCTCCCGCATCGCCTGATTACCCCAGGCCAGAAACCCAATCTTCACGCCGCGAGAGAGGATACTCGCATGGTTGACCGAGTCAGGAGATAAGTTCAGCTTTCCAGCCTACAGCTTGCTCAGATCGGGCCGCTTCTCGTGGTGTCTCATGATCTGCTGAAGTAGCCAGCCAGCCCTACAAATCAGCGATTCGCCGAACAGTCGCCCCACCAGAGAGAACGATTGCTCAACTTCTTGGCCGTTTGAACTTGTTGAGCCATTAGGTATTAGCAACTGCGGGTGGCCCGTTCGATTAGTCACGAACAGTAGTTGGCCGCCGCGATCTGGCGCGACAATAAAGTCGAAATCACCCAGCTCTTTTTCAAACGTTTCCATTACGCGGCTTCGCATTCGCATTGCCTGCAAATACTCGACTGCACCAACAAACCGGTGTGTGCGAAAGATGTTTGGCCAAAGCGACTCTTTGAGTCCGTCAATCGCATCGGTTCGAGTGAATTCGTCAAACGCAGCGGCGGACTCGACCGACAGGTCAATATGAATTCCATCTGGCACAGGTGTGAACTGCACTGGAGTTAGTTTCGCGCCGAGGCTTTCAAGAAGCGAAACGTAGTTCGGTTTTGCCGTCGCGGTTTGTGTCTGCACCAATCCAATTTTCAGCGACTTGAAAAACTTCGCTGCGTCGCGCTCGGCCTTCCATGAAAACGGCAATTGCCGCGTCGAGGAGTCGCGGTGATCGCTACCACTTATTGCAGATAGCACTATCGCGCAGTCCTCCGCTGTTCTGCAGATCGGCCCAGCCTTGTCCATGCTCCAACTCAGCGTCATTGCGCCGAACCGACTCACTCTACCGAAAGTCGGGCGCAGGCCCGTTACACGGCACCGGTGCGAGGGAGACATGATGGACCCTTGCGTTTCGGTCCCGATTGCGAAAGGCAGCAAACCGGCAGCCACGGCGCTGCATGACCCGGCAGATGACCCGCTTGACCCCTGAGTCGGATTCCATGGGTTTTTCGTTCGGCCCTTGAACCAGACATCGTTCATCGCTAACGCACCCATGCTCAACTTCGCGCATAGGACTGCGCCAGCTTGGGTTAGACGCTCGCAAACTGCACAATCGAAGTCCAACATTTGATCCGCGAAGGGTGCGGCGCCCCAAGTGGTCGGAAACCCACGAACAGCGAATAGGTCCTTCAAGCCGTACGGAATTCCGTGCAACGTCCCGCGGTACTTGCCTTTCGCAATCTCTTCAGTAGCTTGCTGCGCTTGGGCTCTCGCGAGTTCTGGCGTTAGGGTTATGACATTGAGCAGCGAGCCACCATATCGCTCCAAGCGATTCAGATACAGGTTAGTCAACTCCGTCGGGGAGATTAGTTTACGGCGAACCAAACTTGCGAGCTGGGCAACCGATAGGAATGCGATGTCATCCGCCGAAGTTGGGAGCTTTAGCGAGCTGTAACCTTCGACTTCAACCTTGTTGGAAGAACCGGCATAATCTGTTCTTCCGACCGGCACAAACGGCGTGCTTACCGGGACATGATTCTCAAGTTTTGCCGCACGCAACGAAGAATAGCTTCGCCGCAATCCACGGACGTCGTTAAGAATGGCCTTTCGCTCGTCGTCGGTGAATTCGATTCCGAGCATCTGCTCGTATGCTTTCAGATGCTCAAGAGTAATCTCCTGCGGTGAGCTGGCGGGCGAATCTTGTGCTAATTCTGAAAAACCTGTTGCGAACCCAGGCGCAGAAACGGCCGTAAGGAATCCAGCTAAGAACTGTTTACGAGTGAATTGTGATTCGTGCGACATGATATGGTCTAACCCCCGCGCGCAAACGATACCCGGCTCCGTAAAACGCGTCATAATGCGTTGATGCTCGCTGCTGCTATAGGATTGACGCTGATTGCGCAAGCTCCATTCAGAATTTGCATTGACCCTGGGCACCCTTCCGAACTCAACGACGCTTTCCACTTGACGAATGGGATTAGCGAGAACTGGGTGAACTGGCAAGTGTCGTTGTTGCTGAAAAAGGAGCTTGAGAAGATCGGCGGGTTTTCGATTAAGTTCACCAAAACCGCAGAGAAAGAGCTGGTCAAAAACCGAAGGCGGGCCGAGATTGCCAACGAATTCGGCGCACAGCTTTTGCTTCGAATACACGCAGACGCGGGGCCAGGCTCGGGATTCACAATCTATTATCCAAAACAGAAAGGGACGACCCAAGGCACAACCGGACCATCAGAGGAGGTCATTCGAAGAAGTGGCATCGCGGCCACGGCTTTTCATGAAGCGTTGGCGACGTCGCTTAAAGGAATTCTGAAAGACAACGGCATCAAGGGTGACATTCTGAGCAACATTGGCAGCAAGCAAGGCGCGCTAACTGGCTCGATTTTCAGCAAGTGCCCCGTGATGATGGTCGAGATGTGCTTCCTGACCAACAAGAAGGATGCCGCGTGGATAAAAGAGCCGCAGAACAGAACGGTCATGGCCAAAGCTCTAGCGGCGGGCTGCGTCGCGGTTCGAAAGGCGACCCCATCGGGTTAGCAGGGAATCTGCAACGCGCCGTCGAATTGTAGCGTAGAAAAGGATGAAGGGATGCTAACGGTCTACATCGTGACCGCGGTTGTTGGGGGAATTATGATTCTGGCCGCCGCTCTTATGGGGCATGGCGACACATCAGTGGACGCTCACGCGGACTTTCACATCGGCGATCACGATCTTAGTCACGATCACAATTTCGATGGCGCCGAAGGCGTGTGGATGCACCTTTTTAGCATCCGATTTTGGACTTACCTCTGCGCAACCTTCGGAACGGTCGGCGCGCTGCTCACTTTGCTCACAGACTCGAAAGAGCCGGCAGTCGGCTTCATTTCGCTCGCCACTGCGCTTATCGCGGCGGGGGCGATTGTCGCGCTGTTCGCCACACTGAAGGCGCGTGAGTCAAACAGCAAAGCTGCGCTGATAGACCTGATTGGCAGCGCAGGAAAAGTGTTGGTCACGGTCAGAAAAGATCAACCAGGAAAAGTGAGATGCGAAATCAAGGGTGAGTCGCTTGACCTATTAGCACTAACGGAAAGTGAAGAGGTTATTGCTCCAGGCACAGAAGTCGTCATCCTCAACGTAGAAAACGATCGCGCAATTGTTGCATCGCGAACATCCATTTTTGATGAATAGGAGAAATGATGAGTCTATTTGCGGATAGCACGTTTATCGAATTCATAAAGACGCCGTTCGGGATTTTGGTGGCCTCCGGTGGGTTGGCCATTCTATTTCTGAGCGCATTTTTGTGGGCCGTACGGAATTTGCTGTATATCTGTCCTCCGAATGAGGCGTTGGTATTTTCGGGTCGAAGGCACCGAATGGCAGACGGCACGTACCGGGGATTTCGCGTTATTGTGGGCGGCCGCGGTTGGAGGGTTCCAATCTTTGAGCGCGTCGCAAAAATTCCACTCGGCGTGATGGAAGTGCCGATTTCAATCCGAAATGCCTATTCGAAGGGCGGAATACCGTTGGTTCTTGAGGCGGTCGCAAACGTAAAGACATCAAGCGATCAAAAACTGATCGGCAACGCGATTGAGCGATTTCTTGGCAGAGATGCCATGTCGGTTACGCGCGTCGCAAAGGAGACACTCGAAGGTCACCTCAGAGGTGTTCTTGCAACGCTCACGCCAACAGAGATTAACGAAGACCGGTTGAAATTCGCGGCTGAATTGAGTCAGGAGTCGGAAGCCGATTTGAATAAATTGGGGCTTCAATTGGACACCCTGAAAATCCTGCACGTTTCGGATGAAGTCCATTATTTGGATTCGATTGGCAGAGCCGCGATTGCAAACGTTATAAAGGATGCAGAAATCGCAGAGAGCGACGCCGAGAGGGACGCGCAACAGGCCGAGTCGCAGAATTTGGCGCGCGCAAACGTTGCAATGGCAAACGCGGACGCCAACATCCTAAAACTACAAAACGAGCTTCGCAAAATTCAGGCAGACCTCGAGTCGAATGTGCGGTCGGAAGAGGAGCGCACAACCGCCGCCGCGCGGGAAGCCCGAGCAAAAGCTGAGCAAGAGTTGCAAAAAATACGCGCAGAACTTGAAGGAATTCGATTGCAGGCAGAAACGGTGCTACCTGCAGAGGCGAACCAAGTCGCGCGATCCTATCAGGCCCGTGGCGAGGCTGCAGCCATTCGTGAACGAGGCCGCGCCGTCGCCCAAGCCACTGATCTCATGCAAAGCGCGTGGGGAGATGCCGGAAAGAACGCCATGGCGATCTACCTGATTCAAGAAATTGACAAGATTCTTGCGACGATTGCAGCGAGCATCGCGCGAGTTAAGGTGCAAAACCTCAGCATTATTGACAGCGGTGACGGAGAAACGCTTGCAGCATATCAGCACGCGTACGCCGCAATGGTCACGAATACTTTCAAAACCATAAGCCTTACAACGGGACTCGATATCCCCGCAGTGATCTCAGGAAAGGAAAAGCAGCAATGATTCCCGTAACAGCGATTGTCATCGGCGTACTCGTATTTATCCTGCTCATCGGGCTGTTCAACATCTCGAAACTGATATGCGTCTGCGCACCGAACGAAGTGCTTGTGTTCACTGGGAAACGCTCACGCGTTTTGGATCGCGTTTACAACTACCGCGTGATCAAAGGTGGCCGCGGCATCCGCGTTCCGCTCCTTGAAAGAGTGGATCGAATGGACCTTACGAATATGGCGATTGACCTCACGGCGCAAAATGCATACTCGAAGGGCGGCATACCGCTGACGGTTCAAGGCGTTGCTAACCTCAAAGTCGCGGGTCATGAGCCGGTGCTAAACAACGCGATCGAACGGTTTCTTGGCAAGCCTCGCGAAGAGATTATGCGCATCGCGAAAAACACGCTGGAAGGCTCGCTTCGAGGCGTGCTCGCCACGCTGACGCCCGAAGAGGTTAATGAGGATCGAAACTTATTTGCCGAACGATTGGTGCAAGAAGTCGAGGATGACATGACCAAGCTCGGGCTTGTTGTAGACACACTGAAGATTCAAAACGTGCAAGACGAAGTCCAATATCTAAATTCGATTGGACGAAAGAAGAACGCGGAGATCATGCGTCAGGCACGAATCGCCGAAGCGATTGCGAAGGCGGACTCGCAAGTGCGTTCGGCCGAAAACCGTGAACGTGAGGTCACCGCCCAGATTGAAATGAAAGTTGCGACTGCGAAAGCGGAAGCGCAAAAGCGACTAACAGACGCCTTAACCCGACGTGATGCCGTTGTTGCTGAGGAGCGCGCTACAGTTGCCGCTGCAGTCGCACAAGCCGAGGCTGAAGTTAAAGTGCAAAATGCGCGAGTAGAGCAAACCAAACGGCGATTGGAAGCGGACGTCGTCCAACCGGCAAAAGCGAATTGTGAGGCTGCGGAAGCGAGTGCAATTGCAAACGCTTCACCGATTCTTGAACAGGGCCGCGCACAGGCCGAAGCGTTGAAGTCACTCGCCGACGTTTGGTCGAAAACCGGATCGAACGCGCGAGAAGTGTTTCTGCTGCAGAAGCTTGAGCCGATCGTCCAAATCCTAACCGGAATTCTTGCCGAAACTAGTGTAGAAAAGCTGACTATCATTGACTCAAAGTCCGGTGGCGATGCGTCGTTGCCTGTCAAGGCGGTGGCGACTCTTGAGCAGATAAAACAGATATTCGGTGTTGACGTTGTGCAAAAACTCCAATCGCTTGGGGCTGGAGAAAAGGGCGGCAAAGAGGTCAAACTGACTTGGGATACCCCTAAGCGCGAATCTGAATGACCGTCGAACTGATCTGTAAGCCGACGCCGCTGCACCGGCTGAATCACGCCTCCCAAGCGCTTGGAATTGACTTGTGGATAAAGCGCGACGACCTCACCGGTTTTGCGGGCGGTGGCAACAAAGGCCGCAAACTCGAATTCCTAATCGCGGACGCGCTCGCACAAAATTCGGACTGCTTTGTAACTTGCGGGGCATACCAAAGCAACTTCGTGCGGCAAGCCGCATACGCAGCGCAGATGTTCAACATGCAGTTTCACGCCGCAGTAATGCACTGGCCGCATCCTGGAGCAGGACGTGAAACGAGACCGGCCAACTGGCAGCCAGAACGTGAGTCCTCGGGCAACATGAAACTCACGCTTTTCTCTGGCGCTTCCATCACGGTTGCCGAGGACGGCACATTTGACGAACTTGAAAACCACGCCACAGCCATCGCCGATAAGCTGCGGGAGTCCGGCAAAAACGTGTACCAAACTCCGGCGGGAGGAAGCAGTCCTGTTGGCGCGCTCGGCTTCGTTGCCGCAGTTGACGAACTGCTCTCCCAAACAACGCCGTTCGATCAAATCGTGTTCGCAAGCGGCTCAGGCAGCACGCAAGTCGGATTGGCATTCGGCCATGCTCGAGCAAACGTTGGAACAAATCTCATCGGCATCTGTACGGACGATGAACCTGAGATGGTTGATTATTTCGCTGAAATCGCCGAGGGCGTTTCGCAACTGACGCTGTCCGACACGAAGCTATCGCCGAGCGACTTTGTTTTGGATACTAGTTTTCACGGCGGGGGCTATCAGTCCCACTCTGATGGCGCTCGCGAAGCCATCCGATTCCTTGCCGAAGCGGAGGGAATTTTCCTAGACCCCGTTTACACCGGAAAGGCGTTCGCAGGGTTGATGGACTACGCGAAACGCGGGAAGCTTCCCGGAAGAACTCTGTTCTGGCACACGGGTGGATTTCCGACACTGTTCGCCAACGACCAAACGTTGTAGGCGTAAAAAAGCCCGCGCAAAAAACTTGCGCGGGCGTGTGTGTGCAGCTATCGCTTGGGGAAGTTGAACGGTGAGCCCAACAGACTGTTCCATTGCGTTTTTTGCCCATCGGACAGCAATGCCAGTATTTTCGCTCCAACTTCCTTTTTCACGGCTTGCATTTTCTCTCTCCTCTCTTTTGGCTGAAGATTAGCATCCTTCAACCCAGAAAAGACTTCTTTCATCATCGCTTGAATCTGCGACTTCTGTTCAGGTGTTACACCAACTTTTTCCGCGACCTGGGGGTTCATGAGTGCAACCGGACCTTCGAACTGCAACAGCAATTGGCCGAGCCGCTTTTGCTGTTCAGTATTCAAACCGGACTTGACCTTCTCAAGCGCCGCCATCACTTCCGGGCCCTTCTTTTGACCGGCGCCTGGAGCGCCAGCTTTCTTCGAGCCCACAGATGGAACCGCTTCCTTGAGCGCAGCAATCTGCTCTTGGCTCATCTTGAGTTCAGTCTGCACGGCGGGCATCAACAACAGCATTGCGCCCGATCCGCCGGCACCCTTGGTGAGCAGCTTTTGCCCGTTGCCTTGCAATCTGTTCTTTCCCTGCTCAGGCGCGGTCGGCGGAGCGGTTGCTCCGGGTCCCGGCTGCTGCGCCAACCCTAACGAAACGATCCCAAACAGGGCCGTGAGCCCAATGAATGACTTGAATTTCATGCGTTACCTCCGCTGGATGTGTGGTCTGACCGTGCAGACGCCGGTGATTTCCGGAAGTTCAGCCCAAATGAGCTTTTCTTGTGGAATTTCCGGCTGAAGCCAGAAGCTCCTCCGCGGTGCCCTTCGCGTGTGAGGCGACTCCCTCTCCAGCGAGCATCCGTGCCAGTTCGTCTACCCTTTGTATGTGGTCCAATGGCTCAATGACCGCAACCGTCCGACCGCCGGTCTCCGATTTTTGGATTCGGCAATGCGACGGCGCAAACGCAGCGACCTGCGGCAAGTGAGTAATCACGATGACCTGATACTTTTCGGCCAGCTTTGCGAGTTTGCGACCCAAGACGATTGCGGCTTCGCCCCCGAGCCCGGCGTCCACTTCATCAAAGATAAGTGTATGCGGCCCGTCTAAGTCGGCCATCACCGACTTGATGGCGAGAGTCAACCGGCTGAGTTCGCCGCCAGAAGCGATCTTTGAAAGCGCCTTCACGCTCTCTCCCTTATTCGCGCTGAACAGAAACTCAATCGAATCGCCGCCGTCAGCGCACAACTCCTTGGGCTCGATTCGAACGCTCAGTTTCGAGCCTCCCATCGCCAAATCGCTCAGCTCTTTCAACACTGCAGTACTGAATTTGTCCGCCTGCTGCTTCCGAATCGCGGTCAGGGAGGAGCTCAACTTGGTGAGTTGCTCTGTGAGCAGGCTGACTTCCTGTTCGAGCGCTGTGCGACTTTCTTCAAAGTTTGTAAGCTGATCGAGTCTTGCCTCACTGGTCGCAAGAAACTCAATGATTTCCGCCTCCGTGCTTCCGTACTTTCGGCGCAAGCTTTGCAACTGAGCAATTCGCTGTTCGACCGAATCCAACGAGGACGAGTCGCCCTGAATGGTGCTAGCAGCTTCGCGCAAGGCTGCGGCCGCGTTTTCAGCTTCGTACTTAGCTTGTTCTACCGCGGCTTTGGCTGCCGCTAGATTTGGCGCGATGCTCGCCGCTTCGACCATGAGCTTCGCGCCCTGCGAAATCTTTTGAAGCCCGCTGTCGTCAGCGGCATAAAGCGCATCAAACGTCTCACTGAGAAGCTCCCTAAGGCGCTCAATGTTCTTGAGCTTGTGCGCCTCTGCGGCCAGCCGCTCATACTCTCCGTTTTGTGGACCCACTGACTTTATTTCTTCCACTTGAAATGAAATCAGATCTATTTCACGCGCACGATTGCGTTCGTTATCCTCGAGTGCAGCCAATTCTGCTGCCTTCGTGGATCGCAACCGATACACTCCGCTTATCTCCTTGCGAAGTTTTCGTGCGCTCTCCCCGATCCAACAATCTAGCAGATCGAGATGGTTCGCCGCGTTCATGATTGTCTGATTCTCATGCTGCCCGTGCAAATCAGCGAACTTCTCGCCTATTTTTTTGAGAATTGAAACCGGTGTGAGCTTGCCATTAATTCGCGATTGACTTTTGCCTTCAGCAGCCAGTTCTCGCTGCACATAGATCGAACCCTCTTCCGGCTCGGTTCCGATGTCGCCCAAGACCGACGGATCTGACACGTCGAACACTGCTTCGACGACCGCTTTCGAAGCTCCCGATCGCACCAAGCTTGTATCTGCCCTGCCACCAAGCGCTAATTCGATTGAGTTGACAACGAGTGACTTTCCTGCTCCAGTTTCGCCCGTGATCGCGGTCAAACCTGGGCCGAGACTAAGTTGCGCTCGGGCAAAAATCCCAACGTTCTCTATACTGATCTCGTGCAACATAACTAATTGCGGGGTTCAACCGGGTTCGCCAACTCCACCCGTTCGACAAATTCCGGCAGCGTGTCACTTTCGATAAACCCATGAACTTTGCAAAGGCGTGAATATTCAGAAAACCCAGCGAGATGAGATGCCGACAAATCGAAGTCAATAATCTCGGCAAGGTAGCGCCGCGCAGCAGATTCGGTGAACCGACGCTTTGGTCCCTGTTGACGAGCGATCTGTTCGACCCTTTCGACGCCGTACGCCTTCGCTCGATTGAGTGTCTCCACGAGCGCAGGCGAGAACCTTTCACCTCCGATCCACAATGCCCACACGAACGGCAACCCCGTCATCTCATGCCATTCTAATCCCAAATCCAAAACGTGCAACCCGGAAGCGTTTGCCTCCATTCCGGCATCTCCGATCAGAACGCAAGCATCCGACGTGGCGAGCATATCGGCTAGCACGGGAGGTGCGAACTGCGCTCTTGCTGAAACTCCGTATCGTTCAGCGAGCAGAATCTGTGCGAGATGCGAAGAAGTTAGCGAACTTGAATCAAGTGCAACAGTCTGTATCTCCGAGATAGGCAGCTTTGAGAACAAGCGGACACTCTCAACAGGTCCGAATGAGCTAATGGAGACTCCCGCGCAACATCGGGAACCAGGCTTCACCAACGCAAAAAAGCTGCTTCCCAAAATCGCATCAACTGTGCCATCGGTTAACCAGTCCGCCAATTTCGATGGAGCAGCAAAACGAACTTCTGCATCATGGGCGCCTTCTGGCGTTGCAAACCACGCGATGAGTGGAGTTGCGTTTAGATACGGAACGCAGCCGATTACGGGTTTCGACACGGCAATAGTTTACGCCAAGCTCGCCGGGTTCTGCTTTGCAGAACCCGGCCACCCTCGCTACTTGCGTTTCATATCGAGCTTCATCTTTGCTATGGCGCCACCTTGGTTCACTTCCATCTCGCCAACGGTTGAAATGGGTCTTCCATTTGCTCGATCAAGTACGACTTTCATTGGACCATTCATCTTCAGACCCTCGACGCCCGTCATCGTTGCGTCTATCATCACGGACGACTCGGTAATTTCGGTCACTGTGCACTTCATCGTAACATCCTGCCCGCCCGTGTTCACTTTTGAATCCCAACTGTCGCCAACTTTGACAGCCTTGTCCGGGAAACCAAACCCTTCGATTTGGCCAGTACTATTTGTGGATGCTCCCGCGGGTCCGCCCTCAGTCTTTTGCGAAATAATCTTGCCCCGCGAATCCATTACAATCGTCGTCTTCATGCCTTTCATCTGTGACAGCATTCCAGCCATCATCGTCATCATGCCTTTTCCGTCGGCTTTCACGTCGGTGATGGTGTCCACCCATGTGTACTTACCGTCGGAAACATCGGTGAGCTCACTGGTCGTGGTCGCATTGAGTGTAAGAGACTGTTCACCTGCAAGCAACTTCGCTTGATCGGCGGGCATCTTCGAGTCTTTTGGAACGCTCAAAGTCATGGTCAATGTCATGTCGGCGGTGTACTTGTCACCCTTCGCGGCACTCAGCTTTAGTTCAACCGGTGTACCCGCGGCGATTGCTCCCGAGCCTGCGCCGCCTTTGCACCCGACTGACACAAGCGCGATCGCCAATACCGCCAAACTCACTCTACTTTTCATGGTAATTCCTCCTGAACACGCATCGCAAACATTGGGCCGTTCTGCTGATGCAGTGAGATACAGACGAAATGGAAGGGCGTAGCGTTGCCGCCTTCATCAGGGTCGAAAGACCCACACCCAAAAGACCTATTTATCTGAACGTTGACCGATTATGGCGTAGGATGTTCATACAGCGATCAGAGATCGCGAGGAGGTCATCGTGGGAATCACTATTGGAGACGCGTTATCGGTAGTTTCGACAATTTTGGCAATCTGTATTTCGTCGTGGGCGCTTATCGTTTGCATCGGTTACTTGTTTGGTGCGAAGAGCAGCGCTGCTCAGATCGGAATTGAGAAAAACCCGTGGAAAACCGGCTTGGTTGGCGCGCTGTTTCTTGCGCCGTCTGGGTTCATCGCAACGGTGTTCGCTGTTTCACCTGTACCAATCATCAAACTGGTCGGCCTAATCAGCTTTTTCATGCTGATTGTCATCGCGGGAATTGGAGCAGCAGCCCTATCAACCATCGTGGCCGAAAGAATGGTCAAGAAAGACCCGCGAATACAACACAACCACGCGTTGGGAAGGGCAGCAGCCCTGATCATCGCTGCGTGCGTAATGCCGGTTATCGGTTGGTTTGTTCTTGCACCGATTCTGCTACTGGTTTGCACCGGGGCGGGCGCAACAGCGCTCATCGCAAGACAGACTGAAAAAGCCGTACACGCAGAATCGAACGGAGCGTAAATCATGCTTTCGCGGCGCAATTTCCTGAAAGTCTCGGCCGCCACCGGCGCGGTAGTTGCTGCGGGTTGTCATCATCAGGTTCGATCGCTGTTTGGCTCATCATTGCCAGACAAAATTGAGCCGGCGGGTCGAACCGGGAGTGAAGCATTCCGCTTAATTAACCGCGTCGGGTTTGGCCCAACGCCGGGACAGGTCGCTCAAGTTGAGCAGATAGGCCGTGAGAGGTTCATAGAACAGCAGCTTTCGGCGGAGCTGGAGCCGGATGCCGCGCTGCAATCGGAGCTATCGCGCCTGGACATTTTCAACATCGAATCGGCGGAGCTGCGAGACTTGCCCGAAGGCGAATTGCTGCGACAACTTAAGCAGTCCGCACTCCTACGCGCCGTTTACGATCCGAATCAACTTCGTGAGCGCATGGTTGAGTTTTGGAGCAACCATTTCAACCTCTATGGGAGAAAGGCGTTTGTCGCATGGAGAAAGCCCGCAGACGAACTGCAAGTGATCCGCGATCACGCACTCGGATACTTCCCCGAAATGCTCAGACAGTCTGCGAAAAGCCCAGCGATGCTCGAATATCTCGATAATCAAGTCAATGAAGTTGGAACGGCGAACGAAAACTATGCGCGCGAACTCATGGAACTTCACACGCTCGGAGTGCATGGAGGATATGCACAACAGGATGTGCAAGAAGTTGCGCGCTGCTTCACTGGCTGGACAATCGAAAACCGTTTCTTGCGACCGAGAGGGCGGTTTCGATTTGATGAAAACTTGCACGACGACGGAGAGAAGACCGTGCTTGGTCACAATATTCCCGCTGGCGGAGGGATCAAGGATGGGGAAGCTGTGCTCAACATATTGGCGAACCACCCTTCTACCGCCCGCTTCATCGCTACAAAGCTCTGCAAGCAGTTTCTTGGCGATGCGAGCGACACCTGGGTGAACAAAATTGCAGGAATCTACGAACGAACAAAGGGCGACATCCGAGCGATGCTCCGGCCACTGCTTTTGTCAGAGGAGATTATCAGCGGGCCGCCAATTGCAAAAATGCCATTCGAGTTTGTTGCGTCGGCGCTCCGTGCCCTTCATGTATCAACAAATGCTGGATCGCCGATTAACCGTCACCTTGAAGCCATGGGACAGCCAAGTTACGAATGGCCGATGCCAGACGGCTACCCCTACGAAACGGAGGCATGGACCGGGTCGCTGCTTGCAAGATGGAACTTCGCAGCAGAGCTTGTTCGCGGGCAGATAGGCGGCACGCACCTCGACTTGCCAGACCTTCAAAAACGAACACCACGCACATTTACTGACGCAGTCAGAGAGTGGACGCTCGGCGATTCGTCAAGGCAACTACCAAAGTGCGACACAGATGAGCAAGCAGCACTCGCTTGTCTATGCGCGCCGGAATTTCACTGGAGATAATCATGGAGCGAAGCTGCAACGAATACGCGCAATGGTCAAGGCGAGCGCTCCTGCTCACCGCCGCGTCCTCTATCATTGGCACGCGCTCGCTTGCGCAACTGGTGTTGAACAAGCAAAGTGCGAACCACACACTCGTCGTCGTTTTTCTGCGGGGCGGAATGGATGGCCTCTCCGCCGTGGTGCCGTATCGCGAAGACTCTTATTACCGCCTTCGGCCAACGGTTTCAATCGCAAAAAATGAGTTGCAGGA
Organism: Fimbriimonadales bacterium; assembly: GCA_046330175.1. Taxonomy (GTDB): domain Bacteria; phylum Armatimonadota; class Fimbriimonadia; order Fimbriimonadales; family ATM1; genus JAJPJR01. The sequence continues at coordinate 1,508,581 of JAXLTG010000001.1, forward strand.
CTTGGATGGTCACTTCGGCCTCAATCCATCTTTGAACGCCCTTTTTCCTGCCTATGCAGAGGGTCAGTTAGCTGTCGTTCATGCTGTTGGATCTCTCGACCAATCTCATTCGCATTTTGAGGCGATGAACGCGATGGAGCGCGGCGCAGCGACTGCATCGGAAGGTGAAGCCAATGGTTGGCTCGCTCGATATCTGAACAGCACGCGCGAAAAGGGCGGGTCGCCACTTAGGGCGATCTCTTTTAGCAGCGTTATGCCGGACTCACTTCGCGGTGGCCTTGGTGCAATTTCACTCGAGTCCTTGGCGGAATACAAACTCGCGGGCGATGACTCGGGACAGATGAAATCCATGTTGCGAAAGCTGTACTCAAACGGCACGGATCAGATGTCGGTTGCCGGACGGAACACCGTACAAGTTCTTGACGCTTTGGAAAGCGCGAACGCGGCGCAGTATCGCGCGGCGAACGGTGCGGACTACCCAGACAGCGATTTCTCGCAGTCCCTGCAGCAAGTCGCATGTCTGATAAAGAACGGATTCGGCGTCGAAGTCGCTTGCTTGGAAAAGGGTGGATGGGACACTCATGTTGCCCAAGGTTCCACTTCAGGATGGCTTCCAAATCTGTTCGCGGACTTAGGTTCGTCACTCGCAGCATTTCGAACCGACATGAAATCGCATGCGAAAGAGATCACCGTTGTCGTGATGACTGAGTTTGGTCGCCGCGCGTACGAAAACAGCGGACTCGGTACTGACCACGGTAGCGCAAGCGCGATGTTTGTAATGGGTGATGGCATTCGTGGCGGACGGGTTCATGGCAGGTGGCCCGGTCTTGCGAGCGCCGAACTTGAAGGACCTGGAGATTTGGAAGTCACTACCGACTATCGGTCGGTGCTCATTGAGCTGCTTGAGAACCGAATGAACTTCTCAAACGCAGCCAAGTTGTTCGGCTATTCTGCGCGCTCGCGAGTTGGGTTGGTTTAGCGACTCTCAAATATCTCAACTGGATTCCCGCTCGGGTCTTCAATGAGCGCCTGTTTACCACCTGGCCCCTCGATGAGATCGCTTCGAAAAACGACCCCCTGGTCACGTAAATTGTCTATGATCGCTTCAATATCATGCACTTGTATCACAATTCGGTTCCATCCGCCGGCCACTGGTTCTCGTCCGTCGGGCATCGGTATTGCTGCTGATGTGTCAGGGCCCGCGAGCCACAATTTTAAGTCGTCCTTTTCAAGCTCAGCAAATGCGTTTCCCCATTTCTGATTCACCTTGAATCCAAACTGTCGCTCGTAAAAGGGGATGCACGCGTCTAAGTCAGTAACCAAGTATCGGACAACTGCCATTCGAGCAAATCTACCTTCTAATACCGAGCGCTGCAAGGCGCGAAAGTGCTTCTGTTGCGAACGTCCCAAAGGGCCATCTCGTGGTCACAGTCTGATACAGCTCGATTGCTCGCGCTCGATCACCATATCGAAATTCCAGAATGCGTGCAAGCCGATAAGTGGATGCTTCGCGGTCGGCATCCTTTGTGTGTGCTTCTTTGATGAGCGAACCGTAAATATTGGCCGCGGTTTCAGAATCTCCGGCCGCTTCACATCGGGTTGCGACAAGCAATGCTGCGCCTGACGGAATTTTGCAGCCACTGTGGAGCATTGCGGCGGTTACCCAAGCGATCATCGGTACTTCGCAGGTCTGAATCATGTTTGGAATGCAGTTCGCAAACATTTGCTGACATTCAAACGGAAATCCACGACCATCGGCCTGACATCGCTGTGCCCAGTGAAGCGCTATGGAAGGATCTGTCGGATTTGAGCGAGCAATGCTCGCCAGCTCAAGCGCAGAAAGATAACCAAGATTCTTTGTCTCTGAGAGAGATGCCTTTGCGTCGCTGGCGTCGCGGCTATCTCGTCTGAAACGAAATGCCGCGCACGCCAAAAATCCCCCAAGCGCCCCGCCAATGTGCGCCAGATTCGCAACCTCCTGCGAGCCGATATAAACGCCAAGCAGATCGAACCCGAGGTAATAAACCGATACCCAAATCATGTTCCAAGTGAATACGCGGAAAAACACAAACAGCCAGAGGAAGAAATTCACCTGCGCAAACGGAAACATGTAAAGTGCGGCACCCATGATGCCCATGATTGCGCCAGATGCGCCAATTCTCGGAAGCGTATCTCCCGCTGCGGCCGCGACCGACATTTCGAGCGCATGACCGGCGAGACCAGCCGCCAAGTAAACAATGAGAAACCTCAACCAACCGACTCGACCCTCAACCGCGAAGCCGAACAGATACAGGAACCACATGTTTCCGAGCAAGTGAACGATGTCACCATGCAGAAACATGCTGCTAAGCGCTGTCAGCGGGGAGGCATTTTGAATGGTGAGCCCGTACTCCTTCGCAACACCCTCAGTGATCATAAACCCTTCTGTTGAAAACAGAAAAACAATACAGTTGATGAAAATCAGCGCGAGGGTGAAGAGCGGTAGCCGCTCTGGAGGGTTCTTCGCTCGAAACGGAAACAGGAACATCTAAAAAGCAAGATACGCGCCTGAGCGGATGCGGCTCAGGCGCGTATCTGTGTTTACTTGCTGTTTATGAGAACTTCAACTTTCTTCCTAAACTCGGCAAATGACTCCTTCGAGTAGCCAACATGTAGGAACGCAATTTTTCCATCGCGCCCGATTGCGGCCCACGTCGGGATGCCAGTTACGCCGAAGTTTGTAAAGTTGCCCTGATCGCCGAAGATCATCGGCCAGGGTTCATTTTTGTCGGCGATGAATTTCGCCATCGCTTCAAACTCCGCCTCAGGTTTCAGGTCCTTTTGATTGCCCAAGTATCCGTAGTATCTGGTCACTGCGACAATCTCTAACCCTTTTCCGTGCAGATCGTTGTACATCGTGATCATGTCCGGCACCGATGCCTGGCACGGTCCGCACCAATGCGCGGTGAAGTCAATCAGAACGACCTTGCCTTTCCAAGCCTCGACCGACTTGAACTCGCCGTGATTTCGATCGAACTGAAGCGCAGGCGGTACAGACCCAACAAGCGTCATTCTTGTTTTGTCCGCCTTGATGCTCCTCGCATAAGTTGAGTTCGGATAGTCCGCAAGGAACTTATCAATCAGCTTCATCGCGTCATCCTTCCGGTTAGCCGATGTCAGCAGTTCGATGCGCGTAGATGCCGCCGTGTAGACGTACATTTCAGACGTCTGCTTACCTTGGTTAATAAGCATTGCTCTAATCTGCTCATCGGTCATCGGTGTCCCGTCTTGGTTCTTCGGATTGCGAGCTTTCGATTGAGCAAACATCTTATCGGCATAAGCTTCCGGTGCCTCGACCTTCAGTTGCTTCTCAGCAATATCAATAGCTTTCAACGCCGCGTCCACGCCCTGCGTCTTCTTGATGGTGTCGGAGTATTGGTATGCAACGACTTGCAGCAGTTGCCGACTTGCAGCAACGCTTGGCGGAACAACTCCCGGAAGCGTCATCATAAGCATTTCGCCTTCGCCCCTTTCGTTGCAACTATCCATCATCAGTATCTGTGCAGCGAACTTGTCTTCGGCAGATGGATTTGTCGTCAAATACTTTGTACACAGGTCGCACGTCTCTTTGTGCTTTCCTGCCATTGAGAACAGCTGCGCCCACGCGTAGCTTTTAGATGCTTCAACTTTGCTCGGGTCAACGTCTTTTATCGCTTCGAGCGCTTTTGCCGTGACTTCGGCTGTTAGAGCGTTGTAGTCAATCTGCTTTCCCGACTGTCTCGCTTCAGTCAACTTTTGCGTGCGGTAATTTTCGATGGACTTGAGTAATTCGGCTGGATCTTTTGCCTGAGCGAAAGCGACGAACGTCAACGCCGCGATCCCCAGTAGAGCCCCCACTTTGAGTCTTATGTTCATGAAACTTGGCCTCCTCGGATACGATAACTTACCCTTGATGACAGGCTTTGGTTCCCTGATCCATAATTGTCGGCATGGATTTAGTCGGATTCTGGGAGATCATCGAGTCCTCGAGGGGCAATGCTAACGCGATCTCACGGCAACTGCAAACGCTTCAGCCAGCCGAGATTGAAGGATGGAACCGCACCTTCTGGGAGCTTCACTCCGCTGCCTACCGTTGGGACCTGTGGGGCGCTGCTTATCTTATTTTGGGCGGCTGCAGCGACGACTCCTTCGACTACTTTCGTGCGTGGCTAATCGGAAAGGGCCGCACAGCGTACGAAGCCGCGCTCCAAAATCCAGAGTCGCTTGTAACTGTCGTTACCGACGAAGACATCGAAGAGGATTGTGAAAACGAATCACTTATGAGCGTCGCAGAAGATGCGTATGAGATGGTAACAGGACAGCACCTACACTACACATCTTCACAGCCGCCCGACCCAATCGGTGAAGAATGGGAAGAAGAGGATCTTCCGACTCGGTTCCCACTTCTCAACGCTCGGTTTGATTAGCAAATAACAGTGCTTCCGATCACTCCGTTCGCATTTCCTTCACATACTCCACCCAATCACAAATTCTCTCGAATCCGAGTCGCAAATTCAAAGCGTACATCGGGTTGTTCTGCTCATTGTCTGTATAGATCCTCTTAATCCCATTCCGTTTTGCCCAACCGATAGCGGTCGCTTTCAGTGCTGTCGCCAACCCCTTTCGTCGGTGATTTCGAGCAACTCCCGTCAATCCTGTGTTTGCGAGCGTCCTATCCGACCTGTTTGGATGAACCTGCGAAGTTCCAGCGATTTCTCCGTCGCGCACCGCATAAAAGCAGGACTCCCGAGAAAGTTGCGGACTCTCCATCTCCTTCAAAAAGTCATCAAATGGAGTTTCCTTAAACGGCTCTGGCAAAGGCACGTCATGCATGACGTCCATTTCGATTCTCCAACATTTGTGCTTCCATCCTTCGGAGTCCCATTCCGGCAGCCCCGTCATCGCCAGAAACCGATACCCCTCATCGCGGAAACCGCGCAGTAACGGCTCGAACTGCTCTGCATCAAACAGTTCCGAATTCAAACATGAGATCGGATTTACCTGTCTCGATTGGAAGCCTCGCTCCGTCACTGCCGCGATGTGCCGCAAGTGATCACTCTGCTGCCAACAGGCAAGTTTTTTCGCTCCTTGCGAAATCGCCCATTCAGCAAGGTGATCATGCACTGCGCCATACAATAATTCGACGTCGGAATCCAAAGGGACCGACATAAACATTTCGAAACGAGTTTCGTCCTGCATCCAGCGAGACTGAACAGCGGTTCCACCGGCTAAGTCAATGCCATCGAGTGACATCAATACCCGACGTCGAGGGACGTGGGCGGGAGTATGTGACGCAAATTCGCGCAGCTCCTCGGCAGTCAACGGATGATGCGTCAAGTACCGATTGCGCAATGCAACCAGTGATATCCAGTCGTCATCGCTGACAACTTCACGAAATTGAAATTGAGTGTTCAAAAAGGTGGCTCCTGTTTTACGGTCGTTATGAAGTTGAGGATTCGACCGGCCACCCCTGTCAGGGCGATTCTACGGACCGGCGATGAAATTGCGATTTCTCATAGTGATCACCTCGCGAGCGGGAATGATACCCAACCACCTCACTTACATTGGCATCGGTACTGAATTCATGCAGCCAGCGGCCGACGCGCCACTCGGAGTAGCATCAGCGTGCTATGCCAAAAGTCCCGAATCAAATCACTAAGCAGCTCATCCTCTGCGGAAAGCCCGAAGATGTTTGGAATTCCGCGTTCGGCTCCACCAAAGCGCTGTGCAGTTGGCTTCCTGACCGCATAGAAGGTGAGTTTTGCGAAAACGGGCGCCTCACACTCATTTGGGGCAATCATCGGTCAGATGCAATTCTCTGCGAATTCAACCCGCCGAACTCACTCGCATTCCAATGGCATCCAGGTGATGCGTACACCATCGAACAACTTCCCGAGTCACAACTCACGACGGTCCGCATCGAGCTCAATCAACACATTGACGACACGCAGATCACGCTGACCGAAACCGGATTCGAAAATATTCCCGAGGAAAAACGCCAATGGGCTTATGATCAAAACAACTCGGGTTGGGATGAAGAACTCGAAAAACTCAAAAACCGTAACTGACCAAAACTACTGCCCGCTCAACCGCCGCAGCTCACTCTCGATCCAAGCGCTAATCTGCTCTTCGGTCGCATCCTTTTCAAACTGCTTGGCATCCCCGAATTCAACCCTTATGGCGTGAAACGCCGGTCGAGGTATGAGCTTTCCGTACGGTAACATTCGATTAACGTCTCGCAGCCCGCAACAAATCACGGGCACACCAGATTGCCTGATGATCAGCGTCGCACCAGGCAAAATCCGCTGCAGCTTCCCCGTTTCACTGCACTCGCCCTCGGGAAAAACAACAACGCACTCACCCGCGCGGGCAAGATCAATCGCTCTTCGCAAAGCCCCCCGATCCGGCGCACCTCGCTTCACCGGGAACGAGCGATACCACTTCATCAAGCGACCCAATATCGGAATATCAAACAACTCCGACTTCGCCATAAAGTACATCGGTCTTGGAATCGCATATCCCATCAGGGGCGGGTCCGCATCGGAAGTGTGGTTTGCAAGCACCAACAGTCCACCGGTTCGCGGCACATTTCGGCGCCCCCGTATTCTCACCGGGCCACACACACCAAACAAAACCCACAACATCGCCTTCGCAAGCGGATATAGAAGCCAACGATAAACCAACGATTACCCCGTTCCATACCAGACGTTTACAATCGCGCTACTGTTGCCGGGAACGCCTGGCCATCCCAACCCGTCATTATCAAAAGTGCGGATTCATCCTCCAGCGGCTATTCTCCTGATGGGATTACTTCCGACCCTGGCAGGCGCTCAAGGCGTGCCCCCATTGGTCTGGCAGATCCAGGCGCATGCAAACAACAAACGAGTACAAGATATCTCGTTCTCACCCAACGGAAGCATGCTGGCAACTGCCGGCGAAGACCGTTTCATAAAGATTTGGAACGCGGCGGATGGATCCCAGATTGCATCAGCCATCGCTCCGGCACCAGTTGGCTGTGTTGATTGGTCACCAAACGGGCGATGGATCGCGTCATGTTCGTTCATTCACGAAAGCGTTGATCAGGGCGATCACTTGGTTCGAATTTGGGACGCCGACACACTTTCGCCCATAACAACTCTTCCGGGAGCGACTGCCGACGTGCAACAGGTTGACTTCTCGCCAGACAATTCGTTAATCGTCTCGGCGGGAAGAGACGGAGTTGTCAGGTTGTATCGCACAAGCGATTGGTCGTTCGTTCAATCTTATATGATTAGTGGATGGCCCGTGATGGATGTACGGTTCACGTGCGATGGAAGCAAAATCGTTGCGCTTGACTTCGCGGGTGAGTTCACGGTTGTTGACTCCCAACTCAATCTGCTTCGCTACATCCCCACCAACTTGCACTCGAGTTTCTCATCCCTCGCAATCTCCAACGATGGTCGCACCGCTGTCGGTTTGGCCTTCAATGTGATGGCATGGATATCGTTAGATTCGCTCACTCTGATTGGCTACACAAACTCTCAAGTCAGCCAATGTTATGCGGCCGACTTCGCACAAGACGGACGATCAGTTCTCATGGCGGGGCTCGGAGGAAATCGCGAGATCGAAGCATGGCAGCCGACAAACAGAACAGTACTGAAAATGTGGGATGCGCAATCTGACAACCGCCTTCAAGTCGTTTTCTCGCTGGCGTCTCAGCCTGGATACTCCAATCGGTTTGCGTACGGAAATTTCTACGGCCAACTGTTTATGGCCAGAAATCCGTTCGTGAAATTCCTGCAGCTCTCGCCGCCTTGGCGCTAATTTTCGGCTCGACCCGAGGACGAAACTTCTACAGCCGCTTTCTCGGGAGCTCCTGACTGACGTTCCAACGCTGCGCTGACCAGACCTCTAAACAGTGGATGTGCCCTGTTGGGTCTGCTTCGAAATTCCGGATGGGCCTGAGTGCCAATAAAGAATGGATGGGCGGTGACTTCAACCATTTCAACCAATCTGTAATCGGGTGAGACTCCGCTGCAGACCATTCCGTGCGCAGCAAGCTGCTCTCGATAGTCGTTGTTCACTTCGAAGCGATGACGATGCCGTTCTGACACGCGAGATCCTCCGAAAAGCCTTTCAGCAAGCGTTCCGCGAACGATATTGCACGGATATGCACCGAGGCGCATCGTCCCGCCCTTTGCATCAACGCCTTTCTGTTCCGGCAGCAAGTGCACCACCTGTTCCCGCGCTTGCGCGTCCATCTCCTCGGAATTTGCGTCAGTCAGTCCGCACTCGTTACGAGCGAACTCCACGACGGCAAGCTGCATGCCCAAACAGATTCCCAAAAACGGCAGGCCGGATTCGCGCGCGTATCTAATCGCCTTGATTTTGCCCTCAACTCCACGCTCTCCAAACCCAGGCGCAACGACGATTCCGTCTAACTCTTTGATAAGGTCAAATCCTTTCGAGTGCGCACTGGCATCCGGACACTCCAGGTCTCCAGACTCAATCCACAACACTTCAACCTTGGCGTTGTTTGCGATTCCGCCATGAATCAAAGCTTCCTCGATGGAGTGATACGCATCTCCATTAGATGTGTACTTCCCTACCACACCAATGCGGCAAACTCGTCGCGGGTGTTTCGCTGCCTCGACGATGGTCTGCCACTCCGTAAGGTCAGGCGAACCTTCGCGAAGATGTAATCGCTTCGTCACGAATTCGCCAACCCCGGCGTTTTCGTAAATCAGCGGCACTTCATAAATCGTTTCCGCATTCATGGACTCGACCACCGCTTCGCGGTCCACATCGCAAAACAGTGAAATCTTCTCTTTGATCTCGGCCGACATCGGCAAATCCGTGCGACAAATGAGAAGGTCCGGCGCAATTCCGATCTCCCTCAGCTTGATGACGCTGTGCTGCGTCGGCTTGGTCTTGATTTCGCCCCAAGGACCCACTTGTGGGATAAACGTGACATGAACGTACATCACGTTTTGCTGGCCAACATCTTTTCTAAACTGCCGAATCGCTTCCAAGAATGGTAGGCCCTCGATGTCGCCCACCGTTCCGCCGATCTCTCCAATGACAACGTCGGCGTTCGCGGTTTCGCCTGCCGCGCGAATTCGATCTTTGATTTCGTTGGTGATGTGGGGGATAACCTGCACGGTGCCGCCCAAGTAGTCTCCGCGTCGCTCGCGCTCGATGACATTTCGGTAGACCGAACCCGCGGTGACGCTGCTGCCCCTTGAGCAGTTCACATCCATGAACCTTTCGTAATGGCCTAAATCGAGGTCAGTTTCGGCGCCGTCTTCGGTTACGAACACCTCGCCGTGCTGGTAAGGGTTCATTGTGCCGGCGTCCACGTTAATGTACGGGTCCAGTTTGACAGGGACAACCGAGAATCCTCTGTTCCGGAGGAGCCGACCGAGGCTGGCGGTGGCGATGCCTTTGCCAATTGAACTGACAACACCGCCGGTTACGAATATGTATTTGCGCTCGCTCAAAGATTCACGGCCCAACTGGAAATTATACAACGCAAAGACGCGAACTCGCCCAATAAGATGCGCCCGATCGGGTGGCGATTTCCCGGCTTCACCCAACCCGCGCAACCAATCCCAGCAATCCGACTGTCAGCACTCGAACGAGGTCTCGAGAGAATCAAGCACGTTTAACAGCTAAAGAATCTCAAAACCCCTATTCCAAGGCGGAACAAACCTTTTGTCGGAGTAACGGCATGAGGAGTACAGCATGATTTATACAATCGTTGCAATTGGAGTGGCGGGTGCTGCGCTTTACGGAGCTTATACACTTCTGAAGGATTCTCTCACAGACCTTTGGTAACACGTCCGTCACCTCCAAGCCAAGGCGGGGACCGGTTCTTTCCGGTTCTCGCCGTTTTCTTTTGCTGCCCCCTGCCCGGTAATCTTAGCTCCGCTTGAGCACACATCCCAACGTTCCAACACACATCGGCGTCATCATGGACGGCAACGGACGCTGGGCCGAAGAGCGTGGGTTGCCGCGGCTCATCGGACACCGCGAGGGCTACAAGACCCTGCGCACGATCCTCCTATACGCGAACGACCTCGGAGTCAAGTTCCTAAGCGTTTACGCTTTCAGCGCCGAAAACTGGCGTCGCCCGAAAGAGGAAGTGGATGGGCTGATGCAGCTCATCACCCGCGCGGCGATTGATGAACTGCGGATCATGCACCAGAACAATGTCCGAGTTCGAGTAGCGGGCAGAATCCATGAGCTACCAAACGACCTTCAGGATGCTTTGAATAAGGGCGTCGAAACTACAGCCGGGAACACCGGAATCACGTTTACGCTGTGTATCAATTACGGCGGACGAGCCGAAATTGTGGACGCCGTCGCAAATCTGATCCGGGACAATCAGACCCCGTCCGAAGAAGCGATCAGCGAACGCCTTTACAACCCCGGAACACCGGACGCCGACTTGCTCATCCGCACTGCGGGCGAAATGAGATGGAGCAACTTCCTGCTCTGGCAAGGCGCATACGCCGAACTCGTCGTGAGCCAAAAAACATGGCCCGAATTCACGCCAGAAGACCTTGAGGCGGCGATTAAGGAGTACGGCAAGAGAACTCGCAAATTCGGGGCGCTGATCGAATGACGCGAGTCGCAATTCTCGGCAGCACCGGCAGCATCGGCACACAAACACTCGACGTCATCCGAACGCACCCAACTCGCTTTCAGGTCGTCGGACTCGCCGCCCACAGCAACGCGGAAGCCTTGGCTAATCAGTGCCGAGAATTCAACCCAAAGTACCGGGCTTTGTTCGCAGACACTCCAACTGTATATCCACTTCTCCGCGGAATGCCGGGCCTCCTCGAACTCGCCTCGGCGAGCGACGTAGACCTCGTGGTGGTTTCGGTCGCGGGGATGATCGGCCTCGAGCCGACGATCGCCGCAATCAAAGCTGGAAAACGGATCGCGCTCGCATCCAAAGAGGTGCTCGTGGCAGGTGGCGAAGTGGTCATGCCACTCGTTCGACAACACGGAACGACGCTTCTTCCAATTGACTCCGAACACTCCGCAATACTCCAATGTATTTTTGGCGTGCCCCCATGCGCGGATGTATCCCAATGGAATCAAGGCGTGAGCGAACTCATCCTCACGGCATCGGGCGGACCATTTCGAGGTCGCTCGATCGAGTCCCTCAAGCAAGTCACTGTCGAAGACGCCCTCAACCACCCCACCTGGCGAATGGGAGGAAAAATCACGATTGACAGCGCTACCTTGATGAACAAGGGGCTCGAGATTATCGAAGCATGCTGGCTCTACGACTTGCCGCCAAGCAAAGTAAGCGTAGTAGTACATCCTCAAAGCGTGATCCACTCAATGGTCAGATTCGAAGACGGCAGCGTGCTGTCTCAAATGGGTCATCCTGATATGAAGCTGCCGATTCAATTCGCGCTTCTCGGTCCGGAGCGTCAACCATCACCTGCAAAGCATTGGGATCCGATGCACACGCCTAACCTCACGTTCGAGCCACTTGATGAAACCGTGTTCACTTGCCCGGGAATTGCCAAAGCCGCATTCGCCGAGGGCGGTGTTCTTCCCGCGTTTATGAACGCCGTCAACGAAGAAGCCGCGAACGCGTTTCTTCGCAACGAAATCCGCTTCCTGGATATTCCGAAGCTCAACGAAGAGAGTTTGAAAGCTTCACCGAAGATGGATGCGACCCTTGAAAACATCCTCGCTGCAGATTCAAACGCACGTGAATGGTCCCGGTCGCGAATGCGCGAACTCCGACGAGATTAGGCTGCGTTGTCGCCAGCGCCTTCGCTGAACAAACTGGTTTTCTGAAACGCGATCTTTTCAGTGGCGGTATGTTTGACCGATGCCATCACAGCCGGCGAAATCGTGTGCTTTCCAAATCGAATGTTCAAATCATCTACCGCGTCGAACAGCTTCTCGTGCCGATTGTCCCGGTCGAACAGAGACGGAGTTTGCAGCGAAGACTTTCGCAGACCTGTAAGGTTCACTCCGACTTGGGTTGGCCAATCGAGGTTGTTTGATTTCCACGCCTGACGAAGCTGCTCCATGATCGCCATCGTTGATCGAGTGTGATCCAACCGCACGGTTTCCTCCCATCTCTCACCGCGTGCACGGGCGAAAAATGTGACTGCAGCGGCAGACAGCTTTTCGCGACGGAGCCGAGCCGTTGCCTTTTCGATCAGTCGGACCAAAACTTTGTAACTTCCTTCGCGGTTGCGAAACTCTGGCGGCAAAACATTGGTATGGCTTAGCGATCTTCGCTGCGTTTCTTGATCCGGAACATCGTGACCACGAAGCAGATGCCACCAGCGAGCGCCGATTACACTGCCAAACGCCTCACGCATTTTGTTGCGATCTGCGCTCAAGAGTTCACGCATCGCATAGATTCCGGCCAAATTCAGTCGGATCGCCATTCGTCTGTTGATTCCTGGCAATGCCATGAGACTCCAATCACCGATTCGGTGTGGAAGTTCATCCGGCAACAGGTAGATGAGACCGTCCGGTTTTTGCATCTCTGTGCCTATCTTCGCGAGAAACGCGTTTGGAGCAAGCCCGATTGAACAGGTAACACACTCTCCGACCTCGTCTCTTATCGCCTGTTTGAGCTCTGTTGCGATTCTCTCCGCTGATTCGCGGTCAGCTTCAAGCGGGGTGAGCCGTATCCACATCTCGTCCACCGAACAGACCTTTTCGATGGGGCGGACCGTTTCGATTGCGCGGACGATTCGGTCGTGATACTTGGAGTACAACCCGTGGGTCGCTTCCACAAGTTGAATGTCTGGGCAGATTCGCTTCGCATCGCCGATGAGGGTTCCGGTGTGCAGACCGAACCGTTTGGCCTCACGGCTGGCTGCCAGCAGAACCGAAGAGTCGGCCATGACCGCGACAACGCCAACGGGACGGCCCCGAAGCTCGGGCTTGTCCTGCTGTTCGACCGAAGCGAAGAATGAGTTGAAGTCCACAAACAACGCCCGGTAAGGTCGGGAATGGTCGAAAGTTAGCATTCACCTGTCTACTATATAAGTAGACGCCTAAAAGCGCCGGCTGGTTCCAGGATTGGGCAAAAAAGTCCAAACCAGGCCCGAAAATCGCCTGTTTTTCCTGCATACTGTTAGCAAAGGAAAGTGATTAGCATGGCAACCTCGTATGACTACCTGCTCCTGGGTGGGGGCACTTCCTGTGGGTACGCCGCCGCGGCGATCCGCGAAAACGACAAGACCGGCACGATCGGCATAGTTGGGGCCGACACCGAGCCACCGTACGACCGGCCTCCGTTCTCGAAATACTTTCTGACGGATTCGACCAAGAAGGTGGATGACTTCCACAGCAAGGATGAGTCGTTTTATCCCGAGAACAATGTGGAGCTTCGGCTCGGAATGCGAGCGACAGAGATAGATCGCGAGCACAAACAGGTTGGATTCGACAGCGGCGAGAGAATCGGCTACGGGAAAATGCTGTATGCACTCGGTTGTTCGGCGAGACCGATTCACAAGGACACAGAAGAGGAGATTTACTATTTGCGCTCGGCCGCAGACAGCACGACGATTCGCAAAATGGCCGAAGCAGGTGGATCGTGCGTGATCATTGGCGGTGGATATGTCGGCTGCGAACTTGCGGCATCGCTTGCGGTGAGAGGTGTGAAGGTGACGATTGTCGAGCAGGGCGATCATGTTCATCCGAATTTCGCATCGAGACCGATCGCAGAAGCGATTCAGCGAGAGCTTGTCAGCACGGGAGTACACGTTGCGACAAACGATCCGGTCGCGCATATTTTTGGTGGATCGCGCGTGACTACTCGAGAGGGCCACGAATACAGTGGCGATTTTGTCGTCGCCGCTGTTGGACACATTCATAATCGCGAGCTTGCGAAGAACGCTCACCTCGAAATGGGCATGCACGGAGTTCGTGCGAATTCAAAGCTGCGAACATCGGATGCAAATATTTGGGTATCGGGAGATATCGCCGAGTTTGACGATTCGGTTTTGGGTGATGTTTACATTGCTGAGCATCATCTTCATGCAAAAGCTTCGGCGCAACATGCGGGGCGCGTGATGAGCGGGATTGAAGAGCCGTTTAAGAATGTGCCGTACTTTTTCAGCGACGTTGGTCCGCTTTCGATGATTTTGCGCGGGTATCCGGAACGCGGTGAGCAGTCGTTTGTGTTTGGGAATGCTGATGCGCCAGTGATTACGGAGCTGTTCCTTTCGGCGGGAGGACGCGTTTTGGGTGTGATTGATTTGCGAAAGGATTACAAGCAGCAAGACCCAATCAGCGAAATGTTTGAGAGGTTGATCTTGAACCGCGTGAATTTGAGTTCGATGGCGGGCGCGATGCGCGAACCTGGTTTTGATTTGATGTCACTCGGCGACCTCGCCCCTGCATGAAGCTCCGCATCCGTAAACTGGCATGGAAGGTGACAACAACTTAGAGGATTGAGTTCATTCAAGGCTGATTGTTTTCGGAACTAAATACATAAAAAGTCCAGAACTCCCACAAGTGGGAGTAGGAATTTCGGGGTTCATAGTGAATAATGGGCCAAGTGCCCCGAAGGGCATAGATGCCCAGGGGCGGAGGTGAACCATGACTTCACTCGCTTTTTTGGCGTTGCTACCTGGCGTAAGCCTGACATACACTCCCTTCTACTGCTGTCGGCCTGTGAGCATGGCTGAATACAAGACCAGTAAGGATTCCTGGGATGGAACTGTAAACGGAGGCTCAAAGGTATGGGCGACCACAGACCACCTGCTCTCGATTACCTTCAAAACTACCGAGAGCTCGTTTTCCAGCAGCCTGAAGTCGCTGGAACTTGGCGTTGTCAAGACGCAAGGCGAGGTCGGCAAGCCGCCGTCCGGCCAAAATGATCCGTACGAGGCAACGTGGAAGGCAAGCGACGGAAGCAACATCTACGTTCTCGCCTACGACATGTTTTCGAACAGTCGCGAGCGAGATTATCACCACGCAGCCAACGGCCAAGCGATATTGGGCAGCGCCACAACATTCACGCTCATTGAGCGGCGAGGAATTGACAGCGACTCGGATGGAAACGTCAACTACCATGCGTACACGTCGACGGCCTACACGATTACCAAGTCGCTCCCGAATGATGCGTCAATTGACTCAAGATTGTTTTTTGGCGACGCCAATGAGGCGGTTGAATACGATGCGAATCCTAACACAGTCGCGAGAAACGTGAAGTTTGGACTCTGGACTTACAAAGGCGGGCTGTTTGTTGGAAACATGCCCTGGGCTTCGCGGGATCAGAGCGGAGTGAGCCGGCTTCAGCTTTTTGGAGGAAGCAGCCCGGCAACACATCGGTTCGCCGTGCTGAGTCTCTTTTATTTAGAAAAATCCGAAAACTCGAGTGGGAGCTTGGACATCGGCGCATTCTTTCCTGCCAGTAACGACTCGAATCTGAGCGTCACTGAAACCGACAGCAACTGGTCAAACCGGTGGAACATCGTACCGCAATCATCGGAGCCGAATCCAGCGGACTACAGCAAATACCCAGTGAGCCGATTCAGCATCGGCTCCACCGCAAGCACGCTTGAATATGTAAATTGGCCGCTAACCAAGGACACGCAAACATTCGACATGGCAACCCAAAAGGTTTGCCTCGCAATACACGATGAGGGGAACCAGTTGAACAGCACAGTATGGAGATACTTCGCTTCGCGCGAATACCAAAATCTGTACAGCGCGTTCCCGCAAAACGACTCCCGCCCGCGAATCTGGTTGCTTATCGAGCCGACATCCAACACAGAATGGACCGTGCAGGTAGCGGGTCACTAGGACGCACATAGCATGGACAGCAACAACCGGACCCTAATCGTCGTCGCATCCGTCGCGATTGTCGGAGCCACGGCGTTCTTCGCGATGAAGTCGAGAAGCGCAGCCGCCGCGCCGCGCACGCTTCCGGTCTTCGTTGATCGCCGCGCGCCGGAAACTAAAGCCGCAGCGAAGAAACTCGCTGAAGGTGACAGTCGCTACGCCTCAGCAGACTATAACGCTGCCAAAACCGAGTATCTAAAACTTGTTGAGTCCCACAAGCAGAGCAGCAGTCCAGAAACGCAGGATCAAGTGGGGATTGCAAGGCTCCGGCTCGGATATGCCGCAGCGAAATCAAAGGATTTCGAGACTGCAAAAGCATATTTCGATGAAGCAGCGAAAGAGTACAAAGGAACCGGATATCTCACGCCAGACTATGGCGGGCTTACCGATCAAGCAGAATATCAATCCTGCGTTTGCATCGCGGCATCAGGCGAAAAGCAGAAAGCCGAAGCGGCGTTCCTCCAATTCATTCGCAAGAACAAAAGGAGCCCGCTTGTTCACGCCGCGTTCCGACGCCTGGAAAGGCTGAACAACAACAACCCGAAACCGGAATGGGAGAAAGCTCTACAAGCGGCGGTCTCGGAGCAGGAGCGCGTGATTCGATTCGAAACCTCCGTCTGCGGCCCGAGAGCGATCGAGGAGATGCTCGAGCGTCTGGGCGAACCCGAAAAAAGCTACAAAGAGATCGCAAAACTCGCGGGAACAACTGACAGCGGCACCACTTTGGAAGGAATGAAAGCAGCGCTCGAAAAACTCGGTTTCAAAGCCGAAGGCAAACTGCTGAACTGGAAAGATTTCAAAAAACAACCGCCGCCAATCATTTGGCTCAATGGCGATCATTATCAACTCGTTCTATCTGTGGCGGATCGCTCCGTCCAGGTTTATGACCCAATGTATAAGTCCGAGCGGGAAATCAAACTGCAGGACCAAGGCTCATTTTCTGCAACTGTGCTGACTATCGAAAAGAAGAGGTAGCAAAATGGAAAAACTATTGGTTAGATCAAGAGTCGGCCGAAACACGGCTCGAACCGTCATCATGGCGCTCCTGCTCGCGCTAATGCCGATGCAGTCGTTTGGCGAATTCGTGCGTGACCAGCTTAAGCGGTTCAAGGTTGAGCGGAAGCAGCCCGTCGCGTCGCGCAGCCTTACTGCGAAAGAGATGAAGGCGATGCGTGGTCGCGGCGCAGAAAACCCGTATTTTTCCGGCAAGCAAAAGTGGGCGGTTGATTACAACGGCGTAGACTTGACGACCGGCAACTTCTCTTTCTCGGCCACCGATCTCAGCTTCGAGGGAGGCTACGGCATACCTGTCAACGTGACGCGCACCTATAGCGCGAATAATCCGGATGAAGGGCCGTTCGGCAAAGGTTGGACGCTAAGCGTTGATATCCGCACGACTGCGGGCGGGATTTTGAAAGGCAGCAGTGCGCCTGTGCGCTCTGTTCCTGTCGAATCACAGGAGAGGCCGATCAATACAGTTGATCCACGCAATCAAACACCCGGTCAAGGCCAAACGACAGAGGGAGTGATTGCCACGGATTCCTCAGGGATGGAAGAAGTCATTCAACGGGATGTTGACGGCATCCTCACCACGCCACCTTGGGATAAAAACGAAACCGATTGCACTTATGAAGTGGTCATGGTGAATGGCCAGGCAAAAGAAGTAACCAAGGACATGACCGTCAAAACGCCCGAAGGGACAGTGTACACTTATGTCAAGAAAGGCTACTATCTAAACGGCGCAACTAATCCGGCCGACAACGGAGACACAACGGGCGGCGGAGGTGGGGGTGGAGCAGGCAACGATGCGACACCAAGCAACATTCTCAAGATTTCCAGCGTTGCGGACAGACACGGCAACACTACTTACTACTATTACGGATCAACCGAATACCAGTATGAGAGAGAACGAGGAGCGGTCAAGGAGAACTTGATTTCCTCGATTGCAATGCCCAACGGCTACACGATCAACGTGAATTGGGTTACCAAGAACGCTGGACAGCGAGTCGGAACCGTCACGGGGGGTGGCCGCACCATCACTTACTCATACGATGACGATTCGACGAAAGGGTTGCTCAGAAGTGTCACGTCGCCTTCGGGTCTGATGACTTCCTACGGGTACGGAAGCGCAGTCAATCCGATGCAGTATGGTGCTTTGGCTGACGACCTACTAAACGAGATCACCGATCCTCGTGGGGCAGTGACAAAAATTCACTACACAATCGCGGTCTCCAAATTGCCTCCTTACATGGATGCAACCTGGCTGTTCTACAATGTTCCAGTTTATTGGATCGAACATCCGAACGGAATTCAGACCTACTTCTCGCATGGCCCAAGACCCACGAACGACAACCCTAACTGGACGGAGGCTGGAACGTTTGGATTGGACGCGACCTACTACTTCCAGGATAGAGTTGGAAGTAAGACCGGAGAGGTTGTCAACAGCGGTGGCATAGTGCTCGATCAGATTGACGGCTCGGGCAACGTCCCGGCCTTCTCGGTGGCTATGCTCGATTCAAGGGTGGGCTACGGACCTCTTGGGACAAGCGGCGCATACAATCCGCCGATCCGATGGGTGAAGACATACAACGCAGTGAGCCAGGACCTTTCGAAGCAGCTTGCTTATGTCCATCCTTACGAGTACGGTGACCTTCGCGCACAACGAGAGTTTGATGCTACTCAATGGGGGTACCAGTACACAGAAGTCGTGATCGAAAACAATTTCAGGGGAAATCCACTGTCGAAGACAGCAGTTGAACACAATCTCAACACCCCAAACGAAAACACACAACTGACGGATTACAGCAAGACCTACGTCACCCACTATGCATACCACGGAAAGAGTCGCTACTATCAGCAAAAGGCTGTGAAGGACCCAAAGGGCCGATTTACATACACTGACTACTTTGAGGACTCAGCAGCTCAAGGCAAGAAGGGACAGGTGTACAGGGTTTACGATCCGAAGAACTCGAGTTGGACTAACTCGGGCGAAACCAACTGGAAGGATATCATTGTGCCCGCCGACACGAACAAGTTTACGGCGCAGTTCGATTACGATTCGAAGGGCAGGCCGATAGAAGTTAAAAAACTGCAAAGCATCAACGGTAGCACGTGGTTCTACACGATCACCCAGACTACGTACGGAAACGACAACTCGCCGAACTGGGGCAACCCAACGCAAGTTGTTGAGGACGTAGATCAGTCCGGCATTGGATACACAGGTCTGAAACGGACGACCCAAACTCTCGAGTACGATGCCGCGGGCCACGCCACAAAAGTTCAGGATGCGGCAGGGCGTCAGTTCCAAACTGATTATGACGTTGAAGGCAGGGTGACTCTGGTCAAACAGTACAACGTCACGCCGAACAAGCAGGTTGCACAATACACTTACGGCACTTCTGGCAAGAACGCTGGAATGCTCGTAACTGTCAAGGACAAACTCTCGAGCATCCAGAACGATTACTCCTATTACGACATCACGAGTGGCGGTCAACCATACGGAGCTTCCGGACAGGTCTATCAAGTAGTCGAGAAGCCGGATGTGGGAGGATATCCCACTGGAACGGGAGTGACGACCGTAACCTACACGTACACGACTGCAGGAGACCGCGACGTTGTAACTTACGATACACCCTACTCCCATGCAACTCAATACGACATGCCAGCTGCTAAGTGGAAGTATCTCGACTTTGTTCGAATTGGTACCCCCGAATCTCCCAAGCGAGTGTTTCAAACTCTTAGAAAACTCAATGAGGATGGAAGCGACACAACCGAGGAGTTTCACTACCAATACGATTCTGTCGGACGGCTTTCTCATGCCGGGTTCATGCAGACCCCCCAAGCAGGACACGGGTACGAGCCAAACTACCCGGCACAATATCGCGCGCACAGCTACTATGTGTACGATGCAACGGGGCGCATACTGAACTTAGAGCACGCATTCGAAACTTGGAACTCCAACTCTGTCAGCTACGATGCTGCATGCCTCAAGCAGTACAAGTATATGTACAACCTGAGCAATAGGTATTACGATGACACGGGCCTGAGAACGAAAGTTGACATTTACAATGGCAACGGCAATAATTGGGCTTTCGAGCGAAGCGAAACATACGATTACGACACATCGCTGGATTACCTCGTCGGCGCGGATTACAACGATGGTGGCTCGAATGAGTACACGACCTGGACATACGATGCAGCTGGGAACAGGGCGAGCGATTCGGCCCAGTCCGGCACTTGGACCTACAATGCGCTCAACCAGATGTCGGCGTCACCAGGGTATGTTTACGAAAACGATGTTCTCGGCAATCGGACGTGGAGAAACCGGTACGTCAACACCGGCGGAGTCAGGTACACGTGGGACATCGTAAACCGAATGGAAACTTGCTGCAACGATCTAACAGGCGCGACGTACAAATATCGCGCCGATGGCATGAGGGTGAAGAAAGTGGATGGCCTTTCGCTCGATTGGCACGTGGATGATCAGCAAACCGGGTCTGGCCATTACGACGATATTCAGAGTACGAACAAAAACACTACGCGATACTATCACGATGGGCAGATGGGGATGGAGGAGGATTACACATACAACGTGCCGGGTGGGTTCGATGTGAAGGTCACTCGTTATGCCCTTGGCGGACGCGGGATTGAGATGATCTCGCAGTTCCACAACGGAACGGCCATGACGAACGGCGTTACGTTCCCGCTTTACGACGGTCATGGGAATATGGTTTCGACGATCCGGCGAGATTCTGCTTCGCCATATCACGTAGTTGCGAATGTTCGCACATATGATGCGTGGGGTTTGGTGCGGTCTGGTTCGGCGACGGATGATCCTGCGCAGAGATACTGTGCTTCGTTGGGGCATCGGGTTGATAACGAGTCCGAGGGTTTGATTTATATGAGGGCTCGATATTACGAGCCGTGGACTGGGCGGTTTGTCTGCGAGGATCAGACTGGCGACGGGTGGAACTGGTTCGTGTACGCAAACAATGACCCGGTTGGTCGCCTTGACGCAAACGGCAATTCGTTCATCCTTGACACCCTAATATCTGACCTGAACGGGTTGGTAAACGAATTCGGAAGCGCTGCGGCTTCTCAAACTGCGAAGAACTGGGCGGGACGCAAAATGGGCGACGTCGTCGCCTACCAGATGGGGCGGCTTTTCGGAATGGCAGTGGCTATGGAGATGGAGGCTACTGGAAAGTGGTTCAAAGATACAAACGAAGGCTTCGGCTTCAAGTTTTCGAACAAATCAAACATGAACTTTCACTATGGGCCGGGCCACTTCGGCTACCACCACATTGATCTTCGGGGTGAGCTTGGAAAATTCGAACAATGGTTTAAAAAGAGCTTTAATAGTGGGATACCGCTTGATCCGTTCATAAAGGGTTTTGAGGATGGCTTTTTCTAACCAACGTAAGCTTGACAACGGACTTGGCATTATCATGTGTCCCGACTTGAAGTCGAATGCCTACTTGCGGGATTTTGAATCTTGGAAGCCTGTCCCTTGCGCCCCCGCATCGGAAACGATTCTCTTTCGGCCGAGTGTTTTGGGAGTGGGCAGTCACGCGCATCTGTCAGCGTCGTGCGTTGAGGCAACCTCTCCGGCCGATGAGGAGTGGGACGCCGCCGTGAGGTGGGTGGCTTCGACGGCCAAGATGAACACTATCGGCATTTTCAAGTGGGATATGATCGCGGTGGTTGGGCTCTCCGAATTGGCAGAGTTTCTTGATCGCAATACCAGGCCAGCCGACACCGAGGAATTGGCGTTGGTCTACAGTGAGGATACTGACTCCGCGCATCTAGTCACGACATCATGGGCACCTCGAGTTCCAGGCGGCACTCGTGTTTTATCGGGGCATACGTCGTCTCTCCTGATTGAAGGATTCTCATCCGGGAGGAGCCCGACATTTTTCGGGTTGCTTCAGCATTCCCACAACGTTAGAACACACTTGTGCGACGTCTGGGACCGGTTTGACAGTAGCCTTCCTCTTCGCTTAGGGGATCCTGTCCTAACCCTGCAAACCGTCGAACTGTGTGAGCACCCCGTAGAGTGGATCGTTATCCAACACTGGCTTGACAGGCAGCTCTTTCCAGAATTCCTCGGGGCTGCGGCAGCACTTGGCCCAGTTTTTCTCGCGGAGCTTGGGAGCCAAGCACTCGAAGAGTCATTGACTCGAGGGGTTGTTCACCTTCGGAGGGCTGATTGACCTCTCCCAAGTGGGGGACTTGTTGCTCTCTAGCGCGCATCAGGAGTGAACACCGGCGGAGTCCGGTACACGTGGGACATCGTAAACCGAATGGAAACTTGCTGCAACGATCTAACAGGCGCGACGTACAAATATCGCGCCGATGGCATGAGGGTGAAGAAAGTGGATGGCCTTTCGCTCGATTGGCACGTGGATGATCAGCAAACCGGGTCTGGCCATTACGACGATATTCAGAGTACGAACAAAAACACTACGCGATACTATCACGATGGGCAGATGGGGATGGAGGAGGATTACACATACAACGTGCCGGGTGGGTTCGATGTGAAGGTCACTCGTTATGCGCTTGGAGGACGCGGGATTGAGATGATCTCGCAGTTTTACAACGGAACCGCGATGACGAACGGCGTTACGTTCCCGCTATATGATGGACATGGGAATATGGTTTCGACAATCCGGCGCGATTCTGCTTCGCCATATTACGTTGTGTCGAATGTTCGCACTTATGATGCGTGGGGTTTGATTCGTTCAGGTTCCGCGACTGATGATCCTGCGCAGAGGTACTGCGCGAATTTAGGTCACAGAGTGGATAACGAGACCGAAGGTCTTATCTACATGAGGGCACGTTATTATGAGCCTTGGACTGGACGGTTTGTATCCGAAGATCCAGCGCTGGATGGTTGGAACTGGATTGCCTACGCGAACAGCGACCCTGTGAATCGTGTTGACCGTACCGGAAGGTTCAGTCTAACGGAAGAGGGCACGGCCATTTCAGGGGCGGAGGTCGCCGAAGGCTCAGGAGGCGGGACGGCGGTTATGGTAAAACAGATCGCTGTACGTGGCCTTCGGAATATCTACGAAAAGTGGGCAAAAAACGTCCTCAAAGAAATAGCCCCGGACATAGACTTCAAGAGTTTCAAGAAAGCGTGGCATAAATTTAAGCAGAAAGAGAAATTTGACGACAATGCTGACATCGTTCTAGATCCAAGGAACGGCGATCTCTACATCGACGGCGGCTGGGAGGATGTAATCGGAACGATTTTCGATATTCTGGAGTTTCTTGGCAGAAAATAGCAAACTATGGCACGAATTCTTTCAGTTCGTCGGCACGAATCTTCCGGTTCGACTCCATATTTTGAATTCGTCCCGATGGTCTCGACCTTGGGTAGACCGGTTTACCATATTGGAGGTTTTACTCGCCCGAGTGTGAACGAAGTCAGCTTCTGTGGAAATATAGACAATTGGCAAGAAGGGGTTGAGATTTTCGAAGAGCTGCTCAGCATGTTGGAGTCTTGCGCGGATCCTTCTTACGCGTATCGTACCGAAGACCAGTTCGCGGCTAGAACTTGGAGTTGTGACTGGTTACAGCTTACGGTCGAACCTTCAACACGCGGCAGGGTTGCATTTCGAGCGTGGATACCCGACCCAAACTGGAGCCTCGAGCCTAGCCCGAAGTTCGCGAACTACTCAGGTAGCCATCGCTGGGTGTATCTTGCCTTCCCAGTGGCTCAGGTGGACCTGATGGCATTCGTGCGCGAATTGCAAAGTGAGTTTGTGACTCATGAACGAGAGCTAGTCAGTGAGGATGATGGCGAGACAGGTGGCACGGACAACTCAGAGTGTTGTCCGTGAGTGATACATTTTCAAATTGGCAAATGGAAATACACCGACTATGTGCGTATCGGATCACCGGATTCACCGAAGCAGGTGTTTCAAACGCTGAGAAAGCTCAACGAAAACGGCAGCGACACGACCGAGGAGATGCACTATCAATTCGATTCGGCTGGGCGGTTGACGCACGCGGCATTCATGCAGACGCCCGATTCCAGCGGCGGATATGGGTCGGGTCATCCGGCGGCTTACCGCGCGCATTCGTATTACGTTTACGATCCGTCGGGTCGGATTTTGGATTTGCAGCACGCTTTTCAGGCGTGGAATTCGGGGACGAGCAAGTACGACGACACGTTGATCAAAAGGTATCGGTATGCGACTTCGGGCGGCTCGCCGTATTATGATGATGGCGGGTTGAGGACACAGGTGGATATCATGGGGCCTGGCAGTTCTAACAGTTGGACCCTTGAGCGAAGCGAACTTTATGGGTACGATTCATCGTTAGATTATCTTACGTCGGTGGATTACAATGATGGATTGTCTAACGAGTACACGATCTGGGGTTACGATGCGGCGGGCAATCGCTCGTCCGATTCTGCGCAGTCGGGATCGTGGAGTTATGACGCGCTGAACAGAATGACTGCATCGCCGAATAAAGTGTACGAAAACGATGTGCTGGGGAACAGAACCTGGCGCAATCGCTATGTCAATTCGGGTGGCGTTCGTTATACTTGGGATTACATCAATAGGATGCTGACTTGCTGTAACGCCAACGATGGCGCAACGTACATGTACAGGGCCGACGGGATGCGAGTGAAGAAAGTCAATGGGCTTACTTTGGCGTGGCATGTTGATGACGAGCAGACCGGTTCGGGGCATTACGACACGAACCAAGCCATCAACAAAGATACTACAAGGTTTTACTATGACGGCCAAATGGCCATGGAGGAGGATTACACCTATACGACGATCAACGGTGTACAGCTCGATGTGACTCGGTACGGGCTTGGCGCGCGTGGAATTGACTTTATGGAAAAGTTTCACAGTGGATCTTCGACCGCGGTGATGTTTCCGCTGTATGATGGGCACGGAAACATGATTTCCACAGTGGCTCGGAGCGGATCCGGAAATTCGTCGTTTACTGTTTCCAATTCGCGTACATACGACGTATGGGGCGGAATCAGATCAGGCAACACCGGCGGAGATCCCGCGCAAAGATATTGTGCATCTTTGGGACATCGAGTTGATGATGAAAGCGAAGGCTTGATTTACATGCGAGCTCGGTACTTCGAGCCCTGGACCGGGAGATTCACTAGTGAAGATCCCGCGCGTCAAGGGGCCAACTGGTTTGTCTATTGCGGCAGTGACCCCGTCAATCGAGCAGATGCCACGGGAAAATTTTGGCACCTTCTCATTTCGTTTGTTATCGGGTTTACTCTTGGGGCGCTCTCGGCGAACTATGCGGGGAATAATTGGTTTATCGGTGGCTTAATCGGAGGGCTCTCCGCAGTTGCAGGCACGCTCACCGCAAATCCGTGGGCGGCGGCAGGGGTTTCGGGTTTTTTGAGCTCCGTTATGTTGGACCTCGCCAACACAGGCACTGTGGATTGGAAGAAAGCGATTTATTCAACCTTGGCGGCGGTAGGAACGGGCGGTCTGGGTGGTCACATTTACGCGAAGGTAGGTTCTTCGCTTTTGGGATCCAAGTTCAGCTCCATTGGCGGGGAAGGCCTTTCTGACCCCGTTCAGGAATGGGGTGATGAAATTGCGTCTGCCGCCTGGGGCCTGTTTGGTCAAGGCTGTTACGACATCATAAGATAGAAGAGGTGAAACATTGCAGCGATTTTTCCTAATCGGGGTTTCGGCGTTAGTAGCAACACTGGTTGCATGTGGCGTCGTCGGTGGGTTGTTTTTTTATGTACTCAATTATCAACACGACTCAGCTGACTGGCTCATACCTTCGATCTTTGTACCTATAATCATCTGGCTCATCTGGGTTAAACATAAATCCACGAAGCAGCCAAAGAGATGATCAGCTTGTGTTCGCACTGGATCAACCGGATGGAATCGAACTGCAACGAGACAAAAGGTGCGAAATATATGTACCGCGCTGATGGAATGCGGGTGAAAAAGGTTGATGGTCTGACGATTGATTGGAACCCGGCCGATGAGCAGCATGCATCGGGTTGGTATGACGAGAATCAGGCGGTGAACAAGGACACGACTCGATTTTATTACGACGGTCAGATGGGGATGGAAGAGGACCGGATGTACACCGACGCGCAAGGGACGCATTTGGATGTGACGCGTTACGGCGTTGGCGCGCGCGGGATTGATCTCATGCAGCTTTATAAGGATGCGGCATCGCAGTGGGTGAAGTTTCCTTTGTATGATGGTCATGGAAACATGATCGCGACGATTAAGCGCGCGGGTACTGGGAATAATTCGTTTACGAGTGGGGATGCGCGGACGTATGATGTGTGGGGCGGAATAAGGAGCGGCAATACCAGCGGCGATCCGGCTCAACGCTACTGTGCATCACTCGGCCATCGTGTTGATGATGAATCCGAAGGCTTGATTTACATGAGAGCCCGTTACTACGAACCGTGGACGGGACGGTTTGTAAGCGAAGACAAAGCAGGATCTGGTGATAACTGGTACACCTACTGTGGGAACGATCCAGTGAACTTCATTGACGAAGATGGAAATAGCAGAACGAACAAGGCCTTTGCTATCCAGCTAGCCTTCGCGACAATATTCTTGATTATCATCGGCTTCATTCTTTTGGGACAAGCAGACGCAATCATGGACAAGAACATAGAACAAGCTATCTCAAAGGCCAGATACTTCCTAAACCAGGACAAAATGATGGGTTATGATGTGGGAGATATTGAGACTCGACTTAGAAACTTTGATGAGGTCAAGCCGTACCTTGACAAGGGTATGTCAGCGAAAGCCGCGAGGATGCAGAGGTTTGGCAAATTGAGTTATGCGCTCTCTGCGATTGCAGGCTATGCTGCGATCTGCCAAGCAATCATGTTTTGGCAGGACGCCGACGCGATGGGTTTCGGCTGGATAGTCGATGAATTCATCCATGACTTGCAGTGATGCTGTACATTACCTGCACTAGTTTTGTCCTGATATGGTATTGCTTTCTCGTCCGTACCTATCGATTCAGGTTCTTTTATCTGCGTGAGGCGGGCAGACTAAACGGGAACGCGGGTGGGGGCTCAATCAGGTCTCTGTCGGTGAGTGTATTGATCCAGGATGCCCCGCCCATTATTGCGCTCTTTGTGACGCTGGGGGCGATTCCTGCGGCATTGGCAGCGGCCACAATGATATTTGCGCGCTGCCTTGCTGAGTTGCAATCGGGTGAAGCCGCAAGGATCCTCATAGGTGCCGTGCCACCCTCGATTGCGACGGGGGTCCTCATTCTTGCACCGTTCTATGGTTGGGTGTAGGAGGATGGATGGCTAAGAGATCGACTGCGTTGACTGCATCGCCTGGGGCACAGCTACCAGAACGATGTTTTGGGAAACCGAACGTGGAGAGATTACGGTTCGGGGACGGGTGGCACGGACAACTCGTAGACGTTGTCCGTGAGTGATACAATTTCAATTGAGGTGATGCAATTGATGGTGTACGCAAGAAAGAAGGATGCAGATTCAAGAGATTGTGCTGGAGAAAAGTAGAGACGATCGCACACGGACAAGCGCTCTTCGTTGTCCGTGCCTCCTAGCCCACCTTTGACGACTAAGGACCAAGTCGCTGAAAAGCGAAGTTGCCGATTCCTGCGTGTGCGACCCGCGTCGGATGAACGGTGTCCCAAAAAAGATACCGGTCAGGATCGCCGCTGCCTTCATCCATGTAGGAATCCGTGATGTTCGTGAAGCCGAACGACAGCGGGTTTGCGCGCACAAGCATAAAGAATCTTTGAATATCTAATAGCGTCACGCTCGCCGCCGGATGCTCCACCCGAAAATTGAAACAGAGCTCCGCAAGACCTTTGTTGAAGCTACTCGACAGCACATTCAAAACATCTTGTTCAGCAGTTCCGTACGCCGACGGAATGTACCCAAGCAATGGGAGGTTCGCGACCAAAAACTGACGAGCGCCATAACCATAGAGCCTCTGCAATTCGCTCTGAATGTTGCTCAGCGGGATTTGCGGATTTGTCTGTCCGTTCAAAAAGTCGTTCCCACCAATGAAGAGCACCACCAAATCGCTGGACAAAAACGTCCCGACATTCTGGCGGAACATATTGATCTGTGTGCCAATGTTCGGCGTGTTCGAATGACTGTAGCCTGATCCGGTCTCTGCGCCGCCGAACGCGTAGTTCGTTCCACCACCGAGCGACGGGTTCACGGGAAGCCCATATTTGGAGGCCGTTGTCTCGATCCAAACCGGACCGTTTGAGAACCTGCCGTTCCAATAAGGTGATGGCGGATAGAATCCGAAAGTGAGAATTTTCACGTTGCCGGTATCGCTTAGGCTGTCTCCGAACACATAAATGTGGCTGTAGTTCGCACCCATCGCGCCGACATACGCAAGCACGAGCGAAACGATGCTGAGTCGCCGAATCCAGGAGCAGTTCATCTTGGACTCACTTTACCTCGGGGGTCACAGTTGGACCATTTGGTAGTTCTTGCAGGTTAGGTTGATGTATTCCTTGAGAGCCACCTTCCTCTTTCGAGACGAGGGAGATAGCGACGGTCAGCACGGTGAGCCGGGAGGAGGAGGTTTCCCCGACAATTTTGCACACTGGCTGCAGAAGCGACATGTTAGTTCAACCGAAGCAGACCTCCATCCTTCCGCGCGCTTCTCGCGTGGTTCCTTCCTCCTGCCGCGCAAGAGGAAGGAGTTCAGACACCGCATCGAAGAATTGTGTAGAATTCGGCGATGGATATTAGAGATGCGCTGAAGGGCCAGTATCATGCGAGCTTAAGAATGCTCCGCGAATGTGTTGAAGTGTGCCCCGAAAACGTTTGGACAGCCGGTGAATTTCCGCGCGAGTTTTGGAAGATTGCGTATCACGGCGTGTTTTATGCTCACCTTTATTTGGGTCAAAACGAAGCCGCATTTCGACCATGGAGCAAGCATCGCCAAGGCGCACAGGAGCTGTGGAAAGAGGACGCGGTTCAACTGGAGCCGAACAGCAGGGCCGAAGTGATGGAATACCTTGACGAGGTTCGAGGGATGATCAACGAGACGATTGACGCGTTGGATATTGACACCCAAGACAGCGGGTTTCACTGGTATCCGAACTTTCCGAAGCTGGAGCACCTTGTATTGAGTATTCGGCACATTCAGGGCCACGTTGGTCAGTTATCCGAGTTGCTGTTTGCACAGGGGATTGAGACGAGTTGGTTCTCGCGCCGGGCGTAGGGCGGTCGTTAGCGACTTTCTCCGGTAAGTAGGCGCACATTTTTTAGTTGGGCCTTATAGTGGAACCAGGACAGCCGCGTGTGTCGCTAATG
Source organism: Fimbriimonadales bacterium (assembly GCA_046330175.1). Classification (GTDB taxonomy): domain Bacteria; phylum Armatimonadota; class Fimbriimonadia; order Fimbriimonadales; family ATM1; genus JAJPJR01. The sequence goes on from JAXLTG010000001.1 coordinate 1,537,721, forward strand.
ATCGCTGTGGCGCGAGGTAAGGCTTTGCAAGTGAGACGTTCATTGATGCTGCACACTGGTAAGTGACTCGCAGACTCGTCACGTACCAGTGCCACGAATTCCTCGCACCGTTCAGGCGCGTCGTCGTGAGACAAGTGACAAAGATGCGATGGCTGCTGTGCCTGTGCAACAATTCGCTCCATGATTGCGTTTCTTGCTGTTGCAGGTGCTGTGCTGGACGACGCGAACTGGGCCGGAGGAGGAAGCGCAGGCAGCTTCGCGCCAAATCCACAAGTTCAGATGGTCGCGGAATATGTGAACATCCGACTGTTCAAGTCGAACGTGGTTGTGTATGCCAGATTTGTTTTCAAGAACGACGGCAACGCCACGACCGTTACGATGGCGTTTCCGGATGAGGGGCATGCGTCGTTTGGACCGGCCATCTCACGATTAGTCTCAAAAGTAGACGGAACGGTCGTACGAACGGATCGCAGACCGGTACGGACGAATTCGCATATGGGGAAAGCGTACGTTTGGCTAAAGAAAGTCAGCTTCGAGAAGGGGCAGACACGAGTTGTGGAAGTTGACTATGTCGCCCGTGGCGCGCACACGGCGCACGGATTCTACAACTACTACACCTTCGTTACGGGCGCGACATGGAAAGGCAAAATTCAGAGAATCGAGTGCGTCGTTGAGTGGCCCCAAGAGAATAACGTCGGCAGGCCCACATTTTTCGCAGCCGACAAAGTAGACATCGTCGGAGATTACAAAAACATCAAGCTGCCACCGATTCAGTGGATGAAGAACCGCGCGAAATTGACTTGGACAAATATTGAGCCCAATTCCGTTTTGTACTTCCATTACGTCATGGGGTATTGGAACTTTGCTCTCAACGGGAAAACACTCAGCCCTCGTTATTGCGACATAGATGTTGATTGGCTGGCCATCGACCGAAACGGTGGAGACGTGCTGGTGAACACGGGAGTCGTTGGCGGGCTTTTCACCGATGATTCGGGAAACGAGTGGTCATACCGTGCTCTTAAGCGATTCGGAAACGACGTTAGGTTCGTTGGAAGAGACAGGATTTTGCTGGGGAACGGACGCCAAATTCGGCTTCGCCGAAAGTTACAGACGCGTAGGGCGCATCCAAGAGAAGAGTATGTGTATTTGCAGGACCTCGTGAGCGCCCTCGGGGGCAGATATCGCTACGACTCCTCCCTGGATCAGGTCTCGATAACCTTGCCAATCAAGTAGACATACGTCTATATTCTGTGGTAGCCTGCTTTTGTCGCCCGGGAGGCTGGGCGAGAAAGGAGAGAGCATGAATTATCAGCAATACATGATCGAGCAGACTCGGGCGGCTGCCGAAGAGGCGTTTAGAAACGCGAAGGCTGTTCCGGCAGAGAAACTGACTTGGCAAGCCGCCGACACCTCGCGTTCGGTGTTGGACATCTGCCGCGAGCTGGCTCAATGCCCGAAGTGGGCCGAGGACATCATCCGAAACCAGGAGCCCGAGTGGAACGAGGAAACGATGGCTGCCATAAAGAAGGAAGCGGAGCAATGGTCGAGCGTGGAGGCGTGCCAAGAGGAGTGCAACCGCCGGTTATCGAGGCTGTTCGAGGTGTACGGCGAGATCACCGATGAGCAACTGAAGAACACGAAATGGCTCCCGTACGATGGTGGCCGCGACTTCACCGTGAAGGAGATGATGGACTACCCGAGGTGGAATTTCAACTGGCACTCGGGCCAAATCGCGTTCATTCAGACGCTTTACGGCGATAAGGCGATGTACTAAAGTCATCGAATACCCGGCAAGAGTGCTAGTACAGGTTTCAAGCTACTGGCGAACCTGCTGGGGTAAAATGCTTACAGCCGCAGGTGCTATAGATAGGATGGACGATCTTCGATTTTTGTCCCTCCGGAGAACACCGAAATCCAACCAACAAGACGGGGCCTCTTCATCCGGAATGGCGTACCGTCCGAGCCGATACGAACAGGTGATGAAGGCCGCTGATGGCCTCGACACCCGTGCGAGGAAGCTCTGGGGTGGAATGGGTGTTTACACCGGAGAGAAGATGTTTGCGATTCTCGTGGACGACTTGGTCGGACTCAAGCTTTCGCCGGAAGACCGGCAGCAGGCGCTCGACCTTGGAGGCAATCCCACGTTTAAGCCCGGCCCAGACGCGCCCGAAATGAGCGATTACGTTCAAATTCCGCGTTCGATACTTGATGACCCAGAGCAGTTCAAAGACTGGATTCTGAGAAGCGCGAACTGGGTGCAGGCGAAGAACGGAACCGTCAACTAGCAGTTTTGGGCAAGCCTATTGGTTTGCTGCCCCGCAGCCAAGATCGCTGCGGGGTCTTTTTTTGTGTTTGCGCTAAGTTTTCCGTTTGAGACGTCTGACTATCCTAAGTAGGCGAGATTCGATGCAACGAGTGAACTTCGGCACAGTTGGAATAGTGGGCATGGGCCTGATTGGCGCTTCGATCGGCCTGCGACTTCGAGAGAAGGGCGTCTGCAAGCGAGTGCTTGGTTTTGACACCGATCCTCAGATGCGTTTGGACGCGCATTCGGTTGGCGCAGTTCACGACACGTTTGACACGCTGAATCACCTAGGGGATGCGGATATTTTGATTTTGGCGGTTCCGCCGAACGCGATTATTCCCTGCCTCATCGAGGCGGACGTGTTTTGCAAAGTGAACTGTATTGTCACGGACACCAGCAGCGTGAAATCGAAGATTGTGGATTGGATTGCATCTTATCCACTTCAGTTTGGACCGCGATTTGTTGGCGGTCACCCGATGGCGGGCACTCAACACAAAGGGGCTTCGCACGCGAACGCTGCGCTGTTTGAAGACAAGCCGTGGGTTCTCACACCAACCGAATCAACGGACAAGAGCGCTCTCAACGCGATCCAGAGTTTGGTGACCGTCTTGGGAGCGAAACCGACCGTGCTATCGCCAGAAGAGCATGACCGACATGCCGCAATACTCTCGCACCTTCCAAACATTCTTGCAGCAGGGCTCGTTCAGATGGGCTCAAACTTAGTTCATCCTGAAGTTGCCGGGCCATCATGGAAAGACCTCACGCGGGTCGCGGGCTCTGATCCTCAACTATGGGCGCAGATTCTGTCGAACAACCGCGAGCAGGTAGTCTCCGCATTAGAAGATTTGGAGTTTTTGTTGCAAGAAGTGCGCCAGTTCATTGATCGTGAACAGTATCAGTCACTACTTGAGTTTTTTGAAAGCTCCAGAAGGGCAAAAGCGGGTTGGGACAGCTAAAAGCTTCGCGCGCAAAAAGGATTTGGGGCGAGTTTCGGCCACCGAGCGACAAAAGCATCACCCACCGCGCCTATATGATTTCCGCGATTTGCAAACGTGGCGGCACGGTTCGCAACCCTTTGCGATCGGAAGATTGCAACGACACTCTTGAGATTGTTCGCAAACTCGGCGCTGAGATTCAGGCCGATGGTGACAGTCTTCGCATTAGACCTGCTTCTTTTGTTTCCCCTGAAACGGAATTATGGTGTGGCAACAGCGGAACGACGATGCGCTTGATGTGCGGGCTGCTCGCCGGACGCGACTTGAGATGTACGCTGACCGGAGACGAGTCTCTATCATCAAGACCGATGATGCGCGTTGTTCAGCCGCTGCGCGAAATGGGAGCAAACATTGAGGGTGATCGAGCGCCAATCGTGATTGGCCCAGCCGAACTACACGGCATCAGTTACAACTCGCCTATCGCGAGCGCACAAGTGAAGTCGGCGATCGTGTTGGCAGGACTAACCGCGGACGGAGAGACGACAGTTTGCGAACCTTTCAAAAGTCGCGACCACACTGAGCGGATGTTGCGGGCAGCAGAATGCGACGTCGCTGTGAACGGAAACGAAGTTAGAGTTCGAGCGAGCGTTCCACAACACATCGAAGTTTCGGTGCCTGGCGATATCTCATCGGCCGCGTTCTTTTTGGTGGCCGCAGCGATGCTCGGCGGACCGCTTACGGCAAAGCAGCTCGGACTAAACCCGACTCGGACAGGGTTGTTGGAGGTGTTGCACGAAGTCGGCGCTGACATCAAGATAATCCACACGTCGGAAGAATCGGGCGAGCCGGTCGGCGACGTTGTTGTGCAGGCTGGTTCGGCATTGAAACCATTCAGTATCGAGGGTTCGCGCGTTCCGATGCTGATTGACGAGATTCCTGTTCTCGCTGTGCTCGCGACACAATGCGATGGCGTGACGACGATTCGAAACGCTCAGGAGCTGCGCGTAAAGGAGAGCGATCGGATTGATCTTGTAGCAAGAAACTTGGCTTCGATGGGTGCGCAAGTCGAAACGCATGAAGACGGACTTACGATTTTGGGACCAACACCATTGACTGGTTGTACAGTCCACGCGAACAAGGACCACCGGATAGGAATGGCGTTCGCAATTGCAGGATTGATCGCTGAAGGCGAAACAACGATTGAAGGCGCGGAAGCGATAGCCACCAGCTTTCCCACTTTTGAGACGGAACTTAGGAGGCTTTGTGCAGATTGATGCGATTGCGATAGACGGTCCTGCAGGAGCAGGCAAAAGCACTGTTTCGAAAATGGTTGCAAAACGATTGGGATTCGCGTTTTTGGACACCGGCGCGATGTACAGGTGCGTGGCGCTTGAAGCAATTAGGATCGGGGTTGATTTTCACGATGAGCAGCGAGTTACAGAGATTGCTGATAAGATCGAGATCAGGTTTGAGCCCGGCGATCCGCAACGCGTATTTTTGAACGATAACGAAGTCACTAATGAGATTCGGACCCAGCAAGTTGGCGAAGGCGCCAGCATTGTGAGCACATTCGTGGACGTTCGAGCTTCGCTTGTACGGCGTCAAAAGCAGATTAGCGAACGCGGCAAAGTTGTTATGGAGGGGCGAGACACGACGACAGTTGTCTGCCCTCTCGCAAAGGTGAAAATATTTCTCACCGCATCCGCGGAAGAGCGCGCAAGAAGGCGCACGCTCGAACTCGAGCAGCGCGGTGAAGAGGCTTCGTACTCTACAATTCTTAGAGAGATTATCGAGCGAGATGAACGCGATACAGAACGAGCGAACAGCCCGCTTATGGTTGCGCCTGGCGCGGTTGTTATTAATACCGACGACCTAACAATTCAAGATGTTGTCGAGCAGATTGTTGCTGTTTATCACAACTCTGAGAGCGCCTGATCCAGGTCTTCAATCAGATCATCAGCATCCTCGATTCCGATGCTGAGCCGAATCAATCCGTCTGTTGCGCCAAGTTGCCTTCTTGTTTCGGCGGTCATCATCGCGTGGCTCATTTTTGCTGGGTAGGAGGCGAGCGATGACACGCCTCCGAGAGATGCTCCAAGCGTAAAGCAGTTTAGTTTTTTGAGAACGCGATCACAAGCGGCTTCGTCTTCCAATTCAAAACTTAACATTCCTGAGAATCCACGCATTTGCGATGCTGCGATATCGTAGTCTCGGTGGGTCTTCAACCCCGGATAGAAAACAGCCTCACACCTGTTTGAAGTCTGGAGCCATTCGGCGATGCGCATAGCGCTGGCGGCATGCTGTTTCATACGAATCTCGAGAGTTCGGAGGCCGCGAAGGATGAGCCAGCATTCGATTGCACCCGGGGTGCAACCCGCGCGCTTTGTGTAGGTGATCAGCGCTTCGGACAGTTTGTCATCATTCCACACAAGTGCGCCGCCCAACACGTCGCTGTGACCATTTATGTACTTCGTTGTTGAGTGCATTACGATGTCCACTCCGAAGTCGAGCGGATTCTGGAAGTAGGGTGAGGCGAAGGTGTTGTCGGAACCGACGATTGCGCCCTTTTGCTTTGCGATTGAGGCACACTCGCGTAGGTTAGTGATCTTCAGAATCGGGTTTGATGGTGTTTCCAGCCAGACCATCTTTGTGTTTGGGGCGAGCGCGTTTGAAAACTCCTGAAGGTCGGCACAATCGCAAAACGTGTGCGTAATTCCAAACCCAGACAGAACATCACGTATGTATGCGCGAGTCCCGCCATACACGTCTTGAGTGCAGACGATGTGATCGCCAGACCTCAACATGGAAAGCGCAGTTGCGACCGCTGCCATACCAGACGATGTTGCGAGCGCATATTTTCCGTTTTCAACTGCACATAGCGCTTCTTCAAGCGCGTATCGAGTCGGATTTCCGTACCTTGTGTACATCGGCTCCGGCTCGTCCGCGAGCGAATCCCATTCAAACGTAGAGGTTTGGAAAATGGGAACTGCTTCGGGCACAGGAGCGTTTGTAATCCTGGATCCTGTGCGAACACATTTGGTGGAAAACCGCATTCGGGAATTATGACTTATTCCGACGTTTCGCGCAGATGTCCTTCTTCCATTTGAAAGATGCGGTTCGCCCCTTGCAACATCGTTCGATCATGCGTGACCATCACGAGCGCTCCATGCCTATACTTTGCCAACATTTCGACAACTTGCAGCCCTGTCGCGTGATCGAGCGCAGCCGTTGGCTCATCTGCAAACACAACTCGTGGATTCGCGACCAGTGCACGAGCAACACTCACACGTTGCTTTTCACCTCCGCTAAGCTCGCTCGGGCGTCGGTGCATTTTGTCTTGCAACCCAAGTTGCTCCAACAGATGTGCAGCATGATCTTTGTGTAAGTTACCGGCAACGATCATTACATTTTCCAACGCAGATAGATAGCCGATGAGGAAAGGCTGTTGAAAAACGAACCCAAACGATTTGAGCCTTAGTAAAGATCTCTCTGCGGAACCGGGCGGAGGAAACGGCGCGCCGTCGAGTTTCACATCGCCACTTGTCGGCTCTTTTAGTCCACTCAAAAGATACAACAGCGAGGACTTTCCGCTGCCGCTTGGCCCAAGAATTCCGACGAACTCATTATCGCGCACCTCAAGCGACACGTTTTCACAAGCCGCAATTGTTTTGCTCTTATCGAAGTAGTTTAGCGTGAGCCCAGCGCACTCGATCACACAATTCTCCTTTCGATTACTGCGATTGGGTCGAAGTTCCTGAACCTTATGTAAACAGTTAGCGAGGAAGCGACTGTCACGACGATTGGGACAGGCAGAGTGTACGCATAGGCAACGATGTCTAACGGATCGAGAAAGAATCCGTTCGGCTCCATCAGCAGTTTCTTTACAATGGATAGCAGCAGAAACGTAACTAATACGCCGCTGAACCAACCGATGCCGATGACCCACAACGCCTCGCGAAGTGACCTGGTCGCGATCGTGTTGCGCGAGAAACCGAGCGCCTGGAGGAGTCCGAACTCGACAATTCTCTGCGAAAGATGGATGCTGACCATCATGCACATCATGAGTGTTACAACAATAACGAGCAGCCCAATGACTAGGTTGAGAATGCGAAAGAGCACACGAAGGGAGGCATCGGATTCCTTCTCCACTTGCGCGTAAGTGTAAACATTCGCTTTGCTGCCTTTGAGTGTTTTTTCCGCCCAGTCGTCAAGCTGTCGTTGCGTGGCCAAATCTTTCGTGAAGTAGATAACCACATCAACGGGCGGGAAATGGTTAAGCGCTACGTATTCGTAACTTGTAAACGAGAACCATTCATCACTTTCAAAGATCCCGACGATTTTTACAGTGGTTTGAGAGTAGTTTTTGTCATCTTTGGGATCGAGCAGCACCGAGCCAATTCTCAGCCGCAAGTTATTCGCCAAAGGCCGCGTGATAACAGCTTCGCCTTCGCCGGGAACCGGCAGCCTTCCATCCAAAACTCCGAGGTTGAGCTTGCGAGCCACATATTCAAAGTCGTTCTGCGAAAAACCATGGAGAACAAATGGCCAGGGTCCAACAATCGTATTCACGCTAAATCCTGCGGTGCGACAAATCACTGTTCTTTCGATACTCACTGGAGACTTTTTGAAGTGATCTAATATCGTTGGAAAATAACTCATGTCACCGCGAGGCGTGACTCCGGTTAGGTGCTGGGAATACCCATACACTTTTTTGACCGACAATGGAATCGAGTTCATCACAGCTACGATCCCTCCGATTAGCAAAACCGACAGAACGATGACGGCAGCCATCGGGACAGTTCTTCCCGGATTGCGGAGCAAATAGACAAGCGGCGACAACGTGCTCGTTCGCTTCAAGTGCCGCCTCCGATGAGTCTGCTCTCCATGATCATCTGGCGGACCTTGTCAATACGTCTATTAGCGCGAAGAAAAAGAAAGAGACTGCGATGTATCCGTTCAGGGTGAAAAACGCAAGATTGAGCTTGCTCAGGTCTCCAGGTTTGACAAGCGACTGCTCATACAAAAGCAGCGAGCCCGCAAACGCGCAGCCCACAAAATACGGAAGCCCGGCGCCCACAGTGACGCCTGCAGCGAGGAGAAACAAAAGCGCTGCAACGTGAAAAATACGGCTTGCGAGGATTGCGTTCTTCGCGCCGAGAGTTACTACGAGGCTCTTCAGTCCGCGCTCGCGATCATATGCTTCGTCTTGCAGCGCATACAGTACGTCAAATCCACCTGTCCAAAAGGTAACCCCTAAGAGCCAATAAACTGGCGTCCAACTAAATACTCCGGTGACTGCAACCCATGCTGCAGCGGGCGCAATGCCCAACGATAAACCAACGAACAGATGGCACAGCGGCGTGAATCGCTTTGTATAGGAATACCCCAACAACACCATTAACGCGATTGGAGCGAGCATTAGCGTGAGACGGTTGATCAGCGCTGCGCTGATGATAAACACTCCAGCCGACACCAGAAGCGTAACAACGGCGGTTTGCATTCCGATCTCGCCTGTCACGAGTGCTCGGTTTTTGGTGCGTGGGTTTTCTGAGTCAAACGTGACATCCGCGATGCGATTGAATGTCATCGCAGCAGTGCGCGCTGAAACCATTGCCACAAGTATGAGCACCACTACTCGTGCGGATGGAAAACCGTCCGCGGCGTACATCATGCCGACAAGCGCAAAAGGGAGCGCAAACACCGAGTGCTCGAATCTGACCATCTCGGCGAGCGAGCGCAACGAAGGCATTTAGAGTCCGCTGTCTCCGCTCGGTGGAATGACGCGACCCATTTTGATCGGCCCAGTCATTGAACTTCCGCGGCTTGATATTTCAAATTGCATCTCGAATGCCTTGTAAACAAACTCGCCGCCGTTGGTTGGGTCGTGGATAAGTTCTGGCGCTTCAAGCTCTGCCAAATCCTTGGGCAAGCGATTTCGAATCCATCGAAACTGTTGAATTCTCATCGCCAGTCTCCAGAGTCGCATCCGCGTCCGATCTTGAACTTCGCGTGCAACCACTTGATCAAATGCCGGCGTCAGCGACTCAAGCACAACTTGGGCGGTTCCGCTAAGCCGAGGCAGTTCCGGAAATCGCCAGTCCGACTCCTGTGACTTCAGCATCGTGATTAGTCCACCATAATACGAGTTGAGTGGTTGACGCAACTCGCTCGCGAGTTTCTGTCGAGCAGAGTCATCCATTGCTTTGAACTCATCTTTTTGTGCCGCTGTCAGAATCATGAAGTCGTCTGGCTTTTCGAGCAGCTTCGGCAGCAGCGAAGTTATCAGGTCCCACTCGCTTTGCACGGCTGCAATTATCTTCGGCTGCGATTTCAGCTGACTCTCGAAAAACGATTCTATTCGAGCGGCATCTGCCAACGAGATTGCGCCAAGATGAGGCAACATTTCCCACTCGACAGTGGATCGCATTGCATTTCGCAACAACACAGAAATCAGGGTCTTGTCAGCGATGTTTCCCGAGAATTTTATGGACTCGATGAAGCTGCTGCACGCGCCCGAACCGTTGCCGTCCGCAAACTGCACATAGATTCGATCTGCGAATAGGCGACCAATCTCCTTGAACTTCGCCATTTCGGGGTATGTCGTGTTGAAGTCAATGGAGCTGCGTGGATCAAAGACTTTCTTTCTGTTGCCGGAGGCCACTAAATCGAACACAGGATAGAGTTTTGAAACTCTGGCTCGCCTTGATTCAAGAACGTTTGGATCCGGTGCTGGTGCCGGTTCTTTTTTCCCTGACGAAGGCGGAGGACTTGGAAGTAGATCGCAGGCGCGGCAATACTCTTCGTATCCGTTGTCACCGGTCGGCTTCTTAATCACCTGATCGAAGATGCTAGTTTGAGTCTGCGAAGCTCCGACCAAAAGTCCGAAGACAATCGAAATGGCACCGGTCATAGCAAGTCAATTATGAAACAAAAACGCGGCTCATTCGCTTGAATGAGCCGCGTTTCAAAGGTGAATCTAAGGCGATTAGTGACAACCGCAGCCGCCACAGCCGCCGCCACCCGTCTCAAGTCCTTCCATGCCCTCTTCGCCCGGGGCGAACGAACTGCCGCATCCGCACGATTTTGTGGCGTTCGGGTTCTCGATCTTGAATCCGCCGCCAAGGTGATCGTCCACGAAATCCACGACCGAGCCGGTCATGTATTTCAAGCTCAGCGGATCAACGAAAATTTTGACGTCGAGATGCGAGATTATGATGTCATTCTCTTCCGCTTCGGCTTCGTCAATCGCCATGCCGTACTGAAGGCCGGAGCAGCCGCCACCAGCGACCCACACCCTCAGGGCTGCCTCGGGTTTGCCCTGCTCGGCGAGGAGTCCTTTGACTTCCGTCGCGGCTCGCTCAGTCAGCGTAATCTGTTCGGTGTTCAAATCTTCTCTTATTGCCATTTGTTAAGCCTGTTTGCCCCGTGTCGAGGCAACATATTCAACATTATGCCACGGAACTTTAGTTCCGCGAAGCAAACAGGCAAATCTATGGGCTAGCCCTTGGTCTGACGCTCTACGTAGTTGCCGCACATTGGGCAGTACTTCCAGCCCTTCGCCAGCTCGACTTTGCAGTCGCTGCAGGTGAGTTTTGCCGGCGGATTCGGGGCGACCGTCTGGACAGCGGGCTCAATCGGGGTGACCAAAACGGTGCCATGGTCGGTGAGCGAGTAAACGAGCCCAGCGGACTGAGTAAGCGAATTCAACGCAAACCGCAGGGATGTGTCAATCAGGAAGGCGTTCACTTTGAAGTTCTTGACCGCCGGAGCGATCTCGATTGTGATGCCGATCTGCTTGCCAATGTCTCCAAAAACCTTTCGAATCTCCGTCTGTTGAAGTCGAATCGTAAGGTGCTTGTTCAGAATCGCTTCGTCAAGCTTTTTCGCGATTGGCTTCTCGACAACTGCGGACTGGTTTTGCACCGTCGTCTGCGATTGCACGTTCGTCGGGTTTGCTGTCTTCTTTGCCTTCGAAAAGACGTACACGCCGTCAACGACTTTGTACTCGATGTTGCCCGCCTTGCATACGACGTCAATCGCTTGGTCGAAACCGATCTCTTGGACACTGACGAACAGGTTTACGATTCCTGTCTCCTGCACCAAGAAGTTCTTCTTCACTTGCGAAAAGATGTCGAACAAAACGTAGCGAACGTCTGTACCGCGCGCCGAGAAACTGATCTTCTTTTCTGCGGACGTTGGTTCGGTCTGGTTCTGCGTTTCTTGGGCGATTGCGCCGCTAAGAACTGCACAAATGGCGATAGGGGTGATCCACTTTTTCATCTTCTAATTCCCTCCGGGTTGGGTCGTTTCTCCAATCTTCTTGCCGTCTTCATCAAAAATCTCTACTCGAGACTGCTCTTTCTGCGGGCGCACATATCGTCGGACTCGACGGTAGCTCCGCCCTGGCTTGCGAGCCGATGCCGTGTGCTTCGACGTTGGTTGGTTCGTCGTCGCGATCGGTTGCTTCGCAGGCACAGTGATAGTTTTGGCTGGATCGGCAGATTCCTTTGGCTGCGCCGGTGGCTGCGTCTTGGCGATTTCCGGAGCTGGATTTTTGATGTCCGTTGCCGTCTTTATCGAATGAGTTGTTTCGGAAACTTCGGACTTCGCTGGTGACTTCGTCGCCGAGATCGGCGCACTCGTCGAAGCGGTCGCCATCGTGTCGCCGATCTTCGATCCCATGATCTCGGATCCCGGTCGAATCACGTAGCTAATTGCAAGCAGCCCAACGACTCCTACCAAACCGAGCACCAGTGCTTTCGTTTGGTGAGTTGGAATGACCAACTTGAATCCTCGAGGCGCTTTGACTTCGCCCGCCGCATCCGACGGTTGGCCTGACATGCCAGCGATTACCGCAGACAGCGCCCTCCGCTTGTCTTTCACAAGCGACTGGCAAATCTCGCAATCGTGTGCATGCGCTTCAAACGTTTCTGCTTCCGGACGCCCATCCAGGCGACCGGTTAGATACTCAAGCAGATACTTTGAGGCCTCGGGGCAATCGAGCTTTATTCCATCCATGGAAACACCTTCCTCCCTGCGATTTCGCAAGGTCTCACGAACAACTTTAGGTTTGTCAATCCGGCAAACATCATGCCGGTTTGGATTATCGGAAGCCTCGTTGGAGGTCTTTAGGTTGGGGCTATTTCCCGATACAGAAATCTCGGAAGACTCGCTCTAAGAGGTCGTCGGTGGTCACCCGCCCCGTGATCCTCCCCAGGGCTGTAAGGGCGGCGTACAGGTCAAGAAGGGCGAGGTCGGCCGCGAAATCTGTGGTCAAAGTGCCAGCCGCAGCCAGGAGGCTGGACCTCGCGGCCTCGAACTCCTCTCGGTGCCTCTCGATGATGAGGGCTTGGTCAACGCCTATTTCTTCGAACCGAGTCCTAATGTGGTTCTGGATCGCGTCAAGGCCTGTCCCTGAGAGCGCGCTTACCTTGAGAGCCGCCGTAGGCTCGCCGCCGAGATCGGATTTGTTGGCAATCAGAAGATCAGGTTCGCGACCAACGTCACGCTTGGCTTGCTCATCTTCTGCTGTCCAACCCAGGTGCGATTCGAAAACGAGCCAAACTTCATCGGCGCTCTCTGCGGCGGCTCTCGAACGCTCGATTCCAATCTGCTCGATTTTGTCGGTGGAGTCGCGCACTCCCGCTGTGTCGGACAGAACGACCGGATATCCCGCGATCTGCACGCGCTCTTCAATCATGTCGCGGGTTGTTCCCGCGATCTCAGTGACGATGGCGCGCTCGGTTCCGAGCAGCGCGTTTAGCAGCGAGGATTTGCCAACATTTGGGCGACCAACAATCGCGACTCGCAGTCCCTGTCTCACAACGCGGGATGCATCATATCCGGCAAGCAACTTTTCCACTTGCTGCACGATTTGCATGATTTCATCGTGTGCAGATTCGCGGTCGAGCTCCCCGATCTCCTCAACAAAATCGCCTGTTGCTTCGGTCAGCGCAATGAGGCGTGAAATTCGCTCCTCAATCAAAGCAACATGTTCGGACAGCTTCCCTGCACGGATGCGCTGAGCCATCTGCAGTTGCGCGTCGGTCTCTGCCTCAATCGAAATGAGAACCGCTTCGGCTTGCGTTAAGTCCATCCGATCAGACATAAACGCTCGCTCGGTAAATTCGCCTGGCCTCGCTTCGCGTGCGCCAAGCGAAATCATTCGGTTCAGAATGTCGCGCACGATTGAAGGGTTGCCGTGGCAGCTCAACTCAAATGACTGTTCCCCTGTGTAACTGGCCCCATCTTCGAATAGAACGAGAAGCCCGTCATCAATAACACTCGCGTCATCGGCGACAATCGTGCCGTAATACGCATGGCGGGCAATCCATTCAGCGAAATCGGTGCTTGCGCAAAAAAGCTGTTCGGCGATTCGCCAACTACTATCTCCCGAACAGCGAATAACTGCCACAGGTGCCCGATACACGCCCGTAATTGGCGCGCAGATGATGTCGTCCATCGGTTACCGCGATCCCCGGATCATGCGAACCAGAAATGTTGAAACAAAATACGCAGCGGCGGCGCAAATGAACACGATTCCAAAGCCGCTTACGCCGTGAACATCTTTGATGTCTACAACCAAACCCAGCAGACCCGCAACAACCTGAGGCGCGGCGATGGACGACTGCCAAATGCCCATATCTTTCGCAACATCGTCCTGACTCGGCAGCACATCCGAAACCAAGGCCCAATTTGAAGATTCATAGGCTCCATAACCCAACCCAAAGACAACGGCGAGCAAAATGATTAACTGAAAGTTTGGAAAGAGCGCAAACGGCACCAAGGCGATTGCCATCGCTGTGCCACACAAATAGATCACTCGCTTCCTGCCGATCTTGTCCGCTGCCCTTCCTGCAATGACTGTTCCGATTGCGGCGCAGGTCGAAATGAGCAACGCAACCATGATTACCGCTTTCTGTGCAGCCGCAGAGGCGGTTGTCATTCCGGACACCGATGCAAACGTCACGCCAAAAGCGGTGAACTCCTTCACGACATTCAAGAAGTACAACCCCAGATAGGTGATTACCAAATAGAACCCAAGCGCATTCAAGAACCGAGTGATCCAAGCCCATTTGAAATCGTGATCGCGCCACGGAGTAATCCAACCCTCGACAAATCCAACTCGGTCAGACACCCTCTCTGCTGGCTCCTCTTTCACCGTCATGAGCGTGATTAGCGCACACGCAACCGAGACGCCTGCAACGGTTGCATAAATCGGAACGATGCTTCCAATAACAATTGAGACCACTCCCGCAACGAGTTGAGCGCTGAACTGCATCAAGCCCATAATTCCGCTTGCGCGTCCGCGCTGTTCTTCTGGCACAAGCGAAGGAATCAACATGCTGTAAGGTCCCGTCGCCAAGTCATCGCTAATCTGCAGCAATAGGTATCCGACAATGACCACCGAGTACGACTTGGCATTCGCCAAGAACATCAGCGCTAAGCAGGTGCCAGCGCACCCGATAGCGAGATACGGTTTCCAGCGTCCCCATTTTCCACGTGTGCGATCGCTCAAGTAACCGAATAGCCCTGGACCAATCATCGCCCAGCTTCCGCCGACTAACACGACAAAACCCCACGATCTTCCTTCGGAGCCCCCCGGCACCAACTCATTCACAACGAACGCGAGCGTAATGAGCATCACAAACCACTTCATCGAAGTGGCGAACCAATACGCCGACATTCCCAACTGCCAACCTAGCGACCTCGGTGTTTGAGCCATGACAGTCGAGCATACACCGGGTATAATCACCGCATCCCACACGGCCCGCAGCTCCAGGGTGTTTCTGCCCAAAATGCAGAGATGAGCAGGGCCGGAGGAAAACCCAAAGGAGACAGTATGACACCACTTACTATGCGTGAGCTCCTGGAAGCAGGAGTCCACTTCGGGCACCCGACACGCCGTTGGAACCCGAAAATGAAGCGATACATTTACGGCGCGCGAAACGGCATTCATATCATTGACCTTCACCAGACAATTAAGCTGTTTGACGCAGCAATGGAACGGGTCCGAAACGCCATCGAGAACAACGGCAACGTACTTTTCGTTGGAACCAAAAAGCAAACCGAAAGCGCGATTCGAGAAGCTGCCACTCGATGTAAGCAGTATTACGTCGCCGAAAGATGGATGGGCGGCCTGCTCACCAACTGGAAAACAATCGGCCAACGAATTTCACGAATGAAGGAACTCGACCGAATGGTTGAGGAGGGTTACTTTGAGCGACTTCCGAAGAAAGAAGCGATGCTCAAAGATAAAGAGCGAGAAAGACTCCATCGTTACTTCGATGGAATCAAAGACATGAGCGGCCCGCCCGACCTTATGTTCATCGTTGATTTGAAGAAAGAAACCAACGCCGTGCTCGAAGCGCGCAAACTCGGAATTCCGATTGTCGCAATCGCGGACACCAACTGCGATCCCGACGACGCCGATTATCCGATTCCAGGAAACGATGATGCGATTCGAGCCGTGAGATTGATCTCAGGAAAAATCGCAGACCTCATCAGCGAACTGAGACCGGTTGACGACGAAGCGATAAAAGCTGCAGAAACAATCGCCGCAGAAACGGCGGTCGAAGAAGCAGCAACACCAGAAGAGGCCGTCTCGCTTGGCGAAATGGAACTCGAAATGCTTCGCAAATTCGAACTCGAAGAAGAGGTCGAATCCGCCTCGACAAGCCGGCGAAGAGGCAGAGAGGAAGAATAAGTTATGGCAATATCAGCACAACTCGTAAAGAGACTAAGAGAAGAAACAGATGCTCCGATGATGGAGTGCAAAAGATCGCTTGAAGCCGCAGAAAACGAAGGCGTTTCCGGTGACGAGGCCCTGATTGCACGCGCCAAAGAGATTCTGAAGGAAACCGGAAAACTCGCAGCCGTCAAACGGCAAGACAGAGCAGTGAGCGTCGGAACGGTGGCGATCGGTAAATCCGGCAACGCGGCCGCAGCCGTGTCGCTGCTTTGCGAAACGGACTTCGTCGCTCGCAATGAGGATTTCATTGCGCTCGCGCAAACACTCGCCGATGCGTTCGCGGCCAACGACCCGGGTTCGGACCCGCTAAATTCGACTGTTGGCGGAAAGAAGGTGCAAGACCTCCTGGATGAAGCTGTTGCGAAGATTCGCGAAAACATTCAACTCGGCACGGTGGTTCGCATGACCTCCGACGGAACGGTCGGCGGATACCTGCATCACGACAAAGCGAAAGCTGCGTTGGTCGCGATTTCGGGCTCAGAAGAGGATATCGCGAAGAAGCTCGGCACGCAAATCGTCGCGCTGTCGCCAGAATTCATCAGCAAAGAGGGCGTGGATCAGGAGCGCCTTTCGAAGATGATCGAAGCCGAACGGCAGAAAGCGATCGAAGCGGGCAAGCCCGCGGAAATCGCCCAAAAAATTGCCGAAGGCAAAGTCGGCAAAGAGCTCCTCTCCGAAATCGTGCTGCTCGAGCAGCAATGGTACGCGGACCTTAGCAAAAAGGTGGGCGACGTGATTTCAGGCACTGTCGTGTTTGAATTCGCCCGCGTTGAGGCTGGAAAACAGCCGATTCACGCGAAGGCGTAGCAACTACGTTCAGCCGAGGGTTGGCGCGACAAAAGAGTCGTACCAACCCTCCACTGTCCTCCGCCTCGCTCTCCCCACGGACGTCACTTCCCCCTCAACTGCCAGTTTTTTTGGCGAAAGCATCTTATTTCGCTAAGTTCTTGATACAATAGGCGCACCGGGGCCGTTTTTTCCCCGTAGCACTGATAAAAGTTAGGAAGGTGAGGAATGCGACAGAGATTAATAAAGGCATTCACGCTCATTGAGCTTCTGGTGGTGATCGCGATCATCGCGATACTTGCCGCCATCTTGTTCCCTGTATTCGCTCAGGCCAAAGAGGCCGCGAAGAAGACCGTGTGTGTTACGAACTACGCGCAAATGGGAAAGGCGATGGAGATGTACGTCAACGACAATGGCGACTACTACCCCCATTCCAACCTTGGAAGCATAAATGGTCGTGGTTGGGGCTTCGGCCGGCCCGACTACATTTGGGGTGAAACGATCGCCGAATACCACACAAACTATCGGATGCTGAGATGCCCAAGTGACATCAATGCGACAGACGACGGCCTGTCGCTCGACCCGTTCGACAGAAAGGTGAGGAGAGACGACCCGCAGATCACGTATTACTGGTCAGAGCGTTCAAACCTCGGCTTCAACTACGATTTTCTGTCGCCTTGGATCGTTAATCGTCGAACACGATACGTCGGTTCAAAACCCACCGGTCGTTCCGAGGTGGCCTCCCCCTCAGCGACATTGCTGTTTGTTGACTCGATTTGGTATCGCGGGGCGGGCCCGAATGGCCAGCCGATTGGCGGTGGCAACTGGGTCGTGGAAGCTCCCTGCATCCGAGACTCGAGCGGCGCATTTCTGGCCCCAATAAACCGGCTTCGCACGGGTGACGAGCAATGGCAGAACTACGGCACGGGTTGGCGAGTCAACCCAGGTCCCAACGATCAAAGCTCGTGGTTGGAGTTTGGCGGCTGCTGGCCCTTCCATCACAAGCGATTCGTCACCGCGTACGCAGACACGCACGCGAAGGTTGTTTCGCTAAGCTCTCTGACTCAAGGCTGCGACGTGCGTCGAAACTTCGCGGGTGCAGCATTCAATGGTGAGGAGTATCTGTGGGATCTGCGGTAAAGGAGAGCAACGCAAACTTGCGCATGGTGCTCGTCGGAATTCTTGCAATTGCGATCGTTGCGTTCGCGATCTTTCGATTCGTATCCGGTGGGGAAACGAAGGAGGAGTCATTAGTGACGCCACCACCGAGAGAAGGCTCAAAAGACTTCGGCCCGCTTCCTCCGGAGCATGTCATCGGAGCGGATGGAGCGCCAAAGGCCGTAAAGCAGCCGAAACCCGGCGGTTGAGCTTCGCCCTTGATGGGCAAAAGGAAGTGCCGCGAGTCTAACCACAACGACTCGCGGCACTTGCCATTTGCGCACCAAGCATTGCCGAGTGGACCGTTTTACGTCTCGCAAGCTCGACGTGGAGCAGCGCCACGAAGCTGCTAAATATCTACGCGTCGCTTAATCACAATTTTCGGGACTGGCAGATTGAAAACATCGCGCGGTACCGGGGCGGTCGGGTTCTGCAATATCGAAGCGAGCCGCCGCTCCATCTCTTCCAAATACTCCGCCATTTGCGATTCCATTTCACGCCGCGTCGTATCCATTTCATCGAGCAGCCGAAGAATCAGTTCTACACCTGCCAAGTTCACACCCATGTCGCGGGTCAATCGCTGAATTCGGCGAACGCGCTCCACATCCTCGTCGCTATATAGCCGGTTCTTTTCGCCTTCGCGCGCGGGTGAGATCAAACCCATTCGCTCATACTGTCGAAGTGTTTGC
This sequence comes from Fimbriimonadales bacterium, assembly GCA_046330175.1. Taxonomy (GTDB): domain Bacteria; phylum Armatimonadota; class Fimbriimonadia; order Fimbriimonadales; family ATM1; genus JAJPJR01. The sequence continues at coordinate 1,556,345 of JAXLTG010000001.1, forward strand.
GGATGCACTTCGCACAATTGCGCCGCTACGCCAATCCTGTACACAGGGGCATTCGGTTTTCTCACGACTTCGCCCTCAATTCGCTAATCTTCTCCAACATCCCCCGCTCCTCCAAGTCCATCTGTTTTGGCACCGTAATGAGCACGCGCACTAACAAGTGGCCGCGACCGCCGGTCATCTTTGTCATACCTTGGCCGCTCAATCGAAACAGTTGCCCGCTTTGAGTGCCTGCTGGCACATTCATTTCAACTAAACCGCGAAGCGTTTGCACTTTTGTTTTGCCACCAAGCGCCGCCAACAGATAATCCATAGTGTGCTCGCACTCCAAATCGTCTCCTCGGCGTTTGAATTGCGTGTGCTTCTTCTCATTGATTACAACATAGAGGTCGCCACGACGCCCACCGGCGCCAGATGACCCTCCGCCGGCAACGCGCACGCGTGAACCGTGTGACACACCCGCAGGGATTTTCACCTCAATTCGTTTCGTCGTCGGAAGTGTCGCGGCGCCCTTACAGGTTGGGCAGGTTTCCGCGCTTGTGACGCCGCTGCCCGCGCACATCGGACACCTTTGAGCGAATCCCAACATTCCGCGCAGTCGTCCAGCTCCTCCGCATTGCGGGCATGTGGATTTGGATTTCGTCGGAACAGCTCCCGTTCCGCTGCAAGTTGCACATGCATCGTCTACACGGTACGTAAATGTCCGGCTGATTCCGGTATCAATCTCCTCTAACGAAAGTTCGATGGCCTGCTCAACATCGTGTGCAACGGCGTGAGCTTGTGTGCGGCCGCCAAAACCAAAACCGGAAAACAGATCTCCAAAAACTCCTTCCATGTCGGGAATGTTGGTTTCAAATCTCACGCCGTCCTTGAAGTTGAACTGGTCACCCATCTTCGACGCGGCCTCCCAGTTGTCTCCAAACTGGTCATAGAGCTTGCGCTTCTTCTCGTCGCTCAGAACTTCGTACGCTTCCGAAACCTGCTTGAACTTTTCTGCTGCTTCGGGATTGTTCGCGTTGACGTCAGGATGAAACTTGCGAGCCAGCTTTCGATAGGCCGACTTTATCTGCTTCGCATCGGCGTTCTTGGGCAGTTCTAGCGTTGCGTAATAGTCTTTTTTTGCCATGCCGACTCGACAAAGAGATGTTCTGTGGGCAGCTTAGCAGCCGCCCACAGAATTGTGTTAGTTTTCCGAGGCTGTGATGGCGATCTTGTGGTTCGACTCGCCGTTGCCTTTCGGCAATACAACTGTCAGAATGCCGTCCTTGTAAGTTGCGGTGACTTCATCCTTTTTCACCGATGCATTAATAGTGAACGTTCGTTCAAACGTTCCGTACCGCCGTTCGACGCGAACGTAGTGATCTTTGTTCTCCTGTTCGGCAAACTCGCGTTTGCCAGTGATCGAGAGCATCTTGCCATCGAACTGAACGTCAATATCTTCCTGTTTCATACCAGGAAGCTCGACGTGGAACGTGATCTCCGTTTGCGTCTCCTTCGCGTCCACTCGCGGAGCCCAGGCGGCCGGAACGCGGTCCGATCCGAAAAACGAATCGAACAAACGCTCGACTTCGTTGATGCGCTCTTGCGGTGTGTACTTAACGATCATGGTTCTGATTTTCCTCCGTTATTCTTTGGTCTCTTTGAACTCAGCATCGATCACTTCTTCGCTTCCGCCGCCACCGGTTTCCGCACCAACACCTGCGGTTTGCGGCTCAGCGGGCGTTTCTTGCGATTTGCTTTCGTACAGCTTTTGCGCGAGCATATGCTGCTCTTGCTCCAAATCGGCTTGCGCGGCTTTGATATCGTCAACGTTGCCTTCAGCAATCGCTTTTCTCAGAGCTGCAACCTTATCCTCGATTCGCGTTTTGTCAACGCCTTCTAACTTGTCACCCAAGTCTCGGATCGTTCGCTCAACTCCGTACGCCAAACTGTCTGCACTGTTTTTCGTTTCGGCAGCCTCGCGCGCGTTCTTGTCATCGTCAGCGTAGGCCTGAGCTTCGGCGACCATGCGGTCAATCTCTTCGCGATTCAAACTACCGCTTCCGCTGATCGTAATTGTCTGCTCCTTGCTGGTGGCCATATCCTTCGCTTTTACATTCAAGATTCCGTTCGCGTCAATGTCAAACGTCACTTCGACTTGCGGAATTCCACGCGGCGCAGGCGGTATGCCCACCAAATGGAAACGGCCCAATGATTTGTTATCCGACGCGCGCGACCTTTCGCCCTGCAAAACGTGAATCTCCACTTCCTGCTGGTTGTCTTGCGCCGTAGTGTAAATCCGGCTCTTCTTCGTTGGGATCGTCGTGTTTCTCTCGATGACCGGATCCATAATTCCGCCCAAAGTTTCAACACCGAGGCTCAAAGGTGTGACGTCGAGAAGAACGATGTCTTTCACCTCGCCGCCAAGAACGCCAGCTTGAATCGCGGCGCCAACCGCAACAACCTCATCAGGGTTTACGCCTCGATGCGGCTCTTTTCCGGTCAGCCTCTTCACCAACTCCTGAACCATCGGCATTCGCGTTGAACCACCGACCAAAATCACTTCGTCAATGTTGGATGCGCTCAGCTTCGCCAACTTGAGTGCGTTTTCAAACGGTTTTCGAAGTCGCTCGACAAGGTCCCGAGTAAGGTCTTCAAACTGGGCGCGAGAAAGCGCGGCCTCAAGGTGTCGCGGTTCATTGTCAACCGCCGTAATGTAAGGCAAACTGATCTGCGCGCTCACTTGGCCCGATAGTTCAATCTTCGCTTTTTCGGCTGCCTCCCGCAATCGTTGCAATGCGGACCGATCTTTGCGAAGATCAATTCCCTGCTCCTTCTTGAACTGATCTGCGAGCCAGTCTACAACTCGCGTATCCCAGTCATCGCCGCCGAGATGCGTGTCACCATCCGTTGACCGGACTTCAAACACGCCTTCGCCAACGTCGAGCACCGAGACGTCAAATGTTCCACCACCAAGGTCGAACACCAAGATCGTCTCGTTCTTCATCTTGTCGAGACCATAGGCAAGCGATGCGGCCGTCGGCTCGTTGATGATTCGCAGCACTTCTAAGCCTGCAATTTCGCCCGCATGTTTCGTCGCGGTTCGCTGCGCGTCATTGAAGTAAGCGGGAACAGTGATGACCGCCTTCGTAACCTGCTCGCCAAGATACGCCTCCGCATCGGACTTCAGTTTTTGGAGGATCATCGCCGAAATCTCTTCCGGCGTGAAGTCTTTGCCCGCAGCGGGAATCTCGACGGTTGCATTGCCCTTCGAATCCCTCTTGACTTTGTATGGGATTCGTGCGGTCTCCGCCTCTGCGTCACTCATAGGGCGGCCGATGAACCGCTTAATCGAGAAAATCGTGTTCTCCGGGTTGACGACAGCCTGCCGCTTGGCAATCACGCCGACCAACCTCTCGCCGTTCGGCTTGAATGCCACCACCGAAGGCATCGTTCGTCCACCCTCGGCTGTCGGGATGACGACAGGCTCGCCCCCTTCCATGACGGCGACGACGCTGTTGGTCGTACCGAGGTCAATTCCTACTGTCTTTGCCACTGAAAATCCTCCATTTCTTTAGTAACCCAAGTTTAGCTTACTTGAGCCCCATTCTGTCAAGATTAACCCAAATTATGGCTGATTGGTTCCAATCGCCAACCACCTGACCGAGTAAAATTGAGGCTCATGGCCCTGGTTTCCGAGTCCCAAGTCTTCGAAGCGCTTCGAGTCGTGATTGATCCCGACCTGAAACGCGACATCGTGACCCTCGGATTCGTGAAGGATGTGCAGGTTGACGGGGGCCGCGTGAGCTTCAGGGTCGAGCTGACCACCCCGGCTTGCCCTGTGAAGGACCTGCTTCAGCAGCAGGCAGAAGAGGCCGTTCTTTCCCTGGAGGGGGTCAGCCAGGTGGAAGTTTTGATGTCGGCTCGAGTTCGAGACTCGCTGCCCGATAGCCCGCTTCTTCCAGATGTCAGGAACGTCATCGCAGTTGCTTCTGGCAAAGGAGGGGTGGGCAAAAGCACCGTCAGCGTAAACCTTGCGGTCGCTCTGGCTCAAACAGGCGCTCGCGTGGGCCTGCTGGACGCCGACGTTTACGGCCCTTCAATCCCCTTGATGCTTGGCGCCGAGCGTGAAAGACCGCAAACCGAAGAGCAGAAAATTTTGCCGGTCGAGAAATACGGCTTGAAGCTGATGTCGCTCGGGTTTCTTTTGGAGGATGGGCAGGCCGTTTTGTGGCGCGGGCCGATGGTCGCCGGCACCGTGAAGCAGCTTCTTGAGGATGTGGCTTGGGGCGATCTCGACTACTTAATCGTTGACCTTCCACCCGGCACCGGTGACGCGCCGATGTCGCTCGCGCAGCTTGTGCCGCTAACGGGGGTCGTGATTGTAGCTACACCACATGATGTTGCGGCGAACATCGCCGGGAAGTCCGTGCAACTGTTCGATCGTCTGAATGCGCCGATTATTGGCGTCATAGAAAACATGAGCGGGTTCGCTTGTCCGAATTGCGGCGAAGTGACGCGAATATTCGCTGGAATGAGCGGCGAAGAGTTGGCTCGACATTACGAGATTCCGTTTTTGGGTTCGGTTCCGCTTGATCCGAGTGTGAGCGCAGCGGGCGATTCAGGAACGCCGGTGATTATCACGAACGTTTCGTCGCCGGTTTCGACCTGCTTTAGGGCAATCGCTGGGCGGCTGGCGATGGAAGCAAGCAAGCGTGCGATGGCCAACCGCGACCTAATTCGACGCGTGTAAGATCCACGGTTGCAAGGTTGTGGCAAAGTGGTTACAAAGTTGTTGCACGTGCCAGTTTCGCGGACATGACTGACGAGAGAGTAGAAGACTCATAGAGCACTTGGGTACTGACGAGCTATCAACCCAAAACTACTTTGCAACCACTTTGTAACTATTTTGCGACCACTAGCCGCCGCGCTGAACCTCAAAGTAAAAAACCCCTCCGGAAATCGGAGGGGCCTTTTGGGGGAAGGGAGGAGAGAAAATTCACCTTATGCGTTGTAATAGCGATTCCAGTTCAACGAACGACCGTGGCGCGGTCGCGACGAACAGATAATCGCCAACAACTCTTGAAACAAAATTAAGCTGCCCATTAGTTCCACGCATCCAGCCGTTGTCGCCAATTAGCTCTTGAATCTCTTCACAATGAATGGGAAACGCCGTCAAAACGTAGTTCACGCGGCCATCGGTGTAGAGAAATCTTGCGATGCGCTCGGAGCGACAATTGACGATGTCAGCCTGAAGCAGCTTCAAACCGCGTTCTTCGACCTGCGGCGCGGGAACCTGACCGCCGAGCTGTTGGCCGGCCCACTCATAGGCCGCATTCTCGGGGCGACCCAAAAATCCAAAGCTGGTGCTCGCCGAAGCGGTTAAAGTCTGTGAAAGATTGTCAACTCCAGATTCGGTTGCGGGGTTCATGCGGTTGTACAGCCCCGCGAACAGAATCGCTGCTGCAACGAGCGAGGCGAGACCGTATCGCATTCGGCCAATGAACCCTTCCGGACTGTTTCGTTTGACCCGATCCATTTCGCGCCATCGGGATTGACACTTGGCGAAAAGTTCGGGTGAATCATGCAAGGGAAGTTTGGCTTTGAGAGTTTGTTTGAGTTGAACGATTGAATCGTATTGCCGTTTGAGTTCGGGAGAGTTTGAAATCTCGATTTGGAGCTTTTCCGCATCTACGGAGTTAAGTTCACCATCGGCAAATGCGTTCAGCTTCTCGAACCAGTCACTCATTCTACGTCGGCCTCACTAATCATCCCTTCTTTCAGGGCGTACTTTGCTAATCGAGATCGCAACATGGCGCGCCCTCGCGCGAGCCGCGAGCGGACAGTACCAATCGGGATTCCTAAACTTTCCGCAATCTCTTCGTAACTCATACCTTCAACATCGCATAGCAACACCGACACCCGGTACTCATCTGGAAGCTGACTAAGAGCTTCCTCGACCTGTTCGCCGAGCAGTTCATCGAACAGCTCCGCACTCGGGTTGCCGTCTGTGGCGGCGACAGGTTCAATCCCCGGTTCCGCGTCCAGCGACTCTTGCCCCGGTTCGCGCTTCTGCTTGCGATAGCGATTAATGTAGAGGTTAGTGAGAATCCTGAGCATCCAGGCCTTCAGGTTCCTGCCATCGAAACGGTCGTACGCTTCGTAGGCCCGAACCATGGCCTCTTGGGTCAGATCCTCTGCCTCTTCGCGGTTTCGCGTGAGCCTCAGAGCGGTGCTGAACACCGACGGAAACACTTCCCTTGCCGCTCTGTCAAAATCGTCGCGTTTCGCGCGGTTTCCGAAGAGCATTCGCGGGCGGAGTGTACCTGTCTGTATCCGCTAACACCCCCTGACCCGGCCGAGTTCCAAGAACCGGGCATCAACGGCCATATTCCTCGATTTCAGCTTGAAAACGTGGAAAACCTGGGTTGAATTACCGGGTCTGGTTTCGCATAAGCCAAAGGGAGAATCGAGCCGCCAAGACAGCGCACAGCGGGGCCATCACCGCCATTCCGGCAAGGCCGTCCACATCGAGAGACTCGTACATTCCAAATAGCCCCGCACGTTGGAGCAGGAGGAACCCGACGACTCCTCCGGCGACGGCGCCGACAATCGCCACGAGAGGCGACGGTTTGACCTTGGCCGCCATCGCAGCCTTCAGGTACGAGTTCCACAAAAGAATCAGGACAACAACGTAAACGGGAAAGACAAGGATTGCCACCATCTTCCCACCCCCAATCGCCCGCCTGCCTTGGCAAGCAGCTTATGAAGGGGTACGAGTGGGCCGATTGAAACGATTCGCAGGTCGAGATTGTCGTAACTATGAGCCATGAAGTTTAGCGAGCTGCTTGATCAGGTCAGGGACCAGGCCCTTTCGCAGGAGCAGAGGGTGACCGAAGCGGTGTCGGGCGTAGAAGCCAAGCTGAACGAGAAGACCTCGGCGCACGAGTGGTCCGTGCTCGGCATCATTCATCACATGGTCACGGCTCACAAGTATTACCTTGAGGCGATCGAGGAGGCGATATCGAACGGGGTTCAGGGTGCGGACGGAGATATCAAACACACCTGGCTTGGCAAGCTGCTTCTCAAGATCAACAAGCCGGGAGGAAACTTCCCTGCGCCAAAAATTCTTCGTCCGAGCGATCCTTCTTATCCGAATGAGATTTTGGACGAGTGGCGATCTCAGCTTCGCAGTGCGGCGGAATTGGCGGGAAGGGCTCGCGGCTTAGACCTGAACAACTCGAGAGTCCGGAATCCGTTTTTGAAGCCGGTGCATCAATCCTTGGGAGATTGCTTCGCAATCATGGTCGTTCATTTAGAGCGCCACGTTCAGCAGATCGAAGCGGTATGCGGAGAACTGCGACGCGTGTGAATAATTAGCGCAACAATCGCAACCCGTTTAGAATTACGACCACCGTCGTGCCTTCGTGACCCAACACAGCCCAAGTAAGCGGCAGCACACCGGGGCGGGCGGCACGCGTCCGTGCCACCGCCCCCCAACATAATAGTAGATAAGCGCCGTCTCACCCTGGCCACGGCACCCAGCTCTTCCGCATGGATGTCTCCGCAAAACACGGGGTAAATCAGCTGGTCGCCCGATCCGATAAACTTGTCTTAAGCCTCAGGTGAAGCGAATACTAAATCGTATGTCACCGGTTTTGCAACTTCGTATTCAGAAAACTTGCGGGTCAGCGAACGATCCCAGACTTGAACGATCCGCCGCATGGATGGCCCTCCTCCTTTCCATCCAGTTACGATCGCAATTCGACTCCCGAGAACCGCGTGCTGAGTGACACCCGTAATCCTGGTTCCAACTTTGCGGGACTTGCGACTGACCGCCTCCACATAGGAACCATCCAGCCCATGGTCCGCGCCGTGCTCATATCCGGCTACGATGACTGTATCCCCGTCAATCGCCACTGGCTCCCCCTTTGAAATAAACTCCAAGCTCCCGGTTTTTCGATCCCAAAGCCAAGTGTCCGTTGTGTAATCGTTTGCTGCCTCGTCGAACGCTCTTTCCTGGGGAACCGAAAAGGCAAACAGAGATCCATCAACAGAGCTGCAAGCGTTACCGAGCACAAGCGAAAGTCCCAGCGGAATCTTGCGTCCGACCTTTCTACAGATTTGCTCGAACGAAAGAACCTTTTTGGCCGTGTTTGAACGCTCATTCAATTCCCATATTTCAAAGCGCTGCTGCTGCCGTTCTGACTCGGTGTAGTAGTAAAGCCATCTCAAACCAACACCGCTTCCTGACTCAACCACAATAGGTTGTTCGCGAATACCTGTCAATCCAAAATACTTTTCCGTATCAATTCCGACTTGTTCGGATTCGCGGTTTTCTACGAGCGACATTGACTTGAGTGAGAACTTTGGAACGAACTGGGTTATTGCGCCACGGTTCGCAGATTGAATCACTCCGAACTGGTTGGTTGAATTCAGAAACCACACGTCCTTGCTCATCAAGGGTTCCTTCCATTGACCAATGATCTTGTTCCCTTTTTGAGCATAAACCGTACCTACGAGATCCTCGCCTGCCGAGTAGTAGGCGAACACCGGCGGCCCAGGAATGCCTTCGACGCTGCTAGTGTGTTTGGGTGAACAGCAGGTCGCAGCAAGCGCCGTGACTGAAAGCAGAATTGTGCCCAGCGAATTCATACTGGCCTCCATATTTCGTAATCGCTCCCAGGCTTGTTGAGCGAGTCGTGCTGACGGCGGTGTTCGTGTATGGTCTTGCCCCAAGTCATCGCATCATTACCGCCTTCATCACCTACGATACATGATTTGTGCCCACTGTGGCCTACCCCACTCACGGACAAGCGCTTCGCGTCGTCCGTGACACGAACCAACTGGCCGTCACTCGACCGGCGATGTGTTCATCCATGCGTGAATTTACTCGCGTTCCACAGAAACCGCGCTAACCCTTGTAGCACTGGACAAACGAACCGTTAGGCCAAACGCATTCGTACAAGAACGCCGCCGGTGTTACCCTTCCCACTCCACCGCTTTATGTACTCCAACGACTTGTATTGTCCACCGCCTTCCAGCCGTGAACCGGTTCGTCCAAAAGCTTCGCGGCGCATGTCCAAAGTCCGCGGCCGTGTTCGTCAAATACGTACCGATCTGGTCGGCGCCATCAGGCCGGCGTCTCGTAAATGAAGCTTGCAGTATGCAAACCAGTTCAACTGTCCGCGCACCATCTTCTTGTTGAAACCGCGTCACTTAGCGTGGCCGAGGAGTTGGGGCGTGTCGGAAGGTTTGTTGATGCGAACTTGCCGCCATAAGAGAATGGATGCCGATCTTGAAGGTGCCGACCACGTGTCAATTCGTTACATTTCGCAAATTTAGACTTCGACGGCTTCGATGCCCGATTCTTTCATCGTTCGTCATTGCTGGAAATCTGCGCAACCTCGTTCTTAATCCGGCCGTACCATGAAATTCTCGGTCGAGGCTGACCGCTCACTCTTTAACCCCGGCGTATACGTCTTGGTCCGCGCCATCTACGCTTTGGCTGCAGTCACACCAATCACCGCGCATGCAAAAGCACGTACGCGCGATTGCGAGACAGAATCCGTGAACCGCCAGTCCGACTTGCCGCAAAACTGTTCGTCGTCATGCTGCGCGTAATCTCAGTCTTCATAATCGTAAGAAAAAGTCGACTGGAACACTTCTCCGGCTGTGCGAGCGTTCGGCCAAAATCAGGCATCGTCAAACGCTTTCGGATTCGCGCCGGTAATACCGCAGTCACTTGCCGCGCGCCCGCCAGGTAAAAATCTCGGTCGCGTTTTTTCAAGATGATTTTGAGTCACTTGCATACTGGCCGTGTAGCAGCCGGACACGCTTCGTCGGGGGTCATAGCGCATTGCTTGGTAGCTCCAGGCCGTCCATCTGGAAACGCCAAGTCCCCGTGGACGTTGAGTACCACAATCCACCTCCACATGCCGCCGTCAAACTGCACGCGTGTATAGCCCGAATGAATTCTTCTCGATTCGGATAGCAGAGAAACCGGTCAGCACCCCTTGTCATCCGCATCCGGCCTCTATCCCTTCGTCTGCACAATAAGTCCGGTTGGTATCGCACCTGTGCTACTGGATTGTCGTCGCACGCAACCAAACCTTGATATGTTTACGGCCGTGCTTATGCGGCTTATCAGTTCCGCCGCTGTGCCATCGTACGATGGCCCAACGAATTGGGTCAACTCGTGTCCGCATCCTGAAAACTTGTCCAGCTGCCGTGGTCAATGTTCCGCTGATCTTGCGTACAACGAGTTTCCCCACCGTCGTACTGGCTGATATCGATTGCATCGTGGTGTAATTGCGCAGCTCGTTCTTCAAATCCGCGCCGTAATGCTTCAGAAGTCGATTTCGATTACGGTTCGAACGCTCAGCGCACCCGGCGTGTAACAGCGCCATCCGATAAAACAGATCCATTGGATAGCATAAAACACCGTAATTCGATCATAAACGTCGCGCTGCCCGAGGATCTTCCCATTCCAACCCAGTCGCGGGGTGCCCACTTTTGGGGCTTGCGCGATGGTATTACACTCAACGCATGGGTTTACTAATAGCGAGATCGCTCGCGAAAATGTTCTGAGGCCATCTCGCCCCGACCGAAATCCGCATTTCTGGTTGCGGGCCGGATCTCGGAGTTGCCCTCCAGGCGCGTATTTTCTAAATCTCCTGGGTGTCTCGCCTCCGCCACTGTCAAGCTCGGCAACCTGTCTAGCGAAGTCAGATAAACCCATCCATCCCTGCAGAATTGTGCATGCACAACTTTGATTGACGAATCCTGTATCCTATTCTTGTTCTTGACTCTGCCGTCATTCCAGCTATCACAGGTTTCCATTATCACGAATCTCAGCTTCTTTCATATGAGAACACCACAATGGTGCAAGCCGCCGGCCGGATAAGGTGATTTTCATGAGTAATGCCTATAGGGCGGACCCTCTCCACAATTCTCCCCTCATCAGGGCACCATGGCATACATCAGATTACGCCTTCGAGCCCTGGGTCACCAACGCCGATGCTGCTCAAGTGGAATACCAGGCGGGAAAGAACATCGGTTCACGTATGAAGTTGCCAGCTCGTCGAAACTGCCGGCCATCGTAGTCGAAGTCCCAGAACCGCCCGGCCTCATCGCCGTCCAGCCCACGCCGATCCACTCGTGCAATCCGATAATAACCACGTCAAATTCGATTGCCTTGGCGGCGGATCCTGCCGATAATGCTCTCTTTCTCCTGGCCGTCAGCGCCACAGTTCACCTTCACTGATAATGCCTATTCCGTCGATCGAAATTGAGAGCCTTTGCCACCAAACCAACGAGTTGCCCGGTACGCATACCAAAAGTTTCACCGCCGATGCGAGAACCCGCACCAAGGACGTTCCGGTGCCGAATCGTAGTAGCGTGATGTTGCCGGAGTGGTAGCTTGTCGTACTGGAATCGGTTGGCAGTGATTCCGCCATAAGAGAATGGGCCGTTGAAGAGTTGACTTGCTCGACGTATACATTAAGCGTCGTACTGCTTCGATGCCGATATCGTCTGCATCGTGGAAATCTGCGCAACCTCGTTCTTCAAATCCGCGCCGTAATGCTTCGTGGTCGAGCCGCGACGCTCACCGACCCCCGGCGTATACGTCGCCGCGCCATCCGTGCGCGCAGTTCTAAACAGACACGTTCCGCATAAACGCCGCGCTTCCCGCAGAATCCGTCTTAGAAACCCGCGTCCCAACGCCGTTGTAACCAAAACGTGTTCGTCGTCATTCCGCTGCGCGTAATCTGCGTCACGGACGGTCTTCATAATCGTAAGAAAAGTTCGTGGATACTCCGCCCGCGGTAATAGAAGTCGTTCGGCCACAGGCATCGTAGGCAAACGTTTTAGGATTCGCGCCCGTAACCGCCGTCAGCTTGTCACCCGCATCGTTGAAGTGTAAGTGTCGGTCGCACCGTTCAGCGTTTTCGTCACCTGTTCCCATTCGCGTCGTAAGTGTACGAGCGGTATACCCAGTTCTCGTCTCGCGATTCAAAAGCTGAGCTGATCAATCGGTCATAACTGCAAACGTCGTCGTCACAACGCTGTCAAAATCGGTGCGCGCGTCAGAACATGTTCGCACTATAGAACGTGTAACTGCGATGCAAGAACCGCGCGTGATGAACGTTCTTGAAAAGGACTGCGACCGCTTCTTAGATTCATCACCTTGGTCAGTCACATCTCTGTTATCTCAACCACACAAGCACTTTGCCATCAGGAGTCATGGTTACCGCGATCGCCGCTTCATCGCCGCCTCAGGCGGGAAACCAATATTCAATACCGCGCGTTCCGGTCTTTGGTCGACCTCAATCAACGACGCTTAGATTGTCATTCTTCTCAAGTAACGCGCGTTTTCCAGAAAATTCAAAGTCTGCCAATCGTGTGAATAGCTGAGATTTCATCGTATGCTCTGGGTGTCTGCCAGTCGCGTTCCTCATTAAAAAGCCGAGCTGCGTTACCGCAATTCGCCTTCAGCGGCACTCTTTCCAAACTGCACACGCAACGACTTTGGAGCAGTATGGTTTCGTGACTGAAAAAACGTGTAGACGATAATCGTTGTTCTCCCGGTCTCGTGGATCCCAACGCAATCTTTTTGGACGTCAACTGTCGAGCAAAATCCTCCACCTGATGTTCAACTCTCTGAGTCAATGAGATGCCTTGTATCTTGACGGACATGAGTCCCGTCCGCTGTAAATTGGGCCATATTCCCAAAGGAATTGTCGAATCGCATTTGGCGTGCTCCCAATGCGATCCATCTAGAAGCGATTTCGATTACGGTTGACACGCGAATATAGCGCATGAACGCCATCTTACGCTCTGAATAGCAATCCATTGAGACCTCTTAGCATAAAGAGTACACGCTGCAATTCGATCCATAAATCTCCGCCGAGAGATAATCCGCTTCCATGCTCCTTCTCCAGTCGCGATCCATGGTGTATGCGCGATACTTTATGTCACGAATAGCGAGAGAAGCGCAAATGTTCTGAGTCCCATTCTTACTGCCCACTCCATGTGAAACGGCCGCCGCGCGGTATCCATGGCCGCGGGCCGGACGGAGTTCCTCCAGGCGCGTATTTTCGCGGAGACTTAAATTCCTTGGGGTGTAACTCGCCAACGTGGCCCGCCCCCGGGTCAAGCTCGGCAAGCCTGTCAGCGAAGTAGATAAACCCATCATAGCCCCAGAATTCATCGCACACTTCGGCCCAATCCTGTATCCTATTCTTGTTCTTGACTCTGCCGTCATTCCAGCTATCACAGGTTTCCATTATCACGAATCTCGTACCTTTCGACCTTCTTTTTGCGAATCACGACGATTACAACAGCGCCAGTCTCGTTTCGTGAGCCAACTAGTATCTGGGCGGACTCTCCAGCCGCCATGATATAGATCTCGATTTTGTCAAGCTGTCTCGGTCACCTCGAACGATGACCTCATTCGTGACCCAAGGTGGAAAACATCGGTATACCAATTTGCAAGCCATAAACTTTCGTTGTAATGGAAGTCAAATTATCCCCTTCGTCGTTGGCGCGCCGATAACAATTACCAGCTTCTTCGGCTTGGGCCCTCCGCGTCAGAAATGCCATTTCTCAGGTTCCCGTTGCAGTACGCACACCAATTCCTGTCCCCAGCTGTGGCCTCCCGCATCAAAAGCCTTAATCGAAGGATACCGTAGTAACGAGCCTGCCCCAGTAATGGATTTCACCATCCGACTGGTCTTCCCCCACCATAGCTAAACGAACCGTTCCAAGTGCCGGACGAAGACGTTATGTTCCGAATGCGTCGTACTGGGTTTTCCCCTGATGATGGACTGTTCAACTGCTCCTGTAGCGCGGCGTCCTCACCGAATAGAACCGTCGTCGCTGTCGATCTTCGCTCGGAAGCGCCGGGCGTGTAAAGTTCGCAACCATCTCCCAAAAGTCCGCCCCCGCCTCCATTTCGCAAGTCGCACTCCTCAACGAACTCACGTTTCCGTAACGCGAGCTCGCAACCCTTGAACCTCGACCGTTGTAACCGTACGTTGACGTGCTGTCATGCCAGACACAGGTACTGAGGCGTTGTCTTCATCCTCATAATCGTAAGTGAACGTCTTCGTCACGCCACTCGCGGTGATTCCCGTCGTGCGCCCAGCCGCGTCGTAGGTGAATGTCTTGACCGGAGTTAGACCCTGCAGCACAGAGGTCAGCTTATCTCCCGAATCGTTCACATACGTCTGCATCACGCCGTTCAGAGTCTTCGTCAAACGGTTGCCGTTCGCATCGTAGGTGTACGAAGCCGTATACCCCGTGCGCGATTCAGATGTGAGCTGATCAATTAGGTCATAAGCGAACGTCGTCGTCACCGTGTTCGTGCCGTCATAATCCGCGCGCGTTAGAACATTCGAGACCGCGTCAAATGTATAACCGTGCGATGTCAAAACAGCATTCGATGAGTTCTTCAGCGCAATCGAGGTAACCCGATCCCTAACATCGTAATCGTACGCCTCATACGCTCCCGATGAAAACGTCTTGCGCGTCACCCGCGATGCATCGTCATAAAGAAACGACGTCGTTTCAGAAAATGGATTCTGCAGAGACAAAAGACGCGAAGCGTTGTCAAACGTGTAATCCGTCGTGCCGACTCCGACCTGCGTCATCGTGTCGGGCCTACCAGCAGTATCGTAAGCGTAAGAAATCTGCCCCTGCGGCGTAGCCAGCGAAGTCAGCTCGTAAGCGGTGTTGTAAGTCCAGTTCGTGGTTCCGGTTGCATCCACCATCTGCGTCAGCCGGTCCGCGTTGTCATAAGTCAGAACCGTATCGGTGCCGGTTGGGTAATCCACTTTCCAAAGGCGCGACGCTTCATCGTAAAGATAGCCGATAACCTGCGTCAGCGGATTCGTGTACGCCGTCGTGTTTCCGTTTCCATCGTAGCTCCACTGCTCAATAGCGCCATCCGGCATCGTGAGCTTTTTCGTCTCGCCTCTATCGGTGTATTCGTAAGTGCGCGTGTAGCCTCTTGCGTTTGTGATTCCAGTCACTTGCGACAGGTTGTCATAAGCATAAGTCGTGACTTCGTTTTTCGCGTTCGTCGCGGTAATCAGCCGCATCGCATCGTCGTAAGCAAACGATGAAGTATGAGTCAGCTCATCGGTTGCCGACGTGACCAGCGATTCACCGTCATAAACCACCGTCGCAAACTCAGCGTTCGGGTGGATAAACTTCCACGGCCTTCCCCAGTTGTCGTATTCAACGCTTGACGTGTGATTCAAAGGATCGGTAACCGACAGAATCCTGCCGAGAGTGTCGTAAGTCGCCGTTGTCTCTTTGAGGTACGGGTCTTTGACCTTCGTGAGGTTCTTGTGCGTATCGCCGTATTCAAGAATCACTTCGTGATCGAGAGCGTTCTTGATCGAATCCGGCTGACCGTAACTGTTGTAATGAACGAAGATGTTTCTTCGGTTCAATGGATCGTAAACCGTTTCTAAGTTGCCGATGGTCGTATAGTTCAGCGTCCACGTGTTGTTATACGGGTCTTTGGCGGTCTTGAGGTTGTTCCCCGTATCGTAAGTGAACGTCCACGTTTTGTAAATCGGTGATGGATTGGTCGCCGAAGTCATATTCCCATTCGTGTCATAGCCGAAGTTCCAGACCCTCGTGTTTCTGTCCTGAAGCTGAGTGAGATTCCGATCTCCATCAAAAATGTAGTTCTCAGGATAGTTCGCTTCATCGGTTTCACTCGTTAGAATCCCATTCGAGTAGTAGTGGGTCACCGTTTTGAGAGCCGGATTCGTGATTACGGTGTTTGATGAGTTGTAAGTGAACGTAGTCTCGTTGAGAAGCGGGTCTTTCCAAGATGTCAATCTGCTCCAGACATCATGGCCAAACCGCCAGACTTTTCCTCTAAGGTCGGTCTCCGTCACCATGTTGTGCGCAAGATCGTAAGTGAAGGTCCTCGTGTAGCTGTTGCCGTTCACCGCCGGATAGCCGATCGTGAGAACGTTCGGCCGTCCGTCATACGTCATCGTCCAAACTCTGCTCGTCGGATCGGTGATGCTCGATATCTTTCCGTTTGATCCGTAAGCAAACGTCATCGTTCGCCCAGTTGCATCCACAACCGTATCAGGAAAGTTGTTCGAGTTGAGATTGATGGTGATCTGGTTGCCGTTTCTGTCTTGAATCCAGTTGCAAAACGACTTGTTGCTGCCATTCAACACTGTGAAGTTGTATTTGGCGCCGCTGTGCGTGGTCAGCGTCCAAGAGTTGTCTGTGTTCTTGACCAGCTTGTCATTGACTCCCGGCGGCTCCGTAAACACACCCGGCGTATCTTCGCTATAGGGATGCATCGAACCATCCGGCCATCTGATCATCGCCGATGAGTTCGGTGTGTAATCTAAATTGATGTCGTAGCTGTGGCTCCATCCAAAGCCGGATTCTTGGCTGTAAGTGCTGATCGAGTTGTAATACAGCGTGAAGTCAACGCTCATTCCGCCGCGCATCGGCCAGGCGAACAGTTCGTACCAAGCGAAACGGTTGCCTGTGTTGGTGTTGACGATGCTTCACGATGAGCCTCCGCCACCTGAGGAGCCTTGACCTTTGGCGCCACCGATTTGTGGGCCACCGTTTTGGTAGCCTTCGCCGCCCATGGTGCCGCCGCCACCTCCACCACCGCCGCCTTGCACCAGCGCGGGAAGGTTGATGCCGATTCCGATGAATGAAAGCGGGTCTGCACTGAGATCGAGGTTCGCAGGTTCTGGCGGATCAATCCGGTTTCTGTCCCTGAGCGTCTTTTCGGTGAAAAATCCACCACGGTAAACAGCGTCCCTCGACGGATTCGCGCCGAAGTTAATCGGACCAGGCGCGCTCGTAAACACCCCCGGATACCGCTTCTGCTGCAAAATCTCCCTGACCGCCACAAACGCGGCGAAGAACCCATTTGCGCTCGCCTGCACCCCCATCACCATCGCGGTCAACAGTGCGACGACTCGAAACGCTTTGCCAAATCGGCTCGGCTTATTCCTGCTGCTGCTCATTCTTGGCCTCCCTCACCAGGGGTTGTTGTTCTAATTACCTGCTATAACTCGTTGTTGCCGGGCCCAATCCTGGCATTTGTTTCAAGTCACTATACAGCAGAAATACCGAAATGGCCCAGACTTTTTTTGGCAAACCACCCTAAAAGTAAAGAGTTTTTTTTGCGACCCCCCTTGATATCCACCCCGGTTAACGATAATGGGCGGCCTCGAATCTTCAACGAAGCAGCCGCAAGCCATTAAGAATCACGATCACCGTCGTGCCTTCGTGACCCAACACAGCCCAAGTAAGCGGCAAAACACCAAACAGCGACAAAATCGCAAGCACCGAAATTGAAAACAGAGACAAGAAAATGTTTTGCTTAACAATCGCACTCGTCGCTTTCGAAAGCCGAATCAACATCGGTATCTTTTCTAACTTATCCTGAACAAGCACTGCATCGGCTGCGGCAATCGCAACATCGCTTCCCAATCCTCCAAATGCAATGCCCACGTTTGCGCCAGCGAGCGATGGCGCATCGTTCACTCCATCGCCGACCATCATCACCGAACCGTATCGCGACTTCAGCCGATCTATCTGCTCCTTTTTTTCACCCGGCATCAGTTCGGCATGGACTTCATCAATCCCCGTTACGCTCGAAACAAGTTTCGCCGATTCGGCATGATCTCCCGTAAGCAGCAAAACGTGCTCCATTCCGATATCGCGCAAGGACGTCGCCACACGATCCGCGCCGGGCCGAATCATGTCAGAAAGCCCAAGCAGCAGCTCCATTTCGCCGTGCTGCATCACAACTGCAGTGAAGCCACGTGCACGAAGATTTTCGAGTGTTTGAGTTGTATCGCTGCGAAGAGAATCGAAGAACTGTGGGCGGCCGATTTTTGCGAGTTTGCCTTCAATCGTTCCCTGCACTCCCAATCCACCCACAACTTGTGCATCCACGGCAGAAATATTCGAACCGACGGTTGAAGCCAATTTCGAGATCGCTGTCGAAAGCGGATGCGTTGATCCAGACTCCAACGCACCAGCCATTGCTAACGCCTCAGCAAGCTGTTCGCTCATGGTTTCTCCGGGCTTCCAACATTTGTTGCAAAGCCACGCCTCTTTCACTTCGAACGATCCGATTGTGAGTGTGCCTGTCTTGTCGAAGGCGACAGCTTTTACGTTTGCAACAGCTTCCAACACTGCGCCGCCGCGAACTAATACACCGTTTCGAGATGCGTTTGCCAACGCTGCAAGAATCGCCGCCGGTGTGCTGATAACCAGCGCGCATGGAGAGAGGCCAACCAACAACACAAGCGACTCAAAAAACGCTTTGCCGAAATCGTTCGGGTGCATTGCCCAACGCACGATGAGGCTTAGAATGAATGCGCCGATTACTGCGATCGTGTAGGACTGTCCAAACCAAACGCTGATGCGCTCGTATCCACCTTTGTTCTCTCGCGCCTCTTTGACAAGCGCGATGATTCGATCAATGCTTGAGTTCTCCGCTGTTGCGGTAACACGAACAGTCAGAACACCTTCGAGGTTTTGAGTCCCCGCCATGAGCGAATCGCCGATTGTTTTGCTGACGGGAATGGACTCCCCTGTCATGACCGATTCGTCTACACTCGTGCTGCCTGCAACAATTTCGCCGTCGGCGGGGATCTGCGAGAAGGCGTCAACTTGAACGGCATCTCCGGGCCTAAGCAGTTCAACGGCGACCGTTTCCACACTACCATCCGTGATGCGACGCGCAGTTTGAGGGCGGAGCTTGACGAGCGCGGCGATTCCTCTCTCAGTGCGCCCGAGCGCGTACGATTCGAGGGTATTCGACAAGCTGAACAGCAGAAACAGTGTCGCTGCGTCGAAATACCTCTGGATTGCGACGGCCCCAGCCCCGGCCATGAGCATCAGGATGTTGATGTCGAGCCGACGCTCGCGAAGTGCCAGATAGGCGGTTTGGATGGCCTGGGCGCTACCAATGGCGATTGCCAGCCAGAAACACCACTGCCACCCCGTAAGTAGCCCCACAATCCAGGCCAAAATCGTGAGCAGGGTGAGGATAAGCACAGCCACAGAGAGTATGACAGAACGTCGTTTTTGGGCTCAATTTAGAGTGAACTCCGAGGGCCGATCAACCGATCCTTAGTATAATGGGCGCGTCGCGGAGAGATGGCTGAGTGGTCGAAAGCGCCCGCCTGCTAAGTGGGTAAGTCGGGAAACCGGCTTCTCGGGTTCGAATCCCGATCTCTCCGCCATGGAAGAATTGTATTAACCTCATGAACCTTCAGAGACTTTCGGCAGCCTTGACCGTGGCGCTCCTCGCGAGCGTGGGTGTCGCAGCCGACGTCAAAGGGTTCCTCGCAGCGAGGAAGAAGGCCAAGATAACCCAGATTTGCAGCATGGATGACCTGGGTTCGCTAAAAGGCACGCAATACGTTGAGATTCGCGGGGCTACCAAAGGCTCAATGGCTGTGGATGGAATCACCAAGCTACTTTTGGAAGCTTCGCCGACCACGCTTTGTGTTCAGCTACCCGACGATGAGCAATGGCTCGCAACTCCCAACAGCCAAGCCCGGCTGATCATGAAGCTGTACCGAGAGCATGAATTCGCAGGATGGACGGCTGAAATCGTCGAAGCGGTCCCTGAAAACGCAATTGCGGATTGGGAAGAGAAGAATGCTCCGAAGCCGGCGGTAAAGAGTTCGGTGAGAAGTTCGAGCCCAGGCGTGAGACCTTCATCAGCTCCCGGCGCTTCAAGAGGCTCGAGTGGACGGCTTATCGCAATGCCGCGAAACTCGAACGATCCGCGCGCACAGGCTTCCACCCAGTCGCCTTCGCCGACATCGGGACGAACAACATATCTGCAGACCTCGCTGAGTCAGTGGGGTATTTCCGAGCATGCGACCGTTCCGACCTACGCTAATTTCATCCTTCAGCACAGCAAGAAGATCACTGCAGAAGAGGCTCGAGTTGCAGCTGCGGCTATTGTCGCGTTTTCGATGGAATACGGCATTGATCCAAGATTCATCGTTGCCTTAGTCATTTGCGAAAGCGATTTCGATCCTGGCTGCACTTCCTACGCCGGCGCGATGGGATTGGGACAGATTATGCCGTTCACGCGCGACGAAATGAAAGTAAGCAGCGCCTACGACATTATTTCGAACATCTATTGCACCGTCCGTCACTTCAGAAAGTATTACGATCGTTACTCCAAGAACGACTCGTACTCCGACGAACAGAAGCTAACGCTTGCAATCGCTGCGTACAACGCTGGTCCTGGCAACGTTCAGAAATTTGGCGGCGTACCGCCGTTCCCGAAAACGCAGGCGTACATTCAGAAGATGCTCGCGTGGTATCGCAAACTCAGCGGCCAGGGCTAATTAGCAACTGCCCGGCTGATCGCAACCTTGCAGTCCACTGAAATCTCCAAGGATTTGGAATAGCGCTTTCTGCGTTACCGGTCTGAACCGAAAGCCGCGCTTTTCCGCTGCCGCAACCGGATCAATCGCGAATTCCATTCTAAACCGCTTGTCTTCAGACAGCAGCAATCTCATAAGTTCGAGCTGCTCGTTTTCGATGGAGACGATTGCATCGGTAATCCGCGCTCGCAAGTCCTTGTCTTTTGCCCAGAATAGGGCGCCTTCGAGGTCGTTTAGGGCCTCGTGGGCCATGCCGACGCTGTGTCTCAGCACGCCTTGCAAGAACCGGAAACACGCATCCTGTGGGTTTTTGCGCAATGCATTGCGGAGTGAAGCCAGCGCTCCTTCCACATCGCCTTCGCGGACTTGTGCTCTAATTTGCGACTCCCAATCGAACATTCGATCGAATCGCTTGGTTTTAAGTTTTCCCCCGACTATCATGCCTCTCTGCTTTCCAGGTTTTGCCTGGTCCTCCGTTTCTGCATCTCCTCGGTCCCTGGACAGCCCGGTCATCGAAAAGAGGATATGCGGTTCTAACTTCCAACAGACACTATAAAGCCTTTTTTGACAATAGTCAACTCGCAACAGTGCGGGAAGTTTGGGGAAATCGGGGTGATTAGGCGACTTTTTTCTCTGGCCGCGCATTCAGGTCGGCTACACGAACCTTGCTCACCAACGAGATTGGCCCCGAACCGGTTGACGATTCAACGTGCCTTGCGTTAGAGATAGACGAGATCTGGTTAGCCCAACGTTCTGCCTCTGAGTACTCAAGTTCTGGCAGCAGGACGACGACACCGCCATCGGGCTTTCTGCACAGCTTTGCGTTATGGGGTGCGTGTCGCCGTGCGAGATAGGTGAGCTCCCTTGTCATCTGCTGCATAGTCACAGCGCTTTCGTTAGGCTCGGTCTCTTCTATGTCCGGCTCGATATAGACGAGGCACGCCGCTGCGGACTTGAGCTGCGTAACCTCTTGCTGGAATTCAGGAACGCTGAGCATTCCGTGTGCGTGAGTTTGGGGCGCGAGTTTGGAACGCTCGCGAGTGCTGAAAAACGCGTGGGCCAGTTCGGCGGCCACATTCGAGAGGGTGATTGCGTCGTCGGAGTGAAATGCTCCATCGCCCGATGCGCCGGCAGTGAGAAGGCCGATTACTTCGTCGCCGACACGAATCGGCATTGCGATGAAGCTTCCGATTCGGTAACGCACGCCTGTCCGAGAGTCAAAAACGGTTGCGTCGGCGACTGAGTACGCCAACACTTGGGGCGAGCCGTGCTCTAACCACTTCTGAATTCCGCCGCCATTGCTGTAACTATCCATCAGCGGTGCAGGCTTGCCTGACCGTCCAACTGCGATAAGCCGATCTTCGTCGAGCATCCAGATGCCGATGTGGTCTGCCGTGAGTACGTCTTCAAGCGCCTGCGCACAGCGGCGGCCGAGGTCGGCTTCGGTGAGTGCGCCGTCTAAATTGCACGCGATTTGATACATGAGTTCGGCTTCATGTGCTCTGCGGACTAAGCAGCGTCTTTCTCGTTCGTCGGAGACGATGTAGCCGATGACGTCTGCGATCTCTTCCGACTTTGAAACGAGATCCTCGAGCTTTTCTGCGCTATCTGTTATCAACGTCATTACACCGATCACGCTGCCGTGACTTCGTAGAAGCACGTTTTGCGAAGGCAGGAGGCCGCTTGACGAAACGGTCGCGTACGCTTCGGAAGCGCGCTGCTTTAGCTGCGCCGCCGCTTCTCTGCCGTTTACAGGAAAGCTGACTCCATCGCAGTTTCGCGCCGATCGACCGCCCGTTGCGCTAACGATCATTCGGTCGCCGACTTGGTTCGTTGTGTAAATCACAACACCCTTCAGCTCGAGCAATTCACAAAGTTGATCGGCGATTGCATCCAGATTGCCGGCGTACTTTTTGCGTGTAAGCAGCAGCTTTGATGCTATCCTTGTTACTCTTGATTTGCGTTCTAATTCTCTGAAAGTTGTGTTGAGCCTGCGGTATTTTTCGCGAAGCTCGATGAGCGCTTGTGTGCTTGTTTCAACTTGCTTTTCGGATTGCTCCGACTGTGCGAGCTCTGCGATCATCTGTTGAATCGTTTGTGGTCGAACGACTACGCGCGGCTGATTGGCCAGCATAGATACCACTAAGACTAAACCGCCTTGCACCAGTACAATCGGGCTCGGCAACATGGAGTTCGAGACGAGACCTTCAGCAGAGATAACAGCGGCTGCACCGATGGGGCCCATTGCCAACGGGTTCGAACCTCGCTTCGTAACGGCATAGACGATTGGAGCCACTACCAGCGCGCCGAGGTTGTGCAACTGATTGCCATAAGCCAATGCGGCCGCGAGCGCGAGGCAGTCCAAGCCCGCGAAAAGGCCCGACATCCCGGGGTTCCCGAGCTTCCGCCTGTCGAGCACGAATGCCAGAAACGCATAGGCGACGGTCAGGGCCGAGATCTTCAATGAGACATCAAGCGATGGTTGTTGAATGCCCAGCGAAAAGCCCATGAGGACGATCGCGAAGCCAATTCGAGCGAGAAACTCCCACATACCTTCAGGTTTTTGTCGGTCGAATTGGCATTTCTGGTTAGGCTGGGTTATCCTGATAGCATGAAGGTATGGATTCCAGTTTTCGCCCTCGTCTTCGTGGCAGGGTGCGGTATGAGTGACTCGGATATACGGCAGAAGGCCGGGGACGCAGCAGTGTCCACCAAGCATTTCCTGGATGGAGCCAGCGACCAGGCAAAGGAAGCGTTCAACGCCGCCGCTGAGAAGGCCAAGGATGCCGCCCAGAGCGCGGGAAAACAGCTTGATGACTCGATGCTGCGGGCCAAAGTGCTGGCCGGGTTCAAGCTCGTCGCTGGGCTCGATGCCTCAAACATCTCCGTCGAGGCGAAAAGTGGAGTTGTGACCTTGACGGGGACCGTTCCGACCGAGCTCGACAAAATGAAGGCCACGGGGGTGGCTTTTGGGGTCACGGGAAGCATGGACAAGGTCAACGCAAAGCTGGAAGTTAAGGGTTAGAACTGCCGGACCGCCCGAATACCGGGTACAAGTGTACAGATGCAACCGAACTTCACTCGCGCCATAGTGGTTGGCGCATCGAGCGGTCTCGGGGAGCAGTTGGTCCGAAAACTCGCAGGCCAAGGCTGCAAGGTCGCGCTGGTGGGCCGCCGAACTGAGCGGTTAGAGAAGATTGCCGCGGACCTCAACGGGGCTTCGCTCGACCTCGCCCTCCCATTCACCCACGACGTTTCAGATACCGACCGTGCCGCGGAGCTGTTTGACGAGATCGTGGCCAAATTAGGGGGCCTGGACCTGGTGATCTACAACGCAGGCGTAATGCCACAGGTCGGACCCACTGAGTACGACATCACGAAGGACAGACAGATCGTGGAAACCAACCTGACGGGCGCAATGGCGTGGCTGAACGCCGCCGCCAAACGATTCGAGCGGCAGAAGTCAGGAACGATTGTAGGAATTGGATCGGTCGCCGGGGACAGGGGTCGTCGCGGCAATCCCGCATACGCGGCGTCGAAAGCGGGCCTGGCGTGCTTTCTCGAATCGTTGAGGAACAGGCTTGGAGAGCATCATGTTAGCGTCGTAACGGTGAAGCCTGGACGGATGGCGACGGAGATGACCGCAGAACTCGGCAACATGGCGGGGATGATTGACGCGGCACGTGCTGCAGACCTTGTTCTTCGCGGCGCGAGAAAGTTCAGCAAGGTGGTGTACGTTCCCGGCAAGTGGTGGTTAGTGTCCAAAGTCGTTTGCGCAATTCCATCGTTTATGTTCCGGAGAATGAAGTTTTGAGACCTGATGCTCGCAGGCTCGAGCGTGTCGAAGCATGGGGAATGTCCTCGTCCAGCGCAGGATACGTTTATCGTCCAACCGACATCTCGGGAATTTTGGACGCATACAAAGAGGCAGCAGATTGCGAACTGCTCGCGTGCTTTCGAGGTGGCGGAAACAGCTACGGCGACGCGTTTCAGTGCACTGAAGGCGTCGTGATTGATTTATCGCGAATGAATCGGCTTCTGTCGTGGGACAGCGAAACTGGAGTGCTCATCTGTGAGCCTGGCATGACGATTCGAGAGATCTGGCGGCATGTGCTTCCCGATGGTTGGTGGCCACCGGTGGTGAGCGGCACCAGCTTCGTCACAATGGGGGGAGCATTAGCCGCGAATATTCACGGAAAGAACAACTACCTTGCCGGTCCGATTGGAGAGCACATTTTAGAGCTCGACCTAGCCACGCCATCAGGTGAGCTATTGACCTGTTCTCCAGACACGAACAGCGAACTTTTTTATGCGAGTATCGGCGGCTTTGGAATGTTTGGCGCGATCGTTCGGTTAGCGATTCAAATGCACAGAATCCATTCTGGGCAGGTGCAGGTCACCGCGATGCGAACGCGGAACTGGTCACAAACTTTTTCAGCGTTTGAAACCTTGTTGCCCGCGAGCGACTACCTTGTTGCATGGATAGATTGCTTCGCATCGGGAAGCGCAAGTGGCCGAAGCTTGATTCACTCTGCGAAGTATTACAAGGAGGGTGACGATCCTCATCCTGAGGAGAGTTTGCGTCTCAGCGCGCAGGAGTTGCCGGACACAGTGTTCGGATGGATTGCTCGATCCAAGATGCACAAGCTGATGCGCCCTTTCGTACGCCCACTCGGAATGCGGTTAGTAAACAGCATGAAGTTTTGGGCAGCGGGGCGTGAGCACGGCAAGATCTATCCACAATCACTCGCGAAATTCAACTTTCTGCTTGATTCGGCGCCGAACTGGAAACATGCGTACAAACCTGGATGGCTTGTGCAGTTTCAGTGCTTCATTGAGTCTGACAAAGCTGAATCAACTTTTGAGAAAATTGTTGCGTTATCGCAAGGCAGGGGGTTTTCACCGTTTCTTGGAGTGTTGAAGAAGCATCGCAACGACAAGTTCCTGCTTTCACACGCCGTGGACGGCTACTCGCTTGCGCTTGACTACCGAATTACTTCGCGGAGTTCCGACGCAGCTGAATCTCTTTTTAGGTTGTTGGATGAGACTGTCACGGCTGCAGGAGGTAAGTACTACTTGGCAAAGGACAGCGTTCTTCCGGTCGGCTGCGCAGAGAGGGTTTGGGGTGAGCAAGCGGTCCGTCAGGCGCTGTCTCTCAAGCGACAGGTTGATTCGGGATATCTGCTCCAGTCGGACCAGTTCCGGCGGGTTTTCGGTCAAATACCGGACTCCCAGCAAGAATACGAGGCTGGTGAGCGGGACGAAAGCCCCGAACTGTCAACCGGAAGCTCCAAAATGAACGTTGAAGAGGAATAAGATATACGCGACGGAACCGCCGAGACGGTTTCCGGTCGCCCGAGGTGCAGATGAACAAGCGAATGATGGGCATTTTCAGCCCGAAGATTGCGATTGGTTTGGCGGCGTTTGCGAGCTTAGGAATAGGCACAGTAGCCGTTTACAAAATGCTGGAGCGGACGGGAGAGTCCGCGATCAGAATGATCCCCGCCGATGCGGCGCTCATTGTTAGCCTGGACACTTCTCCTTCACCTTCCCAGGTCCGTCTTTACAATGAGATTTCGCTCGCGATGAAAGACAGCGGGATGAACGATTTCATTGACAACATGCTTGCGCAAGCCGACGGCGGCCAAGGTGCACTGAAAACTCTTCGCTCTCACGTTAAGGGCAGTTTTGCCGCAGGAGCGTGGGGAGATATTACAAAAGGCAATCCCGATTGGGTGACCGCGATCGCGATTGATAATTCAGGAAAGGCGGAAACTCTTGTTGCCGGCGCAAGTGGAATTCGTGCAACAAACCACAAAGGCAGAATGTTCTATAGCGCGAAAGGCGCGCCAGCAGTGATCACGTTTTTCGGCGACTACTGTTTAGTCAGCAACAAACCCGAATCTGCAGAACGCGCGATTGCAGTCGCCAATGACCAAGAGGCGAGTGTTTATGATGAAGGCGGATTCCAGCAAGCACGAGAATCACTTCCACAAGATGCTGGACTGATGGTGTTTCTCAATGGCAAGGCGCTTGCCGAAATGGACGAAGAGGCCCGAAAGGCGTTCAAGTCACTCGGTGTTGATAACGAGGGCTGGTTCGCGATGGGCGCAACGCTTCGTGATGAAGGAATTTTGATTGACTGTTCATCACCACTTGGCAGCGGCGGAATTCCGGCTGCGCTCAACAAGATGGAGAACCTTTCTTTCGCATCATTCGAGAGCTATCCGACAGGTGCCCTCGGCGTCGCTGGCCTCAGTTCACCAACAGCGCTATACGACATGATGAGAGAGATCATCAAGTCAGATTCTGCGACGGAAAGTGAATTTGACAAGGGTATTGCCGAGGTCGAAAAGCAGACCGGGCTCTCGTTCGAGAACGAGATTCTTCCGGGATTCAAAGGTGAGGCGAGCTTTGCCGTATACCCACCCGAGACCGAAGGCAGCGATATGCGATTCGTGATGTCGCTCGACAACCAGCACGGAGGCAAAGCGACCGAGCTTGCGACGAGGCTGATGGAGTTGGTTGAAACCAAGAAGGTCGAAGGCCCTACGTTTACGAAAGCCACTGAAGGCAGCTGGACGATTTACAGCGCCGACAAAGAGAAAGTTCACATCGCGATCGGAGGCGACAAAGTCATCGTCTCTTCTTCGACTGGACTAGCTCGACAAGTTGCTGGCGGCGATGCACAGAGTCTTTTGTACAGCGACGCGTTTAGCAACATGAGCGAGAACAAAAATGCGAAGTTTGTGCTTCAGATTGACACCGACCGACTCGCGACTTTGATTGAGAAGAACATCGGCGATGGCGGACCTCCTATTAGAGAGTTCTTGACAGGCAAACCGCTCACGATGACTTGGACAACGACCAACAATGCGAGCAAAACTCAAATGCTGATTCCGGTTGACATCCCTGCGATGATTCGGTTCGGCGGCAAAACCGTCAATGGCGGCGGCGCAGCCCAGCCGATGTCACCAGGAGCGATGGGCCATCCGGGACAGTTTCCGAATCCGGCGCCACAGATTGGCGAATCGAAGATCGTCATCAAGAAAGGCGGTTAGTGACCAGAAGACAAAAGCCCCGAATGGAGATTCCATTCGGGGCTTTCACTTTGTGTGGGCGCTGTTATTCGCCTGACGGCTCTGCGGGCGTCTCGGCTTCGGTCTTCTTCGTTGTTCTCTTTTTCGGGGTTGCGTCGCCCTCGGTCTTTTTGGCCCTCGTTGTGGTGGTCTTCTTCTTTGGGGCAGGTCCCGTCCCGAGCTTTGCTGATGCGGGCTTTGGAGCGCGCGTTTTGCCGCCCTTTGCCGCGGCTTTGGCTTCGGCGACGAGTTGCTTCACTCGCTGCTCCTTTCGGTGTCGTCTCTGGCGAATCTCTTTGTTGCGAATTCTCATGGCGATAAATCTGAGGCCGATTATACTCCCGGCGCTTGGTGGATAATCTCCCCATGCGCCGTTTCAACAGCCAGTCGGTCTCAAGACACGACCTCGTCCGAGCCCTGGAAACCGATCGGTTCGTGCGGAGAGCGATTGAAGTTGACCATTGTCTGCTGTGTCACGCGACCGGCGTTGGCCGTGCGGGCCTGTGCGAGGGTTGCATGGCCAATCTCACCGAGAGTGAGTGGGAAGCGGCAAAACCCTGGTTAGAGGAGCGAAAGCATTGATCGGCGCGGCTGTGGCCGCCGTGCTTGGAGTTGGTGCGCTCGTGGCTGCGTTTCTGTTCCTTTCAAAGCGCGCGGGAGGACTGCGGTCGGTACCCCTTGTCCGTGTAGAGTTTTGGATTTACTGCAAGATTGAAGCTCCTCCGACCGACGCACAAGTCTTGGATAGGCTGGTCGCCAAAACTCCGTTTCGAAATTCACCGATAGGCACTCGCGAGGCGATGACATTCAGCGATATCCGATTTCACATCGCTGTACTCCGCCGCCCGTCGAACGAGCTGATGTTTCATCCAGAGATGCACGCGGACGCTGATTCGAACCCGCCAGCCAATCTCTCGGAGATTCTGAAGGAGTGCGATTCGCTGATCAAAGTTTGTTTCATTTCGGAAGAGGCCGTTTCCGATTCAAGTCACCTGCTGTTTACGACCTACGCCGCAGAGGCGATCGGGCACTTGACTAATGCGTCTCTCGTGTTCGACGTCGAAGCCCAAAAGTATTTCGGCTCGGGAGAGCTCACTCAAACGCTAAGCGAACGCAATGATGCGGCGAGTTTCGACGCCAACGTGAGCATCATCGAACAGGAGACACCTTTATCGGTGACGTACCTAACGCGAGGGATGAACAAAATTGGGTTGCCCGATCTGTTTATGGATGGGCTGCCACCCGACACGCGAAGCTTAGGTGGTCAGCTGATTGAAAGCGCGGCGGAACAACTTTGGGATCGGAGGCGAGTGGACCCAATTGAATTGGAGCTGTTTGGAGACACCTTTTTCGTACAATTCACGAAACCTCACAAGTCGGGCACCCATCGGGGATTTGTGACCGACATGATGGCCAGCCGGAAGGTGTTGCTCGGCCCAACATAGCTATAATTGAGATATGCCGAGCGAAGCCGCCGACATCGCCCTCCATCGCCAGATGGGACTCTCTGACTTAGAATACGACGTAATCCTGCGCCAGCTTGGCCGCGAGCCAACGCTAACAGAAATCGGCATGTTTGGCGTCCTGTGGAGCGAGCATTGCAGCTACAAGTCGAGTCGAGACGTTTTGAGGTTGTTCAGCAACTACAAAGCAGCGATTGAAGGAAGCGGTCTTGAGAACGCCGGGGTCATCGAGATAGGCGACGGTATCGGAATCACCTTCAAGGTCGAGAGCCACAACCACCCCTCGGCAGTCGAGCCGTATGAAGGCGCAGCCACCGGTGTTGGTGGAATCATTCGAGACATTCTGACGATGGGCGCAAGACCGATCGCAGCGCTCAATTCTCTTCGGTTTGGAGAGATTAAGGATTCGGCCGACGACCGACGGTTGTTCGGGAGAGTCGTGCAAGGAGTGGGAGGTTACGGAAACTGCATCGGCGTTCCGACCGTTGCTGGCGAAGTGCGT
Source organism: Fimbriimonadales bacterium (assembly GCA_046330175.1). GTDB lineage: Bacteria > Armatimonadota > Fimbriimonadia > Fimbriimonadales > ATM1 > JAJPJR01. Next base: position 1,585,791 of record JAXLTG010000001.1, read on the forward strand.
TTCGACAAGCTGTACGCAAAGAATCCACTGGTTAACGCGATGTGCATCGGACAAGTGGATGTCAACAAGGTTGCGACCGCGGCAGCGCGGATACCGGGAAGTCCTGTGCTGTATCTGGGAAGCGCCACCGGCCGTGATGGAATTCATGGAGCGACGTTCGCGAGCGATGTGTTGGGCGAGGAGAACGAAGCTAAGCGTCCAAACGTTCAGATTGGCGATCCATTTGCTGGCAAGCTACTCATCGAGGCGACATTGGAAGCGCTACAGACAGGCGCGATTATCGCGATTCAGGATATGGGCGCTGCCGGGCTTACTTGCGGCACATGTGAGATGAGCGCCAAAGGCGACGTGGGAATGGAGATCAATTTAGACCACGTTCCTACGCGCGAACCGAACATGAGCGCGTACGAAATCATGCTCAGCGAAACTCAAGAGCGGATGGTTGCGGTAGTCGAATTCGACCGTGAGAAGGAAGTGATTGAGGTGTTCGCGAAGTGGGGATTGCCGGCGACTGTGATTGGCTTTGTGACCCCCGAACAGTATGTAGTCGTAAAGCACCACGGCGAAATCGCTGCTAAAGTGCCCACGCATTTCATTACTGACGGCTGTCCGACAATCGAGCTCACAGCAGAGGAGCCGGACAATGTTCGAGCTGCCCGCTCGTTTGATCCCTCTTCGATTTCGACTCCGAAGGACTTGAACAAAACTCTGCTAACGATGCTTGCTTCTCCTAACGTCGCATCGAAGCGATGGGTTTACGAACAGTACGACTATACAGTGCAGACACAAACAGCGCTTTGGCCCGGCGATGGCGATGCGGCGGTGCTTGCGCTTCGAGGCACGAAGAAAGCGATCGCCACGAAGATTGATGGCGACGGAAGAAAGGTGTTCGCCTCACCATACGTCGGCGGGCAACTTGCAATCATTGAGGCTGCGCGAAACGTCGCGTGCACGGGCGCAAGGCCCTTGGCGGCAACAGATTGTTTGAACTATGGAGATCCGAACGATCCTGAGGTGTTCTTCCAGTTCAAAGAATCGGTTCGTGGGATCGCAGATGCCGCCGAGAAACTAAAGATTCCTGTGCTATCTGGAAACGTGAGTTTTTACAACACAACTGAAGCTGGCGCGATTTTGCCGACGCCGACGATCGGTGTTGTCGGATGCATTAGCGATGCTGAAAACAGGATTGGCATGGCTCTGCCACGCGGCATCGGCTATATCTACTTGCTGTTTGGACGCGGACCGATGGCAAAGCAGCACGGTCTTGGTGCGAGCGAATATCTGAGGACCGTACATGGCGTGTACGACGGGGCGCCAGAGGAGCCGGACCTAAACATTGAGTCCGGGCTGATTTCGTTTTTGTGCAATGCAGCCGAAGCTAAACTCATCGCTTGCGCTCACGACGTTTCCGACGGCGGTATCGCAGTGACGGCCGCTGAAATGTGCATTGCCGGAAAAGCGGGATGTTCGATCATCATTGATGCAAACGAGCACATTCAAAGACACATTCTAACGCCGACGCTCGAGAAGCTGTCTACTGGGCGTGTGGACTTAGAGGATATTCCCGAGGCGGTTTTTGAAGCTGAGACCTCTGCGGACCCGTGGCGGTTCTCCCACCGAATGGATGCGAGGCTTTTCGGGGAGATGCCAGGACGAGTGCTTGTTGGCGTCACTGCAGATACAGTTCGTGAAGGCAAAATGGAGCAACTATTCGCTTTGGGGCACGATTGCGGACTCACGTTGCACTGCATAGGAACGTACGATTATTCAACGCACAGAATAAGAATTGCGACTCCGTCATCGCCGATCATTGATGTTCCGCTGGAGGAAGCAAGAAGCGCCTACTACGAGGCGATTCCGCAGATCATGAAGTAGCGACTCACGTTAAACACGCGTTTTTCGCGTGAGAATGTACAGGCTTACACAGACGGCTGTTGTGAGCAGCAACAGTCGAACAGCAAGAATTTTCACGAAGAAGACGACTGTCGCGGTGATGCTAATCCAGATCATGGCAACGGCAATGGTCTTGGTCCCGGAGGCAATGCTGCGGTCCTCGCCCCAGGCCACGAGTGTCGGCCCAAAGCGTGGATGCGTCAATAGCCACGATTCCATTTTCGGAGAGCTTTTCGTGAAACAGGGCAGCGCGAGGATGAAGAAAATCGTGCTCGGCATGACTGGCAAAAATGCCCCGAGAATTCCGAGACCACAGAGCCCGAGTCCTGACATCAAATAAACCGCGCGCATACGTTACGAGTTTAGATTCTGGCTTGAGGAGGCGGCTGTCTCTCTGAAATCAGGCGATTTCAATCATTTCCGCAACTCCTTCGACACGGACGATATCCCCGGACGCGAGTTTCCTTGACCTACGCGATTCGACCGCGCCGTTGACCTGGACCAGCGAAGCCTCAATGAGTTGCTTGGCGTCTCCGCCTGTTGCCGCAATTCCAGCAAATTTCAGCAGTTTTTGGAGTTCGATGTAATCTCCCTGTATGCGGACTTTTCTGGCCATGCGGGCAAAGTGTACAACACATGACGATCTCCGATGAGACAATTTCAAGTTTGTTGCGAGGGCGCGTTGTAGCGTTCACGGGCGCAGGGCTTTCCGTTCCGAGTGGACTTCCGACATTTTGGGGGTCAGGCGGTTTGTATGAGGGTGCAAGCGCTTATGAATTGGCTTCGCCCGAGGGCTTCGCAAAAAACCCGAAGCTTGTTTGGGATTGGTACAAAGCTCGTCTTCGCGCGGGTCTCGAGGCGAAACCGAACCCAGGTCACCTTGCACTTGTACATTTGGAATCCATTTCTGAAGAGGTCATCATTATTACGAGCAATGTTGATGACTTGCACACCCGCGCTGGCTCTCGAAACGTGTACCGCCTGCACGGCAGGATAATGGAGACGATGTGTACAGGTTGCGGCGTGGTAAATGAGATTTCACATGAGCAGATTTCGTCCGACGAGTTGCCGCAATGCGCGTGCGGCGCAATGCTTCGGCCCAATGTTGTTTGGTTTGGGGAGCGCCCGTGTCAATCGGCCATTGAGGCAGCGATAACCGGAGTTCAGCGTGCATCAATTGTGTTGGAGATTGGACATAGCGGGGTCGTGTCTTACGGTTTCACAGAATATGCGGTTCAGCTTGGAAAGCCGGTAATTAGAATAAACCCCGATCCTGGCGAACTTCAAAGTGGCGTTTCGGTTATTGCGGAAAGCGCCGATGTTGCGTTGCCGCGGCTAATCGCACTTTGCGGTTAGCCGGGGCGCGCGGCTGCGCCCGGACCTGGTTCGAAGAAGATGAACTCGATCTCGGGCAGCTTGGCTGCTAAGCGATGACCAAGCTCCATCGCACCCGGCTGCTCGGTCGCGTAGTGCCCAGCTTCGATGAGGCAGAAACCGGATTCAGATGCGGCGAGAGCTTCGTGGTGTTTGACTTCGCCGGTTAGGAGCAGATCAGCCCCTGCCATTTTCGCGCTCAGCCAATAGGATCCACCTGCGCCACCGATGATTGCAACCGATCGAATCTTTGCGTCGCCGTCACCGAACGCACGGCAACTTGTTTGCAACTTCGATTCCACACTCGCGGCGAAGTCCGCAAGAGTCGCGGAACCTGGAAGCTTTCCAACTCGGCCGATTTGAGCGGGCGTGTTCGAAAGCAGGTAGAAATCGTACGCGGGTTCGTCGTAAGGATGTGAGTCTCTCAGTGCGATCTCAGCTTTCTGTCGCAGTCTCGCCGGTACACGCATTTCGATGCGCAACTCATCAACCGTTTCTCGGTTGCCGACCTCTCCGATGACGGGGTTTGCTCCTGGCATCGGTTCGAAAGTTCCCTGGACGTTTCCCACGGACGCGCACCGGCGGTACAAACCAATCTCTCCGCAGCCCAATTTCGAAAGCGCGTCAATGATCATCTCGGCGTCGCTGGGCGGGACGAACGCAACGAGCTTATAGCTCGCTTCAATTCCAGAATTGCCGAACTTCGTAATATCTTTCAGGCCAAGAACTGTTGCAAGCGCGTCGTTGATTCCTCCTTCAGCGGCATCCCAGTTGGTGTGTGCAGCAATGACAGCAATGTTCGCGCTAATCGCCGTTCGGAGCGCTTGCATTTGCGAGGAGTCGCCGGCGAGTGATTTCAATGGATGATAGACCAGAGGGTGGTGCGCGATGAGCAATTGGGCAGATTGTGACTCCGCAAACTTCATTGCGGCGACCGACGGGTCGAGCGAAACGACGCACTTCGTCACCGGGTCCGACTTTCGACCGACCTGCAACCCGATTGGGTCGTCCTCATATGCGAGGTGGGCCGGAGCTAAAACTTCTATCGCTTCCAGGACTTTTGAAACGCTCATTTTGTAGTCTTGCCTTTCGTAATTGAGAATATCTCGTACTTCGAAGCATTCCACAGTGGAGATCCAGCCGGCGGGTCAATAGTGACAACGACTTTGGCTTTCGCTTCTAAGAATCGCCTCGGGATAAAGAAGTCCGATTCCGCCCAGCGGAGCGTTTTGTTTTCGCACGGCGAATACCACCAGCCAACGAATTGGCCATCAATCAACACACGCGCTCGCTGCCTGCCGTGGAACTGGTCATACATTCTTCTTAGGAGCGCGCCTTCAGAATCTGCGCCGATTGTCAAATCAAACGTCATCCGGTTGAGATGGCTCCTGGTTCGCGCGGCGACCGGAATGCCGAAAAGTACGCCCTCGAAGCTGCTGCTGAGCTTGTCTATTTCGGTCTCGTTTTGGACGGTCACATTGTGTTCTGATCTGCTCGCAGGATCCGTTACGGAGAGTTCGTCAGTTTTCCGAGCAGATAGAAACGGATAGCTGTACCAAAATGCGGTCGAGGCGTAGTCGAAGTTCTTTTCGTTCGCGTGACCATGTTCCACTGAGTGAGAGATTCCATTGATAAAGTTCACGCCATGCCATATTCGGTACATCGTGCAATTGCCGTTGTATTGGCCGTTTCGATCCTGCATCTCCACCTTCGGCGCGCCATGCATCGGCAGCGAGAACGGGCCGCTGAGAAACTCATTGCTCCAACCGCCAAAGTGATCATCTTCGTGCCCTGTTCCGTGATAGCTCGGCGTTCTCAGCCCATTCACCATTGTCCTCGTGTCGCCTTCCCACCACCCCTTGTCGGCGGGCTTCCGCGGGCGAACTGTAAGAACTGTGGCGACGAGCTTCCCTGCACCTGGGGTCGAAAGCAACGCAAAATCGCTGCCCGATTTCGTCGGAGTTTCGGAGTTGTAGGTGGCGTGCAGGTGACCAGCGTCATCCTCGGCGAATTTCTGTTTGCCGATTTGAACGGCAAGCTCACCCGAGCCGACCAGTTCTATTCTCACGCTTTGCCAGAAGGGCATTGGCATCCGGTTTTCCCATGCACCCTTCTCCATTCCGAAGGCAAGTGAATGGATTTCGGCTGCGCCTAAACCAGACCCAAAAAACATATCCAGCGGACAACTGACCGCGGGTTGTTCGTCGCCATCCCACCAGATGCGTATCCAAGAGTCTTTCGGTTCACTTTGCGAAGGCTTGTAAACTATTCGCTCGATTACACCGGTTCCTGTGTGAGTCCACTTTAGCGGGATGTGCGTCAGACCTTTCGATTTTGACTCCGGCCACTTCTTTGTCTTTACGGGCCCTGAGCTAATCTCGCTTCCGTGCGGAAATGTGTCGTAAGTGGCGATGTAAAACGCCGCTTTTTGTTCCGTTGTTACTCGAAGGCTCTCAGAAAACGCGATCGGAACAAAGGAAACGTAACCTCCGGTGCTCTGTTTGTTGTCGAACACCAGAGACTTCGGAAAGGAAGCGCTTTTGCCTTTGAATAGTTCGTTAGCTTCCACCGTAATCCGCGCATTTGGTTCGCCGTCAAAGTAGAACCTTATCTTCCCGAGCTTCAGCTTCGCAAGACCAGACTCGTTGCTCGTAAACCACAAGCTATTAAGACATCCTGGCCCCTCGGAATCGAAGATCACGTATTCTCCACGATGGTCGCGATACAACGCAGAGTGGGTCCCTCTAAAACCGTCATCGTTTCCGCCGGTGCGATCGAAACTTGAAAACGCGCTGCTTTGAACGCCGATTTCGGGCACCGGCCAATTCTCGTAAATCGCCTCGAGCCGCGAAGTGTGCGCCATCAACTCGACCAACGGAATCATTTTCGCCGAAGAATTAGCGATTCAATGAAGAACTCCATCGCCCGATCATGATTCAGACCTGAGTGGCCCAAATCGGGGCCGACTTGGACTTCAATTCGTTTGGACCCACCCAAAGCTGCGATAAACTGAAGCGTGTTAGAAGGGTGCACATTGTTGTCGGCGGTGCCGTAGAACAACATTAGATCGCCCTTCAAGTTTCTTGCGTACTTCATCGCGGAACCTGCGTCGTATCCAGACGCGTTCTCTTGTGGGATCCACATGTATCGCTCTGTGTAGATCGTGTCGTAATTGCGCCAATCGGAGACGCTCGAACTCGCGCATGCAGCCGCGAACGTTTCGGGATGTCGAACCAAACACATCAGAGATGCGTATCCCCCGTAGCTCGTTCCTTCGATTCCAACTCGACTACCGTCAACATACGGTCGCTGTGCTAGATACTTCACACCCGCGGCCTGATCGTCAATTTCAACCACACCGAGTTTCTCGTAAACTTCGTCCTTGAACTTTTTACCTCGACCCGCAGTGCCGCGACCATCGAAATAGGCGACCAAGAAACCCAATTCGGTGTCCGCGTCCGGCGTGATGAATCGCTCGCGAACCATTCCCGACTCAGGCCCAGCGTAAACGCTGACGAGCAACGGGTATTTCTTAGTCGGATCGAAATTGGACGGCTTCATTAGGATTCCGTAGCATTCTGTCTTGCCATCAGCTGCCGGATACTTAAACAGTTCAGCCCTTTTCAGCCCAAGTGATACAAACTTTGAGTCATCCGACTTCATCAATTCGGAAACCACTCGGCCATCGGTATCCACCAACCGGACTGCCGGAGGTTGATCGTGCGTTTCGTACGTGTCTGCGAAATACTTGTTGTCGTCGGAAATGCTTACCGAGTGTGAGAACTTCGGATCGGTTAGTCGCTTTTCGCCCGTTCCGTCAAGCTTGACTTTGTGAAGCTGCATCAAATGGGGGTTGTCTCCGCTCCTTGCCATGTAGAAAACCCAACCAGATTTCTCGTCCACTTTGACGATCTGCGATGCTTCGAACGGGTGGTTCGTCAGTTGTTTCGTCAGCTTGCCACTCGTTTCGTACAAGTATAAGTTGCTGAATCCGGTGCGCTCGGACTGCCAAATGAATCGGTGGTCATTGAGCCAAGTGATGTTTGGTGAATTGTCTGTCCAACTTGGGAGCCATTCTTCTCGAATGACGACGCGGCACTTTCCCGTCTCCGGATTGGCCGCGACCCATTCCATCACGTTTTGCCGCCGATTTGTTCGGTTGAAATACAACTCTTTCCCGTCTGGCGACCACCTCACTTCATAAACGTAATGCCCGACGACATCATTGGTGAACGGCAGTCCGTCGCGACAGTCAAGTTTCATTGACTTCCCTGAGGCCACGTCGTAGACGATGAGATCAGCGATCGGGTTTGGCGCTCCTGCCTTCGGGTACGGCTCCACATCCAGTCCGGATTGCACCGGAATCTGTTTGTCCGTCAAATAATAGTCAAGCACCTGCGACTCATCGAACCGATAAAAAGCCAACTTTTTGCTGTCTGGGGAAAACCACAATGCGTTGCGCACATTGAGCTCTTCTCCGTACACCCAACTCGCGATTCCGAGCTTTATTCTGTTTGCCGCATCGCCTTCGGTGGTGATTTGGCGCATGTTTGAACCATCTGCGTTCGCCAACCACACGTTTCGGTCTTCAGATTTCGCTAACTGCTTTCCATCGGGTGATGTAATTTGGCGAAACTGTCTGCCTCGTGCAGGAAACCCTTGTGCGCCGCGAGTTCCATTCGGCGCAGAGCGTGCTGCTGGAGCCTCGGTCGGCATCTCTCGTTTCGATGCGAAGTCAAACTTCACCCATTCGCCGTTTTTTCGATACAAGACCGACTTCCCATCCTCGGCCCAAACCGGCTGAATGCTCGCACGAACAACCGAACCCGCGATCTGCCCGCGCATTTTCGCATACTGCTCATAGCCTGGATAGGTTGGCAGCCGATCTTGCGCGAACAGGACGCCGGCTGAAACAGCACAAACGAGAACAATCGCCAATCGCATATGCAAACCTACCGACCCAGAGCGCCGTCGAGCTGCATATTCGCGTTTCTCAATCGCGAACAGAGCACAAGGCTGATGTTTTTGTAAATCGTGGCGGCGATATCCGGGCGCGCGCTCAACAGTTCGCGCAAGGAGCTGCTCGGAATCTTTGCGGCTTTTGTTCCGCCAACGCTTATCACTGTAGCGGATCTCGGCTTCTCATCAACCAATGAAATCTCGCCCACAATGCTTCCAGGGCCCAATTCGGCGAGCTTCTCTCCCGAAAAAGTGTTGATGCGAGCAGACCCTTCCAAAAAGATGAACAGGTCGTTGTTTTTGTCAAATTCGCGGATGATTACGTCGCCTCCCGCGAATTCGGTTATCTCCGATAGCGCAGCGATAGAGTTCAACGCTTCATCGGACAAGTCTCTCAGCAAGTAGTTGTGCTTAATGGCATCTTTTGTTTCCACGGATGGTTCACCTCAGGGTGGGGAGTCTATCCCCGGCGAGCCAATCCGTGTGTGCCCGGAACGACTACTGGCTCTTTTTGCCCTGATCGAGGCTGGTTATCGTGCCTATCAGCGTCTTCTCCACCAACTGCGTTTGGCCGCCTTGCAGGTCTCGAACGGCCTGCGCCACTTGCTGAGCTTCCTGAGTTCGCCCATCTTGTGCGAACAGCATTTGAGTCTTTTGCAGTTCTGCAACGGCCATGGCCGTTGTTATCTGACCCGATTTCAGACCCATCACGGTTTTCTCCACAACTCTTGTCGCAAGAGATACTTCGACGTACTTGGCGACCCGACTATCTTGCGGGACCGAGCAGCGAGCCTGGTCGCCAGTGAATTCAATAACGCAGTCAACGTCAACCGACTCTTCCACTCCGGTCACTGTGTCATCGTAAGTCAGCCTGCCCGAGAGCACGCGATACTGGCCGAGGGGATGATTCTGAAACTCAAGGTCTACTGCGAGTCCAACCGTTGCGCCCTTTTCAACATCTGCCATGTTCACTTCGATTTGAGATTGCCCGAACGGAACCGCCTGACCATAAACTTGGCGAATGGTTACCCAACGCGCGGCCTTGAGCTGCAGCTTTAGGTTTCTCGCAGCCATAGTGAATAGCTTGTCCAACTCCGATCGGAACACTTCGGGGATCAGTTCTGGTCTTGCAACGAAGTAGTAGTTGCCGCCAGATCGCTTTGCCATACCTGCAAGCAACTCTTCGTTGTACTCGTAGCCAAAACCGAGAAACGTACAGGTGATGCCACGCGATTTGATTTCGCCAACGTGCTGTACGAGAGAGTTGTAATCCTTGATGCCCGCCGTTGGATCGCCGTCTGTAAACACCACGATTCTCTCCACAGCTCCAGGAACGCTATTGCCAATGAGTTGCTGCGCCGATAACGCCAAGCCATCGTACAAGTTCGTTGTGTTGCCCGGCACGATTCGGTTGATGTGCTGTTTAATGAGGTCCTTGTTCATGACTCTTCGTGGAGGCATCAGCACTTCAACGGTTTCCTCGAACGTGACGATACTCAGCGTGTCGCCGTCCGAAAGCAGATCTACGACATATCCGCACGCAGTCTTCACGTAATTCAGGGGGTCGCCCTCCATCGAACCGGAGCGGTCAATGCAAAGGCAGATGTTCAGCGCCGTTCGGCCCCCGACCGAACCTCCGCCAACGCCGCTGCATTCAATTAGAAACTGCTCTCGCGATGGAGCGTTCGCCAGCGAGCACTGCCTTCCGGCGATCACCTCGACGTTCAGCCCCTTGCTCGGCGCAAACGGGACCGCTGCTGACCCCATCATCTGCGTTCGATTCGGGTCGCCACCGGGCATCATTTGCGTTCGGTTTGGATCCGCGCCCGGCATCATTTGTGTGCGATTTGGGTCTGCGGGCGGAATCATGTGGGTTTTGTTCGGGTCCATAGTTACTCCAATCGAAATGTTGTCGCGCCGATTTTCACCGTGTCGCCAGGGCGCAACGCCATCTCCTGTACTCGTGTTCCATTAACCAGCGTACCGTTCGTGCTTCCAAGATCACGAACCAGAACGCCGGCTGCTCCTGCGACGAACGCACAGTGCCGGCGGCTCGCGCTGTTGTCAAAGTCCAATCTAATATGTGGTGACTCGCGGCCCGCGACTGTCTCCTGAGGATCAAGCACAAATCTCTGACCGCTCAGCGGACCGTCAATTGCAACTAGCGAGAAGTTTGGTTGAACCAACGCATGCGTCGGCACCTGCGGCTGCGATGATATTCCCGAGGGCGAGGTCGTAGGCGGCTGAGCTAAGTTGATGTTGGGGTCAATTCCCAGCGCGACCGGCGATTGTGAACGCGCAACGTCGGCCGGAGTCGGTGCCGTTCGTCGCGCGCTTGATGTTAGGAATCTTAGGTTGTATGAGCCGATCTGAACGACGTCACCGTGTTTTAGAGGTGCCTCGGGAACTCGTATGCCGTTCACCCCGACACCGATTGGCGCTCCGCCGTCAACCAGCCTAAACGAAGAACCAGTTCTATAGATGCACGCATGCATCGGCGCGATGTTGGGATCTCCAAATAGCGGTATATGTGCGTTTTCGGATTTTCCGATAAATGTCTGCGCGGCGTCAACCGACCACTCCTTGCCTTCGTTTCGGCCGAGTTCGAGGCGAAGCCATGCGGAGCGTGCAATTCGTTCGACTAACCCAACGAATAGTCCAATCGCCATGCCGATGACAACGGCGGCCAATGCGCGCGGCAATGCGCCAATTTCCACCATCGTCGTGCTGCCTGGAGTGATCTCACCAGATGAGAGTTTCGCCGTTAGAATCCATGAGCCGACAATGCCGCCTACAATATCGAACGCCGCGCCGCCTATCGCGCCCCCAAAAACACCACCGATTAATCCTTGAATGCTTCTCTTGGCGGATTTCGTAGGAATCCCTTGCACCAGTCCGATGAGCGCGCCAAAGAAAAGGAACACGAACATTCTCGCCATGACTCGCACGAAAAACGGAGCTGCAGAATTCGTAAACACGTTTGCGCCGAAAACAGCCTCCGAAAACATGCCACCGATTCTCAGCCCGAAAGTCCCGCCGACTGCACCGAGCACAAATCCGATGAGCAATCCCCTGCGAACGTGCGAGGCGCTCCCTTGATAGTAGCCCGTCAATCCCGCGATCGCCATTCCGATGAACGCGCCCAACGCTGCAGAGAACATGAATTCGTAAAGCATCCACGCGCGCGTGGTCTCACGCCCCTCGGTCGAAAACGACTCAAGAGGAATGCGACCGGGCGCAAATGGCTCCGTCACGGCCCACGCAGTAAGCCCCGCAATCCCAGCAAGCAGCATCAGGAAGAAGACACGATTCACGACAAAGTAACCCTCATTTTGTATCCGCCGAATTGAACCGCGTCACCGTGCTTCATCTCTGTCTCTTGTTCAATCTTGACGCCGTTCACGTACGTACCGTTCGCGCTTCCAAGGTCTCTTAGCGTGAGTCGCCCATCCACGAAATTGAATTCTGCATGACGCCGACTCACGGTTGGTTCTTCAATGTGCACATCGCCCTCTCGACCAACGACGCAAACGCCTGGCGCAATCGGCAATTCACCACCTGACTCCGATACAAGAACAGCCTTTTTGACTCCAAACGTCAATGGTGTTGAAGCGGGCGCAGCGACCGCCGCTGCTGCTTTCTTTCGCGAACATGAACACGTTCCGTCGGCGTCGAATTTTTCGCCGCAGAACAGGCAGTGTCCTGCCGGTACCAGCGGCGTTTCGTCCAGCTTTGGAACCGGTGACGACGAAGCAGGCTGCGCATCTGCGGGATCCGCTGTCACCGGATCAACGCCGAGATTTCTAAGTTGCTGAACGATCTTCGTATCGTTTTGTTTGGCCTGTTTGAAAAGGTACCAGGCAGCCGAACCTGCAATGATGAGTGCGAGCAAATAATAAATGAGGTTAACGCCTGAAAACCAACCCGGCTTTGTGGTTTTTTCCGCAGCCTTTTTTTCCTCTGCAGGTGTCGGTTTCGTTTTCAGCACGGCGTCTGCCGGAAGTGAAATCACTTCGGTTGGAACAACCTCTTCACGCGCAAGTGTCACGCGGAGAGTTTTCGGCGGCAAATTCACCAGCTCCTTGCCGTTGTTGTAAGCCGCAGAAATTTCGACGTCGCCGAATGAAACAAAGAAGAAGTCAGCCTCGCCTTCGATTGACATCGTGCTCCTCTGGTGTTGACCACGGGTCATAGTGACCATCACACCGTCGGCCGGTTCGCTGTCTTTGGATACACTGACTGAGACGCGACCTGCGACCATATCTTCCGGCCGCACGTTCCAAACGCCTTTGTTGATGATCTCCTGACATCGTTTGAACGCGAAGTTGCCTGTATCCTGCTCACCAACAACCACAACACCCGCGATTAGCGAGTCGGGTATCTCAATCTCAAACTGTTTGGCCGTAAATTCGCGCCCATTCTCCGGAAGTTGCTCTGGAAGTTTCGGCAGCACCCAAACAGAGCGTGGCGCTTCTGTACCAAAAACGACTTTGACGTTTACAGCAAAACAATATGTCGGTGCTAACAAGGCAAGGCTAATTAAGCCCCTTGCCAAACTCGCTTTCATCTGATTCGTCATCCAGTTCATCATCCCATTCTTCGTCCCAATCTTCTGGCTCGTCTTCTTCCCCAAAGGAACTGACGAGGTTCTCAAGCCTATCAATTCGCGCCTCGGGGATGATCTCGGCGATCTCCCGAGCCAAAGCTCCCATCCCACCATCAAACTCCCTGGACAAAAGATCGCCGGCTGCCCCATGAATATAGGCCGCGGCAACTCCTGCCGAAAACGGCTCCCCAAGAATGGCCAAATATGCCCCGGCCACGCCCGCGAGAACGTCGCCAGAGCCAGCGGTGGCCAAGATAGCGCAACCCGTTCGGTTGACGGCCGTTTCGACTCCCGGTTCGTGGATCAAGGTGCAAGGGCCTTTCAGGAGAACCTGATGTGAATACTTTTCGGCTATTTCTCGAATTGTCGTGAACCTGTCGGCAGTCACGTCTGCCGGCTGGCAGCCCAAAAGCCTGGCGGCCTCACCCTCGTGAGGCGTCAAAAGCGCCGGGCTCGAGGGACGATGGGTCAATTCAGGCAGCCACCAGAGGGCATCTGCATCAACCACCCACTGTGCCTCCAGCGAGCCGAACAACCGGTTCAGGAACGCCCCGACGGCCGGGGCACGGCCCAATCCAGGGCCAATCACCACGCAGTCGCAGCGAGCCGCCAGTTCGATCACCCGTTCGGCGGCATCCGGCGAAATGAACCCGCTGACATCCGGAAGCACTTCGATCGGGCACTCCGGAAGGAAACTCTGGATGCCCATTGCGCACTGTGAGACTGTAGCAACTGTCACGAGCCCGGCTCCCGCTCGATAGGCCCCCAACGCAGTCAGCGTTGGGGCTCCCGGATAAGATGCCGACCCAGCGACCACCAGCACAACGCCAGACGATCGTTTGTGAGCGTTCAACGGTCGTCTGGGGAGACGGTGCAGCCCAGATAAGTCGTCCACCATGACGGCGCTTCCGGCCGCCATAGTCAGCTCAAGCGGAAGTCCGATGTCCGCGACCTCCCACGCCCCGCTTGCCACCAACCCATCGCCGGCGAAAAGGAACGGCTTGGCAAGCCCAAACGCTACCGTACGATCCGCGATGACGTACGCACCGATCGCTTCGCCCGTATCGCAACTGATTCCGGTCGGAATGTCGGCGGAAATGACCAGCGCAGATGAGCTGTTAATCGTCTGTACAAGCTCTTTCATTACGCCGCTCAACGGCAATCGCGCACCGGTTCCGAGCAACGCGTCTACAATGACTTCGCAATCCTCCAACTCCTCCAAGGAGTCTTTCCAATGCTTGTTGCCGGGCCAAGTGATTTGAACGGAAACTTCACACAGCATTCTAAATTGCTCGAGCGGCTCCCCCTGCAATCCTTCTGGGTCAGATGTGAGCATGACGGTGACTCTTCGCCCCATGTCGAACAGAAATCTTGCGGCCGCCATCCCGTCGCCGCCGTTGTTTCCGTGCCCACAAACAAAAAAGATGTTGTCGGCTTCCTCATTTTCGGCGACGGCTGCAGCGAGAGCGCGGCCCGCAGCTTCCATCATCTCGCGGACGGAAAGCCCAAACTCCTTGACAGCAAGAATGTCAATCTCCCGCATTTCTGCGGCGGTCACAATCCGCGTTGCATGAACCTGTGTCACAGTTGCAACCTACTTGCGTCTCGGTGATCAACATGCCGTATCCGCCCACCGCAGCCAACATGCAAATACATCTGACCCCACCGCAATGGTCTGACTCTGTGAATTAGTTCGCCGCACTTTTCGCACGGATACGCGTGCTTCGGCGTTACGCTGTTTCGCTGGTATTCGTAGTCGTGAGTGACGTCTGCTTTCACACCCAGCTTTCTCATCGCCAGCTTCCACTCTCTGCCGTGAGGTTTCGCGCGATGCCCGTATCTTTCAAATACGAACAGGTGTGCGTACTCATGAAGCACGGTCTCGCGCACACGTGTTTCATCGGTTAGAATCCTTTTGCTCAAACAGATCGTGTTTTCGTAAAGGTATGCGCGGCCCGCTGTCGAGCGGTAGTTCTTCCAGACGATTTTTGGTGAACCTTGCATCGGGAGCAGCCGAGTCGCCTCTTCCAGCGCGCAAGCGGCGACTGCTTCGAGGCCTCCAGACTCTGAGGCCTTCACATATTCGATGTAGTCCAATAAGTTCATCGGGCCGTGAGCGCATTATGCACTCACGGCCCGATTTTCGGCTCTTTAGCTGACCTAGAACCTTGCGGTGATACTCATGAATGTCTGAGAATTGCCTTCTACTTTTCCGAACGTAATCAGGGCTGATTGCCCTTTCTTGTACTTCGACATCGCGTCCGACAGCTCTGACGGGCTGCTGATCTTCGTTGCGCCGATCTGGGTAATCAGCATTCCTGGCTTGATGCCGATTCTTGCCGCAACCGAATTCGAGTCAACTGAGACGACGTAAACGCCCTTGATTGAGGAAGCCGAAAGTTCCGAGTCAGACTGTGCCCTAACTTGCACCCCTAACCGCGCCGGACCGCCAACGCTCGGCGAGTCATTCGGCTCAGGCGCCTGATCCTGTCCGAACGGGAACGGAATGTTCAGTCCCTGGTCCTCGTCGTTGGGTGTGTTCGGAAGCGGTTGCCTACCGGTTGTCGGTGTAGCAGGCCGCTCAATAAGCTTGGTCTTCAGCGTGACGGGGTTGCCACCGCGCATCACTTTGACCGTCACTTCCATGCCCGGTTTGTTCGTGATCATTGCGTTGCGGAAATCCATCTCGCCTCGAATATCGCGACCGTTGATTTGCGTGACGATATCTCCAACTTTGAAACCTGCCTTTGCGGCTGGACCGTCGGAAGAGACGTCTCGCAGAATCGCTCCGCCTGTCGCCTTTCGCTCCTCTTTTTCGTATCCGAGCATATTGGCAGGGACGACACCCAAATACCCGCGAACGACCTTGCCGCTCGCAATCAGTTGGTCCGCGACAACCTTCGCAGTGTTCGATTGAATGGAGAATCCGACACCAGAGTTCGTTCCAGTGTTCGAAGCGATGTAAGTGTTAATCCCAATGACTTCGCCTTTGGAATTCATCAGCGGGCCGCCCGAGTTGCCTGGGTTTATTGCAGCGTCCGTTTGAATCATGTCGAAATACGGCCGACCCAAAGCATAGAGCGCTTGCTGATTGTTGGTGGTCCTGCCAACTGCGCTAACGTGGCCAAAAGTAACCGATTGCTCGAAACCGAGAGGCGCACCGATTGCGATTGCAAGCTGGCCTGGCTTAACGACTTCGCTGTCGGCGAACGACGCCGCAGGGAGATTTGTGCGGTCAACCTTGACGAGCGCGATATCGCTCATGTCGTCCGTTCGGACTTGCCCATCAATCTGCCGGCCGTCATTCAAAGTGACCTTGACCGTACTGGCTCCGTTTACGACGTGCGCATTCGTCACAATCCATCCATCAGCTCGATAGACCACGCCTGATCCTTCGCTGCCTCGCGGATTTCGGATGTGGACAACAGAGGGCATCAGCCGCTCGGTGAGCTTTGTGACGGCCCCGTCAAGCGTTGCGAGCACATCTAGCTCGGCCGTCGAAAGCGGTGGGGGTTCGCCTCCGGCCGCAAACGCCAGATTCCTGGAGTTGAAAAATAGGACGGTGCCTACCGCCCCTATTGCGATGCCGCCTATGAGCGCCCATCCTAAGCCAGTTCTAAAGAGTCTTCCAAACATCGGTTTCACCTTTGAGAAGTTAATTATTGTTCCAAAACGACTTAACAATTTTCCGGACGTCAGATTCCCGAACACCGAACTTTTGTGCAATTTCCGTTAGCGATCGGCCCTTTTTGAATGACCATGCCGCTGAAAACACCTGCTTCGCATCGTTTTTTCCAAGATAAATACAGGCAGCCACATCGCTGAACCTGAGTCCTAAGTCCCGCAACTCTCCGACAATCTTTTCAGAAGCGCCGAGCTGTTTGACAGCCCGCTGCCTCAGGTTCTTCTCAGTTTCCTTGCTGGTTTCTCTAACAGAGACTGCAATTTTCACGCGAGCGGCATCCGGCACATCACCCTCGATTGCGAAGTAGGTGCCGTCGTGCTCGAAATCGCCTCTGCCTTCGTCCACTCGCCAGGGAGGCTTGCCGCTCTGAGCGGGAGACTGGTAAATCGTAACATTGGCAACTCCGTCGGTAAACCGGAGAGCAGACATGGTGCGGGTCGCGCCTGTCACGGCTTCGGCGCGGGTGAACAGAAAACCGAGCGGCATTTCGCTCGGCATCAATACGTCGAACCCCACATGCTTCGAAAGCGATGACACAGTCCGCTCGGTGCGTGGGGATTGAATGCGAACCATCTTGGGATTTTCAAGAAGCTTCAGCTTGAATGCGTTTTCGTCCAGCTTTTCCGGAAACTCAATGCTGATCGTGTCGCTGATGGTCTTCTTCGTTCCGTTTGGATGCGTCCACGCAACGCGCAAAATCACGCCACGTTCGGCATCAACCCAAAAGCTCCGCTTATACAGCTCATCTTTCGCGACAGGATCAACCTGAACACCAACGACCTTTCGAGTTGCGACTGGCGACGATTTGAAACCGGAGACTTTGTAGTTCTGCTGGATCAGCGAGATGCGGCGGTCGAACTCTTCTCGGTTCAACATCCGCACCGGCGACTCTTGAACATACAGCGTCTTTTTGTCGGGGTTGTAGGTTGACCACAACTTACCGTCGTCAACAGTAATTCTTCCCTGCATTGAGGTGGGTGCTAAAACGTAGGTCGCGCTGGCACCGGTTGCGGCTTGGTCTTTTCTTACTCGAACATCGCCACGGCGACTATCCCAACGTGACACGGTTTTGATGCATGTGTAGGTCGTTCGAACATCCGCGTTCAGCGCCTTTCGCAACTGCTCAACGGGCGAAGAGGACTCGACCGAACTTTGGGGCAACAACGAGCGAAAAGCGATCAGCCCGACGCCGGCGCAAAGTAATAGCTTAACGACCTGACGGTGCATCGAAACTTACGGTCATACCGCCAGACATGGGATTCCGAGCTTGATCGAATGCTTGGTCTCTGGCGAGTGGGTTGTTCTGTGACAGAACGTTGGCTGGCTCTGGCGTTGCCGGGCTGCTCTTTCCGATCACGAAGAACATGTACGCCGCAGCGACCGCTGTGGCGGGAACCAATGCAAATCTCCAGTCCCACCAACTGCTGCGTGTCGGTTGATCTCCCAGGCCTTCAATCGCTCCGAAAAGTCTTGTCTCAAAATCCTTCGTGGGTGGAATCGGCAGCAGCATCGCAACCTGATCCTTAATAGCTTGAACACGATGAAGCTCGGCTTCGCAATCACTGCAGCAGTGTAGATGCGCGCGAATCTCTTCCGATTCCTCTTTGCGAAGCTCTCGGTCGAGATACGCGGCAAGCTTTGAATGCACGGAACGACAGTTCATGATATTTCTACGCTGTACTTATCGGGTCTGATGGAAGCCAAAAGTCTTCTTAATTGTCGGCGGCCGCGATGGATTCGCGAACGAACTGTGCCGATGCTCGTTCGCATAATTTCCGCAATCTCCTCGTATGACATCCCTTCCATGTCTGAGAGCAAAATTGCGATCCTGAATTCGGGGGTCATTCGCAAGAGCGCTTCTTGCATCTCCGCCTCGAATTCACCCGACATCAGCAGTTTCTCTGGAGAAGCAGACCCGTCTGCAATCTCCCAATTTGAACCCGTTTCTGGGTGCGGCTCGTCAAGGCTTGCCACCCTAAGTTTGCTCCGACGGCGAACCTCGTCAATGTGTGCGTTGGTGACGATTCGGTAGAGCCAGTTCGCAAACGGCAACGATTGGTCGTAGCGATGGAAGAACCGGAAAGCCCTGATAAACGAATCCTGGACCAGGTCCTCGGCGTCCGACCTCGAGCCCGTCAGCCGCATGGCCAGATGGAACGCCTGCGGGTAGGTAGCCCGCATTAGACTGTCGAACTGCTCCTTTAGGCCTGTGCCTGAAAGCTCTCGACTTCCTCCGATAGTGCTCGTCGCCCTCACAATTTCTACTCCGATTACGCTGATTTGACCGGAAACGGTTCCATTAACAGCCTTCAGTATTTTGGCACCAGAATAGGTCGTGTATGCTGTTATCATGCCCGGAAGGCCTCCGTTCCCATTGTCAGACGCCAAACCGATGAGGCTGGTGTTCGACTCACCCGGCATCACACGCCGAGAACTGGCACAATTACTGGGCCTCAGCTCCGCGAGCATGACCGTGATGGTCAAGCGCCTTGCCGGGGCAGACATGATCCAAGAGATCGGCTCGACCAGGGGGAAAACGGGCCGGAAAGCCGGTGCCTTGATGGTTTCCCCGACCTTTGCACTCGCAACGTGCCACCTGCTGGGGCCTGGGTCGCTCAGGTCCGCCGTCGTGAACACCTGGGGTGAGCTGAAAAGCAATAGCACGATTCACTGGCAAAGCCCCGACCAGGTTGAATCTGCGTTGAGGGCTGCTCAAACTCAGTCCGGGAAGGAGATCGGAATCTCGGTGATTGCTTTGCCGCTGGTTTCGGCCTCGCTGCCCCCAAGCCGGTCCATTAGTGCGACCTCGGCGATTGGGAGGGAGGTTCTCACCGTGCCTGAGGGGATTGAGGTGATCTCGTCCTCGAACGCCCTCGTTTCACACGCCTTGCGGCAGGATTCATCTCTCTGGGGCCAAACCGTGCTTTGCGTTGACCTCTCTGACGGCGCCAATGGGACGCTCGTGTTGGGCCGGTCGTCGAGATCGGAGATAGACCTGATGCCGATTCAGCCGTTTGCGCCGATTTATTCGGTCAACGCTTTCGAAGACCTTGCAACGGAGTTTTCCGATGGCGATGATGGGGGCTTTGTCGAGCGGATCGCCGATGCGGAGAGGCAAGGTGATCCGGCCGCCGCAACGCTTTGTGACGTGCTTTTGGATCAAGCTTCGGACCTACTTTCCACGATCGCGGAAATGTTCAAACCGGACCAACTTCTCGTCGGGCTATCTGATCACTTTGAGCACCTTGTGAATTTGGAGGAGCTTCGCCGGAAGACGCGCAGGAAGTGTACAAGAGTGACCAACGAACGGATGGCGATGCGATTGCTGGAGACCACGCCATGGACGCGGGTATCGGGAGCAGGACTGGCCGCAATTCGGCGATGGCTTGAACAGTTCGAAAGTTAGTTAGAAGTCCTTGGAGCAGAACATCGAGTCGCACACATAGTTGAAGGTGATGTTGCCGGCAACTGCCCGGTGTGCTTCAATCGCCTCGGCAAGCATCGGAACGAGCGAACGGTTGCCGTCTCGGACGAGCGCCGAAATTCCATTGCAAAGCATTTTGAGCATTTCGGTGCGCGTCGTTCGGCTGACCTTACCGCCGACAATTTCATGATATTCATCGCACAGGATTTGAAACTCTTCCGATACTTTCAATGCCTGTTGATTTGGCCGATGCTGCCACTCTTGTAGCCAAATCCAAAACCGCTCGGCAAACAGGGAGAGCTGTTCTGATGCGAGTTTTTCTGCGAGCTCAGGAGTTCCTGCGGAAAGATTTAGCGCAGCCTGCGACAGATGCGTTGGTCGCTCGTAATCGCACGGCACGATGCAACAGCGCGAACGAACGGTCTGCATGATTCTTCCTGCTGCGTCTGAAGTCAGCACAAAGCGAACGTAGGATGGTGCTTCTTCGAGAGTTTTCAACAGCGCATTTGCAGAATCTGAGTTGAGCCTGTCTGCGCCGACGATCAATACCACTTTGTTGCGCGCTTGGACCGGACCGACACGAATGAACTTGGTTATCGGAACTACGGACAACTCGTCCGCCGACTTGCCCGCATCGTTTGCTTTGCTCGGTTCTTCACTTGCTTTTCCTGAGCCGTTGATTTTGTAAAGCCTAATAATGTTGGTTTTGCCGTCAGCTTCAACCGGTAGAAGATCCGGCGACTTGTTGTTTCGGAAGTTTCTGCATGCCGAGCACTCTCCGCATGCACTTTCGGGCAAAGGCGACTGACACAGATACACTGCTGCAAGATCGGCTGCTGCAGCGTTTTGCCCTGCACCGGGTTCTCCTACGAACAGCACCGGAACTGAAGCTTGCGACCTTGCAACAGCAGCAACCATGCGCCGCGCTCCAATGCCGTAACGATTAGAATCGCTCAGTTCGCTCAACATCTAAAACCCACACCACCGCGCCACCCACGGGCACATTTACAGGGCTCGGGACAAACCCACCAACCGCCGAGGTTTCCGGCGGAACGACATTCACCAACTGCTCGCGCGCTTTGCAATCGCTTGCGACAACATCCATCACGGTGTTCACGTCAGACTGATCCACGGCGATGAGCAAAGTTGTATTCCCTTCGCGCAAGAACCCACCCGTCGAGCCGATAATCGTGAACTTGAATCCCGCGCGCACGAGATCGTCAATCACTCGATTTTTGTCGCGACTGTGAATGATGGCGATAATCAGTTTCATGTGTGCGCCTCCGGGACGTGCATTATGACCGCACCATGCCTATCAGTTGGTGAACGTGATACCAAGCCTCGTCCAGAAGCTCTGCCTGGCAGAGAGAAGCGTCCAACACTCTCCACCGCTCGGGATCGCGTTCCGCCTCTTTCAAAAAACCTGCTCGCACTCGCGCATGAAATTCTATCGGCTCGCGATCAAGTCGGTCTTTGTCTTGTATGCGGGCCAACCCTTCGACTGGGTCAATATCCAGCAGCAATGTGAGGTGCGGTTCTAATCCCCTCGTAGCCATTTGGTTCAGCTCGCGAAGTTGCTCAATATTCAATCCGCGCGCATGGCCTTGATACACGACCGTAGAATCGGCAAACCGATCACAGAGCACCCAGTCACCTTTGTGGAGCGCAGGTCCGATGAGCTGTTCGCAATGCTGCGACCGATCTGCAAGGAACAAAAATAGCTCTGTCCAATGATCCAGATCACCGCCCTGTAAGAGGGCTTGACGGATTGCGGGTCCCGTTGGGCCGTCGCCAGGTTCGCGGGTTTGCAGCACGTCAATACCGCGAGTTCGCATCATTTCGGCGAGCGATTTGGCGAGGGTGGACTTGCCCGCTCCCTCTGGCCCTTCGAGTGTGATGAACCGGCCGCGCACGCGGTTATTTTGGCAGGATGTGGCTGTGGTTGCGCTGGACCGAGGCTAACCGAGTTGCATCTTGCAGCCGCTGACCGACAGCTTCATGCCGAGCGCGGATTGCACCCCGGATTCGGTCGTGTTGACTAATGCGAGAAACCGGCCAACATGCCAATTATTAACCTTGGGTAAACTTTGTGAACCGAGGTTAACTTGTGACCAGCGCAGTACAGGACTACCTGAAGGCCGTCTATCACCTGAGCCACGCCGGCGAACCGGCGACCACCAAGCGGATTTCCCAAAAGCTCGGCACAAGCCAGCCCGCCGTCAGCAAGATGCTCAAGCTGCTCTCGGACCGCGGCTGGGTGACTCACACCCCCTACTACGGTGCCGTTCTGACCGAGTCAGGAGAGCAGATGGCTCTCGAGGTGATTCGACATCACCGCCTGCTTGAGAGGTATCTGATGGAACATCTCGGATTTAGCGATGCCGAGGCTCATCATCAAGCCGAGATCCTTGAGCACCACATCAGCGAGGAGTTCGAAGACAAGATCGCCGAACTGCTCGGTCACCCCGAAACTTGTCCCCACGGTCGCCCAATCCCGCCGAAGGTGAAAGCATGAACGTCGTTCAACAAAAATCGCTGCAGGAGGTCAACTCTTCGATAAAGATTCCGCGCGGCGTTAGCAACCTGCGCAAGTTCCTGGCATTCGCTGGACCTGGCTACATGGTCAGCGTCGGTTACATGGACCCCGGCAACTGGGCAACAGATTTGGCGGGGGGTTCGAAGTTTGGATTCGCGCTGTTGTGGGTGATTCTCGCATCCAACTTGATGGCGCAGTTGCTTCAGACGCTTGCGCTTCGGCTTGGATTGGCGACTGGATATGATTTGGCACAGGCTTGCCGCGCGTATTACAAACGGCCAGCGGCAATCGCGCTTTGGTTGCTGTGTGAGGTTGCGATCATCGCGTGCGATCTTGCAGAAGTCATCGGTTCGGCGATCGCGCTCAGCCTGTTGTTCGGAATTCCGTTGGTCGCCGGGGTCTTGATTACCTCCGCTGATGTCTTGATTCTCATGGCGCTGATGCGCTACGGCTTTCGTGTTTTAGAAGCGATTGTGATCACGCTGGTTGCGACAATTGGAGTCTGCTTTGCAATCGAGATGTTTTTGGCCAAGCCTGATATGGTCGGCGTTGCCAAAGGAATGTTTATTCCGAGCATGCCTGAGGGCGCGTTGTTGGTGTCTCTTGGGATTCTTGGCGCGACGGTCATGCCTCACAATCTGTACCTGCACTCTTCGATTGTTCAAACGAGAGACGTGGAGAAGGATGCGACATCTAAGAAGTTTGCGATAAGAAATGCGACGATGGACACGGTTATCGCTCTGAGTCTCGCGTTTTTTGTTAACGCGGCGATACTGATTCTGTCGGCTTCGGTGTTTGGAAAGGACAACATCGTCGTTGAAAATATGCAGGATGCTTATCACCTGCTTTCGCCTGCACTGGGAGGGATGGCGGCAACGCTGTTTGCGGTGGCACTGTTGGCATCGGGCCAGTCTTCAACCATAACCGGAACCCTCGCGGGACAAATCGTTATGGAGGGATTTCTGAACATTAGAATCGCTCCTTGGGTTAGGAGACTTATTACACGGCTGCTCGCGATCATTCCTGCGGTGATATTGGTTAGCAGCACTGGCGGCAAGAACACAGTTGGATTGCTAATACTTTCTCAGGTCATTCTCTCGATGCAGCTTCCGTTTGCGATTTTTCCACTCGTAATGATTACCGCAGACAAACGAAAGATGGGAGCATTCGCGAACCCGATTTGGATGACGATACTCGGAGCGCTTTGCTGCATATTGATTACAGGGCTTAACATCTATCTGCTCTGCGATCCAGGAGTGCTTGGAGTTCAGTGGGTGTTAGTCATAGGCGCGGTTGGTGCGTTGTTCGCTGCTTGGGTGATGTTCTTCTACAAGCCCAAAAACGCAGAAACTAGTTAAGAGAAAACGTGGCGGGGCTAATGCCCCGCCACGGACGCTAAGAGAACTTAGCCGGATTAGAAGCCGTTCTTTGCGGCTCTCTCCTTTGCCTCCTTCTCCAGCTTTCTATAGGCAGCGTCTCGATCCTCTTCGGAACTGTAATAGTCCTTGTGATCTTTACTGTCATGCGTTTGGCATTTCTTCCATGAGAACGCGTGATCGCCGGCGTGACCCTTTTTCAGGTGACATGTGCCTTCGTGGCAATCCTCTCGCCACTCGATGTACCAACCTTTGTTGTCTTTGCCTTTGTTCAACTTATCTATGCCGAATTCGTGCGTCTTCGCGCCGCAGCTAGTACCGGCGAGCTGGCCAGAAACCACGAATCCTCCCGGCGCGAGCGCGGTTCCACTCAGAACGCAGGTGTAGAAACCATCGCTGCTGATGTCTTCGGGCCGGATAGTGATTACGCAGTTGTTCTTGTCGCCAAGGTTTAGTGTGCTTGGTGTGTGGTTAACGATCGAGATTTCAGCTGGAAGCAGGCTCGACGGCGCATCCGTGAACGGACCAACCTTGAGGGTGATGTTCGCTGTTTCGCCAGCCATGAGCGTGTTGCGCGACGAGAGCAATTCGATGTTCACGGCGTTCGCTGAGAACTTCGTGATGGCGTTTCCGTTCATCACCTCGACATTGCAATTGCCCAGTAGATTGCCACTTGGCATAACGGTTGCGTTCCAGTTGCTCGCTGCGAGAACAGTTGCGTCAGATCCATTTATCTTTGCTGAAAAAGTTTCTGACGGATTGAAGTTGCCAGGCACCGAAAACGGTTTTCCTGAAGCGACGAGTCCCGGTTTCGGCATTCCGTCAAACGGGAGCGAGCCAGGCCCGAACATCGAGTTGTTCGGAATGCACGGCAGAGGAACTTTGGCGATTGGCGAGCCGCTTGAGTTCATCAGCGTCAACGCCGTCGCACCTGCACCAAGTGTCGCTACGAACGCGCCGCCGTTTGAAGGCAGCTTTGACTCTCCGATTTGAAGGACGCTGCCACGAAGAGTGGAGCTGTCGTTTCCGTTCGGAGTCATGATCACTGTTCCGCGAATCGTTGTTCCCGAAACTAATTCGCTCGGCAAGAACGCCGTCAGCGCTCCTTCGGAATTCTTTACGGTGACCGCGACCAAGCCATTTGATTCATTGGTGTCTATCGCAGTAACGTCGCCAATCTTTTCGTCTCGAATCTTCTTCCCGTCATTCGTCCAATACCAAGACTTGATTTCTGGATCAGTCCCATCCCAACTGACTTTGACTTCGCAACTGTCGCCATTCGCGACGGAGCCTTTTTTGAAGTCGGATTTGTTTGAGTCACTGCCAGATTGCTTTTTGAATTCGGTGTTCGATTCGATCTTCACTGCACGCGACCAGACGATGTGCAGGTCATTGGCTGCTTGGCCAGTGTTATTCGGAAATGTAAACGTGTCGGAGTTATCGGCGAGAACCGATACCGAGGTAACAATAGCCGCACCAAGGAGTGCGACGCGCATTAGCTTGTTCATTTTCTTCTCCTGTTGACTTATCTTGTGAATAAGCCAGGAGCCCGGGTTCCTGAATTTTGGTTGACGAAATGTTGTGACTCAGGTCACAAATTATTTGTTCCCGGTTGTGTGAAAAAGATTGGTCGTTCAGCGAACGTGAGGAGGAAGATGAGCGAATTAACCAGCGAACAGGACTCGATCGCGCAGCGACATCACGTATCTCGCGAGCTCTTCGCGGTCTTTGCTGGTCTTTGGCTTGAATCTGAATCCAAGGGTGTAAACGCCATCATCCGTGCCGTTCTTTGAGTACCGGACGTCGCCAGGAAGGAACACGGGCCCCTTCTCTCCGGCCAGCTCGAGGGTGAGCTCAGCGTTCGACTCGAAGCCTAACTTGGCCTTCATCTGAACGCCACCGAGGCTAACGTTGGTGACAATCGCGGGCCCGACCCGCTCAGCGCCCTCTTCGCCAGACCTCCATAACATTCCAAACTCCATGATCTGGTAGCGCGGCGCCTGCCTCTTCTCGGTCATTTTCTCCATGAATTTCCCCTCGGGACCTCTTTCCCCTCATAGGTTTTCGGCGGTTTTGCTTAGGTTTTGTAGGAGAAAAAAGGCGGGCTGTCCCATTGGGACAACCCGCCTCAGGTGTCGTCTGGTGGTCGACAGCCTATTTCTTGGTTGCTTGTGTGATTAGGACGTGGCCTGTCGCTGTGTCCACTTCGATCTCAACCGCGAGCGCGTCTTTCACGAAGGAAAGGGGAACGATCGTGCGGTCGGATTTCAAGAATGGAGCCGTTTCGAGCTTCACCGAGTTGCCGTTGACCTTGGCGTACAGGTCGCCGATCTTAATCGTCACTTCGCCGGCTGCGCCGACTGCGTTGACGATCTTCGCGATGTGGTCCCAGTCCACCTTTCCGCCAGCAGCCTCGAAGAGGTGGCGGAATGGTGTGAACGGCACGCCGTCTTGCACGAACGGCTGCACGTCGAAGTTGACCTTGTTGTTGTCAAGCCAGATTGAGAACGGCCCGTCGTTTCCGACTCGTGTGCCGTAATCCAGCTTGATCATGGGGTCGGTGGTGACCTTCGGAGCGCCGATAAGTTTGATGCCGTTTGCACTGACAGGTCCGCTAACCGTTGGGTCTGCAGTGGTTGTCTTGTTTGGCATCACAATTCGCGATGAAACGGTTACTGCCTGAGTGCCCACGGAAACTTTTGTTCCTTGAGACTTGCCAATCGGAGCTTTTACGCTGTTCTTGGCAACTACAGGGGCCATTGCGGGGACGCTTGTAGCTTCCACGCCACTGTCAATCGCGCCAGCTTTAGTTTTCACTCCGGATCCACCGCTGACTTCTGAAGCAACGCTCGGATCTGTTACAGATGGATCGCGTCGTTCTGTTCGGCCGCCGGGATTCTGGATGAACACTTTCGCAATCGGTGACTTTCTTGTCGTCTGAGTTTCATCGAAGCTCCAGACTTCAATTTCGTGCCAACCGTTTGATTCGCGAGTCGTGTCCCACAGGAAGCTATACGGAGCGATATTCTTCATCGCCTTGAACTGCTTGTCCACGAAGAAAGAAACAAACGTTCCTCGCTGTTGCACTCCTAGACCGATTTCGATTTCGACCGTGCCCTGCACCGATTCGCCGTTTCGCGGGAGTCGGATATAGATTGGCGCGTCTTCACCTTGCTCGACATTCAGCTTTGTTGTCTGTTTGCCGATAGTTTTGCCGCGAGTGTCCACCATCACAACCTCGATGAGGTTCTCACCCATTCTGAGTGAACTTGGATTGAAATTAATCGCGAGTTCGCCGTTGTTCTTTGTGGGGTCTAACCCTCGATATCCCCATTCTTGCCCGTTCACCCGAATTTCGGCTCGCGCGGCCCAAAGCTGATCGTATTTGATCGTGATCGCCGGACTCCCGTACGCGCGAAAAATCTTGATGTCTCGTAGGTACTCGACCAGCGGTGCATTCGCGATTGCTGAGCCTGCGATGATCGCTGCGGCGGCGAAGATACCGAGTCCTTTCTTGTTGCCCATGTCCTTTTTCTCCCTCTTTCGTGGCGGCTGCAATGGCATGAGCTTATCTAAACACATGCCCACGGATGGGTGCTCCACGAAATTAGCCGAGCGAATTGTACCCATGCTCGGCTATCTCTCTCAGGACGTGAGCGAAAGGGGATTTTGTTCTCTCGAGGGCTGGATTAAGCGCCGTGCGGGGGTAAACTGCCGCCTTCCGAAATGCCCTCACTAATCATCGTGGGCGCCCTATGGGGAGACGAGGCGAAAGGAAAGCTCGTTGATTACCTCGCTCAGGGAGCCGACTACAACGTGCGCTACAGCGGCGGAAACAACGCCGGGCACACCGTCCAGGTAGGTGATGAGTTATTCAAGTTCCACCTTTTGCCCTCTGGGATTTTGCATCCAAAAGTAACTGCTGTTCTTAGTTCTGGAACGGTGATCTGCCCCAAAGCGCTTCTTGCAGAGCTTGACGATGTCGCGGCACGAAAGCCTGAACACGGCCGCTTGCTAATCTCCGGCTCAGCTCATGTCGTCTTTCCGTATCACCGGCTGCTGGACGCGGCGGAAGAGGAGGCGAGAGGCGAGAACAAGATTGGCACAACCAGCCGCGGGATCGGCCCCGCGTATCAGGACAAAGTCGCCCGCAACGGCATCCGAATGTGGGATTTTGTTGACCCCTCAAGGCTTTGCGACCAACTCACGGCAGTCGTCGAGGCCAAGAATCGCCTTTTCGCCGCCTACGGGACAGAGCCTGTCGCGTTCAAACCGTTGTTTGAGGAGTACGCCGCCTATGCCGAGCGGCTCGCGCCATTCGTCGGTGAAGCTGAGATTGAGGTCGGTGATGCGCTTCGATCGGGCAAGCGTGTCCTGATGGAGGGAGCACAGGGCGCCCTGTTAGACCTGGATGGTGGAACCTATCCATTTGTTACCAGCAGCCATCCGACTTCGGCGGGAGCATGCCTTGGTACGGGTCTTTCACCGGCAAAGGTGGATAACGTCGTCGGCGTTTGCGTGGCATACACGACTCGAGTTGGGTCGGGGCCATTCCCCACAGAACTTGATGGCGAAATCGCCGAGCGGATTCGCGAAATCGGAGGCGAATACGGCGTCTCAACCGGCAGACCGCGGCGCGTGGGTTGGCTGGACCTCGTGGCACTCAGACATTCTTGCCGAGTGAACGGTTTTACGAGTTTGGCGGTTACACGAGGTGACGTTCTTTCCGGTTTGAGTGAAATCAACGTCTGCACTTCGTATCAGATTGATGGCGAGCGAGTGGAGTACTTCCCGAGTGATATTGAGAAGCTAAAGCGGGCGAAACCGAATTTGGAAATGTTGCAAGGCTGGAGCGAAGATATTTCGGGCGTTAGGAAGCGCGAAGATCTTCCGCCACAAACACAAAAACTGCTCGATAAGATCGAGCAGTGTTGTGAGACGCCGATTTCGATCATTTCGATCGGAAAAGAGCGTGACCAGACGATTATCCATCGCCCCGAGTTGCTTTGGGGCTGAGACTGGATTACTCGCGCGTGAACTTCATGCTTACGATCTGATCGCCTTTGGTCAGCTTGTCAACGACTTCCATTCCAGAGATCACCCAGCCGAACGCGACGTACTCGTGCGTAAGCTGCGGCGTGTGCCTCTTCAAAATGTACATTTGTGAGTCACCGTTCTTTTCGGCAGCGGTTCTGGCCATCGCGAGACAGCCTCGATCTTGACGAATCCAGTTGTCATCGAACGGGATGATGTCTCCGGTTCCCTTCGAGCCCACCGGCAGAGATTGCCAGTTGTCCTCTTTCGACTGTGGATCGCCCCATTGAACCACCCAGTCCTCAATTCTATGGAAACGCTGATTGCTATAGTAGTTTTGTTTGATTAGCTCGGAGATCCGTTTGCATGTGTTCGGAGCAAGACTTGGAACGAGTTCCATAACAAACTTGCCTTTGCCTTTTACATCAACTTCGACGTTCGGCAAAGTCGCTCGGTCAATGTTCGCTAACTTGAGCAGTTGTGTGTATTCAGTCGGTTCTGTGGGTAGATCTGGCATCGAGCCTTCCTTTTTTTCGGTAGTGGATTTGTTTGTATCCGCGCTACCTCGCAGTGGTTTGTCTTCCTCGCAGCCAGTGCAGAAGGCTGCGGATAGCAGAATTGCCGATGCTAACAGTGGTATTCGGGACAACATGAATCCATGATACCGCCCGTGTCATACTCGGTCCGAAGTGAAAGCAGAGCCGACGTCCCAGACCCACCGTGTGGGCTTGGCATCGGCGCTTTCTGCGCTTCAGCACCGAGACTTCGCGCTGTTTTGGGCAGGCGCGTTCCTTTCTTTTTGCGGAAGCTGGGTGCAGACGTTTGGTCAGCAGGCGCTGGTCTACGAAATGACCGGGAGCAAACTGCACCTCGGCCTCATCACGTTCATCGGTGCGATACCTTTGTTCTTCAGCCCGTTCTTCGGCTGGATTGCGGATCGGTGCAACAAGCGCGTGGTGTTAGTCATCTGTCAAACGGCGTTCGCACTTTCTGCGCTGACTTTGTTTATCGCGTTGAAGGGCAACTGGGCATCATTCGAGCTCATGTGTGGGCTCGCCTTCATGAACGGACTCACTTCCGTCGTTGAAATCCCCACAAGACAATCGCTCATCAGTCGAGTCGTGCCGCCCGAGGACTTGGCGAGCGCGATACCTCTGAATGCGGCTGCATTCAATGGCGCGCGAATTGTAGGTCCGTGGATTGGAGGGTTGCTGCTGGTGTGGACGGGGTACTCCACCCTTTATCTGATAAATGCGATCAGCTTCGTTGCGCTGATCTCGGCAGTATTAGCAATCCGGTCCGATCTGCGCGCGACTGAGGGCTTTGCGACC
Organism: Fimbriimonadales bacterium; assembly: GCA_046330175.1. Lineage (GTDB taxonomy): Bacteria > Armatimonadota > Fimbriimonadia > Fimbriimonadales > ATM1 > JAJPJR01. The sequence goes on from JAXLTG010000001.1 coordinate 1,616,009, forward strand.
GGTATTCGAGAGTCGTTGTTTGAGGGAATGCGGTATGTGTGGATGACACCCGCCTTTCGGCTGCTGGTGCTGATGCTCATCACAAACTCCCTGTTCGGTCTCAACTACTTTTCGCAACTCGCCGCGTTCTCGAAGAGCCATCTTGGGTTGAACGAAGCTGGCCTGAGCCACCTAATGACCTGCGTCGGACTCGGCGCAGTGGCGGGCCTCATCGGAATTGCAGCCGCGAGCAGAGCCCCACTGAAAGGATGGATTCCACTCGTCTCCATGCTCGGGTTTGGGATTTCTTTGCTCGGCCTTACATTTGCGAATTCGTTTCCAACTGCTGGTGCCGCGTGTGTGTTTCTGGGCGTGTTCGGCGCAGGTCACATGGCTGGGACAAACACTGCACTTCAGTACTACGCACCTCCGGAACTTCGCGGGCGGGTCGTGTCGGTCCATGCATGGGCCCTCGGTGGAATCTGGCCGATTGGTTCACTAATTCTGGGCAACACTGCACAGCAAATCGGGCTCATTCCTGCGCTTCGGATCGGTTCGGTTGTGGTCCTGATCGTGGCCATTCTCGCGTTTGTTTTTGGCTCCGCAGTCAAGCAGCTCGAATAGAAACTGCGACGTTAGACCCATTGCTTGGCAACCAATCCTCCGGAATGAGCGTTATACTGGGTCATTCCACCTATGGCTGTTGCTGAGATTCGAAACTTGACCGTCGCCTACGGCCAAAAGGTTGCAGTTTCGAACCTGAGTTGTGTGGTCCCCGAAGGCTGTACTGGGCTGCTCGGTCCGAATGGAGCTGGGAAAACCACACTCATAAAAGCGCTATTGGGATTTCTTTCACCTCGTCAGGGCTCAGGCTCAGTTCTTGGCTTTGACATAGCGAAAGATGGGCTCGAAATCCGGATGCACGTGGGGTTGATGCCAGAGCTGGATTGTCATATCCCCGGGCTGACGGCCGTCGAATACGTCTGCTACTCGGGAGAGCTTTCTGGAATGCCAAGGTCACACGCGATGCGCCGCGCGCACGAAGTGTTGGATTATTGCGGACTCTCGGAGGCACGCTACAGGAATTTAGAAACCTATTCCACTGGCATGAAACAGAAGGCGAAGCTGGCTCAAGCTTTGGTACATGGGCCCCAGCTTTTGTTTTTGGATGAACCTACGAACGGACTTGATCCTGCGGCGCGGGAAGAGATGCTCTCGCTCATCAAAGATATCTCACACGCGAAAGGTGTGAACATCATCGTCTCGTCGCATCTGCTCCCAGACATAGAGAGAACTTGCGATCACGTCATCGTAATGCAGACCGGCACTGTACGGCGCGAGGAGACGATCGCTTCGATCACAGCTTCAGAATCATCTACTTGGGAAGTGGAGTTACGCGATCCGTCCGACGCATTTGCATCGGCAGTTGAGAGATTGGGCGGACATGTCATCGAATCACTTTCGAATCGGTATCGAATCGAATTTCCGGCAGGTTTTGAGAAGATGTCGCTCGCAATTTTCCGCGCCGCGAAAGACTCCGGCGCGCAAGTTCGCGGAATTCACCCCGCACACCAGACTTTGGAACAGGCGTTCATGGAGGCGATCCGATGAGCCAGATGGAAAACCCGATCGCCGATCTGAGCTATCGCAATTACGACGGGCCGAAGTCTGTTTCGGGTGCGAGGTGGTGGCCGATTGCCCGAAACGGCATTCGGCTAACGATGCGAAAGAAGGGATTTTGGGTGCTGGTCGCGCTCGCCTGGTTCCCGTACTTGATGCTCATCCTGCAACTGTTCTTTTCGACAATGACAGAGCAGACCCGGATGAATCGGATGATAGATTTGCCGAAGTACGCCGAGTCTTTGGCAGCAGCGTTCGGGCAATGGCCGATGGTTTTGTTTATCGCTCTTCTTTGCGGGGCTGGGGCGATCGCCGCCGATAACCGATCAAACGCGCTGCAAATTTATCTTGCGAAGTCCATCTCGAAGAACGACTACCTTATCGGTAAGTGGCTGAGCATTTTCCTCACCCTCTTTGCTGTCGTGTTCTTACCGATGTTTCTGATTACGCTGTATGCGGCGTTCAGCCTTGGGTTCTCCGATTTCATCAAGACCGACGGCCTGCTGTTTGTGAAAATTCCTTTTGTTGCAGCGATCCCTGCATTCGTGCACGCGTCAGTGCTTTGCGGAGTGTCTGCGTGGAACAAGTCGCCAATGATTGCGGGACTCATTTACTCGGGCATCTTCTTTGCCTGGAATATCTTTTCTCAAGTTATGGGCCTCGTGCTCGAAGATCGGCTATCGCCGGTCGCTCGCCAAACGCTCGATTATCTAAGCCTCCAGGGCTCGATCTCTGGATTGGGACAAACGATTCTCGGCGTTGCTCCACGAGCGCTGACAGACGCGAGATTTGACCATCCGCCGCTTCCCTATTGGCCGCCGTTGTTGCTGCTGGCAGTGCTGTTCTGCGTGTTTGGAATTCTGATTGCAAGAGCGAGAATTCGTGCGGTCGAGGTGGTGCAAGGATGATCGAAATTACAGGCGCATCTCGATGGTATGGACAAGTGATCGGTATCAACGACGTCACGTGCGCAATCCCGACTGGGCTCACTGCGTTGCTCGGTCAGAACGGCGCAGGCAAATCCACACTCATCAAGTTGGTGACGGGTCAATTGCGCCCAACCACTGGAGGCGTGACAGTTTTTGGAAGCAACCCGTTTGCAAACGCCGATGTGTTAAAGCGAATCGGATATTGCCCGGAAACGGACAGTTTTTACGAGGAGATGACGGGGCGCGAATTTGTAACGCTGATGGGCAGGCTATCGGGGATTCCGCACTCACGGTTGAGCGACGCCGTCGCAAAAAGCCTTGAGATGGTGCACATGACCGATCGCGCCGATACTCGCATCGCCGGTTATTCGAAAGGGATGCGCCAACGCATCAAGATTGCTCAGGCGATCGTTCACGAACCTGAACTATTAATCTTGGACGAGCCTCTGAACGGCCTTGACCCGTTAGGCCGACGGCAGCTGATGGACCTGATGAGTCAATACGCCGAGGCCGGCCGCGCGGTTGTCGTGAGCAGCCACATCCTTTATGAAGTCGAGCAAATGACTCAGCACATTCTATTGCTACATCGCGGGAGACTGCTTGCGAGGGGCGACATTCGTGAAATCCGCTCGCTCATTGATCGTCATCCGCATCGCATAAGAATCGAGACTGACGATGCGCGCACACTTGGGCCAGCGTTGCTTGGGCTTGACTCAGTGCTTTCTGTCAGGTACGAGCGGCACGATCCGCATGTGCTCGAACTGGAGACGACCACTCCGGACAAGTTCTACACTGAACTCTCTGAGATTGTCTTGGGCAAGAATCAGGAATTGACAAACTTGAGCTCGCCAGACAACAACCTGGAAAGTGTTTTCAGCTATTTGGTGACGGGATGAATTTTGGCGAACTGTTGAGCTGGGTGCTTTGGGATCTGACGCGACGTCGAAAGATGATCGGCGCAATCGTCATCGTTTCGCTGCCTGTGTTGCTGGGACTGATTATTCGAATTGCAGCGGGTGACGTGCCCGGCAGCTCTATTTACGGAGTGGTGTTTCCGTTGGCCGTCCAGCAGTTTGCGATGGCCGTTTTGTGCATCCTGTATGGGACGAACATCATCTCATCTGAGGTCTCAGGCCGCACCATTTCATTCTTGGTGACAAGGCCCACTTCGCGCGTTTCTATCTTCCTCGCGAAGTATGTGGGAAGTGTGATTTTCGCCAGCATCATGACTATCATTTCGGCGATTCTGTTAGGATTTGTTTCGTTCGGACCTGCTGGTATCGCAGACTCGCCGCTGCTGCGTGACATCATGATTATTCCGGTTGGCGTGGCGACCTACACGGCTGTGTTCTCGTGCCTCTCAGCACTGTTGACACGTCCTGCGATTCCGGCGATCGCGTATGTATTCGCTTTCGAAACTTGGGTTTGGGTTGTTCCTGGCGACTTTGTGAAGCTCTCGATCATGACGTACGTGCGGACTCTATCTCTGCACGACGCACCCGGCTCACGGCAAGGGTTGGCAGGAATCTTGGCGCAGTTGCGCGAGTCCACGGTGACACTCACGGCATCCTGGAACGCAGTGATATTCATCACGCTGATTGCTCTCGTGGTTGGCTGTTACGCGTTCTCGCAAGGCGAGTACGTTCCCAAAGAGGACACGACCTAAGCGGCCATTTCTTGAAGAAGTTCTTGCGCACCCGGGTAAGTGGCTTCGATTTCTAAAAGCTTTGACAGCGTCGCCTTAGCATCTTCGTTTCGCCCGCCAAGTTTTTGTGCGAGAGCAAGGTGGAAGTGTGCGTCCGCGTACTTGTGGTTGATGCTGAGGGCGCAGATGAGAGCTTCTATCGCTTCGGTCGGCTTTCCGAGCTTGATGCGACACTCTCCGAGCCGACACCAGAGGTCTGCATAACCTGGGGTGGCGACCAACGCCTTCTCGTACTCGAACGAGGCCGATTGAAAGTCTCCAATGTGATACAGCTTGTTCGCAGTCTGAATCGCGTGCAGATTGGGGGGCTCAGTTTCGACGATGACCTTTTCAAGGAGTCGCACAGCGTCGTCCCAATCCCCCGCCTCGGCGGCGTTGAACGCCTCCGTGGTGTCCGGGCCGAGGAATGAGTCCTCAAGACCGCATGCGGTCCGCACCATCTCCATCCCCGCCTCGTTGTCACCCTGGGTGAGCAGAAACCAGCCGTGTGCTAGCTTCGCCCGTGCGAATCTCGGATTGATGGTCGTCGCCGCCTCGAAATGCTCTTTGGCTCCGACCGTATCGCCTGCCTTGGCGAGCGCGAAAGCCAGCACCAGCCGGAGATCCGGATAATTCGGATGCCTCTCGACAGCTTTCCGGTACCAAGCCGTGGTTGCTGCCCAGTTTTCACCCTTTAGGGCTTGGCGAGAAAGGTTGAAAAGGCTCTCTGAGTAGTAGAACCGTGCAAGACGCCGCTTGTTCGGGTCGGGTTCAGTCTCGAGACACTGCTCAAAGCAGTCCGCGGAGAGAGCAAAGTCACGGTCGTCGAACGCCGCAACACCCTGCAAATAGGGGCTCTTCTGGGGGCCACCGAGCCAGTCAAACAGTGCCATACCATGTGAATTCTCGGTCAGGTTCTGAGAAACACCCAGGGCCAAAAGTAAAGTTGGGAGCGCCGAAGCCGCACGACGCTCCCCATCGTTCCATCCGGGTTGGTAAAAACCGTTGGGTCTTACCGGCAGTCTTGGCGACCGCCGCTTATCCAGACGCGACGGCGGGGCAAATCGAAGCGGAATATTTTTAGAATTCCAGGAGCATCCCGTCGTGGCCGGGGATGATGCCGTGAGGCGCCAGCCACTCGGTCAACTGTGCGTGGGTTGCGCGACCCGAGGCGGCGTGGTGGGTGGTTCGGATTGGCGTTTCTGGGCCTAGGCAGCCCATCTCTCGAAGCCGAGAGACGACCTGAACGAGCTCGTCGCAGGAGAGGTGCCCCCAATATTCCGAGGGGTTGAAGCCGTCAGTGCACTCGATGACCACTGCATCGAATCTCTGGCCCTTCAGGAAGTCCCAGGTTTCCTCGCGCCAGACACCGGTGTCGGTGGCATACAGCAGAGTCTTGTCCTTCTGAATGATGAAGTTCATGCTGTCTTCGTCGAGCTTATGATAGGCCGCGATCGGCGTCAGCGTGTAGCCGAGCAGCTCTGTAGGCTCGAAACTGCGAATGAGCTGCGTCGAAAGTTGATTGGCTTCGTCAAATGCGCCAGAGATGCCATCCAAGATGGTCTGATTTCCGTAAATCGTTGGCGTAACATAGGTGCCGTTCACGAACGGCGGAAACATATATTGGAGCTCTCTTGGGGAGAAGTGATCATCGTGCGAATGCGTAAACAGCACGGCTCTCCAATCCCGGACGTGAAGGCCCAAGCGCTGGACTTGTGCAAAAGTGTCCGGACCAAAGTCGAGACGCAACACACCGTCAACGACCGCAGCAGCTCGTGACCGAACGTCATGGCCGCCATGTGTGCGTGCATAGTCGGACAGTTCGGATTCCGCGCAAAAAGCAGGAATTCCGTCCGCGCCACCAGTGCCTGTCAATAAGATCTTCATTTAGAAATCGTCGAGTGAAAAGAATAGCAATCCGCTGAGAAGTTTTGGATAGTAGTACGTGGACTTCTGAGGCATCTTCTCGCCACGCTCGGCTATGACGCGCATGTCTTCCACGCTCGGCGGATTTGTGAGAATCGCCGCGGTGTTGTTGCTTTCTGCAACTCTCGAAACCGCTTCCGATGCGTCTCGTGTGAACTCGAGCCGATCCAAACCTTCAATTCCAAACGCCTTTTCAAGAATGACGTTGTGCAGCACGGTCACATCCAAGAGCTTAAGCCTTTCGCTGCCTTGATAATCAACCCAGTCGAGCGCGGCGCGGGGGTCTTCGAGGGTCGCCAACAGCCCTGCGCCGCCTGGCAGCGCAATACCGAACGCTGTTGTGCCCGGTTGCCCATGTTCGCGGACGAGATTCGGCAACTCGTGATTGCCGACTCTTCGCACATTGAAGAATCTTTGGAGCTGTTGCTCAGCCAACTCCGGAGTCAGCGTCCAGTGGTTTACAATTCGATGCGTGGGGAGCAGCGCCAACCCCTCGTCTCGGATCGACGAAAGCGATATGAGCATGTAGTCTTCGGCGATTTCGCCTGGTTTTTCGCCCTGCTCATTTCGAAAATTCAGCGCCGTTTCGTAGCGATGATGTCCGTCAGCGATCCATATCTTCTCGGCGTCGAACGCGTCAGTAATCCCAGCGACATGATCCGGATCGGTGCATACGTCGAGTGTTTGCGTTACGCCATCCTCCGTCTTGATATCCACGAAGTTTTTCCAGTCGGCTTGCTCAATTCTTGCCTGCACAAGATTGTTTTCGTCGCGATAAAGCCCGTAAATGCTTTCGAGGTGCGTGCGGGTGGCTTCAAGCAGGCGCAACCGATCCTGCTTATGTTTTGGAAAGGTTTGTTCGTGTGGAAGCACGACTCCCTTTTCATATGGTTCGACTTTCAGAATGACCATGAGCTGCGTTCTTGTCTGCGACTCCTTCGTGATCGGATGTACAAAGGACTGACGATAGCGATAAAGCCCTCGTTCGCCTGTTAGGGCCAAAAACCCATCGCGCCGCCACTCTGCCAGCCTGCTCGCTGACCGGGCGTACTTGACGAATTGGCTTCTGTCATCCTGGGCTCCCTCCGGTAGGGTTAGCCAAACCACATTGTGAGGATTTTTCGCAGCGTACTCGTCCCTCTGGACCGCGGAAAGTACGTCGTATGGTGGGGCAACGAGAGAGGAGATTTCTCCTGCTGAAGCAGTGTAACGAAGGGCGTGGAAAGGGCGGACGGTTGCCATGACGAGCGAAGGATAACCCATCTCTGATATTAGGGTCTTCACAGCGCATCATATCAAGAGCTAAACTGGAAACCTGGACCTAAAGACCTACGCCGAAAGACATCTGCCCGCGATAGAGGCACAGCTCGACGCCGCCCTCACCCAAACCGGAAATCAATCGTTCGCCACCTTGAACGACGCCATGCGCTACTCGACTTTGGGAGGTGGGAAACGGTTTCGCCCACTCATCCTCCTCGCGAGCTATGAGTTGGGTGGGAACCCAGACGGATACGCGGCAGCCATCGCCGCCGGCTGCGCGATCGAATTGGTTCACTGTTTCTCTCTGGTTCATGACGACCTGCCTGCCCTCGACAACGATGACCTGCGGCGCGGCAAACCGAGCTGCCATAAGCAGTTCGGTGAGGCGATGGCGATTCTGGCCGGCGACGCGATGTTCGCGCTTGCTTTCGGAACAATCGCCGCGATGCAGTGCGACGAGGGCGTGCGCCGCGAAGCGTTCCAGACTCTCGCGGGCTCGGTGAAGGAGATGGTCGAAGGTCAGACACTTGACATTCTTAGTCACGGCCAAGAACTGGACTTGGAGCGACTTGAGCTGATGCATAGGAAGAAAACCGGTGCGTTGATTGGGTGTGCATGCAAAATCGGGGCGATGATCGGAGGCTGCAATCAATCCACCACCGTTGCGTGCGAGGAGATCGGATCGGAGGTTGGGCTTCTCTTCCAGATCCACGACGATCTACTCGATGCAACAAGCGAAACTGGAACGCTCGGGAAACCGGTCGGCTCCGATGAGCAAAACGAAAAAGCGACTTATGTGAAGTTCTTGGGCATTGAGGGCGCACGAGATCTCGTATCGCAAAGGTCGAAAGCAGTTTACGATCGCATCGGTCGGCTGGGACCGGGCTCGTCTAGTTTGCTATTGATGGCGAAGTGCGCGATCGAGAGAGAGCATTAGCAGGGGTCAATCGAATCCACGCGGACGATTAGCACCGTGCAGTTGTCGCGGCCGCCACCTTGCAACGCAGCTCCCACCAAGCGCCACGCTGCCTCTGACGGCGAGAGCGAACTTAGCATGGAGAAAATCTCCTCATCAGAGACGTGACCGGTTAGACCATCTGAGCAAAGCAAGTAGATATCTCCGACCAACAGCTCGTGCTTCACGACGTCGGGAACCACGCCCTCTTCGACGCCAACCGCCCGAGTTAGAACGTGAGCATATGGATGCGATTCCGCTTGCTCGCGAGTCAAAACGCCAGCACGCACTTGTTCTTCGACGAACGTGTGGTCGTCTGTGATCTGTTTGATGGCTGCATCGCGCAGACGATATATCCTGGAATCGCCAACCTGAACCGTGAATGCTGCTCCTTCGCAGAGAATTAGAGTACTCAGCGTCGTTCCCATTCCCCTACGGTCAGGAATCGCTCTTCCACTGTCGAGAACATATCGGTTTGCTGCAAACACCGCTGCTCGAGCCGCTTCCTCTTGGCTCTCGGATTGATGACTGTAGTAGACATCAATGAAAGTTTTGCATGTCATTTCGCTCGCAATTTGTCCTGCGGCGTGTCCTCCCATGCCGTCGCAAACCATGAAGACCATTCCACGAGCAGCGAGTCTTAGCTCATCCTCTGGGATGTAGTACTCAAACTTGTCCTCGTTGTTTTCTCGGACGCGTCCCAAGTCCGTTTTGCAAGCCACTGTAACTTTCGTGCGAACCGTTAGAGGTCGCGCAGCGATCAGTTCATCCCTCGAAAACTCAGCCGTAGTCTCTTCCAAAGGAGGCATGGTGAGATTATGCGCCAAATGAGTTTCGAAAAGTTGGGAGTCGGTATCCTGTTCTCTCATGTCCCAACCAGTTCACGTTGATGTCATTGGCGCGCCCATGGGTTTAGGTGGTCGGCGCGTTGGCGCAAAGCTCGGACCATCTGCATTGCGCGTAGCCGAAATCATCGGACAGATGCGAAGCTTGGGTGTGGACATCCGCGACCTTGGCGATGTGGTACCCCCCAAGGGCGATGAGCCAGTAGATCCCGGCGAAGGAATAAGATTTTTCAATCAAGTGTTGGCAGAACTCAAGTCTGTTCGCCAGAAAACTTTCGATTCCCTGAGCGAGGGCCACATCCCGTTAGTTTTGGGAGGAGATCACAGCGTCGCCATTGCGACGATCTCTGCTTGCTCGGAAAAGTTTGACGGGGAGCTTGGAGTTCTTTGGATAGACGCACACGCTGACCTAAACACTCCTGACACTTCTCCAAGCCTCAACCTGCACGGAATGCCGTTGGGATTGCTGTGCGGATTTGAAGATAAAGGTGCGAGCGAGATTACAAGACAGCAGTGGCAAACGCTGAGAGAGTCTATGATCCCGAGGCACCACCTCGACTTCAACCACTGTTTTTGGTTCGGGTTGCGAGAAGTAGACCACGGCGAGGCAGCACGAATCAACGAGCACGGGCGCAGCCAAGCGCTTACCATGCACGACATTGACCGCTACGGAGTTCCACACCTCGTGGACCGAGTGTTTGACACCTTGGCGGCTGCAAATGTGAAACAGGTTTGGATAAGTTTTGACGTGGATGTTTTGGATCCATTCATTGCGCCAGGAGTTGGAACGGGAGTTCGAGGCGGCCTAACCTACCGCGAGGCACATATTTTTGCTGAGATGATCGCCGAGAGAATTTGGGATCATCGTGGAATCAATCTGGCGGGCGTTGAGATTTGCGAGGTGAACCCGTTGCTCGACCGGACGAACGAAACGGCGCTTATCGCCGCCGAGTGGACAGTGTCACTGTTTGGCAAGAGAATTCTGCCGAGTCGCAACGCGTAAGTACCACTGAAGGAACGCCGTTTCGGCGACCGTGGCGATTAAGATGGCAATCGCAACCGTTTCAACTTTCGCCTGTCCTAGGCTCACCAACAACAGCATCATCGCCGCCACGCTAACGACATGCAGGGCGATTGACCAAGTGAGGCCCGACGTTTTTCTCAGATATGAAAGTCGGCCCTTTAGGAAGCCTTGATAGGTTGCCAAAAACGTTACCGGACTAATGATGATAAGAATGACGATCGCTCTGTATGCGGTTTCTGCAGGCACGGTGAGCAAGGAGATGTAGATGACTCCTGCAATTCCGAGCGCGCATGCGAGGTACTGAATTGCTGATATCCAGGTTCCAAGCTTGATAGAGAATCGGCGGAGCGCCTCTGTTGAACCCTCTCTTGACGAAAGTGCGAGGACGGCTTCGGGCAGCGCGAACGCCGACGCTCTGAACAAAAACATCAGTTGATTGCTTGATTCGAGACTAGCCAAATTGAGCGTGGGGTTCGGCCCCTGCGACAGCGCCCAAACGAACATCGGACGCGCGATCAGCCAAAGGAGATTGGCAAGCGTCAGGGGAAAGTGGTAGGACAATAGTGCGCGAAGCGTGAGTGGAGGCTTAGCGTGACCATCGTTTGTGAGTGAAGCGATTTTGCGAATGGTCGGTCTGCAAACGATTTGTATGTAAACCGCCTCAACCCAAACGCCGGCGCACCATGCTACACATCCGAGTTGGACTCCCGACCAGTTCGTCACCCTCAGTACCGTCCAACCCATCACTGCCATTGTAGTGAGTCGAAGTGCTGTGCCGATTGTCATCGGACGAGTAATCCCGTTTCTAATCAAGATTCCTTGTGCGTAACGACGGAAGCCGACTCCTGCGCTCCAGGGAATCATGATGAGCATCCCCTTCTTTGCGGCAGACGCAACAGCATCTGGAACTGAGAGCAGAGTTCCTGTGGCCCAGTCAAACACTGGCGTTAGAACGAAAACTGCTGCAGCCAGCGTAACAAGCGCCATCATCGCATACGCGAAATTTCGCACCATCTGATAGTGCTGCCGATCCGAGACTAACGCTGTGGCGGTTGAGAGCAATCCCAGTACTGGTGTCTCAATGACAAACGATAAGGTGGCGACGAGGCCGAGTGCCGCGATGGAAACGTCTGGGTGCGGCAGCTTGGTAATGAAAACAGTAATGGTCGGAGCTTCGAGTGCCATGATGCTCCACGACATGGCCATTGGCGCGAAAAAGCTGAAGATCTCGCGCTCGGTTGCTCCAGGTTGTGGCGAAGATCTGTTTTGCGTTCCTGTTGTCAATGGAGCACCGGAGGGGTCCGATGTTACCGAACAATTCTGAAGTCAGTTATTGTGGGGTCTGGAGTCGCAGAGGCTTGCGTTATTTCCGCTACGAAGCCCGGCCCCTTGGCAACACGCTCAAAGAATTCATCAGCTTCGCCCTCGGCTCCGACTTGAACGAAAATCTCGACCGACCCGTCATCCACGTTTCGAACGGTTCCGCTCAGCTCTAGCCGATCTGCCAGCGTTTTCACGAATTGGCGAAAGCCTACACCTTGAACTCTTCCGGTTACTATTGCTCTTGCTGCGATCACTTGACGTTAGTGTACGCCAGTTCCGCATCGGCGACTTCGCCGGGCAGAGTTTCGATCAGTTTTTCGATTGGCTCGTCTTCGAGTCCAAGAAGGTCGAGACATATTGAGTCGAATTCGACTTCTACGTCTGGCGATTGACTTTTGAAGCCAGCCTGGTGCGCAACGACATCAGCAACCGACAGCAGGCCAATCTCAAAGCCGTGCTTGTGTTCAAACGGCGGATTGTGAAGATGACGAAGAGTTTCTGTGATTCTTTCGTCCATTCCCCATTTTTCAAGCATCACGACACCCGCGTCTCGGTGTGAGAACGAAAGAAGTTTCGTTTCAACAAGGTGCAGTGGCAGTTTGGTGGTCCGTGCTCCGAGCAGGGCGCGATCCCACTCCTTTGGACAATGCTTTTCGAGTGCAAGCATTCCCACCTCGTGAAGCATTCCCATCGTGTAAAAATCCTCGGCGTCGAAACGGGATGCTGCGATGGCGAGTTTCTTGGCAGCGATTGCGACGGCGAGACTGTGCACCCAGTACGCATGCTTGTCGAAGTTGGCAACCAGATTTCTATCGGAAACTGCGAGATTGTATGCCGCTCCCACAACTAATGATTGAACGGCTTTCATGCCAAGCACCATTACGGCAGCACTGACGGTTGAAGCCGGATTGCGCAGCGCATACAGGGGGCTGTTGGCGGCCTTCAGCACTCGCGCCATGAGTGCGGGCTCCATGTTGAGAGCATCTTCGAGGGCGTTAGCACCCGCGGCAGGGTCGGGTGCGAGTTTTAGAATCTTTGTGACAGCAGGGCCAAGTACTCCAATGTTTTCGCTTCGCGAAACTTTTATGGCTAAACTGGGGAGGTCCACAGGTTCAATTGTCGGGTCGAACCGAATCTATTTTGATATGAACGACCCGGTAAGAGCCTCAGTATTGTGGTTCGAACTCAAACTTATGCCGAGTAAGTATTCGCCTCACAGTGCCCGACTGCGACCTCATAACGATGGACTCTGTTACGGCGCCGTCTCGAGTGTAGCGGACACCTTTCAACAGGTCGCCAGTCGTGATTCCTGTTGCTGCGAAGATCACGTTTCCCCCGGCCAATTCTTCGGCTGTGAGAATGCGCTCTAAGTCGCCGCCAACCATTCGTTCGGCGCGCGCGCGCTCATCGTCATGTCGGAACACGAGTCGAGCCTGCATATCGCCTCCGTACGCTCGTACGGCTGCGGCAGTAATCACTCCTTCCGGTGCCCCGCCAATTCCCATCAGTGCGTCAATTCCAGTTGATTCGTCAATTGTGGCGATCGCCAGAGTTATGTCACCGTCGGTAACCAATCGGATTCTTGCACCTGCCCTTCGAATTGCAGCGATCAGTTTTTCATGTCGGGGTCGGTCGAGAATTCCGACCGTGAGCTCTTCGATTCTCTTTCCTGAGCACTTTGCTATCGCGCGTAGGTTTGCTTCGGGTGGAAGCGAGATGTCAATTGCACCTTTGGCGACCTCACCGACAACGAGCTTGTCCATGTAGCAGTCTGGAGCATGCATCAGGTATCCGTCGCCATCAATCGCAGCAGCGATAACGCTAATCGCATTTTCAACCCCATTGGCGCAGAGATTGGTGCCTTCCAGGGGATCAACCGCGATATCTACTCGATTGCCTTGCCCAATTGAATTACCAAGTTCTTCTCCGATGTAGAGCATCGGGGCTTCGTCCCGCTCACCCTCGCCGATGACCACCCGAATGTGAAGGTCAAGTTGATTGAGCGCATTTCGCATCGCATCGCACGCTGCTTGATCGGCCGCGTGGCGGTCGCCCTTTCCTACCCATTGCGCTGTGGAAAGTGACGCTGCTTCTGTTACTCTAACGAATTCTAGTCCGAGATTTCGATCCATCTAACTCTGCCTGGCTTCACGCCGAGACAAGAATACCATTGAGCTAGTAGGGTCGAAAGGGAGTGCGACTTCGAATGCGCGATTCACCGCATCAGAATCCAAGTTGCCAAGCTTGGCGATTCGTTCGAGCCGCCCGTTTAGCGTGCGGTGAACCGAATCACCTGTTCGGTCCTTCAAGCGACCGTTTAGTGCGTAGGCTTTTGCAATGCCGGTCATTAGGTCGAAGGGGTCGGTGTGTTTGATTGCAATTTCATCGGCTTCATCCTCGTGCTGTGCCTTTTGTCGAACTAAAGGAAGGATGCACACCCAAATGATTCCCAGGAACAGGAACGAGACAGCAAAGTCATTCAACGACTCGCGACTTGCAATCCACATTGCTCCTGATGACGCTCCAAGGATTGCGATCATCGCAAACAGAAACGCCAGGCCGCTTGCCCTACGCTGTTTGAAGTGAGCGAACTCGTGCGCCATTACTGCGCGAAATTCCTGAAGAGTTAGTGCACTGAGAAAGTGGTCTGTTATTGCGGCGCGGTTTCCAGAAAGCGCGAACGCACCTGCGATTGGCGCTCGGTGTGTTCTAAGCAGTAGGATATCGTTCAGTTTTACATCCATGTCGCGAGCCAACTGCATCGCGGCGTTTTCCCACTCCGGTGTCGGCATGTCTGCGGGAGCGCCGGGCAACGAAGCGAGTCTTACTGCCGGCCACTGCACAATCCAAACCAAGCAAGCTGCATAGAGCGCGAGGCTCTCGGGACTCACGGCGGGTTGCGGCCATGCGTTTACGACTCCGAGGACCGAGCCCGCGAGCACCGTCGTCAGCGTCATCGGGAGGACCAGCACAAACTGCGCTGATACAAGCCTGACGAGGTACGCGGATTTGTCCCAGCTCACAACGCCGAGCTTCTGCATACTGGGGTGCGTCGCAACCGCAAGCAGAACTTGCAGAGCGAGTGCCAACCCGAAGAAGATTGCGGCGCCGACGTACAGTCGCGCCGAGAGGCCGGAGACAATCAGGTCAGAAAGACCGTAGGCGGCAGCTACCGAGCCGAAGACCAGGTTGCCCATACTGTGCCATTTGACTATCCGCCTGAACGTGGCCCAACCATCTGCACCCTCTGGAAGGCGGCGAAGCCTTGCTAAGAGGTCGAAATGGCCGTAAGCAACCCACACGAGTGCGGCTGCGAGGGCTATCGCTGTGTCAAAGCTAGACATATGGAACCCATATTATCGGTGACCCTCGCAAGAGAAATATAGCCGTCAAAAATGATGAAGGGCCCGGTTGGGAGAATCCGAGCCCATCTTGGTGCAGGTAGCCAACCAAGCGGTTGACCTCACTGACCTACCCAACAACTCTGCTCCAAAGTTCCTTGTCAGCGAATCTCGATGTCTCGTGAGACCAGCTTGCTGTGTCTCCAAGCGGTCACTCGGACGGTTCCGTTGCCAAGGCACCGAAGGTAGCCGCCCTGGTCCACCCAACCCGCCGAGCCCGAAGAGTGCCACACCACTTCGTTTTGCGGAACAGGGTGGCCATCGGAGAATTTGGCGACGAGGCGGACCGTTCGGCCAGAGGCAGGCCTTTGGCTGCCGAGTTCAATCCGGAACGGCCTGTCGCTCTTGGGAACGCCGGAACTTGAGAGGAGCACCGCATCGGAGACGGGCCGCTCGGACCCATCGCTTGGCCGGTTCATGACGTTACCGAGCAGGAAAAAGGTTGAGCTGCCGCCACCATCGAGGTTTATCGCCTCCTTGCACCCGAGGCGAATCATTATCTGGGCCATCTCCTGTAGGGTCGCGCCGGCGGATACCGATTGACGACCGTCAACTACTGCCCACACGCACTCACCCTTGGCGGTCGTGCCAATGGCAGTGCGAGGATGGCGATTCATGGTGAAATCTGGTTTGAACGCCTCCTGCTGGGCCTGAACATCAACCTTTCCGTTTGTCACCAACCTCGGGCCGCCGCCGACCCCTTCGCCAACTTTTGCCCAGTTCGTTTTGCCCGAAAGCTGAAGTCTGAGTTTCCACTTGTCGCCCATCTGCAACAACGGAGAGATTTCTTGAACGCGCGACTTTTCCACAACCAACAACAGCCGCGCTCGTGGGACGAGCATGTCTTCCTGATATGGAACGGATTGCCAGAACTTGATTTCGATTGTCTTATTCGGCAGCGCCCTTCGCTCCGTTGAAAAAACTAAGCAGATTGCGCCTGTTGGGGTTTTTGCACGGTTGCCGCGTTCAGTGAACAGGATGATCTCACCGGCTCGGGCGACCCGGTTTACTCCATCAATTTTTAGTTCGATGCCATTCGGAGACTTGAGAAACCCTTTGAATTCCGGGCGGTCGAATGTTACGCCTGGCCTCGGCCAAACGGCAACCGAACGGTTTGGGTACGCCTCGCTGATGATTTCAAAGTCGGACATGAGCAGTCCAACTGGATCACCGTTTTGGAAGAAGAAACCCGAGTTAATCGCCGCGAGAGCATTCTTTCTTCTGGCGATGGATGAGATCGTCTCTTTGCTTTTGCCGGTCGTTTCGAAGACCACATCGCGAGCGATTGCAGTTTTGAGACTTGTGCCAGGGCTCGGATACTTGAACCGAAGCACGTGAATCACTCTTGGTGTTGCGCGGTCAATTTCCTGGCGATACACAATTCCCGGCGCAATGTATTTCGACCATTGAACCCACCTCGGAACATCGCTCTGAAACGAACCTCCAAATGCAAACACCGACGCCAAAGCACACGACAATATCACCCCAATATCACCCGAGCAGGATTATGCACCGAATCTGCGCTAAGAGTTCACTAAAACGCGAGGACCCGTTCACGATTGCGGATGTTGAACAATAGGCCGAGCATCGCGAAGAGAAGCACCATTTTGGAACCGCCATAGCTCACGAATGGCAGTGGCACACCCACAACTGGGAATAGTGCAACCACCATAAACAGGTTTACGATCGTATGGAACGCGAATACAACGAACACGCCAGCCGCCATGTACTTGAACAATGGTACGGTCGAGTTCAAGCTCACCAACCAGACTCGCCAGAGGAAAAAGGCAAATGCAAGAATCGTCAGGACCGAACCGACAAACCCAGTTTCTTCGGCGATAACAGTAAAGATAAAGTCTGACTCCTGTACCGGCACAAGTCCGGACTCTTTCATCGGTCCCTTGTTGTAACCGGAACCGATTCCTTTCCCGCTGCCAATAGCATTGATGGCGATTTTTGTTTGATAGCCACCGCCACGCACTAGGTCAGCGACTCGCGCGACTTGATAATCTTTCAGCACGCCAACTTTCCACGCTCCCAAAAAGAGCATGCAGCCGGCGACGAGCGCAAGCGCGATTAGGCGGAGACGCTGTCGGGCAACCAACGACATCCCGAGCCAGAGCGCGATGAACACAAGGCTCGTGCCCAAGTCGGGCTGTACCAATACTAAGGCGAACGCGATGCAAACATGCAGAAACGAGATCGCGAGCCCTCGAACTGTTCTGAGCTGTGACCTCCAACGCGCCAAAAAGTCGGCAAACGTGAGAATCATGAGCAGTTTCGCCGGTTCGCTTGGCTGAAACTGAAACGCGCCAAACGATATCCAGCGATTCGCATCGTTGATGACGTACTTGAAGCCGGGAAGCCAAGGCATTATCAGCAGGAGGAGAGTGAGCACATACAAAGTCCGCGAGTAGAGAGCCCAAAATCTCGGATCAACTTTGTAAAACAAAACCGCAAACGGCAACCCGACCACGAGCCACACAAGCTGCTTTTTGAATTCTGATCCGCCACCCGTTGCGCTCCAAAGCGTGAGCAACCCGATGAGAAGCAGCAGTCCGGCGGAGATGTACAGCAGCCAGTCCGTCCGTCTTTTTTCTGGAGTGGCTGTCGCGCCGAGAACTGCATTCATACTCGAAGAAAGGATTGTACTTCTAAAGAATACGCTTAGAAGTGGTCGAGCATTGCGTATCTCCAGCCTCTCACCGAAACTCTGCACCCCTCGGCTCCGACCGCATACAACGCGCGCTCGAGAATCAGCGCCCCTGCATGAATTGTGCGTTCCCTCCCGTTTTCAATACCCACGATTGCTGCGCGCTCTATTGAGGTAAGGCCGCACAGGTGCTTGACGGCCCCGCTAATCTGCTCGTAGTCAAGCTGCGCACCGTGCACTCGCTCGGGGCTCCACTCGCTGAGCTGGTCTCGAATTGAAACCAAATTTGTTCCGGTTGCCCCAACGACGACAACTAAACCGCACTTGTCCGGCAGGTATCGAAATCCGATGATCTCATCCACAACGGCGGATGCGCGGAGTTGATCGAGACCATCAGCAACATCCTCGCTCATAACTTCGTCGAGCAGTCGAAGAGTTCCGACAGGTCGGCTGCATTGAAACACCGTTCGCCACTCTCCGCTATCCTTCTCGCTCGTTGCAATCTCTGTGGAGTGGCCGCCAATATCTACCATCGTGATTCGGTAACTATCGGCAAACGTCGTGTCACCGCGAACTGCATCTAGCGACAGAGTTGCCTCCTGTTCGCCAGAGAGCACTTGAACAGGAGTTGCTTGGGCTGCAGCCATTCTCAAGAACTCATCGGCGTTGGACGATATCCTGAGCGCCATTGTGCCAAACGCTCTGCACTCAGCGCCCGCCAATTTGGCAGAGTCTTGCGCCGCCTTAATCGCGCGGAGAGTTTCGACCATTCGGTCCGGCTTCAACAATCCGGTTTTTTTTACCCCATCACCCAGCGCGGTGACCTCGGAGGTATCGGAGAGAGGATGCCAAGTTGCGCCATCTGATTCCGCAATTAACGCGAGAACGGAGTTAGAACCTACATCAATAACAGCGCGCCGACTCATCAATGTGGCGCACTCACATGCACTCCGCACGGCCCGCCGTCAGACTCGTGATTGAAGATTTCGTCGCCGTTCACCCGTAGAAGCGGATTGTAAAACCCAGCGCTTTTGGTTGAGCGCGCCCCGATGTAATGACAAATGAATGACCTTCGGCTTTCTGTATCGGAATCGTTCGGCCCACTGCCGTGGATTGTCTTCCCCCCGAAGAACAGAGCATCACCAGGATGCATGATCACCGGGACGACTTCGAAACCTTGTGGTGGTGCCACGTAGTCACTGAAGTAGTAGCGGCTGTCCACGATTTTTTCGGGACAAACGAGATCGCAGCGATGAGAACCAGGCACGACGGACAGACAGCCGTTAGTTTCGTTGGCTTCGTCAATTGCAATCCATGCGGCCATGCATCCATCGGCATCATCCGCTTGCAGGTACAAGTTGTCTTGGTGCAGAGCTTGCCCCTGAGTTCCGGGCGGCTTCCAGTAGTACATTGTTTGCGCTGCAAGTGGCTCGTCGTCTAGCAATGTCGCAATCAGATCAGTTATTCGGCCATCCAACAGCATGCTTTTGCTTAGTGGATCAAATCTGTGCGGGTGGACGATTCTCGGATATCGCTCGTTTAGCCAGTTTTTGTTTCCTTGACTGTCCGATTCAAGATAGCCGGGTACGCCTTCCTCCCACATTTTGTCGAAGTGCTGTTTGATGGTCTGGACTTCATGAGTTGTGAACAGATAACGGAGCAACAGATAACCCTGCCGGTCGTATTCCGATTTGAGGTCTGAGTGGTGTGCCATGTTCCTGTTAGACATTTGAGGGCTTCAAGTCCACAGTATAATTTACACGATTTGATTAACGCCGCACGCATCCGCGACCTGTTGGGGACCATCCACGTTTCCCCAGATTCCACATCTGCCTTGTACATCGTTTGCTCGGCAGCTCAGGAGTTGGTTCATGCGCGTAACGCCATGATCGCCGAATTGGATGAGGACCGCTCGGCGCTCACCCTTCGTGCAGGTACCGGAGCCGACTGGCAGCCAGCGTTTGTAGGGCAGAAGACTCGAATTACCGACCGGCAGGGGGAAGGGATTATTTCGAGAACGGCCGTGTTGGGAGAGACTTTCGTGACCGGAGACGTCACGGAGGAGGAGGACTACCGCAAGCTCATTGAGGGAACCAAGAGCGAACTCGCTTCTCCAATATTGGACCGATACGGCTCCGTTCGAGGCGTACTTAACGTGGAGTCTGATCAGACCGACCGTTTCGGAGTGGAGCAGCAAGAAGTGCTGGAGATGCTCGCGATGGTAGCAGGTTGCATATTCGATCGCGAAGACTCACACTTTCGGGAAGAAGCCTTCTGGGAAGTCGGCACCGCGCTTGATGAAGCAATCACAGAGGATCAACTGCTGGCGCGCGTTTCCCATGTGACTCAAAAAGTCCTGCGCGTCAATGCGTATTCAATTTTCTTGTGGGACTCTGCGGCCGGCGCGTACATTTTGAAGGATACAGTTGGCAGTAGCACACTCTCGAAGGACGCAAAGTACGCGCCTGGCGAAGGGTGCACAGGATGGGTTTGTCAACACGGACTTCCGGTCCGATTAGAAAACCCGGCATCAGACTCGAGATGGCGCGGCAGGTTTCTTGAATTTCCGATTGATCAAATCTACGCGTACATCTGCGTACCGATTTTCGGTGGAACTCGCTCGATGGGCTGCATGCGTGCCATTCGGAGAAGAGCTAAGGATGATTTTTACGACATCGGTTTCACCGAAGATGACGAGAGGCTGCTCATGTCCATTGCCGATCAACTTGGCGCGGGACTCGTAAAGATAAGAACTATGAACAAACTGCTGCTAAGCGAACGGATGGCGGCGATCGGAGAACTCAGCGCCCGCACTTCGCACATGATTGGCAATCGCGTTTTTGGAATATCCGGTGACGTAAACGAACTGAAGTACATCCTGAACGAGCAGCCGATTGACAAGTCCGCGGCATTGGACGCGGTCGAAGGAATCTCTCGGGGCATCCTTCGACTCGAGGAGATCATTCAAGACTACAAAGATTTTGTGACGGCAACGAAAGTGGCAACCGATGAATCGGATCTCAACACTGTCGTTGCGGACGCTGCAGCATCCATTGTGCCGAAGTCATCACCAATCAAGGTTGAACTGCTTCTTGATCCGGGACTGGGGCCGTTCCAGTTTGATGCAGGCAAGATCGGGCGCGCAGTCAGCGAGCTGGTGGAAAACTCACTTCACTACATGGAGAAAGGCCAACTCGTTGTCGGCACTGGGAGGGCAGACGAAGAGGACTTGACGCACGTTGGTTGGCAGCGAAAGGCAGGCAAGTTCGCGAAAATTTGGATTGAGGATCAAGGACCCGGCGTTGACGCAGACAAGAAAGAGGCGATCTTCAAAGCGTACGAATCCTCCCGGTCAAAAGGAATGGGGCTCGGGCTTTCTATTGTGAAAGGAATTGCGGAGGCTCACGGAGGGACGATTTTTGAGAACGGAGTACCTGGGCGCGGAGCAAGATTCGTTATCCTGATTCCGTTGAAACAGAGCACGGCTTAAGCCCGCTTGTAGTTCCCCTTCAGAATCGCATCGTACTCTCCTGACTTGACCCAATTTTCGAGATGTTGTGCGCGAGCTACGGGCATTGGATGCGAGAAGTTCCACGTAGTTGTGAAGAACAGAATCACTTTTCCAAGCTGATCGAGCGGAGTTGCCTCCTGATACACTCGTGCTTGATCCATAAACGCCTCTAAATTTTGTTCGTCGCGAAAACGATTGGGACCCGCTGTTAGCGCGAGATCCGCCTCTAACGCAGTTTTCAAGTCTTGGCAGACCAGTAGACCTGCGCGATCGCAAGAAAACTCAGCCTGACGAAACCATTCATAGAACGCAAACAGTAGTCCAATCGCTGCGGCATCGCCTAAGACTGGGAGCCGACGACCGATTGCCTGAAGCAAAGGCACGAGGAATCGCCCGACCATTTTGTAAAGCATGTGACCACTTTTGATGTGTCCCAGCTCGTGGCCGATCAGATGAAATAGCTGTTCATCTGAAAGCGTGTCAATGATTGAGCTACGCAGAACAACATAGTTGCGCTCGACCCCGCCCGCAAAAGCGTTTGGGAACGGATTAGACGAGACATAGAGTTCCGGCTCAGGCATGTCAAGAACTTCACACGATTCCCGCATGATGGAGTACACCGACGAGTACTGCTGGGGGCCACAACGCACGGACATGCCCATGTTCATGCAGTACATCCACCGATCCAGCCCAAGTTCGGAGAATTTTCGGAGGACCGCTGGCAAGAGTGGCACGCGTTCAAGCGCCGTAATCGCCTTTTGATCGGCTTCCGTTACGAAAGCATCTGCGCCGATGCCGGTCAGGACCACCCGTGCCATGTTGAATGTACGCTCGGGACTGGAATTTGGTTGCGGTAACCTACCGGCAGTGCCTACAGCCGCAATCACCACACTCGGTTGCCGAGTAAATCAGTACGAGAGCCAAGCGATTCTTGAATCGTTTGCTCGAGCTGGATTTACAATCGTGCCCTTCTCCGAAGCCGCTGATGTGTATGTGGTGAACAGTTGCAGCGTTACCCAAAACGCAGAGAGCAAGAGCCGGCAGCTTGTGCGCTCATTGGCGAGAAAAATGCCGCATGCGAGAGTTGTCATCACCGGATGTGCGGCGCAGATGGCACTGAACACAAGCCAATCCATCGAGGGGGCAAGCTTGCTGGTACCGAATCCGACGAAGTTGGACGCGGCGAAACTCTTTCTTCAGCAGTTTCCGGAGTTTTCCGAAAGCCTGAGCCCAGGCGACTCGTTCGTCCCGCGACGATTTGAGGGCAGAACGCGCGCAACAATAAAGATACAAGATGGGTGCAACGTTTATTGCAGTTACTGCAGCATTCCGTACACTCGACCAGAGCGGAGAAGCCGAGACTTCCAGGAGATTTGGAACGAAGCTGATCGCTACGCCAAACTTGGACACCGAGAAATCGTTTTGGCTGGTGTCTTGATTGGAGACTACGGGCCCGAAACAGGCAGCAACGGACCCAACTTCGAGCAACTGCTCGCAATGCTTAGCGATAACCCTAATATTCACCGCATTCGGATCTCGAGCATCGAGTTTCGACAGGTCACGGACCGCCTTATCGAAATGATGGGCGAGAAAGGATCGAAGATTTGTCCGCATCTGCACATCCCGCTGCAATCTGGAAGCACGAAGGTGCTCTCGGACATGAATCGGCCGTACTCAAAAGATCAGTATTTG
This sequence comes from Fimbriimonadales bacterium, assembly GCA_046330175.1. Classification (GTDB taxonomy): domain Bacteria; phylum Armatimonadota; class Fimbriimonadia; order Fimbriimonadales; family ATM1; genus JAJPJR01. The sequence goes on from JAXLTG010000001.1 coordinate 1,638,811, forward strand.
GAATTGTGCGAGCGACTCTACAGCGAGGTGCCCGGCATAGGGATTAGCTCGGACATCATGGTTGGGTTTCCGACAGAATCCGACGAAGAGTTTGAGCAGACCGTCGAGGTCTGTGAGCGAGCACGATTTTGTAAGGGTCATATTTTTCGGTTCAGTCTGCGACCCGGAACACCGGCGCATCAGTGGGGAGATCCCGTTACGCCAGACATTAAGCAATTGCGTAGCGCGAGGCTCATCGAAATCACAAACCAAACAAGGGCAGCCTTCATTTCAGCTAATGTTGGGGTGCCGCATGAAGTGATCGTCGAGGATCGCCGCAATAAGCAGGAGTTGCTCGTTGGATTGACTGCAAACTACATTGAAGTTCAATTCGAGGGTCCCGACGAGCTGCTGGGAGACACCGCGAAAGTGATGCTGACGGAAGCGATGCCGAGCAATGCGGTTGGTCGGCTGCTAAGCGCAGAAACACCGAGGAAGACTTCACTCCGAGTGATATAGCTTTATGGAAACAATATTCTCAAAAATCATCGCCCGTGAGATACCTGCGGACATCGTGTACGAGACAGACGAAGTCATTGCGTTCCGAGATATCAACCCTCAAGCGCCAACGCACGTTTTGGTCGTCCCGAAAAAGTGGGTGAAAGGGATTGAGTCGTGCACCCAAGAGGATGATCTCCAAACGCTGTTTCTCGCTGCTGCCGAAGTTGCAAAGCAGGAAGGGCTGAACCGGCATGGGTATAGAGTTGTTGTGAACAGTGGCGCGGATGGCGGCCAAACGGTGGATCATTTGCATATCCACATTCTCGGCGGTCGCCGAATGAACTGGCCCCCCGGTTAGAGCAGCTCTCGCGGGTCGGCGATGTGCCCAGCAATCGCTGTGGCAACGGCGGTGATTGGCGAAACGAGGTGTGTGCGCGAACCTGGACCTTGCCTGCCTTCATACGGCCGATTGCTGGTGCTCGCACACCGCATCTTTGGCCTCACGATGTCGCCGTTCATGCCAAGGCACATGCTGCAGCCCGCGTGATGCCACTCGAATCCGGCTGCGACAAAGATTTGATCGAGCCCTTCATCTATCGCGAGCTTTCGCACGTGTTCGCTTCCGGGAACTACCATCGCGCGAACTCCCTCCTTAACCTTTCGGCCTTTTGCGATTGCCGCTGCCTCACGCAAGTCTTCGATTCGGCTGTTGGTACAACTACCGATGAACACGTTGTTTATCTCAAGTTCCTGAACCGACGTCCCTGGCTGTAGCCCCATGTACATCTGAGCGCGTTCCTCGGTTTGTGATTGAGGCTCGGGAATCGTTCCGTTGATGTCTACGGTCATGGCCGGAGTCGTACCCCACGTCACCTGAGGCGGAAGCGAACCTGCATCAATGGTCACATGGTGGTCGTAACTTGCGCCTTCCTCGGTTGATAGTTGTTCCCAAGTCTCTATCAGCGATTTAAGGTCGGCCCCTTTTGGCGCATAAGGCCGGTCTTCTTGAGAGATGTAATCGAATGTAACTTCATCAGGAGCAATCATTCCCGCTTTTGCGCCCATTTCGATGCTCATGTTCGAGATGGTCATGCGACCGCTCATCCCAAGCTTGCGAACAGCAGTACCGTGATACTCGGCCACATAACCGGTTCCACCCGAGGCTCCGATTTTGCGGATGATCGCGAGAATCAAGTCTTTAGCGGTTACTCCATTGCTCAACTCGCCGGTCGTTTCGATGCCCAACGATTTCGGTTTGTTAGTTACTCTCAGTGTCTGCGTGCTGAGAACGTGCTCTACCTCTGTAGTGCCGATTCCGAACGCTAGTGCACCGAACGCACCATGCGTGCTTGTGTGGCTATCGCCACAAACGATTGTCAATCCAGGGAGTGTGATTCCCAATTCGGGTCCGACAACATGCACAATTCCTTGACCCTCGCTCAAGTAACCGTACAACGGCACACCGAACTCCGCCGCGTTCCGCTGCAGCGCGAGTATCTGCTTGCCACTCAAACTCTGTTCATCTATCGGGCGCCCATCGGTCGGCACATTGTGATCAACAGTCGCAACCGTCAGGTCGGGTCTTCGCACTTTCCTGCCGGCTTCCCGAAGCCCATCGAATGCTTGCGGAGAAGTGACTTCGTGAACGAGATGCCGATCAATGTAAAGTAGATGGCCGCCTGAAGGCAGATCACAAACAACGTGCGAATTCCAAACTTTGTCGAACAGAGTGGTGGGCATCGCTGCTATTTTAGACGTTCAAGAGGAGATTCTTCCAGCAACTGGTAGTCAGCCACTTGACCTGGCGCAAGAGAGCCGCACACATCGCCGTCACCCAAAGCATTCGCCGCGCCCTGGGTGTATAGAAACAGCGCTTCTTTCGCTGAAATGTTCTCAGATTGGCTGTAAGCTCCGGGCCTGTTCGTTGAAACTGCAAGACCTGTCCACGGATCAAATGGCACGATAGGCGCATCACTTGACAGCGCAAGAGGAATTTTCGCATCGAGAATCGAGCGAAGCCGCTTGAGGCTCGACGCTCTTTCACCGAGGCGTCTGAAATACCCCTGCTGAAAGTGCCTCAGAAACGACGGCTGTGCCGTGACTGTGTGTCCGAGTCGTGATATCCGGGCTATCTGTTCATCGGACAGGAGCATGGCGTGTTCGATTCGGTGCCTGCTTGGAGCTGCACATGCCTCGAAGCAGTTTAGGACATGATCTGTCGAGCGATCCCCGATGGAGTGCACCGCGACTGCAAATCCGGCCGCATCCGCCATCAATATTCTTCGCTTGAGTTCTTCCGGGCTGTAAATCATCTGCCCGTCTTTGCCCGTGTCGAAAGCGCCGTAAATCGCCGCAGTACCAGGGCCGATTGCGCCGTCGGCGAACAGCTTGACACCGCACACTCTCAGGCGCTCGTCCTGTTTAATATCCGCAAGTTCAACATTCTTGACGAACACAGCTTTCCAGTCAAGATACAGCCGCATCTTAACCGTGCATCCGTCATCTTGCACAGCGCGATAAGCCCAGAGTTCGTCCTCTATGCTGATGTTTCCGGTCTGCATATCGGCAGCCAACGTGATTTCAAATGAGCGCATGTGGTCTGCGGCCATCTTTATCGCATCGCGCATCTGAAATTTGGTCGGCTTCGGAACATGCCTGTAGGCGAGTCCCATCGCAGTTTCATTGAGAATTCCCGTTGGCGATCCATTGTCATCCCGTTCAACTGTTCCGCCGCTCGGATCGCTCGCGTCGGCAATGCCGCCGATCAGCACAACTCGCGAGTTCACTAAACAGGAGTGACCACTCGAATGGCGAAGGATGGTCGGAACGCCGCCCGTGGCCAGATCGAGTTCTGCAATCTCAATGTTTTTGCCGTCTGCGAAACGGTTGGCATCGTAGTGGGTGACTTGAAGCCAATCGCTTTCAGCAACAGACCTTGCAGCTTCTGAAACCGCCCGCAGTACTTCCTCTCGGCTCGAAAACCTGGACAAGTCTAAGCGAAGCAGGTCCATTCCGGCCGGCAGAATATGGCAATGGGGCTCAACAAACGCTGGCAACAGAAATCTGCCATCTGCGTTCAGTGTCTCCTCCGCTGAAACATCGTCCGCGCCACGGTAGACAACTCGATCGTTCTCTATCAGCAAGTTTGTCGGTGAGCTATCCAACCACCATCGAGCATTGACAACGGCGCGTTTCATCGGCGGGCTTTGAAGTCCTTGCCCTTCTTTGGTGGCTTTATCAGAGTCCGTCCTGAATCTGCAAAACCGGCGAACTTTCGCAGTTGAAAAATCTCATCTCGTATCTTTGCGGCATCCTCAAATTTCATTTCTTTCGCCGCAGCGAACATCTCCTTCTCAAGCGCCGCAATCTGCTTCGGAACATCTTCAATGAGCAATGCGCCCTCGCCATCGAATCGGGGGGCTTCGGCATCATAATCAGTGCTCTCTTCGGCGATTGCCGAATAGCTGCGCACCGTTTCTCGAACCTCTTTTCTCACCGTCGCGGGCGAAGTACCGTGCAATTCGTTGTACTCCATCTGCATTTGGCGTCTTCGATTCGTTTCATCTATCGCACGCTGCATCGAACCCGTCATCGTATCCGCGTACATCAACACCCTTCCGCCGACGTTTCGCGCCGCTCTTCCAATTGTTTGCACTAGCGAAGTTTCCGAACGCAAGAACCCCTCTTTGTCGGCGTCCAGAATCGCAACAAGTGTGACTTCGGGAAGGTCGAGCCCCTCTCGAAGCAGGTTGACACCAACGATTACGTCGTAGACACCGAGCCGAAGGTCTCTTAGGATTTCCGGTCGTTCCAACGAGTGCACGTCACTGTGAATGTACTGAACTTTGATGCCTAAGTCTCGAAGGTATCCGGTCAGGTCCTCTGCCATCTTTTTCGTAAGCGTCGTGACGAGGGCGCGTTCCTTTCGGTCTGTTCTTGATTTCACTTCACGCAACAGGTCATCAATCTGTCCGTGAGTCGGTCTTACTTCGACTTCGGGATCAAGCAAGAAGGTCGGTCTTATGATCTGCTGAACTGTGTTGCCACTTACCTCTCGCTCAAACGGGCCAGGTGTTGCGCTGACGAAGATGACTTGTCCGACTCGCTCTCTGAACTCTTCAAATTTCAGCGGCCGGTTGTCGAGAGCCGCCGGTAGCCTAAATCCGTAGTCAACCAGCGTTCCCTTTCGCTGGACGTCGCCGTTGTACATGGCATGAAGCTGAGGCACAGTCTGGTGGCTTTCGTCAATGAAGATGATTGCATCAGGAGGAAGGAAATCGAGCAGAGTGTATGGAGACGTTCCCGGCTCTCTCCCTTCAAAGTATCTCGAATAATTCTCGATTCCGTTGCAGTAACCCATCTCGCGCATCATCTCAAGGTCGAATGAAGTTCGCTGCTTCAGCCGCTGCTCCTCAAGCAGTTTGTTCTCCGATCTGAATTTCGCGCACTGGATTTCGAGGTCCTGCTGTATCTGCTCAACGACCTCACCCATTCGATCCCAAGGTGTCACATAGTGCGTCGCAGGAAAGATGCTGACTCGCTCAGGCTCATCCAACACTTCCTGAGTTAGCGGATCAATCAACCGAATTCGCTCAATCTCCTCTCCAAAAAACTCGACTCGCGTCGTGATCTCTTCATCCTTCGGTTGGATCTCGAGAATGTCGCCTCGCAAACGAAACGTACCGCGCTGCAATATCAAGTCGTTTCTCGTGAATTGCATTTGAACAAGCGCAGTTAGCAGCTCTTTACGGTGCGCGACTTCACCCCGCACCAGCGTCAGCACTCTTTCTCGATACTCGTCAGGATCACCAAGTCCGTAAATGGCGGAGACCGAGGCAACCACAACAACGTCGCGTCGTTCGAGGACTGCCTGCGTTGCAGCGTGCCGCAACCGATCTATCTCCTCATTGACACTGGCGTCCTTCTCGATGTAAAGGTCAGAGGTTGGAACGTACGCTTCCGGTTGGTAATAGTCGTAGTAGCTGATGAAATACTCAACTGCGTTCTCGGGAAAAAAAGCGCGAAACTCCTGACAAAGTTGAGCAGCGAGTGTTTTGTTGTGAGCGATGACCAGACCTGGCCTTCCGGTGCGAGCAATTACCGACGCCATCGAGAACGTCTTGCCCGTTCCGGTCGCGCCAAGCAGCGTCTGAAATCGTTCGCCAGAGTCGAGCCCTGCCACTAATCCGCTAATGGCCGACTCCTGATCGCCCCTGGGGACGTAGTCAGGATTTAGCTTGAACTTGGCATCGGTCTTGAGCAGCACGCAATCGGAATTATACTAAGTTGGCCGCAAAACTAACACAGAAAACGGTTGAGTCGCGACCATGTGATGGGAGGTGCTTCCAAGCACCAACCGATCCACAAAACCATGCCCGCGTGCGCCCATAACCAGCAGTTCCGACTCACCTTGCTCCATGACGTCCGGGATCACTTGATTCGGAGCGCCACGCACTTCCATACAAATCGTTTCACAACCCAGATGACTGAACCTCGCCGCAACCGCCTTGTTTTTCTCGTGCAAGTCGTCAACAATTCGCTGCTCCTCAAGCGCGTAGCTCTCAGGCATCGCGAGCTGTGTGCCAAGCGGCACCTCCAGGTCAATTCCATAGGCGGACAAGATCGTAATTCGCTCAAGCCCCGTCGGCTGTAATCGAATGAACTCTTCCACCGTGTTGTTCGCGTACTCTGAGTGGTCGGTCGCAAACAAAGCGCGTACTGGGCCGCGAGATGCTATGACGCCGCGACCTACCATGAACGAACGCACGGAATGTGAGGATAGAAAACGAGTAACGCTGCCGAAAACAAACGCCTCTACGGCTCCCTTCTCGCCGCCGCCCACAACGACTAAGTCAGTGTCGAACTCTTCAGCACAGCGATTAAGAGTCTCGCCAACTCTCCCCGTTTCCAAGTGTGACGTGGCAGTGAGTGAATACTCCCCGAGCTCGGCACAAACCTGCTCCGCCACAGATGTGCAGTGCTTCTCAGCCGATCTCTGAATCTCGGAAAGATCTACGCCAACCGGCATAGCAACTCCGGGACCCAAGGTTGGAGCATAGGGATAAAAAGGCTCTACGATCGAAACAACATCAACGCTGCAAGGATCGAACTTCAGCCGTCCCAACAATCTAACGCCCTGGGACGCTGCTTCCACTTGGTTTGCTGCTAAAAGCGCTTTCATTCTCTTACTCCTTTTGAAATTTCAATGAGTTCGCTCACCAGAGCGGACGCACCGATTCTGAACATTCGTTTGTCAATCCGCACACCAGGATTTCGTTGACGTGCCAATTCGTACTGTCGAGCAGCGGCCTCGAAACTCCTGATACCACCCGATACCTTCACACCCACGCTTCTACCGGTTTCAACACGTTCGGTTACAACGGCGTTCCAGATCGCTGAAGCTGACTGTAGGGTCGCTCCGGTTTTTCCTTTGCCCGTGCTCGTCTTCACAAAATCCGCTCCAGCTGAGATCGCTAATTTTGCAGCGACCTCCACGTTTTCATCAGACCCCAAATCGCAAGCTTCTACAATGACTTTCATCATAAGCCCTGGGCACTCCTTGCGCATTTGCGAGAGTTCAAATTCGCAACCGCGAAACTCCCCCGCTAGAAATTTCGACCGATTCATCACGACATCAATCTCGGCAGCTCCAGCCGATGCGCACCACGACACTTCCGAAAGTTTTGCTTCAATAGGCGAGAGCCCGTGAGGGAATCCCCCGGCCACCGCACAGGGAACGACGCCGGAACCTCTCAAGCAGAGGACCGCAACGGGCAGAAGTTCAGGAAACACGCAAACTGCAGCCACTCTTGCCTCCACCGCCTGGGCGCAGAGCATCTCAATTCTCGCAGAAGTATCTGTGGATTCCAACGACGTCAGGTCGCACAGGGACAGCATTTCGCGAGAAAGCGTTGCGCGCTCCTCGTTCGCCGGTACCCACGAAGCAAGTGCACCAGCGTGGCTTTGAAAGGTCACCGGGTCCACAATATTCAGCATAACACACAAGCGCCGGTAAACTGCCGCACATGCCAATTTTGGTTCTTGTAAGGCACGGCCAGTCAATTTGGAACGCTCAAGACCGCTTCACCGGCTGGGTTGACGTTCCCCTAAGCGAGCAAGGCGTCGCCGAAGCAAAACGGGCCGGTCAATTGCTCAAAGGGCTCGAATTCGACGTAGCCTACACGAGCAGTCTGATGAGGGCACAGAGCACTCTCTCAATCATGCTCGCGGAGATGAACTCAACTGTTCCCGTCATCAAAGATCAGGCATTGAACGAACGTATGTACGGCGACTTGCAAGGCATGAACAAACAGCGAATGCGCGAAAAGTTCGGCGCGGAAATCGTTCAGCTATGGCGAAGAAGCTACGACATTCCTCCTCCGGGCGGCGAGTCATTGAAGGACACCGCAGGTCGAACGCTGCCGTTCTTTGATCGAGCTATTCTCGGTGACATTCGCGACGGGCGAAACGTGCTGGTGGCAGCGCACGGCAACAGCAACCGATCAATCGTAATGCAACTCGACAACCTGTCCAGAGAACAAGTGCTTGAGCTGAACCTCGAAACGGGTGTGCCCTACTTGTACGAGTTGAGCACCTCATGCGAAGTTCTATCAAAACGTGTACTCGAATGATTAGCAGACAAGAGCATGACCAAGCCGTTGCGGAAACTCTTGAGCTGTTCGAAAGAGCAAACACTTATCTAACAGATGAAGAACGCCGCCGAATCGAAGTTGTGGACTTCGGCCTCGGACGCCTTCGCGAAACAGGACTTCAGTTGTTCACCTACGTCAGCACGCTACGTTGCTGCGCGAAGGAGCTCGCGCTGTTCCCGGGTCAGACCTGCGCGGAACACTGGCATCCGCCATTCGAGGACGACCCCGGAAAAGAGGAGACTTTTCGATGCCGCTACGGCACTGTGCACCTGTTCGTCGAAGGGGAGCCGACGCCGAGCGGGGCGGCGCCCCCGCCAGGGGTTTATTCGGTCTTCCACGAAGTCGTGCTAACCCGTGGGCAGCAGCACATCATTTTCCCGGGCACGAAACATTGGTTTCAGGCCGGGCCCGAGGGCGCAGTTGTGTCCGAGTTTTCGACGCGGAACTCCGACGAGCACGACCTGTTTTCCGACCCGGCCATCGTCCGCGCTCCAAAAATTGGGCCGTAACGGTGAAACCAACTGCCCCGATTTGGGCGTCGAACCATAATAATCATCTAAGGTCATGAGCGCAGGAAGCGGCACGCTCGGCAAATATCAAATCATCCGCGAGATCGCCCGAAGCAACGACATCGTTTACGAGGCATACGATCCCGTGATGAATCGCCGCGTCGCGGTCAAGGAGCTAAACCTGCCGGCAGGGGTCACCGACAAGCTGAAAGGCGAGCGTCTTTCCCGGTTCGTGCGCGAAGCGAAGGCGGCCGGATCTCTGGCTCACCAAAACATCGTCACGATTTACGAAGTTGGGCAGGACGGAGACCGGCACTTCATTGCGATGGAGTATCTCGAAGGCCAAACTCTGCGCCAGCGCCTTGACGCAGAAGGATTCCTTCCGCAAGACGAAGCGATTAGAATAATCGGTGAAGTTCTGGATGGCCTGAGTTATGCGCACGAGCACGGAATAATTCACCGCGACATCAAACCAGACAACATCCAACTGCTGCCCGACAAGCGCGTCAAGATTACGGACTTCGGAATCGCAAGGTTGACGTTCGAGCCATCGCTTACGATGGACGGTCAGATTTTTGGAACGCCAAGCTATATGTCTCCCGAGCAAGTCGTCGGACGCGAAATTGATGCGCGAACAGACATCTTCAGTTGCGGTGTCGTGTTGTACGAGACGATTGCCGGAAAGAAGCCGTTTTCAGGTGACAGCGTAGTCTCGATTAGTCACGCGATCATGCACACAGACCCGCCTGATCCGCAGCAAGCGAGTTTTCCCGTCTCGCAAGCCATTCGCAAGGCGCTTGATAAGTCACCTGAACTTCGTTACAACTCCGCCAAAAACATGGCGAGTGCGCTGCGCGATGCAATTCAAACGCTCGTTTCTGACCCGACGATGGCCGCAATGCCAGGCATGAGTCAAACGGTGTACCAAACCTCTACGCCTTGGGGTCCTCCACTCGACCCTTACGGTCCGCCTCCTCAGACCACTCCGTACGGCACACCAGTACCACCACCTCAGACGCAATACGGCTACAGCACTCCGTCGCCATACGGTTCTCCGTATGGCCAGCCCTATGGCTCGCCGAACACGCAACCCTACTCGCAACAGTTTCCACCAGCGCCGTATCCGACCGGATGGGTACCACCGCCGAGAAAGCCATTTCTGAGCCCCGGTGCAAGCGACTTTTTGGCGAAGACATTTTGGGTGGTGCTCGTCGGATTGATGATTGTCGGACTCGGCTTTGCGGCGATTTACGCGATGAACCAACTCGCACAAAAGGGAGCTGCAACAGCAGGCGAAAGACGAACTGTAGATCGAGCTATTCGCGACGCCGGTTCCGCTTCCAACGATGAGTCAATCCAAAAACTCCGGGATGCTGCAAAGAGCATCGCATCAGAATCTGAGCGCCAAAAACTCGATTCTGAGATCGCTTCGCGTCTTATGACGAAAGGTGACCAACAAGCAAACGAGAAGGACTGGGCCGCCGCCTACGCAACCTACCTCGAAGCGGCGCAATCGCAGCCGTCCGCCGAGAGGTTTGCTGCAGCCGGAAATGCTGCACGCGAATCTGGCAGGAAAGAAACAGAGTTCAACAAGCGATTAGATTGGTACAACCTGAGCCGCGAAGCGTACATGCGCGCGTACAACGAAGCACAAGGCCAAGCTTCCGAGTCCGACTACAAACAGAAATTCTTGGATGCAGCAACACGCCAAGCTGTAGAACTTGCGAGCGCTCGAAGATTTGACGAGGCGAACCAGATTCTCAGCGACACCTTCAGCATGGTTCCGATGACCGAAGATGAAGCTCGCGAGTTTCAGCAGATGATGCAGGACATGACCAGCGGACGCTAAGCTCGACCGCCGCCACCTTCAGCCTTCTTTCTCTGTCCAATCCTTGGTGCTTGGCCATCATCCTCAGAGCGAAAACCCCACGCAAGCCGCTGAGCAACTTGTCCAAGCGCGACTGTGAATTGCTCTGGTGAAACCGTGTCGCCTGGTCCGTGAAATATTGGTGACCAATAAGGAAGATAGCCTTCGGAAGCCAACCGAATCATCGCGGTTTTGGATCCATCCGAATCCCTGCCTCGAATCTTCGCGACGTTGATCGTTTTCTTCGTGGGCTTGCGAACATACGCTCGGCTCATATCATCCACAAAGCGATTCATCATGACTGCGAATTCGTATCGAGTGACCGGCTTTTCGCCCTGGAACAGAGAGTTGTTCCCCGCAGGCATGTAACCAGCCGTGACTAAATTGTTTATGGATTTCGCTGCCCAGTGGGTTGCCGGAACATCCTTGTATCCGCCGGTTTGGGAAACGACCGCGATGAGTAGTACTGAAAGCGACATGAATGGTTCTCCTTGTAATGCTTAGAATCTGGACGAAACAAGCCGCCTCATCGTTGGCAGGTCTTCGAGAGCCCGCCCCGTTCCTAAAGCGACACAGTGCGGAGCGTTGTCCGCGACACGAACCGGAATATCGGTGACCGCCGAAAGCAATCTATCTATTCCGCGCAGAAGCGCGCCTCCACCCGTAACGGTCACTCCGCGACCGATGATGTCGCTGCTCAACTCCGGAGGCGTTTGTTCAAGCACGTAGCAAACCTTTTCGGTGATCGCCCGCAACGGATCAGAAAGCGCTTCTCGTACCTCTTCGCTCGTAACCTCGACCGTCCGCGGAAGGCCAGCGAGCAAGTCCCGGCCTCGCACCTCGAGCCGAAGCTCTTGTTCGAGAGGATAGGCGGATCCAACCTTGACTTTGATCTCTTCCGCCGTTCTTTCTCCCACCATCAAGTTATACGCCGAACGCATATGTCGAACGATCGCCTCATCAAACTTGTTGCCGGCTACTCGAAGACTCTCCGACAAAACGATGCCGCCGAGCGAGATTACGGCGATGTCGCACGTACCACCGCCAATGTCTACGACCATATTGCCACCAGGCGAGGAGATCGGCAATCCTGCGCCAATGGATGCAGCCATCGGTTCTTCGATCGTGAAACATTCTCCGGCTCCGGCTTCACGTGCCGCTAACACCACAGCGCGACGCTCCACGTTTGTGCAGCCACTCGGCACCGAGATCATCAGCTTCGGCTTAAAGAGTCTGCGCTTGCCGCATACTCGGTCAATTAAGAACTCGAGCATTTTTAGTGTGTGCGTGTAATCTGCAATCACTCCGTCGCGCAACGGCCGAATCGCCACAATGTTCCCGGGCGTTCGACCAATCATTTCGCGCGCAGCGTCTCCAACAGCCAAAACCTGTTTGCGATCGGTGTTGAGCGCGACCACAGTGGGCTCTTCCAGAACAATTCCCTTGCCCCCTTGGAACACCAAAATGTTTGAGGTTCCAAGATCAATCCCGAGTTCGCCGGAGAGTTTGATCACCGCCCGCCACCCGTCCATTCGGATGCCGGAATAGACTCAATCGTCGCGCCAAGTGTTCTCAATGTTGCATCGAAATTTTCGTAGCCGCGATCAATGTAGTGGGTGTTCCGAATAATCGTTTCACCCTCTGCGCCCAACGCAGCCAAAACGAGCGCAGCGCCCGCACGCAAGTCACTCGCTTCAACCACCGAGCCTTGTAAATGATCAACGCCAGTAATCACGCTCGTGCGCCCTTCCAGACGAATCTTTGCTCCCATCCGGATGAGCTCGCTGATGTGTCCAATCCGGCTCTCATAGATAGTTTCTTCTACGGTACTTACGCCGTTCGCGGTTGCGAGAACCGCCGCCATCGGCTGCTGGACGTCTGTCGGAAACCCTGGATAAGGCATTGTTTTTATCGAAACCGATTGCGGGTACTTCGTTCCCGAAACTCTCACCCAATCGGGACCAAGTTCAACGTCAGCGCCGATTTCGCGCAGTTTGCTCGCAACGGGGACTTGATGTTCAGGCAGAACGCCGGTCACAGTGATATCGCCGCGAGTCACGGCAGCAGCAAGCAGATATGTGCCCGCCTGCAACCGATCCGCTGGAATGAAATAATCGCCGCCACCAAGTTTCTCCACGCCATGAATCGTGATGGTGCTTGTTCCGCTTCCTTCAATTCGTGCGCCGATTCGATTCAGAAAGTCCGCAAGCGCAACGACTTCCGGCTCCATAGCAGCATTTTTTATGACTGTGAATCCATCTGCGAGACAAGCAGATGTCATCAAGTGCTGTGTTGCGCCAGCGCTCGGAAAGTCCAAGTAGATTTCTGCACCGACAAGTTTTTTTGCAGTCGCGTCGAAGTTGCCCGAGTGCAGCGCGATTTCTGCACCTAACGCTTCTAAACCTTTCAAATGGAAGTCAACCGGTCGCGCGCCGATTTTGCATCCACCGGGCTGCGGCAAATTCGCTTTTCCGAGTCGAGCTAACAGCGGCCCCAACAGATAAAAGCTGGTCCGAATAGATCGAACCATCTCAGCGGACATCTCTCCACCCCGAAGATCGCTCGCATCAATCAGTACTCCGTCTTCGTCGCGGACCACACGGCAGCCAAGCTGTTCCAAAAGCTCAAGTTTTGTGCGAATGTCTGAGACATCTGGGAGGTTTCTCAGTCTGACGGGCTCTGTGGCGAGCAAGACACCCGACAAGATCGCCAGTGAAGCGTTCTTGCTCCCACCAACTTCGACCGAGCCATGTAATGCGGCGCCCCCACTAATTTTGAGTAATGTCATGCCGTCCGCCCCTGGTCGATTCCTTCCCTGCTTACCTTGAGGTTACTAATGGCTCAAGTCTACCGTCTGAGGCGGAAACAGGGGCCCGCAAGGTATCATAGTGATCTGGTGGCCGATCGGGCGAAAACCCCGTCGAGCTGCCCTTTTTTTGTGGCAACGACGCCGCGATAATATTTCAAAGAGGAAATTGATGGGTAAGACGTACGCAATTCTCGGCTCCGGGATGCAGGGCACAGCAGCAGCCTTCGATTTAGCGAAATACGGAGAGGCTGACAGGATTTTGATGGGAGATGTCTCCCTTGACCAGGCCGAAAAGGCCGCCCACCGAGTAAACGGGCTCGTTGGGAGAGCAGTGGCCGAGCCCCACAGGGTGAACGGCCTGGATGAAGGCGAACTAACCGCATTTCTTCAACCCGCCGACGTCGTCCTGAGTTGCGTACCCTACTGGATGCATCCACATATCGCTCCTGTGGCCATCCACACCGCCACGAGCATGGTGGACATGGGTGGAGACACCGAGGTGACCCTCGAGACCATGAAGCTTGATCCCGCGGCCAAAGCTGCGAAGGTCTGCGTGGTTCCTGACACGGGCCTCGCCCCAGGTTTAGTCAATAGCTTGGCTACACACTTGATGTCGAAATTCGACGAAGTGGATGAGGTGCGCTTGTACTGCGGCGGACTGCCTCAAAACCCGAAGCCGCCTTTCAACTACAAACTGGTTTTCAACATCGAAGGTCTTGTGGCCGAGTACACCGACGAGGCCTTCGCTATCCGAGAGGGCAAACTTGCGCGACTTGGGACGCTCTGCGACCTCGAGTACTTGGATTGGCCTGGCCTCGGCAAAATGGAGGCATTCGTAACCAGTGGCGGCACCAGCACTGCCCCGTACACCTTTGAGGGCGCTGTCAGAACATACGAGTACAAAACAATTCGCTTCCCTGGGCACTGCGATCTGATGCGAATCTTTTTGGACTTCGGATTCTGGAGCAAGGACGCGGTTGCCGTGGATGGAGTGCAAGTCAAGCCTGTTGAGCTTTTCCACAAGGTCATGGAAGATGCCCTGCGGGATGACGTTGACAAAGACCAAATCCTGGTTCGCGCCGTGGTCAGCGGCACGAAGGATGGCGCAAGCAAACGGTACCAAATAGACATCCACGACAAGCAGGATGAGGCCACCGGATTCAGCGCGATGGAGAGGATGACAGGGTTCCCAACGTCAATTTATGCGATCGAAATCGCGATGGGCCGAGTGGAGCCAGGCTGCATCCGGTATGAATCTGCGGTGCCTGGCACAACCGTCGTTGAGGGTCTGAAACACCGAGGCATACTGATTCGCGAGACCGAAGTCTAAGCCAATCCACGGGTTTGGGTGCATTTGGGCGACCAGGTCTGGTAAAAAACGCGTCTAACTCTGCACCCGAGGCATCCGTCCGGGGACAGACCGTAGGGAGTGGATAGGTATGAAGAATGAAGTTTCGCCCGCTATGTTCTGGGGAATCATCGCAGTCCTTGCCGTGATTGTAATTTTCCTCGGATACAAGTTCGCCTGCGCCTAAGAACGCAAAAAAGCCCGCCTTCTCAAATGAGATGGCGGGCTTTCGTTTCGTCTGGCTGCTTACAGCTCGACTACCGTGATCGAGTACGGAGGCAGGGCCACTCTCAATCGAGAGAGATTCTGCTCGCGAACAGTGATGTCGAGACCGCGCAAGTCCTCGTACATCCCGTACCGCCACGATTTGATCGAGCCATCCCAATTGTAATTTGAGAGGTTTATCGGAACGCTAGCTGTGGACTGAGCCGACTTGTTGAGCAACAGTAGCCTCACTTTGCCGGTGGTTGACTTGAACGCGTACGCACCAATCAATGGCGAAGAACTCGAAGCTTCAACAAGTTTGTCTCCTGGCTGAGCAAGCTCCTTGATCAGCTTGAACGCGTAATAAGTCGGGTACGGCGTATTCAGCGGAGGTGCGAACTCAGCAGGAAGTCCCGAAGACAGGATTCCAACGTCTCCGAAGTTTCGCCAACCGTAAAGCGTTCTGCTATTGTTGAACTGGTTGGAAGCGTGATGGTGCAGATCGTACCAAGCGAATCCCTCGATATCTTCTTTTACACATCGCGCAAAGAGATCGGTCAAGAACATCGCATTCGTGATGCTCGTAGACTGTTTGCCAGGGTTCTGCCAAACGTTGTTGACTTCCGAGATGTGGATCTTGATGTCAAGACCATCCGCGCCCCAGTGATCAACGAGCATTTGTCGAACGTTCGCCATTACCGATTCCATTTCATCGCCGACTTGCATCAGGAAGCTGTCGGACTCGCGACCGTCGCCACCTGCATAGTAGTGAATCTCGACAAACTCAGGTTTGGCGTTTAGTTGCTTTAGACGTTGCAGCATGACCGGCATCCATCCGTTGACCGTTTGACCAGTTCGGGGATTGACGACAGAGTCCTGTTGCGTGAAGTCGGATTCGTTGAGCGTTCCAGCGACTCCGAGCCTTGCAGTCGGATCCTCCGCCCTCATCATTGCGAATGCCTCTGCGCAAAAATCTGCGTAGTTCCGTGCATCATGGCGGAGCGGATGCATATCGTACTCCCACTCACCGTAAGGCTCGTTTCCGATGCACCACGACTGACCGGTAACTCCGTGTTCGAGTTTTGCGTATCGGACCCAGTCTCTGCTATCCGCTGGCTCCATCGAGCCATAGTTCGTGGTGAAGAGCATGTCTGCACCCATACTCTGAGCGCTCGAGATGAACTGGTCGGTGTTCGTTCCGCCAGGGCGGCCATCCTTCGTGTTAGTGTTTGTTCGCCAGTTGTATTCCGATGCCATTCCTCCTGGATATCGCATGAACTTGAATCCCGCAGCTTGCATCAACGCCTGTGTATCATCGCGGGTGAAGTGCCAGTCCCAGAAGGCCGTGTTGATGCCGAAGTGGCTCTTGCCTGCCGTCTGCAGCTCAATAGTTGGATCGAGTGCGATCGTGGGTAGTCGCGTAACTGCAGGCATTGGCGTGAGTCGAATCTGATCGAGATAGAAAGTTGGCATTCCGGTCCCTTGTAGATCCCGAATCCAAATTCCAGTCAGGTGCTCAACGTTCGCTGCTTGAAGGTCAGCCAGAGGAATCTTGACTTGCACCCATCTCCCCGAACGCACGGTGGCGTATCTTGAAAGTAGCACGGGCGGCATGTCGTGGTTGTCCACATTTGAGTACACCGATAGGTTCTGTCCACCTGTCGTGCCCCCATGAATCCAAAAGGTTAGGTAGGTGTACTTAGTGGTGTTGAGTCCTCCCCGATCGTGATGAAGCCAAATGAAGTCCCACGGCCGCATATCAACGCGGATGGATTTATCATAGCTCTTGACCGTGCCGGTTTCTGAAAGGTTTCGAGGAGCGCCAGACCAGTCGCTCCAACTCCCTAAAATGTAGTCCTCATATAAGTACGCGCAAACGTTGGCGTCTTGCGCAAAAATACTCGCCGGGACTACTGCCATCATTGCAAGCAATAACTTTTTTGACATCGTCTATTTCTCCGTAAGTCTTAGGGCGATTGGATTGCTCCTCCCGCTCCCGCTGTGAGGGCATCACGCGACATGCAACCGCAAAGCGGCGACACTTGGGCGAATACCACTCGGTTCGTTCCTAACTGCCTGCCGTTCTTTATCGGCAAATAGACTAGGAAATGGATGAGATATCTAAAAGACCCGTATTTTTGGGGGTAATCGAATATTGCGAATAAATTGGGATAACATCGCCTGCACCTAGTAAATGAACGAGGCTTCGACAATGGTGACGGTTGGTTTGGAGGAGGAAGTTTTTGTCCTCGAAAAAAACCGTATTATTCCGACCTTACAATCGCTCGACTATCTGCGGCGCTTGTATTGGGCCAACCCTAAGAAATACGGGGCACATTGTGCGTCGAATTTTTCGAAGGGCGAAGATCGTAAGCAATGCTTCATGGGAAGCATCGAAATTGCAACATCTGTTCACACCAGCGCGGCGTCATTGCTCAAGGATCTATCGGAACGCCGGAGGGAGATGGCACTCGCCTGTGCCGGCGGCTTGGTGGTTCCTGTTGGCGGATTGTTCTCATTGAGTTCGCCAACGAATACGGCATCTTCGCACATCCACGTTGGCGTTCCGAAGAGTGAACGCGATCGCGTATACAACAACCTGGCATACTTTGCGCCCGTTCTCGCCGTCGCTGCCGCAAACAGTCCATGGGCTAATGGAGAACCGTTCGGTCTTAGCTACAGGATGCATGTCGAAGGGCTTCTTGGTCCTCTTCGCGAAGACCGCGAGTACCGATTTCAAGACATTATCATCAGTAAGCGATTGGGCACGATCGAGCTAAGAATCTTTGACCCCATGCCGCAGCTTGACAGACTCGAGTGTGTTCTAAATGCGATCATTGAAATCGCAAAGTCGCCTGCGAATTACAGTTTTTCTCGCGACGACTACAACCGAGAACGCCCCGGTTGGACAAAATCGGGAGTAAACGAATTCATTCGCGGGCGCTGGAGCGAACTGCAAGATACCGCAAAACTGCCATTGGAACTGCTCGAACACACTCTGTCGAATGACTTGAGTGAAATTGCATCGAAGAACTCGATACTGGCTGCCTATGAGCATGCGGACTCGATTTGGAGAGCGCCAACGGGAGTGCCGCGCGAGTTGCGCGAGGGTTCGAAGACCCGGACTTTAGCGGGCTTAACCGGTTTTTATGCACTCAGGCTTCCGTTCATAGCATACAAGGGGTACAAAGAGTGGTACGGAAAAGCGTAAACTCTGCGACTCGTGGCCATATTACTCTTTTCACTTGCGGGACTCATTCTCCTCAGTTACTTGTTTGTTTGGTACACCAGACGTGTCTGGTTTTTTCGAGACCCGGACCACGGCAAATCTGAACAGGATGAGAACACAATCCTAAGTCCAGTCTACGGAATTGTTGCCTACACACGGCGTATCACAAGCGGGGTGGTCGAGAGTGAAAAGAAAGGCGAGAAGATACTAATCTCCGACATTACGAAGGATGATTGGCCCTCGAATTGTCCCGGAGGCGACGGCTGGCTCATCGGCATCGCGATGACTGCGCTGGACGTGCACTACCAATACGCTTCAATCCCGGGCCGGCTCGTAAAAGTGACGCACCACCAGCACGGTCGAAACCTGCCCATGTTCGATATTTGGGAATACATCCAGATCACATGGTTTCGAAGGTGGGTCCAACTCTTTGCAAAAAAATATGTCTTCGACAATGAGCGACAAACGATGTGGATTGAGGGGAAGCAGAACAAAGTCGCGCTCGTCCTGATTGCAGACAAATTCGTTTCGAAAATCACATCGCACAAAACCGAAGGCGCAGAATTGACCGCGGGAGAGAAGATTAGCTTCATCGGTCGCGGCAGTCAAGTGGATGTCGTTGTATGCGGGATGCCAGACCTACGAATCTGGGTGCAGCCCGGCGACGCTGTCAAGGGTCCGCAAACTATTCTCGCGCGAAAACTCTAAATCACGTCCCGGCTTGGCTGAGGCTCCGAAGCTTGCGGCTCAGGGGGAGGAACGTTTACGACTTGTCTAACAGGATAGCTAACCGGGATGCCAAGCTCAAAAAACTTCTGGTGCATTAGTTTTGTGAACTCGTGAGACATAAGCGACGCTGCGGCGGCATTCATTGCCACCATCCTCACCTTGAATTGCATGTTGCTGTCAGCGAATCCGATGTACCGAACCTCCGGTTCGGCGGACTGATCCGCCCCACCAACGCTCGATCGCACTTGCTTGCCAATCTCAACCAACAAACTCTCAAGCGTCTGCAGGTTTGCCTCGTACGCAACGCAGCCATTCACAATCGCTTCAGCACGATTGCCATTCGGCAGCATCGTGACCACACTGTTTAGAAGTTTCGAATTCGGAATCGTGATTCTCGACCCGTCGTCCGCAATTATTCGCGCGCTTCTCCACCCAATCTGATCGAGAGTCCCTCGCACGCCGTCTCCCAGCACAATGTACTCGCCGACTCCATACGGTCTGTCCGCGCCGAGCGAGATGCCTGCAAAATAGTTCCCCAACGTTTCCTGCAAGGCCAAAGCCATTGCAACGCCAACAATGCCCAGCGACGCGAGCACCGGGCCCACCTCAATACCCAACACCTGCAGCACTGAAACAAAACCAAGCGCGAGGATTGCGGCAGTTCCCAACTTGCGGAGCAAGGTCAGATTTGATGTTGGTTCTGCTTGCCCTCGTTGCCTTTCCCCAATCCACTCAAGATACGCCCAGTAGATCAACATGAAAAGCGCTGCGACGAAACCGGCGTGCATCCACCGATCTACAACCTGCCATTCCACATCGCCGATCCAACTCCAATCCATCAGTCGCACGAGCCTGCTTGCAAAATAAATCACCAACAGGCCGAAACCAACAGCGAGCGCGCCATTCGGCAGTTTAGTGCGTGACAAAACGTCGGATGGAATCTGCTTTGAACGCGCGCGCACCCAAAACAACGCAGAGCCGATGATCGCCAACACTCCGAACAGCAGATATGGGAGTCGGAAGTCAGTCGCAGCAAATAGCATAGAGCTAATTTACCGCTCTAACTCGTTGGGTCGGTAGAAAGGAACACTTTGTGCCCATCCACTTCGTTTGCGAGTTCGATGAACTGCTCCGTATCGAGCGACGCTGCCGCGTCGTCGCTTAGTGCTATTCCGCCCGCCGGTGCAACCTTTTCCAGATGTGCCGCCACATCAATCACTCGACTGAACTGAACCTCTTCAATCGTTCCAAGAATGTGTCCGCAATGGATTCCAACCCTCACTCTAAAAGGCATGGGGAGTTTATTCGAAGCTGTGTTGAACTCGACGATCTGCGACTGAATGGTCCGAGCTGCCGCATAACCGTCTGCCACGCATTGGAACTCCGCAATTGCCATGTCCCCCACTTGCGATTTGACAAACCCTCCATGCCGCAGCACAATCCGCTCAATGAACTCGTGCAGTTGTCGAAACGAGATTTCAACTGCGAGAGGGTCCGCACCTCGTTTCATTTTCGTGCTGCCAACGCAATCCACCGCAACGACGCAAACTTCCGTTGCACCGGTTGCGAGCAACTGTTGGTACCGTACAATCTCACTCAGCACCGCAGCGCGGTCCGCTTCATGAACTCTGCGCTTGTGCTGTAAACGCCGATCAACCGTCCCGCCGATTCCACCAAACATCGCCAACCCAACGAGCATCATTCCGCCGAGCCAAAAACTGGGACCATCGTTTTTGTAGTTTTGTACAAAATTAGAAATCCCCCAGCCCGCAATCGGGAGCAGCGACGTGACTATCCCGGTTGCCATAATGATTAGTCCTGAAACGATTCCTCGCAGCCAGTTCCCAGCCAAGAAACCGCACAGTCCATATGAGATGAGCGTTATGGCGAACAGAATCAGCATAACAAACAGGGATTGCCAGCCTTGGGGTCCGGTGACTCTGATAGTTCCCACCAAACTCACCGCAGCCAACTCTACGAGTGACAGGGTCACGCCAGTCGCGAGCGAAGTCAAAATCCAATAGTCGCCAACAGAGCGCAGCCAATCCACGATGCGCACACGGCGTTGAGCAGTGACGTGGCCATTCTCCAACCTCTCTTGCAATCGAAAAATGCGCTGCAGAAGCTGAAGCCGATCCAACTGTATCTCGGCCTTCTCCTCTTGCCGAATTCGATACAAGCCACCAACTATCGAACTCGCTACCATGAACGCCCCACCGATAACGCTAAACACAACGATTTGTGCAATCACGGTGACAATTTGCGCTGCGGTATCTGCGCCCAATGCGGAAGGCGCAGAAAAGAAACGGAACAGAGACACACAGATGGAAGCCAACACCGCTCCGGCCACTGCAAAGCGAATGCGCGCCTTGTTGAAAGAAGCGAACGCCAACCCAGACAATCCGAGAACGATTACGATCGCAGCCGTCAGCAACGGCCCTTTGCTCCCAAACCTCGCTGCAGTCCAAAGACCGTAGCCGATCAAAGTGCCGCAGACCACCGAAATCGGCAGCATTAGCGATGCGGAGAGCTCTGGCAGCCGAGCGAAAAATGCACTGAACGAGGCCCATGCTTGCGACTCGCCAGCCTCGGCCCGTTGGTTCGTGCGGTGCCGAGTCAGCCTCGCAACTGCCAACGACTCCTGTACGATTTCGACGGGCACCGAAAACCGCTTCGAGAGTTCCTGTGCCGAGCTGTCAACCGCCTCTGGGGTGTCGCGCAAGTACGCAGCGAACTCCAGCATTCGCTCTGGGGAAACTTGCTCCTCGGATCGAGACTCAACACGCACGTCTCTCGGAAGGTACCTCTCTACTACCTACTCCCGTTAGCCGCAACAGGGTTGCAGACGATCCAGCGACCCTTCTGCGGAACGCAACTAGAGGAGTTGAACCTATTAGGGCCGAAGCGCTTCGTCGAGAATCTCTTCCGCGCGAGCAAACAGCGCGGGACGTATCTCAACCTCGGCCGCGGCGACATTCTCTGCGAGTTGCTTCTCGCTCGTTGCCCCAACGATGCACGAGCTGATACCTGGGCGGTGCAAACACCAAGCCAAGGCGAATTGGGCGAGCGAACAACCGGCCTCGCCGGCAATCGGGCTTAGCAAGGAGACTGCCTTCAGAACCTTCTCCTCAAGGTAGTTCGCCATGAATCCCGAGACCTTTCCGTCCGTTGCCCTTGAACCGCTTGGTAAGGGAGCACCCGGTTCGTACTTGCCTGTCAGCACCCCCTGAGCCAATGGCGACCAAACGACTTGCCCCATCCCCTCATCCAGACAAATCGGTAGCACCTCTTTCTCTATGTACCGCTCCAGCATGTTGTACTGGGGTTGATTGCTTATCGGGCGACAAACGTTCACCTTGCCCGCAATATGACAAGCATCGCGGATCTGCTCGCCGGTCCACTCGCTCACGCCCCAGTACAAGACCTTTCCCTGGTGAATCAAGTCGCCCATCGCGCGAACCGACTCTTCAACCGGCGTCTCCGCATCGTACCGATGAAACTGAAACAGATCCACGTAGTCCACACCTAATCTCCGCAGGCTGCCTTCTACCGATTCAAAGATGTGCTTCCGACTCAGCCCTCGGTCGTTCACCCCCTCGGTCATCGGCCAATAGCATTTCGTGGCGATAACGAGGTCTTCGCGGCGAAGGCCAGTAATCGCCTCGCCCAATGCTTTCTCGGCCTCTCCCTTCGTGTACACATCCGCGGTGTCAAAGAAATTAATCCCGCTCTCGAAGGCGCTTCTAACCAGAAGGGTCGTCGCTTCCGAATCCAAGCTCCGGCCGAGCGTCAGCCAGCCCCCCAATCCGATGACGCTTACTTTGAGCCCTGATTTGCCGAGATGCCGATACTTCATACGATCGGAGTCTACCGACTGGAATCCTTTCACCTGCCTTCAGGGTCATAGACAATATGAGGGAGGAACCCCAAACCCCGTATCCACGGCAAGAACAGCCAGTCGTCGCAAACGGAAAGTTTCCTGGCGACATGGTTGTGGGAATATTTGTTCTCGTCATCTACGGCTGCTGCACCGCGCTGACTGCACTCGGAATGATGGGAGCCGGCTCGGCCGCAGCTCGCGCACAGTCCGGCCCTGCGATCCAATCAATAATTTCGACACTTGCCACCGTCTCCATTCTGATCGCCGGAATCGGAATCACTTTGAGCAAGAAGTGGGGCTTCATTCTCGCACTCATCGGCTCAATTGTTCACACGGTTTTGCTCGCCTACGCAATCAGTACGGTGCCCACCGCAGTCGCCGAAAGCGCGCGACAGCAACCGAGCCCACTCTCGGAAGAAGCGAAGCGCTTCGCCGTCACAATGGGATACGGTGTGCTCGGCTTCATGATTCTGATGCAACTCTTGCTGCTGCTCTACTGCTACCTAAGACTCAGCCGCAAAGTTGGTCCGCCTCCGCTCGACTGAACGAACCTGTATAATCGGCTCAATGCCGCCTCCAACCCGAACAACCCGCAAGTGGAAATCTCCACGGCGAAAACTCGATCTGGAGGCAGAGCTTTGTTCGCAATTGGGCATTAGTTCACTCACCGCTGCGACGCTCGTCGCGCGAGGCATGACTGCGCCAGAGACAGCCGCGAAGTTTCTTTCTCCCGCCGCAGATCAGCTTCACGATCCGAGGCTTCTTCCTGACGCACTGTCTGCCGTTTCCCACATCATGCACGCAAAAGAGAACGACCACCCAATCTATGTGCATGGTGACTACGATGTTGATGGCGTCACTAGCGCGGCGATATGGACGCGAACTCTTCGGCGGCTCGGATTCAAAGTTATTCCTCATGTGCCACATCGCATCAAAGAGGGGTACGGAATTCACGTGGACGCCGTTCAGCAAGCGGCGAACGCGGGCGCAAAACTGTTCCTAACTTGCGACTGCGGATCATCAGCCCACGCGTCAATCGAAGCGGCGAAAGAGTTAGGAATGACGGTCGTCGTCACAGACCACCACGAGCTGCCGGAAAAACTTCCGGCAGCAGAAGCGATCGTCAATCCACATCGTAAAGACTCCGAGTATCCATTCAAGTCGCTGTCGGGAGCGGGTGTCGCTTTCAAAATCGCCCAACTTGTCTCAGAGGAGTGCGGCGCATCGCTAGAGCTGTTTCACAGGGCGTTCCTCGACCTGGCCTGCTTGGGAACAATCGCAGACGTAGTGCCGCTTGTTGACGAAAACCGAGTGATCGCTTCGCTCGGCCTCAAGCAGTTGTCGAACACGAAGAAAGCCGGCCTTCGAGCACTTATTTCGACAAGTGGAATCGGCAATGGAAAACCAATCACTTCGTTTGACGTCGGTTGGCGGCTCGGCCCTCGTCTGAACGCAGCCGGCCGAATCGCCGACGCTGAAGAGTCGCTTTCGCTCCTACTCACTGAAGATGCAATCGAAGCGAACGGAATCGCGGCGCAACTTGAGGTGCACAATTCGGAACGAAAAACCGAACAAGATAGAATTCTCGAGCACGCGGAAGAGATTATCAAAGATCGCTCTTTCTTCAGCGATCCGCTCATCTTTATTTCAGCGCCCGAATGGCATGTGGGTGTTATTGGAATCGTTGCAGGCAGACTCGCTGAACGATACTACCGGCCCGTGCTCGTCGCGTCGGAAAACGAAGACACAGGAATCGCGAAAGGTTCAGCGCGCAGCATTCCGGGGTTCAATCTGTTCGAAGCGCTCCGTGCAAACGGCGAACTCTTCGAGGCTTTCGGTGGACACGAGCGTGCTGCAGGCTTCTCGATAAACGCAGCTCGAATAGAGGAAGCACGTGAACAGCTAATCCAGTATGCAGATGGACACCTCACACAAGAAGTCCTTACGCCAACTATTATCGCTGATGCCGAAATCGGCGTCGAGGAAGTGAACTTGGCCACCGTCGAGGAGCTGCAAAAACTTGAGCCCTTTGGCGAAGCGAACCCGGTCCCACGGTTCATCATGAATCGTGCGCGTGTCGCAAATGCGTCGCCAACCAAAAATCCCGAACATGCCCAGTTTGAAATTGAGTCGCAGTCAGTCCTTCGGGGTATCGCGTTCAAAATCGGCAACGACTTGATGAAAACCCACTTTCCGGCAGACCTAAACCTGCTCGTGGAGCTGAATGTTGACGAGTGGAACGGCTACAAACGAGTGAACGTTCAGCTAAAAGATTTCAATTGACGCCGCGTTTGCGTGTCAGATTGTCACTCGTTGAGCTGCGAGGATCTGCGAGAACCGTCACATTGAGGATCATCTCGCGATAGGCGCGGCGAACAGTAAGCGCAACTTTATCTCCGACTTTCTGATTGAAGAGGTGGGTCGCCAAGTCCACAGCAGTTATGATCGGTCGGTCACCAGCCTGAATGATGACGTCACCCTTCAACAGTCCAGCCCGATCAGCGGGACCATCCTTAGTTATTTCGCCAACGAGCGCGCCGCCTTGATCGTAGTTCGCAAAAAAGAGTCCGAGATATGGGTGTCGAACAACCTTGTCTTCACTCAGAAAACCCTCTACAACTCGCTTGAGAACGACCAAAGAAACCGAGAAGCCGGTAACGATCGGTCGAGGGCCTTGTGTTCCTGGCACCAAGTTCGTTGAAACCGATTTCGATGCCATCTCAGCATTGGCACTTCTGTCTTGTGTCGAAAGCGATGCTTGGAGCACGCCTACCAAACCGCCGTCCGGAGCAAACACAGGGGCGCCTCCAAGAACTAATGCGCCGCTTTCTAATCTCAATTCTGTGAGCGGCACATACCGTTTCGTGAGATCCATGATGCCAACAACTGCGCGTCGCGAAACTTCTGAACGAGTCATCCCGCTAATCAGAGAAGCCATCACAACGCTGCTCGAATCATCTTTTGCCAGCGTTGCAAATTCAAACGTGGCTGTCCGCGAGCCTGAAATCTTCACCAATGCTAAGTCGGTAACCGGGTCAAAACCTTTAACAGAGAGCTGTCCGATTATCTGAGTGCCCTGAGCAGCTTCCAAACCGGTTTTGGCCGCTCCACTCGAGTCAAATGCGATCTCACCTGTCGTGATCGCATAGCCGTCGCGGGAAATGAACACGCCACGGCCAAGAATTGTCCCGGCATGCTTTACCGAAATCGCCGCCTTCTCGACGCGTGTCGCAACAGCAGCGCTCAACGGAGTTGTCAGACCGCTCTGTGTCTCAACGCCTGCGAAGGCGATTCCGAAACTAACCGCCGATAGAAACATTGTTTGATTCCCTTGCTTCGGTGGCGCGTGACGTGCCGTCCGTTTCACCGTCGTTTGACGAGATTAGCACGATCGGCTCATCCTTTGGAGCGAGCTCATCAAAGCCTTTGTCTGCAACCATCCCCGCATCCGGGGCAACACCACCTGAGCCAGCGAGCGAAGTTTTAGCAGCGGGTTCAGTCGCCACCCCTGCGTTCTCGAGTGCTCCACTGTTCGCAGCATGCAGTTCAGTGGGGGCGATGGAAGATCTTCGTGTGGAAAATACTCGGCCGCTCGGCTTGGATTGAGGTGTCGGTTTAGAGACTTCCGGATCATCGGGGAGCGCAAAGCCACCTTCCGGCGCAATCGGGGACTTCTGGGTTGTGCTGTCAGCCGTTGTCCCAACCGTTATCGGCGAATCAATGTCTCGCTGATCTTCGGAAGGCAGATTTCCACGCTGACTGACAACAGTGAACACAACCAAGGCTGCCGCAGCAGTTGTCAGCACACCAATCCAACCCAGCTTCGAAGAGGGCTGCGAGAGCTTTCTCGAAAGAATAGCTTGCTGTAACCGCTCAGCGTTGAGCGAAGCCGGAGGCGCGAGAGGAAGCTGCCCCGTGGCAACCGAAGTCAGAACATATTCGTCGTAAACCTTTTTTGCTTCTGGTGACGAAGCGATGAGTTCGCGAATCTGCGCTTGTTCAGTCGCGTCAAGCTCGCCGTAAGCGAACGCAATAATCTTTTCTTCTATCTGGCGCTTCATGATTGTTTCGGTTCCGAATCCTTAAGCAAGGGGAGCAAACGATCTCTAAGCGCGCGACGTGCTCGCAAAACTCTCAGCTTTGCTCCGCCAACTGAGCAGTTCAAAATCTGCGCGATCTCCTCGTAATCTCTTTCCTCAAAATCTCTCAAAATTATCACAGTGCGATGATGTACGGGCAATCCTTGCACAGCTTTCCGCACAATCACGGCCCGTCGCTCGCGCTCCATCTCTTCGACCGGATTGATGCTTGTGCCGACCGTCATCCACTCGAGCCCGCTGCCAGCTTCCTGCTGCTCCAACGTCTGCCTTCGCTGACTCATCCTTGCGCGATCAGTACATAGATTGGACGTAATCCTCAAAATCCA
Organism: Fimbriimonadales bacterium; assembly: GCA_046330175.1. Classification (GTDB taxonomy): domain Bacteria; phylum Armatimonadota; class Fimbriimonadia; order Fimbriimonadales; family ATM1; genus JAJPJR01. The sequence goes on from JAXLTG010000001.1 coordinate 1,665,944, forward strand.
AGTCGTAAACTTCGCGTCGTTCCTGAACCGATGCAGGTTCTCGAACGCCCTAACAAAGGTCTCTTGTGTAATATCTTCGGCTGCATCCCGCGAGTGGGTCATCTGGTAAGCAAATCGGTAAACCGCGTCGCGGTGCATTTCATACAGCCTCTCAAACGAAGCGTAGTCACCCGACCTGGCTGCGGCAAGGAGGGCGTCATCACTGGCTATCACCGGGCTTCTGGTGCCCGAAAGGGCTGCGGCTTCCATCTGTTCTTCGCTCTGTTCTGGTTCCACTGTCTTGACGCCTTGCTCGGCCCTTCGTTTCACTGCCTAAGCCTCTCAGCCCACCCCTTAGGACGCAATTCTTGCCCCCGTTTGTTTCCACAGCCCAGGAACCCGACCCTCAACCCGGTCGTTGAACCCGAAGGGAGTGTCACCACCCAAGTAAACTGGACCTAGAAAATGAGCACCTCGAGGCGAAAAACCCGGCAAATACCCATCGGAAAGTACCGTATGGGAGGCGATGCCCCTATCCTCGTCCAGAGCATGATCACCGAGGAAACCCGAAACATCGCCGGGTGCGTGGACCAAATTGTCGCCCTGGCCCAGGCCGGGTGCGAGCTCGTCCGCGTGACCACCCCGACTCTTGGCGAGGCCGAGTGCCTACAAGAGATTCGCGCACAGGTCAATGAAAGGGTCGGCGACGTACCTCTGACCGCCGATGTTCACCACCAAGGTTCGGCTATAGCGGTCGAAGCAGCCAAATGGGTTGACGAAGTTCGCGTCAATCCTGGTCTTTTCGTTTTTCGGAAACCGACGAACAAAGAGGAGTTCACTGAAGCAGAACATCAAGAAGAGCGCGCCGCCATCGCTGATTCGCTTCGTCCGGTCATCGAAGCATGCAAACAGAAAAACATCTCCATGCGTGTTGGCGTGAATCACGGGTCACTTGCCGAACGAATGCTCGTAACTTATGGCGACACTCCCGAGGGGATGGTCCAATCAGCGCTGGAATACATTGAAATCTGCGAGCAGAACGGTTTTCACAACATCAACATAAGCGCAAAAGCATCGCGTGTGCCCATCATGCTTGAAGCGAATCGCCTCCTTTCGCAGCGCACGGACTATCCCCTGCATCTTGGTGTAACCGAAGCGGGCGACGGGCAATACGCGCGAGTCAAATCCACAGCTGGCATCGCAACTTTGCTCGCCGAAGGAATCGGCGACACAATCCGAGTATCACTTTCCGAAGATCCCGTGAACGAAATCTCAGTCTGTTACGACATCCTTCAAGCGCTCGGACTGCGCAGAACAAAAACGGAGTTCATCGCATGCCCAAGTTGCGGAAGAACAAAATTCGACCTCCCTACCGTTTTTCGACAAGTTAAAGAAGCGACGGGCCACCTGACCGGACTCGATATTGCTATCATGGGATGTATTGTCAACGGACCCGGCGAAATGGCGGACGCCGACTACGGTTATGTAGGCAAAGCCGGCGGGCAGATCACGCTCTACCGGAAACGAGAACCGGTGATGACCGTCTCGCAAGAACAAGGTGTACAAGAACTGATTAAGCTCATCAAGGCGGATGGAAACTGGGTCGAACCTTCAGATACCGGGCCGAAACAGGGGCTTACTCCTCTGCGCGTGGGGAGCTAAACTCGACTCGTCGTTCATAATCGGATTATGTGTGGGATTGCGGGATACATTGGGCCACGGGAAGCGGTTACGGTCGTTTTCGATCAAATTACACGCCTTGAGTACCGTGGTTACGACAGCGCCGGCGTTGCGTACAAGAATGGCGGCGGAATCACAGTTCTCAAGAAAGCCGGCAAGCTCGCAAACCTAAAAACACTCATTGAGTCCGCCAAGCCGGAAGCTCACATCGCCATCGCGCACTCAAGATGGGCCACGCACGGCGGGCCTACAGACGGCAACGCACACCCTCATTTCGACTTCAACCAGCGAATCGCAGTCATTCACAACGGAATCATCGAAAACTATTACGAACTCGCCGAACAACTGAAAGCGAAAGGCCATACATTCCGCAGCGAAACAGATACCGAAGTCGCAGCGCACATCATCGGTGAAGAATATGAAAAGTGTGGCTCACTTGCCGACGCGGTGCGGGCGGGAGTGAAACGACTCCGTGGCGCATTCGCGATGGTTGCGATGTGCACAAACGAGCCCGAGACATTGGTTGCGGTGCGAAACGCGAGCCCACTAATCCTCGGCATCGGCGAAGATGAAAACTTTCTCGCCAGCGACATTCCTGCCCTTTTGCCGTACACCAGAAACGTCATCGTCATGGAAGAGGGCGACCTGGCAGTAATGACAAGAACCGATATTCGACTCGAAGATGCACAAGGCCGACCCAAAATTCCCAACAGAATTTACATTGATTGGGATCTCCAGAGCGCCGAAAAAGGCGGCTACGAGCACTTCATGCTCAAAGAGATACATGAGCAGCCGGACACGATCAGACAATGCCTAAGCGGAAGATTGCTCAAAGATGGCGGCGTACAGCTATTGAATACGTTCACTGCCGAGCAGTGGCGTGAGTTCGATCGAATCATCATCATCGCTTGCGGAACGGCGTATCACGCAGGCTTGCTCGGAAAGTTTATCATCGAAGGTTTGGTGAGGCGCCCGGTTGAGGTCGCATATGCGAGCGAGTTTCGATACAACAATCCGATTCTCAAACCCAACGACTTAGTGATCGCCGTAAGTCAAAGCGGTGAAACGATTGACACTCTAATGGCTCTCAAACTCGCGAAAGAGCAGGGCGTAAAGTCGCTTGGTGTTGTCAACGTCGTCGGCAGCAGCATTTCACGAGAAAGCGATGCAGTTTTGTATATCCAGGCTGGCCCCGAGATCTGCGTGGCAAGCACCAAGGCGTACACAGCCCAAGTAACCACTCTCGGACTTGTTGCATTGCACCTTGCTCACCTTCACGCCGCAGACCAAGAAAAGCTGGCGCGACTCACCACAGAACTCCAGCGTCTTGCAGACCTCGTCGAGGAGACGGTCGCCCGTGAGGCAGAGGTGGTCGCCGTTGCGGATAAGGTCAAGACCGCGCCACTCATGTTCTTCCTCGGGCGAGGGGCCGACGCTGCCGCAGCGATGGAGGGCGCGCTCAAAATGAAGGAGCTCGCGTACATTCCAACCCAGGAATCCCCCGCTGGGGAGATGAAGCACGGCCCCCTCGCTCTTGTCGAGCCTGGAGTCGTGGCAGTCTTCGGGGTGACGAACCCCGCAACCCGCGAGAAGGTGGTTAGTAACATCAAGGAGATTAAGGCTCGAGGGGGCACCGTCGTCGCGATCCTGTTCGACAGTGATAGCCACACGGCCCACGAAGCCGACCTAGTGCTCAGAATTCCCCATGCCGACTCTCACTCGGCCGGAGCCCTCCTCTCGATCATTCCGATGCAGTTTCTGGCCTACCATGTGGCCCGGCTGAGGGGCTGCGATATTGACCAGCCGAGAAACTTGGCAAAGTCGGTCACGGTCGAATAAGCCTGCCTGCAGGGGTATAATCGCCGCCTACCATCCGAGGTCGAGTCATGAAGAGGACCTATCAACCCAACAAACGCCACAGGAAAAAGACGCACGGCTTTCGAGTCCGAATGAAGACGAAGGACGGCCAAAACGTCTTAAAGCGCCGCCGCAAGAAGGGTCGCCACAAGATTGCTGCCTAAGCCCAAAAGGCTCAGCAAGCGAAGCGACTTTGACAGCATTTTCGAATCCGGACGCGTTTTCAACTCCCCAGATGCCAGGGTCGTTTGGCGCGAGGGGACTGGCAAAGTTGCGGTTGTAGCCGCGAAAGCGATTGGAAGCAATGCGCACAGAAACCTCATCAGACGCCGATGGCGGGAAGCCCTTCGGGAGCTCCCCTACGAGCTTTGGCTCAACCTTGATTGGATCGTTGTCGTAAAAGAACGGGGCAAGGAGAAACGAGGGAGAGAGATCCAGCAGGCGCTGAGTGAAATCTTGAAACAAATAGGAAAGTGAAGAATCTCGGCATCGCGATCGGAGTGGGTCTAATCCGGGGATACCAAAAGTGGTTCCGTTGGCTGCCTCCGAGTTGCAGATACACACCTTCCTGCTCGCAATACACAATGGAAGCGATACAAAAATATGGACTGTTCAAAGGGAGTTGGATGGGAATGCGAAGGATTATGCGCTGTCATCCGTTTCGCCCGGGTGGACACGATCCCGTCCCCTAAAGAAAGGTAACTGATTTGAGCGCACAACCCTCTCCTCGATCCAATTTCATCCAAACACTTCTTCTGTTTGCCATCTTCTTTCTTGGCTTCCAACTCATATGCATGAAGCCACAGCAACAGTCTGTGGATATCAAAACGCTGCAAGCGAATTTCCAAAAAGCGGTTCAAACTCAGGACCAGACGAAGATCGTCTCAGAGGGCACATCGCTCGCTACAGCGCTCCGATCGAGAAAAGAGAAACCCGAGAATCCCGATCCGATTCTTGACAATCCCGATGCGATTGACATGAAAATCGCCGACGCTCACCGCGGCATCGGTGTCGCGAACAAGAACTTCCGCGACGTGCTAACGGCGTGGCAGCAATATCACACTCTGTCAAAAAGCGAAGACAAAGCGATTGCGGCTACTGCAACGGCTGCGATGGACCCAACAGGTAAAGATGTCGCCAAGTTTGCGAGCGATTCTTCACAGCACCCCTTCATCGCCACCGGATACAGCATTGTAAATTTCCTCGTGCGAATGACTGGCTCCGTGCCGACATTCAGCTACTGGTTCGCGATGCTCATCCTCGGTGTGATGGTTCGTCTGCTCGCGTGGCCGCTTGCAGCCAAACAGTACATGGGTTTCAAGCGTATGGGCCTGTTGCAGCCAATGATCAAAGAGCTTCAAGCGAAGTACCAAGGTCAAGAGTTGCAAACGCGGACGATGAAGCTATACCAACAGTACGGCATCAATCCACTCGCTGGATGCTGGCCGATGTTTATTCAGCTTCCCTTCTTCATCTGGATTTATCAGTGCGTTTACGCCTACCAGCCGGAGTTCGTGAAAGGACAGTTCCTTTGGATTAGCCAAGCGTCGCACGCTTCGAATCCGTTCTTCGGCGCAAGCCTCGCTGAGCGAGACGTTCTGATCATCATCTTCTATGGCATTTCCATGGTGGTCAGCACCATGCTCACACCGACGGACCCCACACACGCTCGACAGGCACGATTAATGGGCCTTTCAATGGCAGTGCTGTTCTCGGTTATGATGCTGTTCTATCCGCTTCCGAGCGCGTTTATTTTCTATTGGATTTGCATCAACATGGTGAGCACAGCCCAATCGCTGCTCTTTTCAAAAATCCCAGTCCCGCCGCTTGATGAGAATCACGGCAACAAATCAGGGAAGGGATTCTTCAACCTCATGACTCCCAAGGATGGAGCAAACGGCGAAGCTCAGCCGATTAAGACGCTGACCAAGACCGGCACCCCCGTGCTCCATAAACCGAAGTCGCCAAAACCAAAAAAGAGGAAGAAGTAGGGGTAATCACGAATTCAGATGGAGGGAACCTATATGTCAGAAACCGTTGAAGCAACAGGCAGGACACTCGATGAGGCCAAGCGTGCAGCAGCCGCAGCACTCGGAGTATCCGTCGAGCAGTGTGAATTCGAGGTTGTCGAATCCGGTGCGAAAGGGCTATTCGCCAAATCAAACTTCAAAGTTCGCGCCTCGGTGTCAAACGCGGCGCCAGTAGCCGAGCAAACCGATCATGCCGCCGTCCAAGTCGAAATTAGCGAGCCGCATCCACCACACGAGGAAGCCGCTGAAGACGTTGCGGCGGAAGGCGCGTCGGAAGAAGGCGCTGTCGCGGACGCTACGGCAACCGAAGAGGATGGCGCAATCGCAGCCGAGATGGTCCAAGGAGTGTTCGACTCCGCAGCGATCGAAGTGACCGCCGAAGTTGGAAGTCTCACTGGGAGATACGTCAACATCCGACTCACAGGGCCGGACACAGGTCTGTTTGTTTCCTCACGAAATCCCGCTTTGGATTCGCTCCAATACCTTTGCAACGCAATGTTCGGCAGACTCCGGCCGCGCGGAGTTCGCATCACGCTTGATGCGAAAGAGTATCGCCAGAAGCGAACAGAAGCGCTTGAGCAGCTTGCGCAGCAGGTCGCCGAACAGGTGGTCTCTCGCAAACAGGAAGCCGTGCTCGACGCACTTCCGGCGCACGAGCGAAGAATCGTTCACCGAACGCTCGCAGCGATTGAAGGCATCGAGACGTACAGCGAAGGTGAAGAGCCGAATCGCCGAGTGGTTATCTCACCGAAATCCGAGTAGCTACGGAGGCGATTGCATCAGCCACTCGTCCCAGAGCGTGTTCGCGCTCATGTCGAGCAACTGATAGTCGCTCCAGTAACTCCGGTTCATGTCGCCAAACTCGATTGAGATGCCGTGCGCGTTCGGCGCGAGGTTATTGTGCGCTTCGTGCACCACTGCGGCGGTCACCGCGTTCATCACAGCGTCGCACGCGTTGTCCACTGCTCCATTTGGGATGAGCTGTTTCAACAACTGTGCCACGTGAACAAGATCAACGTAGCACCCGTTTGAGTCATTTCGGAAGTTCTCTGCGCCGCTCCGCGCCTGGGACACCTGTACGTCATACAGGCCATTAACCGAAATCAACTGCTGCCCGAGGGAACTCACTGTGGTCGCGAGCGCCGTCAATGCGCTCGTCCGAACGGAACTCTCGGTTATCCTTCTCGTGTTGCCGTAATACTGGAGCATTCCGTTACCAAAGCTCGGCAAAAATGCCTCAGTTCCTAAATCAGGGTTGCTCTTGAGCGGTGCGAAAACCAAGTCGTAAGGCAAACCCTCGGCAGGTGGACTCACTTCTGCGCCCACCATGTAGCTGACCGAATCCTTCACCTCGTAACCCACCTCGAGCATCTGCATCAGGCTCGCGTCCCAAGAAAGAATCTGAATCGGCTCAGGCGATACAAGCGCCTGTTTCAACTCCCAAGTTTTGATGTGCGTTCCAAATTCGTCATCGAAGCTAAAACCGCGAGTGCCACCCTCTTTCTGTTGCGTGCGCCATCCCGCGCCATGATTCCAAAGCACAAGCACGTAGCGATCTGCAGGATAGTAAGTCTGCGTCCACGTGATGAAATCTCGGAGCGTATCGGCGCTTCCCATATCTACACCTTCGCCCATGTCCTGAATGAGCTCACTCTTTACGTTTGCCCACGCGTTACCGTTCGTCGTATCGGAAACCGCCCGATAGCGTCGAGTACCCGACCAAGGTGCGCCAAAACCGAGCGCCTGCGACCGCTTCCATTGGACAATGAAGCGAAGCTGGCCATTCGCTGCACGCTCCATTTGGTTCACATTCAAATCGCTAAACTGATCGAGGTCATTCGCGGCGTTCAAAAACACCATCACTGTCCATTTCGTCCTCGTTGCGTTGAACGGCGTGACCGTAATCACCGAGCTATTGAAAAAACCAGAAGCCAAGTGCGTCGCCCGAATCTGCGCAGAACCTGCCGCCTCCCCCACCACAATTCCCTGATCGTTCACGCTCGCATTGCCGTTCAGCGAATCCCAATCCCAACCGCCCGGGGCAACGAAAGTTGGCACGTCCGATGCATCGTAGCCAACGGCGTGGAGCTGAATGCTCTCCTGAACGGCTATCGTGGCCGTAGAAGGGTGAACCTCGACTCGGCTCACCGGCTGACCAACAATCGAGCTGTAGCTTTTTGCGCTGCCCGTCACGTGGACCCGGTCCGAGAGCTCACCTAGGACAACCCCGCCGCCATTCTGCTGGCTTGTGTAGCTGACCGCGAGGATATAATCGCCGGTCTTTAGCGAGGGGACGGTCAGAGTGCCGACACCCCCTGCCGTGTTGTTCAAAATCCCTTGGGAGACGAGCCCACCCCCTTCAATCGAAAGGGTCACGACCTGGCTGCGTCCGGCGGGAGTGTTCGCCCAGTCTGTCAGATAGCTGAAATCAACGCGAGAAGCCCCGCCACCGCCCCCAGAACAGCCTAAAGTGACCCCAAGGACCAGAACGACGGGAAAACCCAGGAAGCGCCTCACAAACGTAAGACGGCTCTCCGCCCGATTCGTTCTTTGGGGGGGCACCCATTTGACCGTGACGGCTCAAATCTGCCATAATCTGCCTCCGCATTATTTCAGGAGCGCATATGTACGCCGTAGTCAAGGCCCAGGGCCAACAGTTCAAAGTTCAGGAACAAGAAACTCTCATCGTCCATCGGATGCCGGGAGAGGTCGGGTCGGAAGTCCAGTTGAGCCAAGTTTTGCTGGTTGGCGGCGAAAAATCGGTGGTTGGCACACCCTACGTGGCCGGCGCTTCGGTCCAAGCGAAAATCCTGCGGCACAAATTGGGCGTGAAGGTGAACGCGTTCAACTACAAAGCCAAAAAGAATGTTAGGAAGCGATGGGGCCACCGACAGCGGCTCACCGAACTCCAAATCACCAAAATCAATCCTGGGAAATAGTCATGGCACATAAGAAGGGTGTTGGTTCATCAAGAAACGGGCGCGAAAGCCACAGTCAGCGTCTCGGCGTCAAAAAGTACGGCGGCCAAAGCGTCAAGCCGGGCAACATCCTCGTCCGCCAGCGAGGAACCAAGTTCTATCCAGGAGTCGGTGTCGGCATCGGCAACGACCATACGCTGTTCGCACTCGTTGAAGGCGTGGTCTGTTTCGAAGGCCCAGAAGACCGACGACGAATCGCCGTTCGCGAGAAAGTCTCCTAATCTTTACGAGACTAGCGGTCCACTCTCAGGATGCCCTTCAATCAGTCGCGCGACATAGCGCGCCAACACATCAAACTCTACGTTCGCCTTCTCACCCGGCACTAAAGCGCCGAGATTCGTGTGCTGCAACGTGTGCGGAACGAGCCATACGCTGAATTCCGAGTCAGAAGGGTTGACCACCGTTAGACTAACGCCATTAATCGTCACACATCCCTTATCCGCAATTAATCTCGCACCGGCCGTAGGAGTGTGAAACCGAAACTCCGCTCCGACATCCCCCGGCTTAGAGCCGATGAAATCCGTGACCGCATCAACATGCCCAAGCACGAAATGTCCTCCCAGTGGGTCTCCCGCAATCAGAGCCGATTCGAGATTTACAGAATCGCCGACATGCATCTCACCAAAGCGAGTGCGCATCAGCGTCTCATCGCTCAAATCGAACGCCAGCGTCTCTCCACCCAAGTGCGTCAGGCAGCAGCCGTCCACACTGACGCTGTCACCCGCGTTCGGATGCCGTTTGAGCGTCGCCGCAATCACCAGCCGCTTTCCGACGGTGACCAGTTTTCCGACCGTCTCGACAATGCCTGTAAACATCAGTGATGAATCCTCCCAGACAATTTTAGTCCATTGCCGAGCGGTTCGCACAGCATCTCGCTAAGTTGCAGCGCTTCCGAGACTTTTTCAGCCCCGTCAAAGTCGGCCCAACTCGGCCCTGCGCCGATCACTTTTGGTGCTACGTGCAGCTCAACTTCGTCTGCAAGCCCCGCCTTCATGAATCCCCCGATCGTTTGACCGCCACCTTCGACGAGCACCGAAGTTTCATGTTCTGTTTGCAAATATTCCAGTACGTCTGCAATGTCGAACCTTCCTTCAGGAGTGGTGCCAAGCACCACAACGTCGGTTGTCCCTGTTTTCGGTATCGCTCTCTCGGCTCCAACGAGCCAACTGGTTTGCGCCTTGCCATCGCAAAACACCTTCTCAGTTCCTTGTAGAGTTCCTCTTCCATCAATCACAACTCTGCGCGGTTGCGTAGTCACTGCGAAAGCCCGAACAGTCAACTCTGGATCATCCTTCGCAACTGTGTTCGCACCGACAATCACACATCCGCATTGCGCTCTTAGCTCATGAGCGCGCGCGCGCGCGGTTTCGTCGGTGATCCATTTGCTGTCTCCCGAGCTTGTTGCTATTCGTCCATCCAGTCCAATTGCTGCCTTCACCGTTACATGTGGGCGCCCCAATCTGTATCGCTCCAAAAACCGAAAATTGACCGCTGCGGCCTCGCGCTCGCACAGTCCCTCAATCACTTCAATGCCGGCACGCCGTAACAAGCCGGCGCCTCCGCCTGCTTTCGGATTTGGATCTTTGCACGCGAAAAACACTCGCGCGATTCCGGCTTCGATGATTGCCTCAGTGCATGGTGGCGTTCTGCCGACGTGACTGCAAGGCTCAAGCGTAACATAGAGGTCTGCGCCGACCGCGTTCCCAGACGAGGCGTGTAGCGCAGCGGTCTCGGCATGAGGCATTCCGCAACTGTTGTGAAATCCGCGGCCGACGATTTCGCCGCCGCGAACAACTACAGCGCCAACGTGCGGATTCGGCGCCGGGTATCCATGCCGTGAGAGCTCGACGGCCTCGAGCATATACTTCTCACTCTGTTCCAACGTCGTCACTCTTCTTCTTTTGAGGCACAGAGGTGATTAGGTCGGTCAAATTTTGCACGACCTCCTGCTCGAACTCGTTCCGTATCCTACGCGACAAAAAGTATGCCGACAGACCTGCTGCGAACCAAGACACCGACGCGATTGTCGCAAACGTCATCAGCCTAATCGCGTACTCACGCTTCTTCAGCTTCACGGCGTTGGAATCGGGCGACGCGCCAACGGTGATCGGATAACTGAGCACGACCAGCGTCGCGAATATGACCAGCGCGGTTGTTACGACTCGAAGGCGGCGCATGCGGCCCTCCGCAACAAGGCTAATCGCTCTGCCGGAGCGCCGCTGAAAGTGAAACTGCCTGCGACAATCGAATTTGCCCCATGACGAACGGCTTGAACTATCGTTTGCTCGTCTATCCCGCCGTCAACTTGAATATGGTGAGAACTGGTTCGAGCACGCACTTCCGAAACCTTGTGCAAACAATTCGAGATGAACGACTGACCACCCCAACCAGGATTGACAGTCATGACCAACACCAGGTCTACGAGCTCCAGAACATCGAGCGCGTCTGATACAGGCGTAGCTGGATTAATGGCAACACCAGCCGATATGTTGCGCTTCCTAATTTGTTGAAGAGCGCGGTGAAGGTGCTTCGTCGCTTCAGCATGGATTGTGATTCGATCAGCCCCAGCATCCGCAAATGCTTCAATCTGCGTTTCGGGGTGATCAATCATCAGGTGGCAATCAAACGGCTTCTTTGTTGCACCACGAAGCGCCGCAGTCATCTGTGCACCAAAGGTAATCGGCGGCACGAAGGATCCGTCCATGACATCAAGATGAATCCAATCGCAATCGGCTGCGTCAAGTGCCTCGACCGCTTCACGCAAGTATCCGAAGTCGGCGGATAGGATTGAAGGCGCCAAAACTATTTGGTTCACTGGCTGTTTCCTTTTTGCACGATCGTCTTGTCTACATATCCGTTGTAATAGATTCTAAACGTAGCCTCTTTGCCGTAACCCTCAAAGGTACGTGTTAGCGTTGAGCCGCCCGGCAGAGTCTCTTCCAGCACGACCTTGCTATCGCTCTTTCCATCAGACATCTCAACTCGCACTGGAACTTCGTCGCGTGATTCCTTCACTTTAAACGTGATTGTAAAGGTGTTCGGCACCATGTCTTCTGGGTTTTGCTCGTCGGTCACATGATCCCGACCTGTACTCACGGTAACGGCGATACGAGTTCCGCGCTCAACGCGATCATGCGCGGGCGGGCGCTGCTTCACGATTTGGCCCGCAGGAGCCTCGCGATCCGACTCGTATTGAGGATCGTTGTCAAGCTTGAGTCCTGCCGCTTCGAGAACGGTTCGCGCCTCGGTCAGAGTTCGCCCTGACAAACTGGGCACTTCAATAACCCGGCTTCCCGAACTCAAGATGACATGAATCTGCGCGCCCTCTAACACAGGCGTATGCGGCGCGGGTTCCATATCAACAATCGTTTCCGGCTGCGGATATTGATCGCTCACTTGTCGCCCAGACTCCACCAGCGAGATATTCATTTTCTTCGCCTCTTTTCTGGCATCAACGATCGAGAGCCCAATCATGTTGGGCAGTTCAAAACTTTTCGGTTTTCTTGCATTGAAAAATATGAACACACCGATCCCGCAAACAACGACGCCAACCAAAACGTAAAAGATCGCCTGCAGCCAAATCGGCACATCAGGCGGGGGTTTGCTGGCTGCGCTCACTCGGGGTTCGACCTTCGGCTTCGGCCGCTGCTTATCTGGATTTCCAAGTTTTCCAAACGTTGCCGAATGTATGGCGGCGCCAAGTTTCGACTCGCGTTTCTTCTCTTCATATGTTCTGACTACTCCGCTTTTCTCCTCCGAGTTCGAAGCGCCCAAAGGCCAATTAATCTGTTTCCCAAATCGCAACGCATCCAAAAGCTGACGCAAATCAGAAAGCATCGGGCTAACTGAGTCGTACCTCGCAGTCCGATCCTTCGCAAGCGCCTTGTTCACAATCTCTTCAAGCACGCGCGGAACCGCCGGGTTCAGAATCCGAATGTTCGGCGGCTCCTGAGTTGTGTGTTTTGCCAGTGTCGCCGCAGCCGTTTGCCCCATGTACGGCGCACGGCCCGTCAGCAGCTCGAACAACAACACGCCGCATGCGTACACGTCGGTCGCACCCGTCGGCAGCTCGCCTTCAATAATTTCCGGCGCAAGATAAGGCGCCATCCGCGACAAAACCACGGCTCCAGCTGTGGAACTCGTACCATAGCACTGCCAAAGTCCAAAATCAATCACGCTAACTCGCCAATCTAACGTCGTTAGCACATGGTCCGAGCATAAATCGCCGTGTAAGATTCCGTGCCCAGCGGCATGTTCGAGGGATTCAAGGATTCCGATCATCAGCTCGACTGCAACAGCGGGCGACAGCGGCGCAACACGGCGAATTCGATCGGCCAAGGTCGTACCGCGAACAAGCTCGCAGACAATGAAGGGTCGCCCATCATGCTCGTCTATCTCGTAAACTTTCGCGATGTTCGGGTGGTCAAGACTGCTGACCTCACGAGCGAGGTGCCCTAACGCGCTGACAAAGTCAACTTCTTGTGCAAAAGGATCGCGAACCATTCGCAGACACACATCGCAGTTTCGTACGCGGTCCCGAGCAACGTAATTATCGAATATCGCAGACGATGGAAGCTGCTCCAACACCTCATACCGAACTCGGACGAGCTCACCGATCATCGGTGTCACCTTCGTAACCATTGAAAACTAACGCGAAGACCACAATGGCGAACAACAGCCAACCAAGAGGAACAACCTGTCCCGCAAGCGACATAGGTCTATCGGGCTGATACAACACGTTGTACTGCGACGCGAAGTATCCGCCGAATAGAATCAGAAAGCAGACCGCCGCCAGCAACTTCAAAATCATTGAGCTGAACCTCTGAACGCTTGAAGCGATTCCACGACAACCGCCTCTGGCACTATCTTTACGAGCCTGCATTTGCCGACCGACTCTAACAACGAAAACGTAAGTTCGCCTGACTGAGACTTCTTGTCCCTGCGCATTTTCTCAACCAGTGCTGCATCGTTCAGTTGCGCCGGCATCTCAGTCGGCAACCCCCAATCCGATATCGTCGCTTTCACGCGCTCCGACGTTCCCTGGGGCGTCATTCCAATCCGTTCTCCGATGATCGCTTCGATTATCATTCCTAGGCCCACCGCTTCGCCATGAAGCAGCTCCTCGAATCCTAACTCCGCTTCGATGGCATGTCCGACAGTGTGCCCAAAGTTTAACACGGACCGCCTGCCAGTTGTTTCATCGGGGTCCTCTTGGACTACCGAAGCCTTGGCCCTTGCGCAGAGGGCGGCGATTTTCGTCAATGCGTCCGCCTCACGGCGGTTTATGGCCGTAAAGCCGGAGTCCAACTGTTCCAACACCGACCCGTCCACGGCAAAACTGTACTTGATGACCTCAGCCATGCCGTTCCGAAACTCACGGTCTGGCAGAGTGAGCAGGAGAGCCGGGTCGCACCAAACCCGGACTGGGTGGTGAAACGAGCCGACAAGATTTTTTCCCTCTGGCAGATTGATGCCCGTCTTGCCGCCAAGAGCGGCATCTACCTGAGCGAGCAGCGATGTGGCCACATTAGCAAAAGCGATACCCCGCATGAAGGCAGCCGCGGCAAAACCGGTCAAGTCTCCAATCATTCCGCCGCCGACTGCGATCAACAGCGACTTTCGATCGCAACCGCTCGCCGCAAGCCAACTCAATAACCCCAAAAGCGATTCAAACGACTTTGACTTTTCGCCGGCAGGCACAACATAACAATCACCCAACGAACCAAATTTGGTGCCATGCAGCGCCCAAACATTTGAATCCGAAACTAGAAAACGGTTGGAATACTCTGAGCAAAACTTCGATAGTTCGTTGAACTCAATTTCGCCGAACAGCGCATCGTAAGTCTGCGCACCGACGGCAAACTGGACGCGCTCACTCACCTAGAAAACTCCTAATTCGTTCAGCGACCACCTTTAGCGGTGTCCCTTCTACATCCACAGTGTATTCAGCTTGCTCGTACACAGCCTTTCGGCTCTCCAGCAGCTCGCGCGTTTTCACCTCGGGGTTTTCGGTAAGCAATGGGCGCTTCGATGGACGAGCCTGAACTCGCTCGAGAATCGTTTCGAGCTGCGCCCGAAGATAAACAACAGTACCGATCTCGCGCATCACTTCAAAATTATCCTGCTTGAGCGGCGCGCCACCACCTACACTCAGTACAAGGTCATGCCTTCGGTCAATTCGTCTGAGTCGTTCGGACTCTAGTCGCCGAAACTCTTGCTCGCCATCATCGGAAAAGATTTTCGCAACGGATTTACCGGCGGATTTCTCGATTTCGTGGTCCAAGTCCACGAATACCCAGCCGAGTTGTTTGGCCAAAGTTCGGCCCACCGAGGATTTGCCGCTACCCATCATGCCAATTAGTACGACCGCCATAAACATCAATGCGGGCGACCGAAGTATCGGTCGCCCGCGCGAAAGGAGTACGGAATCAACGATTATGGGCGGCCAATGCCACCATCGTCGTACGGGATGATTTTCGGCGTGATGAAGATGAGAAGCTCTTGGTTGTTCACCTTCTTAGACGTCGAACGGAACAAGTTGCCGATGATCGGAAGATCGCTGAGCACCGGGTAGCGCTGAACCGTGAACGATTCCTGCTTGCGGGTCAGGCCGCCGAGAACGATGGTTTCACCATCTTTGACTCGGCAGGTGACTGAGATCGCCTGCGTAAGAACGTCCGGAACTTCCTCGCCGTTCGGTCCTCGTCGAATCTGACCAAACTCCGCGACTTGCGGGCTGATCGTCATCGTGATATATCGGTCGCCGTTGATTCGCGGCTGAACGGAAAGTCCGCTCGAGACCGAGATGTTCTGCAGAGTCGGCGCAGAGATAACCTGGCCGTTTCCAACCGAGACGAGCTGGTTGAGAATGATCCAAGTGTCAATCTGCTGAAGAATCTGCGCCGGCTGATTGTTGAGAGTTCGCACCATCGGCGCGTTCACAACGTAACCATCGCCTTCCAGCAACAGGGTTCGCAATCTCGTGGTGAGGTTGCCGGTTGCCCAGTTGATGAAGAACGGGTCGCCGCTTCGAGCCTGACCGCCAGGAACGTTGCCAAGGAAGATCTGACCCTTGTGATAAAGCCAGTCAATACCGAAGTTCTGCTCTTTGGATCGGCTCGTCGTGATGAACTCAACTTTAATCTCGACCTGCTCCGGTGCCACGTCGAATCGTCGAATGAGCGATTCGAGCTGCTGGATCGCTTCGTCGGTGCCCTGCACGATGAAGCTGTTGTCGGTCGGGTCGTAAAGAATTCTGTCAATGCCCTGCGGGATGAGTCCCTGGCCACCCTGAAGGGTCTGGCCGCCGCCAAGACCTCCGCCGAGTCCGCCACCGAGACCGCCGCCGAGGCCACCGCCGAGTCCGCCTCCCTGGCCAAGGCCGCCACCGAGACCGCCACCGATGCCGCCGCCACCCCGTCCGGGCTGGATTTGGCCGGAGCCGCCTGGGATGTCAATGCCGTTGCCCGAGCCTTGTCCGCTGGAGACGTTTTGGTCGCCGCCGATTGGCGTGAACGACGCGGGAGCATTGACCATGACAGGGGTGCCAGGTCCACGGTTGATGATTCCTGCAGCACGCCACTGGGTGAACGCCTGAAGCGCTCGCCACTCGCCGTACTGGTCGGAAATCAAGCCGTACAGGGTTTCGAGAATCGTTCTCGGGTTGCCGTGCTTAATCGGGATTTTCGCCACGATGTTTGGCTGCGGCTTGGTATCCACCTTTGGGGTGGTATCCGGTGTAGTGTTATTGACGGCCGGCTGCTCATTGGCGGGAAAAATCACGAACACGTTGCCCGGATCCTTCCTGAAAGCAGCGCCTGCCGCTTCGCAGATGAACTTGACGGCTTCGTCAACCGTTTTCCCTTTCAGGAACAGCGTGATCTTCGTGTACTGCTTTTCAGTTGCCTTAAACACGAACTGAAGGTTCATGCCCGACTGTGCAGAGAGCAACTGCAAAGCTTGCTGAAGTTCAGCTTGCTCCAAGTTTAGGTCAAAGCGCTTGTCCTGGGTCTCCCCCTGAGCGAGCGCCGTAAGGCACGCTGCCGTGATAGCTACCACGGCAAGTGCCTTCTTCAAGAGTTTGTACATATCCTCCGTCCTCCTTCGCTAATTACGAATCCATATCGGATGCGGGCTAACCGTTAGCCTCCGATGCCGCCGCCGCCGCCGCTGCCGAAGCCGCCGCCGCCGCGACCGCCGCCGAAGCCGCCACCACCGCCGCCGAAGCCACCGCCACCGCGACCGCCGCCGAAGCCGCCACCGCCGAGACCGCCGCCACCGAAGCCGCCGCCACCGCGACCGCCGCCGAAGCCTTGGTTATTGTTACCACCGGCTCCGCCAAAGCCACCCGCGAGGGTGCTGATCTCCGGAGGCAGACCGATAGCTGCGGTGCCGGAAAGGAGCAACAGGATGAGCAGAGGATCCGCTTGTCGAAGCTGGATCTTCCTTGTCACCTTGGTGTCCGCCGGTGCAGTTGTCGTCGTGCTTCCAGCGTCAGGAACGATTTCCTCACGCTTGAAGATGCGGATGAGTCCGCCTTCGATTGTGTATGTGGCACCGACCTGATCGGTGATGTTGCGAAGTGCCGTTTCAAACGCCACGTTCGTCAGCTTGATCGTAACGCGACCCTGAACGTCTTCTTTGACCGAATAGTTCTGTACACCCACGCTGTCAAATAGCAGCTTGAGCGCATCTCGAATATCGGCATCCTGAAGCTCGAGAGACGGTACGACTTTCGTTCTGATATCTTCGCCGCCTTGTGCGAGAGCAGGCCCCGCCATCGTCACTCCGATGACAAGCGCTCCTAACAATGCGACTAATTTGGTTTTCATGAGCTTCTTACCTCCATCAGGTCAAACGCCTGAAATCTGTTTTCGTTATCCTGAAATTATCCGACTCCGCCGGCTCCACCGCCGGTTCGTCCGCCACCGCGGCCTGGGTTACCGCCACCGCCGGTGTTACCACCGCCGCCGCCACCCGTGTTGCCACCGCCACCACTACCACCACCGCCGAACGGTGGGGAGGACTCAAGATTGAGGACCACTTCACTCGGAAGTTTCCTCGGATCCCTTACGAGCACAACATTGTTCTCATCAATAGACTTGCATGTCCACTCGCTGTTACCGACCCGCGACCCTGGGCGAACCAGGTAGCCGCGACCGTCTTCCATGATAACCACTGCCTGAACGGTGTCGCCGAGCAACACGCCCGCGACCCTACGATAAGGCTGGGCCTCGACTGGGACGAGCTCCGGAGGAGTCACCTCTGCCGGCGGCTCCAACTCAAGAGCATAGCCTGGCAACTTGCTGAGGATGATTCGATAGCGGATGCCGGTTTGAAATGCGACCTCTTCGCCAAACATCGCGAACGGGTTCACGCGTGGCGAGGAGATGACTCCCGACCCCTCAACAATCTCACTCTTTGTGTGAACCTTCACGTTCGTGGGGTTTCCGGCCTTCGGGGGAGGTGGAAACTGCGCCACGATCTCGGCTTCTCGCTTCTGATAGAGATCACCCAACGGGGTGACTGGCTCTGCGACGCGAGAAGAGCAGCCGGTGAGCACAAACCCACCGATTACGGCTGCGAGTGCGGTCAATAAACTCTTTTTCATGTTTCTGTTACCTTGATTTTGCGTCTTTTGCGGTTCGCTCAACACCCTGCTATTCAGCACCAGCTCGTCCGCCCCCACTCCCTGGGGCGCCGCCTGCGGGGCCGCCGCCTCCGCCGCCGGTTGTAGGCGCTGGCCTGTCCATCGTGCCGTTGCCACTCTGGCCGCCACCTTTCGAATTGTCTGGTACGCGGCTGTTCTCCCCTTCGCCACCGAACACTTCAGAAGTGTTGATGTAGGCCAGGATGCTTAGCTGGTACCGACCGGTCAGCCGGGTCCCGGTGCCCGTGATACTCAGACCTTTGACGCTCGCGATGTAGCCCGGTATGAACGACCACGATCGCACATGCTTCGTGATCGCTTCGTAGGTGCCTTGCACCGTGATCGTGCCCAGGTCCCAGAAGCAGACTGGGAATTTGAGCGCAGGATAGTTGAAGTAGTACTCGATGAGGTCATTAGGAACATCGGTTGGGAATGGGATCAGCGGGCCGGGACCGACCAAGGTCACTCCACCGCGTGTAATCCAGTTTTTGATGTCTCTTTCGACAGTAGCGTGCCAGGCGCGCACTTTGACAGTGAGCTGCCAGCGATTGTCGGTCAGGCTGATTCTGCCTTCTGCAGGCGTCCTGGTCTTAGCGGTTTTGTCCCAATCCGCGTTCGCCTTCGCAACCTCGTTGAGGGCGATTTCGACACGTTGCTGAGCTGCCTTGACACTCGCAGGGCTTTGAATCTGCTTGAGCTTTTCGACATGCTCAGACCAGGCCGTGATTTCCTCTTTCGTTTTGGAGATTGAGAGCAGCCAGAAGCCGCCCCAAATCACGAGACAGAGGACCAAGCCACAAACGAGAAAAGTCAACGGGTTGAGCCTAAACATGCTTTGACCTCTTATTAGATGCGAAATTGTTGTTAATTGGCACCGCTGCCCCCTCTGCCCGGGGTTGGGCCGCCCGTGCGTCCACCAGGTCCACCGCCACCAGGAGTCGGTGCTTGCCGCCCGCCTGGGGCACCGCCGGGTGCCTGATTTCCACCTCCGCCGCCAGGGGCTGCCGCTTGTAGCGTTTCCCTTGCGTCGGGTGCCTGAAGGTTTTTGGCGACAACCAAGTTGATCGTTACTTCTGACCAACCAGGGATCGCCCCGCGATCTGGAGTATCCGCATTGTAATTGAACGGTCCTTCGTTCCCTGCTTGTACAGGGCTGAATCCAGCACGGGAGACAGACACGACTTCATCCATTCTGAGCAGACTGATCATGATGTCGCTGTACTGCTGAAAAGTTTTGAGATAACCGGTGAGCGTCACGTTTGCTTGCTCAGGGCCTGCGGAAACGGCTTGCATCGTTCGAAGCCGAAAGAATGACGGCAGGTGTCGCTTGACGTTATCGTACAAATCAGGATACGCAACGTTTGCGGAGTCAATTTGTCGAACTAAGTTGGCATTCGTGAGCACTACTGAAGCCTGCGAGATGATGTCATCCGCATGCTTCGCAGTATCTCGAACTTTCTGCGCGTTCGCGTCAAGCCCTCTCGCTTCTTCTTTGTAAGACTCGAGCGTGCCCTGAAGCGACTTGTTGAACATCCATGCACCAACGAGCGACGCCGCGACCGCGGCGAGCGCAACGAAAAACATCGTCTTGCTTTGGACGTTCTTAGAAACTGTCTTCGGAAGCAGGTTAAGTTTCATTTAGAATCTCTCTCGAAATTAGTCGTAGCAGATATGCAGCCCCATACCCACTGCAACTGCGAATTCTCCCGCGTTGTCTTTCGCGAGCTGTTCCGCGTCCCCACTGAGCGCAACATTCAATCCTTGGAACGGGTTAAGCCTTGCGACAGGTAGCCCGAGTGATCGCTCAACGAATTTGTCGAGGCCGGTCAGCTTTGAACCGCCACCGCTCAAGACGACGCTGTGTATTTCGCCGCCACGGTTGCGCCAATAGTCAATAGATCGTCTTAGTTCGGCGACAAACTCATCAACTTGCGGATAAACCGCGCTGTTGATCTTTGGATCGCCAGACGCGGCAAGGGCTTCTGCGGGCATTTGCTGAGTTTGCCCCGTGTCCTCACCTGCAAACGGATTGTACGGTTGGAAATCGCCTCCAACCATTTGCGTTGTCACCTGACCTGCGGTCTCGGACACTGCCGCGCTCATGCGCTTTTTCTCTTCGGCCTCATAGGCAGGAATGTTGAGTGCGTCAGCGATTGCGCGCGTTAGTGCGGAGCCACCCATAAGTACCGTTCTGCAAAAGGCCAGCATTCCTTGTCGGTACATATTTATGGCCGTTGTCGAGTGTCCGATGTGGACGAGGCAAACATCTTTGTTGCCAACGTCCCCCGCATGACAGGTATGAAGAACTCGCCCGAGACCGAGCGGCTCTACGTCAATAGCCGCGACCTTTAGTCCGGCCAACTTTGAAATTTGTAAAACGGTGTCAATCGCGCTTTGTGGCGATACAGCCATCACGACTTCCATGTTTTGGCTGTTTGCAAGCGCGGGGTTGTCAATCATCCTAAAGTCGCTGACAACGTTTGTCTCTGCGAAGGGGATGTTGCGTTGTATCTCCCACGACATGTGCTGCTGAAGTTCCGCATCACTCATGCGCGGCACCTCAAGTACACGTGTGACAACGGCCGATTGACCGTTGACACAATAAATGATGTCCTTTATGCCGCCGCCGACACCGGCGACGAGTTCTTTCAGCGCCCCTGCAATAGGTGCCGCCTGAGAAACGCCGCTCTGGTCCACAGCCCCCTCAATCGTGGGAGCCATACCCACGCTAGTGATCGTGGGGCCGTCGCCAGCCTGCTTAATTGCCGCTACTTTGATCGTTTGGGTGCCGATATCCACACCCAGCGCCTGTGCTAGTCGCTTTGCCATCCCTGCCTCAATCCCTCTACTCCGGTGATGTTATCAGCATTATGCGGATGGAGTCAACCCGGAGAGGCGGTTTCCGCCTGCGATTTTAGGACGCGAGGGGATAACCGGTTGGTTCTCCCCTCGCTGAGAGATTTATCAGTGAGTAACTTTAGTTACCACGTCTGTCCACGATGAACCGAGGTGCCAGGCTGACGTAGTACACGTCCCGGCTCCCCTTTCGGCTGCTCGTGAAGTAGAGCCACACCACGCTCGGCCTGAATTCGACCGTTTGCGGGAGGTCGAACGGGTCGGGGAAAGCGTACAAGCTCGACTCATCCACGGCCTGGTCTATCGGAACCGGCTGCTCGTCCATTTCGGTTATCCACCGAGCGACGTCCGTGATGGTGTCCACTTGGAGGTTGCCCGCGGCGTCACGGTACCGGTAAGTGATCGTGATCGTCTGGCCCTCGTTGTCTACGGTGAAGTACACCCTGCCCTTGAACGGGTCAATCTCGGCGAAGCCTACTGCCCCGGTGATCGTAATCGGCTGCAGGAGCGTCCCGTTGGCCGCAAGGGCTACTGGGTGGTTCAGCCTGAAGCCAAGCCGCTGTGTCTTCATGTACGGGCGTCGAACCTGGCCAGGACCAGAGGCGCCTTGCTCGTAGATGTACCAGTAACGGCCCTGGCGGACCGTGTCGGTGTTCACGAGAGGCTGGCCGTTGCTTCGGAGCCAGAATCTAAGGTCGGAGGCGTAGCGGTTGTCCAGGAACGAGCTTGGGTTGATGTGTCCGCCCACCTGGTTGATCTCGCTCACTCGAACGACTTTCGGGGTGTAGCGAAGTTCAACTCTCGCCTCTGCGCCAAGACCGCCCTCTGAGAACCGAACGATGCCGGTATGCGGGTCACAGTAGAGCTTGCCACCTGAAGTCGAGTTGAACGAGACGACACCCGAATCGGCATCCACGGCGCGCGAGGCCGGGATGTCGAGCCGTGTTAGGCCGCTCGCCCTACTTACCCAAACTTCGATCGGCTGCCGAGTGTCCCAGTTCACTCCACGAGCGCGATAAATGCCGTTGTCGCCTTGGCGCAGCAGAATCTCTCGATTTCGCTCAGGAAGATTGAGCTGGCCGCCAAGTCCGTTCGTCGTTGAGTACTCGAACTTCGTATAGAACACTTCCGGAATTGAGCGATCTCGGAGGGTTCCGGTGAACACCAGGTCAATACCTGTGTTGACATCTTGTCGCAGAACAGGAGTTGGGTCCCATGTCGCAGCGAATCCACGACCTGGATCAATCGCGCGGTTGCGAGTGAAGTTCGCCGTTTGGTCGCCGGTTCCAGGGATTGCGCCATTTCGATAGTTGAAGTACATCTTGTTGACGCCGTTCGTATCGGCATACCAAGCGATGAACTCTCCAAGCCGCGCACCTGCTGAGAAGATTCCAATTGCGCGAGGTCGTCGCTTGCGCAACGTTGGATCGCTCTGCAGCCAACCGGTTGTGTTGAGCGACGGAGTTCCGTTCGCAAACACTCTGTACTCTTTGAAGAACAAACGATTGTCAACGAGGTCTGGACGACCGTCGCCATCGCTATCTTTTCTCACTTCGCCGACAGTCCACAAATAGTTCGAGAACTGTCCGCCAGTGAACCCATCATTGGAATTGAGTTCGTAAGACGGATCGTAAAAGTTTGGCGGTCCGACGATGTTTCCGGCGACGCCTGCGAACAACGTTCCAGGCGGATCGTTAGGATATGGTCCGAGGAACGGGCTGAAGAAGCCGGTATTCGAGAACGGCGTCCAGCCCATTAGGTCTCGAAGCGGACTTGAACCTGCTTGTCCTGGAACGTTCGGCAAGTCGGTTCCATCGAGCCAGCTGGAGAACAGATTCCACGTATCAATCGGTTGCGAACCGGCCGGGTTGTTAATCAACGTCGGTCGGTTGCCTGTCCATGTGAAGTGCAGACCACCGAACGGATCACGGAATCCTGCGGGTCCGGTGTTCGTGAATGTGAAGTTGGTTGGGACGGCCAACGGATCATCAACATGAGTGACTGAACCGCTGACTGTGCCGCCTGTTAGACGCGCTTCATGATTGATGAACTTCACACGCATCGTTGGGTCGGTGAACGCTTCCAGCGGCTGACCATTCGAGCTGAACGCTACGGCGCGATCGTTTGATCCGCCAACGAGGAAGTTGTCTTCAACCACGTTCACGATCTGTGAATATTCACCCACTGGGAATCCAAGCGGAACTGCCACACCCACCACAGGTTGACTGTTCGACGGCGCTGGTGTTCCGTAAGGCACGTCCGGCACTGTAAGCACTGTTGGTGCGCGGTCGCCCACTCTTGCTTTATGCAGAGTTGCACGAGGATTGCCGGACGCATCAAGCGCACCGTTGTTGAACGCATACGGCGGATTGATGTTCGACACGATATTGACGTTTCCATCTATCCACGCAAGCGGGTCGTTTGAGTCGGAGGAGAATGCAACCGGGTAGTAACCCATGTTGCCGCCGTTCAATGTTCCGATGCGAGTCGCCACGCGCAGGTCAAGCATGTTCACGTTTCCATCGTTCTTGAGTGTGAACGGCTGGAAGAACAGATTGTACGCGCCAGCGGTCGAGATGTCCGGAATGAACAAGTTAGCGGGCAGCCACGGTGCGAACGGTGTGTATCCCAAACTGTGTGGGAGCGCACCAAGATCAATCGTTGGCTCGTTGATGAACATCTTTTCATCAATCGGAACGGAAGTGCCGAGATTGACGGTTCGATAGGCCTCTGTTCTGAAGCTTGGCGGGACCTGATTTAGGCCGCCTTCAAGGCCGTCTGGGCGATTGTTACGGTTGCTATCAACGAACACGATTCCGTTCGAACGATATCCACCGTCAAGCGTATCGCCAGCCGCGTCAAGGTAACCGGTTAGGTTCGCAGGCTGATACTTTTCAACATTAATATCGAAGCGCACCTGAACGCCTGCGATCTCGCGAGTCAGCGGATTAAGCGGATCGTAATTGTTAGGCGGCAGCAACTCTGCGCCCGATTGCAGCACGTTGGTTGACCTTCCATTCGGGTCCGCGGTCAAATCCAGTTGTGAGCGATCAATGTCTGGATAGTCGCGGCTGAGGTTTGGATAGAAGTCAGGCAACTGCTCCCAAGACGGAAGATATGGAAGCGGTTTGATCACCGCCGCCGATCCGCCCTGCCACGCAGCGTCGCCGCGCGTCATCATGACATCCTTAAGTCCAGTCCCAATCAGCTCGAGGATTCGGCTGCGGTCTGCGACAAACCAATTCGTTCTGCCGTTCTGGTTGTGATTGGTTCTACCCGCAGAGCTCATCAGCGCCTTGTTGTTGGAACCGTTGATGATGTTTTCCGGATCGTCAGGTTGGGTTGTCCAGCCGACCGATTTGTTGGCCGGAGGCGCGCCCACATACTGAGTCACCGTTGTGAGCGTAAGTGGGTTTGCAATCGTGATCAGTCTCGGAAGCACTGGCGGGTTGTACTGTCTGCCACCGGCGATGACTTCGAGATCAACTTTAATCTGTTCGCCCGGCGTAAGGAAGTTTGGACCTTGGCTATTAATCGGGATTCCGACCGTCGCAAATCCGCTGCCCGGATCGCCAGGCGTTGCACCCGCGCGCAATTGTGATGTGCGATCGTATTGCAGGCTAAGGCCACCAGGTCCACTGACGCGGAATCGGATAACCGGTTTGGGCTCAGGATCTGGAGGATAGATGAAATCGTACGCGACAGGATAGATTCTCTCTCCCCACTCGATTGCCGGAATCGGAACCGTTGGGAGGATGTCGGTCATTGTCACCGGATCGCCGACAGTTGGAGTTTGTCGCAAGTTTGCATAGTCTGCCGGAGAGACAAACTTAAGCTTCAGATCATCGAAACCATCAATCGGATCGTCTGGCGTTCCGAGATCGAGTCCCGGAGGGCCAAATGGATCTACGGAGATTTGGCCAGCGCCATCGTTGAATGCGTAAAGGAATCCATCAACGCCGGCGTGATACATCCACGAATATCCCACTGCGGGTGAGGCGAAGACTTGCCCGCCTGTTGAGACCCAACCCCACGCAAGTCGTCCTCCACCACCGTTCGTGCGCGCAGGGTTTGCGTAGAGCGCGACGAATTTGCCGTCGAGAGTTCCAAATGTGATGACCTCGCGCGGTAAGCCGATACCTGGCGGATTCATGTGCGTGAAGTAAGGCGAACTGAACGCGCCTACCGCAAGCTCATCAGTTGTCCATTGTTGGGTTCCATCGGTTGCTGCGAGACAGTACGCACTACCGTTCTCATTCACGAAATAGACGAGGTCTTGTGCGACTGGAACGTCGGTGAACTCCGCTGTTGGCACATAACAAACCGATGTATAGCGGAATGGCGACAGAGAGCCTGTGGCCGGATAAACCCAGTTGTTCGCTGGTGTCGTGTCACCCGTCGCATCGCGAGCGTAGACACGGCCATCATACGAAGTGAAGTAAACCTTTCCGCCGCCTACCGCAGGAGTAGACGAGATGGCTCCGATTGTCGGGCTGTTGAGAGCCGGGTAGGACCAGTTTAGAGCAGTTTGCTGATTTCCACTTCCTGCTGCGTCGAGCGCGAACAGACGGCCTTCGAGCGAAGGAGCAAATATTTGCGAATTCGTCGCGTCGTAAGAGACCGAGCCAACGAAACCAAGACGTGGAGGGTCCACGGTCAGCACGCCGCCATTGTAGGTCGCGCGTGGGTAGGTCCATTCGCGCACCGCCGTACCAACGAGGCCAGTCGTCGCGTTGTAGTCTCCGCGGCCCATACAATCAATCGCGTACACGTAGCCGTTCGTCGCGCCTATTACAAGAATGTCTTTCGTGCCGATGCGCTGCACAACCATGGACGCAACTCCGAACCCGCTCGGAACCGGGATGCGGTTTCCGATTGGGCCATCAACCGTGTTGTTCGGGTCGCTCCAACCAACGTTGTTAATATCTGGAATGGATGGCCACGCCCAGTACACGGTGGTGGATCCGGTTCCGTTTCCTCTTGCATCCAGACAATAGATGCGGCCATCTTCGCCCGCTACAAATACGCAATCGGTAGCTTGGACTGTGTTATCGCTGAGGCGCAGGTCCACTGTCGCGATTGTCGGTGTCGAATAGATTGCTGTGTCGCCACGACCAACGAACATGACTGCGTCGGCTGCGACACGGCGACCAGCATCGCCAGGATTGTTGCTGTAGTTCCAGGCTTCGACCTTCAGGCCACCGAGCGCCTGATCATTCAAGAAAGAGCGCGTCCCGACCCGAATCCATCTTCCTCCATCGGTATCTTGATCCATGAAGAACTCGGACTGAGTGCCGTTCTCGTCAATCACAAATCGCGCGCCGCGAGCATTGAGCACTCCGTTTCCTGATCGGGGATACCAAACGTAAACGTCGTAATATTTTTGATCGTCGAGCGTGTTTGGCGTCCACCGAGCAACTCCGCTTCCTGGGTAGGTCAGA
Source organism: Fimbriimonadales bacterium (assembly GCA_046330175.1). Lineage (GTDB taxonomy): Bacteria > Armatimonadota > Fimbriimonadia > Fimbriimonadales > ATM1 > JAJPJR01. The sequence continues at coordinate 1,692,414 of JAXLTG010000001.1, forward strand.
TCAACTGCCGCATCCGCGTAGTCGGCGCCGTAGAAACCGACCGCCGGTGGAACGGCGGGTTGAGTCCATGCAGCGTCGGCTGTGAACACGGCTCCATTTGAGTTGTCAAAAACTTGGTTGACGTTTGTGATCAGGTTTGGCGACCAAGACCATCGCGGCAGGCTGATGTTCGCGCCTGCACCATCGAGACCATAAACTTTTCCGCTTGTTATTTCGAGCGCTTGATTCGGATCGCTTGGGTCGAGCTTCGATTCGTTTCGGACTGAAATAACCAGATCGTCAAACGGTGTCGGGCCAACGTTTTTGACTACTGGCGATGACCAGATCTCGCCGGGATCAGGAACCGCAAGCACTGCGTCCGCACAGACGATGCGGTTATTAACAGGGCCGAGTGGGTTGCCAGTATTTTCGTCGAGCGGGACGGTGTTGTAGACCGTGATGGTGATTTGACCTGTGGTTGCGTCGGCTCTGAATATCCTATTCTGGTTGCCGAGATTCTTTCCGAGACGAACCCAGTTGCCACCACCTAGTGCAGGTACTCGATCGGTGAACGTGCGGCCACCATCGTAAGTGATCCGGTACACGAAGTAATCGCTGTTGGGGCGAAGCAGGGCTCCGTTCAGTGTCCCGCTGCTTGGGAACCAAGCTGAAAGCGCATAAAGTTTTCCGGGAGTTCCTGTGATCACCCATTGCGCTGAGGCGGTAGCGCCAGCGGTTGGGTCAGTTGTGCTGGTCGATGCCACGACCGGCGACCACCGATACGGTGTTGTGCCGCTGCCGAAGAAATCGCCGGACTCCTCTGCCGGCAGTGGGGTTGTCCACGTGCCGCTCAATTCGGTGTAAGCCGTTCCGGAGTTGTCTTCCGAAATTCCTAGCCCGATGGTTGAGCGCAGCGGATGCCACCAACGCAGGTTGGATGCACCCGGGCCAGGTTCTGTCGGGGTTGTGTTGTAACCCGTTCTGGCTGGGCTGCCTCTGTGCGTTGCGCTCGGGCCGCCTTGGCCAATCGCGAGAACAGACGCCGCAACCGCGACGATACCAACAACATACTTCCAGTCCAACTTTCTCATTTCTTTGTCTCCTCTCGTGGAGGTAATCACTACCGATCCGCTGATTGCGGAGTTCTGAGCGCTCGCGTTCCGACTACAGGAGGAATTTCTGCTCGAACACTTGCGTTTGTAAATCCAAGATTTGGCGAGAGCGGGTTGTAATCCCGTGCGCGCCATTGCGTAACTTCGCCGAAGAAATCTCGACCGCTGGGCGTTTTGCCATTGAACGAGTTTGTGATGAGCACTTGACCGTTTTGCAGCCGTTTTGCATACGCTGCCTGCAGCTTCACGCCACGCAGTGCGTCGTACACCGTGTTCGTGAGCATCCAAGTCACTTGCCAAGTTCCGCCGACATTTTGAACTTCGTACACACCCGTTCGGTCGGTAAACATCACGGTGTAGACGATGATGTTTCCATTGATTCCGATTGGATTGACGTTTACCGAGTTCACGCCGATGATTCGTTTTCGCGTGCCATCGGGCAGCGTGATCTCGTTGATGACTTGATCGCCATTCACGGAATCGAACACCAAGATGCCGCCTGGGCCGCCTCCGGTTTCGCGCTGACCAGTGCCATCTGGCGGATCAATGCCAACGTTGATGCGGGTTGGCATCATGTCGCCGATGCCGGCAACATACACATACTGCTGATTACCGTTGAGGTCTGTTCCTATTTGGAATCGCTTAATCGCCGTGTACTGCCACGATTTTCCGCTGAGGTCGTCGGGAGTGTGCCACCACAGCACGCTGGCTTGGTCAACACCATTTGCATCCTTGATGATGGCACCCGGTTCATAGGTGTCATTCGTGGCGTTGTAAACCGCGTAATACCTGTCCACTAGTTCGATGAGCCTTCGATTTCCGGTGTCTGCGATGAGATAGTGCACCCAATACTCAAACGGCTGCGCTCCCGTTAAGCGGTTGTTCGCAGCAGGGACCACATCCTCCCAAACCGCAGCGTCTCTGGGCTGACGCAACTCTGAGGGATCGCCCTCTTTGTAGCCGCTTGGACGATAGTTCGCATCCAGCAACAGCTTAGTGATAGACCGCTCTTCGCCGGCTCCTTTGTTAATCCGAACAACACGTGAGGCGCCGGTGTCAACGACAACTATTTCGTCGTCCGAGAGCCGGTATGCCTTTGTTGGGCGTTGGAGTTTGACAACGCTTGTGAGTTGATTATTGCCATCCGACTTTCCTTCGTAACTGACGTCGGATGCCCAGCGTGCAAATCCTGCGGAATCAACTTCGACAACACGGCCTTCGTCGGCTATGAGCGTTGCCGCCCGCTTGAATGCGAACAGACCAGAAGCGCCGCCCCATGAAACCAGAGTTCCGTCGCCGCCGACGACACCCAGGGCTTGATCCGACAAATCATCGCGCAACACCGTTTGGTTCACACGTGTTACAAAATCATTGAACGAGAGGACGCCTTCACCTGAGGGCCAGCGAACATGCGGGTTCGCGTAGAAGCCGATTGGTTTCGTAAAGTCACGAATGATCCATCGCACTTGCTTCAGACCAGGATAACCCTGCGGTATTTTGATAGTGGGATCGTTTGGCGGGATCTCAGCATCCATCGCGAACAACGCGGGGAATGGCAACGGCGGGAACAGGCCATTGATTAATGCCGCAAAGAAGTTTCCACCTGCGACGTAAAGCGTGTTGCCCATCATCATCGGTGGCGAATCCGAAATCATTCCACTGTAGCCGAAGTACCAAAGGAGCGGTGACCAGCGAGACCCGGTTGCGTTTGGATCAATCAACGTTTCTGGTTGACTGTTTCCGGAGACGATAACCGGCATGGACGAACTGAACGCGTTTCGCATGTCGCCGTTTGTATTCGACATCATGTTTCGGAACCGAATTGTTCCTGCCGCGGTGTCATAGTCCACTTGGCCACCCTGCAGTTGAACAAACCTTTCAGGGTTGGTTTTGCTGGTGCTTGCGGCGATATCGGGTTGGCGAACTCGGATGCCGTCTGGAATGCCACCGGAAAGTCGAATGTCGGTTCGCGTTGGGTTGGCATCAAATGCAGCCACATAGGTTGCAGGGAATCCGAATGGAATTCCGTTGAGTCGTTGAATGGCGGAGATCGTGACGTAGCAAACGTTATTGCGGATCACAGGGCTGCCGTGGAAATGTAGACGTGAAAGGGTTGGATACGGGCTGCCTGGCGACCCTGGGAACATGAGCCAAAGATCGTCGCGGTCTAGGAGTGCAGATTCGACGCGGACTCGTTGGTTTCCGTTCAGCGTAACCGTGTACCCGTCATGCAGGTCCCAACGATACACGAGCTTGAATTGGCCGCGCGTGTTTTCGTTGATACAAAATAGGCTGCCGCCATTCAGTTCATTGCTCGTCGTGACGAACAGATTTCCGTTCGGCGCGAGTGCCATTGATTTCAGCACGCGTCGCTCTCGATTAATGTCGTCTGGGAAGAAGACTTGCCCACGGATGAGCTGACCAACGAGATTGGGAGATGCGGTACCCCAGTCAATATGGTAGTCAATGCGCACGCCGATGTTGGCCGGTAATGAGCCCGTGGTGTCAAGTTGAAGCTGACCCGGTCCAAATTGGGTTACAGTGCCGGTTAAGTAGGTTTGAGTTTGGGCCGGAGTCAGAGGAATCCCCGTGTTTGTGTCTATGAGATAGATTCGGAAACCGTAGCTCGATGGTCCGCCGGGCATGAAGATTCGCAATCCCTTGCTCGCAGCGCGAGTTGTGAGCTGGATGTTATTGGCGTTTCTGATCACCGTCGGCGATTCGGCGCGAACACCGCACCAGATGCTGCTCATCCCGATGGAATTGCCGGTGAGCGTTGACCTGTTGCTCACATAGATCACCTTGTCGAAGCCGCCGGAGCCGTCCGTGATCGGGATGTATCCGATTGTGGACGCACCGCCAGCCTCTGGAAGGTTTGGAGAACCTGTTCCTCGAGCATCCCAATCTGATCCGCCGGTGGTTGCGCGCGAAAGGGAAGCGGCGTCAATCACCCAAATGCGGCCATTTCGCTGGCCAAATCCTGGTGATACGTTATCGTAGACGTAGACAAGTCCTTCCATCTCGACTGGCGAGTAGGGGCCGCGGTTCTCAAGCGAGGTATCCCACGGAAGTCCCGGAGTCGGAGGATCAATGTTTTGCAATTCTGCAATTGGGTTCGGCCCGAGCAGTTTTCCGTTTTGTCGCGGAAAGGCGTTGAAAATGTGGATGCGTCCGTTTACGTCGGCAATGAACACCATGTTTCGCCGCGCATTGCCGGTCGGATTGGACACTTCAACGCACACCGGACTTGATAGCGGGCCAGGCATATCCGTGCTCTGCCAAATTAGGTCGCGCGTTGCTCCGATGCTCGCGTCCTGGAAGCCGTCATCGTTGCTTCCGTCGCCATCCAGGTCACGGTTGAAATCTGCTTTGTAAACGTACAGCCTGTTTCCGGCAGTCGCGAACACCGCGCCTTTCCAAATGACTGGCGGGAAATAATTGCTTGTATCACCCTGATCGAGGTTGAGGTTGTAGTCGTGCCACAACTCAAGCAGCGGTGCGCCGATCTCATCATAGGAGGCGTTGTTTCGTCGGCTTCCCTTACTAAGAGCCGAATGCGCGCCTCCCAGCGCGATCATGTTGTACATGAACTTCAGTTCGATAAGCGGAATGTTTTTGAAGTTTTCGCCGCCGACTGGTCCTGAGTTAGCGCCGAGACCGCCAAGCTGTGTTCCGCCAGCAGGTTCGTTGATACGCGACGTAATGTTTGCGGAAGAGGTCACGAGGTAACCGTTGCCCATGTGAGCAACACCCAACACGGTGCCGGCGCTGTTCGTAATAATCGGATTGAGTCGGTTGATATCGGCTTCGAGCGTCGAGAGCAGGTCGTACCAACCGCCGCCGCCGAATCCAAGGTTCGCAAGCGTTTCGCCAATGATCGCGTGCCCGCCCTGATGCGCTCCCATGAACGCAGCCTCATAAGGAGTTAGGCGATACGGATAGGTGAGAAGCGGATGATTGGGCTGAAGAACGGAAGGGTTCGCGCCTGCATTCGTGGTTCTGAACGGAACTGGGAAACCGTTGAACGCATCAACTGTTTGCGTTGTCGCTTTGTCGTACCATAGCGTTCCGCCGGCATCGAGGAATACACGGATCTTCTCGCGATCAGCGGGACTGAGGCTCAAGAACCCAGATGAGTGAAGCACGAGGATGTCGAACTTTGTGATGTTTTCTTCCGAAATCTGGCTCAGGACAACTTCCCAGTACGGCGCTGAGTTCTTGCCAATTCGAGTGCCGACCGGGAACGGCCCAGGAGTTCCGAAGAGCGCGTTATAGATTGCATCCCAACGCGTTTGCATCGCCGGCGTTGCTGTCGTGGGAGCGATCGGATTTTCAAATGTCCAACCGGGCGGCTTGATGTCGCCACGGCGATCCAAATTGAAGAACACATAAGGATCGTTGTTTGCCGCTACGCCACCGGGTCCCGCAGAGCTGTCAATCAGCAGAACCCCAGCATTGATGCGCACGGGAGTTTTTGCGTAGCCTGACGGCTGTGCCACTGCACAAGCAGCAAAGGCCGCAACCGCGGCCAAAGACGAAATCAGTCGAAAGTTCATTTGCCTCACGGATTAACCTCTCCGAAGTAAAAGATCCTTGTGCTTACCGGCAGTTTCGGCATTGGCGGGAGCGACCGGCCATAACCGTCTGTTCGGATTGGCGGCGTTGCTGGGTTCGTGTAATCCATCGAACCGTTCACGCGGCCTGTAACGAGAACCGGATCGTAACTGATGATCAGGTTTGGAGCATAGGTGTCGGTGAAGATCGGATTGCCACCGGCATCTCGCTGATAGTGTTGGTCGGGAATAAACTGTCCGGACTCGCCGTACTCCGACGGAATCCATCCCCAACGCTGAAGCCATTCATTCTGGTCAGCTTGCTGCGGCGGCAAATTCTCGCTGACCGATCCGACGATAGTCACCTTCACGTCAATCGGCTCTGCGTAGAACGGAAACTCCACGTTGGCGCCGTAGCCGTTGAATCGGTCGTTGGCGTTCGTGAATGCGTCTCGGCGATCGTTCGGGTCGTGATTGAACCACAGCCCGGGAATCACGAAGAAGCTTCCACGTTGAGCATAAAGCACGGCCTCGATGCGAACATCTTGCGGCGCGATTGCGGCACGGCTCACGAAGTAGTCTGCGTTTCCTCCTGGCGGTGCAATCGTGTTGTCCTTCTTCAGTTGGAATTCATTTTCGCTGCTGTCAAGGAACAGGTTGAACTGTCCGTTGCCGCCGGCTCCGGTAATCGGCCAGAACTCAAATCGCCGCTTTTCGTACCGAGGTAGAACCTGCCAGTTGGGATCCGCAAGACCATAGGTCGGAATTGGGTTCACGCCACCGTAAAGCAGAGCCGCTGCGTTCGGAGGGTTCGCGTTTTCGAACAGGAAGCTTGGATTCGGAACTGCAAACTCATTTATCAGCAAGTTGAAATAGGATTGCGAGTTGAACTGTGCCGCATGACTAATGAACAGCGAAGGCTGAATCGGCGGATTGGAGTTGTCTCTCGAGGGGTTAGTGTACGTGTAATCCGAAATGAACGGGTTGCCCGTGCGCGGGTTCTCGATGAACTGCGCCGATAGCGACAACGCGTTGTTCGGGCTTACCCGGACTCGGTGTGGGCTCGAAGGATCGTTGGCATCCTGTGTGATATCAAGGTCGTTGCCCGATGCGGCCTGGCTTGCCATCAGCAACTGAGTCGTGTTTAGCACCACGTTGTCGCGGGCAAGCATCGCAATCGAGGAGCGATTGTTGCCCTTGACAATGCTGCCCTCCACGTACACATCGCCCATCGTCACGATCGTCATCTGAATGCCGTTCGGGATGATGCCGCGCACCTTGAGGTCGCCTTCGCCAAAAATCAATCCGTTGTATTCGGGGCCCTGGTCGAAGTCAGTGACGCTTGGATTTCCGAAGTTCACAACGCCGGGTGTGAGTTCATTGATGATATGAACTCGGTTGTCCGAGGCGAGCCCGAGCTTGAAGCGAAGCTTTGTGCGCGAATTAATCGTTAGGTTGTTCTGATAGTCGCGCCAGATGCTCCGATTATCGTTTTGGGCATGGCGATACCGGTTGATGATAAAGCCATCGCGAAGAAGTTGAATAGACGTGCATTTTGGAATGTAATACATTCCGCGCCAGAACGAGCTTGAGTGGCCATTGTTCGGATGCAGCCAATCGTAGCGACGAGTGAAGTCGCCATCTTCGCTGTCTCCACGAAGATCGCGCGAGTTATCCAGGTAAACGCCGCGGCCGTATCCGATGAGCCCCAAATTGAAGTGCTCACCTGATGAATCCGTTGCGAGCGCGCCGCTGGTGCGAGTTCCGGTGCGATACCGAAGCTCTCCGGTGTTTGGATCTTGCTCATCCATCAGCGGCGGATCTTTGTAGACCACTGCGCGTGGATAGCCCTCGCCGTCGGGATTCTCCGACTGGTCGCGAACAACGCCGCGAAAAGTTGTGAAGTTCGGATCGGAACTGGGTCGAATGTCCATCGAGAAAGCGCTTTCAAAGCCGCCAAGGGCACTCACCTTCTTCACGCGCAAAGCTTGATTAGATTCACTGAAAATGATGTCGCCGTAAACATTAATCTGATCGCCCAGGTCGTCGTTCAGTGTGATGAACAGACCGCAGTTTTGCACTGTGTCGCCTGAAATCTTCAGCGAACCGTTCACGTACATTGAACCGCCCGTAGTAATCGTTCCGCCCGGATATGACGGCGGAGCCGGAAGCAGAACATCGCCGATGATCATCGGGACTAACACCGGATTACCCATGAAGTTGGACCCGAGCAGCAATGGCGAGCCGAGTTCGATCGGTGTGCTGCGGTTGTCAATGTTAGAGATGTATCGCGCCGACTCGATGATTCCGATCGGGACGATTCCTGAAATCGAACGTGCATTTTGAATGTCAGGTGCACGGGCGGACGTCGGATCCAGCGCATTGAACACTGTCGGGCGACCAACTGAACGCACGACGGTATAAGCGCGAAGCTTTCCGGAAAGTGCAACTGGCCGATTTGGATCGGTGAATAGCGACGGATCGCTTGGCAGAAAATCAACGCGCACAAGAGCACGGCCCTTGTCGAAGTTTAGGCGCGAATAGTAGCCGAGACCATCGGGACCACCGCGGTCGTTTGGGTCAGGATTGCCAACAACCATCTGGCGCCTGAGCCAGTAGTAATCCGGATCTGGATTAGTGGCCGCCGGGTTTTCGGGATCGTAATTAGGCCCGAGACCAGGCAATCCATCGGTTTGGTCAATCGGCGGAGCGGGTCGCCAATCGGCGCCATCTTCCGAAAACCGAAGCTGCGCAAAGCAGTACCGAACTCCATCCTGCGCGATTCCGTTTGCTCGTGACCGATCGGTGCCCACCAGTGCACCAGCGGCAGTGTTCGCGACAATCTTGGTGAAAATCAGCGCCAAGATGCCGAGAACTAACATGACCGCCAGAACCACGATCAGCGTCGTTCCCTGTTCTCTATTCTTCAAAGCCATGATCCTTTGCATGTCCCTATCTCAGCAGGTTCCTCACGGTGACTGTGTCTTTAATGATCGCCGACTGAGAATGGCGGTCGTCCGTTGACGGGAACCGCCGGAGAGTCATCTCTATATGAAACTGTTGGTTGCTGTTGTAATCCACGGCCATATAGTCCGTGGCTTCATTCAGTTGGAAGTCAAAGTTGATTTGAATGTTCCCGGCGGCGAACGGAACCGACTGGTCTGAGTAGAACTCGACATACCCCTTCTTGAATCGAGGCTGGATGTAGTCCCTCACGTCGTTGTCCACTCCGGGATCGGGCACACCGAGCGCGGCCTGGTAATCAGTAGGCTCGGCGATGTCGGTGTAGTTAATCTTGTACTGGTTCAGGCTCGGTCTTTGGGAAGCCGATACCCTGGTGTAACGAACCGGGAATCCGAAGTTCGGCCCGGGCCGCTGGTCCGGACCCACAATGACCTCGCTGCCAGGGACGATCTTGCCGTTCGGGTTGTTGTAGCCGAGCGCGGAATTCGCCAGCGGATTGAACGCGTTTCCGCCACCGGTCAGTGTGCGAAGGTCAATAAACCGTCGCGCAAGGAGACGGGTCTGCTGGTTGGCCGAACCGGAGTTCCACCAACCGTCAAAATTGGCATTGGGGACGGACGTCGGCACTGATGGGATAAGGCCGAGTGCGTTGCCAAGCGGGAAGGCCATATTTATGCGTCCGCGACGCTCGTCCATCGTGAACAGGATGAGTCGGTTTCCGCCGCCACCCGATACGTAGTTGCCAATCAGCGTTGGTCCGAGCTTCGCGGCTTCCATGTAGTCCGACATTTGGAAGTAAGCCACGCCGCCGACTCGGTCATCTTGACCAGGTTGTAGGTAAGCAATCTCTTTTCGGTAGTTCTCAGTAAACGAGCCCCCGGTAGGTTGTCGCCATCGGGCGACCCAATGCGCAGGATCTGTGCTTGGGTCCAGGTCATAGAATCTGACTAAGCTGTCAATGGTCCAGCCGATCATGTCGGTTTGGAAAGTGTCGGCTGCCAGTCGCGTACTCGGGTCAATCGCTTCGACGCCTACTCTCGATAGCGGATTTCCGGCGGCAGGCTCGTTGGTAACGCGAACAGGCTGGAACCGGACGAGTGGTCGAACACGCGGCGCGTAATGTCGCGAGCCGCCGATAACTCCGGCGAAATCGTAAACAGTCTCTTTCTCAGCTTCATCTACGACCGGGGCGAGCATGTCGGTTCGATAATCCTGGACGACGATGGTTGAGGCCGCTTCCCAAGCGCGAACGCGCGCCTGATGTGCGGGAAGGTTGTCAATAAACGTTCGCGGATCGTAAACGAAGAATCCGGGATCGTTGATGATGATGCGGTTGTTGGCGTCTACCGCGAAGTAGGTCGTGTTCGGCTCCCACCTTCCACTATTGCTGTTGTAAATGTAGGGTTGAACTTCGGCGCGGTGAAGCACGAACAGATTTTCATCGCCGCGAGCTGCGCCCGCGAGCACCGGATACCAGGGGTTAGCGTAGTGTGCGGCGTTTCCCGTTGAGTCAATCGGGTTTCTCAATCCGACCCAGTACCGAACGAGTGTGCTTCCTGGTGCAACCGGAATGTTAATCTGACCGATAGGTGAGCGATTCACAAGCGTCGGGTCAACCATATCGCGACCGGGGTTGTAAGTTGGGTTGCCCGGGTCGCCTTTTGACGCCAGGATGATATCTACTTTGCCCATGAGGATCAGCACGGAGCCGTACTGAGGTGTTGGCGGTTCGAGGCCACCAACGATTGTGTCTTGAGCATCCTCAGCTGGGGTTTGTGCAAGAACGAGAGGAACTCGCACTTCGACCGCTGCTGCTGGAGAAGAGTTGTCGAGCACTGCGGCGGCGGAGCCCATCTCACGCGAAATCTTTTCAATGACAATCTTCGCGCGCGCTTGAGCCTCAGAAAAAGATTGTGCCGCACGCATCAGCCTGAACCCCTGAACCAGTGGCACGGCGATGAGCGCCAGAATGATCGTAGTGATTGCAATCACCACGAGAAGCTCAGCTATTGTGAATCCTCTGCGAACCCGTTTCATCACTGAATCCCTGTCCTTATCCTAATTGCTGTCTCTGCGAGTTAGATATGTTTCGACTTTCACTACTCGCCAATTCTGTCCCCATGCATTATGAAGATTCATTCTCGAAGCGATATCTTGCGGAGTATCACCAACGATATCTTCACGCTGGGAAGTATTCCAAATAGATCTCGCCCTTACGGTTGTTCCGGCGACCCCGCGCACGGCGTAACCGTAGGTGTCGAAGTCACACGCGACGGCAGTCGAGTCACCTTCGCGAATATCAATTGCGCCCATGTCTGGGTAGCCGGCGATACCTGCAGGGCGAATCAAAAAGTTTTGATCGCGCATCGCTTTCAGGTTGCCGTTCGTGTCTCGATACCAAATCTCTCGAATCGCGACCTTCATGCCCACATCACAACGCGGGAAGTAAACACGGTAAGGATCTCCAACGTTGACCCCGGGCGTGTTGCCGACGTAGCATTGACCGACAGAAAGCGGCAGGCCATACACGACCGAGTACGTTGCAGACGGCTTCTGAATCTGAACAGCCCAATCGTTATGCGCCTGGTAATAAACTCGGAAGTTGCGGCCTCTCGGATCAAGGTCGGTAATCAACGTCTGCGAACCGTCGGGCATCACCTCTGTGATCAGAGGAGCGAGTTCCTGATCAGATGTCACTGGCGAACCGAACAGAAGCACGCCGCGCAGATAATCCACTTTGTAGCATCGTGGGCCGGTTTGGTTGGTTGGATCCGGGTACGGGCTAACAATTCCGCCAGTGTCCACATCCATCACGACCACATCGCGCGTAACGTCGAATCCGCCGACGCCGTCCGGAATAGCGAGGCCAAGGCCGTTGTAGCGGCGCTTGTCGTTTTGAACGTCGTTCAACGCCTTTATTCGCTCAATCGGCAGTTTGTGCTGTGCGGTGTTCGCTCTGAACACTTGGAAATCTTCGTGAAGCACGTGCCAGCTGTACACATCGTAGTTGACTTGCGCCACCAGCGGGATGCGCTGTCGTCCCCGGCGCTCTTGGTATTGATACGCAATCGGATTGAAAAGCAACATTCCGATTTCGCCGTTTAGAACTTTGTACTCGTACGGATACGATGGGTCGTATGGAGTTGCGACGCCGATTCGGTCGAACAACCGATTGACGCTGATCGAATCACGAACTAAACCTTCCCAGTTTGGAGGACTGCCTGCAAGGACGCGCAAATCGAACGGCGAGACGGTGTTGGTCGCGGGGTCGTACTCGAAGCCCGATCGAACCGTGACGACGAAATCAATGACGTCAACTTTTTGATGCTGACCAGCAACGTCAGCCCAATACGAAAAGTTGACTTTGTACGAGATGTCCCTGTTCTGCTGGCCAGGAAGCCAGATTTGGTTATTGTCGTTGTCGTAAAGAAAAGTCCATGGTCGAGGGTTGTCGAACTGTGCGTTTATTCCGCTGTCTACAACAACGTTTCCATCCATGTCGCTACCGTAAACAAGAAGAAGATTTGGATCGTCAACAACGGGGCCGAAGCCGAGCAGTCGGAGCGAACCAAACTGATTCCCGACTGCGCGTGGCGCTGCAATCTTGCTGCCTTCTGCGATGATGCGTCGCGAGCGATTGGCATCGTTATAGAAACGCCAATCTATGAACGCATCGGGACCGCCTCCACCATTCAGAATGCGAATAGTTCCGTCCTCGAGAATGTCGCCACCCGGGCCGAGCTCATCGGGCGAAACGTTTGGATCGCTCACCAGAAGAAGTTGCCAGTTGCCCGGGCTAATTTGAACGAACTCGTAGCGAACTGAGAGTATCTGCTTCGGGAGGTCTACGCCTCGGGTTGTCAGGTAGTCCACCGACCTTCGCGATAAGCCTTGAGCGATGTTGTAATCGCGGGTTACGGAAAGCGCGACGAAGCCGGGCGCATAGATGCGCAAAATAGCGAGGACGCCCACCGAAAACACTACGATGGACACCATCACTTCAATCAGGCTAAATCCTCGGCTTCTTTTCATCCTAAGTTTTCCTTGCGTATGTATTGCGGCTCAGTTGGGACCGCGTTACTGTCCGTACCGCCACGAGCGAGTCGAGACATCTTTCGAATCTTCTGGGCGAACGTTGCCGCTGAGGTAAAGCACCATGTCGGTCTTCTGCCGCATCGGAACGATGTTGTTCGAAGCGTCAGTTTCGTACCTTCTGAAGAAGCTGTTCCAAGTCACGATGGTGTTGTCTGGCGGATCGTTGTAGCCAAGCTGTCGAGGATTGTCGTTTGCGCCGCCACCGTTAATCTGAGCTTGCTCAGTCCAGAAGAGCGTGTAGCGTAGTTCAAACACGACGCCGGCAGTCGTTCTCACAGGAGCGATGTCGTAGCTGTCCCACGCATAGAATCGGGCAGGATCCGTTGCAAGGTCAGTGTTCGGCGGGTTGAAAATTCGAAGCTGCTCGTATGTGACGATGTCGCTTGGACCGTAGATTTGGTAATCAAGCGGATTGCCAACAGAGCGCACATCCTGAGTCGGCCAGTAGACGAACGTAGTGTTCGTGCCCACTTGGTCGGCCTTGCCAAAATCGTTGAGCTGCGACTTGAACGTCAAGATGTCCTTCTCGCGGGAGTTGAACAGGTAACCGCGGCGGACTTCGTCTACGTTTGCGTCTCGGCTGAGGTCAGGCCTATACTCAACTACGTTGAGCAGTAGCGGCGGGTACCCACCTTGGTCAGTCCGGTACAGAGACAACGCTGAGCCCAAACGACCCATGTTGGCTATGTCCGAGTTCTTTTTGGCGGCAACTTTGACCTGATTGAACACGGGGAACAATAGGGCGGCCAAGACGGCGATGATCGCCATGACCACCAGCAATTCGATTAGTGTAAAGGCGCGCTTGCGCATGTGGCTATCCTCCAAGATAGGTTCGAAAGTAGGACGAGGCGGCGAGCCGGGATGTTCCCGGGCTTATCCTCCGGTTGCCCACTTCCAGTAGACCCCGACCCAGTGCCGGAGCGGAGATTCGAAAAAGCAGACCACCAGGGCGCCGAGCGCGAGGGACGGACCGAACGGGATCGTGGTGATTCCGGGCTGCCAGTCATCCTCCTCAGACTCCTCGGACTGGGGTGTGTCCCCAAACCATTTTTGCTCGATTTTGGGGCTAAATAGGCCCAAAACGTCAATCGCGAGGGCGTAGCCAAGGCCACATTTGACCAAGCTTCCGACCGATTCGGGCTCTTCCAGGCCCAATTCACCCTCTCCCTCAACCTTTGTTTTCTCCTCACTGCCTGCTTTCTGTCTATTAATTAAGAAGGCAATCCCCCCAAAGAATGCCCCTGCCGCGATGGCCACCCCAAAACTCATCAATGCCCCTTGGGGGAGCAGCACCGCCCCGATTCCGCGAGCCAGCTTGATGTCGCCGTGCCCCATGGCATCCTGCCCAAGAAGAACTCGCCCAAACAGGGCGATTCCCCACAAAACGCCGACCCCAACCAGCGCTCCGACGATCGAACCCGGGATGTTTACCCCTCCGACGTTGATCCAGGCGCCACTTGACCCGCTAAGAATCTGCCAGACATTATAACCGAGCCCGACGAACAGTAGGAACGCGTTCAGGGAATCCGGGATGATGAAATGGAAGAGGTCAATGAAAATCGCGGCTACGAGAGCCGAGGCAAACAGGGCGAGAGCCACAAAAAGCGCCGGATTCCAGCCGTTGACAAGCAACTGGACCCAGAGCCCAGCCCAGAGAGAGCCGGTCAGCACCTCAACCCAGAAATATCTCCACGAAATTGGGGTTTTGCAGTGTCGGCACTTTGCTCCGCTTAGAAGGAAGCTAAAGATCGGGAAGAGGTCCGCTGGCCCGAGCCGGTGCGAGCAGTTTGGGCAGTGGCTGGGGGGTTGCGCCAGAGACATCCCCCTTGGCAGCCGATAAATGACCACGTTTAGGAAGCTGCCGATGGCAGCCCCAATCAGGAATCCGAGGGCGAGCGACCAAAGTGGAAACATGGCGGGTTACACCTAAAGACGGACGGCCCGCTCCAACGATTGTCGGGGCGGGCCATCGTAAATTCGCGAAATGGGCCGATTACTTCGCGCGTTCGAGGGTGGCGGTGCCGTCGGTGCCGGTGATGGTGACCTTGTTGTCACCCTCCCACTTCAGCTTGCCGCTGCCCTTGCCGATGTCTTCGAGCATCTTGGCTTTCGCGCCTTCCATGCCCTGTTCCATCATCTTCTTAACATTTTCTTCCACGCCGGGGAATTCGAACTTGGCATCGTTGGCCTTGATAGTCATCGTGTCTCCCGAGAGCGTGTACGTGGTCATTACGGTGATCTTAATCTTGCCCGCGCCTGCTGGATTGGTCATTTCCATCACCATATCCATCTTGTCGCCGGAGTCGAAGTTCATCGTGGTGGTGGCTCCTGGGGGCATATTTTTGATGCCGGTTACGTTCCACTTGCCTGCAAGTTTGTTGCCGCCGCCTCCACAGCCAACGGCGATCATGACGAGAGCGGCCGCGACGAGCACAGCCAGTATGTTCTTTGAGCGCATCGTCAAAGGATACTTGAGCGGCACCCCCGAAAGCTAAAGACCCATGATGCTGTAGCCCGAGTCCACATAAATCACCTGGCCGGTGACCCCGTGGCTCAGGTCGCTCAGAAGCCAAATCGAAACGTCCGCAACCTGCTGCTGCTCGGCTGGACGCTTTAGGGGAGCTCTCCCTCCCATCACTTCGAGCATTGATGAAAGTCCTTTGACGCCTCGGGCCGACACCGTGTTAATCGGGCCTGGGGACACGGCATTAACCCGAATTCCCCGATCACCCAGGTCAAGCGCCAGGTAGCGAGCCGAAGATTCAAGCGCAGCTTTCGCCACGCCCATCACGTTGTAACCCGGAAGCACCCGCTGAGAGCCCAGATAGGTCATCGTAATCAGACTTGCGTCATCGTTCAAGATGGGCGAGAGTTTGTTGGCCATGGCTACAAACGAATATGCGCTTGTCTCCAGAGTCGTTTTGAATCCCTCACGGCTGGTTTCGATATACGCGCCGTTCAGCTCCTCCTTAGGCGCAAACGCCACACTGTGAACAGCGAAGTCAAGCTTGCCGTACTCTTCTGCAATCTGCACAGCGGTGGCATCAAGTTGTGCGTCGTCGTTCAGGTCCACAGTGAACAGTTTGTATCCTTGCTTTTCGGCAGTTAGCCGCGAGACCGCCTCAAACATTCTCTCGTTTTGCACGCCGATTCCGAGTTGTGCGCCATGCGCGACAGCCGCTTCGCACACAGCCCACGCGATGCTGCGCGCATTGGCAACACCAAAAACGATTCCTTTTTTTCCATCCAACAGCCCGGTCATATCAGGGGCCAAGTTTAGCATCCTCCTCATCGAAATGTGTTCTCACGTGTGGCCTGCTAAGGAGTGCGGCCAGCGCGTAGAGCGAAACCGCGATCCAGCCGGGGATTGGAGTGAAGCTCGCACTTGCTCCGGGTGCCGATGCAAAAAACTGATTGACGCTGGCCATCCACGAGGCGCCGGGACCGGTGATGGCTTGGGAAACGAATTGGGATGCAGATGGTAGAAGTGGGTCGAGCAGCTGCGCGAGAAAAACGCCTACGTAAATGACAGGCACGGACAGAAATGTGATTACGTTTGCAACCGGTGCGATGAGTGAGACTGTCCCAAAGTGTGCTGCGAGCAAAGGTGCTGCAGCCAACTGACAAATGATTGTTACACCGAACACTTGTGCGATGCGGACTGCTGCAAGTTTTGCGAGTCGAGATTTGATTAGGGAGCGCCACTTGAGAATGAAGTCGTTCATGCGCCCTCCGTAGAGACAAAGAAACAGAAGGATCACAAACGTAAGATGGTATCCAATGTCAAACACAGCCGCCGGATCCACAAGAGCGCAAACGACGCTTGATGCGGCAAGCGCCGAGAGCATGTCTGGGTTTTTTCGAAACAGAAATGCTGACAACATGATGGCGGCTGAAATGGACGCGCGAAGGATCGGTGGTTTTCCGCCGACTGCCGCAACGTATACCAAAAGCACAAGGCAGGCAATTAGCACTTGTAGGCTGCGATGTATCGGCAGGAGCGACAGCAGACCGACGACACACAAAACGAACAGCATGACGTTGTAGCCGCTGGTCGCGAGCATATGAAGCGTGCCCGCCTTTTGCATCGCTTCAATTGTCTCTGGAGTTACCAAGGATTGTTGTCCTGCAACAACGCCCATTGCGAGTGCAGCACGATCTTGATCCAAATGTTCTCGCAGTATGTTCCAAGTTTTTGTGCGCCAAGTCGAACCGAGCGAGGCGAATCCGCCGCCTGGCTCCAACACTTGTACCGATCCGCTGGAAAACGCAGAGCAGCGATAACGAACGCCGCGCCTAAGCCACTGTCGGTCGGTTTGCTGCGTTTTCGAATCGCTGTACTCAACGATTGGACGCACTGATCCACGAAGCTCGATTAGGTCGCCTGCGCTCAACAGGTTTCTCGCTCTTGCGGTTACGAGCACGGTTGCGGATTCGGTTTGCAAAAGGAAAGTTTGCGCCGAACGTGTGAGCGATGGCGTGTTGATGACTCGCCCGACGAATGTTTGTTCACCGATTGGCATTTCTGAAGTTTGCGGCGTGAATTGCGCTCTTATGAATCCGACCGTGAGCAAGATGAGTGAGATGGGCAGCGCTCTTCGATTGAGCAAAAGAGTGAGCGCGACCCATGCGAGAGCGAGTGGACTGTAAGTTGCAAGAAGGCCGGCGAAAAACGCCGGCAGCGCACAAAGCAGTGGACGAGAGGCGAGGTGCGGATAGCGACGCTCGGTCCATTGCCACACTTTATGCACACGCGTTCAGTTCGACGCGTGGGGTTGTCGGTCCTGCTTCTTGTGGCGAGTTCGGAGTGTTCGATTGGTTCGAATCACTGCCAAACAAGTCGGTACACCCAGTGTCTCGCGCCGCGAAAGCACCTTTCGGTTCTCCCCACAGGCCGGGATCACCGATTTACCCCTGAAATTCAGGGGGAAATGAAGAGTTCGGAGAGTTCGCTGAATTCGTGATTGTGCATGTGGCGACGTCCGAGTTCGGCGGCGCATCGTGGCGGCGAACCGCGACATGAGTGTCGCGGCTACGAGAAGCATTGGGGTTATCGGTCAACGATATCGCTGTCTTCGGGCAAGCGCGGCAGGGGGCGACTGTGAACCTTTTCGTTGCGGAAAGTGATCGTAGACGCGATGCCATCCGAGCTGAATCGAAAACCTCGGTGCGCTTTCATAAACTCGGCCGGCGCGTGGCGAATGACGATGATGTCCGGAACGGCGTCTGCAACTCCGAGGTCGCCTTCAAGCTCCAACTCGTTGCCGTCGAGGATTGCCGTGGCGTCGCCTAATCGCTGCCAAAGCACACGGTTGCCGGCGACCTTACGGTGAAAAACTGCGGCCGTTCCGGTTCCATCAAGCGATCCGAATCTGTAGCCGCCAAAAGTCCAGACGATAACACGGCTTTGGATTAAGTCGTCCTTCTTCGCATTGAAATAGGCTTCGACGGTGAGAGGTCCGTCATCGGATATGAACACATCCTTGATTGCTATTTTCACCTTCGCTCGTGAGTCATCGGTTGAGCAGCTCGCGCCGATGACTTCCAATTCCGGCGGCATCGGTACGGAGAGTTCCCGAAAATTGGCGAACGATCGGTTGCGTATGATCGGCTTCTCGGGGGCTGATGAACATGCAAAGCCGGTGGCAACTGCGAGACCGATTAGCATTCGGGCGAAGAACCGGGGCGTGGGCATGGTTAATTCTGGCACCCCGAGGTTAGTCGTCGCGGTACGACTCGGCGCGGTGGTGAACGGGTTCTTGAGCATCTGGTGACGACCTGCGGCAAGAGCGAAAACCCCCTACACGCTCGCTGCTCCTTCGTCGCGCTCACGGACTTCCCCCTGAGATTCATGGGGAAGATGAGAATTGCGGCCAAGAGGCGAGCGGTCGCAGGTGTTGGGAGGATGGGCGTGGTTGCAGCATAATAGTCGTCGCGTTGCCCGGGTGGCGAAATGGTAAACGCAGGGGACTTAAAATCCCCCGGGGAAACCCTTGCGGGTTCGAGTCCCGCCCCGGGCACCAACCCTTTTCCCAAACACACCCGAAAAGATGAAAGAGCAAAACCTGCGCGCCGAACTTTGCCTTGCCGCCAAACGCCTTTGGGAGCGTGGACTTATTGTCGGTGCGGAAGGGAATTTGAGTTGTCGGTTGGATGGTCAAAGGTTGTTGGCGACTCCGGCGGGAAGGATCAAAGCCGATCTGCATCCCGATGACATTGTGCTTGCCGATTTGAATGGGCGCGCATTGGATGGGCGAAAGCCTTCGAGCGAAATACTGCTTCATGTTCGGATTTACGCGGAGGTTTTGGATTGTGGCGCTGTAGTGCACGCACATCCTCCGATTGCGACCGGATTCAGCGTTGCCGGCCGCGCGATTCCAGAAAACACGCTGCCAGAAGCGGATCGGTTTTTGGGTCCGGTAGCGCTTGTTCCATACGCGGAACCTGGAACGTCAAAGATGGGTGAAGTCATTGCTCCATTTTTGTCGAAGCACAAGACGTTTTTGTTAGGGCATCACGGCGCAGCGACGATTGGCGACACAATCGAAGAGGCGTTTTGCAGAATGGAGTGCTTGGAGCAGGTCGCAAAGATCATTCTCACGGCCGACCAGTTGGGCCGAATAAACGAGATTCCGAGTTAGTCGAGCACTTGGCGGCCGATGAGGTTGAGTCTAGTCGCAGTTTTCAGGCGCGGACGATGAATGACGCCTATGAGCTCGTTGCCGATCGCTTTTGTTCGTCGGTCTTTGGCTTCGTCTGCGATCCATTCGATGATGGGGTCAACTGGCGTGAGGTCGGGCCTCGTGAGGTTGAGCGATACCTGCGACTGT
Source organism: Fimbriimonadales bacterium (assembly GCA_046330175.1). Classification (GTDB taxonomy): domain Bacteria; phylum Armatimonadota; class Fimbriimonadia; order Fimbriimonadales; family ATM1; genus JAJPJR01. The sequence continues at coordinate 1,711,947 of JAXLTG010000001.1, forward strand.
TGGCGCGAGTGTAGCGGAAACCCGAGGGCGCGCACACCTGCAAAGCGCGAATCTGAATCGCGGAGTTTTCTGATTTGCGTGGCGATCTCTTTGGCGATGGTTTCGTCGGGCGTTTTCAGATTGACGTTCATGGCGATGAGCCAATCGCGAAGACCGAATACCGATGCGCCAAGTTTGGGATTTGCCTGAGTTGGGCCGAAATCCGGAACGAGAGTGCGATGAAGCAGACCTTCGTACTGGCCTTTTCTAAGCTCGGGCAGGTCGGCCGCATGCTTTCCCGTTTCGCTGTGTTCATAAAGAAACGCAGGCAGGTCGTACTGGCTCGCAATCTGCTGAGCCAGATCGCGGACGAACGCGAGCGCATCAGGTTGGGGAATCGAGTTTTCAAGAACAACAAATGGACAAACATCCAGCGCGCCAATGCGTGGGTGCACACCCGCGTGATTTGACATATCTATTCGATTGAAAGCCACATCGCACAGGCGGGCAACGGCGGTTCGCAGCAGCTCGGGGGTGGCCGAAAAGGCGGTGACGAGGCGGTTATGATCTATGTCGGCCTCGAAGTAATGGTGAGTCAGGTCGAGGTCGTTTATGGCGCGACGCATGAGCGAGATGGTCTCGAGGTTTCTTCCCTCGGACCAGTTGGCGATGCAGACCATTTTGCCCATTCGGAGTTGAGGATATCGCATGGGTTTGGGTGGCGGTAATCTCGGCTGATGCTGGGCCGCGTTGAACTGTTAGATGCGCACACGATTAACCAGATCGCGGCGGGCGAGGTGGTTGAGCGCCCCTCGAGCGCAGTCAAGGAGCTGATCGAGAACGCATTAGACGCGGGCGCTTCCCAGATTGAGATTGAGATTGGAGACAGCGGCAAGTCACTGATTCGGGTGAGCGACAATGGGTCGGGGATGACGCGCGAAGATGCAGAGCTTTCGCTTTTGCGGCACGCGACTTCGAAAATTCGTGGATTTGAGGATTTGCGGCAGACGGTTTCGCTTGGATTCCGGGGCGAGGCGTTGCCGAGCATTGCGTCGGTTAGTCGGATGACGATCTCGACCGGCGTGGATGACTCTGGTCGAACAAAGATTGAGGTTGCGTTTGGCGAGCGTGTTTTGCAGAGTGTTGTCCCCGGCGCAAAGGGCACCGACATAATTGTCGAGAATCTGTTTGGCAACACACCCGCTCGATTGAAGTTTTTGAAATCGGACACTTCGGAGACTTCGGCAATCGTTGAAGTTGTGTCGCGTTACATCATCGCATTTCCGCAAGTTGCTTTTCGGTTGCGACTTGGCGAAGTGGTTGCGATGAGTTCCGCCGGAAGTGGCGACCGTTTGGACGCGCTTGCGGCCGTTTGGGGTAAAGATTTGTGCCGCGCACTTGCAGAGATTGACACGCATGTATCTGGGATTCGAGTAACGGGGTTTGTAGCCCCACCGCATGTGAACAAACCTACTCGCGCTCATCAGTTGTTGTTCGTGAATGGGCGACCGATTCGTTCGCGCTCGCTTTACGCGGCGATTGATGCTGCATATCGTTCGTTAACTCCTGAGAGGCGATATGGTGTGGTTGCGCTTCATTTGGAAACGGACCCGGCGGAAGTTGATGTCAATGTGAGCCCGACAAAGTCGGAAGTCAAGTTTCAGCGAGAGGGGGCTGCTTTTGATGCTGTGCGCCTTGCGATTAAGTCGGGTTTGGTTGAGCATGGGATGATGCCCACGATTGCGCCCAGCTTTGTTGGATCTTCGTTAGGCGGATCGAGCCAAGGCGCAGTCCTTGAGGCACTCGCGCCAACTGAGATCGTTCATGACCTGTTTCAAGTTGGGGTCGCTCCACTACCGACGGGCGAGCGGTATCCGTTTTGCGAATTGCTCGACGATTTGAAAGTATTGGGGCAGACGTTGAATACGTTCATCGTTGCGTCTACTCGCCGCGGAATTGTTATTCTTGATCAACACGTTGCGCATGAACGAGTTCTGTACGAGTACTTGTGCGGTTTGAAATCCGGTTCAGCGATCGAAATTCAGCAACTCCTGTCGCCCGAGACTATTGAGTTTGAGCAGTCGGCGGCAGTGAGTATCGGTAAGCAGTTGGACGTGTTGGCGTCGGTTGGTTTCCGAATGGAGAGCTTTGGGGCGAATTCGTTTTTGCTTCGAACAATTCCGGCTGCGGCGGCGGGAAAAGATTACAGGAAGCTGCTTGTTGAAGTTGCCGACGAACTTGTCGCGGCGGGCGGGAAGGTTCAGCCGCAAGATGCACGAGAAAAGATTTGGATTATGAGCGCTTGTCGAATGGCAGTGAAGGCCGGCGACCCGCTGAGTGTTCCTGAGATGGAGCATTTGATTCGCGAGCTTGCAGAAACGGAGAATCCGTACATGTGTCCTCATGGCCGGCCGATCACAGTGACATTCGGCTACGACGAACTGTTACGGAGATTCAAGAGAACGTGAGGGTGATCGGAATTGACCCCGGATATGGGCGACTCGGATTTGCAGTCGTTGAAAGCGACGGCGGCGGACTTCAGTCAATTGGAAGCGGGGTTATTGAGACCGACGCGAAGCTCGATCTTGCCAGTCGGTTGCTTGAAGTGTATGCGTCGGTCGGAGAATTGGTCACACGGTATTCGCCGGATTCAGCCGCAATTGAGCGTCAGATGTTCGTAACGAATCGCACGACGGGGCTTGATGTCGCGAAGGCTGTTGGTGTCGTGATGCTGAGGTTTGCGGAATCGTCGGTGCCGATTTTTGAGTACACGCCGACGGAAGTGAAAATGACGGTCTCAGGATCGGGGCATGCGGACAAGAAACAGATTGAGTTTATGGTGAAACAGATTTTGAAGTTGGATTCGATTCCGAAGCTTGATGACGAAACGGATGCGATGGCGGTCGCAATTTGCCATGCTCATTCGGTTCGAATGAAGTCGCTCCACCGGGTAAAATAGCCGCCTTTCCGGAGAGTAGATTTCAGTGTCGTACACCGAGTGGATTAACGCACATAAAGTCGCCGTAATGGGCGCGGGAACGATGGGCAGCGGAATTGCCGCCCATCTTGCAAATCTGGGTTTTGATGTCTTTCTTTTTGATCTAACCGAACAGTCCGTGCGAGAGTGCTTTGAACGAGCCACACGGGCAAAGCCGCCACACTTTTTCGATGCAGAAAGCATTTCTCGGGTGACACTTTGCTCGATCCAGAACGACTTAGCGAAGATTGCCGAAGCGGATTGGGTCTGCGAAGCCATTATTGAGAATCTCGACGCCAAGAGATCGCTCTATGAAAAGATTGCGCCGCACCTGCGGGAATCTGCAATGATTTCGACCAACACGAGCGGTTTGCAGATTGAGCTTCTTTGCGAGGGTCGAACCGAATCGTTTCGCCGACGGTTTTTGGGAACCCATTTCTTCAACCCACCGCGGTATTTGAAACTCATTGAATTAATCCCAACTCCGCACACAGACGACGCGTGCATTTCGAGGATGACTCAATTCCTGGAGGACCGTGCGGGGCGCCGGGTTGTGCTTGCAAAGGACACTCCTGGATTCATTGCCAACAGGTACGGCATGTGGGCGCTTTTTCAAGCGATTCACACTGCGGAAAAATTGGGCTACTCGATTGAGATGACGGACTCGATAACGGGTTCGTTTTTGGGAAGGCCGAATACGGCAGTTTTTCGGCTCGCGGATTTAATTGGCCTCGATATCATGGAGGACATCGCTGACAATTTGATGACACGCTGCGAGGCCGATCCGCGATCGAGCGTTCTGAAATCCCCCTCAATAATTCGTTCGCTTAGCGAGTCTGGGTTTGTGGGCAACAAATCCGGCCACGGATTTTACAAACGGGAGGGATCGGACTTCCTGGTGTACGAGCCGACTACTGGAACATACAGGCCGCGACGCGAGGAAACGATTCCGCACCTAAAAGATCTGCTGAAGTTGCCGATTAGTGAGCGACTCAAGAGCGCGTTTGAGACCCGAGGTGAGGTCGGAGAGATTGTACGGCTACACCTTGCGCCGTCGCTTGCATACGCAGTTGAGCTTGGTGGACAAATTAGTCATTCAGTTGAAGACTTTGATCGTGTGATGAAATGGGGCTGGGGTTGGGCGCACGGCCCGTTCGAGCTGATTGACATGATCGGCTGGGACCTCATTGCGCCACACGCGCAAGGCAACGCAGCCCCTGCGACAACGAATTATTATGTTCCTGGATTGCACTACAGCTTTGACGGGGCGGCCCACGTTTCCAACAAAAGCGACGAACGATTTGTTGCTGTCTCCGACTTGAGCATCGAGAAAGAAACCGATGGTTGGGCGATTCGTTCTGCGGGCGAATATGGTTATGTATTCGAGTTCCGAACGAAGGCGAATTCGATAACGCCAGCGCTAGTGGAAGGACTAATCGAATGGTTGGAGGCGCATCCTGAGGAGCCGATCACTCTGGCGAACGATTCAAATTCATTCTCGGTCGGATTTGATCTGAAGTTTTTCCTGCAGGCCGCGGAGGAGAAGCAGTTCACGGAAGTTGCAACTGTGTTAGAGCGACTTCAGCACTGCGGCTCGTTGCTTTCGCGCTCGAAGTCATGCGCTTTGGTCCGAGGGTTCGTGTTGGGTGGCGGTTTCGAGTTGGCCGCACACTGCAATACGATTGTTGTGCAACCAGAAAGCACCCTAGGACTGCCGGAAGTTTTGGTCGGACTAATTCCGGCTGGCGGCGGCACAACACTGATGCGCGAGCGAACCGCACCGGATCGAAACAGCTTCGTGAATGCGGCCGTGAATATTGCGACTGGCCAAAGATATGGAATGCCAGAAGCGAGGACGGCGCACTATTTGAGGAGCGCAGATCGAGCGCTGGTAAACCCCGATCAAGGTTTGCACACAGCTCTCCGTGCGCGCCGAGAGCCGATTCCGGAATCCGATTGGACAGACGCCAACGCGGCTGCGTCTGGAATGATTGACCAAAAGATTCAGGAGCTTCGAAAGAAGAGCGAGCTTACATCGTACGGTTACGAGTTGGCTGAAGAGATTCGCAGAATATTTGTTAAGCCGAAGTCGAGAGATGAGAGCCTTGCCATGGAGCGCGAGTCGTTTTTGAAGCTGTTAGGAAAGCCAATGACGACTGACCGAATTAAGCACCTTTTGGAGACTGGGAAGCCGTTGCACAATTGAGATGAAGATACTTGTTCCGATAAAGAGAGTCCCCGATCCGTATGCGCGCATCAGACTGCTTGCCGACGGCTCGGGAATTGATGCCACAGGATTGAAGTTTGAAATCAACCCGTTCGACGAGATTGCGGTTGAGGAGGCTGTTCGTCTAAAGGAAAAGTCAGGATGCGAGATTGTGCTCGTTTCGATTGGCGGTTCAGAATGCGAAGAACAGCTTCGAAAAGGCCTAGCGATGGGTGCTGACAGAGCAATCTTAATCGAAAGTGGCGAAAAACTGGACTCTCTTGGCGTCGCCAAAATCTTGAAAGCGGTTTTTGAGCGCGAAAATGCGGACGTTGTTTTGATCGGAAAGCAAGCGATTGACGGCGACTCCAATCAAGCCGGTCAGATGCTTGCTGCGATTTTGGGACTTCCGCAGGCGACGTTTGCGAGCAAAGTCGAGATTGATGGAACCAGAGCAAGTGTTACCCGAGAAACAGATTCTGGGCAAGAGACACTTGCGTTCGGGCTGCCTGCTGTCATCACGACCGACCTTCGCTTGAACGAGCCGCGATATGTTGCTTTGCCAGGAATCATCAAGGCGCGCACAAAACCGTTGGAAAAGTTGACGCTTGCCGAGTTGGGTGTTGGGGCTGAGTGCCGATTAGAGGTTGTCTCACTGAACACCCCAGCAGCGAGGTCTGCTGGCCGCCGTGTTGGAAGTGTGGACGAGTTGTTGGAAGCACTTCGAAGTGAGAGAGGGTTGAACGTCTGATGTCGAACTGCCTAATCATTGTTGAGACAAGTGCGGACGCGGAGCCGATGTGTGCGTTTGGCTCGTTGCTCGGAGTTCCGTTTGATTTGTTAGTGCTGTGTGGCGATGGCGGGAGTGCGTTTGGACAAGCTAAGACTTTCGTCTGCGGGCTTACTGAGGCGCCGCCGGCTGATGCGCTGTGCTCTGCGCTTGCGACTATCGCATCACAGTATTCGATTGTAGCCACTGCAGCCACCATGTTTGGCAAAGATTTTCTGCCAAGACTTGCCGGACTCTTGGATCGCCCGATGATCAGCGACGTGACAAAAGCGTTTGGAGACAACCGGTTCGAACGACCGATGTATGCCGGAAATGTAAACGCCATTGTCAGGCCAACCGTTGATAAATATCTAGTCAGTGTTCGAACTAGTTCATTCTCTTCGGCAGCAGCGAATGGCGTCGCTGCAACCGAGCAGATTTCACTTACGCTAACCGGCTCAACGGAGCGCACACACACAGGCGCGAAGAAGGCGGGCCGACCCGATCTAACTCAAGCAAAAGTCGTTGTTTCGGGTGGCAGGCCGCTGAAAGATGCCGAGACTTTTGAGAGAGTTATTGGCGGGCTCGCCGACGCAATGGGCGGCGCCGTTGGGGCGACTCGTGCGGCGGTGGATGCTGGAATTGCCCCGAATGAAATGCAGGTTGGACAGACTGGAAAAATCGTGGCGCCAGAGCTTTATGTTGCTGCGGGTATCAGTGGCAGCACGCAACACATCGCTGGAATGAAAGAAAGCAAAACGATCGTTGCGATTAACACCGATCCAGACGCGCCGATTTTTGAACTCGCCGACTATGGTCTTGTCCAGGATCTGTTTGTGGCGCTGCCAGAAATTCAGTCCAAGCTCAAGCGTTAGCGGCCGGAGGCGAGGTCTCTTTCGTTTGGCTTTCGATAGCCCATCTTTCGAGCCATCTCCTCTTGGCCGACCGGATTTTCGAGTCGAGCCTTCTCGGTAATCAGCTTCGCCCGCTCTAACTCCGCCTTTCGCAGTTGCTGCTCGCTCTGTTTGGCAATCTGTTCTTGCTCTTTGTACAACTTGAATGTGTTCCGCGTGAAGTAACTCGCCAACACGAGTGCAATCAGGACTGCAGCTATGACCCAAAAGACGCGTTTCATTTTTGTTCCCTCGGGTCCGTCACTTGCATCAGAGTTACTAAGTTGGTGGTTCCGGGTCTCCCTACCGGAATGCCAGCCGTAATCACAACGAGATCGCCACGTTTCAGCATGCCGCTGTCAATCGCTGCAGTGAATCCTCGCGCAATCATCTCCTCGGTATCGAAAAACTCAGCGGTGAGAAGTGGTTTGACACCCCAGAGCAGAGAGATTTGCCGAGCGGTGCGGACCCGGTACGTTCCACACAGAATTGGCACTGACGGTCTAAATTTCGCGACCATTCGGGCGGTGAAACCGCTCGTCGAGAAGCTGATGATTGCCTTGGCGTTGAGGTCTTCTGCGATGCGGCACGCGGCGCTCGCAACCGACTCCGTTGACTCGGTCACTTTCGGCCTCTTCATTACGGCAATTGCTTTCGCGAAGGCCGCACTCTTTTCAGTTTTGACCGCAATGCGATCCATATAGGCGACAGTCTCAATGGGATGCGCACCTGACGCAGTCTCACCTGACAGCATGATTGCGTCGGTGCCATCCATGATCGCGTTCGCAACGTCCGTGACTTCCGCTCGTGTCGGCCTCGGGTTTTCAATCATGCTCTCCATCATCTGCGTTGCGGTGATGACCGGTTTTCCGGCGGCATGGCAAAGGCCGACAATCTTCTTCTGAATTAACGGGACCTCTTCGATTGGCATCTGGAGTCCGAGGTCACCTCGGGCCACCATGATCCCATCGCTTTCGCGAATGATGTTTGCGATGTCCTGAACTGCGCTTTTCGTTTCGATTTTCGCAATCAGTTGCAGCGTTCGATCGGCCTTCTCGGCGATTTCGCCCGCTTTGACCATATCTTTCGCGGTTTTGACATAACTTAAAGCTATGAATTCCGCTCCGAGTTTTGCCGCCTCCTTCAGGTCCTCTATATCTTTTTTGCCGAGGGCTGGCGCGTCAAACGTTTCGCCTACTAGTGTGACGCCTTGTCTTGTCTTTACAACGCCGCCAGACATGCAACGCAATTCAATAGCGTCGCCTTTTACGGCTTTGACTTTGAACGAAACCTCCCCGTCGGCGATGAGTAGTGTGCGTCCGGGCGAGAGTCGCTCTAAGATTTGAGGCTGTGGGATTGGGATTTGACCTGCTCCTTGGCCCACGCTAACCGTATCGCCGGTCGAGACTTTCAGCAAATCCTTCAGCTCACCAAGTCTAAATTTCGGGCCAGAGAGGTCGGCGAGAACCCCAATGTGTACTGCCTCTTCTTCGCCCGCTTGCCTGACCCATCGTATCCACTTCGATCGAGTCTCCCAGTCTCCGTGGCTGCAGTTGATTCGAGCAATATTCATGCCGGCTCTTACGAGAGCAAGGATCTTCTCGTAGGAATCAACTGCCGGTCCGATTGTGCAAACGATCTTTGTTTTTCTCGACATCAGCCCTCCGTGGCCTTAAGTCAGTAGACGGTAATTCTCGCGATTAGGAACCGAGCCATCGGCGGAAAGCGGCTTTGCCAGCATATCGCGCCGCAGAGCCCAAACTCTCTTCAATTCTTAGCAACTGATTGTATTTTGCCACTCGATCCGTTCGGCATGGCGCACCAGTTTTGATTTGACCGGTTCGGCAAGCGACAGCCAGGTCAGCAATTGAAACGTCTTCCGTCTCGCCGCTCCGGTGACTCATGATAGCGGTATAGCCGGCAGCGTATGCCGTTTCGACGGCGTCAAGAGTCTCAGAAAGTGATCCGATCTGATTGACTTTCACTAGTATGCTGTTTGCAATTCCTTCGTTGATGCCTCGGTTCAGGCGAGCGACGTTGGTTACGAACAAATCGTCCCCCACGAGCTGCACTTTGTTTCCGAGAGCATCGGTAAGCAGTTTCCAGCCGGCCCAATCATCTTCGGCGACACCATCTTCTATGCTAATGATTGGGAACTGGGAGCAGAGACCGCCGTAGTATTCGACCATCTGTTCGGAGTTTCGCTCGCGAACAGCACCAGATTTGAATTTGTAACTCCCATTCTCGAAAAACTCCGTGCTGGCAACGTCAACCGCGAGCAAAGTGTCTTCTCCAGGTTTGTATCCAGCCTGTTGGATGGCCGCTACAAGCAGTTCAAAGGCCACCTCTTGCGTTTGCAGGTTTGGTGCGAAGCCGCCTTCGTCGCCAACCCCGGTTGAAAGTCCCTGCTTCGCCAAGTTTTTCTTAAGGGCTTGCTGAATTTCGACGCCCATGCAAAGTGCTTCGGCAAATGAGTCTGCGCCCACCGGCACAACCATAAACTCCTGGATGTCAACGTTGCTATCAGCGTGCTTCCCGCCATTGAGTACGTTCATCATGGGAACCGGGAGCAGCGTTGCCGACACGCCGCCGACATAGCGATAGAGAGGCAACTTTGCGCCGATTGCTGCGGCTTTTGCCACTGCGAGCGAGACGCCGAGTATCGCATTCGCGCCAAGCTTGCCTTTGTTGGGTGTGCCGTCGAGGTTGCACAGCACTAAATCGAGCTCACCTTGGTCGGTGGCATCCATATCCAGGACCGCCGGAGCGATGACTTCGTTTACTGCGCGAACTGCGTTTCTGACACCTTTCCCACCATAACGTTTCTCGTCGGTATCTCGAAGCTCGACCGCTTCATGAGCCCCAGTACTGGCGCCGCTCGGCACGGCTGCGCGTCCAAAACTGCCGTCGTCGAGATAAACGTCCACCTCGACAGTGGGATTTCCGCGAGAATCAAGAATTTCGCGTGCGCGAATGTCCGCAATAATGGCCACAATCGTCCTCCATGACTTTGGGTTGCGTGAAGTTTACCATTCGATTCGGTTAGAATCCCGTTCAATGATTGTTGCGGCCAACTGGAAGATGAACCTTGACTTGAATCAAGGAAAGGCGCTTGCAGGGGAGATTTCTGCTTCTGTACAGCCCGATTTCCATACAAAAGTCGTCCTCTGTCCTTCATTCGTGTCGCTGTCTGCAATCGGCGAGCAGCTTGTTGGCACTCAGATCGAGTTGGGAGCCCAGGACCTTTTCTGGGAATCGAGTGGCGCGTTTACTGGTGAAGTTTCAGGAGACATGCTTCGGTCGGCACAGTGCAGTTGGGTTATCGTTGGTCACTCGGAGCGAAGGGGCAGGTTTGGGAAACAGACTTTTGAGGCGAGCTTGAACTCCTACTTTTCCGATTCAAATTTCGTGGTCAGCAAGAAGTTTTGGGCGGCCCTAAACGGAGGGCTTACTCCAATATTGTGCGTAGGCGAGACAATCGCGGAGCGCGAAGCCGGAAGAACCGAAGCCGTCATTGAGGACCAATTGCACTCCGTGTTCGACGGACATCACCTTGGCGGAAAGTCGTTTGTCATTGCTTACGAACCAGTATGGGCGATCGGCACCGGAAACGTTTGCGATGATGCCGAGGCTAACAAAGTTTGCGCTCACATCCGAACGATCGTGTCTGGGCGCGGCTGGGCTGAAGACAATCAATTCGAGCTGCTGTATGGTGGAAGCGTAACTTCGACGAACGCACAGGGTCTGTTTTCTCAGCCGGCTATCGGAGGCGCTCTGGTCGGTGGAGCAAGCCTGAAAGCCGACGAGTTCGGAAAGATTTTGCAGATCGCGGAGGCACAAAATGCCTGAAACCAGATCATCTGCGGCGACTGAGGTAAGGATGTCCGAGTTGATGACTCCAGAAGATGCAAACTTTCTTGGGAAGGTCTTCGGCGGATCTCTGCTCGCGCTGCTGGATAAAGTGGCCTACGTTACTGCGAGCCGATTCGCGGGAAATGTGTGCGTAACAGCGAGCTTTGACCGAGTGGACTTCCACTCGCCGATTGATGTTGGTGAGCTTGTGCACTGCGTCGGGCGCGTCGTATATGTTGGAAAGACGAGCTTGCAGGTGCGTATCGAAGTGTATGCTGAAAACCTGCACACACGTGAGCAAAAGCACACAAACTCCTGTTCAGTGACTATGGTCGCCATTGACGCGAACGGCAAACCCACGAGAGTTCCTGAGTTAGACACCGAGTCGCGCGAAGACAAGATTAACTTCCTGAAAGGCAGACTGCGGCGCGAACTGCGCACGAAGCAGCGCGCAGAGTTCGATCAGCTGGCCGAAAAGATTGACGGAATGAGCGACCAAAGTCTGGCCGAGATTATCGCGTCGAACGAACCACTCTCTTAGGCCGTGATTTTGTCCGTGCCCATAAATTTTTGGAGCGGCGCAGGAATGAACACAGAGCCGTCTTCCTGCTGGTAAGTTTCCAAAACTGCCGACATCAATCTTGGGCAAGCCACACCGCTCGCATTCAGAGTATGTGCATACACCGGCTTGGCCTGTGCTTCCGGACGATATCGGATGTCTGCGCGGCGCGCCTGGAAATCTCCAAAATTGCTCGCGCTGCTGACTTCAAGATATTTTCCAACACCTGGAGACCACACTTCCAAATCATACTGCTTGCAGTTTGAATAACCAAGCTCTGCCGCACACATTTCCATTGTTCGATAGTGCAAACCGAGAGCCTCTAAAATCTCCTCAGCGTTGCGCCTCAACGACTCCAGCTCGTCAAAGCTCGATTCTTGACTGACAATTTTCACGAGCTCAACTTTGTCGAACTGATGGACACGCAAAAGACCCCGAGTGTCTTTCCCGGCTGCGCCGGCTTCCCGGCGAAAACAGCCACTGAACGCTGCGTAACGAATGGGCAGTTGATTTGCGTCCAAGATCTCTTGCGAGTGAATGTTCGTGACTGGCACCTCTGCAGTCGGGATCAGGAAGAGATCGTCACTCTCGATTCGGTACAAATCTTCCTCGAATTTTGGAAGTTGACCCGTGCCCGTCATTGTTGCCCTATTGACGAGGTAAGGCGGATAGATCTCGATGTACGCATGTTTGTCAACATGAAATTCGAGCATGAAATTAATGAGCGCGCGCTGCAGCCTCGCTCCCATTCCTTTGTACACAATGAATCCGCTGCCCGAGATCTTCGCACCCGCGGCGAAATCCACGATATCGAGATTTGTCGCGATATCCCAATGGGGCTTGGGTTCGAATGCGAACTCCGGCTTGGCGGCGAACTGATGCACTTGCTTGTTGTCCGCCTCGCCCGCGCCATCGGGAACTGATTCGTGGGGCACATTCGGAATTAGCAGCTCGAGCCCGTTCAGTTTCGCCTCAATTTCTGCGACGGTTGATTCTGCTGCAGCAACGCGCTGCTTCAGCTCGGAGGCTTCGGCTTTCGCTCTTTCTGCGCCATCTTTGTCGCCTTGAGCCATGAGAGTGCCGATGCTCTTGCTGACCCGGTTCATCTCGGCCTGATTCGCCTCCATTGCCGTACGCAGAGTGCGCCACTCAGTGTCGAGGGTCAAAAATTCGTCGAGCGGAGCGTTCATTCGCTTCCGCTCAAGTCCTTTGCGAACAATATCGGCGTTTTGTCGCACGAAGTTTCGGTCCAACATCTGTTGGAACGATACCTCGTGAACCGATTAGCTGTTGAGTTTTTCCGCTTTCTCGATGTCGAGTTTCATCGGCAGCCGAACCCAAAAAGTTGAACCAACGCCCAGGTCTGACTCGACCCAAACTTTCCCAAGGTGAATCTGCTCAACAAGATGCTTCACCAGGAAGAGGCCAAGCCCGGTTCCGTAGATCTTTCGATTGTCTTCCGTGTGAACTCGATGGAAGCGGTCAAAAACGCGTCCCAAGTGCTCTTTTGGAATGCCGATGCCCTGGTCTTGAATTCCGATGAGCAGATGATCGCCTTCCGTCTTCATGTGTGCGATCACTTGGCCGCCCTCTGGTGAGTACTTGACTGCATTATTAATCAAGTTTGTGAAGATCTGGTCAAGCTTGTCTTGGTCACCGACAATCTCTGGGAGCGAATCTGGCGCCTCCAACACAAACGTATGCTTAGAGGTTGAATGCGTTGATTGTTTCTGAATGACGAGAACTTTCTTCATCAGTTGAAGCACATCCACCGTTCCATAATTCGGCTTCAGGCTTTCTCCTGCTTCAATTCTTGCGATGTTGAGCAGGTCGTTAATCAGTCGCGTCAATCTGTCGCATTCATGATCAATAATTGAATAAAACTCATGCCGCTCTTCAATTGTAAAGCTGTCGTCTACGAGCAGCGTGCTCACGAATCCCTTGATTGCGGTTAACGGTGTTCGAAGTTCATGCGACACAGTCGCAACAAAAGCGCTCTTCATTCGCTCAATGTTCTTGAGGTCAGTTACGTCGTTCAAAATCGCGACGGTGCCAATTTGCCTTCCATCGTCGCCTCGAACTTGAGCGACCTGCACTTGGTACATCCGTTCAGCTTTGCCTTCGCGCTGAATCGTTGCCTCGAGCTGGTCGGCATCGCTGCCCGCCATTGCCGCATCAATGAAATCGCTGACCTCTTTGCTTCGAAGCACATCGTGATGGCTCTGATGAATCTCTTCGGGCCCCACTCCGAAAATTGCTCGCGCCGAGGCGTTCATCTGCGTAATCTTGCCGTCCTGGTTCACCAGGACGAGACCAGCATATAGGCTCTCGAGCGTGTGGAGAAGCTCCTCTTTTTCCTCAACGACCTGCTGGTAGAGGCGAAGGTTGGAGATGATGCTCGCCGCGCTCTTCGCCATCCTTTCCAGGAGGCGAACATCCTCGTCGTTGAACTCCTCGCCATGTCGCTTGTTGAAGGCGTGGAGAACGCCGATGGTCTGGCGGTCAGTGACCCGGTTTTCCTCGTCTCGCTTTTCGATTACGAGGGGGACGGTCACGCCATTGGTCACGTGGAGAAGGGCAAACGGGTCGCCTTCGGTTCGAGAATCGGTAACAGCGTCGTGAAAGATGACGGGGCGTCCTTCCCTAAACACGTCTCCGGAGATGCCCGTCGTAGCCCGGATCCGGACCATATCGAGCAGCCCTTCGTCCATGCCGAAGGCCGGAGAGATACCGATGAGTTCGCCGGCCTCTCGGTCGAAGAACATCATGAGTACTTTCTCGGCCTGGAGGATCATGGCGATCCGTTGGACGAGGCGCCGAAGAGTAGTCCGTGCTTCGCTGATTGGGGCGACATCGTCCCCGACTTCGCCGGTCGGCTTGCTTGCGGGACCCCGGTTCTGAATCTCTTCGAGGCTGGATTCGGCTTCCTTCAGTTTCCGCGTGAGCTCCTCAATCTGGGTTCTCAGTTGTTGCTCTTCGCGTTCTTCCATCTGACCTTGAGTAAACACCTCCAGGAATGACGAAACTGGAGGCCGGGAGGTTCGATTATACCGACCCCCCCGGAATTCTCGGGGACGAAGTGCGGGGTTTGTAGCTAAGTTTTGCCCAGGAGGAACCGGTTGGGCCATAATCGGGTCAGTTTGTTATGCGAACCCGAAGACGGCGGATTCAGCTACTGCCCCTTACCTCGGTGCTTCTCCCTTACCAGGCGATGCCGCTGCACATTTTTGAGCCTCGCTACGCGAAGCTGCTCTCCAACTCGATCGCCAAAGATGAGCCTTTTGGTATCGTCCTAATCCGCTTCGGAGATGAGGTTGGTGACCCCGATGTTGTCCCCCACTGGGTGGGCACCCTGGCAAGAATTGTGGCTTGCAAGCCGACCCGTGACGGCGAATACCACGCCATCGCGATGGGTGAGGAGAGGTTTCAGATCTTTGAGGTGGAGCGGGATGGCGACACCCTCGTAGCCAGCGTTGAGCCGCTCGAGGAGGAGGGCTGGAGAAATTCATCCGAGAACTTTGCCCTGCTATCTCGGGCCAGAGCAGCTCTCAAGGAGCACCTCCAGGTGGTTTTTGGCCACCAGGATATGGCGCTCGACGTGGATATTGACCGGGAGCCGGCGGCCCTGTCTTTTGCGATTGCGGGTTGCTTGGGATTGGAACCGCTGCAAAGGCAGAGGCTAATTGAAGTCACTGACACAGCTCACCGCTTAGCAAGCCTTATCCCCCTGCTTGAGGAGAAGACGGAACTGATGCACTCGGTTTCACCCCGCGCCTCCGACGAGCTGTACGCCGAATATCTATCGCGTAACTAAACGTCTAACCAACCGTGATTGCCCTTGTTGCCGCCTGCGCGACCATTCAACAACCTGCACTGTTTCGGTTTATCGAAACCCCATCTGAGTCCTACTCATTTGTTGAGCAACCGGTGCGTGAATTTGAACATCGGAACATTAGAGTTTTCGAACTATGCAGCCAAAAGTGGAAAAACAAAACGTGGAAGCACGCCGTTGAGATATCGGAACCGGCAACACTCGAACAGAA
The DNA here is from genome assembly GCA_046330175.1 of Fimbriimonadales bacterium. Lineage (GTDB taxonomy): Bacteria > Armatimonadota > Fimbriimonadia > Fimbriimonadales > ATM1 > JAJPJR01. Next base: position 1,727,225 of record JAXLTG010000001.1, read on the forward strand.
ATCCACAGCCATATTGTGGATAACAGGAGATCGAGGGACCACAGAGCCCGATGCGAAACTCGCGCAACGTGTTGCAGACATTTCTGGAATGCCAGTGGCAGTTCTCTACGATGTGCCTAACCAACCGTTGTTTGAAAAGTTGCGCGAAGACACACTTATCGCCTATTCGTTTGGAAAGTTTTTGGAAACGAAAGACGAGACTTGGCCACTATTACTGCCGATGGTCAACTCAGCCGTCAAGGCGATGGATGGAATTTCGAGTGCGACGTCAAAGTCCAAAAACCCGATTCGAAGATTTGTTGTTGCCGGAGAGAGCAAGCGCGGTTGGACGACGTTGCTAACAGCTGCGTACGACAAGCGTGTCATCGCAGAAGTGCCTATGGGTTTCGATTTTGTGAACTTTGCAGAACAGTTGAAACGGCAGAAGCAAACCTGGGGACGATTCAGCCCGATGTTCGAAGCCTACGAAGGGCTTGACCCAGACGCGGTGCTGAAAACGGATTTAGGGAAAGTGCTTGTGGACATGGTGGACCCTCATGCGTACATGTCGAGACTGTACAGGCCAAAACTATTCATTCGGGGGTCGTGTGATCCGTTTTGGACTATTGATGCGCTAAACACCTATTGGAACGAGTTGCCTGGGGGAAAGCTAGTTAGCGTCGTTCCGAACGTTGGTCATGTTGTCAGCGAATCAGTATCGGTACAGACGAACTTGGCGCTGTTTGCGAAATGGTCGGCGAAGGAGCAGGCTCCTCCGATGCTTAGAGGTGACTGGCGGGAAGGTGGCGGAACTTGGACTCACTCTACGATCGCTCCCGCAGCGCACAGAGTGAAGCTATGGATGGCTGAGAGCGAAAAGAACGATTTCTCGAAGCCCGACTGGAAGGTTGTTGCAACCGGACCGTCGCCCATGAAGCTGCCGAAATCGCAGTTCTCAGTTGCAGCTTTCGTCGAGGCGACATACAGAGTTGATGGCCACGAATTCACGCTCACAAGCGTGCCGAGAATATTTCCTCCCTCAAGGAGTGTGCCGACTCAATTTCATTCCCGGTAACCTGCCCACCAATGGAGCATGAGCGGCAGGTCGCGACGGAAATTGCCCTTGAGGCAGGCGAACTCGTAATGCGTTACTTCCGCGCGGGCATCCCAGTTGAGCAGAAATCGGACGCGAGCCCGGTTACAGCCGCGGATAGAGAGGCCGAATCGCTGATAAAGGAGCGCATCGCAAAAGAGTTTCCGAACGACTCGATTGTTGGTGAAGAGTTCGGCGTGAGTGGCGCAACATCAGAACGGACTTGGTACATAGATCCCATTGACGGCACGAGGTCATTCATTCACGGCGTGCCATTGTTCGCCGTGCTGATTGGACTATCTATTCGGGATGAGTCGGTGCTCGGAGTCGCAAATTTTCCCTCAACGCGAGAACTGTTCGTCGCGAGTTCTGGTGGCGGCGCATTCTGCAACGATGAGCAAATTCATGTGGGCGAAACAAAAGCTTTGTCCGAATCACTCGTGGTATGTGGAAGCATCAGCTCCTTCTCGAAATCGGACCGCCTCCAGGGATTGTTGAGGTTGAGCGAAAGCGCGAGCAGCGTTCGCCACTGGGGAGATGCGTACGGCCATTGCATGGTTGCTTCCGGGCGAGCATCGGCGATGATTGACCCGATTGTGGCCGATTGGGACACTTGCGCCGTAAGCTGCATTGTCCGAGAAGCGGGAGGCATGGCGACCGATTTCCGGGGAAAGAGTGGTTTTAGGGGAGGCGAGCTCATATCTTGCAACTCGCACATCCACGCTGAAGTCTTAAGGCTGTTCGAGTCATGAAAATTATGGGGATTGACTACGGGTCGAGCCGAATCGGTGTCGCCGTCGCAGAAATGGGGCTCCGACTCGCATTTGCACGCCCATATGTTCGCGGTCAGGGTTCCATAGAAAAGGACTCGGTAAATATCGGCGCGATAGCAAAGGAAGAAGGAATCAGCTTTGTTGTCGTCGGCTTGCCACTTCTGGAATCCGGAGAGGAGGGCGAGCAGGCTGGAATTGCAAGACGATTTGGCGCGGGACTCGCCGAGCAGGGGCTTTCGGTCGCATTTTGGGATGAGAGGTTTACAACCGCCGCTGCGCGAATGAATCTGGAGGACGCTCCGCGAAAAAAGCAGGAGGAGTTAGTTGACAGCGAAGCCGCTCGCATAATGCTCGTTGACTTTCTTTCGAAAGGAGATGAGTAAAAGGTCGCGCAAGGGGTTCATCTTCCTTGGGCTGATTGTGACGGTCGCGATCACATGTTGGTTGTTGTTTATTCGAGCTCTCGCTCCAGTCGGAGGTGAGAAACGGACGTTTCAAGTGATGCGCGATGACACGGTTTCAAAGGTTGCGTCGCGGTTGGAAACCGAAAAGCTGATTCGGAGTGCGAGCGCAGTGGCACTGCACTATCGAGTTTTCAAGCCGTCAGGAATGTTGCGGGCGGGACCGTATCTGGTGGACACAAGCCAGTCTGGCGACGAAATATTGCGAAGTCTTTTGCAGTCGGAGCCCACGCAGCGGATTATCACGATACGGCCAGGACTCTGGGCAACCCAGTTTGCGGAGCTCCTGGAAAAGAGCGAAATTGGGAAAAGCGCAGAAGTGCTCAAAGAGATCTCTACTCCAAAGAAGTACGAGGAAGCGCTCGGGTTCGCAGTTCACGCAAATCGTTTAGACGGTTACTTGCTTCCCGACAGCTACGACTTCGCTCCCGGAACAGAGGTTAGCTCAGCCATTGGCCGCATCTGTGAGAATTTCAAACGCAAAGCGCTTCCGCTGTTCGGTGGTATGAAGCCAGCAGACATTCACAGAACCATCATTCTCGCCTCTTTGGTCGAAAAAGAGGCTGAACTCGATAGCGAACGCTCTCGGATTGCAGGCGTCATCTCGAATCGCATCCAAAAGGGGATGCGTCTCGAAATAGATGCGACGGTAACCTATGCCCTCGGCGAGGAGAGAAGGATCTATTTCAAAGAGTATGCGACACAGAGCCCTTACAACACCTATTTACATAAAGGTTTGCCGCCGGGGCCAATTTGCTCGCCCGGGCTCCGTGCGATCGAGGCCGCGTTGAAACCTGAGCGGCATGATTTGTTGTTCTATGTGGCAAAAGGGGATGGTGGCCACTTGTTTGCGAAAGGTTACGAGGAGCACAGGAAAAACATCGCTAAGGTGAGGGCGAAACATTGATTCGGTACGAGCGCTCGGAGGTCCAGTCCGCATTTCGGCGATTTTGCCCAAGCTTCCGCGCGAGAAAACTATCGGAAATTGTGCCGAGCGAGCTTGTCGCGTCCGGAATCAAAGCAGTGCTCTTAGACGTTGACAACACATTGGTCAATTGGAAAGCAATGCACATTCCGGAAGAGACGAGTGCTTGGATTCAGGACTGCATGAACGCGGGTCTAAAACTTTGTTTGGTCAGCAACACCAGGAATCCTGCCAGACTACACGAGTTGAGCAACCGCCTCGGGATTCCTTATGCTCGTGGAAAAATGAAGCCATCAAGACAGCCGTTTGAAGACGCGCTCCGGAAAGTGAACGCAACTGTCGCAGAAGCTGTCATGGTGGGCGATCAGATGTTCACGGACGTGTGGGGCGGAAACCGAATGGGGATGATCACTATCTGGTTGGAGCCCCGGCATAGTAGAGAGTTTTTCGGCACAAAAATCAGTCGAGTCGCTGAGAAAGCTGTCGGACGTCTTATTGAGCGAGCGAAAAAGCATTGAAGCATTTTGTGAGAGCAGCCCGCCCTCGTCAGTGGACGAAGAATCTCCTAATTTTCGCAGGGCTGATTTTTTCTCACCGGCTTTCGGATGGCAACGCGCTTCAGATGGCGCTGCTCACATTCTTTGCTTTCTGCTTTATTTCAAGCGCTGGCTACCTTTTGAATGATCTTATTGATAAAGAAGGGGATCGCAAGCATCCCGAAAAACGCAACCGCCCGATCGCATCTGGAGCAATCTCCCCAATGGCAGCCGTTACTTTTGCGGTCGTGCTGGCGCTTTGCGGCGTCGGATTCGCGCTTGCTGCTTCCAGATTCGCCGTGTACGCGATTGGCATTTATGCGCTGAATCAAACCCTGTATGTGACGATCGCGCGGAAAGTCGCCATTCTGGATGTGTTCGTCATCTCCTTTGGATTCTTGATTCGCGCGGTTGCCGGCGCGTGGGTCCTCGCTGTGTACATCAGTCCTTGGCTGCTGTTATGTACGCTGCTGCTCGCCCTTTTTCTCGGATTTGCGAAGCGACGGCACGAATTGGCGCTTGAAATCGGCACACGAGATTCGCTGGGCGGCTACAGCATGCAACTTCTCGATCAACTCATCGGAATAAGTGCAGGTTCGGCGGTGATCGCCTACAGCGTTTACGCGATTCAATCGGAGACGGCCAAAAACCATCCGCTGCTCGGACTCACGATTCCCTTGCCGATTTTTGGAGTGTTCCGATACTTGCAACTCGTTTACAGCCAGGATCGCGGTGGTTCGCCCGACGCAGAACTAATTCGCGACCCGTGGCTGTTGGGAACCGTCGCAAGTTTCATGGTGCTCAGCGTGTATGTGATGACGCGCTGAGAGTAAGCTTGACGCCGATGAAGGAAACCGCGCGAAACGTAAGCCAGAACAAAACGGTTCGCCAATTTGTCAAATTTGCGATCGTTGGCGCATCGAGCACGATTCTAGACTGGGGTGTGCACGCACTACTTTACAAGGGATTCAGCAATTCTCTCGCTGAACCTGTTCGTCAATGGTGGCTGGACACTTTTCCCGGAATCGCCGCGCATCCCGATTTTGACGGTGCCTTTACAACATTCAAAGCTGTGTCTTTCATTATTGCGACGATTAACGGTTTTATCTGGAACAGGGCCTGGACTTTCAGAGTAACAGACCGTGAGACGCGAAACAAGCAGTTCTTGAAGTTTACGGCGGTGACGGGAGCGGGCATGGTCATCAACTTGCTCGTTTCAAGTCAGATACACACGATGCACGGCGGGTTGTGGAACTATGTGTTCTCTTTGGGAGTAGCAACATTCGTAACGATGTTTTGGAATTTTGCAGGGCATAAGTTGTGGACATTCAAGCCGGATACAGCGAAAGCTGATGCTTGATTGGCGAACCGCTCGCTTAGACCCAGGACTGAATTTCGCAGTTCTCGGAGCGCACGTTGAGAATTCGTTATCGCCAGCAATCCACTCTGCTGCGTTAGCGTCGGCAGGACTTGAGGGAAGCTACAGGGCATTTAGCGTCCGCGCAGAAAAGTTTAGCGAATGTTTGCTCAGGCTCTCTGAACTGGGATATCGGGGAGTAAACATCACACACCCTCACAAAGCCGCTGCGGCACAGTTAGCGAACATGCAGTCCGACGTCGTTCAGGCACTTGGAGTTTCGAACACTTTGACCTTCGGCGATGCCATGCGCGCGGACAACACTGATGTCGAAGGGTTTTTCGCGCCGATCTCAAACTTGTCTCCAGGATCTGCTCTTGTGCTCGGCTGCGGTGGAGCCGGGATTGCCGCAATCTATGCGCTCATCACCCACGGCTGGCAAGTGCATGTCTGGAATCGGACGCATTCGAATGCGGAAGCGACTGCACAACGGCTTCACGACTTAGGTTCGATTCGGGTTGTGGATAATCCGAGTGTGGACAACTGCTCACTCTTGGTGAATGCGACTTCAGGAGTTGCATCGCGAACAATTGTGCAAGAGGCTGTTGCTGCACTGCAAAGCTCGGCGACATTCTTTGATATGAACTATCTTGACGGTCCTATTGAGATACCGGAATCATTAAGGTTTGTTGATGGCAGGGAGATGCTCGTAGAACAGGCCGCGCTCGCGTTCGAGATTTGGACAGGAGTGAGAGCAGATCGTGACGCGATGCGGGCTGCCGCCGGTCTCGATTAGTCTGCAGGATTGTAACGAGTGAGAAGAGGAGCTGCAACCTTTGCTCCCAAGTACGAAAGACAGGACGTAAGCACCGCAAGAAGCACACCCAAAATCAGAACCGGAATATGCAGAGCCATTCCTCCGAACACGATGAGCGACCCCGGCAAATAAACGACAGCGAATCCTGCGATCATTGTGATGCCACGAAGAAACCGTTGCGAAGGGTCTGCTAAGTCGGGAAACAGAAGCGAAGAAATCCAAGATATGGAGCTGCTTAGTACACATACGGGCAGCAGTCCAATGAGCACTGCGATCGCTTCTTGCCACTTTTCGGGGCGGAGTCCAAGCATGATTAATGCCCCGACGAGCACGGTAATCATCGCGCCGACACTTTTGCCAATCGCTTCGAACATGCAGATTTGAGTCATTGAAAACGGCAACGGCTTCAGCACATCCACGCGCCGAAGTGATTCCTGGAATCCAGATTGTGTCATTGCGGGCACCATGAACGGCAACGTCCCCAGGATCATAAACACAAACGAAAGCCAAAGCGCGTTTCTCGCAGCAGCGTCGAACAGCGGCAGCCATGCGGCAATCACAAGTAGGGCACTAACGGGAAGAAATATCCAGAGAAAAATTCGATACTGGAGCACCAGGTCACGCCAGACCAGCGCCCAAACGTGAGGCATCCAAAACTTTGAGATCAGTGGGACTTTTCTGCGCCCCAGCTTTCCCTCGCGCGCCATTCGAACCCATTGCGCCGACAAATCCCCTGATCTTGCCGCTTCCCTGGCCTGGCCCGCGGGGATTGAACGGCGCGACGCCATATCGTAAAGGTGGCTCGATTGGGAGAGCGCCACGGCGAATAACACGAGCGAACCGAGCACGAGACCGATGCCCCATGTAAGCCCAGCGCCTCCGCGGAGTGGAGCGATCGCAAATTCGGCTGCCGCAGTTACCGGAAGTAGCGCCAGCCTTGTTGTGGGTGAGTTCGCGGTCTCTACGAGCGCACGAGCTGGGTCATCTTCGAATACCGCCCGGAAAACAAGGACTGCAATTCCTGCGAAGACCAGCGTCACCAGCCAGGAAACATATCTCTTCGCGCGGATTGCTGTTTTAGTGTCTCGGTTTATGGCCATACCAACGGCATAAGAAACCGCGACAGCGAAAAGCGATATGAAGAGGAAGGCCAGAAATGTCGTCGTGCCGATGTTCTCGATGCCTGGCGTTTTGTCAATTCCGGAGACCATCTGACCTAACCCTCGCCCGCTTGTTCGACGGACAAGAAAGTAGATGAGCAAAGGAATGAAAAGTGTGATCAAGTAGTCGGACAGGAACCGATGAATCATTACATACTTCGGATTGACCGGCGTTGGAAACAACACATCCGCATCGGAGGCCTTGTATCTTCCTGGTGGCGAAAACATGGAAAGCGATCTAAAATAGAACACGCCGAGAAACGCCGCAAACGCGATGGCGAATAACAGGTCGGATGCGGGCAAGTTGAATTGAGGAGCCCCAAATCCTTTCGGCAACTCCCGACCTCCTCCAAAACCGCGAGTGATGATCAGCATCATCCAGTAGGCGATGATTGCAATGGCGCCGATTAACCGCGTTGGCGTTCGGACTGTTCGCTTGATACCGTTGTAAACGGTTTTGTAGGACACGTAGAGCAGAGGTTTCATGCGACTGGCGGTGGCCCGAAAATGTGGGCGGCGTCCGCAGAACCCTCCTCCGTAAGCCTAAGAAAAACGTCTTCTAAGCTAGCGCCGGCCATGTCCGACGCTTTGCGCAGATCCTCGGGCGTTCCTTCCGCGACCTTGCGCCCCCGCGCGAGAATGACAACACGGTCGCAAAACCTCTCGGCGGTATCGAGCAGGTGAGTGCTGATAAGAATCGCTGCGCCCGCATCCCGCTGCCTCGTGAGCTCAAGCTTGAACTCATGTGCGCCGCGGGGATCCACACCGATCAGAGGTTCATCAAACAGGAGTACGTTAGCGTCATGCACAAGCGCACACGCGACAGCGAGTTTTTGTTTCATCCCTTTGCTCAGCGTGGCAACGAAATCGTCCTGTTTCTCAAGAAGGTCGTACTGATGCAGCAACTGATTTCCGATTTGCCCATACCGATCCAAACGGTCAAAGCACATCGCGATGAACCTCAGATGCTCTCGCACAGTGAGCAGTTCGTAGAGAGCAGGGACTTCTGGGACAAAAGCGAGTCCCCGTTTTGCGGCCGTCTGCTGATGCATCAGATCGTAATTGTTGATAAGAACTTGGCCGTGGGTCGCTTCCAAAATCCCGGTAATGCAGCGAAGCAAGGTGGTTTTTCCGGCACCATTTGGGCCGAGCAGCCCAACGATCTCACCGGGATGCACATCGAAGGAGACATCGTTGACGGCGGCGAAGTCCCGATACATCTTAACGAGGTTGTGAATTTGAAGCATAAGCCCGAGCCGCTATTATACGGCTCTCGCAATCCAGGGGTTGCCTGAGGCAAACTGTGACATGGTCGAGGCACGGGACCTTATTAGTTCGGCTTTTGAGAAACTCTCCGAGAAGGAGGGCTTCGTTCCTCGCGCCGACCAGCAGCACCTCGCGTACCTCGTCTCAGATTGCATTGACGAAAAAAGCACAGGAGTTTTCGAAGCGCCGACAGGCCTTGGGAAATCGTTGGCGGCGCTGGTCCCGGCGCTGGCGCACGCAATCGCAAACGAAAAGAGGATTGTGATTGCCACTTATACCAACGTGCTCGCCGAACAGTATTGGCTTCACGAGCTGCCTCTCGCTCGGTCGTTGTTCGAGAGCTCGGCGAGAACTGAGTTTCTAATCGGCCGACAGCGATATGCCTGCCTAGCATCTATTAATGAGACTCACCCTCGTCTTCGTTCGGAGTTTGTCGCGAAGGCCGAGTTAGGCATCGAGACGGAGTTCCGTCGAATTGTTAAGAAAACTCCACGAGAGTTGACCAAGGTCTGGGACGATATTTCTGCGCCAGTGGTCTGTCCCTCTCGCCTCTGCCCATTCTTTGATGACTGCGTTTATTACCGTGCGCGCCGCTCAGCGGAGAGAGCGAAAGTGATTATCACGAATCATAGCGTAATTATGCAAGACGCGCTGCTGAGACAGGTGACGAATGGCCGTCAGTCGTTGCTCGGCGACATTGACTTTGTTGTGATTGACGAAGCGCACGACTTTCCGCACGCTGCGCGGGCCGCCCTTGACTTTGAACTGAGTGAGTCCTCACTCGCCGGAATAATCGGGCTTATCAACCGAATGGAGCAACTCATCATTCCGACTGCAGCGGAATTCGGCGCAATGAACAAATGGGGTGAGACGTGCGAGCAGGCGCGTGAGGGGCTTCGGTTGGCGCAGTCAAAGCTCCAACATCTCGGTTTGGGTGTGCGGCGCGGCGGAATTTTGACCGCGTCACCAAACGAACTACTCGCGGCCGAAACCGTACGAAGTGCGATAGTTACGCAAGAGATTGCTCCGTTTCAAGCGATTACTAACGACGTCAGTAGCGCGATCTCTCGGTTGCTCAACGCGACCAAGTCGGTTGTCAAAGGGTTCGATGGTGATCAGAGCCAAGATGACAATAGTGTTGATTCAATCGCGAACTACGTTTCGTACATCAGCGAGTTTGGCCAGCGCTGCGGGCAGCTGTTCGCTCTTCAAGGCGTCGCAGTTTCACACATCGAGAGACATCCTCGAGGAAGTGCTGCTCGAAGCGAATGTGTGGACATTTCTGCGCCCCTAAGAGAGCTGCTGTGGAGCCAAGTGCCCAGCGTTTCCATGTCGGCAACCTTGGCCATTGACAGGGAGTTCGAGTGGTACAAGCGAGCGTCTGGCGTCGATGCAAAACACTACGAGATTCTCAATGCGCCGTTTGACTACCGATCACAAACAGCCCTCTACTTGCCTGCAGCCGGTCGGATTCCAGATCCGACTTACTCGCGCAGCGAAGGAAACTTAGCGGGTTACTACTCTGCAATCGCAAGCGAAGTTGATTGCATCATCAAGGCGGTCGGCGGAAGATCGCTCGTGCTCTTTCACAGCCGCGAAGAGATGGAGCAAGTTCACGAGCTGATGTCACCTTCTGAAGAGTTCCCAATTTTCATGCAGCGCCGCACAGGCACTGGGTTTGTCGGCGAGAGATTCAAAAAGCATCTCAACTCTTCTCTGTTTGGATTACGGTCATTTTGGACTGGTTTCGACGCACCTGGCGAGACGCTTTCATGTGTTTGTCTTGTGCGTATTCCGTTTGAAGTGCCAACTGACGCCGCCAGCATTGTTAGGTACGCGTGGATTAGAACGCAGGGGCTTGACCCCTTCGTTGTTCACTCGCTGCCGCAATCTAAGATGATGATGCGCCAAGGTGCAGGGCGTCTGATTCGCAGGGACGCGGACAAAGGGATCATCGCGATCCTCGACCCAAGGATTAGGACGAAAAGGTACGGCTCAGAAATCTTGGAGAACTTGCCCCCGGGAATCCGAACCTACGATGACATTTTCGAAGCGGCCGCACACGTCGGGTTGGATTCACCGACCTAACTGGTCAGGATTCAATGCTTCAAGTTCAGGCAAAACGAAGATCCCGTCTTTGCGGATCAGCTTGCCGTCGAAATAGATTTCACCGCCGCCGTAATCGGGACGCTGAATCAGCACCAAATCCCAGTGTATTGCCGACTTGTTTCCATTGCCGCCGGGCGGATCATACGAATTGCCGGGAGTCATGTGCATCGAACCTGCAATCTTTTCGTCGAAAAGCGTGTCTTTCATGGGGTGCAAGACGAATGGGTTGTAACCGAGCGACCACTCGCCGAAGTACCGCGCACCTTCATCCGTATCTAAGATCTCATTTATTTTGGTTGTGTTCGGCCCGGCGGATGCTTCAACGATTCTCCCGTCCTTGACCGTAAAGCACACATCCGAAAACTCCGTTCCCTGGTATAGCGACACGGTGTTGTAACGAATTGTACCGTTGACACTTTCCTTAACCGGGCAGGAGAAGCACTCACCATCCGGAATGTTGCGATGCCCAACACACGCGACTGCACCGATACCTTTGATGCTAAAGCTAATGTCGGTTCCGGGGCCCTTGATTTCCACACGGTCGGTGTTTTCCATCAACTCCTTAAGTGGCTTGCTCGCTCGCTCCATCTTTTGGTAGTCCATTGTGCAGACATCGAAATAGAAGTTTTCGAAGGCCGAAGTGCTCATGCTTGCTTGCTGCGCCATTCCTGGAGACGGCCATCTCAACACAGCCCACTTCGTCTTCGGAACTCTTGTTTCGAAGACGACCGGAGTCGCGTAAACACGCTGCCACATATTCATGGTGTCTTGTGGAACGTCGGAAAGCTCTGCATAGTTATCGCTACCTCTGAGGGCGATGTACGCGGTCATGGTCTCCATCTCATGCTTCTCGATCTCTGCGATCAGGGCCGCATTTGCCTCGGTCATACCCATCATCAGTTGTCGCTTGACTGGAACGCTCTCTATTCTCAGTGCGACCTTCGCGCCTCGACTCTGCGCCACCCGTACTAGTTCTGCGACTGCCTCGTGCGGAATATCGAACGCGTGAATCAGCACAGAGTCTTGCTCAGTGAGTTCAGTTGAGTGGATGCACAGGAGCTCTGCGAGTTTTGTGATGCGGGGGTCAATCATAGCGGCCAGATTACCACCCGATTTCGCGAAGTACACTCCGCGCAAAGTGGAAAGAGGACACGGACTAATCGGCCTTAAGCGGGGGCAACTCAGGTTTTGGCCGCTCGTCATGGTGTTCTTCTTCACCGTTTCCGGCGGACCGTTTGGATTAGAAGAGGCCGTGAGGGAATCTGGCGGCGCGGGAGCGCTGCTGCTGATAGCTATCGTGCCGATCGCGTGGGCATTGCCGATAGCGCTGATGTCTTGCGAGCTAACGTCCGCAATTCCCGCCGAGGGAGGATTCTATGTTTGGGTCAAGCGCGCACTCGGACCGTTTTGGGGGTTCCAGTGTGCGTGGTGGACTTGGCTCACATCGTTCGCCGAGGTGGCGATTTATGCACACCTGAGCGCAGGTTATGTCGGCTCGCTTTTGTCGGAGCAGTTCGGCTGGGTTGCATTCGATTCCGACTTCGTGAGGTGGCTGCTCTCGCTTGTTGCGATCTGGGTTTGCGTTGGGATTAACATCCGCGGCGCCAAAGCTGTAGGCGCAAACTCCATCGTGTTTGCTGTGCTTCTGTTGCTTCCGCTCTTTGCAATGGTTGTGGTAGGCCTGATCAAGGTTGCAAGCGGCGGAGGCGCGGCGCCACACCTCTCGCTCGCGCCGAATGGGCAAAGCTCGTCTGCAGTTCTAACTGCGGGCCTGTTCATTGTCATGTGGAACTACTACGGTTGGGACACGCCTTCTGCGGTCGCAGAAGAGATTAAAGACCCTCAAAGAAGTTATGTCAAAGCCACTTTCGTGGCGTTGATGCTGATTGCTGTCACCTACTTGCTTGTGGTCTTCGTCGGATTGTGCTTCCAGCCTAATGCTGACCAGTGGAGCGACGACTCGCTTCCGACCATCGGAGGCTTAGTTGGAGGACCATGGCTGGGGCTTGCTGTGTTTATTGCCGCAATCGTCAGCCAGATCGGTCTCTTCAATGCCTGCTTGATGTCGTATTCGCGGATGCCGTTCGTAATGGCAAACGATGGTTACATGCCTGAGGTTCTTACGCGCACGCATAAGGTGTACGGGACGCCAGCCGTCGCAATCATACTTTCCGCAGTGATCTACTCACTATTATCTTATCAAGAATTCAGTTTTTTGATTAGCTTGAGTGTAATCACTTACAGCGCCGCAGTCGTTCTTGAATTTATCGCGTTGTGGGTTTTGCGGTTAAGGGAGCCGGGGCTCCACCGACCTTTCAAAGTACCCGGGAGTTGGATTGGGCTGACGGCGGTGTGTCTGCTGCCGTTCGCAATAATCATCGGCGCGATTGCGGGAGAGGACCCTAACGGTTTAGTTGTTCCACTTCTTGCATTGCTCTCGGGGTCAGTCTGTTTCCTGATCGCCAAGAAGTTCTTGCGACCGACCGTCAATGCAACTGAATCAACTCCGCACGAGTGAGCGTGCCATCGAACTCGTAGACGCCTGCGAATCGCCCGTGCGAACCCGCGTGGCAAACAAACGTGTTGCCCACCTGCACCGGCTTGTCGAGAGCATCATGGCTGTGTCCACCCAGGATCAAGTTGAGTTGCGGAACTTCGCGGGCTAATTCAACATCTCTGCGCAAACCCAAGTGGGAGATGCATATTAGTGTATTGCATTTCGGTTTCAACATCTCCACTTCTGCGGCAACGGCAGAAATCGGATTGGAGTTGATAAATGAGCTGACATGACGGGCCGCCATTCTGTTAGTCACCATTGGAACCATCACGCCGATGACTCCAACCGATTCCAGCACGATGCTCTTGCGCAACGGCGATTCTGGCCAATCGGGTTGAAGCGGAGACCGAACGGGGCCATTCCAATGCAGGTTGGCGACCAAAAGCGGATGACAGCACCCTTTGATCTTTGCTCGGAAGACTTTCTCCGAAACATGAAATTCTCGATTTCCGCAAGTACCCGCTGAGCAGCGCAACCTACGCAAGGCATCCCAAACGTGATCTTGAACCAACGGTACGCCGACGTTTCCGGTCCGAATCGCGTCGCCTGAATCGAAGTAAAGGTCGCACTCAGCGCGCAACTGTTTCAGCGCACACTCCGCTTTGTCGCTGAGTTTGCCGTGCAAATCGTTGGTGTGGAGTATTCGCAGCGGCATCGCTGCAGTATACAGTTAAGCGGTTCTTCGCTGGTGACTTGAAAGCGTTCGACACTTCTCGCGGTACTTGTTGACGGTTCGACGCGCAACCGTTACGCCGCGAGATTTGAGAATATCAGCGATCTCTCGATCTGAGAGCGGGCGGTTTGGGTTCTCGCTTTGCAAGATATCCTGAATCATCGTCTGCACACGAAGGCTTGGCTTGAAGAACTGTTCGAATGAAACAACATCGCCATTTGCTAGTTGAACAAACTTGCCCATTGTCGCTCGACTGACAGTGCTTTCGTGCAGGCCGATGCTTTTCGCCAAGTTCACTCGAGTATCTCCGTGCAGAAACTTTGGCGATCCCGTGGCGATGTACGCGATCTCACGTTCAGCAAGCCGCGTCGCAATCCTTCTTAGCGTCTGTTTTCGCTGATGTAGCGCCTTGATGAAGTTCATCGCTCGCCCCACATATTCACGGACATGTTTGGATTCTTCCTCGCTGACTTTATGCGAACCCTGTTTCCCCAGCCTGTAGCGCTCTTTGTACCAAGAATTGAGTGAGAGTTGACTTGCTTCGCAGCCGCGAATCTCAAAACGGATGCCGCTCTCGTCTCGCTTGAAGATGATGTCCGGCGAGACTGCACTCGCACTTCCCTTGTGCGAAGGCAGGCAGCTCACGTGGAAGGTCTCGCCCGGATATGGCGTAAGTGATACGATTCGTCGGAAAGCGGCCGAGACCTGTTCCTCTGAAACTCCAAGCTTTCGCGCGATGCCGGCTGTTCTCCGAATAGGAACTGCGCTCCAAAACTTAGAAATTATGAGCCGAGCAATCAGCGAGTCTTCATCTTCGGCGTCTCGTAACTGCAGCAGAAGACATTCGCGCAAATCATGAGCGCCCACCCCTGCCGGTTCGCACTCTTGCAATTGACGGAGCAATTTCCGGGCTTGTTTCAGACTGTATCCTGACGTATGGGCTATCTCCTCGATTGGCATCTCGAGATACCCAGTGGTTGAAACACACTCGACGATGTACCGTGCGAGCGGTTGCATCTCACGCTCGACTACCGGCATGAGTTGAGAGAGAAGGTGCTCATGAAGCGAAACTGGCGCCGCCAAAAACTCCGTCCAGTTAAGAGAGTCATCTGGCTCGAACACACGAGGAGCGTAGCTGTCGAACTCCTCGTCTATGCTCGCTGACTCCGATTCACCAGTAATTTCGCGGGTGAGTTCGTCTTCGTTGATTTGTTCGCTGTCGTCCTCAATCAACTCTAATGCGGGGTTGTCGTTTATCTCCTGCTTGATCGCCTGATCAAGTTCAAATTGTGGAAGCTCTAGCACGCGGCTGATGACTACAACCTTCGGATCCACCCGAAGGCCGGTGCGCTGATCTACGCGCACTGATGCCGATTGCCTATTTCTTAACTGCACGACCCTGCGGAGTTATTCCGTAGAGTGGCGTTGGCAAGGCTCGCATTGTTGAGAGGGTGCTACTATCGGAGTACGGATTCACCGCGAATAGGCTCGACTCCGAGCGCTTCGGCCACAGTAGCACCCACATTCCAGAATCCAACCTTATCCGCAAAACGACCGGGGTTCATGAGATTCGGCGACCAAGCACACAGCGGTACGAACTCGCGCGAGTGGTCGGTGCTGGGTGTCGTGGGATCGTTGCCGTGATCGGCAGTGAGCAGCAGCAAATCGGTTTCAATTAGGCGAGCTTCCAGTTTTGCGAGTGTCTGGTCGAAAGTTTCGAGAGCCGTTGCAAAACCGCGCGCGTCGTTTCGGTGACCGTACAACATGTCGAAATCTTCGAAGTTTGCCCAGATGAATTTCGCGTCAGATTCGAGGGCCGAGTCGAGCATCTGTTCGTGCTCGGCATTAGTTTGAGTCCGCTTCACCGCTATGAACCCGCGATGATTGAACACTTCAGGAATCACGCCGATGCCAAACACAGGTCCAAGCCGAGCTGAGATTGTGTCAACTAGGTTTCGTGGTGGCGGGAGAGGGAAATCCTTCCGGTTTTGGGTCCTTTGGAATCCGGTTTCAGCGCTCCCCGTAAACGGCCGGGCAATCACCCGGCCCACATCGTTCGGATATACCAACAGCTCACGCGCAACCCTGCAGTGTTCGTAGAGTCTTTCAACGGGAACTACGCTCTCGTGGCAGGCGATCTGAAACACGCTGTCCGCGCTCGTGTAAACGATTGGATAACCAGTATCCATGTGCTGTGCTCCGAGTTGCTTAATGATTTCTGTCCCACTGGCTGGCATGTGGCCGATTGTTTTTGTGCCAATTTTGCTCTCGAATTGGTGGATGAGCTCTTCTGGGAAACCGTTTGGATAGGTGGGAAACGGTCTCGAGAGTTCGATTCCCATCATCTCCCAGTGGCCTGTGACGGTGTCCTTTCCGATGCTTACCTCTTGCAGCCGACCATATTTGGCATTGATTTCGGTTCCGGTTTCAATGCCGCACGCATCGAAGAAACCGATACGTGCGAGCGATGGCGCGTTGATTCCTTGCACAGCATTCCAGACATTTCTGATTGTGTGGCCCTCGTTTTCGCCGAAGTCGTTGAAGTCGGCCGAATCCGGCGCTGCGCCCGCACCGCAACCATCAAGCACAATGCAGATTACGCGATCAAAATTCAAACGACGCGCTCCCCAGCGATGTACACCTCGTCCGGCTTGACGTAAAGATATTGATAAACAAGTTCATCAAGCGATTCGCACGGCCATAGGCAAAAATCTGCCGGCTCACCGTCAGTAAAGC
Organism: Fimbriimonadales bacterium; assembly: GCA_046330175.1. Lineage (GTDB taxonomy): Bacteria > Armatimonadota > Fimbriimonadia > Fimbriimonadales > ATM1 > JAJPJR01. The sequence goes on from JAXLTG010000001.1 coordinate 1,743,667, forward strand.
TCCCGGCGTTTGAGCCAATAGCTTTTGCTGCATTTTCGGTCGCGGCTGTCAGCGCTTCGCTTGGAGTCAGGCGCATTTTCGAGACGGCCAAACCGATCGCGAATAACATGCTCGGCGCGACACTTGTGCCCGGATTGAAATCGGTGCCCAGCGCAACGATGCAACCTGCATCAATCATCGCGCGCGCATTGGCGTACGGTTTGTTTAGAAAGAATGCAGTGGATGGCATCGTGACAGCAACCGTCTTACTGTTTGCGAGCGCTTCGAACTGGTTTGGTCCACTGACCAACAAGTGATCTGCGCTGGCTGCGCCAAGCTCGCACGCCATCTCTGTTCCACCAAGCGCGTTGAATTCGTCACTGTGAATTTTCGGCGTAAGCCCGTGGTTGAATCCCGCTTCCAGCACCCGTCTTGATTCCTCGAGTGTAAACGCTGTTTCTTCGCAAAACACGTCGCAGAATTTCACGTCTGCGGGATGCTCGGCGGCCATCGGAATCAGTTCCTTCTCGAGTTGGATGAGATAAGCTTCGCGACTCAGTTCCGGCGGGACTGCATGTGCGCCCATGAAGGTTACCGCAATTCGTTGCTTGATATTTGGTCTGGCGAGCTGTATCGCATCGAGCTCCTTTTTGCATCCTTCCGCTGATAACCCATAACTGGCTTTGATTTCGATATGCGTTGTGCCGCATTCGAGCATCGTTTGTGCTCGTGTAATAATTCCCTGCGCCAACTGCTCAACGCTCGCTTCTCTCGTCGCGCGCATCGTACTGAGAATTCCACCGCCTGATTTCGCGATGGTTAAGTAGTCTTCGCCCGCGCACCGCCTGATGTACTCATTAGCGCGCGAGCCTGCCCAAACGAGATGCGTGTGACAATCCACAAATCCCGGGGTCACCAACCTGCCGCTTGTGTTGATTGACTTGGTGGCGGATTGCTGTGAGCAAAACTTACCGTTGTTGGTGAAGACCTGTGGCATGGGGATAAAGTGACGTCACCTCATGTTACCCATCGAAGTACGAAGAGATAGTACACCGCCTTCCAAAGCGGCATATCGCGATCGTAACCGCCACTCATAGTACAAGAGTAGAACGCCACTTCGCCATCCTCGAACGTTCGCTTAGCCACTCGTGCGTAAAAAGAGACCTCTGGTCGCGATGGAATTGTCTTGTCGAAGATAGTTGCGTTGTCTTCTTGCTTCTCGATATGCCATCCATTCTTGAGCAGTCGCTGACAAAACAACTCGAAATACTGTGGATCATTGGAGTCTATGCGAAACGAGTGCCAGGAACCACCGGTGCCGCAGCTGTTGTGTTCAATTCCCTTGATGTCTGACAGGACCGGTTTCCAGTCGGGCGATAGTGGCGGAGCACCGACGGGTATAAAGCCTACAATGACGAAGAAGATAAGCCAATTTAGCCAATTGGTTATTCGGCGGCGAGTGCGTTTTGAACCAAATAGCTGCCAGTTCATCTCCTCACTCCCCCATCGGGAGATTCAGTCCGTGCCGTTTCGCGGTTTCAATCGCCAACTCATAACCCGCATCTGCATGGCGCAAAACACCCATCGCTGGATCGGTGTGCAAAACGCGCTTGAGTCGAATCTCAGCCTCTGGAGTTCCATCAGCAACAATCACCATTCCCGCATGTTGCGAAAAGCCCATACCAACGCCGCCGCCGTGATGCACCGATATCCATGAAGCGCCGCCAACCGCATTGATTAGCGCATTCAAGAACACCCAATCGCTTACCGCGTCGCTTCCATCCTTCATCGCTTCGGTTTCGCGATTTGGCGACGCGACGGAACCAGTATCCAAATGATCGCGACCGATTACGATAGGCGCTTTTACGACACCCGTCGCAACTAAACGATTAATCAACAAGCCCAACTTCACACGGTCACCGAGCCCCACCCAGCAAATCCGCGCTGGCAAGCCCTGCAACTTAACTTTCTCAGAAGCTTCTCGAATCCAACGGCACAGTGGTTCATCTGCAGAGAACTCTGTAAGCACCGCCTCATCAATCGCCGCGATATCCGCTGGGTCGCCAGAAAGCGCCGCCCATCGAAACGGCCCCTTTCCTTCGCAAAACAGCGGCCGAATGTACGCAGGAACAAAACCAGGAAAATCAAACGCGTTCTCAACGCCGTGCTCCAGCGCGACCTGCCGAATGTTGTTGCCGTAATCAAACGTCTCAGCACCGCGTTTTTGCAGCTCCAACATCGCATTCACATGTTCGCAAATCGCGCGATGAGCCTCCGAAAGGTAGCGATCAGGATCGCTCTTCCTGAGCTCGACAGCCTCGGAAAGCGACAACCCGTTCGGCACATAGCCGTTCAAAACGTCGTGCGCGCTAGTCTGATCGGTAAGCGCATCCGGCGTAACATTGCGCCTCACCAATTCGGGGATCACATCGGCTGCGTTTGCCCTCAATCCAATCGAAAGCGCGCGCTTCGCCTCCACGGCATCGGCTGCCCGCATCAGCGCCTCGTCTAAACTGTCACAAGACACATCCAAATACTTCGTCTCCAATCGCTTCTCAATCCTCGATTGGTCCACTTCAATACACAGAGCTACGCCGCCGTTCATCGTCACCGCCAGCGGCTGAGCCCCACCCATGCCGCCGAGACCAGCCGTAACCACCAGCCTCCCCGCCAACGACCCTCCAAATCTCTTTCTCGCCATTGCCGCGAATGTCTCGTAAGTGCCTTGCAAAATCCCCTGAGAGCCAATGTATATCCATGAGCCGGCAGTCATCTGCCCATACATCATTAGTCCTTTCTTGTCGAGCTCGCGGAAATGCTCCCAATTTGCCCAATGCGGCACCAGGTTGCTGTTTGCAATCAAAACTCTTGGCGCATCTGGGTGCGATGGCAAAACTCCAACCGGTTTCCCGCTTTGTACCAATAGAGTCTCACTCGGCCCTAACGAGACCAACGCCCGAACAATCCCCTTGAGGCATTCCCAATTCCGAGCAGCTCTGCCAATCCCACCGTAAACAACCAGATCCGAGGGGCGCTCCGCGACTTCAGGGTCCAAATTGTTCAGGAGCATCCTCAGGGCGGCTTCCTGAACCCAACCCTTGCAGTGCAATTCCGAGCCGCACGGTGCCGCCACCGGGACCGGCCCGTCAGAAGATAGGATATCGTTCACAAGGGTGCGCGTTGACTGCATGAGACGATTATACAGACGGTTGAGTAGGCCTGCGGCGCTTATTGCGCTGTTTGGGCTGGTTCTCGGGCTTCCGACCGCATGCACTAACCCCAAAACCGGCGGCAAGATCATCCTAAGGGTCGCATCCTGGGGCGGCGCTGCAGACGATGACCAATACACCCGCACGGTCCGGGAGTTGCGGAAAGAGTTTGAGCGACAGAACCCGGGCGTCGAAATTCGAGAGGAAGGGATTCCTGGGCCTGGCGAATATGTAAAAAAGCTTCTGCTCAGTTTTGTCGCGGGGACCGAGCCGGACATCATCACGCTTGATGCATCCAGCGCGGCCGTGTTTATCAACAATGGTGTGCTCCTCGACCTTTCTGTGCTGATCGCTTCGGACCGTGAATTCAACGAAAGTGACTACTGGCCAAATGTTTTCGAAATCGCGAAACGAGGGCACCGGGTGTTCGCCATTCCCGGAGACTTTACGCCTATCGTGATGTATTACAACAAACGCCTGTTTGATGAAGCGGGTGTTTCTTATCCGAAACCAGGATGGACGTATGGCGACTTCGTTGAAACTGCGAAAGCGCTGACAAAGCCGGGTCAATTCGGATTCAAGTTCGTCAACTGGATGCCCGGCTGGATAACTTGGATTTGGAACAGCGGCGGCGACGTGTTGGATGCTTCCGGAAACTCTTCGGTTGGCTATTTTGATTCTCCCAAGAGCATCGAAGCGATCTCTTTTCTTCGGGACCTCATAAACGTCCACAGAGTTGCGCCGTCGCTCAGTCAAGCTGCCGCATCGGGAGTGGATCTCTTCACCAACGGTCAGGCCGCGATGGAAGTTTCCGGTCACTGGGCGATGATTGGATACAAAAGTGCACCCACAGGACCAGATGGCAAGCCAAAATTGAGAATCGAGGACGTCGGAGTTGTGCAACTGCCAACGAACACGAATAGCTCAACGACCGTAATGTACGAAGCCGGGTACGCCATTGGCAAGAACTGCAAACAAAAAGAGCTCGCATGGAAATACATCAAGTTCATGACCAGTTACGCCGTTCAAAAACGTTACAACGCAACCGGGATCGCGGTTTCTGCGCGAATAGACGTGGCCACAGAACACGCGAACAACGAACGCGAACGAGCTTTCATCAAGATAATTCCGTCTGCGCGCCCGCCATGGGGCGCCTCAGTCGAGGGTTACGAAAACGTCGAACGAGTTGGCGAGTCAGCAATGAACGCAATTCTTGGCAGCAACGCAGAAGTTTCCGCGGCGCTCAAGGATGCTGCTTCAAAAGTTGAAAAGGATTTCAAACGGCGATGAAGCACTCGCGAGCAGGTTGGATGTTTCTTGCGCCCGCGACTCTTCATCTGTTTGTGTTCGCACTTTTTCCGATCCTGTACGCGCTCTACCTCAGCCTTTTCAAATGGGACATCCTAAAAGGCTCGAAGCCGTATGTTGGGGCTGCAAACTACACCGACACGCTAACCGATCCCGCCTATTGGAGCGCGATGTGGACATCCACCAAATTCGCGCTGTTTGCTGTGCCCGTCGGGATGATTGCCGCGCTTGCAATCGCCGTGCTGGTGAGCCAAAAGCTGAGGGGAATGGCATTTTTCAGAACCGTCTTCTACATTCCTGCGATCAGCTCGGGCGTTGCGCTTTCGATTCTGTGGATTTACGTTTACTTGCCTGAGTCCGGCCTCATCGCCTCGACGATCGGAATGCTTAACACACTGCTCGCAAAAGTTGGCATCGGTTCGCTTCCGACGAATATCGACTTTCTCAATGACAAAAGCTGGGCACTTTGGGCGCTCGCTTTCATGAGCGTGTGGACAGGACTCGGCCCGCGCATGGTGTTGTATGTCGCCGGCATTCTCGGAATTCCACAACCGTTGTACGAGGCGGCGCAGCTTGACGGTGCATCAAGGTGGCAGTGCTTCAGAAGAATCACGGTTCCGATGCTCACACCAACCACATTCTTCGTAATGGTGACTTCAACAATTGGTGCGTTTCAACTATTCACGCCGGTGTACATGATGACCAAGGGTCAGCCCGAAGACACCACCCGTGTGATCGGTTATCACATTTACGAAGAGGCATGGTCGAAGTTCCACGTTGGCCTTGCCTCTGCAGAGTCGTTCTTGCTGCTCATCCCACTGTTTCTGATTGCACTCATGCAAGAACGTTTCATGAGAAGCAAGTTGGAGGGTTACTCGCCACAATGAAGCTCGCCAGAAACCTCCTCTCATACGCGCTGTTGACACTGCTGGCAGTTTTTCTTATGGCCCCATTTGTTTGGATGGTGCTCGTCTCCCTTCACCCTTCGAAAGCGCCGATTCCGCCACTGTCGGAAACGGTGCCCATGAAGTACGAGCAGACCGCGCATGGCGTGGAGTCGCAGTTCGACCCGCACTTTGAAAACTACTCGAACGTGCTGTTCAATTCCGGGCTTCCCGTCCCGCTGTTTCTGCTGAACACAGTTTTTGTGACCGTAGCGAGCGTTGGTTTAGTTCTGCTGACTACGTCTATGGCGGCATACGGACTTTCACGCCTCCGGTTCAAGGGCCGCGATGCCGTTTTTCGGCTGTTTTGGCTTTCGATGATGTTCGTGGGCCCGGTTCTACAGATTCCTGTGTACTTAATCGTGCGGTCATTCGGCTGGCTCGACACTTATTACGCGCTAATCATTCCTGGGGCATCCAGCGCATTCAGCGTGTTTCTTTTGCGCCAATTCTTTATGCAGATTCCGATCGAACTGGATGAAGCTGCGAGGATTGACGGCGCGTCCGAGTTCAGCATTTACAGCCGAATCATCCTGCCTCTTAGCAAGGCGGCGCTGGCGACGGTTGCAGCGTTCACGTTCATCGGTGTGTGGACCGACTTCTTTTGGCCACTGCTCGCGACCAATTCACTCGACATGCGAACCCTGGAAGTCGGATTGTCGGTCTTCAAAAACTCTTACGGTGGCAACAACTGGCCCATGCAAATGGCCGCGACGGTCATCGTCATGCTTCCGGTGCTGCTCGTCTTCCTGTTCACGCAAAGGTTCTTCGCAAAAGGGATAATCTTGGGAAGTTCGAAGTAGAGGACAACCCATGACCACTGCCCTAATCACCTTAACCCTGCTCCCCCAAACCCAGGCGATCTCACTAAAGCCCGGACAAGCGATAACGCGGTCCGGCCGAGTCTTGCAGCGAGAGTATCTGCTCCCGTCTAAAGACGACTCAGGAAAAACGAGTGCAATCACAATTCGTGGCGCTAACCTCGTCGTTGATTTCGGAGGCGCGACTCTTCGTGGTACAGCTCAAAACACATCACCGGATCTTCGGAATGGGACGGCGGTTATTGTCTCGGGCAGCAATATCACCATAAAGAACCTCAATGTTCACGGATACAAGATTGGGCTTATCGCCCGCAACGTGAACGGCATCAAACTGATCAACTGCGACTTCTCATACAACTGGAAACAAAAGCTTCTCAGCACACTCGAACGGGAGGATTCAAGCGACTGGATGTCGTACCACCGCAACGAGAAGGACGAGTGGCTGCGCTATGGCTGCGGCGTTTACTTGCGTGGATGCAACAACTTTGAAGTTCAAAAGATGACGTGCACTGGTGGGCAAAACGGATTGATGCTAATGGAGTGCAACAACGGTCTCGTTTGGAACAGCGACCTCTCTTTTCTGTCTGGATGCGGTCTTGCCATGTACCTCTCAAGCGATAACAGGGTAATGCACAACAAGATTGATTGGTGCGTGCGGGGATACAGTCACGGTGTTTACAACCGTGGCCAGGACTCCGCCGGAATCATTATTTACGAGCAGTCGAACCGAAATACTTTCGCATACAACAGCGTGACTCACGGCGGCGATGGCTTCTTCCTGTGGGCGGGACAAACAACGATGGACACGGGACATGGAGGCTGCAATGACAATCTGCTCTACGCAAATGATTTCAGCCACGCCCCAACAAACGGCGTCGAAATGACGTTCAGCCGCAACAAAGTTGTGAACAACTTGATGGACGAATGTTGGCACGGGATTTGGGGTGGATATAGTTACGACTCAATCATCCTCGGGAACACGTTCCGAACAAGCGACGAGCATATCGCCATAGAGCACGGAATGAACAACCTGATTGCCGACAACATTTTTGTGGGAGGCGGCGTTGGGCCAAACCTCTGGTGGAACAAAGTTCAAGACCCAAACTGGGGATACCCAAAGCATCGTGATACCCGAAGCATGAACAACACGATTCGGGGCAACTCGTTTGTGGGAGTAAAGACCGCAATGTGGATTCGCGACACCCAATCAAGTTTGATTAGCGATAATGTCATTCAGGGAGGCGAGCGCGCATTCAATTTTGGCCCGAACGTCGAGGGCACGGTCGTCAAAGATAATTCGATCTACAAGCAAGAGGAACCATTGAGCGGTATTTCAACAACTGGAAATCGCTGGAACACAACCTCGCCTCCACCGCGCCCAAACACGAGCTGGAATCCACATCAGCCGGTTTTAGCTTCGGCGAACAAATACGCTGTCAACCCGCTGAAAGGCGGGATGGATGCATTCATCAAACCGGAAGAAAGACGCGGACGGCAGTACATTCTGGTCAACGAGTGGGGGCCACACGATTTTCGGTCTCCGATTCTTTGGCCAAGAGGAACTGAAAAGGGAACCGGTGTCGGAGGCGCTAATTTGACATGGAAGAAGTTTGAAGTCATCGGACCGCCCGGAACTTGGAAGGTGGTCAATTCACATGGCATTCAATTAAAACACTCCGATCAAAGCTCATCACCAAAGTTCATCTCTGTTCTGCCAAAACAAGGCGGTGCAACCGACCTGCTGATCGAGATGGAATATGTCGGCGAGAAAATCGTCACGCCGTTTGGAAAAGTGATCCCGAAAGGCAAACCGTACCGATTCAGCTATTCTGAATTCTTCGCACCCATCAACTGGACGGTAAATTGGTACCAGTGGCAAAAAGATGTGTCCGACCCACGCACTAATGCCGCAGCATTTGAGCAGATTCTCACAGGCAAACCGATCAAAACTGAGAACACTGATCGCCTAAGCTATGATTGGGGCGGCGCAATCGGCCCCAATATGCCAAGCGATTACTTCGCAACGCACTCAGTCGGGACTTTTGAGGTTCCACCCGGCACATATCTACTCGACTTCGTCGCAGACGACGGAATTAGAGTCTGGCTTGACGGAAAACTGATACTTGACGAGTGGCATTGGCAACCGCCAACCCCTTACTCGCGCGAAGTCAAATTAGGCGGAAAACACAAACTCGAAATCAAGCATTTCGAGATAGACGGCTACTCGGCGCTGAAAGCGAGCATCAAACCGAAGCGCTAACCGCCTGTAACTTTGAGGCGATTTGTCGCGCGCTCAAGTGCAGCGGTTGCCCGCGACACCGAGACGTCGGCGTCGCGCTGTGCAAGTCGCGCCTTTGCTCGTTCGAGGGCAGCCATGGCTCGATTGATATCAATATCTGTCGCGGTTTCTGCCGCGTCGGCAAGCACAATCACTTTCTTGCCGTCGGTTTCGAGAAAACCACCCGAAATCGCGATCTTCTGAGTCTTTCCACCGGCGTCGTTGTAAAACAGAACCCCGGTTTTGAGCGCAGCCAAAAACGGCTCGTGATTGGCCAAAACACCAAAATAGCCATTGATTCCTGGAGCGACTACCAGATCGGTTACTTCACTCGCAACCGTTTTGTCAGCCGACACGATAGAGACGTCGTAAGTGGTGCTCATCTTTTGTTAGACCGCCGCAAGCTGTTTCGCTTTCGCCTCGACGTCGTCAAGACCGCCGCACATGTAGAAAGCCTGCTCCGGATACTCATCATATTTGCCGGAAAGAATCTCTTTGAAAGCGGCGACCGTTTCGGAGACCTTGACGTATTTTCCAGGGGTGCCGGTGAACTGTTCCGCAACGAAGTTCGGCTGCGAAAGGAACTTCTCAATTCTTCGAGCTCGTGCAACAACGGTTTTGTCTTCATCAGAAAGTTCGTCAATGCCGAGAATCGCGATGATGTCCTGAAGCTCACGGTACCGCTGTAGAAGCTGCTGCGTTTGGCGGGCCACATCGTAATGGTCGGCGCCGACAATTCGCGGATCAAGGTTTTTCGATGTCGAGACCAGCGGATCCACTGCCGGATAAATCCCTTTCTCCGAAATTCGTCGCTCTAGGTAAACGTAGGCATCCAAGTGGCTAAACGTTGTTGCCGGAGCCGGGTCCGTCGGGTCGTCAGCTGGTACGTAGATGGCTTGGACCGACGTGATTGAGCCTTTCGTAGTGGATGTAATTCTTTCTTGAAGCGCGCCCATTTCCGTGGCCAAAGTTGGCTGATATCCAACCGCGCTTGGCATTCGTCCAAGAAGCGCTGACACTTCAGAACCCGCCTGAACGAAGCGGAAGATGTTGTCAACGAAAATCAGTACGTCGCTTCCGACTTCATCACGGAAATACTCCGCCATAGTCAGCGCTGAAAGAGCGACTCGCAGCCTAGCTCCGGGGGGCTCGTTCATCTGGCCGAACACCATCGCCATTTTGTCAATAACTCGCAGTTCCTGGCCAGATTTGTCCTTGAACTTCGTGTGCTGCATTTCGAGCCAAAGGTCGTTCCCTTCGCGAGTGCGTTCACCGACTCCGGCGAACATCGAAACGCCGTCGGCCTCAACCGCGATGTTTCGAATCAGCTCTTGGATCAGAACGGTTTTGCCGAGGCCCGCGCCGCCGAACAGCCCAATCTTTCCGCCTTTGTTGAACGGCACAAGCAGGTCAATGACCTTCAAACCCGTTTCCAAAATTTCAGTCTTGACGTTTTGGTCTTCAAATTGAGGCGCCGGGCGATGGATCGGCAGCCGCTTCTTCTCGTTAGCGGGGCCGAGCTCGTCAATCGGGTCTCCCAACAGGTTGAACACCCGTCCGAGAGTCTCCATGCCGACAGGCACTGAAATTGGTGCCCCTGTGTCTTCGGCTTCCATTCCGCGGACCAAGCCGTCGGTGGTGGAGAGCGCAACGCACCTCACAAGGTCGTCACCCAAGTGCTGAGCGACTTCGCAAGTGACGTTAATCTTGCGATCCGAGTTGATAACCTTGATCGCGTTGTAGATTTCGGGTAGTTGGGAAGATGGGAATCGGACGTCAACGACTGGGCCGAGAATTTGAACGATGGTGCCTTTTTGGGCCATGAGAGAAGTGGAGCCTCCGGGAAGATTTCGAGGTCAAAGCGCGGCAATGACCTCGGCGCGAATTGTACCCCGGCCGGGCTACATTCTGAGCGAGATTAGGCCCCTTCGGAAGGCGGCTGGGCAGGTTCTCGGTGCTCTTGTCGCTCTGGCAAATAGTGGGTTGTGCCGGTCGAGTACCAGGGCTGTTTTTCGCCGTTATCAATCTGAATCGTGCCCGTCGAGCCGGTGCGTTCGTCAAACTCCCCGAACAGCATTGTCAGGCCGTTACCAACCCACGTTGCTGTCAGGTCTGCGCCAAACCAGTTGACGCGCCGCCATTTGCCCTCAAGCACGAGTTTTGCGGGTTTTCCAGCACCGTCTTCCGCTGCAAACCAGGTCTGGCGGCCATATTTGTCCCACTCTTTCCGGACGTTTCCGGTCACAGAGAGCGTCTTACCTTGGAACTCGCTGATCAGCAAAGTGCCTACGAAAGTCATCTCAATTCTGCCTTCGCCTTCACACCAGAAGCTTCCAACACCACAGGTGAGCTTCATCGTGCCGTTTTTCTTGGCGGCAGGCTTTTCCGGCTTGACGGGCGCTTGACCCTGGGCCACAAGCCATGCCGCACCGCAAACCGCAAAACTGGCGATCATTCCGAGCGTGAGCTTTCTATTCATAGCTGAATTTTGGGGTTCGAGTCTACCTTTCGACACGTTGGGCGACTCTATAGACGTAAAATACAGGAGAATTAACGTGAAGCTGTCTGTAATAGTTTCCCTCGCCCTTGCCGCGGCCGGATTGGCGCTCGGCGTCTACGCCTTCCTCATCAACTCATCCCCCTATGTGTCGGCCAAAGAGGCTATCGCCAAGCCGGGCGCGAAAGTCCACGTCGCTGGCTCGATAGCGCACGACACAGTGAACTACTCGATTCAAACCAATACGCTCACCTTCGTGTTGGTTGACGATGATGGCACCCGACTGAAGGTCAGTTATTCCGGACCAAAGCCTGGCAACTTCGACTCGGCTCCCAAGGCCTCAGTCGGGGGGTCCGCAAAAGGGGGCGAGTTCATCGCGACCGACATCAAAACGCAGTGCCCGAGCAAGTACGAAGCAGAGAAAAAGTAGCCAATGCCTAATGACTGGATAAAACAGGCACCTGAATGGGCAATTCAGGTGGGAGTTGCGGGCCGCCTGTTCGTGTACGTTGCGATTGCACTTCTTTTGCTGTCTGCGGCATTAGCGCTCTCGAAACGACCTCAGCACCAATCGGCGTCCCGTTCATCGTTCGTCGCTGGCGTGGTCTCCATCCTTGTTGTGTTCGCGCTTCATGTATTGCTGCTGATGACGCGACAGTACGAGTATCAGTACGTCTTCAACAACACCCGAAACGAGCTATCAAACATCTACCGATTCAGTGCCGCCTGGGCATCGCAAGAAGGCAGCTTTCTTCTGTGGACGCTGACCAGCGCATTCGTCGCAATGATCGTTGCACGATTGACCGCAGATCATCGCCCTATTTATACCGTCGTGTGTGCGATCGCGCTCTCGGCAATGCTCGGAATCGTTGCTTACGAATCACCGTTTGCTCTTGTCGAAGTGGGCAAAGAGGATATGCATCTGCTTCCATCTGGTGTGACTGTGCCGCTTGTTGCAAATGGAAGAGGTTTGAATCCCACACTTGAGAACTACTGGATGGCAATTCATCCTTGGGTCATCTTCATCGGGTTCGGTTCGCTGCTGTCGCTATTCGCGTGGACATTCTCGGTAGCGATCTCTAAAGATTGGACCAGTTGGCTGGCTCGTGTGCGGCCGCTCGGCGTGTTTTGTCTGACCATGCTCGGAACAGGCTTGGTGATGGGTGGATTGTGGGCATACGAAACCCTTGGTTGGGGCGGTTTTTGGGCTTGGGATCCGGTTGAAAACGTCAGCCTTGTTCCGTTCTTGGGCTGCATTGCATTTTCTCACTCTCTCTATGTTTCGCTACGAAGGGGTGTTTGGCAAAAACTGACGATTATCTTAGGGGCGCTTCCACTGTTGTGGTTCGTGTACGGAACGTTCCTTACTCGAAGCGGAGTCCTGGCAAACGTGTCTGTACACAGTTTTGCGAAAATGAACGACGGCGCGCACGGGCTCTTGATGGGGTTGGTGATCGCGACTCTGCTGTCAAGCGTTTTTGTTTCGATATGGGTTTGCAGAAAACGGTTGCCAGGAGAGACCAGAAAACCTTCGGGCGATCGCATGGTCGGCATTGGGTTTGGCATTGCAACGGTTTACGGCATCGCGATGATGGCAGCGATTGGAATGTCCGTCCCTTTCTTCAGCGGCCTACTGGGTAGGTTCGACGCGGAAGGCAAGGCGCGAGTAATCGAAGAGACCGTTTACAACCAGGTCATCACTTATCCGTTCATTCCTGTGATGTTGCTCCTGGCGGTTGTTCCGTTTTTGGGATGGACAAAAACTCAGCACCGCAGAGTAACCGATATCGCAAGCATTTTGGTGAGTTCGGTGCTGTTTACATCGGGCGTCGCGTGGTACCTGCGCAGCCAGTCGTTGTTTGTTGAGAAAACGAACTTTCAACTCATACTCTCCCTGGTGCTGCTGTTCCTGTGCGTGACTGCGATTATCGCGAACCTATGGCGACTTCTTGAGCGTGGTACTCATCACAGCGGAAGATGGGCTCCATTCCTAATGCACTCGGGGGCGGCGATATTGCTGCTGGGTCTCATAACTTCGCGAGCATTTGAAAAGCACGCCCAGAGTGCCGTTTCGGTTACGAGTCCGGCGCGCGTCTCGGCGGGACCAGCCGCGTTCCTGCTGAAACTAAATCGCACTCCGAGCGATGACGAATGGGTTGAGCGCGAAAACCGACTCGACATTGAGATGGTCAACTTGCGTCGAGACCAACAGGTTCTCCCGGCGAAGGTGTCCCACTACTTCAAAATTGACGAGTTCGGTGGCGAGCCGATGATGGTGACACGGCCGGCCATCTTTTCTTCTCCTCTGTATGACCTTTACCTTAGCGTTAACGCGCCTGTATTCGAAGTGGCAGAACCGATTACGCTAAAGGTCGGCGAAACGAAGACAATGCAGAACATTCAGATCACGTACCTGGAAAACACAAGGTATGGCGAGGCCGGACAAACTGGAACGAAGTTTGGTGCAAAGCTCAAAGTAGTTTACGACGCGAAATCTTTCAATGTTGAACCGCACATGGAGTTGACGCCTGGCGCTGGTGCGACGCAGCATCGCGCCAAGATCGGCGATGAGTTCTTTGCCGAACTCATCTCGTTGGATGCGGCAACTCATGATGCGAAGATTTCAATCCAATTCACGGAACCGTTTTTGCCGGTCGAACTGTTCTACAAACCGTTCACATTGTTCGTGTGGCTCGGCGCTGGTATCATGGCGCTCGGCGGAATTCTAACGATGCTTCAAGTTAGGCCGAAGGAAAAAGCCGCAGCGTAGTTATGAAACTCATCCAGCTTCTAAAGTCGAAAATCCATCACGCGCGCGTTACATATGCGAACCCGGAGTATGTCGGCAGCATTGAGATGTGCCCTCATGTCATGGAGCGCGTCGGCCTTGTACCCGGAGAGTTCGTCTATATCTGGAATATCGAAAACGGCGAGCGGCTAACCACATATTGCTTCCCTGGCGAGCCTTATGTTTTCGGCCTGAACGGTGCCGCTGCGAGGCGTGTAAACGTCGGCGATCGGATCATCATTGCTGCGTTTACGTGGACCGATGAACCGATCACTCCGAAGCTCGTTTTGCTTGACGAACAGAACAAGATTGTTCGCGACATGGAGCCGTACTCCAAGTATGGGTAAAGCTAACCTCGAGTCGTTGCTGGAAGAGCGCGGGGCGATACTCAAAGGTCACTTTGTATTATCGAGCGGAAGACACAGCGACACCTATTTCGAAAAGTTTCGAATCCTTGAGCAGCCAGATGTACTCAGTGCGGTCTGCAAAGAGATTGCCGATCATTTCCGTGAGTCAGGCGCCGAGGTCGTTGCAGGGCCAACTACGGGCGGAATAATTATTGCTTTTGAAGTTGCGCGCCAACTCGGGCTTCCGGCGCTGTATGTTGAGCGAACTAATGAGAAGCGAGCGCTTCGGCGTGGCGCTCAGGTGAATTCCGGGGCAAAAGTGCTTATCGTGGACGATGTTTTGACCACTGGCTTGAGCGTCAGAGAGGTTGCGGAAATGTTTCGAGCGATGAGCGCAGAGGTCGTAGGTGCAGGATTGTTGGTTGACCGCTCGGAACAAACCTTAGATTTTGGATTTCCGATATTCGCGGCAATCCGCGCCGAAGCTGTGACTTACGCGCCGTCTGAAGTTCCGGAATGGCTGTTACAGGTGCCTGTTAGCGATCCCGGAACTCGTCGAGCGACTTGACTTAGACTCCTTTTGCTGCAGCGGACGGATCAACCCGGAATCCTGGGCCCATCGAACTGCTCAAAGTGATCGTCACCAAGTACTTGCCTTTTGCGGCCTGAGGCTTTGCCTTGAGAAGCGCATCAATCGCGGCATTGAAGTTCTGCAAGAGCTGGTCCTCGCTAAAGTTCGCCTTTCCTATCGGCAAATGTACGATTCCGGCTTTGTCGTTTCGATATTCAACACGCGTTGCTTTCTTGATTTCGGAAACCGCCGTGCCGATATCGTTCGTCAGGGTGCCGCTCTTTTTGCTTGGAGTTTTCGGTCCAAGAATCTTTCCGATTTTTGCGAGGGCAGGAGCCATCTCTTCGCTGGCCACCAACAGATCGAAATCCTTGAAGCCGCCTTGAATCTGTTCGATCAGATCTTCAGCTCCAACTTTGTCAGCGCCTGCCGATTCTGCGGCTGCTGCATGATCACCCTTCGCAAGAACTGCAACCTTTCGCGACTTTCCAGTTCCGTTGGGGAGCGTTGTGGTTCCTCTCACGTTTTGATCGCTTTTGCGCGAATCAATTCCGAGGCGGACAGCCATGTCCACTGTCTCTGTGAATTTTGCTGTCGCATTCTGCTTAATCAGCTTGATTGCGTCGGTGGGTGAATGGAGGGTCAACCGATCGCTTGTATTTCTTGCAGTTTGATACCTTGCGCTGTGCGGCGCGGTTCGAATGTTCTTTCTCATCTGTTTCTCCTTGGTGGTCCGTGCGAGCCCATTTGTGACTCTTCCACGGGAGTAGCGCTCTTCTGCGCTCCAAATCTGTTAGTCAACGACCTCGATGCCCATTGATCGGGCGGTTCCTGCCAATACCCTCATCGCTTGTTCAACGTTGGTCGTGTTGAGATCGCTCATTTTCTGTTTGGCGATTTCAGCCAGTGCAGACTTACTCACTTTGCCAACTTTGTCCTTAAGCGGGTTTCCAGAGCCCTTCTCAACGCCTGCGGCCTTCTTGATGAGGTCACTCGCAAGCGGAGCCTTTATGACGAAGGAGTAGGAGCGGTCCTCGTACACGGTGATCGCCACCGGCAAGGTGCTGCCCATTTTGTCCATTGACATTTCGTTGAACTTTTTGATGAATTCCATCATATTGATGCCGGCTTGACCGAGCGCAGGTCCGACCGGCGGTGCAGGCGTGCACTTGCCGGCAGGAATGTTCAACTTGATGTTTCCAATAATCTTCTTAGCCATACAATTTCACTCTTCTTTATTACGAACCTTTTTCGACCTGCGAGAAGTCGAGTTCCACCGGCGTGTCTCTGCCGAAGATGGTTAGCAATACTCGCAGCTTCTGCTTGTCGGCGATCACTTCGATCACCTTGCCAGGGAAATCCTGGAATGGGCCTTCGCTCACGCGAACAGCGTCTCCTGCAGCCCACGGAATATGCGGCTTCTCACGGCTTTCGTTAAGTCGCTCGAGAATCGCCTTAACTTCGTCGTCGCGCATGGCGACCGGTTTTGTTCCTGAGCTTACGAAGCCGGTCACTCCACTCGTCTTTTTCACGAGGCGGTACGACTCCTCAGTCAGATTCATTCTTATCAGGATGTAACCCGGGAACACTTTCCTTTCGGCGACTTCCCGTTTTCCATTTCTGTTTCTGAGAGTCTGCTCGGTGGGTATCAAAATCTCCATGATTTCGCGATCCCAGAGCCCTTCTTTCATGGCAACGCGCTGGATGATTTGCGTGACCTTATTTTCGTGTCCCGCAATCGTGTGAACGGCGTACCAAGCTAATGCCATCTAAGTCTTCTCACCCGTGAGTGCGGCAACCGCGAAGCCCACAATCCTCTCGAACAGGAACAGATACACAACAAACGCTACGCACACCATCAGCACCATGCTCGTCAGGCGAACGACATCGTCGCGTGAAGGCCAAATAACCTTACGCATCTCGGCTGAGACATCCTCGAAAAAGCCTTTCAAGCCTCGTTTACCGATGTCTGGCAACGGGGGCTTCGGCTGTTTTTGGTCCGACATTGTGGCGACTTTAATCCCGGCTCCGGAGAGGGGGGATGCTTGATATGATACTCCCTTCGACCCGGTTAAAACAACGCCCCAGTGGTATCATTCGGCCCTGTGGAGACCCTGATTTCCCAAGAAGCGCTGTCCGACGCGAAATCGCGGCTGGACGCTATCCGAGGCCATCTTTGACCTCGCCGAGCTGACCTCCCGAATCGAATCGCTCGAAGCCAAAACCCAGGAGCCGGACTTCTGGAATAACGCCAAACAGGCCCAAGCCACCTCAAAAGAGCTTGCCGCTATCCGGGCAAGAGTCGAACCGTACTCGCGCCTTGCAGGAGCTTACGAGGATATCACGGAGCTCCAGGAGCTTCTTGCCGCCCAACCCGACGCCGATACCGAGGCCGAGCTAGCGGAAATGGCCCAGAGGTTCTATGCCGACCTCGACGCAGTCGAGCTGATTACCCTGCTTGGGGGCAAGTACGACGCAGGCGACGCCATCGTAGAAATTGGAGCCGGAGCAGGCGGGACCGAGGCCTGCGACTGGGCTGCAATGCTGTTTAGAATGTACGGTCGGTGGGCTGAAAAATCCGGTTTCAAGTTCGAAATCTTGACCGAGTCGGAAGGGGACGTGACGGGGTACAGGTCAGTCTGTTTCAGGGTGTCTGGGCAGTTCGCCTACGGAAAAATGAGGTCTGAACACGGGGTCCACCGGCTCGTCAGAATTAGTCCGTTCGATTCGAGCGCCCGTCGCCACACGTCGTTCGCCTCAGTAAGCGTGACGCCGGTCGTTGAGGAGACTGAGGTGGCAATAAACCCAGAGGACTTGAGAATTGATACGTACCGGTCGAGCGGCGCGGGCGGACAGCACGTGAACAAAACGGAGTCAGCCATTCGGATTACGCACCTCCCGACGGGAATCGTTGTCTCCTGCCAGAACGAGCGCAGCCAACACCAGAACAAGGCCTCGGCCATGACGATTTTGGCAAGCCGCCTCGCAGAGCTCGAACAGAACCGCACCGAAGATCGGCTGCGACAACTGCGAGGGGAGTTGACTAGCGCTGAGTGGGGTTCACAAATCCGATCTTATGTTTTGCAGCCGTACACGATGGTAAAAGATCAGCGCACCGCGTTTGAAACCGGCAACACGATTGCAGTGCTGGACGGGGAGATTGATGGGTTTATCACCGCGTATCTCCGTTCCGGAGCCTCGAAGAGTTAGTTCAATGGAAGGTTGGATTGCGCCGGCCCTCCGATCGTTCCTTGCTACGTTATCTTGGCCGGGCGAAAGGCTAATCCGAGGAGTCGCGAGCGCATGTCCTGGAACATCCCTGAGTGCCAAAAGGCATATCGCAGTGGACAGTTTTGTGGCGGCAAGCGCGCTTCTCGAGCTCCTTAGTTTCTGGGCGATTTCGAGCGCCGCTGCTGATGCGGTCAGGCTCGGTTGTGTGATTTTTTGTATCTGGAGGACAGTTGATGTCATCTCCTCACGCATTCTAAGCGTTCTGTTTGAGAAGCACCACACGTCTCATGCGGCAACCTTCCACGGCGCGAGCAACGAGAGAAAAGTGATCCTGGGCCTTGTTAACTATTTCCAGCTCATCGTTTGCTTTGCGGCAATCTATCGGTACTGGCCAGACAGCTTCTCTGGTGCCGATCTCGTTGGTGACCCGCTCTCGGCTGTGTACTTTAGCGCTATCACTCAGGTAACAATTGGATATGGCGACATACATCCGGTCGGGGCGATGCGTTGGGTTGCGGTTTCACAAGGCATCTCGGGACTGATGTTGCTGTCACTTTTTATTGCAAGGTTTTTGGCTGTCATGGCGCACCAGCGTCAAGATGACACGAAGTAGATGATAAGAAATCGAACGACTTGAGGTCGAAGGAGAGGGATATGTTCAAGAAGATGGGAATATGGACGTTAGCGAGCGTTGCCGTCGCGGTGACAGCCGCGTGCGGGGGGCCGACTGAAGAGAAAGGCAGTGGCGGAACGACTAAGAAAGATAGCGCGTACACGATCGCTGTCATTCCAAAAGGGATGACTCACGAGTTTTGGAAGTCAGTTCACGCGGGCGCAGAAGATGCAGCCAAAGAGTTGGGGGTTAACGTAATCTGGCAAGGTCCGCAGCAGGAGAATGATCGCGAAGGCCAAATCAAAGTTGTGGAAGACTTTGTTTCGAAAGGTGTGAGCGGAATCGTACTTGCACCACTTGATGATACGGCGCTCCGGACGCCCGTTGATCAGGCGCAGAAATCGGGCATTCCCGTACTCATCATTGACTCAGACCTGAAGGATGTCGAGACAGTCAGTTTCGTTGCGACGGACAACATGAAAGGCGGCGAGATGGCTGGCGAGCATCTCGGCCGTGTACTCGGTGGCAAAGGGAAAGTTGTGATGCTCCGCTATCAAGAAGGCTCAGCAAGCACGACGTTCCGAGAGGAGGGCTTCATGAACGCGATGAAGAAGTTCCCCAACATTCAGGTGGTTAGTTCGAATCAGTTCGCTGGCCCAACCGGCGAAACTGCACAGAAAGCCAGCGAAAACTTGCTTGCCCCTTACAAAGGCGCTGACGGCATGCTTTCTATTCAAGGCATCTATTGCCCCAATGAGTCATCAACCTTTGGGATGCTCCGTACGTTGCAGGACAACGGGTGGGCTGGGAAGATCCGATTTGTCGGATTCGATGCGTCAGAGAAATTGGTAACAGCACTAAAAGATGCTCAAATTGACGGACTCATCTTGCAGAATCCGTTCAATATGGGTTACCTCGGTGTCAAGATGATGGTCTCAAAGCTCAAGGGCGAGACCGTTGACAAGCGGATAGACACCGGCGCAGTGCTCGTGACAAAAGACAATATGTCGCAGCCTGAGGTCGCCAAGCTCCTCGCTCCACCAAAAGAGTAGTTTCCGACAACGCTGAGTCATGAACCTAAAGTCGCGACGATTAGCCCCCGAATTCGCCAACCTTCTTGGGCTAATCGTTGCGCTCGGTGTCACCATGCTGTACTTTCGCCAGCAGGTGCCGACTTTCTTCTCCGCAAACAATTTAGAGCTTCTCGCACGGCAAACCGCAATCGTTGCTGCGGCCTCTCTTGGGATGACAGTAATCATCATCTCCGGAGGAATAGATCTGTCGGTCGGTTCGGTAATTGCGCTCGTCACCGTTGTTGTGGCTGCGATGGTTCAAGGAGGAAGCTCGCCCTGGCTTGCGTTCTCGGGAGGTGTTCTTGCCGCAATTCTCGCCGGAGCATTCAATGGACTGTTAGTCGCCACTCTTCGCATCGCACCATTTCTCGCGACGCTCGGAATGTTTCTCATTGCGAGGGGAATCGCAAAAGGAATGGCGCACAATCAAAAGATTGATGCTCCGCTCACTTGGATGAACGACCTGCTTTCTGTGCTGCCCGCCAATGAGCGTTGGAAGCTTCTTCCGCCGGGAGTCTGGATCACGATTCTTTTGGCTGTCGGCCTCGCAGTGTTATTGAAGACGACAGTCTTTGGTCGGCGTGTATTTGCCGTCGGGGTAAACGAAAAGGCCGCCCACCTAAATGGGATCAACGTCTCGGTGACTAAGATCTGCGTGTATGCGTTGGGCGGACTGTTCGTAGGGTTCGCCGGAGTTCTTCAGTTCGCAAGACTCAGCGTGGGCGACCCAACCGTTGCGATCGGCATGGAGCTCGATGTCATTACTGCAGTGGTGATTGGCGGCGCAAGCCTGTCCGGCGGTGTTGGCTCAGTGGGAGGGACGCTGTTGGGTGCGGTTCTCATGTCCGTCGTCAGGATGGGCTGTTCGCAGATGGGCCTCGACAATTGGGTTCGTGAAATCGCAACAGGCGCGATCATCGTTGTCGCGATTGCTATTGACCGGCTACGAGTCGGTCGGCGTCAGTAGTCACATCGGGCGCGAGGTATCTTCAGGCTCATGTCGCTGAGCCGCACAATCAGTTTTCCAATTAGAAGCGACAAGCTTTCAATGAATGTAAAAGTGAGTGGCGAACTGTTTTCACAGCGCTCACAATTTCAGGAGATCTGCATCTTCGACACCGATTGCCTCGGCAGAATCTTGACCTTGGACGGCCACATTCAGCTTTCTACGCTCGACGAGCATGCATACCACGAGGCACTCGTTCAGGTGCCCCTTCTGAACGTCAACAGCCCTAAGACTGCACTTATCGTTGGCGGAGGCGATGGGGGAGTTTTGCGCGAAGTTTGCAAGCACGATTCGATCGAGCGCGTTGACTTCGTCGAAATTGACGAAATGGTGATTAGCGCATGCAAACAGCACATGCCGACTTTGAGCGCGGGCGCTTTTGAAGATCCGCGCTGCAACCTCATCATAGGGGATGCGTTCGAGTTTGTGAGAACAGCAAACTCAACTTACGACCTGATTGTCGTTGACTGCACCGACGTCTATGAGGAAGAGGAAGGTGAGCTTAGTGAAATGCTGTTCACCGAGGAGTTCTACCGAGATTGTGCGCGAATCTTAAAGCCTAACGGTTTTGTGGTTAGCCAAGCCGACAATATCGTGTTCTGCCCTTACTCGCTCCGCGAGTTGAGCGCCCTCTACTCTTCGGTATTCCCTGTCGTCGGCTCATACTGGGCGCTTGTCCCTTCATTCGGTGGGTACAGCGCGTACTGCTGGGGGGGTCACGAAGCGAAAATCGCCGAGCAGATGCCAAGTCACCAGAACTGTGAGATGAGATACCTGAACGGCGCGACGTACGCTGTTGGTCAGCTCGACCCGCCGTTTGTAAGCGAGTAGTTCTCCCCAGCTTCTGTAAGCAGTCGCTGAATCCGTTCCATGATGATGCGCGGAAACTCCACCTTGGCTTGCTCACGACCGAATTCTGCGACCACTTCTGAATAGCGAATCGGCTCCCCGAAGATCACGCAAACCTTTGAGCGATGGGGGAGCTTTGCACCCTTTGGAAGCAGCTTGAATGTTCCAGTGATTGCTGTCGGTACGATCGGCGCGTCGCTTTTTGCAGCGATGAGATTCATTCCTTTTTGCGGTGAACCCAATCGCTTGCCGTCACCGCGAGTACCCTCTGGAAACATTACTAAAGCACCACCTTGTCCCAAAACTTCAAGCGCTTTCTTAACTGCGGCTAAGTCAGACTCACCGCGATGAATTGGAAAAGCTCCCAGTTTTCTAATGATGGACCGAAAGATCGGCGGTTTGAATAGCTCGGCTTGCGCCATAAAGTGGAGGGGCCGCTTGGCTGCGACTCCAGCCGCGGGCGGATCGGCGAACGAGGCGTGATTCGCCGCGATGATGGCCGGCCCAGTAGTGGGCAGCCTTTCGGCCTGGCGCACCTCAAATCCCCCCATCAATCCGAAAAAGGTGCGGGCGAGCGAGCGAAAGAAGCGATAGAACAACGTCATGCCGCTTGAGGCGGGACGATTCTACCGACCGGCGGCCTAACGGATTTTGGATTCCGTTCCGAACATCCAAGTGTGCCCGAGTAGGCCCAAAAAACCGACGGTGCACATGAGTCAGAAAAAGCTCACTTTGATTGCGAGAGTCATACGATGAAAATCTTAGAAAATCTGTTCGGTCCGCAAATTGACCGACTCAGCTCCGCAATGTCAAAGACCAGCCGCCGACACAAGGCTCTTGTTGACAATTTGGCAAACGTGAACTCGCCAGGATACAAACGGAAGGACACGGACATGTATCTTTCCGAAACGGAAGCTGGGCTTAGCGTTAGACGTGGTCGCATGAGTTCCTTCGAGTCTTCCAAAGAGGAGGAGGTTCGTCGCGACGAGACCCCCTTGCGAATGGATGGCAACTCAGTGGACCTCGAGAAGGAGATTGTTGCGATTACCGAAACACAGCTCCACTATGGCTCTCTGAGCACTATGACTCGCAAATATTTTCAAACACTTCACGACGTGATTAGAGGAGGCAGGTAATCGCCATGAGCATGCTTAGCGCTTTCAAAGTTAGCGCATCCGGTCTGGCTGCCGAAAGGTACAGACTCGATGTCATCTCGACTAACCTTGCAAATGCAAATACAACGAAGGTGGATGGACGAAACCCCTATCGCCGAAGAACGGTCCAGCTTTCGGAGGATCCGAACGGAGGCGTAAAGGTCATCAACACCGTTGATGACATGAGCGAGTTTCGACAAGTTGTAGACCGAGACAATCCTCTCGCCGACGCGAATGGGATTGTGTATTACAGCAATGTAGACCCGATCGCAGAGATGGTGGACATGATTGGTGCAAGCCGATCCTATGAAGCAAACCTCAACGCGTTTCAAGCCACCAAGCAGATGATTCAAAGCACTCTCGACATATTGAGAGCATAGATCATGCGAATAGACTCAATTTCACCGCTCCAAACCGCAGGAAATCGCATCCAAAGGCCAGCAGCCGAGGGTGAGGATTTCGCGAAAATGCTGACGGACGCCCTGAGCGAAGTGAACGACGCGCAACTCAAGTCGCAAGAAGTTCAACAGAAGGTCACGGCGGGTCGGTCGGTTGATCCCCACGAATTGGTGATCACCATGGAGCGAGCATCTATCGCACTCGAACTAACGATGCAGATTCGCAACAAGTTAGTCGAGGCGTATCAGGAGATTTCAAGAACTCAGGTTTAGGCGTGAAGATGGCAAGAGCGCACACCGTTTCCCGGTGATGATTTTGCGACTTGCCTTTGCCACTTCTGAGCGACGATTTCCATTGCTCGAACTAGCCGGCCAATCGGTGTTGAAACGATGGGCGGAGTGCTGCTAAAAATTAGGACATGGTGGGAAACCGCCGACAAGACGACGCGAACGGTAACGTTGGTCGGAGTTGGGCTGCTTGGCGCCCTGCTTACACTTGTGTTTTATTTCTCAAGTTCCCCTGACTTGAAGCTGCTGTACGGTGGCCTTGAAGAGACAGAGCGCGGCCGAGTCGTGCAGAAGCTGCAGGAACTTAAGATTCCCTACAAGGTTGAAACCAATGGCGATGTGCTCGCGCCGGGCCACCAACTCGCTGAGATCCGCGCAAAGTTGGCGATGTCCGGCATACCAAGCTCAACGTCAATGGGCAACTCTCGATTGGACTCGCTTGGCATGGGTACGGCCGGACCGGTCATGGACCGCCAAATGCTTCTCGCAATGCAAGAGGAGCTCGAACGGACGATTTCATTTATGAGTCCCGTTGCGGCCGC
This sequence comes from Fimbriimonadales bacterium, assembly GCA_046330175.1. Classification (GTDB taxonomy): domain Bacteria; phylum Armatimonadota; class Fimbriimonadia; order Fimbriimonadales; family ATM1; genus JAJPJR01. The sequence goes on from JAXLTG010000001.1 coordinate 1,767,563, forward strand.
CAAAGTTCACATCGCGCCCGGGAACGACTCTCCATTTGCAGACACCAAAGTCGAACCAAGCGCAAGCGTGGTCGTTCAACTCAAGCCAGGAGTTGGCTCCGACGGTGCAGTCGCCGAAGCGATCGTGAGAATGATCAGCACCTCTGTTCCTGGACTCAACGCGCAAAACGTCTCAGTTTCATCTTCAGACGGCGTCCTGCTGTACGACGGAAAAGAGGACGAAGGCGCGGGAATGGGATTGGCCAATAAGAGGCGCACAGCCGAAATTCAAGAGTCGAGCCGATTGAAGCGTGAAATCGAAACGATGATTACGCGAACCATCGGACCAGGAAAGGCAATCGTCAGCGTAAACGTTGAGATGAACTTCGACCGCAGCGACGTGAAAAAGGTTGAAGACACGCCGAGCAAGCCCGTTGTGGTGGGTAAGACCTCCGAAGCATACGGAGCAGATGCTGCAAATCTCGCAGCAGGCGGAACTGGAGCGACAGGTGCGACGACACCTCCGGCAGCAGGTGGTGGAAAGAATTACGTCATGACTTCGGAAGAATCCGCAGTAGGCTCCACTCACCAGACCACTGAGACAAGCGTTGCGCCCGGCAAGACAACAACGTGCCGCGTCAGCATCATGCTTGACGAGTCCGTCGCAGCGCAACAGAAAAACATCGAGTCGTACGCAAGCAATCTGATTGGTGCTGACAAAGACCCAGAAAACTTCAAGGTCAGTGTTTCCGCAGTCAAGTTCGACTCGGCGGCGGCTGAAGCTGCGAAGAAAGAGGTTGCTGCCGCCAAGTCTTCACAAATGATGCAGCAGATCATTTCACTGATCCCTGTCATCGCCCTCGTTGTAGTCGGCTTCCTCGTGATGAAGGCGTTGGGCAAAGCTGCATCTAACAACTCAAACGTTTTGGTTTCGGCAGGCAAAGCTGGCGCACTCGCGTCAGGATCTGCCGCAGTGATGACCACGAGCTCTGGAATTACAGGCACTGTCGTGGCTCCAGGTACGCCACTGCGACCGGGACAATCTGAAACGGTCGGCCCCAATGGCGAGAGAATCATCATTGAGGAGTCCGGCGATCGAACAATCGTAGCCATCCCCGACAAGTTCGATAACAATTTCGAATCCATTCAATACATGGCAGAACACAAACCAGAGAAAGTCGCCCTGCTGATCAAGAGCTGGCTGCTTGAGGAGACAAGGTAGTGAGAGGCAACCCATTATCCACTCGCAATCGGCAAAAAGCAGCGATCTTGATGATGCTGCTCGGCGCGGAAAGAGTCGGCAAAATCATGCAGTACCTCGACGAAGAACACGTCGAGCTCATCACGCTTGAAATAGCACGATTGGACAAAGTGACCCCCGAGCTCCGCACCTCAGTCATCAATGAGTTCTTTGATATGGCGATGGCGCAAGAGTACATTGCACAAGGCGGCGTTGAGCACGCCAAGAAGATGCTCGAGTCGGCATTCGGCAACGACGCCGCGAACGAAGTGATGGACCGAATCATGCACGCTCTGGAAGTCGTACCGTTCGACTTCCTAAGAAAAAGCGATCCGACTCAGCTCGCCTCGATGCTGCAAGACGAACATCCACAGACTATCGCGCTCATCATGGCTTACCTCCCAAACTCGCTCGCGGCACAAACACTGACAAAGCTTTCGCCAGAGCTGAGAATTGAAGTCGCGGAGCGCATCGCAATGATGGACCGGACTCCGCCTGAAGTTATCCGCCGAGTCGAACAGGTGCTTGAACGCAAGTTCAGCACATTCGCCCAATCGGAGTTCACAGTTGTCGGGGGCGTTAAAGCGCTTGTTGACCTCCTCAACCGAGTGGATCGCCAAACTGAAAGAAAGATTCTGGAGTCGCTTTCGACGACCAATCCCGAACTTGCTGAGCAGGTTATGAACATGATGTTCGTGTTCGAGGACATCACCAACCTCGACGACCGCGCAGTTCAAGCAATTCTCCGCGAGGTTGAAATCAAGGAGCTTTCGCTGGCGCTCAAGGGAACGAGCGCAGAAGTTCAAATGAAGATATTTGGCAATATGTCCGAACGTGCAGCGACGATGCTCAAAGAGGACATGGAGTTTATGGGCCCTGTGAAACTCAAGAACGTCGAAGAGGCTCAGCAGAAAGTTGTCGGAGTGATTAGAAGGTTAGAAGAGGCCGGAGAAATCACGATTGGTCGAGGAGAAGAGGATGTCCTCGTCTAAGAAGTTTATCCGCAACGAGTCTGCCGAGTTCACCAGTCTCGACTCGCTGCTTCAAGAAGCGTCGGGCACTCCGGTCCGATCAAAAGGTAGTTACGCGCCGGTCGCGGATCCAGTGTCGGAAATGCTGGAGGCAAAGAAGGAGACTGCCTACCAAGAAGGATATGCAGCGGGATACGAGTGGGGAGTTCGCGAGGGCTACGACGCCGGCAAGAGGCAAGAAGAGGAACGGATTCTCAACTTTGCTCTTGAACTAAAGGCGCTCATCGGACGCATTGAGGCAAGCATGGACCTCTGGTTTCAAAAGGCTGAGTATGGCCTCGCTGCTCTGAGCTACGAAATCGCTAAGAAAGTCATCTCTAATGAACTCGAGCAGCGACCCGACGTCATCGTCCACATCGTTCGCGAAGCACTCGGCCGCGTGACGAATTCAAACAAAGCAACTGTCAAGCTCAATCCATTTGATGCCGCTGTCCTAGATCAGCATCGAGACCAACTCATCGCCGTCGCGGGATTTGTGAAGGGGGTCGAAATCGTCGGAGATGAATCGCTTCAGCGAGGATCGGTCATCATAGAAAGCGACAACGGCATCATTGACGCAAGCATCGAAACCAAGCTTTCGCGAATCCAGGAGAGTGAAGCCGCGTGATCACCGTCCCGACTGCACAACTCTTGGATGCAAGGCAGCGCGTGCTATCAGCCGACGCCATCCGAGCATTCGGAAGGGTGCAGCAGGTAGTAGGTTTGGTCATCGAGTCTTCAGGACCTGAAGCAAAAATCGGCGATCTTTGCGCGATTAGTCTCCCCGATCAAACGGAGGCGTTCGCAGAGGTGGTCGGATTCCGAGGTAACAGCGTACTGCTCATGCCGTTCGATGAAATCGTAGGAATCGGTGCCGGAAACCGTGTACGCAACACCGGAAGTTGCCTAAGAGTCCCAGTCGGCGATCAGTTGCTCGGAAGAATCCTTGATGGGATCGGCAACCCTCTCGAAGGCGCAAAGTTGCAATCGCAACAGACTTATCCGATTCACAACACACCGCCAAGCGCTCTCAAAAGAAAGATTATCAGCAAACCGATGTCAACCGGCGTCCGAGTGGTTGACGCACTCATAACGACTGGCGTTGGCCAGCGTGTCGGCATCTTTGCCGGAAGCGGCGTCGGGAAAAGCACACTGCTTGGAATGATCGCAAGAAATAGCTCCGCCGACGTCAATGTGATTGCGCTCGTCGGAGAACGCGGTCGAGAGGTGCGGGAATTCATCGAGCATGACTTGGGCCCCTCAGGACTCGCGAAGTCGGTTCTCGTCATCGCGACCAGCGAGCAACCTGCATTGGTCCGAATAAAAGCAGCGTTTACCGCTACAGCAATCGCAGAGTCCTTCAGAGATCGCGGCAAAAACGTGATGCTCATGATGGACAGCGTCACCCGATTTGCAACAGCACAACGGGAGCTGGGCCTCGCAATTGGAGAGCCACCGAGCACCCGAGGCTACACGCCGAGTGTATTTGCTCTTCTTCCCCGGCTCCTTGAACGCGCCGGAACCTCGGATCGCGGCTCCATTACCGGAATCTACACCGTGTTGGTGGAAGGTGACGATACCAACGAACCCGTGAGCGATGCGACTCGCGCAATTCTTGACGGCCACATTATCTTGGATCGAAAGCTCGCGAACGCGGGCCACTTCCCTGCGATCGCTGTTGGCGAAAGCTTGAGCCGTGTGATGCCCAACATCGTAAACGAGAAGCATGTCCGGGCATCGAATCGCCTACGAGAATTGGTGTCCGCCTATCGAGACGTTGAAGAGCTTGTCGCGATCGGCGCCTACCAAAAGGGCAGCAAGCCGATTGCCGATGAGGCCATTGATAAGTGGACAGCCATCACTGAGTTCTTGCGACAGGATCGAGGCGAACTCACGAATTTCCAGGATGCGGTAGCAGGATTGGAGAAGCTGACTAATGCCTAAGTTTAAGTTTGCATACAAACGCGTCCTCGAGTTTCGACGCCTGCAAGAGTCCTGGGCGAAGGATGCGCTGCTCGAAGTCATGCGCTGCCGCCGTGCTGCGGAGTTGGTCGCGGAGAAGATTTTGCAGGAGCGCGACAAAGCAATGATGAAGCTGCCAAGAACGATTGAAGAGATGAAAACGCTCGATTTCTACTTCGAGCGATTGGCGAGCGAATATGAAAACCAACTGTCCGTTATCTCGATTCTTGTTGATGACGAGTCGAGAGCCCACACTGAATGGGTAGATGCAAAGAAGAGGCTCAAGGCTATGGAGAGGCTACACGAGATCGCGCTCGCGAAGCATAAGGCAGAAGTCGCCCGAGCGGAGCAGAACGACCTTGATGAATGGGCAAACTTCAGGAGGGCGGCATAATGAATGTCAAGCCACTTGGCCCAGAAGGCATCAAATCCAGAATTGCGGAAATCGAGGCGCGCATTCAGTCGCTTGAGGGCTCAACTTTTGCAGAGGCGATGAGCGAACAAGTCGCAGCAATCCATCTTCCCGTAACAGGTGTCGGTGCGGGGATCAACGACATGAGTCCCATGTCGCGCTCATCAACTGGCGGCGGCCTCGCTCCGATGAATCCGACGAACCTGGTCCCAGCTAACGGCTCATACACAACCGATCACTTGAAACAGCTCGCAGACACGGTTGCGGATCAGCAGTCACTCGATCGGAATCTGTTCCGAGCTCTCATCAAGTGGGAAAGCAGTTGGAACCCGAACTCGACATCCTCGGTAGGTGCGAAAGGGCTCACCCAATTGATGCCTGAAACGGCTCGCGAACTCGGAGTTTCTGATCCGTACGACCCGGCTCAGAACTTGCGTGCGGGTGCAAAGTATTTGAAAGCGCAGCTTGATAGATTCAACTCCGTAGAACTTGCGCTTGCTGCGTACAACGCAGGTCCTGGAGCGGTCAAGCGCTACGGCGGTGTTCCTCCTTTTGCAGAAACTCAAACGTATGTCAAGCGAATCATGGGAGAGCTGAATAGATGAAGATGCTCACGATAGTCCTGGTCGCACTCATCGCAATTGGTGGAACAGTCATCGGTCTCGGCTATGCCGGCGTAATGAAAATCCCTGGCATCACTCCAGACAAGAAGAAGTCCACTGTAGCCACACAAGGCACAGCCACCAAATCGGAAGCAGAGGAAACAACGGGCAACAACAAGTCAACGGAACAACCGCCAACCGCGGAGCCACCGACAAAACCGGTTGAGCCGCCTGTCAGCGAGCCCCCGCCAACCACCTCTGCACCAAAAAAAGATGGTACCGAGCGGGTTGCGAGCCTCTGGTCAAACATGGATACAGCCGCAGTCAAAAAGATTCTGCTGAAATGGGAAGACGGAGATGCGCTTCCCGTCCTCGCAAAGATGGAAGACGTGAAACTCGCAGAACTCCTTGCCGCAATTGCAGCAGACGATCCCGAAAAAGCTGCGAGGATAAGCAAAGGTATTAAGGCGCTCGAAAAGGGCGGCAAATAGCAATGATTTCAAAACTGCTTAAACAGAGCGACCTCGTCATGGCGGTGGCAATCCTTGCCGTCGTCGTTATGCTGATTCTGCCAGTGCCGGCATGGCTGCTCGACGCGATGCTGGTCATCAGCATCGGCAGCTCGGTTAGCATTGCACTGATCGCGACGAACGTTTCTAACCCAACCCAGTTCAGTACGTTTCCGTCCGTGCTTCTTCTCACTACTCTCCTAAGACTCGCATTGAGTATCGCTGCGACGAAGCTAATCTTAACGTCCGGCGAGTCTGGCCACGTCATCCAGACTTTTGGCGAGTTCGTCATGGGTGGCGACTTTATCGTCGGATTAGTCGCGTTCCTTATTCTCGTCATCGTCCAGTTTGTTGTCATCACGAATGGCGCTGGCCGCGTTGCAGAAGTCGTTGCGAGATTCACGCTCGACGCAATGCCCGGCAAACAGATGTCCATTGATGCCGACCTGAACGCGGGACTTATCACTGAAGCGGAAGCCAAAAAGCGACGCAAAGAGATTAAGCACGAGTCCGACTTTTATGGCTCAATGGACGGCGCGAGCAAGTTCATCAAGGGCGACGCCATCGCGGCCATTCTCATCATCGTCGTCAACATCATCGGCGGCTTGCTGCTCGGTTTCATGCGAGGACAAGGCGACGTCATGGAGATCTTGAAAACATACGCGACTCTTAGCGTTGGTGAAGGTCTCGTTTCTCAGATTCCGGCCCTGCTCGTTAGCACTTCGGCGGGCTTAATGGTCACTCGAGGTGGACAGGAAGCCGGCATGGGTTCATCAGTGATGCGTCAAATCATCGCGCAACCACAAGCGCTACTCGGCACGGCGATCGGCCTGGCGCTTCTCGGGTTTGTTCCTGGATTTCCAACGATTACATTTTTGATGCTCGCCGGAGCAGTGTTCGCGTTTTACAGATATTCGCTAACCTCCGCTGCGAAGTTGGCACTTGCAGCCGAAACTGGCGCGGAAGCTCCAACATCGAGCGCCGCGGCGACGGCTCCACCACCTGATGGCAGGTCGTCTCCCGACTCCGTTCTGCCTCTGCTAAATGTGGATGCAATCGAGTTTGAAGTCGGTTACGGCCTGACGAGAATTGTAGACCCACGACAAGGTGGCGATCTCCCAGCGCGCATCACGGCGATCCGACGACAGCTTGCACTAGAATTAGGGTTCGTGTTGCCGAGTGTGCGCATTCGAGACAACGTCCAACTCGGACCGAACGAGTATGTAATTCGAATCCGCGGTGAAGAAGTGGCCCGGGCCAATGCTTACCCAGATCAAGCGCTTGCGATTGATAGCGGTTCTGTCATCAATCCGATCATTGGAACACTTACCAAAGACCCGGTGTTCAATATTGATGCGCTTTGGATTGAACGTGGCATGAAAGATCAAGCTGAGCGAAGCGGTTACACGGTGATCGAACCAACCGCCATGATGAGCACGCACTTAAGCGAAGTGGTAAAGGCACACTCGGCCGAGCTAATTAGCAGACAAGATGTTCAAACGCTGCTTGATAACGTGAAGGAACTGAACTCAACTGTCGTTGAGGAACTCGTCCCGGCACAGCTGTCTGTGGGTGAAGTTCAAAAGGTCCTGCAGCACTTGCTTCGCGAAAGAGTGCCAATTCGCGACATGGTCACCATTCTCGAAACGCTTGCAGATTTTGCCGACCGCGTGAAAGATCCTGATCAGTTAGGCGAGCTCGTTCGGGCTTCGTTGCCGCGAACGATAACCAGACAGTACGCCGATGCTAACGGAAAAGTCGTTTGTCTCACAATAGAGCCTGGCCTGCAGAAAACCCTCACGGATCAGATTCAACAGACGCCTCACGGCTCGGTGCTTGCCCTCGAACCTGATAAGTCTTCTCAGATCGCGGAGCAGGTCGGCAAAGCTACTGAAGCTGCCTCCTCCGCAAGTGGCAGCCCACCGGTGTTGCTGTGTGGAAACAACCTTCGACTGCCGATGAAACGATTCCTGGAACGTCATGGAGTTGGCACGCCGGTCCTTGCGTACAATGAGATTTCCTCAAGCGCCGATGTTCAGTTTGCTGGGCAAGTCGCCGCTTAACTCAGAACATCTCGGGAAGCTTTCTGCGCTTTATTATCGCGCGAAGTTTTCGAACAGCTTGTCCTTCAATCTGGCGCACTCTTTCCCGAGATAACTTCATCTCTTCCGGAGATTCATATGGGGCGCGCCCCGCTTCGTTGTCATCTAAGCCCAATCTCTTTCGCATTACGCGGCGTTCTCGCTCCGTTAACTCTGCAAGAATCGAAATAAGCGTTTCCCGCGCGTCGTTGTTAATCGCCTGCGTTTCCGGATCTTCCGCGGGTATGGCCGAGGCGAGAGGAACAAGGTTCGAGGGCTCTTCCGGCCCTAAAACACGATCAATGGACACTGGGTCGGTCGCTGCCTGAAGCGCAAAAAGCATCTTCTCCGCCGTCATCCCCAGAGAACTCGCAACTTCGGCTCCCGTGGGGTCTCGACCAAGCACGATCAACAGTCGAGCTCGCTCTCGCTCAATTCGGCGGCAAGTCTCTCGAACGTGCGCGGGGACCCTAATCGTTCTTGATTTCGAGTCAACCGCTCGCCCAATGGTCTGGCGAATCCAGTGTGTCGCGTAGGTTGAAAACCGAAATCCGCGCTCAGGATCGAACCGGGACACCGCATCAATCAATCCGAGAGCCCCTTCCTGAATCAGGTCCTCGAGCGGGATCGAGCCATTACGGTAATGCTTGGCGATGTTGACTACGAGTCGCATATTCGCCTCGATGAGCCGTTTCTTCGCCGCATCATCACCCGCCCTGGCAAGGCGCGCGAGCGATCTCTCCGCCTCTGGGGAGAGCAGCTCGGTCTGAGTCAGGCGCGAAAGATAGGAGGGGTATGTGCTTCCTCTACCTTCCCAAGACTCTTCTGGCAGTTGGGCCGGGTCGTTCATCTGATTTACGCTCAGTTCTCAAGGCTCGTCCACGAGCCCAGTCCTCAGGTTCTCCACTAAGTGCCAGGATTCCTTTCGGGCAGAACAAATGTCCGAGCAGAATCTATGCCAAAAACCCGTTCGGTGACCCTCCTCGCAACGAGGCGAGGCGATGGGCTATCGCCCGGATATCAATTCTGACGCCGCGCGGTAGTGTATTGTTCGATAAACTCGCAAAACGACCAATGAACGAGAAGGAGTTTGTTCAGAAGAGAAAGGGCGACTGGGATAGGTTGCTTTTGCTGGTCAGTCGCGCCGAGGCGCAACTCACGGCTCTAAACGGCCAAGAGGTCAGGGAGTTCGGGCGCCTTTATCGCGCCGCTGCTCAAGACCTGGCAGCAGTGAAAACCAGAAGCCAAAACGAAACGCTCCACACCTTTCTGAACGACCTCGTTGCACGGTGCTACTCCGTGCTCTACAGGCACCCGAGATCCAACCTCCTCTATGGGTTCATCAATGCGATTGCGGAGGCGTGCCGGGCCGTCCGACGCCGCCGCCGGCAAATCGCAACGGCGATGGCGATCTTCCTTCTCTCGGCAATATTCGCCAGGCAGGCGGTGCGCGCCGACAAGAGTTTGACGAAGGAGATCCTGCCCCCGGGCTTCGAAGCCGCCCTCGAAAGCTGGAAGACCAAAGAGTTCAAAGAGGTCCGGACTGACGAAGCGGTTGTCATGACCGCGTTTTACGTTCAAAACAACACGATGGCGACCATTCATGCGGCTGCGGGCGGGGTAACTTTCGGCGGCTACACGGTTTACTCGCTTTACACAAACGGCGCGATGATGGGCGCGTTCTACGAGGAGCTCTCCAAAGTTGGCGGGACGCGGCATTTTCTGACAGGTATCGCGGCGCACGGCGTCTCTGAGCTCGGAGGAATATTCATCGGTGCCGGAGCGGGCCTTCTGCTCGGTTGGTGCCTGATAGCTCCTGGGCGTCGAACGCGCGCCCAAGCGCTTAGAGCTGCGTCGAAGGACGTCATCCACCTGCTTATCCTTGGAATCGTGATGATTTGGGTCGCAGCGCCGATTGAAGCCTGGATTAGCTTTGGAAAGACCGTCCCAGACTGGCTCAAGCTCTCGATCGCGGCCGTGACTCTGGCCATATGGCTATCACTTTTTCTGTTATTCGGAAAGAATTCCTCGGAAAAAAGTCCCAATTTGCCATAGGGGGGTTGACACCGACCCCCTAGGGGGTATTATCCGCGTTCGCCGCGGACGACCCCTATGGGTTGGCAAGTGCGGCTCCTACGTGAGATGAAGAATCGAACGGAACTGACTTATGCTGTCTGGGTCTCGACAGCTGAATCGAGGCCAAGGGTTGGGTCGGCGCGTGGGCGCCTGAATGTCAACGTCATAGGAGGAATGTATCGGTGTTTTTGCTGACTGGTTTTGTCTGCCTTTTTGCGCTGTTCTCAGTTGCTACCCCCATCAAGTCAAACCCACTTTCGCACGTCTGGAAGTGGCTGCGGTCCCGCTTTTCTGCTGCGGCCCCTGTCGAGCAAGTCAAGATTGATGAAAGCTGGACACTGTTCCCGGGTCGCGACGATGCCGCGTTCAGGGATTGGATAGCTCACGACGATTTCAAGCATCCGCACGATCCGCGATTAGAAGCTTCACTCGGCTGCCATTTGCTCGTGGAGTTCTACGGCTGCGAACCCGCTTCACTTGAGCAAGAGGAGTCGGTTCGTATCGCGATGGTGTCTGCCGCCGAGCGCAGCAACGCCAGCGTCGTCACATCATCGTTTCACGAGTTCAAGCCGTACGGCGTGTCGGGAGCGGTGATCATTCAAGAGTCGCACTTTACGATTCACACTTGGCCGGAAAACCGATATGCGGCAGTTGACCTGTTCTATTGCAGCGATACCGTGCATGTGGACAAGGCTGTTGAAGTGCTTCGCGATTTCTTCAAGCCCGAACGAACGCGGTTCCTTTTGGTTCGCCGCGGACTTCAGTCGGAAGTGCTTGACTAATTTTGCTGGGTGGCGGCGCTTGTCGCCACCGATCTTCTTCTAAGGAACAATACCAATGGAATTTACTCAACGAATGGGCGCGTTTGTGTCGGAGACACACACTACTGCTGCGGAGTGGTGTTTCACCATCGAACAGATTTATCACCAGAAGGATACGAAGTACCAACAGGCGATGATCTGCGAAATCCCTCGTTTTGGCAAAACTCTGTTCTTGGATTTCAAAATCCAAAGCAGCCTTTTGGACGAGTTCATCTTCCATGAGTGCATGTCACAACCGGCAATGACGGCTCACCCGAATCCGAAGAAAGTATTCATCGCGGGTGGCGGCGAAGGCGCGACGCTTCGTGAGGCGCTCACACACAACACCGTCGAACGGGCCGTGATGGTGGACATTGACGAAGAGCTGATTGACATGGTCAAAGAGCAGATGCCCGAATGGCATCAAGGTGCGTTTGACGACCCGCGAACGACGCTGTTGCACGAGGATGCACGTGCGTATCTAGAGCGCACGGACGAAAAGTTCGACGTCATCCTCAGCGACCTGCCAGACCCCCTTGAAGGCGGGCCTGCTGTTTATCTGTTCACGAAGGAGTATTTCGAAATCTGTAAGAATGCACTCACGGACAACGGTGTACTGGCGCTGCAAGCGGGATGCGCGAACATCAACTATCCAGATTGCTACGCAGCTTGTGTGAAAACGGTCGAGAGCGTGTTCCCAATCGTTCGACCGTACTGGGGAATCATGACAACGTTTTTCCTTCCGTGGGGATTCATTCTTGCGAGCAAGTCAGAAGACCCGCTAGAGCTTTCGGAAGCGGATGTCGCTCAACGGTTTGCTGAAAGAGGTGTAACAAACCGGTACTACACTCCGCGCTTCCACCACAGCGCGTTCACGATTCCGGATTACCTGAATCTTGCGATCGAGGAAAAAGGTTTCGTTATGACGGATGCTGCGCCGTTCCTGTGGACGGCGTAAGCATCCCCACGACCAGCTTTGCGGTTCTCGTCACTGCATCTTGAGGACCCAGTAACTCGTTCAGTTGCTCCATCGCACTAAGTTGAGTGTTGCGATGTTCGCCGTCGCTCAGTATCTTCGACAACTCCGACGACATGTGCTCCGCTGTCGCTTGATGCTGAATCAACTCGGGAAACGCCATGCGCCCCATCAAGATGTTGGGCATGCCGATGAGCTGTATCTTGAAACGAATGATGCGCGCCTCCAACTCGCTCCACCACGGCACCTTGTAAACGATGACCATAGGTACACCGCAGATGGCCGCTTCAAGCGTCGCCGTGCCGGAACAAACAATGCCCGCGTTCGAGGCCTTCAACGTGGCGACTGCGCTGTGCGAAATTGTCGCTGGCTTGCTGCAATTCTGATCCCAAACTGACTGTAACTTTGCTGCGTCTGCCGATGGAGCGCAAACAATCTCAGGCCTAAGATCGCCAATATCCGTTCGATCAATCGCTTGAGCCATGATGGGCAATAGGAGTTCTATTTCATGTTCGCGACTGCCGGGCATGATCGCAAGTTTTGATCGTTGCTCAGTACCAACTTCGCCAATCATCTGCACAAGTGGATGACCGACCCATTCCGCGCCAAGCATTTCCGCCGACCACTTGAATGGAGTCGCGATGACGTCAGCGATCTCCTTCAAATCCTGTCCTTGTGACGACCTCCGCCAACTCCCGGGAGGCATGAAGTACAGAACTTTGCACCCTTGTGCCTTCGCGAACCGACAAAGGCGGACGTTGAACGCTCCGAAATCAATGGCGACAATGAGCTCTGGCTTAGAGCGCTTTATCCATCTCTTGACCCGCAGAAATGCCGCGTACACTTTTGGAACCAGAAGCAGCGATTGAACCAGACCGATGGCACCCCACCGCGTCGAATCCTCGACGATCTCTGCTCCCGCCCCGCGCAAGCGCTTGCCACCCACAGCCACAATGCGACAATCTGGACGAAGAACGCGGATCTCTTCTGCGAGCGCTGCGCCTACAGAATCGCCGCTCGCCTCTCCGGCTGAAATGAGAATCACTTTTGATCTTGCCGACCGAACTTGCCAGCCCCCATCCGACTAACAAAGTCGAGCAAGTACTGAACCTCATCCGTGATTTCAACTTCCCGCTTAACGGCCTCAACGGCGTGAGTCATTCCCATTTGAGATCGGAACAGCAGTTTGCACGCCTTATGAAGCGCAAGTCGAGAGTTTGATTTGACTCCGAGCCGCCTCAGGCCGACCGCATTGATGTCGTACACCTGCAAAGGCGAGCCTTCGACAAGCATGAACGGTGGAACGTCGCGGTTGACTTTGCTATAACCGCCAACCATGGCGTACTTTCCAACACGCGTGAACTGGTGAATTCCGACGAATCCGCCGATGTTCACGCCTGTCTCTATCGTGGCATGTCCCGCGACACCGACATTATTGGCAATGGTGCAGTCGTTCTCTACAGTTACGTTATGCCCCAAATGCGTATACGCCATCAAGTAGTTGTTGTTTCCTACGGACGTCTTTCGACCTTCTCCAGTAGCACGGTGCAAGGTCGCAAATTCGCGAATAATGTTGTCGTCCCCGATAGTAACAAACGTTGGCTCGTTGTTGTACTTGCGGTCCTGCGGTGCGCCACCAATCACTGCGCTATGCCCGATGATGTTCCGCGAGCCGATTGTCACGCCGGTGCACACGACGGCGTGCGCTTCGATCGAGCAATCCTCGCCGATGGTAACTCCTGGCTCAACGACAACGAACGGCCCGATTTTGACGCGCTCCCCAATTTCCGCGCGACTGTCCACCACCGCTGTCGGATGGCATTGCGTCAAGCTTTGTCTCCGTTAGGAAGAATTTTGTATCCGATCTCGGCCTCCGCCACAACTTCGTCTCCGACTTTGGCTGTTCCTTTCATCATCCCCAAAGAGTTGCGAAACCACATGACTTCTGCACGAATGTCCAAACGATCCCCGGGAACCACCGGCTTCTTGAACTTCGCTTTCTCTACGCCCACAATGACCGGCGTTTGTCCTGAATAAGTCGGTTCAGTTAGAAGCATCAGGGCGCCCATCTGCGCCATCGCCTCGATAATCAGCACCCCGGGCATGATCGGCATTTCTGGATAATGCCCTTCAAAAAACGCTTCATTCGCGGTTACATTTTTGTAACCCGAAATGCTTTTCAACTGCTCGACCTCAAGCACTCGGTCCACCAATAGCATCGGAAATCTATGTGGCAGATACTTCTTTATCTCTCTAATATCCATCACGTTCTATCTCACCTCCCAAGTGCACAGTTCCGCCAAACGTGTCGCAGCTTTTACGTTCATCTCGTGTCCAGTACTCTCTGCAACCACATCCAAAAACTGAACTGGAATTCCAGCAAGCGAAAGGTCGCCGATGCAATCAAGCAGCTTATGCCGCGCCGGTTCATCGCTGCTTTTCGCGGCATTACAATACCCGGTATCGCCAATGATCAAAGTGTTCTCCTCATTGCCGCCCTTTCCCAACCCTGCCGCTCGAATCTGCTCAACTTCGGATTCGAAACACCAAGTTCGAGAGGGCGCAATCGCCTTTGAATAGTCGTCCGCAGAAAAGTCGAAGTGAACTTCGACGTCTCCAGGAAACTTATCCGCCTTGAATAAATACCTCCACCTTCCGCGTCCCGCGGAAACTGATATGTGCTGATTCCCCTCAAGCATTTGAACTCGCCCGAACACACTGCACTTCCGGGAGCCGATCACCTTGCTGCCCGCACACGAAAGTGCATCGCAATACTCGGCCGAGCCGCCGCCAAGAATTGGCATTTCGGGGCCGCTTAGACTAATCTCCGCATCGGTGATTTCAAACGCGGCCATCGCACTCATCAAGTGCTCCACTGTCCGCACGGTCCCAATCCAGGTGCTTCTCGGCGTTTTCGAAACGCCGGTCGGTGTGCCGGGAAATTCGCATCCCTCGTGGTGAAACCAGACTCCGCGATCTCCGGGCGAAATCGTCACTTCGGCCGCTTCCCCGGTGTGAATTCCGTGTCCCGAAAGGGAGAAAGGGTTGGCTACGGTTCGCCTTTCAAATTCAATCTTCATGTTTTGACGATGAGAGGCGTGCGACTTCACGTTCGAGTTGCTTAATCCGGTCAACCAGCTCGGGCAGCTTTCCCATGAGCAGCGTGATCCGTATCTCCTCTTTCGAATCGCGGGCCGGAGCGCCCCAATACTGCCCTGGCTTTGGAAGACTTTGCCCCACACCCGATCTGGCACCCAAAGAAACATCGGCAGCAATGTCAACGTGGTCTCCTATGCCGCACTGTCCACCCATCACAACGCGCGCACCAATCAGAGTGCTTCCGCCGATGCCCGTCTGCCCAGCAATGACCGTGTGCTCTCCGATCACAACGTTGTGCCCAACCTGCACCAAGTTGTCAATTTTCGTGCCTTCCTTAATTTTCGTCTCTCCCGCCGTTGCGCGATCAATGGCTGTGAGCGCACCTATTTCGCAATCACTGGAGACGTTTACGGAGCCGGCTTGCGGAACTTTGCGCCTTTTTGTGCCATCCCAAAAGAATCCGAACCCGTCGGCGCCAATCACGGCTCCGGAGTGAATAATTGTCCGGTCTCCAACGTGCACATCTCGATAAAGTGTGACTCGCGGATACAGTTTTGCGCCAACACCGATCCTGCAGTTTGCGCCAACGAAGCAAAACGGGAAAACTTTGGCGTCTTCTTCGATAACCACACCTGCTTCGACAACGCAAAACGCTCCGACGCTCGCATCTGGATGAACCTTCGCTTCCGGTGAAACAACTGCAGTCGGATGAACGCCGGTTGCAAGCGGGAGCTCTTTCCATGCGATTGCGAGCAGCCTGCCGAACGCTTCGCGAGGACTCCGATGCCGAATGTGCGGTTTGGCGCAGGTCGTGATCTCCTCAGATACGATGACCGCACCGACTCTGCTTGCTTCAACGGTATGCAAGTACTCCTTCGATTCGGCGAATGTAATTCCAGCCTCGTCATCGTAACCCGCCGGTACCGGCCTTTCGATGGTCAAATCGGCAGGACCAACCAGCGTCCCACCTACGATTTGTGCAATCTCTCCTAGTGTGCCTATCACTTTTTGTTCAGCCAATCTATAAACTCCGCCGTTCTGTCGGTGCCCTGATCGCGCCCCGAGACCAGTTTGTACCCGTGAACGTCGGCCCAGATGTTCAGAGCCTTCTCAAGGTCGGTGCGTGACAGAGGCCCACGGGAGCTTAGACCAAGCGATTCAGGAGCAGCAGTTAGCCCCGGCACACCTTGCGATACCGCCGGAGAATCCGAGCCCTTCGTCCCCGCATCTTCCAAGAGTGGAGGCAGATCTAAACCATTTCCTGGGCCAAGTTTCTCGTTGATGAGTGATCGGATCTCGGAATCCAACTCAGCTCGCTTCCCCTCGATCGTCTTCATTATTTCGGTGCGCTCGCGCAAAAGAGTTGCATTGTTCGATTCAACAATTGCCTGGACTTCCTCGTCAAATTTCGCATCCACAGCCAACAAGTCCGACTTGAGTTTTGTGCGCTCGTCGGTCAATCGCCTGCTCAGACCTTTTTCAAGTGGAATATCTCGGACGCGTCCGTGCTCATCTCCAATCGCAATCTGATTGAGTTCGATTCTTATTACGATTGGCGCCCGTTCGCGTGATGATTTCAATGTCATCTCAGAAAACTTCGTCGCGAACTCTACGTCCAACTCCTTCCCTCGCGCACGCGCAGATTCCAATAATTCCGAGCGAATCGCGTTTAGCTTCCTCTCCAAATCTTGGTAGTAATACTGCGACAGCTCTTCAAAAATCTTTTGTCGCTCACGTTGGATCGATTCGCGGGCTGCCTTGCGCCTCGCGGTGAACGTATCCTCGGCCAATCCCGATTGGGAGTAACTTTCTAGCGAGCCGGTTGAGGGACCGCTCCGGGCCGCCCTGATGCTTTTGCCCTCGCCAGGCGAGATGCCCTCCTGCTGCTCAGCAACTGCCTGCAAATCCACAAAAACCGCCGGTTGCGCGGGAGCGCAGCCGGCGGCAATCGCGATCAAAAGGACTCCGCTAAGGGAAGTCCACGTCCATGATTTTGACAACTTCATCTGTAACGTCGTTCGCGCCGTAAACGGCTATCGAACTCTCGAAAATGATCGTGAACCCTTCCTTCTTGCCGTACTTTTGCACAGACTGGCGCGCCTTGTTCGTGACCTCTTCCTTAAGGTCGCCAGCCAGAGTCTGCATCGAGTCGCGATACTCTGCACCAAGTTCGTTCATCATTTGCACCGTTTCATCCGCCATTCTCAAAAGTTCCTGTCGTCGCTTCACCTGTTCATCGTTCGGCTGCGTGACCTTTATCAAGTTTTGAAACTCATCTGTAATTTTTTGAATGGATGTTTTCAAACCTTCAAGCGACTGAGTTTGCTCGGCCGTGGGCTTCTCAACAAGACTCAGCTCGCGAAACTTTTTCGCGTTGTCTGGAGTGAAGAATCTATTCTGCCGCATGAAGTTCAGCATATTAATCCACTTCTGCTGCTTTGCGTCGAACTCGCTCTTCTTCCTCTTTCCTAGTTTCGATAAGTCAGAAGCCCTGCCGATGTCAATGACGCCGGTTTTCTGCGTCGGGCCCTGAAACGCGAACAATGCGATTACAATTCCAATCGCTGCAATTGCGATTCCAATCCGTGTTGAATATTTCATGTTGTGTTTCCTATTTGACAATTGAACTTAGAAGCTGGTTCCAATGGTGAAGTGCGTTCTCGGCTTGCCTTGGTCGTCAAAGCCCAGGTCGAGACGAATCGGGCCGAGCGCCGTCTTAAATGTGATCCCCACGCCATATCCGAGCTTCATGTTGATGTCTCGCTCTTGTGTAAAGTTTTTCAGTGCGCCGTATCCGCCCCACGCTCCGCCAAAGTCAGCGAAGACAACCGCGCTGAACGCCTTTTGGATCGGATATCGCAGTTCCGCTTGGAACAACAGATTCTGTTTGCCCCAGAAACGGTCCTCTGCGTAGCCACGAACTCCATTGGCGCCGCCTACGAAATACTGTTCGAAGAACGGCACATCGCCAAGGATGTATCCGCCGGATGCGCGCAGCGCTACAACGGTCACGGGCTTATCGAACTCCTCCGGCTTGCGCATTGGGCCACGACTGAAATACGCCCGATAGTCAAAGTTCAGTTTGGCGTAGAAATTGTCACCCAAAATATCGAATCCGTTGTCGTAACCCCCGACCCTCGAGATGTTCGAGTAGCTGGGAACCGCGGATAGCTTGAGCCAGTCGCCTTTCGCGGGCTCCACGCTATTGTCTCGCCGATTTCTGGAAAGCCCGAATTCAACGCCTGCAATCACGCCATCTTGAACGACGAACTCCTCGCCAGGGGTGACAGTGAAGTTATTGGAATTCACCGCTTCCACTCGAAGTCCAGCACTTCCACGAAGGTCCCTACCAAGAACGCGGGAGAGCGATGCGATGCCACCGGTTTTGCGTTGTGAAAATTCGGCTTGGCCGACTCCGCCACCCCCGCCGCCAAAAACTGACCTGCCGAATAGAAGCGACTCTCTAGAATACGCACTGATAGAAAGCGAGCTTCGCTTCGAATCAATGAATGGATCGCCGTATTCCAGTGTGAGGCTCGTTCCGAGCCCTTGAGCCGACTGCACCAGCGTGCCGCCCACTGTTTTGCCGGTGCCGTTGAAATTGTTGTCGTTGAGGCTGACAAAACCAGCCAGCCGGTTTCGTGGGTCCATCTGCATCCCCACGTTGAACGCGCCGGTCCTGGTCTCCTTGAGGTCGAGTTTGAGGTCAACCGTCCCGAGTTCGGGCTCCGAGAGGTCTGGCTTGATCTCCTCGAACCAGCGGCTGTCCACAACCCGCCGCAAATCGTCCCGCCAGATATTAGAATTGAAGAAGTCATTTGGGCCGGTGTCGAACATCTTCTTCACCGTCTTCTGGCTGGTTCGAGTCAGGCCCGTGAGAGTGACATCCTTCACCTTCACCTCGACCATTTCAATCAGAACCAAAGACGAGTCCGCCTCGGATGGTTCGTACCGAATGACCCTTGCGAAAAATCCTTTGGTCCGATACAGCTCTTCTATGGAGCGCGCATCCGGCAGCAAGTTTCCAGGATTGAATATCTCTCCCGGCTTAGTTTTTATGGATTCCAAAATCTTCGCAGTCGGAACCAAAGTGTTGCCGCTGACTTTGATTTCTCGGACCTTTGGCCACTCGACAACTTCAACGACGATTCGCCATGTTTTGTCTTCGAGGTACTGGCCGTAAAGCTTTGCGTCCTGGAACAGATTCAGGAGCATGATGAGTTCGCGGTCTTTCGTGAGCTGGTTGGCAGAATAAGGTTGTCCAACCTTCGATCGCATCGCATCAATAACAAGCGATTGCGAAACCTCCTTCGTCCCGCGAACTTGGATATCGCTCACAAGCTCGGATTGGGCACGAAGGGGCAATATGAGCAACAAAAATGCCCCGATACAACAGAAACTTTTGATCAACTCACCCTCCGTAGCGGCTCGAATCCTGGACGTACGGCGCAAGCTTTTCGCGTAGATGCTGCCTGGCACGCGCCAGCCTGCTCCGCACGGCTTCTAAGCTCACGCCAAGAGTTTCTGCGATCTCCTGATAACTCAGACCCTCGACGTCTCTGAGCACTATACACTCTCGATAGCCCTGAGGCAACGATTCTATGGCGGTTTGCACAGTCTGTTGAAGCTCTGTCCTCTCCGCCGACCGGTGTACATCCTGCCGCAAGTCTCGAACATCCATTACTTCCGTATCTGATTCGACAGCAAGAAGCGGCTGCTCGCGGCTCCTTCGCCTTATCTCTCCAGACAGTCGGTCTTTGTTCAAGTTGACCAAGATTCGGTACATCCATGTATAAGATTGAGAGTTTTTTCTAAACCTATCCCATGCTCGGAACGCCCGTACGAACGTCTGCTGAGTCAAGTCCGCAGCAACATCCGCATCGGATGTGAGCCTCAGCGCTACGTTGTATAGCCGATGGTGGTGCAATTCCACGAGGCGCTCAAACTCACGGTTCGATTCCGACATGTGCGACGCTTACGCGCCACCCTCCCTTAGACCGGCCATTTTCATTTTCGTTTCGCTTTCCCCGAGCGAAATCTATTTGAATATGTCAGCGAGAAGCTGGCCTCGCCCTCGCGGTTCAAGCCGACACCAAGAGTCAGCCGCGAAACCAAGGGGTTTTTCACCGGCGGACGATAGGTGAGCGTTAGTTGGTCGAGTTGGTTCAATGTCGAGTCCTCGTTCAGCGGTTGCCGATATTCAAGCGAAAATCCTTTCCCTAACGTTTTTCCGAAAATAATTCCTCCCAGCGAACCCGAACCGAAGTTCAGCACGATGTAGTCCAGACCAAATGCCTTTTCCAACTGTGACGTTATCGGCGTTAGGAACACCGGCGAAACCACTGACAGGATATCTTTGAGCCTATCCTGGAAGTTCCCGCCAAACCCAGTTTCCGAGGCAAATAGCTGCTTTTGGCCCACTATGCCGACGAAGTCATCCTTCGTGAGGCCGGGCGGATCACTAAGCACGTCAAAATCAAGTCCCTCTTTCGAGAACAGATCGCCTGTAATGTATAGCGTAACGTCGTATCGCTGTACATTAGCCTCAGTCACTGAGGTGAGGCTGGTCCGGGCTCGAAGATCAATCGGCAAACGAGTCTCGGTGGCGCCGAGCCCGACGGGCCGATGAGAAAGATGAGCGACGCTCCCTTGTTCAATTTTCAGAGGTCCCGAGAGCAATTGCACGTCACCGTCTATCACTCGAAAACCGACATCAACGACGGGCGAGTCAAGCGTTCCTGCGAGCTTCCCACTTCCGTTTGCCCGGACTTTCATAAGTCCATTTCGAACCTCGCCTCTTTTTGCGCCAAGCTCAATATCAAATTGAGGATTGAACGCGATTACGCCTGGTGCAGCGCTCGATGTGAATTCGCCACGTACATCGAACAGCGCTTCGTCAAACGCTGCAGTTCCAGTTACTACCGGAGTGAGCAGATCGCCCGAAAAACTCAAATTCGCAAACGTAACTCCACGCAAGTAAGAACCGTTCTCAAACTTATGCTGGAGCGCAAAGTCTTCAACGAGCAATTTCGATGTCGGCAACCACTTTTTGCTTTCGGCATCAAGCTCAGCTTGGAGAAGAATCGTTCCCCCGGCCTCTCCGCGCGCGTCCGCTTGAACTGATAAAGTTGTATCAGCAAGTTTTGCAGAAAGAGCGACATCATCAAAGACGGTTGCAACAGTGCTGAATTTGAGTCGCGGAGCCTCCAGCTTCGCCTCTCCATTTGCATGCCAGTCGCTTGGCGTGCCGGTGACCTTGAAGCTCCCACCGCTCAGCTTGCCTTCGCTAATCTCGGTATCCAACTCCCCGAAGAACCGACTAAGCGTCTTTATGTCCGTTTCTGGAACCGAAAACTGAATTTCTAAAGGCTCAGTCGAAGGGAATGAGAACGGGTACCTGAACGGAATTCTCGCCGAGACGAGGTTTAGGCTGAGACCCCGGACCTGCATCCCACCCTGCTCTGCCACAATCTGCCCTTCTCGAGCCTCAAAAGGTCCGAATTCAAATGCGTCAGCCACAAACTCGCCCCAGGCCAAATTCTTTCCGGACAGGGTCGCAAAGATGGTCGGCGAAGATGAATCTCCTGAGACTGTGAAGGGAATATCAACCGTTCCGCGCAAATCTCCAATCTCCGGACTAAACGATGCCAGCCAAGAGAGATCAATGTTGTTAATCTCTCCGTCAAGCGAAATCGGCCCGTTTTCGTCTATCCGATTTTGCGCGTCCTTAGATAAACGGAGTGTGGCTGGACCGCCAGTAAGTTGGGCTTCTGAAATGGTCCACACGGCGGCCGTTCGCACAGCTTTCGCAACCGCGTCTCCTATCGGTTTGCCTGCGTACTGCAACTCCTTTGTTTGAAAGCTGAAATCTACGTTCGGATCGTCAATGCTGCAGGACAGGATCGCACCCATAGAGATGCTCCCTTCGACGGAGTTCAAATTTGCTCGCACTTCACCGCTGACGTGATCGTTCAACCAATTCGACGCGAGCCGACGAGCAGCCGCGATGTTGGCATCGAGCACACTTATCGTGCCCTCGGCTAATCGTGTCGTACGATTGAATTTGCCGTTCTCCAACAGGAGGTAACCGTCTAAGCTGCCGAGCTGCGCGTTAGCGAAGAAGTCGTCCCCTTCCCCCGTGATCGTAGCGGTGCCTGACCCAACGACTTCGCCGTTAATGGTGAAGTTTCTTACGGTTGCTTCGACATTTCCCTTCGTGACCTGACCCTTCGTGGTAGTGATGTCGCCGGTGAGACCGGCTTGTCCACCGGGAACGGCCGTCTGCCCGAAATACTCAGAAAACGCGTTTAGAGGCAAGTTTTCGGAAAGAAAGTGGAAATTCCCAACTCCGTCCTGAAGCGTTCCAAAAACCTGTGCCGAACCGCTGCCAATCTTCGCCTGCGCTTCGGAGACAGCGATCCCCGATTTCGAGACGCTCAAACTTGCGCTCGCTTTATCAACCGCGAGTTTGTCAACGATGATGTTTGCCCCGTCGAGAGATGTCTTAAGTTGAGGGTCTTCTTTTGTGCCAACGAGCCACCATTGGCCGTCCACCAAACCCTGTACCCGTTGATCCACATAACTCGATAACGCAACATCGTGCAGCGTTCCAGACCCGTTGAACAAAACCTCTTTCTCGAAGTTCACATTGAGCTTGCCTTTAGCAGTGCTTGCGCCACTGCTCAAAATCAAGTCATTGAGATCAAGCTCCTGTTTCTTGAGTTCAAAGCTTGCAGAACTTAACGGAATTGAATACTCTTCGTATGCGGCGTTGTACGCCTCGACACGACCGGAAACTATCGGGTTATCCAAATCTCCGCTTAAGTAAAATTGGGCGAACCCAATACCGTTTACTCCTCCGATACCAAGCTTCGAAAAATCTATAGATCGCAAATTGCCCTGAGCTACGACTTTCCCACTAGAAGCGTCAAATTCACCCTGGCCCACTACCATCCCAGTAGCCCCGTTAACTGCCGCAGAACTGACCTTCAATTTCCCATCGAGCCAAGACAACCTCGCAACGTAACCGACCTCATCCCGGACCGGCTCTCCACCCAGTTCGATCACGGCTGTGCCTGAACCCTCGACATCCGCAACGACTTCGACTCTTTTGAGCGTGCCCCGAACAAGCGCCTTCGCATCGGTCTTCCGTGGGATGAAGCGATTCGAGAACTCCTCAGGAATGGGCAGGCGGCTAGCCCCCTTCAGCTCAAACCGACCGGAGACAGCATCCCGAATACCTGCGAACTCCCCGGAAAGTGCGCCACCATACGTCGTGCCCCGAAGACCCCACACCTTGAAGCCTTCCGGATTGACCCCAACGTCTGCGATCAAGTTTTCGAACTTATGGGTGTTGTAACTCGCTGCTCCGATGGTCGCCTTCCCTGCAAGAACCAGATTGTCTGAGTAAGACATAGAACCATCAAAGGCCATTCGGCTTGCTGTCACGCCTTCCGGTAAAGAGGGAAGCTTGAACCGCGTCCTCAGATCGGCATACCGGTCCGCTTTCACGGTGCCCGTTGCAGTCACAGAAAACTTAGGAGAATAGCGTGTCACGCTATTCACATCAACCTTCACGCCGTCAACTGTTGCTTGCAAGTCCCCTTGCGCAGCCGCCTCGTTGAATGTGCCTGCGAACCGCGCTGCAGCGGCCACGATGTCGAACGCTTTGAGGTGAGTCGCTGACGCGACACCATTGCCTTCGATCCTAAACGGCTTTCCATCGAATTGCTCCCAGTCGGCATTTCCTGCAAAGTGGCCCTGATCGAACTCAAGGCGATTAATCCAATCCACGCCGCCGAGCTCTCGGGTTGCCTTGAGATGCCGAAGCACCCGACCGAGTTCGATTCCAGCTGTTTTGACCCTTCCGCGATGGCCATTCGGCTCAAACGATAGCTCGGCTGACCCGGTGCCCGCGCCACCGACGACAAAATCGAAATTCGCGAGCGCGCTCTTCCCTCTGCCCGCAACCATTAAGTTCGTAGCAGCGATTTCCCACTGGCCCACGAATCCTGGCAGTTGGTCAGTCAACGAGATTTCGACACGGTCTGCGTTCACCGAAAATGGCAGTTCAGCTGTGGGTTTCTCCTTGGGTTTCGGAAGCAAATCTTCCAAATTCCAGTTCCCACCCTCTTGTCGCGAAACATTGATATGTGCTCCGCCAAGATTCACCCGCACTCCGGATTGCAAAGTCCATGCTGCCGGGAAGTAAAGGTCTGCACTCTTGACCGTGGCAACTAATTGCTTCTCTGAATCCCTAACCTTGATGCCTTCAGCTACAATCTTTCCACTTAGAAGGTCTATTTGCGCGTGCTCAGCATAAACCCAAACCTTTCCGGAACGCGATTCATACTCGAATGAAACTCCGTTTAGCGGTTCTGAAAACTTGCTCGCGTAACCGTAAACAAAAAAAGAAGCCCATACGAGCAGGACCAGCGTTGGAATACTTTGACAAAGCTGCCAGACAATTCGACCGCCGCGCATGGATTACGCACCCAGCTTTGCGAGACGCTCTTGCATCACTTTCTTGCTGAAGTCAATTGCATTGTATGAACTGCGCACAAACGGCGCGCTCGCAACAAACGCAAAGCCCATCGCCTCGCCAATCTTTTGGTACTCCTCGAACTTCTTCGGATGCACGAATGAATTGACGGGCAAGTGCCTCATAGTGGGTCGTAGATATTGCCCGATTGTGACCGCGTCCACCCCCGAAGCCCTCAGGTCGGAGAGCGTCTCAATTATCTCGTCGTGGTTCTCTCCCAGCCCAACCATGATCCCTGACTTCGTGTATATCTTTGGGTTCAATTCTTTGACAATTTGGAGCACCCGGAGCGACCGCTCATATCTTGCTTGTGGGCGTACAATCGTCTGTAGCCGACGAACGGTCTCGACGTTATGGTTGAAGATTTCAGGCCCAGAGTTCACGACGATGGAGATCAGCTCGGGCTTCGCCTTGAAATCGGGCGTCAAGACCTCAACGATTAACTCTGGGTTTTTTTGGTGTAATGCCGTAATCGTTGCGGCGAATTGCCCCGCACCTTCATCCTTCAAATCGTCTCGAGCAACGCTGGTAACAACCACATGCTTCAGTCCCAAATCGCTGCAAACTTCCGCTACATGCTCGGGCTCATCTGCATCAACTTGCAACCCTTTTCCCACCTTAATCGCACAGAACCCACAACTCCTTGTGCAAGTGTCACCGAGGATCATAAAGGTCGCAGTTTTTTTTGACCAGCATTCGGGCAAATTTGGACAGCGCGCGCTTTCACACACGGTATGCAAATTTTTTCGGCGCATCATCCCTTCAACTTCTCGAATCGTGTCGGGACGGGGCATGCGAATCGTGAGCCATTCAGGCAATCGCTGCGTCATTTCGTGAGCCGAATTATAGCCGACGGGCGTATAATCGAGCCCGTGAAACGCCGTGTGACCCCAAAACAGCCGTTCCCATGGACATTGTGGATTTTGGCGCTCACCAGTTTTGCCATCGCCTACCTGTTTTTCATCCTCCCCAGCCAGCTACCGAAAAAGCCAATGAAAGTTGAATTTGTCGAAGGTGGGAGTCCACAGCGATGAGAGCAGGAATCATCGGGTATCCGTTCGTAGGCAAAACAACCCTGTTTCGCGCAGCCAGCGGAGGAAAGGTTAGCGGTGACCTCGCATCAGTGCCAGTTGCAGATGCCCGGTTCGACAAACTTTGCGAGGCCGTACAACCCAAAAAGCGAACCCCGGCAACGGTTGAGATCCAAGATGATGCAGCCCCCCTACCGGGTCCGGGTCGAGCAAAACCCGGAGAGTTTTCAGAAGCGGCCCGCAAATTTGATGTGCTGATTCACGTTCTACGCGAATTTGAGAACCCAACCGTCCCGCATTACGACTCGACGAACATCGTAAGAGATCACAACGCAGTCACTTCTGAACTGATCGTCGCTGACTTGCAGCTCATCGAGAACAGGTTGGAGAAGCTCGCTCGATCACAAGACGCAAAGTCTCCAGGCAAACGCGATTACATGGAGCGAGTATTGTTCGAAAAGATCGCGCCAATGCTTGAAAGCGGCACGCCTGTCCGGAAGATTGATCTGATTGAGGACGAACAGGAAATCATCGAATTCTACAGGTTCCTAACCTCCAAACCGCTGGTTACAGCTATCAACTGCTCGGAGGACAATATCCACTCTCCAACTGAGCTGGAAGCAGAGTTGAATGCACAAAATGAGCCGGTGTTCCGGTTGTGTGCTTCGATTGAACAAGAGATTTCGGAGATGGAGCCTGACGACCGCCCAAGCTTCTTCGCGGACCTCAAAATCGAACGACCTGCGAGCGAAAACCTCATCCGAGCTGTTTATCAGGCGCTCGGACTCATCACGTTTTTCACTGCAGGACAAAACGACACACGCGCGTGGCCGCTCCGACTCGGCTCAACGGCCCTAAAAGCCGCCGGCACGATTCACACCGATATCGCGAGAGGATTCATTCGCGCTGAAGTCGTCCATTACAGCGACTTCGACAAGCTCGACAATGTGAAAGCCTGCTACGACCAAAACCTAATGAAGCTCGAAGGCAAAGAGTATGTGGTGGTTGACGGCGATATCTTGAACATTCGGAACAAGACTTAGCTTTCGAACAGGCCGCCAGCAGACTTTGGAGCGGTCTTGCCCAACGCCTTGTAAGCATGCTCGGTCGCTGACCGGCCTCTCGGCGTTCGCATAATTAGTCCGCACTGCATCAAGTACGGTTCGTAAACATCCTCAATCGTCACGGTGTCCTCGGAAATCGCTGCGGCGATAGTTTCGATTCCCACAGGACCACCACCAAATCGTTCGATTAAGCAACTGAGTATGAGGCGATCAATCCGGTCCAACCCAACATCATCAATCTCAAGCTGCGTGAGTGCAAACGCCGCGGTTTCAGCATCAATGCTCTCCTTTGAAAGATGATGCGCAAAGTCGCGAGTTCGCTTTAGCAAACGATTTGCGATGCGCGGTGTGCCACGACTTCGCTTGGCAATCTCCGACGCGCCGTCGCTGCTCAGCTCATATCCTAAAATGGATGCCGACCGAGTCACAATCGTTCTCAACGCTTCAGCAGAATAGAACTCGAAATCGTGGACGATTCCAAATCTGTCGCGCAACGGACCCGTCAACAATCCGGCTCTGGTTGTTGCACCAACAAGCGTGAATGCTGGCAGGTCCAGGCGAATGCTCCGTGCTCCAGGGCCCTTGCCAATCACGATGTCCAGTTTGAAATCCTCCATCGCCGGGTACAGAATCTCTTCGACCACGCGGCTCAGGCGATGAATTTCGTCAATGAACAGGACCGTGCCGGGTTCCAGATTGGTGAGAATCGCAGCCAAGTCGCCCGCACGCTCAATCGCAGGTCCGCTCGTTATCCGAATCGGGGCTTCCATCTCATTCGCGATAACGTGCGCGAGCGTGGTCTTGCCCAGCCCGGGCGCCCCCTTCAGGAGCACATGGTCCAACGGCTCTTGACGAGACTTCGCGGCCGAAACAAAAACCGCCAAGTTCGACTTTATCTTCTCTTGGCCGATGAACTGATCCAAGCGTCGCGGTCGCAGCGACACTTCAAGTTGGGAGTCATCCAACGTCGGGTCAGGGCCAACTAAACGATCACTCATTTCTTAATAGCAAATTGTAGCGCAATCGGGATAAGCACACTCGCCTCTTGATCGGCTGAAGACTCGCGCGCTGCAATTGCGGCTCTCTCCGCATCGGATCGTCTGTGCCCCAACGCAACAAGCGCCTCCACGACGTCATCAATTGCGGATTCGCGCGGCCTACCAATTGTGCCCAGCAAAGACTCTTCCTTAAACTTGTCACCGAGTTCAACGCAAATCTTCTCGGCTAACTTCGCACCCACACCCTGAGAACGCGATAAAGTTTTCCAGTCCTTTTGCAAGACAGCAGTTACGATTGCGCTTTCATCCAGAGTGCCCAATACCGACATTGCGATCTTCGGTCCTAATCCGCTAACGGTAATAAGCAGGTCGAACAACTTCCGCTCTCCCGGAGTCAAAAATCCATAGAGCGATACCTCGTTTTCCCTAACTATTTGCCTGCAATAAAGATCAAACGACGAGCCCAACACCGGCACGCTGCTCAACGATCGCTCGGAGAGAAACAGTTGATAGCCAACGCCGCCCGCGGAGACGACCACATAATTTGGTCCCTTTTCCAGCAGTTCACCGGAGATTCGCGCAATCATGAGCCACAATTCTATCCGAGAACCATATGAGCCATCTCAACACCGCCGAGAGTTTCCTGTTCGAGCATGTGCGCCCAATCGCCGAGACCATTGACCAAGATCTGGACGCGCTACTTGGAATCTTGAAGAAGATGGGCGACGAACGCATTCTCGGATTGAGGGTTCCGAAGGAGTACGGTGGCGCGGGCCTCTCGCCGACCGAGTTTCGTCGGTTTCAGGAAACATGCTCACGGTGCTCCGGCTCCCTCGCGTTCCTTCAAACGCAGCACCAGAGTGGGTGCAACTTTATCGGCCAAACCGACAAAGAACCCCTCAAGTCTGA
Organism: Fimbriimonadales bacterium; assembly: GCA_046330175.1. GTDB lineage: Bacteria > Armatimonadota > Fimbriimonadia > Fimbriimonadales > ATM1 > JAJPJR01. The sequence continues at coordinate 1,795,852 of JAXLTG010000001.1, forward strand.
CCTGCTTCCGAAACTGGCGGCGGGCGAGCTAACTGTCGGAATCGCTTTCTCGCAACTCCGGAGAAAGGGGCCGCCCGTGCTTACAGCTTGCGAAACCGATGGCGGATATCTCATCAGCGGCCTTGCGCCCTGGGTGACCGGCTGGCAAATCTTCGACAAGTGCATCACGGCGGCGGCGCTCCCTTCGGGAGACTCGCTTTGGTTTGTTCATGATCTTAGGGAATCCGAATCACAGAAAGCAAGCGAGGTCATGCATCTTGCGGCGATGGAGATCGTGCAAACAGTCGCTATATCTTTTAGCGAATTCTTTGTTCCACAGAGTGACGTTTTGTATACGCGCCCGCCTGGCTGGATTCACGACAGCGACATGATAAATCTGGCACTGCAATCGCCGTTTGCACTTGGGTGCGCACAAGGTGCAGTTGACTTGTTGCAGAAGCTCGCAGACGAGAAAAAGATCGCATCCGTGATCAGTGCTGCCGAGGCTCTGCAATCTGAACTAAATGCAATTCGCGACGAGGCATATTCCGCGATGGAAGACAAAGAAGATCACCAGAGGAGCTTGCGTGCAAGAGCCGCTGCGATCGAGATCATGGGTCGCTGCGCACATGCGGCGGTTATCGCATCTTCAGGTGCGGGTAATTCGATGAAACACGCTGCGCAAAGGATTTACCGCGAAGCAATCGTGTTTAGTGTGTCCGCACAAACCGAGCCGATACTCTCGGCATCTTTAGAAAAGCTCGTTAATCGTTGACGAACTAATAGGTGACTTTCTTCAGCCACTCAGCGGGAATCGGTTTGCGACCCTCAACAACTGCCAAAAAAGCAGCGCTCTTCATAACCGATGTCGCGACTGTAAGTCGCACTCGGCCGCCAGCAGTTTGAATGGTCACCGTCTGGAGGTTGGGAAGTTGTACGCGGTTCTTGCGCGGCGCGCGGAATTTCCACTGGCCCGAGTGCCGGTGCCGAATGTGCCGGGCCTTCATGCCCTTCTTGCCGCTGACTTGACAAACCTTAGCCACGTAAAATCTCCTCTGGAACCCCCTGCGACCGCAGAAGGAACGGAATATTACCCAAACCGATCACCCAAGCTCAACTGACCCCGAAACCTGACGGCTCTGAGTAAACTGAAACTGATATGGCTAATCCGTTCCAAATTGCACAGGCGCAGTTGGACGAGGCAGCACAGGCGCTGCAACTCCCCGACGACGTAAAACAGTTCCTTCGACAACCTATGGCCGAACTCTGGGTGAGAATCCCGGTCCGAATGGACGACGGCTCGGTCAAGACCTTCCAGGGCTTCAGAGTCCAGTACAACTGGGGCAGGGGCCCATGCAAGGGTGGCATCCGGTTCCATCCCGAGGAGACCATCGACACTGTCAGGGCTCTTGCGGCGTGGATGACCTGGAAAACCGCGGCCCTCGATCTCCCACTTGGCGGTGGCAAAGGCGGCGTCATATGCGACCCGAAGAAGCTCTCAACCGGCGAGCTTGAGAGGCTTAGCCGCGGCTACATGCGCGCGGTGGGACGTTTCATCGGACCTGAAGTTGACGTCCCTGCACCCGACGTTTACACCACACCACAAATCATGGCGTGGATGATGGACGAATATGAATTAATCGCTGGCCGGCACGTTCCCGGCATTATTACCGGAAAACCGCTGCATCTCGGCGGCTCGGAAGGACGAGGCGACGCGACCGCTCGTGGTGGAATGTTCACACTCCGAGAAGCCGCAAAAATCATGCACCTCGACCTCTCAAAGGCGACGGCCGCGGTGCAGGGATATGGAAATGCGGGGATGCACGCACATCACTTGTTGGTAGAAATGTTTGGAACGAAAGTCGTCGCAGTCAGCGACTCCAAAGGCGGAATCTTCGACGCTAACGGCTTAGATCCAAAAGCCGTCGTTGCACACAAAGAGGCAACCGGCAGCGTGAAAGGTCTTCCGGGCACCAAAGAGATTACAAACGCTGAACTGCTCGAACTTGAAGTGGACGTTTTGCTGCCTTCGGCGCTTGAGAACGTGATCACCGAAAGTAACGCATGCGATGTGAAGGCGAAAGTTGTCGCTGAACTTGCAAACGGACCGACTACTCCGGAAGCTGATCACCTTCTGTTCAAAAACAACGTGTACGTTATTCCCGATTTTCTCTGCAACGCAGGCGGAGTAACTGTCAGCTATTACGAACAGGTGCAAAACGCGAGCAACGACCGCTGGAAAGAGGACAAAGTTCATGCGAAACTCGATGAAGCGATGACCAAAGCATTCCATGCGGTTAATGCGATGCGCGAAAAGCACAGGGTTCACACACGACTTGCTGCCTACATGATTTCAATAGATCGTGTCGCATCAGCCTGTATTGACCGGGGTTGGGTCGGAAAGCCGAGCTAATCAAGCATGAAGCGCGTCGTCAGCGTCAGCCTTGGATCAAGCAAGCGAAACAAAGAAAGCACCGCGACAATCCTTGGTGAGCAGTTCTGCATTGAACGGCTAGGCGTTGACGGCGACTTGCAAGCTTGGTCAGACAAGTTCAAGGAGCTCGACGGCCAAGTTGCTGCGCTCGGAGTCGGCGGTGCAGACCTTTACTTATGGATCGAAAAGAAGCGATACGTTTTCCGGCAGATTCAAAAGCTAACGAGCGTCGCAACGAAAACGCCTGTTGTGGATGGGAGCGGCCTTAAGCACACGCTCGAACGAAGACTGATACAAACGCTCAACAACGAAAAGATCGTTGATTTCGCAAACGAAAGCGCGTTTCTATTGATGGCAGTGGACCGCTTTGGAATGGCGCAAGCGCTTTCCGAAGTATGCCCGAAAACCGTGTTCGGCGACCTCATGTTCGGAATCGGATTGCCATTCCGCCTTCGGTCTTACAAAGCCGTCAAGCTGATCGGGTCAATCATTCTCCCAATCGTCACAAAACTCCCATTCAAATGGTTCTATCCGACTGGCGAGAAGCAGGAAACGCGAAAACCCAAATACCCCTGGGCGTTTGAAGAAGCCTCAGTCATTTGCGGTGATTGGCATTACATACGAAGACATTGCCCGGACAAAATGCCCGGCAAAACTATTATTACCAACACACTCCGAAAGGCCGACCTCGAATTCCTGAAATCCACCGGTGCGAAGCAAGCCATCACAAGCACGCCACAAATCGAGGGCGAGTCGTTTGGGACAAATGTGATGGAAGGCGTTCTCGTTGCACTCCTTGGCAAACGCCCAGAAGAGCTGTCCGAAACGGATTACAACGAAGCGCTCGACCGTCTGGAGTGGAAACCCAACGTGTTCCCACTTTAGCAAACCCTTATAGGAGATAATTGCAGGATGCGCAAAGAGTCGCTCGCCTTTCTTAAAGAGATCGTCAATACACCGTCGCCGAGCGGTTACGAAATGAGAGCCGCCGATGTGTTCCGAAAATACACATCGAAGTTCGCACAGGAAGTGTACACAGACGTACTTGGCAACACCTACGCGGTTGTAAACCCCGACGCAAAACGCAAGATCATGCTCGCGGGTCACATGGATGAAATCGGCTTCGCGATTCATTACATCAGCGACGAAGGACTCTGCTACTTCCAAGGAATCGGCGGCCACGACAGCGTCATCCCGGTGGGACAGCGAGTGTGGGTTCACACCGGCGCAGGCCGAATGGTTCCAGGAATCATCGGTCGCAAAGCGATCCACCTTCTCACTCAAGAAGAGCGCGGCAAAAAGCCCGAAATGCACGACCTATGGATTGACATCGGCGCAAAGACAAAGGCGGAAGCGACCAAAAAAATCCACCTCGGAGATGTCGCAACGTATCAATGGGAGTTTCAGTCGCTCGGTGGAGATATCGCGACCGCACGGGGATTCGACAACAAGATGGGGTCGTTCATCGTCGCAGAAGCTCTCCGACTTGTCTCCGAAGCGAAGCTAAACAAAGCGGTTGGCGTCGTCGCGGTCGCCACTGTCCAGGAGGAGATCGGCCTTCGCGGAGCAAAGACGAGCGCAACGGCACTCGGCGCTGAGGTCGGAATTGCCGTAGACGTAACCCACGCCACCGACTACCCAAGCGTGGACAAAAGGCGCGACGGTGACCTGAAAATGGGAGCCGGGCCGGTGGTTTGCCGTGGCGCGAATATCAATCATGTAGTGTTCCAAACAATAATGGATGCAGCGCGCGAAGAGAAAATCCCGTATCAAGTAGAAGTGGAAGCTGGAGGGACCGGAACCGACGCCAACGCGATGCAAATCGCCGGAGGCGGAATGGCAACCGGCCTTCTCGGTGTCCCGATTCGATATATGCACACACCAGTTGAAATGCTCAACCTAAAAGACGTGGAAAACTGCGCGAAGCTGATGGCAGGCTTCTGCATGAAAGTCACGCCAAAAACCGATTTCACACCGAGGCCATTATGACAAGACCAGCAGAACCTTCAAAAGTCGTCCTTTGGGTTGTTCTCAGCATCGTCGGACTATTTGTGCTTGGAATCGGCGCATGCGCAGTTTGCATCTTTACCAATCCCGATATCAAGAAAGTCATCGGCCAAGTGCGTCAGATGGAATCGCGCGGCGAGGCAGCCGAAGAGATTCGCACTGCACTCGAGAAGTTTGTAACAACGAAGAACAAGTGGCCGGAATCTCTCGCCGACCTTGACAACGATCTTTCGGCATCTGCACGCGCTGTCGCGCGCGACAATTACGAATACAAGAAGCCAACTGAAAACGATCCAGCCGATGTCATCGTTGTGTGGACCAAGCATGGTGAGTCGTCCCGGCTGCTCGATTATCGTATTGAGATTGACAAATCCTTCCACGGGTACATCGTGACGCGACAACCTCTCGACCAGCGTGGGGGATCTATTGTTACTGCGGACCCGAGCGAGTCAAAAGGCTAGCTACCTGCTCAAATGGCACTTTCTGCTCGCTCCCTGTCGCAAGCTCTTTTATTGTTGCGATTTTTGTCGAAAGCTCGTCGTCGCCGATTACAACGGCAAACTTCGCACCTGATTTGTCCGCCTGTCTAAACTGACTCTTCGCAGACCGAAATTCCGGATCCGATTCGACCGCAACGCCAGAGTCGCGAAGCAGCTGAAGCTGCTCACAGATCGCTGTGCGATTATCCGTCAGCGCGACGAGAAACGCAGTTGTCGTTTTCTCATCCGGAGGCAATGCTGCATTTGCTTCTAAAAGCATCAGTGCGCGTTCGATTCCCAAACCAACTCCAACCGCAGGCGTAGGCGAACCGCCGACTCGCTCAACCAACGCATCATATCTGCCGCCGCCGCACAGCGCATTCTGCGCGCCTAAACTTTCGGTCTGAACTTCAAAAACTGTTTTCGAATAGTAATCCAAACCTCGAACGAGCCGCGAATCCAATTCAAACGGAATCCTGAGCGTCGTCAATCGTTTCTGCAAAGTTTCAAAATGTGCCTTCGACTCAGGCTCCAGAAAATCTTGGATTTTTGGCGCGGAAACCATCACCTCGCGCAGCGTCTCGTCCTTTGCATCAAGCATCCGTAGCGGATTTTGTTCGCACCTCGCTCGAAACTCCGCCGGAAGCGCAAGCAGCGCGGGCCGCGCAAATTCAAGCAGCGCAGATCGGTACGCGGCCCGACATTCATCATTCCCCAACGAGTTCAATCGAACCGATAGCGAACCCAAACCGATCGCTCGGTAGAAGCGAACTGTGAGATCAATCACTTCCGCATCGGCATCCGGCGACGACGAACCCAACAGCTCAACTCCGCACTGGTGGTGCTCGCGAAGACGGCCCTTTTGCGGCCGTTCGTACCGATAAACGGGGGTGATGTAATAAAGCCGCGTAATCACGCCGGGTGCGCCAAGCGAATGCTCAATGTAAGCGCGAATCGCCGGCGCGGTTCCCTCCGGTTTCAGCGTGATGCTTCGTTCACCACGATCGAGAAACGTGTACATCTCTTTGTGGACAATGTCCGTCCCCTCGCCGATGCCGCGCTCAAATAGAGCAGTGTCCTCAAACACCGGAGTGCGAATCTCACCGTACCCATACAAAGAGCACACACGTTGGAAGTGTTGCTCAAGCCAACGCCAACGCGCAGAATCTGCCGGAAGAATATCTTCCGTTCCCTTTGGCGCTTGAAACTTCATTCGCGCTATTTTGACATACGATTCGCTACGGACCGAACTTCTTTAGTGCGTCGGCGGCCGATTTCCTAATCTCTTCCGACTTTGACCATTCGGCCAAGCCGCGAATCATCGGTATCGCTGCAATGAACCGGTAGCTGATCGCCACATCCATCGCCCGTTTTGCTTGAATCGCGTCATTCGAATTCAAACAAACGCGGAGCGAATCAAGGGCACCTTTGCCAATCAGGTCCGCCCGTTTCGAATCTGGCAGCGCAAGCATAAACACCAAACCGGCACTGCGAACATCGCTCACCGTACATCCGACAAGCGCGTCGCACAAGTCTGCGGTGTGCCCGATGTCGAATTGGTCCGGCGCACCATTCAACAGCTTGGCAAACTTTGCTGCATCCGATTTCAGGTAGCCCGTCAGAGCTTTCGGATTCTGCGCAGCAAGCATTTCAACCAGCCAGTGCGTAGCATCCGATGAAGCTGTCGCCCCCGAAAGCAGCGAGGGTTCGAGGCAGGCCGCATACTTGCCCGAAGCCAGGTCAACGCATCCAACCGTGCTCACATCAAATAACGCGTTTGTGTATTGGCCCTCCGTCACTCCCGGCAACATTCGCTTGTTAATCTCTTCAATCTTCGCCTGATCCGTCAGAATCCAAATTCGAGCCTGATCAAACGGTCCCAAAGATCTCGACTTGCTTGAAAGAGTCGCAAGGTTGACGACTCCCTGGTTCGACGGCGGCACGAGTTTGAATTTTATTTTCGCGGTCGGCTCATGTTTGGAAATCTCCATACACGCTGCACGCACACGCGTCGGTGCAGGAAACATCTCATCGAAGCCGCCCGGATGAGTGCAAGGTATCACCACCCGCCGCATAATGCACATCGTTTGGCAAGACGAGTCATCCGGAACGCACATCGTTCCGGGATAGATCACGCATTCACTATACGATTGATCATCGCATTCCGCAGTGCACTCAACCTGATTCAAATCCCGCCCGATGCACTCGAACTTGCATCCGTCGTCGCCGCCAAGCACCTCTTTCCCACCATCGGTTTTCCAGCCTATGCCGGGCCAAACCGGAATTCCAGGATCTTCCTGAATAGGTGGAATCTCTACTTTGAAGCAGCGACAGTTGATTCCTTTGCTTTCGTTCCTGCCCTCCTCATCGGGCAGCCAAACATAAGCAACTGTCGCGGAGTGTTCTGCACCGGGTTCATCCCGCTGGGTGCGCACGCCGCTTTCCATTCGCACAATGTGCCGCGTGAATTTTCCTTTGATTTTGAAATCCCATCTGCGCCAACCCCATTCTTTCGTTGATGATAGGCATGCGGCGGTGTTCCAATGCTCGATCTTTTTGTCAACCAACTTTTGCGCCATGCGACGCGCTTCTTGAAGTGCGTTGGTTGATGCGCTGGTCCAATCCTGCGAGTCGGCTGTTCCACCGGATGCGCGAGCAGCTTCACCCGATTCACGCTCCGCGCGCCTCATCTCATCACGCAGCGGCTCATATTTTCCGCGCATCGTCAATTTGTGCGTCTTCGCGCAAGCTTTGTCACAGGAGCGGTCGCACTCTGCGTGGTTCTTATGCTTTTTCCCTTGACAGATGTTGTCGCAAGAAATGAAGTAACCCTTCGGCTCCCAGACTCCCGAGTCAACGAGCTCCCATGTGACCGTGTACTCAAGAGTCAGCCACTCAGTCGCGATGACCTTATTGCCGTCGTAAATTTTGTTTTCGTATGGGCGCGACGTGATGCCGCCGCTCCCCTCCATCAACGGCCCCTGCGCCGCAATGAGAAACGTTGCCAAAAAACTGATCATGTTCGCCCCCTCAAACCTGAGTCCTAGACTATGGACGAGGACGGATGCGAAAAAGGGGATGAATTCTGGAGCGGGCGACGGGACTCGAACCCGCGGCCATCTGCTTGGGAAGCAGACACTCTACCACTGAGTTACGCCCGCTCGGTAACTTCAGTGTACACCGTTCTCTCCAAACCCGTCGAACTCCCCGAACCCAGCGAACCCTCCAAACCCATCGAACCTCAAAAAAGGTGAGAGCTGGCCTGTAAGCCGGGTTCTGTGTTTGTGCGACGATCTGTCTAAGCGGCCAACCCGAAAGGTCAGCGGGCAGCGTCATCCCTTTCCTATTAGGCCTTGCTTCAGGCGGGGTTTGCACCCGTCCGTGTTGCCACGGAAGCGGAGTGAGCTCTTACCTCACTATTTCACCCTTACCCCCCGTTGCCGGGTGGCGGTTTGTTTCTGTTGCACTTTCCGTCGGATCGCTCCGCCCTCGATTATCGAGGCGCCTCGCCCTACGAAGCCCGGACTTTCCTCCCCGGTTTTCACCGAGGCCGTCGCCCGGCCAACTCTCGGTTGTGATTGTGACGCAGATTCAGCCCATCTGACAACCACCCTGCAACGACTTCGCAACAACTCCTATCCCGGTATGCTCCGCGCCCATGGAATGGATTGCCGACCCTAACATTTGGATTGGATTCCTAACTCTCTTTCTGCTCGAAGTTGTCCTCGGAATTGACAACATCATCTTCATCTCCATCCTCTCGGGCAAACTTCCAAAAAGCCAGCAAGCAAAAGCGCGCTCGACCGGCCTGCTCATCGCTGTCGTCACGCGCATCCTGCTTTTGCTTTCCATCACATGGATGGCAAGGCTCACAACTCCGCTTTTCGCCATCGCCAGACAGGAGTTCTCTGGCAGAGACCTCATCCTGCTTGGCGGCGGCATCTTCCTGCTTGCAAAAAGCGTAACCGAAATCCATGCCAAGCTTGAAGGCGAAGAGGAGGGTCACGCACAGCCGACAAAAACGACGTTTGGCGGCGTAATCGTTCAAATCCTGCTGCTCGATGTTGTGTTTTCTCTTGATTCAGTTATCACTGCCGTCGGGATGTCCGATGTGCTCGGCGTTATGATCGCCGCCGTCATCGCCGCTGTGGCCGTCATGCTATTTTTTGCCGGACCACTCAGCGACTTTGTCGAGAGACACCCGACCATTCAAATGCTCGCGCTATCGTTCCTGGTGCTCATCGGCGCAAACCTCGTTGCCGATGGATTTGGCTATCACATTCCGAAGGGTTACACCTATTTCGCAATGGCGTTCTCGGTAGGTGTCGAACTGCTCAACTTACGCTTGCGAAAACGCACCGAACCCGTCCACCTCAAAAACCAACCACCAGAGTAGCGCAGTTCACCTATTCGCTGTCAGTGGCGGTCCAAACTAACCTGCGCTTGCTGGGGGCGGAGTTGGCGGCGGCTCAGGCGCGGGCTTCTGCTCCGGCATCCCGGCTTCCAGTCGCTTAATCGTCGCTACTAGGCGGCGACGATATTCCTCCCAAGTGATCAGCTTCAGGTCCGCGAAACTGTTTCCCACCAACTTATGCGAAATGAACCCTTTGATTCCGAGAACCCGCAACGTCGGCGCGTCCTCATCGAGTTTTCGAAGAAAGATTTTCCACTTGCCTAACTTTGTCGCCGGTTTGCCCTTCCTTTCAACCGCGTAATCTGCAAGCCACGAGCTTTGCAGCAAGCGGCCAAACAAATCCGGCTGCTCGTAAGCGCCGAGACCCTCGTCCGCAATGAACGGGACCGCAACGAAGCCGAATTTAGTGCCGTCCTGACTGACGACATTCAGCCTGCACAACCCTTCATCACCAGCACCAAGCGATTGAGTTTCCTCACTTACTACTTCGCTGAAACGCGCATAGCGTGGCGAGATTAACATTCTGAACCCATCACGGAATGAGGAGCGCGTAATACCGTTATGATCGCCGTCCTCGGGAAGCATATAGTCGAATAACTGATCTGCGTCACCCCTGAATTGAGCATAAGCAATCCTTCTCGCATGCTCCACCATGGAGACGGGGCGCAGCCACAGGAACAACAGCACACCGAGCGTTAGCGTCAGACCAACCGCCAGTAGGACGAGTAGCGTACGCCGACGACTGATCGTCAACGCACGCCTCCCGTAAGCTCTATTCATTTGGATTGTTAGTGAAGCATGTCCCGTTCTGTGAGTTCAAGCAGTGATCGTTCACATAGGCGTGTCGGACGCGTTGCTCTCCAGTATCAGGTGAAGGGATACACGCGCAAATGATGAGGCGATGCGAACATCGGCAACAGTAACTCACCTCTTCAGAATTGGTCCACGTGTAACAGTTGTAGTACCAGTTGCCGTAACCGATAGTCCAGCACTCCCAAGCACACGACTCAGTCACACATGCCGATCCCCAATTGCATTCTCCATCCGCCCGGAACGTGGTCGGGAGCACCGCGCCAACCAATATCAGACTCAGAGTCACATACACTCTTTTCATGCTTTTCTCCTTGTGGCCATTGCCTATTTCCAAAATTCGTAACTCGACCAATCCCCCCTCTTAACAAATTTCTTCAATTGCCCATCAAGATAAATGCCTTGCACTCGCTTCGACGTGTAGGGGGAATCCTGAAAGACCGGAGCCATATGATTCGGGTCAACGAACAAAATCATGTGCTCCCCAACTTCCTGGGAATAAGCTTGCCATTGGGTCATCGCCTCCTTCGGGTAGTTCCAATTCGGAGGCACAACCATGTAGGTGTACGCTGCCTGCGTCGTGCCGAGGGACGGCATCCCCGTGCAGGTGTGTACTTCACGCGTGAGCCCACCTTCGATTTGTGTTGCGTACTTAGGAAGTGATGGCAATCCCATTGCGTAACAGTTGCCGTATGCCGGCCCTCCACCGTACCGTTCCCTGTACAGTGCCATCGCTTCCCAAAGTTGATGCATATTCGATGCGCATTTCGTCTCTTTCGCCGCCTCTTTTGCGCGCAACAAAACCGGAGTAGCGATTGCCATCACAATTGCCAATATCCCAACTACGACCAATAGCTCTACGATTGTGTACGCTTTCCGTGTCATAGCTTCAGCCTCAAAAAGCCTGGGTCTTCGTTCGGCTTTTCTTGCAGCTCAATTAACTTCATGTCATTGTCTAACAGAGCAAAACGGGGAATCGAAGTCGCGTTGAACAGATTGTGAAGTTTGGAATCGCTGTCGTGGAGGACTCTGAAATCTGCCGGAAGTTTCTTGGCAGCGAGTCGAAGCTCGCCTTCGTCGCCGGAATAAATCAGCACGACCGCATCGTAAGCGCTCGGGTCTATCTTCTTGGTCTTCAAGGAGGCGATGCTGCATTCCGAGCACTGACCACAACAGACCACGAGCACCTTCCCAGACCCTGAGGGAATGCTGAGGGTGTCACCGCGCAGGTCCTGTTTTGGAAGACCAATTTGGGTGCCGAGTTTCGGATCAAGCGATGAATCGAAAGTCGGACTGAGGGAGCTGATGTCGGGGTTGCCCCACAACGACCGCTTGACGGTCTCGTCAGAGAGCAACAGGAATAGCGCTCCCAGGAACGCGGCACAGATGACCACGCTCAAACCCAAGAACTTCCACTCGGACTTTTGAGCCGATGATTGCTCCGCAGCGTGGTCGAGTTGCGTTACCCCATTGAGAGCATTGTAACACGAATCCTGACAAAGAAAGAAAGAAAGAAAACTGGTATTAATACGGTTAAACACACCCAAACGAACAAAAAAAGCGCCCTCCGCTTCCGGAGGACGCTTTCAGTTCTTCAGGAGCGAAGCCTAGTGGCCGTCGCCCTTCTTTTCGCCTTCGCCCTTCATGTCGCCGCCGGTCGTGCCGCTGTCGGTTCCCTTCATATCGGTTCCGCCTGCGTCGGTGCCCTTGGCGTCGGTGCCCGCAGCGTCAGTGCCTTTCATGTCGGTTCCGCCTGCGTCAGTCGAACCTGCATCGGTGCCCTTCATATCGGTGCCGCTGGTGTCGGTGCTCTTGCTATCGGTCGAAGCGCCGGCTCCACCGGTGCCTTCTTCCTTCTTCTCTTCGCCGCCGCCGCAACCGGCGAGCACGATGCCGCCAACGGCAAGCGCGGCGATAGCGAGTGAAATCAGTCTCTTGTTCATGTTGTTTGTTAGCCTCCTGAGCTAAGTTTCGCGGGCTTCGCGCCCACAGAATTGGCCTTCGATCCTAAGCGTTGCCCGGAAGCCCGTTGCGCCATCGCAAAACGGGCCGGCCGCCGGTACGCGGCTCGGCTCGAAGATGCCATTAGTATAAACTCTTTTCGGGCCCTGGGTGTTGCAGATTGGGACTCTTTTCTTCACTTCTGGGCCTTGCTAAGGAACAGTCTGACCGGCTGGCCCGGCCCATTTGAGCCCGAAAAGCCCGAAAATTCGAACCCGATCCGCCTCATCGCCTCTAATCCGGGCATATTTGTGGACTCGCACTCGGCGTACACCCTGGCCGCCTTCGCATGACGGGTGGCAGTCTCGGCAACCTCGACCAGCTTCCGAGCCACCCCCTGCCGCCGATGCGCTTCGGCAACGACCAGGGTCACGATTTCGGTGGTCTTGGCCTGTCCGTCAATCGTGAACTCAATGAATCCGACAGGCTGCTTGCCGATAAACGCGCCATAACACCTCGCCCCTTGACCCGAGGAAAACGGAGTCCACCGTGTCTCCTTCTTCAGGAGCGGCGCGACACCTTTTCTCACGAGCGACCAAGTGTATCCCGCTGGCGTGTCCTTTCCTTCCAGCTCGAAAACGAACTCGGTTTCGTAACTCCACTTGATCTGATCGGGAAGCAGATGCACATGCGGATCACCCCGCTGCAGCATCTCGATTCGTATCTCCAACTGTTCGGGCACGTTGAGATAGACGAAGTTTTCGCCCGCTCGGTGCCTCGCATCGGTAATCTATCGCCAGAGTGGCGGAAACGGTTCTTGCAATAGATTTGGGAGCTTCCAGCGGGCGAGTGCTGGAGATTTCGATCGACGCCAACAAACTCACCCTCACCGAACTTCACCGTTTCGAAACCCCACACTTGATTGGTGGCGGATTCGAGCGGTGGAACGTTCGAGCGCTGCTGAGTGAAGTCAAGAACGGAATGGCGAAATCCAGCGGCGCGCTTTCCGCAGGGGTGGACACTTGGGGTGTGGATTTCGGACTCCTCAATCATAACGGCGAGTTGATCGCCAACCCGATTCGATATCGCGATCATTCGCACCAAGCCGGATTCGAAGAGCTGCACAAACGCTTGGACAAACAGGAGCATTACAACAACGTCGGCATTCAGCCGCTCCCATTCAACACCGCAGCACAGCTGCTGGCCCGAAACCTCCGCAACGACCCCGAACTTCAAGTCGCAAAATCACTCGCGTTCATGCCCGACCTGATCGCCCAATCGCTTTGCAATAACCCTACCGTTGGCGCGGAAAAAACTATCGCATCAACATCCGAAATGCTCTCCTTGGAAGGCGATTGGGACGAAAACGTTTTGAAAGCGATCGGATGCGAGCAGTCGTTCCTCCCACCCATTCGCAATGCAAAAACCATTGTCGGTGACACCGCAAACGGTCTCAAAATCGTCGCCGTTGCTTCGCACGACACCGCGAGCGCCGTCGTCGCGTGCCCGGCAAGCACGAACACCTGGGCCTTCATCTCCTCAGGTACTTGGTCTATCGTCGGAATCGAATCCACAACGCCATTCTCAAACCAAGCTTCAATGCAAGCCAACTTCAGCAACGAAGGTGGCTATGACGGGACATTTCGATTTCTGAAGAACTGCAGCGGGCTTTGGCTGCTGCAACAGTCGCAACGATCGCGCAGCACAACCGAATGTGTGAACATGGCGTCGGCCGCACAACCATTCGGTGCAAAGTTCGACGTTAATCACCCATCGCTGCTGAACCCTGAAGATATGCCAACTGCAATCCGCTCAATTTCGAATCAACCGATCGCCGATGAAGCCGAGCTGTTCAGAGCGATATTCGAAAACCTCGCCGCTAACTACGCCCGCATCATCGCCGAACTTGAGACGATCACTGGCAGGCCGATTTCCGAGATTCATCTTGTCGGCGGCGGCTCGCAAAACGCCCTGCTCAACCAGATGACTGCCGACGCAACCGGCAAACCGGTGCTCGCGGGCCCCACTGAGGCGACTGCGCTCGGCAACGCGTTGGTCCAATTTGAAGCTCTCGGCCTCATCAGCAACGCAAGGACCGATGGCCGTGCCCTAATCCGCTCGAGCGAAACGATCACCCCCTATGAGCCCAAAAACCATCAGCGATGGCTCGACTGGATGGCCGATTGACTGAACTGCCCGCCCAAACATACGTCCAAATCGTCATAGGATTGAGGGAGCCGGTATGACGACGCGAGAGAAAGTTGCCCACATTTTGCGAAGGTTTGGCCTGGGTGCAAGCAAGGCCGAGGTTGACTTCTACGAGAAGCTCGGTGTTGATGGAACCCTCGACCGCCTCATTAACTGGGAGACAGTTGACGAGGGCTTCAATATTTCGGTTATCGAATTCGCCGGCGAGCAAAACAACGTCGTTCAGATTCGCCCACAGCAGGTTGCTGCCTGGTGGCTGCTCCGAATGTTGGTCACTCAGCGCCCACTTCAAGAAAAGCTCACCCTGTTTTGGCACGATCACTTCGCAATTAGCGGTTCGAAAGTCAACCAGGGGCTGACGATGTACACCTACCTGGAAACTTTGCGAAAAAACGCAAACGGTAGCTTTCTGACGCTGCTCACCGAAGCCAGCAAAGATCCCGCCATGATTCAGTGGCTCGATAACAACACGAATGTGAAAGGTAAGCCAAACGAAAACTTCGCGCGAGAAGTCATGGAGCTTTTCACGCTTGGAATCGGCAACTACACCGAAACCGACATTCAGGAAGCGGCCCGTGCATTTACTGGATGGAGTTTTGGCCGAACCGGTGGCGGCAGACCGAGCAAAGAGGAAGCAGAAGCAGCAGTGAAGCAAGGCAAATCGCTGCTGGAATTCCAATTTAGACCAAGATTCCACGACACCGGAACAAAGAAGCTGCTCGGCAACGAAGGCCCGTTCACTGGCGATGACATCATCGGCATCCTTGTCCCCCGAAACGAAACTGCGAAATACATCACGGGCAAATTGTGGAAGTTTTTCGGAACAGAAGAGATCCCGACTAAGCTGCACGAAAAACTGGTTCGCACTTATCTCGACAAAGGATTCAACATCAAGCCACTCCTATTCGCAATTGGCGAATCAGATGAGTTCTACTCGACAAAATGTGTGAGCCACATGGTCAAAAGCCCGGTGGACTTCGCCGTTGGCTTGTCGCGACTCCTTGGTCTTGGCCCGGTTACAATGCAAACGTATCAGCCAGGAGTTCAACCCGGTGGCCAAGCGTATCGCGGCGTGCTCCAAGCGATCGCGGGATCAATGAACAACCAAGGCATGCAACTGTTGTTCCCACCAGATGTCGCCGGATGGGATTGGGGTGAGAATTGGATTTCGTCCGCGACGATGGTCGAGCGCATCAAGTTCGCTCAAACACTGTTCGCCAATCGCGGCTCAATCATTGTCGCGCAATGGTTGGCGGACACCATCAAGACCTCGAATCCAAAATCAGCGAGGGATGTGGTTCTGCGGCTTCTTGAGATTTACGATACCAAGCTGCCGGAAGACAAACTCAAGGGGATTGTTGAAGTTTGCGAGTCCGCCGGAGGCGTGAATTCGATTTCGACGGGCCAAAAGGCCCAAGCGGTGATTCGGGATATGTCCAAACTAATATTTGCAGCGCCCGACTTCCATTTCTGCTAACCGATCAGGAGATTAACGATGTCAAACGATTTTTCAAGAAGAGATTTTCTTAGAAGCAGCGCAATTATCGCTGTCGGCGTCGCGTCGCCACCATGGCTCGCAAAAATCGCCCGCGCTGATGTTCTCAGCCTTGCACAAGGCAAAAAGCTTGACCCCGACAACGTGCTTGTTGTTTGCCAATTGAGCGGCGGTAATGATGGTTTGAATACTGTTGTTCCGTGGGCGGACGCAGCGTACTACTCTGCGCGTCCCGCTATCGGCATTAAAGAGAACGAATCGTTGAAGTTGAACGACTCAATGGGTCTTCATCCAAACATGCAGGGCGTCGCTGATCTCTATAAGTCCGGCAAACTTGCAATCGTCCAAAACGTCGGATATCCAAATCCCAATCGTTCCCACTTTCGCTCGATGGAGATATGGCAAACCGCAAACCCAGACAATGTGGAAGCATACGGCTGGCTGGGCAAACATTTGGATATGCAAATGAAGGAGGGCAGCACGAACCCGGTTATGGCGATTAACTTCGGCCGTCAAGCAAACCTCGCGCTAAAAGCGAAACAAGCTTCTGTACCATGTTTTGCAAGTCTTGCAGATGTGCAGTCCTTAGTCGGCGACATGGATGATGAGCGAATGCTTCGCGAGGTGCAAGGCAAAACCGGCACAGGCGACGCAGAAGCTGTTAGAAAAGCGAACCTAACGGCGCTTGATGCAATGGCAGAGCTCAAGAAAGCAATGTCGAATTACACATCGAAAGCAACGTACGCGAACGACCAGTTCGGTCAAGGCTTCAAGCAGGTCGCTCAAATCATCGCCACATTGCCGAAAACTCGGGTGATCTACTTCAGCGCGGGCGGTTTCGACACGCACAGCAATCAGCCCACCCAACACGCCAACCTGATGAAAACTTTCAGCGACTCGCTGAAGACCTTTATGGATGAAATGCAGGCGATTGGCAAGGCAAACAAAGTCACCGTGCTCGTGTTCAGTGAATTTGGCCGGCGTGTGAACGAAAACGCAAGTCAAGGCACCGATCACGGAGCTGCCGCGCCGATGTTCGTCGCAGGCGGACTCGTGAAAGGCGGCTTCTATGGCGACAATCCCGACCTTCGCAACTTAGACCGTGGCGACGTCGCTTGGAAAACCGACTTCAGACAAGTCTACGCAAGCGTAATTGACAACTGGATGGGCGGCGACAGCGCGAGCGTCTTTGGACGCAAGTTTGATCACGTGAAGATCTACTGATCCCGATCAAAAACGTCTCGGCGCTTTTTGAATTTCACTGGCTTCGCCGATGGATGCTGCGCCGGGTTGCCCTTTCGCTGGTCAATCAGCTCCTCGCGAAAATCGTTGAGATAACAGATTGCGCGCGAACCGAGATACTTCATCACCTCGCGGGCAGCCTCAAGATCGGCAGGATTAACCTTGCCATCTCTGCACTTCAACTCCTCGTGAATAAACCGAGGACAATCCTCACAACGCATGACTAATTAGCTGCATTCTACTCCCCCGATGCTCTAGGAAATCCGCGCGCCAGCTGAGCCGGGAAACTATTGGCGCTCGAAGACCGGGGCGAATTGCATGTCATCTCTCGCCGAAGTCATGAACTTATTGTTGCCCTCCCAAAAAAGGCGACCCGACATCAGATGTCCAACCTCTTGACCGAGACCAAGCTTGTCCTCTGGAGTGAAGTTCGCAACAATCTTGCTGACTTCATTGTTCTCACCAAGGTACTCGTACTCCGACTGCATGAGCGAAACGTTTAGAATGTCACCCTCATAATTCCATACGCCTGTTGATGTCAGTCGCACGTATTCGCCATTCGGCAAGGGAAAATCAACAGTCATAGACAGTGTCTTGTCGCTTCGAAACGTAGCGCTTCCATGATCGCCTTTGTCAATCCCATCGCTCACGATCTTCCATGAACCCACGAGTGAAGGACCGCTCAGGAAGAAGTACCACACGGCGACGGCGGCGATGACCACCGCCGCTGAAATTGAACTAATCCAAATCGCTTTCTTGCTCACGTAACCCCCCAAAAAGCCTGTAAGCCGGCGATATTATGCCTGAACCTAAGCTTCTACTTTCTTGAGTAGCGTTACTCGCCCAGTCGGCACCCATTCCGCCACAAGGATGTCGCGCTTGTTCACCCAAACCGCTGCGTGAGGATGGATGAACTTTCCTGGAATGTACTTGTCGCGAGGTGCGTCGCGAAGTCCACTCGGGTGACCATCGCCAAGGGATGCGACCACTTGATCCTTTGCATCCAAAATTGTGACCACGCTCTCAAGGTCAGGCACCAACATGAGATCGCCTTTGAAGTGGATATGACAAGGCATTCTCATCCCTTCAGTCAGGAAAGAGATGTGCTTGCCCTCGAGCGTGAAATACTGGATGCGCCGATTGCCTCGGTCAGCAACAATCAGTTTCGGCTGCTTCGACCTCTTGTCAATCCATAGGCCATGTGGACACGAAACTTGTCCAGCGGCAGAGCCTGGCGTCACAATCGTTGCCACGTAGCTTCCATCTTTCGTATACCGATGGATGTAGCTTGATCCGTAACCGTCGCCAACAAAAACATCGCCGTCAGGATGGAATGCAACGTTGGTTGGGCAGTACTGGCTCTCGGATTGATAAACGCCGGCCTCCTTTGGAAAACCGCTTTCCCAAATCACTTTCCCTTCAAGATCGGTTTTGACAACTAAACGCCGCCGAGTGTCGCAGTGATACAGAAACTCATCCCTGCCTTCTTTCCGCAGGTCCAGTCCGTGCGCCCCGCCTCGGAATTCAGCACCCCAAGAATCTAATAGCTTTCCTTTTTGATCGTACACACACACCGCGTCCGAGCCGACGCTGCCACCGTTGACGGTGTGCGCCAAATAAATCCTGCCATGTGAATCCACAGCCAGGCCGTGCGTGTCTCCGAAAAGCACGTTCGCCGGCGGCTGTACCCAATCGTGAAACACCTCGTAAGTGTGCTCACCCTGCCCAACGATAGGCCTTCGCGGCGGATTGTTCGTTTGTGTCCTGAGCAATGCCGGGATCGCGGCGGAAGCGGCTGCGATCGAAGACATCTTGATGAACTGTCGGCGCGTGTATTTTCCTGGCATTTCGCGAGTTTACGCTGATGCCGGGGGTAATTTGGCACGGCATGAACGCAAGGGTAGGGATGAGCGCGATTACACGCTCACAAAAAGTCGTTCTCTCGCTTGCTTTGCTTTCAGTCATAGCGGCTGGAGTTTGCTCGGGAAGCAGGTTCGGCGCGATCGCGGCGTTCGTGACTTCTGCGGCGGCTTTATCGCTCCTGGCGATGGTTGTGGGTGAGGCCACCGATCAGCTCGGGACGCGGATGGGCCCTGGCGCTACTGGCGTCTTGCAGTCGGCGCTCGGAAATCTCCCGGAGCTGTTTGTGTGCATTTTCAGTCTGCGGGCTGGGCTGGTTGAAGTCGTCAAAGGAGCCCTCGTCGGTTCGATTCTGGCGAACTCGCTCTTGGTGCTTGGACTTGCGATACTTCTCGGCGGACTTAAGAACGGAACTCAGAAATTCGTGAGCGAAGCGCCGCGCATGATGGTGGTGCTCATCACTGTCTCGACTGCGGCACTCATCATCCCAACTTTAGCTCAACTTCTTCATACTCCTGCAGAGCAGCACGAAGTCGCATTGAGCTCGGCTTGTGCAGTTGTGCTCATCATCATATTGGCTTGTTCAATCCCATTCTTTGTGAAAGGAAACCCCGCGCTAGCTCCGCAAGCCCACGATCCAAGTTCCAGCGCGTGGCCCGTCGGGTTTGCAATCGCAGTGTTAGCCGTAGCCGGAGTCGGCGCCGCATTTGTTTCGGAATGGTTCGTAGATGCGCTTCTGCCAGCGACAAAATTGCTTGGTATGAGCGAAGCATTTGCTGGCCTCGTCGTGGCAGCGATTGCCGGCAACGCCATTGAAAACGTTGTCGGCATTCAGCTTGCTTACAGAAACAAGACAGATTATGCGCTGAGTGTCGTTCTCAACTCTGCGCTTCAAATTGCGCTGGGACTCGTGCCAATACTTGTGTTCGTTTCCTTCTTTGTTGGCGCGGCACCTCTGACGCTCGTTTTCCCCCCACTGTTGGTTGCAGGCTTAGTGCTCTCAGCGATCGTCACCGCGTTCATTGTTTTCGATGGAGAGTCCATCTGGCTCGAGGGGGTCGCATTAATCGGTCTCTACGCGATACTCGTCTCGGCGTTCTGGTGGGGCTAACTGCCCATTTTGCGAATCGCTTCGATTTTCGGTTTTCGGGACTTGGGCGAATCCAGACTAAACGACCTCGCATCGGAAAGCTCATCAATGATGAACTCTTCCATTTGCTTGACTTTCTTCTTTAGCGCCGCATCCGGCTTAGTGAAGCTGCACCATACAACGGAATTCGTTTCTGTGTCAAATTCCCACAGACCGATCACTCTTCCGCGGTCAATAATAGCGTGGCTCGGCAACTCCATCAAATGGCCGGCTTCAATCAACCCCTTTTCACCGAAAACTTTTCGCTTTGCATCCACAGTCTCGAGATGGTCGGCGATGTTTCGCCGATGCAACAGCAACGCATCAATGCTGCCGACCAACGCATAACTCGGATTCTTTGGAACCTTAAACTTGCGGAACTCCTCCAACCCGGTTTCTGAAATCAGCCTATCATCACCATCGGCAATCGGCACCAAACGGAGCGGCTCTACAGCCGCCTTCGCAGCTTTTGCCCCCAACCCGGAAAACCACTGAAACTCAGCGATAGAGGCGGGGGCAATCCAGTCGAAATAGTGCCTCGCGAGCGCGCGAAATGCTTGATCGTCATCTAACTTGAGCTTTGCGAGAGGAGATGGATTCCAACGTGCATAGCGGTAACGCTGTTGATCGAGTCGGCCATCTATCGGAACCCTCCGGATTTCCCCGAGTGATTGCAACCGACCAAGCACAAGAGGCAACGTCGTCGTCATCCCCTTTTTCTTTCCTGCTTCGCCCAAATTTCGAACGGAGTCGCCAAGGTCTTCTCGCATCTCCTTGGGATCCATCTCGCTCTGTTCGAGAATCTTTAGCACCCTCTTTGAGAGCTTATCGAGTTCCGATTCCGTGACCCCCAGGTGCCGTTTGGCTGAAGCGATGTCGCCACTCTCCTGAAAACTCTGACCAACTCTTAGCGCTAATCCAAATTCTGATTTCGGAACGACGTAAGTGCAACCGCGCGCGGATGGCAGCTCGTGAATCTGAAGAGATTTGACGGCTTTGTCCGCAGACGACCTAGTTATGCCCGCCCGTGCAAATAACCCAAGGTAAGGGCTGGCGCCGCCAACGGAGCGGGACCAGCCTGACCTTTCCAGAACTCTTTGCGCTGAGGCGCCATCCAAAGACCCGTCAAATCCCTGGCGGTGGTACCACCAACCTCGAAGTTTTGACGCCTCAACCGGCATTTCTAACTACTCTTTCATCCCGCCATCAATCCAATTCGCGATGAGGTCAATATCTGCATCCGGAACTCGCGCTCCACCTTGCGGCATTCTTCCCGAACGCATCGAACGTACAATCGAACTCGCTCGTGAGTTTCCGCTGACCGCCGCTCTTCCAGCGCTTTTCAAAGCGTCGAGTGTGGTGAGATCTAATCCTCCGGCACGTTGTCCGGGGTTATGGCAACCGGTGCAGCGCGCGCTAAAAATCGGCGCAACTTGGGAGTACGTGACACTGCCAGGCGCTGGCGCTTCAACTTTTGTCGAGCCGGCGGGAGGCGTGAACGCAAACTTCGCGGCATCAAGTGCGGTGTTGCCCATCGTGAGTTCGCTGGCCAATACAATTGTTTCAACTTCGCCAACCCTAACCGAAGCGCCGCGAGCGATGCCGAGTTTCGCATCAATGTACATCGTTACGGTCTGCTTCCCTTCGTTAGTGGCAAAGGTGATTTCGTTAACCACATTTCCCTTGATGTTTCGCTTGGCACCCGCCTTCGCGCCTTTGGCTTCTTTCAAAGCCTCTTTGTTGAAGAACGACGACCAAGCGTAAACAGCGATCGCGCCTGACTGATTGAGCGCAGTTTTCTCGTCTGCAGCAGCTTCGGTATAGCTGTTCTTAGCTTTGTCATAAACCCAAAGCGTTTTGCCGTCGGTCAGAGTGAAGCCATCCGGCGAATCCACGCGCAGCATATTCGGCTTCGAATAAGTAAGGCTGTATTCGACAGGCGCACCAGGCAGCTTCTGTACGGTGAACTTCGCAGTAAGCGAATTTGCGCTGGTCAGCTTCGATTCATGCGAAGCCAGAATCGGGTCGAGGCCGCTCGTCTGTGAAACGAGCAGCAAAAGGGGCGCGGCAAGCCCAAAAGTGGCTGCAATTCGAGGTCGGTTTCTGTTTTGCATGGCGAATCTTTGAGTATTACGCATGAAGGCGCCTCTCAGTTCGCCGATTTTACAGTCCGACGAGATGAACGGCCGATTTTCTTGAGGCCGGCGAGACCACCAGCCTCGTGACCTTACCGCCCTTGAGCTCGGCCTCGACCAGCGTCCTCTTCGGCCCGTGAAGCCGGAAACTCACGTCCCACCCCTTCGGCCACGCGGGGAAAAGATAAATATGATCCCCATGAACCTGGAACAGCATTGCCTGAAGGGTCAGCATCAGATTGCCGCCGTGCGTCTGGTCGGGCAGCCAGTCGTAATTTGGTCCCCAGGTTGCGGGCCAGCGGTACTTCGGGTGGGAGTTCTTCGACTTCGAAATCAGTTGGCGCTTCGCTTCGTCGGTCAGTCCGAGCAAGGCCGCGCAAGTAGCATCGTACGACCAGCCATGCTCCGCCTTTTCAACTCGGCGATTGAATGTGTTAATCGCAGTCTTCGTATTGCCCCGCGCCACGCTGTAAAGCTGGAACGGCCAAACCGCGTACAGCTCAGGATTCTCGACGTTGTTGCGTTGGTCCTTGTACTTCTGCGCGGGGAGGATGTAGGTCTCCTGTTCGGTTATTTTTGTTGGCAAACTTGGCAGTTCGTCTCGCAGTTTTTGCCACAGCCCAAGGTGTCTCGACGTTACAAGAGTTGCCTTAAGAGTTAGCAGCCGATCAAGAACCGAAATCAGTCCGGCAACACTCGGCGTATCGTTCTCAACTTCAAACCAATACGTCTCAACCGCCTGAGTCGGCGAAATAACAAGCTTCCCCTGTGCATCGCGTTTGAACCGAGTGTCGTAGTAACTCATCACTTCCTGAGCCATCGGCAAAACCTTTCGCTTCAGAAACTGATCGTCCTGATTGATGTCGTACGAATCGAGCATGATGGTGAGCAGTTCGAGTCCTTGCTGCCAGGCAAACATCCACCACGGGCAATCAACATCCTTGAACGCCTTGCCTTCCCGGTTCCAGCCGTAGTCGCCGTTCCCATAGGTCCCAAACAAAGTCACGGTTTCCGGAAAGTACACGCCGGCCGCTTCGTAATACAGCTTCGCGCGCGCCTTTGAAATAGGCAGTATCGCCAAGTAGAAGTCGAACAGCGATTGAAGAACATCTTCATCACCAGTCGCGGGAAGGGGAGCATAAGGCAATCGAGTGTTCTGCCACCAATACGCATCGCCCCACTTGCGCCAATCAGGGTTGTAATCGGATGTTCCGGCATATTTCGGCTCCACCGTGAATATCGAGCCGTTAAACTTGATGGGATAACTGCCACGACCGGCAGCCGCAGTGACAAAGCGCTGCAAAATGTAGCCCTGAGTGATCCGCTCCGCATCTTCATCGCCAGAAACAAAAACATAACTGCGATTCCAAAACTCGCGCCACCAGTTTTCCGTCCGCTTTCTCGCGTCGGCAAACGAGTCAAGATTTTCAGCAATCGTCTTCAATATCTCCACCCAACGCGTTGTGGACTCAATCTGCCGAGAATCTGTGACCAAGTTCAGTTCAAAACTTGTCGAGGGCGACTCGCTGCTTAGCGATGTCGGAGAAGACTTCACAAGCCCCTTGCCGTTTACATAACATCCGAACGTCCGGTTGATGATCGGATCAGGCAAAAGCGGCTGGAGCGCAGCGATCCCTTGTCGTTCAAGTGTGAACGGGACGACCGACGACTCGTTGTGGTGGTACCAACAAATCGCACTCGACCCAACGTCGGCAACAACGTCCGCGCTTTCCCAAACTTCGACCGTCTCCGGCGCATCGCGCATCGTCCAACTCGAGATGAGCTCCTCGCCCTTTAGCCGATGATTGCCTGTCCGCCAAATGTCCGACGTTGCCGTGACTCGAATCGGCTGCTCCGAGCTCCCCGAAATTCGAACGACGTTTTGCATCGCGTCGGCAACAATCGCCAGGTGAAGCTGCTTGTTACCAATCTCAATGATTCCATCGCGAAGGCGCAGCCGCTGTACCGGAGGGTCTTCTGTCGAAAACGGGTTCGGCTCGAAATGCACCCTTATTCGACCCAGCTTTAGAAAACGACAAGACTCACTTATCGAATCCGTCCGCGAGACATAGAACAGGACGTCGCCATTCTGCTCGGTCCACACGTTGAGACCGACCTGGCCGTTCCCCATAGGCATCGAGTCGCTGGCGTTTTGACCGAGCGTCTCATACCTAACGTCGAAATCCTCGAGCTCGGTTTTCATGAGTTGCGAGGATGCAGGAAGCACGGCGAGAAGCAGTAAACATGATGAAAGCAGGCGCACACTTCCGAGAGTTCGACGCCGCTGCGGTTTTCTCCTTCTCGGAGTTATTCGCCAAGTTTCGAGGGGGTGTCGTCCGGACCTGCAGCCTTCTCGTAAGTACCGTCCCCGGTCTTTACGTATTTCGTGAGGCCGGACTTCGATATCCGGTTGTCCGTCAGCCGATCAGTGTTCATGAGCGCGCGCATCGGCTTGCTGATGAGCTTCTTGACCGGGTTTCCACACTCCGGGCACGTCTTGAGCTCTGGCTCATTGAAACTCTGCAACAGTTCAAACGAGTCCGCGCACTCGTTTCCCCGTTTCCCCGTGTGGGTGTACTCATAAATCGGCATTGATTCTCACTTCTCCGGGCTCACCTTCCGATCCCAAAATAGTTATTTTGGCAGGCATGAACTGCTTAATCACCCAGGCAGTCGTCTGCAGGGTCTTGGTAATGCGCGATGTCGTGAACGAGCAAGGCTTCCCGCTGAGCACCCCAGGAATAACAAGCTGGTCAGCTAAATACTCATCAACGCCAGCTCCGCTGTTAAGCCAGAACACGAAGGCATAGTACGCCTCTTCGACCACTTCCTCCATTCGCTTTCCCTTCTCGCCAAAAGCTTGCGCCCCACCAAAACCGTGGTCTAGGGCTGCTCCGAAAGCTACCGCGGCGCCAGGCTCGGCACTTCTGAGTTTCACGAACTCCGACTTAATCTTGATACCGTCCCGTCTTGACAGCGACTCAACATGCGTGAGTGCGCGCTTGCCAACTGATTCTGAAAGTTCGCTCGTGACGATGCAGCACCGAACACTCCGAGGTACTCCCGGTTCTGAAAAATTGAACGGCTCAAGCGCGCTCGGTTCAATCTCAATCGAGATCTCTCCGGTTCCACGCGACGAGTACGCAGCCGACTCAATGCTTGGCGCAGCGAACACACCGGTCCTGGCGAGCGCGGGCAGCGTGACGTATCGGAAGTAGTCATAAGTCGGCGAATAAGGAACATGCGTCCCTCCCGAAATATCGAATTTCGAAATCATCCCGCCCCTCGCAAACGGCACAAGAAGCGATTGTGCCAACAGCACCGCGCTCCCTGGCTGCGCACGTTTCGCAAATGACTTCAAATCGGTCTTCGTCCGAACTCCTTCCATTCTTCGGTGTGGTGAAAACGCAAGATTTTCATCACCAACCTCAGCCAGGAACGAAGCCTGAGTGGACTCGGCGAAAATCTGCGTCAGCGCGAGGTCCATCGAATTGAGCCCTCGCTTGCGCAAACCCCCGCGACAGTTGCGAATGACAACAGGAATGCTAGTAAGAGATGACATCGTGAGGGCTGTTCGGATGATGGACCCACCGCCTTCGCCAAACTTTCCGTCAAGCTCGACAGACGGTTTAGCTGCTTTCACTTCTCACCGGCGCATTCTTCTTCAGCGTAACCGTCTGAACACGTCTACCGTCCGTCTCTGCGACCGTCAGCGTCCAGCCGTTTGATTCAATGAAATCTCCAGCTTCCGGTTGCCTGCCAAACAGCCCAAACAGGAAGCCGCCGAGCGTGTCAAACTCCTCACTCTCGAAGTGCGACCCGATCTCGGCATTAACGTCCCAAAGGTGAGTCTTGCCCTGGATAAGCCAAGATCCGTCATCCAAAAACTGCACGGCCTGTTCTTCAACGTCGTACTCGTCAACGATGTCGCCGACAATCTCTTCGACGACATCCTCAATCGTTACCAAACCCGACGTGCCACCATATTCATCCTGAACAATCGCCAGTTGGGTTCGGCCGCGTCGAAACTCCTGAAGAAGTTCATGCAGCGATTTGCTTTCCGGAATGAAGTACGCGGGACGCATAATTTCTCGAATCTCGCAGCCGTTGCCGCCAGAAATCGCGTTCAGCAAATCCTTCGCATGAACGATTCCAAGAATCCGATCAATCGTGTCTTCATAAATCGGAATTCTTGAGTGACCCGTTTCCCTAATCATTTGCACGAGTTCTGCGGCATCAGCGGTGACTTCAACGGAGTTGATGTCGGTTCTCGGCGTCATGATTTCGCGAGCGACGGTGTCCGTGAACTCTATGATGGAGTGAATCATTTCGCGCTCATCCTCAATCAGGTCGCCCTGATCGGTTTTCGCCGTAATCATCTCCACCAGCTCCTGCTCGGTCAGCACTTGGGGTGCAAACACTTGCCCCAATTTCAACTTGCGCATCAAAAGCGAACCGATCCCACGCACAACCCACACAGCAGGCGAGAACAACACTCGAATCGTTTGCAAAACCGGATAACCCTTCAACACCCAGCTTTCCGGCGCACGTTTACCAAGTCCGCGAAACATCAATTCGGCGACCAACAGGTTTAGCAGCGCAAGCGGAATAATGATGAGCGCAAGCGCAAACACAAGCATGAGCGCGTTATATTGCTGCCCGCCGATCCGCTCTGCGAGCGCTGGCGCAAGCAAGAACCCGACGCCCACGATGCTCAATCTCGCAAGCTGAAATCCAACCTGACAAGAAGCAAAGTAGGTCTGTTGGTTTTCGTACAAATTCTTCAACTTCTGTGCGCTCGAATCACCTTGCTCTTCCAGTGACTCGATTCTTACTCGCCGAAGCGATGCAATCCCCGCTTCCAGGGCATGCAGCAATCCGTTCAGCGCAAGAAAGAAAACGATGAGCGAAATGGCCGTAACCGCTTCAGAAGTACTGAGCGAGTAAGGAAGTTGAGAAAGCGGCAGAATTAGATTCATTTAGGCGCAATCCCGAACAGAAGAATTGAAAGCGCGCTCCCGAGCGCCGCTCCAGTCGTCAACTCGAACAGTGAGTGGATTTTTGCCTCCCATCGGCTCTGGGCAATCATGGCGGCAAGAAAAATGACGATGCCGGAAACGACCGGGTTCTGAGTCAAAAATGCAACCGCTCCAGCGAGAAAGAAACCAATAGCAGCATGACCACTGACGAGACCGCCTTTCAAAACACGTCCCCTCTTTCCAAGCCCCTTTCCAATGATAACGAGCATGAAAACTAGGAACAAGCCAAGAAATACTTTCGGCAGAAACTGTTGCTGCTTTTCAGGCGATGTGAGCTGCAGCGTAATCTCTTCCCACCGCCCATCTCCAATAAACAACAACAGCGCAACGACGAGCGCGGTAGTCGTAGTGATCAGAACGGCGCCTGCGGCCATATCCTTCGCCAACTTCGCAAGAGGATGAAAAGTGGGCTGCACCAAGTCCACAACGGCTTCAATCGCAGAGTTAAACATTTCAGCAACAACCACCAGGCTGATCATAAACAACACCACGATCATCTCGCGCAGGCGAAGATCGAGAAAGATTCCCATAAGCACACAGAACACCACCGCGTACAGATGAAAACGCATGTGGCGCTGTGTCTTGAATGCGTACACAACTCCCGAAATAGCTACCGCGAACGGTCGAAGAAGGTTCCTTGCCATCAGATTAGTGGGGCAAAGAAGCCCAATTCTCCTTTGGCATCATTCCGGCGGCAATGACTGCAGCGTTCATTCTTGAATGCATCTCCTGCTCCGCATCATCGGTCTGGTGATCGTAACCAAGCAGATGCAACCCACCATGAACAGCCAGACAACAGAGTTCGGTCGCAAGATCATTTAGGTGATGTTCTGCCTGCCGCTCGGCTTGGGGAATGCTGATCGCGATATCTCCCAAAAATCCGTCTCCGTCAATCGCCGGAAAACTGAGCACATCCGTCGCCGAATCTATTTTTCTAAAGCGCAGGTTTAACTCCCGGATCTCCTCGTCGTCCGTCAAAAGCACTGATATTTCGGAGGGAGGTTGACTTTCGGCTTCAAGCATCTTCGTCAGCGCTTCTTTGATTATTGACGTCCTGAGACGGCGATTCGAACGATTGACGATCTGAATACGGTGTTTCTTCATCGAGGCCTTCAAAGGTTCCGGTCGGGTAATCCACTCGCTCATGCCTGAGAGCGGTCAGTGAGTTGACAAAAGAATCTACCAAGATTTGCAGGTCTCTAAAATTAAGCGCTGAATCGTCGAGCTGGCCATCGTCGCGAACATCTTGAATAATCTCCCAAACGAACGTCCGCAGCCGCCCTGGCGATGCGTTTGGCAATGTTCGCGTTGCCGCTTCGACCCGGTCCGCAAGCATCAGCACTGCGGTCTCCTTCGATCTTGGACGCGGTCCCGGATACCGAAAGTGTAGCTCCAAAATAGGGTCCTGCTCACCCGTTTCCTGAGAATGAAGTTGATAAAAATAGGAGATAAGGCTGTTGCCGTGGTGCTCCGCAATCCCCTCGCGTATCGCTTTCGGAAGCTTGTGCTCGTCGGCGATTTTTAGGCCGTCTCGAACGTGGCTGGCAATAATCTTAGCGCTCAACGTCGGGTTAATCTTGTCGTGCGGATTATCGGCGAGTTTGTTCTCTATGAAAAACTCTGGCCGCCGCATCTTGCCGACGTCGTGGTAGTAGGCCATCGCCCTGCACAGTAAAGCGTTGGCGCCGACTGCTGGCGCAGCCTGGTCCGCGAGATTGCCCACCATAACCGAATGCGCGTACGTTCCCGGCGCGCGAAGCATAAGCTGCCGCAATAGCGGCTGATCAGGATTGCAAAGCTCAAGCAAAGACCAATCCGAAACAACCCCGAAGGCGCGCTCAAAAGCGGCTACTGCGAGCCAGAACACCGCAGAGGCGCCAACTCCCGCCGCCAGCCCCCAGCTACCTGTCCATGCAGCATCAATCCAGCTTTCGCCACCTGCAAGCGGAACAGCAAACGAAACCAAAGCAAACGCAAAAGTCGTCAGATAGGTCGCTCGAAACAAGTCGTTTCTTTGACGCATCGGGTTCACCGAGTGCGCCCCAACACTCGCGGCAAGACCTCCTGCAGCCAGCAGTGAAGGCTCAGATAAACCGGTCGCGATTGCACCGACGACCACGAGCCCGACTGCAAATATCCCTTTTGCCGGGCCGAGCAGCCCACTCACGAGCATTCCCAAAGTCACCAGCGGAGCGACCGTAAGCGGTCCGACCTGGTGTTTGGCTGCGGGGGCTTCCCCAAGCGCCTGAACCCCAATCTGGAGCCCAAAAACGGTCAGCAGAGTCGCAACCCAGATGATCCTCTCTGCGACTCGACGATCAACTCCCTTGGTCGGGAATGTCCGCAAGTGCACACCCGTAAGCAGCATCCCGATTATTGAAATCGCAACGGCTCCTAAAAACGGCCGAACATCAATGGGAGGGTACTTCCGGGCTGTCAGGGCCAAGGCCGTGACCATAGCCGCCAGCGCGAATGGCGTCCAGGCGACCAACGGCTTGGGCAGCCGATTGATTAAGTTGGCTGTTCTAACGTTTACTGGGATTTTGAGGCGAATTGCACTCATAGGGGGCCTTCGGCTTAGGAGCAAAGGCGGTCCTTGGCGTGTTTCAGCCCACGCCGGGCGGCACGATTAGCGGGTGCGTCGGGTCCTCTTTGCCCGGCGACGCTTTTCGCACGGTTTCTCGTAATACATGTGCTCCTTGATCTGGCGCAACACGCCGCTCTGCTGAAGCTTGGTGTTAAACCGCTTCAGGGCGCTGTCAATGGATTCGTTCGACTGTACGACAACTTCGACCAAGGTGGATTCCTTCCCCAGGTCTGGTTGACCCGGGTTGCGTATTATACCAAATCGGCTTTTGGGCCGGAGCCGCTCAGGGTGGGAGGTAACCTGCCGCCGCGATGAGCAAAGCAGAGCATCAAGATATCAGGATAGGGACGCTGGCGCCGATGGATAAGGGGGCCGGATACCTCTCGCAGGTCGTCCAGCACGGTTTTGAGTCGTTTGAACTGACCCTTTGGCAGTACATCGGGTCGGTGGACCTGGACCGAACTGCCGCCGAATGCCTCGAGGCAATCGAGGGCAAGGCCGTCATCAGCAGCGTAGGCATCTACGGCAACCCGCTGACCGACGAGAAGACCGCGGCCGACTGGGAGCTGCTAATCCGGTCAGCGCACAAGTTTGGCTGCAGCATAGTCTGCGGATTCGCTGGCGCCCAGGAGGATCGGCCGGTTGATCAAAACATGCCGAGATACCGCGAAGTGTTTGGCAAAATCGCCAAGGTCGCGGAAGAATGCGGAGTCAAAATCGCGTTCGAAAACTGCGACATGGGCGGCACATGGGAAGCTCCGAAGTGGAACATCGCGCACGCGCCGCGAGCGTGGGAAATGATGTTCAACGAAGTTCCAGGAGATGCAATCGGATTGGAATGGGAGCCGTGCCACCAGATGGTTTCACTCATAGATCCAATCCCACAACTCAGGAAGTATGTCTCGCGCATTTATCACATTCACGGCAAGGATGCGACCGTCAACAAGGACATCATCGCTTCAGAAGGCATCAGATCAGGAGTACCGTGCGTGTGGCATCGCACCCCAGGGTTCGGCGACTCGAATTGGACCGACATCATCACCATTCTAAGAAAGGGCGGCTTTGTCGGGGCGATTGATATCGAGGGATGGCACGACCCTGTCTACCGAGATGAATTGGAGATGACGGGCCAGGTCCACTCGCTGGAGTATTTGAAGTGGTGCCGCGGTGGCCCTTACGTCGCCAATCCTGTCTAATCAGCCCTGTCTCCTCGGCGTGGGTGAATCTTTCTCCAATTAGATACACTCTTGCCTATGGCTGGAATGAACGAAGAAAGACACGTCGCGTTTCAAACGCTGTTGAAACGCGACGGTTTCGACTGCTATCTCGCGTGTACTCCGATCTCAATGGGTTACTTAGCGTCTTTCTTCGAGGGCGGCGGCGAGAGAATGCTTCTCATGGCCATTCGTCCAACCGGCGAACCCGCCATGATCGTGCCAGCGCTTAGCGAAACTCACGCATCGCACACAGGCATCAAACAGATTCGCGCCTGGAATGACGGTGAAGATCCGGGCGTGCTTTTTGAACAGCTCGCCGCAGAATGGAACCTAAGAACTGCGGTCATTGGCGTTGATGACGAAATGACAGCCGGAATTCTGTTACGACTCCAACAAGCCCTGCCGGCTGCGCTGTTCAAATGCGGTGGAGACACGATGGCCGACTTGCGAAAGCGGAAATCGCAGGAGGAACTGGATCGAATGCGAAAAGCCGCGAAGATCGCAGAGGCCGCCTACGAAAAAGTGCTTAATGGATTTCGAGTTGGAATGACGGAATCAGAATTGGCAACGCGAATTCTCAGCGCCATGGCGGAAGGCGGCGGCGAACCAACTTTCTGCATCGTCGCTGCTGGTCCAAACGGAGCGGAGCCGCATCATGCGAACAGCCAACGTCCGATACAACAGGGCGACATCGTCGTGATTGATTGGGGCTGCTTGTATGAAAAGTACCACAGCGACATCACACGCACCATTAGCGTTGGCGCAGCGAGCGAAGAAGCCAAGGCGGTTTATCAAGTTGTATACAACAGCCACATGGAGGGTAGAACCGCGATAAAACCGGGCGTCAGCTGCGAGTCCATTGACTCGGCGGCGAGGCAGGTCATTGTTGATGCGGGATACGGTGAGCAGTTTGTCCACCGAACTGGGCACGGCATTGGGATGATGGGACACGAACCACCGCACATCGTACAGGGTTCGAAATCGCTATTAGAGGTCGGCCAATGCTTCAGCGTAGAGCCGGGCATCTACCTTCGCGGAAAATTCGGAGTCCGCATAGAAAATCTCGTGACCGTTACTGAAAACGGCCACGAGTCTTTCAATTCTGAGCCTTCGCCAACTATCGTCGAGATCGCCGTTTAGCACGGGCCAGAACGAGTGATGCGCCCGTCGCAACGATGAAGATGGTTGCCGGCTCGGGAATCTTGTTGTCGCCACCTGTGCGAAGACCAATCAGCAGCGAAGGAAGTAGCGCGAACAACCCACCACCGTCGAAGCGCGACGGTTGAAGTTCAGTGACTGAAATCGGTCCAGTGTTCAACGGAGTTTCAACCCACTCCGTCTCAGGAAGGGCCGGAAGCATCGGCTCAACAGGAGCAGGCGCCAGCATCTCTTCAACTTTCGTCCCAGAAGGCGCCGCCACAGGCTTGACGTCGCCGGCCCGTGAAACAGCCGGTGCGACCTGGGGTTCAGAAGCCTCATCCATTCTAACGAGCGGATTTCCGCAACTCACCCTAAGGATCGGATTGCCTGTGCTGTCTGCCCAAACGGTGGTTCCTCGCTTGAGAACGACTTTCTTCATACGGAAAACGCCAGTCTTTGCGGGAACTCCCCACATTTCGACCGTCGTGTCTTTAGTCAGAGCCGTCTTGTGGAGGCCTGACAACATTTGCAGGACGCCATCTTTAGAGAGCTGGAAATGGCGGCAGAACCGATCGAGCACCGTTGGATTCGACTTGACTTGAGCCAGTAATTCGTTCTTCGTCGGCGCTGGGCGAGCCAGATAGGCGCTCGGCCCCAATTGCGCGAGACCGGCGGGCGCTAGCACCGCGCACAAGGTTGCGATAATTGCCACTCGTTTCATAAATAATTGCTCCACAGGGACGGCGCCAGTGAGCCGTCACTCCCAGTCTGACCCTGACTCGCGGCAAAACGTTCCGCGAGTGAACCATTCTACATCGAAACGGGCAAGAATGGTGCCAACTATTATCACTAGACTTTTTCTGGTGGGCGGGGAGAACGCTGCAAATCGAACCTCTCGATCATCTCCAAGGCATCCCTCGCTGCCTCCTGCTCGGCCTCTTTCTTGCTCCGTCCGCGCCCAGTGCCCATCACTTCTCCATCCAAAATAATGTTCATTTCGAATGCCCGGTCGTGTGCTTCCCCTCGCTCACAAACCAGCTTATATACTGGCGTCTTTCTCCAGCGGGCCTGAGCTATTTCTTGCAACCTCGATTTGTAGTCCCGACTGCCAATCTCTCCACGTTCAACTTGGTGCAAAAATGGATGCAAGTGCTCCAACACAAACCAACGCGTCACTTGGAATCCCTGCTCAAGATAAATCGCTCCGATGATCGCTTCGAAAACATCCGCAAGAATACTGGCCCGCAAGTTTCCACCCGCGGCAAGTTCCGATGGAGCCAATTGAATATCATCTTCCAGCCCAAGATTCAACGCAGCTTCAGCAAGTGGAGCCTCCTGAACGATCGTCGCCTTCGCTTTCGATAGCGTGCCCTGATCCCATTCTGGAAAATGTTCATACAGGTACTCGGCGATGATCATTCCAAGCACGGAGTCTCCGAAGAACTCGAGCCGCTCGTAACTTTGCGAGACATTTCCCTCTACAGCCGACCTGTGACGAAGAGCAAGCGCAAGCAGCTCATCGTCCTTAATCGGGACGTCGGCGCGATTCATTTCAAGTTTTCCAACACAGCGGCAATTTTTGATACGCCCTCGCAGATTTGATCTGTGGAGAGAGCGTAAGAAAGTCGGAGATGTCCAGGCCCCTCAAACACAGAGCCCGGAACACACGCTGCTCGTGCCTCATCCAGAAGGAGGTCGGCAAGAGCGCAGTCGGTTTCGAGCTTGGCGTTCAAGTAGCTTGAGAAATTCGCAAATGCATAGAACGCACCACGGGGCGTCTTCATCGTGACACCTGGAATGTTTAGCAGTTCGGCGGTCATTGTTCGCCGCCGCCGGTCGAATTCAGAGACCATCGCCGCCACATCAGCTTCAGGCATCTGCAGCGCCGCAATAGACGCATATTGCGAAATGCTCGTCGCATTGCTCGTGATCTGATCTTGAAGTTTCGCGATGCTCTGCGCGATTTGCGGTGGAGAAGCTGACCAGCCGATTCTCCAGCCAGTCATCGCGAAAGTCTTCGAAACTCCGCTGATTGTCACCGTTCGGGCCAATATCTCTTCGCCAAAAGCGCCAATACTCTCGTGCTTCGCACCTTCATATATGAGTCGCTCATAAATCTCGTCGGCGATAATGTGTAGGTTGTGCTTTACAGCAAGCTCCGCAATCCCCCGCAGAACATCCTGGGGATAAACCGCGCCGGTCGGATTGCTCGGCGAATTAACCAAAATCACCTTTGTCTTCGATGAAATCGCCCGACTAATCTCTTCCAGGTTCGGAACGAACGCCTCGTCGCCGTTAGTCTTAACAACAACGGGCACGCCCCCCGCCAAAACCACCTGATCCTTGTAAGTCATCCAATAAGGCGCGAACAGAATGACTTCATCCCCAGCATCTATTAGCGACATCAGCGCTTGGTAAACAGATTGCTTCGCACCAGCCGAAACGACGATCTGCTGGGGGCTAATCTTGATGTTATTTTCGCGAAGCATCTTTTCGGCAATCGCTTCGCGAAGTTCAATGATCCCAGATCCCGGTGTGTACTTCGTTTTTCCATCGCGAATCGCCTTGATTGCAGCATCGCAGATAGGCTCCGGTGTCGGGAAATCGGGCTCCCCAGCTCCAAAATTGATCACCGAAATGCCTTCGCGCTTGAGGACCGCAACCTTGCCGGTTAAGGCGAGTGTCGGCGATGGCTCAATGGATTGCACGCGCTGTGAAAGCATCAGTTCATATTATACAGGGATCCCCCGCTTTCGCAAACGGTCTACAATTGCCACACAGCATGAAAAGGGGAGCACTAAGCATGGCACTGGGCGCTGTTGCGCTGTTGGTGATCCTCTTCTTCGGTCACCTCTGTTTGGGAAGCGTCACACTGCTCAGCCCGCTCGACGTGATTTCAGAATTGTTTGGCGGACGACCGCAAGGACAAGCAGATCCGATCGGCTACTTGGTTTGGGAAATCCGTCTTCCTCGCGCACTCGCCGCACTCCTGGTTGGTGGCGCACTTGCGGTTGCGGGAGCCACGTTTCAATCCCTTTTTCGCAACCCTATCGCAGACCCATTCATCATCGGCATCAGCAGCGCGGCGGCAGTCGGCGGTGCGATCGCGAGCCTTCTGCCACCGGCCATTTCTGCAGGGCCGCTTGGCGTGGCCATGGCCTTCGCATCTGCGATGATCGGATTGTGGTTTGTTCTCTCACTCGGCAAAGGCAAACATGGCCTCTCACTCGCGAACGTCTTAATCAGCGGGGTCGCCGTCGGATCATTTCTGTGGGGTCTCATCTCGTTTATCTTGGTGCGCGCAGGACAAGATTCGAACAAAGTTCTCTACTGGCTGTTAGGAAGTCTTGCCTGGCTCGACTGGACGCGCGTCATCATTCTTCTAATCGCGTTCGCCATTGGTTTCGGATACCTGATGTTCCGCGCGCGCGAGTTGACTTTGTTTTCAGTCGGAGAGAGTACGGCGGCGACACTCGGCATTGATGTACACCGACTAAAACTGGAAGTGCTTATCGCATCTTCGCTGCTCACTGCCGCGTCAGTCGCTACGGTCGGAATCATCGGCTTCATCGGCCTCTTTTGTCCTCACATATGCCGAAAGCTTTTCGGCTCTCAAGTTTCGGCAACACTTCCAGCTTGTGTTTTGGTTGGTGGCGCAAGTCTGTTGGCCGCCGACCTTTTGGCGCAGAGGCTGGGCGAGCTTAATGTTGGAATCGTGACCGCGCTTATTGGCGCTCCAATACTGCTAATCATCCTGCGCAAGCGGTGAACCGTTTGGTATGCTGAATTCGATGCGCGCAGTCACCCAAATTTCGATTCCCCAACTCAATCATGTGCGCTCAGGGAAGGTGCGCGAAATCTTTGATCTTGGTGACTCGTATCTCATGGTCGCCACAGACCGTGTCAGCGCATTCGATGTCGTTCTGCCTACTGGAATCCCCGACAAAGGCAAGATACTCAACCAACTTAGCCTCTTCTGGTTCGCCCAAACTTCCGCCATCGTCGAAAATCACTTAATCGAAATCCAGGACGCGGCCATCGCCGAAAGAATTGGTGAAGCCTACGACTCAGACCAACTGGCAGGAAGGTGCATGATTGTCAAGAAGTGCGAGCCATTTGCAATCGAGTGTGTCGCGCGTAGTTACATCGCGGGCTCGCTGTTCAAAGAGTACTTGGCCAAAGGTGGCGCGGCTTCCGAAGTCACCGTCCACGGCATTCGCTTCGCGCCGTCCCTGCGAAACTGCGACAAACTGCCAGCCCCAATTTTCTCTCCCGCAACCAAAGCAACCAGCGGTCACGACGAGAACATCTCCTTCGAACAAGCATCACAAATCGTCGGGGAAGACCATGCAGCGCAGCTTCGCGAATTGACACTCCGCGTGTTTGAAGTTGGAGTCAAAACTTGCGAAAAAGCCGGCATCCTTCTAGCCGACACCAAGTATGAATTTGGCCTCCTAAATGGCAAAATTCTTTTGATTGATGAGGTCATGACGCCCGACAGCTCCCGCTTCTGGCCCGCCGATTGCTACGAGCCTGGAAAGTCACAGCAAAGCTTAGACAAACAGTTCGTCCGAGACTACTTAGAAACCCTGGATTGGAACAAAAGCTATCCCGGTCCAAAGC
Source organism: Fimbriimonadales bacterium (assembly GCA_046330175.1). Lineage (GTDB taxonomy): Bacteria > Armatimonadota > Fimbriimonadia > Fimbriimonadales > ATM1 > JAJPJR01. Next base: position 1,832,591 of record JAXLTG010000001.1, read on the forward strand.
TTCCTGACGCGGTCGCACAGGAAACACGAAAGCGCTACATCGAAATCTTCAAACGAATCACGGGCGCCGACCCTGTTTTGTAATCTCCTGCACATTCATCTGCAGCTTAACACTCGTCTCGAACACCCGCGGCCACGGCAAAGTGACAGCAACTCCACTCAATCCCGTAATCTTGTACTCCTTCGATGACGCCTTGAAAGTGCGCTCAAAAAACGTATCCTTGAAATAGCTCTCGACAAGTGATTTGGTAGATCGAACAACGTAATTCTCAACGACTCGAAACGCTTCTGGCGTGAGCTGCTCGCGAGTCGCGCCCGGCAACGCATCCACAAGTTGATACGCCTTTGGGCGAATCGTTCTGTGGTAACCGTAATCCCCCACCAGCCGATGAAGCAGAAACTCGCGATGTGCCAACTCGCGATGCTCCGCATTCTCCTCGGTTTGCCTGGCAAGCAACAACATATTCGCGTGCGGCACTGCGGTACCGATCGAATTCGAAGCCGTATTCCACCCGGCAAACGCGAGCAGATTTCCGAGGTCCGGCTGCTGAAGCAAAAACTCAAGCATTTTCGGATCTCCCCCACCGGTGCGATCAAAATTGATATCAGCCAGCGCGACATTCGCCTTCTGCTGCAATCCCTCTTTCAGCGAGTCGGTGAAAGTTGTAAACGATGAACTCTCCGTATCTGGCACGTTTAGCAGAAGCGTATAATTCGCCTCGGCCGGATCAGTTGTCGGTCGAGCGCCGCTAGCGATAATCTGGTCGCGCACGACCTCCGACAATGGCTTTGCTTCGTATGGCATTCTTCGATTGCCTGCGGACGCCTCCGACAACCTCACAATGATCTTCGGCATGAACTTTCGGTTCCTGAGCGCGGCGCGACTGACCAACAGGATCGCGTTTTGATCAACTCCCTCGCAGAAGTAAACCAACCCCGAAATGCTTAACTCTGCGGCAAGCTCCTTCAATATCCGCGTCTCGGCAACGTGCGGACCGAATTGCTGAGCGTCATCTGCACCAATAACCAAATAGTTAATCACACCCTGCTTCGCCATGCGAATAAGCTGCTGGTGCACGGCAAGGTTTCTCTTCCTCGCATCAAGATAGTTGTCCAACTCCTTCGATGGAATCTGCCTTCTCAGCGACCGCATGCTGCTCAGCAGCGATGACTCGTGCGTCTCTTGATAACGATTTTGCAGCTCGACATAACGTGCCAATTTCATACGCCAAGATTTGGTAGCGTTGGTAGCCGTCGGCGCAGTCCGCATCAGCGCACTGAATACATATATGGGCAGCGAGGGCCTCAGCTTTCGCACTTCGGTCAGGCATTCGAGTCGCTTAAGGGCCGTCTCAAGTGAAACGTTTGGAACCCGAGACTCGATGAGCCCTCCGTATGCGATCATGTCCGCGCTCACAACAAGCCCCACGCTGTTCGTGTAGTCACGTTTCACAAGCCACGACGCAATCGCCGCTGCGTTTCCGGGCGTCGTGAATTTGCCCAACTCGGAATCGTTTGGGGAACTGATTGAAATGCCGGCGATGTCGGCAATCATTGTCGGAAACTGCGCCGCTGCCGGCCGCGAGTCAATCGGAACCAATGCGATTTCTGGTTGAGACTGGGACAGTTGCGACGCTAAAAGTCCGGTTAGAAGAACTAAAAGTTGCATAAATGCTTCGGGAGTTATACCCATTGACGTTTTCTCGGCAATAATCGCATCATGACGGCTCTCGCGGCGTTCGAAAACCTTGACTTGGAGCGGATTGTCTCCGCGTTGGGTGCAAGCGTTGTGCTCAGCGGGTGGGCTGTCGTGCTTCTCCACTGGATGCTTGATGAATTGATTAGCGTCCGAGTCGGGTTGCTTTCCATTTTGGGTGTAGTTCCCCTTCTATACCTCGCGATCTATCCACCTCACCCATCCGTTCAATACGCAGTTCTCCTCATCGTTGCAACTTCCGCCGTGTTCATTCCGCAAGCCATAAAATACTGGGACTCGCGTGAGAACGAACGGATTGACTTGCGCCCATTAGAACGCTCATACGCCGCGCTCGCTGCAAAGCCCGACAACACTCAAGCCGTCTTCGACATAGCCACATGGCTCGCCGAGAACGGCTTCACTGCCAACGCTATCGCCATCGCCACTCCTGCGGCTAACTCCCTCTCACCAGAACGCGATCCCATTAGCAATAAGTCGGTAAAAGACCTCTACATCACCGAGTTGAAGCGGCTCGAAGATTGGAAAAAACAGCCGCACGGAACCGCGGTCAATTTCAAATGCCCACAATGTAAACAAAGTAACGCACCCCCACTCCTGTTCTGCAAAAAGTGTGGAGCGCCTTTTGTCCAACTCATCGCACAACGATCGCTCGGAACGGGCGCCGACCTTGGGCGCATCGCGTTTGGATTCACAACAACGGCCGCAATCCTCGGGATGGGCTCTGCCTATGCACTCACACATCCGGGACAAACCGTTCCGGGGTTCACCGTCATACTTCTTTGCGGAAGCCTGGTTCTCGTCTGGACGTTTCGATCTCGAAAACCCCTGCGGTAGGATGAACTGAGATGACACTGTTAGCCGTTCTGCCTATGCTGCTAAGTGCAGTCCAACCATTCTCGTTGCAACAACCAACGCTCTCCGCCGAACATGAAGCACAAGTCGAACGGCTGAAAGCCGCCGGCGCAGATGTGCGAGTAGAACTCGCCGAAGATCGCAAAACAACCGAAATCTGGATTGACTACAACGGAGCAATCACAACTCAAAAAGTCGAACTAATCTCCGGCCTCACGCCACTCACCGCACTCAGATTCCTGCAGAGTGACCTCAACGACAAAATGCTGGGCAAGCTGAAGAACCTGCCAAACCTCTGGCTGCTGGTCATCATCTCGCCAAAGATAACCGACGAAGGGTTGACTCATGTCGCGAACATGTCGGGGCTCAAAAAACTCGACCTAAACAGAATGACCCTCAGCGCGCGCGGCCTAAGGAAGTTAGAGAAACTCAAGAAACTGAAAAGGCTTTATCTCTACAATGCGAAAGTCACAGATACAGACCTGCTCGCGCTAAAACGCCTAACTTGGTTAGAGCTTCTCGACCTGCCGCCTTCCGCCGGAGACAGACTGCTCGATGAGCTGAGGCGAAGCCTGCCAAATACCAAGGTGGAACGCGGCCCCTAAATCCTAACCGCCCCGCGCCTCTCCGAAACTGACTCACCTATCGTAGCTAACTAACGCCTGGGATTCAACTTGCGGTAGGTTATCGGCCTCTGATGGAAGCGCTCATCGGTAAAGCAAGAACAGCCACTCTGAACGGGATAGACGCCCTCGAGGTTCTCGTCGAGGCTGGGACATGGGGCATGAAGCCGCGATTTACAATCGTGGGCCTCCCCGATTCCGCCGTCAAAGAGAGCGCCGAGAGAGTCAAAACCGCAATTAGAAGCAGCGGGTACATCCTCCCTCCGCGTGATATCACCGTCAACTTGGCCCCGGCAGACACCCGCAAAGAGGGCCCTGCCTTAGACCTGCCTATCGCGGTCGCCGTGCTCAGTGCATCCGAACAGGTTCCACTCGCCGGATTTGAAGACACAATCATCGTCGGTGAATTAGGACTCGAGGGAGACATTCGCCCAATAAACGGCGCGGTTTCGATTGCGCTGATGGCGCAAAATCTTGGCGCAAGACGATTGGTCCTTCCCGAAGAAAATGCAAAAGAGGCCACCATCGCTCAAGGTGTGGATGTATTCCCCGTAACCCATCTGCGAGAAGTTTGCGACCTGCTGCAAAACCCGCTGTCACGCGATCCACTCCCCGCGCATGATTTTTTTGCAGAAATGCTCCCCGACTACGGCGTGGATTTCGGCGATGTAAAAGGCCAGCAGCAGGCAAAGCGCGCGCTTGAAATCGCAGCAGCAGGTGGCCACAACGTGATTCTTATCGGACCGCCAGGCAGCGGAAAAACAATGCTCGCCCGAAGGATGCCTACAGTCTTGCCGCCGCTCGCCCTAGAAGAAGCGATCGAAGTGACCCGAATCTACAGCAGCGCAGGAATGATGGACGGCCGACAAGGACTGATTTGGGAACGCCCGTTTCGATCTCCACATCACAGCGCAAGCCACGCATCAATCGTTGGCGGTGGCAAAACTCCGCGTCCAGGTCAAGTCAGCCTTTCCCATCATGGCGTGCTGTTCCTCGATGAAATGCCCGAATTTGACCGCAACACTTTGGAAGGCCTAAGACAGCCGCTTGAAGACGGAGTAGTTAGCGTGTCGCGAGTCCAAGCTTCGGTGGACTATCCCGCCGAAATGATTTTGGTAGGCGCAATGAATCCGTGCCCATGCGGATACTACGGCGACAGAATGAAACCCTGCCAATGCACCCAGGACCAAATCAAACGATATGCCGGAAGAATTAGCGGCCCCTTGCTCGACCGAATTGATATGCACGTCTTGGTCCCTCGTCTCACGCAAGATGAACTACTCGCAACAAAATCATCGGAGCCATCTGGTCAAATCCGCGAACGAGTCACCCGTGCGCGAACGCTTCAACGACAACGATTTTCAGAAAGCAAAACAAAGACCAACGCGCGAATGTCAGTCAAGGAGCTAAAGGAACTGTGCCCACTTGATGAACCAATGAAGCAGATGCTCAGCTCGGTTTCAGAACGGATGGGAATCTCTGCACGCGTATTCGACCGTGTGATACGCGTAAGTCGAACCATTGCAGACCTCGCAGGTGATGAACAGCTAAACGCAAACCACTTGGCAGAAGCTGTTCAGTATCGAACTTTAGATCGGTCGCTGTAACATCATGCCAAACTTTCTCGGGATTGATGTGGGCACAACCGGATGCCGAGCGCTGCTGATTGATGAGCTCGGAAACATCAAGCAATCCGCCTCCCGAGAGTTTCCCTTGCACACGCCGGCGCCAGGTTGGACCGAGCAAAACCCCGAAGACTGGGCCAAAGGGGTCGCCGAATCTGTTGCTGAAATTCAACAGCCGTTTGTAGGAATCGGCTTCGCAGGCCAGATGCATGGCTCTGTGTTCTTAGACGATTCGAACCAAGTCATTCGCCCCGCGCTGCTTTGGAACGACCAAAGAACCGCCACACAGGTAAATCAAATCGCCGAACGATGCGGATTGGAGACTGTGTACGAAGAAACTTGCAATCCACCGCTCACCGGTTTTCAAGCAGGCAAAATACTCTGGCTGCGCGAAACTGAGCCGCAAAACTTCGCACGCCTCAAGCATGTCCTACTTCCAAAAGATTTCATCCGGCTCGCGCTAACCGGCGAATTGGCAACCGATGTATCCGATGCAAGCGGCACAGGCCTGTTCAACGTCCCACAAAGAAATTGGTCGCAAAAACTGATTGAAACCCTGGATCTCAGCACGGCGATCTTTCCGAAAAGTCATGAAAGCGCTGAGCCCGTCGGAGAGTGGCGCGGTGCCGTTGTGGTTGCGGGAGCAGGCGACCAAGCAGCCTCTGCAGTAGGAACAGGAGCGGTCAGCGACGATGTTGTTAGTCTCAGCCTCGGAACAAGCGGCGTTGTGTTTTCATCCCAAGATGACTCAAAGTTCGATCCGCAGGGCCGCGTTCATACGTTTTGTCATGCAAACGGACGTTGGCATTCAATGGGTGTCATGTTGTCGTGCGGCGGCGCTGTTCGTTGGGCAAGAGATCTGTTCGGATTTGTCAATTACGATGAAATGAGTGCCCGCGCCTCACAAGTCCCGAACTCCGAGATACTCTTCAAGCCGTATCTCTCAGGTGAAAGAACTCCGCACAACGATCCAGATCTTCGAGGAAGCTTCCACAACTTGAGCCTTGCTTCAAGTCGTGCACATGTTGCTTCATCCATTTTCGAAGGTGTCTCCTTCGGCCTACTTGATGGATTCGATTTGATTCAGCAGCTCCGCGGACTAAAGTGCGAAACTCTTCGCGTTACCGGTGGCGGCGCAAAATCCGATTACTGGATGCAGCTTCTTGCAGATATGTTCGGCATCCCCACACACCGTTTGGCAGTGGACGAAGGGCCAGCATACGGCGCGGCTCTACTCGCAGGCGTCGGCGCAGGATGCTGGTCGTCGGTGCCAGAAGCATGCGCCGCAACAGTAAGAACAACCCAATGCTTCGAGCCAGATCCCCAACGGCACGAACACCTGACTCACAAGAGAGCGAAATGGCTAAATTTCTAATCCTCTTGTTCCTGGCTTTCGCCTCCGGATGTGCATCCAATCAAAACACTCAAAAACCGGATGCGATTACCGGCGAATGGTACGGCACACCCCTAACCGACTCGCGCACAGACCCCGGCTCAGAAGTCACCAAGCAACAGATTGAAATGGCAAAGGCATCAAAACTCGTCCTTCTCGCGGACCACACATTCAAACTGAGCCTGCTAGTTGACATCGAAGGCCGATGGAGTCGCGAAGGCGAAAAGATTCTGCTTCATCCAAAAACTATCGGCGGCACTCCAACCAACACACCCGACGAAAAAGGACAATCCGTCAGCGCCAAAGATTTAGTTGGCAAATGGTCTAGCGGCGAAATACGACTGCCCGCAACGGAACCGCCCTGGGTCGGCGTTCTCTTCAAAAAGCGATAATCAACCCGGGGTCGGTAACATGGCTTCCATGATTCGCTCGACGACAGTAATCGGTGTGCTCCGCGATGGAAAAGTCGCCGTGGCCGCAGATGGCCAGGTGACTCTCTCCGAATCCACCATCATCAAAAGCAGCGCACGAAAAGTCCGCAGACTTGGCGATACGGGCGTCATCGCTGGCTTCGCAGGAAGCGTCGCCGACGCGCAATCTCTCCAAGATCGCTTCGAAACAAAACTCGATCAATTCAAAGGCAACCTGCTTCGCGCAGCCGTCGAATTCGCAAAGGATTGGCGCACCGACAAAGTACTGCGCCACCTCAACGCAATGATGGTTGTCGCCGCGCCGGGAAAAATCCTGGTCGTCTCCGGTGATGGAAACGTCATCGAACCCGACGACGGCGTCGTGGGTATCGGCTCAGGCGGACCGTTTGCCCTCGCCGCCGCGAGGGCCCTCATGCGATTTACCGATCACAGCGCAGAGCAGATCGCGCGAGAAAGCCTGCAAATAGCAAGTGAAATCTGCGTTTACACAAACGACCAAATCGTCATCGAAACGGCCTAAGCTTGAATCGGCGTCTCAAGCGCGAGCACTGCGTCATCCACAACACCCACATACCAGTGCTCAATCTCATCCAACGCGTCAGGCACTTCGTGCCAGTCATAGTGATACCCATTCACCAGGTCCATGTCGAGCAACCGACCCGGCAAACGATACTTGGGTACCCAAGTCTCCTTCAATACCGGATACATTGAACATGGCAACGGATCCAACAACATTTTGTAATCGTCGCTCACGTCCACGACCGTGATTTTCGCCAAATTGTATTTCCAGAGCTGGTCGGCAATCCTTGCCAAAGCGTCCCTCCGTGTGATACGGAAGGGACGCCAGCGACACTCAAAACGCCGCGCAAATCTTTCCCCAGCTACCCCTTGGCCTGGGCATCAATCGAAAACGCGACAATCAGCAGCATCATCTCGTCCGTAGTCTCTTCGCCCCATCGAACCTGCTTCGGAGGATCGTTCGGCTGGTTAGGGTTCTTGTCTGAGTTGTCGTAAACCGCTTCCACCTGAATAATCGAACCTTTCGGAATCTTCATCGGCTCCTGGAACCGGTACTGCATCTGCCACTTGAAGTCCCAGTTCTCCACCCAAACCAGCGGTTTCACCGTACCGTCCGGCAGCTTCACCGTCGCCTTCATACTTTTCCCGAGCAAGTGCATGTGAGGCATCGCCCCGTACGCCGTCACATCCACCGGAACGCGATAGTTTTGCGTTGCTGAATGGCTGCTCGCATTCGCGGGAATCCGCAACCCGAGATTTGCAATCCAGGCGAGTTGCAGAACGTTCTTAGGCGGAGATTTCGCAAAGTACAACCCCACCTTCGTCAAATCCGTTTCCGGTTTCCCACTCTTGTGATAATGAACTTGCAGCACAATCGTTGCACCGGGCTTCAATTCAAACGCGAGATCTCCGTCCGATTTGTACGGCATCAACCCAGGCGCCCACCCACCAAGCGATCCAGTCGGAAGAAAACCTACACCGCCAAATGTCGAATAACCAGGCTGTCCATCGGTGGTTTTCGCTTCGAGCCGCGTAGCTTGTCCAAGCGTGTCAATAAATGCAATCACGTGGTGCACCACTCGAGAATTGCCCGGCTTCACATCAATGCCCGTTACGTACTTCGTCTCTTTGAAATCCGTCTTCACCACAAAGTTTCGATACACGTCGCGCCCATCCGCCTCAAGCTTGAACTCTCGGTCTGCAGAAGCGATGAGGTCGGGATTCCCAAGCGCCCATCCAGTTGGAATCACCGGCGGTTTGGGCTCAATTGCAGCCTTCCCTCGAGGCGCACCCGCTTCATCCCAAACTTTCAAAGTCTCGATCTCTGCGGCCGACAGACTGTTGTCGTCCATGAATTTGTTAAAGCCGGCAACCGGCTTCCACGGCGGCATCGAACCCCGATCAACAGCGCGTACAATGTTCTTCGACCACTTTCGCACCTCGTCATAGCTTCTCAAAGAAAACGGCGCAACCTGACCCGGAGCGTGACAATTCGCACAATGCTTGTAAATGATCGGCGCAACATGCTCGGCAAAGCTAACCTTTGAAGCCGTCGGAGGCTGCCGACCAGGCATCAGAAAACATCCCTGCGTCTCAGTCTCTTGAAATTTTCTCGCGCGCCCAAGTGTCAAGTCAGAAAGTACATCTTTCAAATACTGACGCTTTATGATGTCTCCCATCGGAGCATCATCAATGGCGCCGCGATAGACCAGCTTTTGATTCGCATCCAACACAACAACCGTCGGCACTTGAACAATCCCATCTGCCTTTGCCGATTTTCCAAGCGGATCAAGCTTCCACTCAACGCTGTGCGATGTCTCCTTTAGATACTGCTCAACTCCAGCACGCGTTTCTAACTCATTCGGAAACAGCATCGTGAACTGCACACCTTGGCCAGAAAACTCCTCAACCAGCTTATTAACTCTTTCGGTGTACTTCAACGCAATCGGACAATCCGTGCTCCAATAAAACCGAACAGTTGCTGCCGCGCCGGTCGGCGCGGGTTTCAAGCCCGCCTTCGAAAGCGCAATGCTCCCAACAACCAAGATAACGGCGAAAAAAGGCAGAATCAACTTGCGCATACTTGGACCATCCTCACTCAGAATTGCTACTTACCGGAAAAAGACGCCGTTTCAACGGCTTGGTTTACTGGTCGGGACGTTTGTCCGACCTCAATTTCGAACTCAATTCTATCCGAATGTGGATAAGTTGGTGGAAAAAAGGGTGCCGAACATCGTGAAAAGAACCTCCATCACGAAACAACCCAAAAAAGTATCCCAAACCTGTAATAAACCCGTGGAAATCCCTGTATAGTGCTTTACAGAGGCTTCAACCAGTCTCCCCGCCAAACCGAAAGGTGAGGCAAAGCTTCTACGAAGCCGCGACGTTCTTAGGGGAACTTTAGGACGTAACGAAAATAGAGGAAGCGACAAAAGACTTGATCTCTGTTCGCAGAGAGTGAGTGGGAGACGGGAGGAGGCCTCCGCTGGGGGTTTCGAAAGGCCGCAATGTGCGAAAGCCGCAACTCGCGCCTGAATCTTGCCGAAGCAATTCGGCGAGCGAAGAGCGAGAGTTTTCGAGCAACGAAAGTTGCTGTTGCAACCGAAGTGAGCTTGCTCAACGAGGAGCCAGGAGAAACCTCCAACGGAGGCTTTCGCCAAAGGATTGGAGTTCCATTGGAACGAAAGTTGCGATTCTAATAGCCGCAAGCTTAGAGCAATCTAAGATTGAGACGTGAACCGCACAAGCTGTCCGGCGTAGCCGGACTCCGATCTAGCCGACGGGAAACCGGAAGCAGTTGGAGGGAGCCTCTAACTCGAGGTCTCCGCACGAAGATGCGGGCCGCGAAGAGTCGTGAGATCGGCGAGATCATCGCATAGGGCAACCTGTGGCTTGAACTCTCGAACAAACAACTCCGAGCGACCGCGTTCGAAGCCGCTGTGAGACCTCGATTTACTTTTGTGCCCTTTTCGATTCCAGCATTTCAAGAAACTCGCGAATCTTCGCTTCGTGCCCGTTCGAAGTCGGCAGGTAGTAAGGCGTATTCAAACGATGCCCCTCTTCTAAGTAATTCTGATCAACCCACCCGCCAAAATCGTGCGGATAATTGTACGCTTGGTCTGATTGCGAGTTGCCGTACTTTTTTGTGTTCGAATCGCGCAAATGATCAGGCACCGCCGGCGCTGGCTGATCATCCAAATCTATCAACGCCTTCTCTATTCCGACATAAGAGGCATTGGACTTTGGCGAGGAAGCAAGAAACACCGTCGCTTGCGCCAAAATAATTCTTGCCTCCGGCATTCCGATCTTCTCAACGGCTTGCATCGCGCTCATCGCCATCGTCAAGCCCATCGGCGCAGCGTTCCCAATATCTTCACTCGCCAAGATCACAAGTCTTCTCGCAATGAACCGAATATCCTCTCCCGACCGAATCATCCTCGCAAGATAGTGTAGCGATGCATCAACATCGCTTCCACGCACCGACTTGATAAATGCCGAAATCACGTCGTAATGATTGTCGCCCTTGGCATCGTATTTCTGAGTCGGTCGCTGCATCGCCTCCGCTACATGCTCCTCAGAAATCAGCAACGAAGGGTGCGATAGCTGCGCCGCAAATTCAAGCGTATTAAGTGCCGTCCTCGCATCGCCGTTCGACCAGCGGCAAACTCTCTCAAGCGCATCCGAGGAAAGCTCAACCCCCAATTCATTCGCTGCGCGCATCAAAATCTGCTCAAGTTCGCTATCGCTCAACGGTCTGAGCGCATAAACGCGACACCGAGATAGTAAAGCTCCGGCCAAACTAAACGTCGGATTCTCAGTCGTCGCGCCAATCAGAGTTAGAGTGCCCTGCTCCACAAGAGCCAACAATGCGTCCTGTTGTGTCCGCGAAAAGTGGTGAATCTCATCAAGAAAAAGCGTCGTGCGTTTCGTGCCTCTCGCCTTCGCCGCACTGCCAATCTGCCTAATCTCAGCAACTCCACACGTGACGGCGCTCCGTTCCTCCAAATGCGACTCCGAGGCGCTCGCGATGATCCGCGCAAGCGTCGTCTTGCCGCAGCCAGGCGGGCCCCATAACACGATTGAGCCGACAGACCCCTTCTCAATCGCCGTCCGCAGTGACGCATCATCTCCGACCAGGTGTCGCTGGCCCACAAACCCCTCCAGCGTTGCCGGACGGAGTTGCGCCGCCAGGGGGAGCCGTTCGGCGGATTCGGCTGATTCGAAAAGGCTCATGACTTATGCAAAGTATGCACGGTTTCTAAGCGGGTAACGTTTCCCACACGGAAAGTTGAATGAGCAAACGATCATTGAAGATGCTGATTTTGGGAGTGGTTGTTCTCGCGCCACTCGTCGCGGTATTTATTTGGGTAAGGAGCCGACCCCAAGGACGAGCATGGATTGATGTCCCGCCGGTAAACAGTAAAGGGTTCATAGCGGCGATGCAGGAGATGGACTCGGGAAGCACGCGGCTGGTTTCAATCGGCCCCGACGGCACAATCCGAGAACCAAAAGGTTCAGGTGAAACCAGCGACACCGATTTCACCTGGCAGTCCGAAGGACGTCGCATTATCTTCGCAGGAAACCGCGCCTCCGATGGCAGCGAACAGTTGTTCTCCTGGATGCCCGATCGCGATGCTGAGCCGTTTCAAGAAACTCCGTCCGGCACAGTGAGAATGAGCCCCTGGTTCTTCGCAAAAGAATCCGAAATCCTGTTCTGCGCTCGCGGCGATGTTTGGGCCCTAACCTGGCCGAACGGAAAACTCAGACCCGTTATGCCTCCAGCAGGCCGTGAAATGAGCATCGGCGGTGAAGAAGGTGAAATGATCGAACAAACGCAAGGGGTCACCGAACAAGATCGCTGGATTTCACAAGGATGGAGCTCACTTTCAGGCACACTCGAAGCGGAAGGTTTCGAATCGGCACGACTGTTCGGAGGGGGCAAATACTTCGCCGGAATCTGTCGTACGGCGCAAGGCCCCGCGCTCGTCATCGCAAACTTAGATCCAAAAGACCAAGCCCAAGCAATTCCAATCGCACCTGATGGAGGCGAACTGCTGGAAATCTCTACAGTTGACGATAAGCCGCTGCTCGTTGTTGCAGTCAAAAACTTTCGATATCCGATTCCATCACAAGTTCCGCAAGCCAAGCGACGGCCAAATGGCAAACTGATTGCCGACTATGTGAACGCATTACTCGTATTTGATATGGAGAAAGGCTCGAAAGTCGCTCCTTTTATGCTTGACAAAGGTAAAGTCGCGCTCATGCAGCCCGCGCTCTCGCCAAAAGGTGATGAGATTGCAGTGTGTGTGAACGTGTTCGAAAAAGAGTCCTGGATTTCAAAAGCGCTAATCGTCGTTCCAATCGAACATGGCGCATTCAATAGCGGAAAAGTAAGCACACTCCTTGAAGGCGAAGTTTACGATCCATCTTGGAACGCCGACGGCACACAGCTAACTTACATAAAAGGCGGCGACGTGTTCGTGATTAACAGAGACGGATCTGGGGAAAAGAATCTGACAAACGGAAAAGGCAAATTCCGCAAACCCCAATTCAGCCCCCAATAACCCACCTCTTGGGAATCCCCTTTCTCCCGGCACCGGGAGAAAGGTTCGGGGATAGAGGGTGTTTGTGAATTGCCGTTGCCCGTCAATTGTGCACCGTGAGTCGCGACAATTGAGAGTTCCCGTTGTTAGAGGGAGTTTCTGCGCACATCGTTTGTTCTCTTCGGCCACTTCCGACTTTCCTCTACAGCGTCTGCGCGGGGGAGGAATCGAAGGAGGGGGTGAGATACGCAAGCGAGCTGATAGGTAGCAAAGCCCGTCACTACTGTCGCCTATCACATCTCGATTCCTCATTCCCCCCTGAACTCAGGGGGGAATCGGTGAACATCGTGAACCGAAAGGGGATTTGTCGCCGACGATCGGGCTGACCCGCACGTTCCTTACGCTTGAGGTTTCCAATCTCGCAACAAGAGTATCGCGGCTACGGAAGAATCCTGTTCCCCTTGAGAGGAGGGGAACCCCGCGAGCAACACGAGCGGTAAAGGGATCGATTCGCTCCGCGAGAACCACATTTCTGCAGCCTCCCGAACCTCCCGTACCCCAAACTGAGTACCCCGTACCGTCCCTACCTTCTCAACCTCGAATTGATGTGCACAAATATGTCCATGAATCCGTTGGTGTCGTTGGGTGCGAGGTTGGTGGCGTTGGATGCGAACGCGACAATCATGCCGTTCGCGCTCATCACAGATGCTTCGCTTTGCGCGTTGCCCTGCTCTCCGTTGGTGTTGTTGGAAATGCGCCAGGTTTCTCCGCTCCACATATCGTGCATGAACACATCGAGCAGGCGGTCGTTAATGTCTCCGTCATCGGTCAAATTCGTTGAAGGCGAGCCTATGAGGACATACCGCCCGTCGTCGGTCATACCCCCGGCGCCGCCGCCATGGTTGCCCTGGCCGCCATCCGAGCGGACCGAGACGCGCGTGATCGTCTTCTTCCAGCGGTCGTACACGAATCCGTCGCTCGTTCGATTTGTATCTCCAGAAGCGAAGTTTGACGCAGAACTCTGCATCGAAACGAATCGACCGTCGGGCGTTACGGCACCCAGGCCGCTGTCGCCATTCCCCTCTCCGCCATCGGTGCGGAGAGAAACGCGCTCCGTCTCTCCCGTCCACATATCGTGTATGAATACATCTTGCCGAATGTTGAGATCTCCTTCCACAAGAGTTCCAGCTTGAGAATTGAAGCAAACAAATCTGCCATCGGGTGTAATCCGTGGCTGCCAACTATCATAATCACCTTGCTGCCCGTCAGACGACACGGAAACGATAACAGTTGTGCCGAGCCATCTATCTCTCAAGAAAACATCTCTGCGTCCGTTGGTGTCTCCTTCGACCAAGTTAGTGGCATCAGAATCAAAAGCAACATATCTGCCGTCGCCGCTGATATCGGAGTAGCCTGCGATACCGTTTCCTTCGTGTCCGTCGTTGCCGATCGAAACTCGCTCGGTTGCATTCAATTGTAAGTCTCGCAAAAAAATGTCGCCTGACCCGTTCGTGTCGCCGTCCACGAGATTTGATGCAGCCGAGAAGAAGAGCACGAAACGGTCGTTCGCTGAAATCGCGTTGGCACTACTGCCGAAGTTTCCCTGTTGGCCGCTGCTACTCACACTGCACCGAGCTAATTTGCCAGTTGCAAGATCGCGAACAAATACGTCGGGGCGCTGATTTGTGTCGCCGGGCACTAAGTCGGATGCGTTTGACCTAAACGCCACAATTCTTCCGCTCTTCGAAAGGACAGGAAACGAACTGGTGTCATTCGCCTCCTGTCCGTTTTGAGCGAGGTTTAGTCTGGCTGTAATCTCCGTCATGGGAGCTACGGCCAAACTAAGTGCCGCGATAGTTGATGTTAGGATGCCGTCCATACTATGGATACGAGGCCAAGAATGGTCGCCTCGAAGCGAGCGTGAAGTTTTCTGTCCACTGATCGTGGCCGTCATTTCTGACAACTCGCACTCTATACGTGGTTGAGGGGGAAGCGGCAGAAAAGTAATACACACGCTCCACGTTATCGAACACAGTGCCGTTCTGGTCGAGTGCGCCGCTTGTTGAAGAAGCGACTTGCACCCAGTTTCCACTTTGCATCTGATCGAGGTAGAGGTCAATGTTGCCGGGAGAGCCAGATGCCGCATGGGTCGAATCTGTCATAGCTCTCTGCCACACACAGGTAACTGACACCGCCAGACCTGCAGACGAATTGAAGTAGTAATACTTTGTACCGTCTCCGGTTGTAATCGAGTCATCTTTGATCCGATTAACCCAGGTCACCGCGTTCAGCGCATCGAGTGCGCCCCAGCCGCCCTGTTCGTCCCAGGACCCATTTCCTGCAGAACCTACCGCCACTGTCGAATTGATCAGAACCGCCTTCATTTCTTGTGCGGTGATACTAGGGCGCGCCTCCTTAATCAGTGCGCAAACACCCGCGACGTGCGGTGCAGCGAAGCTTGTTCCACTGTCGATTCCGAAACCTCCCCCTTTGATAGGCATGTTGATATCTCCACCGGGAGCACACAGGTCGGGCTTCTTCCTGCCATCGTCGGTGGGACCCGGAGATGTATCAGCCCAAATGAAGTCGTCACTTCTGGTGGTCGTGCCGTCGTCATCGTAGGCGCCGACCGAGATGCAGTTATACGAACCGGATGGAGGGGAGAGGTACGTTGCACCATTCGGGATGTTGCCGCAAGAATGCACGAACGCGACATCGTTGGTGTATGCATACCAGTCAACATTTAGGCTCCACGTTTGAGCGGCCTCTGTATCCGTGTCCTCATCCGGATCACCGTAAACAACTTTTCCTCGGCTGAAGTTCAGAATCTTCGCGGTGTTTGTGCTTGTAGCCCAATCGAACGCGTCGACATCCAAGGTCCAAGATTCTCCCGAACCAGCACAGCCAACCCCATTCGGGTCAACTTCGATTTTCGCTATAACCGGAGTCGCGTCATACGCGATCCCGACTTTGGCTGGGTTCTCGCTCGAGAGAGGTTGACAAAAGATTACGCCCGCTACCTTCGTTCCGTGGCCGTACGTGCAAGAGCCGATCCCATAGGTATCCGAAAGGTCGTTGGAATCACCAGACGCGACAGAAGGCAATCTTGGGTGTGCGGTGTCGTAACCATCGTCAACAATAGCTACCTTGACACCATCACCCGTATAGGGGCCAACTCCTCCTGAGCCATCCTGTACTTGATCGGCACGAATGTTCACGCGAGAGACATCCAACATTGCTCCCATTTGCATGTCAAGTGACACACGGTCAATGCCCTCTATCGAGAGCACACGAACGAAGTCATCTCTGTTCGCCTTTATCGCGAACATGTTGAGGTTTTCGGTTGGCCAGGTTACGTTTTCGCCGAACATTGCTTTCAGCGATTCGTAGACAGGTTGGCATGACTCACGCGACAGCGCGGAGTAATCTTCGTGATACGCCGAGCGCGCAATCGTGTCCTTTTCAAGTACAAACGTGTCAAGCCACATCGCGTAATCGTATGCGGCGACAATGTCGTTATCAGTGACCGAATCGTCACCCGATTTCTGTTTTTCGATAAGATCCTCCCAATCGCAGAACGCTTGAGTGCATTCGTTGCGCTCATCATTCGTTGCGAGGGATTCTTCCAAGTTAATCGGCGCGCGGTTTAGCCGAATGGACAAAATGAGATCGTGCTGTTTATCTGGCTCCTTATCCATAATCGCAACAACTTCAGGGTCTATCTGGGGGCCGTCAGACCCCCCCCCGTTGGCTTTCCGAATGCGAACGCGCCGATGATAAACCCACCGACGAGCAAGGTCACAAACAGTGCTATCAGCTTCATTGTAGTTTCCTCCTACGTGGCCTGATTTCCTGGTGAAGGTTAGTCGTTACAGTATATGGGAAAAGTTTGAGGAAATTACAGGCATTTTTGCTGGGATGGTAAACCCACTACATTTGGGGGCGTACAACGGGGTACGGGGGCACGGGTCGCTTCCGGCTTTCCTCCACAGCGTCTGCGCGGAGGAGGAATCGAAGGAGGGGGTGAGATTCGCAAACGAGCTGATCGGTAGCAAAGTCCGTCAGTACTCTCGCCTATCACATCTCGATTCCTCATTCCCCCCTGAGTTCAGGGGGGAATCGGTGAACATCGTGAACCGAAAGGGGATTTGTCGCCGACGATCGGGCTGACCCGCACGTTCCTTACGCTTGAGGTTTCCAATCTCGCAACAAGAGTATCGCGGCTACGATCTTCGCGAAAACTATTTTGCTACCGTACGCCGTCTCCAAGACGATGCGTCTGTCGCTACTACTCCTGGTATTTCTGCTGGCACCGTTAATCCAAAGCCAACCACGTCAAATCTATCGCGCTGAATACAACGCAACAACCAACCATTCCGACGAAGGTGTTACGATTGCGGCAGATGGTCACGGCGGATGCTTTGTTGCCGGAAGGGCATACTCCTCCAGCACCGGCACTTACGACGCACACCTGCTTGCAATATCGTCAAACGGCGTTCCGCGCTGGAAATTTGAAGATCGTGTTGCTGGCGAGACCGAGTCTCCTTCACAAGTCGCAATCGGCACAGACCGATCGGTGTTCATGCTCACTTTTGTCAACCGACAGGGCGCGGCGACCGCACGAATTTACAGATTCACTCACAACGGATCCCTCATCTACTCAACCGAGCTCTCACGCGGTTCATCAACTGTAAACCTTGAGAAAGCTGCACTCCACATAGATTCCCATAACAACGCTTACATCGGATGCGGGAAAAACCAACAGATGTACGTTGCTAAACTGAACTCAGCGGGCGCGCTGCAATGGCAACAATCTGTGGGAGCTGCCGGCGATTTCGGAGAAACGACCGGAATCACGACTGATCCTGCTGGAAACGTTTATGCAACAGGCATCTCATCGCCTTTGCAAGGTGGATTTCTCACAGTGAAATTTGATCAAAATGGAAACCTCCAATGGTCTCATCTCTACACAGGGCCGATTGGGAACACTCTCGGCCCATCGTTCATTGAACGACAATCGAACGGCGATCTCATCGTCTGCTGCACCCCTGAGGACACTTTCGGTGTTCCTCAATACACTGTTTTCAAGCTGAACGTTACTGGCCAGCTTCTATGGCAGCAGCCTTACAATCCGCAACCGACGTTTGATTGTGAAGCAACGGCGTTCACACTCGACAAAGATGACAATGTCATAGTCACCGGCTTCCGACTCGGCGGCAGCGCCGACACCGTGACAGTGAAGTACGACAAGGATGGCAGCCGCTTGTGGGAAGCGAATTACACGCCTTCGACCGGAGTCTCACAAGCTGTCGGAGTTGACAGATTCGGCAGGATAACGATCGCTGGGTTCTTGAACAGCGGTTCGTCAACTGGGCTCATTCTGTTCTATGACAAGAATGGCAACCAGCTTGGGGTGCGTACACAAGCGCGTGATTCGTACGACCAGATTAGCGTTGACAGCAAATCCAATGTGTTCGTTGTTGGTTCGGTATTCAATCAAACAACCAACAGTGATTTTGTGTTTTCAAAGTTCGCTTGGCTCTCGCCGAGTTTTCGTTAAGAGCGCAGTTGCGCCCCCGAAATTCGAGGGCGCGAACGCAGCTCAAACCGAGTAGTTATCAATTTTCACTCGGAGCCCAGGCTGCGCAAGTGAAGTGTTTTCGATACCGATAATCGTGCCCACTTTGTACAAGTTGGTCAGCCCAACTGTGCTGATGTTCACTTCGTTATCAGTTTTTCCGTACACTTCCTTGCCGATATCCGCCTGAACCGCGCTGTTGCTGTTGAAGAACACGCCGCTTCCCGCTTTGGAAACGCGGCATGAAAGGTCGCCGTCGGCTCCTGTGTTCACAACCGTTTCCTCGGCGATTCCGACGAACTTAAGCGACCCGGTCGCATGGTTCATGGGTACCAAGAACCCTGTCGCATTGGTTGCGACAAGCGCGCCTTTGTAGATCGTTGTCGCAGCGGCGACTTTGTATGACGTGAGAATGGATGGCTTTTGAAAAGCTTCGTAAGCCGATGTCAATGCTGGCATTTAGTTTTTCTCCTTGCGTTTCGAGATTTCTTGAAGATCGAGCCCTGCGAAATGCATTCGATAGAACTGCTCTTCATCGGCAGTAATGCCCGTAGGGCGATCGAGTTTCGAGGGCGCGATCTCACTCATAAGCGCTCGCGAGGGCAAAATATCAAGGAGCTGGGTCAACTCTTTTTCAAAATTGTGCAGCTTCGCCTTCGAAAACAGGACTTTAATCGCCTCTGTCTTTGCCGGTGCGACTTTGCCTACCCGAATGAGCTTCTCAACTTTCTGTGAAATCTCTCGTTCGTCTCGCTCTTGCTCCAGTTCGCGCACTTTAATATCCGTGCTTGTTGGGGAGCAGAAGTTGTGGCAGAACAACCGTGCGCTTTCTACACGGGGACTCGATACGACGCTCACTTCGAAGATCGCGTCGAAATCTTTCGAGACGCATACGCTCAATGATGTCGCGTTGCTCGCTCTCAGCAACTCATCCGCTTCGGGAGTGAGTGTGAGCAATCCAAACAGCTCTGATCCGGCTGCCTGCACGTCGGTCAAGTAGCCCAGGTGCAGCGGATTCTCGGTGTGTTCGATCAAAATCGGCACAGGAAGATCAAAATTTGCAGCCAATTTCTGCAAATCCGCTTCGCTTACGCTCAGATTCTTGTCTTTGTACTCGCCGATTTCAAATAGCTTCGCGGGTCTATCGCGCCAGTCGGTGATTTCGCTGAGCGCGCTGAGGTACGGAGGTTGTTCTCCAAGTTTCTGCTCGCTCCAGAGCCCAGCGATCATTTCCGCCTGCTGTTTTCTTTCTTCTGGAGTCGGCGACTCACGCTCGCCCTTGTAGCCTGGGCCTAATTTGGCCGCAGCTTTCCTGATTTCGTTTTCAGTTTGCACTTCTTGCCTCCTGTATTTGTTGTTTCACCCATTAGGTTTTGGGAGGGCACGAATATCAAGGGTCGTTTTTGAAAAAGGTGTACTTGGGGCGTGGATTAGGTTGGTGTGAGGAGGTTGGTCGAGTGGGGTGCTGGCAAAATTGCCAGGTGGTGGTTTGCTCAGTCCGACACGGGATACGCACCGGTACTGAGCAGATCCCGGACGATATGCACTGAAAACGCTACTTTTGGTGCATGTTTCGGTAATATGCACCGAAGGAGTGCATATGTTCAGGCCAGAAACTCCATACAACGAGCTACCCGAGATCCCAAACAGGCGAACCCTCCACACGCGGGCAGTCCTGTCCGCAACTATCAGGGCGAGCCGAGTTCTCGCCGAGCTAAAGGCATCCGGCGGGTTGATACCCAACCAAGCACTTCTTCTGCGGTCAATGCTGCTGCAGGAAGCCAGCGCATCATCGCAAATCGAGAATGTAGTAACGACGAACGACAAGCTGTACCGTGCACTCAGCGAAAGTCGAGAGCCGACCGACACCCACACCCGAGAAGTACTGAGATATGGTGAAGCAGCTTTCCAAGGTTTTGAGCAAATTAAGATGGGCAGGCCGATTTCGCCTTCACTAATAACCAATATAGTGGAGGTGATCAAAAACCCAGGCTTCGGAGTTAGAACGGGAGACGGTTGTCGGATTCAAAACGAGGGAACGCGAGAGACGATTTACACCCCGCCCGTGGGCAAGGAAAGAATTCTCGCGATGCTGGACAAGCTGTGCAATTACATCAATGAGGAGCAAGAAACTGACCCGCTCATTAAGATGGCAGCGGCACATTATCAGTTTGAAGCGATTCACCCGTTCCCTGATGGGAACGGCAGAACCGGGAGAGTTCTAAACATTCTCGTGCTGATTTCGCATGAGTTGTTATCGCTGCCTATGCTTTTTCTGAGCCACCGGATTCTTCGTTCAAAAGCGGAATACTACGACAGACTGTTGGGGGTGACAGTGCAGGGCGACTGGGAGAGTTGGCTGCTGTATATGCTTGAAGCTGTTGAGAGCACGGCTCATCTAACTTTGACGATGCTGAAATCTGTCAAAGGCGAACTGGAAAAAGCCGTGAGTTTCGCTCAGGAAGAGATGAAAGCAGGTTACAGCCGCGAACTGCTTGAAACTGTATTCGCGCAGCCGTTCACGCGGGTCGCACATCTGGTCGGCAATCGGATCGCAGCGCGCAACACATCGGCTCGATATCTGAAGGAGCTTGAGCGAATCGGGATATTGAAGAGCTTCGTAGCTGGAAGAGATAGGCTGTACTTCAATTCGGCTCTGTATGGTGCCTTGATGCTCGACGCGGAGGGGGAGGGTACTTAGCTGCGCCGGGGGGGGGGTTGGTAATGGTCGGGTGGCGTCGCCATACGCTCTGCAGACCGGGGGCTGATGGCGAGTTTTCGGGCGTCAGGTTAAGACGGTTTTGGCGTGGGTGAAGCGGCGTGACATTCGCTCGACGCCGAGGAGTGACATCAGGTCGAACAGGCCCGGGCCGGTTGACTTGCCCGTGAGCGCCACCCGTGTGGGATGAATCGCCATCGCGCGCTTTTCCAAGCCCAAAGATTCGGTCGCGTCATTAATCATTTGTTCGCACTCTTCAACGCTGACGCTCTCTTTGTCGGACAGTTCGGCGATGTACCAATCCAGGACAGGTCCGATGTGAGCCTGACCTTTCCACTTTGAAACAGCCGCATCGTCAAATACGCACTCATCCACGAAAAAGAACGCGCACGCATCTGGGAATTCGGAAAGCAGCTTCACGCGCTCTTGCTCAAGAGTTAATGCCTTTGCGACGTATGCGCGGTCGCCCGAGGCAAACGCGTTCGAAAGCAGTTTTCGGTTTGGCTGTTCCAGATACTCAGCATCCGTCGTCGAGCCGTCGAACTGCTTTACGGTCTCATACAATTGATCCTGCGAAAGTTTTCGCAAGTACTCACCGTTCATCCATTGCAGTTTTTGCAGATCGAACACACCAGGCGAGGGCTGGATGCCTTGAATTCCAAACGCTTCCGCGAGCTCGATCATGCTCATGATTTCGCGGTTGTCTCCTGGCGACCATCCGATTAGCGCGATAAAGTTCGCAACCGCTTCAGGCAGATACCCTTTCTCTCGGTAATCCAGGCAGCGAGTATCGCCGTGTCGTTTGCTAAGCTTTGCACCGTCGGGGCCTTTGATAATAGGTGCGTGCGCGAAAAGCGGCAGATCCCAACCAAACGCCCGATACAAAACGACATGCTTCGGCGTTGAATTTATCCATTCATCGCCTCGGATGACATGGGTTACTCCCTGCAAATGGTCATCAACGACATTTGCTAAGTGGTAGGTCGGCCAACCATCGCTCTTTACGAGAACCTGGTCATCCACTACCTTTGCTTCGTATTCGACTTTGCCGCGAACCTTGTCTTGGAAAGAGATGGTTCCTTCGAGGGGCATCGCGAGACGAATGACGAAGGGTTTGCCACTTGCCTCTAACTGCTCAATTTCCTCGCGTGGCTTGTTGCGGCATCGGCGGTCGTACATCAGCGGCAGCTTATTGATCTTTTGATACTCGCGCATTTTTTCGAGTTCCTCGGGCGTGCAGAAACATTTGTACGCGTTTCCATTCGCCATGAGTTGATCGGCATGCGCGCGGTAAATCTCTAACCTCTCGCTCTGAAAGTACGGACCAAAATCGCCGCCCTTTTCCGGGCCTTCATCCCATTCGATCCCGAGCCATCGAAGCGATTCAAGGATGTCTTCGAGTGCGCCTTCGACTTTTCGCGTTTGATCGGTATCTTCGATTCGAACGATGAATTTGCCGCCGTGGTTTTTGGCTAGCAGATAGTTGAACAGCGCCGTGCGAATATTTCCGACGTGTGGACTTCCAGTGGGAGATGGCGCGTAACGAACTCGAACCATGCGAACGCAATCCTACCCGAGTCGAATCACTCGACTTCCCATTCGAGGATGCCGCCGGAGAACCCTTCGCGCAATTTGGCGATGAGTCGAATCTGTTTCCCGCCGATGGGCTGAAACCGTATCTCGCTCCAACCGTTCTTCACCGTTGTCGGACCATTGAGCAGCTTGACATCTTCCCATTTGTCAGCGATGAGCACCTGTATCTTCCACGACTCGGGCACTCGGCATCCGCCGTGCCCTTCATCGTCGAACCAGTACACGCGGCATCGCTGGAAAGTGCGTGTATGATCGAAGTTGTACTGCACCCATTCGGTTGTGCCTTTGTGATCCCACCACGTGAACCGTGGAATCTCTTCATCGTTTGAATCTTTCGGAATCAGGCCATCGCTGAGAGCGCGCTCGCTATCCCACCAGCAACGGAATGAATACGTTGCCGGAATTGCCGGTTTTGGCTGTACAGGCGTTTTCCACTTGTGGCCGGATGCGTTGCTCGTAACAGTGGGAAACAGTGCGACACGAAGGCGTGCCGCGCCCATCGGAATCAATCTGACTTTTTCAACCGGTTCGCTTGTTTGTGCCGGAGATTGACCAAGTGTTGCGACCAAACCGTACATGTCCAGCTGCCACTCAGGAATTTTCCGCGCGCTCAGATAAAGCGATATCGGCGCGCTGTCTGCACTGAATGGCTGCTTGTTTTGTGCCGGAGCGGTGGCGCGAACTTCAATAGTGGTATTCGGATCAAGCCCATAATTCCACGCTGATTTCGGAAGGATTTCGAAAGCGTTCCAGCCATTTGGGCGATCGAGTTTTTTGTACTCCTCTTGCACGGCAAGCGCGTACCATAGAGGTCCGCGGCGCACACTTAATGTGCCAGGTCGAGAATCCCACTTGACCAGTTCGGCCTCCATCGGCAGGCGCAACTCGACGACGTCACCTGAGCTCCATTTGCGATTGATTTCAACCGTCCGAGGGCCATGCAGGTTTTCGGATTGCGCTTTTCCGTTCACCGATACTGTAGCGTTGCGACACCAAGATGGGATTCGCAACGTTAGCGGAAACTCGACAGAGCCTTCGATCGTGAAGCGAACGACGTCGCCAAACGGATAGTCGGTGTCCTCGACGATCTTCACTTCGCGTCCCCCATTGACCTTTGCGGTTACCGAACATGGCGCGTACATCGCCGCAAACAATCCGTCACCGTTCGTCGCATACCAACAGCGTTCAGCGAAAAATGGCCAAGCCATTCCGATGTTGTGCTGACAACAGCGATGATCGTTCGGGTCCATCAAAAACATCGGTCCGCCATTTTCGACCCCCGGGCTTTTTGAAGGCGAGTCGCTTATCGCGACATTTGGACATTGGAGATAGCGAAGCGCTTTCAAGTCGGCCGTCATCGTTCCGGGCATCCAATTGAAAGCGAGGCTCTCGGCTTCATCGGCCCATTTGTTATTGCCGCTGTATTCGAGCAGAAGCTCGTTGGAGAACATCATCTCGGCAACCGAACAGCTTTCGGTTGCTTGTCGCGGATCGTTTTTGCCTTTGCGCGCATTCTCGTCTGCGGCGTACATTCCGCCGGGCCAATTTCCGAATTGATCTAAGTACAGCTTTAAGTCTCGTTCCGTCGCGTCCCAATCCGTTTTGGATTTGCTGAACACGGAAAAGGTCGCAGGCTCTCGAAAGCCTTGCGCGAAATTTACGCCGTGGTAGTTGGCAATACCGTCAACCCACTTCGAGCCTGCTTTGTGAATTCTTGCCGCGAGAGTGAGCAGCGATTTCTCCTTTGTGCGGTTGTAAAGCCAGATGAGAGAAGCGAGTTGATCGCTAACACGGTGATAGTGCCAATAATGTCGCGGGTCAACAAGTTTGTCGTCGGGCAGCGAATTCAAATAGCCTGCGTATTTCAGCATCACGTCGAGAACACGCTTGTCGCCAGTTGCGTCGTAATACGTTTGCAACACACCTTGCATAAGCATGTTCGGCCAAAGATCCGGCGTTCCGAATTTTGTATCTCTGTTTCCGATTGGGCCAAGCCATCCGTCGGATTGCTGACTTTTCAGAACGGGCTCAATCCAAGATTTGACTTGCGCAATGAGCTTTGGATCGTTCAAAACATATGCAAGCGAAACCTGGCCTCGCAACCAGTACGGCACTTCTTCCCAGCCTGCTTTCTCGCTGTTGCCGGTTCCCATCCATGCGTTGTTTTCAGGGTTCAG
Organism: Fimbriimonadales bacterium; assembly: GCA_046330175.1. Taxonomy (GTDB): domain Bacteria; phylum Armatimonadota; class Fimbriimonadia; order Fimbriimonadales; family ATM1; genus JAJPJR01. The sequence goes on from JAXLTG010000001.1 coordinate 1,857,360, forward strand.
AAACCTGCTGATTTCGGAGAGCATTCCCGAAAAGCCGTCCCTTTGCAATTCGAGTTGGAGTTTTAGCCAACCGTGAGGTTTGACGGCGCCCGGCGGTAGCTTTTGAAGCGGGCTCGGCGCGAGCGGCGAAGCCTGATTGACGTAGAAACTATTGGGTTTTTCCATCTTTATCTGAGGCGCGGTGTCTGCGAGTGCGAACAAGAAGGGCAGCGTGAGACTGAGCACCTCTACAGTTTATTCGAGAACCGGTTCTAAAAGATGCCGGAGATTATGCCGTCGTCGGTGCAATCTATTCGTACCGCAGCGGGCGACTTGCCGAGGCCCGGCAAAAGCATGATGTCTCCACACACAACGACCATAAATCCGGCACCGGCGGACGGATAGACCTCGCGAACATGGATTTCGAATCCTGTCGGCGCGTTGACGGCCGTCGGATCATCGGAAAGGCTGTATTGTGTTTTGGCCATACAGGGGTTGAGGTTTCCATAGCCGTTCGCCTCGGCCCACTTGATGGATCGCTCCGCTTCGCGCGAGTAAGTCACCGATTCTGCGCCGTATGCTTTCACCGCGACCGCTTCTATTTTCGCTTTGAGCGGCAGATCGTCATCATAGAGCCGTTTGATGGGTGCGTCCGCACAGCTATCGGCGACTTTTTGTGCAAGCTCTTTGCAGCCCTCGCCTCCTTTGTTCCACGGATCGCAGGTTGCGGCTTCGATTCCGCTTTCTTTGCACAACTCATGAAAGAGGGCGATGTGATCGGGGCTGTCTGTGCTTCGGATGTTTAGACCAACGATGACGGGCAAGCCGTAATTTGAAAGGTGTTTCAGATGCCTTTTCAAATTCGCCATTCCGGTTCGAACTCCGTCAGCGTCTTGTGATCCACCATGGAGCATGAGCGCTTGAATGGTGGCGGTTACGACAATCGCATCAGGGCCGAAGCCGAGCGAGCGACTTGCAAGGTTTAGAAACTTTTCGCCGCCGAGGTCCGCAGCGAATCCACCCTCGGTTACGACGAAATCCGCTAACCCGAGCGCGCACTTAATCGAGAGCACCGAGCTGCAACCATGCGCGATGTTCGCAAACGGTCCTCCATGCACGAAGGCCAAACCGCCCTCGCTGTTTTGCACGATATTCGGTCGAATGGCGTCGCAAAGCAGGGCTGTCATCGCGCCTACCGCCTTCACTTCGCCGGCCGTCACCGGTTTTTTGTCTAAGCTGTGACCGACGATGATTTTGCTGAGTCTCGATTTGAGGTCTGCGAGCGAGCCAGACATGCACAATGTCGCCATAACTTCGCTTGCGGCAGTAATTACGAAGTGATCTTCGCGCGGAACTCCGTCCTCGATGTGCCCCAACCCAATGACACAGTTGCGAAGTGGGCGATCGTTCATTTCGGTTGCGCGCGGCCAGACTTTTTCGCGAATGTCAATTCTGAGTTCGTTGCCGTGGTGAATATGCGCGTCCACCATTGCAGACAGCAGGTTGTGTGCCGCTGAAATCGCTGCCGAATCGCCGGTGAAGAACATATTAATGTCATCCATCGGCAGAACTTGGCTATAACCACCGCCGCAGCCGCCGCCTTTCTTTCCGAACAGCGGTCCCAACGAAGGTTCGCGAATTGCGGGACACGCGATGGTGCCATCGCGATTAAGCGCTTGAGCGAGTCCAACGGAAACGGTCGTTTTACCTTCGCCCGCCTTTGTGGGGGTCATCGCAGTAACCAAAACGAGTTTTCCTCTTCGCTTCGCGCTCAAACGCTTTATCGCATCAAGTGTGAGTTTGCCTTTGTATCGTCCGCAGGTATCGAAGTCGGCTAACGTCAGCTCGGCATTGCAAGCTATGTCGGAAATTGGGAGCAGCCGAATTTGCTGCGCGATTTCGAGGTTTGTTTTCACCATTTGTTCTTATCGGTCAATCCCGGCCACGCATCTGTTCTGAACGGCGAAGCCGGAAGGCCAGCCGCGTTTTGCAGAAAACCGATTCCTGCATCGCTCCAACAGTACCGAACTGCGACGGGTTTTTCGATCGAAGGTGACGACACAATAAGTTCTCCATTTACAACTCGCGCCTCTGCGGCGACGAATTTTCGATCAACGCCCGCAATCTCTATGCCAGTACTTTGTCCGTTCCTAAGAGTTAGCCCGGCTGCGTGTCTAAATTTGACATAAATCTGAGATCCTTCGATATGATAACCATCATACAGCGGGCCCGAGTATTCGACTGTTGCTCGACCGTAATCTTTCGCAAGCGCCCAGAGCGCCAATCGCTTTCCTACATCCTGTTTGTTTATCGGGTGGATATCCCGAACGTCGTCCGTGATATCCGTCGTCACTGCCATGCCCGTGTTTGGAAGCGAGAGAGTTAAGAATTGCGCTTCGCGAAGCTCTTGGCTCATGTTGTTGCCGTAGTTGAACGGAGCAATCTGTACGAAGTAAAACGGGAATTGACCCGACTGCCAATCTTCGCGCCAATTGCGAATCATGTTGGGGAACGACGTTCGATATTGGAACGCCCTTCCCACGTTGGCTTCACCTTGGTACCAAATCGCGCCTTTAATTGTGTATGGAATCAGCGGCGCGATCATTCCGTTGTATAGAAGTGAAAATCGAGCTCCTTGATACTGTGGGCGAGGAGGCAAACTCGACATTGCCACGGAACGATGAAATCGCCAGTTTTTGAGCGGGAGCCGTTCATCACCGGAAGCTACGAATACCTTAGTGGGATCTGTAAAACCTCCAGGACCCATGATGTCCAAAAGTCTGATCGCCACAACGTTTGTGCCTTCAAGCAGCAGTTCTTTCGGCAGCTTGTACTTTCTGGTCGTCTGCCAGCCGGACGTTAGGCCAACCTGCTTACCATTCACGAAGGTGGCGTCCTCGTCATCTATTGCGCCAAGTTCAAGCGTCCAGTCGTGCCGATACTCCTCTTTTCCCAACTCGAAACTCGCGCGCACCCATACCACGCCGTCGAAGTCCGACAAGCCCATCTGATCGTACGTCGGCGCGGCAGGACATGGGTTGAACCCGCGCTCATCACAAATCACATTACTCCAGTTGTTAGTCCCTGCATCCGCAGCAGCGAACGATTTCAGCCACTCTTCGGACTGCTGTTCGAACTGTTTACGGGCCGCTTCGGCGCCATTGATTTTGGTGGCGAAATCAGGAATCCGCATCATTGCGCGCTCACTTGTCCAAAGTTCGACTTCAGTGCCGCCCCAAGTGGTGTCCACCAACCCGACAGGAATCTTAACAGCATTGTAAATTTCGCGCCCGAAAAAGTATCCGCACGCTGAGAATCCGCCCACCGTTTCGGGGCTGCAGATCTCCCACTTCCCGCCGCAGGTGTCCGCTGGCTTCTCGACCATCGCCTTTGCGACGTGAAAGAGTCTTATCTGCGGATATGTTGCTGATGCGATTTCTGCGGCTTGATTCGGAATGGGTGGCGGATAACCTTTTTGCAAGGTCATCTCCATATTTGATTGGCCGGAACAGATCCAAACATCGCCGATGAGCAGATTGCTCAAGCCAATTTTGCCATCGCCCGAAAGCATCACGTTATAAGGGCCGCCAGCTGCGGGTGTTTTGATTTTCAGAACGAACTTTCCGTCCTTGTCCGCCTTTCCCTTCGCCTGCGCTCCCCAACTTGCGGTCGCCGTAATGCTGGCGCCGGGATTTGCCCAACCCCAAATCGGCACGTTTGAGTTTCGCTGCAAAACAGCGTTATCGGTGAACAGACTCGCGAGCCGAATTCCTGCTTTTGCCGAAACTGCTGCAATCAATGCTCCAATTACTACTCCAATTCGAACTCTTGTCGTTCTCATTTCGCCCTCGCTATCATTTCACTCAATTTCATTCTTGTCCCACCTGGCGGCTTCACAAACGCTTCAAAAGAGTGTGCTCCACCTTGTTCAAAGTAACCGACTTCCAAGTCGTACTCGCCTTTCATCAAGTACGCACTGCCGCTTCGCTCAGTGTGCGCTTGCGCAAAATCGTTATCCACAACTAACGCACCTCCGATCCGGAGCGCGCTTCCGTCGTCGCTTCCCAATGTAAACTGATACAGCCCATCGGCGGGAACTACGAGCGTCGCCCTGAAACGCATGGCGAATGTGGGCCAAGACTCATACTCCTTTATTGAAAAAGCGTCCATAACTCCACTTGCCTCTGCTGCGAGTTTGGAGAAATCGGGAAGCTTGCTAAACGATCCTCGAAACACCTCGTACGCGATTCCCTCTTTGCGATTGACAACCAAAGCCGTTTTTCTGCAAGTCACAGTCACTGGCCGATCAACCGACTTTCCATTTCGAACATAGCTCGCCGTCACTACGCACTCTTTAGAAATTTCTATGGGGCCGCTGTATGCGGGCGACTTGTCTGTTGGCAGCGTGCCGTCTGTCGTGTATCTCAGCTCCGTTCCTGGAGCGGAAGCGGATTTGAATGTGACACTGCACTTATCCGAAAAGTAGATCAGACCCACTTCTGTTGTCGGCGGCTCAACATAGAAATCAATCCCGCGCTTAACGAAGTCACCATAGTAGGGTTGCAGCCTTTGGCTGAAGTTTTCAAAGTCGTGCAACGATTTTGGCGTCCACAAAACTTCTGCCATCGCCAACATTCGCGGAAATATCATCGTTTCAACGCGGTTGAAATCCGGAATCCACTCAGTCCATACATTGGCCTGCGCTCCGAGAACGAGTTTTCCCTCTTCTGCGGTGAGCTCTTTCGGAACCGGCTCGTAGCCGTATACGTGTTTTGTAGACGTGCCATCGTAACTGTAATCAAAATAGCAGTGCGACGTTGGCGACATTACGACGGTGTGTCCACTTTTTGCTGCCGCAATTCCTCCGGCTTCTCCGCGCCAACTCATCACCATTGCGTTTGGCGCCAGGCCACCTTCCAAAATCTCATCCCAACCCATGAGCGTGCGTCCCTTTTTGTTCAGATAATTCTCGATGCGGCGGACAAAATAACTTTGTAGCTCATTGAGATCCTTCAACCCTTCAGTCGCTAACCGCTTTGCGCAATCCGGGCACCGTGCCCAGTAATACTTGTCAACTTCGTCCCCGCCGATATGAATAATCTTCGATGGAAACAGCTCCATCGTTTCATCCAACACATCCTCTAAAAACTGGAACGTCCCTTCCTTACCGGCACAGTACGCATTGACGCGGTACGGCCTACCTTCGCCTTTTTCGATGTTGCAGCCGGTTTCTGGGTACGCAATCATCGCCGGCAAGTTGTGTCCAGGCAACTCGATTTCCGGCACTACCGTAATATGCCGCGCCATTGCATATGCAACAACCTCGCGAATTTGCTTTTGTGTGTAAAACCCTCCATAGAGTTTCTTGCCGGAATCCGGTCCGGGAAACTCCATTTTTGAGTAATCCCATACAACCGGAAGCTCCGTTCGCCATGCGCCGATTGACGTCAACTTCGGATACTTCTTAATCTCGATGCGCCATCCGCCGTCATCAACCAAATGCCAGTGAAACACATTGAACTTGTATTCGGCAAGATAGTCTATGTACTTTTTTGTTTCTTCAACGGAGTAGAAGTGACGCGAGCAATCCAGGTGCATTCCGCGCCAAGCGAACCGAGGCGAATCGCTAATCTGCATCCACGGGAGTTCTCGCCTTCCATTTAGCAGCTGCCTAACCGTTCGCGTGCCGAGAAAAACGCCTGCGCGCTCCTTCGCCGTAACAAATACGCCTTGTGATCGAACTTCAAGTTCATAAGCCTCTTTGCCGCCGAAAGAGGGTGAGGAATCCAACCGCAGGTCAATTCCGCCTCCATGCCGTTCGGAGCTTTGAACCGCTTTCGAGCCAAGCTCGGATGCCAGCAATTTCGCCTCGGCGGCGCACGCCTCATCGTGATAAACCGTTGGGTTTGCATCGAGTGCGACAGTGCCCGAGCCAACTCGCACAGAGCTCGGCATCGGGATAAGTGGCGGGAGGGTCATGACGGAAGAACTGAGAACAATCGCGGCGAGAACGCTCATACCAAATTCTATTCGCTTTTGGCCAAAATTTTCCTGCCTACTTTTTGATAACCGCCCACGTTCGCGAATAGGGTGCGACTGTCACCTCGATACTCGCGCGTCCCAGATCGTCGGTCTTCATTCTCCGGGCAGCCTTGCCTTCGAGCGAAAAACTGAACGAGCCGCGCAACCCCGTGTAATACAGCGGCACCGAGATCTGCTGAGTCATCGGCTTGTCTGAAGGGTTGTACACCAGCAACATCCCTCGGATCTCTCCAAACGGATTAACATGAAGCACCGAATCAAGATTCACACCATCAGCTCGTCTAATATGGACGACATCCGACTCCAATATCTCTCGATATTTCTTGAACCAGTTCACCCATTTCACGACGACCGCCTTTGTCTCCGGTGTGTCGTAAACTCTCGGTCCGCGATAACAAGCCTGCGCACCGAAGCCAAAGTTATTCGCCAAATGCTGTTCGTAATCCACCAGGTGATCTTTTAGCGGCTCAATCGTCGCCGCCGCACCGCCACCCTGATACTCGACCAGCGGCACCATCATCCAACCCATTGATGGCGTCTTCTCCCAGGTGCCATCAAACAGGTTTTGCCGAGCATGGATGTGCTGCTGTTCGCGCGGAAGCGACCAGTTTGATTCGCGATAACCCATTCCAGTTTTGTTCGAACCTGCGAAAAAGTAGTTGTCGGGAACGTTTAGAAACACTCCCTTCGCCCGGCACCATTTGTAGAACTCAGAGATCTGCGCGTACTGTTTCCACTGCGAATCCTCAAGCCCCTTGTGCGCTGGGTGCTTCGTCGAAGCGCACACATCGCCCGGATAGTTTCCATCATGCTCTAACAAGTCAAATCCGGTCGCATCAATGAATTTTTTGAGCTTTTGAAAATACTCCAGCCCCCACTTCGAGCTAAGGCACGGCGAATTGCCAAAAATTGCGCCGCCGGTCTTTCCGGTTTTAGGGTTAATCACATCGTTTTCATCGTCAATTCGTCGCGAAGCCAATAACGAATAACCACCCAATTGGAGCCCCTTTGAATGCGCGTAATCAACAAACCCTTTGAACTTTGCAATATTCGCATCGCTCAGGTCCTCCATGTCGAGCCCACTCCAAAAACTGATGACAATCATCTCGAAACCGCACTCTGCAGCTTGATCAATCGCCCTCTTTACTGTGTCAGGGTCGGTCGAAGTCAGGTGCAGCATAATCGGGTTCTCCATGCACCACGGCGCCAACAACCGAAACACACTACGCATAACGAGCCCACACCGCTCGCGATCGTTATCATCATACAAAAACTCAAACGCACGAAAAGTTCGCAGCTTCTCACCCGCCGACAACTCGACAGAAGGTCCGACCGGCGACGAAATCTCTAACACACACGGAGTCTTTAACTCGTAATTCACCTGCGTGCCATATCCCGGATCGGTTACCCAATTCACTGTTCGGTTTGACGCGGTTTCCGACATGCCGCCAAACGAATAGTCGGTCATCGCTTTCAAATGCGGCCGCATCCAAGAGCCAGGCGTATCCACAACCGATTCCGACTCGACCGCCGAAAAACGTTCGATTGAAAACTTTTCAATCGTCACCGTTGCGCTCGAATCGTTTCGAAACTCAATCCACTTTGACAGCACCGGAACGCCGTCATACATCTCATAATGAACGTCCGCAATCAAACCGTTCGGATGAGAAAAGTGGAACACAACACCGACCCCGTGCGGCGGCCATTGGGTCTCTGAACCAACCCGTCGCCGAACCCACGGCATTCGCTCCTCAATAGGCCTTAGTTCGTATCCTGTGTACCGAAATGCGCCATCCGTCGGCTTCATTTGATTTAGCCAATCGCGTTTCAAAAACGCCAGATTCGGCTGGCCACTCATTCCGCCAATCGCAACGCGCTTGCCGCCGATTTCAACCCAACCTTCTGGCGATGCCGCGCGGCAAAGTTGCTCGCCAGTGCGCAAGTTTTCAAAACTAATCGTCGCAAAACCGCCCGAAACCCAAAACGAACGCTTCAACAAACCGTTAGCCAGAATGATTTCGTTGCCATCCGCGCTGCGAAAAACACCGCTTCGCATCGAGCTCCGCGCGATCAACCAGTCGCGCTCCTCGCGCGCGCCATCGTATACCGGCAGTTGACTCATCAAAGCTACCGCCGCTAACATGATCGCGCCCGAATCTGCTCAATCTCTTTCAAAACAGTCGCCAGCGACAACCGCGAAGTTTGCGGTGTCACCGTTTCAAACGGCGTCCCGGAATTCAAGCAATCAACGAAATATTTCAACTCGTGATAATAGCCTCCCAAGTCTGAAATATTTCCGCCGCCTTCTGCGCTCATCTTTTCAAACTCAACCACAACGGGTGCCTTTCCATCTTCATAAATCGTCATTGGAGACGCGTCCATAATCGCAGCGCCACGCTCAAAAACCGCCCTAAACGCCATTTTGAACGGAGTGTGATTCGGCAAATTCCAACCGCCCTCCAAATGCACCACGCAGCCCGGATATTGCATCGTTGTAAACACATGGCCCGGACCGCGACCATCCACCGATCCAAACGAAACCAACTCTTTCGGCTCACCCAAAAGATAAAGCGCGTAATCCGCATCGTGAATATGCATATCCAGCACGCCGCCACCCGCCTTCGATTCGTCCGCCATCCAGTTGTCCGATGACCAATGCGGAAACTCGCCATAGCGAGTTAGGTTTAGCGAAACCAACTTGCCCAACCGCCCATCAACAACAATCTGTTTCAGCAGCGCATATTCCGGCCAAAACCGAATGCAATGCCCAATCATCAAGCCGACTCCCGCCGATGAACACGCTGCAATCATCTCGTCGGCTTCGCTCAAGTTCATCGCCATCGGCTTTTCGCAAAAAACATGCTTGCCGGCCTTCGCGCCCGCAACCGTGTACTCCTTGTGCAAAAAAGTCGGCAAACAGATATCCACCGCGCTGCAATCCGTCTCGCCAAGACCGGATTCAAACGATGCAAAAACCGGCACGCCAAACTGTTCGCCAAAAGCGCTCCGCCGATCGGCGTCTTTGTCCGCCGCGCCGACCAGTTGCACGCCCTCCAAAGCCGCATACACGTTCGCGTGCATCCGACCCATAAACCCACACCCAACAATCAAAACCTTCTGCATTGAACACAAGGATACGCCAACTTCGCACCGAGTAAACTCGCGCCAAACCGATGCTCCTAAAATCCATCAACTATTGGTCTTTCCCCGGCGGTCTCGAAGGCACCCTAACCCCTTCCGAGCTTCTTCGCCTCGCAAAAGAACATCGTTTTCCTTCGGTCGAAATCGCGATTGGCGAATCAGGCTCCGCGTTCGGCCTCGATGTCACCGAATCGCAATGCAAACAGCTTCTTGATGAAGCCGCCGCGACCGGTGTGCGAATCTCATCGGCGGCAAGCGGTCTGTATTGGGCTCGTTCGCTCGCCGACGCGGACTCCTCCACCCGCGAAAAAGCGCTTGATGACCTGAAACGAATGCTTCAAATTGCGTCTTGGCTCGGTGTAAGAACTCTTCTAACAATCCCCGGCGCGGTGGATGTGTTTTTCATGCCCGATCGCGCTGTGCTGGATTATGAGTTTGTCTGGAATCACGCAACCGAAGGAATCCGCGCCGCATTGCCGACCGCCGAGAAATGCGGCGTAAGAATGGGAATCGAAAATGTATGGAACCGGTTTCTGCTTTCGCCGCACGAAATGGCGTCGTTTATTGATCAGTTCGAATCGCCGTTTGTCGGCGCATATGTAGATGTCGCGAATCTGCTGCCGTTTGGTTATGCCGAGCAGTGGATAGAGATTTTGGCGCACCGCGTTGTCGGTGTTCATTTCAAAGATTATCGCCGCGCAGTCGGCACAGCCGAAGGGTTTGTTGATCTGCTCGAAGGCGATGTGAACTGGCCCGCAGTCATGTCCTCTCTAAAAAAGATTAACTATCAAGGCCCGGCGGTCGCCGAGATGATTCCTTTGTATAAGCATCTGCCTCTCGTGCGCATCGCCAACACCTCCACCGCCATGGACGCGATCCTTAGTTTGTAGCGCTTCGCTTGGGAGTCACTCATCTCATCTGCCCCCGGAGACCGGGGGAACTGTCCCGATTCCAATCGGGACGTAGGGGGTCGATTCGGTAGTCGAAGTAAATCAAAAATTTTCTGCCCCCGGAGACCGGGGGAAGTCCGTGAGCGTAGCGAACGGGTAGGGGGTCGACAATAAATCCGCTACCTCACCCTCCTCCTGTTTCAGGAGGAGGGACAAAGGGTGGAGGTAATCGCACATATCGCCAACTCCATTTCCCCGCGCCAACCGAAACCGATCCGTCCGAGAAGACCAAGATTTCGGTAACGGAAGCTCAACCCTCCGTTGCGTCCGCACGGGGGAGGGACAAAGGGAGGGGGCAAAAACCCGCCATACTTCCAAACTATGCCGCGCGGAGAAGTCCTCGTTTGCCTCGTTCCAACCCTGCGAGATTGGCAAATCATTCGGGAAGAGGGTTGGTATCGAATCCCGGTGCACACAGCGCCAAAGAAATGGCCACCGAAATATCTCGCCTTCTACCACGGCCGCGCATTCGGTGACTCGGCATTCACCGTTTGCTACTACGCCGAGGTAAAAGCGATTCACAAGAAATCACGGCGCGAACTCTTCCCCGACGAACCCGACCTCGTTGTGCCGCGCAAGGAACAGGTCCAATCTTCTCAGAAAGACAGAAGTGAAGCGAACCCTCAAAAGATGCGGCTAAAGGACATTGCAAAGCAAGATCGCCTGTACCACCAGGTGATTCTCGGCCCATTGCAAGAACTCCCTGCTCCAATATTCGCTCTGCGCAACAGAAGAATTGTGTTTATCTCAACTACCATGTACAAACTTGAAACCGCAGTCGAAATCAACCAACTTTTCGACGAAAGCCCGCTTGAAGAAGCTATGTGGGAGCAGTTGAGAAAACTAAAGATCCCCGCCGAACGGCAGTACCACGTCGAACATGAGGATCAAAACTACTTTCTTGATTTCGCGATCTTTTGCAAATCAGGACAAGTGGATGTCGAAACCGATGGCGACAAATGGCATTCGCAGCCCGATCGCATCCCAGCCGACAACAGAAGAAACAATGCGCTCGCCGCGCAGGGATGGAAAGTTCTTCGATTCAACACTCACCAAATTAGAGAAGAGATGACCGAATACTGCGTGCCCGAAATCGTCAATACAATAAACCAGCTTGATGGACTCGAGGACGCCCCCACGCCGCCTCCCGATCTCAAGAAAACGAAATCCGGAATCCAAAAACAAATGCGCCTGTTTGAACGGCGCACTGAGTACGACGACGATGAGTAGCATTCAAATTTCCCTCCTCTGCGTCAGCGCGGGGGAGGGACAAAGGGAGGGGGGCCAAACAAAAATCCACCCAATTTCAATCCGATCTGCCCCCGGAGCCCGGGGGAAGTGTCCCGATTCCCATCGGGACGAAGGGGGTCGAAAAAAAGACGAACTAACAATCGTTCCGATGAACCCCTGAATCCCTCCGACCATCGCCCGAACACCTCCCAAACTCCCCTGAACCCAACCCAGCCGCGACTGACCCCCATCCAGTCCCGCCTGGACCCGTCCAAAACTCTCCTGGAACCGTCCAAGTCGCGACTGAATAGCCCCAAAACTCCCCCGAAAGCAGCCCAAATCCCCCCGAAATCAAGGCCAACAACCCAAGAAGAACCCCGCCGCGACTGACTCCATTCCAGGCCTTCATCCGTGCTCCCAAAACTGCCACCCCACGCCCGAAACAAAGGTCCAGCCGGTAAGCGCGCAGGGTGCCACGGGTAGTGCGAAGCAATACCCGTGCATGATCGATTCAGGAAAACTTTCTGTGCAGTGATTTCTTTGTTGAGATCGCACAACTTTAGCTCACGCTTATTTCCGACTCCGTCGGAACTAAACGTGGCACCCAGAATCGGGATTTAGCCTGGCCGCCCCGCCCGCTTGAAGTACTCGTCACGATTTGCAGCACCGACACGCACGCCAAATGTTGTTCCACTCCGCCACCCAGTCGCTCTCATTCGACTTTCACCGTCTGCCAGTCGCAAACCCAACTACTCGTCTCGATCCATAACCTTCCATCGCGAATCGATATCGTGATCGGGTCCGCGACGTGCAATGCTCCCGCTAGATCTAACAAACATGGTGCAGGTAACCTCGCCACTCCATTCCACTTTCCAGTCGCTGGCATCCGTCGCGTCAAGATCCCGCATTCGATCGCCAACATGCCTTCCTTGTAGCTCACGGCAGCCATATCTTTCTTTTTAGCTTTTGAACCTTCTTTCAGTGCGGGCAAAACCTCCCGCCTGGACGCTCTTCTTGATAACTCGCCGCTCACTGCTTCGCGGCTCGCCCGACCTTTTGTATCGTTGCCCGCGCAACGGCACTCAAGTCCCTAGCCCACTGAACCATAGCAGCCTTTGCTGCATCGTAATCAGTCACTTGCTCCTCGCCATGCGCAACGTACTTGTTTCGAAAGTCGTTCATGCGCCCCAGTGCCTCGTATGCATCGTCTAATTCCGCTCCTCCAAACGCCTTTGGCACATCCTTCCAAACACCACCTACGTCGAGCCTCTGCCTTCGCACATCTCGTGGAAACCCCAGACAAAAGAGCAAATTACCAAGTCGGTTGCGGTTTGCGCCATGTATCACATTGCCGATTAGATTGTATTGCTGCCGGTTCAACTCCAGTTCAAGTTTCCTCGGCAGGTCGCCAAGGAACGGAGCGAAATATGTTTCCCTCTCCGTCTGCTCTGCTGGCAAAAACGGCTCAATACAAAATCGTAGCAATATCGAACACATCTCTTCCAACGGCGACAAGAGCGGCTGGAACGCAGCAGCGAAATCGTTCTGTCCACTCTTCTTCGTAAAGTCCAACAAACTAACCGAGTATCTAAGTGCAGCCTTCACCTTATCAGGCAGTGGGCGTATGTCAACATCACCGAGCAATTCGGCCGTCTTCTTCTGGAGCGTCTCTTCCGCCGTCTGATCTACAGGCAGCAACATCTGACCTTTTGTCAGTGAGTCGAGCAGACTCTTCAGCTTTGGTGCACAACATCTGGCTATCGCTTCAATCGAAAACTCGTTGTTCTGATCAAACAGAGGTTGTGAAACAAACACATACTCCCATTTCACACCTGCCTTCGATGCCGATTTGCACCATTCGACGGCCGCCGCTGCTTTCGGGGCCACATTCGCGTCCTCCGCGCCTTTCGTCTCTACCAAGTAATACAGTCCGTCGGTACTCCGGACGAAAAAGTCAGGCCAATACAATGCCGGTCGACCAGCTGAGTTCAAGTAATCAATCGATAGTTTTTGCGGACCCGCGTTCTTTGCGAAGGCAGCGACATCATCCGACCTGTCCAAGAATCCGGCAAACTCTGCTTCGAACTCACGGTCGCACGCAACCAGATTGAACATGGTTTTCCTGGCGACCTCACAAGGGTGTCGCGCCGACATTGTGACCTGGAAGTTGCTCCACCGAGACAATTTCGATGAGACGTTAACAAGCTTGCGATCACTTTTCGTTTGAGTCTTCGCACGAATCAACGGAGCAAACGTTGCCTCAATATGCTGCCGCACGTCCCCATCCGCCAATCGGTGATCTATTTCTCCGCTGAACAGAGACACCTTCCGCTCGAACAAAACTTCTTCAATGAATCTTTGAATAAGGGGGTTCAGCACAGCATTAGAGTTCTGTACTTTGCACGCTTTTTCGAGTACCCGCACAAACACGCTGCTAGCGGTCTGCCCCATGGCAAGCAGCCCGCGGTCGATGTCATATTCCCGAACTACCTCCTCGGTGAACAACGTCTTTTCGACAAATGAGATGGTCCCGGAACGGGACTTGCCAACCGGCAACGGTTTGTAGTTCGATTCGAACTGTTGTCGCACATCTTCGAATTCCAATCCCTCGATTATAGGAATCAAGCGAATCGAATCGGAAACCTGTGGCAGCTCGATTTCAAGATCCGTTACATCCTTGCGTGCAAAGTCAACAAAAACTGTGACCGTTTCAGGTTTGTGCCCATTTAGGTCGATGATCGCCGGGTCCAGCCCTTCCAAAGCAAGTTCCGTCTTGTAGAATTCGGTAAACGCTGGATGCTCGACGACTGTTACACGTTCCGCAATTCGTCCTGGCCCGGTCATTCTCCGCAAACCTCTTCCCAGAGTCTGTTCAGGAAGAATGTTCGATTTTGCGGAGAACGGACGCAGCGGCACGATCGTCGTAACGTTTCGCACGTCCCATCCTTCGCGCAGCATTAGGACCGAAACGACGCAGCGATATGGACTATCGGGACTATCGAGCTCCGACGACCAGCGGCGGAGCATTTTCAAATCCTCATCCTTGATCTTTCCGCTTTCGTCCGGAATGAATTCGAAGAATTCTCGACCCCGCCTTCCTCGTTTGACGATCTTGCCTTTGAGCCTTGTGTGCAGGTTCAGAACTTTCCCTTTCAAAAGTGGAAATTTGCCGTTCGGGTCCTCATTCAGAATTTGCGCGATTTCGTTAGCGGACTGAGCATTCTCTGTCATGACGAACAGGATTGGCTTGTGGCTGCCCTGCCATTCCAGGTACGCATATTCGTATTGCGCATATCCCAGCAGCAAATGCGTTCTAAACCTGTCGTACGCGTTGTCCGCAGCTTCGTTTTCCTTGATCTCGCTCGATTTTCCGATTACAGGGGTCTTCACTATTCCGGCATCCACGGCTTCGCCCAACGGGAAATCGCTGACGATATTTTTGAAGAGATCGCCGTTATTGTGTCGCGGCGTTGCTGTGAAATCAAATTGGCCCAAAATGCCTGCGTTCCCGGCGGTAACTGACTGATGGTGCAGAGATCTCAATGCCTCATTCCACGCCGAGTCTGGATCGTGCAGGTGATGTGCCTCGTCATTGAGAACGAGCACCCGAGGATGCTCTGATATCCGTTTGCGAAGAGCCTTTCCTGTCCTAAAAACCTGTTGCCGTCTCACTTCCGGCGCTCCCCAGGTAAGAACCGTTTCGGTTTCGTCTTTTTCTTCGCGCTTGTCGAACAACCGGTGAATGTTTGTCAGATACAACGTACCGTCAAATGCACCGCTGCCCGATTGGTCTTGGAGCACAACCTGAAGATTAAACATTCCCGCCCATTCGCCAGGGATGACAGGGTCCTCCGTGAAAATCTTCTTGTTCTCGAAATCAGAGCACAACCGGTCGAAAACAATCAAGTTTGGAGCGATCAACAAGAAGTGTCTGGGTAGTTCTGATTCGACCTCAAGCAGCGAATGAAAGTAGCTCCATGCCACAAGTAGACTCATCACCTTCGTCTTGCCGCCGCCGGTTGCAAGCTTGCAGCAATAGTTCGCCCACGCGTCGCTGTCTGGTGGCAAGTTGCTCAGTGCTTGCAGCGAACCATGGTCGTCAGGAAGTAGCGACGAATACATTTCACTCGGCAATCGGTACCGCTGTACTTCGTAAAGCCAGATAATCGTTTCTGCCGCTTCCCGTTGACCGAAATGATAACGAAAGCCATTCGGGTGCTCTGTGTTAAACCAATGGTTGAGTAACGTTCGCGTCGTGTCACTGGCTCCGATGTATCCGCTCCTCCTCCAGTTGCCCACCTGCTGTCGAATGTATGGAACGAGCAGGCAGTTGCTTCGCCTTCGTCCAGCGCGGATTTCAGGGTCACCGCCCTCAGGCTTGTACCGATAAAGACTCGGCTCATCCCATGGATCGAACAGCGGCTCCAGCGCCGACTCATTAATCACTCGGTCACACCTCGACCTCTAACACTTTTGTGGTGTCGATCCCGAAAACGTCAATCACCTTCACACATATTCGCTTTTTGCCCTTTGAGTTGTACTGCCATTTTGCATCTGAAGCTGTTTTTAGCGATCGGTCCTTGCGCGTTCTAAAATCCTGCCAATGATGCTCAAACGGTTTATCGTCGGCGTGTTCAAAGTCCACCGCCCAAAAGTCTATAAAGTCGAATGGTGACTTCAACGCGCGTTCCTTAAGCGCTTCCAACTCTTTTTCAGGGACTTCCGAAAGCGAAGGGTAGAACCCAGTGAGCTTGACATCAACTTTGCCATCTTCGAGGACAACCTCGACATCCAACCCTGCGACGTCGAAGAACTGAATCTCGGTTCTGTTCGGTTCCATGATCTCTCGCGGGATGTACTTGAGAGAGATTTCGATTCCATACTCAGCTTCAAACGCCTGCGCGCGTTTCTTTAATTCTGATTCGAATTCCCAAGCAAGGCAGATGATGGATCGGCCACCTGCTGCTTTCGTCGCCGCCGCGACATCGCGAAGTTCTGTGCTTGTGAGAATGCTGTCTATAGAATCAACGTGTACATAGGCTCCCGCTCTGGTTCCGTGAAGGAGTGGACTAGTCGTGTTCTCCAACGGCTGTGCGCGGAAAAATTTGAGAACCGCTCTTCGGTGTTCAATGTCAGCGCCTCTCAGTCGTTCCTGTTGCCACCATTGGCGCTCGTACCGGCCCAGGTTGTACACATCGAACGATCGGTACGGCTCGTTTTTGGCGTGCAGCTCGCGCTGCACCCCGATTAGCCGCTTTCTCGATGTATGTACCGCAAACCTACCGATGTCCACGCCAATCCAGCGACGTCCGGTCTGTTCCGCAACGGCGCAGGTTGTTCCCGAGCCGCAGAAGAAGTCCAGTACGAGATCGCCTTCATTCGAGGACGCCGAGATAATTCTCCGCAAAAGTGATTCCGGCTTCTGGGTTTCGTATTTGAGGTATTCGTCCGACGTTGCATCCTGCTGGAACGACTTAACGTCGTTCCAGACGTCCGCGACCGGCACTCCCTTCAACTCATCCAAGTACTGTCGAACCCCGCTGGTCCGATCGTCGCGGTATCGGCGACCATCTTCGTCCACCTTTTTGAATCTCTTCAAATACTCGGGACTATAATCAATTCGCTCCTTGGCAAAGACCTTCGTGTTCGATACGGACGCAAACAAGATTGTCTCGTGGCTTCTTACCCAATTCTCAGCCTGTGTCTTGTAGCCAGATTTTGTGTCAAACGCCCAGATTATCTCCCTCTGAAAGTTTTCTGCTCCCAAGACCTCAGCGAGTATCTGGCGCAGGAGCGCAGTCATGCGCCAGTCACAATGGACGTACAGGGATGCGGTTGGACTCAGAAGCTCCCGTGCGAGGGAAAGTCTTTCATAAACCATGTTCAGGTATGAGTCGGTTCCCTTCCCCCACATATCAGTGTAAGCTACGAATTCGATCGCGGACTGTTCCTTCCGCACCAAATCTTGGAACTCGCCAAAGGGCACGTCCACAGAAAAGTCGGTGCCCACATCAAACGGTGGGTCAATGTAGATCAGGTCCACCTTGCCTCGGAACTGCTCAAGCAGCGCTGCTAGTGCAAGCTTGTTGTCACCCCATATGAGCATGTTCCGGAAGTCGTCCCTGTGTGACGATTTCGTAAAGGCGTCCTGGTCGAACAGATCGCCTTGCCTCGCAGCTATCGCCCTCGCCGCGTCGCACGGCGCGTCAATCGTCTCGATCCGCTGGAGTGGGAGTGGACTGGTTGGTAGCTTTACAGCCCGACGATTCCCATACTCGTCGTATTTACCTTCCCAGACCAACTCCGTTTTCATCCGACTCAGCGGATGCGGATTCTCAGGTCCCCACTGGCTTTGTGACATGCTAGTCGAAAGATTCTACACGCTTTCGGAATTCCTCGTCGGCCAGGTCCATAGCGGTCCGGCAAACATTGAATCCCCAGTGATTCGTCCCGAAGAAAAACAGGGCACCAAGGCCGAGTAACCCGATCGCGGGCCACCAAGAGAGCCGTTGCACAACGGCCAAAACGACAGAAAGCCATTGCAGCACAAAACAGCACGCTACGAGCGTCCTGTGCATTCCGTATTGAGCGCTCATTGACAGCATCTTTTCTGTGCGACTCCCATAAAGCGCAATGGCTCGTCTGCAAACAAAGTGAGAGTTGTCCGCCGCGCCGTCGCCGTCGAAAGTTATCTGACTCCTCTTCGGAACCAAAGTTTGCGCCACGTTTCGGTAATGTTCACGTTCGCTCTCACCGACACCTGGATGATCGACAAGAAATCGCGAACTCGGTCTGCCGATAATTTTATACAGCGCTGCCTCCACAGTCCACCGGCCAACCGAGTCGAGCGCCACACCGGCCACATACGCAACGAGGACAAACGCCGCTGTCTCCGCGATTCCGCCCGTCAGCTTCGGGATTCCCTCCAGACCTGCGGAAGTGAGAATCCACGAGAGGGCCCAGAGAAATGCGCCGCCCGGCACGAGCCGGGCGAGCAAGTCATGCAGTCCAAGTTTCGATTCCATCTATTTGAGCCAAGAGAAGTTTTTCAGAATCATCGCGAGCGTTGGTTTTACCTCTCCAAAAGTGTAAAACCGTTCCGGCTTGAGAATCATCCGAATATGACCATCATTTCTGGTCGTCAAGTGACCCCGACTTTGGTCCTTGAAGCGATACGATGAACCGGCCGCTCCGTATCGCGGGTCAATATGCTGGTCTTTCTTTGGCACCGAACTGATCCTCAAGCACTGCTCTCCAATCTCTGTCATGAACTTTTCAGAGTAACCAGACCTATGACCGTGATGAGGTGTCACTAGAACGTCCGCACCGGAGATCGCTGCCCTGAAATCCGGACGACTACATAGCTGGTCCAGGCTCGCCGACTCGTTGTCGCCGCAGACAACTATTTTCCAATCAGACGTAGCGAAAACGCAGACGTAGGACGTGTTGTTCACTTGATTTTGAAGCTGACCGCCAAGGCTTTCTGCTTCTGCCACCGTGAGCGAGAAATGTTTGAACTCGCAACCGAGATCTGGGTACACGATTACGGGAGACGAGTACCTTCGCTGCCAGTTCTCGTACACCTTTGCGTTCTCGCTCGGATCTCCATCGGGAGGATTGAGAATCGCATTCCAATCGTAGTCTTTGCGCCGCAACAGAATTGAAGGTGAAATCTTTTCAATCACCGATCCGATGCCTTCCACATGATCGTCGTGAGGATGAGTCACCACCATCCATGCGATCTTATGCCCTTGGAATGGAACGAGGTCAACCGCACCATCACCAATCCAATCAGCGGGCTTGAATTCATCAGAGCAGCCGGCGTCGATCATCACGCCGTAACCGTTTGGCGTCTTCACTAATACGCAGAGTCCATGATCAACATCGAAGACAATGAGCTCCAAGTTGTTCATGCTAAACCGCCGTTTTTACAAATCGTGCAATTGAATCCCATTATGAACCTGGGATCACAAAAAGAAACTGCGGCTCCATGTTCATAATTCGCCGGTAGCGTTCTCGCAAAGATTGTTTCGCTTCCTAATTTGCTGACTTTCATTGATATTTCTCCTGTCAGTGAAGGCGGAAGCCGTACGGGGTTTCTATCGTTCTATTGCATTTCTAAGAAAATTAGTGCAAGAATATTAGCAACGATTCGTAAGGCTCCGCCTTGCTGGTCGGGCTCCTGGCGCTAACCAGGAGACAATTGACAAATATATTTGGGCGTTTGGCGAAAGCCGGCGCCCAAAGCTCTTTAAGGATACCCACCACACGTCCACCAGACCGGTAGAAGTTTGGCTCGCTCCCACCCTTAATTGTACCTCACGAGTTAGCACTCACCCGCCCCGAGTGCCAATCTCGCTGATCAAGCCGCCGGGGAATGGACCCCTGAAGGCTACTGCCTGCCGCTCGCACCGCTGTCCCGCCCACCCGGGCCCGGCGGCTTAGGCTTCGGCAGTCGTGGGATCGATCATTGTCCGAACAGCGTTCACCGCATCCGCAGGAAATCCGCCCCGCGTCGCGTGCTCGCGAACCTGCGCCTCGTTCTCTGCGATATACACACAATAAATCTTGTCGTCGGTTACATAGCTCTGAACCCATTGCACTTTCGGCCCCAGCTCGTTCAGCACAGCGCACGATTTTTGCGAAATCGCCTTCAAATCGCCCGAAGACAGCTTCCCAGCCCCAGGCAGGTTCCTTTCAATAACATATTTCGGCATGAAAAACCTCCGTTGCTGAACCGATTCTACCAAACGCCTCCCTCCCCGTTCGCGCCCACCTCGAAAAGGCAACGGATCGGCGCCTCGGAGCATTTCCCCCTCTCTTGATCTCTCCCCCGCGCAGACGCAAGGGAGAGAATTCACGGACACAGCCGCAGCAACCAATTCCGCCCAGAACAACCTCGCAACCACATCGCAACCAGTTCGCAACAACAGTACAACAACGCCGCAACGCCTTTTTCCCACTTTTTTCAACCCTCCCCTTGATATTCGGCCCTTCCCAAAACCTATGAGGTGAAACAACAAAAAAACAGGAGGCCAACGGATGCCACTAACAAGATCAGACATTCCAAACCTGCTAACACCAGGGCTAAGAACCGAATTCGAAGTCGCGTATCAGCAAAGGGTCGAAGACGGCGTGGTGAAACAGATCGCCACCATCATCAACACCAAGCTGAGCAGCCAAAAATACGCGTGGCTTGGAAGCGTGCCCGTAATGCAGGAGTTCATTGACGAGCGGAAACCCGCCGGAATGAAGGAATACAACTACACAATCGAAGACAAAACGTTTGAAGCGAGCATCGCCGTAGACCGAAGAGCCATCGAAGACGAGCAATACGACATGATTCGTATGCGAATTCGAGATCTCGCCGGAAGAGTCGCGCAGCATCGCCACCGAATCGTTGTCGAACAGTTTGCCAACGGCTTCACCAAAAGCGGTTACGATGGAGTGAGCTTTTTCAACACAGCGCACCCAACAGTGCCGGGAAGCACCTATAGCAATCGAGCAACCGAAGCATTGAGCGCAACCGCAATCGCAAACGGATTCACGCAGATGATGAGTGTTCCGGACGACCGCGGCGAACCGCTGGGAATGATGCCCGACACGCTGGTTGTTGGTCCGAAACTGCAATGGACCGCATTGGAGCTGATTGAAAGCCCGATTGCGGTTTACAAAGGCAACCCCACAGACAGTGCAGGCAGCACGCCGTACCGAAACGTGTTTCAAGGAAAACTTCGGCTCGTCGTTTCCCCGTATCTAACGGGAACATTCGACGATTATTGGTTTTTGCTTGATACCGCGCACGATCTAAAGGGCGTGATTCTGCAGCAGCGCAGCGATATACCGGTGGAATTCAGCGCGCTCGATGCAGGAAACAGCGATGCAACTTGGTGGAACGACCGAATCTATTACGGCGTTCGCGCCCGTTACAACGTCGGTTACGGCCTTTGGCAAACCGCATATGGTTCGATTCTGTAAGGAGGCTGTATGAACTTTTCAGACATACCGGCATTGCTGGTTACATTGGGTGTTGGCGGCGCGGTTGGCGCGCTTGCTGCAGCCGTTGTCGCATCGTCGAAACTGCGAGAGGATTTTCGCATTTTCGCTTCAGTGTTCAAGGCGTACATGATCGGCAAAGACGATCCAGCAAGCCAAGAGATCTCGTCGCGATTCCACACGTTGGAAAACGACGTTGCATCGGCTTCGAACGCGCTTGAGCGATTGAAGAGAGCGTTCAAACGGAAGTAGAAATGGCGGAGATGCTCGCGATTATTGGCACGTCGCTTTGGATGATGCGCACCAGCATGATTCATCAAAGGCGAATCAGTGAACAGTTCATCGAGCATCTCCAGCGCGCCCTCGCAACACAACAGGCTGAGAGCCGACAGAGCCGCGCACTCATCAGGCAACTGATTGGCGCGGTCCGCCGAAACTCGGCACAAATATCACGCCTGAAGGAGAGATTAGATGGCATTGAGTGTATCGGTCGCGACGATAAAGCGAAAATGTAAGATAACGGTTTCAGATTTTGATACCGAGATTGACGAGACGATAGACGAGCAGCTTCCCGCGATCGAATTCGCGTTGGAGCCCTCTTTTGTGGATGACATCGGCAATACGGGACTGCAAGCAACACTGAACTTAGGTGCATCCGAAATTGTCGCCGGTGAGTTTTTGGCACAACAGTTTCGCGAGCCTGGCGCAAGCGAGGAGCTTGACTTTTATGATATTCGATTCGGTGTTCGCAACTGGCAGTTCGGCGATTCATCGGTTAGCGATCCGTTCGGCTTGCGCGAGATCGGTTGGCTGCGGCTAGCACCGTATCTGAAGGCTGAAATCGCGATGAAGCTTGGCACACGCGCAAACATCATTGCCAAAACAACGATGCTGGAAGATGAAGGAGGCAAACGATGGTAGGCGCAGTGCACCGTTTGCGATCCCTCATTGACAAAAGGGGTGAGCAGTTTTCAGTTGGAGTCATTTCACATCGCGGCGTGTTCTCGATTATTTCGCATGCACAAGCGCGAATTTATGCAACCGAGGCAAGTTTATCCGGCGCGAACACACCGATCTACTCAATCATGGTTCGCGATGACGACACGACGTTGGTAACCGATACCATCAGTTGGGCCGGTCTGTCGCTTGGAGTTCACGCGATTACGAAACGAAGGCTATTCAGCAATACGCTGTTCAAAGTCATCATTGCGAGTTAGGATTGGAACTGCACCACGCGTTGCAACCTTTGCGCATGAACTTGCTCGAAGTGCAATTTCTCTTTTGCTGTAAACGGTAAAGCATCGAACTGAGATTTGTATTTGCCAAGGGCAGATACGAGCCTCAGGATCATGTCTCGTGTCGCTGCTTCAGGAATCCCGAATCTTAATCCGAATTGTACGATGTCCCTTCCATTGAAGTTGTCATCTCGACCATCAAGCTTGAGTGCCATTTTGTCGTCCTGGTAAACGAGCGTGCAAACAAGGTCGTATGCTGGCGAGAGTCGAGTAACCCCGTCGGCAGACGTCAGCAGGCTTATGTTTTTTGCGTGCATATCGCCGTTGCAGACGAGGTAACTGAAGACATAAAGCTCAAGCAACCTCAAAAGTTCAACTTTCGGCGCGCTTGAAAACTGCATGAGGCCGGTTGCGATTTCGCTCATTGTGAGATCGTACTTGTCTGCGGGGTATCGGCTACAAAACTGACACGCATCCTCGACGTGGAGCTTAATCGGATGTGGCTTTGCTGCTACTCTATCAAACCGCCGAACGAGAAGTCCTGGAACTCCGCGTTTGTCCACAACGAGCCGTGTCTCAGCAACCGTCAAGCCACACGCTCTGGCGAAAGTCATACACGCGTGCTCGTTCTCAATCAGCGTTGGTTTATCTGGAGGGTTGAGTTTGAGGATGTAATACTCTCGTTTGCGGCGACTCCTAATCGGAAGCGAAATCATTCCAGCTGAAACTTTATCCATCACACCAGGCACCGATGGTTCCGTAACTTTTCCGCCAATGCTTTGCTCAGCCGCTACGCGAAAGTCCGCGTTTTCAAGATTAAGCACATCAACAATTGCTTGCGGCGCAAATGGATCTCCGCCAGGGCGCACAATAGATATGTCTCCAACAGTATCTGGACCTGATGCGAGCAACAGCGAGAGATCGTCATCAAATGAAATCTTGTTCCGTTCTTTTAGTGCTGTTAGCCTTCGCCCTTCTGGAAGCATGTTGGTGAAGAACGAGTGGATTGCTCTGCCCGCGAACACTTGAGGATCTTTGCGATACGGCATGGTAAAACTCACGCCACCGCCAGGGATACTTGACTGTTGGTAGTCCGCCGCGAAATGGAATGCAGTGCCAGTTTCGGTCTTTACGATGGTGCCAATTTCATCAGCGTTCCGATAGACTCCCGCGAGCAGATCCGAACTCATCAGGCTCCGCGGCTCCTGATCTCAATTTCAAGCCCGAGAGCGTCAAGTAAGGCGACGAGCTTATCGAGACGCACCGTCGGCTTGCCGTTCTCTACAGAGCCGACGAACAATTCGGAGCATCCGGCGAGAAGCGCGGCTTCAGCCTGAGTGATGTCGAGCGACTTGCGGCGCGCCTCGACGAGGCGGCCGATTTCTGCGCTTACTTCTGCCGGATTTCCAAGTGATCGCATGGTTTTGAGTACATTTTGGCAGGATTGAGGTCAAAATGCAGCGAAATCCATATGATCGCTTGGAAAATGGGTGTTTTTGCCCCCTGTAAGGTCAAAAACGTTCGAAAACAAAGCGATCGCTTGGAAATTGGATGCCCTCCCCGGCTGCCGGTATGCTGGGTTGGCAATGCTCGGGCAAAGAATGGAACATGAGATCCGCGAACAACCAGGGCTTCTGTCCGCGCATTCTCAGCGCTATTTCGACGAGCTTTCGGCGTTCGCGTCTCCGCTGGATATCGAGCTGGTCGTGCTCGCTGCGCGCGGAAGTTCAGACAACGCTGCCCATTATCTGCGGTACCTGATCGAGGTTTTTTGGGGCATCCCGGTGGTGTTGGCCGCGCCGTCTGTGCTGACGGTTTTTCATCGCGAAGTTCGATATCCTCCTTCGCTTTGCATTGGGATCTCGCAAAGCGGTGCCGCGCCGGACGTTGCCGCTGTGCTTGGCGCAATGCGAAATGCGGGACATCGGACACTCGCAATCACAAACACAATCGGCTCCGCCTGCGAAGATGCTGCAGAAAGTTGTTTGCATCTAAACATCGGTGAAGAAAAGTCGGTAGCAGCGACGAAGACATTTTCCTCAACGCTTTTGGCCTGTTATCAGCTCGCACGCTCACGATGCGAGTCGCTTCCTGTACCAAAACTTCCCGATGAGGAGTTTCTGCTCAACGCGAGGTCGTACGCGCACGATGTTGCAGGCTTGGTATCCGACGCGAATGTAGTGTTCTCGCTTGGGCGCGGATTTTCTTTTTGTTCGGCACAGGAGTGCGCGTTGAAACTGATGGAGTGCGCTCTGGTTGGATGCAAAGCTTATTCAACTGCGGATTTTGAACATGGACCAAAAGCGCTGTTAGCCGATGATGCGATTTCGATCGTGTTTGGCGACGCTCCATCTTCGCTGCGCGAGGCGGGAGCCAAACAGATTAATGCATTGGGCTCGCACGAGGTTTGGGGGCCTATCTGGGACGCGATATTTTCACAGTGGCTTGCGCTTTCCGTTGCGCGGTTGCGCGGGCTGGACCCTGATGCGCCGGCGTTTTTGAAAAAGGTGACGAAGACGGTCTAAAAGGGTTCGAAGGCGATCATCGAGAACCGGCGCGCCTTATCGTCACACCAATCCCAATCACTGCGATAGCACCGAGAACGTATTCTGACAAGTGCGCAATCGCCACAGCCATCAGCCTCCTATCACTTTCAAAACTCGGGCGGCGAACATCCATCGGAATTCTTCCAGCGAAAAGATAAATCCCAAGAACAATAAGCATCATGGTCACCCAAATCGCAAGACAATAGAAGGCGATGAGTTTCAATACTTGAGACCATGGCAAGGGATTTGGCTGACGCGCATTGATGAGAGCGAGAGTGCCACCTGCGACAAGTCCAAACCACCAGCTCGCGGCAACTCCCCAATAAAGCGCGAGCACCCAGGCGGGTTGTACGCCGATGTACTGCGGATGATGCACCGAGAAGTATTCGACAGCGACGTGAGCCGTCACCATGTCTATTGCTATTCCAAGGCAAATTGCGATGATGGTTGAACCGGCGATGACTTTGACGGCATCCGATTTCAGCACGTCAATATGTTATTCCTAGAACGGAACAACTTGCCAGATTCCGTCATATCGCCCTCGGTGCGATCTCTGCCGTGGGCAGGGTACGGAAAACTCTCAGTCGCTGCGTAGGGCGACGATTGGTTGGAGTTTGCTCGCCATATACGCAGGATAAAACCCAAAAATGATTCCCACCAGCGCCGCGAAGCCAAACGCGATAACGATTCCTGCCGGAACAATCACAGGCGGAACTTTCATGAGCGATGCGACAAGGTAGACGCTTGACAAACCAAGCGCAACACCGATTACGCCGCCCACCAGGCAAAGCGCGACAGATTCGAG
The DNA here is from genome assembly GCA_046330175.1 of Fimbriimonadales bacterium. Lineage (GTDB taxonomy): Bacteria > Armatimonadota > Fimbriimonadia > Fimbriimonadales > ATM1 > JAJPJR01. Next base: position 1,883,284 of record JAXLTG010000001.1, read on the forward strand.
CAAAAACTGGCTAAGAATGGCGTCCTGCGTTGCGCCAATCGCTTTTCTGAGCCCTATCTCTTTCGTGCGTTCGGTCACCGCGACGAGCATGATGTTCATGATTCCGATGCCACCGACAAGCAGTGAAACACTTGCAACACCGGCGAGCAACAGGCTAAGAATTCGGGCCTGTTCTTCAGCGGTTTCAATTAGCTCGCCTTGATTGAATGCGCGGAAAAGCTGCTCGCCGCTTGCGCTTCGTCGCGTTTTCGCCAGAGTGTCCTGCACTTGTCGCAGGGTGTACGGCATGACTGAACTATCGGCGGCCTGCACAGAGATCGAACTCAGAGACTCGCGCTTTTGCAGCCGAGTTAGTGCGGTATTCAGCGGGACCCAAATCATGTCATCCATGTTCATCGCGCCCATTCCGCCGCCTTTGTAAAGCGCAACGCCGACGACTTCGAAATCTTGGTTGTTCACCTTGACTCTCGCGCCAACTGCTGCATCGTCACCGAACAGGCGATTGTAAATATCAAAGCCCAAGATGCACACTTTGTCGGCAGCCGCGTTCTCTGCGGCTGTGAAGAAGCGGCCCTCTTTCAGGCGAATATTTCGTATCTTCTCGACTTCCGGTAGCGCACCTGTGACATTCGAGCGTTCAGTGCGAGCAGAGTACTTGGCTTGAATGCGTAGTCTGACTTCGCCGGAGACGGCTGTCGCCGTCGGAACTGCGGCACGAATCATTTCGACATCTCGGAGTTTGAGCGACTGCGCTTCGCTGTCTTGAGCTCGCTGTCCCTGTCCCCATTGCGGAAAAACAACAATCATGTTGCTGCCCATGGCTTCGAGGCGCGAGAGGGACTGTCGTTTCGTGCCTTCGGCAATGCCAATCATTGCGATTACCGAACCCACACCGATGACGACTCCGAGAGTGGTCAATGATGAGCGAAGTTTGTTCGCGATAATCGCTGAGACTGCTGCGTCGAAACTGTCTTTGAATGTCATCTTCCGCCCCCGCCTGAACCGCCGCCAGTGCCCCCGCCAGTGCCACCTCCGGTACCGCCACCCGCAGCGCCGCCGCCGGGTCTTGCGCCGGTTCCGGTTCCACCGCCGCTAAACGGATTTCTCTGCGTTGCGGCATCTTGCATTCGGCGTTCCTGTTCTTCGATCATCTTGCGGTCAATTTTCGCCGTGACGACCTCTTCGCCTTCTTTCAATCCTTCGAGAATTTCGGTGTTGAGGTTTCCAATTGTGCCGATCTTCACATCGCGGCGTTGAGGCTTGTCTTTTTCGACCATGACTTCAACATAAGATTTGTCACCATCTTTTTGGACTGCTGAATTCGGGACGGAAAGCACGGATCGCTTTTCGACGATGATAAATTCGCAGCTTGCGTTCAGCCCGGGCATCAGTTTCACGTCCTCTCGAGGCTCTATTTCGACCCTGACCTTCACGTTGGTGATACCGCTGGCGGTAGTTGCGGCCGGATTGATTCGGCTCACTTTTCCTTTCAGCGGCGTGCGTCTTGCGGACTCAAGCGTGACGCTAACCGACTGACCCATTTTGACCTTCGCAATATCGGCTTCATCAACGAGAACTTCAACATACATTTTGGTTGTGTCAGCGATCTGCACAATTGATGTGCCTTGCGCGAATGTGCTTGTACCAGGCGGGATGATCGTGCCTTGTTCGATGTATTTGACCGTTACGACGCCTTTGCGTGGGGCCACGACGGTGGTGCTATCAAGTTGAACTTTTGCATTATCTCGACTGACCCGGCTCCTAACGATCGCGGCTTGTGCGGCTTTGATGTCTTGCTGCCGAATGGCAACCTGTTTTTGGTTTGCGATCGCTGTGTTTAGGCTTGCTCTTGCTTGGATCACCGTTTGCCTTGCATCTTCGAGGTCTCTCCTGCTTACGCCAACGTCTATTCGATTTGCTAGCGCGGCATCGAGCGAAGCTTTTGATTGATCTACGCGAAGCGTGGCGGATTCGAGCTGAATTCTCAAATCGTCTTCCATTCGGTTGAGTCGCTCTTGCGCGTTTCTAAATGAGGCTTGTGCTGATTCGTACTGCGTGCGAGCTGTTTCGACTTCCGCTGCAGGAACGTAGCCTTTTTCAAGCAGCATTCGCTTTCGTTCGTAATTCGATTTGGCGGCATCGAGATCGGCCGACGCTCGCGAGTGCTCGCCTTTAATCTGTGCGCGAGTTTGTGGAATGGTTATCTGCTGAAGTTGGTCCTTCGCGCGAATCGCGAGGTCGTAGTTGGTTTGTGCTTGGCGTACGGACGAGCTGGTTAGTGCTGGCTGTGCAGAAGCGCGCGCCTCGAGGTTAGCGAGTCGGAGCCGTGCCGATTCAAGCGCTGCTTTAGCGTTGTCGACGGCGGCTGCGCGAGAAACCTGTTCGACGGAGGCCGTGAGGCTGCTTTGTTGGGCGCGCGCGAGGTTTGCATTGAGGTCAGCCTGCACCTGCTCGAACACTGCTTGGGTGTCGCGAGGATCAATCACCGCGATAAGCTGTCCGGGTTCAACTTCGCTGCCCTCTTCGACTGCAAGTTTGACGACTTCGCCGCCCGCTTTGCTTTTGACGTCAACAATCGTTAATGGTTGGAGAACGCCAGTTGCAGTGAAGCTGAGCGATGCATCCGACTTTGCGGCTTTTTGTGTGCGGTAAATGACGTCGGGCTTGCCCTCTGCTCCACCTCTGATAAGGAAAAACCAGGAGCAAAATAAGATAAGAAAAACGACAATGAAAATCGCGATGGTCTTCTTCAATTCGAGAGTCCTTCAATAGCGCACCGAGGGAAGTGCCGCGATTAAGAACTACGCTTTTTTGGGGGTAGCTCGTTCCAAGCGGCGGTGCAACGCAAAAATACCGTACCAGAGGAGCGCAATGGGGAGAAACACACCAAACGGGACCGCCCACGAGGCGGCCGCGGAGAATTCGGGAGGGGTCATGTCCTCGATATTTGGAAGCTCGACAGCGCCCTTGATCCGGAGCCAGACAAAGACGGCGGCTGGTACGAGACCGGCGATGCTGCCGCACAGGCCGCTTAACCCGGATCTCCATACGAATATGCTTCCGATGACCAGGGTCAGGATTGCGGAGAGGCCCACGCAGGAAGCAAGCTGGCGATTAGTGAGCAGTGGGTTTTGGAGGACAATCGGGATGGAGGCCGAAGCCCAGATGAGGATTGCGGATGCAGTGAAGACCACGCAGCCCGCGAGCATCAGCCGGTCGAAGTCGTGCTTGGTCTGGGCCTCGCCGGCGTACTTTTCGTCGGTTTCCAGGCGCCCAAATGGTTTGCCTGGCTGTTGTTCACTCACCGGGAAATCTTAGCCGTTTTTTGAGAAGGGGGTTGATAAACGGGGTCTGCGATGGCTTATGGATATGAACAGATTTTCAGAAGATTGTTTGGCGTGGCAGCTTTTCCTTCGGTCGAAGGGTTGGAAACTGGCTGCAGACGGAATTTGTGGCGACCACACAAGGGGCGCGACTGCCGAGTTTCAGGTGGAACATGGTTTGCGTGCCGATGGGCTTTTGGGGGGCCAGACTTTGAAAGCCGCGAGTTCGCTTGGGTTTCGACCAGCGAGCTGGCCGGCACGTCCGACGTTTGCGCCGCTGAGCGCGGCGGGGAGGCGGCAACTGTTTGGTGCGTTCAAATTCGTCGATGCGCCGGTTGAGGGAAATCCGGAGGCGATTCGGATTTTGGGTGACTGGGAGGAGCGCAACATTGTGCGAGTGCAACTGCCTGGAATTGAAAAAGTAACCGGTGGACCACGAGGCGGCGTTCGGTTTCACCGTCTCGCTGCCGAGCAACTGAAGACACTGTGGCAGCGGTGGGATGATGCTGGACTGCTTGACCGTGTTCTAACTTGGGACGGCTCGTTCGTTGCGAGAAGAATTCGCGGGTCTCGATCCATCAGTATGCATGCATACGGCACGGCATTTGACATCAATTGCAATTGGAACGGGCTCGGCACACGACCAGCGCTGTTATTCAAACGGGGTTGCGTTCGTGAGTTGGTGCAGATTGCGGTTCAGCACGGATTCTATTGGGGAGGGTGGTTTTCGCGGCGAGACGGAATGCATTTTGAAGTTCGTGAAATTAAGCGATGAGCTACTTTTTCGCGCCCTGCTTAATCCATTCATAGATCGTTGAAATTTCCGCCGAGGTTGCGCGAGGTGCGATCGGAGGCATTATCGGTTTTGCCGTTCCCTTCATGAGCTTTAGAATTCTGCTTTGCGTGGGTTTTGACGGGATGAGGATTTTGCCGGATTTGTTGCCTCCGATGATGCCAGCGTAAGTGCTGAGGTCAAGGCCCTTTTGTGCATGAGGACCCGTGTGGCATCCCGCGCAACGTCGCTGAAATATTGGTTTTACATCGGCGTACGTGAGTTGCGCTTTTGTTGGAGCTGTAAGCGTTATCGCGAGCGTGGGAACAAGCAGCAACACAGGCAATAGGCAGTTCATCATTTTCGGTTAGACGGATGGGTGCGGGTATCGTGTCATAAAGCGTTGAGTGATTCTGGGGCTTTCGTTACAATATCGCATTTTCAGGCGGCCGAGATTTTGAAGGCTCGTGGGCAATCGAGCGTCGAAACGTCGTCAGACCTGGGAATGTCGCGATGTGTTGTGGATTTGGAGGAGGATGGGGCAGGCTTTCCGAATGGAGTTTTCGTTCATTGGGATGAGATCGAAGAGATTGCGGATTCGAAAACGAAATGCTATCAAGTGACCGATGAAGGTCCGGCCGAGATCCAGTTGTTTTCTGAGACGACCGGACTGATGAGAACGCTTTATCCGACACGAGGAGCACCTACGACGCTTGTTTCGGGAGTGCTGATGCATCGCATCAAAGATGTTGACCCGATGCAGGATACGAAGAACAAATTGTCGGCGATTGCTCCAGTCGCGGGGGAAGTGTTGGACACAACAACTGGGCTTGGATACACGGCGCTTCTTGCTTCAAAAAGCGCTGAGCATGTTACGACGGTAGAGATAGATCCGGCGGCACATGAAATCATTCGCGCAAACCCGTGGTCGGAGGAACTGTTTGAATCTCCTAAAGTAACGGCAGTGATTGGCGACATCGTCGAGATTATTGATTCCCTGCCTGCAAACAAGTTTTCGCGCATCATTCATGATCCGCCCACAATATCGCTTGCGGGTGATTTGTACTCCGAGGCGTTTTACGCGAAATTGCTTCGGGTGCTCAAGTTGAAAGGGATGTTGTTTCATTACATCGGCGATCCCGAGAGCGCGCACGGTCGGAAAATTACGCCTGGAGTGATTCGTCGTCTTTACGCGGCTGGATTTGGGCGGGTTGAGAGAGCGCCGAAAGCGTTTGGAGTAGTCGGCTACAAGCTGCCGAGGTCGAGACGGTAGTCCGCTTTGCGCTCTTTTGATCGGCTGATCACGCGCAGCGACAAAGTCGAATTGATTTTTAGCATCTGCACAATTTCGTTCACATCGAAATCAACCCGAAATAGATGGAGCGAAAACGGAGAGTCGTCGAATGGTGATGCGGTCACCGGCGCATCGAACTCTTTGACGAAACAGTCGCCATTTGGGGCAAATTGATACCAAGGCAGCGGTTCGAACAAGTTTGGCGATTTGGAATGTGCTGAAAACACCGGGTCAATGGCTGTGGGATCGTGCCGAACGCCATCCACCAAAAGCACAAATCTCACGTTTTCAATTTGTTCCGGATCCGAACTGTCTTTGAATCGCACATTGAGCAAATCAAACTTCGGTGCGGAAGCAAGCTGGACGAAGAAGCTGCACTTTCCTTTCATTGGGGAGGAGATTTGCGTCCATCTCCGATTGAGTTCGGTTGGGTGCCAATGCTCAACGAACTCGAGGTTTTTCAGCCGCGCATAGGCGAATTCGGGCGCATACAGCCAGACAAATTCGATAGGTCGCTTTCGTTTGCCGTCGAACCATGATCCCACCGACCTTCGGAACTTGTTGCTCGCGAGCTCTGTTAGCGAGCGCGCAGACTTCGAGTTTTTTGCGAGGTTTGGGAGGTGTTCGGGCGGATCGGCGCGGAACTCGAGCGGGTTGAGCGCGGCAAAGTTGGCTGTAACCCAAGCGAAAGCGAGGCCGACCATGCTTTGATTATTGGTCCTTTGGCGCGGTCTCTTCGGCTGTTACTGGCTGTTTCAGGAACTTTCCGAGCAGGCGGTTCTTGCGTTTGGCGATCCACTCTGATAGGTCATCGAAGATAGTGTAGCTGCATGGGATCACGAACAGCGTGAGCATTGTGGAAAGCGTCATTCCGCCGATGATGATTACGCCGAGCGGCGCGCGAAACTCCGAGCCTCGTCCGAGGGCAAGTGCCACGGGAATCATCGCAAGAATGAGCGCCAGCGTAGTCATGAGAATTGGGCGCATTCTCGTCTGTCCCGATTCCAGTAGAGCTTCATGACGATTCATGCCACGTTCGCGAAGTGTATTTGCGAAGTCAACCAAGAGAATTGCGTTTTTGCCGACCAATCCGACCAGCATGATGATTGCGATGAATCCGACTATGTCAAAAGCTCGACCTGCGATCATCAATCCAAGTATCGCGCCAACCAGCGCTTGTGGTTGAGCCAACTGAATGATGAAAGGATAGAGCACGTTGTCGAACAGTGCCGCAAGCACGAAGAAAACGAGAATGATGGCAAGTGAGAACGCTTGACCCAAGTATTCCTGTTCTCGCGATTGAACTTGGGCTTCTCCAAGCGCGATGTAGGAAACGCCCTCACCCAAATCAGCTGCTTTTAGTTGCTTTTCGATTTCGCCGTTTACGGTTCCAACGATATATCCTGGCAGAAGATAGCCCGACGCCGTGACCTGGCGTTGGCGATCAACTCTTTGGACTTTGTCTGGCCCTGCTGCATGTTCGACGGTCGTCACGTCGCCGATGAACACAGGATTTCCGTTCCGGAATTTAACCGGAACATACTCAAGCAGGTCTGCTCGTTGGCGCACGTCATCGGATAGGTTGACGCGGATGTCGTATTCGAGCCCTCGCTCGCGGAACTTTGCATCAGTGTTGCCTTCATAAAGCACGCGAGTTGCTGCGCCGAGCTGTGCAACCGACAAGTCGTTATCCGCCATTCGGGGGCGATTGGGGCGCAAACGCATTTCGGGTTTGCCGGGCTTGCTCGAAAGTTCAGTGTTTACAACACCTTCTACTTTTGAGATGATGGATCGGACCTTTTCGGCTGCAGGCAGCACTTTATCCGGATCGAGGCTGGTGACAGCAAGTTGAATCTCGCCTCCACCCGGACCGAATCCGCCGACGTTGGCAACTATGATTTGCGCGTCCGGCACTTTGCCAATATTCTGTTGAAGCTCAGTTCGAATAGAGTTTTGAGACCGCGTTCTAAGGTCGGTCTTTTTCCAGAACATTAATGAGTCAATCAGTGCGCGCTTATCTTTCAGGGAAACGCTGAGCGTTGCGTATTGAGACCCTTGTGGCCTGCCGCTGAAGCCGCTCGCGGCACCTGATCCGACTGTGCTTGTGACGAACTCAACGTCGGGGATTGCGATAGCGGCCTTTTCACATCGCTCTACTACTTCAAGCGTGCGCTCAAGTGATGAACCAGGCGGCATGGTGATGTTTACGGCGATGACTCCCTGTTCGGTTGGGGGGAAGAAGGTGACGTTCAGAATTGGCCCGCCTTTATTCTGAGCCAACAAGAAGCCGAACGCGGAAAACAGGACTGTGGCGACTGCGAACAGTATCGTGCCGATGAGAATTCGGTACCGAATTTGCCGAGTAAAGAAGATGGCAGCTACGAAAATTATTGCGCCGATTACGAGGAAGGAAAAGGCTGCGCCCATTCCGGATTGAATCGCGCCGGACAATTGCTTCTGATACCCTCCGCCCACCATCATGAACACGCCGATAAGAAATCCGAATCCAGAAACGAACACTACCCAGCGGTTCTTTAGCGCCTTGTCGAGCATGCGCCGATATCCAGTGCTAAACGCGTGAAGCCGCGCGTCAAACCACTTCGCAAACCCGCGCTTGTCTTCTAAGTTTTCGCCCTTGCGATACCATCGGCTGGCGAGCATGGGTGTGAGGGTGAATGAGACGAAGAGCGAGAAAAGCGTGGCAATGCCTACTGTGACAGCGAAGGGGCGCATGAACTGCCCAGTTATGCCGCCCATGAATGACATCGGAAGGAACACGACGACGTCTACCATCGTGATAGCGAGTGCAGCGAGACCAATCTCCATTCTCCCATTCATTGCTGCCTCTTGCGGCGGTTCGCCGTGCGTCAGATGCCTGTAAGTGTTTTCGAGGACAACGATGGCGTCATCTACAAGGATTCCGATGGCGAGCGACAGACCAAGCATGGTCATGACGTTGAGAGTAAACCCAAGCACCGCGATGACTGCGAATGCCGCGAACAAGCAAGTCGGAATCGCCAGGGCGACGATTAGTGTGCCGCGAAAGTTATGCAAAAAGATGTAGATGATTGCGATGACCAGAATGATCCCAAGGAAGAGTGCTGAATTGAGATCTTCGAGTGACTCCTTGACATCTTTGGCACTTTCTTGGGTGATGGTGAACTTGACTGGAAACGTTTTTTCTAGTCGTCCAACGGCCTGTTTCACTTGGTCAGTGATTTCGATCGTGTTTCCTTCGCGCGTTTTCTGAACCGAAAGAATCACCGAATCTCGGCCATTGACTCGCGTGATCGTGGTCCGTTCGGCTGGGCCGTCTGTTATGTCGGCGATGTCTGACAGCTTGAGAATCGCGGGGGCTTTGTCTGGGTCTTGCCGATCGGTTACTGGAATGCTCAGATTTTTGATTTCGGCGAGCGATTCGAATTCACCTTTAACTCGGACGGCCGTCTCACGTCGTCCCTCAGTAATTCTTCCGCCGGGGATGTTCGCTGTCGAGCCACGCAGTGAATCCAAAATTGATGTGATTCCAAGACCGAGCGAGAGAAGTTGATTTTGCCGAATCGCGACTCTAATCTCGCGTTCTTGGCCGCCTTGTACGGCGACATCCGCAACTCCAGAAATGCGAGAAAAGGCGTCTTTGATTCGGTCGTCCACGAGGGTACGAAGCTGAAGCGGCGTGAGCTTATCGCTTTCGACTGCCATTCTGATGATCGGCTCGCCAGTGACATTGAGTTTCGAGACGACCGGCTTTTCTGCATCAAGCGGCAGCAGGCCGATGATCTCTTCTACTTTTGATGAAGTATCTGAAAATGCTACATCCAGCGAGGTTCCGAGTTCGAACTCAAGTAGAACGAGTGATACTCCCTCAAATGAGTTGGACGTGACCTGCTGCAATCGTGGCAGGCTCGAACATGCGTCCTCGATTCGTTTTGTGATGAGGGTTTCGACCTCTTCGGGGCTTGCGCCGAAGTAACGCGTTTGGATGGTGATGTTAGGAAACTCGACTTCCGGATTTTGCTCGACCCTCATACTCTGGAGTCCGCGGTACCCGAGCACGAGCAGTGAGATCATCACCATGAGAACCCAAACGGGTCTCTTTATCGCAGCCTGAGTCAAGTTCATCTATTTATCTTCCTTGATCACGGTTCCATCGGTCAGTAGGTCCTTGCCTTTTAGGACGACCTTCTCGTTCGGCGAAAGATCGAAGACTTGAACCTTTCCGTCTTTGTTCGCTCCGGTTTTGATTTCGATTCGCTTTGCTTTGCCACCGCTGTCCACGAAAACATAGGCTTTGTTTTCCTTTGAGATAATGGCGTCTACAGGCAGCAAGATGGCGTCATCGGTTCTTCCCAAAACTAGCGATGCATCTGCAAACATTCCTGGTCGAAGCAGTTTGCTGGGGTCGTTGACTGCAATTCTCGCTGTGAACAACCTACCAAGTGAATCGGCGACCGGTCTGACTGCAACGACAGTGCCTTCGAAGGTTTTGTCTTGATAGGACGCTACATTTACGCGAACCTGAAGTCCAGTTGTTACTTTTGCGATCTCGCCTTCGGGAATTTGCCCCTCGAGATACACACCGTTGAGGCTGACGATTTGGGCGACTGGAGTGCCTGGGGAGACAACCTGGCCAACTTGCGCCGGCCTTCCAGAGACAAAGCCATCAACCGGAGCGACGATGGACGCATCAGAGAGCGCCTGCCTTGCTTGCGTCAGTCTTGCACGGGCTTCGCGGAGTTGCGCGTCGGCTTGAACGACCTGTTGCTTCCGCACTGAATCCATCATTGAGGAAGCTCTGGCGTTTCGGAGTTGTTCTGAAGCCTGTGTGACTGCTTCTTCAGCCTGTCGAATTTCTTCCGGCCTGCTCCCTTCGAGGGTCATGTCGAGCATTTCAAGCGCGGTTTGGTAGTTGCTCAGCGCTGTGTCGTAGGCAAGTTGGGCTGCATCGAGGTCGGCCTTAGCGACTGCGTCTTGTTCGTACAGTTTCCTGAATCGTTCGAGGTCTGCCTTTGCCTTTTCCATAGCCGACTTTGCGGCATTGACTCGATCTTGGGCTGAGCGCTTTTCTTGTTCGCGTGGGCCCTTTCGAACAAGATCAAGTCGAGCCCTGGCTGCTTTGAGCCCTGCCTCTGCCTGCTTAATTGCCGCTTGTGTTTGTTCTGGACTCATCGCTGCTTGTGTCTGCGCCTGAAGTTTTGCGGACAGCGCGGCATCAACTCCTGCTTGTGCTCGCTGAACTTCCGCCATTAGAGAAGTGGTGTCAACCATTGCAATGGTCTGTCCTCTGCGAACCGGGGATCCGTCGCTAACAGTTACCAGCGTGACGCGTCCAGCGACTTTTGCTCCGACCGCGACGGATTGCATCGCTTCAAATGATCCGTGGATTTCCAAGAGGCTTTCGATCGGCTCAATCGTTGGCTGTGTGAAGGTGACGCGTTGCGATTGGTCTGCAATCAGTTCGGACTGAGTTTTTGCCTCCTTTTGCGCGGCTTTGTCCGCGCAACCGATGAGGAGCAGAAACAGAGGAGCGATAAGGGCGATGGTCTTTTTCATGCGATGTCTTCCTTTCCCACGGCGCGCTGCATGCGCGCCCAAGCGTCGCGGTAATCGAATCTTGCTGCCGCGAGCGATGACATCGCTCGGGCATATTGCAGTTCAGCATCGGAGACTTCAAGCTGTGTACCGATGTCGTTTTCGTATCTTAAGTTTGCGAGTCGCAGGGCCTCTTTGGCCTTTGCGACGTTTGATTCGGCGACTTCGATCAGTTTTGAAGCCGTCTCAAGATTGAGAAATGCTTGTTTGACTTCGAGTTCGACTCCGAGTGTGGCCTGGTCGAGCCGAATTTTGGCGACCTCTTCATCTTCTTTTGCTTGCTTGACTCGCGCTCTGGTTAGGCCGCCTTCGTAAAGCGGAATGCTGAGCGCAGCGACTGCGGTTGTTGAGTCGGATTGTGATCCGAAGCCACCAGCGTCGGGGTCGCGGTCGTGGCGAGCCGAAATCGTTAGCGATGGGAGATTCCCCTTTTCACGCGCCTGGCGAAACTTTGTTCGAAATGAGAGCTGCATTTGAAGCGCGCGAAGCTCCGGGCGCGAGCTCTTCGCCGATTCCGTCATCGTTTGGAGATTGGACTGCAGTTTTGGCAGCCCTTCGGGGCGGACGATTTCAAATTCTGTGTTTGGGTCCCTCGCGAGGGCGTTGTTTAGGGAGGCTTTAGTTAGCGCGACCGAATTCTTGGAGCGAATCTTTTCCTGCTCTGCTGCGGCGACATCCGATTCTGCACGGATGACTTCGAATTTTGCGACTGCGCCAGCAGAAACTTTCTTCTGTGCGACTTCCAGTCTGCGTTGGGCGTTTGCGAGCGATTCCTCTGCGACATCGAGCAGGTCTTCGGCTTTGATGACTTGGTAGAAAGCCGATTTCGCCGTGAGCGCCGCATCGTTCATTGCGGCTTGCACTTGTGAATCGGCGGCGTATTTCAATGCCCACGCGCCGGAAATGCCCAGGCCAAAAACGCCGAACAGGTCAATGGGTTGAACAAGCGACAGGCTGACGCGCTTCTGGTCAATTGGACGGATAACGATTGGGGGGCCTCCGCCAACGTCTGCGGTTTGCTCCCTGTCGAATCTTGTGTAAGTGCCGTCGAGAGTCAGTTTGGGCATCGAGCTGGACTTCGCTTCTGAAACCGCACCCTGAGCGCGGCGGACGTCGGCCTGTGCGGCGGTGACGACGAAGGCGTTTGCCCGCGCGATTTTGACGGCCTGATCGAGCGATAGCGATTCTGGGCCTTGCGAGTGTGCGCGGTTTGATGCCAGCACAAGGAGTGCGAGTGTTGCTCCGGTTGTTACTTCTTTGATTTTGTGCTTGCGCATGTCTGTTTCCTTTTCGGTTTGGTTGCCTCTGTTGGTTGGATGCCAGCAAAGGCGCAGTCCACGAGGTCGGTTATCGCGTCAGCCGAGGCGCCAGTGAGTCGCATCATGGCCAATGGGTGGAGGATCATTCGGGCCGATACCTCCGTGTTGTGCGGCCTGAGCTCTCCCGCCGATATTCGCGTTTCGAGATACCGACTAAGCAGCGAAACGGTTTCATTGATGAGACGAACCCAATATGATTTGAGTATTTCGTCCGTCATGGCTTCCCGGCAGAAGATGCGAACAATCTGCTCCTTCTGACCCAGGAGGTCATAGTAGGCAGCGGCAATTTTGGGGAGTGCTTTGCAGGCAGGGAGCTTTGAGTGAATAGCGATAAGGGCCGCGCAGTCTTGAAAGAATCCGTGTTCTTCGACCACTGCGATGAGCAGCCGGTGCTTGTTTTCGAAATAGTGATAGACCAGCCCGGGTGTAACGCCCACTTTGTCTGATAGGTCCTTGAGGGAGCAGTTTTCGAAGCCTTTCTCGGAAAAAAGCTCGAGGGCAGCCTTGAGAAGTTCGGCCCTTCTCACCGACGCAAGCGCCCTCCGGGGCCCTTCGGGCCTCCGAATTTGGGCTTTGTTTACTGATTGTTCAATCAATAAGGCTATTTTGCCATGCTACTTATTGCAAAGTCAATGGTGGTTTTGTGTTTTTTTCGTTCGATTGCAAAACTGTTGTTCTTCTTTCTCAATTTTCATTTCGTGTTTGTGTGCGGTGCTAATTATGTTTTGGGAGCGTCCATTTCTTTGGCGTTTCAACTTTTGTAACGACAAACACAATGAATATGTATTCAGAAAATCTGTTTCAGGCAAGAGCGAACATCAAAGTCGTCGGTGTCGGCGGCGCCGGCTGCAATGCGATTAATCGCATGATCATGGAGCGCGTCAGCGGCGTTTCATTTGTGGCGATGAACACCGACGCGCAGGTGCTCGCGACTTCTCGCGCTTCGACGCGCATACAGCTCGGTGAGAGTTTGACTCATGGACTTGGGTCCGGAGGCAATCCTGAAGTTGGTGAGCTGTCGGCCCGCGAAAGTGCGAAAGAGATTGAAAGGCTGATTTCCGGCGCAGATATGGTGTTTGTTGCCGCTGGGATGGGTGGCGGTACAGGAACGGGAGCCGCACCAGTCGTCGCCGAGATCGCCAAGTCAAAAGGGATCCTAACAGTTGGCGTGGTTACAAAGCCGTTTCGATTTGAAGGCCCGAGGCGTCGCGAACATGCCGAAAGAGGCGCTGAAAAGCTGAAGGCCAGCGTGGACACTTTGATCTCTGTTCCAAACGACCGTCTGCTCGATGTCGTCGAACGGCGATCAACTTTGGACCAGGCATTTTCCGCGGCGGATGATATTTTGCGACAAGGTGTTCAGGGCATTAGTGAAATCATCTTAGTGCCGGGATTAATCAACGTAGATTTTGCGGACGTGCGAAGCGTTATGAAGAACGCGGGCGCAGCGCTTATGGGTCTCGGAACAGCGCGCGGAGAATCGCGCGCCAAACGCGCAGCGGAAGCGGCGGCCGCCTCGAAGCTCCTCGAAACCAGCATTGAGGGCGCGAGGCGGCTCCTTGTCAACATCTCCTCCGGCAGCGACTTTACGCTCACCGAGGCGACCGACGTGATGGAGTACCTGGTCCAGTTCACCGAGCCGGACGAGGCTGAGATCATCATGGGCCATGTACTTCGTGAGGAGATGGGAGACGAGGTAAGAGTGACAATTCTGGCCGCCGGAATGGGGCCGGAGCCGATTCAGCCATTTACCAAGCAGATGCCTGCGGCTATGGCACCGGAGGTTCCTGAAGAGGAGTTCGCAATCCCTTCGTTCATGCAGGCGATCGAGACCGAGGATGAGGATATGGCAGTTTCCTCTGCAACCAACCTGGACATCCCCACGTTCCTTCGTCGTCAGCGCGAGCACGGATAGGGCTTTCTCCCCTAATCGTCGAGTCATTCGACCCGATTGCGGGTGTGAACTCAAACCGGATGACCGTCGTCGCGGTAAAACAACTATTGGGGACGGCTTTCAGTGTACGAGTGGTATTACGTCGGTCAATTTGGACAACTCGGCCCTCTGAGTGAAGAGCAGATGGCGGAGTTGATAGATTCCGGCGTCATCACGCGTGACACCTATGTTTGGAAGCGAGGGATGGCGGACTGGGTGCTTGCATACGGGGTGCCCGAGTTTCGCAACATGCTCACTCCGACGACTCCGCCGCCTCCGCCCACCGAAACCAGGCCTGGGCATACCGGTCATACGATTGCTGCGGCTTATGGCGCGCCACCTCCCGCGCAGTATGCATACGGAAGCCCGAGCTCGCGAGTATTGGCAGGGGTGCTGCAGATACTGCCGGGTGTCGGCAGGATGTACTTAGGGTTCATGGCGATTGGCGTCCTGCAGTTAGTCTTGACGATTTTCACTTGTGGTGTGATGGCGATCTGGTCTTGGGTTGACGGGATCATCATCTTGGCGGGCGGCGTGAAGACCGACGGCTACGGGCGTGCGCTGGCTGACTAGCGTTAGTCTGGGACGTCTTCTGGTCGGATCTCGGCGGCTTCGATGTTTTCCTGCCGGATTTGGCTATAGATCTCTTGTCTGTGGACAGTGACGTTTCTGGGCGCTTTAATGCCAAGCCGAACCTGCTCGCCGCGAACTTCGAGGACGACGACCTCGATCTCATCGCCGATGATGATGCTTTGATGAACCTTTCGTGTTAGTACGAGCACGGGATTTGCCCTCCATGGCAGAGCGGCCCCAGGGCCGCTTCCCAGTAATTTTATCTGGTTTTGGCCGGTTAGGCTGCCGCCTTTTCGGTCGAGGCCGATTCGGTTCCCACAGCGGCCGATCCGACTTGGACGATCGGGTGTTTGGTACCCCATCGGTCGTCGGTCAGGACAACCTGTTTTCCGATTTGGAGGTCGGCGTTGATGACCAAGGGACCGGCCAAGTTCACGGTCATTGCTTTCGGGTTTCCGGCGGGAATTGAGACAATGGTGTAAACGATTTGAGCAGAGGTCTCATTCAGTTGGATCTTCTGTGCATCGGCGTCGGAGATTTCGGGAGCGTAAGCCTCCAAAATGTGGCATGGCTCGATGACGAGAAATGCGAGACCGGGATGCTCGATGGATTGGATCCACCGGAATGGGCTTCCCTCTTTGTGGTTAATCACGACGAATTCAGTGAAGTCGGGAAAACCGAGGAAGCCATCAGGAATTTTGAATGTGTCTTCCTCGGCGCACTCAATCTGTCCAAATCTCGTTGTAGCAAATGTCATAGGTTTAGCCTCTAATGTAGTCAAGCAGCGAGAC
Source organism: Fimbriimonadales bacterium (assembly GCA_046330175.1). Classification (GTDB taxonomy): domain Bacteria; phylum Armatimonadota; class Fimbriimonadia; order Fimbriimonadales; family ATM1; genus JAJPJR01. Next base: position 1,898,881 of record JAXLTG010000001.1, read on the forward strand.
TTGATTGACCACCGAGATTGCAGACAGCGACGCTTGGTAGGCGTTTTGTGCTTTCTGCAATTCAACGATAGTCTCGACTAAGTCTGCGTCCCTTCGGTCTGAAATCTGTGTGGTGAGCTCGTCTGTTCTTCTGTCGGCCATAGCAGCGGCTTCTTGAAACTGCTTGATAGAAACTCCGGCCTCGCCGCGAAGCGCTCTAACTTGTTCAGCAACTTTGTCCAGCCGGTCGAGTGTGATTCCGCTAAGGCCGCTTGCATCTCCAGCCTCAAGTCTCTGTTTTGCGTCCTCAAGTGTGTTGTATGCCTCGATCACTTGATCGTCAATCAGCATATTCGCCGGAAGGAAAAGTCCTGGCCCGACTTCAACGTTTTGAGTTCCGGCGTCGCCGTAGTACAAGACATAGTTGCCGGTGATGCTGTTGTCCGGCGCGAACGGCTTCGTTGTAACTTTGTAACCGGAGAAAAGATAGTGATTGTTCGCATCTTGGCCGTTTGCTGCGACAAGAAACTTGTCTTGCAGCGACTGGATTTCACGGGCCAGCGCCATGCGAGCCTCTTGTGTTGTCGCGCCATTCGCGCCCTGGATGACAATGCGCTTTGCATCGTTCATCACATCGGACATGTCTCCGAGGCGCGACTCGGCAAGGCTGAATTTTGCGGCAGCGGCTTCGGCAGTCCCCTTGTGCATTTCGGTCTTGGCCTTTGCCGATGAGAGAGCCATGATGCCAAGGGTGGCGAAGGGGTCGTCGCTTGGGCGCTCGACTCGGACGCCGCTTGAGACGCGGCGCTGATAGAGGTCCATCCGCGACTGAGCGTCAAGAATCTGGTTCTTGATGGACGAGTACTGCTGGTTCGTGCTGATCCTCACGGCTTATTCCCTTTGATTATCGGCCGAATTGCGTGATTAGCTCCTCGGTTGTTTGGTCCAAAATTGACAAAAATCGGGCTGCGGCCTGGTAGGAGCGCTGATAGCGCATCATGTTCGAGAGCTCCTCGTCCATGTTGACCCCCATGACCGACTGCCTCTGCTGATCAATCTGCTCGAGGATTGCGTCCTGAGTGGTGACCGAGTTTCGGTAGTAGGCGGATTCTTGACCCAATCGGCTGATCGCGTCGCTGAAATACTCAATCGGGCTTCGGTTTCCGAGATTCGCGTACTGTGTGTCTCGAATCGCTGCCATCGAGCTGGCGAGCCCACCGTCTCCGGGCTCTCCGGACACACCGGCAGCGATGTTTCGCAAGTCATCTTTCACCTCTTGAGTCAGGTCGAGGTCGCCCGCGCCGGCGGTTCCGGCGAAGAAGTCAATTCCCGTTGTTCCGTTGAGGTTGATACCGGTTGAGTGAAGCGCATTGGTTTGGGTTCGCACTTCGTTCACGAGCGCGTCAAGTTGATCTTTGTAGCTTTCTACTGCGACGATGGATCCAAACAGCCCGGCAAGCTTGCCGCTGCGAATTTGGATTGTGTTCGTTCCATCAGTGATGGTGGATGAAGCCGCATCGTAGTCGGATGGTAGATCGTTAGCGCCTGTGGGGTCTACGAGCGCGTGACTGCCGATGTAAACAGACTTGCTGCCATCGGGGTGGTCCACGGTTCGCAAGTCCACGAAATCGGTGAGCTTTTTGATGAGCAGGTCTCGCTGATCCAGGAGGTCGTTCGGTTGGGCGCCTGTGCCGAATATCTTTCTGATCTCTTCGTTCAGGTCCGCAACTCTCACTCCAAGATTGTTAATCTCGTCTATAGTCGCAACGACTTCGGTGTTGAGACTTTTGTCCTGCTGAATGAATTGGGAGTTGAAATCTTTGACTCGTTGGACGAAGAGCTGGGCGTTTAGCCGGACATTGAGGCGCGACGCTTCGTCGGCTGGATTTGCGCTCAGTTTCGACCACGCGTCGAACATTCCATTCATAGCATGGTGAATGCCACCCTCGCCGGGCTCTTGAAACGTGGCTTCGATATTGGAGAGTGTGGCGAACATCTGCTTGAGTCGCCCACCTTCGTAGTTGGTTTCAAGGAAACGCCCGTCAAGGAATTTGTCTCGGATTCGCTCGACGGTATCTACGAACATTCCAGTACCCATCGTGAGCGGTTTTAGTCCGAAGAAAGTGACCGGCGGCGTCTGCTGCATATTCACGCGCTGGCGTGAGTACCCCTCGGTTTCGACGTTCGCAAGGTTGTGACCTGTTACGTTGAGCGCCAACTGGAACGCGCGAAGCGCCCGCGACGCGATGTCAATCCCCATAAATGCATCGGGCATGGTTAGGCCACCTCGTCTAAAAGCACAGCGGCATGTGTTCTCGTGCCGAACTGTCCATCTTCTTCTTCGACCGACTTAGCGATGAGTGCGAGCGATCCTGCATTGAACGCCATTTCGTTCTCGATAAGCGCTTGATTCTTACGAATCACGCCTTGTACTCGCTGGGCGGTTTGAATGACTTTGTTAGCGAGCGCTTGAAGCTGCCTGGACTCTTTTTGTTCGAGAATTTTCACAAGGCTTCGAAAGTTGTGATCGCATCCCAAACTTTCGGCCAGCCCGCGAGCGCAGCTTATGGCGCGGTCATCCACGGTTTGTATCGTAGCGATTTGCTGTTCCAGAGTTGGCTGAAGTCGTTCGAGCCTTGCGGGATCGCGCAGCATTACCGCTGCTGTCTGCTCGTGCAGAGATCCCAGCAGTTTGTTCGACTTATCCAAATACTCGGTCCAGATCGCCTGTAGAGGTTCACTGATCATTGGTGCTCCTTACTGATTCGTTTGCCGCATCCGTGGGGCTCGCTTCGGACTGTTTGAATCCTTTTGTTGCATGGGGCGCTTTTTGGGCGCCCCATGATCCGATGCGCATGACAGTTGTTCACAAGTTGGAGGCTTGCGCCGGCATCACTCAATTGATGCTGGATTCGCTTTGGCATATTCTGCGGCGGCACTGCGTCGCAGAAGAACCTGCTCCATGTTCTTGTAAACCGTAGAAGCAACGCCGATTCCGCCCGCGTCTGCGAGCTTGTTGGCAATAGCCTCGTTCAACATGTCGTCGTGGATAGCTGTTTCAAACCCAGAGCCGAACAGCGGGTTGTTTGCGGACGATCGCATTTTTGACACGAGGTCCTTTAGCAGCACCGCTTCGATTCCTTTGCTTGCTTCCTTGAGCTTAGCCAGTTCAGCTCGCGTCGCGTTCGCGTTGCGCAGCGACGCAGGATTCGGTGGGGTTGGGTTTGTTGGGCTATTGGTCCCTTTTGTTGGGCCTGTCCACGGAAGGATATTCACGTCACCATTCGGCGTAATGCTGTCTGGTGAGATTGGCCGAGTTGCGAGAAGCGGGCTTTTCGAAACCGGCTGCGGATACATGACCTCATCCGGGATCGTTACACTGGCTGGATTGCCTGTGCGAACGTTAATCGGTTGTGGAAGTTCCACATTGTCGTTACCGATCTCTGCCGGATTTGGCTTTATGCTTGCGGGTGAGTCCGCGAATCGTCGTCGAGCAGTGGTAATGCTCGCAACGTTTGCGGAAATCGCCGCAGGTGAGTAAGGAGTGATTTGCATTCCTAGTACCTCCATTCTTGGTTTTCGGATAGTTTGATTGTCATTTGCAGTGTTTATTGCGTTTTGATGACCGCTTTGATCGCACCCTGAGCTTTTAGCGCTTCAATGATGGCAATCATGTCTCGCGGGCTAACCTTCAACGCTCTAAAAATCTTCGCCAAATCATCAAGGGTCGCGTTAGCTTTGAGGACTCCGATGTTGACTGTGGACTCGTTCACACCGACTTCGGTGTTGGTCTGAGTTTCGGTCGTGCCTTTGCTGAATGGCGCGGGCTGGACCACTTCGTTGTACTGATTAATCTTGACCGTAAGGCCACCGTGTGCAATCATCGCAGGGCCGATTTTCACGTTGCCGCCGACAACGATTGTTCCAGTTCGCTCGTTGATAACGATTGTGGCCTCGACGTCCGGCACAACCATAATCGGTTCGATTTTTGCCAGCGCGGCGACTGCGTCGAGTTTTGAGCCCACGAGTGGAGTGATTTCCACGCCGCCGCCATCGTTTGCGATGGCCCGGATTTCGGGAACCGACGTGTTGATTGCATCTGCGATTCGCTTTGCGGTCGTAAAGTCGGGTTCGTTCAGTTCAAGAAAAATCGTTCCATCGAAAGCGATTTGCGTGGGAACGTCTCGCTCGACGATAGCGCCATCGGTGATTAGACCGACATTCGAGTGATTCTTTTGGCGAGAGGAGCCGCCAGAAGAGAAGTTGAATCCGCCGATTGAGACAGGACCCATCGCAACCGCGTACGCTTGCTCTTTGTTGCCTGCTGCGTACAGCGGGGTCTGGAGTAGAAAGCCTCCTTGAAGGCTTTTTGCGTCACCGATAGAGCTGACAGTGATGTCAATTCGGTTTCCAGGCCGCGTGTACGGCGGAAGTTCTGAAGTCACCATTACGAGCGCGACGTTTTTCAGGCTGATCTGAGAAGCGTCGGGCTTGATGCCGTAATCCTTCATGAGGTTCACGATCATCTGCTGCGCCCACGGGGAGCTCTTGCTATCTCCGGTGCCTTCGAGACCGACCACGATTCCGATGTTGCTAATCTGGTTTGAGCGGACGCCTCGAACACGAGTTAGGTCTTTGACTCGGACTGACGGCCCTTCCGGCGCCAACTTGTCAGCCGGCTTCGGGTTCGTTCGAGGCGTGGTCGTGGCTCCGCCCTTTTGCGCCGAAGCGCAGAGCGCGAGCGTGAGTGCTATTCCAATCGCGATAATCTTCATTGTGTTCACCTAAAACAACCAGTCCAACAGGGTTGAGATGATTCCTTTGCGCTGGCGATCGCCAACTGTGCCTTTGCCGTCGTAGCGAATTGTTGCTTCGGCAACGAACTCACTAAAGATTGTGTTGTCCGAACGGATGTCATCGGGACGAACGATGCCTTGAATCGTCCACTTCTGCGTTTCCTTGTTGACCTGCGTAAATCTTGTGCCTTCGATGAGAAGGCTTCCGTTCGGCAAAACTTTCTTGACCATAACCGTTAGGCGGCCCGCGATTGAGCCTTTGCGAGTCGTCGAACCGGAGCCGGAACTCTGGAAGCTGTCTTCGATTCCAAGATTTGGAATGAGAGCGCGGAGAATTGGTCCCGCGCCAGCTGTGACAGATCCCTTATCAGACTTCGATCCTTGGGTTGTGGCACTTGACGACGCGGATGAGTTTTCGCTGACGATGATCGTGAGCACGTCGCCGGGCTTAGCGGCTGTGCGGTCCATGTACGGCACTCTCGCACTGTCTGACCAGAGAGATCCTGGACTTTGGGCGTACGAGAAATTTGCAATGCCGAAAAACAGAAGTAGGGCAAGCGATTTCATATTTTCACCTCAACGATTCCGTCGGCGCGAATCGTTCCGATCATTTCGGTGCGATTCGGTTCGACCGTGACTTTCACTCGGCCATCTGGGCCGACCCACGAAATTTTTCCGATGGTTTCAACAGTGATGCCGCCTGAAATGAGCAGAATTTGAACAGGCTGGCCAATTTTTGCGTTTGTAGGAACGGCGGTTTGTGCGGCAGCCGTTTTGTTGATGACAGCTTGCAGTCCGAATATCCGCTCTTCGAGGACTCGGGCTTCAACGCCAATGACAATTGAGCGTTCTGTTTCGCTGATGATCTTGAACGAGTAATTGACATCTCCCGTTGGGATGCGGCGATCGGCGATTGGTGTGATCGGTTGTTTGTTTGGAAGCTCCGGTCGTTGGGCTTCGAGCCACGCTGCGAGCGCCTGGGTAACTTGGGCTCCGCTTAGGTCTTGACCTGCACGGAACACCACTGAACGGGGCGCGACGGAGATTTCAATTTTCTCGAGTGGAACTCTTGCGCTTCTGAGAGCAGATTGGATTGTGGCAACCGTGATCACTCTTGGTGTCTCAAGCGCGGGGCTCGGACCGACGAGCGCCGCCGCAATTTGGGATCGAAGCGGCTCAGGCGCCGAAACCTCTGCAATATCGCCAACGGTTATTTGTGAGCCGATGACATCGGTTCGCTCTTTGACTACAATCTGCGCGTTGCCGACGAGTGGTGTAATCTGATTCGCCGTCTTGGTAATGGTTCCGAAACCGTTCGCAGCAGGTTGACCGACCGTTGGGGTTTCGAAGAAGATTAGCACACCTTTTGCTGGCACGGGCTGGGCGTCCTTCGGAAATCTTGCCAGCGAAATCTGTGCAATCTGTTGCTTCGAGCCACCGATGATGGCGGTGATCACGCCGCGATCTGTTACATCAATCGAAGAAGCGGTTGAAGGAACGACCACTTTTGGCGTAAGGGGAAAACCGCTTTCGTGAGTAAGTAGACCGTTGCGAACTGCGAACGAGCCTTTCTTGGCGTAGGCGTTACCATTTGCCGTTTCGAGTTGCAAATAGCCATCCCCGACGATGGAGATGTTCAGAGTTGGCAGCGTGGTTACCGCAAATGTAAGTGTTGCAATCATGTTATGCTATTCCTATCGCTTAATCTGGTTGGTGACGTTGAGCATCTCGTCGGCGGCCATAATCGCTTTCGAGTTCACTTCGTAAGCCCGCTGCGCCATGATCATTTGAATCATCTCATCAACCATGGAGACATTCGAGCCTTCGAGGAATCCCTGTTCAAGCGTTCCAGAACCGGCCTGACCCGGTACCGCTTCCGTAGCGTCGCCGCTCACGGAGCTCGCTCTGAAGAGGTTCTTTCCGACTCGTTCGAGCCCACCCGGGTTATTGAAAATGTAAAGCTGGATGTTGCCGAAAACTTGCGGCTCGGAACTACCGCCGATGTTTCCGTACACGGTTCCGTCAGGGCTGATTGAAATTGTCGTGGCATCGGATGGGATCGTGATGTTTCCACCGACCGGATATCCATCGTTTGTAACAAGCAAGCCTGCAGAAGTTCGCGTGAATGCGCCGTCGCGAGTATAGGCGTTTGAACCATCTGCGAGTTGAACTTGGAAAAAGCCGTTTCCTTGGATAGCCACATCGAGGTCGCGACCCGTTGTGAGAAGCGGGCCATTCGAGAAGCTCGCGGTATTCATGATGAACTTGGAGCCGAGACCGATCTGCTGAGAAGACGGGACGCCATTGCCACCACCGGTGTCCGCAGAAGCAGCGCGCACCGTTTGATACATCAGGTCTTGGAACAGCGAACGGCTGGATTTGAACGCCGTCGTGTTGACGTTTGCCAAGTTGTTGGCAATCGTGTCCAGATTTCTTTGTTGGGCTGCCATTCCGGTAGCCGCGGTTGTTAGCGATCGAAGCATAGTTTTTACTCCTGCCCGCCGAGCGGGGTTCTTCAGATCGCCTTGCTCGCAGTGAAGCCGACATTCTGTCGGTCATCGTGCCTCCTGGATTGTTATCCGAGGTCCAGCTTATCTGCTTGCAAGGCTGCGTATCAGTTGTTCAGTCAATTCATCTTGTGTTCGAATAGCGCGCTGCGAGGCTTCGAAATTTCGCTGCAGATCAATCATCTCGACCATGGTTTGCACTGCATTTACATTCGAGCCTTCAAGCGAACCGGAGACGACAGTGGAATCGGAAGCAGGTTTAGGCTGACCATCGTACAGATTGTCGCCAACCTTCTGCAGGTCGCCTTCAACGACGTTGAGCACCGATTGCTCTGCGCCGTTGACCGAGATTGCGCCGTTAGGTTGGACCTTTATGCTTTCAAGCGACGGATTGCCCTCGATCTTGATCGGGGTGTTGCCCACATCAAGGTACGCGTACCCCTGCGAGTTCACCAAGGTCCCATCGCTGGTGATGTGAGTTGCGCCGTCGCGTGTGTAGCGGACGCCCTCCGGTGTTCGGACCGCAAAGTATTGATTTGGCTTATCCAAGCGCAAATCAAGCGGGTTGTCGCTCGAGATCGCTGGGCCAACTTCCCCAACGGTTACCTCTCGGGCCAGCGTGGGTCCGGAGCCGAGTCTGCCAACATCTCGCGGAAACCTTCCCGTTGTGTCGGTAATGTTTCGCTCGAGCATGTCCGCAAAAGCGAGCTCGTCGCGCTTAAATCCAATCGTGCTGACATTGGCGAGGTTATTCGCCAAGACATCAAGCTTGGTTTGGCAGGTCTTCATACCTGCCGCCGCTGCATTTATTCCGCGTGTCATATCTCCACATTGGTTTATTGGAGAATGCGGAAAAGCGCTCAGAGCGCAGAGTTTGCAATCTTCTTTAGAGTTGAGCCGCTACCGCTTTGGTTTTGACTTTACTGCAGGTTTTTTCGCGGCCGGCTTTGAAGCAGTTTTTGAGGTTTTCGGTTTGGCCGCGGCCGGTTTTGCGGATTTTGATTTGCGGGTTGAGGACAAGATGGCTTCGTATCCGGCAATGAACTCTTTCAACTTCATCGCCTTGATGTGCTTGCCAATTAGCGGCAGCGGCAAATCTTCGAGCTTCTTGAAGCGGAGGCACGCCGCACCCATGTCTAACTTTTTGCCCGTCGCCTTGTACTCCTTAATAAATGCTTCTCGCTGTTTTGAAGCGGTGTAGATACAAAACAGGTGCAGCGACATATAGTTCTTTTGTGAGCCCAGGTTCAGGAAGGGCAGGGGCATCTTGGGGTTGCAGTGATAGCCTTGGGGATAGATGGAGTGCGGCACATAATAACCGATCATTCCGTAAGTCATCCCTTCCTCGACTCCTTTTGGAAGGCTCTTGAGAATCGTTTTTCGCACCGCTTCGATCGCCACGCGGCGATCTTCGGGGAGAGAGTCGAGATAATCTTGAACCGTCTGCGCTTTGCTCTGCATTCGGCGGGTTTACCTCAAAACTCAGCGATCTTTCGGAGTGAAGCTCGTGCCGCATCCACAGCTTCGTTTCGCATTTGGGTTATCGAACTTGAAACCTCCGCCGATCAGATTGCCGGTGTAGTCAAGCGTCGAGCCGGCGAGAAACACTGCGGATTTCAAATCGCAAACGAGTTTCACCCCTTCGAGAACCTCTTCGAGATCGTGACTTTTTTGCACTGTATCGAGCTTAAGCATGTACTCGAGGCCAGAGCATCCTCCGCCCTTCACGCCGATGCGTAGAAACACGCCATCGCGGCCATCTTTCGCAATAAGCCGCTGGATTTGCGCAAGCGCCGTTTCGGAAACTTCCACCGGGAACGGAGTGTGAGTCGTGGGTTCACTCATTGATTAGGGCGACTCCTGATAGGGTGTCTCGGTCTTTCGGGCCGGAGTATTTTGGCAATAGGTCCGCTAGCCTCATGTCTTCCAAAACGTCGTCAACAGCGATTTGAACTTTGTTCCAAACGGTTCGAACCGCACACGATGAATCATGGACACAAGAGCCGCTTGCGCCAGAATGTCGTTCACAAAACTCTTCATCATAAAGTTTTCCACCGAGCGCGGCAAGCACTTCACTAAGGCGAATCTCCACCGCATCATGAGCAAGGGCGTAACCACCACTCTGCCCGCGAGTTGATTTTACAAACCCTTCTCTTCTAAGAATGTTCACCAGTTTCGCAACGTTCGGTACGGTGAGCCCTTCGGCGCTGCTGATTTCGTTGACGGTTAGGCTGCCGCCCTCGCCGACTCTTCCGATAGCAAGTAAGCAGCGAAGTCCATACTCTTCTTGGGCGCTAAACTTCACAACAACCCCAGCGCGAGTTTTGCCTCGTCGCTCATCATTTCGATAGAAAACGGCGGATCCCAAGTGAGCTCAAGCGTAACGTTCTTTACTCCAGGCGCTTTCGCTGCTGCTTCCTGAACCTCTTGTGGGAGCGACTCGGCAACGGGGCAATTTGGCGACGTGAGAGTCATAACAAGATGCACATTCGAGTCGTCATCAATTCTGATATCGTAAATGAGTCCGAGGTCGTATATGTTCAGAGGCAGCTCCGGATCGTACACTTGCCGCAGCGCTTCAATCACTTCGGATTCGAGCAGTGACTTTGTGATTGGATTCATGTTTGGTCGCTCAACTGGTTTGGGCATCGTCCTCAGTGCTCACTGTGTCAGGTTGATTTTGCAGCGCCGCCAACATCGTATGCCAAGCGAGAGTTGCACACTTAACACGCATTGGAAATTCACGAGTGCCCGCGAGTGCGCCAAGTTTGCCCATCGCTTCGACATCTCCCCGCTCGACCAACATATCATGAAACCCACCGAATAGCTGTTTGGCTTCCTGCAGCGTTTTTCCCTTGATCGCTTCGGACATCATCGAGGCGCTTGCAGTCGAAATCGCGCAGCCCACGCCACTGTAACGAACGTCTTTGATCCTGTCCCCTTCGATCTCGAGATAGATCACAAGTTGATCGCCGCATAGAGGGTTGTTTCCGGCGGCCTTGTGTGTTGGATGCTCAAGCGTGCCGGTGTTTCGCGGGCGCTTGCTGTGATCCAAAATCACTTCTTGATACAGTTCGCTAAGTTCAGAATTGAAGCTCATTCGAATATGTCCCTCACCCGCTGGAGAGCGGCTATCGCGATGTCAATCTCTTCGTGCGTGTTGTAAATGCCGAACGACATTCTGGTTGTTCCATGAATTCCGAGTCGTTTCATTAATGGCATAGAGCAGTGGTGTCCCGATCGAACGGCAACCCCTTCTGTGTCTAAGACGGTTGCAACGTCGTGCGGATGCGCGCACGCAATCAAAAACGAAATCGCGCCTGATCTCTCCTTCGGATTTCCAATAACTTGGATGTCCGTTTCGGCCTCGAGTTTTTCTACGGCATACGCTATTAGAGATTGCTCATGCTTGTGGATGAATTCTAACCCGAGTCGTCCTAACAATCTAATGGCTTCACCAAACGCGACGACGCCCGCGATGTTCGGCGTGCCCGCCTCGAACTTGAATGGAAGATCGGCATACGTCGTTCGGTCAAACGACACTGATTTGATCATATCGCCACCGCCGTGATACGGGGGCATTTCGTTTAGCAACGATTCCTTGCCGTAAAGAACGCCGACGCCTGTGGGCCCATACATTTTGTGTGCAGAAAACGCATAGAAGTCCGCGTCAAGTGCGCGAACATCAACGCCGCGATGCGCGACAGCTTGAGCGCCGTCAATCAGAATTTTCGCGCCAACAGCTCTTGCGGCATCAACGAACGGTTTGACATCTACGACCACACCTAGCGCGTTTGAAACTTGTGTGACCGCAATCAGCTTTGTTCGCTCTGTGACTGCATCCGCGAGCTGATCGTATCTCGGATCTCCTGTGTCATTTATGTCTAACGCGCGTACGGTCGCGCCAGTTCGCTTTGCGATTAATTGCCAGGGCACAATGTTTGTGTGATGCTCTAAGTAAGTTAGCAAGATCTCGTCGCCCTCTTTTAGATTCGCGATGCCCCAGCTGTTTGCGACAAGGTTTATTGACTCGGTGCACCCCTTTGTAAAAATGATTTCAGAAGTGGACCGCGCATTTACGAATTCGCGAACGAGTTCGCGCGATTGCTCGAACTGTTCCGATGCGATCTGGCTAAGTGTGTGGACGCCACGATGCACATTCGCGTTTTCGCGCTCATAAAATCGCTTCTCGGCTTCGATTACTGTGGCCGGTTTCTGAGTCGTTGCCGCATTGTCGAGGTAGACAAGCGGCTTGCCTCTAACCGTGCGCGAAAGTATTGGAAACTCGGTCCTAATCTCACGCACGACGTTCTCTGCCGATGATGGCTGCAACCCGCGAGTCGGCACGACTACGCACCCTCCAACATTCCCGGATGGCTGAGCTTGTCGTGCAGCGCGCGTGCCAATTGCTGTCTGGTGGCTTCGTGCGAAACTTTCTCGAGTACTTCGCCAACAAATGCTTCGACCAGGATTGCTTTCGCAGTTGACTTTGGAATTCCTCGCGCACGCAAGTAGAACAGCGCATCTTCCCTTATTTGGCCCACCGTTGCGCCGTGCGTACATTTGACATCGTCAGCGAATATCTCTAACTGCGGTTTCGTGTTGATGGTTGCCGTCGGAGATAACAGCAAGGCCTGATTAGTCTGCTTTGCGTCGGTTTTTTGCGCATCTTGATGAACAAAGATCTTGCCGTTGAATACGCCGGTCGAGGCGCCACCGAGAACCCCTTTGTACACTTCGAAGGAGTTGCAGTTCGGCATGGCGTGATCAAGGCGCGTGTGATTGTCCATGGTTTGATCGCCGCCCGCGACATATGCGCCGTTCATCCAACACTCAATATGTTCGCCGTTTAGAAAACTCTCGAGGTCCACTCGGGAAAGCAATCCGCCAAACGCAATGTTATTTGACGTGAATACTGACTTCTGCGCCTGTTTTACAGCAACACGACCGACGTGGAACGCATCTATGCTGTCCTCTTGGATTCGTGTGTGTTCTACGGAAGCACCCTCATCAATGCTGATTTCCGTTACCGAGTTAACGAAGTAGACGCCATCGCCGATGAAACGCTCAATGATTTGCACAGCACTTCCCGTTTCCGCGTTGATAACAACTCGTGGGTGGTTATGAATGGGTGAAGCGCTGCCGGCCGAAACATGAATCAACTCAATCGCCAAGCTTGGGGCGGCGTTGGCGGGAACATCAATAACAAGCGATTCCTGGTTCTGGGAGAGGTTCAGCGCGGAGAAAAATGTGTGCTGAGTCGAGCTGCTTGTTGCAGGGCCGACCTTTAGTGAGCATCCTTCTGCTTTCAGCGGGTCCGAATGATTTTCGGCAAATCGTCCGTTGACGAAAACAAAACGCAAAAGTCCGGGCAACTTGTCCGGCAAAAGTTTTGCGACATCCTCATCGCTCGCAGATGAGCATACGAAAGAGGTGTCGGTCAAATGCCGAAGCGGCAAGTATTTGTACTCTTCATCCTTAGCGGATGGTGTTTTTGAATTCGAAACGAACTGCCATGCGCTGCTTCGCGCTTCGTCGCCGGCAGGAGGTGCGGAGAATGAACTCAGAAACTCAGACGTTTTCTGCTGAAGCTCAGTTGCCATTTGATCCTGCCGTTTGCAGCTCTTCGGTCCAACCGTATCCCTTCTCTTCGAGCTCCAAGGCCAGCTCTTTTCCGCCGGACCTTACGATTCGACCATCAACCATAACATGCACAACATCTGGAACGATATAGTTAAGGAGTCGCTGGTAGTGAGTAATCACCAAAAACCCGCGCTCAGGTGAACGCAATGCATTCACCCCTTCCGATACGATTCGCAGCGCATCAATGTCAAGCCCACTGTCGGTTTCGTCGAGGATGCAAAGCTTGGGCTCAAGCACTGCCATCTGAAAAATCTCGTTGCGTTTCTTTTCGCCGCCGCTGAATCCTTCGTTCACTGATCGAGCCAGCATCTCCGCACCTAACTCCAGTTGAGATGCCTTCTTTTTTGCATATGCAGTGAATTCAAACGCGTCAAGCTCTGGTTCGCCGCGGTGTTTGCGGGCAGCGTTCAGCGCCGCACGTAAAAAGTAGAGGTTTGAAACACCCGGAATCTCGACCGGATATTGGAACGCCAGGAACACGCCTTCGGCGGCACGCACTTCAGGATCCAATTCCAGAAGGTCTTGCCCGAGGTACGTGACCTCGCCCCCTGTGACAACGTAGCTGTCGCGACCGGCAAGCACCTGTGCAAGAGTGCTTTTGCCGCTGCCATTGGGACCCATGATGGCATGCACTTCGCCGGGTCGCACCTCAAGCTCAACGCCACGAAGGATCGGCTTATCCTCGATTCCGGCCTGCAAATTCTTTATCTTTAGCATCTGTTTTTTTGGGACCCAGCGAGATGGAGCGCTGAATCTGTACTATTTTGTCATGATTCACGACCGTTTTGCGCCCTTCCGAGCCAAAAAGGCGGGTACGTTCGGGCCGAAAATGGAGATTCTGGGCTCAATTGCCATAAAAAAAGGCCGCGAGAAGAAGATTCGCAACAACTACCCCTGGGTTCAAAAGGAGGAGGTTGCTGCGGTTATGGGGCGACCAAGCGACGGCGGCGTCACCCGCCTCTTAGACTTCCAGGGGTCATTTCTCGCGGTCGGCATCTACAATTCAAGGTCGAGGTTTCCTTTCCGAGTGCTGTCGCTGGAGGACGAGCCGATTACCGAGTCGTTCTTTTCTAACAAGATTCAACAGGCGGTCGAACTTCGGTCGCGAGTGGTGACGGGCACCGACTCTCGGCGAGTTCTGTTCGCGGAAGCGGATGGATTACCCGGCCTAATCGCTGACCAGTACGGTGACCAGCTCATCGTGCAGGTGCGAAACCTCGGAATGGAAAAGCTCAAGCCACTCTGGCTGCAGCCACTAATTGAGGCAACAAAATCAAAGTCGGTCTTTGAAAAATCGGACATGGCGGGCCGAGCCGAAGAGGGGCTTGAACCGACCGTCGGTGAGTTGCACGGCAGACTGTCCGACCGGATTGTCATTGAGGAGTCGGGACTGAAATTCGTTGTTCTAGTTCTCGACGGCCTAAAAACCGGCTTCTATCTTGATCAGCGCGACGCACGAAGAGAGCTTGAGCGCGAGATTCACCCCGGCGAGAAAGTTGCCGATCTGTTTTGCTACACCGGTGGGTTTTCGCTGTACGCCGCAAGGGCCGGTGCAGAAGTCGTTGGCGTGGACATACACGAACGCGCGATCGAAGTCGCGAAAGAGAATGCACAAATGAACGGGCTGGGAGCCAACTTCGTGCTTGCGAACGCCTTCGAGTGGCTCGAGGCAGAGGTTGGAGACCTCTACGACAGGATTATTCTCGACCCACCGGCGATTGCCAAAACTCGCGGCGAGAAGAACTCGCTAAAGTGGGCGATTTGGAAGCTCGTGTTTTTGTCCATCCCGGTGCTAAAACCGGGAGGAAGACTGCTCGTGTGCAACTGCTCCTACCAACTCTCGCTAACCGACACCATCGAAACCATCCGGTTGGCAGCAAGTGATCGTAGGCGCAGGGCGTTCCTTGAAAAGGTTACGTTTCAGGCGCCCGACCATCCGGCACTCATCCAGTTTCCCGAGAGCTTGTACCTGAAGTCGGTTTGGGTACGAATCGAGTAGCGGTTGGGGATACACTTGGCGCATGCTGATTGCTTCGATTGCATTATTCTTTGCGCCTGCCACGGTTGACAACGACCTCACCTGTGTTGGGTTTCGGCCTGATGGTCGCGTGGTCGCCGCCGGAGGTTGGGACAACAACATTCACCTGTGGAGCTGTGCGAATGGCAAGGAGATTCGTGTCCTAAAAGGACACAGCCAGCACGTCACCTCGATTGCGTTCAACCCCACGGGTTCGAAACTTGTTAGCGGAGGCGCAGACGGAACAATCCGCGTTTGGGACGCATCAAGCGGCAAAACCCTAAAAACAATCAAAGGAGGAACGACGTACGTTTCGGGAGTGGCTTACTCCAATGGCGGCAAGTTCATCGTAAGTTCTGGCTATGACAACAAAGCCAAGGTGTGGGATGCAAACACGGGCAAACTGCTGAAAACGCTCACTGGATTGAAATCAGATGCTTATTGTCTCGCTGGGAACTCCTCATCGGTGCATACCGCTGCTGGCGGCCCTGACAAGTCGGTTCGCATATGGAACACCGTAACTGGCAAACTGCTTCGAAGCATTACGTCTGTAGGATTCGACGTTTTTGGTGTTGCGTTTTCACAGGATGGCAAGCAGCTGGCCGCATGTGGAAATGGAGCTCACGTTTTCGTTTTTAGTTTGCAATCCGGCAAAAAGACGCACACGTTTGACTTGGACGCCGACTGCTACGACGATGTGACTTTCAGTCCAGACGGCACGCGCCTGGCAGCTGGATCGCGAAACAACACGGTGCTAATCTGGAGTTTGGTAAACCCAGAGGACTCGACCGTGCTCACAGGACACGAAGATATGATTACTGGAGTCGCGTTTAGTAAAGATGGGAAACTATTTGCAAGCGCATCGTTTGACGGCCGGGTTATTGTTCGTGATACAACAACTTGGGAAGCGCTGCAAGAGCTTGTCGTCGAGTAATCGGCGAAGCTAATTTCGCTAAGAAAGATGAAAGCCATTGAGTCTCGAGTCAACTCGAGACTCAATGGCAACTGTTTGACTATCCACCCGAGCCGGGATACTTCGGAGTCTTCGGTCGCTTCACCGGATTTCTCTTCAGTTCATCTCTCAAGTACTTAATCGCGGCGTCGAGCTGTGGATCGGCGCCACCTTGTATTAGGTCAGGGCGATTATCCACCTCCATGTCAGGTGCAACGCCCTCATTCTCAACGACCCATCTGGTGTTGCCGTTTTCATCGTAATCCCATGCTGCAAATTGCGGCACCGTGATCGAACCACCGATCATGAGGTCGCGATTTCCAGTGATACCGATAAGACCGCCCCAAGTGCGAGTACCAATCAGCGGACCGATTTTTCGCTTCCTAAAGAAGTACGGGAAGGCGTCTCCACCGGAACCGGCATACGCGTTCATGAGCATCACCTTCGGTCCGAGGTGCGAACCTCCGGGAATTCGACCGATCTCTGTTCCTCTCGGCACGAATCCGCCGAGAGATGTTCGCGTCAGTTTTTCGATGAAGTAGTCCGGAATAAATCCGCCACCGTTGTATCGCTCATCAATGATCAGCGCGTCTTTTTCGAGCTGAGTGTAGAACATTCGCCAAAACTCGACGAATCCACCCGTTGCCGTGTCTGGCACATGGATGTATCCGATTTTGCCTTGACTCTGTTGATCAACATAATCACGATTTGATTCAATCCAGTCCGCGTACCTGATCCCAGCGTCGTCGGCGGTCGTTCGCACGAGCAGCTTTCTAGCGCCGTTTTCGGTTGGCCCGGTGTTGACGCGAATCTCGACAACTTTTTCTGCCTTGCCTTGAAGCAAGTCATCCACACTCGTGTTTGCTGTTACTCGCACACCGTCAATCGAGATAAGGTAATCACCTTCGTGAACATTGAGACCCGGCTCGCCGAGAGGTCCGCGCCGCGCAGAGTCCCAAGACTGTCCGGCATAGATCTTCTTGAATTGCACGCCGTCGGCCGTAACGTTGTAATCCGCGCCGAGCAACCCGACCGGAACCGGGCGCAGCCGGCTCGCAGGCGGAGCAGACAAGTACGAGTGTCCCGTACCCAAGTCTGCAAGCAGTTCCCAAAGCAACTGATCCAGATCGCTGCGATGCGCAACATATGGGAGCCACTTTGCATACCTTTCACCGACCGCTCGCCAGTTCATGCCGTTCATGTTGGTATTCCAGAAGTTGTCGCGAATGTATCGCCACGCTTCCCAATACGATTCCCTCCATTCGGCACGCGGTTCGGTCGTAATAGTCATGTCACTCAAATTGACTCGGCCGGCTCCTGCTTGTCCGCCGGGCGCAGCAGGAAGCACGCCTACGGTTTGACCGGCAAGATACACAAACTTATCAAACCCAGGAGTGAATTCGAGTCCGTTTATTCCGCCAATAAGCGGAAGCGGAGACTTAGAGTTCATGTCGAACATGAACACAGCGCCATCCGAGAAATAGATTAGCCTTCCAGCCGGCGCGGCCATCAGCGTATAGCTTGATGCCGGAAGCGGAATAGAGAACACTCGCTTCTTCATTCCTGCCAAGTCATAAGCCGGCGGCTCCTGCGGAGGCGTCGCGTCCGGCTTGGGCTGCTCGCCTGCGGGTTTTGGATCCGAGATCTTTTCGTTGTCATCTTTCGGCGCGAACGGCGAAGGCGTCTCGGGCCTCAGCGTGCAACCGAGAACAACGGTCGGATTCGTAGCGACGGGCAAAAACTCGTAAGCGTCGGTAGTGAAGCCAACATTTCGGTTCGACGTAAAGAACAGATATCTGCCCGTGGCGTCGAACACAGGATTGGTGTCATTCCACTTTCCATCGCTGATGACCGTCTCCTGTTTCTTTTCGAGATTGTAAACAGCGACCTGCAGAATGTCTCGTCGTCCGCTGGTATACGCAACCCATTTCGAATCGGCCGACCAAGTCGCGTCCTGATACGATGGGAGGGATGTTTGCGGTAGTACGGTCTTGTCGCCCGTTTCGATGTTCACAATGTTCAAGCGGAACTCGGAATCTGGGAACATGAACTTTTTGCTGTCTGGCGCCCATGTTGGCTGCATCGGAAACGCACCTGCTGACGAGGCGACTAATTTCGCCGGTTCAGAAAGGTCTGACTTCCTGAGGAAGAATTCGTATTCTCCAGACTTGTCGCTTGCGAATAGAATCCACTTTCCATCCGGCGACCAGCGGGGATATCTCTCGCGCGCACCCGGAGTGTTGCTGATGTTTCTGGTCAAGCCCTCTTTCGTTGGAACGCTGAATATCTCTCCACGCGCCTCAACCGCAACGCGAACTCCCGAAGGTGAGATTGTCACATCACTCGGTATTTGGGCGAGAGACACAACCTGCCCACGAGTCTCAGGCAGATCCGAAAGTATCTGCACTTTGACCTGCTCGGTCTTTGCTGAAGCAACATCGAACAACCACAGGTGACCATCGCGCGCATAAACAATTTTTCCGGAGCCGGTGCTAGGTGAAGAGATATCGTATTCGTCAAACTTCGTGACTTGCTTCGATGTGTTGTCCTTCGGATTGTACACGTACAGATTGCGAATGCCATCTGAATCGTTCACATAAAAAACTCTGCCATCAACCCACATCGGCCACAATTGTGCCGACCGGTCATGCTTCATCTCCCAGTATCGTCCGGTGCTAGTGTCGTAGAATGAAATCCACGATTGCAATCCGCCTCGATATCGCTTCCATGTCGCGCCTTCCGCCGAAAGCCGGTTGTAAGCATAAGTGCTGCCATCCGGATTTGGGGCAAGTTGGCCGCATTCGGTCATTGGCATAGCGCGAGGAGTTCCGCCATCTGCAGAAACCATAAACGCACCTGCATAACGAAGAACTTTCGATTCGCGCGGCGACCTGAAGATGATGTTCTTGCCGTCGGCGCTCCAATCCAAAACCTGATCCGTTTTCGGATGAGAAGTCAGTCGCTTCGGTTCGCCGCCTTCGCTGGAAACGACGTAAACGTCTAGGTTTCCATCGTAGTCTGCGGAAAACGCAATTCGCGATCCATCCGGCGAGAACTTTGGGTTGACTTCGATTCCGGGACTGGTTGTGATTCGCCTTGCGACGCCACCGCTAGTACCGACCAACCATAAGTCTCCACCATATTGAAAAACAATTTTATCTCCGTAAATATCCGGAGTTCTCATGAGGCGCGCGTCATCGGCAATTTGCCCTGACAAGACGGCCCCAAATAGTGCAGCGGTCAACATTGATCAAGTGCTCCTTTACGTTTTTGTTTGGATTCGCAAGCTGCGAATGCCTACAATCCTTTGCTGTTCATGAAGTGAATGAGATCCGCAACGCGACAGGCATAGCCCCATTCGTTGTCGTACCAAGAAACGACCTTTGCAAGCCGATCTCCCATTACCATCGTCAATTCTGAGTCTACAATCGAACTAAATGGACTTCCGATGAAATCGCTGCTTACGCGCGGGTCATCGGCTACATCCAAAATCCCTTTCATTGGCCCAGCCGCGGCTGCGCGCATTGCAGCATTAATTTCGTCTGCGGTGGCAGGTTTGGAAAGCGTACACACCAAGTCCACTGCCGACACGGTTGGCGTCGGTGTTCTTACAGCGAAACCGTGCAGTTTGCCTTTCAACTGAGGCACCACTAAACCGATCGCTTTTGCAGCGCCTGTGCTGGTCGGGATTAGATTCTGTCCCGCAGCTCTTGCGCGACGCAAATCTTTATGCGCCTGATCCTGGACACGTTGGTCGTTGGTGTAGCTGTGAATTGTGGTCATCAAACCGGCTTCGACGCCAAACGTGTCAACCAAAACTTTCCCGACTGGCGCGAGGCAGTTGGTGGTGCAGCTTGCGTTGCTCACAACATGGTGGTTTGCAGGATCGTAATCTGCATCGTTCACACCCAGAGCCAGCGTTACATCTTCGCCTTTTGCCGGCGCAGTGATAATGACTTTTTTGACAGAGTCATGCAAGTGAAGGACCGCTTTCTCTTTGTCTGTAAAAAGACCGGTTGATTCGATCACAACTTGGGCCCCAGTTGATCCCCAGTCAATCTTTGAAGGGTCCTTCTCTGCAAAGGAGCGAATCCGTTTTCCGTTGACGAATATCTCATCCTCGTCGAACTTGGCTTCTCCCTTAAATACTCCGTAGGTGCTGTCGTACTTGAAAAGGTGAGCGTTGGTGTGAGGGTCCGTCAAATCGTTGACCGCAACTACATCAATTTCTCCTGGGAATCTCTCTAAAATCGTCCTGAAACTGAGCCGTCCGATGCGGCCAAACCCATTAATTCCTACTTTTACTGGCATGTCAATAGGATTATATTCTCCCGGCGAGGGAACCTTCTTGGGGTTGGGGCTGTCTACCCGATTGCAGAGATAAAGGTCCTACAAGTCCCTCTCTCATTCAGAGACAAATAACCCCGGCGATTCTCCCCCTGCCGGGGTTTTCTTCCTTTCTAGAGGGACATCGGACGCAAGTCGGGTGAGACCTCGAAAGGCCCGGTGCAAGCCGCGAGTTCATCAACCGTCACGTCCGGATGATGCTCGATGAGGACCATCCCGCCCTCCGGCTTAATGTCGAACACTGCCTTTTCGGTGATGATTCGGTTGACAACCCGCTTGCCGGTCAGCGGCAGGGTGCATTCAGGGAGGATTTTGGGTGAACCGTCTTTAGCGGTGTGCGTCTGGATGACGACCACATATTTAGCGCTGGCAACGAGGTCCATGGCGCCGCCCATCCCTTTTACCATCTTGCCGGGAATCATATAGTTCGCCAGGTCGCCATTCACGCTGACCTCCATTCCGCCAAGAATGCTCAGGTCAATGTGCCCGCCTCGAATCATCGCGAAACTGTCTGCACTACTAAAGTAACTGGCTCCAGGCATTGCTGTAACTGTCTGCTTCCCTGCGTTTATCAGGTCAGCGTCAACCTTGTCTTCCGTCGGAAATGGGCCGATGCCAAGGAGTCCGTTTTCAGATTGTAGGATGACCTCCATGCCTGGTGGAATGTGGTTGGCGATGAGGGTCGGCATCCCAATTCCTAAGTTAACATACATTCCATCTTTGAGCTCCTGAGCTGCTCGTCGGACGATGATTTCGCGGGCATCCATTGGGCTCAGATTACCATCGTAGCGTGGCCTATCCCCGCTCGGCTTAAGGTCTACATAACATACAGATAATGCGGCTTTGATGCTCTGAGGAGATTCTGTTTGAACCGAGGGAGGGTTCCACTCGGTTGAGGAGGATTCTCATAGTGGAAAGATTAGTTGCTCGAATAGCCGTAGCGAGCTTGGGCCTGGCAGCGCAATATGCGTTTGCATCGGGAGTAGCCGCGATCTTGCCTTCGAAGGCAATCGGCGCCGTTCTTACTCAGGGAATGAAAGATAAGGACGCAAAACAGAAGGCCGCCAAAGTGCTCGCCGAAAAGATGAAAGAGATGCGCGAACTCCGCTCGGAGGCGTCTGCTGTAAGCGAGAAGATCACCGGCCTAAAACTTGACTCCGCGACTGTCAAGTCGGATGAAGGCATTGCGGCAATGAAGGCTCTTACCCAAGAGCTGCAGCAAGTCAACGATCGTTTGAAGAAGCTCGAAGAGCAGATGGAAGAAGTGCTTGGTTGGATTGCCGATCAGAGCCAGGAGAACATTCCGGTTATGCAAAACGATATTGCAAATCTGAAGAAAGCCGGAATCACGAACTACGTTCAGTTCCAATGGTCGAATACCGATGAAGATACCGGACAGACGACCAACGACGGACTGCAGCTGAGGCGATTTAGAATCGGCCAGAAGAACAAGCTCGACGACAAGACGAGTACGAAGCTCTCGTTCGATGTTGCGACCGGTTCGTCGCGACTTGCAGCCGAGCTGAAGGATGCGCAGCTCATCTATGATTTCAAACCATCGGACACTGAATTCGGCGGCCAGGTCATCGCGGGTCAGCAGCCGCTGCCTTTGGGCTACGAACTTGAGCGTTCATCAAGTGAGCGCGAGTTCCCAGAGCGAGCTCGCTACAACACAACGCTGTTTGCAGGCGAGCGTGATCGAGGCGTGCTGCTCAAGTACGGACTTGGACCTGGAATCATCGGCCACTTCGGAATTTGGCAAGGCATGACAGTTACCGACCCTCAACAGGCTGCAGACGGATTTCGAGATGCAGACAACAAGCTCGGCTGGACGGCTGGAATCCGAGCTGAAGGACACAACTTCGACATAGGAATCAGCACGTTCCAAGCGGAGCGACCGGGTTTCACCGAAACCAACGACGGGAACGGAAACGACGTAATCCCGGTGGTGAAGCGAAGCATCTTTTACTTGGACGGTACGTATTTGGTCTCTCCGCAAATCACGCTTCGAGGCGAGTTGATGTGGGGTCAGGACCGTCCACCAACAGGCGGCAAAACGAATCCGATCTTCGAGAGTGCAACCGACGTTCTCGGGTGGCAGGCGCAGATTACGTTCAACGCCACTAAGAGAAACCAGTTCCACGCTCGATATCAGTTCTTCGATCCGGACACGAGTTCTTCGGCTGCACCGGCGAACAATGTGAAGGGTTGGGGACTTGGCTACACCTACTGGATGAACTCGCATGCGAAGCTCACCCTTTCGTACGAGATGTTCGACGAGCAGGGCGCCGAGATTCGAAACAACGTTTGGACGCTCCGTTACCAATTCAAGCTGTGATTAAGCACACACCAAAAGGAGAACATTCGAAATGACACCTGTATTAGCACTCGCAACCACACTCATCGCTGGATCGGTGAGCATAAAGGGATCAGACACCATGCTGATTATGAATCAGCAGCTCGCCGAAGCCTTTGGACAGAGGTCCGGGTCTGTCGCCATTGACGTCAGCGGCGGTGGCTCCAGTATCGGGATCAACGCGTTCATCAATGGCACTTGCAATGTCTGCGCTTCGTCGCGCGAAATCAGACGAAGTGAAATCGAAAAAGCTCGAAGTCGAGGCACAGTCGCCTTCGCGACACCAGTCGCTCTCGACGGTTTGTGCCTCGCAGTGAATGCCAGCAACCAAGTTGATTCGCTGTCGATGGACGAGATCCGCAGAATCTACATCGGGCAAATCACCAACTGGAAACAGGTCGGTGGTGCAGACCGAGCGATCGTCGTCATCAGCCGAGACAGCAACTCGGGAACTTACGGTTTCTTCCAGCTCAACGTGTTGAAGAACCAAAACTGGGGTTCGGGAGTTCGCTTCCTGCCTTCGACTTCGGAGGAAGCGCGGGAAGTCTCACGCACACCCGGGGCAATCGCCTACGGCGGTGTTGCTTACTTCAAGGGCAAGTCCAACGTGAAGGTTCTCGGAGTGTCGGCAAAGACGGGTTCACCACCGGTGCTCCCGACCGAGCAAAGTGTTCGGTCAAAGACATATCCCATTTGGCGATATCTCTACTACTACACCGACGGCAAGCCGAGTGGCGATGTCAAGAAGTACATAGACTTCTGCCTCTCAGCTGAGGGCCAAAGAATCGTCGAGAAGGTCGGCTACTACAGCCTTCGTTAGAAAGTAACTCCCCCGACTCCCACCCCTTTGTGGGTGGGAGTTCCCCTTTTTTATGCGATCGAAGCACCAGATAGTCAATGCGCTCATGTCGAGGGTGATTCAACTCTCCGTTGGGCTCGTTGCTATCGTTGCGATCGGAATTCTTGGCTACCTCATTTGGGAATCGAAAGACGCGTTCAAGCGAGAGTACGGTTACGGATACCGATTTGCGCTGCAACCGGAAGTCCTTAGACCGGACCCGTACACCGGCGAGGTCATCACGGATATCTCTCAAGACCCGAATGCCGCAGTTCTTTGCGCTAACAAAGAAGGCAGCGACGGGATTGACGAAAAAGATGAACTGCTTCCACTCCAATCCATTGACCAACTAAGTGGAGTCACATCGCTTGTCGTCGCCGCAAAGCATGGCGACACTGAAGCAGATATCTTCCGAGACAACTTCTCTGGAACCGTCAAAGCCGGCAACCGCAAGTCAATGAAATTTATCGGGTTTGCAACACCGGAATTCACGGAAAAGAAGATGGTGCTTGCCTGGCAACCCGATGCCGGGTTTACGCCGAACAGCGTTCCATTCAAGCTCACACTAAACATTTTGCGCACTCCTGACGGAGTCACGCTGAACCAGCGATCCATTGACCTCGGCACTCAACCAACTGGCAAGCTAAAGCTGCCGGCGTACATCGCGAAATCCGACGCCGATCGGCTCAGCGGATACGAATTTGAACTGCTTGCAGAGCCAACCATGAATCAGACACTCGCGGTTATTAGCTCACTGGCGACCACGAGGTGGGAACCAACAGGATTGTACGAGAGTTTCGGCGTCATCGCCCTGCTGCTCACGACTCTGCTGCTCACAATCGTCGCTGTACTGATCGCGGCACCATTGGGAATTGGCGCAGCGCTGTTCTTGTCAGAAATCGCAAGCCCAAAAGTTCGCGAATGGGTGAAGCCTGCCGTCGAGCTTCTTGCGAGCGTGCCCACTGTCGTACTTGGATTCATTGGTCTGATGTTTGTCGCGCCGAATCTATTGAAGTACGCAAGCGGAGCTTTTCACTTGAGCTCGGGGCGATGCTTCTTGACCGCAGCAATCATGCTCGCAGTGCTCCTGCTGCCGATGGTCGCCACCCTTGCGGAGGATGCCTATACATCGGTCCCCAACTCATTGCACGACGCCGCAGAGGCGATGGGCCTCAACCGATTTGAGCGAATGAGATTTGTTGTATCTCGCGCCGCAAGACCCGGTGTAATCACAGCAATCCTATTGACAACCGCGCGCGGCATCGGCGAAACGATGATCATTTGGATCCTGAGCGGCGGGTCCGTCACGCCGCCGTCGGGAAACCCGCTGCAGACCGCTTCATCTTCTGTGCGAGGAATCCCCGACACCATTGCGATCGAAATGGGCAACGTGGAATTTGGTGGCGTTCATTACGGACACCTCTTTATCGTGGGGCTGCTGCTGTTTGCAGTCACCTTCTCACTCAACATATTCGCGCATAGATTGCAGCGCAAAGCGATGGCGCTCCTATGAACTCAGCTTATCTGTCAACTAATAGGCTGACACAGAGGGACGCTGCGCGCGGGCGAAGCGAACGTCGCTGGATCGCACTTTGGTGTGGCGCCGCTACCTTGTTGCTTCTCGTCGTGTTCGGCATACTTGGATACATCTTTGTGCGTGGATTTCCAGCACTATCCTGGGATTTCTTGTCGAGTCCGCCCACAAAAGGCATGACCAGCGGCGGTATCTGGCCCATGATTCGCGGCACGCTATTGCTCATCATCGGCACGGGCCTCGTCGTTCTGCCCCTCGGTGTGTTGAGCGGTGTTCATCTTTGCTATTACGCTCGTGACGGCCGGGCAGTTCGGATTCTTAGGAGCTGTCTGGTCGCGCTCGCCGGCACTCCAAGCATTGTGTTCGGTCTATTCGGACTTGCTGTGTTTGTGATCGCAGCGAAGCTCGGCACCAGTCTCATTGCAGGATGGCTCACACTTGCGGTCTTTTCATTGCCGCCGGTGATCTTGGCGACAGAAGCCGCACTTAGAACGGTGCCGATTTCATTCACCGATGCTGGGGAAGCACTCGGACTTCCGAAATGGACGACAATTTGGCGCATCGCGATTCCCGCTGCAATGCCGTCAATCCTGACCGGTCTCGTGCTTTCAGCCGGCAGAGCTGCCGGTGAGGCGCCGCCAATCCTTTTGACGTGTGGAATCTTTTTCTCGACCGCTAAACTTTCTTTCAGTCTCGACGCTCTGCAACAACCTGTTGCAAATCTCGCCTATCACCTTGCCGAAGGATATCGTCAAGGGGGGCAAATTCCGGAGAAGAATGTATGGGGTACTTGTCTAACACTTGTATTGATCGTGTTGAGCATCAATCTATTGGCCATCTATGCGAGATGGAAGACCCGTCGCCAGAAACAGTGGTGAATGGTGCGGTCAGCGTCGAAGGAGTTTCGTGTTGGTATGGCACACATCAGGTAGTCAATGATGTATCGCTGATAGCAGAGCGAAATCAAGTGACCGCGCTCATAGGCCCAAGCGGGTGTGGAAAAAGTACGCTTCTGCGATCGCTGAACAGAATGAATGACCGAATTCCTGGATTCCGAATCAAAGGGAGCGTCAGAGTCGGTCAACAGGACATCTATGACAAGAAGCGGGAGCTCACATCCCTGCGTCGCAAGATTGGGATGGTGTTTCAAAAGCCGAATCCATTCCCCGGCACCATTTATGAAAATGTCGCGCTCGCGCCGCGAGTTCACTACGGACTTTCACGAGTTGATTTGGATAACTTAGTCAAGGAGTCACTTGAGCGCGCAGCACTATGGAGTGAGGTAAAAGACGTTTACCGCAAGCGCAGCGCGATGGCGCTATCAGGCGGCCAGCAGCAGCGACTTTGCATTGCGCGAACTCTTGCTGTCGGCCCGGAAGTGCTGCTCATGGACGAGCCATGCAGCGCCCTTGATCCCGCATCAACATTTCGCATTGAGCAGCTTATCCACGACCTCGCGCCTCAGCTGACAATTATTGTGGTCACGCACAACCTGCAGCAGGCAGGAAGAATAAGCCACAAAACGGCCTTCATGCTGGAGGGCGAGCTGATAGAGGTTGGAGAGACGGTAAAGATATTTGAGAATCCTTCAAAGCAGGAGACTGCGGACTTCGTCACCGGGCGATTCGGATAAATCTTTGGCCATCGGGGCATAATTCTCTCCATGCCCGAAGAACCAAAGCCCGAGACGAAGCAAGAACAGAAGCGCGCTCTAACCGAAGATCAGCCGGTAGTCACAAAACATCAGCTCAAATTGGGCAAAGATGTTTTGAAGTACACCGTGACAACCGGGATGCTTCCGCTAAAGACCGAATATGGCGAGCACGAAGCGAATGTGTTTTTCATGGCTTACACCAAAGATGGCGCGCGCGGTCGTCGCCCATTGATGTTCAGCTTTAACGGCGGTCCAGGAAGCGCTTCACTTTGGCTCCACTTAGGTGCGCTTGGCCCGAAGCGGGTCAAGCTTCAAGAAGATGGAATGATGCCGCCACCGCCATACAATCTGGTTGATAACCCTCATACATGGCTGACCGATACCGACATCGTGTTTCTTGATCCGGTCGGCACCGGCTACAGCCGCCCATGCGACAAAGAGAAAGGGAAAAAGTTTTGGGGAGTGAAGGGCGACATCGAATCCATTGGAGAAGTGATTCGGCTTTATCTAACGCGATATGAACGTTGGGACTCGCCGCTGTTTTTGGTGGGAGAGAGTTATGGAACCACTCGCGCAGCAGGACTCGCCGGTTATCTGATTGATCGCGGAATTGCATTCAATGGGATTGTTTTGGTTTCTTCTATTCTGAATTTCCTAACTGCGCGGTTTATCAAAGGCAATGATCTTCCGTTTGTACTGTTTTTGCCGACGTACTGTGCGACGGCGCACTATCACGGAAAGATAAAGGGTGATCTGTCGAAGCTGCTTCGCGAGTGCGAAGAGTTTTGTGGCGGTGAGTACCCGCTGATGCTCGCGAAGGGTGACGGTCTTACGAAGTCGGAGGCCGAAAAGCTGATTTCGAATGTGTGCAAGTTCACAGGGTTGAGCAAAGAGTTTGTTCGCAATTGCAACATGCGAGTAAACATTCACCAGTTTTGCAAGGAGCTTTGCCGCGACGAGCATCGCACCGTGGGGCGATTGGATAGCCGATTCAAAGGCGTTGATGCGCTCGCGGTTGGTGACATCCCCGAACATGACCCAAGTATGAGCGCGATTCGACCACCCTATACAAGCATGATGAACGACTACGTACGCAGCGTTTTAGATTACAAGACGGATCTGAATTACAACGTGCTGGGCGAAGGAATTGAAGAGCCTTGGGATTGGGGCAACGCTCGCGACGGATATCCCGACACGAGCGAGTCGCTGCGCGCCGCGTTTGCGAAAAACCCTCACATGAGAGTGTTTGTCGCGAGTGGATATTACGACTTGGCGACGCCATATTTTGCGACGGAGTACACGCTAAAGCACATGGGCCTGGACGCCGCGGTTCGCGACAGGATTCAAACAGAATATTATGAGGCGGGACACATGATGTATGTGCACACCAAGTGCCTAGCGCAACTGAAGAAGCATGTGAGCGGGTTCATCACGAAATCGGTTGGGAAGTAGTCCATTGTGCTAATCCAAAAAGCGGCGGCAATAATCACAGCTGCAGTTGCGGCTGCAACTGGATTCGCACAACTTCGCTTCGCAAACTGGAACATCACCTTTTACGACCACGGCCGCATCCCTGAGTTCCAAACCGCCATTTACGGAATATTCGAAGGCAGGCAATTCGCGCCAGACGTTTTGGTCTGTCAAGAGCTTCTAAGCAGCAACGGCCGCGACATCTTTCTGTTTGTTCTCAACACTGCACCCTTCAGCCCCGGCGATTGGGATGCATCGCCATTTATCAACGGAAACGACACCGAAAGTCTAATCTTTTATCGGACTTCCAAAGTGCACTTCTTGGGAACAACTGTCGTATCCGAAGGCAGCGGCGACGCAGACAATCAACCGCGAAACATTTACCGCTACGATTTTCAACCCATTGGCTACAACGACCAGTCTTCAACCATCTACTGCTACTCAACGCACATGAAATCAGGCAGCACCTCAACCGACAAAAACCGCCGCCTGATTGAAGCGCAAAAGATTCGCGAAGACGCCGCTTTGCTGCCGCCCGGATCTCACTTCGTCGTTTCTGGTGACTTCAATATTCCGGCTTCTTCGGAAGCCGCATATCAACGGCTTGTTGGCGCTTCGTTTGGCGGGGGCCGCGTTCAGGACCCGGTGTTTTCGGCGGGAACTTGGCGCAACAACGCATCATTCACTTTCCTTCACACTCAAGACCCGGCCGGCGGAGGAGGAATGGATGATCGCTTCGACCAGATTCTCGTTTCGAATTCACTAATTAACAATGATGGAATGGATTACATCGGCGACGCGACCACCGCATTCTCGAATTCAACTTGGAACGATCCGAATCACTCGTTTCGAGTATGGGGCAACGATGGGACGAGCTTCAATCAGCAGCTAACAATTTTTGGAAACACGATGGTCGGACAAGAGATCGCGCAAGCGCTCGTTGGCGCCGCGCTGAACACCGGGCATCTTCCGGTGTACCTCGACTTTCGCGTGCCCCCCGTGCTTGATTGTGAAACTGTCGTGGACTTTGGCAATCTTGTTCAGGGTTCAACTGCAAACCGAACCATTCACGTGTCGAACGAGGGAAATGTGAATTTGTGGACCGCAAACGGCATCGCACCGTTGAACTATTCGATCCAGCCGCAAGCGCCTTTTTCAGCTCCAACGGATTCGTTCACAGCATATGCAGGCGATTCACCCAGCGAGCAGATCATATCGCTGGATACATCTAAACCCGGCGTGTACAGAGGAACACTCACGATTACCAGCAACGCGCCGGATCAACCTACATGGCTCGTTCATTGTAGAGCCCGAATTGTTGGCGAACGAAGACCAAGATAACGGCAGATTGTTACTCCCCGCTACGCCTGTAAACGTGGCGCGCATGCGGTTTGGAACGCTCACGATCAGTAGCTATCCATCGCGTTGCTCAGTTTAGAAATCACACCCTTCGCGTCGCCAAAAACCATGACCGTGTTTGGCAAGTAGAAAAGTTCGTTTTCGATTCCGGCGTAACCTGCGCCCATGCTTCGTTTAATCACGATGCAAGTCTTTGCTTTGTCCACATCCAGAATCGGCATTCCGTAAATGGTGCTTCCTTGTACGCGAGCCGCGGGGTTCACGACGTCGTTCGCGCCGACGACCAGCGCAACGTCAGTCTCGCCAAACTCACTATTGATGTCATCCAAATCGAAAAGCAGTTCATAGGGGACGTCAGCCTCAGCAAGAAGCACGTTCATATGTCCCGGCATACGTCCCGCGACCGGATGCACCGCAAACTTCACGCTGATGTCGCGTGCTTGCAGCTTCTGCATCAGCTCTTTGACAGCGTGCTGCGCTTGCGCAACCGCCATTCCGTATCCCGGAACAACGATCACCGAATCGGCATTAGAGAAGATGATCGCCGCATCGTCCACCGAATAGTTGCGAACCGTTTTGCCTTCCGCGCTCGCAAGCGCAGCTTCGGGCGATGCGCCAAGCGCGCCAAAAATAACGTTTTCGAGCGAGCGATTCATCGCTTTGCACATCTCGATTGTGAGAATCAAACCGCTTGCGCCAACCAAGCCTCCGCCGATGAGCAGCGCCGTATTGCCCAATACGAAGCCCGCCAATCCCGCCGCCGAACCCGTAAACGAGTTGAGCAGCGAAATCACAACTGGCATATCCGCGCCACCGATTGGAATAACAAAAAGTACGCCGAGCAGCAACGCCAATCCAACCAAAATGGCGAAGAGAAGCACCAAAGGCTTTCCGGCGATAATCAACACTGCAAGCGCAACGATTGCCGCAAGCAGGATTAAGTTCAACGCCTTTTGTCCAGGAAAAACCAACGCCTTACTCGGCAAAAGCTCTTGAAGTTTTCCAAATGCCACTAAGCTGCCCGAAAAGCTAATACAGCCGATGATTGCGCTGAGCACGGTGGTAATAAGCGTCACAGTTTCCCACTGCACACCGACAGCGTTCGCATGAATAAACTCGGTAAGCGAAACAAGCGCAACCGCACCTCCACCAAGACCGTTAAGCAACGCAACCATTTGCGGCATACCGGTCATTGGAACAGATTTCGAAGGGAAAAAGCTGAGAGCTGCGCCCACTAATACAGCCGCACCGATCCAAACATAGTTTTCAGAACGCACAGCCGGATCGAAAAACGTGAGTACGAGCGCGACACCCATGCCCGCTGCAGCAAGCCTGTTTCCAGTCTTCGCCGTGTTCGGCGATTTCATCAGCTTGAGTGCAAGTATGAAACTGACTGCGGCGGCGAGGTAACCGATATGAATCCACTCTTGCCTCATTTCGCGCTCCCTTTCGGCTTCCTCTTAAACATCTCGAGCATTCGGTCGGTGACCACAAATCCTCCAACAACGTTCATGGTTCCAAACATGACGGCGACAAACCCGAGTACATGCATGATCAATGAGTCGGCAGCGCCTAACACCAAAATGCCACCGACCAGAATCACGCCATGAATCGCGTTTGTAACACTCATCAACGGGGTGTGCAAAGTTTGTGGGACTTTGGCAATAACCTCAAGCCCCACAAAAACTGCAAGTACAAATATTGTAAAAAGAACGAGTAGCGTCATGCCCCGCTCCCATGCTCAAGGCTGAGCCTCGTCGGTTCGTGAGGAATTTTTCCATCCGACGTAACCAGCGTCGCTTTAATGATTTCATCTTCCATGTTGATTTCAATTGCCGCATTCGGCATCAGCAGCTTCAAAAACTCCGTGATGTTCTTGGAATACATTCGGCTCGCGTCGCCTGCCATTGAAGAAAGCAGGTTGAGAGGGCCGAGAACGGTTACACCGTTTTCAACTACGTTTTGCCCAGGGATTGTTGCTTCACAGTTCCCGCCAGCGGGTGCCGCTAAATCCACAACGACTGAGCCGGTCTGCATCTTGGCGAGCATGTCACGAGTGATCAGGATTGGCGCCTTTTTGCCGGGGATAAGGGCAGTTGTAATGACGACGTCGGTTTTCGGCAGTCTTGATGCAATGAGGTCAAGCTCTTTCGCGTGAGTGTCTGCGGAAACCTCTTTTGCGTAGCCGCCGGAATCTTCCGCCTCTTCAGCGAGCAGGCTCATTCCGACAAATCTTCCGCCGCAGCTTTCAACCTGCTCTTTGGCAGCGGGTCGAACGTCAAAAGCTTCAACCTGCGCGCCCAACCGTTTACAAGTCGCGATGGCTTGCAAACCCGCAACTCCCGCGCCAATGACGAATACTTTCGCGGCCGGTATCGTGCCTGCAGCGGTCATCAGCATTGGAAAAAACTTCGGAAGCGCTTCGGCGGCGAGCAGCGCGGCTTTGTAACCCGCAATCGAAGACATCGCGGAGAGCGCGTCCATGCTCTGTGCGCGAGTAATTCGCGGCATCAGCTCCATGGCGAACGCGTTTATCCCTGCCTCAGTCAGCGCAGCAACAACGTCTGCATTCGATGTCGGGAAAAGAAAACTGATGTGCGAACTGCCGCGCTTAAGAGCGCCAACTTCACCGACTGTTGGCGGCGAAACCCTCAAAACCAAGTCAGCGTCAGCGGTCGCGGCGCGAGCATCTCCAACGATTTTGGCGCCCGCCGTCGTATAAGCTGTGTCGGTGAATCCGGCCCCCAGTCCGGCATCATGTTCTACTTGAACGGAAATGTTACTTTTGACGAGTTGTGAAACGGCATCTGGGGATAATGCAACGCGCCGCTCACCCGCCAAACTCTCTTTTGGCACCCCTACAATCACACTTCCAACGATACCCCAACACACACCAATAACCCTCCGGCCTATCGGCGCGGAGGGCTCTTGGGGAGGGTGAGATAGTAAGTCGAGCTAACTCTTCTTCTTGAACTTTAGCGATACAGAGTTCATGCAATATCGCAACCCAGTCGGTTTCGGGCCGTCGTCAAAAACGTGACCCAAATGACCGTCGCATCGCGCACAGATCACCTCGGTCCGAACCATTCCGTGGCTCGTGTCCCTAACATTGATCACGCGGTTCTTTTTGATCGGCTGCCAAAAACTTGGCCAGCCTGTGCCAGAGTCGAACTTTGTTTTTGATTCGAACAGCTCGAGCCCACAACCGGCACAGCTATATGTGCCTTCGTCGTGATTGTTCCAGTACTTTCCGCTGAAAGCAGGCTCGGTGCCTTTCTTTCTCAGAACTTCAAAAGCCTCGGAGCTCAAAACCTTCTTCCACTCGGCCTCGCTCTTAACTACCTTCTTAATCGGGGTCTCGCCCCCCTGGGCTAAGCCAATCACCGATCCGACGACCAGCGCGAGCGCCAAGATTACAAACATCATTTTCTGCTTCATGGTGTTATCTCGTTCAATACGTTTTGGATGGCCCCGAGTTCCCGACTGGCGAGAACTCGGGGCAGCCAATCGGTTAGTTCGGCATCAGCACCGTGTCAATCACATGAATGACACCATTCGACTGATACACGTCGTAGGTCGGGATTCTCGCCGTGTTCCCCTTTTCATCCTTGATGACGATGTTGCTCGGACCATTCCACACCGCCCAAAGTGTGTCGCCGCTGAGCGTCTTGAGCGCCGCCTTGCCGTTGCCCATTTTAATGAGCTTCTTGAGCTCCATCGAGTCAATTCTGCCAGGCACGACATGATAAGTTAGAATTTTCGTCAGCATCGGCTTGTTCTCCGGCATCAGCAGATTCTTAACAGTGCCTTCCGGCAGCTTCATAAATGCATCGTTAATCGGTGCAAAAACTGTAAACGGCCCTTTGCCCTGCAGCGCGTCAACCAAACCGGCAGCCTTGACGGCGGCGACAAGTGTAGTGTGCTCAGACGAGTTGACAGCGTTCTCGATGATGTTCTTAGCCTTCATCATAGGCTGACCGCCAACGATAACATCTTCGTTGCCGTTGGTGAATGCGATGGCCGAAGCGGCGATGGCGAGAGTGAGCAGTCCGCCCACAAGAGTTGTTTTGAATTTCATTTTGTTCCTCGTTTCATTGCGATACTTCGTCGTATCGCGTGATGAAAGAGTAAACACCTGCCGGCCTGAACACAGCCTCTGATAAACATGAACGGAAGATGAACAATCCACTTGTAGCCGCGACACTCTTGTCACGGCAAGCCTTTGTATCCACAAAATCAGCGCGGTGGCTCAGCCCATCCGCGACCATCAACCTCGTCTTCCATCTGCTCAAGCGTTATGTATCCGTTCCACCAAAATATCGCGAACAAGAATGCGAGCAGTACCCGAAAACCTGAAAGTGACCTGGCCATGAATTTCATCCGTCTACCCTCGGCTGCATGGAATTCAAGGGTGGGCGAGCCACACCAATCAATTTTCATTTGAATAGTGTGGCGTCCTGGCGCGACATCGAATTCAGTGGAGCCCCAGTTGCCAACCTTTCCAACAACACGGCCATCCACCACGATCTTATAGGCGCGCAGCAAGTCTATCCAGCCCGCACGTCGCTCAACTTGGACTTTCATGCAAATTGATTACAGTCGGAGACTCTCATCAGCTTTGAAGGCAATCACCTAAGAATCTCCCTAACCACGTTCCCCGACACATCGGTGAGCCTGAACTGCCGACCTTGGAACTGGTATGTCAACCTCGTGTGATCAATCCCCAACTGATTCAAGACCGTCGCATGAAGGTCGTGCACCGAAACCGGATCGTCAACAATGTTGTAACCCAAATCATCCGTCGCACCAAACGCAACACCCGGCTTAATCCCGCCACCGGCAATCCAAATACTAAAAGCGCGCGGATGATGATCGCGTCCCGGAAGCTGCGAACCTCCACGACCCTCTTTCATCGGAGTCCTTCCAAACTCGCCACCCCAAATGACGAGTGTTTCATCCAACAGTCCTCGCCGTTTCAAATCTTTCACCAACGCGGCTGCACCTTGGTCAATCTCTTTGCACCGCTGCGGAAGCGCGTGAGTGAGGTCTTCAAATTCCCCAGTTCCGTGATGATCCCAGCCACGATGATAAAGCTGCACGAACCGAACGC
Organism: Fimbriimonadales bacterium; assembly: GCA_046330175.1. Lineage (GTDB taxonomy): Bacteria > Armatimonadota > Fimbriimonadia > Fimbriimonadales > ATM1 > JAJPJR01. Next base: position 1,933,443 of record JAXLTG010000001.1, read on the forward strand.
CGCGCTCGACCAACCTTCGCGCGAGCAAACAGTTATTTGCAAAGCTCTTTTTGCCAGGTTCGGTGCCATACAGCTCGTGAACCTCTTTTGGCTCTTTCGAAATATCCATCAGCTCAGGAACGCTGGTTTGCATTCGGTACGCAAGTTCATATTGCGAAACGCGCGTCTCAATTTCAGGGTCAAGCGTTTCGCTGAGACGCATCAGATTCATCTCTTTAAGCGCATCGAGCATTTCGCGACGCGTCTTCGCAGAAACTCCGTCCGGATTAGACACAAACAGCACCGGATCGCCCTGCGATCGGAACTCGACCCCTTGATAAATCGAAGGCAGAAAGCCGCTGTGCCACAGACACTTGCCGCCGTCGGGCGCGCTATCGCCGGAAAGCAGAACCACAAACCCTGGAAGGTCTTTGCTCGCGGTTCCCAGTCCATAAGAAAGCCAAGAACCCATGCTCGGACGACCGGGAAGTTGGTGCCCCGTGTTCATGAAAATCTGTGCCGGCGCATGATTGAACTGATCGGTGTGCATGGACCGGATCACCGCACACTCGTCAGCGATCTCTTTGAAATGCGGCAGTAGATTTGAGACCCATTGACCCGATTGGCCTACTTGCTCAAACTTGTGGGGTGATGCAAGCAGTTTTGGAACACCTTTGATAAACGCAAACCTTTCACCTTTCAGATACTCCTCAGGACAATCTTGTCCATCGTGTTTTGCTAGCACTGGCTTCGGATCGAAAAGGTCAAGCTGCGACGGCGCGCCCGCCATGAACAGGTAGATGACGCGTTTGGCTTTCGGCGCGAAATGCGGTTTCGCGCCGACCGATTGCGCAAGAAGCTCATCGTTTAGCAGCGAAGTCAACGCCGCGGCACCAACTCCATAGCCTATGTTCTTGAACAGCGTTCTTCGGGTTATCTCTTTCAGGTTTTCGTTCATTGCGCTATCCCTTTGTTATGGTCTCATCGAGGTTTAGGAGCAGGTTGCCAAGCATAGCCCATGAAGCTGCATCAACCGAGCCCGCAAACCTCGTCGCGTCTTCAGGTGTGCCTGCGTATTGCCGCTTCATTTTGGTGTAGAACTCCGACATTCTGGTTAGTTCAGCCGGGGTTGGCTCACGCGAAGTGCACAGTTTGAAACCGAATGCCACTTTTTCCTTCACGTTCGCGGATTTGTAGGCCGACATTCGCTTACCGAGCGCTTTCGCCGCATCAACAAAGTTCTGGTCATTCAACAGCGCAAGTGATTGCAGCGGAGTGTTTGTCCGAATGCGACGAACGAGACAACTTTCGCGGCTGCCGCTGTCGAAAGTTGTGAACATCGGGAATGGCGCGGTTCGTTTTACGTATGTGTAAATACCCCGACGGTATTTGTCTTCGCCATCACTAATCATCCACCTTTCGCCGTTGAACGGGCTATTCCACACGCCTTCCGGCTGATACGGATAGACCGGCGGCCCAAACATCTTTTTGCTGAGAAGGCCGGCGATGTGCAGAGCAGAATCGCGAACCGTTTCCGCTTCGAGTCTAAAACGCGGACCACGCGAAATGAGTCTGTTCTCCGGGTCTTTCGCTACGGCGGCTTGAGTTCCGTTGCTCGACTGACGATACGCCGCAGACATCACCATCAGCTTCATCATCGCTTTCACGTTCCAATTTCGATGCATGAATTCTGTGGCCAGCCAATCGAGAAGTTCAGGATGTGACGCGGGTGCGGACTGGGTTCCAAAATTCTCAGTTGTCTCGACGATTCCGCGACCAAAAAGCTGCTCCCACATACGGTTCACTTGCACGCGAGCGGTCAACGGATTCTGTTTGCTCACCAGCCAGTTCGCTAAGTCGAGCCGATTTGCAGCTTCGTTTGAGGGCATTTGGTGTAGGGAACTGATTGAGCTCGCCTTCACCAATTCCCCTTTGTTCAGAAACTCACCGCGATTGTGGATGTTTGCAGTCAGTTCTCGAATTCCCGGTTTGTCTCGCATGACGAGCGTCCTGGGAATCGAATCATTCAGCTTCGTGAGCGCAGCTTTTGCCGATTCCAAATCGTTTCGAACATCTTCGAGTCTTGGATCCGCAGAAGTGAAATACTCGCTTATCTGTTTGTTTTGGGCATCTGTGCGAACCTGGCTTGGCAACAGGGACCGGATAGCAGAAGGGGTCGCGGCTGTCCAAGCATACGGATCAGCGCTTGACGAAACTTTGAATTTTCCGAAAACATGCTGCTTCCACTGAGACTGAAATTCGAGGACGAGTTCGATTCTGCCTTTTGTTGGCTGAAGCAGTGAAAGAACCAACTTATGTGGAACTGCGGCTTCGCCGTAGATTGCCCAGCCGGTTTCCACGTCGTTATCAAGCACGCCTCTTGCCGAATAGCCGCCTTGTGCGAAATCAACCGTCGGTGAAAACGGAATTGACTTGCCCGCGGATTGAACAACGACTCTCGAAAGGACAAAGTTTCCAGAGTCGCTGCGACCTGGGCCACCGTTTGCGTACGCTTTGTCAGGAACCGGTTCAATCAGCAGCGCCGAAACCGGACTTGGACCCAAGTCGAAACTGAGTTTGTAGGTGTCTTTCGCTGGGTTTTCTCCTGTGGCATCAATCACTCCGTCCGGGCGCTGCGAAAACTTCGCGCCACCGACTGAAGTTAGAGTCGTTGTCCGAAGCGTTGTCCACGCAACTCCGTGGGTTGCAGCAGCTTCCTGCTCCGTTCGATCGTTAGTCGTTCCTGATGCTGCCGTCTTGTACTTCGCTTCGGCGGCGACGAGTTTTGCTTGCAGTGTCGCCCGTTCGGCAATCTGCTGCTCCGATGGAACTTCCATCGAAGGTTCGGTGTACTTTTGCTCGGAGATGCTGGCATCTCCGAGTTTTGCGACGTCGGGATTTGCGAAGAAAGCCATCATTCCGTAGAAGTCGCGCATTGTGATCGGGTCGTATTTGTGGTCGTGACAGCGTGCGCAACCCACCGTGAGGCCAAGCCAAACGGTCGAGGTCGTGGTCACTCGATCAATTTCGACTTCGAATAGCGCCTCTTCTTGATCTACGCCGCCTTCCTCATTCTTCATGGTATTTCGGTTGAATCCGGTCGCAACAAGCTGTGCAATTGTTGGGTTTGGTAGCAGATCGCCAGCAATCTGTTCAACCGTGAATTTGTCGTAGGGCATGTTCGCATTGAAGGCGCGGATCACCCAATCGCGATATGGCCATATTGAGCGGCCGCCATCTTTTTCGTAACCGTTTGAATCGGCGTAGCGTGCTAAATCGAGCCAAATTCGGGCCTGTCGCTCGCCATACCTCGGCGAAGCGAGCAAACGATCAACAACCTTTTCGTATGCCGTCTGTGATTTGTCGTTCACAAACGCATCCACTTCTTCGGGCGTTGGGGGAAGACCGATCAGATCTAGACTCACCCGACGAATGAGAGATTGCTTCGATGCCTCTGCGGATGGATTGAGGCCGGCTCTTTCGAGAGTTGCAGCGACGAATGCATCTATTGGGTTTCTTATCCAAGTTTTGTTGCGAACAACTGGGACTTCGGGACGAACTGGTGGAACGAACGACCACGGCAATGCGGATTCGCTGCTGATTTTCGCGCCTGCAGCGATCCATGCGCGAATCGCAGAGATCTCTTCTGAGAGCAGCGGTGCAAAGCCAAGCGGCATTCTTTGCTTTCCATCTTTTCCAAGCAGGCGATGGAGCAGGACCGAGTCATCTGGATTCGAGGTGTTCACGAGTGGTCCACTCACGCCACCTTTGTTTATCCCGTCACGGGTGGTGAGGTTTAGGCCACCGGCTGGATTTGAGCCGGCATGGCAGGTGCCGCAGCGGGCTTTGAGGTTGGGCCAAATTCGCTGCTCAAACCCGGGTGAATCCTGGGGCCGGGTGTCGGGTGTCGCTGCGATCGTGAGCGCCGTGAAAGCCGCAGAGCCCGCGAGAATCAGCCTTTGAAATTGCATCACACCTTATAGTACGCGACAGGCCCAAATATCAAGGGGTCGAGACCAAAAAAGTCTCGACCCCTTCAAGATTCCTTTTGAGTTTGCCGTTAGGCTGCTTTCTTCGAGGTGTTCTTGCTTGTGCCCCAGTCCCAAGCCATCGGCTTGCTGTAGCCGCTCTTCGTGCCGTTGGTGTTGGTCCAATATGCTCGGTACCAAACCTTCTTGCCCGAAGTGCTGCTGTAGGCGTACGGTCGGCTGCCACTCCAAAGCTTGCGCCAGGTGCCGCCGGTCGTTTTGTACTCAAACGTGCAGTTCTTCGCCCAGGTCGGCATGCTCCAGCCGCTCTTCTTGCTGACGCCGGCATAGAACCAGAGGCTGCCGTTCTTCCACTCGTACCAGAAGGTCGGAGCAGTCGTCGGAGTTGACTTCGACTTGCTCGTCTTCGTCGAGGTGGTTTTCTTTGAAGTGGTCTTCTTGGCGGTTGCCTTCTTAGCCGTGCTCTTCTTGGCAGTGCTCTTTTTGGCAGTGCTCTTGTTCGCGGTTTTTGGCTTGCTCGAGATGCTCTTCGGGGCGGTCACGCCGAACCATCGCTGCCAGTTGCCGTCCCAGTTTGGATTGCTCTGAATCTGGCTCCAGTAGTTGAACAGGAAGCCTTTGTAGCTGGTGAACTCGGTGTTGTGGAACTTGGTGTACCAGCTATAGAACTGGTTGAAGCTGTTCCAGAAGTTGTAGCTGTTCTGCCAGCTCTTGTACCATCGGTTCAGGTTCGAGACGTCGCTCGATTTGAAGCCGTACTTCTTGTAGTTGCCTGAAAAAGCTTGCTGAAAGTTGCTGAACCAGGCGTGAAATTCCTTCTCGGTTTTGGGAAAGTTGTTCTTGGCCAAGGTGATTACCTCCGTAAATTTGGCTTAGTTGGGGCCGGAAATGACGGCCCGTTAGGCTAAATTTTCGGTTTCCGCTCCCGGGTGCGTTAGGTGGGCACGGGAACACCCTGCGCGGTGCGACCGGTAAAATGGGTTCGTGATCCGAGTGATCGCCTACATTCGCCCCCACAAACTCGAGGAGGTGAAGACCGCCCTGGCGGAGAGAGGCGTGACCGGGATTACGGTTTCGGAAGTCCGTGGATGTGGCCGCTCTCCAGAGCCGAGTGACTGGTTGCTCGGTAAGGAGTACGTCGTGTCGCTACCGGCACGAATCAAGCTGGAGACGGTCGTTCCCGATGCGATTTCCGAGGCGGTTGCTTCGACGATCGCCAAAAGTGCCCGGTCGGGCCGACCGGGTGACGGAAAGATAGTGCTCCAGAGAGAGCTGGACTGTGTGAGGGTTAGAACCGGCGAACGTGGGGAGAAAGCGCTTTGACCGAAGCCGCCGAGTGCGGCGGACGTCAGTAGCAGGAGATAAATTGAACATGAAAAGAGCAATTTTAGTTTTGATGGCTTTGGCTGGCAGCGCGAGCGTTTGGGCAGCCGACCTGAAGATTTCTACCAATCTGAAGGAAGGGGACCGCTTGGCAGGCATCGTCGAACTCAGTGTGACGGTTGAAGCCGCCGTCAGCCTTAATCAGGTTGAGTTTTATGTTGGCGATCAGTTGCGAAGCACTGACACAAGCACTCCTTATTCTTTGAGGCTGGACACCGTTGCCGAGAAGGAAGGGCCTCTGATGGTTGAGATCGCTGCGTTCGCCTCTGATGGCAGCAGCAAGCGGTTGAAAATGAATTTCGTTGTTGACAACCAGCTTGGCAAAGGCGCAGGGTTTCACCTTGAGAACGCCCGCAAGTATTTGAACAACTCGAAGTGGGACGATTCGATCCTCGCCTCACGCGTCGCGCTGAAGGCGGATGAAAACTCGGTTGGAGCGCGGATTATGTTGGGCCGCGCGTACCTTGGCAAAGGCGTTTTGGACGAAGCTCAGAAGTGGTCTGAAGATGCGATGCTGCTTGACGAGAATCCGGACACTTGCGAACTGGTTTCGGCGGTGCACCTCGAGAGGGCGTTCAAGTTCACGGCTTCATCGGCTGATAAGAAAGAGATTTTGAAGCAGGTTATTACCGATTTCACCGCAGCGATAAACACGAAACACAAAGCGAATGAGCTTCGCATTAAGGCGCTTGGCGCCGAGACCGATGCGAACCGGATGAAGCTGGTTGACCTGTATCTTGCGAACAATGAATACGGTTCAGCGATTCGGTTGCTTCGAAAAGATTACAAGGAACTTGATCCGGATATCGCAATTGCGGGCCGGCTTATGTACGCTTGCATGCGATCTGGCCGAATGCAAGAAGCCGGAAAAATTTCGCTGAATGTTGAGAAACGATCAGCCCGCGACGCGGTTGTTTGGTCGCTTACGTCGGCGATTTATGCTTACAACCGTTTCTTCGACAAATCGGCTGATGCATTGAAGCAGGCGATTTTGAGCGATTCGGATTCGCCAGCCGTTATGACGGCTGCCGCATTCAGCGCGGTCAGAAAGAGCGACAAGAAAGCGATGGCCGGACAGATTACGCAAATGCTTTCGAAGAACATCACGGATCCGGAAGTTTATTACTACCTTTCGATTCTGCAGTATTCGATGGGCGACCTAATCGGTTCACGTGACAACTTCAAGAAGGCCGTTACGCAGAACCCGTTATTGACTGACGCGTACATTCAGCGTGGATACGATGCTTTGAATCAAGCCTTGACACCGGCGTTCAGCAGCGACAAAGAGTATCTGCTTGAGATGGCGCTTGGTTACATGGACTTGGCGCGGCTTTGCAAACCTGATTCACCCGAAGCGCTGAATGGAAGCGCACTTGTTTTGATGAACATGAACAAAGACAAGGAGGCGCTTGCAATGGCTCAGGGTGCAGCCGGCGCTGGCCCGGAATATCCGTGGGCACACTTCACGCTGGCCGCAGCGTTGAACAAAAACCGGAACTCGAGCGCCGCGGTGAAAGCCGTTGACGTCGCAGGCAAATTGGATGAGCCCGTGCTTTCTGGACGTGGGATTCCGACAGTCGCTGAAGCGTTGACGTACACGATGCGGCATGGGCGACTGCCATTGATCATCGCTCCACGCGGTTAAGCGCTGGGTTGTTCGTAGCTCCGTCGGGTTTTCCTCGACGGAGCTATTTTTTTGTTGTGCTGAGTTTGCGCAGGTGGCCGATGAGGATTGCGACGTCTGTGGGACGGATGCCCGGGATGCGGCTAGCTTGCGCGACTGTAGTTGGTTTGGTTTTTGAGAACTTTTCGCGAGATTCGAAGCTGATTCCTTTTACCATTTCGAAATCAAAGTCGCTGGGAATCTCCATGGCTTCCAATCGTTTTTGAGTACCGATTTGAGTCTCTTGACGACTTATGAAGCCTTCGTACTTGGCTAGAATTTCTGCTTGTTCGTTCGCCTCGACTTCGATTCTGCGCTGCCCGATGGGAGGCTTTTGTTGGTGGTTCGCCCGGTCTGAGATTCGAACGACATCGGCAAAAGTTGTTCGGGAACGCCGGAGCAGATCGAAGCCCGTGGTTTTGGTTTTTACGCCGTCTTGGTTTTCAGTAGCGAATATCGGATTGTGATTTACGCCGAAATAGATTGTGTTTAGCCAGCCGAGTTTTGCATTGAGGAGCGTTTGCTTATCGAGGAAGCGGTTCCACCGTTCATCGTTGACTAAGCCAAGCTCGCGGCCTATTGGAGTCAGCCGCGCATCGGCGTTATCGTGCCTAAGGTTCAGGCGGTATTCGCTTCGCGCGGTGAGCATTCTGTACGGGTCGTCTACACCTTTTGTTACGAGGTCATCAATCATCACACCAATGAAGCTCTCATGGCGCTTCGGCATAAACGGCTCGCGGTTTTGGGCTTTCAGCGCGGCATTAATTCCTGCGACGATTCCTTGCGCCGCGGCCTCTTCGTACCCGCTTGTGCCGTTGATTTGACCCGCGAGAAACAAGCCGTTGCAGAGTTTGCTTTCGAGAGATGGCTTGAGTTGAGTGGGATCGGCCATGTCGTATTCGACCGCGTAGCCTGGTCTTAGCATTTCGACTTCTTCTAAGCCACACATGGTCTTTAGGAATTTGAGCTGGATTTCGGCGGGCAGACTTGTGCTGGTTCCTTGAACGTAGACGCTGTCTCCGTTCCACTCTTCGATTTCGAGGAAGACCGGATGCGCGTTTTTGTCTGGAAAGCGAACGATTTTGTCCTCGACGCTCGGGCAATATCGGGGGCCGACACCGTCAATTCGTTTTCCATACACGGCGCTGAGTTCGATGTTATCGGCGATCACTTTGTGGGTCTGTTCGTTTGTTTTTGTTTCGTAACAGTCGTACATTTTGTTCTGAGGCATCACTTCATCGTGAATGAATGAGAACGGGCTGCAGTTTGACTCTGTCTGTTGAATGCCGACATTTTGCAGGTTTATGGATTTTAGACTGATGCGCGGCGTTGTTCCTGTTTTGAATCGTTTGATTTGGACGCCGATGGCCGTTAGAAACGCACTTAAACCGTGGACGGCTTTGTCGCCGTTTCGTGCGGCGATAGTTTTGTTGAGGCCCTCATGGCAGACGCCGTTCATGAAAGTGCCGGTTGTCATGACGACGGCTGTGCAGGCGATCTGTTCTCCGGTTGAAAGTACGACTCCTTTCACTTGTCCGTTCTCGTGAATGATTGTTTGCACTTCGGCTTCTTCGATGTGAAGGCTTGGCTGCTGCTTTAGGGTTGCCTGCATCAGTCGTGGATAAAGCGACTTGCAGGCATGCGCGCGAAGCGTTTGGACGGCTGGGCCTTTGCCGTTTCCGACGACTCGGATATGCGTGAGCGCGTAGTCGGTTGTGATTGCCATTTGTCCGCCGAGTGCATCCACTTCGCGTGCGAGGGTTCCTTTTGCTGGGCCGCCGATGCTGCAGTTGCACGGCATGTGACCGGCGCGATCAACACGGAGCGTTATGCAAAGCGTGTCTGCGCCGATGCGTGCGGATGCGAGAGCCGCTTCGATTCCAGCGTGGCCCGATCCAATAACGACGACATCATGCTTTCGCACGGACGCAATTGTACCGGCGGTAAAATCGGTCTCGCATGGATTATCGCCGAACATATATACGAGATTTGCTTGCATCGGAGCCTTCTACGGGCGTTTCCGCTTACGGTTGGGTGAAAACTCGCCGAGATAGCAAGGATGTTCATTTTGTTCAATTGAACGACGGGAGCTGTTTCGCGGATTTGCAGGTTGTGGTTGCGGATGGCGTTTTGTCGGCTGATCTGTTGAAGAAGATAACGGCGGGCGCGTGTGTGCGGTTTGATGGGGATTTGGTTTCTTCGCCAGCTTCTGGGCAGCGCGTGGAGCTAAACGCTTCGTCGGTTGAGATTTACGGCGAAGCTGATGCCGCCGCGTATCCGATGCAGAAAAAAGGCGCGTCGTTTGAGTTTTTGCGCGATATTTCGCACTTGCGCGTTCGGGGGAATACGTTTGGTGCGGTTTTTCGAGTTAGGAACGAGCTTTCTTGGGCGACGCACAAGTTCTTTCATGATCGAGGGTTTATGTATGTGCACACGCCGATAATTTCTGCGAGCGATTGTGAAGGCGCTGGCGCAATGTTCGGTGTTACGACGCTGGATATGGAGAACCCGCCGCGGATTGATGGACGAGTGGATTATTCGCAGGATTTCTTTGCGCGACAAGCTTATTTGACGGTTTCGGGGCAGCTCAACGTTGAATGTTTTGCCGAGGCGTTTACAAACTGTTACACGTTTGGGCCAACTTTTCGCGCTGAGAACAGTTCGACGGCGCGGCACTTGGCTGAGTTTTGGATGATTGAGCCGGAGCAGGCGTTTTGCGATTTAGAAGGCAACATGAATCTTGCGGAAGAGTATTTGAAATATTTGATTGCGCATGTTTTGGAACATTGCGCTGCGGATTTGGAGTTTTTCAATCAACGAATTGAGAACACGGTTTTGGAGACATTGCAGCACGTTTTGGATTCGCCTTTTGAAAGAGTTACCTATACCGATGCGATAAAGATGTTGGAGGCGAGCGGAGAGACGTTTGAGTTTCCCGTTTTTTGGGGATGCGACATGCAGAGCGAGCACGAGCGATATTTGACGGAGAAGAAGATTGGGCGACCGGTAATTGTGACGGATTATCCGAAAGAGATTAAGGCGTTTTATATGCGCATGAATGAGGATGGAAAGACGGTGCGCGCAATGGACGTTTTGGCGCCTCGGATTGGTGAGATTATTGGCGGCTCGCAGCGCGAAGAACGTCACGACGTTTTGGTCTCGCGGATTGAGGAGGCGGGTTTGCCGCTTGAACCGTATTGGTGGTATTTGGATTTGCGGCGGTTTGGCTCGGTGCCTCATTCGGGGTTTGGGTTGGGTTTGGAGCGGATGATGATGTATGTTACGGGGATGAAAAACATCAGGGACGTGATTCCGTTTTATCGTGTTCCGAATTCGGCGGATTTTTAGGGGAATGGTTTGCGTTTCAGGGACTGACAGGCAAGCGACTCCTGCAGGGCTACGCGCCCGGCGCTGGCGCGATGCTTTGTTGTTGTTGATTGTGTAGTTTTCACAGCTATGCGCATGTGAAGAAAGCCAATTGTTTGAGGTCGCTCATGCGGAATGCCCATCCGCAGACATGCATCATCTTTCGCCAATAAGGACCTTTTTCGTCCTCAATTTGCGATGCGCCTTCCCATACGCACACAACCACCCAGACCGGCATGCCGTCAACCTCCGATACAAATGCTGCGACAGGCAGAAGTGCCCAATCTTCGTTGGCCGGTGGGAGAACCTTCTTCAGACATTGTTCGAGGGCGACACTGTCAAATCCTCCGTCTGACGCGCGCTTCACCAGCTCATACTTGTAGGCGTTGAAGTTTTGCAGCCAGTTCTCAGTTGTGATTGAGTGGAATTGCTTCGCGAGCTCCGAGTTGATGTACTTATCGCCCAAGATTTCCTCGTTCGGATTATTACCATCATCACGAGGTAGATCTAGGCGGTAGTTCGCGAGCCCTACGACAACATCTTGAAGCTTCGCCTTCGCAGTTTGCCCAATCGGAGCGGGCGGAGGTGAGTTGAGAAGAGTGGAATGGGTATGCGCGCCTTTCGGGATGGATCGGCAGCCAGACGCGAAGACGACTGCAGAGATTAGCACCAGCAGAGACGCTGTACGTTGCTGGCCGTGTAGAAGTCCTAAACGCTCTCCCATTTCCTACTCTCACTCGATCTCGAGACGGCGTCCAGGACGCGTTGATTGCGGTAGCCGTCTTCGAAATCTGGTGATGGGTTTTCGCCGCGGGACATGCGCGCAAAGCCATCTACGACAAGATGCACGAATGTGTGTTCGTAACCGATGATGTGCCCGACCGGCCACCAGTTGCCGGTGAACGGATGCACAGAATCGGTGACTTGAATCGTTCTAAATCCTCGAACTGAATCGGGGTCTTCGGCGCTGTAATATTCAAGCTCGTTCATTCTTTCCAAATTGAAAACAATCGAACCGCGAGAGCCATTGATTTCGAATCGGTTGTGATTTTTCCTGCCGACCGCGAATCGTGTTGCCTCAAAAGTTCCGAGTGCGCCGTTTTCAAAACGGGCCAAAAACATCGCGGCGTCATCCACAGTAACTTCGCCCATTTCGGCCGACGCGACACCGCCAAGGCGGTCATCGGTTGCTGCGAGAAGAGGCCGCTGTTTTACAAACGTTTCAAGATGACCGCTGACTTCGGTTATTTCGCCAACCAGATGGCGGCCAAGATCAATGATATGCGAATTGATGTCGCCGTGCGCACCAGAACCGGCGGTTTCTTTACTGAGCCGCCACACCAGCGGAAATGATGGGTCGGCGATCCAATCCTGCAGATAAACCGCGCGAAAATGATAGATGCGACCGAGCAGGCCATCGGCGATCATTTTTTTGGCGAGCGCGACAGCGGGGCAAAAACGGTAGTTGTGGAATACCGCATGAAACACGCCGGCTTTCTCGACGGCGTTGCGCATCGCGATCGCTTCATCGAGTGTGTTTGCGAGAGGCTTTTCGCACCAGACGATTTTGCCTGCTTCGGCGGCGGCAATTGCGATTGGCGCGTGAAGATCGCCGGGCGTTGAGATATCAATGAGGTCAATGTCATCGCGTTCGACGACGCGGCGCCAATCGTTTTCACATTCTTGCCAGCCGAATTTGTCCGCCGCGGCCTGGGCTGCGTCCTCATCGCGTCCGCACAGAACGGCCATCTCGGGTTCCCAATCCATATCGAAAAACCGCGCTGCTTGGCGGTATGCGTTGGAGTGGGCTTTGCCCATGAATTTGTAGCCGATGAGGCCGATTCGGACTTTACGCTTGGACATTGTGCGAGTTTATCGCAGTTATCGAGTTGGTGTTGGTTGGTGGGTGGAGAGGACTAATAGGTCTTATAGGACGTATTGGTCCTATAAGACCTATGGGAAGAGGTGGAGGGGGGTTAGCCGCCGCCGGAACCGGAGCCAGGTTTGTAGTTGCCGTGCGCGAAACCACCGCCGCCGAGTCCGCCTACGCCGGATTCAAAACCGCTGACGTTTCCACCGCGCAGTCGGAGAATTGAACCATCTGCGGCGCGAGATGAGGCAACCACATCTTGCAAAAACGCTTCACAAGCCTTCATATCCGGCGGAGTGTTTTTCTTCACCGGCAAAAGCTCGGCATCTGCGGCATAGCTTTTTATCAGCTTCAATCCGCATGCTGCAAATAGATCGTGTGAGGCGAAAATATCGGCTGTGTGAATTTTTCCATTCAACACACAAATGACACCAACGACATCATCATCACCCACGACTCCGGCAAAGAGCTTCGATGCGAGCGCGTTGATACGCTTTTGGATTTCCGGATCGCTTAGAGTTGCTTGAATCGTTCCGCTTGGCGCGGTTTTCCCAGCTTTGCTGTTTGTTTCCGCGACTTTGTCCCAAACCTCTTGTTGGTTTGCACCGCCGGCTTTCGCTGCAGCTTGTCGCACGTCGTCGTTTACAATGACTCCTGAATCATCGAAAGAGGATTTTGCGCCTGTCCATCGCCCGTGCTCAACGCAAAAAACGGGGACTTGTGCGCTCGTTCTTGGCGCGATGATGGTGTCTTTTCCAACGATTCGATCCTGTTTTCCGCCGAGCAGAAGCTCACCGGCGAAAAGCAGAAGCGGGAGATCAGCGCGATTGCGAACTTCGAGCGAGTTGACTTGTTCGCGGCCCGGGATTTCGATGACTTCGACCAGTTTCTGCCTAATGGCTTCGCTGAGTGTGATGTATTTTCCGCTTGCAATCGGCTTTGGCTGAAGAATGGGGACGAGAGCAATGCAGCCCTCTTGCACCGGTTTTCCAAGCGAAAGCTTGACAGGCTTTTGAGGCGAGTGAACCGTCACTCCGCCTTGAGAAATTGCAACACCGGCAGCCGCGATTGCGACAGCGGCGCAGAGAATCAGAGACCCTTTCATTTCACCACCTCCCTGGATGGACTTTCGTGTGAGTTATTGATTCCGACGCGCACAACCGGCGACGGTTACATCGAAATTGGCGCGCCTTGGTCAGTGCCCGAGGGTCCGCCGCTCCATCTCGATAACGCGCTGAGAAAGTGCATCCACGCGGTCATCAACGTGCAGGGCCAGGTCGGACATGGTCTGCCGCATCTCTTTGAGTTGCTTCATGACCTCTTCGTGTTGAAAGTTATCTGAGGCTTGCTGGGAGCTTTGCCGATTCAACGTGAGTTCAGCCATTCTGCGTTGATGTGACAGGACGATTGCGATGATTGGAATCATGATCGCGAGAGCGCCGAGCATAAACGGCAGAATGTCGTCCCACCTCATCTATCCGATCCTCTCACCGCGATTCTGTTCGAGCGCATCTACGCGGCGGGTCAGGTGTTCGACATTTCGATCCAGACTCATGGCGTGATCCATTAGGGTTTCTTTCATCTCATCCATTTTGCTGGCGAGAGTGTCGAAATCGGCCTTCATGTTTTGATCAACTGTATTCTGCTTTTGGAGCATTTCTTGCATCCGCTGCTGGTGTTTGAACATTATTTGGGCGAGCCAAATTATCATGGGCAAACCGATTGTGCAAAAGATTGCGACAAGTGGTATGACGGTGCTTTCGAAATCGGTTGCTCCAAATAAGTCCATAGCTTTTAGTCTCTCAATGTTTGTGCGGTTCGCTCGAGCGATTCGACGCGGCGCGACAGGTGTTCAACGTTTCGATCTAGGCTCATAGAGTGCTCCACGAGCGTAGATTTCAGGTCGGCCATTTCGTCCCGAAGCTTTGCGATCTGCTGTTGCGATTCTGACAGCACTTTCATCTCAAGCTCTTTGAGCGATTTGGTGTCCCTCGTTCGCGAACCGGTTCGAATTCGACCCGCAATCCCTACGAACAGAATCATGATGCCGACACCCGTCATGACCTGCACGACAAAGTTGCCAAATATCTGCTCAAGAATGCCCATTACCCGACGACCTCGGCAGAAAAATGCCCGAAATCAGCCGGTTGAACACTCCGCAGCAGCATGGCACCTAACTTTACTCCCTTGGCCGCCAATAGGTTTCGGAAATCTGGTTGTATGGGTGGGTCGAAGACGAGCTGCGCTGATTCTCCTGCCTGGTTCACCGCGTCCCAGTCTGTGAATTGGGCATTTACCTCCCACTGGATTGCTCCAGCGCCCCAATTCAGTAGGTCTTTCGCCGCTTCTGGCTCGAATGGCGAGATACGGCAAACGAGACGATCGCCAAACTTGCGCGCCATGAATTCGGCGCTGTTTGCCGATTTCCAAAGTGTGTCGCCGATCACGATTCGCCCTACGCCGAGCCCTAAGAGCATTTCGCCAATGTGTACGCTGGTAACTCCGCCGAAATACTGAATGGGGATATTCACACTGTCGAGGCAGCCCAGAATCGTTTGGACTTTGTGCGGTGCGCCCGCTGTTTCGGAGCTTTGATCCTCGAGTTGGATCCATGGCGCTCCCTCATCTGCAAATGCCGCGCAGAGGGTCGCGATGTCTGTGGGTGCGAGCGAGTCTAAGAGTTGAATGCACGGGACGATCTGCACGGAATTCAAGATGCGAATGGAACGACTGCCTTGCGCAGTGCGATGCCGAGTCCCTTGAACACTGCTTCACAAATTAGATGATTGTTCTTTCCTGCAAGCAATTTCACATGGAGTGTTAGGCCAGCGTGTTGGGTGAAAGATCGGAGGAACAGTTCGATGGAGTCGGTGCTGAGGCCTCCAATGCGTTCCTTATTGAAATTGACGTCGAATGCGAGAAACGGCCTTCCACTGATATCAATACTCACGAGTACCAGCACGTCATCGAGAGGGACAATTTCGGAGCCGAATCGAGTGATCTGCTCTGTGCCTGCAAGCGCGTTTTGCCATGCTCGACCGAAGCAGACTCCGACGTTTTCGACGGTGTGACGATCATCCACGAGCAGGTCACCTTCGGCGCTCACGCCGAGGTCGAAACGGCCGCAATAGGCGAGCAAGCCGAGCACATGGTCAAAGTATCCGATTCCGGTATCTGCGGTTGATTTTTGTTCGCCGTCAATATCGAGGACAACACGCACTCTGCCGTGAGAGTTTTCGTGTTCGATCTCGGCGTATCTGACTCCGCTTGGCTTGTTGATTCTTCCCACGGTGAACCTATTATACGAAAGGGTCGGGCGCAATCGTTTGCGCCCGACCCCCAAGTTGAGTTGGTGGTTTGTTAGAACCGGATGCCGATATAGCCCGCGATGCCGCTGCCCGCGATGTCGGCGCTACCGTGCTTGTCGGTCCAGAAGATGTCGGCGGCCAAGAAGTAGTTCTCCTTGAACTCGAATCCGATACCCGCCTTCGCGCTGAACACGAGGTCGCTGGGCGAAAAATCGAGCACCGAGGCTCCGATTCCAACTTGGAACCAGGTTCGGTTGCCGAAATCGCCGCTGTAGAATCGTTGGCTAATCGTGATCGGGACGATGTTGGCGCTTTGTCCGCCGGTGTGCGTGTTCCAATCAAGTGACACAACAGTCTGGGCATTCGGTACTAAGCGACCCGGAACTTCCAGGTCAAGGCCGAGCGCGAACCAGATTGACGCGAGGTCCCTCAAATCTCCCTCGAACGGGATGAAGGCGCCGATTCGGCCGGAGAGGGACGACTTCGCCCAATCCTCACTGTTCTGCGCGTATGCCCCGCTGCTCACCGCCAATACACCCGCCGCAATCGCGCCGGTCGCAAAAAATCGCTTCATTACTGAAATCCTCCTTCCTATATGGTGCCGGACACCCCGATCCTTCGGGGTCTTGAGAGCTATTGTAGCCCCTGTAATACGACGGGGTCAAACCATCTCTTGGTTGCTGAACCAAACGGCAATTTCTCGGGCGGCCGCTTCGGGGTCGGCGCTGCCGTGGACGATGTTCTTCTCGATGGACAGGGCAAAGTCCCCCCGGATGGTGCCGGGCTCGGCTTCGGCGGCGTTTGTCGCCCCCATCATGAGCCTGGACGCCTTGACGGCACTTTGGCCTTCGAGGACCATTGCAACAACGGGACCGGAGGTCAGATAAGTGACCAAATCCCCAAAAAAGCTCTTGCCCTTATGCTCCTCGTAATGCTCCTCGACGAGCGCTTGTGGGGCCTTTACGAGCTTCATGGCGATAAGTTTCAGTCCGCGCGACTCAAATCTTCGAATTACTTCACCGGACAGACCGCGGGAGACCCCATCCGGTTTTACAAGAACTAATGTACGTTCAACGTTGGACATTCCGACCGGAGATTACCCCTCTGCCATAATGAACACATGCCCGAGGGTTTCACCGAAGCGGACGCGCTTCTCGCTCGAGTTATTCACCAGTACAACGATTTTGTTAATCCGGGGCTTGCCCGATTGCTGGCCTTTGCAGGCTATGGAGCGGAGGCGAGGGCCGAAGGTTGTTACCTTTACGATCACACCGGCAAGAAGTACTTGGATTGTCTGGGTGGATATGGCGTGTTCGGTCCCGGACATCGTCATCCGAAAATTGTGCAGGCTGCGAAAGATGCACTTGACGAACAGCCACTTGCGAGCAAAGTTTTTTTGAATCCACATCTTGGAAACTTGGCGCAGAAACTTGCGGGGATCACGCCGGGTGAGTTGCAGTACTCATTCTTTTGCAACAGTGGAGCCGAAGCGGTTGAAGGCGCGCTGAAAGCTGCGAGACTTACGTCTGGAAAACCCGGAATCATCTCAACCGTCGGCGGATATCACGGAAAAACTTTGGGAGCGCTTTCGATTACCGGTCGCGAAAAGTTTCAGGCGCCATTTCAGCCGATGCTGCCACACGTGAAGTTTGTGCCGTTTGGTGATGCGGTTGCGGTCGCTGAGGCGATTGACGAGCATACAGGAACGGTCATCGTTGAACCGATTCAGGGTGAAAGCGGCATTCATGTTCCTCCCGAGGGTTATCTTCGAGAGCTTCAAAGCATTTGTGCTCGCGAGAACGTCGTTTTGATTTTTGATGAAGTTCAGACCGGTTTTGGAAGAACTGGAAAGATGTTTGGCATGGAATGGGATGGCGCGGTTCCTGACATCGCAACTTTTGCCAAGGGGCTTAGCGGTGGCGTTGTACCCGTCGGTGCGTTCATGGGAACTCCGAGAGTTTGGGACGCGCTTTTTGGAAAAAACCCAGTGATTCACACGAGCACGTTCGGCGGAAGCCCGCTCGCGTGTAGAGTCGCGCTTGCAGCGATAGAAGTTGTAGAGGATGAGGGTTTGTGCGAAAACAGCCTTAGTCGCGGTGAGCAGATGCTCGCGGGCTTGCGCGAAACTCACGCTAAATATCCAGAATTCATTTCTGCTGTGCGCGGTCGTGGCTTGATGATCGGCGTAGAGTTTGCGATGGACGATGCAGCGGAACTATGCATAGCGCAAATGGTGAAGCGCGGAGTTGTTGCGGCTTACACACTAAACAATAATCGCGTGATACGATTTGAGCCGCCACTCACGATAAGCGAGCATGAAGTGAACACGGCCCTGTTTGCATTCGACGAATCGGTTAAAGAGACACACGAACTCATTCAGGCGGTGAGCGCATGAGAGTGCTTGTGGATCAAGTTGCGATTGACCGGCCGGGCGTTGACCTTTTGTATGACGTGATCATGCCTTCGACCACGGTCGCCGTGCCCTCGGTCATCTGCATTCACGGTGGCGGATGGATTAGCGGCGATCGAACCGAGATGCACCCGGTTGCCTCGAAGTTCGCCGAGAACGGTTTTGCTGCGTTCTGCGTTGGGTACCGATTAGCGCCGCTTCATCCGTATCCCGCGGCAATTGAAGATTGTCAGTTTTTGGTCAAGCACCTTCGGGAGAACGCACACAGCATAGGCATTAAGTCGGATTGCATTGCGGCGTTTGGAAACAGCGCCGGTGGGCACCTTGCAGCGTCGTTGGCGGTCCGCGACATTCCAGGTGACATTTCGTGTCGTGTGGACGCCGCGATAGATGTTTGTGGTTTGACCGATTTGACGAATCCACAGCAGAACCACCCGATGATCTCTTGGGATTTCATCAACCAGTTTTTGGGCCGTAAGTACGAAGAGGACACTTCGAAGTGGATTGATGCAAGCCCACTTTTTCATGTCACCGAGCAGTCTGCGCCGACGCTGATATTCCACGGCGACGAGGATGACATTGTTTGGATCGAACAGAGCAAGCGATTGTTTGAGGCGATGCAGGAAAAGGGCGTACCCTCGCGATTTGAAGTGCTTTCAGGTGAGGGTCACTCGTTCACACTTGGCGCGTTTGACCGGATTCTCAACGAGTCAATTGAATTTCTTTCGGAGCAATTTTCAAAATGATTGTAGACCTGCGTTCTGACACGGTAACCACACCCACAAAAGAGATGTACGATGCGATGATGAACGCGCCGTTGGGAGATGACGTTCTGGGCGATGAGCCGACCGTTATGCGTTTGGAAGAGATGGCGGCGGAGCGCATGGGAAAAGAGGCGGCCATGTTCACGCCGAGTGGCACGATGGCTAATCAGATTGGAATAAAGACGTGGGTCAATCCTGGGGATGCAATTATCGTCGAACAGGACGCGCACGTCATGTTTTACGAATCCGGTGGCCCAGGAGTTCATGCGCAAGTTGTGACATGGACGCTGCCATCGAAGAACGGAGTGATGGAAGAGAGCGACATATTAGATCGCATCACGGCAGGCTCGATTCACACACCGGCGACGAAACTGATCTGTTTGGAAAACTCGCATAACCGCGCGGGCGGCGCGGTTATTCCGATAGAAAAGATGGCTGCGTACAAACAGATTTCCGATGCGCACGGAATGAAAGTGCACTTGGATGGAGCGCGAATTTTCAACGCTGCGATTCACTTAGGGGTTGAGGCGTCTCAAATCGCTCAGCACGCGGATTCGGTGAGCTTCTGTCTGAGTAAAGGGCTTTCGTGCCCGGTTGGGTCACTGCTTTGTGGACCCGCGGATTTCATTCAGTCAGCAAGGCAGCATCGAAAGCGGTTGGGCGGCTCCATGCGGCAGGCGGGTGTGTTGGCTGCATGCGGAGTTGTTGCGCTAAGCAGCATGGTTGATCGGCTTGCCGACGATCATGCAAATGCGAAGACGTTGGCGTGTGCGATTGCGGAACTGCCGGGAATTCAGGTGAACCCGAACGAGGTTGTGACGAACATCGTGCTGGTGCACACCGACGCGCCTGCTTCGGAATGGCAGGCGAAACTTGCGGAGAAGAACGTGCGATGTTTTGCAGTTGCGCCGAATCGCCTACGGTTCGTTTTTCACCGGGAGATTTCGGAAGCAAAGACGGGCCACGCGATTACGTCATTCCGCGAGATCGCCAAGAGTTAGCGCCTCCGCCCGGGCGGCATTTGCTATTTCAGTATCGAGACTTACGGCTTGCCGGCGTTACTTTGTTCGTTTACGGGTGATAACGGCGTCGAGACTCCACGGGCCGCTGCCTGAAGCCGCCAAAAACAGGAAGATGAAGCAGAGCAGCACCGCCGGTATGCCTCCGTTTTGCGCGGGCCAAGTTCCGTTTGGCTGATGAAACTGGAAGTAAGCGATGGCCATTTGCCCAGACAAAATGAACGCGGCGAAGCGAGTACACAGCCCGGTCAGAACCAACATGCCACCGTAAAGTTCAAAGACTCCCCCAATCCAAGCTTGAGTAAGGAATGCGGGATGGCCGCCGAACTGCGCCGGCACTCCGCCGAACCAATCCAGGATTTTGGTGCCTCCGGCTTGCATGATTATCAGCCCTGCAACGACTCGAAGCAGAAAGTGGGTGATGAGGTTCACGTTGTCGGTTTTCATAGTGCAGAGGATTGTAGCCGAGGCGGTTAGAAATGGGTTTCGGCAGCGGTGCCGGGATGACGATCGGTCACAGTCGAACCTCCGATTGTACGGTGGGCTCTGGAACGCGTGGAGATCCGCGACAAGAGTGTCGCGGCTACGAAAACTGAGATATTGGATCGGCTGATGGGAATCGAACCCACGTGGCTCCGTTTGAACGGAGGGCTCTACGATGAAGTCTTTGGAGCGGCTGATGGGAATCGAACCCACGTGGCCTGCTTGGAAGGCAGGGGCTCTACCATTGAGCTACAGCCGCTCGTAAGGCTCATTTTACTCTGAGGCGGTGTGCCCCGAAGTACACTTCGGGCGTGCGGTGGAGGGTTGTCGGGCCAATTCTGTTCTTCGCCGTCATCGCCTGCCTCCCCACTTGGCGGTTTTTGTTTGCCGGAAAAGTGCCTGCTCCGGTAGATCAAGTTCATCAGTCCGCGCCGTGGAACGGTCCAACACCTGACACGCCGTGGGACATCCTGCAGCTCGATGGGGCTTTGCAGTTTTTGCCCTGGAGAGATTTGTGCCTTGAAGCGATGCGCCGAAACGAAGTTCCGCTTTGGAACCCGTACACCTTCGGCGGTCAGCCGCTTATGGCGAACTCGCAATCAGCACCACTTTATCCGCTGCATTGGATCTGGTCGTTCACTCCTTTTGGCGCCGAGGCGTTGCTTTCGTTCTCGGCTTGGATCCACTTATTCGTCGCGGGGTTAGGCACGTTTTTTTTGGTGCGGCGACTAGGTGGTTCAGATTTGGGAGGGATGGTCGCTGGCTCCGGCGTCGCAATGAGTGGATTCATGGTGGGTTGGATTCAATTGCCAAGTGTCGTTATGACGTCCGCTTGGATTCCGTGGTGTCTGCTTGGAATTGTGAAACTGAATTCACCAGGCGTTTGCAAACCGAGATGGACGGCAACACTCGGACTTTGTGGCGCGATGATGCTGTTAGCGGGTCATCTTCAGATTGCAGTTTACGGACTGCTCGCTTGCGCCGTCGTCGCGATCTGGAGCGCGGTTGCGTCGCGAAAGCTCGTCGGATTTGGTCTGTGCTGCGGTTCTCTACTGATTGCGGTTTGCATTGCCTCGCCTCAACTTCTGACATCTGTGATGACCGGAAAGCTCGGGCATCGCGCTGGAGAAGCCACCGCTGAGGGATGGGTTGGATATTCGCGGCAGGCGCTTGAGCTTAGACATCTTGCGGTGACTGCATCGCCGTACGTCTTTGGAATGCCAAATGAACCGACGTCTGAGGGCGTCACCGGATATTGGTTGGCTCGGAGCGAATATGGAAAGCATTACGCCGAGTTGGCATTTTATGTTGGGCCTGTGATATTGGCATTGGCGATTGCCGGTTTGCTCCGTGCGCGTTGGAAACAGGTCGGCAGCATTGTGCTGCTCGCTATTTTGTCGCTTTCTATTGCCATGGGCGGCATTGTCGCGAAGCTCATGTATTTCTATGTTCCGGGCTGGTCGGCGACAGGCTCACCCGGTCGAGCTGCAGTTCTGTTTGTTATGTGCATGTGTGTGTTGGCGGGTGTTTCGCTAGGGGACGAACAGGAAGAAAGGACAAGCTGGATGCCACTGCTAGTCGCGGTAGTGGTGGCCGCTGTTGGTTTTGTACTTATGCGAATGGTTCAGATGCCTGTGGGAGACAGTGTGTTCGAACCTTTCATCAGCCGCGCGTGGAGTTTCTTCGGTTTATTTGTTGTGGGTTGCTTAGTTGCCGGATTTGCATTAGTTCAATCGAAGTACCAGAAAAGCTTGGTTGGTACTGCTTTGTTGTTGAGCGTTATTGGATTGTTCGCGGCGCATATAAACATGAATCCTGGATCGGATAAGGGTAGATTTGTGGAGCGCTTCGACGGGATTGAATCTCTGCAGGGCAAGCGAGTTGCGGTTATGAACAGTGACTGGAGCTTCTTTGTTTCGGCACCCTCTGTAATCGCACCTCCGAACAGTTTGCTTCCCTACCGGATAACCGAGATTGCTGGTTACGACTCGATCATTCCTCGAACAACGAAAAAGAAAATTGACGATGCCAACGGGAAGGACAGCGCGCCGGAGGTTAACGGGAATATTCAGTTCGTTAAGCCCGGGGTTGACCTTGGTCAATTGGCGGCGCTTGGAGCGGAGATACTCATTAGCAAAGAGAGCCTATCGTTAGAACGAGAATATGAAGGCGCGGGATGGACGGCGTACAAGATTCCCAACCCAGCGCCGCAACTATTGACCGCCAGCTTTTCGAAAATAAGTTACTCACCGGGCAGCTCGCCGGACATCACGGATTTGGTGGCCCTTGGCTGGCGAGATGTGGGAGAAAGGAGCCTGGAGTACCGGCCCGCCCCGTATATCGCCGGGGTATTCGGCCTGATGCTTGGCATTTTTGCGGTTTTCCTGTTATATTGTGCTTCGTGGAGCAAAGTGGAGTGATAGTACGAGAGCTGCCCTCTCCTGTCGTAAGGGATGCGCACGCTGGATATAGCGGAAGATTCATGACCGTTATCTTCAACAACGATCACAACACGATGGAAGAGGTGATCTTCGCGATCATGTCTGCAACGGAATGCCCGTTCGAAGAGGCCTACACCGAGACTTGGGAAGCACACCACTATGGCCGTGCCAGTGTTCACTTCGATACGCAGGCTGCTTGTTGCGCTGTAGCGGCAATGATTTCTCGGATTGGAGTTAATACAGAAGTGGCGCCGGAGTGGGAAGAGTGAGTCGCCCTACAGTCCTACCTGACATTCACGAGTTGGGTTATGAATCCACGACGGGCGACGGCGGGTTCATCGTAACGGTTTTCAATAACGAGTACAACACTTACGAAGAAGTTATGCACATTTTGCAGGTGGCGACAGGTTGTACCCCCGAGGAAGCGTACATAGAGACGTGGGAGGTGGACCATTTGGGCAAATGTGTCGTTCACAAAAGTTCACAAGCGGAGTGCGATCGAGTAGCAAAAGTTATTGCTACAATTGGCATCCAGGTGTCTGTCGGCAAAGATTAGAGCAGCGAGAGTTGCTTTTGTAGATCAGCGATTAGATCGTTTGCGTTTTCGAGGCCCACTGAGACTCTTACATGCCATGTGTTTGGATCATCTTCTGAAGTAACTGGAATCGCAAGGCTTTCGTGGCCTCCCCACGAGACGCCGATTTGGAACAATTCGAGCTGTTCGCAGAATTTGAACACTTTGTTGCGATCTCGCTGTTTAGGCGTGAAAGTGAGCAAACCGGTTGTGCCTGACATCTGCTTCTTGATTAGGTCTTGTCCTGGGTGTGTGGACAGTCCGGGATAGTGGACGGTTTCCACTTTTGGGTGGTTTTGCAGCATGTTCGCGACGAGAATCGCGCTCTGTTGATGGCGCTCCATCCGAAGGGCGAGAGTTCGCAGAGACCTTGTGATAAGCCATGCGGCGAACGGATCGCAGATTCCACCAAGAAGCACGCCTTCGAAGAACACCAGCTCTTTCATGGCATCGGTTGAGCCGCAAACTGCACCGGCTACGACATCGCTGTGTCCACCGAGGTACTTCGTGACTGTGTGGCAGACGAGATCGATCCCAAACTTGGCGGGTTGCTGAAACACCGGTGTCGCGTTGCTGTTATCAATGATCGTTTTGATTCCTCGCGGTTTTGCGAGAGATGAAATCGCCTCGAGGTCTTGTATATGGAAGAAGAACGTGCCGGGTGATTCGAGGAAGATCGTTTTTGTGTTTGGCTGCAGAGCGCGTTCGAGTTCGGCGAGGTCTGTGCCATCAACAAAGGTAGTGGTTACTCCAAACTTGGGAAGATAATCGCGGAGGAATTGCCGCGTTGGGCCATAGGCGGCGTGTGTACAGATCACATGGTCGCCTGATTGGATTGTGCTCATGATGGCGGCGCAGATTGCGGCCATCCCGCTGCCGAACAGTCTGCACTCGTCGGTTTGTTCTAACGCAGCGACTTTTTGCTGCGCAAGGTCTATGGTCGGGTTGCTGACTCGCGTGTAATCGAATGCGCCTTCGATGCCCATTCGGTTGACAAAATCCTCGGCGGACTTGTACGTGAAAAGTGAGTTTTGGAACAGGGGTGGCACGACTGCGCCACGATGCGAATAGTCTTCACCCAGGTGCTGAAGGATTGTTTCGAGTTGCCAGTTTTGTTCGGGAGGTTCAGCCATGGAGGGCGTGAATTTACAACATGGGTGGGCAAAAAAGAAAACCGGCGCGCGAACTAATCGGGAGAGTTCGACCTGCGGAGTGGTCGCTTACCTCTCTCTGGGCTCTTGGGGGAGGTAGCCAGGGAGACGACAGTTCCGCGCCGGTTTTTCGGAGTTTCCTGATCCGACCGTTAGACGGAAACTCAGTTCGATACGTTCAAAGTTTCGAGCATCCAGTCTCGATTTGTCTTGATCATGCCGGGGTCCCAGTCGTGGCCACCCGTGTACTCGATGAGCCGTCTTCGGCCTTGAATGGCATCGTAAACAGCCCTGACCGTCTCGGGTTTGCAGGCTGGGTCCTTTAGCCCATAGCTGAGGAGGGCCGGGGTTTTGAGTTTGGTCGCCAGGTTCACGGTGTCGAAATAGCTGATCGTGTACTTGGCCCTCGCAAGACCGAGCGGCACCGTGTCTGCAAAGTCGGTAATCTCTTTTGGGGGGTAGCGATAGATCGGCTTTGAGAAGACGTGCTGCATGCAGGAGAGGAAAGGAAGGTCGGCAACAACGCACTTGATAAGTGGGCAGTTGGCTGCAGTCCAAATTGCCATGCCGCCGCCTTGGCTGAGGCCGGCGATCGCCAGCCGGTCCTCATCTGCTTCGAGCTGACCCTCGAGCACGCGCGCTGCGATGATTGCGTTTTGGGTCATTCCGCAGAAGGCCCAAGTGTGCGGCGCGAGAATTCCCTCAGCAAAATAACCCTCGGACGGCGAGTACTTCGTTTGATAGAAGGCGTTGTACTCGTGGAAGTTGAAGCTCATGCTGACCATTCCTTCGCGAGTGGTGTATTCATTCGGAAGGCTGGACTCCCGGCCATAAGGGGGAAGCCACAAGAACGCAGGCGCCCGGCCGCTTAAGTTGTCCGGGATTGCGAGCCACGCATGGAGTGTTTCGCCATGAATGCCCCGAAATTCCAACAAGTCAATTCTGTGATTAGGGAGTTGCTGCACGTTTCGCGCAGTTCGAGAGAAGTCAAGTTTCGCCGTCAGCGCTTCTTCGCGAACATCATCCCAAAACTGGTCGAAGTCTTCGGGAAGATAAGGCAGCAGGTTTGGGTTGGTTTGCACTTACGCGCCGACGGATCTTTGGGCCGGGTCAACATGCAAACCGGTCGTGTGCAGCCAGGCGGTTGCGCGCTGCACTTCTTCGAGTGGACCTTCGAGAGCTACCTGCATCCAGCCAAAGTCCTCATCAATGTTCGCCTTCTTGATGTAGACCTTAACATTGAAGTCCCTACTGAGGCGCCAAATCCAAGGTTCTGAGACCTGGTCCTTTTGTGCTGTGAGGGTCATTTCTATCGTTGTCATTTTTTTTGTTCCTGGATCGAGGCGAGGTCGAATTTTACCCATGCTGGTTGTTGCAGGAATCGGTTGGGGTAACGTCGAAATTGGGGGAGATTACGGAGGAACCGCAACTATGGAAACCCTTATTAACATGCTTAAAGAGAAGACCGGGATTGACGATGACGCTGCCGGAAAAGTGGCCAACTTCATCAAGGACCATGCAGCCGACATCCCGGGTTGGCTTGGAAACTTGCCCGATGACGGAATTTTGGGAACGGTAAAAGACAAGATCGGCGACCTGTTAGGGGGCGGCGACAAGTGAGTCAGCCCGAGCCAAAGGCTAGTCGGTTCAACGCAATAACCCGGATGGGTTTCTATGTATTCGCCGCCTCGGCCCTCATTTGGGTTGGCGGCGAAGTCATCAGCGCTGTGAAGTTCATCCTGCCGTGGACCGCGGCGGTCGGCGTCATTGCGATCGCGTTTGGCATTTACACTCAGTACAAAAAGCCGTCGGCCGATTAGCTTATTACTTGAGCATCTGCTTGGCGATGATCATTCTTTGGATCTCGCTAGCGCCTTCACCGATCTCGGTTAGCTTTGCGTCTCGCCACAGTTTTTCTATTAGATAGTCGAATGTCATTCCGCGACCACCGTGGATTTGGAGCATTCTGTTGCAGACATCTCGAGCAGCTTCACTCGCGAAGAGCTTCGCGTACGACGCTTCCGTGACGATTGAGTTCCCTTGGTCGTAGAGCCAAGCCGCTTGGTGAGTTAGAAGCCTTGTCGCCTCGACCTGCATCGCGCTGTCAGCGATCATGTTTTGGACGCTTTGCATGTTTGAGAGTGGTCGAGAAAACTGTTCTCGCTGTTTCGAATACTCGATGCCGAGTTCGAGCGCTCGTTCAGCAATTCCGAGGGCCATTGCCGCTATTCCTACGCGACCCTGATACAACAGACCGATTACTTGTTCGAACGAGCCAGGTGTGTGCCAGGCTACGCAGTTGTTCATCTTGAACCGAAGCGTGTACGAAGCTCGAACACCGATCGTTGGAATTCTGCCGAGATCCTCGAAGCCCGGCTGGTCTTTCTCCATTAGGAATGCCGAGAGGCTTTTCTCATCAAGTCGGGCGATGATGATGAACAGCTTCGCAAAGCCGCCGTTGGTGATGAACATCTTTTCGCCATTTAGGTGGAAGAAACCTGGTTTGTCTTGGATCGGAGTCGCGGTTGTTTGAACTCTTCTTGCGTCGCTGCCTGCGTCCGGTTCGGTCAGTCCCCATGCGAGAGGGATATCACCGGAGAGCACGCCAGGCAGATACTTTTCGCGCTGCTCGTCGTTTGCGAAGCGCTCAAAGTGGGCGACACAAAGCGCATTAACAGCAGCACAGTTCATTGATAGCGCAGGGTCGGCCTTTGCGATGATCCGGCACATCTCCGCATAGGTTGCGCATGAGTATCCGCGTCCGCCGAATTTTTTCGGAAGCACGCAGCTTGTTATGCCGAGCGCAGCGGTGCGCTTCCAGATATCGGCAGGAAAGGTGGACTCTTCCCATTGGCGGCTGCATGGCGCGACTTGTTCGTCGCAGAACTTTTGTACGTCAGTGAGAAACTGTTTTTCTTCGTCGTTGAAGTGGAGCTGCATGATGTTTTTGCCTCGTCGCTAAAACGGGCAAGAGTTTCCTCCTGCCCGTTCAATGATACACCAGTGGCGGCTTAGGAAGGCTTTCGGAGCCCTTCGAAGACCGGCAAGTATTGGAGCCAGTCATCTCGGTCTTGTGCCTTCACGTAGTTCGGGAGTGAGATATATGGGACATAACTGGGTCGGCGCGGTGGCTTGGCGAGCGTCATCCTCGCTTGTGCCGGGGTCTTTTCTCCCTTTTTCAGGTTGCAGCGCCGGCAGCAGGTTACGACGTTGTCCCAAGTGTGTTTGCCCCCGACCCACCTCGGGACGACGTGGTCAATCGTGAGATCACGCTGCGAACCGCAGTACTGGCAGAGGTAGTTGTCCCGCGCGAGGATGGCGTGACGCGACATTCGCAACACGGGTAGCGGCCGTTTGATTTGGTACCGAAGCCGGATGACCGATGGGGCGCGGAACTCAGTGCCGGTTGTTCTGACTGTGTGGCCGTTCAGGTGGAGAACTTCGACCTTGCCTTTCATAAGTAGGGCGACGGCACGCATCAGCGAGCACACATGAAGCGGCTCGTAGTTGCAGTTCAGCAGCAAGACGTCGCTTTGACCCATCGTTTTCTCATCCTCGTATCCGCTGACAGGTGCGCCTACTGCTTAAGCGAAAAAGCCCGACGCTGATGCGTGCGGGCCGTTGCTAATTCACTTCTGCGTACCAGCGCATTGCGAATGTACCGGCATGAGGAACCAGTTATCGCAGCGCCAGTGGCCTGCTCCTTTAATCAACGGACGTCTGAGCATATAGGTTCGCACTATACCCGGAGGGGTGTTTGTGTGGGACCGTGATTAGGAGGTTGGTCCTGGTGGGGTTTTGGCGGGAGGGGCCTGACGTTCGGACTTGCCTTCCAAAAGCCAGTGCGCAATGAGGAGAATCGCGCCAACCGTGATGCAGGCATCGGCGATGTTGAACACATGGATGACATAGATGTTGATAAAGTCGGTGACCTTGCCCCCAAGGAAGATTCGATCAATGAAGTTGCCGATCGCACCCGCGGTAAGCAGAATGAGCGCAGATGAAAACAACCGAGTGGGTGGCGATTGCCTGTGGTAGCTGACGCCTGCAGCTATTGCAACAATCAGCGCAACTGGCGCGAGCCAGATACCTAGACCTTGCAGCATTCCGAATGCAATTCCTTCGTTCTGGGTGTGGAAGATCTCCAACACTCCCGGGATGATCTGCTTCTGCTCCGTTAGGCTGAAGTTTGCCCGGATGTACGCTTTGGAAAGTTGATCAAGTGCGATTAGCAACGAAACGCAGACGGCAAAAAGTGGACGCATCAGTTCTGGGAGCTCACTACTGAAAGACATCGCTTGCAAAGCGGAATGTCGTTGTGCAGCTCAACATCAGCGCGGCGAAGGCGGCATCGTTCGCATTTCACGTAAGTCGAAAGCTGGAACTCGAAGAACTCTTCACTACTCTCGATGATCGTCGCGCTGCTGAGTTTCAGCATGGTCGCGAGCTCTGGGCCAAAGCTGTCTAACAACTTCGCTTCTTGTTGATTTGCATTTATGGTTACGGACACATCCTGTGAATCCTTAACGCCAGATTCGGCCTTCCAGTTTTCCAATTCTGTGTTGAGCCTGTCGCGAATAGCGAGAAGTTGTGCAAATCTCTGATGAAGATCTGAAAGCTGCATCGTCTGGCAAGCCTGGGCATTCTCGGGGGCGATCTCCTCCACGAACACCGTGACTTTTCGATCTTTGAGTGGGATCCTGCTATACACCTCTTCTGCTGTGTGCATAAGAACCGGCGCGATAAGCCGCGTCAGGATTAGGAGTATCTGCCTGCAGGCCTCTTGACCGCTTCGACGCTCAGGCGAGCTCGCCGCGTCGCAATACATTCGATCTTTTATTGCGTCGAGATAAAACGCGCTGAGCTCGCGCGCGCAAAAGTTGTGAACAAGCGCAGTTGCAGCGCTGAAATCGAACTGGTCGAACTCGTCGCAGACTTTGCGTTCAAGCAGCTTGGTCTGACCGACCGCCCACTCGTCCAAATCCATACAGATCCCCGGCGCAAGTTCAGAATCAAGATCGTACAGGTTTGCCAACAGAAATCTTAGTGTGTTGCGAATTCGGCGATAGGAGTCACCGACCTGTTTGAGCAGGTTGTCACCACAGGGAACATCAGTCATGTAATTGACTGATCCGGTCCAAAGACGCATGACATCCGCGCCGTATTTGCCTGCAGCTTCCATCGGCTCGACCACGTTGCCGAGCGATTTAGACATTTTTCTTCCTTGCTCGTCGGTTACGAACCCATGTGTGACGACACTACGATACGGCGCCGCGCCTTTGATTGCAACCGCTGTCATCAGCGAGCTATTGAACCAACCTCGGTGCTGGTCGCTTCCTTCGAGATACAAATCTGCGGGCCAATCTAAGTCGCCCCACGCGGACTCATACTTGTCGCTAAGAACAGCGAGATGCGTCACGCCGCTATCGAACCAGACATCCAGCACGTCGGATTCCTTCGCGAATTCAGTCTCACCCGTTTCGGGGTGTTTGTATCCTGCTGGCAAAATATCGGATAGCTCGCATTCGAACCAGGCTGAGCTTCCCTTTTGCTCCACGAGTTTCGCGACGTTTTCCATGATTTCAAAGTCCAGCACCGGAACTCGAGAAGGCATACCGTAAAGAATTGGGATGCCGACTCCCCAAATTCGTTGGCGCGACAGACACCAGTCAGGGCGCGACTCAATCATGGATGAGATTCGATGCTCTCCTGACTTTGGGAACCAGGAAACGTTTTTGATTTGCTCGAGCGCTTTTTTGCGAAGGTCGTTATGATCCACGCGCAAGAACCATTGCTCAGTCGTTCGAAAAATGACTGGGTGTTTGTCTCGCTCGCTGTATGGATATTGATGCTCGTAGGAATAGCTTTTCAACAGGTTGCCAGTTTCCGTTAGTCGCTCAACGACGCGAGCACCACCCTTAGTGATGTGCAACCCTGAAAACTCTCCTGCTTCATCTGTAAACACGCCACCTTCATCAACGGGGCAGAGAGCCGGTAAGCCGTATTTTCGGCCAGTGTAGAAGTCATCGGCACCATGACCTGGCGCAGTATGTACGACGCCGGTACCTTCCTCTGTGTTGACATAATCGGCAAGCACGGCGATGGAATCGCGATCGAAGATCGGGTGTTTGAAAACGCATCCTTCGAGCTGAGCTCCTTCGACGACCTGCTGAATCACCCAATCGTTGATTTCCAGAGTCTGCATTGTCTTTTCGACAAGCCCCTCATACAGCAGATACCGAGCGTGATCTGTTTTTACAATCGCATATTTCAGTTCAGGATGAAATGCAAGCGCGAGATTGGCCGGAATCGTCCACGGCGTTGTTGTCCATATGATGGCGAATAGCGGATCGCCATCTTTGAACAACTTGTTTGGATCGGTTTTCAATTCAAATCGAACGAAAATCGCTGTTGAGGTGTGACTCTCATACACGAGTTCTGTGTCGGCGAGCGCCGTTTTGCTGTGCGTTGACCAGTGGGTTGGCTTCAGGTCGCGATAGATGAATCCTTTTTCGGCGAGATTCGCAAATGCGCGCACGATGGCCGCCTCGTACGCAAAAGCCATTGTCTTGTAAGGGTGTCGCCAATCGCCAAATACTCCAAACCTTTCGAACTGTGCAGTTTGAATTCGAATGTAGTTCTCTGCATGTTCACGGCACTCATGACGCATGACTTCGGGCGCTGCATTTTTGCCGATTCGTTCTTGCACGGCGAGTTCGATCGGAAGGCCGTGGTTATCGAATCCGGGCACATAAGGTGAGTAATAGCCACGTAGCGTTTTGTACTTTACGACAAAGTCTTTCAGCGATTTCTGAAACGCGGTGCCGATATGCACCATGTTGTTCGTGTACGGCGGCCCATCGTGCAAAGTGAATTTCTCGCGACCTCTTCTTGCATCGCAAATGGTTTTGTAGATGTCCATCTCTGCCCATTTCTTTTGCATCTCCGGCTCGCGCGTCGGCAGGTCGGCCTTCATCGGGATTGTGAAGTCGGCGTCGGGCAGATTGAGGGTCTTCTTGAGGTCCATCCGGGGCGTTGGATTTTACCTGTTGCAGCGCTTCTCTTAGCGCTCGCTAATCCGCGAGTTCTGCAATCGCTGATCTGTAAGTTGCGATGATGTTTCTTACGTGTGTTCGCATCGCTGGATTCAGTTCTGGCGGCACATCGCTTTCGCTTGCTGCGTCTCCGATCGCTTCTACACCGGATTTCTGTTTGGTTGCCACGCTCATTACCCATTCTTTTGCGGCCATCGGGTCAAGGCTGATTTCGAATCCGTTGATGCTAAGAAATGTTAAGGCGGAAACAAAAGCGGTCTTTCGATTTCCCTCTTCAAACGGGCGCATTTTTAGAAAGCCCTGCAGGAACACTCCTGCTTGATTCAAGACGTCTTTGCTTTGGCCGTATCCGTACTGATATCCTGCCGCTTCTTCGAGCTGGGCGAATTTGAATTCGCATTGCCGGTTGCAAAGCTCCTGATTAATCCAAAGCAGGTCTTGGACGGTTAGATAATGAATGGTTGCCAATCTCATTTGTTGGCGTTATTTTACCGTCCTTTGCGCATGATGAAATCTTCGGCATGTACAGCCTTGCGCTCTTGGGCGAATTCGTTCTGATTGTTGCTGAGTTGGAACGGGAATACACGGTTAGCCAGAAAGGCCATATGACCGTCACGCTCCTGGGCGACGCCTTGAAGTGTTACAAACGGGGAGCAGATAATTGTATGCCCGTCGCGCTGATATGTTTCATCGAAGCACGTAACATTGAGCAGCGCTGTTTCATCTTCGAGATCAAAAAACACTATACGTCGGCCCGATGCCGTTGGAGGAAAGCGGAGGCGCATGGCGAGCCCAACCACATATGCCTCATCGCCATCGTTCAGCTTCATCGCCTCTTTGCAAGTGAGAGCGCCCTTTTCCTTGACTCGCGAACGCTCGAACGCCATGAGGTGTGTTTTGACATCCATGTTCAGCATCGCTCGTTCGAGCACGGCTTTTTCGTACGGAGTGAAATCGGGGGTTTCAGGAAGCGTGATCTCAGATTGCCCGTACAGTTCGTACTGGTTTTTCACACTCTGTGCTGCGGCGATGAGCTCTGGGATTGCCCAAAGCATGGCGCGGCGATTGGTGCAGAAGCTATCCAGTGCGCCGCACAGGATGAGGCTTTCGATTTCGTTAGAGTTAGGTCTTATCTTTGAGCAAAAGTCAACTAAGTTACGATAAGGTTTATGCTGCAAAATGCGTTCGCGAGTGTTCTCAGAAAGCGCAAATATCTGGTGGAGGCCGACACGAATATCGTTGGCGTGCGCTTTTGAAATGTTGTCGCTATGGTTCACGCATGGTCCGAGTATCGCTACGCCCTTGTGGCGAGCTTCATTGGCAATGGTCGCCGGCCCATAGTATCCGGCAGGCTGCGCCGACAGAAGTGCGGCGAAGTATTCGGATGGATATTTTTCCATGCAGTAAACGCACCGAATAGAGATTTCTGCAAATGCGAGAGCATGGCCCTGTGCGAAGCCGTATCCACGAAAACCTGAAACCAGTTCGAAAACATGTTCTGCAATCTCAAGCGAAAAACCCTTTTCAAGACAGCGAGACACAATCGGGTCGTGAACCGTTTGCCCCCAATCCTGCGCGCGATATTTATGGATCTTTTCGCGAATCTCCTCAGCCTCACCTGCCGTGTAACCACAAAACGCTTGCAGAAGCTGATCCACTTGCTCTTGAAAAACGATGATGCCATAACTGAGACCGAGTATCTCCTCGAACAGCGGATGTGGATAAACGTACTTTTCGATGCCTCTACGCCTTTTTATTAGCGCGTTGATTTTCACTGCTCCGCCAACACCGGGGCGAATACCCGCTTGAACTAAACTTGCATCGTGCAGATTGGCTGTTCTTAAACGGATGTGTGCCTGACGCATCGCCGGAGATGCGCTTTGCGGAATTCCGATGAGATCGCCCTGCTGAAATTTATCATAGACCGCGGGCTCCTCCATGGAAATCAACTCCGTATCATGACCCGTCCCTGCGAGCACATCTTGACCACGCAGGCAGAGAACGTCGTATTTATCGAAGAAATATTTTGCGCTGTACTTATCCCACTGAATAATCGGAACGTTTGGGATTGCAGCTTGCATAATCGGAGCGGTTTCACAAATAGGTTCGCTTGAAATAATGAGTCCCGACGAGTGCGTTGCCATACCTCGCGGAAGACCATCTATTCGGCTTGCGAGATCGAAAAGTAGTAGAAACCTTTCCGCGGGGATGCCGCTGTCTCTCAACTCAGGTCGGGCTTTGATGGCGTCCTCCATACGTCTGCCGGAAACCGAGCCGTGCAACCGTTTCGCCAGGTAGTCAATAGCCTGTTCTGGAATCATCAGCGCTTTTCCGATCATGCGAACAATGCCACGACCTTGATAGGTTGGTATTGCAGAAATGCCCGCCACTTTGTCTTCGCCGTAACGCTGTTTAAAAAACTCCCTTACATCATCTCGCTTTCGAAACTCGAAATCAATATCAATATCAGGTCGCTTGCTGCCATCAGGCGGCAAGAATCTGTCGAAATGCAAATCATGTTTCAAAGCATCCACGCGAGACAAACCCAGACAAAATGCAACGGCGCTATCCACAACAGACCCTCTTGCACTGTAAAGCATTCCTTTTGATTTTGCCCAGTGGCACGCTTCCCACATCGCCAAAAAGTGGCTGGCATAACCAAGTTCGTTGATTCGCCTTAGTTCGCCTGACAATCGGCTTAGAATAGGCTTTGTAATGTGTTTGTACTTCTCATTTGCGCCTTGAAATACGACAGATCGGAGTGTGTGTTCAGGATGTTCATCGAACTTTGGAAACGGTGGCCTTGGCGGCAGTGGCTCATCAGGAAATCGCTCGGCGACAGCCATTGTGTTGGCGATGCACTCCGGCAAATCAGAAAACAACCTTTCCCATTCGCGTCCTGATTTGAAAAACCTTTCTGAATTGATCCACCGAAGCGGCTTTTCTGATACCGCTTTTTGAGTTTCATGGCGCTGCGGCTTTCGACCGATAATCTCTTCGACCGTGCAGAGCGTTTCGGCGCACAGTAACGCATCTTGCACTGCGAAATCCTCTTTTTTTGCATGAGTAGATATGCCGCAAGCGACGAGCTGTATCTGCTGCTCTCGTGCTATTTCGATTAGCTTTTTGTTTACGTGCTTTTCCCAGGGAGCAAAACTGCGCTCGATCTCTACGAACAGGTGCGATCTACCGAATACAGATTGCAGTTTTTGAAGCGCTTGGCGCGCCTCGTCGCTTCTCCCGCACATCAGCGCCTGATTGATGGGACCGTAGTGCCCACCGGACAAACAAACTAAGCCTTCGGCATGGCTTTGCAGCCGCTTCCAGTTGCAAAGCGGAAACAATCGTGGCTCATCTAAATGACAAACCGACAGCAAGCGACATAAGTTTTTCCATCCCTTCTGATTTTCAATCAGCAGAACCAGCTCGCCTCCATCTTCCATTTCAACCGAAGCGCCGATGATCGGCTTTACACCGGTTTGTTTGCACGCGCGCGCAAAGGTAACCGAACCCGCTAATGAAAACCGATCCACCATCGCCACTGCGGACATGCCTCCGGCAAACGCATAAGTTGCAATCTCTTCTGGGTATAGCGAACTGCGTCCAAACGAATAAGCCGAGATGGAGTGCAGCGGAACAAAAGCGGAGTTTTTTGAACGCATCTGTTCCGCTTTCATCTTGATGAGCATTTCGCGAGCATCTTTTGCTTCGCGTTTGAGCACTTCGTAATCAACGGTATGCACCTTTTCTTGATTTTCTGTTTGTGCGCTGAACGCGCGAGTTGAGAGCGGCTTGAGCTCGCGCATGGCCTCGCGAATAACGCCACCGTTGTCCAGATATCGCTTGAATTCGCGCTCCGGCTCTCCCTGCCACCAGCGGCCCGTTTCTTTCCAGTGCGCTATTATCCGTTCCATCCGGTTGCCTGTTTCCATGCGCGCAACAGGAGTTCGCGTCGCGGAGTTTCGATTTCCGATGCTTTTTTGATGACTGTCTCGCCGAGATTTTCCTGAAGCCTTTTTTTCACCATTTCAGCAAGCTGCTGCTCTTTGTGGCTGTTGTTCAGGTCGCTCTGTTTTTGGTCTGGTTTTTTAATCTGGAGCAATCGCGCGTTGATGGAGTGAACTTCTCGGTCTATGCTTATTTTTCGAAGCGTTAGACGCAGGCCGGTAAGCAGCGAGCCTGCGCTTTGCATTGGATGCAAAAACTCGCG
This sequence comes from Fimbriimonadales bacterium, assembly GCA_046330175.1. Taxonomy (GTDB): domain Bacteria; phylum Armatimonadota; class Fimbriimonadia; order Fimbriimonadales; family ATM1; genus JAJPJR01. The sequence goes on from JAXLTG010000001.1 coordinate 1,969,108, forward strand.
GCGAGCGGCGCGGCGCAAATCATCATCGAACAGAATCTCCAGTTCGATTTCTGCTGCTTGTCTATCGCGCTGGGCGAGCTGAAGCGCGAGCGTTTGAGACAGCTTGTGTAGTGCGGGCTCGATTTCACCATCTAAGCGAGCCGGCTGAGGAAACGAAAAGCGCGCATACAGCTCATCCTGCGGATACAGCGAACGAATGGTTCGGTGATCTTTTCCGCGACACCATTCCGCCATTCGGTCTCCTTCATCGCCAAACTGCCTTCTTAGTACATCGCGTGGAAGGCGGGCAGCTTCACCGATCGTTTTGTAACCCAAGTAGCGCAGTCGCTTAATCACAACGGGGTCGGCTGGCCAAAGCCTTTCGATGGGTAGCGGCGCGAGAAATCGCTCATCTTCACCTGGGTTTATGATCTCGTTGTTGTCGGCGGCAATGCGGGCCGTAAGCATCGTCTCGGCGATGCCGATTCGCGGGCAGAGTTTGATGGCGGAATACAGATCGGCGGAAAGCTGGAAAACCAGGTTTCGAGCGCCGGCAAGCTGACCTAGATCAAGAAACGCCTGGTGGGGCTCGACCGGCTCGACCGAGGCGGCGAACTGCTTGGCTACATCCAGCCATCGCCTGGAGCAGGGCAGGAACAGCTCCTCCTTGAACTCTTGGAAGATCGGGGGGATCAGGCAGCCCCTGGCGGCGTATCGTGCCTCCTGAGCTGTCATTCCGGGGTGGATTCCGGCTTTTTGGGCTTGCGGGTCGGCGTCGAGGACTTTGCGGGCCTTTAGGACGACAAGCGGCTTAGCGGCCCAGGCTTGGTTCTGCCTGAGCAGCGAGGCGGCATAAAAGCCGTCGAAGGAGATAAAAGCGATGGCACGCACGGCTGGATGGGTATAGTATACATATGTCTGGTATTTGAGACATTCTCAATAGTCCCGCTCCCCTTCCGCAGCTCCGATGAGTCTCGCGCCGCGGTTGAAGGTGAGATAGCTCCATGCCCATTGCAACAGCACCAACAGCTTGTTATCAAACTCAATCAAGTAAGCCAAATGGATGAATGCCCATACAAACCAAGCTGGCCAACCCCACAGCTTGATTCGACCCCTCGAAAAAACGGCCGCATTGCGACCAATCACAGCAATGCTTCCCGGATCGCGGAAGCGAAACGCGCCAACAGAGGAGCCGGGAAGCCGAGCGCGCAAAACCGAAGCAACATAACGGCCCTGCTGCATCGCGACCTGAGCCACACCAGGAAGCTGTGCGCCTGCCGAATCGTAAAAGGCAGCCAAATCGCCAATCACAAAAACGGAAGGATCGAAAGGCAATGATAAGTCTGGCCCAACAACGATGCGGCCTACACGGTCGGTCGCCGCACCAAGCGAGTCCCGCAGCGATGATCCGAAACTCGACGCACGCACGCCGGCAGCCCAAATCGCACAGCGTGTAGGAATCCGTTCCTGCTCAATTCCGCGAGTAATCAGAACTGAACCCTCCGCAACGGAAGTCACGCGCGAGCCCGTCCTCACCTCAACGCCAAGCTTCTCCAATGATCGCGTCGCCTTCGCACTGAGAAACGGATCATAGGTTGGCAGGATCCTGTCGTCCGCTTCAAGCAGCAGAATACGCGCTGACGATGGGTCAATCGAACGGAAGTTGCCGCGCAAGGTCCTTCTCGAGAGCTCTGCAAGCGCACCGGCCATTTCAACGCCAGTTGGTCCGCCACCGATGATCGCAAAAGTGAGCAAAGCTTTGCGCTCCGCATCGTTCGTGGTTGCCTCTGCCCGCTCGAAAGCCATGTAAATATCGCGGCGAATTTCAAGCGCATCCTCAACCGTTTTCAAGCCGTGAGCGATCGTGGACCATTCGTCATGCCCGAAGTAAGAGTGAGTCACGCCTGTCGCGATGATCAGTGTGTCGTACTCAACCCAACCCTCCTCAACCTGCACTTTCTTTGCCGCAGAGTCAACCTGAATCACCTTAGACATCAATACGCGAGTGTTTTTGTTTCTACGAAGAATCCCACGGAGAGGAGATGCGATTTCACCTGGCGAGATAGCTCCCGTGGCAACTTGATACAGCAGGGGTTGAAACAGGTGAAAGTTCCGCTGGTCAATCAGCGTAATCTCAACAGGCAGCTTTCTCAGTGACTTCGCGGCATAGAGTCCCGCAAACCCACCGCCTATGATCAAAACCCGATGCTGGTTAGCCACACAAAGATTATGCCTCAACCATCAGTGAATGAGAGGTAAATTAGTCGAAACAAAATGACCGAAAAGAGGGCGTTCCTCACCGCATCGCTCATTACGATAATCGCGACACTCACGCTCATATTCATAGGCGGTCTCGTGCGCGCAGAAGGCGCAGGACTTGGGTGTCCCGATTGGCCGAAGTGTTTTGGCCTTTGGATTCCACCGACGTCGGTTGATCAGATCCCGCCGCAGTTTTTTGAGCACCATCCCGATATCAAACCGGCAGACTTCAACGCTGCGCAAACTTACACCGAGTATGTGAACCGCTTAGTTGGAGTTTCTATTGGTTTCCTCATTCTTTGGACAGCATGGAGAGGATTCAAGATTCGAAAACTCAACAAGGCCGCAGCCATCTGTTCGGCGGTGGCCGTGCTGCTCGTTGCGTATCAAGGATGGCTCGGGGGTCAAGTAGTTAAGTCTCGCTTGACCGAATGGGTTGTGACCTCTCATATGCTGCTTGCAATTCTAATCCTGTGTTTTCTGATCGCGGCAAGAGTGTCGGCTCAAGATCGAACCACAAGTGTGATGGGACAAGGTTCGCGAATCAAGTCACTCGCAACGGGTTCTGCGCTGTTGCTCGCGTCGCTCGCCCAGGCTTTGATGGGAACCCGTGTGCGGGAGACGGTTGACTACAACAACCGAATCAACCCAGGTGTGGCCCGCGATCAATGGGTGAATAACCTCGGCAACATTGACCTTCTTCACCGAAACTTCGCCATTCTCGTACTTGGCATTGCGGTTCTTTTGCTCCTCGTCATCATTCGCGAAAAAGTTGTTCAACCGGCAAGGACATACGGGTTTTGGCTCATCGGAATCATCGCGCTTCAAATGGTGCTTGGGGCGACACTCGTCAATTTCGCGTTTCCTTCAGTCGCGCAGATGCTGCATCTAACAACCGGCTCGGCAACCGTGTGTCTTGCTTTCTTTTTCGTGATGCATGTCGCCCGCGTACCTGTAACTCGTGCGGAGGGATTAGCAGCAACTCACGCAACAGAACTTTCGTAGTACCGCCAAGCGTTTTCGTTCAAGTCTGAAAACAGCTTCTTGTATGCATCGAACGAATTCGGGTCGGTGAGCACGATCCTAAACGCCTTTAGCTTCTTCCGATTTCGCACAATGGCTTCCACAAACAGTTCGGCGGCGAAGTCAGGATCAACCCGATGTTCTTGATAGTTCCAGCCCGGCGTTGGATCGGCAAAAATCGCACTGTCACCGCCGTTCTTCTTGATCTCTTCGACTGCAGCGTCGAATGCAGCAGCAAACGAATCTCGAGTGGCGACTTTTCGATCGTTGTACACGTTCGCGACAACTAATCGTTTGCCTGGAATTGACTTCGCCGGCACGGACACGGCTGCTCCTTGCGCGATTGGCGCAAGCGAGCGTATCTGGTCATCCAGTTTGTAATCCGCCTTGTCCTTGATGGCGAGCATGGAGCCATGTGCAAGCCATCCGGTTGAATCAGAAAACGCCACAAATCCGCTCGACTTGGGTAGTCGGCGCAATTGCGAGCCGGGCAGCACAAATATCTGCACTTTCGGACCGAGGGCCTCGACTTCGACATCCGGCCGAGCCGGGAGGAACGTTGTGATGGCAGAAACGAGCGACATCGCCGCTATTATTGCGTAATCTCAGGCTGACGATCTGGAATGAAAAGTTTTATCGCATACGCAACGATCACCAACACCGCCATCCCGATCACTATTGAGGGCCCCGTGGGCCAGCCGCGTTGCACCTCGTCCGTACCTGCGCCGATCGCAGCCCTCGCTTCGTCCGACAGCGCGATCGGCGGCGCGTAGTAGGACAGGAATAGCCCAAGCCATGTACCCACAAACGAAATTGGCAACGCAACCGCAACGGCGGCACTCATCCGATTGACAAAGAAGAATGCTACAACGGCCGGCATCACAAGCCAGGTGAAAACTACCAGCACGCCGGCAATTTGGACCGAAGAAGCGACGACGAATCCAAGGAGAGCATAGTACAGCACGTCAAGTAGCACAAGCCTCAGGCCCATTGGTGCGTCATCAGCTCGCAGAGTTACCTTCGTTGTCGAACGCCACACAAATAAGAGGCAAACGAGCACTGCGCCGTACCAATACGCAGTCGAAGTCACGTGTGCTTTGGTGACGAACAAAATGTTGCCCTGGAACAGACTCTTAAGCTCTTCTGCTCCGTGCGGCGAGAATTCCAACAACACAAAGGCGGCGGCAGAGGCAATCACATAAACGATTCCGATAACCGCTTCATGCGGCACTCTGCCCAATCTAAACCTGGTGAGAGAGATGATGCACGCACCGCCCAGTGCGAATGCCAAGGAGTACAGATAGATCTGGCCTTCGTGCGCAGGATTTGAAGGGTCGAGACCTTTTGCCAACGCCACAGACATACCGAGCGCCGCAACTTGCGCCACAGCGAGATCAATGAACAGCAAACCGCGGCGCACAATGTGCAGTCCAAACAGGCAATGGACCGGGGACATAATTGTGGACGCCACGGCCGCAAGGCCCATGATGCTCCAGAACTCCTTCATAGTCTCAATTTCCCAACGCTTGGCTTATTCGGTTGACCAGAGTGTCGAATAGCGAAATGTAGTCCTTTGAATTCCCATCGTGGCCCACATTACCTGGAAGAACTAGGAAGGGCACGTCCGTGCGTTGAGAAACGAACGTCGCATTTTTGGTTGAGTAGAACGGCTCCTGGATGATTAGTTTCGCCCCTTCGGACTTGATTTTGGAGATGGTGTTCGCAACGTGAGATGGCGTCGGGTCTATGCCCGGCTTCGGTTCAAGTTCTCCGATGACGTTTAGGCCGAATCGAAAAGCGAAGTAGACCCAGCTCCTATGGTACGTCACAATTTTCGTCTTCCAATGCGGTCGCATTTTCGCGAACCAGCCACCTATTTTGCTCTCCATTCCCTCCGCTCGAACTTTTGCGATAAGCTGGTCGGAGTTGTCCCATTTCCACAACTGCTCTCCACCAAATTTCGCAACTAGCGCGTCACCAAACATCGCTCGGTCCAATTCGCCAACAAATGCGTCCGCGTTCTTCCGAAAATCAGACGACGACGCGGGATCGAGTTGGCTCAATCGCTCGGCCAATTTCAGCGCGATCACGCGCCCGTTGTAAGGATCAAGCCAGACGTGCGGGTTTCCATACGGGTGGATGTCGCCCTGAGCTCTTGTGACAGCTCCACTCGGCTTTTCGAGTATCGAAACGTAATTGCCGGCTGCGAAATAGCCCGGAGATCCCGGCCTCAGCTTTCCATTTCCGCTGCCGCTGATAATCGGTTCTTCGTACCCGATTTCTAATTCGAGCCCGATAGCGAGCCACAAATCTGCGCGTGAAGCCGCGCTGATGTAACTGGGCTTCGCTTCGATTCGATGAGGGTCACGGGCTCCGACAACGAGAGTGGTTACATTGACATGAGTGCCGCCAACGGACTTAGCAATCGAACCGAGCGCCTCGACAGTCGCAATCACATTGAGCGTCTTCGCGTGTGAGATTGCCGCCGTGGCAATGAGTAATGAAAGCGCGAGTTTTTTCATGAACTCCTCCTAATACTTGTGCGCTGGGTGTTTTCCAATTAAGAACTGGAATTGCAGGCTCAGAAAGTTTTTGTCCGTGGCGAAGTTGCTCGCAACTCGCTGAAACTCAAGGCGCCAATGCTCAAACTCCGTCAGCTTGAAGGTCAACCCTGCGCTCAGCCCGCGCCGCACGTCGGTGGTTCCCGGCAGTTCGCTGTAATCGCCTTTCACAGTGACAAACCAGCGAGGAACAATTTGATAGGCCAGCGATGCGAACCAGCCGAACGTCGTTTTGTCACCCGGCTGTCCCGTATTCGACCAATACGCTTCCGTCTCGAACACTGCCGACTTTCCCGTCGAAGAGGGATGCCACTTCATTACGTAATCCAAGCCGTACAGTTGCGCGCGCTCGTTGTCGTTCGGACCGTTCGCATAGGTCGCTCCCAATTGGGCCGACAAATCTTCGCTGAAATCAAAAAATGTCCGGTAGTGCCCCAGAAGAACCATGTCGCCAGAGTTAGCGGAATGAAACAGCGGACCGTCGTTTGCGTCAACCGCTTCAAACGTGAATTCACTAAATCTTGATGTCGGTAGCAGATAGCTAATCGAACCTCCTACGGAGCGCAGGCCCTCGTCGCCGAGAGTGTCCTGAGTCACAAACGGATAGTCGAGATAGTCAAACTGGTCGGCGTGGTTTCGCTGGACCCGACCTATTGCCGCTGCAATCTTTCCGAATTTCGCAGATAGTCCACGTCCGAGATTTCCATACCGTCCAAACGCCTCTTCGACCTCGACCACCGTCTCGCCATCCTCTTTCGCGACGGCAACAAATGCCTGTGCTTTGAGGTGAGGGTCAACGTCCGAGTCGAATCCAAACTCGATCTCGCGGAAGTCGTATCTGCGCCGGTCTTGATGGTCCATGAGGTCACCGCCGAAGTCGAACACAAGACTGATTCCTGGATTCGAGCTAACAGGGGCTTGTGGCGGCTGCTCGGTCTTTGGTTCGGAACTACCTTTCGTATCCTGGGCGCCGCTTTGAGCGAGCGCTATTGCGCAGGCGAGGGTAGAAACTGATGGGATTGGCATGGGTTCACTCCTTTATCGCAATACTATTGCACAAAGTCAAGAAGTTAATGCAACGTTTTTGAAAAAAAACTACTCGCCGACTAGCGACAGGCTGCCATGACAACCAGCAGGGCCGGAATATACAGGATTGTTGCTTTAAGCAGCTTCTTCGCGTGCAAAGAGTCCGGGTTTCGGACGAAATTGAGAGAAGTGGCCATCAGGAAGCCAGCCAGAATGGCCGCAAAACCTGCGAATTCCCAGATGTAGCGCACTTGCAGGGCCGCGAGGACGCTCAAGGGGAGCAAGGGGAGCGAGTACTGAAGCGCGCACAAGGCGGTTTGCCTGCCGCCCGCCCCAGGGAACGGGAGCATTTTGAAGCCGACTTTCGCGTAATCCTCGCGGAGCAGCCAGGCGATCGCCCAGAAGTGGGGAAACTGCCAGAAAAACTGCAGAGCAAACAGCAGAACCCCTGGGGCCGCAATCGTTCCGGTCACGGCGGCGAAGCCTGCAAGAGGAGGAATCGCGCCGGGAATCGCCCCGATAACGGTGCAAAGGTGGCTGCGTGGTTTCAGAAGCGTGTAGCCGAACACATAAAGCCCAATGGAGACCGCGCCGAGAAGGGCCGTAATCGCATTCACGAACACCGCCAGAAGCGACAGCCCGATAATCCCCCACACTACGCCTACAAATGTGGCTTCGTTAGGGCTTAGGCGCCCGCTGGGAATCGGGCGATGCTTGGTCCGCTCCATCTGCCGGTCGGCCTGAGCTTCAATGACTTGGTTGAGCGCGTTGGCTGCTGCGACAACGAACCAAGCGGCGGATAGGTTTGCGACGAACAGTGCCGTGGGTCCGCCCCCTGCGATAATCATGCCGAGCAGGTTGGTGATCCAGACGAGGAGTGTGACTCTCGGTTTGCTGAGTTGCCAGTAGGCGCGTAGTCGCTCGATGGTGGACTCTGCGACAGGTTTTCGAGATACGACGACCTTGCTCACCCCGTGCTCCGGAAAGATTCGTCTAATCGCGGCATCTCGAAACCAATTTGACCCGTTTCTGCGCTTCGCGGTCAAGAGAAGAGTGGCGGAGCGGGTGGGATTCCCCGATTCGCTGCGCTCATTCCCCTCACTCCGTTCGGCGGGGTGAACCTCTCATCCCACCCGAAAAGCCATCAAAAATCTGATAGTGGCGGAGCGGGTGGGATTCGAACCCACGACCCGTGGAACTCACGAGTACGCGATTTCCAGTCGCGCTCCTTCGGCCAGCTCGGACACCGCTCCAACGCTGAAAAGGATACCGCTCTAACTCCGCGCGCCCCACATGAGCCGGGTGCGAAGCTTTATCAAGAAGTCGGAGCGGTCGAACACAACCAGCCGTGTAACCCTCTCGGACTTGGTGACCACGACTCTATCCCCCGATAACATATTCAGCCGGTGTTGGCCATCTGAGCTGAACACCGCATCGCCGCGAACATCCACCGAAATCTCGACTCGGCTGTCAGGGGACAAAACCAAAGGACGTGCTCCCAACGAATGGGGAGTGATCGGCGTGACCAGCATCGCCATCACAGTGGGATCAACGATCGGCCCGCCAGCGCTGAGGCTGTAAGCCGTTGAGCCGGTGGGTGTCGAGACCAGAATTCCGTCCGCCGGATATGAGGTGATCTCCTCCCAATCAATGTTCACTCCAAACGTAGTCATGTGCTGCGTAATCGAACGCTGAATCGCGAACTCGTTCAGCGCATGCATCTCTGCAACAACGCTGTCATTGCGGACCAAATCGCCCTTCAACATCATACGATCATCGAACTCCGCTTCACCATCTAAGAACTGCCGAATGGCGGCGCGCACTTCGGTCGGGTCTGCTTGTGTGACAAATCCAAACCTGCCAAAAAACACGCCAAGAATCGGAGTGCATGCCTCGCTGCAAGGGCCTGCTACGCGGATTAGCGTTCCGTCGCCACCGAATGTAACGACAAGTTCACAGTTTCCGAGCTCGTTGAGGGGAATCGCGTGCTGACCAAGTGAAGCTGCGCTTTCATGGTCGAACCCGACCTTTATTTGCTGTCCAGCAAGCCACTCGGCGCACTCAAGGGACGCGCGAACGGCGTCGTCGCGCTGAAGATTGACGGCGAAATTAATCGTTCGCATTTGCTGACGAGACGTCAGCCGCCCAGCGATTGGAGCCGGTCCAAGTTGCGTTTAGCGTCCGCAAAGTTTGGATCCAGTTCCAGCGCCTTCTTGAGCAGCTTGACAGCCTCGGCCTTTTTGTTTTGGCGCTCAAGCACACAAGCAAGATTGTTGTACGGCTGAGCGAACGTCGGAGTAGCCGCGATTGAGTCGCGGAACATCTTCTCGGCCTCCGGCATGTTGTTCGCTTTGTAGGCGAGCAAACCCATGCCGTTGAGCGCTTCGGAATTCTTTGCGTTCGCCATCAACACCTGTTTGTATTGGGCGCGAGCACCTTCGAAATCTTCAAGTTGATAAAGCGCGTTTGCGAGCGAGAGTCGGACATCGTGCCGAGTCGGCGATTTTTGAAGCACATCCTTCCACAGCGGAACAGCCTCTTTGAATTTGCCAAGTTTGACTTTCGCCGCAGCCAAGTTCAATCGGGACTCGACCGAAGTCGTCATTCCGATTAGTTTCGTGAACGTCTCTTCGGCTTCCGAGAAGTTGCCAAGGTTAAACTGTGCCAACCCGAGGTTGCCTTGTGCGTCGGCGTCGTTTGGATTGATTTCGAGCGCCTTTCGATAACAGGTCATCGCATCGGCCCACTTTCCAGCCCGACCCTGCAACACGCCAAGGTTGTACCAAAGAATGGCGTCGTTCGGAGATGTTTGCGTTGCCTGAGCAAGCAGAGCCATTCCGCGATCGGCATTACCCGTAGCAGCATACGCTTGTGCGAGTCCTGCAATCGTGTCGCTGTCGTTTCCTTGAAGGCGATCTGCGCGCTCGAGGAATGGAATCGCTTCTTTCGGTTTTCCCGCGCGAAGATAGGCCAATCCTGCATTCTGCGCAAACGATGCTCGATCCTGCTTTGCGTTGGATGCCGCGGCGAAGAGCTCGGCGGCTCGATTATGGTCGCCTTTGTTGGTATACGCAGCGCCGAGATTGTTTTTGGTAAATGGATCGTTGGTTCGGATGGTGAGAGCTTTTTCGTAAGCTTGAATTGCGCGATCATTTTGTCCGCGCTTCAGGTGGATGTTCCCGATGTTGTACCAACCTTCAAAGAACTGTGGCTGAGCGGTCACGACATCTGTGAACACTTTCAATGCTTTATCAAAATCTTTCGTCGCCACATAGGCTGCGCCGAGGTTGCTCTTAATCTCAACGCTTTGCGGGGCTAGGCCTGCAGCTTTCTCCAAATGAGGGAGTGCGTCGGATGCGCGATCTTGCTGCAGGTACACATAGCCGAGCCATTGAAGCGCGTCAGGATTGGAGGGGACTTCGCGGACAAGCGACTCAAGCGCGGCGGTTGCGTCGCCTGCTTTCCCTTCCCGCCAAAGCTTTATCGCCGACTCCAGTTTCTGGTTGACGGTCGCGGATTGCGCAAATCCGGTTGCGCCAAAAACTAACAAAAGTGCAGCTAAAACAAATCGTGAAACCCTCATGGTCCCTTTCCTCCTGAGCCCGATATGGTCAATCCATTCTACCGCAGGGCCTGGCGAAACGGGCCGAAATCCGGTTGGTTTACCTGGTCAGGGAGAGACCTTTTCCCGTTCAGTTACCAGGCCCGCGCGAGCTGCGAGGTACATCCGGATTCCTTTGCCGCTGATAATCGAGCCTACGATGGACATGACCAAGAGCACGCCGATTTTGAGGATCACGTAGCTGAAGTCGCTCACGATTCGGGTTACCTCTGGATTCGTTCGCTCGATGAGCCGCTCCTGGGGGGTTGTGAACAGCGTGAAGGCATTGAGGAAGGTGAACGCGAGCAAGGCGATCCCGCCAAGAAACACAGCCGCCCCCAAGATCACGCCGAACCAGTCGGTCCTTCGTGCCTCGTCTGTAACGGTGACCGATCGCTCGGCGGCTTGGCTTGGCATACTCACGACACTACTTAGACGCTGTTCTGCCCAGCATCATTGCTGGAAAGTCTACCGCCCGAAAACGAGGTCCGGACTCACCCCGGTCGGTCCTCCCTCCCCGCCGTCATCTCGCCTGTCCGGGCCGACCGAATAGAGTTTGAAATCTGACCCTTGCGAGTGATACATCAGGTCTTTTCCCGAGTAAACGTCTGTTCGGATGATTGCCGGGAGTCGGGCAATCGTCGAAGGCAGTGCTTGGCCAGATCGGAGCCTGGCAGTGAGGGCCGCACGCACACCCAGAATTCTTAGAAGGGATTGGTTTTTGAGATACCAACCTGGCATCTTCGCGGCCTGCGAAAAGTAAACGTCGGCGAGCCGCCACCATGGAGCGTCAGGTTTTTCGAATTGCTGCTCTTCCCAAAGGTGTGTTGCCTGCGAGGTCGCTTTTGAGACTTGGTTGGATATCAACTCTGCGCGGCCAGCGAACGAATCGAAATACTCAACCTGTTCCGCAGGCGATTCTGATCGGAGTTTGTCCAAATATTCAAACGCCGGACGGTACTGCTGACCCAACGCCTCGCTAAACTGCGCAAGCTCGTTCTTTTGAAACGCGTCCTGATAAGCGTTCACGACCGCCAGCATATTTGTGCTTTCGCTGCGAAGCGAATGCGCAATCTCGGGGCCGGACTTCAACGCAACCAGGATTTGAGAGTACAGACCTCGGAGGGCCGACGGCGATGCAGCGAACAGCCGATCCCACAGTTCGCCGGCAGAATCTGAGACGATTGTGAAGCCGAGATTCATATCGAATGCATCTCCGCCCGAAATCGCAGTTCCAAAACGAATGGCGAGAGCGACAGTTTCGCACGCAGCGTCTACGTTGTCTGACGAAATTTGGTCGTGTGCTTTCCACATGAGCACACTCCCCAGAAAAGCCCAACCTCGACGGTGCTTGCTCGGCTGTAGCGGACCCACAGGCACGTAAACGTACTCGGGTATCGGTGTTAGCGCAGTTCGGATATGTTCGATTGCTGGTTCGGCCGCAGCGATTGCGCGGCGTTTCTCAGTAACGGTGAGCTCGGACTTTCCGAGATATTGTGCGCAACTCTTCTCAATCATGTCGGCTGCTTGCATAAGCCGATCGAATGCAGCGTTTGTCGGTGGAGTCGGGTACGCTTTCAACCGGTCGGCGAAGTGTGGCGGCGTGGGTTTTCCACATCCACAAATCGCGATTAACACCGCACAAAATCCGTGTGTAAGAGCTTTCCTATTCACTAACTTTCCAGACAATACCGCACAACGATGAAAGGAGTAATTCTCGCCGCTGGAAAAGGGACAAGGCTCTACCCGATTACCAAACGAATCCCGAAGCCACTGCTTCCTATCGCAAATCGCCCAACGATTGAATATGCGTTTGACAAGCTCCGGGAGCTTTCCGTTGAGGACGTGTGCATTATTGTCGGCGAGAATGAACCGCAGATGCGCGAATCGCTTGGCGACGGTTCAAGATATGGACTGCGCCTGAGTTATGCGAAACAGCCCGAACCGAAAGGGCTCGCCCATGCTGTTTCGTTTGCACGCGATCAGATCCAAGACAGCCCGTTCATTCTGTATCTGGGCGACGCAATCTATGGCGACTCACTCGTTTCGCTTCGGGATCGGTTCTTAGAATCAGAGTGCGCTAACTTGAACATGGTCAAGCAAGTTGACGACCCTCGCAGATTTGGCGTTGCCAATGTCGAGGGTGAACGCATCGTGAGATTAGTCGAAAAGCCACAGCACCCAGAATCGAATTTAGCGATGGCAGGCGTTTACTTTTTTCGAAAGCAGATTTGGGATACGTTTGAAACCCTTCAACCGAGCGCACGCGGCGAATACGAAATCACAGACGCCATACAGATGCTTGTGGACCGGGGAGAAACCGTCCTGGCGGGAGAGTATGAAGGCAGCTGGTTTGATACTGGAACTCTCGATTCCTTCTTAGAATGCTCGAGTTACCTGACTCAACGCAAGCCCCTGTTCGGCTCAAACTTATTGCTAAGCTGCGAAGTCGAAGAGAATGTCAGCATCGGACAAGACAGCGTAGTGAACTGTAAGCAGATTGCTGATACAACTGTAATGCCTGGATCGAGAATTTCGGTTACGGGAACGATTCGGCACTGCATTCTCGCCGGCGACATCGAGCATGTGGGCTCGCTCGAAAACGTCGTGATGGATTCGGCGCTAACTTAGGCCGAGCGACTCCTCATTGCCAGACATGATGTTGTACAAGTGTACAAGCTGGGCAGCGCCGCATTTGCCGTTGATATCAGCTTTTACATGTACAAGAAGCGTTTCCACGGTTATTGAGTCTGGAATCTCGAGACTGTAGATCGCATTCGGCGTATGAATCGGCACTGATGTCTTGAACTCTTCGCCGGGCAAGTGCTTGACAAAGAAGCTCCGGCCGTAGGCTTCCTCAAACAGTTCAATTAAGTCGCCTTTCGTTGTGGGCTTGACTTCCAATCTCGCCGATATCTGTGCCACATTATTCGCAAATCCTTGTTCGCACGAGAATTGAGGTGCAAGTGTGCAGCTCTGTCTTCGCAGCGCAATTGTTGTTTCTTCGAAATCACCTTCCCACGAATAGTGCAGGTTCGCGTTCCCGGTCAGAAGATCGGCCCGCAACAGCGGTCCCGTCGCGATGAGTGCAAGCGTAGCTTCTGCGCCAGGTGTTGAAGCGCGATCTGCACAGACGAGGGGGTTGTTGTCCATGAGTTCGATGAGCCCATAGTTTTCTCCAAGATCCGGTTTTCCCGCGTGCGCTACTCGCGACCAATTTCCTTGTTTCCAGTCCATTCGCGAAACAGCGGATTCGCAAAACGAAGAGACTTCAACATGTGGGTGCCCGGCAAGATACGCGCACAACCGTTCTGTGCCCCAAGCGCTTACTTGTTGCATCCTGCTCATGAACTACGTGAATTTACCTGAAGAAATTGTCGACCACAAACCACACGCGTTCGATGAGCGCGGATAACCGGGTCATTAGAGTGTTGCCGAAGAATGCGCCGAACGCCACCATGAGCCAAAACCGGCCGACCTTGCTCGTTCCGCGGAACAGCGCGTTGCGATGATCGAGAGTAAAGAAAAAGAAGAACAACACGGAGATGAGTGCGAGAAGAAAGATAGTGTTGCTGACAGAGGCCCATAGTTGAGTGTTGCCATTCTCAACGACAATGGGGCTTCTGAACGAGGAGACAAGCACAGGCATCTGCTGCGATGTTTGAATTCGTATTGCTTGACCCGCTCCTGCGCCGATGACGATGCCGATGACAAGTCGCATCAACCACTCGGTCTTCTTGAAAAAGATGCCGTACCAGCAAAGACCAAGAGCCAAAAGAACGACTCCTGAAAAAATACCTGCGGCATTACCTGTCGCGAGGCTCGCTGCAAACGGCTCCATCCACCTCGGTGCCAGATACTCGAACCAAGCCGCGACAACGGCGTATCCAACCGCGAGTCCCAAGAGTATGTGCTCGCCGACTCGGTACGCCTTATTTTCTCGCCACAGAAGGCTGAGAATCATCACGACGCAAAGCGCCGCTACGATGTTTCCAAACAGCTCCATGATTAAGAGCGCCGCTCCAGCGCGCGTTTCGCAAGCGCGCCGACATTCCCGACGATGATTCCGAAGAGGAGTAGAAAATGGCCTGCGGACTGGCCGATGAGCAATCGTTCACCAAACGTTCCGCCGACCTGTCGGCCCTCTTCTCGTGCGATCATTTGCTCGTATTCTCCGCCACCTCGCGCACCGATCAGAATTCCCTTCATTGTTCCGGTCGAAAAGAACGGGTAGCTGTAGGTGGAAACGATGGCAGCACAACCAGCGATGTATGGCGTTCTGCCGGCTTCAACGAAGTATGTTAGGAATTCTCGAATCTCGCTGTAAACGATGCTAATCACTAACGCCCAGTCCTCGGCAAATCGCACATCTTTCAGCCACGCGTAATCCGTGGCTTTCTTCCCAACCTCATCCTTTCCAACCAACTCTGCAAAATTGCGAGAGATAGCCTCGACGCTATTCGGCTTCGGATCAGGGAGTTTGAACCCAAATGACACCCAATCCTTTCCATACTCCTTGCCGTATTGCTTCGAAAGCTGATCCATCGCTTCGAGATAAAACCGAGGACCATTGAGGTTGCCGCTGACGAGCACAAATCGGATGTTCTTTCTAAACAGGTGCCGAACCGTCGCGTAGAACTGAGCGCGCAACTCGCCGACCGTTCCCTGATCCCAATCGCTCATCAACAGCACGGGCTTAGAACCGTCCAGCGCTTCGATTGTGTTGTAGAAACCCTGCGTCTCAGGGCTCGGTTTGAATGCGAGTGGGAGCCGCAAATAAGCCGAGGCCACAATCGAGGCGATGAGCAAAAGGTACAGCCATCGCGCGTCGAGGGTGCTCAGTTTCGCCAAAAACCTCAGCATTTACCCAAAGTTCTCCGAACTTGCCCCTGCCTCCTGCCTACCGCGAGCCAATAATCTGAAACAGTGCCAAACACGCCCGAGCCCAATCCTATCCTCAAAATCCGCGAGAACATTGACCTAATTGATGGGGAGATCGTTCAGTTGCTCAACCGCCGGGCGGAGCTCGCCTTGGAGGCTGGCCGGTTGAAAGAGAGCTCAGCCAAGCCGTATTACACGCCTGAGCGAGAACGCGAGATTCTGGAAAGGCTCGCAACCCAAAACGTCGGGCCGCTGCAGCGGCGACAACTTCAAGCGATTTATCGCGAAGTGATCTCGGCGGCACGCTCGCTTGAGAAGCAGCTCACCATCGGTTTCTGGGGACCGGAAGGAACGTTTTCGAATCTCGCAGCCGTGAAGCAGTTCGGAGCGAGCGCGACCTATCTGGCTTGCGAGGGTATCGAAGATGTGTTTCGTGCTGTAGAGCACGGCCAGGCGGACTATGGTGTTGCTCCGATAGAAAACTCGCTTGCAGGAGTCGTACCGGAGACACTGGATATGTTTCCGCAAACAAACGTCAAGATTTGTGCAGAAGTATTTGTGCCAATCGCTCACGACCTGTTGACTCGCGCGCCTTCGCTGAGTGAGATCAAGAGAGTGTTCGCTGGACCGCAACCCGCGACTCAATGCAAACGATGGCTTCGCACCAATTTGCCAAAGGCGGAAGTTGTGGAGGTAACTCCCACCGCTTCCGCAGCGATGCGAGCGCTTGAAGACGAGCAGTCCGCGGCAATTGCTAACTCGACGGCGGCGGAACTCATCGGAATTCCAATTCTCGTTGAACACATTGAAGACAACCCGCATAACCGAACACGATTCTTAGTGTTCGGCTACAACGAGCCACAGAGAACCGGCAAAGACAAAACGTCGTTTATGTTTAATCTACGAAATCGTCCCGGCGAGCTGTATCGAGCTCTCGGAGCTTTCGACAAACATGACGTAAACCTAATGATGATTGAAAGCCGCCCCGCCCAGCGAGCCAGCTTCGAATACATCTTTTATGTGGATTGCCAAGGGCACCGACTGGATGAAAACATTGGCCGCGCGACTGAGACGCTGAAATCGTACGCGCTAGAATGCGTTGTCTTAGGCAGCTATCCTGAAGCGCACGACGCGACGCCGCACTAAACTTGTAGTTTTGCAGCGATCTCGGTGCTTTCCCAAGGGAAGTTGTTCGCGCCGAAGTGACCGTTCTTTGCCGTCGGCAGATATTTGAAGCCGTTTCGAAGGCCAAGATAGTTGGTAATTCCCGCCGGGCTGAAGTCGAAAACATCCCTCACCGCTTTTTCGATGCTGTTGACATCTCTAGACTCCGTTCCGAAAGTATCAATGCTAATTTGGACCGGTTGTGCAACTCCGATGGCATACGCAAGGCTAACTTGAGCGCGCTTTGCGAGCTTCGCGGCAACGATGTTCTTCGCGACATGACGCGCCATATACGCGGCGCTTCGGTCCACTTTCGTTGGGTCCTTGCCGCTGAATGCGCCGCCGCCGTGTGGACAGAACCCACCGTACGTGTCCACAATAATCTTTCTTCCGGTTAGGCCGCTGTCCGCTTCGGGACCGCCTTTTTCAAATGAACCTGTTGGGTTAATGTGGAACTTGATATCTCCGGTGACATCAACGCTTGATCCATACTGATCGAGCACGGGTTGGATGATGTCTTGTCGAATCCGCTGTCGGATTTCGTCTTGGTTGTGCGTCGGCGTGTGTTGTATCGAACAAACTACAGTGTCTACGTATTTTGGCACTCCGTTTTCGTAGGCAACCGTTATCTGTCCCTTTCCATCCGGACGATACAGCGACGGATGCTCTCTTTTCGCGCGGGCGTGTTCGCGCATTAGTGCATGTGCCATCGCAATTGGCAGTGGCATCAGCTCTGGAGTTTCGTCTACCGCCATGCCAAACATCATTCCTTGATCGCCTGCGCCTCCGGTGTCTACTCCCATCGCGATGTCGCTGCTCTGCTCGTGAACCGCGACCAACACACCACACGTTCGGCCGTCCATCCCACATTCGATACTGTTGTAACCAATGTCTTGAATCGTTTCGCGAACGACTTTTGACATATCAACGTAGCCACCGGTTTTGATCTCTCCGGTGACAACCGCGAAACCCATACCGAGCAGAGTTTCGATAGCGGTTCGACTTGACGGGTCTTGCGATAGGCACTCGTCAAGAATTGCGTCTGAAATTTGGTCGGCGACCTTGTCGGGATGGCCCTCGCTCACGCTCTCGGAGGTAAATAGGCGGATGTTGGACATTGCGGGGCGGATTATACCGAAACGGGGCTATCTGCCCCGTTTCGGCGGCTCGGCAAATCTGCCAGTTATATCTTCAAATCAATGATGGCGCTAACGCCAACACCAACGACTCGCTTGATATTCTTCAAGTCTTTCGACTCTATTGGAATGAGCGCTTTCAATCGCACGGTGCGTGCGAAGTCCGTTTCAAGCTGAGCAACTGCTCGGACTTTCTTAACAAGTGCCGGAGGACCCATGACTTGCACTGCCCCGATGTGGCCACCTTTCCCAACAGATAGAATTGGCACGACCTTCGTCATGAGTTGCTCTGAATCCTTAAAACCTTGCAGCTTGTTAACGGCGCGATTAATCTCTGGACCGAATTGGTCAACAGCGACACCGATACCTGCCACTTTGATGACGTCACCAATGCTGATCTGGGCGTAGGCGCTTACAAGCAATGCCGAGATAAGCATAACAAATATGTTCTTCAATTTCATTCTATTCACCTCACGCGGTGTCCACTGTACGCGGACCTCTCGAATACATTACTCCAAAATGAAGAAGTCGAGCCGAAAATCGGCTCGACTTCGTTTTCATTCGAGGAGTTAGATTAGAACTTACGGGACCACTGGAGGGTGAACAATCCACCTCGCCTGTCGCCACCTAACAGTCCTTCGTCCTGGTGGTCGCTGATTTCGTACCAGAGCTTGAGCTTTGAGTGCTCGTCCTGCTTCCAGTTGAAACCGATGCGGTACCAGTTCGTCGTCGAGTCATCTGCGCTGAGTTCTTCGAATCCCCAACGAACGCTTTCCCAATCGAGTGTGAAGTCCAGGTCCGGACGAATCATGTAGTTGACACCTAAACCATACGAAGTGATTTCGTCGTCTGCATCAAACTTGACTCCTTCCAGCGCATTGGCGAACACGGCCCAAACCCATCCGCGAAACTTGTCGTTGAATGAGTGGTCAATCCATGCTCCGAACCCCTCGAGGTCCACAGGATTCCAATAGAACCCGATTCGGTCCCATGAGCCTGGTGCTCCATAGAAAGGATCTATGTGCCGGAACTCTAAGCCCGCGTGGGTCTTTGCTGAGTTGTAAGCCAGACCTGCCCAGTACGCTGCATTGTCCTCGTCAAAAGCCGTGCTGGAATTCTCCATGTATGGAGTCTTGCCATAGCCCGCGTCAATTGAGAACTGCTTGTTCAGATTCAGGTTGAGAGCAGCGCCCATAACGACGACACGGTTGTACGGGTCACCATCGGGACCTGCAATTAGCGAGTTTGAGTCGAGGAAGATGTAGTTGAGCATCAGTCCGCCCTGCTCCCCAAACTTGAAGTCCAAGTTGAAGCCCAGATGCTGATCAATGAACAACTCCCCACTCGCCAACCCGAACGTGGTGCGATCTCCTGCTAACATCGGAGCAAGCGAGTTGTCATCAGATGTTTCGAGTGCGCTCTGCCGCCCACCGAACACATCCAGACTCACGTTCGATCCAAAGTGGAACCCAAGCACGCCGCCGTCGAAGTACCAATTTCCATTGTCCCATCGCTCACTTTCCATATACGGAGTTCGGTCTTGTCGTGAGAAAAACCACCGATTGGTTTGATACCCAACGCGTCCAAGCCGTACGTCCATTCCTTGGCCAGCAACTGACGTTTTGAAATTAACTTCAGCATCTTGGATGTACATTTCCCAATCGCCTTCATGAAATGGGGTGTCAACTAGCTGGGACGATTGATCTCCGTAAAGACCGCCTTCGCCTTCGAATCCAACGAAGTTGCCTGCAACGAGAGTTGCATGCCACTTAGGACCGGTGTCATTGGTGCCGCTAAACTCGAAGCCGACTTCGTGTCCGAACGACCAGTCTCGGGTGATGCCAACCGGATCGCCAGAGTAATCCCCGCGACCATAACCAGTAGGTCGTCCATCAACCGTTACACCGAAGAGGTCGTCGGTCGAGTGTCCCATGTGGCTTATTAGAGTGATGTCTCCATGAATGTCAACGGCTGGCTTTCTCTTTTCGAGAGCCGTCAGCCTGGCACCCATGTCAGCGAGATCTTTCTTCATCGCTTCAACATCAACACCCATCTTCGCAAGGTCTTTCTGGAACATGTCCGCCATGCGCTTAAGAGCAGCGATGTCATCGCCCCAACCCTTCATGCCATCAAGCTGGCGCTTCAGGTCGTTGAGAGCGTCGCGAAGAGCAGCAAGATCTGCCTTCGACGCGTAGTTGTCGCCCATATCATCAATCTTGCGATTGAGAGCGTCAATCTGGTTTTGGACTCCGCCGAGCATTCCCTTGAGCTTCTGATAGGCGCGATCAATTGCCGCTGCCATTTCATAGCGGGATGCCGGTCGGCCTCCGCGGAATAGCCCATCAGGATAACCCACCAAGATGCCCTCATTCTTCATGTTGAGCAGTGCTTGAAAGGCCCAGTGATATTCGGGCGCATCCGGGAAGTTGTCACCTTGAGCAAGAGCAGGCAAGACGAATGCCGAGCCTGCTATGGCCACGAGGGCCAGTCTAAGCGTTCGGTTCATTTATTGAACTCCTCCTTGATTTGAGCCGTATGCCGCCGGAGCGATTCTCGGCAAAACGCCGCCGCCGCCGCGCTTGAGTGGATCGTGCTCGTTCCCCTTGGACCAGTCAATTGGTCCAGTTGCTCGGGAGTCTACACGAAAAAAGAAAAGGCTTCGTGGCACGGGGCCACGAAGCCTTGAGAAGAGTCTAAGCGATTAGCTTAGAACTTCTTGTACCACTGCACCACGAAGAGACCGCCTCGTCGCTCAGAGCCCCAGGTTCCATCGTAGAAACCGTCGCCATCTGAGTCGTAGTCGCTCATTTCGTAGAAGAAGCGGAGATTGGAACTGTCATCGGTCTTGTAATTGAAACCGATTCGGTACCAGTTGAAGGACGGCGTCAGGCTGCCTGGCGTGTCTTGCTCGAAGCGCTCCCAACCGAGCATCATTCCCCAATCATTGCTGATTGCGTAATCGAAGCCGAGGTTGTAGGATCGCATGTCGCTATCCGTATACCAGTAGCTGAAACCGCTGGAGTCATCCAAGCTCGAGTCGAACGAGGCTTTCGCGTGAATGTTGAATTTGTCATTCACTTTGAAGCCGGCCTTGAACCAGAACCCTTCGAGGTCTCGCGGGTTCCAGTAAGGACCGATTCGGCCCCAGTCGCCTGGTGCTGAGTAGAACCATTCGACGTGGCGGAAGCCGGCGCCGATGTTCATGCGGTCGTTGTTCCACATGAGGTGTGCCCAGTAGGCTTGGTTCTGCTCGTCAAGCGCAACGCTTGAGTTCTCCATGTAGTCGGTCTTTCCCCAACCGCCGCCAATCTTGAAGTTCTTGGCAAGGTTGAAGTCACCGGCAGCGCCGAGAACCGTTACTCGGTTGTACGGATCACCAGTGATCGGCGCAGACTCCAAGAAGTTGGAATCCAGGAAGATATAGTTGACCATGATGTTTCCGCGATCACCGAGCTTGAACCCGAGGTTGAAGCCGAGGTGCTGCGAGATGTTCAAGTCAAGCGAGTTATGCTCTTCCCAGAAACCGCCAACCCACATGTCGCTGAACTCGTTGTCGTCCGAAGTTTCGAGCGAATCCTGTCGGCCGCCAAAAACATCGAGCGTAACGTTGTCACCGAAGTGGAAGCCGAGCTTCGCGCCATCGAAGATCCAGTTGCCGTTGTCGGCTCGTGGATTCTTCCAATACGGCGTGTTGTCAATGCGCTTGAAGAACCACGGGTTGGTTTGATAACCCTGGCGGCCAAGCGTCAGTGAGAAGCCCTTGCCCATGACCGAGGTATCCAAGGTCACGTTTGCTTCAGGAATGTGAAGTTCCCAGTCTCCTTCGCCAAACGGAGTGTCGAAGTTGATGTGCGACATGTCGCCGCCAACTGTGCCACTGTCATCGCCGAAACCAAGGAAGTTGCCTGCAACGAGAGTTGCGTGCCACTTCGGACCGGTTTCATTGGTGCCGCTGAAGTCGAAGCCGACTTCGTGTGCGAAGGTCCAGTCTCGGGTGATGCCGACCGGCTCTCCGGAGTAGTCGCCTCGGCCGAAGCCTGTCGGGCGGCTATCAACGGTGACGCCGAAAAGGTCATCGGTCGAGTGACCCATGACAGAGAGCATGTTTACGTCTCCATGAATGTCAACTGCTGGCTTTCTCTTTTCGAGAGCCGTCAGCCTGGCACCCATGTCAGCGAGATCTTTCTTCATCGCTTCAACATCAACACCCATCTTCGCAAGGTCTTTCTGGAACATGTCCGCCATGCGCTTAAGAGCAGCGATGTCATCGCCCCAACCCTTCATGCCATCAAGCTGGCGCTTCAGGTCGTTGAGAGCGTCGCGAAGAGCAGCAAGATCTGCCTTCGACGCGTAGTTGTCGCCCATATCATCAATCTTGCGATTGAGAGCGTCAATCTGGTTTTGGACTCCGCCGAGCATTCCCTTGAGCTTCTGATAGGCGCGATCAATTGCCGCTGCCATTTCATAGCGGGATGCCGGTCGGCCTCCGCGGAATAGCCCATCAGGATAACCCACCAAGATGCCCTCATTTTTCATGTTGAGCAGTGCTTGATAGGCCCAGTGATATTCGGGCGCATCCGGGAAGTTGTCGCCTTGAGCAAGAGCAGGCAAGACGAATGCCGAGCCTGCTATGGCCACGAGGGCCAGTCTAAGCGTTCGGTTCATTTATTGAACTCCTCCTTGAGTCTTACCCAAATCGGAGCGGCCTCCAGACCAGATCGAAGCAATCCAAGTTGTCCTCCAATCCTGCTGTAACCCGCCCGTATCCAGGCATAACTACCGACAATATGCCATCGGTATGGTCACATTGTACACCTAAATTAACGGTTTGTGGGACCAAAAGCCGTACCCTGTAGTACAATTTTTAGGTGAATTCCCCCATTTTCCTGGCCGGAAAGACCCACCTCGAACTGGCCGAATTAGCCGGAAATGGCGCGGATTCTCGCCTGAGAGGCCGCCAAATCGCCGCTTGGATCTACGAGAGAGGCGCGACCGTGTTCTCGGAGATGACAGACCTCCCCGAGGCTCTCCGGAAGCGGCTCGGCGAGACCTGCCGAGTCTCACCGCTTAAAGTACTCAAGGAGACGAGGGCAGCGGACGGTGTGATCAAACTCTTAGTCCACAGCGGAGACCAGCAGGGATTTGAGTGTGTTCTCCTCCCCTACGAGGACCGGGTGAGCTGCTGCCTGAGCACTCAGGTGGGCTGCGCGATGGGATGTGGGTTCTGCGCCACTGGGCTTGGCGGATTCGACCGAAACCTCGACCCCGGCGAGATAGTCGGTCAGTATCTTCTGCTACAGGGACTCTCCGAACGGAGGATCTCCCATGTTGTGTTCATGGGAATGGGAGAGCCGCTGCTGAATTACGAGAGCCTGCTAAAGTCCCTGAGGCTGCTTCACGACGAGGTGGGACTCAGCTATCGGCACATAACCGTGTCAACAGTCGGAATCGTGCCGAAGATCGTTGCGCTCGCCGATGAGCAGCTTCCGATTCATCTCGCCATCTCACTGCATTCGGCAGTAGATGAAGTTCGAGATCGCCTGATGCCGGTCAACAAAAAGTGGGACGTGGAGACGTTGATTTCGGCGTGCCGCCAGTACGTGGAGACAACAGGCCGTAAAATTACGTTTGAGTACTTACTGATACAAGACGTGACCGACACACTCGATCAAGCCGAGGCGTTGGCCAAGAAGGTGAAGGGATTGCAGTGCCTTGTGAACTTAATCCCGTTCAACCCTGTTTCTACGCCAGACGACTACAAAGCGCCGTCTAAAGCTCGGGTTCGCGCATTTCGAGCCCTGCTCGAAAGGAAAGGAATCAATGTTTCACAACGGATGGAAAGAGGACAGGAGATTGCTGCCGCATGCGGACAGTTAGCCGGCGAGCACGCCGGAAAGTTCAGAAGCGATCGTCCATTCAAACTTCTGCCGCTCTCATCTTAGCGTGGATTATGTACGGATGCGGGACTCACGTTCCGCCGCCTCCCACCTCGCAAAGCGACGAGCCCAAATCGAAAACGGACGGCATCGCCATTGAGTCCGGCTCCTTAACCATCAACGCTCAGTCAAAGTCAGGAGAGCGACTTTGGGCTGTTACGGCCGAACAGGCGGACGCGAACCTTGGAAAAGAGGCAACAACAGGGGAGTTGAGTGGGGTCACTGTGCGGATATTCGAGCGAGATGTTGAGAGCTTTGTCCTCACCTCGCCGAAGGCGACCAAGACGGATCAGGAGTATCGGCTTACTGGCGGGACGCTACTCAGGTCCTCAGACGGCAATACCCGCATTGGGGCGAACCAGATAACAGGCTCGCCCGATGTGGACCGGTTTGATGCGACCGGGTCAGTGATGGCCGAGTTTGGCGGAGCACGTTTGGGGCCGGCCGATTCCTGTACGGCGATTCTAAAGTCTAATAAAGGGGAAATGAAATCCGTGGCGCTTGGTTCACTCATCTTATCGGCCCTGTTGGCGCAGGGCACCGACATTCAACTGGTTGACAAGGCCAAGGACCTGCACGTTTCGGGGGCATCCAAACTGTCGGTGAAAGGGATCGAAGGGAACAAAGTGTCAGTATCGGGAGATGGCAACCCGATCACCGCAGATTGGAAGCTGAGCGGCTTAAGGGTGAGCTGCAGGAATCTTGTAGCGACGTTAATAAAGGGTGACACCTACACGCTCGACAGCGGAACAGCGTCCGGCGGCGTGACCGCCGTGGTAACTGAAAAGGATGGCACGCTGACGCTGACGTCGAACGAAGCCACTTTCACCAGGTCCGAGAGAACTCTGACCTTTTCTGGTGGAGTTCACGTTGTCTCGAAGCGCGATCGAATGCCAGCCGACCTCCATGCCGACAGGATCGTGGTTCATCTATCCGCAACTGCGCTAAACGCGGGCAAATACGAGGTTGAAAAAGTTAGTGCAACGGGCAATGGCCTTCGTCTGACCTCAAAGCTGGAATCTGGCACTGCAACGGTTGAAGGGGCCACGCGAATTGAGCTCACCCCACGTGCAACCCGCGCTTATGCCTTTGATGCATCCGGCGCTAACTTGATAGTCCGTTTTTCGCCGGACTCGCTTGACGCCGCGCCAAGTTGGACAGCCACTGCACCTCAGATTGAAGGAGAGTTGCAAGCCAGCGGAGATCTGAGCAGCCTTGGCGCAAATGGCGGTGTGCGATTTAAGGTTAATGGAGTAGCCAAATCGGAAAAATGGGATATTGACGTGACGTGCGGCGACTTGAACTACGAAAGATCAACATCTGTTCTGAAACTAAACTCCGGAGTTACGATGTCCGGCTCGCACCCTGCGCTTGCAGGTGGAGGAGCAACATTGACCGCAAAAAGAGCTGAAGTGGAATTCAAAAAAGACACATTGGAGCCTGTTGAAGTTCGACTTTTCGGAGGCAACCGTTGATCATACGCACTGACTCTCTTGCGAAACAGTATCGCGGCCGTCGTGTGGTTGATCATGTTTCTCTAAGCATCGAGACTGGCAGCGTTGTCGGTTTGCTGGGACCCAACGGCGCGGGAAAAACCACGACGTTTTACATGATTGTCGGCCTTGTGAAACCGCTTGAAGGCAAAGTGTTTTTGGACAAGGACGAAATTACGAGTTGGCCCATGTATCGCCGCGCTCGCGCAGGAATCGGCTATCTGCCGCAAGAGTCCTCGGTGTTTAGGCGACTTACAGTTGAGGACAACTTGCGGCTCGTGCTGGAGCTGAATGGAGTCTCGAAACAGCAACAGAACGAAAAGATTGAGCGACTGCTTGCGGAATTGCATATGACGAAATTCGCCAAAAGCTTGGGCAGCGTTTTGTCTGGCGGCGAGCGCCGGCGCGTGGAGATCGCGCGCGCACTTGCAACCGACCCTAAATTCATATTGTTGGACGAACCGTTTACTGGAATTGACCCGCGCACGATTGAAGAGCTGCAGCAGATCATTCACTCGCTTAGAGATCGCGGTATCGGCATTCTGATCACTGACCATAACGTCGGCGCGACGCTAAACATCACAGATCGGAATTACATCATTTTCGAGGGCAAGATATTCGCAGAAGGAAACCGTGAAGCGATTGTCAACAACCCCGATGTTAGAAAACATTATCTTGGAGAGCAGTTCGAGTGAAACTGCTTGACAAGTTGGTTTTTCGAGAGCTGTTTGGTCCGTGGATTTTCGGCGTGTTCATGTTCACCGTGATGCTTATGGCCGGCACGTATCTGTTTAGGTTGACCGATCTGATTGTGCGCGGGATCGAGATTCAAACGGTGCTGTCGCTCTGTGCCTACTATTTGCCAGGACTGATGGTGAAGACATTCCCAATGTCCACGCTTCTTGCCTCGCTGCTTGCTTTTGGGCGACTCAGCAACGATTCTGAGTTGATTGCGGCGATAGCAGGAGGAGCTAACATCACTCAACTGATGCGACCTGTTGCGATCTTTGGGCTCGTTGTAAGCGGCGCGACGATCGCGATAAACGAAATCGTCGTTCCTCCCTCAAGCATGGCTGCCGCGCAACTTTCGTCGAAAGTAATGAAACGATTGAAGACGAGCGGATCTGACAGCCTATATTTGCCGATAAACGAACGAGGCAAATACCAAGGATACGTTGCTGCAAGAGACGTAGATCTTTCGACCGGAACAATGACCGAAGTCTCTGGAGCCTGGTTCGGTGGTGAGGCGAAACCTCAGTATCTGTTCATTGGCGACGAGATGATGTACAGCGACGAAAACACTTGGCGAATTAAGCACGGCACTGTATTCGAACTCGGCGGTGACGAACGGCTTGTCACTTATTCATTTGAAAATGCATTGCCAAAAGATTTCAAGATGGGAATCAAGCCACCGGAAATCACAGCCCTCAAACTTCCGGACGGTGACGCGATGCCGATGCGGGACTTAGGCAGACAGATTGCGAGCCTGAAAGAACAGAAGCGCGAGGGAGAAGGCGACAGCCGAAAACTTCTAGATTTGCAGGTTAGCTATTGGACAAAACTCTCGCTACCGCTCAGCGGACTGGTGTTCGCGCTTGTTGGCGCGCCTGCTGGAATTCGTAGATCAAGACAATCGGTCGGTGTGGGTGTCGCTCTCAGCATTCTCATCACGTTTTGTTATTATCTCCTTCATAACTACATGACCATTATTGCCAAGGGCGGGTTGGTGATGCCCGCAATTGCTGCGTTTACACCCCTCGTCATCGGCATTGTGTTTGCAATCTTTCTCATGAGAAGCAAGAACGGATAAAGCGTATGGAACTTTCCCCATTTCTACTCCTGACACTGTTGGTCATCTTAGGCGGCGTTATCGCCTATTTGGGTGATTGGCTTGGCCGAAAAATGGGCAAGAAGCGGCTTCGCATCATGAACTTGCGCCCGAGACATACCGCTATCTTGTTCACGGTGATCATGGGAGCACTTATCCCGGTGATTACTGCCTTTGCACTCATCGGGGTAAGTGAACCGGTTAAGGAATGGATCGTGCGCGGCCCTGCACTGATTCGTGAAGTCAAGACTCTCGGCGCGGAGCGAGATAATCTGCAAACGGAAGTGTCCACTCAACGCAAGACACTCGAATCCGAAACAAACAAGGTTAAGGAACTAACAAACGAGAACTCGAATCTCGGCACAGAGAACGAACGAATCAAGAAGGAGACATCGGTTGCGGCAGCTTCACTCAAGTCTGCGCAGTCTCGCGTATCGGAACTGAGAGGGGTCGAAGCGCGGCTAAAGACTGTTAATTCTGGCTTGACAAAAACAAATAGTGACCTGCAAAAGCGAAACGGCGATTTGGTCACACGCAACGGCCAACTTGAGAGACAAGCGCGCGATTTGGGTCAGCAGACGGTCGCGCTGTCACAACAGGTGGGCACGTTGGAAAAAGACGTCGAAGCGCTGAACACAGAAAAAGAACGGCTCGACCGAACAGTTGATATGCTGAAACGTGAGCGCGCAGCAATGGATGGCGAACTGTTCGATGCTCGTTCAAAACTTATTACGGCTCGCGGCGAACTCGACGAAACAAAACGGCAATTGGAGGAGGCCGCCCGGGCCTTTGGCCAACTTATGGCAGGACTTGAGGCCGTTCGTGAAAGTGAGCTAATACTTAGAAAGAATGAAGAGTTAAGCCGTGTGATCCTGCCCGTCGGTCTCGCAGCAGCAGCGATTAGAGCCGAGATAGAAAAGCTGGAAACGATGGCAAACACCGCCGCATTGGAGCGAGGTGTTAAGCCGGACTCGAACGATCAGGCTGCCGCAATCTTGGATCGCCAGCGAAGAAATCCTGACGGCACTCTAACCACCATCACGAAACAGCAGTACATTGATTCGTTTGTTGAAGCGATCGCGAAATCAAATGAAGAAGTTGTGTTGGCCGCGGTTTCGTTCTACAACTACTTTGAAGACGACAGCGGCAAACGGCCAGTTCCTTTGGAGATTGGGCTCGCGTTCAACCGGTTGATTTATAAGAAGGGAGACGTGATTGCAACCGCCAGCGTTGATGCGAATGGTTCGGACCAGGAACTCGTTAGATTTCTTGCTGAGTTTCTAAATTCACAGGTGCGACAAGGCGCACTTAGGAATGGACTGCTTCCGATTTATGGACGCAATCAAGGCATTGCGCCGGTTCCAGTTTCGCAGGTTTCCGCGCTGATTTCTCGAATCAAACAGCTCGGAGGCACCGTCATCCTTGATGCGATTGCCGCAGGGGATACGAAATCCGCAGATATGCTTGTGCTCGACTTTAAGGTGCGTCGAGGATAATGAAAACAGTTCTCGGAATTGACCCAGGGAGCGCAAAGGTCGGCGTTGCAGTCGTTAGGTCAGAAAACGGGGCGACAAAAATAGTTCGCCGCGCTGTGATCGAATTGCCGAAATTCCTAGAGGCGGTCCAAGAGATTGCGGGCGAACAGGATTTGAGCTTTGCGGTAATAGGAAATGGCACCAACAGCAAGAGTATTCAAGGCCTGCTGCGCGAATCGCTGCCTGGACTTTCGCTGCTGATCATTGACGAGCGAGACACTTCGATTCGCGCACGCGAGCGGTATTGGATTGAAAACCCGAGGCGAGGTTGGAGAAGATTGCTTCCGAGTAGTTTGCAAGTTCCACCAGAACCGGTAGATGATTTTGTCGCGGTTATTCTCGCCGAAGCTGCGCTCAGCGTTGATTAGCACAGGCTTCAACGAACGCCTTGAAGAGCTGTTTTGACGCATCCGAGTCGAGCGTTCTTTCTGGGTGCCATTGGACCCCGATCCTAAATCGGTCGGATTGCTCTTCGATCGCTTCTGGCGTTTTGTCGGTTATGTCTAATGCGGTGACTATCCAGTTGGGAGCGACGACATCAACCATTTGGTGATGAAAGCAGAGTGCGTCGAACTCTGAGGGAACCCCAAACGCTCTTAGTTTGCTTCCGTTTTCCAACACGATTGTTGAGGCGCCCTCGGTGTGCCGATCGTGACCCAATTTATCGGGCATGTGCTGAACGAGTGTCCCGCCTTGCACGACATTGAGAAACTGGCAACCAAAGCAGATGCCGAGAATCGGCTTGTCTGTCGGTGCAAAGTTGCTGAACAGTGTTTGTTCGGTCGTGAGCCGGCTGGATTCGAGAAGTTCGGTTCTTTCGTGCCTGTCTTGCGAATAGAGTGTAGGCGGTAAATCTGCACCTCCCGTAATCATCCAGCCATCAGCCAACTCAGCTAACCGCTGTACATCGCTGAATGGTGTTACGACTATCGGTTCTCCACCCGCTTCGCTGATTGCTTGAAGGTAGTTGAAGTCGAGCGCGATTTGGTCGCGGCTCTTTGCGCTTTTGTTGACGTTTGCGCTAATAAGGATGATAGGCTTCATCAACGCTTCAACAAGTCGCTATGCCTGATTACTGCAGTCCAAACACTCGTCTTTCCGCCGTCCATCCGAGTCCAAATCGGAGCAATCACGCCGCCGTGTGCAGAGATATTGTTATAGTCTCCGAAGAACACGCTTTGTGTAGGAGTGAATGGGGATTCGGAAAGCGTTCGCTCAACAAAGGTTTTTCCACCGTCAATCGAGTAGGCGATCATCACATCGGTTTGAAGATCAGTGTAGTTGCGCCGATCGTAATACACGATGTAAATGTATCCCGTTGACGAGTCCACTGCCATCCATGGCAGGAACTGATGCTTTCCCGATTTGTCCTGGTTGACGGTCATTGGTGCAGACCATGTATTCCCGCCGTCAGTCGAGCGACTAAATAAGATGTCCGAATCATCAACGCTGTTGCGTTGATCACCCCACACGAGGTAGAGATTTCCCTTCGTTGCCTTCGCGCTATTGTCAATCATCAAAACCGGCATTCCGTTCGAGCGTTGGATTCCGGGAATGGTCATATTCCAACCACCGAATTGCCTTGCGACGGGGATGTCGTGGGGGAGCCACGTTTTGCCGTTGTCGGCCGATTTGTCAAACCAGATCACGTCTTGATTCGCCCACGCGACGTAGATTTTTCCATCGGGACCAACGGCAGGGACCGCGCCTTCGGTCGTCTTGTCATCGTCCAAGCAGTCGCCGCTGATATCGTTAATCGCCTTCGCTGCTCCCCAGGTCACGCCTCCGTCTTGCGACATACTGAACATGATGTTCGAGTGCATTTTGGGGTCTCGCGAAGCGTATTTGTCGAACTGAGTCCAGGTCGCATAAATCCAATTCTTTGTTGGGTGTGTGGTCGCCCACTGTTTGTCCTGATCCGCAGGAGGATTGTGGCCAAAGCCGGCTCCGTCGCTCCACGTAAGCCCGCCGTCAGTTGACTTTTGACACACGATTCGGTCAATCCAACCATCGCCGCCGGTGTTCGAGAGATGGAAGTAGTAAAAACCGCCGCTCGCGTCGGAAACGATTGTTGGGTCGCCCCAAACGCCAAATTTTGATTTGATTTGGGTCGCCTTCCACGTCTTGCCGCCATCTGTTGTTGCGAATGCACGGTCGAGGATTACGCCGGCTACGATATTGTTTGTGTTGGTTTTGCTTATCGCGATGCTCGGCTCGCATGGCGAAAAGCCACCGCCGCCCTCAACAAGTTTGATGTTTTTGAGAGAAAGCTGACTGGAAGGAGCCAAGGCGAGGAGCGATGCGGTGAAGGCAAGCAGAGGTGTCATGAGCGTTCCGATAACTTACCCAGTCAACTCTTGCTCAGATATCGAACTCGGCCCACAGCGCGGCGTGATCGGATGCGGCGTCCTTTGCAGATTTCATTTCAGGCAGGTGCGGGAACAGGGTTCCCTTCGTCCCGCCCCACACTCCTCTGCGCTCCACGCCGCCAGCTTTTGTTTTGGCGGCCAGCTTGGGCGACAGCAGGATGTAATCCAGCTTGGAAGAAGCTGACGCGTTGCCATGGGTGCCATCTCGCCCATCCGATTGGTAGGTTTTGTGGTCGCTGATGTCAATGAGGTCGCTTCCCGAGCGGAGCAAAGGGGAGAGAGGGTCGTTGTTCGGAATTTCGTTAAAATCTCCTACGACGGCGATGTATTTGTAACCATCTTTTTTGCGCTGGTCATAGATCGTGCGGACGCGCTTGGTTTGCCGCTTTCGTTTTGCGTCGTTCTCTGACTGCTTGCCGTAGCCCTTCGATTTGAAGTGATTCAGCAAAATGAGAAGAGTATTTCCGGAAGGCGTGTCGATTTCGTATTCGGCGCAGTCTCGACTGAAAATGTTGCCTTTGGAGTCTTCGTCGTCCACATGACTGCGCATCGTTCCAATTTCGAAATGTTTTCGCGTGAGAATGCCTACGTCTATTCCGCGATCATCGTTGCCATCTATCAACATGACATGTTTGTATGGCTTGGCGCCGACGACGGGGAGCACTTCGTCATTGAACCGCTTCAGCGTTGTTCTGTTTTCAGCTTCGATGACGCACAAAATATCGGCATCCAGGAGGTCTATGACGCGGGCGGTGTTTTCGGTAGCCACCTCCGAAATTGGCTCGCGCTCGAGTTCGAACCACCCGATCCAATCGGAACGACCGTTGGCTTTGATTCCAATCGGTCCGCCTCTTGGCTTAGCCAGTAGGCCGCCCCGAATATCGCGCAATCTGAGATATTTGCTTTGGCTTTTCGTTTTCAATCCCTGGTGGCGATCCATTACCTGAAGGATTTTCTTCTTGATCGCTGGTGTGTATTTTTTTTGTTGAATGAGATTGTTGAGTTCGTAGTAGTCGCTGAGAATTGGCTTGCCGTCTTTCCAGTTCGGCAGGTTCATCGCCTTGGCGCGCTCAAACATATTCTCGACGTTGAATGTCGCGAGCTTTATCATGGGGTGATATTACTGCGTCCGTTCGCCTTTTTGGGACAGAAGACCGGAGTCTGGAATTTGAGCGGTTACTTGAGCCGAACCAGACGGTCGAGGGCTTCTTCCAACAAAGCATCCTCGCTTGCGAGGCAGAAACGAACCCATTTGGCCCGCGCATGATCTCTCACAAAATCGCTGGACGGCACTGCACCGATTCCCGCTTCCGCGATCATCTTCGAGACGAAGGCGGAACTGTCAAGGTCTGGAAACCGGGACGAATAGTCGCAAATCATATAGTACGCGCCCGAGGGAACCAACGGATTCAGGCCGATTCTTTTCAGTCCCTCACTGAACATGTCGCGCTTGTGCCTGTATTTTTCGCACAGCCCGCTATAGAATGCGTCGTCGAATTTGAAGATGCCATCGGCGACGGCCTGTTGGAGTGGAGCGGGCGCACAGACATAAACCGCATCAAGAAAAGAAGCCATCTGCGCCGCGATTGATGGAGGGGCGACCGCATATCCGATGCGCCATCCGGTGATCGCAAACGTCTTTGAGTACCCTCCTATGGTTATTGTTCTGTCTTTCTGACTGGGCACCGCAGCAGCCGAAACATGGCGATTACCGTCGAAAGTCATGTACTCATAGATTTCGTCCGTCACTAGCATAGTGTTCGTACCATCGAGCAGTTCTGCTATCTTATCGAAATCAGATTGTGAAAACAGTTTTCCGGTTGGATTTCCCGGTGTGTTGATGAGCACAAATTTAGTGCGGGGTGTGAGCGCTGTTTTGAACGCCTCAAAATCAATCTCCCAATTTGGGGCGGTGAGGGTCAGGTGCACGATTTTGGCCTGATACCGATTGAGCGCTTGCACGTGGTACGGATAACTCGGCTCAAAGATGATCACTTCGTCGCCGGGATTCAGAAGCGTTCCGCACACGCCTTCGAACGCGCCGGTAGCACCGCAAGTCACCAAAATCTCAGTCTCTGGGTTGGCGATGATGCCGTTGAAATGCTCAAGCTTCTTCGCCAGCGCTTCGCGCAAAGACAACAACCCACGAGGATTCGTGTACCGGTTGTTGCCGTTGAGCATTGCGGTGGAAGCGCGCTCAAATATCAATTCCGGCGCCGGAAGATTGCATACGCCTTGACCCAAATTGATGCCATTCACTTTTTGAACATCAATTGTGATTTGACGCAGAGCCGGCGACACAAACGCCGACGTTTGATTTGATAACAGTTTCTGGAAATCCATGCTGCCTTGGCAAAAGGTTACTTGATTCGCACAAAGGTAAGATACGCGCCGTGAGGAATGAATCGGCGGTTCAGCTTGCAGAGCTCGTGCGGTGGACACACCAGCGAGGTTGGGTTCCAGGAACGGGCGGCAACTTTAGCTGTCTTCTGTCTCGCGATCCGTTTCGGCTTCTTGTAACCCCCAGCGGCGTCGAAAAAGGGCTCGTGACCGAAAACAGTTTCTTGCTTGTTGATGAAGACGGTACAAGGCTGGAAGGCACGGGCAAACCATCAGCCGAGACGCTGCTGCACATCGCCATTCTTCAACGGACCGACTCTGAAGTGGTAGCGCACACACACTCGATTTGGAACACCCTCACCTCGCTCGTGCCCGGCGACAATGTTGTTTTGTCAGACGTTGAAATGCTCAAAGGGCTGTCGGGCGTAAGCACACACGAGCACGAAGAGATCGTTCCGATTCTCGAGAACTCCCAGGATATCGCGAAGCTGTCTGGCGACCTCGCCGAGCGGCTAAAGCAGAGTCCAACGCCTCATGCCGTATTACTGCGAGGGCACGGGCTATACACCTGGGGCCATAATATGTTTGAAGTCCGTCGTCATGTGGAAGTGTTCGAGTTTCTCTTTGAACTCTATATGCGTGCGCGGCAGATGGAACTGAAATGGCATATCTAACTATTCCGGCACAAAACAAAACGATTACCGATTACGCCGAAATCAAGGCTTACCTCGCCAATCTCGGGATTGGATACGACGTCTGGAAACCGAAATTCCAATTGGAGCGCGACACGTCCAACGAACAGGTTCTGGAAGCGTTTGCGGCCGAAATCGAAAAGCTAAAAGCTGAAAACGATTACAAGGCCGCCGACGTGATTGACCTGTTTCCGGATACACCAAACCTCGATGCGATGCTCGCGAAATTCAGCAAAGAGCATTGGCATGACGAAGACGAGGTTCGATTCATTGTGGACGGACACGGCGTCTTTCACATCAGACCAACAAAAGGTGATGTCATTGGTTTGTACGTAGAATCGGGAGATTTAGCGCGCGTGCCCGCAGGCACTTGGCATTGGTTTGACCTCTGTGGTGACAAGAGGATTCGCGCGATTCGCCTGTTTCAAGATCCCAGCGGATGGACGCCGCATTACACCGACGAAGGCACCGAACAGGGCTATCTTCCCGTCTGCTTCGGCTTAGACTTCATTCCTCCTCAGCTTGCAAAGCTTTAGCCGAATGACGGAGCGCGGCTACCTGCTCGACATCGAGGGGACTACGACACCGGTAGATTTCGTGCATCGAGTGCTGTTTCCATTCGCGCGAAACGCGATGAGCGAATATCTCAATTCGAACGCTACTGACCCATCGCTGGTCGAAGACGCTGCCTCGCTGTTTTTAGATTATCAAGCAGAGTCCGAAGCGCCGGCAGGTTGGGACGGAAGTGTAATGAGCGCGGGCTTTTTGGACTATCTGTACTTCCTGATGGACCACGATAAAAAGAGCACGGGGCTAAAAGCAATTCAGGGCCGAATCTGGGCAGAGGGCTACTCCGACGGTCGCTTAGTATCAGAGATCTATGACGATGTAGAGCCGGCAATTCGCTGTTGGAAATCGGCCGGGGCCAAAGTCTGCATCTTCTCTTCCGGCAGTGTTGAAGCGCAGAAGCTGCTGTTTGGACACTTGCGATCCGGAAGCATTTTGCACCTGCTTGACGGTTACTTCGACACCACAATCGGGCCGAAGCGGGATGCCTCGAGCTATCAGCGAATTGCGAATGAAATGCAGCTTCCCTTAGGCGACGTGTTGTTCCTGAGTGACACGCCCCAGGAAATCGAGGCAGCACAAACCGCAGGAATGAACGCCGTACTCGTCAACCGAAATGCCGACTCGTCGAAATACCCCGCTTACATCTGCAGTTTTGCAGACCTCAGCGTTTAGCCCGCTGCGACTCGGTATTTGTACATAACCTTTTCTTGCCCAGACTCGCTCTTCTCATATGTTCCCCAACCTTGTTCGTTGATGAACGCACATTTGAACGCGCCGGAAATCTTGGGGCTGTG
This sequence comes from Fimbriimonadales bacterium, assembly GCA_046330175.1. GTDB lineage: Bacteria > Armatimonadota > Fimbriimonadia > Fimbriimonadales > ATM1 > JAJPJR01. The sequence goes on from JAXLTG010000001.1 coordinate 2,004,295, forward strand.
TTTCATCACGCCTCTTGGACCGTCGTTTACGAAGCCCGTAATGCTGACGAACGCGCCATAGGAAGCCATCGCCCGACCATAGTGGTCGCTGCACTCAATTTCGTTGTAAGGGTTTCGCTTTGATGGGTGATAACGCTGATGGATCGCGTGCACGATTCTCATCCCTTCATCGAGCATTCCTTCGGCGATCATGTGATTCGAGGCCTGGTATTCAAATCCGGACATGCATTCATTGAAATATTGCACTGCCCACGCGTCATTCCCTTTGCCAACCGACTCTGCTGCGCCGCCGCGCGGGAAGCTGCACATGATAAGGCCCGCTTCTTTTGGAGCGGCATACCACCGACCACCCGGAATCGCTTTGTTCTTTCGCCGATATTCCCACACGTCTTCGTAGAAGCTGTATTTGAAAAGTGATTTCAGCGCGGTTTTTGCTTTGTCGGCAGGAACGATACGCGGCAATCCAACCTGGTGAGCCCACGATTGTCCGTAAATCTGATCAATGTGACAACCAATATTGGTGTTGTTCGCCTCGGGGTGCGCTGGGTCGGCTTTGTTGATAAAGTACTCGCCATTAAAGAGGTCACTCACGAGCTTCTTTGACCCCGACTCCGCGAGCATCGCACAGCGCTTTGCGAATTCGGTGTCGCCCATTTCGGTCGCCATTTTTTCACTCGCTCTCAGCGCAGCGATGTAAAGCGAAGAGATCCAGGCAATCGGGCCGTACCAAGAGGTGTCCAGCGTGTTGTACTGTTCTCCTTCGAGAATGCCGTCTGCATCTTTGTCACTGTTGATCAGATACTGCATGGCGCCTTTGGTTTGCGGCCAGATGCTCTTCAAAAACTCGGACGATTGCGACATTTGGTGCTCGCGATATGCGCGCAGAATGCAACTCGCCTGCCCATCATGTGCGACAACTTGATGGAACTCCGCGCGATAATCAATTGCGCCGGTTTCTTTGCGATACGCTTTTCCGAAGTCAATCTCCTTGCGCAAGTAGCGTTCGACCTCAGGGAACACTCGCGCGATGGCTTGGGCATAACCCCATACGTGCGTACACGTTCCTGCGCAGCAGCCGATGCCCTCCCAAAAATAAAACCGTCCGGCATCGAGTCGGTGACACGTCGTTGTCGCAAGAATCGAACAGTTGACGAAAGATCGGTCAAGAAACCAATGCGGCAAACTCGAGTCGTACCAAGTCTTGTTCCAGTCCAGAGTCGCTTTTTGAAGGCCGACCCAATGTGCAGCTATTGACGCGGCAACGTCGGACGCATCCTTCCACTGCGATGCATACCAATTCTTCTCTCCTGGCATGCTCCTTGCGCAATTCGGAAAGTGCCAAGCTACAATGAGCGTTACTTCCTTCGTCTCGCCGGGCTTCAGACTGAACTTTTGGCCAATCTCCGCATTCTGCGGCTTGACTACTGAATGGTTTGCACCGTTCAAAAACTCCGCGCAAAACGTACCGAAATCACCAAGCGCTTCCAGCTCCTGTTCTGTGCGAGGCACATCCGAAAATATCACTTCACCAAGCGAAATCTGCCCCCATCCGCCGCTCACCGAATCCATAACTTCAATTTGCGCTTGCTTGCCTTCGAATTCGGAAACCTCGAACGACTCCCAATTCATTACATTGCTATTGCGGCCGGCAACTGCTCTTACTACTTTTTCGTCCAACAACAGGTTGACGCAAGTTCCATTTTTGTGATTTCCACCGCCAACACGAAGGTTGATAAACTTTCGCGAAACCGTAAACACCGGCGATCGCAGCGTTCCCTTATGTTCATCCGCCTTTACAACGTCTTCTCCGTTCCGCGTTTGATGGGTGTTGACGACGTACTTCGTCGCGGCATGCACCGGTCCCATATACGCCGGCAGCTTCGCGACCTCTTGTGGCGAATCTCCGAACGCAGTGCCCGTCGCAACCCATTTTCCATAACTTCCCGATGACCAATCTTCGAACAAAACCTCAGAGCGAGCAGCATTGCCTGAGTTTTTCTTCGACGCGGAAAACAGAAAGCCACCGGACTTGGTCTGCACACCGTTCAGGTCGAAATCGGAACGTGTTTTCTTCGCGTGAACCAATACTGGGTTCTCGGAACGATACTGCATGCGCAAGTTCAGGTCCGTTTTCCCGATGCTCCTAATTCGGAACGTTAGCGTGGTCGCAGGGTAAGACGATTTGTCCACCTCTAACGGGCAGAATGGAGAAAATGCGACAAGCTCCATTTCGACATCTTCATCCGCATCTGAATATTTGATCTTCGAAACCGGATACTCGCCGCGAAACTCTATCTTGCCGAAACGGACTTGTCTGCCACCAGCCGATTCCGAAATCAAACTGAACCTTTGATCGAACGGCGATCGCTGATGTTGGGGATCAACATAATTTGCACCACCTCCGGCAGTGAGAGATTCGCCCATATACATCACAGGTTCGCGCTCAACGCAGCCGAATCGGCCGACGTTAAACACATCCCAATTCCAAAGTTGGCCATCGCCGCCCAAATACACCGTGCCTGCAAACAAGCCGCCAATCGGCATGCCGATGTATTGCAATTCGTCGCCGGTGTACACCTCTGGCGAGCCTCTCTTAAGCAGTTGCTTGCCTGTCATCGGTTTCTGCTGCGCGGCAACTCCCTTGAAGCTTGATGCGAGCATCGCTGCACCACCCGCCTTAATCAGATCACGGCGTGAAATTTTTGAACCCATAGATTAGTCCTGTGGTGGTGGCGCGTTTTTCATCGCCTCACGCATTTGTCGCTCAGCTTCGTCCGACCAATATCCGCACTCCAATTGAAAAAACACCGATGTGTACGGCTGTATGTGCGGTGTCTTGATGAGCAGTACTTTGAAAGTTTTTCCGGCCTCATCCAGTTTTGCAATGATCTCCTCGTGCAGCAGTCGTTTGGCATTTTTGCCCTTCAAGATGCTGTCGAGTGACTTTCGGTAGGCCGTTATGCCAGGCGCGTTCTTCTCCGGAACGAACTTCAGCTCAGCGTCAATGTAGATGTTGGGACGAACGTGTTTCGCCTTGGAAAGTGCCGCCAACACTTGTTTCACCGCATCCAGTTGTCCGTTCGAAACAGTTATCGTTTCAATACCTGGCGATGTTTGAAGTGGATATGCCGAATCGGCGACCACGATCCAGTTGCGATGTCCCAAAGCGGGCAGCTTTGATGCCACCATTTTCTCCAGTGAATTCGGTCGGCCCGATTGCGCGATTGGCGTTGCCTGAATCCAACCAATGGTACAGACCATGAGTACAAACACTCGAATAGATTTCACGTTGCTCACCCCCTGATAGATGCTCCTCCCGAGAGTACCTATTTGCGGTTGAGCGGCTGAACCCGGCTGGTAACGGCTCGCCCCGGGATAAACTGTGAGTCCCACTCTATGGCGCTTCCTGCTCTTCGTCACGCCGATTTTCGAAACTACGTCTTCGGCAGCCTCATCTCAAACACCGGTACGAGCACGCAGTCCGCAGCCATCATGTGGCACATTTATCACCTCACTGGCAGCCCCCTCGCGGTTGGTTTGCAAGGGCTTATCCGCGTCTTGCCGCTAATTTTCTTTACGCTTTATGGCGGAGTGCTCGCCGACCAAGCTGACCGCAGAAAAATCATGCTGATTACGCAATCGGCGATGGCGATCGTCGCACTCCTCGCGTTTTTGATAACCGTTACGGGTAACGCAACGGTGCTCCTCCTTTATCTGGTTGTCGCCTTGCAGACCGTTGCGAGAGCGTTTGATGGGCCCGCACGGCAATCAATGTTTGTCACGCTTGTGCCAGCTCGCGATTTCCCGAATGCGGCCAGTATTCACGGGATTTCATGGAGGGTTAGCGATATCCTTGGGCCGCTTATTTTTGGTTTGGTCTTGATGCTAAACGGCGGGTTCATCAATCGCGGATTATCTATTTGTTATGCGTTGAACTTCCTTTCTTTCTTTGCCGTAATATTCGCCGTTTGGATTTTGCCGGCCTGTTTGCCGAGTTCAACATCAGAAAAAGCACGTTCAATTTCCGAAGTGTTTGGAAAAATCGTGGAGGGATGGATGTTTGTCGCGCGAACGCCGGTTGTGTGCAGCGCGATGTGGATTGACTTCTGGGCAACGTTCTTCTCGGGCGCCGATGCTCTAATTCCCGCTGTAGCTCAAACTATTCTCAAGGTTGGCCCATTTGGATTCGGTCTCTTAATGTCTGCCTCCGGGATAGGAGCATTGATTGCAGCAACCGCGCTTTCGCTGCTTCCGACCATTCATCGCCAGGGCAGAACGGTTGTGATGATGATTGGACTGTACGGATTCTTCACGATTCTTTTCGGACTTTCAAACAATCTTTGGGTTGCTGCGGTTTGCCTCGCCTGTGTCGGGGCCTCCGATATGATTAGCACCGTTTTGCGACAAACGATTCGACAGCTTGCGACACCAGATGAGCTTCGCGGAAGGATGAACGCCACCAGCAGCCTTTTTCACATTTCCGGTCCTCAGCTTGGCGATTTTGAGGCGGGGTTTGTGGGGCAGATTTGGGGAGTGCGCCAATCCATCATTCTCGGTGGCGGACTTTGTATGTTCGTCGCCGCTCACTGGAGCCGCGCAAAACAGCTTGTTGGCTATGTTCATTCGGAGGATCAAGCCGAAACGGTCATTAGTTGAGCAGGTGGGTACACTTTTTCCTCATTCCCGAGGGCGGTTGGCTCAGTGGTAGAGCATCCCGGCACGCCGGGAGAGTCACTTGGGCAAGGTATTGTTCCCAACTCAATTGGCATCCATGTGGTGGGTTTACATCCTTCAAAGCTCATCCTCAGGCAGATACTACATAGGTTACACAGACAACCTGGAACGCCGAGTCACAGAACATAACTCTGGACAAACCGCCTCAACTAGAGGTGAGGGACCTTGGGTCCTCGTGTACAGCCAGCCGTTCAACACAAAAACTGCTGCTTATGCCCGCGAACGTCAAATCAAATCTTGGAAGTCGCGCCGAACTATCGAGGAGCTTATCCGGGGCCTGAGGTAGCCAGGCCGAACCCCCGAAGCGGGCGAAGGGTAAAGTTTCAACCTTGGCGGGCGGTTGGCTCAGTGGTAGAGCACTTCGTTCACACCGAAGGGGTCACTGGTTCGAATCCAGTACCGCCCACCAAAGTCCTGAAAAGGTCACCCCGTACGAAAGGGGTACGCCAAGTCGCTCAGTCACGATAGCGAATATCCCCTGTCCCACCCTCGCCGCAAACCGAGTCAGCACGTGGTGCTATATGTGAGCTGTGCCTTGTTAGGCGTGAGAAATGCTGGGCATGAGTTGTGCAGTGCCGGCTTCGAACCAGTTCCGCTGCCCTGAGCGTTTCCTTATTGTCGTGCTCGCCCTCAAGTTCATGGTTACCGACTTCGCTTAATCGAGAAGTTCGACCTTCCAGTTGATTTCTTGGACCCTTACCTCCACCATTCTGAACTCCGCAGCAACCGCGTCCGCTATCTTGCGAATCTCCGGGACGGAAACGCTCGCCTTGTACTTAACGTGCCCTGCTTGATAGCGTTCTCTTTTTGGAGTGGCCGTGGTCGCGAAGTCGTGCAAGAAGAGATGTCGCTTCTTGAGAACGTCTCTCTCTGCTAAGAGATCCGTCAGAGTTTGCCCTGGGCCGACTTCAGTCTGCGAGTTCGTGCGGTTGATTCGTTGAACCAGCTTCGCAAGCCGGTCATAAGCATCGCGCAAATCATTCAGCAACTCCTGCGGACTCTCCACCGGGTCCTCTCCTTCCTGCACCAGAGCAATATTTTTCAGCCGCTCTTGTATCTGCTCGATCGCTCTCTGACAGCTCGCCCGGTCAATCAGCGCTTCTGCCAATTTCATGAATGGAGGTTACCACCCAGCATCACTTCGCCTCAGTTCCATTGCCCATGCTGCTCAAAAGCTCTTCGAGTTGGTCGAGTGTCTCGGGCAGCGCACCGGTCGAACCATCAGCTTCAAGCGCTTCCTTCGTCGGATACAGATTGCTCACCGCCACATTCGTACGACCACCAACCTCTGAAAACGTCACCGTCGTAACAGTCTGTCCTGCGTCGCCTTCATCGTTCGTCCAAACAAGTCGCGAATGCGGAACTACTTCAATATAGGTCCCGAAGAAGTCCATCGTCGAACCTTCATGCAAAAACGTCAAACGATACTGACCGCCAACGCGAACATCCATTTCGCAAGCAACCAGATTCAGCCCGTACGATTTTGGAACCCACCATTTTTTGAAAATCTCTGAATTCGTCCACGCTTCGAACACAACGCTCGCAGGCGCGTTCACCGTGCGTTTCACAACGAGTTCGAGATCGGATTTCCGCTCCACACTAGTCTTAGTTTCGCTCATCTGTTTTCTCCTTCTTTTTCAATTCCTCCACAACATTGTCCAATTCGTCGAAGCGCGCTGCCCAGAGCTGGCGATAGCTTTCGATCCATGCGGCCTCTTCTTCCAATCTGCGCAGCCCGAGCCTGCAGGTTCGCACGCGCCCAATCTTCTCGGTAATCACGAGCCCCGCCTGCTCCAAAACGCCGATATGCTTCTTCATGCCGGTTAGGCTCATGTTGAACCTCTCGGCGAGGGCTGTTATCGAGGCGTCGGCATGGCCAAGCTGCTCCAAGATGCCGCGCCGGGTGGCGTCCGAAAGCGCGCCGAACGAGGCATCGAAGTGCGCTTTCCCATACTGAACCATTAGGTTCAGTATATCTCAGAGTCGGGGGGATTGCAAGGGGTGATTCTCAGGCTCGTCCACAGGGGTTCCCCCAGTTGAGCGACTACGGCTCGCAAGGACTGGAACCCTTCAAAGCAGCCTCCCGTCTCGAACGAGGTACTGTCCACTACTTCTCCCGAACCACACAATGGCCGAAATAAGACCTCTTCTAGAAAACAACAACGCCTGGGCGTCACGCATGACCGCAGACGACCCGGCGTTTTTCGAGCGGCTCGTGGGTCAGCAATCTCCAAAATTCCTATGGATAGGATGCAGCGACAGCCGCGTTCCAGCCAACGAAATTGTCGGCCTTGCGCCTGGAGAGCTGTTCGTTCATCGCAACGTCGCCAACCTTGTTATTCACACCGACTTCAACTGTTTATCCGTCATTGAGTTCGCAATCGAACACCTAAAAGTCGAACATGTGATCGTATGTGGTCATTACGATTGCGGTGGAATACAGGCCGCGCTAAGAAACGATCAACTCGGCCTGATTGACAACTGGCTGCAACACATCAAAGACATCTACAAGACGCACGAGCGACGGTTCGCCGGGCTTGCAACTCAGGGCAGAAGCGATCTGCTGAGCGAGCTCAATGTTGTGGAGCAAGTATTCAATGTTTGCAGAACAACGATGTGTCAGCGAGCGTGGACGCGCGGTCAACCGTTGAGCGTGCACGGATGGATCTACCGGTTGAACAACGGCTTGCTGAACGACTTGAATGTGTCCATTTCGTCTCAGACCGACTTAGAGCCGCTGTACAGGATGGCGGTATCCCGTTAGGTTATTTTCCAGTTAGGCACTCACGCACAAACGCCGCTGCGTCATCGTGAAACTTCTTGCGGGAGCCTTTCTCGATGTACATCATATGCCCCGCTGGATAGTAAGCGTACGAAACGCGCGAACGCTGCTCAGCATCTAAGCCCATATGATCAACGGTGTAAATCGTCGCGTAGAACGGGCAAGCCAGATCGTAATACCCACAACAATAAAGCACTTTGAAGTGAGGGTTTTTTGCCATCAGATTTCGCAAATCGGTTGCCGTTTCTGAATATCGCCCCTCATCCTCTTTCCACGGATACACATTTGCACCAGGAAGATAAGGCATATCGGTTTTTACACCGAGGTCTGATCGGTAGTAATCGTTAAGAGGCGTTATGAACGGGGCGCCCGTTGCGTCGTCGCTCGGGTCAGATACGATGCCGCTATCGGACCTGTTTTCCTGTTTGACGGTGAGGCGCGAATCGAATCGGCCGACTGTTAGACCTTCATTGCGCAGCAGCTCGCGGAAAAACGCCCATTCAGGAATTCGCAGATTAGAGCCAAGGCAGAACTGTTTACTTACTCCGATAAGCTCACTCATTCGCTGCGCGATGTGATCTTTTTCTGCATCAGTGAGCGCGTCACCACGCAACAGCGCAGGGCCATACTCTTTGACAACAAATTCTTTAGCGGCGGCTGTCGTTTGCTCGACAGACTTGAATTGTGCGCTTAGCTTGTGATGATAGAACGCCGTATTCGCAAACGTTGGGAAGAAACCGAGGTAAGTGAGGTCGTTGCCTCGCATGCCATCCAGCGTCATAAAGTTGCTGGTTCCTGAAACGCTGATGAAACCGTTCAGCGCAATTCCATTATTGAAAAGTTCGGCAGAAAGCGCCGAACCACGAATTCCTCCATAACTCTCACCGCACACAAACAGCGGCGAACTCCAACGATTCTTCTCCGTAATGAAACCTTGAATGAATTTTGCGAACGCCGTGACATCTTGCCGCACACCGAAATACTTGGGTGCGAAATCTTGCTTCACGAGGCGGCTGAAACCTGTGCCCGGCGCGTCAATCATCACCACATCGCTGAAATCAAGCCAGCATTCGCTGTTGTCAACAGGCGCATAAGGAGGGGCACCCAAGCTGCCGTCATCTTTCATTGGCGCACGCTTAGGGCCGAGTGCGCCGAAGTGCAGCCAGATCGTGGCGCTGCCCGGACCACCATTGAATGCAAAAGTCAACGGCCGCTTGCCGATCGGCTCTCCATCTTTCGTGTACGCGACATAAAACATCCGACACTCAGTTTCGCCCGCGTCGCTCCGGATCGGAATCTGTCCCCATGTTGCGGTGTATCTCACCTCCCCGGTCGGAAGCTGGATCGTGCGTTTCGCGCTGCCGTTCGGGATAACGATGGATACGTTCTCATCTTGCGGCTTTTCTTGAGCGTCTTGCGCCTTCGCAGGTGCGCCCTGCTGCAGAAGAGCCAAATTAGAGAGCAGAAGTATGGAGCAGATCATAGGCGGCAATATACCGCTGAGCAAAAAACAGGGCGTCAACCATTCGGTTGACGCCCTGTCGGGTTCATAATCGCGCAGATTTTACGCCGCGGCGAATCCGGCCATCGTAGGCTGAAGGTCTTTCTTCAGAATCGCCCTCGCCCTGAATAGCCAGCTTTTCACCGTGCCTTCCGGCGCGCCGAGCCTGTCGGCGATCTCCTCGACCTCGAGGTGCTCGTAGTGCCTCAGGACAATAATCCTTCGGTACTTTTCGGGTAGCCGCTCGACCGCCTGGCGAACCTGGTCTCCGATTTCGGATCGCTCGGCATCCTGCTCGGGACGCTCGTCGCTTTCAAGCTTGTAAGCGTATTTGTCAATCGGGTCGAGGCCGCGATTGCGGCCACGGGCGATGTCGGTGCAGGCGTTGGTGCAGATTCTGAGCAGCCAGGGGCGCAGGGGCCTGTTCTGGTCAAACTCTTTCAGCGACCGGTGCGCCTTGACGAAAGTCACCTGGGTAGCGTCTGCGGCGTCGTCGGCGTTTCGCATCATACGGTAGGCGTGGGAGTAAATCACTCGGTAGTGGCGCTCCACAAGCTCGTCGAACGCGTGCCGGCAGCCCCCCGCCGCCTTTCGGATCAAATCTCTCTCATTCCAGATAGTTGCAGTCATTTTGTTTACCCCCTGCCCATTTCGGGCTGGAGTAAACGATATTATGCAGGATTCTAAAGTGTGGTTTTAGGATTTCTGATGTTTTAGGGCATTGGGCCTAAGAAAACCGGTGGTGTATCAGTTTGATCGGGCTCAATGATCGTGCAGAGTGATTCCAAAATCAGCCGGGGGCAGGTCCAGGTCCCGGCAATATGGGAGCAATACAGACGGTGGCAGGTCAATCTCCAGGTCCAGGGCAATTACGGAGCGAGGCGAGTCCCCATGCTCGCGGTCTATTCGTATGAAGCGTTTCCCTACACTCGTCCAGGTGTTCGTGCTGACCCCGCTGTAACTGCTTGCCCTCTCGGCGAACTGGGCGAACGTCATTCCTAAGCGGCGGGCTGGAGCTCATGGGCGAATTGCTCCGGCTCCGGCTTGGTCTCGTTGAGGTGGTCCTCAAGGTATTGAGAGTCCTGAATCGCCAGGACGTACCTCTGCCAGTATTCATCTGGTGCCCTTTCAATGCCCTCTACAAGCCCTGCCTCTCGGTAGGCTTTTACCACCGCGTCAATATTTTCTTTGACCTCGGAAAGGCTTTCGCCTACAGTCACAATGTTGTGCTGTAGGCCTTGAGCTACGAAAGTCGAGCCTTCACGGAATACGACGAAGTGTAGCTTTTCCATACCGACAGTATGGCAGACGTAGCAAAGTGTGGGCAGGCCTCGCCCAAAAAACAAGTACAATCGCCTTATGCCTAAGCGGTCAAGTAAAGACCTTAATCAGCTTGCTAAGTCCATTTCCGACCAAGCGACCGGCCAAAAACCGAAGAATGAGCCAGAACGCGAGAAAGACCCTGCCGCCGTCGAGCTAGGTCGTCGTGGCGGTCTCAAGGGTGGCAAGGCCAGGGCCAAGAAACTTACAGCCGAGCAAAGGTCAGAGATCGCAAAGAAAGCGGCCAAGAAACGATGGTCTAATCAAAGCGGCTAGGCCAGTTTCAACTCAGGAACTCCTAGGGCGTAGTATCGGTACAAACTGCCTGGCGAAATCCTCAACAACTCACACAAATCGCCTTCCGAGTAGGACAGCTCGTGTAAATAGATGTCGAGTATTTTGTCGAAGAGTGAAGGCTGTTCGCCTTCGAGAATGTTTGGTTCTCGCATCCTGTATCCTGATTTGCTGAGAGCTGTGAAATGTGCACGATACATCCGTTCATCAATCCTATTGAGATCAAACGCCCTGCGGATAATCGACGCCATTGATGTTCGCCACTTCAGCTTAAGTGGGCGCAAGCTCGATGAACGAAGTCCATCGAGGTCGTCCCCAATATCCTTGGCAGGCATCAGAAACTCGGCGGCAAACTCGTCAGCTTCCTTCTCAATGCTTTCTGTTGGCGTTCGGTGCATTATTAGATGACCCAACTCGTGTGCGAGAGTGAATCGCTGTCTATCAACTGGCGCTTCAGAGTTCAGCAAGAAAACAGGAGGCATCCCAGGCATCCATTGACTCACCGCATCCAGCTTTGGCGTATCAAATGGTCTATGGACAACGATTCCACCCGCAGACTCAATGAGTTGAATTAGGTTAGGAATTGGGCCGGGCGAAACGTGCATCTGCATTCTTGCCAGTTGTGCAATTCGATTTACATCGCCTCCGTAATCTTCAATGTCCATTCTAGGTATTTCAATAGGCGAATCAATTTCTATACCCTGTAGAAGGCGCGCCAAATGTATCCGCAGCACGTTGATTTCGGCCAGCAGTTTGCGCAGTCGCGCAACTGTGACATCCTGTCGCCTTCTATGATATGTGCAACTGCTCCCGAACTGAAATCGCCTTTCAGATAATTCGAAGAAGGCCACCGTTACACCAAGCTCATCGGCAATTGCACAAAGATGCTTGGCCGTAGGTTCACGAACACCTGATTCATACTTCGAAAGGACGCTATTCGGGATACTCAACTTATCAGCCAACTCTTTCTGAGTGAGGCCGACAGCCTCACGGGCAAGAATTAGCATTTCAGAATTAATCGGCACGCCTTTCTTCCTTTTGTTCCTCTGCTCGTGCAATCTTTGGTCTAACCACTGGACCAACTGGGCTATCTGGTTGGACGGAAATCTCCAGCGTATCGCCTCCCTCATCTTGAAGATCAATTTCAATAACCCAAACGTTTCTTCCGCGACTTGGGCAAGTAACGGCTAGCGAAGTGATCGTGCGAAAATCGTCAACCGTATAACCCGCCACTAAATTTGCGTCCACTGGCGGCATTTCGTCAAGTGTTCCCTGCTGAAGCTCGAAGAAGTCCATGGCACGTTGAGTTGGTGTGAAGCTACATTTGTGACCTTTCCTAAATTTTTTGAACCTGATTACGCAAATTGATTCAATGAAGAGCGCGATAGAGTTGTGTTTCCGAGTAACTTTTGCATTCGGATTTCCGAGAAATCTATGAGTTACTTGATCTGCGACGAAGTCTGACATCACGGACGCTTCGGTCTTGGTGGTCCAAAGGCGTACCAACTCCGGCGTCGCCGCCTTGACTTTGTCGAGATTTGCTTCTGCTGCCATCCAGCACTCAGCAATTGGCTTTAAGTAGGGCCCCAATTTGGCTTTGGCTTCTGTTCTGCTCAACATAACAGAAGCGAGGATACCCAACCTGGTAACATCCGTGCTCAAAATTGACAAAAAAGTTGTCACTGAGGCCAAAAGCAAGTTGACAAATCATTTACCGCTCATGCATAATATCATTATGAATAGACTGAGTGTCCAGAAGCGCAAGGCAGTAGCCGCCTGCCTGGTTGAGGGTAATTCCATCCGGGCTACATCCCGCTTGTCAGGAGTCGCTATCAATACTGTAGTCAAGTTGCTGGTTGATCTCGGAGGCGCTTGTGCTGAGTACCAGTACCGGAACGTCAGGGGGCTCAAGTCCAAGCGGGTACAGGCAGATGAGATATGGTGCTTTTGCTACTGCAAGGAACGAAACGTCCCCGAAGACAAGAAGGGCGTCTATGGCATGGGTGACGTCTGGACCTGGACAGCGATTGACGCTGATACCAAAATGGTCCTGTCATGGTTTGTCGGCCGGCGCAATCTTCTTTCGTGTCGCTTGTTTATGCTTGACGTAGCCGAGCGAATTTCTCAGCGGTTCCAGCTAACCACGGACGGTTTTGGAGCTTATATCCAGTCGGTGGACAAGGCGTTTGCCGGTGAGATTGACTATGCCCAGCTTCACAAGACCTACGGCCCAGCACCTGAGCCAGCGGGGAGGTACTCCCCAGCCGCCTGCACGGGAGTCACCTGCAAGAAGATCAGGGGTAACCCTGAAAAGGAACATATCTCCACTAGCTATATTGAGCGGCAGAACTTGACGATGCGTATGAGCATGAGGCGGTTCACCAGGCTAACTGATGCGTTCTCTAAGAAGGTGGAGAACCTAGAGGCGGCTGTGGCGCTCCACTTCATGCACTATAACTACTGCCGAGTACATGGGACTCTCAAAACCAGCCCGGCAGTTGCGGCAGGGCTAACTAACCAGGTCTGGAGCCTAGACGAGTTGGCTTCACTCGCTTAGGTAGGCTCCAGACTGTCGCACCGTTCGCCCCTATCCGCTAAGGTGGTACAGACGCGCTAAGCGCGAAAGGGGGTACGCATGGCAAGGCCGACGAAAATCGGACGAGACGCCAAAACCGGGAAGTATATCCCGATGGAGGAAGCGAAGAAGCGACCGGCAACAACGGTCGTGGAAACGGTAAAACCGCGAAAGCGGAAGTAACCGACTGAGCGAGCACCCCAAGGCCGCAAGGTACAGGGTGTCTATAAGATTGTAGCACTGCCTGTCTAGCCCAAAAGTCCCGAGTCAAACTGATACACCACCAGAAAATCGGTTTTATGGGGAGTTCGGCCTATAGGCCTCATAGGTCCCATACGTTTTATGGGGCCTATTCCGGGAACCGCAGCCGCCTCGCAGGTCATAATTCCAGCCGAGAAAGGACCCCAAAAATGCCCAGATATGTAAGCCTCGGAAAATTGCCCCCGAAACGACACATCGCCTTCCGCAAGCCCGATGGTGGGCTGTACAGCGAGCAGGTGCTCGGCGTCCACGGCTTCAGCGGCATCCAAAGCATCACTTACCATATCAATATGCCAACGCGGGTGGCCGGCTGGGAGCCGAAAGGCCGGATTGAGCCGACCTACCTTGAACATGAGCCCCTGCGCCACCGCCACCTGAAGACCATGAAAATGAAGCCTTGCGGCGACCCGATCAACGGCCGCATAGCGCTAATGGGCAACAGCGACGTGGTGTGGCATCAAGTTTGGGCCGCCGACCAGATGGATTATTTTTTCAAAAATGCCGATGGCGATGAAGTTCTGTTCATGCACGATGGAAGCGGCGTTTTGGAATCTATGTTTGGTGATGTTCCATACAAGCCGGGCGATTACATTGTGATTCCTCGCGGAACGGTTTACCGCGTGAAGATGGATTCGGTTCCGCAGCGGATGTTGGTGATTCAATCCGCAACGCATATCGAAACGCCGAAGCGATATCGCAACTATTATGGGCAGCTTTTGGAGCATGCGCCGTATTGTGAGCGCGATATGCACCCGCCAACCGAATTGAAAACATACGACGAAAAAGGTGATTTCAAAGTGCTGGTGCGTGCGCGGGGTGAGCTAACCGAATACCACTACGATTATCATCCGTTCGACGTGGTCGGGTGGGATGGTTTTGTTTATCCGTGGACGTTTAACATCAATGACTTCAGCCCGATAACGGGGAAGCTGCACATGCCTCCGCCGATTCACCAAACATTCGAGGCGGGGAATTATGTCATCTGTTCGTTCTGTCCGCGCATGTTGGATTATCATCCCGACGCGATTGTGGTGCCGTATGTGCATTCAAACATTGACAGCGACGAAGTGCTCTATTATGTGAACGGGAATTTTGGCTCGCGCAAAGGGATCGAAGAGGGCTCGATAACTTTGCACCCGCTTGGGATTCCACACGGTCCGCAGCCAGGAATCGCGGAGGCATCGCTTGGCGCGACCCGGACGGAGGAGCTGGCGGTGATGTTGGACACGTTCAGGCCGCTTTATTTGACGAAGGAAGCTGTTGAGATTGAGGACGACAGCTATTGGCGTTCTTGGAAACCGTAGTTAGTCGAGAACGCACACACGGGGTCTGCGCCCCGGTGCGGTCAGACGCGGAGTCGGCGATAGGAGTGTCGCAGCTCCGAGATCAACGGAGTGTAGCGGCTACGGAAAAGTGAAGTGCCGACAAAAAACGGTGCGCAAAACCTCACAAACTACTTCAGCAATTCCGCCAAATCAAACTAACAAACGGTCTCAATCACACCGGTAAATCCACCGATACTTAATCCCGGATGAGAGCGATTTACCCTCGGACCCCGGGTGAGGCACGATGATTATCGGCCTCATCGTCGTTATGGGCGCGGTCCTCGGCGGCTTTATCATGGCCGGCGGGCAGATCGGCGTCCTCATTCAAATCTCCGAGTTCATCGTTATTATCGGCGCGGCGGTCGGCTCCATCCTCGTTAGCAATCCGCCGAGCTTTATCGGAGTTCTGATCAAAGCGGCGATGGGAACCATGAAGCCGATCCCCTATAACAAGAACACGTACCTTGCGCTGCTTAAGATGCTGTTTCAGATGTTCAACCTGGCGCGACGCGACGGCCTGCTCGCGCTGGAAGCTCACATCGAACGGCCAGAAGAGAGCGAGTTTTTCAAGAAGTGCCCCGAGCTTGCAAACGATCATCACGCGATGGCGTTCTTTTGCGATACATCCAAAGTCATCCTAACCGGCGCTGTTAGCCCTCACGATTTGATGGAGATGATGGAGATTGATCTCGAAGTTCTTCAACATGAAATGGAGCACACCGGGCACGTTGTTCAAAACACGGGTGACGCAATGCCAGGCTTCGGAATCGTCGCAGCCGTTTTGGGCGTTATCATCACGATGGGTTCGATTGGCGGCGACCCGGCATCAATCGGACACCACGTAGCCGCTGCACTTGTTGGAACCATGCTCGGCGTTTTGCTGGCGTACGGCGTTCTCGGCCCGATCGCGATTGCGATCCAAGCGCGCACAAAAGCTTCAATGCAGTTTCTGCACTGCATTCGGTATGCACTGTTTAGTTTCGCTCGCGGCGAAAGTCCGATTACATGCATCGAATTTGCCCGCAGAAACATTGACCCCGAAATGAGGCCAAGCTTCACCGAAATGGAAACCAGCGTAAGGCAGAAGGACGCGGCGTAAACCATGGCTGACCAGCAGCCCATTATTGTCAAAAAGGTAAAGAAAGTCGTCGGTGGACACCACGGCGGCTCGTGGAAGGTCGCCTTCGCGGACTTTATGACGGCGATGATGGCGTTCTTCTTGGTCATGTGGATACTCGGTCTTGACCAAGAGACGCGGTCTCTTATCGCGGGATATTTCCAAGACCCATTCAACTTCCAGCGCGAGGCCCGGGGCAACACGATGGCGACGATTTTGAAACAGAGCGTCGGAAAAGGTGGAACGGAAAAAGCTGGCGCGCCGAATGAAGGATATGAAGCGAAGAAGCATGACAAAGAGATTGAAGACCTAAGCAAGATTGAGCAAGAGGTTAGAGATTCTGTGAAAGGGATTCCGGACCTGCGTGAACTTAGCGAAAACGTCGAAATTGCGCTCACCGAGGAGGGCCTTGTGATCTCCGTGATGGAAGGAGCAGGATCCGTGTTCTTCGAATCAGGGAGCGCAGTGGTTCGACCAATCGCTCAACAGCTATTCACTCAACTCGGAAGAATTTTGGGTAAAGCGAAGCACAACGTGGTGGTGGATGGCCACACCGACGCTCAGCCGTACGCACAGGGCGCAATGTACGACAACTGGGACCTTTCACAAGACAGAGCGCAATCCACTTTGGATGTGATGCGTTCGGGCGGGCTCCCAGAAAACAACGTGCTTGCGGTTCGCGGCTTCGCGGCGAGAAGGCTCAAGTTTCCTCAAAACCCACTTCACTTTTCGAACCGCCGCGTGACGATACTGCTTCCTTACCGATGGATGGAAGACAAGGTTTTAGGACAAGGCTCCGCCCCAATGAACCCAATTCAAGCCGAAGTCAAACCGAAGTTCGGCCTCGAAACTTCTGGCAGCCAGCGCTAATCGCAATCTGCTAAGTTAGCCGCTTTGTCCCTGGGTTGTCTTGTAAACCGGAAGTTTCCACGGCGCTCGATATTTGCGCGAATACGCCATTGTGTCCTTGCCGGCTTTGCCCGCGATATCCATTTTGGATTTATCCCACTTCACGGTTTCACCGGCCATCAACGCTGCGTTCGCGAGATGACAAACGATAGTCGTTTGCCCGACCGATGCGATGTCCCCTGTTGGTGACTTGCGCGAAACGAGACAATCGAGCCAGTTGCGCCAGTGATCGCTTGGTGGATTGGCTTGCTCTTTTGGAAGCTCTTTTCCATCGGGATCGAGTACGACCCAACCGCCGCGCCAAACTCGGAGCGTTTTTCCATCCGCGCTGATGAACTCTGTGCCGTGTCCCGGCTTGCCGGGATGATCGCGAAGTACCGACCAGGTGAGCACAAAGTTTGGATCGTTGAACTTCATAATTGTTTCGTTGGTGTCGTATGCGGTTCGATCATCGTCGGTGATCGCCCACCGTCCGCCAATCGAATGAATTTCGGTTGGCATCACCAGATCGTTGCTTTTGCTCATTCCAAGCAGCGCAATATCTATCATATGAACGCCCCAATCGCCCGACATACCGCTGCCGGTGTTCATGAACCATCGCCAGTTGAAGTGGACGCGGCTTGGAACGTAAGGAACCATCGCCGCTGGGCCGATCCAAAAATCGTAATCCAATCCTTTCGGAACGGATTCTGGCTGGTGTCTTCCTGCGCGGAAGCCGTCAGTAATCCATGCGCGGCATGAAACGATTTTGCCAAGTTTGCCGCTGCGGATGTAAGCAATCGCGTCGGTGAATTCGCGTGTGCTTCGCTGCCAGGTGCCGACCTGCACAATCTTCTTGTGATATTTTGTCGCGTTCATCATCGCGACGGCTTCGGTGATGTTGTGGCTAATCGGTTTTTCGCAGTAGGAATCTTTGCCGGCTTCGACGGTGTGGATGAGGTTTAGCGCGTGCCATTGGTCAGGAGTGCCTACAATAATCGCATTGATATCTTTGCGCTCGAGCATTTTTCGGTAGTCTTTGTAAACGCTTGGTTTCTTTCCGTACTTCTTTTCGACTTCCGCGAAGTCGCCAGGCACTCGGTTTTCATCAACGTCGCAAAGCGCAGCGACTTCCACTTCTGGGTGGCCCATCAAGTTTCGCATGTTGGCTGCACCCATACCACCGCAGCCGATCAGACCGATAACCACTTTGTCATTCGCCATCACCTTCTTCTTGGCGGACGATTCCGATTTCGGGATTGAAAGACCTTTCGCGGCGAGGCTTGCGCCGACGGCGGTCGCGCCCACTTTCCCGATGAACTCTCTTCGTGTTGTCTTGCCCATGTTCCCCTCCTGGTGTCTGGGTGCTATTTTACGCCTTGAAGGTACAACAACGCCTGAGCCCCCGAATGTCGCCCCCATGGAACCAAAGCGGAGAAAAGGTAGAACAATTTTCCCCCAAACATATAGTTGATACTCAATGAAGAAGAAAACAGACAGAACATCCCGGAAGAAGATTCTGTCCGAGAGGACCGACCACCGCCTAGCTGGCGCGAGAGACCCCGAAGTCCAACAGGCGATGCTTGATGTCATGGACCGCGCCGACTCCGAGGGATTGGGCCAACTCGTTGAGGCGTATCTGGCTGAAATTTCCAGAAGCGGCCATAGTGCAGGATTTCAAGTCGAATTCGAGATGGCTTGGGCACTCCTTGACGTACCCGGTACAAGAACTTTGAGGTGCGAGCAAATCGCAGGTTTGGCCACCGCACCAGGGGATGTTTGGATGTACCGGCACGGAACTCAATACGAATTCGCTTGCAAATACTCAGAGAATTGGACGGTGGAAAGGTGGATGGACAATGCGATCACGAAAATATCTCGGGAACTATCGGCGCTGAATCCAGGGAAGAGATTTATTCTGCGTCCGACGTTGGACGGTAGCGAGTCAGATTGGGACGCTTTTGCGGACTACGTCATCCAAAACGCTGGCACGTGGAAGGACGACGCGGAAATGGAGGTTCATCTAGGTGGCAATCTTGTGGGAAAGCTACTGCTAATGCCGTCAGACTAGGAGGGCATGAGATTCGCGGGCGGAAGCCTACCGGGAGGAGCACAAATTGTGGATCCAGACCCGCTGAGAGATAAGCTGCGGGGATGCTTGTCACGTGCGCGTAACACCTTTTCGAACCACCCATCGGCTACACACTTGAATATCCTGTGTTATGATGCTTCGTACCTGATGATAAATGGCGAGCTCCTGTTCGAAGCCCTCTACGGAGAAGAGACATGCCATTTGGCCCTCAAGAATCCACACCAAGTTGATTCAAGCATGAATTGGAACGGTCTGTATTATCAAGACAATCGTTGGGAGCTGATTTCTGCGCTCATTTGGCCTCGGATACGTTGCATGGAGGGTGGCAATGGGTTCTTCGTCAAGTGCCATGTCTTTCCAAATCCGCGGCAGATCCGTCAGGTAACAGCCGCCTTCGAGGGCCTGCCAAATTTTCAAGTTGTGAGATATGACGACGATGCACGGCGAAATGCGAAGCATTCCTGTTGATGTCGGTACGCTGTTCGACGTGCCCAAAATCAGCGGACTAATGTCTCAGAGGCCAGCGGGACAACCTGGATACAATCTCATTTTCCTAGCGG
The DNA here is from genome assembly GCA_046330175.1 of Fimbriimonadales bacterium. Taxonomy (GTDB): domain Bacteria; phylum Armatimonadota; class Fimbriimonadia; order Fimbriimonadales; family ATM1; genus JAJPJR01. The sequence goes on from JAXLTG010000001.1 coordinate 2,023,744, forward strand.
GTTGCCAGACGGCCCTGAATGACGGACATCTTATAGCAAATGCGTTCGGAGTACAAAAAACTTCAGCCGATCGTGCTTATGTAGGATTCAAGAGCATATTGCTAACATTTGCGATAGACAGTACTCTTGGTATCGACAAGTTTTGTGAGCAAGTTTTCCAAAACTTGAATCTGGGCATGACTATTCAGGAGGCTGTTGACAAGGCAAAACGCCAGTTCAGCCCACATACTCCGGGAATTCTGCCCAACACTTATTCCGATATCAGAGCTGTGGTTTACGGCGATCCGCTGACGAAACTGAAAAACGTATATAAAGGTGAATCATGGTACAGGTCGGAATAATCGCCCTACTCGCCAGTGCAGCAGCGAGGCTCAGTCCAGACATTACGGAGCAGCAAGCCGTTGCGATAGCTGACGCATACCGGTTATTCGCGGCGAAGGCCGGAGGCTCGGTGGTGATCGGGCCCGAACCCTCATTAGGGCCCCCCGTTTTTCTCACCGAGGATATTCCAGGTGATTTCTCGCTTCGATACTCTGATGGTCTCATTTGGGTGTCAAAGGCCACCGGCAAGGTAACCGGGTGTTCATTGCGCGCTCGGACCGGATTCTCTGAAACCTGGGATTCGGAGCATGCACTTACCGAAAATCAAGTGTTGAGTTTCGCGAACCAGTACTATCAGCAAGCGGGGTTTACTGGCACACTCACCTTGCGGGGCATGGCCCCGGACGATGATATGGGAGGACCACCAAACGTGTTACACGCCGTGCTCGCACAAAACCAGAACGGAATCGAACTTTTCACAAAATACGACGTGCCTCTATACATAGAGCACGTTACCGGTCGCCTGATTAGTGTCGATTTTCCTGCTCAGCCAAATCCGTGTACGAACACAACCGCAAACATCTCAGCAGTTGCTGCGCTCTTTAATTTCCTAACCTACATCACGCAAAAAACTGGCGAGAGCAACTTCATAATCGGAAACCCGATGCACCAAGTGCTCTGGGTTCCTGACGGCAATTCCCTCACGGACGGCTTCAATCAACTCCCGGCTCACCTCAACATTTACAAGCAGGCAAACCAGGGCTACCTCATCTACTGGTGCTTATTGAAGTCCACACAATCATCCATGGGAAACGGAATGCCAAAGTGGTTCTTTGGCTTCGTTGACTCTCACACCGGCGCTGTGCTCGGTGCAAACGTACCGCAAGTGATGGGAGGATCGGGAAAGTTTGTACCCAAGTCTTTCGATTGGAATCTTGGGCCAGGTCCTATTGAAGTAATAACGAAAGATGGTTCTTCGATTGCTCAATCGGCAGACATTCATACCGCTCCAGTTCCGAAAAGCAAGCCAACGGAAGGCAAAGCGGTTTGCATCCGCAGAGCAAACGTAGTCATGAACGCGGAGTTTGATCGGAAGTCACAACTAATCTGGACAGACGTCAAAGGAAAGCGCATATACGGAAGACCATCGCCGGGATTGCTCCGAGTGCTGAAAACCAAACTGCGCTAACCGCCGTCACGCGGGTCGGGTTTGATTGTCAGCTTCTGCATGAACTGCTCGCCACCCACGGTGAGCTTGACCAAATAGTTTCCCGCAGGCACCCAAGTCCCACGATTCGACGGCGGTGTGTAGCCCGGAATCGCGGTCATCGGGAAGAACCCGCCGAGACGCGCCGCGCCATCGCCCGATGGTCCGGTGTGCTGATCCCAAACGAATCGGTGCATCCCCTTCTTCGGCGACAGCGGCTGGAATGGGCGAATCCAATATTGCGCTATCTGTAAAGACGGCTCGTCAATCACCGGCGGCTTGTCATCGCTGCTGAACTTCCTGACGGTCTTGTTATCGGAATCCAGAATCTCCAGTTCAACTTTTGGCGAATCTTGCTTCAGCCAATAGTAAATGATTGAGCCGTCGGGCGGATTTTCTCCGGCAGGCTCTTCGGGCGGAAGCGGCGTGTCTGTGTTTCGATTCCAATCCACGCGGCAAGAGATTTGCGGATTGAACAGGATGGCATTCGTTTGCAATAGTTCCGGGGTGATCTGTCTAAGCGGCGAGATGTCGTCAAGAATCCAAAACGACCTACCGTGGGTGCCGATCACCAGATCATCTTGGTGCACGACGAGATCGCGAATCGAAGTCGCAGGCATGTTTTGCCTGAGCAAGTTCCAGTTCTCGCCGCCATCAATAGAAAAATAGACCGCACGCTCTGTTCCGCTGTACAAAAGTCCACTCCGCACCGGATCTTCGCGCACAGTCCTCACTGGCTCGTTATTTGGGATGCCTTTCACGATTTCAATCCAAGTTTTTCCACCATCGGCTGTTTTGTAAATGTGTGGCCGCCAATCGTCAAGGCGCATGCTGTCCACTGCCGCGTAACAAGTGTTGTCATCGAAGTGCGATGCATCGAGCTGCGAGACTTTGCTCCAAGTTTTGAGCTGAGGCGGTGAGACATTGGTCCAAGACTTCCCGCCGTCACGCGTCAAGTGAATCAGCCCGTCGTCGGTGCCGCACCAAATGGTGTCAACGTTCTTTCGCGATGGCGCAACGGCATAAATGACCCCACGCCTATTCATGTTCGCCATTTCCGGAGTTTTGTAAACCCCGATGTTGTCCGGAACTTCCGTCTTTTCGCGCGAAAGGTCTGGACTGATCTGTTCCCACGTTTTCGCTCCGTCGGTGGTTTTGAATAGAACTTCGGTCGCGAAATACAACAAGCGCGGGTCCACTTCTGAGAACAGCAATGGTGCGGTGCGCAGCGTTCTGTGCTGACCGGGTGGGCGACAGTTTTCGACCAGGCCCGTGTCTTTGTGATACCGCGATACGCGGCCACCGTAGATTAGATTTGGATTCAGCGGGTCGGGCGCAACATAAGCGTATTCATCTGCGCCAACAGGATGCCAATCTCTAAAGGTTATCGAGCCGTCAACTCCGCGGCTTGTGATTCCAACAGAACCCGATTCCTGCTGCCCGCCGTAAACATTGTACGGAAACTGATTGTCGGTGCTCACATGATAAAACTGTGCCGTCGGCTGGTTGTACCAACTGCTCCAGGTTTCGCCGCCATTTACGCTCACGACCGCGCCTTGATCAGCTGCCAGCAGCATCACGTCTGGGTTTTTTGGATGAATCCACAGCGTGTGATAGTCATCGCCACCGGGTGCACCTTTGATGCAGGTGAATGTTTTCGCGCCATCGGTGGATTTGTAAACGGCAATCGCACAGCAATAAACAGTGTTTTTGTCACGAGGATCAACGTCAATCTCTGCAAAGTCTGAACCACGCCCCCAAACGCGGCTTTCGCTTGTGGTCTGTTTCCAATTCGCTCCAGAATCGTCCGAACGGTAGATTCCGCCACCTGTTCTTGCATCAACCGTTGCATAAAGCGTCTTCGGGTCCGATGGTGCAATCGCAATCCCAATTCTTCCAACCCCTTTTGCGGCATCGGGCAAGCCGTTCATGATCTTCTTCCAGCTATTCCCAAAATCGGTGGACTTGTACAGGGCAGAATTCGGCCCTTGCCACTGACCGTTTTCCCATGGGCCTTGGCGGGCTTGCCAGAGCGCCGCGTACAAAACGTCAGGATTGCGTGGGTCCATCACAATCGTCGCGGCGCCCGTATCTTGATCCACAAACAACACTCTGCCCCAGCTGTTTCCTCCATCGAGCGAACGATAAATTCCCCGTGTGTCGTTTGGACCATACGGATGTCCCAACACAGATACAAGCAACTTGGAAGCATCGCGGGGATGCACCACAATTCCAGTGATCTGCTGCCCATCTGTGAGGCCCATGTTTGCCCAACTTTTGCCGCCATCGGTCGTTTTGTAAACTCCGTCCCCAACACTTAGGTCCGGCCTTTGCAACCCCTCGCCGCTTCCCACATAAATTGTCTTCGAGTCGCTCGGCGCGACCGCAAGGCACCCGACAGACCCGGTCGGCGCAGAATCAAAGATCGGCTTCCAGGTGTGCCCGTAATCGGTGGTTTTCCACACGCCGCCGTTGTTCACGCCGATATACAGCACGTTCGGCTTGTTTGGGTCACCGTCGGCTCCCACGGTTCTGCCGCCCCGGTGCGGACCGATGCACCGCCATTGCAATCCGGCATATGTATCGAGCGGGAGCTGCTGTGAAACGCCGATTTGGGCAATCAGGGGAAGCAGAAGGAAGCAGAATTTGCGCATCGGATATTATGTTCGCCGTGCGACTCGGATTTTCCTTGCAAAAGTCGGCGCAAAAACACTGATGAGCGAAGAAAGAGACTATGTCCTCGGCACACACGACGATGAAATTGATCGTCTCGGCTTGCAGCACCGCGTCTGGCGTCCGTTCGTCACTGACGCGTGGAGGCGAGCAGGCTTTTCGGTCGGACAGAAACTGATTGATGTTGGATGCGGCCCAGGTTATGCCGCCTTAGATTTGGCCGAGATTGTTGGACCGGCTGGCGAAGTCTGGGCGCTGGAAAGGTCGAATCGTTTTCTTGACGCGCTTCGGACAACGGCGCAAGCGAGAGCACTGATGAACATCCAACCTTTCGAGGTTGACCTTGAAACCGACGCGTTTCCTTGCGCCGACGCTGACGGAGCGTGGTGCCGTTGGGTTGTCGCATTCATGCATGAGCCGCTTGAGCTGCTGTCAAAAATACACCGCGCCCTAAAGCCCGGTGGTGTGTTTGTTTCTCATGAATACTGTGACTACCGAAGCTGGCGAGTTTCCCCGAGATCAGAAGTTTTTGAATCGTTTGTGGATGCGGTGATCAAGAGTTGGCGCAACAGTGGCGGCGACCCTGATGTCGGAATCGAGATGCCGCGCTGGCTTGAACGCACTGGGTTCGAGTTAGTTTCGGTCAGTTGCATCCAACAGTTCGTCGGAAGGGAGGACTACATGTGGCAGTGGCCGATCGCGTTTTTGAATGTAGGACTTGAGCGCTTGTGTGATTTGGGTGAAGTGGATGAACAATTCACTCAAGCAATGCGAACGGAAATTCGCCGCATAGAGTCAGAGCCAGGTATTCGATTCCTCACTCCATCCGTGGCGCAGATTGTTGCGAGGCGCAGATGAATTTGGTAAGCTAAGTCTGCAACAAGGAGCAACCACAATGGCACTACAGTTAGGCGACACCGTTCCGGATTTTTCTCAAGACTCAACCAATGGCCCGATAAGTCTCTACGAGTACGGCGGGAACTCTTGGGTAATTCTCTTTTCTCACCCGAAAGATTTCACGCCGGTATGCACGACTGAACTTGGCGCAGTCGCAAAGTTGAAACCGGAATTCGACAAACGCAACGTGAAGGTGCTTGGCCTCAGCGTTGATACTCTTGAAAGCCACAAAGGTTGGATTGGAGACATAAAGGACACGCAAGGTGTTGAACTAAACTTTCCCTTGATTGCAGATCATGATCGTAAGGTTGCAAACCTCTACGGAATGATCCACCCTAACGTGGACAATGTATTCACTGTTCGTTCCGTATTCATCATTGACCCGGATAAGAAGCTTCGCTTGACGCTCACTTATCCAGCTCCAACTGGAAGAAACTTCAATGAGATTCTGAGAGTGGTAGATGCGCTTCAGCTTACAGATAAGAACAAGGTTGCGACACCGGTGAATTGGAATCAAGGCGGTGATGTGATCATTCTCCCATCCGTTAGCAATGAAGATGCGAAGGCGATGTTCCCAGATGGCTGGGATGAGCAAAAGCCGTACCTGCGAGTGGTCAAGCAGCCCACCTCGACTTAAGCAACTCGCCAACGTCTCGTAACGCCTCGAATTTTGTTCCATAATTCAAGGCGTGATATTGCTTGCAACTGCTCTTATGCTCACTGTCATGCCATCGGGATTCGGGCGCCAGGAGTCTTTTGGCGCACTACCCAGTAAGCGGCAGCTCGCCTGGCACAAAATGGAGTACTACGCGTTCATCCATTTCGGACCAAACACTTTCACAGACCGTGAATGGGGAGAGGGGGCTGAGGACCCGAATATTTTCAACCCATCGCAGCTTGATTGCAACCAGTGGGCGAAAACAATAAGGGATGCAGGCATGAAAGGCGTTGTGCTGACAGCGAAACATCACGACGGATTTTGTCTTTGGCCGAGCAAATACAGCACGCACACGGTCGCACAAACCAAATGGGGCGACGGCAAGCGCGACATCCTAAAAGAGTTGAGCGACGCCTGCAAGAAACAGAAGCTGAAACTCGGCGTATATCTATCGCCCTGGGATCGCAACCACCCAACTTACGGAACCCCGGAATACAACCAAGTTTTCGCGAAGATGCTGACCGAAGTTTTGACGAAATATGGGCCGATTTTCGAAGTGTGGTTTGATGGGGCAAACGGCGAGGGACCGAACGGTAAGAAGCAAGTTTACGACTGGGATCTGTTTATCGGAACAGTGAGAAAGTATCAACCCAACGCGGTGATTTTCAGCGACGCCGGCCCTGACATTCGGTGGGTCGGAAACGAAGCAGGATACGCGGCCGAAACCAATTGGTGCACTCTAAACAGGGACCGGTACAAACCAGGAACCGAACATTATCGCGAACTAACAGAGGGGACGATGAACGGCACAGACTGGGTTCCTGCGGAATGCGACGTTTCGATTCGCCCCGGTTGGTTTTATCACGCCACGCAAGATGCTCAAGTGAAGACCGTGAAGCAGCTTGAGGATATTTGGTTTGGATCAGTCGGTCAAAACGCGAATCTGATTTTGAATTTGCCTCCCGATAAGCGCGGCCTAATTCATGAGAATGATGTCGCAGCCTTGAACGCCCTTCGCAAGCGCCTCGACGGCACATTCTCTAATGAACTTTCGAGCAAGCTTCCCGCAGAGATTGACCGAGTTTGGCTTGCAGAAAAAGTGCAGTTCGGACAGAGAGTCAAGAAGTTTCACGTCGAAGCGCGGGTTGGTGGTGAATGGAATACGATCGCGTCGGGAACGACGATCGGGTATCGCAGGATTTTGCGGATCGCGCCGGTCACCGCAAGCGAAGTGCGCGTTGTGGTGGATGATTCGCTAGCACCAGCGATGTTGGAGCGAGTGCGGCTGTACAAATCTCTAGGCGAGTGAGTTTCTCTTTCTAAACCCCTTTTGGTTCATGTAGCGGGCCGCACTCTTGTCTTCCCCCTGAGTTCAGCGGGAAGAAAAGAGTGCGTGCCGACCACGTTGCAACTACTTTGCAACCATGTGATCAACTGCCCGATCAATACTTCGAATCAGGGAAGTAGTAGTTCTTCGCATTATCCGGCAAGACCATATCCACGTCAATCACCAAGTGCCGAGGCATGAACTTCATCACTTCCTCGCGCTTTCCATCTCGCAAAATCGAAACCGCCTGCTGAATGCCGATCGCAATCATCGAGGGCGGATAGGTGATATCGGCCGGAAACATTGCATCACCGTCCATCACGCGTTTGATAATCTCTTTTTTGCCTGCGCCGCCAAGCATCCACATCTGTTTCTCTCGCCCGGCCTCTTTAATCGCCTGCTCAGCACCCTCAGCCATGTCGTCATCTTGCGCCCAAACGGCGTCAATCTGTGGATGTTTCAGCAAGAAGGTCTGCATCACGTTCAGCGCTTTCTCGCGATTCCACATGCCCGTTTGTGAATCCAAAATCTGGATTCCCGGATACTTCGCGAACACTGCTTTCGCTGATTCCACTCGGTCGGTGTTTACGGTGCAGGGGATTCCTTCAAGAATAACGATCTTGCCTTTGCCGCCCATTTTTTCGGCCATGTACTCGGCCGACTTTCTTCCAAACGCTTTGTTGTCACCTTCGATGAACACGTCAGCAACAGGCTTCAAAAACCCACGGTCCACATTTACCAGCAAAATCCCGCGTTTCTGAATCTCTTCGGCCTTCGGCGTGATGGGCGCGCTTTCGGTCGCCAAAATCACGATCGCATCAACCTCTTTAACCATCATATCGTCGAGGTCCTTAATCTGCTTGTCTGGCGTCTCCGCGGTAGCGATTGTCCACTCAACATCCGGATAAAGCTTGGTCGCTTGCTCGGTCCACCACACCACACCCGCAGTCCAACCATGGTCTGCAGCCGGAATCGAAACACCGATCTTGAGCTTCTTGCCGCCGGTGCCCGTGGTCCCACCGCCACCCGACGTACCGGACCCGCCGCCGCAGGCCGCCAAAAACATCACACAAACCGAAACAAGCAAAGCAGTGACAAATCGCATAGTCATCCTCCCGGAACGGTTGGAATGTTACTCTTCTCTGCCACGTTGGAGTAGGACAGCACCCAAAATAATGACCCCTTTCACAACTCCCTGCCAATAAACATCCACGCCCTTGACCACCATCATGTTGGAAATCACCCCCAGGAGCAGAACCCCCAACACGGTGGCCCAAATCCTCCCTCGTCCCCCCCTAAGGCTCGTTCCACCAATCACCACCGCAGCAATGGCATCAAGCTCATAGAACATTCCCATCGAGCCCGAGGCGACGCTGTTCATGCGAGTCACCTGTGCGACGGCGGCCAAGCCTGTGAACGTCCCCAATAAGGTGTAGGCCCAAAACTTGATGCGGTGAGCCGGAATCGCGGAGTAGACGGCTGCGCGTTCGTTAGCGCCGGTCGCGACAACATATCGCCCAAACCTTGTCCACTTCAACAAAAACCAAGCCGCGAACGCACAAAGAAGAAACAGCAGAATTGCGTACGTGATGACTAGCGGAAGCCCGCCTCCAATCTTAAGAAACGGAACAGGAATGCCGTCCCTTCCGAGCTGAGGGAAAAGCTCTGTGCTGGATGATCGAATCTCACCACCTTGGGCGAGCGCAAGACACAATGACCTGAATGAAACAAGACCAACCAAAGTCGCCACGAACGGTGCGACTCTTGCGTAAGCGACCAAAAAACCGTTAAGGGCGCCGAACGCAGTTCCCGCGACTATGCAAACGAGAATCGCGAGCGTAGCAGCCGACGATTCGGACCCACCACCAGCGATGAATTTGTTCAGCGCAAGAAGCGAAAGAGCCGAGCTAACAGCAAGCAGACTTCCTACCGAGAGATCAATTCCCCCAGTCATGATCACAATCGTCATTCCGATCGCGATAATTCCAACGCTTACATTCTGATTGAGTAGGTTTTTCAGGTTCTCGGGTTTCAAGAACACATCGGGCTGCATCAGCGCGCTAACGATAAATAGCACCGCAAACGCGACCAAGACACCGTACGTCTCCAAAAACTTTCCGAGTTTGCTCATGCCGCCTCAACCCCTGCTGCCAATCTCATAATGTTCTGCTCAGTTATCTCCTCACCTGATAGCTCTCCCGACATTTCGCCTTCGCGCATAACAATAACTCGGTCGCACAAACCAACAAGTTCCTGCATCTCCGACGAAATCAGAATACATGACATGCCGTTCGATACTAGCCGATGAATGAGCTGATAAATCTCTCGCTTTGCTCCAATATCCACACCGCGCGTCGGCTCATCCAAAATCACTATTGATGGCGAACTGTCCAGCCACTTCGCGATTGCAACTTTCTGTTGATTGCCTCCACTCAGCGTCTTCACTGATACGCTAGGATTTGCAAGCCGAATGTCGAGCTGTGTAATCCATTTCTCCGTTCCAGCAACCTCTCTTGATGCACTCAACAGCGGAGCAGCGTACGCTCTCAAGTTGACGAGTGTAATGTTTTCCGTTGCCGAAAGCGCAAGATGTAGTCCGAGGGCTTTCCGATCCTCCGAAACATACGCAATCCCGTTCTTGAGCGACTCGGCAGCCGACATTATCCGAATCGCCTTCCCTTCAACCAGCACTTTTCCAGACGATGCTTTTCGCACACCGAAGATCGCTTCGGCGACTTCCGTACGGCCCGAACCGATTAGTCCCGCGAAACCTAAAATCTCACCACGTTTCAATTGAAAACTTATGTTTCGAGGCCCCTGCGGAATACTCAAGTTTTCTACGGCCATCGCGACTTCGTTGGTGCGAAATTCACGCTTCGGCGGATAGAGCTCCTCCAATGGTCGCCCGACCATGAACGAAGCCATATCCGACACTGTTGCCTCGCCACGTGTTACGGTGGTGACAAGATTCCCATCGCGAAGCACACTTATCCGGTCGCAAACTCTCTCAACTTCCTCCAACCGGTGCGAAACGTAAAGCACAGTGACGCCGTCCTCTTTGAGCTGAGCGATGAGACCAAACAGCTTCTCCGATTCTACTTCTGTCAGCACAGCGGTTGGCTCATCCATGATGAGCACGCTCGCCCGGTATGAAAGCGCTTTCGCGATTTCGACGAACTGTTTCTGAGCAATCCGCAAATCTCGAACGAGAGCAGAAGGCCGAATCTCCGCGCCAACGCGCCCAAGCCACCAACTCGCTTCCGTCTCCATACTCTGCTCGTTTACAATCCCAAGCTTCGTTGGTTCTCTACCCAAGAAGATGTTCTCGGCAACGGTCAGATCATCCACTAAGTTGAGCTCCTGATGAATGATTGCAATCCCGTACTTCAAGGCAGCGCGAACCGAAGGAATGCTAATCGAGTTGCCATCTAATAACAATTCGCCATCCGTCGGCTGCTGCAATCCAGACAAAACCCTCATCAACGTGCTCTTCCCGGCGCCATTCTCGCCGATGATTCCATGCACTTCCCCTGTCGAAAAACTAAGTGAAACAGAGTTGAGCGCGCGCACGCCAGGAAACTCGACGGTCAGGGTCTTAACAGCAATCGTCGGCATTTCAAACTAAAAAGAGTCGCATGCTCTATAGGCAGAGATCAGTGCCCGCTCGCCCTCTTTGCCAGCCTTGCTGTTGCCATGCTCCATCCCAAGAACACCCGAGAACCCTTTCGAATGAATATGCGAAAAGACGTTCTTGTAATTGACTTCACCAGTCGTCGGCTCGTTGCGCCCTGGATTGTCGCCGATCTGGAAGTAGGCGATCTGCTTCCAGGCTCGATCCATATTCGGTATGAGGTTGCCTTCCGAAATCTGTTGGTGATACATGTCGTCAAGTATTTTGCACGAGGGCGAATTCACCGCTTCACAAATTTGAAACGCTTGGGAAATCTTTGTCAGGAACATCCCAGGGTGATCGTGTGGGTTGAGTGCTTCCAAAACCATCACGAGGCCACTGGGTTCACAAACCTCCGCCATCGCTTTCAAACAGTCAATCACATTTGAGGTTTGATAATCCCATTCTAACCCGCGATCTGATGGCCCAGGTACCACAGTGCACCACTTCGCGTTCATCCGCTTCCCAACTTCCACTGCGGCTTTCATCGCCTGCACGAGCGACTTTCGAGCGCCCTCTCCTCCTCGTGCATAGATAGGATTGCTCCAATCAACATGTGCAACAAAAACGCCCATTGTCATTCCGAGCGATTGCATTGCTTTTGAGATCCGCTCTTGTTCGGCAACCGGTCGTCCCGCCATGCCGTTATCTTCCCACGCCGAGAACCCTTCATCAGAAGCGAACTTCAACTGGTCTACCGGATCGTTTCCTGCATGATTGGCAAACATCCCAAAGTGCGGCGCGTACTTCAGTTTGAATTTTGGTTGCTGCACGTTTGATTCCTCCCTCTTTTCACTCATGCCGCGAGATACCATTAGGGCGGCGCTTGTCGCCAAGCCCGCCCTAATCAGTTCGCGTCGCGAAAGTTTGCGCATCTCCTCTCGCCGACTATGTCAATTTTGTAACGCCTGGAACAGCGACCGGCGGTACCGGCATCGGCCCGAATTCCAAATGCTCGGGGAACAACTTCTCCTGCGAATTCATCGCCTGATCCCAGGTGACTTCCTGGCCTGTGTACGCGGCCATTCTTCCCATGATCGCAGTCAGCGTCGTCTCAGCAACCCGTTCGCCTTCGTTGATGTAGTTTCCTTTTTTGATCGCTTCCAACAAGTGCTTGTGTTCTTCAACATATGGGTTCGGCCGATCTCCTTCAAAAGCCCACTTCATCGAGCCGCTAACGTAATTGTTGCCGTCTGACTTTCCCTTAGAACCGACAATATGCTCAGACACTCGGCTTGCAGTGCCGTCAATCTGTCGGCACATGCTCACCATCTTTACGCCACCCTTGTATTCAAACTCGGTTGCGAAGTGATCAAAGATATGGCCGTAAGCTGGATCGGTTCTAACTTGTCGCCCTGCAAGGCAGATCGCCTTTTCCGGATGCGCGCTCATCGCCCAGTTGCAGACATCAATGTTGTGAATGTGCTGCTCCACAATATGGTCGCCTGAAAGCCAGGTGAAGTAAAGCCAGTTGCGAAGCTGCCACTCAACATCGGTCCACTCTGCTTTGCGTGGCACCATCCACAGCCCTCCCTGATTCCAATAGCAGTTCATCGAAGTGACATCTCCGATTTCACCGTCATGAATCCGCTTCATTGCCTCGCGATAAGCAACGTCATGCCTTCGCTGCGTCCCGGCGACAATATTCAAATTCTTTGTTGCAGCGAGTTTTGCCGACTCAATTACGGACCTGACACCGGCTGCGTCCGTCGCCACCGGCTTCTCCATGAACACATGCTTGCCCTTCTCAATTGCGTACTTCAAATGCCCTGGCCTGAATCCTGGAGGCGTTGTCAAAATAACAACATCAATGCCGCTGTCAATAACCTGTTTGTAGGCGTTGAATCCTGTGAACTGTCGCTCCCCGGCTTGAAATCGGCCTTTGAAGTTTCCGGCCAGATTATCGCGCGCACCACTCAGCCGATCCTCGAACACATCTCCCATCGCCCAAATAACAACGGATGGATCTGCGTTGCAACTATCGTGCATCGCGCCGGTGCCACGACCACCACATCCCACAAGGCCAACCTTAATCTGTGATGATCCCTGCGAGAAAACGTTAAGCGGAAGTGCGAAAGATGCGGTTGCGGCTGCCGAGGTTGCGAGAAACTCTCGACGCGAGATGTCGTTCAAGCGTCCCATTCCGAAAGGATAGCCGATTTACGGGTCGCAAACCACCCGTAACCCGACAAATCCCCCATCAGAAAGCCACCATGGGCTCTTCGGATTCTGGGGGTCTGTCGAATTCCACGAGGGCTGCTGAGTCGCCTTCGCGTCGTACCGAATCCCTTCCTTTTTGTCTCTAAACGTTCCACCACACAAGACCGGCTTCCCGTCTGCGTCCGTTGCCCATTCGCCGGCATTGCCAAGCATGTCGTACAACCCCCAGGCGTTCGGTTTGAGCTTCGCACCCGGCTGAGTTTTGAACTCGGCGTTCTCTCTGAACCAGGCGACCGTTGTCAGGTCAGAAGGAAGCTCCGAGGCCCCAGCTCGGGCTGCGTACTCCCATTCAGCGGTCGTCGGCAGCCTGTACTTCTTCCCCGTCTTCTTTGATAGCCACTCGCAAAACATCTTCGCCGAGTGGTAAGTCATGCTGAGCGCCGGATACCCAGCGTGGCCGTAACCCCGATCTGGAGCCCCGTACGGCTTGGTTGGTCTAGCCTGCGCATCGAATCCCGCCGCGTTTTGCTCCGGGGTCAAGTCTAACCGGAACGCATAGATGTCGAAAACGTCCCACAAGAGTTCAGTCTCTCCGATATAGAAAGGCTTAACTGAAACCTTGGTACTTCCAGAATTCAGCTCGCCTGCGGCGACCGGAATCATCTTGAAACTAACAAGCGTCCCAGGAATCTTCTCTACGAATGGGGTCTGCTGGACACACAGGACTAACGATGCAGTGATAGGGATAAGCATTCTGACTTCCGTTTTGACGGCTGGGACCGCGTTCGGTTGCGCCCAGGACGAACTCTTTGAGTATAGCCAACTGCACATGGGAGTGAGAGTCACCGTGAAGATAGCGGCTGAGTCGCAAGCCGCGGCAGAAGGCGCGGCTAAGGGTGTATTCGACGACTTCGCGAGGATTGAGAACATCGCGAGCGATTACCGGCCCCAAAGCGAGGTCAATCGGCTCTGCCGAACCGGTGTCAACAAGTGGGTGAAAGTTAGTCCTGAGCTTTACCAAATGCTCGCCTTCGCCCAAACAATCTCAAAACTGAGCGACGGCTCGTTCGACGTCACATGCGGAAACATGACGCAACTCTGGCGAAAATCAAGGGACACGGGAAAGCTTCCGACCTCAAGCGAGTTGAAATTCGCCATGAGCGTCACGGGATACCGCCTCATCTTGCTCAACGAACACAACCAACAGGTTAGATTGGGGAAGCCGGGGATGAGAATTGACCTCGGTGGGATCGCCAAAGGATTCGCAGCTCAACGCGCGGCCGATCAAGCTGCGATAAACGGCGTCAAACTCCTAATCTGGGCTGGCGGAGACATCGTCGCGACCGCCCCGCCTTCAGGCCAACGCGGCTGGAAAGTGACGATTGCCGGAGTCAGCCGCTCTCCTATCTACTTAGCGAACGCCGCACTCTCAACATCCGGCGACCTGGAGCAGAATGTGGTGATTGATGGCAGAAGATATTCACACATCGTAGATGTGAAGACGGGCCTCGGAATCCAGTCTCGTATTCAAGCCACTGTCCTCAGCCGGTCAGGATTCATCTCCGATCCTATCGCCAAAGTCTGCTGCCTATTACCGAGGGAGAAAGCCGAAGCGATTGCCAGACGTTACGGGGCAGAGCTCATTCTCGTAACCCCAAAGGACTAACGGCGGTTGTCGGATTCGGATATAACTTGAAACATGATCGGCTTAGCGGCGTCCGCGCTCATCGCGCCTTACTTAGTTGCCCCTGCTAACATCAACTTGCTCGTCTTCTCGAAGACTGCTGCTTTTAGGCATGACTCGATTCCAGAAGGCCGTGAGATGTTTCTCCGGCTCGCGGGCGCGAATGGATGGACAGTGACGTTCTCTGAGGATGCTGAACTCTTTGATTCCGACCACCTAAAGAGTTTTTCTGCCGTTGTGTTTCTGCTCACCACGGGTGACGTTTTGAACAACTCACAACAAGCTGCGATGGAGGCCTTCATCAAATCTGGAAAGGGATATGTCGGCATTCACGCTGCAAGTGATACGGAATACGATTGGCAGTGGTACGGCAACCTTGTCGGTGCATACTTTGCGGGTCACCCGGCGATCCAGGATGCCAACATCAATATTGAAGATCAGAACCATCCAGCGATGAAACATCTCCCGCAACAGTGGAAACGCAAAGACGAATGGTATTCCTTCAAAGCGAACCCTCGCTCCAGAGTTCATGTGCTGGCAACCGTTGATGAGGCTTCGTACCAGGGAGGAACCATGGGCAAAGATCACCCAATTACCTGGTGTCACGAGTACGGAGGGGGCCGCGCGTTCTACACAGCACTTGGCCACACGAAAGAGAGTTACTCCGAGCCTGCGTTCGTAACAATGGTATCCGAGGCGGTTAAGTGGGTTGTTTCGAAGAACTAAGGCCGTGAAACCGTCCCAAACCCACTCCTGAAACGTCAGTATTTAGCCGACATTCCTACAAGAGGAGCAATATGAAAAGAGCACTACTATCAATTGGCGCCGCGGGTCTCACCGCCGCCGTCGCATTCTTTGCAACCGGTTCAGCCACTGCAACTTCCCAGGCGAGCACCCTGGATGCGGCACAGTTGAAGGCAATGATCGAAGGGATGGGTTACGAAACCAAAGCTCTCAGCAGCGAGCCCGGAAAAGAGAAGTACGAGTGGGTTATGAAAAAACCCGAATTTGACGTGCCGATTGCTGGAGAGATTTCACCGAGCAAAAACTTTATTTGGCTCACGGCATATCTTGGCAAGGCGCCCGACGAGTCGTCGCCGAAGAACGCCGCCATTCTCAAGCGAATTGCCAAAATCCAGCCGTCCATGTTCTGGGTTTCCGACAAAGGCGGCCTCATGATAGGCATGGCGGTCGAGAACCGCGCAGTAACTCCGATTATCTTCAAGCGACACGTTGACAAGCTCGCAGAAGACGTTGTTTCGACCGCCGATATTTGGAATAAGTAACTTCCGCCAGGATGGACGCTGACCGCGCAAATCAGTTGTGTCACATCGCAACCCAATGGGTGCTTGAGCACGACGATTTGCGCGGTTTGCTTTTAGTCGGATCCTGGGCGAGACACGAAGCACGGCCCGACTCCGACCTGGACTTCGTAATAATCTGCACTAAACCAGAACAGTACCGCGACTTACGCGCTTCTCCGATTCCTTTCGAATTCGTCAAGCAGAAGTTGGTTGAATACGGTGCCGTTTTTTCTCATCACGTCACGCTCGCGGATGGCGCGGAGGTCGAGCTTGCTTTTGCAGCCCTTAGCTGGGCAGCGACGGATCCAATGGATGATGGTACGCGCGAAGTCATATCGCGGGGAATGAAATCGCTCGTGGACAAAGACGGCCTGTTAAGAGAGCTTGCCCACAAAATAGAGAAGTCGGCTTCAGCAGATCGCTGAAGCCGACTTCTTAAGCGAGCGTGATTGGCTACAGGCCTCCGCCGCTTGGGGGTGGGGTGGCCTTGAACGGCTTGCCTCCCATCTTCTTCAGCTCATCTGTTTGAGTCGAAGTAAGAATCTTTCCGAGCTCGGCATTGAATGTATCGTTGTTCTTCGTCATGCGCTCTCGGAGGCTGTCTCGATCACCGCCGTTTCGCATCTCTTCAAACAGCGACTGATTCGCAGCGTTCAAGTTATCTTGCAGAGTCTTAATCTTTCCGAGCTGCTCAGGCGTCATTTTCAGCGATTTCTGAACACTTGCGTCAAGAATGGCGCGGTTGCCTTGAAGTTGAACACGAATCTCTTTCAACCGAAGCATCTGCTCAGGTTTCAAGATTTCGGCCAATTTCTTTTCGTTCTCAACTTGCTGCTTTTCCATCTGAGCGCGCATCGCTTCGAAATCAGGAGCGCCGCCGCCGCCGCTATTTCTCATCTCTTCCATCTGCGCACGTCGCGCTTCCTGAATCGCAGCCTGCAAAGCTTCGATCTTTCCTTTCTGCTCAGCAGTCACGCCAGCATCCGTTTGTACATCGGTTCGGGCTGCAAGCGAAATCAGGTCGTTCTGATTTCGACCAAATCCGCCACGCTGACCGCCGCCAAATCCTCCGCGACCACCACCGGTGCCGCCGCCGCCCTGAGCGAGTGACACAGCGAGCACTCCGATTGCAAAGAAGACTGTGAGAGCAGTTCTCATCAACTTATTTGTTCTGTTCATTGAGTTAGTTCTCCTTCCCACCTGATTTAGTGGGTGCTTTTTGTTCTCCTCCGCCAGTCTTCTTAGGATCGGCACTCTTTTTCAGGAGGTCTTGAGTTTGTTTCGAGAGTCGTTTCTGCTCCTCTTCTCGCAGACGCTGAGCCTCTGCTGGATCGCGAACAACGCGAGGAGTCAGAAATACTAACAGTTCCGTCTTCACATCCGACTTGTCGGTTGACTTGAACAAGTTGCCGAGAATCGGGATGTCTCCCAGAAGCGGAATCTTTTTTACGGTTGAAGTAATGCTCTTGCGAATGATTCCGCCAAGAATGATCGTCTCGCCATCCTTAACCGAAACCGTCGTTTGAGCTTGTCGTTGATTGATCAACGGCGCGTTGAAATCAGTGAACCCTTGCAGATCGTTCGCTGTTTGAACCACATCCATGGTCACCAACCCGTTAGCCGTAATTCTCGGAGTCACGGTAAGAACGATGCCCACATCCTGGAACGCGTAGTTGAAGGTCAAATTTCCATTCGCATCTTCGCGAGTGCTCAGGACGTATGGAACTCGCTGACTGATATTGATTTCTGCCTGGACATTATTCGAGGTGAAGATGCGCGGAGTCGAAAGCACCTGGAACTTCTTGTCCGTTTGAAGCATGTTCAAGAACGCCGTCAGGTCGCCACCGGTCAGGGAGTATTTGAATCCTTGCAGTGGCGGATTAGCGGTCTTATTGCCGAAATCGGTACCGCCGCTTCCTGTCGAGTTTTTGTCGCCAAACGCTTTGTTCTGAACATAGTTCCACTCAACGCCAAACTTTGACGAATTATCTAATGTCGCTTCGATGATAATCGTCTCAATCATCACCTGCTCGGGAATTCGGTCGAGCTGCGCCAGGATGGAGCGGATCATGTCCACATTTTCTGGCCCCGTCACAACGATCAACGAATTCGTGTTTGGATCGGGAATGATCGTAACTTGTCCGCTCAAATCGCGAACGTTGACGAGTCTGCCTTGAGAGTCGCGGCCCTGCGTAGGTCGAACCTGTCCCTGACCTTGCCCGCCGCCACCGAAGAGCTGTCCGAACGCGCCGCCTTGAATTCCAATCGAGGTGTACAACTCGCCGAAGTCAGCGTTGGGATCTTCAAGCGCAATATCCATCGAGGACCCATCGTTGCTGGCTTGCGATTCGTTGCCGCCACCGCCAAATCCTCCGCCGCCGTTTCCGCCACCGTTGCCGCCGTTATTTCGGTTTTGGTTGAATGGGTTCGTGTTGCGGTTTTGGTTTTGAGTTCCAGTTCTAGTTCCCTGATTCTGGAAGTTTCCACCACGATTGGTGTTCCGCTGACCGAATGCCTGTGATAGGAGCGTGGCCATCTGGTCGGCCCTTGCGCTCACCAGCGGAAAGACGAAGGTGGAGTCCTGATAGGTGATCTCTTTGTCGAGCTCTGCGACAACTTTTTCAAGCACCACCAAATTGTCTTCCGTTGCAGTAACGACCAACGAGTTGGTGCGGTTGTCTGCAACGACGTTTCCAAACGCTGATTGGAAGCTGCCGGTTCGCATCGCCTGTTGAAATCGCTGCTCAATCGGAACGTTCGTATTGGAAGCGCCGCCGCGCCCTTTCGGTGCGTTCGAAATCAAAACGTTTTGAATGATTGGAACCAAATCAGATGCAACCGCAAAATCGAGTTTGAACACTCGGGGCCGAAGCGGCTGATCAATATCTTTGTCAATGTCTTTGATTAGTTTTTCGACTTGCGTGTGATCACGAGCCGGCGCGTTTACGATAACTGTGTTGCTGTAATCATCATAGGAAGCGCGGACTGTTGATCCGCCGAACCCACCGAACCTGCCCCCGACACCCTGGGCGCCGCCGAATCGTGTGCCACCTTGACCTTGGCCCTGCCCGAAGCCGCCGCCGCCAAGCAACATCTGCAACGGGTTTTGAGCTTGCTGCATATTCCCAAATACTTCATTGATCACTCGGGCAACTTGAGACGCGCTTGCGAAGTTAATTGGGTACACGCGCAACTCGCTGTTACTTCCACCAGACCCGCCCATCAGTTGCCCCATCATTTCGGGGGAAAGCGAACTCATGTTAAAGCCGCCGCGTCCACTGGCGTTTCTCGCGGCTCTCGCCTTGATGACCAGAAGATTGCCCTCTTTCGCCAGGTCGAAATTCTTCAATCCCAACGTTGTCGAAAGCATCTGAAAAGCGTCGTTGAGTGGAATTGCTGCCGGAGTGGTGAGTGAAATTGGTCCTGTTAAGCTTGGGTCTTTCACGATCGCGATTCCGGAGACCTTTGAGAAAAGCGAAATCACCATATCAACATTCGCGTTTCGAAACTCCAATTTGATCTTCTTGTTGGGAAGCTTAAACTGCTCCCACGGCTTGGACGCCGAAGCGTTGCCAAAATCAAACTGTGCCGGCGCAAGCAGCGGCATCGCTAAAGCCAACAAGATCAAGAACTTCCTAATCATTTTGATTCTCCGGTTCGTTCGGTAAGGTCGGTGGCGTTGCTTCGGGTGTCACGCTGACTCGCGGGCTCAAGACGGCCCGAGCCGCACCCGATACATCCATCGGCCCAGACTCTACAGCCATATTATAGGGCGGAAGCGCTACTCTGTGGGTTAATCCTGATTCCGAGGCCAAAACCACGTAGTCGGGCCCTATTTGAAGGACGCGCGAACTCTTCCACCGTTCCCCGTGCTTGAGGAACACTCCCTCTCGGTCGCTTGTGTTCTCGAATAGCGCCACCGGCACGCCGTCAACCTCTGCGGTGCCCGTGTAGACCCAATTCGAGTCGCCTCCGGCAAATGCCGCTGGAATGGCGTCGGTCTTAGAAGGTATCCCGGGGGCGCCAGAACTGAGCCCAGCGACCGGCATAAACACATTTTTTGCAGCGGTGCTGACCGCCTGGAACTTCGCCTTGTAGTCCGCTTCGTCGAACTGGCCCGGCTTCGACGACTTCTTCGCGACCGCGGACGACTTTTTCGATGAACTGCCCTTGGCGGGCCCATCACTCAAAGACAGAAACGCCGCCACGACAACGGTGAGGATTAGCGCATACCAAATCGGTTTTGAGAGCTTCACTTCTTCTTGTCTCCGCTAAGACTCGGCTCGCTCAGTGCCAACAGGCCGAGAGTCGCGTTTACCAGGTCGGACCCCGCGTCCGCAGAGGTCACCTGTAACTGGGTTACCGCAAGCTTGCTTGTCGGAGTTCCCAACTCAGCCGCGAACCCAACAACACCCGTAAATCGGCCCTCGACAGCCACGATGAGGGGCTGCTCAAACAGTGGCCCGACCAGCCCAGCTTTCTGGGGTCGGACGGCAACAACCCGCAGACCATGAGCCTTCGCGACTTCGTTGATTCGGTTGGTGGCCTGAGTTTCGATTTCGTCTGGAGTTCCGACCGACAGGTACTGGTTCACCTTCGCACCAGCGAGCACAGCCCGCTTCTTCAGATTGTCAGTCTCTTCTCGAAGCTTGAGCTCTTGGGCACGAAGCTTTTGGATCTGTTCAGTGGCAGAAGGCAACGGTCGCAGAATCGCATAGCTCGCGCCGACAATGGCGATGAGCGACACGACCGTAAGAGAAGTGAATAGAAGCCTGGGTGATAGCTGGAGATTGGTCATATTCTATTTCCCTTTTGAGCTCTTCTCCGAAACCGGCAAGTTTCCAATCACGTGCGCTGTCGCAGAAAACTGTACGACTTTGGTGAGGTCAACCTGAGCGTCGTTTATGAACTGAATTTTCAGATCACGGAACCTTCCAGTTTCTCCGAGCTGATCAACAAACTGTGTGACCTGCCCACTTTGCATCGCGGCGCCGCGCAATTGAAGTGGTTTTCCGCGTTCAAAAACAAACCCCGTCAACCAAAGTCCTTGAGGTGTGCACTGTGAGACGATCGTCGCAACGTCGCTCGGAGTCTGCGCCGGCTGAAAAGCGTTCACGATTTGTGCTTCCATCTTCGTGAGTGATGTCACACGGTTCCTCGCCGCGGTCTGAGCCGAAGTTAGCGACTTCATGGTCGCCTCGCGTTTCTTCACGATTTCACGGGCTTTCTTGTTCGCATCATCATATTGGAAGTAAACGAAAAGCCACATGACCGCTGCTGCGACCATGCTCAAGATTGCGAGTCGCATCCGCGAGGACTTTTGACGGCTCTCGCGCATTGCTACCAAGCTGGGCGGCTCAAGCGAAATTCCTATATGTTCGAGCGCAGGACCCGTGAGGGCAGTCAAGGAAGGTGTGCGAACGTTTTTGGCGACATTTGCCGCAGGTAATCCGCCTGCGGCAAGTGTGTAGTCGCTAGAGGCACCCGCCACCGCCGCCGTTCGCTTCAGTTCCGCCTCAATTTCACTTTCGGTTTTCACGGAAGCAGCGACACGGCTGTATCGAAGCTCCCCATCACTGACGACGTCTATCGCAAGGCCGTCTGGAGTTTGTTCAATGACGGTGCAGTCGCTTAGCCCTTGTTCCTTCGCAAGCGCGAACGAGCCAAACGCGGCGGGAACCACTCGAACAACGTTTACACCCGCACTCTTTGCTTCGGCAAAAATCTCTTCGATGAGCTCTGCCCGCACCGCGCACACAACCGCTAACCGGCCTTCGCTGTCTACGTCGCTAGTCAATCGAAAGTCCGATGCGGCACTCGTTCCGGAAATTGGCAACAGTTGTGAAAGTTGCACATCAAGAACGCGCCGAACTTCCCCTGGGCCGACATTCGGAACGCGCGCCGATTTCAGATACGTTACTCTTCTGGACGGCGCGATTACGACGGACTGACCCGAAGCAACGACATCGCAGATCGCTTTGCCCGTTGTCCACTCGTCTCGAACCGGATCGAAACGGCGCACCAGTCCTGGCGACCATTCAACGACAACTACCCCATTGGTTCGGGAACCACTCATCGCGTTACCACCAGGTCAACCTCTGAAGATGTCTCGGATTGCCATGCCCAGTTTTGAAATGGCATCGAGTTGTTACGCGAAGTAATTTTCAGTACCCTTGCCCCGGTCTGGTCTACCGCGACGACCGCCTCCAAAACTGCGATGCTCGAGCCGGCATACCCAACCGCGCGCACGATGAAACTGCTTGACTGCACTGAAAAATATCGAGCCGTTGACTGCAGAAGTTGCATGGAGAATCCCGAAATGTTTAGCAAGTCCGCCACACTCGTGAATCCTGTCTGTTGCTGAGCGACAATTGCCGCCGAGATTTCAGGAGTCAGATTAGGCACAGTGTTGAGAACGGTTTCGGGCGCAGTGTTCAAATTGATCAGTCCAGTGGATTGTCCGGCGGCGGTTGTTGCGAAATTGTCCAACACCGTTCTCGCGGCGTTCGGATTCATGCCCGGAACGCCTAATACCGCGCCAATCTCAGTGAAAGTTCCTTGTGTGTTTCGGCGCTGAATAATCGCCTGGGCAAGCTGAAGCGACAACCCCCGCTGAACCATCTGCTGCTGATTTATGGTGTTGATATTCAGCTTTGTCTGGCCGCTTGGCGAAATGTTTCTCGATGTGGATTCTGCTGTAAGCAAATCAATCAGTACCGGCTGAATCGCGTCGGGTCCTTGCACTTGAGTCGCTGTGGATACCACTTCGTCTTGAGTTCGGTACAGCGCACGCGCCGAAAATCCTCTCACAAGCAGAAGCTCGTCAACGGAATCGAACGGCCCAAGCTTAGCGTTATAGGGCACCGGTAGAGCGTTATAGTATTCATCTTTTCCACCCTCGGGCCTTGGGTCTCTTCCCGCCTCGCGCCAATCCAACAACGAGTCAATTTGCTCTTGAGAAAACGGCATACGCTCTAACTGATTCTGATCAGCAGAATTAATATTCACATAGCCGCTCGCATCCACAATCTGAATCCTAAAAGATCCGTCGTCCACCAAGAAACGCTCGCTAGCGTTGTTGCCAAGTACAGCCCAAGGGTCAGTGATCGCCGTAACGCCCGGATTCGCCTGCGTCGTTTGAACCGAGAACTCGGCCAAGGCGCGAGCGATTGCAGCTTCCGCGTTTCGCTGAGCCTTTATCTGCCCGATCCGATTGATTTGCGCTCTAAATTCGGTTCGGGTGAATCTTGCAACGCCGCTGACAATTATTGTCAGGGCGACGAGCATGATAAGCGTCGTTACGAACACACCACCGCGGTCTCTGCGATTCACCCGCCACCTCCCGTCGCAACGGGGTTCGTTGGTGTCACATCGCTGTGTTTCAATTGAATCGTGATCAACTTTTCGGTCTCATCATCGTTCAACTTGTAATGCACTCTGACTGCCGCAGGAATTCGCTTCGGATTCTGAGTGCTCGTGTCCCATGCGCCGACCCAGTTCAGTCCATCGAAGAACTCAAAACTGACCGAAGCAACATTTTCACTCAGCAACTGTTCATATCCTCCCTGGGCCGGATCACCGTCCGCCGGTATTTGCGTTCGCAGAAACAATCCGGTCTTGCCGTTTGCGTTTCCAACCGGAGTCATCGAGAACGAGTACTCCGCGAGCCCACCTTGAGGGCCGAATCGTTCATTGAGTGCCTCGAATTCACCTTGTGCATCCACCAGCGACTCGCGCGGTTTGGCTGGGGCAGTAAATGTCACGAAGTCCGACGTAATACCATCTCCTCCAAGCGAGACCGCACCGGCCATGAAAAACGATGCCGTCGAAGTTGTGTTCGCACTCAACTGGGCGCTCTCCAAGCGGGTCCTAAATGCCTCTTCGAAATTTCGAGTCGTCAAGAACGCTTGCTGCGACTGAGTCACGCGATTTTCGAGGTTAGTTGCCGTTTGGAAACTGGTCGAAACCGCAAAGATCAACCCCGCAGAAAGCGCGATCGTCAACAGAAGTTCAATCAGTGCAATGCCGCGACTTCTTCTCATTGTCCACCACCGCCCGTATTCGTCGGCGGCACATAGATGTATGCGGTTGCCGTTGTCTCTGCTTGGCTCTTTCCCTTCTTTGTAATCGTGACGGTAATCGTCTGCAAGTTTTCAACACCGGTTGGATTCACCGTCGCAGACCATGAATAGTCGTTGTCACTCCATTCTCCGCTCAAGTTGCTTTGAGTGTACGACTGAGTTCCGACAATCTCGTTCAGTTGCTCCCTCGCCAGCTTCTGTGCGGTTTCGGACCGGTTCAAACGATTCGCAGTCGCGCTGATGCTGCCAAATGTGCTAATCGTCGCCACAACGCCAACCGAAATCAACAGCGTTGAGATGATCACTTCGATTAGTGTGAAGCCGCGATTAGAACCTTTTCTCATGCTCACCTGCGGTCCACTTCTCTTCAGTTTGGGCCTGAATCTCCCCGGTCGTGTAGAGGATTGCGCCGTCTGTCTCGCGTACGGTCACGCTTCGGTACGCTTCGTCGTCCAAATCAAACTGCAATCCGCCGCCTAAACAGGTGCCGTCAGGCTGGAACGTCACTTCCCAATCTGCGGTATTTTCCTCTTGGCCGGCGCTCACCGCTTTTCCGATTGTCACACCCGCAGGCATCGCCACTGAGTGAATTGTGTCCTGTCGCTGCGAATCGTCTTGATTTGCGCGAGTTGCAATGAGCGTCGTTTCGTTTTCGATGCGCACTGTAATCGGAACGCCAAGAGAAATCGCATCTTCGCGCGCGGTCGTGAACAACGCGCGCGAAAGCGACAAGAAGCGGCGAAGGTCGCTGCTATCCTTTGCAGGAACCAATCGAGGTGCGACCACCGCTACAAGCAACGCCAAAAACGCCGTTACAGCAATCAGTTCCAGAAACGTAAAACCCTTACTCTTCGCCTTCAACGATGTCTTCAGCCTCATTCTCACCGCCGGGAGCGCCGTCGGAACCATACGACTTCAACACAAACGTGTCCTCGCCACCCGCACCTGGGTACTCATAAAAGTATGCGTTTCCCCACGGATCGGTCGGAATCGCTTTCGTAACATATGGGCCACGCCAATTGCGGATGTCTGACGGGGGAGTGCGAAGTGCATCTAACCCTTCTTCCGTTGAGGGAAACCGATCGGTATCCACGCGGAACGCCTGCAGTTGACTGCTCAGCTGCGCGATATCCGACGCAGCCTTCGCCCGCTTGGCGTCACCGGATCGCCCGAATACGCGAGGCACGATCATCGCCGCCAAAATTGCCAAAATCAAAATGACAACCAGCAGCTCCACTAGTGTAAACGCTTTTCTTCTTTTGTTCATTTCCTTTTGAAACACCTCTTTATTTCACCAAATCTTGTGCAGCGTAAATCGGGAGCAATACCGACAACACCACAAAACCGACGATAACACCCATCACAATGACGATCAGCGGTTCGACCAACGCAGTCAATCGTCTCATGCCATTGTCCACCTCAAAATCCAAGCTGTCTGACACACGCGAAAGCATCTTCGGCAAGTCGCCCGTTTCCTCCCCGATCGCTACCATGTGAGTCAGAACCGGCGGAAACGCATTCGTGTCCTTCATTGCCCCCGCAATGCTCGAACCTTCACGGACATCGCTCCTCACCTCTTCGCTGCTTTTCGCAAGCACACGGTTCCCGGCGCTAAGTCCCGCCAAATGAAGCGATTCCAAAATCGGAACGCCGCCGTAAACCAACATGCCAAGTACACGCGCAAACCGCGAGATTGTCGCCTTCTGAATGATTTTTCCCACGAGCGGAAGTTTCACAAACATCGCATCGCGGGTGAAAGCGCCTTGAGGTGTCGCGACCCATGCACGATACAGAACGACCACGGCCAAAATTCCGCCGATAATAAACATCCACTGTTTAGTAAGCAGATCGGTTGTCGCGAGCAGCAGCCGCGTGGTCGCCGGGAGATCAGATCCCAAATCCTCGAACACGCCCGAAAGTCTCGGCACTACGAATGTAAGCAGAAAGATGACTACGCCGACGGCAGTGAACGTCAGCACTCCCGGATAAATCAGCGCCGAAATGATTTGGCTTCGCCTCGTAACTTCCTTCTCTTGAAAATCTGCAAGGCGTTCGGCGACTTGCGGAAACTGACCACTCGCTTCACCCGCCCTCAATGTTTGACAAAACACTTCGCCAAAGTATTTCGGATGCTGTGCTAATCCTTCCGACACGGGCATACCACCGCGAACGGCCTCCAACACTTTCTCGGAAACCTGCCGCAACTGCTCACTCTCCGATTGTTCGGAAATCACTTGGAGCACACGATCGAGCGGCAATCCGGCGCCCGAGAGGTCGGCAAGCCGTCGGGTGAATAGCGCAAGTTCTGCACGGCTTACGCGACCGCGACCGAGCACCGGGCCAGCCGCTCGCTTCGCAGCTTGCTCAGCAATCTCGAGAACGTACCGTCCTTCTGCGGCAATCTTCTGAACGGCAGCTTCACGATCTGAGGCCTCCACAAACCCGGTCTTCTTCTTGCCCGCCGCATCCAGCGACACATAAGCAAACGACTTCATCTAAAACTCTTCCCGCTGGCAGACTCGCAGCACTTCTTCAATCGTAGACCTTCCATCAAGTACCGCTAACTTTCCATCGCCGATGAGCGACCGCATATTCTGCTCGGCAATCGCATGCTGCTTCATCACACTCGACGAAGCTCGGTCAACTGTCATCCGACGAATCGTCTCATCAACCAAAAACATTTCGAATAGACCGGTTCGTCTCCTGAACCCACTCCCGGCGCACTTATCGCAGCCCTCGCCTCGAGAAATCTGCGCGCCCGATGCCTCTTCGGCGCTGATCGCGAGAGATCGAAGCGCCTCAGGAGTCGGTTCAATTTTCTGCGTGCAGTTCGCACAATTCTGTCGAACCAATCGCTGCGCAACAACTCCAATCAGTGAACTCGCGGCGAGGTATGGCTCAACTCCCATATCCAGCAAGCGAGTTACGGCTCCCGCGGCGTCATTGGTGTGAAGCGTGCTGAAAACAAGGTGACCAGTCAGCGCGGCGTGAATCGCGATTTCCGCAGTCTCGTGGTCACGGATTTCGCCGACCATAATAATGTCGGGGTCTTGTCGAACGATTGAGCGCAAACCGTTGGCAAACGTCAGCCCAATGTTCGGCCTGACCTGTATCTGACCAATCCCTGGAACTTGGTATTCAACCGGATCCTCGATTGTCAGAATGTTAGTCGTTGGCGACCATATCTCTTGCAGCGCAGCGTATAGGGTGGTGGACTTCCCGCTGCCAGTTGGTCCCGTAACCAAAATGATTCCGTGCGGCAGGCTAATCAGCTTCCTAAACTTTTCGAACGTGTCGCCGCGCATCCCCAAGTCGGTCAGGCCGAGCATCGCGGTCGTCTTGTCCAGAATTCGCATAACGGCGCGCTCGCCGAAAACGGTTGGCACAATCGAAACACGAACATCAATCTGGCGACCGGCGATCTGAAGCTTTATGCGTCCATCTTGCGGTAGCCGACGCTCGGCGATGTTCATCTCGCCCAAAATCTTCAATCGCGAAACCAATGCAGCGTGCATCCGCTTCGGCGGCCTCATGACGTCGTGCAGCATGCCGTCAATTCGGTACCGCACTTTCATCTCGCGCTCATACGGTTCAACGTGCACGTCGCTGGCTCCGTCGCGGACTGCCTGTGCGAAAATGAGGTTGACCATCTGCACAACCGCCGTCTCACCGGCCATCTTCTGCAGGTCGGCGAGGTCAGTTGTGTCGTCAATTTCGGCATAGCTCTCATCGCCGGGGATCCCGGCCATGATCTGCTCGATAAATCGCTCTTCAATCCGCTCACGGATCAGCCCAGGGTCGGCGCGAACGGCAATCACCGGCCTCTCCAGGAGCACAGCCAAGTCATCCAGCGCCTCAAGAGATTCGGGGGAGCCGATCGCCACGACCAACGCGCCCTCGCGCTCTTCAAGCGGAAGAAGTTGGTGTTTTAGAGCGAATTCGCCGGGGGCAAGCTCGACGATCGCCTTCTCAGGGTGAACGGGGGCTAAGTCCACAAATGGCAGGCCAGACAGCGAACCCCCAGGGTTGCCGTTGCCTTTGCCAAACAACTCATGCTCAATACTTATCTGATTCTCCCGTTCAGGTTGGGTGATGGAACACCCTACAGTACGCAAGCCAGCCGGTCACCTTGTTCCGGCTTCCCCTCAAAAGTCCGTCAATTGGCAACCTCACCGGGGAATAAAGCAGCCGATTGCAGGTGCTTGCCTCACAGTTACCGGGCGCCCATCAAGCGCTTCGGCCAAAGCAATCCGCAGGTCCGCCCGAATGTTGGTTGTCTTGGGTTGACCGTGAGCCGCCCAAGCGTCGTCAATTCTGCCACGGTACAGCATCCGCGAATGGCTGTCTAAGACGACCGCTTCCGGGGTCACCGTCGCTCCGAGCTGCGAGACCAGCCCAAAGCCTTTGTCCGTGAGCGCTGGACAAACCAGCTTGAACTTCTTCCGGTGCTCCGCAATCTGATCCACCGAAATCTGCTGCTCCACATAAACCGTGAACACCGTCACTTCGCGCTTTGCAAAATCCTTAGCGATTCGCACTATCTCTGGGGCATAACGATTTGCAATCGGACAATCCAACGAAATGAACACGAATACATTCAGCCTTGAATCATTCAGAGCGTAAACCTGTTGCCGAACGCCGGCCACAGCCTTCAAATCCAGCGGCTCGGATGGAAATGCCGGCCCGGCCTGACACGCTATCGTTAGTGCGGCAATTGCGTGCAACATCACAACCTCCATTTTGGCGCATTCGATAAGGGATATGATTGCATTCGTGGCAATAGCTCTTATTTGTGCGGTGATAACTCAAACACCTGCGGTCACCACATACACACAGGCAATCCGACCTCTTCTCGAACGAAAGTGCATCGGTTGCCACTACGAAGGAGGACCCAGCCCATTCAGCTTTCAAACCTACGCTCAGGCGAAGGCACGCGCCGAGCTCATAAAAACAGTTGCGATGGTAAGGTCCATGCCGCCGACTGATGCGGACAGCCGACTTGGCTCTTTCACTCCTATTCAGCCTCTGACATCAGAAGAAACCGTTGCAATCCAAAACTGGATTCGTCAAGGACTAAAAGAAGGGCCTACCGATTCAACGCCCCACCAGGGCATCGCCGTTCAGTACGACAAGTTGCCACTCTCGTCAACGAGTTCCCCTATCCGCATCAGCGCCGCAAAGGGGACCAAAACGCGATCAGAGGGCTTGCCCTATTGGCAAGTGACACGCGTTCCATTTGCACCCACAAAAGATTTCGATGTTGGAGCTTTCCGGGTTCGGCCAAAAACGCCATTGGCTGTGCGACAAGTTCAAGTCTACGTTGACCTGTACGACATTGGTAACAGACTCGACGGAAAGACGACAAACAACAGCTTGGGAATCGGCGCGCTTGGTCTGCTCGGCACTTGGTCACCGGGGTACTACAACCTCCAGCTTCCGACAGAGGCAGCTATCACAGTTCCAAAAAGCAAGAATCTGATTGTCCAAACTCTGTACATCCCAACCGGAAAACCAGAAGATGCTGAACTAAGTATTGAAATGGTGCGCGCACCAACGCCGCAGACACTCGAAACAAAGTGGCTCACACTCGGCAAGCGAAATTTTTCTATGCCTTGGGCATTTGAGTATTACACGCTATCCGATGAACGCACGCTCAAGAACGACACACTCGTCACCTCACTCCTTCCTGAAGCACGCGCCTTTGCAACGCAGATCCGCGTCACAGTCACCGACCCCTCGGGAAAAACCAGCACGCTGCTCCAGATCTCTTCGTGGAATCGGTTTTGGGTAGGCGCCTACAACTTGCAAAAACCTGTGCTAATAATGGCCGGCTCAAAAATACGAGCTGAGATTGACTACGACAACAACTTTCACGGTGCTCTCGGATCGGGGCAGAAAACACCGACGCTTTACTATGGACTAAGCGAAAAAGATGAGATGTGTTGGGTCCACGTCCTGTGCGCGACAAAAAAATAGTGGGAGCGGACCAAGAGGCCCGCTCCCACTATTGAGGTCGCCGGGTGCTACGATCGAATCGTCCACACCACTTGGTCAATTCGCACATTGAACGGCCAACCTGCTGGTGGCGCTGGCGCTCTCCAGGATGCGCGAGCCTTGACTTCAAACGTCGTCGAATTCACATACTGACTCCGATTTGCGGCAATGTCAACTTCAACTAACGAATCTGATGTCGGTGCCGGACCCGAAAAGACAGTGTCCCAAACGCCGGTTGAATAGTTGAACAAACGCAAGGTCAGGTTCCCGTTCGGTGCGTCAAGGCTCGACTCAATCCCAAATTTCAACAGTCTTGGATTCAATGTTTGGGATTTCGCAACAAACTCCACCTGAACTGGTGGCTCCAGCGAAAACGGCGATGCCTGAGCTTTGAGGTGCATTCGGCTGTCGTCGCTCTGCGAAAGTTCTGACAACCCTCCGGATTGGAGCGCGCCTCTGACGACACTGAATGCCGTCGGAGCCCAGAGCTTCGTTGTCGCTTCGTCCGGATTCAAAATGAACAGACCGCGATTGATGTCGCTCACGATTACAGTTCCACTCGGAAAATATGGGTAGCAGTTCCACGCGCCTTCATAAGCTCGGCCGTTGCTGCCCGGGAACGTGTCAAACCAGCCGACCTCTGTTGGAGCAGTTTGACTTCCTGTCATATCGTAGATTCGCAAGCCGCTTCGGTAGTTGGCCTGGAACAAAAACCCATCTTTCCAATACTGATTGTGATCAATCGCAGCAGACCCGTTGGTAAACGTCGTCACATAAGCCGCATTATCGAGATCGCTCACATCAATAACGATGGTCCGTGTCGTGTATCCGTTGTTGCTCTCGTCAAATTCGTCGTCAACATATACGTACTTTTCGTCTCTGCTTAACCAACCTTGATGGCAGTAGCCCACGTTGGGATACGACACTCGCTTAATCAAGAACGGGTTGTTCTTATTGGTCACATCATAGATTTCGACGCCGCGACCCTCACTGAAGCCGAACAATACTTCGCGCCCCGCATAAGGCCCGCTGGTGTATGTGTAAGGCATAATGTCATGTTGATAGGTGGGGGTCATTGATCCGGGGCCCACTTTAGTCGGGTTCGATGGATCCGTGCGCAGATCGTAGCAAACCGTAGTGCCGGTTCCTTCGTTCGACCCAGTTGTGTACAAAAAGCCGCTTCTCGTATCAATCGAAACGTTGTGACTTCGCCCAGGGTTCGTGAGAGTCCGTACGAGCGTCACGTTGTGGTTATCAATGTCTGCCAAATCCACAATCTGGATTCCTACGCCGCTCGCTTCAGACACGATGTACGCGTAATGTGAATAGACCTTTACATCTGCCCACAAAGAGTTGGTGTGCGGAATTGAAGCAAAGTACTGCGGCGAGGATGGGTTTGTAATCTCAACAAATGCCAGTTTGTTGCTGCACCCCATCAAAGCGTACTCGCGGCCAGACGGGGAAACGTATCCCCAGCAGCTGTTGCCGTTGTCGCAGGCCAGCGTCGCCAAGTCAAACTGCGCCGACATCGAAACCTTCAGCGAGGCGTATTGCGCAAACCCAGGCATCGAGCACACGCAGCCAGCAAACAGATAAAGACCTAATCGAGCTTGAAACTTGTTTTTCAAAACAGAACTCCCCTTGGGTGGGACAAAGCCCCGAATGGACTATGGACGTTACCAATCCAGGGTTTGTTCAACCAATAATCTGTGCATTATGCTGCCTTCCTGCACCGGAAGGAACTCCCGATGCCCGAATCGGTGATAATAATTAGCATGAAGAGACTTGCTACAGCCCTTTTGCTCATTGCCCTCACATTCCCCCTCGCCTTCGCGAAGCCTGCCGATTCGGCTGCTGAGGTCCTGAAAGCAGCCCAAGCCAAGGCCAAAGCGGAGAGGAAGAACGTGATGGTTATCTTCCACGCGTCATGGTGCGGCTGGTGCAAAAAGATGGACGAGTTCATGGAAAGGCCCGAATTCAAAAAGATTTTCGATGCTAACTACGTGATCGTTCACCTTACGGTTATGGAGAATGAGGCGCACAAATCCGACGAAAACGCAGGTGGCATGGATGTAATGAAATCAGCTGGAGGCGAAAACCAGGGTATCCCGTTCTACTACATTAGCGATCCGAACGGCAAAATGCTGATCAACTCGCGACGTAAGAATGGCCCCGATGATGAAGGCTCAAACATCGGGCATCCCGCCAAACCTGAAGAAGTGGACCACTTCATCCTCATGCTTCGCAAAACCGCACCGCGAATGACCGGAACTCAAATCGAGTCCATCAAAAAATTCTTGCTCGCGCAAAAATTTTAGTCGGCAGGCAGAGACTTGCCCCGTGTCTCCGGTGCAATCGTCGCGACGATTGCACCGATGGCACTTAACCCGATTGCAGTTATCGCAATTCCTGCGCCGACACCTTGAGTGGCCATGATGCGAGCCGACTGCACCGGCACCAACGCGCTGACTACGCGCCCGACGTTATAAGCGATTCCCGCGCCCGTCGCGCGAAGCGATGCCGGAAACAGCTCAGGAAAATAGAGCACAAAACCAGCGCTCAAGCCGATCACAAACAGCGAAGCCATTGGCATCAAGATTAACAGCGAAACCAAGCTCAACGAGAGCAACAAGGGCACGCTCATGACAATCGCTCCCATCGCAAAGAACAGTGCGAACGCGCCGCGCCTCCCCATTCTCTCGCAGAATATCGGCATCAGCAGCACTCCGCCAAGCGTTCCGGCATGCATAGCAAACGTAACAAAACTTTTCCAGTGCTGCACACCATTTGCATCCAACCCCTCCTTGAGCCCAATCTCCTGAACAAGATTCGGCATCCAAAAACTAAGGTTTGTGGCGCTAGCAATACCTGCAACACCTAACATCAGCGCAATAATCGCGCGAGTCGAGTACACCCGTGATTTCAACAGCGAACGCAAAGGATCGGCGCTCTGCCCTTTATTTCTCACCCACGCTTCGGGTTCGCGGATATATCGCCTAACGAATACAGTCAGCAGCGCCGGAAACACGCCGATCAGAAACAGCACCCTCCAATCCGCCGCCGCCACATTGAGATTAGCAATCGCCGCGAACACAGGACCGAACGCAGCCGCCGACTGCAACAACGCAGCAGCAGGAGCACGCGCCTTATCGGGAAAGGCTTCTGCAACCAAGGCAGCTCCAGCGGCCCATTCTCCCCCGATCCCAATCGCCGTAACAAACCGAACGACCGCGACTTGTTCCCATGACTTGCAAAACACCGTCAGCCCAGTGAACAGTGCGTAGATTAGGATGGTCCAAATCAGCGTTCGAGTGCGCCCGAACTTGTCAGCAACCCAGCCAAACACTAATCCGCCAACCGACCAGCCGATAAGAAACACAAACAGAATCTTGCTTTCAACCTCGGCTCCTCGCAGCTTGTAAGCACCGGCCCCACCCAACAGTTCGGTCAGCATTGGACCCTTTGCGAAATTGAAAAGCGCTGTGTCCATGATGTCGAACAACCAGCCGAGCCACGCGATGATCAAAACGGTCCACTGATAGCGCGATACGCCTCGCCACCAAGGACCGACGACGGCTTGTGTCACTCCACCCTCACGGCGCGCACGAGGCCGCGCTCCGATTCTTCGTCCCAGTACTTGCACTCAAGCTCAAAAAACACGGACGAGTAAGGCAGCGTTGCATTTGTTTTCAAAACAACACATGCAAACATCATTGACGCCTGATGAAGTTTGTAAATGATGTCCTCATGCGAGTCGTACACCGGTGTTGCCTTTTCGAGCAGCACGTTCAACTTTTTACGATGCTCGTCAATTCCGGGCACTTTCACATCGGATATCGAACGTAATTCGTCATCCAGACGAATGGTCGCGCGCACGTGGCGTGATGCATTAATCAGATTCTGCACCTCTTCCGCGACCACAAGCAGCTCCTCGTAGGTTACAAGTGTCCTGATTCCCCCACCAATTTGCAGAGGATACGCAGAGTCAACTACGGCTATCCAATTCCGATGACCGAGCATCGGGAGCAGTTCGCTAAGCTCAGATTTCCAGGCAGGTACAGACATAAAAATGGGGCTCCGAATTCGGAGCCCCACCAGAATATCCTCAGAGCTTCCAGTTAATCATGAAGTACAAGAACTTGGCTGGACGATTGGGTCCGGTGTCATCCACGAATCCGCCAGGGAAGAAGTGACAGTACCCAAGCGCCCAGTTCAGTGAATCGTCATGCGTGTAGCGCAGCACGAGATCCAGTTCGTTACCGACGAAGCTACTTGCCCCGGCAACTCCCGCGCGGAGGACCGAGCCTCCAGCCGAATACCACGCGTCTGTGCTCGGGTGATCAAGCCAGAACCAATGGTACGCCGCTCGAACGGTGAGCTTATTGTAAACCTGTGTAACCCCCACCTCGAAGTTCTTCATGTTCATCCACGCGAAAAAGTCCATCTCACCGTAGTGCATATGGTTGGTGGGATACAAGTTGTCGAAAGTACCATGAGTTCCGTCTGTTGGGTCGTCGTCGCCAGATGCCCAGTTGAACATCGCGTTGAGCGCCGTCTTCTGGCGATCACGTGCCTGATACTTTATGCCCGCATGTGCAGCCATCGCCCGGTGATCGGCTCCGGCAAAAGTTCCGAACTGGTAATTGAGTTCGCCGTCGTAGCTGATTTGGCCATTCGTTTTGCTCGCGACCAGACCCACAGTGCTCACGCTATCGTCATTGAGGTCGTTGTCTCGCAGTAAATAGTGCGCAGAGAACGAGCCACCCGAAATCAGACTTGCGGAGTTAAATATTGCCCCGTAAAGCGCGCTGTTGAAATATCGGTTGCCCGTCTCGTGATGATCATTCCAATCACGTGGATTTACCGCAACAGGTTTTGCGGCAATGAAGTCCCAACTCGACCCTTTTGGATCGCCAAACGAGATTTTCGCGGCATCTAGCACTCGCGAAGTATTGAGCCATTCGCCCGAACCCAGAAGTCGTTGGTTGGCGTAATTAATTTTCTGCCGCCCGATTTTCGCGCGGAAGCGATCACCTTTGTATTCGGCGCTCGCGATGTGCAAATCAAGGTTCTCCTCAAAATTATTCGGAGTCGCCTTCTCATTAATCGCGTCGGAACCACGCACGGTCGCGACTTGACCCTCAAAGGTTAGGCTCCACTGAGGATTCGGATCCCACTGCAAACCGGGGCGCATCCTAAGAGTGTAGAAGTTGTCGTTATTCGCCGCCGAACTCCCTCCGAATCGAAAGTTCATTTGATCTTCGTATCGGCCACGAAAGTTCAATGTCCATTTCAATCCCGGGGCGATCAAGTGTGGGTCGTCCGCCTTTGATTCCGGCCTGTCCGTTAGCTTCGATTCCTCCATGACTGCGTGTGCCCCCAACGGAAACAAAAGCAACGCAAAAGGCAAAAACTGTTTGAACATCTTGCTCCTCATCTCAGA
Organism: Fimbriimonadales bacterium; assembly: GCA_046330175.1. Taxonomy (GTDB): domain Bacteria; phylum Armatimonadota; class Fimbriimonadia; order Fimbriimonadales; family ATM1; genus JAJPJR01. The sequence goes on from JAXLTG010000001.1 coordinate 2,059,163, forward strand.
GGGGCTAACACCCCCTCTGCGCCGAAAGTCTATCGGTCACGCCCACTACCGGCCTATGATTTGCGTCATGCTCGCTCGACAATCTCGACCAGCTCCCCAACCTCAATCGTTCCAAGAGACATGGGAATCAAGTTCTGGCCGAACGCGACATGGCTGCCATCCAGCCGATAGCTTGCGAGCGTTTTCAGTGGTTCGTTTGACTCCCGAACCCCAGTTTCTTGGTCAGTCGTCGTCACCTTGCATCTCAAACACTTCTTCACGACTCCAAACAGCACTTCCCCGATACGAATCGTCTTCCATTCGTCTTCCTCATACGCGCCAAATCCGCCCACAACAACGTTTGGCCGGAAACGGTGGATTGGAATCGGCGTCTCCAGCCTGCCGTTTAGATCGTTCAGCGAGTCGTCCGATGCCAACAACAGTGGGAACCCATCCGCAAAACTCACGATGTCATTGTTAAGAGCGTAGTCCGGGTGTACTTGCCGCATCGAATTCTCCGGCATATAGACAAGGTGGCATTCGCGCCCCAACCAATCAGAGAGCCAAGAACCCGCAGCATCGCCGGCGCTGATCGCGCTACACTCGTCATTCCAGACCTTTACCGTGCGATCGCACTCACCGCGGGGCGTTTCAACTTCTATCGCTTCGCTGCCCCGAAAGGAAATTGAAATCCCGCGATCCAAAAGCTGTGCATTTACCATTGCGAGTTCGGGCATCTCGCGTTGAGATAAGAAGTTCATATCGGAATCCACAATCAGCCAGCGACGATCCCCTTTCAAACCCCGCGCTTCTACATCCGCTGCATTCACTTCTATTCGGTGAACGCCCTTAATCGGAAACAAACTGAGCCCAGTTACTCTCCCCATTATTTCGAACCCCAGAGCAGCGACTGACGGTAATGCTCGTCTGTCCAATTGGCAATCTGATTCACTTCCTCGCGTGACAAAGGATTCAATTCAGAACCCGTTGCCAGTGCACCCAAGATGATTCGTGCTGACTTTATCGCCATCTGCGTCGAAGCCTGCGCCTCCATCACGCTCCGACCAGTCGTAATAATTCCGTGATTCTCCAACAACCAAACATTCGGCGCGCTCCCATGTTGAGAAACAAACTCTTGAGTGCGCGCAATAATTGCCCGGGCCAACGGCAACCCTGGCGCTGTGTAAGGAACAAAACAGGATGCCCTGCCACACAGCACAATCTCATCCGGAAAGAATCGCTGCGATGCGATTCTGCGCCCGTGCTCTGTGATCAACAAGCTAATTACCGATGATGGATGTGAATGGGCAACAAACTCCACTCCTGAAAGTTCTAAAAGTGCGCAGTGAACATAGGCCTCAGTTGAGGGGCGAGCATCAGTTGCGCCTGCGACAGATTCGTTCAAGACTCTCCGTGTTTCCGCTTCGTCAAGCTCACCGCCACTGATTGCGGCCAGAAGTGGCATTCGGTTGACACGAACAAACCCCGCTGCATCAATCTCACCCATCTTGTGACCGCTCGCCTTGACCCAAAAACTGCCCGCATCACAACGACAAGAGACATTCCCTTCAGACAAAATACAAGGAGCATCCGATCCGTCGGCAAGAAAATGAGCTAACTCAATCAGTTCGTGAGGAACGTTCATCTCTGCGCAAGTATATCGCACCGTTGTATAATCGTCTGCACACATTCCGTCTTATGCGCGCAAAAATCATTGGTCCACCACAGCCAAACATTCCGTGGGAGAAGCAGCCAGAAGGATCCTGTGAACCTGTCTGGAGGTTCTCCGAAAACCCGATCATCGCTCGAAACGCAATTCCGACATCTAATAGCATTTTCAACAGTGCAGCCGTCCCCTTCGGCGAAAGCTTTGCTGGAGTTTTCCGATGCGACAACAAAAGCCGCGAAATGAGATTGCATCCTGGCTTCAGCGACGACGGTATCGAGTGGAGAATCAGGCACGAACCGATTGAGTGGCAACTTCCTGACGGCGTTGAAACACCTGAGTACGGTTACGATCCGCGTTGCTGTTGGGTCGAGGACCGATTCCTGATCACCTGGTGCAACGGATTTCACGGCCCATCAATTGGTATTGGATTTACACACGACTTTGTCACATTTCACATGCTCGAAAACGCCTTATTGCCTTGCAATCGCAACGGGGTTCTGTTTCCACGAAAGATTGGCGGAAAATACGTTTTGCTCTCAAGGCCGAGCGACAACGGTCACACGCCGTTCGGTGACATATTCCTGAGCTCCAGTCCAGATCTGATTCATTGGGGGCAACACCGACATGTGATGGCTCCAAAACAACCGTGGGAATCCACCAAGATTGGCACCGGGCCAATCCCGATTGAAACGAGCGAAGGTTGGCTCATCTTTCACCATGGCGTCCTAACTTCATGCAACGGGTTCGTTTACCACTTCGGCGCAACACTGCTCGATCTCGACAAGCCTCACAGAGTCATTCGCAGAACGAAAGAGTATCTCCTCTCACCGCAGAGAATGTACGAATGTGTGGGCGATGTGCCGAATGTAGTCTTCCCGTGCGCCGCTCTATCAGATTCAAGCACAGGACGAATCGCAATCTACTACGGTGCAGCAGACACAGTCACTTGCCTCGCATTTACAACGATTGACGACGTGTTTGCAGCGTTTTCAAGATAGCGCGCTCTTCGCTGCATCCCAAAGTCCGTATTCGTTCAAATGCCCTTCGCAGAAAAACACTAACCCCTCGACACCGGCATTCTCAACCGTCTGGACCACCCTCGATAACTTCTCAGCGGGCCAATACGACTTCGCGATGTCGCGATGCGAGATGTTCGGAGCATTGCCCGAAATGAGCGCAGATTCGAATTGATCCGCTGCCGCAGGATCATGCTCCCGAAGTCGGTCAGCCACCGTTTCGTAAGAGCGCTTAGCCATGATCTTCTCACCACGCTGCAATAGCAGCTTGCATCTGTCGAGCGGCTTCTGCTCTTCGAAAAACAGAAAGTTAATTGCCGAACCGATCCAAAGGTGCTCATAATCTCTCGCCCAAATCTTCTGAGACTGAATCGTCTCAGTAAGCAGTGGCAGATACTGCTCAAAGCTCCCCGGAAAGTGATCGCGATAGTCCATCGGAACACAAATATCAACGTACGGCGAAAAATCTCGCCAATCCTGTCCGATAAATCTTCCGCTATGAATTGGGTTTTTGAAAACCGCAGCCGAAATCTTCATCTTTGGACGAACGGCACGAACTGCCTCAGCACATTCTCTGGTGAATTCGGTTATCCAATATCTTCGGTACGCATAGAGGAAATAGTCCAAGTCAGCGCGTCCCCCTTGAAAGAACGCGCCTTCCAAAAGAAATCTCGCCTTCGAATTCCTGTCCAGCAGCTCCCAGTTTCGCGGCAGCACCCGCGGCGAGGGCTCCCAGTGAGCCTCCAAGTACTCGCGGTCGTACAGCTCATGATAAAACGGTTCGTGCGGAAACGTTTGAGAGATCAGGCCGTTGAACTTCGGCATTTGCTCCAAACAGTAGTCGCAGAAGCAGTACTGATCAGGCGCCAAGTCGCCGGGATATCGAACGTAGTCGTGATGAATCGAGTCAACGTCGTAACGTTCGGCAAACTCCTTTAGTACAGGCACCAGCCACTGATCCGTGTACCCCGGGCGACGGGCTGGGCACATCCATAGGCCGGTAAACCTGTCCCCACGCAGCATCTCTTGATTCGTCGGCCGTCCTCGTCCGTCAAGCATCGCCCACTCAGGATGCTTGCGAAACGCCGCGCCTTTCTCACCCTCGAAGAAATCAATCAGCCAGGCATGCATCTGCATCCCTCGTTCGCGACAAGACCTGAGCAGGGCAGCAGGAAGATCGAAAGCCTCGTAGCCCTCAGCAACGGCATCAGGAAAGCCGGGTGACGGCCAGTACAGTTTTCCATCCCCGCCCTTTAGGTGGACAAAAATCGCGTTGAACCCCGCATCGTGCATCCGACCGACGTACAAATCAACCGACTGCTGTGAAAATCCCGCCTCGTGCGAGCCACACCAAACTCCTCTCACTTTCAAACTCATGCGCGACTATCATGCCAGATTTTCTGCCGCATCCGCCTTCCGACCTAACCCATTCGGCGCGACCGTGTTACAATCTCATTGGTGCATCTACGATTGGCAGCTATTTCCGCCGGGGTCACAGCGGCAGTCTCATCGCTGGTGTTTGGTCCGGTCTCGCCGCAAACCCAATCGGCTTCGTTCGACAAAACGGTTAGAACAATCGTAACCAATTTCTGCGTCCCGTGCCATTCCGGCCCAACTCCTGCCGCATCGCTCCATCTCGACAAAGCCAAGTCGGAGCAGGACTTGGCTTTGGCTCTTAGCGACTGGCAGCGCGTTTCTCGAGTACTGCGCGCCGGCACGATGCCACCGAAAGGAAAACCAGCGCCAAACACAAACCAAAAACTTGCGGCCGCTGATTTCATAGACGCCACCCTAGCATCCGCCACAAAGGACTCGACGCGAGTAACGATGCGCCGCCTTACAAAAGTCGAATACAAGAACACTATTCGCGACCTGGTTGGCATTGAGTTCAACGGCGTCGAAGAGTTTCCAAACGACGATATCGGCTACGGTTTTGATAACATTGGCGATGTGCTGTCCGTTTCAACGCTTCTCGTTGAGAAATATCTCGCCGCGGCTGAAGCGATAGCAACTCAGGCTATCGTCGTTCCGAAACCAACCTCCAAATCGTATGACGGCGATCTGCTCCAAGCGACAGATGATCTCCCATACGCATCGGATGGGGCCAGGTCACTTTTCAAAGCAGGCTCCGCCTACGCGGTACACAACTTTGAATCCAACCGTAACTACACGATCAGCGTGATCGCATATGCTCAGCAGGCGGGACCCGATCTCGCAAAAATGGACATCCGAATAGACGGCGTGCGCGTCGGCTCATTCGATGTTGCGGCGACTCCCGGCAAACCGCTGAAGTACGAATTGCCTGTGCGCGTCGCAGCAGGAAAGCGAAGAGTTGAAGCTGCATTCGTTAACGACTATTACCGTCCACAAGAACCGAATCCAGCGCAGCGTGACCGAAACCTATACGTTCTTAGCATCGAAGTGTCAACATCCGATTCAACGCTGGCGCAGCTTCCTGAATCGCACCGACGAATCATCTTCACATCACCGCCACAAACTCAACCCGTTGAAGCCGCCCGTCAAATCATCGCCCGGTTTGCCTCAAGAGCATTTCGACGCCCGGCAACGCAGCCCGAAGTCAGCCGCTTGCTCAAAGTTTTCGACGCTTCGCAAAAAACAGGCGCAGCCTTCGAACAGTCCATCCGTAACACCATTCAAGCTGTTCTTGTATCTCCAAACTTCCTATTCAAAGCCGAGCCAAATGAAAAGCGACCTCTATCCGATTACGAGCTCGCAACACGCCTTTCCTACTTCCTTTGGTCGAGCATGCCTGACGATGAGCTCACAAATCTTGCCGCAAACAACAAACTTACTCAAGCTGTAACACTCAGGTCTCAAATAAAGCGGATGCTCGCGAGCCCCAAGGCAGCATCACTCGCAGAAAACTTCGGCGTTCAGTGGTTGCAGCTTCGGAAACTCGAAGTCGCAAATCCGGATCCAAAAATCTTTCCACACTTCAACGACAAACTCCGCCAAGCAATGCTCCAGGAGTCCATACTCTTCATAAAAAACCTTATTCAAGAAGACCGGACAGTGATCGAGCTTCTCGATGCTGATTACACGTTCGTAAATGGCTTGCTGGCGACCCACTACGGAATCACTGGAGTGACGGGCAGCCAATTTCAAAAGGTCAAACTAACGGGCTCGCAGCGCGGAGGAGTCATGTCGCAAGCGTCCGTGCTCACTATCACGTCGAATCCAAACAGAACGTCACCCGTCCGAAGAGGAAAGTGGATCCTTGAGCAGATCCTCGGCGATCCAACCCCGCCACCCCCTCCAGGTGCCGGCACGCTGCCGGAAGAAAAGAAGATCATTGCCGGGATGACCATGCGTCAGAGGCTCGACCAGCATCGCACCAACCCAGAATGTGCTTCGTGCCATTCGAGAATTGATCCGCTCGGCTTCAGCCTCGAAAACTACGACGCCGTCGGCGCCTGGCGAACCGAAGATGACGGCGCGCCACTCGACACAACGGGCACTCTTCCAAACGGGACCAAACTCAAGGGCATAGCCGAACTCAAAAAAGTCCTGCTCCAGCGCAAAGATGAGTTCGCAAGAAACCTCGCAGAAAAGTTGCTCACTTACGCACTTGGCCGCGGAACTTCGCCCGCAGACAGAGACGCGATCCAACAGATTCTAAAAACCGTTAAGGACAACAACTACCGTATGTCGTCTTTACTAGAAGCCATCATTCTCAGCGAGCCTTTTCGCAACCGAACCGCCACTGGAGTAAACCGATGAGTCGTCACGTCAACCGCCGCGATTTCTTAAAGGGCCTGGGTACCGCAATAGCCCTGCCGGCCCTCGAAAAAATGCTGCCGCTATCAGCGCTCGCCCAAACTCCCAAACAGCGCATCAACAGAATGGCCTACATCTTCGTGCCAAACGGCGTGAACATGGCGAACTGGACGCCGTCAGCGACAGGCGCAAACTTTGAGCTCACACCCATTCTAAATCCGCTGCAAAACGTGCGCAGTTCAATCTCTGTGCTTTCAGGACTCGCGCAAAGAAATGCATTCGCGCTTGGCGATGGTCCCGGCGATCACGCGAGATCAACCGCTGTTTGGCTCACAGGCGTCCACCCGAAGAAAACAGCAGGAGCAGACATCCGCAACGGCATCTCCGCCGACCAAGTCGCAGCTCAAAAAATCGGAACTCGAACCAAATTCCCATCGCTCGAGATCGGTTGTGAACGTGGAGCGCTCGCAGGCGATTGCGATTCCGGATACTCGTGCGCTTACTCATCCAGCATCTCCTGGAAGTCCGAATCAACTCCCGTCGCAAAAGAAGTCAACCCCAGAGCTGTTTTCGAACGGCTGTTTGGCAACGGCGATGATGCCGAAACCGCTGAATCGCGCGCGCAAAGAAACCAAACAAACAAGAGCATCCTCGACTACGTTCTAGAAGAGTCCAATGTCCTGAAACAATCACTCGGCAACCGCGACCAACAGAAGCTCGATGAATACTTCCAAGCAATTCGTGAACTTGAAGTGCGAATAACTAGAGCCGAGAAGGAAAACCCCGCACTCGCAGCTGGAACTCGCCCGAAAGGTGTTCCCGCGGATTACGGCGAGCACATTCGCCTCATGGGTGACATGATGATTCTCGCATTCCAAACAGACCTCACCCGCATCTGCACCTTTATGCTCGCAAACGACGGCAGCAACCGCAGTTTCAATAGCATCGGGATCTCAGAAGGTCATCACGATATCTCGCACCACGGCAAAGACCCGATGAAGCTCGAAAAGAAGAAGCAAATTGACACTTTCTACACTCAACAGCTCGCCTACATTCTTGAAAAAATGGCAACCATCAAAGAACCGACAGGCACGCTGCTCGACAATTCAATGATTGTTTACGGAGCGGGAATAAGTGACGGTGACCGCCATAACCATGACGACCTGCCCATTCTCATCGCAGGAAGAGGTGGAGGAACCATAAAAACGGGTCGCCATATGCAATTCAGCGCTAACACTCCAATGAACAACCTGTTCGTCTCCATGCTCGATCGAATGGGAGTTCCAATCGAGTCGCTTGGCGACAGCAACGGCAAGCTCTCCGAACTTTTCTAATCACGTGCGGGTGGACTGTTTTGCCCGCGCACCATCCAGATCTCCGGAGCTTCCAACGGATTGAATCCAAACGGACGATACAATTCGTGCGCATCCCTCGTCGCCAATAGCCACCGACGCAAACCCTGCATCTGAGGAAGCTCAACAACGAATTTCACAATCGCCGACGCTAACCCCTGTCCACGGTGACTCTCGCTTACAAACACATCGCAAAGCCAAGCAAACGTTGTGCAGTCTGATATGACACGCGCATACGCGACCTGCTCCCCATTTGCAAATGCACCAACCACAACTGCCGAGCCGGCTGCGGCACGCTCGACCTTCTCTCTTTCAATCCCTTTGCACCAATACGCAGTCGTAAGCATCGCGTGAATGTCGCCAAATCTCATCGCATCGCGCTCGTCGGTAATCACATATTCCTGGTGCATGGTTCGCATTGCCGAAATTCTACACTCCACCGCAGTAACCTAAAAATTGGCTGAACAACCTGCGTTCAAGCGCCCACCCGACCCCAGGAACCAAATCTAACCGCCGCGCCTTATGCCATAAAAGAGCATCCGATGGCCAAACTTCACAAGAAACATACGCTCGCGACACGCTGGTTTCATTGGCTCAACTTCCCGCTACTTGCCATCATGATCTGGAGCGGCCTGCTCATCTATCATGCCGAGCCCGTCTACCGCGTCGGAATCGGCGACTGGACACTCATTAGCTTCGACAAACCCTTCCTCAAAACGATCGGCATCCGCCTTGCTCTGGCCGAAGGGATGGGATGGCACTTTTTCTTCGGATGGCTGTTCGCAATCAATGGTCTGCTTTATGCTCTATACATGACCATCACGAAAAAGTGGTCCGAAATCCTCCCCAACCAGTCATCGCTCAAGGAATCACTTCATGTAATCCTGCACGACCTCAGAATTAGAAAAGACCCGCCGCCTCAAGCCAAATTCAATGGCGCGCAAAAATTCGCGTACACCGGAGTCATCGCGATGGGCCTCGGATCGCTCCTCTCTGGACTCGCAATTTACAAACCAGTACAACTCAGCTTCCTTGTTTCCGCTTTCGGCGGTTACCAGTCGGCTCGCTGGATCCACTTCTGGCTCTGCGGATTGTTCGTACTATTCTTTGTCGTCCACATCATGCAAGTCATCCGCGCAGGTTGGAATAACTTCCGTTCGATGATCACTGGCCATGAACTGGTCAAAGAGGAGGCGGAAAGTGTCTAATGAAATCGAGCAAAGAAGAAAGCTGATACTGTCTGCAGAGGAGCAGATGGCCGCGATGTCACGCCGCTCATTGCTTTGGGCCGCCGGAGCAGTAGCCGCGAGCTACGGCGGCTGGAGATGGCTCCTCAGTCAGCCCAAACAGGACCGCCTGCTTTCCCCACTCCGAAAAGCCCTCGAATTCAATGAGTCGGTATGGGCAACCAAAATCAGCAACGACAAACTCGCTCCCGAATTTGATAAGTCACTCGCAAAAGAACCAAAACCCAACGGCATTGAAGGGCTCTCAAATGATTACGACTTCTCATCCTGGAACCTCAAAGTCGAACTAAGCTCCTCCGACAAAAACCCGCGCCTGTACTCGCTCGACCAACTCAAACAACTCCCTAAAACTGAAATGGTCACAGAATTCAAGTGTGTCGAAGGTTGGAGTCAAGTTGTCCACTGGGCCGGCGTCCGTCTCTCTGACTTCATCGCTACCCTCCCGCCCCAAAACGCAAAGAATCTTTACATGGCCACGCCAGACGAAAAGTATTTCGTCGGCATAGACATGCCAAGCGCGATGCACCCGCAAACTTTGCTGGCTTACGAAATGAACGGTGCGCCGCTCACGCCAATCCACGGAGCGCCCCTCCGATTGGTTACGGCCCTCAAATACGGTTACAAATCTATCAAGCGCCTCGGCTACATCCGGTTTATGCAAAATCGGGCGCCGGATTTCTGGACCGAGTACCAATACGACTGGTTTGCAGGTCATTAGGCACAACTTTTGCCAAGAGCAACTTGGCGGCGCTCTGCCATAATTCGCACGCCAATCAGGTCCAACTTATGCAGATTCGAGCAAGAGCCCCACTCAGAATTAGTTTTGGGGGCGGAGGCACCGACGTCCCACCGTATTGTGACGAGCGTGGCGGCGCAGTCCTCAGCGCGACCATCAACCGCCACGCGTATGCAACGCTTCATCCCGGCGGCGACAATTTCCGGGTTCAAAGTCTCGATTACGATGCCAGCATTTCATACAATCTCGCCGAGGCGTTCACCTACGATGGACAGCTCGATTTGGCAAAAGGGGTCCTGGATCACTTTAGAACAACTGCGAGTTTCCCGTCAGGCCTCGAAATACTGCTGCACAACGACGCGCCACCAGGCTCCGGGCTCGGCTCTTCTTCCGCCATCACAGTTGCACTCATCTGCGCCATCGCCGAACATCTGAAACTGCCGTTAGACGCTTATGCCATCGCAGACACCGCCTACCGGATCGAACGAATCGAAGTCGGCCAAATCGGCGGAAAACAGGATCAATACGCAGCAGCCTTTGGTGGATTCAACTTCATCGAATTCAACGGCGGCACAACCGTCGTGAACACGCTTCGGTTGCATCCAGACGTAATCTGCGAACTCGAATATCGCCTTGTCTTTGCCTATGTCGGTGGAAAGCGCGAATTCTCGCAGATTCTCGAAAAGCAAGTTGACAACATGAAGAACAAAGAGTCGAGCGCGGTTGCCGCGATGGACGCGCTAAAAGCCCTCGCGTACGAAATGAAAACAGCGCTGCTTCTCGGAAACCTCGGTAAGTTTGGCGAGCTTCTCGACGCAGCATGGCAGAACAAGAAAAAAATGGCCGAAGGAATCTCAAACCAGCGTATTGATGAGACCTATGATGCAGCACGGAAAGCAGGCGCGATCGGCGGGAAGATCACCGGCGTAGGCGGCGGAGGCTTTATGTTCTTCATATGCGAGCCCCAATCCCGTCACAAACTTCAAGAAACCCTGATAGAAACAGGCAATCAGGTGATTAATTTCAATTTTGTGGAGGAGGGCGTCAAAGCCTGGCACGTCCGCTAATATCAACATGACTCAATTTCAACAGAACATCCAAGATCATGCCGAGTTGCTCAGCAGCCTTAGCTCAATCGAACCCGATGTAGACGCTGCCGCAAAAGCGATTATCGAATCGCTCAACTCAGGTGGCTGCATCATGCTCTGTGGCAACGGCGGATCAGCGGCAGATGCACAGCACATCGCAGGCGAATTCGTTGGGCGGTTTCTAAAGGAGCGAAGAGCGCTGCCATCTCTTGCGCTGCATACAAACACAACCGTAATGACCGCAATCGGCAACGACTACTCCTTTGACACCGTATACGCTCGCCAAGTCGAAGCTCACGGTAAGAAAACAGACGTACTCATCGCAATTACAACTAGCGGCAACAGTGCGAACATACTAAACGCAGCCGAACAAGCAAAGCGACAAGGCATCACAGTCATCGGACTCACAGGTGGCACCGGTGGAAAACTCAAACCACTCTGCGACATATGCATTTGTGTTCCTAGTGACAGCACTCCGCGAATTCAAGAAATGCACATCCTCATAGGTCACACCCTTTGCCAACTCGCAGAACAAGCGATATGCTGAAGGCAGCTTTTCTTGATCGCGATGGAGTGCTCAACATCAACCATGGGCACGTTCACACGCGCGACCAGTTTGATTGGATGCCTGGGGCTCTCGAAGCCGTGCGAAATCTGAACCATCGCGGCTACGCCGTGATCATCATCACAAACCAAGCTGGCATCGCAAAGGGGTACTACACAGAGCAGCAGTTCCACGATCTCATGGCTTGGATGATCGCGCAAATTGAAGCGACGGGAGGCAAAATCACCGCCTACTATTTCTGTCCACATCACCCAACCGAAGGCTATCCACCCTATGTACAAGATTGCCGTTGTCGCAAACCAAGGCCAGGGATGATCCTCGCGGCTATCGAAGACCATCACATAGACGCAGCGCATTCAGTATTCATCGGCGACAAAGGCAGCGACATGGAAGCAGCGGCGGCAGCGGGAGTTCGCGGACTTCTTTTCGAAGGGGGCGATCTCAACACCTTTGTATCGGAGATGCTCAACTAAATGGAATCTGTTCGCATCTGCGACCTCGACGTTCTCAGAATCAGCATGGACGAAGCAGTCAAGCTGGTCGAGAATCGAGCGAAACTAGGCGATGGCGGTTGGCTTGCGCTCGTCAATCTCGAAATGATCGCCCGCAGCAAAAAGGACAGCGCATACGCGAGCGTGCTGAAATCCGCCGATATCATCATCGCCGACGGAATGCCAATCGTTTGGGCAGCCAAAAAAATCGGCAAACCGCTTCCTGAGCGGGTCGCAGGTGTAGACCTCACAAAAAATCTGTTAGCTGACTCACTCGACCTGCGCATCTCCATCATTGGTGGCGAAAACCCAGAGCTCGCACTTCAGAAAACCGGAGTTACCAACACAGACCGCTTCCAAATATTCACCGGTAAGGTGCCGAGTGGTGACCAAGGCGTTTCGCAAATCGCCGAAATCCTATCAGCCCATAACCCGCAAATCGTCTTCCTTGCGCTCGGCGTCGGTAAACAGGACTTCCTCGCAGACAAACTTCGCAAACAGTTCCCACACGCAATGTTCCTCGGTGTAGGCGGCTCATTTGAAATGATTGGCGAAATGAAGAAGCGCGCACCAAAATGGATGCAAAACGTGGGAATGGAATGGCTATTCCGATTGTGCATCGAGCCCGGTCGCCTCTGGAAGCGTTACCTCGTCAACTATCCGCCGGGAGCAGTCCACCTCATGAAATCAGTGCGCGCAGAAAGAAGGAAGCTAACGAACGCATCATGAAACCGAAATGTTTGGTCCTCGGTCCTATACCACCACCAGTGGGCGGCATCGAAACTGTCACGGTCGCAGTTCTCGAAAGCGAAGCGATGCAACAGTTCGAGGTGATGCATTGCGATCCGGCCAAAGGCACAAAAGCACGCATGGGACAATTTAGACTCGGCAACCTAAAAATGGCGCTCTCCTACTTTGGCAAAATGCGACGCGCCCTAAAAGAGTTCAAACCAGATGTCGTTTATATGCCGATCACAAGCACATGGAGCGGCTTCCTGCAAGACACAGTACTGTGCAAAATGTCAAAAAAGCACGGCGCAAAAGTCGTCGGCCATGTCCACGGCCATCATTTCTACACCATTCTTGAACGCAAAGGATGGCAAGCCCCAATCGTCCGAAAGTCAATTGATCGCTTCGACGCGATCCTCATGCTCGGCGAACGATGGCGCAAACTCATGGCGGACTACGGAGCTCGCGGCAAAATCTTAATCGTCCCCTCCACAGCTCGAAAAGAGATCTTCGAACGCGGCAACACCGTCACCCGTGTGCCAAACCTAACTCAAAGCGCAACAGCCTTATTTGTGGGGCAAATGGGTCACAGAAAAGGAATGTTTGACATCCTTCGCGCCATGCTCCTACTAAAGCAGCGAAACGTGCAATGCAAACTTATCGCCGTAGGTCCGGGCGAACTCGAAGGCGAATACGAAGCGGTTCAAGCGCTCGCGAAAGAACTCCAGCTCGGAGATTTAGTTGAATTCACCGGACCCCTGCAAGGCGAAGCACTGTATGCAAAATTCGCCGCTGCCGATTTCCTTGTGCTGCCAAGTTACGACGAAGGACTTCCAGTCGTGCTGCACGAAGCCGCTGCATTTTCGATTCCCACGATCTGTACACCCGTCGGCGCAATCCCCGACCTTCTAAGACACGAACAAAACAGCCTGCTTGTCGAACCAGGAAATGTCGAACAGATCGCTGATGCGCTCAGTAGGATGACCACTGAACCGGAAAACAGAATCGCATGGGGAGCGCAACTCAAAAAGGACGACCACAGCTTCCACCCCGACGTCGTCACGGCTCAAATCGCGGAAGCGATTGGCCTCGTACTGAAGACTTAACCTATAACCAACAGCTCCTTGGGTGATTTCGTCAGAATCTCAATCCCGCTGTCGGTCACAAACACGTCGTCTTCAATGCGCACACCGCCAAACCCTTCGATGTAAACGCCAGGCTCCACTGTCCATACCTGACCGGGCTGAATAACTTGCGTCGAAGACGGACTCAACGATCCAAAGTCGTGGACCAACTTGCCCAATCCATGTCCCAAGCCGTGCCCAAAGTGTTGCGCCAGATCATATTTTGCCAACACCTCGCGACTCACAGCATCGACAGCCTTGCATTCAACTCCCGGCTTAATCGCATCAAGCGCCGCAAGCTGCGACTCCAACACGGCATTGTAAACCTGCTTATGTCGCTCGCTGGCCTCACCAACAACAACGGTTCGAGTCATATCGCTGTTGTATCCGTTCAATTCAGCGCCGAAATCAAGAGTTAGAAAATCGCCTCGCTCAAGCTTCTTCTCAGATGCAGTTCCGTGCGGTCGGGCCGACCGCTCACCCGAAGCGGCAATCACGTCAAAAGCGGATTTCGCGCCGTGCCGCCTAAAGAAGAATTCAATGTCAATCGCGATGTCAAGTTCGGTCACACCGACCTGAATCATTCGCTGAACATGATCAAAACAAGCGTCCGCCAGTCGGCACGCCTCACGAATCTTCTCGACCTCGTCCGATGACTTAATCATTCTAAGCGGCGTCACCAACTCATCAACGGGCTTCATCGAAATCCCGTTCAGCTTTTTTGCCAAACTGCTCTGCGCTGCGAAAGTCATGGTGTCCGATTCAAATCCGAACTCCGAAACACCCAGTCGTCCAGCTTCGGCAGCAATCTTCTCTGCGCTTGTCATCGGGTTTGAGTAAATCTCCACAGGCAATCCCTTCACCTGCTCACGCGCCTGAACTGTGTATCTACTGTCCGTAATGAACACCCCGTCTTTTTGCGTCAAAATCACGAATGCACTGCTGCCGGTAAATCCGGTTAGCCACCCAATGTTGGTCATGTTAGTAACGAGAGCAGCAGATGCCCCCTTCTCGTTCATTCGGTCTCTCAGTTTCTCGATGTTGCTCATAATAGTTTTGCCAAAATATCATCCATCGCGTCAACGGCCAACAAGTAGCCCGTGCCGCCAAATCCACAGATCACGCCCATCGCAATTTCGGAAATCACCGAGTGACGCCTAAACTCCTCGCGGGCGAAAACATTCGAGACATGAATCTCAATCACCGGTAGCCGCGTCGCAGCAAGCGCGTCACGCAGCGAAATGGAGTAATGACCTAACCCGCCCGGATTAATCACAATTCCCGAAGCCCATGTCCGGTGCTCATGTATCGTATCAATCAGCTGCCCCTCGTGGTTGCTTTGGTGTATCCGAACTTCAAATCCGCGCTCGCCGCAACGCTTCTGAATCAACTCGTCAATCTCGGTAAGAGGCATCTTTCCGTATACATCCACGTCCCGAAATCCAAGCAGATTCAAATTCGGTCCATGCAGCACTAACAGTCGCTTATTTTCCGCCAACTTCTTTCTCCACTACACTCGGCTCTACCGCTTCTTCAACAAGCATCTGAGGAATACCCTCGATAATCCGATATCCCCAACCACACTCGCTGCAAACCAACATCTCCCCACGCAAATCCACTTTCGGTCTGGATTCACATCGAGGACATGCAAGGATCTCTAACAAAAACGGTTCGATCATTTCAACGCTTTCCGATACGCTTCAAGGGTTAGGTTTGCCGTTCGCTCCCAACTGAACTCCTTCACACGCTCCAATCCTGCCGCGCGAAGCTCATTTAGCTTACTCGAATCATCCAACACCCTCTCAATCGCTGCGCTCCAACTCGAAACCTCCCAATCGTCAACATACATCGCAGCCTCGCCACCAACTTCTCGCAACGAACCCCCACAACTTGAAAGTACAGGTACTCCCGATGCAAACGCCTCGACAATCGGCAAACCAAACCCCTCATGCCGACTCGGACAGAGGTACAGAGATGCACGGGAAAACAACGCTGGCAAATCATCATGCCCAACCCATCCCGTGCCAACAACCCGTTTGCTATCGCCAAAGTCGCTCAGATCCATCCTGCCCGCTACGACCAACTTGTGAGGAAACCGTTCCGATAGCCGCTCCATAGCGCGAATCGCCAACTCCACATTCTTCCGCGGCCATCTCGCCCCCACCGTCAGAACGTAAGGCTCATCTACACCGTACTTGTGTAAAACCGATTCCACATGCGCATGATCTCGCGGATGAAACGACGCACTCACTCCAAGTGGCGTCACAGAAACCTTCTCTGAAGGAATCTTCAAGAACCGCACGATCTCACTCTTGCTGGTCTCACTTACCGTGATCACTCTTTTCGCCCTGCGAGCGCTCGCAGGAATAAACCGCTGCAAAATAACTCGATCGCGATGCCGAAACCACTCCGGCCCGACAAAAAAACTCACATCGTGAATCGTCGTCACTCCACCCTTCGCAAGCGGCGAAAGGTTGTACTGAGTATGAAACAGCTTCGAACCCGCCCTCCGAGCTGCGAGCGGCAAGCTCACCAGACTCATCCACCGGCTGTTTCCACCCGCAACCATCTCCCAACGAAGCGAGTCGGGAACTTCCGAGGGCCGAGGATAGTTCGAAAGAAGTAAGAACTGAAATTCAGAATCAACCGACCCGAGCGCGTCAATCAACCCGGTCCAATATGTGGAGTCTCCAGTGTTCTCCCGACCGTAAAGTCGGGCATCAAGGGCGATTAGCGGGCGATTCATCCGGTCTTGGTCTGAAGTTTGGCTCGAAATCTGCTCTACTTGTATGATTGACCCCGACTCCGAGGGAGGAACCTACCTTGAAGAAAACTAACGTAATGCTAATCGGCACGATCCTCGTGCTGCTCGTCGGTGGCCTCGCCTTCATGCAGGCCGGCAAGGATCCCTACGTCGCAGGGGCCGAGGACGCAGCCCACGACGCCGGGCACACAGGCCCCGACCAACAGGCCCAAGCCCCGAGCATGGATGACCTCGAAAAGCAGGTCGGCGCCGGCGGTGAGGGACCCGTCCAAGGGGCCGTAACAGCCCCAGGCGAAAAATTCACTGAACGACGCGACCCCACGCAACCAGCAAATATCTGGTACCGAGGTGCCCGAAACGCTAAGAGTGGCACCGAAATGGCCAAGGGCGGCAAGGTCAAGTAACCCCGACCAATCATGCCTTTTGACAGGCGGCGAGACCCAAACTGGTCTCGCCGCCTGATTTTTGGCTATACTCACGACCCAACGGATTGTATGGACTGCCGTCAAGGAGGATGGCATGACGACTAAAATGAGGCCAATCCGCGCTCAACGCCGCGAAGAAGAAGCCTCTCATCTTTTGCCGGACATCATTTCGGTCGGCGTACTCGCGCTCGGCCTAATTGGGCTTCTGGGTTTGCTCATCGAAGACGCCGGCGTCATCGGAAGCCTGCTCGCTGGATTTCTCCGCGGCGCGTGCGGTTACGCGGCATGGGCATTGCCAGTCCTGCTCATCGTTTCCGGCGCAGCCGGATTGTTCGGCCGACGAAAAATGCCCGTGCGATCTTTCGTCATTGGAGCAAGCTGCATTTTCCTAGCGCTCCTCGGATTCCTTGCGCGATCCACAGATGGCGACTACTTCGACCCGAATGCACTCTCAACAGGCGGACTCTTCGGTGCCCTCGTCGGTTGGACATTTTCAAGCCTTTTCGGAAAAATGATGAGTATCGGACTCGGAGCGCTCGGAATGATCGGCCTCATCCTTTGCGCAAACGCCCCGTTCCAAGTTCTGCTCAAATCGCTGCAGGCACGCGCAGAGAAATTGAGAACTCGCAAAGTTTCAAAGTTCACAAAACCGACTCCCAAACCACGCATAAAGCAGCCGGTTCAAGCACTCGTCGAAATCGAAAACCCGAAGGCATCGGAGCCAGAACAAACCGAAACAAAACGCACGAAACAAGAACCAACAAAAGCTCCTGTTCCAACCGTTTCACTTCCAAAAGAAGGCTACAAGCTTCCGCCGCTTTCCATTCTCGCGAACCCCGATTCCAAACCAACCCGCACCAAACTGGAAGTAGAACGCAACATCGAAATCCTCGAGTCCACACTGCAGGAATTCGGAATCGAAGCGGAAGTCGTCGAAGTCGCGCACGGACCAACCCTTACTCGTTACGAAATCACACTCGGCCCGGGAATCCGCGTCTCAAAAGTCAAAAGCCTCGGCGAAAACATCGCCATGTCACTATCGGCTCAGTGCGTTCGCGTCGAAGCGCCGATACCCGGCAAAAACGCGATCGGAATCGAAGTGCCTAACGAAAAGCGAGCTACGGTTCGGCTGCGTGATGTCGCAGAAACAAACGAATTTGTGAATCACAAAAGCCGCCTTGCGGTCTGCCTCGGCCAAGACGTATCCGGTGAGAACACATACGCCGACCTCACCAAAATGCCTCACCTGCTCATCGGCGGAGCAACCAACAGCGGCAAATCCATCGGCCTCGCAACAATCATCACAAGCCTACTTTTGAGAAACACTCCGAAAGACTTGCGCCTGATGCTGCTCGACCCAAAGCGTGTCGAGCTAACACTGTTCGACGAAATCCCGCATTTGTTGTGCCCGGTTGTGAGAGACATCAAACAGATGCCGAGTGCGCTCCGCCAAATCTGGCGAGAAATGGATCGGCGCTACGATACCTTTGCCGAAGCGAAAGCGCGCAACATTGACACTTACAACCAAAACGCGACTTTTGCCGACAAGCTTCCATACATCGTTGTCGTCATTGATGAGCTTGCAGACCTCATGATCCAAGCCTCAAACGAAGTCGAGACTTCAATCTGTCGCCTCGCCCAACTCGCACGCGCTACCGGCATTCACCTTGTTATCGCGACGCAAAGACCTAGCGTAGACGTCATAACCGGAACTATCAAAGCAAACATCAGCAGCCGAATCGCATTTTCGGTGTCAAGCCAGATTGACTCACGCACCATTCTCGACACGGTCGGCGCCGATCAACTTATCGGACAGGGTGATATGCTGTTCCTGCCGATTGACGCCAACAAACCGCAGCGCATCCAAGGATGCTATGTCTCTGAAAAAGAGATCGCCGACGTCTGCCAGCATTGGCGAGACCAGGCTGCACCGGAATACACAATTGACCCCGCATCGGCAGCAATCGAAAGAGAAGAGATTGCGCGAGACATGGAAGAGAGCGATCCGTTTTACGATGACGCCGTCCGATGGGTCGTTGATCGAGGCCAAGCATCAACTTCGCTGCTTCAAAGAAAGTTCTCGATCGGTTTTCAGCGGGCTTCAAGACTGCTCGATATCATGGAAGAGCGCGGCATCGTCGCCCCACGAGATGGACCTCGACCTCGGCAAGTTCTGATTACGCCTGACCAAGTGGACGAGTTTTTGCATCACGGATAGATCGGCTGGATGCAAAAAGAAAGCTCAGTCGGCTCTGCGTAGCAAATGTATTTCTCTAGCGGCTTTGGACCGCAACTCGCGCCACCCAACCCCATCACTCGCGCATTGATTTTTACAATCAGATACGGTTGAGGTACCAACGGAATAAACCGCGCCGCTTCACCGTGCTTGTGCCTCGCATTGTCAATCTGTTCGGGAAAAAAGCGCGAGACCGAGAAACTGAACAGATTTTCCGAAAAGAATTTCACTCCGACGCCTGATTGATTGGTCAACGAAAACCACCGCGTATCTTCATGATTTCCAGATTCCTGCGGTCGGATGTAATCATCGTACACGTCTGGAACTTGCATCTTGTAAAGTCCAACGTCGGCGGCCAGCTTTCGATCCGGATAACTTTCAAACGGACCGCGCCCGAACCATTGCAAATGGTCAAACTCATGCGCTACAAGAAACTGGACTCCAATGCTTGGAAGAGGCAGCCGTTCGCCGGATGGCTCCCAGTCAAAGCCGAGACTTACGCAGCCGTTTTGCAGGACTTCGACACGGCTATGCTCCGAGAATCCGAATCCGGAGAGTCCAATCAACTCCGCTTCTGCTCGGACTAATAGACCCTTATCGTGCTCTAATGACACCTTCTTTGCCGAGCGCATTGGGCCGACCATGCCCGAAGCAAAATACTGATCTCTGAACCAATTGTCGTTGTCGGTCAGGGCCCGAAAAGTCTTAAGCTCAACGCCGCCGCTAATCACGATTGAACCTTCCATGATAAGAGCCTTGAAAACACCTTCCTGGGATGCGATGATGGCAAGAAACGACTCTCGTTTGTTTCGCGTAAGCGCGGGTGACACAGCCCAATTCGCTTCCTTGGTCATGTCCAGGTTGGTCACAAAGATGGTGGAGCCATTGTCTCGAAAGCTCAATGGCGAGTGCGTTTGACTGTTAGGCTGGGACTCCGTAATCTTAGAGCGCAACTCAGATTGCTCCCATGCAACTTCACAGTCCGCATCAGTCCATAACAGTGAATCGCGAACGTGTGCGCTCACACGGAAATGTTGTGCAATCGAAAACACCTCAAACTGCTGCGGCTCACACTGCAGCTCCGCAGATTCGCCAGGCAGCGCCGACACGGAATCAAAAACTCCCGATTCGACAATCACGCCATCCGAGCTCAGACTCCATCGAAACTCAAATTCGTCCAAATTCAAAAACGCGTGTAGATTTGTCACGCGAACTCGCCCGCGATCTGCTTCTGACAAATCAAACGCAATCGGCTGATAAACCTTCTTCACTTCCCACGCCTTAGCGGTCATCGCGCGATCCGGTTTTAGAATTCCATCATTGCAAAACGGGCCGTCGTTCGGAACATCCCCAAAATCACCGCCATAAGCGTAAAACCATCCATCCTCAGTTCGTTTCCGCAATCCCTGGTCAACAAAATCCCAAATGCATCCACCCATCATCCGCGGCGATGAATAGAACGCCTCCCAATACTCTTTCAAATTTCCAAGCGCGTTCCCCATTGCATGCGCGTACTCACAAACAAAGAACGGCCTCGGAGACTCCTTCTTCGCCTCGACCAACAAACTTTCCACAGTCGGATACATCACACTCTCAATATCCGCAACCGAGTTCATCCGCTCATAATGAATTGGCCGCGAGTTATCCACAAAACGAACTTGTGCCGCACACTCCTCAAAACAACATCCAGACCCAGCTTCGTTTCCAAGCGACCAAATTACAATGCTCGGATGATTGAAGTGAGTCGCAACCATCCGAACGATCCGGTCAACATGCGTTTCTTCCCACTCCGGCTTATTGCCGAGCGTCTTGTCGAGTTCATAGCCAATCCCATGCGATTCGATATTCGCTTCATCAATCACATAAATCCCATATTCGTCGCACAATTCATACCATTCCGATCCATTCGGATAGTGCGAACACCGTACACAGTTGATGTTGAGCTGCTTCATCAATTTGATGTCCTGAGTCATGCGTTCAAGAGTAATTGTGCTGCCGTTGTCGGGGTCATGCTCATGCCTGTTCACGCCGCGCAGCTTCACGGGCACGCCGTTGATGCAAAACACACCGTCAATAATCGCAACGGCTCTGAATCCCACTCGCCATGTGCGAACGTCTACAACACCGCCATCCGCATCAATCAACTCTAAAACCAAGCGATACAAATAGGGCTTCTCCGCGTTCCACGGTTTACATCGCTCAACGTCAAACGCGATTTGTTCATCCATTTGTGATATCTGCTGGTGGACAACCTCATCTGAACCCAAATGCGTTGCCCTTATCTTCCAGCCCATCCGCCGAAGATCATCATGCCCTTCCACGTGACAGTGGGCAGAAATCGAACCCACGCCTCTCATTGGATCATAACCGACAAGAATCTTCACACTTTCAAGCGAAACAAACGGCACCGACACCAACTTCACCGACCGAAATATCCCGCCAAACCGCCACATATCTTGGTCTTCCAAATAGCTCCCAGAACACCATTTGTACACCTCTACCGCCAGCAAATTCTCACCAGAGGAAACAAACGACGAAATATCAAACTCCGCCGGCCCGTGACTATCCTCGCTGTATCCAACTCGCTCACCGTTCACCCAAACAAAGAACGCCGAATAAACTCCCTCGAACCTCAATAAGACGCGCCGATCACTAAACGACTCAGGCACCACAAACCGAACGCGATAACTCCCAATCGGATTGTTGTCAGAAGGTATCAGCGGCGGGTCCGCCGGGAACGGATACACAACGTTTGTGTAAACCGGAACTCCATAACCCCGCATCTCCCAGCACGAAGGCACATCAATCGAGTCCCATTCCGCATCGTCAAAACCGTTCTCATAAAACGACACGGGACGAACCAACGGTGACTCCGACCAACGAAACTTCCACTTTCCATCCAACCGGACCACAAACGGCGAAACCCCACTAAGCGCCTGCTCAACAGTCCCAAACGGCTCAGAATCCGCCCGAGCCGCCAGCTTGTTGAGGCCAAAAATCTCGGGGCGACAAAGTTCAACCGGCACGTCCGCCATCCTCCCAGAATACGCCAAGCAGAAACCGCCGAATCTGCGCCAGAATTCAAATCGCTATGTTTCGCAAACTTCCAATCGCCCTGATTTCCGCCTGTCTTCTCGCTATCGGCTGCGGTGGTGGCACATCCGAATCGGGCGCTTCGAGCAGCAAGGCCCCTTCCGGCGAAGGCGAGCTGAAAGGCGACCTCGAGGTCGCCGCTTTCCAAGGGGGCTACGGAATTGATTTCTATGAGCAAGCCGCCAAAGAGTTCGCGGAAAAGAACCCTAACCTAAAGATCAAGGTCTGGGGAAACCCACGCGTTTGGGAACAGCTTCGCCCCCGGTTCATAGGCAACGACCCGCCAGATCTCACCTTCCCAGGATGGGGCATGGATCATTGGTCGCTCGTCGAAGAAGGCCAAATCATGTCGCTTGATGATGCGCTGAAGACAAAACCGGCAGAGGGTGAAGGCACCTGGGCAGATTCGTTCGAACCCTCGCTCCTCGCGCTCGGCAAAAGCGACGGCAAACAATGGGTGCTTCCTTACTATTTCAATGTTTTGGGATGGTGGTACGACCCGGGCGTGTTCAAAAAGAACGGCTGGACTGTCCCAACCACATACGAAGAGCTACTCACTCTTTGCGAAAAAATCAAAGCAAAAGGGATTGCTCCGCTCACTTTCCAAGGGCAATACCCCTACTACATGATGGAAGGAATGCTTCTTCCTTGGGCAATAAGCGCTGGCGGAATTGAAGCTGTGCGAAATGCGCAAAACCTCGAACCCGGCGCGTGGAAATCTCCAGCAATGCTCAAAGCCGCGCAGATGATTGATGAGCTAAACAAAAAAGGTTATTTCCAAAAAGGGGCAGTGTCGCTGAGCCACACCGAATCACAATCTGAATTTCTAAACGGCAAAGCGGCCATGATCCCATGCGGAACATGGCTCTATTCCGAAATGAAAAAAGTGATGCCGCCAACCGCACAAATGGAATTCTTCCTGCCACCGGTTTTGGCCAATGGAAAAGGCGACAAATCCGCAATTCTCATCGGAATCGAACCATGGATGGTGCCAACCGACGCCAAAAACCCCAACGCCGCCATCGCGCTGTTCAAATACATGACCTCCCCAACGAAAGCAAAACAATTCGTAGAGGAAAAGGGCACGCTTATGGCGATAAAAGGCTCCGATCAAGCCAAACTTCCACAAGTGCTTATCGAGCCAGCGAAGCTTTTCAAAGCAAGCCAAACAGTTTGGGCAGATGAATTCAGGAACTGGTATCCCGAATTGGACAAAGAGATTCAAAACGCGATAACCGCAATGCTCAATGGCGAAATCACACCGGAACAACTTTGTGACCGCGCCGAAAAGAAAGCGGAAGCCGTTAGAAACGACGAGAGCATAAAGAAACACAAACTCGCCGGTTAGTCGGCACAGCGAATCATGGAGAAACGAAGCAGATTTCTATTTGTCGCTTCGTTTCTCGCTCCGTCGGTGCTCCTCTATTCACTCTTTGTCATCTGGCCGCTTATCCAATCTTTCCAAATGTCCGCCTACCGCTGGCGTGGACTCTCAACCAATCGCGTCTTCGTCGGCCCTGATAACTTTTCGAAACTCGCCTCTGACGACGTTTTCAAACAAGCCCTAATAAATAATCTCTGGCTGATGCTCGTCGGCGGACTGGCGATCATCGTCATCGCCGTCGCAGTCGCACACGGCATGCAGCGATCCACAGCATTCACAAGGTTTCTGCGCGGCGTCTACCTATTCCCACAAGCAGTCTCCCTGGTCGTCGTCGCAATCCTCTGGATGTTTCTTTACAATCCGTCGTACGGCGTTATCCCAAGCGCCATGAATGCACTTCATATCTCTCCGCCCGAAGAAGGTTTTCTCGGCAGTTCATCACTCGCGCTTCCAGCCGTCGGCGTTGCATTCGTTTGGTATGCCGTCGGCTTTTACGTCATGCTCTTCTCTGCAGGCCTCAATCAGATCCCAACCGAAGTCAATGAAGCGGCCGAACTCGATGGCGCCAAAGGGATCGCAAAGTTCTTCAAAGTCACCTGGCCGCTCTTGTGGTCCATCAAAAAGATTGCATACATGTACATCGTCATCAATGTGATGAACATTTTTGCCATCGTGCTGCTGATGACTCGCGGCGGCCCAGATCGCAAAACCGAAACGATGCTCACTTACCTCTACGAGCAAGCCTTTACTAACCGCCAATTCGGATACGCAACCGCAATGGCCATCGCAAATCTCATCATCGCGCTCGGCCTCGCGCTCCTGCTCATGTTTCTTTTCAGGAAGAACCCCGAACAAGGAAAAGCAGCGTGAAAGCAGCCGCAACCAGACTCGCTCTCATTCTGTTCGCGCTGACAATCCTGTTCCCGTTGGTCTGGGTGCTCGTTTCCTCGCTAAAAACTGGAAGCGAAATCTTCTCATCTCCTTGGCAATTGCCGAAGTCCCCCCAATGGCAAAACTACGGAGAAGCTTGGTCAGAAGCCGGCATCGGTCGCAACTTCATAAACTCCGTCCTCGCAACCGTGTTCACGCTGCTCATTCTCGTTCCCGCGAGCGCGATGGCAGCCTACATATTTGCGCGCTACCCCTTCCGTGGTTCGCGAATTCTGTTCGGCGGATTCCTCGGCGGAATGATGTTTCCAAACTTCCTCGTCATAGTCCCCCTCTTCTTCCTGCTCCGCTCTTTGCATCTGTTCGATACGATGACGGGCCTGGTCCTCGTCTACGTCGCGTACTCACTCTCGTTCACCATCTTCGTTCTGTCAGGATTTTTTGAAACCATTCCGACCGCCCTCGCAGAAGCCGCAAAGATTGACGGATGCGGTCACGCAAACACCTTTTGGCGAGTCATGCTCCCTCTCGCAAAACCAGGCATCCTCGTCGTTGCAATATTCAATGCCATCGGTCTATGGAATGAATACAACCTCGCGCTTGTCCTCATTCCGAGCGAACAAAACAAAACGCTTCCGCTTGGCATCGCAAACTTGGTGATGACCCAACACTACCAAAGCAATTGGGGCGCGCTATTTGCCGCACTGGTCATCGTCATGCTGCCTATGATGATCGTCTATTGGATCTTCCGCGAAAAAATCTACGAAACCATGCTCGCAGGCGCGCTCAAAGGTTAGCGCGTTGAGCTGACTGCTGCGATTCCAACGGTCTGCGCATCAGCACAAATAGCAAAAATAGCGAGCCCACAAAAATCTTTGTCCACCAAGAACTAAGCCGTCCGTCAAACGTCAAAATCGTCTGAACCAATCCCAGAGTCATCACTCCGAAAAACGTCCCGATAACCGAGCCGTATCCACCGGTCAGCGCCGCACCGCCAATCACGACCGCCGCTATCGCATCAAGTTCAAGCCCTGTTCCGGCCACCGCATTCCCCGATAGGGTGTAAAGACAAAATACAACTCCGCCCAACGCCGAACACAAACCACTAACAACATAAATCCAAAACTTCGTTCGCCCTACCGCCAATCCCATCAGCAACGCTGAACTCTCCCCACCGCCAATCGCGAGCGTCGTTCGCCCAAACCGCATCTGCCTCAAAACAAATACGCCCACGATCAGCAACGCCAAAAGAATCATCGCCGACGAGGTCAGCGATCCACTTCTTCCGAACCGCATCTTGAACTCTGCAATCGAAACAACCAGCGGGTCGCTGATGCTGATGGACTCACGACTGATGGCAAGAGCAATGCCTCGACAAGCAAACATTCCGGCAAGCGTAACCAAAAAAGGCGGCAATCGAAAGCTCGATACCAAACAACCATGAACTGCACCAATAGCACACCCAAAAGTAAGCACAATGGCAATCGCGGCGGCCCCCGAAAGCGCGTGCGATTCCAACATCTTAGCGAGCATCACGCCTGTACAACCGATCATCGCGCCAACCGATAAGTCAATGCCCCCTGACAAAATGACGAACGTCACTCCAATCGCGGCGACTCCCAAAAACGCGTTGTCCGTCAGCAGGTTGAGCATCACGCGCAGACTCAACAGCCCCGGATACATCTGCCCCGCGATGACGGCAATCAAAAGGAAAACCGCAATCGTAGCGAAGGTAGGAGTTCGTAACGCTTTCAGCTCAACCTCCCGACTGCTCTACGCATACGAAGCTCCCGAACGCGCTCCGATTGAGCTAAGCACACAATCACAACTACAATCGCCTTCAATATCTGCGTAAATTCAGGCGAAAGGCCCCGAGTCAGCACTGTCGTCGTAATCGCCTGCATCAATACGGCGCCAAGAGCGGTTCCCAACAAGGAAAACCGTCCGCCAGCAAAAGCAGCTCCCCCAAGCGCGACCGCCAGAATCGCATCCAACTCTAAATACATGCCCGCGTTGTTTGCGTCTGCAGCTTTGATGTCAGCAGTGACGATGATTCCCGCAATCGCCGCACAAACGCCGCTGATTGCGTACACCGCCGTTTTCAATCTGCTCACACGAATGCCAGAATATTTCGCCGCAGTCTCATTGTCTCCGACCGCCTCAATAAGGGTCCCGAGCCCCGTGCCGCGGCACAAAGCGAACAATGCGCAGAACACCAGCAGCACAATCCAAACAGGATTTGGTACACCAAGCGAGAACCCCGAGCCGATAGACGTCAAACCCTCATGCTGAAAAATCACAATCTGGCCGTTCGTCAATAGCTGAGCGATCCCTCGACCGGCAACCATTAGGATCAGCGTTGCCACAATCGGCTGCAACCCTAAGATGCTCACCAAAACACCATTGAACGTCCCGCACACGACGCCGGCCCCAAGCCCAATAAGCACTGCAACAATCGCCGAAGCGTGAATGTCAAACTGTGACAGTACACTTCCATCAGGTCGCGCAATCAAACACGCGACAACAGCACCGCAAACCGCCATCACGGCACCAACCGATAAGTCAATGCCGCCGGTTGCGATCACTACTGTCATTCCGGCCGACAATAACAGAACCGGAGCAGCGCGATTGAAGATGTCTACAATGCTGCCAAACAGATGTCCGTCGCGAACAGTGATTTCAAGGAATCCTGGGCTAAAAATCGCATTGAACAGCAGCACAATCAACAAAGCGACTGCGGGCCACATCAACCTCCGCACTGGATTCACTCCGAAGCCTCCGCGATCGTCGTAAGGATTCGCTGCTCATTCAGGTCTCCGCCCGAAACCTCCTCAATCATACGGCGATCTCTAAACACAGCAACCCTGCTGGATAGGCGAACAACCTCCTCGATCTCAGAAGCAACGAACAGGATGCTCATCCCCTCGCTGCGCATCTTCTGAAGCGCAGACTCGATCTCGGCTTTTGCCCCAACATCCACGCCACGAGTCGGTTCATCCAAAAACAAAGCGCGTGGCCCGACACTAAGCCACCGAGACAAAATCACTTTCTGCTGATTTCCACCGCTTAGTTGCCCAACCGGTGTCTCCACACCCCGCGTAGAAATCGAAAACCGCGTTATCTGCTTCTCCGCAATCTCCTTCTGCTGCTTCTTTGAAAGCTTTCTTAACCAACCGTTTCGAACTTGCATCGCAATTGCGATGTTCTCTCGCAAGCTCAAATTTGGAAACAGCGCCTCATGTTTGCGGTCTTCTGGGCAAAATCCAAAACCAAACGATATCGCCCCCGACGGGCTAAGCCGTGAAACCAGCTTCCCATCAACTCGCAGTTCGCCAAATTCCAGTCGGTCTAAACCGAACAGCAGACGGATCGCCTCAGTCCGGCCCGAGCCCAACAAACCCGCAAAACCGTACACTTCCCCGGCTTGTAATCGCAGAGAAACATTCTCCACGCTCTGCTTTCGCCCAATCTTGTTCGCTTCCAGCAGAACTGATCCACCTCTCTCTGGTTTCGAAACGCTCTCCCTTTCTTCCGACCACGTTCGACCAATCATCGCTTCCACAAGCGCCTTTTTCGAAAGCTCAGATACCGAATAAGTTCCAACCAGACTTCCGTTTCTCAATACTGTAACGCGATTCGCAATTTCATACATTTGGTTAATGAAATGCGTCACGAAAAGTACGCTAACGCCTCGAGACTTCAAGCGCTGTACCAATTCAAATAACCGCAAAACCTCTGCACGATCCAAGCTGGATGTCGGTTCATCTAATATCAGAACGCGCGCAGAAACATCAACTGCCCGTGCAATCGCCACCATCTGTCGCTCAGCAATCGAAAGAGTTCTCAATTGCCGATGCGGCGAAAGCTCAACTCCCAATTCCCCCAACGCCTTCGCCGCACGAGCGTGCAGCTCCCTCCACCGAATACCGAACAATCCGCGAGACTCGCGCCCCAAACAGATGTTTTCCCCAACGGTGAGATTTGGCAACAGATTTATCTCTTGGAAAACCGCGCTGATTCCCAAACGCGAGGCATTCTCCGGCGAGTTTGGCGCAACAGCCGCTCCTTGAAGTCGTATCTCACCTGCATCAGCGGGATGTACTCCGGTGAGAAGCTTGATAAGCGTGCTTTTGCCCGCTCCGTTTTCACCCATTAGTGCGTGCACTTCACCCTCGTGAAGATCCAAGTTCACTCGATCAAGCGCGACGACGCCAGGAAACTGTTTGGTCAATCCCGTAACGGACAAAACTGTCTGCGGGCTCATCAATGGATCAACCTTCCGATTCGATAACCTGCCACTCGTGAATGCCCACGCTCCATCCCTCTTTTAGTTTCACAATGAGCCGCAACGCAGTTGTTGGGACCGGCTTGAACTTCGCTGTGCAGTATTCATCCGCTTTCACTGAAAACTCTGCGCCTTCGACATCTTTCCAAGTTGTTCCGTCCAAATACTGGACGCGCCACTTCTCCGGAAATCTGCACTCGCCATAGCCAGTGTCGTCAAACCAGAACACTCGCACGCCTTCAATCTCTCGCGACTTGCTCCAACTGTACTGAACCCATTCCTCTGTCCCTTTATGCGGCCAGAAATGACACAGCTCGCCGGGATGAATGTTTGATTTCACCACAGGCTTTCCATCGTGAATCGCATTGGGTTGACAGTTGCCGCTGGTAAACGAAAGCGATACCTTCGCTCTCATCTCCAACCCTCCTACGGGCGGAACAGGTGGCGATGTGCGAATCCACACATCCATCTGTCCCGGTGCGCGGTTATCCCAAGCGTAGTACGGTATCGCCATTAATTTTACGGGTTCAGTTTTTGCCGCGACCTGATAAAGCTCCGAATCCCACTCAGGCTCGCTAACTTTGAGTCCGTCCAATTTCAGCGTAAGCACGTCACCGAGTAGATCACTTCTATTCTTGACTGCTATTGCGCCGCTCGCCGGGAAAAAACAGCTTCTCATCGCTTCGCCATTGTCTGCTTGCTCCAAGCAATAGATGATCGGACCGTATTGCAGAGCAGTTTTTCCGGCATTCTCAGCAACGTTCGGGTTTGCCTCAATCCTCTGTGCCTGCATGTTGAAATCGAGAGTGATCTCGTCGCCATCGTCCCATCGCTTTCGCAGTACGGCATATCCGCTTTCCGATTTCGCCTCAGAGGATTGGCCGTTGACCGTTACATTCGCTCCTGTGGACCAGTGCGGAATCCGAATAGCAATCTTCGTCTCATTTGATCCTGTCTGCTTGGGCTTAATCCGAACAACGCCGCTCCACGGGTAATCCGTTTGCACATCCAGCGACACGACTCCACTCTTAAGCTTTGTCTTCATTGACCCTTGGATGAACAAATTCACGAACACCGTGTCACCGCTCTTCGCATACGCGTACTGCCCTAATGCTGCGAGCGTCCTCGTGACGTTCGGTGGACAGCAAGCACAGCCAAACCAATCGGACCTGTGATGGCCGCCATCGCTGCTTAACGGATTCACATAGAAGAACTTTTTGCCATCGAGTGACACACCCGACAAAAACCCGTTGTAAAGCGAACGCTCGACATAATCCCAATATCTCGACTCGCCAGTAAGCAGTCCCATTCTGTGATTCCAAAGAATCATCGCGACCGAAGCGCATGTCTCCTGGTACGCAGACCGATTCGGCAGATCATAATCAGTCGTGAAACCTTCGTTGCTCGCAGAAGGTCCAATTCCGCCTGTGATGTACAGCTTCTTGTACACCGTGTTCTTCCACACTCGGTCCAGCATCGCCAGGTATTTAGGGTCTTTTGTAACGGCAACCATGTCAGCTGTTCCGGCCAACAAATAACCTGCGCGAACCGCATGGCCTTTAATCACGCGCTGATCGCACAACGGCATATCATCCTGATAATACGTTCCGTCATACTTATCCTTCGCAACGTGCATTTCATCGGCGAAGAACATGCTGCCTCGGCTTTCTAAGAAAAACTTCGCGAGATCGAAGTACTTCTGCTGACCTGTTGCTCGCCATAGCTTGAATAACGCAAGCTCGATTTCGGGATGGCCACAATAGCCCATGCGTTGTCCCGGACCAGTGCCGAAAGTTTTGCAAAGCAGGTCTGCATACTTCATCGCTACATTGAGCAGATTCTTTTTGCCCGTCGCTTTGAAGTGGGCGACCGCTGCTTCGAACATGTGGCCCGCACAGTAAAGCTCGTGATTCCAACCCAGATTCGTAAACCGCTTATCCGGTTCGTTGACCTGGTAATAGGTGTTCAGATATCCGTCGGGCATTTGCGCTTTCGTCATGAGCTCGATCAGTTCGTCAATCTGCCTTTCCAACGCGGGATCCGAATTCGTGGCGAGGCTGTAGGACGCGGCTTCAATCGCTTTGTACAAGTCTGAATCCATAAACACGAAGCCTCGAAAGCCAGTTCGAGCGCCCTTCGCGGCGAGTTCAAAGTTGCCTACCGTCCCAGATTCATGGAGCATGCGAAAACTGTGCGGGATGGACACAGTTCGATTCGTATCGCGTTTCGGTGCCCAAAACTTGTCGGTAATAGTCACCTCTGTGAACGGAACCTCAACGAGATTCTGAATGGGTAATGAGGACTGCATAGCAATCATAGCTGTTGCGACGAGAATCATCGCTTCGCCTCCTGTATGGGTTTTTCTGGTGTAAATCTCAAAATTGTGAGTGACAACGGCTTTGCAAGGTACGTGAAGTTTCGATTGACAATTGCGTTACCCACAGTTTTTGGAGCAACTTTGTTCGGGAAGTCCAGTGAGTTCTCATCGGTTGCACTGGCACTCGACAACCAGGTCTCCGACATTTTGTACCGACTTGTGTTCGAGCCCTCAAGCGCGATCTTCACCTGTGCCGGTTCTGATTCTGAATTGACCACTTTCACGATGATCTCTCCGGTCTTTTGCATTTTTCCGGCTGCTGTGTAAAGAGACTTCGATGAAGGAGCAGCTTCTGAAAAAAGCCGCTTTCCGTCCAAATAGCACTCGATTCTGTCGTGGCTGTACGCGATTCTAATCTCGTACCATTTGCCGGTTTCTATCTTGCCGGGAATCTGCTTGCCGACCAACGACTTGCCTCCATTTCGGGCGAATTCAATCGCATGCAGCGAGTTGCCCCAACCGCCAAGATTGAGCCACAAATAGTTGTCACTGTTTTGGTATCCGACAAGAATCAAGAACCCTTCGGCACCGCTCAGCTTTCTCGCTTTCAACGCAAACTCGAAATCGGTTAGTCTCGCATCTTGAACCGCAACTGCTGGCGTGTCGCTGCCTGACTGTTGAATCAGCTGATCGGTTTTGCGCCAAGTGCCAGATTTGGAAACGAGAGAGCTTCCATCTGCGCTCGCGATGATTACATTGCCGTCTTTATCGCGCACTTTTAGGTCACGGTACTCGACTTGTGTGTTCCACGAACCGACTCCGATTCCTCCATCAGGAAATGGGTGCGTTTTTGCAGGCTGATTCTGCAACTCAAAACCGAGATTTAGATCTGGACGGTTTTCGCTGAATAGTTTCTGAACATAGTACGACGGTGTGCCGATAGCGCGGTTGTTGTCGAAGTAGATTAGATCAGGGTTCCACGCTTTCTTGTTCACGTTGGCGAACAGCGGCGCATAAGATGACATTGTTACGACATCTGAGTTGCGTTCCATACCAGTCATGAACGCGGCCTCTGCCAAGGCTGCAATCAGATTGCCGTTGCCGCAACCTTGCGTTACCGCGTATTCACCGACGTAGATTTTGGGGCCTGTTCGGTCATACGAATCGTACCGATTCGCGTTTTGGAAGAAGAACTCTGGATTGCTGTAGTAATGCTCATCAAGAATTTCGACCGGAGTGTCCTTCGGATGTCCACCCCACACGTTTGCAATTAGGTTGACATTGGGATATTTTGTTTTTATCGCTTTGTAAAACAGTGCATATCGAGCTTCGTATGCTGGGCCGCCGTTTTCGTTCCCGATTTCCATGAATCTCAAGTTGAACGGATTCGGATGGCCTGCTGCAGCGCGCACCGAACCCCATTTCGAAGTAGCTGGTTCGTTCGCGTATTCGATGGCATCAAGTGCGTCTTGAACGAATTCATCCATTTCGCCGATTGGGACGACTTCGCGGTGAGACATTCCGCAGTTGATGACGAATAGCGGCTCGGCACCGATCTGTTCGCACAGCAATAGGTACTCGTGAAAGCCGAGTCCGTTTGTCGAGTGATATCCCCAAAGATTTGGAAGTGTTCGTCGCGACTCAACGGGTCCGATGGTCTGCTTCCAGCGCATCGCAGTGGCCATCGTGTCTCCTTCTACCCAGCAGCCGCCAGGAAAACGCATGAATGACGGGCGTAGATCGGCCAGCATTTTGGCGAGATCACCTCGAAAACCGGTCAACGATTCGTTAGTTGGTATGAGCGAGATGTGATCAAGGCCGACCTCGGATTCGGATTCGACTGTGATGCGAAGCGAAGCTTTTGTGGATGATTCGGTGGGCGAAAGAGTTGCGGTGAGTTTTTGCCAATCGTGAGCAGACGGCGCGAATCCGGATGTTGCGATAACCGATTCGCGCTCATCGAGAAGTTCGACGGTGATTTTGGTCGGTGCATTCGTTTTTGCGGCAAGGGAAAGCGACAGTTTCTGTCCTCGCTGCGCGTTTATTCCCCAGTAGCCGCGGTTCGTGAGTTGGATCTGGCTTGCGGCGCCGGGCTTGAGGCCGAGACGAAGCCAGCTTGGTGAGCCGTTTGCGAGTGGTTTTTCGGAGGAGATGCCGACCGACTTGGGCGGTTCTGGCGATCCAGCAATTTCCCAATGTTCGGGGGTTTTGGAGTCCTCGAACGAGCGGTTTCTAATCTGCTCTGCGTAGATGCCACCGTCTCCGGCGCAGTTGATCTCTTCGAAAAAGATGCCGTAGAGGGTTTTCGCGATTGGAGCCATGCGTTGGTCGGTGTGTATGGTCAAAGTTGGTGCCTCCTTCGTTGCTTGTTGTGCTATTAGGCAGGAGAGGAGGCAAATATCAAGTGCTGTCATAAGAAAATCTCGAAAAAAAGTGCTGTTTTGGGTCAGGATATCGCATCGGAGTGAGCAAAGCGGTAGATGAGCAAGTACAGCCTGGGGATTGATTTTGGGACGAACAGCGTTCGGGCGCTAATCGTGGATTGCGCGACTGGCGAGGAGGTTGGGACGGCAGTCGTGGATTATCCCTCGGGAGAGCACGGCGTGTGGCTTCGCGAGAAGGAGCCATTGCTCGCCCGGCAGCACCCACGCGACTACATACAGAGCATGGGCAAAGCTGTGAAGGCGGCGCTCGGTGAGAGTGGGGTGGGTGCTGAGGAGATTCTTGGCATTGGGGTGGACACAACGGGTTCGACGCCGATGCCGGTTGATGAATCTGGGACGCCATTGGCGATGCGAACAGAGTTCGAGAACGATTTAGACGCGTTTGCGTGGCTGTGGAAGGACCACACGGCGTACGCTGAGGCGGCTGAGATCACGGAGTTAGCAAAGAAGCGAGGCGAGCCGTATTTGGCGAAGTGTGGCGGCGCTTATTCCTCGGAGTGGTTTTGGTCGAAGGCGTTGCGCTTTGAGCGCGTTGCTCCGGAGGTTGCAAAGGCGGCGGCGAATTGGGTTGAGCTTTGCGATTTCATTCCGGCATACCTGGTCGGAGATACGGACCCAGCAAAGTTGAAACGCAGCTCGTGCGCTGCTGGACATAAAGCGATGTTTCATTCGCAGTGGGGCGGATTGCCTTCGCGCGCGTTTTGTGCGGAGTTGTCACCGGGGTTGGCTCGGTTGCGGGATGGCCTTTACGACCGAGTGTATGCCTCGGACAAAGTTGCGGGATTGTTGAATGCGCACGTTGCGCGCGAATACGGCTTGACGGCGGGGATTCCTGTTGCGGTCGGAGGATTTGACGCGCACTTTGGCGCGGTTGGCGCGGGTGTCGGCGTCGGTGTGATGGTCAAAATTATGGGAACCAGCACCTGCGACATCATGGTCGCGCCGAATGATGGGTCGGTGCCGGATATTCCGGGCGTTTGCGGGATCGCTGAGGAATCAGTGCTGCCGGGAATGTTAGGACTTGAAGCCGGGCAATCGGCGGTTGGAGACCTGTTTAATTGGTGGGTCGAAAAAATGTCAGAAGGCGAAAGCCTGCACGAGAAGTTTGCAGAGGAGGGTTCGCGGCAGACGCCTGGCGAATCGGGGTTAGTAGCGCTCGATTGGAATAATGGGAACAGATCGGTGTTGACAGACCCGCTGCTGTCGGGACTATTAGTCGGGCAGACCCTGCAGACGAAACCGTTTGAAGTTTATCGGGCATTGGTGGAGGCGACGGCGTTCGGCGCACTGCGAATCATTGAGCAGATTGAGAAGTATGGAGTTGGTGTGAAGGAGATTGTGTGCTGCGGCGGAATCGCCGAGAAGAGTCCGTTCGTGATGCAGATCTACTCCGATGTATGCAATCGGCCGATGAAACTGTCACGTTCTTCGCAGACCTGCGCGCTCGGCGCCGCGATTTTTGGAGCGGTGGTGGGTGGTGTGCACTCATCGGTGGAGGAGGCACAAGCTGCGATGTGCGGTACGAAACCGGATGCGTATCTTCCGAATGCTTCTCATCGGGCTGTGTACGATGAGCTGTATTCGATTTACAAGAGTTTGCACGATGCGTTTGGCGTTTCCGGTGTGACTGAGGATTTGCACTCGGTTATGAAACGGCTTGCAAAGACTTGGGAGGGGGCACGTTCATGAGCTTTGAATTGCGATCGGAAGTTTGCCGAGCGAATAGGGCGCTGTTGACGAACGGCCTTGTGACGATGCACTCTGGAAATGTAAGTGGTTTAGATAGAGCGAGCGGCAAACTGTATATCAAGCCATCGGGAGTTGATTACGACTCGATGACGGCTGAGCAGATGGTTGAGGTTGACCTGTTGACCGGCGAATCGTCTGGTGGAATGAAACCAAGCGTGGATTTGCCGCATCATCTGTTTTTGTATCGCCAGGATCCGGAGATTTGCGCTGTTGTTCATACACACAGCAACTTTGCTACGGCGTTTGCCTCATGTGGATTGGGGATACCGGCGGTGCTTACCGCAATCGCCGACGAATTTGGAGGCGAGATTCCTTGCACGCCATACGCAGACAACGAAGGTGAGCATATTGGCGAAGCGATTTTGGCGCACCGCACCAGCGCGCCAGCGATCCTGCTTGCGAATCATGGCGTGTTTGCATGGGGCAGCAGCGTCAGTGATGCGCTCAAAGCGGCAGTGATGGTGGAAGACGTTGCAAAGACGGTTTGGCTTGCAAAACAGATTGCCACTCCGCAACCACTACCGGAAGGTGAGATTGCGAAGTGGCATGATCGGTATCAGAACCGATACGGTCAGTAATTAGTATTTGCGGTTAGGCAGCTCTTTCGCCGCGGCGGCTTGGTCGAAGATTCCATCTTTGACCACGATTCGCTTTTCGAGCGTTTTTCCCGCCATAACGGATTCGATTGCATCAAACAGCATCGGACCGAGCAGGGGATTGCATTCGACAGAGCAGTTGAGCTTGCCATCTACCATTGCTTGGAAAGCATCTTTGACGCCGTCAATGGAGACGATAGTGATGTCGGTTCCCGGTTTCATTCCGGCCTCTTCGATCGCTTGAATTGCGCCGAGCGCCATATCGTCGTTGTGTGCGTAGAGAACGTTGATCTGTTTTCCTGTTGGGCTTTTTAGAAGCGCTTCCATCACTTCTTTGCCCTTTGCCCTTGTGAACTCGCCGGTTTGCGAGAAGACGATTTTCATACCTGGGTACTGCGTGATCACTTCTTCGAAACCTTTTTTGCGATCGTTTGCTGGCGCGCTGCCGACTGTTCCTGTGAGCTCGGCGATTACGGCTTTGCCGCCCGTTTTTTCTGCGAGCCATTTTGCAGCCATGCGGCCTTCCTCGATAAAGTCGGAGCCGATGAAGCAGACATAAAGGTCATCGGGAACTGCGGGGCGCCTATCGGAAACGATGACGGGAATGTTCGCCTCCTTAGCTTCCTTTAGAACAGCTTCCCATCCTGTTTCGACGACCGGTGAGAAGGCGATGACGTCCACGCCTTGTGCGATGAAGCTCTTGATCGCGGCGATTTGGTTTTCCTGCTTCTGCTGAGCATCGGACCACTTGAGTTCGACTCCTCGCTTTTTGGCTTCGCTCTGGATGGACTCGGTGTTTGCTGTACGCCACGCGCTTTCAGCACCGATTTGTGAGAAGCCCACGACATAGGACTTCTTTTCTGCCGACTTGCCGTCGGCGGTCGGTTTTTTTGCGTCGTCTGTTCCGCCGCCGCATCCGTAAGCGAGGATGCCGAAGAGGGCGGTGATGAAAACGAAAGTGAAGCTATTTCTGAATCGCATACATGTTCCTTTTGAATCGGTTTTGAGATTACTCCAACAGGTCGTCGAGGACAGTTCCGAAAACGTCGGTTAGGCGAAATTCGCGTCCTTGGTATAGGTAAGTGAGGCGCTTATGATCTATGCCGAGAAGGTGCAGCATGGTTGCGTGCAGATCGTGGACACTGACGCCGTCTTCGACGACGTTATAGGAGTAATCGTCGGTTTGGCCGTAAGAGAGCGATTTTTTGACGCCAGCGCCAGCCATCCAAATTGAGAAGTTTCGCGGGTGGTGGTCACGGCCATAGTTGTCTGGGCTTAGGTCACCCTGGGAATAAACGGTGCGGCCGAACTCTCCGCCCCATACGACGAGGGTGTCGTCAAACATTCCGCGTTGTTTGAGGTCGTT
This sequence comes from Fimbriimonadales bacterium, assembly GCA_046330175.1. Classification (GTDB taxonomy): domain Bacteria; phylum Armatimonadota; class Fimbriimonadia; order Fimbriimonadales; family ATM1; genus JAJPJR01. The sequence continues at coordinate 2,096,444 of JAXLTG010000001.1, forward strand.
GATGAGGGCTGTGGTCGGCTGGTCCACGTCGTAGGCTTGGCCTTTCATTGCTGACGGGAGACCGAAGTGGTGATCCCAGCCCATATGGAAGAGCTGCACGAAACGCACGCCTCTTTCTGCGAGTCTTCTTGCGAGCAAGCAGTTGTAGGCGTAGGTTCCGGGTTTTCTAACTTCGGGGCCGTACATTTCGAGAATCGCTTCAGGTTCTTTTTTGATGTCGAGCAGTTCTGGCACGGAGGATTGCATTCGGAAAGCGAGTTCGTACTGTGCGATTCGCGTATCAATTTCGGGATCTCCGACGACAGCTTTCTTGATTTTGTTGAGTCCCATGAGGTCATCGAGCATCTCTCGGCGGGTTGCGCGATCTATGCCGTGAGGGTCTGAAAGAAACAGTACGGGATCGCCGGTGTTTCTAAACTTGACGCCTTGGTGATGCGTTGGAAGAAATCCTGAACCCCAAAGCCGGTCGTACAAGGGTTGGTCGTCGCTTCGTCCGGTTCCTTTGCTTGTGAGAACGACGAAAGCCGGCAGGTCATTATTGAGTGTGCCGAGCCCGTAGCTGAGCCATGAACCCATGCTGGGTCGGCCCGCGAGTTGAAATCCGGTTTGGAAAAAAGTGACGGCGGGATCGTGATTTATCGCATCGGTGTACATGGACTTAATCATGCAGATATCGTTTGCAATGGTTGCCATGTGTGGGAGGATTTCGCTCATCCAGATGCGGCCTTCGCCATGCTGTTTGAATTTGAAAATGCTTGGGGCGACAGGAAACGACTTTTGTCCTGAGGTCATTCCCGTTAGGCGTTGACCCATGCGGATGCTGTCTGGCAGGTTTTCGGCTCTGCGTTTTTCGAGGTCGGGTTTGTAATCAAACAGGTCGAGCTGGGACGGCGCACCCGATTGGAAAAGATAAATGACGCGATTCGCTTTCGGTTTGAAGTGTGGGACGCCATCGAGTCCACCAAAGCGCTTTTGTTGATCGTCGGTGAGCAGATTCGTCGCCCAGCCTTCTTTGGTGAACATGGTGGCGAGGGCAGCTAAGCCAAGTCCGCCTGTGCGCCTGATAAACGTGCGGCGGTTGAACTGGTCTTGGAGCTTGAAGAGATCGTTCGGGTTCATTCTTTGGTCACCGTTTCGTCGAGGTTTAGGATTGTGTTCGCGAGAATCATGTAGGAAGCGGCTTCAGATGCGTCGAGATCGTAGGGGCGCTTTGCGTCCCCTACCGTGAGCAGCTCCTTCGCCATTTCTGGATTTGCTTTGTAATAAGCGATCCGCTTTGCGAGGCTGGATTCGAGGAGTTGGGCTTCCTGCTCGCTTGGTTTTCGCCCGAGAACTTTTCTGAAGATGAAGCCAATGCGCTGTTGCATTGAGCTTGAGCTTCGGATTGCGTTCGTTGCGAGTACGCGGGAAGCTTCTAGGAACGTGACGTCGTTGAGCAGCGTGAGCGCTTGAAGCGGAGTATTTGTTCTGGCCCTCTTGACGCGGCAAGTTTCACGACCGGGTACATCGAATGTGGTCATTTGCGGTGGAGCTGCCGTGCGCTTCCAGATGGTGTAAAGCGACCTTCGGTAGAGTCCGTCATCTTCGTCGTGCTTGTAATTGCGAAGGTTTCCGTACACATTTGTTTCATCCCAAATGCCTTCGGGTTGATACGGTCGCACGGAGGGACCACCAATCTTTTCGACCAGAAGGCCGCTCACGTATAGCGCTTGATCGCGAATCAGTTCGGCCGGAAGGCGAAATCTGGGTCCACGAGAAAGCATTCGGTTTTGTGGATCGAGACGAGCAGATTCTGCGTTGTGCGCGGAGGATTGACGATATGTTGCGCTCATGACGATCTGTTTGATCATCGCCTTTAGGTCCCACTTTACACGGACGATTTCGGTGGCGAGCCAATCGAGCAGTTCAGGATGAGTTGGGAATTCGGCGCGTGTTCCAAAATCTTCGGAGGTTCCGACAATTCCGGTTCCGAAGAAGCGTTCCCAGAGGCGATTGACAGTTACTCGGGGTGTGAGTGGATTATCCGGCGCGACAATCCATCGTGCGAATCCCAGGCGATTATTTGGCGCGTTTTTCGGAAGCGCAGGCAGGAAAGCTGGCAAGCCGGCAGTGACTTTCTCGCCATGTTTGTCATATTGACCTCGGACAAGAACGAAGCAGTCGCGTGGCTTTTCCATTTCTTGCATGATCATGACGGAGGAGATGCTGTTCAGCAGTGTGTTCTTCTTCTCGGTGAGGCTTTGCACCTGCTCCATTTGCTGCCGGAACGGTTGATTGGTTTCCAGTAGGAACAGGCGGCTGAGTTCGAGCGATTGTTCCTTCGTTCGTTTGCTCTCTGGGATCGCCTGAATCCGTGCTGCGGCGTTTGCGCTCATGACGGCGGAGATCTGTTCTGGAGTCAGCGCAGACCGGAAAAAGTTAAAATCGTCGAACTTGCCTTTGAAGAAGTTGCCCGTTGTCCTACGACCAATAGTGGCGGGGGCGTTCGTTTTGAGCGAGCCTTTTAGGTTGTCGCGCTCAACGTCAAACGGAACAGACTTTCCGTTGATGTAGAGCTTGAGACCATCGGATTTTGCGGAACCGTTGTAGGTCACAAAAACGTGCGTCCATTTGTCTTTCGGAATCGTTTCGCGAGAGATGATTTTTATGGCGTTCTCGGGCCAGTTGTCAATGAGGTGAACCATCGGCCGGAAACCATCGAAGAACAGATCCCAACCGCGGAAGTTGTTGTTCACATCCATTTTGGCAATCGCTGCGCCAGCAGCCTCTGGGCTGTTTATCCACGCGCCGAAAGAGAACGCATCTCGGCTGTCAACGTCGCCAACGTTGCCGAGGTTGATGAAGCTGCCCTCGTTTGTGGCAATTGCTCCAGTCGAAACACCAGGGTCTTCGAGAACGTTGCCGACTGCAGAGGGTTTATCCCCCGCGCCGTGCGTTCTCATCGGAGTTTTTGACAGACGATAGGCAGCCTCGAGAGATTTGAGCAGCTCCGAAGCGTAAGGTTCATTTGGAAGCTTCCATCGGCTTGCGCTGGCAACACTTGTCGCAATGGTTTGCTGCAGTCCTTTTTGAAGTGCGCTTATCTGGACTTCGAGCGATTGAAGATCCTGTTGCTGCTGTGGATATGGCGCGAGCATTGTTGGTGGGTGATTGACGGGTCGCTCTTCGCCTGTGCCGGATTCAGGGACGTTGTTGAAGTACGCGAACATTTTGTAAAAATCGCGCGTTGAGATCGGGTCGTACTTGTGATCGTGACATCGGGCGCAACCGGAAGTCAGGCCGAGCCAAACCTCGCTCGTGGTTTCTACGCGGTCAATCACTGTTTCCACTCGCCACTCTTCGGCGATGACGCCGCCTTCTGTGTTTATGCGATGATTACGATTGAACCCTGTTGCAAGTTTTTGATCGAGTGTTGCGTTTGGCAGCATGTCGCCTGCGATCTGTTCGATGGTGAATTGATCGTAGGGCATGTTTTTGTTGAACGCGTTGATGACCCAATCTCGCCACCGCCACTGAAATCTTTCATAGTCCGCTTGATAGCCGTTGCTGTCGGCATACCTTGCTGCATCCATCCAGTCCATCGCCATTCGCTCGCCGTAGCGAGTTGAAGCGAGAAGCCGATCCACAAGTTTTTCGTACGCGTCTTTGGATTTGTCGGCCAGGAAAGCGTCCACCTCTTCGGGAGTCGGCGGGAGGCCAGTGATGTCGAGACTTAGTCGTCGAATGAGCGTTTCTTTGCTGGCTTCTGGGCTCGGTTTTAGTCCTGCTGCTTCGAGCTTCGCGAGAATGAATCTGTCAATGGTGTTTCTAGGCCAGGCTGCATCTTTGACAGCGGGAGGCGCGTAACGAACGGGCTTGACGAACGCCCAGTGCTCTTTGAACTCCGCGCCCTCGGAGATCCACTGTCGAAGCAGCGCGCGCTCTTCTGGCGTGGTTGTTTTGTGAGTGAATTTCGGCGGCATGACCAAAGCGTCGTCTGTGGACTCGACGCGGCGGATGAGCGCGCTCTCATCGGGCTTACCGGGGACGATGGCCGTGTTTCCTGAGGCGAGCTTCGCGGTCGCACTTTTCGGAAGATCGAGCCTGAGGCCTCCCGAGCCTTCGCCGTTGGTTGGCCCGTGGCAGTTCAGGCATTTCGAGAGAATTTGCCGGATGTCTCGGTTGAAATCCACTTTGGGGACAGTCGGGGCCGGGGTGATGAGCTGGACGGAGGCGAACCCGAGTGAGGCAAGCACAAGTCCGTGAATCGCGCGCATTTCACTAATATATCGTGAAGGGCTGAGCGCGGGACCTGGAAATGGGAGAAAATGCGCGAGAAATCATGAGATTTGGGGGTTCGGTCAGTGCAGTGGTTCGGAGCAAAGAATCTCGACTGCTCGGAATCCTCATCCTACTGGCCGCGATTGGGGGGCTGTACCGGCCTCAACTGCTGTCCGCAGGTTCCATCAACAGCGTGCTGCTTTGGGTGCCCATTTTGCTTGTCGCGGCATGTGGGCAGGCGGTGGTCGTCGTACAAGGCGGGATTGACGTTTCGGTGGGATCGGCGTTGGGGCTTAGCGCAATATGCATGGGCGTTTTGTTTCGTTCGTATCCCGGGATGTCGGTATTTCTGGGCGCGGCGTTGTGCGTCGCTGTCGGCGCAATTTTGGGGCTTGTGAACGGAATTGCGGTCGGGAGGTTTCGAGTGCCGGCGATCGTTGTGACTCTTGGGACACTGAGTGTTTTTCGCGGACTCTGCTTTGTCATTAGCAAAGGCGAACAGGTGGACGCAAACCATCTCCCCCAGGAGCTAACTCAACTTTCGCTGAGTGGTCCTGTGCAGATTGCAGGCGTAAATCTAAGCTGGCTGCTTATTATCTCGTTGCTGGTGTGCTCGTTCGGTTTCTTGCTAGTGCATCGAACGGCATTTGGCTTGAAGCTGTTTGCCGTCGGCGGAAATTCGGAGGCTGCGCGTGTTCGGACGTTGCCTGTTGGACGCACGGTGTGCGCTGCGTTTGTTCTGTGTGGCGCAACTGCTGGTTTTGCAGGGTTTCTTTATGCAGCTCGCTACGGTTTCGTGAATCCTTCATCTGCTGGTTATGGTTTTGAACTGACCGTGATTGCTGCGGTGGTTTTGGGGGGTTGCAGCGTTCGCGGTGGGAGCGGCTCAATTAGCGGCGTACTTATCGGGTGCATCTTTCTAGGTTTGGTCAATACGGGATTGGCAGTGCTTCAAATTGAAGCTAACTATCAGCTACTTGCATATGGCGGTGTTATTCTATTCGGGCTGCTGGTAGACAAACTCTTGTCGCAAGAACGAAAAATGGTCGGTGCAACACCTTGAAAATTCCGAGCTACAAAAACGAAATTGCCTGTGCGATTTTGCTTGTTGGCGCATGTTTTGTTGGTCCGTTGCTTTCTCCGTACTTTGCGGACGCGAATTACCTTTTGCAATCAACGACATTGTTTGTTGAGTTAGGGCTGTTGGCGCTCGGGCTGACTTTGGTCATCGCAACCGGAAACATTGACCTATCACCTGCATCAAACTTGGCATTGTGTGGCTGCGTGCTGGCGAAGTTGTGCGCAAGTGGAATGAGCCCAGTCATTGGCGTGTGCTTGTCGGTTGGGTTAGGTGGGTTGCTTGGGTTGTTCAATGGATTGATGACCGCATGGTTGCGACTACCCTCGTTCCTTGTGACATTGGGAACGCTCGCGATGTTTCGAGGCGCGGCACAAGCGCTGATGGGGGCGGAGTCTGTTCCGCTTCCTGATTCGATGACCGGTGTGGACAGAGTCTTTGTAGGAAGCAGCAATGTCCCGGTTTCGTTGATTGTTTTCATTTTTGGCGCGATTTTGACGGGTGTTCTTGTTCGGAGCACAGTGTTCGGGAGGCGAATTCTGGCGGTGGGAAGTAATGAGCGGGCCTCGGTTCTTTCAGTGGTTCCAACCCGCAGAGTGACGGTCGCGGTGTTTGTGTTTCTTGGATTAATCGCGGGTGTCTGCGGCGTCCTAATGGCTTCGCGATTGGGGGTTGCGAGGTTTGATCACGCGAAGGGGCTTGAACTTGAGGCGATCACCGCTGTAGTTCTGGGTGGAACGAGCATCATGGGGGGTCGGGCATCCGTAACCGGGACAGTGCTGGCGGTTCTGCTGATTGGAGTGGCTCGGACGAGTATGGGGCTAGCGAATATCAAAGCTGAGATTCAGATGATGGTGATTGGCGTTGTGCTCATCACGACGCTTCTGTTTTCTGGTACAAACCGGTGGGAGCGATGGGGGCGGTTCGGTCCGACTGAATCTGCGACTGCAAAGGAATAGAAAAGTATGACTCGAAGAAATCTGAAATTGGGTGTGGTTATCGCAGCGATGTTCGTTGCTGCTGTTGGGTGTGAGAAGCGAGAGTCCGCAGCAACAGGTGACAGCGAAACCGGAAGCGGCGGGAAAGTCAAGGTTGTTTACATTCCGAAGAACAGCGGCAACCCATATTTTTCCGATGTAATCACGGGTTTTGAGGAGGCGAGTTCACAATTGGGTTGTGAATTCACGACCGTTGCTCCGGCGACGGCCGACGCGACTTCGCAGATTCCTATGATAAAGGAGCAAATTCAGCGCAAAGTCAACGTCATCGCGATTTCTCCTAACAGTCCGGACGCGCTGAATTCAGTATTGGACGACGCACGAAAGGCTGGCATTATCGTGATTACTGTTGATGCCGATTTGACTGGAAATGAATCTCACCGCGACGCCTGTGTGCTGCCAACAGATTTTACAAAAGTTGGTTCGAGTCAAATCGAATTGATGGGTTCGCAAATGAAGTATGAAGGCGAGTTCGCCATTTTGAGCGCGACACGCGATGCGCCAAATCAGAACGCGTGGATTGAGGGCATGAAAGCTGCGCTGAAAGAGGCGAAGTATGCGAAGATGAAACTTGTGGACATTGTTTATGGCGACGATGAACCGCAGAAAAGCAGTACTGAGGCGGAGGCGCTGTTTGCAAAGCACCCGAATTTGAAAGGCATTTTGTCGCCCACGAGTGTTGGACTTGCCGCGGCAGCTCAAAGTTTGCAGATTGCGGGATTGTTTCCTGGCGGCCCCAGCAGCAAGGGCGGCGGAATTTGGCTTACCGGGCTTAGCACACCGAACCAAATGAAGCGGTTTGTTGAGAATGGAGTGGTTCAATCTTTTCAGTTATGGAGCCCGAAGGCGATGGGAATGCTGGCGTGCGATCTTGGTGTGAAACTGCTGCAGAAAAAGCTGAAGACCGACATTGGTGAAGAGTTTGATTCACTGGATCATTCGACACATACTTTTGGCGACAATGCTGTTGTTTTCACGGGGCCGCTAGTGACGTTTGACAAAGCGAATATTTCGGAGTTTGATTTTTGATGGAAAAACTGAGTCGAAGAGAGTTCATTGGTAGTTCGGCGGCTTGCGCTGCATGGGTTGCGCTTGGTCGGCCGTCGTTCCGCGAGGATGCTTACGCCCCGTTTAAGATGGAAATACAGAGTTATTCGCTGCGCGCATTTGCATCGGAGGACGCGATGCAGAAGACGGCCTCGCTTGGGCTTAAGTATTGGGAGGCGTATCAGGATCACGTTCCGATGAGCAATGACGAAGCAGCTTTGCAGCCAATACGCGGGAAGCTGAAGCAGAATGGGATTACGCTTTGGTGCTGGGGCGTTCAAGGATTCGATGGCGATGCCGCCAAGTGCCGAAAGTATTTTGAATTTGCAAAAGCGATGGGCATCAAAATTATCAGCGCCGACCCTGCGCCCGATTCCTTTGATCATCTGGAAAAGTTGGTGAAAGAGTTTAACATTGCCATTGCGATTCACAATCACGGACCGGGAGCGCGATACGATAAGTTGGAATCAGTTCTGAACGCAGTGAAGAATAGAGATAAGCGAATTGGCGCCTGTGTGGACACTGGCCACACGCTTAGATCTGGAGAGGACCCCGTCGAATGGGTGAAGCAACTCGGTGAACGCGTTCATGATATTCACTTGAAAGATGTGAAGAACAGGACGGAATGGAAGGTATTGGGCCAAGGAGATTTGCGGGTTGTGCCACTTTTCAAAGAGCTTCGGCGGCTGAAGTTTAGAAACGTCGTCAACCTGGAGTATGAAGAGAATGCTGGCTCGCCGATGGACGATTTGAAGGCTTGTTTACAGACAGCGCAACAGGCGATTAGAGAGTCAGCCTGACGGACGTCATGGTTTTGAGCCTGCGGTTCGGGTAGTGTAACCCCGATGGCACGGCTTTGGATAGACGGCCACGAGTTTGCGGCGAAGGATGGCGTTTCGCTGCTTACTGCTATTCGCGATGCGGGATTTGATATCCCCGCCGCATGTTCCGATCCGCGACTCAAACCTTCTGGCTCTTGCCGATTGTGTTTGGTACGGCTCGAAAATCAGCCGAAGTTAGTTTCATCGTGTGCGCTGTCTGTTGTTGACGGAATGCGCGCTTCAGTGATGAGCGATGAGCTTGAAGCGTATCGGTTTGAGTCGTTGCGAGCTCTGGCACGCGATTATCCAAAAGATTTGGTTGAGGCGCTTCCGGAAAAGCCTTTGCATCGCTGGTTCGTTCGATATGGAGTTGATTGTGCTGAGGGTGACTTCGCGCGATTTGTGGATGACACCAATCCGTATTTCAGGTTTGATCCGGCAGGGTGTATTGACTGTTTCAAATGTGAGCAGGTTTGTTCGGAGCTGCAGGGGTCGTTTGTTTGGCACTTTGTGAATCGCGGCGACCGGCTTCGCGTTTTGCCGAATTCAGACACGACTTTGATTGAGAGCTCGTGCAAAAGTTGTGGAGCATGTTCGGACGTTTGTCCGTCGGGCGCGTTGGTTGATAAGACCCGATTGACGGTCGCTAAGCCGATTGAATCTTGGACGAAGACGACTTGCCCTTATTGCGGGGTTGGCTGCGAGTTGGAGGTCGGGGTCTCCGATCGAAGAATTGTTCAAGTGAAGCCGGTGAAAGAATCTCCTGTTAGTAAGGGGCACTTGTGTGTAAAGGGCAGGTATGCGCATGCGTTTGTCCATGCGCCAGACCGCGTAACGGAGCCGATGATCCGGGTTGACGGGGATTGGAAATCGGTCTCATGGGACGAGGCACTTTCGTTTGTTGTTCAGAAGTTTTCCGCGGCGAGAGATCAGTTTGGTCCGCATTCGATCGGAGTTTTGGGTTCAGCCAGAGGGACCAACGAAGAGAACTATTTGGCGCAGAAGTTTGCACGCGCCGTTATTGGAACGAACAATGTGGATTGCTGTGCGCGTGTCTGCCATGCGCCGAGTGCGGCAGGCATGAAGATGACGCTGGGCACTGGCGCGGCCACGTCGTGCTTTGATGACATTGAGATTGCAAAGACGATTTTAGTTGTTGGGGCGAACCCATCCGAGAATCACCCGATTGTTGGGGAGAGAATTAAGCAAGCCGTTCTGAACGGCGCTAAGCTGATTGTGATTGATCCGCGCCGGATCGAGTTGGCGGAAATTGCCGATGTTCACTTGATGATAAGACCGGGCACGAACGTGCCGGTTTTGAACACGCTCGCGAACATCGTGATTTCTGGATGTTATTCTGATAGGGCGTTTATTGAATCGCGAACTGCTGATTTCGAAGCGTATGCAGAATTTGTGAAGGAATGGACTCCGGAAAGATGCGCGAAGTTGGCGCATGTGGGCGCGGAGGATTTGGTTGCGGCGGCGGAGCTTTTCGGCAGACACAAACCTGCGATTGCCTTTCACGGTTTGGGTGTTACGGAACACACGCAAGGCACAGAAGGTGTCATGGCGATTGTGAATTTGGCGCTTGTGACGGGCAACATTGGCAAGCCGGGGGCTGGCGTGAATCCGCTTCGCGGCCAAAACAACGTCCAAGGCAGCGCGCATATGGGTTGCGATCCGAATTCGCTAACTGGCGGCGTGGACCTTTTGCAGAATCGTGAGCGGTTTGAATCGGTTTGGAATTTGCCGATTTCAAAAGAACCTGGCCTGAACATGATAAAGATGATGGACCACGCTAAAAACGGTGAAATCAAAGCACTCTGGGTGATTGGTTATGACGTGTACATGAGCAATCCGTATGCATCGGAATCGGACAAGTCGTTCGCGAATATTGATTGTGTGATTGTGCAAGACCTGTTTATGAACGAGACAGCCAAGCGGTTTGGTCATGTGTTTCTGCCTTGCTGTTCGAGTTTCGAACGCGATGGGACGTTTATGAATTCGGAGAGAAGGATTCAGCGTGTGCGGAAGGCGATGGAGCCGATTGGGAATTCGCGATCCGATTGGGAGATTATTTGCGATGTGGCGTCGCGGATGGGATATGGGTCTTCGTTTCACTTTTCATCGCCCGAGGAGATTTGGGAAGAGATTAGAAAAGTGTGGCCCGCGGGTGCGGGGATTTCTTATTCGCGCATTGAGGAACATGGGTTGCAGTGGCCGTGTTTTACGGAGGATGATCCTGGTGCGGCTCGTTTGCACGGTCTGACGTTTGCGATTGGAGATCGCGCAAAGTTTAGGAAGATCGAATACAGGCCGACGCCGGAAGAGGTCTCTGATGAGTATCCGCTGATGCTTGTCACCGGTCGGCATTTGTATCATTTCAATGCGGGGACGATGACTGAGCGAACACTAAACGCGGAGATACGACCGACGGACCGGTTGGATTGCACTTTAGAGGATGCTTCGCGGTTAGGATTTTCGGATGGTTGTTCGGTGCGGGTGGTCAGCAAGTATGGATCCGTTGTTTTGCCGCTGCACATTTGCGATACAGTTTCGGTAGGCGAGGTTTTTGCGACATTTCATACGGCGGAGCTGATGGTCAACCAGGTGACCGGCCCGCATCGGGATAAGTTTGTCGGCGCCCCGGAATATAAGGTGACAGCCGTGCGGTTGGAGGCGGTCGGGGGTTAGGTACAAAACCGACCACTCAACCTTCGCCCTGATCGATAAGAGAGTTTCGCGAAACCGATTGAGCTGGGGCAACGAACTGGAAGTCAGCGGATCTCCACGGCCGAGTCTTCGACTCGACCGTGGCACCCGGTTCCAACATCAACTCAGTATCAGCTATGCAGGCTCAGACAGCATGCTCTCGGTCGGTTCGCTGGCTTTCTGCGCCGCCTCCGGCATTTCGGCTTCGCGAAACGGTTTGAACGCAAGGCCGAGGAGCGCGAACAGAACCAGCCCTGATCCGATAACAGCGAACAGACCGCCGGCACCCCACGCATCGAGCACATGACCCGCAAAGTAAACACCAATCGCAGCCGCCATAGTCGCCATCATTTGGCTTCCGGAGTGAACACGTCCGCGAAACTCATCGGGAGTCGTTGCCTGAACGAACGATTCGATCGTCACCAGCGCAAATGGCCACACGATTCCGCTAAGCAGATTCAGCACCCAAAACAGCACCCAGCTTGAAACGTAGCCCATTGGAATAATCATCGCCGAGCCAACCGCCATTGCAACAGAAAACGCAACCCCAACTTTTCTCATTGGGCGTTTGTGAAGCAGCAGCGAGCCGATGACGTAACCCACAAAGAACCCGGTTTCGAGCAACGAGAGCAGCGCCGGTCCCGTGATGTTTAGGCCTGCAAACTCAACACCATGTTTGTAGGTGGTCTGTGCAACCTGAATGTAGCCTTGCATAAAGGGTGCGGCGCAAAACCCGAATCCGATCATCATGAGTGTCGAAATTCGAATCACGGGGTGAGTCCAGATGTATTTCACACCATCAACAGCATCTTGAAACGGGTGCTTTTCCTCTTCTCGAAACGGCACGATTGCGGGCAGCTTCGCCATGAAGATTGCAGAGACGAAGAATGAAACCGCGTTAATGCCGAACGCCACAATGTACGCAAGCGAGGCGCTGATTTTGAAAATGATTCCGAGCAGGATTGCACCGAGCGCATTGCCCGCAAGCGGCATCGCTGTTTGCACGGTTGAGTTAAGAGAGTTTGCTTCAAGAAGACGGTCTTGTGGTACCAGGCGGCCGACTGCCGCTGAGCGCGCGGGCGCCTGAAATACAAAACCCATTTTGAGTAATGACGTGAAGATGCACAGCACCCATAGCGGTGGCTTTGGATAGTTGAATGCGGTTATGGCCATTGCGACTACCACGCATCCGCAGACGAGATCGCTCATGAGAAGAATGAGACGGCGATCAACGCGATCGGCGACGGTGCCTGCGACCATGCTGAGCATGATATAGGTGAGCATTGAACAGGTGGCCACAATCGCGGCTGCGCGAGGACCTCCGATTTCGCCGGCCCACCAAAGAAACACCATGAAGTGGAGCACATCTCCGAATTGGGAGATGAGCTGACCCACCCACAGGTGGCGGTAGCCGGGCAGTTTCAGAACGTGCGTATTTGATTCAGACATAAAATCGCCCCCAAGCGATTGATAAATGTTATGGCGTGACACGGCGTTGTGTTGGCCGTGTGGATGAAGTTGCGAGTGACGTCAGCGCGTCAGTTTTGGCGAGTCTGAATCATAGGTTTGCACCCTCCGGGCGAGTTGATTGGGTGATTGTACTCCGTAACGCTGCTCGCTACGGTCTAGTAATCCCAAAAGTCCCGCGAAGGTCCCAGCAGACCCACGTCCGTCTTCGATACACTTGACCCAGTTATGCCGCAGACGTTTCCAGAGATGTACGAGATGCATCTGGTCGGGCCGATGTTCACGCCGTGGGTCGGCCTGATGCTTGACAAACTTGATCTGAAGGGCTCGGAGTCTTTGCTCGATGTTGCATGTGGAACCGGGATTGTTGCGCGGATAGCGAAGCAGCGAACGAGCGGAAAGATTGTTGGGATTGACATCAATCAGGAAATGATTGATGTCGCACGCAGCATCGAACTAGGAATCGATTGGCGCAACGGTGACGCGCGGTCACTTCCACTGTTGCAGGGCGAGTTGTTTGACCTGGTCTGTTGCCAGCAGGGGCTACAGTTTATGCCCGACAAGCAATCGGCATTGACGCAGATGAAAAACGCGCTTGCGCCAGGTGGACGCTTTGGCGCGGCGATGTGGCGGAGCGATGAAGAAGTTCCGCTGTTTTTTGAACTGCGCGCAGTCGCAGAGCGGCATCTGGGTCCGATTCAAGATCCGCGACACAGCGTGAGCGGCAACGACTCGGTTGTAGAGCTGTTTGTTAATTCGGGTTTTGAGGGTGTTGAGTGTGAAGTGCATTCTCTGGACGTCACGTTTCCGTCCGCTGGCCCTCTTTTGAAGATGAACACGATGGCGCTGATCGGCATGAGCGCTTCCGGCAGAGAGATGGGGGATGAGAAGAGGGTCGAAGTGGCAGCAAAGATCGAAGCGGAGAGCCAACCGGTGGCTGAGCGGTTTATGGTTGGCGGTGAATTGGTTTTTGAGACTCGTTCGATTATTGTAATTGCATCGGCAGGACAGCGATAGGACAATTCGGCTCTGCTATTAACGCTCGGAAATGAATCGAGTAAGCTTAGCGATGCTATGGGTTCCAGGACGGCCCGCTGGCGCACTTAGAACGGGAGAAAAACAACCATGAATCAAGCCACAAATTTGCGGGTCTTCGTCATTGCCGCTAGCGCGTGTTTTGCCGCGTCAGTTCCGATTATCGCTTCTTCCATGGGCACGGCCAACGAAAAGCATGGATCGAGCGTTGCCCAAGGTCAGGATGCCAGTCACCGAACATCGGTTGAGAACCCTGCGATGGGATCAGGCAAGATGTGGCAGGCGTTGTTTTTGGCCGTTGATCATCGTGATCAAAAAGAGGTTCAGGCGCTGCTCTCCAAAGGCGCGGACCCGAACTCTCGCAACGGGCTCTACTTTACGCCGCTGTACATCGCTTCGGCATCTCATCAGCTTGGTGTTATGAAGGCGCTTGTTAGTGCGGGAGCCGCACCCGACGCAGACAGCACGTATGGAAACGCACTTACGTTTGCTTCCGCTACCGCGCACCTGGAGGGCGTTCAGTACCTCTTATCACTTGGTGCCGACGTGAACAACCAGCGCAGTGATGGAATAAGCCCGCTGATGATGGCGGCGAACTCTGGATCGCCGGATGTGGTCGCTGCACTGATGCAGCACGGCGCGAAAGTGAACGAGGTTGATTACAACGAAACATCGCCACTCAACTACGCGGCTCGCGGCGGTTTCGACAAGTCTGTAGAGTTGCTTTTGAAGGCTGGCGCTGAAGTTGATGTTGCCGACCTTGAGGGTCGTACACCATTGATGGCGGCCGCACAAAACGGACATGCGGAGGTTGTTCAGAGATTGTTGAAAGCTGGTGCCAAGCCGAATTTGAAAGACAAGGGCGGCAGAACCGCGCTGTTTCTTGCGGCGAAGTATGGCGACTACCCGAAGGTGGTGAAGGCGTTATTGGCTGGGGGCGCAGACAAGAGTTCGACAGACCTTTCGGGAATAACCGCGGGGGCAGTAGCGGCCGAGCGACTCCATACAGCGAGCGCCGCGTTGCTCGGAGTGAAAGTGAAAGTTGACGCGGCGAGTAGAACAACTCCTCGGAAGGCAACCGCGTCGAGCTTGAAACTCATTCAATCATCAATGTTGGCATTCTCCAAAAAAGTTTCGTGTCTTTCCTGTCATCAGGAGGGTTTGGCGCGAATGACGACTGGGGCGGCAAAATCGCACGGTTTTGCAATTAACCCAGAATTGGACAAGTTGCAAATGCAGCGCATTGGTGGGGCACTGGAAGCGCTGAAGTCGCTGCATCAGGGTGCACTCCAAAGTCCGGAAGTAATGAAGCAGGTTCCGTTGATTGAGATTAATGAAGTGACGCCGACGTATACCTGGCTGTTGTGCGGACTTGCGATGAACAAATATGCGCCGAGTGACGCGACCTCGGCGATGACGATGGTGCTCGCGAAGCAGCAGTCTTCTGCGGGTTGTTGGACTTTTTCATTGCCGCGTGTGCCGATGCAATCGAGCGTGTCCACATTTACTGCATTGGCCGTGCGTTCGCTAAAAGCGTACGGTTCGAAATCGAACGCGACAGAAGTGAATAGCCGCATCGCTGCGGCGCGAAGATGGCTCGAGACCGCGAAATCGGGCAACAACGAAGACGCAGCGGCAAAGCTGATGGGTTTGAAGTGGGCCGGAGCAACTTCGACAATGTTGAAGCAGGCGCTGCTTGGCGTTAGAAAAGGACAGCGGGCAGATGGCGGATGGTCGCAGTTGCCGGGGATGGAGAGTGATGCGTACGCCACTGGTCAATCGCTTTATGCGATGCATGTTGCGGGTGTTTCTTCGAGCGATGCAGCGTTTATGCGTGGTGTGAAATATTTGTTGCGGACGCAGGATGCCGACGGTTCGTGGTATGTGAACAAGCGGGCGATTCCGGCAAACAACTATTTTGATGCTGGATTTCCGCATGGCCAATCGCAATATGCATCTTTGAACGGAACTTGTTGGGCGACTCTTGCGCTGCTGGAAGCTGACGCGGGGAAGTAGGGATTTCCGGCGATAGAGTCGTAACCCGGACTGTTTTCCTTGAAGTTTGGTGGGGATGAAGGGATTCGGAGCGCAACGACATCCCGCCAAAGGGAATTGAGCGGAGCGAATCGGGACGAACCCTCGACCTCTGCAGTGCGATTTCTGGATCAGCTTGTAATTCTAGGTGAACCGGGCCGTTTATTAACCTGATCGATCGCTGCAAGTGTTCATTGCAGGGGTTCTACATTAGATCACCAGATGTCAATTGTTGAGTGGTAGAGCGCCAGAGCAATTTCTCCCACCTTATCCGAGCCGCCTAGCTAATTCCATGTACACGGGGATGCCAATGACTAAGTTGAACGGGAAGGTCACAGCGATCGCGCCGGTGAGATATAGGCTTGCGTTCGCTTGCGGCAGCATGATTCGAACTGCTGCTGGAGCTGCGATATAGGACGCGCTTGCGGCCATCGCGCCCAATACCCCTGCCCCGCCGGGTGAGAGCCCTGCGAGTACGCCGGCCGCGACTCCCAATGCTCCGTTCACGAGCGGAATAAGAGTTCCGAAGAGCAGAAGAAATGCTGCATGTTGCTTGAGTTCTGGAATCTTTGAACCCGCGACGAGGCCCATTTCGAGCAGGAAGATCGTCAGCGCGCCTTTGAACAGGTCTCCAAAAAGCGGTTCAACCTGCTTCATTCCTTCTGGCGCGGCAACTAGGCCGATGAGCAACCCGCCAATAAGAAGGACAATCGCTCGCCCGGTAACCAGTTCGTGGAGCAGAGGGCCCAGTGAACGATTTCCTTCCTTTCGCAGGACCAACCAAAGTGCGAGGAGGATTGCAGGAACCTCCAGGATAGCCACGAGCGCAGGAAGGAATCCTTCCGGGCTGAGCCCTTGCATTTGAGCGAACGTGGTTGCCGCGATGAAGGTGACGGCGGAAACTGAACCGTAATGGGCTGCCATTGCCGCCGAGTTCGTCCGATCGAGTTTGCCGAGGCGGCGGCACACATTGTGGGCGAGGGTCGGCGTTAGGATGCTGATGACCAGCGTAGCAAGGACAGGCCCCCACAGTTCGGACAGCTCCGCTTGCGAAAGGGCAACTCCGCCCTTGAGCCCGATGGCGAAAAGCAAGTAGATGGAGAGCGATGCATAGAGACCGTCTGGAAGCTTCAAATCGCTCTTGACAAGAATCGCTACGAAGCCCAGAACGAACGCCAGCACTATCGGCGACAGCAAATTCGAAAAGAGGAGATCGACGCTCACGCTAGGTCTGCGTTTGGCCTCGGAGCGGCGATGCTGTTTCTTAGATTCGCAAAGTGGGACCTATACGCGGCCATCTCCGCTGGGGTCACCTCTGAATCCGCCATGATGACGAGTCGTCCCAGATTCTCTAAGTGATTCAGGAGAAGTTCCGCGAAGTAACTCCCATGGAGCGAATCGTGAACGGCGGCCGCAGCCAGGCAACCGGGGATGGTGCTTGCCGCATCGCCCTTGGAGATGGCCTTTGCTAGATATGCTCCCCGAGCCTGGTCCTCTTCAAGGATTGCCTCCAACAGCCAACACTCTCCTTGATGCAGCCTTCGATCTGCCCACGCCAAGGACTCGAACAGGACATATACTGTCTCGGCAACATCGGCTGCGATGTCCCGTTGTGTTGTCCAGTAACCTCGGCTTTCCAGATAACTGGCCAAGGTACAGACGGCGGCAAAGTTGTGTCGTGCGAGTGATTTTATTGATTGGTTCATAGTATTCAAGAGCCCTCCAGGGTCTTGGGTCTTTTCAGCGAAGCCAAGATAGCGGTTGCAAGGATCGCGACAATGATGCCGAGCGATAACGCTACCGGGAACTTGGGCCACTCGGGCACCATTGCCTTCTCAACGTAGTTGTAGAGCATCTTGCCCCCAACAAACACGAGAATCGCGGCAAGGCCGTAGCTCAGATAGTGAAACATCTGCATGAGGCCAGCGAGCGCAAAGAAAAGCGCTCGAAGTCCAAGAATGGCAAAGACGTTTGAGGTGAAAACAAGGAATGGATCCGATGTAATCGCAAAGATTGCGGGGATCGAGTCAACGGCGAAGATCACATCGGTGAACTCCACCATGAGAAGCACAACGAAGAGCGGGGTCGCCCAGAGTTTGCCCTTGATCCGTGTAAAAAACTTCTGCCCGTGATACTCAGGGGTAACGGGCATCAACCGCCGGAAAGCCCTCACAAGCGGGTTCTTTTCAGGGTCGATATTCTTGTCCTTGACGATCGCCATCTTGATTCCTGTGAAGATAAGGAACAAGCCGAAGACGATCATCATCCAAAAGAACTTTTCAAGGATCGTTGCCCCCGCAGCAATAAAGAGCGCGCGGAAGATAAGCGCTCCGATGATTCCCCAGAACAGCACTCGATGCTGATACTTTTCCGGGACTGCGAAGTACCCGAATATCAGCAGGAACACAAAGATGTTGTCGACGCTGAGCGCCTTCTCGATCAGGTACCCGGCAAGGAACGCAAAGCCAGCCTCCTCATTCGAATAGCGACTCCCTGGCTGAATTTGATCCCACAAGAAGAAGAGTCCGAGATTGAACAACAGCGCAATGCCAATCCAGATGCCGCTCCATATCAGAGCCTCCTTCATCTCGATCTTGTGGGCGGTTCTGTGGAAAACGCCTAGATCAAGGGCGAGCATGAGCAGGACGAAGCCCATGAACGCGCCCCAGATCCAAATTGGAATGTTGGCGAGCTCTATCATCAAAAGTCAAAGAGCTCCCCGAGAAACCCGCCGCGCTTCTTTTTTCGGCCGCGGTAATCATCGTCATCATCATCGTCATATCTCTCACGCTCCCGTACATTCCCGGGGGCGGGGGAGCGGCGCTCCGGGAAACGATCGGGAGAGTTGGCAGGCAGGAAAGCTCGCTCAATGATCTTGTCGAGTTCGCCGCGGTCGAGCCAAACACCACGGCAAGTGGAACAGTAGTCGATCTCTACTCCGGTTCGGTCGGCCATTGTGAGTTCGATGACTTCACATTTGGGACATTTCACTGTTTTGTTACCTCCATTCGAACCCAGTTGCGGGCGACGGAGGCAAAAAAAAACCTTCAGTCGCTTCGCGATGAAGGTCTTGCGCTTACTGCCGGGCCGACTCTTTCGAGCGTAATGACGACCTCGGCTCTGCTGTCTGCAGGCGCTACTCCCCTTCGGGGGTTACGGCTCATTATACGCATTTGCGAGAACAGAACGTTGCAGCCCGAGTCAATAGTCCCATGCGCGACCTGACATTGGCCCCCATCCGTTTAGGAACCTCGCTAGGAACCGTGTTAGGCTCAATTGAATTTGGTGGAGATGAAGGGATTCGAACCCTCGACCTCTGCAGTGCGATTGCAGCGCTCTCCCAGCTGAGCTACATCCCCGTACCGAACGCGTTATGACTCAGCGAACTTCTCGACTGAGCATCGTAACCGGAAGACGAGACAGATTTTACCAGTTGGGCCCCTGGAGGGCATGTTTATGACAGGCGTCATGGCGAATTACCACCGTTGGCTAAGTACTTTAGGAAGCGATGACCCCTACCGCCAATCGGCGATTCCAGCGGCGATCTTGGGCTGAGCCTTACAAGATAAAGGTCGTCGAACCGCTTACGATGACCGAACGCAGCGAGCGGGAAGCGATCCTATTGGAAGCTGGATACAACACTTTTTTGATTCCATCGAAGCACGTGTACTTGGACTTGTTGACTGATTCGGGCACGAGCGCCATGAGCGATGCGCAATGGGCAGGCATGATGATGGGGGACGAAGCTTATGCGGGAAGCAGAAACTTTGAACACCTGGAGGCTGCAGTTAGGGAGCATTACGGATACAAGTATTTGGTGCCGACTCATCAGGGGCGAGGCGCCGAGAACCTGCTCTCGAAATCTTTGATCAAACCGGGTGATGTTGTTCCGGGCAACATGTACTTCACAACCACGCGGCTTCATCAGGAGCTTGCGGGTGGACGGTTCGAGGATGTAATTATTGATGAAGCGCACGACTCGAGCTCGCAGCATCCGTTCAAAGGGAACGTTGACCTGAGCAAACTGGAATCGCTCATCGCGCGCGTTGGAGCTGAAAAGATTCCGTATGTTTGTTTAGCCGGAACCGTGAATATGGCGGGAGGTCAACCGTTTTCTCTTGCGAACTTGCGGGAACTGAGGTCGCTATGTGAACTTCACCGGATACCGATTTATTTGGACGCAACTCGCCTCGTTGAGAACGCCTACTTCATTCAACAGCGCGAAGATGGATATGCGGGTGTGCCGGTAAAGAAGATTCTTCGAGAGATTTGCAACCTAACCGATGGCTGCACGATGAGCGCGAAGAAGGACTCGCTTGTAAACATTGGCGGCTTTTTGGCGACGAACGACGCGGAACTGTATGAGGAGTGCTGCAATTTGGTTGTCGTTTACGAAGGACTGCACACTTACGGCGGCATTGCTGGGCGCGACATGGAGGCGATGGCGATTGGGATTGCGGAAAGTGTTCAGGACGATCATATCCGCGCGCGGATCGGCCAAGTTGAGTACTTGGGCGCTCACCTTCTTTCGGAGGGGATTCCGATTGTCGAACCGCTGGGCGGTCATGCGATATTTTTGGACGCAAAGCGGTTCTATCCGCAGTTACCGCAAACGTCGTTGCCGGCGCAAACTTTGGCTGCAGAGTTGTATCTCGAAAGCGGCATACGTTCTATGGAGCGAGGAGTTGTGAGCGCGGGACGAAACAAGCAGACCGGTGAGAACTACGCGCCGAGACTTGAGCTTACGCGCCTGACAATTCCGAGGCGTGTGTACACACAGGCACATATGGATGTGACGATTGAGTCGGTTTGCGAAGTGTACGATCGGCGCGAAAAAACGCGTGGACTTCGAATGACCTATGAGCCGAAGTACCTGAGGTTCTTTAGAGCGAGGTTTGAGCCGATTGACTGATAGACTGCTGCCGGATGGAGTTGGAAACACACCGCTCATTGAAGTGGAAGGCGTGTTTGCGAAGCTGGAATGCATGAATCCTTGCGGCAGTGTGAAAGACAGGATTGCCTCGTACATCTTGACAGAAGCGAAGAGGCGAGGTGAGCTGAAAGCCGGTCAGGCAATAGTTGAAGCGACAAGCGGAAACACTGGAATCTCGCTTGCATATTTTGCGCGAATGATGGGGCACCCGATTACGATCGTGATGCCCGAGCATATGACCAATGAGCGCAAAGAGATCATTCGAAAGTTGGGGGCGGAACTTATCCTCTGCTCAGAAGAAGGCTCATTCGCCGAGGCGGCCGCGATACGCGACAGGATCGCCGAGGAAACTGGCGCTTACAATCCTGATCAATTTTCGAATTCGCTAAACGTCGAGTGTCATCGGTTGACTACGGGGCAGGAGATCTTGTCTCAGCTACCAAAACCAGTTGCGACGCCGATCGCATTCATTGCTGGAGTCGGCACCGGAGGAACTTTGATCGGCGTTGGCGAAGCGTTAAAGCAGGCGGTTGACGAAGTCTTTGTTGTGGCCGTTGAACCTAAGGAGGCTGCGGTTATGTCCGGCAACACATCTGGAACGCACGGCATATTTGGGATTGGTGATGGGTTTATCCCTGAGATCGCTGCCGGAGATGGGGAGAGAATAAATCCGTTGATTAGCTCGGTTGAAACCGTTTCCACTGCTGATGCCATGTCTGCTGCCGAAAGCCTGAGCAAGGTTCACAGCTTTTGTGTCGGAGTTTCGTCGGGTGCAAACTTCCTGGTCGCACAACGGATGAGAGAGCGATTTGCAACGGTCGTTACGGTGTTTCCTGATGGGCACCAGAAATATCTGAGCTTCGGACTTTCTGCGCCGGTTCACGCAACTTGTCCGTACTTTTCACATTGCGTGGGCAATGAACTCAACCGTCTGCTGGGCGAGATTGCTGGTGAGCAGCCGTAGTTAGCGGAACTGCTCTTGGAGTTTTGCCAGTTCAGCGCTTCCAGGACAAAGACCATTTAGAGGCAACTTTGTAAGCGGTTGATCAACAGACCCAAGCTGATCGTGCATCTGCTTTCCATCTTCTGAGACATACAGCAGGCCGGTGATCAGTTCACCACGCGATTGGTGATCCCTAATGTAGGCATATGCGCGGTCGCGATCCGTTGCGTCGTATCCGGCGTCTACTTTTCTCAAAGTAATGCTGCTTCCATCGTGAAGTGTGACGCGGTGCTGCATTCCTGCATCGTACTCGGCAGTAATCTCCTCTCGCGGGGGAACAAAGTCGGTTTGAACGACTTCGATTTGGTGCTTTCTTGTGTAGGCGTAACTCTTCGTCGAGCCTTCATGGTCGTTGAAAGTAACGCAGGGTGAAATGACATCTATGAAAGCGAATCCGTCGTGCATGAGGCCAGCTTTCAGAATCGGAACGAGCTGCTCTTTGTCGCCAGAGAAGCTCCTCGCGACGAATGTTGCTCCGAGAGTAAGCGCAAGCAGGACGCTGTCAATCGCTTCCATCGTGTTCGCGACTCCTCGTTTGCTTGTCGAACCCGGGTCGGCGGAGGCAGAAAATTGACCTTTGGTTAGGCCATAGACTCCGTTGTTTTCGAGAACATACAGGAGGTTGAGATTTCGCCGAATCGCGTGACAGAGTTGTCCGATTCCGATGGATAACGAGTCTCCATCGCCAGAGACACCAATCAACATGAGGTCTCGGTTTGCTGCAGCGACACCCGTTGCAATCGCGGGCATACGTCCGTGCACGCTGTTGAATCCGTGTGCTTCTCTAAGAAAGTACGCCGGCGTTTTGGACGAACAGCCGATGCCGGAAAGTTTTCCAACTTTGTGAGGCTCAATATCGAGCTCCCAAAACGCTTGAATGATCGCCGCCGTGATCGAATCGTGGCCGCACCCGGCGCACAGGGTTGTGATTGCGCCTTCATAATCGCGGCGCGTAAGCCCAATCTTGTTCTTTTTGAGCGAAGGATGATGGACTTTCGGTTTTGCGACGTAGCTCATACTTTCACTCCAATTTTTGCTCGCACACCTTCGATGACTTTTTGCGCGCTCATCGGAAAACCTGCGTAGTACTTGATGGACTCAAGCCTTTCTGGAGATGCGCCGGTCTCGAGCAACAGCATGCTTCGCAGTTGACCATCACGGTTTTGTTCCACCACGAAACTGAGCTCGTGCGCGCTTATGAAGTTTGCGACTTCTTCGGAGAACGGAAATCCTCTTACGCGCATGTAATCGAGTTCGAGGCCCTCGGACTCCAGTTTATCAAGGGCTTCGAGACACGCCGCGTGGCAGCCGCCGATCGTGATCAGGCCAATTTTTGCGTTGGTCGCTTTTTGCAGGAAAGGAGCTGGGACAGCGTTCGCCGCATTTGAAATCTTTCTGGCGATACGGTCCATCACTTCCTGGTATTCGTCGGCGTCTTCGGTATAGCCGCCGAACTTGTTGTGACCCGAACCGCGCGTGAAGTATGCGCCTTTAGGATGTTCTCCAGGCAGCGAGCGATATGGAACTCCGTCGCCATCAACATCGAGATATCGGAAAAACTTTTCAGCCTTTTCGAGGTCTTCTGCGGACAGCACTTTGCCGCGATCGGGTTTGAAATTGTCATCCCAAGTTAGTTTTGGGACCATCCAATCGTTCATGCCGATATCCAAGTCGGTAAGCACAAACACAGGGGATTGAAACCGTTCTGCTAAATCAAATGCCTTGACTGCAAACTCGAATGCTTCGTGTGGATCGGAGGGGTAGAGGCAGATATGTTTTGTGTCTCCATGCGAAGCGTAGGCGCATTCAAAGAGGTCGGATTGCTGCGTTCTGGTCGGCATTCCGGTTGAAGGTCCAGTTCTCTGCACGTCGAAAACCACGGCCGGGACTTCCGCATAGTAAGCGAGACCGAGGAACTCGTTCATCAGCGAGATTCCTGGGCCGGCAGTTGATGTGAACGCGCGTGCGCCCGCCCAAGAGGCTCCGATGACCATTCCAACCGCAGCCAATTCATCTTCTGCCTGGATGATTGCGTAAAGATTTTTGCCTGTTTCGGGATGCTTTCGGTATTTGTTGCAAAAGCCTGTGAACGCTTCCATGAGTGACGTTGCAGGCGTTATTGGGTACCACGCACCGACAGTTGCGCCGGCATACAGACAGCCGAGCGCAGAAGCCGTGTTGCCGTCAATGAGGATGCTGTCTTTGGTTGCATCCATTTTCTCGAGGTGGATAGGCAATGGGCACTCGAAATTTGCTTTCACATAATCGAATCCTAGTGCTATTGCCTTTCGGTTCGATTCAAGCAGTGCGGGTTTGCGGCCAAACTTTTCTTGAGTGAGAGCAACCATCACATCCGTATCGAAATCGAGAAGAGCGGCCAGCGCTCCAGCGTACGCAATGTTCTTCATCAGGATGCGCTCGCGCACACCTGCGAAGGCATCGTTGCAAAGCTGCGCAAGTGGCACCCCGACGTAGGTGATGTCGGTTCGCATCTTTTCCTCTTGGAGCGGCCATGTGGAATCGTAGACAAGCCAGCCGCCGGGGCGAACCTCTTTCACATCGGCGTCGAAGGTCGCTGCGTTGATTGCGACCATGAGGTCGAACTGGTTGGTTCTCGCGGTGTATCCGTCCTTGCTAACCCGTATCTCATACCAAGTGGGAAGTCCTTGGATATTTGACGGAAATAAGTTTTTTCCGGTGACTGGGATTCCCATCCTGAAGATGGCCTGCATGATGAGGCTGTTGGCACTGGCGGAGCCGGTGCCGTTGGCTGTTGCGATTTTGAAGGCGAAGTCGTTTGTTCTGGGGGTCATGAGTGGTTCGGCAATCTGGCCGACAGTGCAGAAAGGGGTTAAATTATGGCTGATTTAAGCCTACCTACCGAGGGTGCTTCCTTCTTCGAGAGTCCGTCATTGGCGTCAGTTGGGGAACCAGCGACTCTACGAGGCTTTTGATTGCTCGGCAGTCTGTTGCTTGGGAGTGGGAGCTGGCCTGCCCGCGTACGAAAGCGCGATCACCGATTTTCTCATGTCCCAGGCGTACGTGGGGCAGCGCTCGGCGCACAAGCCGCAATGCAGGCAGAAGTTCTCATCTTTGACCATTACTCGGCCCGTCTGTTTGAGGTTGCCTGAAACAAACAATGGCTGATGCTTTTCGAGGCGAGGAGCGATGAGGTGCTTTTCGAGTTCGCCTTGGTCATCGTTGTTTTGCGTAATCGTTAGGCAGTCCGTTGGGCAGATGTCAATGCAAGCGTCACACTCAATACATAGAGAGTCTGTGAAATGCGTTTGAACGTCGCAGTTTAGACAGCGCTGAACCTCGGCGAGAGTCTGCTCCGGTGAAAATCCCTCTTCGACTTCGATGTTCATTTTCGAGAATCGAAGCGGCATTTCCACGTGCTTCATTTTTTGTCGAGCAACCGGGTTGTATTGGTTGCTATAAGACCACTCGTGAAGGCCCATTTTTGTGCTGGCGAGTGTCACGCCGGTTGGTGGTCGTTCGGTTAGAGATTCGCCTTGGCAATGTTGGTGGATGGAAATTGCGGCTTGATGGCCATGCTCCACTGCCCAGATGATGTTTTCTGGTCCCCATGCGGCGTCTCCACCGAAGAACACTCCTGGACGTGTAGACATAAACGTGGTTTTGTCAACAACGGGCATATCCCATTCGCCGAATTCGAGTCCGATATCGCGCTCGATCCATGGAAAAGCGTTTTCTTGTCCGATCGCCAGAATGACCGAGTCGCAACCGATCGTGATTCGCCCGGCCGGTTCTTGAATTAGTTTTCCGTTTTCTTC
Source organism: Fimbriimonadales bacterium (assembly GCA_046330175.1). Classification (GTDB taxonomy): domain Bacteria; phylum Armatimonadota; class Fimbriimonadia; order Fimbriimonadales; family ATM1; genus JAJPJR01. The sequence continues at coordinate 2,121,629 of JAXLTG010000001.1, forward strand.
GCGCGAATTGAACTTGTCGAACTCCATGCCCGTGAGCTTGCCATTTTCGATTACGAATTGAACCGGAGAGAGATTTTCCAAAATCTCAACTTGCTCCTCTTCCGCATCTTCCAGCTCCCAGGGCGAAGCTTTGAAATATTTTCGAGTTTTGCGGGCGATCACTTTAACATCGCTTGCGCCAAGCCGCTTTGCAGTGCGACAACAGTCCATTGCCGTATTGCCGACACCGATGATGAGAACTCGATCGCCGATTGAGTCGCTGTGACCGAAGTGAATGTTTGCAAGCCATTCGATTCCGATAAATATCTGGTCGCTGTCGTGACGACCTGGAAGCGACAACTCTTTTCCTTTCGGGGCTCCGCTGCCAACAAATACCGCGTCGAATTCGCCGGAGTTTAGAAGCTCTTTGAGGCTCTCGATTCGCGTTCCGTACTTCACTTCAACACCCATGTTGATGATGTATCCGATCTCTTCATCGAGCACTTCAGCGGGGAGCCGGAAAGATGGAATGTTGATTCGCATCAACCCGCCTGGTTTCGGACCCGCTTCGAAAACCGTACAGTGGTATCCGAGAGGCGCAAGGTCGTTGCAGACGGTCAGCGAGGCGGGGCCGGCGCCGATGAGTGCAACCTTCTTGCCGTTCTTTTGGGCAGGTTTTGGGAGGCGAGCAGTGATATCTGACTTGTTGTCCGCCGCGACTCTTTTGAGGCGGCAGATGGCCACAGGCTTGCCCTCGACGCGCGTTCGGCGGCAGGCAGGTTCGCATGGCCGGTCACAGGTGCGACCGAGGATTCCGGGGAAGACGTTGGACTCCCGATTGACTATATAGGCGTCGTCGTACCGCCCCTGGGCGATAAGGCGGATGTATTCGGGCACATTGGTGTGGGCCGGGCATGCCCACTGGCAATCTACGACTTGGTGAAAGTAGTTGGGATTGCCAACATCGGTCGGTTGCATTCTCGTTTGATTATAGGCTATTTGAGCCCGTTTCCGTGGTGAGATTGCGTTACGACACGGTGATAAACTGACCCGATGTCGCTGCTACTCTCGGGATTGGCCTCGGCAGCCCTAGTCGGATCGCAACTATTCGGACCGAACACACCACTTAGGCCCTTGGACACCATCGTTTTCTTCGGTGATTCGATCACATGGCAGGGCGGCTTCATTGACCTGTTGGCGAAGCGAATACATGAACAGCCTGCGACTAAGCGGCTACTCGTTTCGCTGGTCAAGCGAGGGATAAACGGTGGAAAGAGCAACGATCTTTTGAATGGGTGCACAAATCTGTACGGCTCGACTCAGGCACCATTTGCCGAGGTGCTTGAACGCGGGCACCCTACGCTGGCTGTCATCGAGATCGGGATAAACGACATTTGGCATGGGTCAAGTGGGAACCCTCCTGAAAAGTTTCGAGTGAACTTAGAAGCGATGGTCGGAACCGCGCGCAAGAAGAGCGTCCAGCTCGTTTTTGCCACACCGCCGATCATTGGCGAACTGCCCCGAGGGAAGAATGCATTTGACTCTAAGCTTGATGAGTACTCCGCGATTGTCCGAGATGTTGCGAAAACCAATGGGTTCGAAGTAGCCGACTTAAGAGAGGCGTTTGTTAATAAACTGGATTCTCTTCGTGGCGCAAAGGATACAACTGATAGGGGGCGACTCACGTATGACGGCGTTCACATGCTCCCGACGGGAAATGAACTGATTGCGGACCGGCTTGCCGAGTCAATTGCAAAGCAGTTGACAAAACTTCGCAAACCTCAAGTCGCTAAGCCAAGTCGCGTTAGCATTGTTCCTATGCCTCGAAAAGTAACGCTTGGGGGAGGTCAGACTAAGCTTGAGAAAGTCAGGATTTTTGCGCCGCAGGAGTTTAGGGATTTATCGCGATCGTTCTTGGCGGATTTGCGTGACGCAACTGGAGTTGAGGCTTCGCTTACGGCTCGAATGGAAGACTCAACGATTGTTTTGTCGCAAGCAAACGGGTTCGAGGAGGAGGGGTACTCACTCACCATTGGAAAGAGGGTCGTTCTTTCCGCAAGCCACCGAGTCGGCGCTTCCTGGGGACTTGCGACGTTGTTGCAACTCGCGAAACGAAGCTCATCCGGATTGCTGCTGCCAACCTTGAAAATTGATGATAGGCCGCACTTTTCGTACCGAGGGCTTTTGGTGGATGTTGCGAGAAAACATCACTCGATTGAGACCTTGAAGCAGTGTGTTTTGCTTTGCAGGCTGTACAAGATCAGGTATTTGCAGCTTCACTTAACAGACGACCAGGCGTTCACATTTCCTTCGAGCGCCTTCCCAAAGGTCACTTCACAGAACGGTGTCGGCCTGCCCGCTTACACACTTGATGAACTTCGGGAGCTCGTCACGTTCGCGGATTCTCGGGGCGTAGCGATTGTGCCGGAGTTTGATTTGCCGGGCCACTGTGGTTCTCTTGTGCGCACGATGCCAGAGGTGTTCAAGATATCTGGGACAAAACCTTATGAACACCATGCGACGATCAATTTCGTGAACTCGAAAGCGCTATCTGCGGTTGAAACGATGATTGACGAAATGTGTCAGGTGTTTCACACCTCGCCTTATTTTCATATGGGGGGTGATGAAGCGGACATCGCCATGGCGGATCAACACCCCGACTTCCGGGCCGCGTTTGGCCAACTTGACCTTCCAGACAAGTCGCAACATGAGTTGTTTCGCCGGTTTATCGCGCAGGTGAACGAAATCGTAAAGGGTCGAAGCAAAACACTGATTGTGTGGGAAGGCTTCGGACGCGACAGCGGGTCGAGGTTCCCTATTCCTAAGGACGTCAGAGTGATGGAGTTTGAGAACGCGTACTACTTGCCTGGCGATCTGCTCGAGGACGGCTATTCGGTGATCAATGCGTCCTGGACACCGCTTTACGTTGTTGGGCGGCACGTTTGGCCCGCAAGCAAGGTTTATGAATGGGATGCGGGGCTGTTCGGAAAGTTCGGAAACTTGTATCAAACAACAGGTTGGCTTCGAGTCAATGATTCGCGGGCAATTCAAGGAGCGCAAGTTTGCTCTTGGGAAGGTAACGAAAGCATCGAGATTCAGAATCTGAGAAGAGTCGTTGCGGCGATGTCGGAGCGTACTTGGAACCCATTCGAACCTGACGACTATCGCGCCTACACAGCACGGTTCGCAACGTCTGACGCCGTATTGGAGAACTTAGTCCATCCGGTGAGAATGAGCCACTCCGCGCTTGATGCGACGGATGCCAACGGATTTGACGTTCCTTGTTTCAGTTCTCCGATTACCGTTGAGTTGGACGCCACAAGAGCCGGCATGATTCGGTTCACCACCGATGACAATCCTCCCACAGCAAGCTCGGAGAGTTACAAATCGCCGATCGAGATCAAGGAAACGACCACGATCCGCGCTGCACTCTTCGATGAACATGGACAACAGCTCGGGTACGAGACATCTATGCGCTTTTATCACGTTCCGAAGCGCGTACCCAACCTGGCAACCGGCAAACCGGTGAGTATTTCTGGTGGAACGCAGTCGCCACAAGATCCAGAACTTGCCGTTGACGACAACCTAGACCTTTCGTCAAGCTGGTGGTCTGGCAGCTCGCCTCAGTGGCTAAGAGTGGACCTGGGAAAGAGCTACAGCGTGAACAAAATTGAGCTGTTTCCGTACTGGGATGGAACGAGATTCTATCAATACACTATTGAAGTAAGCGAAGACGGAATCGCTTGGACAATCGTGGCCGACAGATCCGAAAACCGGTTGCCGAGTAGCGCGAACGGTGACGAAGTTCGATTTGCGGCCCGAAAAGTTCGTTTTGTGCGCGTAAACATGCTGAAGAATAGCGCGAATGCGGGCGTACACATCGTTGAGCTCAAGGTTTGGGAAGCGAAAAGCTCCGACAAAAACAATGCCCGCACATGGCCTGTGCGGGCATTGCGCAAAACAGCTCACTAGGCGCGGCTAAAAGTTTGCTTTCTTTCCGCCGAGCATGAGCATCATGCTCGTTTTGGTTTGGATGCGCGGAAGCGGCTGCGCTTTTTCGAGAGCCGCTCCAGGGCCGTAGCCGGTCATGGTGAGCATCGCGAAATCCACATCCTTGAAGATACCGATCGGGATGGAGACCTTCGAAGTGTCACCTTTCATGAATACGGTCTTTGCAACAAAGTCCCGCACATCAGCCATCTGCAAAAAGCCCATGTCGCCCATCAGACCTTCGTCATAAACTTCTGAGGAGCTCCACAAAATCAAGGTGTTTTTGCCTTCCATTCCCATCGCCATTGCGTTTTGGCCGAGCAGGTTTGGAATTTGAGTCCATTCCAGATTGATGGCCTTTTTGAGGTCCATCTTCTTTTCGAGATCAGGTTTAGAAATGGCGTACGGGCCGAGGAATGTCACATTCGACGGCGCTTCGATGTCCACATTTCCGGTGTAGTTTGTCTTCAGAGAGAAGAGACCCACCAATGATGCATCGTCAGCGATGTTTCCCGGTTGCTTCTTCGTCGGCCAATACGCGGTTGTCCAACCATCTTTGTAGTAGTAGGAATTTGCGGCTTGCGCTTCTCGTGCACGTTGACGCATTGCAGCTTGCTGATCTTTCGATATTCCACTCCACTTAATGATCTTTGGCTGCCCTTCTTTCACGGTTTCCGACGAACCCCAGTAGATTTTGATTGTAAAGCCATCGGGATTGGAATCTGGATCAAAGTCACGAACCTTTGCGGTCGCATCGGCGGCAGTTGGACGATAAATCTCAAGGTTCAGTTTGTCACCTTGTCTTAGGCCAGCAGGAGGAGCGACGGTCGCCTCCGCGTTTGCCGCAGCGATTGTGGGTGACCACAGGCGGATGTTTAGGACACGAGCAGCGACCCCGGCGAACATCATCGCCTCGGGTGGCAGCTTGATTCCTGGAGGCAGATCACCGAGGTCAATCTTCGGCATCCCCGCCATTCGGCCGACTTTTGTTTCGGCAAGAATTGCGAAATAAGCTTGGTCATCCAGCGACGGTGTCGTTGCTGGCACGAATGTGAAACTTGCAAGACAGGCAACAGCAATCACTCTTGTTTCTCCTTTAGAGTTAGTTTAGGCGAACGAATCTAGAAGCGCTTCGGCTTGGAACAGATTGATGCCGCTGGCGACGAGGTCCTTCAGCTTCGCCATTTTGGCTTCCTCTTCGACCTGTTCTTCGACGAACCACTGTAGAAATTGATGCGCGGTCGAATCGTTCTCTTCGATTGAAGCTTTGGCCATGGCGCGGAATTCGCCACTTACCTTTGCTTCGCTGGCGGCTGCAGCGTCCACACAAGCTGCCGCATTTGCGTACTGGGTTGAGGCGGGACCGATCGCAGGCAGATCGTAACTCACGTCATTCTCATCGAGAAAGTTCATGATTTTGGCAGCGTGCTCGGCCTCCTCTCGCGATTGATCCATGAACAGCTTCGCCCACTTGTCAAGGCTTTGCCTTCTGAACCAGATTGCGATTCCGTAGTAATTCATGTGCGCCGATAGCTCCGACGCAATCTGAACTGTCAGCATGTCGGCCAACCGCTTCGTTATCATCATTGGCATAACGGGAGTCTACCGGACGGCCTCGGTCCTATCCAAAACCCCCAGCGGAAAGTTCTTGTTCGGTCGGTGTTCACGCTTCATGACTTCGAGCGCCTTTGCGACCAGTTCCGGACGAGCTGCGCTTATGTTGTTCTTCTCGCCTGGGTCTGATGCCAAATCGTACACTTCTACTCGTGAAGGGTTCTTCTTGAGGTCCGGCCTGATTACCTTTAAGTTCCCAAATATGACCGCCTGCATCGCGCTCGCTTCCGGATACTCGAAGTAGACGTACTCTCGCTTCTCGCGTTGGTTTCCGAGCAGCGACGGAAGGTACGAAACGCCATCGGTTTTCGGAGCTTTCACCGAAGCTGCCTCGCACAATGTTGCCAGCATATCGAAGCAGACAATTACGCTGTCTGACCTTGATCGAGCTGGAATACGTCCGGGCCACCTCGCAACCATCGGGACGCGAATACCGCCTTCGTACAAACTCATTTTGCCGTCGCGCAGCTCACCATTTGACTCAAAGAAATCGCGGTCAACGCCGCCGACGTTTGTTGCGCCGTTGTCGCTCGTGAAGATGATGAGTGTGTTGTTTGCCTTTCCGGCCTTCTCAAGCGCAGACATAATCTCGCCGACCGAGAAATCAAGGTACGCAATCATCGCGGCGTACGTCGCTCGGGGACGCGCATTGGGGAGATAGCCGTTTTCTCCTAAGTACGGTTTTGAGTCCCAATCGCGCGGAAACTTATCAACCCACTCTCGCGGTGCTTGCAGCGCAACATGCGGCAGAGTTGGCGCGAAGTACAGAAAGAACGGCTCGTCACTTTTTCGGCCAATAAACGCCTTGCATGCCTCATACAGTTTTGTTGCAGAGTAGCTGTTTCCGCCGTATCGCTGCTCGTACTCAGCCTCTGTTTCAAGCGGCTCCGCGATTTTCTGATGGGCGGAGTAAACCGCGTTGTTGAGTAGGTCTACGTCCCGGCCATTCCAAAGATAGGCCGGATAGTAATTGTGCGCTCTCCTTTGACATAAATAGCCGTAGAAGAAATCGAATCCGTGGTCTGTCGGCACTTCGCCAACGCCGGTTCCTCCCAATCCCCATTTTCCGACGAGTCCGGTTCGATATCCCGAAGATTTCAACAATTCCGCGACTGTCACTTCGGACAGCGGCAGCGGCATTTGCCCCTCTTTGTCGTTGGGACCGAACCCACCTAACTCTTTGTTTCCACGGATTGCGGCATGGCCCTGATGTTTTCCAGTTAGCAAGGAACAGCGAGTTGGTGCGCATACCGGACTCGCTGAGTAAGTTCGTGTCAGCACCATGCCCTCTGCCGCAAGTCGGTCAATGTATGGAGTAGGAATTTTCTTCTGACCGAAACAGCCCAACTCGCGGTAACCCAAATCGTCGGCCATGATGTAAATAATGTTAGGCTTTGGTGCCTGAGATATCAGAAACGCAGCTAACGAAAGTGTTGCGAACATGGCAAGGCAGGTTTACCCGATGTTTCGGTATTGTAAGCTCCCATGCTCGCTATGATTGCTTGCTCCGTCCTTGCTCAGAAACCGTTAGAGCCAATCAAGCTGATTGATCTGGACGCTCAAACGGATAGGCAAATCGTTGTTGATCGAGAGCAGGGTCAATATCTCGGTCACACTTCGACCGTTTTGCTAGAAGACAAACGAACCATATTGGCGGTGTATCCAAAGGGTCATGGACACGGGCCCATTATTTTCAAGCGAAGTAGCGACGGCGGTAAGACCTGGAGTGGAAGGCTTGATGTTCCCCAGAACTGGGAGACGAGTTTGGAGACGCCGACAATCTTTCGCACCGTTGATCCTAAGTCTCACAAGAAAAGGTTAATCCTTTGGTCGGGGCTGTACCCAGCGCGGCTTTCACACAGCGAAAATAACGGCAAAACATGGACGCCGCTCGCCAAAGTTGGTGATTGGGGCGGCATCGTATTAATGGGTTTTGTCGAGCAGCTTCACAACGGAAACTATCTCGCCATGTTTCACGATGACGGCAGGTTTTTCACTGAGAATGGTAAGGCAACCGGTGTGTTCACGCTTTACAAAACTTTTTCAGAAGATGGCGGGTTGACCTGGTCAACACCAGAAGTCGTTTTTTCGCGCTCGGACATACACTTGTGTGAACCTGGTGCTGTTCGCTCGCCGAATGGAAAGCAGCTTGCCGTATTGCTTCGCGAAAACCGACGTACTAGGAATTCACATATCATTTTCTCGAACGATGAAGGGCAAACATGGAGCGAGCCACGCGAACTTCCCTGGACGCTTACTGGAGACCGGCACACTGCGAAGTATTCGCCCGATGGCCGCCTCGTAATCTCGTTTAGAGATATGGCTTCTGATAACGCGACGAAAGGTGATTGGGTTGCATGGGTTGGCCGTTACGAAGACCTTTTGAGCGGAGGCGAAGGTCAATACCGAGTTCGGTTGAAAAATAACTTTGAAGGCGCCGATTGTGGCTACCCCGGTGTTGAAGTTTTGCGTGACGGAACTTTCGTGTGTACGACATACGGTCATTGGAACAGCGGCGACCAACCGTACATTTTGTGTGTTCGGTTCAAACTGAGTGAAATAGATTCGTTGGCACGCAGGAAATGATTAGACCGACAGCAGGCGATCTATGACGTCGGACGCAGAGTAGCTGTTGCAGCCTGGTTTCAAAAACTGACTAATGTGCCTCACGTCATCGCCCGCCGTGACGATAGCTGGTTCGCACTTACCATTTCGAATTTGACCGAGCCCAACAGTCGTAAGCAATCCGTTACACATGCACTTTCTACCGTCGGTCTCTTCGAGTTCGCCACCTTTTGCGAGGTAATCCTCGACCGGCTCACCGGAGCAGCGATAACCAATTGCACCATCCGCTTTCTTGTACATTTCTCGCAAGTAGCCCAGATCGCAAATACGTTCCCGCTCCAGGTAGACACCGCTTTCAGAAACCGTGTCCTCCAAGCGAACTACTTTGAATGGGAATCCAGTGGGAGAGGCGAGTGGATCGGTGAGCAAGGCTGCGCGATGTTCAACGCTTTGACTAATCACGTTGCGCTTGATCTCTGAGTTGATTCCAGACTCGTCACAGAACGCGAACGCTGTGCCGACTTGGATACCTTGCGCACCTTCACTTTGGGCCTCTTGCAGCTTTTGCGCAGAACCGTACGACCCGGCCAACCAAAACGGGATTCCAAGCTCGCGGAACTGCCCGAGATCGGCAACATCTCGCTCTCCATAAATCGGCTGACCCGATGCGTCGAACAGCTTTGGGCCGCGTGGTGGCGCATTGTGCCCTCCCGCGGTTGGCCCTTCGACAACAAACCCGTCCACTCTTCCTGTGCTTTTTCGAGCAAGGGTGAGCGCGAGGGCCGATGAGGAAACTATCGCGATGAATTGTGGCCGTTTGAGACGGGCGATGCCGGATGAGGTGTACGGCATCGGGTCGAATCTTGATACAAACCGATCTTCAGCGTTTGCACCTGCAACGGTTAGGTTGAGTTCGGTTACCTGCAATTCGGAAAGAGAATCGAGCGCGCCAGGAATCGCGCGTGGTATTCCTGCACCCATCAACACGAAGTCAACTCCGGCAAGCATCGCGCCGAACAGTGAGGGCAGAGTCGGCAACTGAACTTTTTCCAACAAGTTAATTCCAATTAATCCGTCATGCCCTCGTTTAGCGAGGAACGTCTCAACAAAGTTTGCAACGACAATCAACTCTGTTAAAGCCGTTGACGGCTTTACTGACGGCATCGGTTTGGACTTGAACGGTTTGCAAGGCGCCTTTCCACCCTCGATGAAGTAGCGCTCCAAGATGCGATCGGCCATCGCTTGTATCGGAAAGTGCGAGAGCGCTTCGCGCAAGTCGCCCGTCGGGTCGCCAAGTTGCAGCTTGCGGGCAAAAACGGTGTCAAGTGCGGTGCCGGAAATTACGCCAATCTGTCCGCGTCGAGCAACCGCCGAGGCGAGCGGCCAGGATGAGACCGCTACTCCCATCCCTCCTTGAATGATCGGGGGATATGTGGGCATTAGGCAACTATGTTACGACATTTCGCGAGCCATTTTCAGACTGGTAACTCGAATCTTGAAAGAGTGTCGAGCATTTCGCTTTTCACGTTAGTCTCGATCTTGAATCGGCCTTTTCATGCTTGAACGCCGTGCTTTTGTGCGGATTTGAAAGCCTAGAGTAACCACCACCGGCCTGCCCGAGGTTAGTGCGGTCGCTCCAGGGAAGCCGTTTGAGTCTGAATTCTTCGGTCCCAAAATGCTTCACCACGCGATCATCTCTTTGCAATGCTGCCTAATATCCTCCGCCTGTGACAGCGGCTTTTCGGTGGTGGGCGTGGCGATGTACCGAATCGCTGCGATTTGACCTGCGTGATACGAGTCGTGGTGATGAACCAAGCGAATGATTCGCCACGCTGGAGCAGTTGTCCCGTAATTGGTCGGTATCTCCATCGTTAGCTGTTCATCGGAGAGGTGACTCCATAAATCTAACCAATATTTGTGCGCTTCGTTCAAGAACTCAACAGCGGCCCCCCAATTCGGCTCGAAATTTTCAATTCGATCCGCAAGCTGGCTCCACCTGATCTCTGTGTTTCGAAAGCCCACGCTTCCACACATGTATTTGACACACGCCGCATGAAGCACGATCATGTGGATCGAGCCGTCTGTGTGCAGGTGCTCCTCGCTTGCTCCGGTGGGGCGAAAAAACGATATCGGTTCAGTTACCCCCTCGATCGCTGCTAACAGGCTCTCAAACGCGAGATTGGTCGCTTCACGAAGGTGCCCAATCGTAGTCACAGGCTCAAATTACCCGCTGAATTCCCGCTGCTTTTGCTGCTTACAAAAAACTCCCCAGCAAGGCTGCCTGCTGGGGAGGATTGGTTCTCTAATACAATGTCTTCACTACCCGCCCGATGTTGGGCTTCCGCCGCTGGCCGTCTCCCAGAATGGGACGTTTTCCGGCATGAAGAGCGATATCACACTGCCCGTGCGAACAATAGGAATTCTCGGAAGCGAGACAAACGCCGTCGCACCGCCTGGCAACAGGATTGGCAACTGGACGTCTTTCAACTCAACCACGTTGCCGGTGAGGTGATAACGCCGCGCGGTGATTTTCACACCGTTGTAATCGGCAGGTTGCTGAACCTGATTGACTTCTTGCGTCCATGCGAAACCGCTTGTTTCAAGTTCGGAATCGCCGACTCTTAGGTTTGGCCCGTCTGCTGAGCAACCCGCATCACCTGTCGTGAAAATTAGGAGTGCTCCGCTGTGATCGAGATACGCGCCAACAACGCCGATCTTCTCTCCGTTTGCCTCAACCACGCTCGAGGGCTTGCTCAAGCTGCTGAGAAAAACAGACCGTTGCGCATCGAGGTCGTAAATCTGAGTCCCTGGAGGGACTGAGAATCTCGCCTGTTCCGGAGGCGTAGACGGATATTCCCACGTTAGTTTTATCGCTTTCCCCTTGCCAAGATTTACTGTCATCGAAGATGGGCGACTTGAATTTTTGTCGGCAACAATCGAAACGGAACTCCCGCCTTGCTTCGATCCATCAAAAGTGGCCTCCACGGTGCCATTCCCCTCTGCAGTCATCGCGACGCTGTATCTAGACTGACCATTGCTTGCTGCGGTTTCACGCTTTACACTCACGTTGTTCGGGGAAGCTTGCTTCACAAGCTGCTCAAACGTGTGGAAGTTCACCATGTCGCTCAGATTGCCGTTCTTTTGCTTGCAGACGGTCGCGTAAGAATCGAAAAGGTATGCAATTTTGTCGCCGAACACAAATGTCTCGGCCGCTCCCGTCTCTTTGGAGTGCCAACCACTCTCAGAAATCCAAGTCGTTGATTTCAATTCCCAACTACCATTGGAGGCCAGCTCATAGCGCCGCTCTATCCTGTTTGGCGAATTTTTTCCGGCGTCTACAATCTGCTTAATCTGATCTGCGAACGCGGGCTTCGAAGTGAGCACCGCCAAACTGAATACTCCCAGGGACACTGCAGCAAGGCCCGCAGCAGCGACAACCCATCGGCTTGATCGTCGCTCCAATGCCAGCGAGAATTGACTTGCAATCAAGTTGGCTTTTGCGCCCACAGGCGCCTGCTCACGAGAAAGCTTCTCAAGCCCCTCATCATATTTCGCTTTGTCGAGGTTCATATTTCTGCTCCTGTACATTCTGCTCCCAATAGGTCCTAAGCTGCATCCTCGCGTGATGAACACGCGACTTAACGGATCCAACCGGTGAATTCGTTACTTCAGCAATCTCTTCCATTGTCAGGCCATTCACTTCGCACAGCAAGAATGCGTTACGAAGCTCTGCTTTCATGCCATGTATTGCTGAAAGCAAGAGTTCACCTGCATCCGTTTTGTCATAACCCGCTTCACGCCTTTGGAGCGCGAGATTCAAAGGAAAAAACAGCCTCCTTCGCCGATTCCAATTCGTAAACTCGTGATACGCGATTTTGAACAGCCACGTTTTGATTGCTGAATCGTTTCGAAACCCGTCAATGCGCGTGTGCGCCTTGACAAAAGTTTGCTGTGTGAGATCCTCAGCGTCATCAGCCGAGCGGCTGAGATGCCGCAACAGGCGGAAAACTGCATCGTAATGTTCATGAACGAGCAGTTCCCAAGCGGTCAGGTCATTGCTGCGCAATCGAGTGATCTTGTCGTTTTCCGGCATGACTTTCGGCGTCCCAAATTGAGAGTCCACCGAATTAGAGGCACGAAGTGTCCGAAAAGTTGAGTCGCTATCGAAAACGGGTTTAGTTCTTTGATGGAAACTCACTTCTGCGCCACAACATCGGATAGAAGGCCCAGTTCGCGGCGAGCGCAACCTGGTCGCCGTAATGCTTGCTTTTTGGATCCTCGGCTATGCCTGGTGGCGCAACGAACCTTCCGGCTGGTTCTGGGAATAACTCCACAACCTGGATGTAGGTGCCGCGATTGCTGTAAAGCGCATCGCTAATGGATCCAAACGGAAGCTTGCTCGCGGCGTATCGCCAGTCGCTCACGTTGGGGCCGGACTGAGACTGCATCCCAGCAATCGCTTTTGAAAACGCGTTCTGCATAACCTGTTTGGCTGTTCGCTTGCCGAGCCAGTTGACTTTTGTCTTTCCGTGCAATGCATTCCAAACCAGCGTCGGCTGGATAACTTGAGCAAACGTCGCAGGCGAGAGAAAATTCCCTGTTTTCTCAAGGAAAATCTCTTCCTGTAAGCGAGCGAAGATGTTTCGGTAAAGCCGGGGCGCGACCGAGCCATCGAAAAACTCATTGCTCCAGTTCACTAGGTAGCTCAATGCGAGCGATTCTTGGGGCGTGCTTGCAGTTACGTTGCTCAAGATTTCCCTCACGAAGTGACTTGGCTCAGATTCGTGCGTCGCGATATGTCGAGCGTTGGCTTCCAAATCCTGTGGGGAAAGCATTCGGTTCGCCATCACTTCATTCAGCGCTTGGTTTCTAAATATTCGCCCCCAAACCGGAGTATCAGAATTCGGCCACCACGAAACCGGTTTGTTGTTCCAGTTCGCAATCCAGCCTTTTTTCGGATTAATCATATATGGCATTTTTGAAGCGGGCAACACTCCGAGCCAATCATGTTTTCCATCAGCCGGCGCTGGGAGACGCGGGTCAACATTGGCCGCTCGCATCGGAACTCGGCCGCAGAAAAACCAACCGATGTCGCCGCCGGTTGTCGCTGCGAACAGATTGAACGAGGCGTTCAGCTTTTCAGACAGTTTCTTGAGATCTCCAATCGTTTGGCAGGAAGGGATTTGCATCGCACCATCAAGCGAGACTGTCTCTTCCATCCAAAGCGTGGACTTCCGGCAATACGCAACCCCGGTCCCAACACTTTTTATGACTACGGGGCCGTAAGCGCTTAGCTCGCGGGTCGCATTAGCCGCCTGTTCTCCACGAACTTCTATCGCTGTATCGGATTTTTCGAAATCGGTCCATTTACCGTTCAACTCGTACTGATTCGCGTTCGATGGATTAAGTTTGACAACAAACACATCGTCGGTATCCGCAACGCCACTTGTTAATCCCCACGCGAATTTTGGTGTGTGACCAATCAGCACCCCGGGAATCCCTGGAACGTCGAGCCCGACCGCCACATAATCCGGACAATTTATGCTCATCTGGTGAACGATTGACGGAGTCTGGAAACCCATTTGAGGTGCGCTCAACAAAAGCGGAACTCCGAGCGAGCTTTTGGCCGGCGAAACAACCATCGCATAGCTGCCCGTTTTGTACGGCGCGCCGTATTGCGCGGCGATCTCTTTCATCGCGCTTTGCTCTTCAAGCCGAATTCCAGGAAGCAATTCGAGCAGATTCACTTTTGGAAGCAGCTTGATATGTTCTGTGAGCGCGTTCGGAGCCAAGGCTGGAAACGGCGAAACGCCTTTGAACGGATCATCTTCTTTTGCGCAAGTAGTTGAGGCAGATTCATCCATAAGCCATGCGATGTCTTCAATCGCTTTTGGCGTATCCGCGCCCATCTTGTCTTTTAGATAAGTGTAGAGCAGCAGATTGCGAATTTCACCCGCGCCACCTTTTCCAAAAAGCCGCACAAGGTTGACTCCAATTGCGAGCGAATCTCTGACGGACCAGGCTTCAGGTTTTGCACCCGAATAGCTTGCAGGCAAAAGCTTGTTCGTAGTCGCTTCCTCGATCCAACTGTTTACTCCGTTCGCGTAGCTTTCGTAATCCTTTTGCGCCGCAGAACTCATCTTCGAGAACAGAGTGTCGTATTCCGAGTCGGTGTAACCGAAACGGATTGCATCTCGGTCGGAATTGAGTGCTGTCTTGCCGAGCAGCGCCGCTAATCGTCCGCGAGCAGAACGGCGACTGACATCCATTTGGAACAGGCGATCTTGTGCAACCGAATAGCCAGCCCAGAAAAACGCCGCTGAGCGAGAGGCCGCAAAGATGTGCGGCTCGCCATAGGCACCGCGAATGAGCTCACCGGCTGGAGTGAGCTGTGTTGAGCCGACGACGAGAAGCGCGAGGATGTGAGTCACGCAGGCAGTTTATCGCATGGGGGGGGGGTGGATACGGCCGTTGTGGTGATGTGCTTGGAACACCGTGACACGAGTGTGGCGGGTGGGTTGGCGAGGATTGCGTGTATAGTAACGCGATGAATCGAATATTGTTTATCGTTGTTGCTGTGGTTTGCCTGCTTTCGAACAGCGTGAACGCGCAGGGGTTTATGGGAGTTTCAGGGAAGATTGAAATCTTGCTGATTCCAACCGCAAAGAAAGAGCTAAAGATTACCAAAGAGCAGGACAAAGCGATTCAGCTCGCTATGAAGGATGCGGACAAATCGGAAAACTTGGCGGGACTTGATTTCAAGTATCCAACAAAGAACATGGATGCGAAGTTGGATGCGGTATTGAATGACGAGCAGCGACTGCGGATGAAACAACTATGGTATCAGCGCAACGGATATTTTGTTTTGCAGCTTTCTGAACCGGCGGCCGAATTGAAACTGACAGACGAACAGGCATCGCAGGTTGCAACGATCTGTTCGGACAAGGACAGTGCGGCGATGGAATTGATTAGCGGCGGCAAAGTGGGTTCAAACATCATAAAGAAAATGAAAGCCGTTGCGAAAGAGTATGAGGCTAAGATTGCGGCGATATTGACCGAGGAGCAGAAGACGGCTTGGACGACGCTGATCGGAAAACCGTTTAAGTTTCCGAACTAACCCAAAAGTCCGAACTTCGCGATTCACACCAAACCTAAGCGCTTCGAATACAGGTATCGCAAGCAATCATGAAACTGGTTGCCCATCTCAACGCGCGAGATGGAGCTAATCGGCAACAAGTACCGGCCTTCCGGTTGGCCGTGATCCAGAATGTATTCGAGGTCCACATGATCCGGACTTACTTCGCGTACGAAACCGTTGAGCTGTTCCTCCTCTTCGTCGTAAATCGTGACGACCAACCCGCGTCGTTTTGCAAACGAAAGCGCTGACAGGATTGACGCCGGTTCTGGGCTTTTTATGTAATCGTCAATATCCGATTCGCTCGGCGGAATGCGTTGCATTAAGAGTTGGATGCCATTCAGGTAATCGTTTGCGGTCGAAATCCTAAGAACGCCTTCTAATGGAACGATCAGCACGCCCTCATCTTCTCCGAAATTCCCCCGAAGACGTAGCAGCACCGACTCTTCGTCCACCTTCAACAGACAACCCACAAAAAATTTGTCGGTGTCCTCTTGGTTGGCGTAAACGCTGATGAGTTTTCCGGTGCCGACGTGCGTACTTAGCAGCGAAAGGATGGAGCGATTGAACGGCATGTCACCATTCTACTTAGCCGAGGAGTTTTCGTTCGAAGCGCGGGTGAACCGGGGTCTATTTACACCCGGCGAAACAGCTTCCGGTCGTTGGCATCCCGCTCAGATCGGCTTACCTCTTCACCCACATCTTAGTAATCCTGTCCCCTTTCGCGATCTTGTCCACCACATCCATCCCTTTCGTCACTTTGCCAACGACGCAGTAGCTGCGCCATAAATACAAACGATCCTGTTTGATGATGAACAGTTGCGAATCGCCGCCGTTTTGCAAGCCGTCGCTTGCGATTCCGACAACGCCGCGCACGAAATCCACGTTGCACATTTCAAACGGCAGCCGAATTCCGCTGCCCCCATCGCCGACAGCGTCTGAATTCAGCGGCTTGTTGCGACTTGCGGGCGAACCCCATTGAGTCACCCAATATTCAACGCGGTGAACGCGCTGCCCATCGTAAAACTTTTTGCCGACCAGACCCAAAATATGCTTCACCGATTTCGGCGAGTGCTGTGGGTCGGTGGTGATTTCGAACTGCCCCCTACCGGCAATCTCGGCGACGATCGCCTTCCCACCCGGCGTATAAGGCTGGATGTAGGGCTGGGATTGGAGAATGGCGGAACATACGGCAACAGCAATCATGCGGCTATTGTGACATCGCGGACTCCAATGACCGGTCCGACCGCCCACGGCCAGCTCGGGAGCCCCGATCGTAGGAAGCCTCCCTAGACCAAGGCCAAGGGGCAAGCCAACCTGATCTGTACCCGCGGCACCTACCCCTCAAAAACATCCCTTGACAAATCTCCACCTACTATGTATAATTCTGTCTACCTATCGCGTAGGGAGGATACTAATGGCAACAAGCAAACACGCAGTAGACTTTTTGGAGCATATCGAAGTGAACAAGGACCAGGCGCTGAAAAGCACCCTAAGCCAGCTCGAGAAGGCGTTCGGCAAAGGGGTCGTTATGAAGATGGGAGAGGCCGCCGCTGAAAGGGTGGATGCCATACCCACGGGCTCGATTAGCTTGGATACCGCGCTCGGGATAGGCGGAATTCCACGGGGTCGAATCACCGAGATTTACGGGACCGAAAGCTCGGGCAAGACCACCATTGCCCTGCAAATCATCGCCGAAGCCCAGAAAAAGGGCGGAATGGCGCTGTTTGTGGACGCGGAGCACGCCCTCGACGTCGAGTATGCCAAAGCACTCGGCGTTGATGTTGAGAAGCTCTATATTTCGCAGCCCTCGACCGGAGAGGAGGCCCTTGAAATCATGGACGCCATGATTCGATCAGGCGCTCTCGACGTGGTTGTACTGGACTCGGTCGCAGCGCTCGTTCCCAAAGCTGAGATTGACGGCGAGATGGGTGACACCTTTGTGGGCATCCAAGCCAGAATGATGTCTCAGGCGCTTCGCAAATTGGGTGGTCACACCAACAAGACCAAGACCGCCGTTGTGTTCATCAACCAGCTTCGAGAGAAGATTGGCGTGATGTACGGCAACCCAGAAACCACCCCAGGCGGCCGCTCGCTCAAGTTCTGGGCTTCGGTCCGACTCGAGGTTCGCCGCGCCGAGATGATCAAAGACGGCACGGAGGCGATTGGCGCCCGAACGAAGGTGAAAGTGGTTAAGAACAAGGTTGCACCGCCGTTCAGAGCTTGCGAATTCGACATCGTGTTCGGAAAGGGTGTGGACAGAGCCGGCGACCTGCTGGACGTCGGAACGAAGCTGAACTTCATCACCCGAAGCGGCACCTATTACAGCTACGGCGACCTCAGGCTCGGCCAGGGACGGGAGAACGCGAAGGCTTTCCTCGACGCAAATGGAACCATCTTGGAGGAGCTTGCTGGAAAGATACAGGCCTCTCTTGCCGAGAAGGCCGCTAACTACGCCTCCGAGGCCCGAGAGGAAGAAGAGGCTTTGCCCGAGGAAGCGTGAGCCCTGCCAATCCCGAAGAATACGATCGCGCCCTTGGCATCGCCCTCAAGCTGCTGAAGGCGCGGAACCGGTTTTCAGGAGAGATTCGGGCTGAGTTGTCGGCCAAACAGGTAGACGAAAACAGCGTTGCGCAAGTCATAGACTATCTGGTACACAAGGGGCTGATTCGAGACGCCGAACTGGCCGAGGACCTGGCCGAGACGGCCGTCAAGTCGAAGGTATGGGGCCCCCTTAGAATCCGGCGAGAGCTGGAGCAGCGGCTGGCCCCCGTCGAGTGTATCGAGCGGGCGCTTTCACTGATTCCTAGTGAGTCAGACCTCCTTCAGAGGGCGCTCGCCAAGCTCGGCGAAAGGTCAACCCCAAGCCTGGCGCGCAGGCTTTACGCTGATGGGTTTTCCCGCGACGCCATCGAGTCTGTGCTTGAAACTCGTTAGCCGCCGTTGAGCGCGGTCTGAGCGATTTTGATGATCTGAGCATCATCCATCACGACTTTCAGCTCCTGCACCTGGTCCGGTTTCACGCCGTCGCCCTCAAGCCGCTTACCATTGGGAGTCACATACTCCATGAACGGCACCTGCAATGCCCATTCCTCGGGAAGCTTATAGAACCGCGACGCCAGGACAGCGCCGGCTGACTTGGCACCGATAAGCATCCCGCGCTTCGAATCTTGGATCGAGGCGGCGAAGATTTCACTTGCACTTCCCGATCCGGGTCCGATCAACACTGCCAGTTTGCCTTTGAAAACTTGTGCGCCCATTGATCGGATCGGAAGCCCAAACTCTTTTGCAACTTCAATCGGCTCAGCGGCTTTTGACGGGTACTTCTTGGTGAATCGGTTTGCATCATCTTTCGTAATAAATTTTCCAAGCGAACTGTTTTCCGGCATGACCTTGCCAGCGAGATGGAACAGGTTGAGAACGCTGCCGCCGCCGTTTGAGCGCAAGTCAATGATTAGCTTCTCCGCCTTGCTTGCGTCGTTGCAAAGCTTTTCGATGAGTTTTTGGTCGTAACCAGCGCCGAAAGAGTGCACGGTTATCAATGCGGTTTTTGGGTCAACCCATGTGAGCGTGTCTTGTTGCAAAACGCTGAACACTTTTCTTGTGATGGATACATCGAAGCTCTTTTCAGCACGCTTTACGGTGAGTTGAACCGTCGTGTTTTCTTCGCCGCGGATTTGCTCTGGCTCAGAAACCTGTTTCCCGTCGGCCTTTGTGATAACGTCGTCAACTTTGAGACCAGCTTTGTCCGCCGGACCGTCTTTGATCACTCGGGCTATTCGAACGCCGTCTTTCGAAGGGAGTGCCATTATCCCGATCCCAACACTGCGGCCCGTACTCTGAGTTGTAGCGGCGCGCGGTGATAGAAGCTGCAAATGTGAAAACTTGTAATCATCAAAAGCAAGGTTCACGGCAATCGAGAACGCCTCAACAGTTGTCGCTTTCTTGATGTCCGCATCGTGTTTGGCGAGCAGCTCAGATAGCTTCGTGAAGTCCGCACCTTGGACATACGCAGTTGTCGAGATTCGTTCAGTGATCGCTTCGAGAAGTTTCGCCTTCGACTCCTCGGTGATTGGCTGGGCCTGTAGGGCCAGTGGAAGCGCGGCGAGCGCGAGCGATACGGCGCGGACAAACAGCTTATTCATGGTGATAACCTCGGTTCGGGTGGTAACAGATACCCCTATTTTCGGGGCTGAGTTCCTGACTCATGAGCCAGACGGTCAAGAGTCCTTGCGGATTACGAAGAAATGCGAGATCCCAAGGCGCCGGAAGGGAGAGCGCTCCATCGCGTAGGTGACCTTTCGAAGCAGGGTGCCGACTGCGCGGCTCCGCCTGAAAATCTTGTCGTAGCCAGGAAAGACGTAGTGGGCGGTGACAACAGTTACCGGCAATCCCTTGATGAGTCGGCTTAGGTCTTTGCCAAGGTAGACGCGTGCATGCGGCACGAACTTATTGCGGATGAAATTTGGTGTCCAGTTCACGAACGGCGTCAAGCGATAGATGAACTTCTTACCGACGTAGATGCCGTGAGTCTCAAGCGGGTAGAGGCGATTCGGCGCGTAAACAACCACATGTCCGCCGGGCTTTGCAACGCGAACAGCTTCTCGCAAAGTCTGTGCATCGTCAGTCACATGCTCAATCACTTCGTTGAGCAAGATGATGTCGAAGCTATTCGATTCGAATGGCAAGTGCTCGCCCTCTGCAACCATTAGGTTCGGCGAATCGGCAGACCCGCGCTTTACTCGTTCAAATTCGACATCAACCCCAACGACTTTCGCGGAGAACTTTCGAAAACGTTTTACATACGTTCCAACTCCGCAGCCGATGTCGAGAATTGTTTTGTCTTCAAGCGGAGTGATCTCGGCGATGAGGCTAAGGCGACGTTCTTGACCGAATTGCCATGAATAGCTCGGTCTACCTCTTTCGGCGGCCTTTTCTACAGTCGCGGACATCTCTCGACGTACATTTTATGCGAGATTATCTCGGCCTTTCAAGAACCCCACACTCAAGCATTGAAGTCGCGAGAACGAACAGAGCTGTGATCAAGGCTGAAAACAGGGTTACAGCCGCGGAGATTCTCATCGTTTTTCGACCAATTTTGCGAGCGAATCTGTTTTGGGCGATGACCGACGAACGAGCAGCACTCTGCCAACCTCGTGGACAGAGGCGGAGGCAGAACCGCTGCATATTTCGAATCGCGCGCCTGCGTGCAAGCCACATGACTGCGGCCCAAAGTTGGTCGCCAACCCAATTCGATAGCGCTAGCACTCACTGAGTTCAGGCAGCCGGCGTCTCTTCGTCAGGTGTTGCAAACACAAACTTGTAAACGAGCGCAGCGATGATCGCACCGATGATGGGTCCAGCAAAGTACACCGGAACTTGAGAGAGCACGGCGGACTCAGAACTGACGAGAGCAGGTCCGAAATGTCGTGCGGGATTCATGGCTCCGCCTGTGAAACCACCGATGAGCGCCAGTGTTGTAACGGTCATGCCGATGCACAAACCGAACATCTGCTTCGCCACCCGACCACGATCCACCGCGATGAGCAGCACGACCATCATAAGAATGAAAGTAAATATCGCTTCGATGCCAATCGCCTTGATGCTGCTGATGGCGCCCTCTCCCTCAGAAATGAACCGCGGAGCGCCGAGATAAGGGAGATTGTCTCGCATATCTGGAAACAGCGCCAGCACGAAAAGCCCTCCAATGATTCCCCCGAGGAGCTGGAACACGATGTAGCCGATGGCCCTCGCCGCCTCGACTTTGCCGATTATCCAGAGGCCGATGGTTACGGCAGGGTTGCAGTGGCCACCAGAAATCCCGGCTGAGGCATAAACACCGAGCATGAGGGCGAGGCCATGGGCAAATGCGATTCCTACGACTCCGAGGCCGGTTGAGCGCATATCTGAGGTCATGTAGTTGTCCATGCAGATCGAGCTACCGCCGATGAACACGAGGAGAAACACTCCGAACGCTTCGGCCAAACCAGCCTTGGCGATACCTGTTTTCATACTAATAACACCATTTTCTAAGGTTTGGGACGTCGGGTCATTGCTAAAAGGCGACGAAGAATTACAAAATGCACAGTCGGCGGAATTGCCCATGACGGCGAGGTCGTTCAACCGTTAGCTCTTTGGGGGAGAAAAACTGTGGGTTACCAACCGAATCGCTTGATCCTTGAGGGATCGCACCGACTCGTCGTCGAGTCGTTCGCACGCACACCTGGCCGCACGCTGCTGCTGCGCCCTGCCCGGAAACGTCTTTTTGACCTTGAGCCCGCTGCTCCTTCGTTGGCGGTTGAGCTGAACAAACCGGCCTTTGGAGTGCTCGTCAACGACGATGACCCAGACGCTAAGCCTGTGCTAATCATCGAGACTGACTCGATCAGCGCTGGAATCCGGGATTTGTATAGAAACGCGGACCTGCCATACGTTGAGGTTGAGCAGGTTGCCGGGCGAGGAAGCTTTAGGTTTGAGCGCCCCGGATTTTCGGCCAAGCTCCAGTTCGATGACCGCGGCGATTCGCAGGCGATTGAGAGCGTGGTCAGGTGGTCGGAGACGGCTTGCCCGAAGATGAAGGGCTCACTGGTTAGAAATTCGATTGAGAATCGTGTCGCGAGCGCCATAAGGTCGTTTTGCGGAGAGTTGGGAGTGTGCATCCATCATCAGGTGCCTTTTGGCTATGCCGTGGGTTACCGTTCTGACCTGCCCCGCACCATCGCCCGTCACACGATTGAGATGTCGGTGACACTGCGTCCCGAGTTGGACCCCTCGATGTCAGTCGTGCTTCCTATCCGGATTGACGCGAGCGCGGCAGAGGCTGAGGATACGGAGCGGATTGAGCGGGATCAGAGCATTGCCGAGTACGTCTGCAGCGTCGGGATGCCCATGGCGGCGATCCAGCCGGGCACGACCGACAGCTACCGTCTTACTTACAGCCTTGGCGACAACGAGGAGCTTGAGATGTCATTAGATGATGTCGAGGGCTGGGAGAGAACTCTGAAAGCCATCACAGAGCACGCAGTCACAGAGACCCGTCGCACGCTTTCTGGAGCATAATCTCAAAGATTCGTATGGCGAAACGGATTTCGCCAACAACAATCTAATCGTTTGGAGGCTCTAAATGAGCGTTACAGCCGCACTCGCGCCATGGATGGCGATATTTATGCAGGGGGCGACGACCGTTGAGGTGCCCGTTGTGTTCTCTAACGGCTCAATGTCGCCACCTCTTGTTTGTGTTCGAGACGGGGATGATGCCTGGATGTCAGCCGAGTCCGCGCGACGCCTCGGCTGGAATGTTTCGATTTCCGATTCAGTTGCAAAAATTGAGGCGTACGGCAGACAGGTGGTATCACCGTCGAGGCAAATCGGGAACGAGCACTTATTCAATTACCGCCTCGCAGTTTCTTCGCTTTCCGCCGAGACAGTTTGGCGAGAGGATGCCTTGTGGACTCTTGCACGTGTGAGCGGGCTGACGGTTGAGAGCAACAAACTCCGAGTTGGAACGACTTTGCCTGTGACAGCGAAGATATCAATCGTCGCAAATCCACCCAGAGTCGTGATTGATATATCGAATGCGCTCATCGTTACGTCCGCTCCACCGACGATTAGTGGTTCTCTGAGGCTTGCGCAGTTTGGAGAAGATACAGTCCGAGTGGTTGTGCAAACCGACAAAACTCCAACGTCTCCGAACTTAATGGCGATTGGAAGCGAAACCGTTGTGAGTTGGACCGGCGCGACCGCTGTCAAAACCGAGCCTTACAAGCCACCGGCGGTGCCGCTAGATCCGATGCAAGTTACATCTGGGAATCGTGCGGACGAAATTGGTCCAGCAGCAGCTAACGTTCCACTCAGACTTGGCCCACCCGTGCTCGAGAAAGACACTCCGACCGAAGTGATCGTTTCAATCAAGTACATGGGCCTCACGATTGGCTCGCCGGAGATTCTTGTGGACGATTCGGGCGCGTTCGTCGTTGACTTGGAGAACGCCGGAATGCTGACGTCTCAACAGGTGCAGATCATCAATGGTCAAAACCTTCGAGTGGCTTCGCTGACGAAAAGCCGCGAAGGGGTGCGCGTGAGGCTAGAGTTCAACCGCGTCATGCTGGCGAGGATCGCAGGAGCAATGGGAGAGTTAGTGATTCGGGCAACGCCTCCACGCGAGGCTTTGAACGGCATCAAAGGAGCCGTCGTTGCGCTGGATGCTCGCAAAGGTGGAAAAGACATCGGAGTTGAGTTCGAGGTGGGTGGAGACAAATTCCGCGAATGCGATATCAATGCCGACCTAAGCACCAGAGTTGAGAAACTGCTTTCAAGCAGCGGCGCGAAGCCGCTGCAGATCCGACCCGGCGACAAAACGATGACGGAGTTTGACCGAACGACTTTTGCGAACACCAAAAAGGCGGCGCTGTTAGTTTCGATCGGATGCAGCAACGAATTCGAAAAACCGACGGTGCGTTATCATGCCAAGAGCCTGAGTGGGCGGTTGATGGCGGCGAGCATCGCTGCAAAGATTCCTGGGTGCGAGATCAGGACTTTCGACAGTTGGCTGTTGAGCAAATCTGTTATGCCGGCAGTGATTGTTACAGTCGGAGACATTGGGCAAGCAGCGACACAATCGGGATTGAGCAAAGAGGATTACCGTCAGAAGATTGCAGAGGGGATTGCGCACGGGATTGTCGCTTTTGCAAAGGGTGAGCGCCCGAGTGGATAAGAAGTGGAGATTCCTGGCGATCTCATTGGTTTGCTTTGCGCTGGTGTTTTTGATTCGAGCCTGTGTCGCGGCGTAACTCAGTGCGCGTTTCTGTTTTTGAGTTCTTGTGGGTTTGTGGACGACCTGATTGAGCTGCGCCACAGAACGATCGCCCCTGCGATTGCCATCAGCAGTGCGACAATTTGTGCGTCCGTTATCGGAAATCCTTTTTTGACCGGCGCGGAACTTGAGCCGATGCGAAAAATCTCGTAGACGAATCGGCTTAGCCCCGAGATAATCAGCGCCCACGAGATGTATGTTCCCGCCCTGTACTTGTTTGCGGAGTCCACGATGCTTTCGTATTTGAAGAGCAGAGCTGCGCCAATCAGGTTCATCGCCGAGTCGTAAAGCTGTGCAGGGTGTCCGAGGTAGGTGTGGCCGTGTTCATCTCGAATCATGATCGCCCAAGGGAGGCTGCATTCGCTGCCGTAGCAACAGCCGTTCAGCAGGCAACCGACGCGGCCGATGGCAATGGCAACAAGCGCGGGTGCCGCGATAAGGTCGAGTGCTGCAAGCGAAGAGAGTTTTGCAATCCGACACCAAATCAAGAGCGCGGCGATTCCGAAAAATAGTCCGCCAAAACTCGTCATGCCTCCCTCTGAAAAATTTAGGGCTTGAAGCCAATTGTGCTCGTACGACTTCCATTCTTGCGCGACCCAAAACACTCGTGCGCCGACGATTCCAGAAAGAAGCATCGTCAACGAAAGTGAGCCGAGTTGGTCTTTTGTAATGCCGAACTTTTGTGCGCGGCGCGAGGCAAGCCACCACGCCACCAAAAAGCCGGTGAGCAACAGGACGCTCCAACTTCGTATTGGAAATCCGAACACATAGAACAGGACGGGCTTCATTGGCTAGTTCAGTTTACACTCGGTGCGTGCTTTGCGGTTCCTTTCAGAGTCCTTGGAATCGTTTCCACGCATCGACCGCCTTGGCGACCCCGCCGTTGTCGCTTCTGAATTCGAGGGTGGGGCGATCGGCCCATTCTTGCCTCATCTTTGTACCTTCGAACACTGTGAGCGGCGCGTCGGGGGCGAAAGCTGTTTCACCTGATTTCATCGGAATTCCAATGAGCGCCTGTTGACCTGCGGATGCGATCATGTTCGCGGCGATGTCCGCCAAGTTCTCAGGGATGCCGTACATTTCGAACTCAGGAAGATTGAATTTTGTTAGTCCACGAGTTGACGACCAGATACCATCTTCGAGTCGGATGAGTTTCACCCTCGCAACTTCGCGAAAGTCAATTCTCTCGTCGAGCTTTTGTGCAACGTTCATCTCGTTTGGCAATCGGTAAAGCTCCGAGAGTGGATCAGCGATAACTCCTTCCGTAAGAAGCGCAATGCGGGCGGCGCAATCGAGATAGAATCTTACTGACGGGTAGAGTTCAGGCGAAAACGCCTTAATCACAAGATTGATGATGTACTGCGCATTTTGTGCGCGCTTGAGCTTGTCACCAACTAGCCCAGCCTGATCGCACACTGCGGAGTCGGAAGGCAATGAGAACCCTTGCACTTGCGACTTTTGGAAAACGTGCATTTCGACAAGCGTCGACCGCTCCTTTGTTGACAGCACATAGGCTCCGGTCGCGAGGGATTGATTCAGCAAATCGCGCGATGCTCCTTCGGAGAGTGGCGCGCCAAATCCTATCAGTGCGCCATTGCTCCCGTCGGGGTTGATCATTTGCAGCAACGTCGGAAGATGGCTTGAAGATGCAAGCACCGAAAAGTAAAAGTTCTTGTTAATCGTAAGAACTGGCTCAGTTGGTTTCTTTTTGAAGGGCCACAAAGGCATTTATCGAATCGCCTCTTTTGTGTGGGCATCAAAGAAGTACAAATCTTCGGGGCGAATGGACAGCGCCACCGGAGTTTCTTCTTTGAGTTGTGCGTCGCTCGGAAGTGTCGCGACGAGTGAATGCCCGCTGAGCTGCAGATAAACCGTAAGCTGTGAACCGAGGGGCTCGATCACATCCACAACTGGGTGGAGTTGAACGCCCGAAGAATCGGTTCGGAAAGCCTCAGGTCGGATGCCGAGCAGGATTCGGTCGTGACCAGTTGGAGCGGGGAATCGCGCGTCTCCGAGGATCGCGTTTCCGTTCTCGACTCGCACTTCGATCTGATTCATTGGCGGCATTCCCATAAAGGAGCCGACAAATGCGTTCGCGGGTTTTGAGTAAAGTTCTTGCGGAGTTGCGTATTGTTGCAGAACTCCGTCGCGCATGACTGCGATCCGGTCGCCCATCGTCATCGCTTCCACTTGGTCGTGAGTCACATAAATCGTCGTGATGCCGAGCTTGCGATGGAGTCGGATGAGTTCGGCGCGTGTTTGAACGCGAAGTTTTGCGTCAAGGTTGCTCAGCGGCTCATCCATCAGAAACACTTTGGGTTCTCGAACGATCGCGCGCCCGAGTGCGACGCGCTGCCGCTGGCCGCCGCTGAGTTGGGCCGGCTTTCGCTCGAGCAGATCTTCAAGGCCGAGCAGCGTTGCAGTTTCGCGCACTCTTCGGTCTATCTCGAGTTTGCGCTCGCGAGCCTCTGCCGAGTGAGACAGCCTCCACCAAAACGACTTGAGAAGTCGAATCTTGAGGCCGAACGCCATGTTCTCATACACGGTCATGTGGGGGTACAGGGCGTAACTTTGGAAGACCATCGCTATGTCGCGGTCTTTTGGGGCGACGTTGTTGACCGTCTTTTCCCCAATCTGGATATCACCGGCTGTGGCCTCTTCTAAGCCAGCGATCATTCGGAGAGCGGTGGTCTTGCCACAGCCGCTTGGACCGACGAGAACCACAAACTCGCCATCAGCTATGTCGAGGGAGAGGTTGTTGACCGCCGTGACACTGCCGAACTTTTTGGAGACGCCGCTGAGTCGGACCGAGGCCATATTGGGCAGGAATGTACCCTCGGGGGACCAACTTCCGGCAAAATAGCTCTATGCGAAGGATTGCAGGAGTTTTCGTTGCCGTTGCGAGCGTGATGTTGGCCTGTTCGAAGGGTGTACCAAAGTCCCAGGCCCAGGATAAGGCGGCTGTGACTCACAAAGGTGAAGTTACAACCGGTGGGCGATCGAGTGGTGGCTGGGGTTCACCCATCAATGAAGGATTCGAGGGTGTCGTTTGCTTCAGGGGCAACTCGCAGCGCAATCACTATGGTGTAGGACCGATTCCGACCGGCGACTTGCGCGTGATTTGGCGTGCGAGTATTGGCTCGAACCCGGATGGGCATTGGAATGGCGTTGGGTGGACGGGACAGCCGCTCATTGTGGATTGGCCAGACGATGTGCGAAAGCACATGAACTTCCTGAAACCTGGCGGGCCTCGAATGGAGGTAATTCAGGGCGCGCTGGATGGGCAGGTTCACTTTTTTGATGCAGACACCGGGGCGATTTCGCGCAAACCTCTTCCCATGCCCGCACGCAATCCGATTAAGGGGACCGTTTCGATTGATCCACGAGGGTATCCGTTGCTTTACGTCGGTACAGGCTTGAAAAAAGCACACGGCGGATTTCACATCTACTCACTGATAGATTTTCAGGAGCTGCTGTGGATTAACTCTGCAGACCCGAGTGCACCGCGCGACTGGGGAGGTTGGGACTCTAACTCGGTTGTGCTGGACGATACGCTTTACGCACCTGCCGAAAATGGCTACTTTTGCAGTGGAAAGTTGAATACCACATGGGATCCAAAGAGTGGGAAGATTTCGATTGCTCCGAATTTGAGGAAGATCAGGTTGACAAGTGAAGGAGTGGAGAACTCACTTTCGGTTTATGGGGAGTATGGATATTGTGCGGACAACGGCGGGCATCTATTTCGCATCAATCTTAGTGACCCGTCGCAATTCTCAAAGATTTTGGACCTTGGCGATGACACCGATTCATCCATAAGTTTCGACGAAGACACTTCGTTCTATGTTGGAATTGAGCGTGATAAGCGTAAGTCAGGCCCCGGGATTGTGTACAAAATTGACGCAAAAACGGGAAAAGTCTTGTGGAAGTGGAGCTTTGCGGCCTCGAGCATGTATGGTGGCGCAGGTCAAAATCCGATAAACGGTGGAATTCTCTCAAGCGCTGCGATTTGGCCAGAGGGAAATTTGGTCTTCTATTCAACGTCACACGATCCGACCATCGGAAGTGGACGAATAGTTGCGCTGAATCGGAAGACCGGTTTGCCAGTTTGGTCGAAGCGACTAAGGAGCTACTCTTGGAGCTCACCGATTGTGGACAATGGTGTACTCGTGACGTGCGATGCCGCAGGTTCGCTGTATGTACTGGATGCGAAATCGGGGGCGAACCTGATGAGTGGACGCGACCATATTGATCTCGGTGCAAATATTGAAGGCTCACCGATTGTGTGGAAGGGCCGGATTTACGTCGGTGTTAGAGGCGGAGCAACTGTCTGCATCGGCAACTAGGGGATTCCGAGCAGCTTGTGTGTTTGAAGGCTGAGCTTCCATTTCGGATTGTGTAAGCAGTAGTCCAAGCAGCGTTTCGTGTTGATTTCCAACTCAGGTCCATCCATCGGCTGCAGGAAGAAGTGATCGAAGATTAGATTTTCGAACTGTTCGGGTTGCGCATCCTGTTGTGGATAGACGAGCTTCAGTTCGTTTCCTGTTGTTTGCACAAGTGGAGCAGTGGACTTTGGGCTAACGGTTATCCAGTCAATCGCGTCGGGTGCCTTGAGCGTGCCGTTCGTTTCCACAGCGATGGCGAATTCTTGTTCATGCAGTGCATGGATGAGAGCTTCGTCGAGCTGAAGGAGAGGCTCACCACCGGTGCAAACGGCGAACTTTTGCCCATTCTGGGTTCCCCACAATTCGGACGCACGCTCCGCGAGTTCGACGGCCGTGTAACGTCCTCCATTTTCGCCGTCTGTGCCGACGAAGTCGGTGTCGCAGAAATTGCAAATCGCAGTGGCGCGGTCTGACTCTCTGCCGGACCAAAGATTACAACCTGAGAAGCGTATGAAAACGGCGCGTCGCCCGGTATTGGCGCCTTCTCCTTGTAGGGTTAGGAATACCTCCTTCACCGCATACGTTTTGCTCACAGGAGCCAGTTGTCCCGGCGAACTTTTTTGAATTTTTCGAGCGCTTGTTTCGCAAGTGCGGCAAGAGGTTTGTCGCTATCCGCTGCAAGTTTTGAGAGCGTTGCAACGATCTCTGCTTCCACATCGAGAGAGCTCATGTCCACCTGCAAGCTGAGTGTTTCTGCGAGTGATTGGATTCCTTCCTTCCGTTTCGCGGCAACCTGCAAAGACATGCGCATCTGCTTGCGCGCAATTTCACCAATGGCGTCTTCGAGGTCCTCCGCAATGTCGCCATCTCCGCTCGTGGAGTAGATCTCTTCAAGAAGCCAGGCCGATGGTCTTCGCAAGAAGAGTTTTTTGAGTGCGGTGGGTGTGTAGCTCCACGCATCGGGGTCTGAATCGAGCTCCGGTCCGAGAGATTTTTTCATCAGTGCGACAGAATCTTTTGGATTGATTTCATAGTTTGCAGAGGCGTAGGCAAGAGCCGTCATGTCGAGCTTGCCTGGTGTCGCCGCATCCATTGCGGCCTTCATCCTAGCTTCGAGATCGGGTTTTGAAAGTGAGTTGAAGTATTCGGCAGCAGCTTTTGCGGACGTCCCGTCTTCGAGCAGAAACTGTGCATGCATCAAGGTTTCGTTCTGGGGATTCCATTTTGTGATTTGTTTTATGGAGTCTTTTGCAGCTTGACCATGTTTCGAATGTGATTCCAGTTTTTGGAGGGCGGGCAACGCCAGGGGGTCTTTCATCCAACCGAGAGTGTAAATCGCACTGCCAACAATGGATTCGTCCGAATCTTCAAGCAGCGACAAGACCTTCTGAGTATGGGCGCGCGTACCGTTCACCGAAAGGAGATCAAGCACGGCTCTACGTACTTCCGAGTTGGAATCTTTCAGGAGAGCGATCGCACTCTCAGGAACAGTGATGTCATTAAAGCTCATCAGCGCGAAGAGCGCTGTGACCTTAACTTCCGAATCGCTGTCGGTTAGGGATGAGTCAAGTTGGGCTGCGGGAATCGGCGTGTTCAGATAGCCGATCGCTTGGAGAGCTTCAATTCGCACTCCTCGGTTTGGAGAACTGAT
Source organism: Fimbriimonadales bacterium (assembly GCA_046330175.1). Classification (GTDB taxonomy): domain Bacteria; phylum Armatimonadota; class Fimbriimonadia; order Fimbriimonadales; family ATM1; genus JAJPJR01. The sequence goes on from JAXLTG010000001.1 coordinate 2,151,757, forward strand.
CAGCGGAAGGACCTTGGTGGAGATTGAGGGTCCGACAACGGCAATTGCTCCCGGCACCGGAGACGGGGCGCCCTTCTTCCATTTTCCGAGCTGCGCGACGAGGAAGTCGTTCGCTTTTGCGGAACGGTAATAAGGCAGACTTTCGACCGCCATTCTCGCTAGGTCCTCATCTTTTCCCGAGTAGGCTAGGATCGCTGCGTCAATTCCGCGCGGGTCTTTTATCTTTGAAAGAATTGAAACTGCCTCTGCACTCGCAGCGCCCTTTGAAGCTTTGACGACATTCACGAGCGCCGGAACGGCTGGAGCACCGATATCTGCGAGCGATTTCATCGCTGTGAAGCTGTCCTTTGTTCCGAGCTTCGCGATCAGGGAGTCAACCTGGGCAGATTGCGGCTGAGAAGAAACGGCGAGGATGCACAACGCAACCTGGATCATGCGCTGAGTCTACTTGGATTGAAACTGCGCTGGGTCGGCGACGCCCGCCTCACTGAAACCGCGAGCCCGAAGCCGACAGGAATCGCACTCGCGGCAAGGGTCGCCAGCGGGTCCGGGGTCGTAGCAACTGAAGGTTAGGTGGAGTGGTACATCTAACTCGACTGCCCGCTGCACAATCTCTGACTTGGCGAGGTGAATTAAGGGAGTGTGAATTGTAAGTTTTCGCAACTCTTGCACTGCCGACTTGGTCGCAAGATTTGCCACCCTTTCAAACGCTTCGATGTACTCGGGTCTGCAGTCCGGATAACCACTGTAGTCTACGGCATTGACACCAATAAAGATGTGCTGTGCTCCCGATACTTCTGCGAGTGCGACCGCAAATGAAAGGAAGATTGTGTTTCGCGCAGGAACGTAAGTTATCGGGATCTGCTGCGAGTCTAAGTCGCTGTTTTTTGGTACGGGAATTTCGTCCGTAAGTGCAGACGCTCCAAACAACCGCAGGTCCAACTCTACAATCTTGTGTTTCTCAAGTTTGTAATGCTTTGCGATGGATTCAGCGGCGGCGAGCTCGACCGCGTGTCTCTGGCCATATTTGAAACTTAGCCCAATCGGAGCAAAACCTTCCTGAATCGCGATGCCGAGGCAAGTGCAGGAATCAAGTCCGCCACTTAGCAGCACAACCGCGCGAGGACAACTCATGTTCAGAAAAAGTCGAGGCAATACGCCGGTCTGTAACGAAAGAGGCGAATTGCGGCGATCGCGGCAGCATCGGAGCTCGCCTTTACAGCTCCCGACCGCAACAGGTCTCGCATGGATGGCTGACCAAGAATCACTTGCGCCAACGCTCGATCAGAAAGGGTGATCTCGGCTGTCGGCGACGGTTCGACGCTAACCGCTTCGGGTGAGAACTCGATTCGAAACGGTCCTCGATTTTCAGGGATGAGGTCGTCGTGAACTTGAATGGTGAGCGAACCCGACTCTTTCGGCGATAAGCACGAGATTGCGCTGTTGAAGTTGGTAACACGAAACATGATGCTTCGCTTGAGGGAGACCTCGGAAAAGTTATCGAAGTGAGACTGCAAGAACGGGCCATCGCTCGGCTCGGTCCAGGAGACATGTGAACGGTTGATACCGATGCTCTTGAACAGCGCAAGCAGCGAAGCGTAGCCCTCAGGCGATGTCCAAACTGCTTCTTCGATGGGTTGGACTACCCAGAAGTCGTCGGTGAACTTGACGATCGCGTACGCCTGTATTGGGTCTCCAAACGCGTAGACCCGTCTATCGGAGACATTTGCATGGGTTGCGCGACCCCACCACCAATCGTTCCTACGAATCATTCCATTGTATTTCTTCGCGAACTGATCGTAACAAGATTCGAGCAAGTGAAAATCAGAAGGAGAGATTTCCTTTCCTGACAAATTAGTTTTCTCGATCGGCAGATGTTCGGACGCGCACCTGATCTGGTATCGGACTCCAACAGGCTCGTAGCCAAATGAACGGTAGTAGCCCTCGCTGAACGCGAACAACGACGCAAACGGAACTCCCTGATCGTGCAGATGTCTAAGCGCCCACCGCATCATCTGCTTCCCGGTGCCCGCTTGCCTTTGCTCCGGAGAAACACCGACCGCGGCGATGCCGCCTGACTGCGTGGTACTGTTCCCTAGTGTGTGCTCGATATGGTGGATTCTGAAACAGCCGATTACGCCACCATCTTGCTCGGCAACAAACAGGGGCGACCAGTCGTGAAGTTCCGGGACTTCCGGTTCGAGTGGTTTTCCTCCGCGAAAGGCAGCGCTCCAAATTCTTGCGAGTTGGTCCCGGTCGGCTGGCTGGTACGGCCTAATCTGCATTGCCCTTAGTTTCCCCTTTTTGCTCGGGCCAGATGACGGAGGCGACTATCGAGATGGTTAGCACGGCGAACACGATGATTAGCGAGACGCCCACATTCATGTGGACCCACTTTGCCAACAGCATCTTGAGGCCGATAAAGATCAGCACCACGCAAAGGCCGTAGTTGAGGAAGTGGAACAGGTGGACGAGTTCGGCCACCGCAAAATAGAGGGCGCGAAGGCCAAGGACAGCAAAGATGTTCGAGGTGTAAACAATAAACGTGTTGTGTGTGACCGCAAAAATGGCTGGGATTGAATCGAGTGCGAAAATCAGATCAGTGAACGCAACGACGATAAGCACCGCCGCGAGTGGAGTGGCAGTGAGCTTATGGTGTTTTTTGATGAAGTATTTCTTACCGTGGTACTCACCCGTAACCGGCATGACCCGCCGCATAAGCCTTAAGCCAGGGTTCTTGTCCGGATTGAATTTCGTCTCCTTCTGGACAGCAAGTTTGTAACCTGTGAACACAAGGAACGCGCCGAATAGATAAAGAGTCCATTCGAACCTCTCGATGATCGCCGCGCCTGCAAAGATGAAGATTGCACGGAGGATAAGCGCGCCGATAATGCCCCAGAAAAGCACTTGGTATTGCAGCCGCTTCGGGACTTGAAAGAATGAGAAGATAATGATGAAGACAAACAGGTTGTCTATGCTCAAGGCGCGCTCGATGAGGTACCCGGTGAAGAACTGCATCGCCGCATCGCCAGGTTTCAGGCCTTCGCCGATACCGTGCTCTGGCCACACAGCCCACAGGACTAAGTTGAAAACGAGTGCGAGAGCGGTCCAGACCCCGCTCCAAATAAGCGACTCCTTGAAGCTGATCTCTCGGTCTTTTCGAGTGAGAATCCCCAAGTCGAGGGCAAGGAGTACTACAACGACTGCGTTAAATCCACCCCAGAGCAGCACCGAATCTGACATTTAGTTGGTTCTTAATACGGCGACGGGTAGTCGCGATTTGTAGCGGCGTGGTCGCGCAGCAACATCAGTTTAGAGGATAATCGGCGCATGCCCGGCCTCGAATCAAATCTTATCACACTCAAGGAGGTGAAAGCCGTTCCTCGAGTGCGTGACTACATCGAAGGGGCGAACGAACTTTTGCGCTCAATGGGCTACACCGAGCATGGAACCCGGCACGCCCAAATCGTGAGCGGCATGACGCGATACATTTTGCAGAATGCGGATGCTCCTGAGCGCGAGCAGGAGTTAGGCGCGATTGCCGCGTACCTTCATGACATTGGGAACGTGGTGAACCGAATTGTGCACCCCATGATCGGCGCAACGATTGCAGAGAGCATTTTGCGAGACATGGGTATGCCATTTGCCGAGATTGCCCCGATCATGGGCGCCATCGGCAACCATGAGGAACTTGAGGGGGAGCCGATTAGCCGCATGAGTGCCGCCCTGATTATCGCGGACAAGAGCGACGTCCATTTCTCTCGGGTTCAAAACCCCGTCATAGAGACGTTTGACATTCATGACCGAGTGAATTACGCGGTTCAGAAAAGCCGGATTGAAATGCCGGGAAACCAAGAGATTCAGCTTGACCTTGAGATTGATACAAAGTTCGCAACTGTGATTGAGTACTTCGAAATCTTTTTGTCGCGCATGGTGATGTGCAGAAAAAGCGCCGAGATGATGGGTTACTCGTTCCGACTTACCGTCAACGGAACTGTGTTGGAGTAGCAGCAATACTTATGAGCCAATTGGACGAAAACGCGCCGCTTGTTGACATTCAGAGCAGCCCTGATGCCAGGCGAATTCCGATAGACAAAGTCGGAGTGCGCAATATCAAATATCCCATTCAGGTGCTGGACTGTAAGCATGGCCATCAGCACACAGTTGGCACACTTTCACTTACCGTTGACCTTCCCCACCAGTTCAAAGGCACGCACATGAGCCGATTCATGCAAGTGTTGAACGAGCACCGCAACGAGATCTCCGTCGAAAGCATCCCTCGAATTCTCGAGAGACTTAGGGAGCGGCTTGATGCTGACAATGCCCACTTTGATGTGACTTTTCCATTTTTCGTCTGCAAATCTGCGCCCGTGACCGGCGAGTCGGGCATGATGGAGTATGAATGCGGTTTTCGAGCGAGTGCCGGTGAGGTAAAGGATTTTGTGATTCTTTGCAACGTCATGGTCACAACACTCTGCCCTTGCAGCAAGGAGATTAGCGCGCGAGGGGCACACAATCAGCGAGGATTAGTAAGCGTAAAGGTTCGCACAAACCAAATGGTTTGGCTGGAAGAGCTCATCGAAATGATTGAGTCGAAAGCATCGTGTGATCTATATCCTGTCCTGAAGCGGCCAGACGAAAAGTGGGTTACTGAACGCGCATACGATAACCCGAGATTTGTCGAGGACATTGTTCGAGAAGTCGCTGTGGCATTCAACAACGATGAGCGGATTGTGACGTACGAAATTGAAGCAGAGAATTTTGAAAGCATTCACGCGCACAATGCGTATGCGTTGGTTCATCGAGATAAGAGAGAGGGGTGATGACTCACCGCTTGATTGAGGAGCTCAATTTGGCTCCACACCCCGAAGGCGGCCACTACCGCGAGGATTACAGGTCGGAATGCACGACAAGCATCTTTTTTCTGCTTTTGGCTGGCGAACACTCCAGGTGGCATCGTTTGCCGAAAAGGGAACTTTGGCAGGTGCTTGACGGCGAGCTGCGACTTTATGTTTTGGGCAAAACAGGGGAGCTGCGGTGCAACTTGTTGAGCGTTTCGGATCCAGTTTGCACCGTGCTCTCCGGCGAGTGGCAAGCGGCCGAGCCGGTTGGTGAATTTGCCGTGTGCCGTTGCACGGTTTCGCCCCCTTTTTTGCCGAGCGACCTCGAATTCGGCGTCGCCGGGCAGTTAGCAAAACAGTTTCCAGGGCATGATGACCTGATCGCCCGGCTTTGCTAACGTTTAGCAAGATATAATTGCCGAGTGACGCCCCAGCCATTTCTGGACGCCGAAGCAGACCGGCCGAAGGAGGAGTGCGGCATTTTTGGCGTATACGCCCCCCGCTCCGAGGCTTGCCGCATGGCTTTTTTCGGGCTGTTCGCCCTTCAACACCGAGGCCAGGAGTCGGCTGGCATCGCCGTATCGGACGGAACCCGGGTCCGAATGTACAAGGACATGGGCCTTGTAGCCCAAGTTTTCGACGAAGAGATTTTGGCGACCTTGCCGGGGCATATGGCGATTGGGCACACCCGCTATTCGACCACAGGCTCAAGTGTAGTTAGAAACGCCCAACCCGTTAGCTGCACGGCGATGACTGGAGACATTGCGGTCGCCCACAACGGAAACCTTATTAACGCTCACCTGCTTAGGGCTGCGTTGGAGGCGGAAGGTGAGCACTTCGACACGACAAATGACAGCGAAGTGATTGCCAAGCTTCTTTCAAGGGAGTACGACGGCGACCTCGGTGAAGCGATAAAGCGAGTGATGCTGCTGATTAAGGGAGCGTACAGTGTTGTAGCCCTGACATCCAAACAGATCGCAGCATTTCGAGACCCAAACGGCGTGAGGCCGTTGTCAATTGGGCGACTTGCTGACGGATGGTGTGTTGCGAGTGAGACGTGTGCATTCAACCCCGTTGGCGCAGAGTTCTTTCGCGAGCTACAGCCTGGCGAAATCGCCATCATTACGAATGAAGAGCGACCACGCATTTTGAAAACGAATTCAGACGCGCGGCCGGCGATGTGCATGTTCGAGTTCATTTACTTCGCGCGACCAGACAGCATGATGTATGGCACACGGCTTTATGCCGTTAGAGGCCGTATGGGGGAGGAGTTGGCGCGTGAGCACCCCGTTGAGGCGGACATGGTGATGCCGGTGCCGGACACTGGAATTCCTGGCGCGCTTGGCTACAGCAGAGTGAGTGGGATTCCTTACGCTGAGGGATTAATCAAGAGCCGATACATTCACCGCACCTTCATCCAACCCGATCAACGAATGCGCGAGATGGGCGTAAGGTTGAAGCTGACGCCACTGGTGGAAAACATCCGCGGCCAACGGCTTATCTTAGTTGACGATTCGATCGTTCGCGCGACGACAACGAAGCAGATTGTAAAGATGCTCTATGAAGTTGGCGCGAAAGAAGTGCATGTCCGAATCACTGCGCCGCCGATTCAGCACCCCTGCTTCTACGGCATAGACATGGCACGCAGCGAGGAGCTGGCAGCGGCAAAATGGAGCATCGAGGAGATACGAGAGAGACTTGGCGCGTCTACGCTCGGATACCTTTCACTCGACGGCGCTGTGCGCGCTGTGGGCTCGCCAAAGGACACTTTCTGCCTAGCTTGCTTCAACGGCGAATATCCGATTCCGATTCCGAAAGATGTTCAGAAAGATATGTTCGAGCGTCCGAAGGTTGGCGCGTTCGCGACTGTCCGCGCAGGACAACCCACGCTCGACTTTGAACCTGAATCAAATTTGGTTTAGAATTATTTTGAGGAGATCGTCGGCACTGATGCTTGACAACCCATTTGCACCCTCATATATGACCGACTGCGGACGCCCATAGGGTCCCGATCTCGCGGGGTCCGTCGGGCCCATCATGCAGGCGACTGGCTTGTTGAGGGCGACGGCGATGTGTGTTGAACCGGTATCGCCACCGACGTGCAGATCGGATCGTGAAAGAACGGCTACGAGTTCGCTGAGCGAAGTCTTTCCCGCAAGTGACGGGATTCTATTCTGCAGCCCTTGATTAATGGCATCGCAAGATCCGACATCCATCGGTCCACCGATGAAGAACGGACTCTTTCCGCGCTCCTGAAGTTTCGTTATGAGATCGGCAAACCGCGTTCTCGGCCACTGCTTTTCAATTTGTGCCGATCCGACGTTTATTGCGATGCGCCCGGTAGTGCCGATCTGTTCCATCAAAGAATCCACTTTCAAGATGGAAGATTCTGTGGGGTTAAGTCCAAACTCCGTAACCTCGCTGTTTGCGCCCAGTGCAACTGCGACCGCTCGATATTGATCTACTACGTGCTTCGCACCGGTTTGGATCGCCTTCGAAAAGAATCGGGCGCCTTCTCGCTGCCACTGAAAACCAAGTCTCTTTTCCGCACCTGAAATCCACAATAACCTTGCGCTTTTGAGGAGCCCCTGCATATCGAGCGCGACGTCGTACCTCTCGCCTCTGAGTTGTTTTCGGAGACTCCATAAGTCCGAGAGGCTGGGACGCTTCGGAATCGGAATGAGTTTGTCAACGGCCGGGTGTCCGGCCAATAGATCTTGGAAGTTTGATTGAACAATCCAGTGCAGTTGTGCGTTAGGAAAGGCGCGCTTGATATCCATTGCCGCTGGCATGGCGTGCACGATGTCACCCATCGCAGAAAGTTTTACAAAAAGTATCTTGTCAACTCTGCTCGACACGACGCTCTCCTAATCGCTCCTCAATCTTGTTCAAGACCATCTCGACGGACACATTTCCTATGATCCCTTTGGCGCTGACGACTGCGTTTGGCTGATTGAAGGGATGGAACTGCTCCGGTGGCATATGGCCGAAAATTGTCACACAAGGTGTGCCGAATGCTGCCGCGATGTGTGCGCTGCCGGTATCGCAACTAACGTGAAGCGAGCTTCTCGCCAGCAAATCGCTGAGACCCCGCAGACTTAGTTTGCCGGTTAGATCCGTCGCTTTCGCGCCAAGCGAGAAAAACTTGTCACGCATATCGGTCTCGCTCAGGCCGCCCACCAAAAGAATCGGGAGATCGAGACTCTGTGCGACTTTGGCGAAGTTTTCGATGCTCCACTGTTTTGACGGATGATTCGTCCCAAGGTGGAGCGTAACGAAATCTCCTGTCGGATTGAACTCCTGTTTTCGCTGCAATTCAAATCTAATGCTGCGCGCCGAGAAGCCGCACGGCCCTAATGCTTCGAGGTTTTTGTCTATGGCATGAGGAATTGTAGTAGTGCGCACAATATGAGTCGCGTATTTTGCTGCGAGCGTGTCCTTCGGATCGAGAGCGACCCTAACTCTCGCGCGGGAAAACTTGAGAGCGAGTCCGGTTTTTGCGTGCCCCTGAAGGTCTATCGCGACAGTCGGCGAAAACTCCCGCGTAGCCGCATACGCAAGAAGCTGTTCACGCCAAAGCCACGGCAGGATCCAGCTTTTGCGATACTTGGCTCGATCGAACGAGAATGATTTGGCGACAAACGGATGGCCGTCTACAAGTTCCACAAATCTCTTGTCCGCCATCCATGCAACCTGATGTTCGCCGCTCGCGCGTATTGAGGCGGCAACAGGCAATGCCATAACGATATCGCCGATGGCCGACCACCTGATGACAAGCGCTCTTTCACCCATGAATCAGACCCTGCTCGCGCGCTGCTTTCCACCGATCATGCATCCACAGCCATTGATGTGGATGGTGGCGAATAGATTCTTCGAGCTCAGCGTTTATTTGCGCCATGATTTCGCGCTCGTCATGCTCGCGGTTGCCATCCAACCCTTGGAACTGCAGTTGTTTACAGAATCCCTCGTAACGACCGTCTTCTCTTTCCCAAAGCGCACTGAACACAACAGGGGCACCGGTACGCAAATGGAAAGCTGCCGGTCCAGAGACCGTTCCCGCTGGGAAACCGAAGAACGGCACGAACAGATCTCGCGCGTTTTGGTCTGGAAGAATTGCCACGACCTTGTTTTCTCGAAGCGCGCGCAACACGTCGCGGGCGGCGTTTCCACGTGCGAGTACTTCGAGCCCATGACTCTTGCGCTTCTGATTGATTAAGTTGGTTGTTTTCTCATCGTTCGCATTTCGCGCAATGACGGCGAGCGACAGGCCGCGTTGAGTGAGCATCTGGGCACCGCGCTCCCAGTTGCCGAAATGACCGCAAACCAAGATGACCCCTTTGTTGGATTCCAAGGCAGTGCGCAAGGGAGTGTCGTCGTAATGTTCGATGGTTTTCGCAAGCTGGTCGTCTGTGAGTTTCACAGAGGAGAAAAATCGCATGACCGTTCTTCCGAAATGTTCGAACACCCGCTTGGCAGTCTTCAAGACTCTGGATTCGTCCCAGTCCGGAAAGCACATCGTAAGATTCAAAATCGTTCGGGTGCGATGTTTTTTGTTGAGTCTGAAGCCGACACGGCCCAGCCAACATCCGAGTCGGTCCGAAGCCGAGACAGGCAGCAGCTTTGCCAAAAATAGCGCGACTGACAGCGCGACGCCCCCGAGGCGTGCCGACACTCTGCGCCTTAGAGAGAGAGTTCTTTGGCGAGCCATGACTCAAATCTCTCTTGTTGGCAAAACTGAACGGACATGATGAGCACAAAGACGTCGGAGAGGTTAGCGCCGTTTGCTACAAGCTTAACCGCATCTTTTTCAGTGACGACTTTCTTGCGGCTTGATTGCGTGAACGCTGGAGGAAGTGTCGCTAGCGGATCGTGATCTTTGAGCACAAAAACCTGACATACCGCTGCTGACAATCCTTTCACCGCAGCGATGAAGTTTTCGGGTTGACCGATCGCGCACAAAACATCCACTTCTTCACCGCGCAGATAATCGAGAGGGAACGATTGCGACCCATCGGGCGATTGGAAACCGGAGTAGTCGCGGCGAAATTCGAAACAAGCCTCGGGCTTTGAACAAGAAAGTGACAACGATGCTTTTGCACGGCTCGCTCCTGACGCGGGCTCGCGCAGAGGTCCCGCAGGAAGGCAGCGGGAGTTTCGACGCTCCGGATTCTCAACGAGCAGATCGCAGTCACGAAAGAGGGGCAGATGTTGAAAACCATCATCCATGACCATGATTTCGAATCCGTTTTGCCGCGCAATTCTCGCTGCGCCGACACGGTCTCGACCCAAAACAAGTGGCAAAGTCGGCAACTTCCTCCTAACCATCGCCGGTTCATCACCATATCTGGCGGGATCAAGAGCGATGTCTGGCGCGAGTGATGAGCCTTCTGAACAAGGAGAGCCGTACGCGCTCATTCCCAAACAAACGCGGTGATTTCGACGCATCAATAACTGCGCGATTGCAAATGCGACTGGAGTTTTGCCCACACCTCCCACTTCCAAGTTGCCAACGCACACAATCTTCAACCCTTCAAACCGCTTTTGCGACTTTAGGCCCATTCGGTAAATCAGCTTGTAAAGGTTCCACCCCAGAGCGTAGAGCCAGCTAATGGGCAACAAGAGTGCGGAAATCGCTCGGTCCGCGGGCGACTCTAATTTCCAAATGCTCTCAATGCGCACTCCGCGATTATGCACAACCCCGCCTCATCCGGTACAATCGCGCCTCATCGGATTGAGCCGGTAGCTCAGGGGTAGAGCAACGGCCTTTTAAGCCGTGGGTCGTGGGTTCGATCCCCACCCGGCTCACCATCAATCTGAGTGCCCGTTCCGTTTTGCTCCTTGCAAAATCACGCTGCCCACAGCGAACGAACGGCGGATATCTTCAAGGCAGATCTTTACCCTTCTGCCTATGTGCTCTTCGCCACCGATAAGTTCAATATAGAAGCCTGAATCGGTCCAGCCAATTGCTTTTGTCGGCCCTCCGAGACTGCTTTGCCTGACGTTGCATTCGAGGACTTGCGCGCGACGATATCCCATGACATCCTGTTCAATCTCTTCCATCGTGCCAGACTCGATGGAGTATTGCTCGTGCGTGAGCTCGTTGTTTGCTCTAACGTAAATGGAACGTCGGAGCATGTGCTCAAGGTTTTCGACGTTTGCGCCATCTGTGCCGATGATCGCCTCGCACACGTCGGGATGGCACTCGACATAAAGCGCGTTCCCAGGCTCTGACAGCGCTCGTTTTAGATCGCGCTCAACCCACAGGGAAACGGTTTCACTGCTCGGCACGCGCCCGAGTCCTTCGCAGTGAGGACACTGGCTCGTCATTGCTTCAGTGATTGATTCTTCAGTTCGCTTTCGGGTGAGCTCGACTAGTCCTAAACTGGAAATTCGACCGACGCGCGTTCTGGCTCTATCTCTCTTGAGGATATTTGAAAAGTGGTTGAGAACCTGTTTCCGATCTCCTGCTGAAGTCATGTCAATGAAATCCACGACGATGATTCCGCCGATGTCTCTGAGCCGGAGTTGTCGTCCGACTTCTTCGGCCGCCTCGAGATTGGCTTTCAGAATCGTGTCGCTCAGATTGGTTGAGCCAACATTCTTGCCGGTGTTGATATCTATCGCCGTTATCGCTTCCATCTCGTCCATCACGAGATATGCGCCTGATTTCAGCCAGACCTTTCTTCGAAGCAGCTTGTCCAGGTCTCTCTCTACATTGTAGGTGTCGAAAATCGGCACTTCGCTATCATAAAGCTGAATCTTGTTTTTCAACTGCGGTGAAATCATCGTCGCAATAGCGTGAACTTTTTCATATTCGTCGGGATCATCAATCACCATTCGATTAATGTCGTCTGACAGCATGTTTCTGACAGTTCGGTACAACAGCGTTTGATCTCGGTAGATGCACGCCGGCGCTTTCATGGTGTTCGCTGCGTCATCAATTCGTTGCCAACTTGCAACGAGGTATTTGACATCGGCTCGCAATTCTCTTTCGGTGCGACCTTCGCACTCTGTTCGAAGCACGAGCCCGAACCCTTCAGGGCGAATCTTGTCGCCAATTCTTTTTAGTCGATCTCGCTCTTCGCGGTGCTCGATTTTTCGGCTTACACCAACGTGGTTTCCGTTGGGCACGAGCACCAGGTAGCGACCTGGCAGAGAGATGCGACTCGAGACGCGGGCTCCTTTCGTGCTGTGCGCTCCTTTAATCACTTGAACAAGAATCTCTTCGCTTGGGCGCAAAAGGTCCTTGATTTGTCTCCTTCGCAAATCGGAGCGCTTTATGCTTGCAGGGCTCTCGCCATCCAGTTCTTCATCGGGGAGGATGTCTGCAACATACAGGAACGCATTGCGCTCCAAGCCCACGTCCACAAATGCCGCGTCCATTCCAGGCAAGACATTCTGGACGATTCCTTTGTAAATGCTTCCGACTACTCTTTCTTCGCGCTCAACGCGCAGTTCCATCAAATTTCCGTCTTCCAGCACCGCTGTTCTTGTTTCTCGCGGGCTGACATTGACGATGATCTCTTTCGTCATTCAGACTCCATCGGGCACGCAATTAACTTACGCTCGCGCCCTGTTATCAAAATCTTCTTCTCGAGCTTCACAGACCCGCAAGGGTGAGGGGCCTTTATCGCTCTGGCGGTTAGGGTACCGCAATGTGGCAATATTTGGGGTGGATAGGGCCGCTTCAGAGTCATGCCGACCGAACTTGAGACTTTTCCGTTTACTGCCGCAACCGTAGGGTGGGCTTATCGCAGGGGGATCTTCCCCATGGGGTTTGATGACGGTTCGGTGGGGTGGTTCCAGCCGTCGTCGCGGGCGCTACTTCTTCCCCAAAACTTCCGCACTACTCGCTCCTTACTGCGCTCATCCAAGCGATTTGAAGTTCGCCACGACCAAGAGTTCGCCGAGATTATGAAACAGTGTGCCGACAGAGCAGGCGGTTCTTGGATATCGCAAGAGTTCATTCGTGTGTACACCGAGCTTTTCGATGCTGGAAATGGGGGCTGCTGCGGAACGTACTTGGATGGTGAGTTAGTCGGAGGTGTTTACGGCGCAAGATTCGGAAACGCATTCATGGCAGAGTCCATGTTTCACCGCGTTTCTGACGCAGGCAAGGTCGCGTTGTGGGAGTTGCTCAAACGATTGGAATCGGAAGGTGTGACCCTCGTTGATGTTCAGTACATGACGCCGCATCTTCGCTCGCTCGGTGCCACCGAAGTTTCGCATGCGGAATATTTGCGCCGCCTGAAGGTCGCCCTATCTTGATTCAAGTTTCGCGAGCGATTGCAACAGCCGCTTGATTCCTGTCACACCCGGAAAGGCGACCGTAACTTCGCAATCATCGCGAAGCGGAGCGCATGAAACAACAACGCCAGAACCAAACTTCTCGTGCTTGACGTGCTGGCCCACCTCGAACGGAGGTTTCCAATCTGGAGATTTCAGCGGCCTAGCCACTTCGTACTGCGTGCTGGTTACGCTTGCGGGTGGGCGAATCGCCGGCGCTTCGTAGGACCTGAGCGAAGTCGTTAGCTCAGGAGGAATTGACGACAGAAACCTGCTTGGGCTGTTGTAAACCGGTTGGCCGTAAGTGCTTCGGCGCGCAGCGTAAGTGATGTGCAGCTCCTCCCGCGCCCGAGTGACCGCGACGTAACAAAGCCGGCGCTCCTCCTCAATCTCTTTGTCAGAGTTCATCGAACGCGAGTGAGGAAACAGGCCCTCCTCCAATCCGATAAGGAACACGACCGGAAACTCCAAACCTTTTGCAGTGTGCGCCGTCATGAGCGTCACCTTTCCATCTCCATCCTCCAACTCGTCTGCATCGGAGTGCAGTGCGATCTCCTGGAGAAATGGGATCAGGCCTGTTTCGAGCGCTGTTTCGTCATGCTGGGTAGCGACGTTGACCAACTCTTGCAAGTTCTCAAGCCGCGCGTTCGCCTCGTCCGATCGTTCTGATCGGAGAGCGTCCATATAGCCGCTATCCACAAGAATCTGCCTCAGAATCGGCGCACTGGCCGGTTGATCAATCATCTCTCGCGCCCCGAGAATCGCCACTGCAAACTTTCTGAGCGCGTTCCGGGTTTGTGGTCTGAACTCTTCAATGACGGATTCGTCTTGTATTAACGCAAACAGGTGCCTCGAGTCGGCAAGCTTTTCCAACTTGGACACGGTGGTATCGCCAACACCTCGCGCAGGTGAATTGACGACTCTAACGAACGCGACGTTGTCGTTCGGGTTGGCGATGAGCCGAAGATAGCAGATGAGGTCCTTGACCTCTTTGCGCTCGTAAAATCGTTGTGCGCCAATGAGCACATTCGGAATTCGCCAACGCAGACACGCATCCTCAAGGCTCCGGCTCTGCGCATTTGTTCGATACAGCACGGCGAAGTCTCCGTACTTTCGCTTTCCGGAGTTGACCGCGTCTTTGATAGATTCAACGACAAGTGCAGCCTCGTCAAGATCTGTTCCAACCTCAGTGACACTCACTGCCGGTCCATCGTGGTTTTCAGTCCAAAGCTTCTTGGTAGCGCGACCCTTGTTTTGCGAGATAATCGCGTTTGCAACCCCAAGAATCTTTTTGGTGGATCTGTAATTCCGTTCGAGCTTTACCGTCGTTGCCTTTTCAAAGCTGGCTCCGAATTTCAGAATGAACTCCACATCAGCGCCACGCCACGCGTAGATCGATTGATCATCGTCGCCAACGATTGTGATGTTATGGTGCTTTTCTGCAAGCAGACGAACCAACTCGTATTGCGCTTTATTAACATCCTGGAACTCATCTACCAAAATGTGCTTGAACCTTTGTTGGTACCGCTCGCGGACATCCTGCCGCTCGCTCAACAGTCTTACTGCAAACGACAGCATGTCATCGAAATCTAGGGCATTGTTTCTGCGAAGATGGTCCTCATACGCAGGAAAGACCTCCGAGGCGATTCGCTCGATATAGCCTCCGCCCCAAAACTGATATTTCTCGGCTGAAATGAGCTGCTCTTTTGCGCGGCTAATTTCGTTGCGAATCGCTGCAACGCTGATGGAGCGATCCTCAATTCCCTTCTGTTTCAAAATTGACTTTATTAGCGAGAGTTGGTCCGCATCGTCGTAGATAACGAAGTTGCGGGATATTCCAATTGCGTTACCATTCTCGCGCAGCATCCGCCCGCAAATCGAGTGGAAAGTTCCAACCCAGATTGCGCGAACGCCCTCACCAACCAAACCTTCAATCCGTTCGCGCATCTCGCGAGCAGCCTTGTTCGTGAATGTGACCGCGAGAATTTCGCTCGGTTTCGTGCCCTGCTCAATCAGCCAGCAAATGCGATAAGTGATCACCCTCGTCTTTCCGCTGCCGGCACCCGCAAAAACAAGCAGCGGTCCGCCGGGGTGAATGACGGCTTGCCGTTGTTCGGGATTTAGGGAGTCAAGATCGAGGTTCAAGTAGACGCAATTCTACCATCTGGTTCATCCCAACTTTTAGGAACGAACAGGTTTTCGTACTCCCTGATGGCAAAACGATCAGTCATTCCTGAGATGTAGTCCACTACGCCTTGAACACCGGTGTAACCAGCAGGCAACAAAGAAGGAGTTTCGATCAGGGCCGTGAACAGTGTGCGTACAACGTGCTTCGCCTTGTCAATGTCTGGGAACTTCTTCGAATAATCATGATACAGATTCTCGAACAAGAACTCTTTCATGCTGTCTATCGTCTGCTCGACCTTTTTGCTGAACCCAAGCGACGGGAGAACGCTATTTTCAACGAAGTCTCCCACTAAGCGTCCGATTCTCTTCCCCTGAGTTTCGCCAAGCTCGAAGATCTCCGCAGGAATGTCGCTGCGAGAAAACCATCCGGCTCGCATCGCGTCGTCGAGGTCGTGATTGAGGTACGCAATCCGGTCGGCAACTCTAACGATTTCCGCCTCAACAGTTCCGGCCGTACTCTCTGGCCGTTGTCCAATATCTGCTCGGCCCTTGCTGTGCCCCGCAATTCCGTGAACCGTTTCACGGGAGAGGTTGAGACCGTTGCCTTCGTTCTCCAGAACCGAGAGTACACGCACGCTTTGCAGATAATGTTTGAATCCCTCCGCGTTGCCGTTTGAACGCAAAATGACGTCTAGCGCCTCTTCTCCAGCATGCCCAAACGGAGTGTGCCCCACATCGTGCCCCAGTGCGATCGCTTCAGTCAGGTCTTCGTTTGTTCGCAGTGCGCGCGCGATTGTGCGTGCTATTTGTGAGACCTCCAGCGTGTGCGTAAGTCTCGTTCTGTAGTGATCGCCGCTAGGGTCAATGAACACTTGCGTTTTGTGCTTGAGTCGGCGAAATGACTTGCAATGAAGGATTCGGTCTCGGTCGCGTTGATAGCAGGTTCGAATCGGATCTTCCGCTTCGGGTAATTCCCGCCCCTCCGAATTCGCCGATAGCATTGCAAACGGCGACAGAGTTTCTCGCTCCAACTGTTCGGTGCGTTCACGAATGAGCATAAGCAACTGAAGGGGTTTGTTGAGGTGAGTTCATAGCGCTGGCGTAAACCTCGAGGACTTCATCGCACATTTTCGCGCTGGTCCACAGCTTCGACCCGGAAAGAGCGCCTCGAGACAGCCTCACAGCGACTGCAGGATTCGAGAGCACGCGGCGACAGGCATCGGCAAACTGTTCTTCATCTCTGTTGACAACGAAGCCGTTCTCGTCCTCGCTGATACTCGCCGACGCGCCACCGCCTTGAACGGCAATCGCGGGGACGCCAAATTGCATCGCTTCCCCAATCACCAGTCCTTGCGTTTCGGTAACGCTCGCGAAAATAAACAGGTCCGCAGAAGCGTAATACGCATCAAGCTCCTTACGTGACAACTCGCCGATGAACTTCGTTTTGTCACCCATCCCTAAGTTTCGAACCATCCCCTCAGCTTCGGTTCTGAAGGGGCCCTCGCCAACCAATGCGAGCTTGGTTTTCGGGTTTTCCCTCATGACTTTCGAGGCTGCGCGCAACAAAAACGGAATGTTCTTCTCCTGTGCAATCCGGCCAACATACAGCAACAGCTTCTCGTCCTCTCTTAAGCCCATCGCGGCGCGTGCTTGACCCCTATCAACCTTCGCGGGCGATGGAATGCCGGTCGGGATCACCGAAATTGGCCGATTGACGAAGTGACGCTTCAACGAGCGCTGAGCCGCATCGCTTGGGACAATCACATGGTTGCATAGGTTGTAGTAGTAGTTTGTGTGCTTCCATATTTTGTACAGCAGGTACCACCGCGGGAAGAACGGAATGTAATGAACATATTTCTCGTACCATGTGTGATACGTGCTGACAAGTGGGAGGTTTTCCGATTCGGCCCATCGCATCCCAACGTATCCAACCGTGTAAGGCGTATGAGTATGCACAATGTCGAAGTTCTGCCTACGAAATCCTCGAACAAACGGATAGAAAGGCGGTATCGCCATCGGATACTCGCCCGTCCACGGAGTGTGAATGGCATTGAAGCGAACAATGTTCGGGTCGTTGTCTTTGTGCTTTGGGTAACGCGATGTGAACACATGAACAGAGTGACCGCGCGAGCGCAACTCCTCAACAAGTGTCTGGATGCTGACAGACACCCCGTTTAGCACGGGCATATAGCTGTCGGTAAACATCGCGATTCGCATTTAGCTACTCTGGATTTCGACCGTATTTCTCGACGAACTCTACTATCCCCGCTAGGGTAAATCGTCGCTGGTTGCCAGAAGTTCGATGGTGCTTGAGCCACTTTCGGTTTGTGTAGCGTCGCACTGTCGCAGGGCAAACGCCGAGCAAGCGCGCTGTCTCTTCGAGATTCAGTTCAGGATCAAGCATTCGGCGTATAAGTTCGTCCCTCGATTCCTTAAAACGCGACGAGTAGTACTTCTGAGTGACATTGTCATCGTACAAACCCGCCAAAAACGTCAAGTGTTTCGGAGCGCGCTCAATCAAGTCAGCAATATTTTTCGGCAACGGCGAGCGGACCGATTCCTCTTTCTTCGCTCTTCTTGGCCTCGGCGCTTTCATGCCGGTTTTTTTCAACTTGTTCGGCGCTTCAATCGGATCTCCCATCTCTTCGACGGGTCTCTGCTTGACTGGGGCGTCTTTCAACGCGCCGTTGCGCGCGGCGATCCTCGCTTTTCGCTCCGCCTTAGCGGCATCCTCAAACGCGCCCTCGATATATGCAAACGCGTCAAGTTCGTTCTTTCTCATTTTCTTTCCTCCAATATTAGCATTGAATCTCCAAAACTTAGAAACCTATATCCGGCCTGCAGTGCCGACTCATAAGCCGAAAGCAATCTCTCAGCTCCGCACAGTGCGCTCACCATCAACAGCAGCGTTGACTTCGGCAAGTGAAAGTTTGTGAGCAGGCCATCAACGATCTTGAATTCATATCCGGGAGTAATGAACAATTTTGTTTCACCCGGGCCGGCGGTCAATGAAGCGCAACCCGTTGCAGCAGACTCCAACGCACGGACCGTTGTTGTCCCGACTGCGATCACACGCCCCTTACACTCGCGAATTGCCTGTGCGGTTGCATCGGGTATTTCGTAGCGCTCGCCGTGCATCTTGTGCTCATCGCTGTCTTCCACCTGCATTGGCCGAAACGTATCGAGGCTTACATCAAGAGTTACATACGCGGTTTCAACTCCGCGATTTTCGATCTCGCGCAGCAGTTCAGGCGTGAAATGCAGCCCTGCAGTCGGAGCAGCTGCCGACCCGTCATTGTCTGCATACACAGTTTGGTAGCGTTCTTCCGTTTCCAACTTCCGGCTAATGTATGGCGGCAACGGAATTTCGCCCAGCGATCGCCAATCGGTAGCGGCATCAAAGAATCGTAGATGGCGCAAGCCACCTTCAAGCTCTGCGACGATCTCACAACTCAATCCGGATTCGAGAGTTACGATTGTTCCGGTCTTTAGCCTCTTCGCGGGTTTCACTATGGCCTCAACCGTGCCCTCCATCACATCGCGCAGGAGGAAAAGCTCGACCCTTGCTCCGGACCCTTTTGATCCAAACACTCTGCGCGCACTGACGCGCGATTTGTTAAATACGAGCAAGTCCCCTGGCTTGAGCCAACACGGAAGTTCGCGGATCAGGCTGTCCGCAATGTCCCCCGTCGCTGGGTTTAGAACCAACATCCGACTCGCGTCGCGAGGCTCCAAAGGGTGTTGCGCGATCGCCTCGACTGGCAGGCAGTAGTCGAGCTCCGCTACGCGCATAGCGTTACCTCTTCGAGCAATTCTAAGAGCGATGAAATCCGACCGTTATGGCGCGAAGATGGGGATGAGCGGTCTAACAGCAGGGCCCGCCAACCGGCGCTCTTGGCGCCGACAACATCGTCTTCGTAGCTGTCCCCAACATGGAGGGCCTCGTTGGGTCCGAATGAGCCAACTTGCTCTGAGATCTGGAAAATTCTCTTGTCCGGCTTCTCGATTCCATGCTCCAACGATGCGATTACGAAATCCAAGCGTTGCGAGATGCCAAGCGTTTCGAGAATCCGGTGCAGCGAGCTGTCCCAGTTGCTGATCACCCCCACTCTCATGCCGAGTGAATCGAGTGCGTCGAGTGTGGGGATTACGTCGCCGAAAAGCGACCACACCATGCCGCTAGGTGAGAAGACCTTCGCCTCTGCTGCTTGGTGAAGCTGCTTCGCCTGCGATTCATCTTGGCCGATTGACGCTAACCATGCTGCGGTAAATCTTTGCCAAAAAGCTCTTATCTCTTGTGGGTCTCGCCGCAATTCGATTTCTTCATGCTCGTTGCGAGTTGAGGCCGCGATTTTTGCATAAGCGGCTCTGGCGTCGGCTTGGTCTGGCGCCGCGATTCCAATCTCCAAAGCGGAATCCAGCAAGATTTTTGCACCGTCCCACTCGTGCCGAATGATCGTATTCGCCGCATCAAATGTAACTACACGAATCACTTGACCAACCTCGATACTGCAAATACAGCTAACGAAAGAAGTGCGCTAATCAGAATCGAAGAACTAATGGGAACAAAAACTGAAAAACGATCTCCGTGGATGGAAATGTCTCCCGGCAGTTTGCCGATTAAGCCGAACACTCCGGGAAACCGCCAGATCAGGAACCCGCAGGCAGTCACTACGACACCTAGCAACATGACAATCCTTCCCAATGCGGAGAGGTCTCCCATTCTTCGGTTATGGCACAAACCCGAGGCAAAATGCAGGTTTTTGGCCGAAAGCTACCTACTTCTCGCCCGGGAGGATGATGCCTCGCAGAATAACACGCTGAGCGAACAGAAAGACGAGGAATGTTGGCAGCGCCGCTACGGTCAACGCAGCCATCGTAGTGCTTTTGGGCGCGCGAGTCTGCAGTTGGTAAATCCAAACCATCAGCGTCCACATGCGTTGATCTTGCGCAACAACGAACGCGTACATGAACGCTCCGTACGCGCCAACAAAAGCACCTAACGCAGTCACCGCCAAAACAGGCAGACTCAGCGGAATAGCAATGCGCCTGAACATCGTGAACTCTCTCGCACCGTCAATTGATCCGCTTTCAAATAGATCACGCGGCAGACTGTCGAAAAACCCTTTGAGCAAATAGATCGAATATCCACTCGCCGCAGCGGGAAGCACCAGAGCGGCAAATGTGTTGAGCAACCCCAAGTCGCGCAAGAGTAGGAAACCCGGAATCATCGTGACTTCTGCCGGGAATGCCATCGTCGCGAGCAAGAACAGAAGGATGCCGCTCGTTGATCGAAGTTGATATCGGCTGAGTGCGTAAGCTGCCAACGGATTAACGATGAGTTGTGTGAGCACCGCCAAGATGCAGAAGATGACCGTATTCGAAATCGCGCTGCCGTGAAGCAGCACATAGTCAAGCACTTGCGTGTAATTTCTTCCTGCGTACTCCCGCCGCAGCGCGGATGCATTCCTTGCAACCACTGTTCTTTCGTAGCGAGCAAGAGCCAAGTGGGAATCGCCAGTCAATGCATGCCAACGTGCATCAGGTGAGTCGGTCTTCAACTTTTCGGGAAGCGATTCCGCAAAAAACCGCTGAAATTCGGCTGAACTCGGATCCGGCTTGACCTCTGTGAAGTCCTTCCGCCCCGCGCGAAGTTCGGCCGGAACGGCATCAAACTTGTTTTTGTATTTCGACCTGAGATATCCCTGAAAAAGGAGCTCAATCGTGATGGGGATTCGGAAATGAACAGGCAGCGATTGACGGAACTCCATCCAGTCATCCCACTTTCTGCCCAGTTTTGGTTGCCAAAGCTTGACGCCAAAGCGCTCTAATGGCGGCACCACCGTTTGAAAGAACACATGCTGCTCTAAGTACGCGGCGTTCAGATCGCGAATGGACTTGTACCGACTCATCAGGAAATCCTGATACAGCGTGGCAAGCTTTGATCCCCATCGGCCCATCGCGCCGCGAAATCCTGCCTCCCATTCGTGCGGCTTCAGCTCTCCAATGAACTTCTCCAACCGTTCGTATTCATCATCACTCAGTTGCTCAATCGGGACAAAGGATTCCGGCTTTGATGTAGAGATGACCTTTAGTGCTTCGTCCGCACCGTAAATAAGCGCCAACTTTTCAACATTGCCGCCGAATTTGTCGTCCTCGAACTTTCTAAAGAGCTCGGTCTCGTCGGAGAGATACGCCGGAACGATCAGGTTATCGTTCTGATCCGTCGGCCCTTTCATTCCTGTTGAGACCATCAACAGGAATGGATAAACCATAGTCACAGCGCCAATGCACAGCAGCACGTAAAGCACACCGATCGCAAATCTTGCTCGCGGTCGTTTTCTACCAACTTTCGAAATCAATGGCATATGAATGTGGGTTCAAAGTCGCGACGGTATCCTGCCAAAGTGAACCTGGACCCAGTGTATTGGCAGGACGGCGCGCTGATGATTTTGGATCAACGCTACCTGCCGGAGCGCGAAATTTGGATTTCCGCCACCGATTGGCAGACCGTGGCCGAGGCGATTTCAAGTATGGCCGTCCGTGGGGCTCCGCTGATCGGCGTCGCCGCTGCCTATGGGGTCGCACTCGCCGATCGCCAAGGGCAGAAGGCGGCGGGAGCAGCCGGGTTGAGCGCGACAAGGCCAACTGCGGTGAATCTGTTTCACGCCGTTAATCGGGCTCAGCAAGCCGAAAACCCGCTCGAAGAAGCTCACCGAATCAAGCGAGAAGAGATTGAGGCCAACGAGGCCATCGGAAGAAACGGAAGCGATCTGTTGACGCGCGCTGGACGAATCGTGACGATCTGCAGCACGGGAAGTTTGGCCACGCCAGGCATAGGCACTGCGCTTGGAGTTATCAAGACAGCATTCGCGGCAGGCAAGCTCACGGAGGCCATATTGCTGGAAACGCGTCCTCGACTACAGGGTCTGCGCCTGAACGCATGGGAGTTGATGCGAGAAGGGATTCCGTTTCGAGTCATTCCAGATGGCGCAATTAGTTTTTTCCTTAGTCGTTTTGGCGCGGAGCTGGTCGTTGCGGGTGCAGACCGAATCGCGTCAAATGGCGACACGGCCAACAAAATCGGCACATACAGCTTAGCGATCTCAGCGAACAGCTTCAAGATTCCGTTTGCCATCGCAGCACCAACTTCGACAATTGATCCAAGCACGAAAGATGGCAGTCAAATCATCATTGAAGAACGCTCAGGCGACGAGATAACGGCTCCTGCTGGGCTGCCAATTGCGCTTCCTGACACTCCGGTTTGGAATCCGGCATTCGATGTCACGCCCGCGTCCTTGATCACTCACATCGTGACGGAACGCGGAAATTTCTCGGCTCCCTACGATTTTGGCGGAGTGTTCTTAAGCAGCCAGTCGTAAATCTTCGGCCACTCACTCATCGGCGGAATATGACCGCCTTTGTATCGAATGACGCTTTTGGGCTCTTTCGCTGCCTCGATGAGCTTGTCGCTGGCCTCTTTCGGCATGATCGTATCCGCATCGCCTTGCAGCAACAAGACCGGACGCGGCGCAATCTTTGCGACCCAATTGACCGGATCAATCTCATTCAGTTTTGAAGCTGCTGCCGACTTAGGGTCCACCTTGTCCAGCAAGTCCTTTAATGGCTTGACGATCGGCAGCGAAGTTTTCGAGACAATCGTTCGCCAGTCTCCGCCAGCGACAATCAACGCTGCTGCGCAAATGCGGCTGTCGGATCCAGCAAGCAAACTGCCCATCATGCCCCCCATGCTTATGCCCATCAAAAGCACCCGCTTCGAATCAACCTCGGGTCGCCCAGCAAGCGCATCGAGCGCCCGGCGGTAATCCACAATTCCCTCGACCCAATTGTTATGTAGAAGCTCCAGATCGGTTGGCAACAACGGCTTCTTGGAATCTGCACGCTCCCCATGACCAGGCGCATCGAGCGCGAGAACGGCATACCCGGCTTGGTTTAGCGTCGGCGCGAGCTGTTGGCCAAATGACTTATTAGCGCCCAAACCGTGCAGCGCCAGAACAACTGGTGGTTTTGAGACCCCTTTTGGGACAACTAAGATCCCTGGAACACGCTCGGATTGGCCCTGAAAACTGAACGAGAAAGTGGTCGAGCGTTCATCCTGTTTCAGTTCGGTCATCTTGAGTTCAAGAGGTTTCTTCGCGTCGTAATCGAAAGGTGTGGTGGTTTTCGGGGCGGGAGTTTGGGCGACGCAACCGACCGTCGCTAACCCAAAACAAACGATGTTGGCCAAGTTCATACCCCGTACCTTACGCTAAACTTCTCGCGATGCGCCACTGGTGGGGAAAAATTAGGCCGAAGTTGTTTGCCCATGTGGCCTACGCCATCGTTCGGTGCCTCGGCCTCACTTACCGACTCGAGGTCATTGGGGAGGAGGCTCTGCTGTCACAACAGGGAGGGAGAATCCTCGCCGGTTGGCACGGAAGAACCCTGCTGGCTGCACTCCACTTTCGCAAACGGAAGTGGTGGGCTCTGATTAGCCACTCGCGCGATGGCGAGATGCAGAACATGATCTTCACGTGGCTCGGATTTCGAACAGTACGCGGAAGCACTGGTCGCGGCGGCGCGCGCGCGGCTGTCGAGTGCGCGCGTCTCCTCCGTTCCGGCGAAACATTTGTGTTCACTCCTGACGGTCCTCGCGGGCCTACGCAAAAAGTTCAGAAAGGCATCTTGTGGCTCGCACAAAAAGGCGGTGCAACCATCTTTCCGGCCGCCGCAAGCGCAAAAAAGAGAAAGCTGTTCAAAAGTTGGGACAGTTACATGGTTCCTAAGCCGTTTTCGAAGTGCTTGATAATTATTGGGCCGCCGATAACGGTGCCTGATCAAGCCGATGAAGAGACCATCACACAAATTGAACTGACACTTGAGAACGAGCTGAATCGCTTGCAAAATGAGGCGGAAGCTGCGATGGGTCACCATGCTTAGATTTGCGTACAGCCTAACGCTGTACATCACCTATCCACTTTGGTCGGCATGGATGCGGCGGCGCGCTGCAAAGAGAAACGAGCAACCAAATTGGAATGAGCGTTTTGGGAACTACCCGAACCTGCCCTCCAAAACGGGCAAACGTACGTGGTTCCACGCAGTAAGTGTTGGTGAAGTCGTTGCGGCAAAACCGATCATTGAGCAATACCGCCGGTTGAACCCTGATGTTGCAATCGTTTTGAGCACTACGACGAGTTCAGGGCACAATATGGCCAAGCAGCTCGGGATTTCCGACCATCTGATTTACTTCCCTGTTGATCTGCCTCATGTGTGTAGGCGCGCGATGCGGCAAGTGAATCCTGACTTTGTTCTGATCCTCGAAACCGAGTTATGGTTCAACTTTCTGTTTTTCGCAAAACGGCAAGGCGCAAAGCTTGCCTTGCTCAATGGCCGAATCTCCGACAAGAGTTACGTTGATGCGACCAGGGCAGCGTGGTTATACAGAGCGATGTTCAAATTGTTCGACAAATGTTTGATGCAGACGGAGACCGATGCGCGGCGAGCAAACTTCTTCGGCGCGAAAGCATTAGTCGTTGGAAATAGCAAATACGATGAACTCATCGGAGCCGAGCATTCGCGGGACTGGCGGAAGGAGATTGGCATCGGAGAATCCGAACCCTTATTGGTGATCGGCAGCACGAGAACCGAGGAGGAGGAAGCTCTCGTGCTCGAGGCAATATCAGAGCTGAAAATAAGGACTCTGTTCGCCCCGAGGCATGTTGAGCGCGCCGATGCAATTGTACAAGCGGCTCAACTCCGCGGGCTTAGCGTTGGCAGGTATTCACGTGGCGAACTGCAAAGCGATTTACTGATCCTTGACGAATTCGGACTTCTTGCCTCGACTTACTCGCAAGCAACCGTGGCCATCATTGGTGGAGGGTTTGCCGACTTAGGTGGACAAAACATCATACAGCCAATGCAAGCGGGCTGCCCAGTCATCTGCGGACCCCACATGCACAACTTCAAAGAGCCGTTTGAAGAA
Source organism: Fimbriimonadales bacterium (assembly GCA_046330175.1). Classification (GTDB taxonomy): domain Bacteria; phylum Armatimonadota; class Fimbriimonadia; order Fimbriimonadales; family ATM1; genus JAJPJR01. The sequence continues at coordinate 2,176,993 of JAXLTG010000001.1, forward strand.
GGAACACGAAGTGGAGCAATCGTTGTCGCAAAAACGTCTTCGGAAATCGTTTCAATCGTTTCCGAAATCACGGAAGATTCGAAAAAGCGAGCAGAAATGTCGTCTGCAGCACGAGCTGTCGTCGAGCAGCACGCAGGCTCCGCGAAAAAACAGGCGGAAGAGATATCCACCTGGTAATAGGTCCTGTTCCCCTCAAATCACGGAATCTGACAGCGATTTTGAGCGTTATGGGAGAATAGGACAGTTTAGGCATGGTTAATCGAAATGAGTACCCCCTGTTAGGCTCGATCGTCCAGCCTTCCGACCTTGTTGGTCGCCCACGAAATGAATTGCGCGCAATCTGCGCGGAAGTTCGCAACGCGATGCTCGAAAATGTGAGCAAAACGGGCGGACATTTTGCGAGCAACCTCGGGACGGTCGAACTCACCGTGGCGCTGTACGCGACATATCCAATTCCGCCGTCCAAAGTTTGTTGGGATACGGGGCATCAAGCCTATCCCCACAAATTGCTGTCGGGCAGACTTCAAGAGTTCGACACTCTAAGGCAACATGGCGGCATTAGCGGCTTTTTGAGAATGGCCGAATCTGAACATGATCACTTCGGCGCGGGTCATGCATGCACCGCGATCTCTGCAGCGCTTGGATATGCGTTTGCAAGAGATTTGAAAGGCACGAAAGAGAAAGTTGTCGCGATATCGGGCGATGCAGCATTGGCCGGAGGAATGGCTTGGGAAGCAATCAATAACGCAGCGCAGCTCAACACAGACATCACGGTCGTTCTCAATGACAACCGGATGTCCATCGCCGAAAATGTAGGCGCACTTACCCAGCACTTTGCAAAGCTTCGCTCCCGAAGATGGTTTAGCGACATGGAGGCACGCGCCAAAAGCGTTGTGGAAAAACTTCCAAAGCCTGTCGCGCGCGCTGCCGCAGGATTGAAACACGGAGTGACACACTACTTTGCGCCCGAAGAGACCGGAGCGCTTTATGAAGAGCTTGGTTTTAGCTACTACGGGCCTGTGGATGGTCACAATTTAGACCTGCTTCTTGACCTGTTCCACAACGCGCACGATTTGCGCGGCCCGGTGCTGCTCCATACGATCACCGTTAAGGGAAAGGGGTACGAAGTAGCCGAGCAGGACGCTCGAAAGTGGCACGGTGTCGTTCCGTTTGATCCTGACAAATGCGAAATGCCAGCGGGATCGGGCCCTGTTTCATACACTCAGACATTCGGAGACTCACTGCTTGAAGTCGCACGAAAGGACAAGTCTGTTGTGGCGATTACTGCGGCGATGCCCGACGGTACGGGACTAACAGAGTTTTCAAAGGAACTGCCAGGGCAATACGTAGATGTCGGCATTTGTGAGCAGCACGCCGTGACTTTTGCGGCCGGATTAGCAGCGGGCGGAGCCAAACCCGCGTGCGCAATCTACTCGACGTTTTTGCAGCGCGGCTTTGACCAGGTGCTGCATGATGTTGCGTTGCAGAATCTTCCGGTCAGGTTCTTCTTGGACCGAGCCGGCTTGGTTGGCGCCGACGGAGCAACACACCATGGAGCTTTCGACATCAGTTATCTCTCGCTAATTCCTAACATGGTGATTCTTTCGCCGCGAGATACGACTGAGCTTTCGGAAATGGTTCGGTTCGCGATGAAATATGACAAAGGGCCAATCGCGGTTCGCTATGCTCGCGGTTCCGCCGATGCGACACTTCCAGAATCACGTTCCAAAATCCGATTTGCAAAGTCTGAAACGATAAGGTCCGGAAATCATGTCGGCCTCATTGGTATTGGCTCAACAGTTTCGATCTGTAACCGAGCGGCTGCTCTCTTGGAATCGCAAGAGGTGGAAGCAGAAGTTTTGAATGCGCGCTTTGCAAAACCTCTCGATGCAACCGCAATTCTTGCGCTCGCCAAAAAGACGGGGCGAATCATCACCGTTGAAGAAAACGTGGCCGCGGGCGGGTTCGGCGAAGCCGTGATTCGCATGCTCAGAGAGTCGAACGCTTCAAAGGCGCAGGTCGTAACGATGAGCCTGCCTGATGCGTTCATCGAACATGGAACTCAGAAAGAGCTCCTGAGCGATGTTGGGTTAACGGCAGAATCGGTGGCCGACATCGCCGCCAAAATGGTTCAGGGTGCAGGCTCTTTTGCTTTCCCGAAATAATGCGTAAACAACCCAGCGAACAGAATTGCAGGCACGAAATCTGCAGTGGGAAGTTTCAGCACCCCCAAGAGGTTTAGCCCAATGAGCGGCAGAATAAGTCCGCCCGCTGCCGAAACTTCTGCAAGAATATCGGTCCGTTTAGAAAGGCCGGTGAACTGCTTTGCGCCAAGTGTCAATCCACCCTGAATAACGAATACCGAAAGCGCACTTAGAAAAACGCCCATACCGACGGTTGCGGCGATGAAAACCGACGAGACTCCATCCAGGATTGACTTCACCGACAGAAGTCTTGTCTTTCCTTGTAGCCCATCTTCAAGACAACCCAGAAGCGTCATCGGGCCGACGCAGAACAGAATCGTAGACGTCACAAAGGATTCCTGAAATCCGCTTCCCCCACCAAACTTTCTTTCGGCGAATGACCCGAGAATGTCAATCCCGGCTTGTATGCGGAGCAAATGCCCAACGATCACACCCAGAATCAGCGAGCCGATCGGGATCAGCACGTTCTTCGACTCCAAAAACATCTTGAACCCGAGCGCTACAACCCCGATGCCAATCGCTGCTTGCGAAAGTGGCCGCAAGTCCTCCGGCACTGCACGCTGAACCAGCGCACCAACTGCTGAGCCGGCAATGACTGAAGCTGTGTTTAGGTATGTCCCTCGAATCTGGCCATTCTACACGACCCGCATCAGGTACACATTCACTATGTTTGTCGCGACTGCGGCTATATGCCTGGGCCAACTGATGTCGGGATCGGTCAACTTGTCGGTCAGCGCAGGTGGAAAGAAAGTTGGTTCGGCACAAGTGAGCTACCGCATCACGAACAGCGGGACAAAGCTAAACCAAACGAAAATGGAGATTAGCGCAGATGCCGCCAAGATGACAATCGTCCAGGAGAGTGAGTACGCGGCGGACGGCACTCCGATCCGAAGCTTCTTGCGCACGGCGGTTTTTGCCTCCGGCAAAAACTCGACCGAAACTGTGACGATGCTGTTCGCGAACGGGGCTGCTGACGTGAAGATCGAAAAACTGGGCAAAGTTGAGACCCGCAAAATCACGCCGCAATCCGGAAGCGAAATCCGAAGAAAAGATGAGTTCTGGTTCCTCACCAGCAAGCCTGCGGTTGGGCAGACTTTTGTATGCAGGCATTTCGACCCCAACACTCTCACGTGGTCCCAACTTTCGAGCAAGTACATCGGTGTCGAACAGCTCACGGTAGGAAAAGGCAATGTCAAAGCCCACCACATCAAAACCAACCGGTATGACTATTGGCTGGACGACGCAGGTGCTCCACTGATGCTCAAATCGTCTGCGTTCATAATGGTGAGAGAATGAGAGTTGGAGTTACTGGCGCGGCAGGACGGATGGGCCGCGAAGTCTGCAAAACGGTGCTCGCTGCGCCTGACATGAGCCTCGTTTTCGCCGTTGACCTTAACGTCGCAGACGCGACCGATTACGCTATCGAGTCCGACCTCGGCTATGCGCTCGGCAAAGGTGTTGATGCCGTTGTTGACTTCACCCACCCCAACGCCGCGGCTCAAAACGCGCTCCAAATCTTGGACGCCAACGCCGTTCCAATCATCGGAACGAGCGGAGTGCGTTCGGATGACCTAAAGAGTATCGGGGAAAAGGCGACCGAACGGAGCCTCTCGGCTTTGTACATTCCGAATTTCGCAATTGGGGCCGTGCTGATGATGAAGTTTGCCCAGGAAGCCGCGAAGTATCTGCCCGAAGTGGAGATCATCGAAATGCACCACGACAAAAAGGCCGACGCCCCCAGCGGAACCGCCATCCGGACGGCGGAGATGATTGCCGAGGCTCGCACGCGAGACCCGATTCAGCCCAAAACCGAGATGATTAAGCACGAAGGCGCGACCGGCGCCGTACTTGGCAAGACGCATGTTCATTCGGTCCGTCTTCCGGGACTTGTAGCTCACCAAATGGTGATGTTCGGGGCGCCCGGCGAGTCGCTGACCATTCGGCACGACAGCCTCGACCGAAGCTCGTTTATGAGCGGAGTCGCCCTGGCGATCCGGAACTGCCGTAAGCACAAGGGCCTTGTCGTCGGCCTGGAAAACCTCCTGTAAGTGCCGAAAAAGGTCCCAATCCTGCAACCCTTAGCCCATAATCGTCGCATCAATAGCGTCAGTGCCGCAGGAACGAACTCCCGCCGGCGCTGCGGAGGATCAATGTGAAAGACCCTATCAAACTTGGCATCGTGCTTCTCATCGCGGTATTCGCTGTGGGCCTCGTAATGCGATTTGTCGGTTTTCTCGTAAGTGTCGCAACGCCACTTGCCATCGTCGCAGGTGTTGGCCTGTTGCTTTACGGCCTGTTCGGCAAAAAGTCGCTTGGTGGCGGACGCAGCAGACTCCCATAAACGGCATGCTTTCGCGGGTGCAAAGTGTAATTCGGTCTGCAATTCTGCGAATCGAAGCACATAACCCCACGCGGACAGGACACGCCGAACGAACCAGCAGCTACGCCGTAGCAACTGCGCACGAACTTGGATTGCACGAAAACGCTTTACTTTCTGTGCGCGTGGCCGCCGCGCTGCACGACATCGGCAGACTTCTCATTCCAAGAGACCTGCTCGAGCGACCCGATGCAATTTCGAGCGAAGAGCGCAACCAGATCCGTGCTTCAAGCACCCTTGGCGCAGAATCCGTATTGCGGCTCGGCACTGAGAACTCATTGGATTTCAGCGACGCAGCGCTTTTCATTGGCCAGCGGTTCTCACCACTGGTGGATCAAAACCTCGGTGCAAAGGTGCTGCATGTGTGCAGCGCGTTCGACACCATGACCACCTCGCAACCCTGGCGCGAAGCGAAACCGGAAGAAGCGGCAATGACCGAGCTCGAAATACACGGCAGTGAATTTGACCCAAGCGTCGTCGCGGCATTCAAAAAAGTACAGCCGCTAATCGTCCCGATAACAATTCGATAGCCGAGCTACGCCTTTCTCGTTTTTGGCAGACACCGTGCTCGAATCGGTCCGCGCTTCGAAGCGCGAACCGAGATCAGTTCCGCCATGATGCTCGTTGCGATCTCTTCGACCGTTTCAGCGCCAATATCCAAACCCATCGGGCAGCGAACTGTGGCGAACTGCTCTTCAGTGCAAACCCCTTCGCCGATCATCTCTTTTCGGACGGCCTCGCGTTTGCGCCTGCTTCCGATCATTCCCAAATAGGCGTTCGGTTTGCTAATAAGTTCTCTTAGAACTCTTGCGTCGTTCCGATGTCCTCGGGTCACGATACATAGATAACTCTGGTTGTCGGTCGTTTGCGCAGATGCAAATTCACTTGGAAGCATCGCGACACGTTCATCCGCTGTCGGCGTGCGAGTTTCGGAAACCATCTCCGCGCGATCATCTACAATTGTCACTCGAAATCCATGAGCGCTCCCAATCTTGGCCAGCGCCGCACCGATATGCCCACCGCCGTAAATGATCAGTGATTCTCTCGGCAAAATGGGCAGAATGAAATACTCGTCGGAAAGCATCTCCCGTCGCAACTCGATCGCCTCTGCTGCCACTCCATCGGTTTTGAATTCCGCGTCGCCGCTGCTGAGCGAGAAGCAAATCGCGCCAGAGGCATCTTCTCCAAGCGCGGCACGCAGAGCATCAACATATTTCGACGAATCTGGAAGCAGCAGCACTTGAACTCGGCCCCCGCAGATGAGCCCATCATCCCATCCAAAATCATCGTTCAATTGAAATTCTTGGAGCGATGCCTCACCAGAAGCAAGAGCTGTCAATCCCAATCTCCGCGCCTCCATCTCGAGACAGCCGCCACCAATTGTTCCGAGAATTTTGCCGTCCCGTAAAAACAATCCCGCGGCGCCGGGTTGCTGTGGTGCGCTGCCGCTCTTCCCCACCAGTAAAGCCAAACAGAACTCTTCGCCACTCTCGTGAAGTTCTATCGCCTCCCGGAATACTTTCACTTTTTGAGAGCCTCGATCACTCGCGACGCAATCTGCCAATTGCCCGCCGGCGGCATCAAGTAAACGCCTTGCGCAAACTTCGGCAGCGTTCCCGCAAACTGCTGTGCAATTTCGATTCCAAGTTCTGCGACATCCGCCTCAGGAGTTGCAGCAAGCTTGTTTCGCAGCCATTCGGGAACCACGATGCCGGGCACTTCGTTGTGCATAAACTCGGCGTGCCGATGAGACCGAAGCGGCATCAGACCGATTAATATCGGCAAATTAAGTCGCGCTGCGTGTTCACACGCAGTCTGTACATGTGCATCTTCGAACAGCGGCTGAGTATAGATGAGATGCGCGCCAGCATCGGCCTTTCGATTTAGACGATCCACTTCCAAAGACATATCTTGTGCGACCGGATTGAATGCCACTGCGATAGTGAACGCACACTTCTTGCCCACGCTATTCCCGGCCAAGTCTCTGCCTTCATTGAAGCGTGCGAGTACTTTCACTAAGCCGATCGCATCAATATCGAACACACTCGTTGCGCTCGGAAAGTCGCCGATGTTCGCGGGATCACCTGTCACCGCCAGAACGTTCCGGATCCCGAGCGCATGCGCGCCGAGCATATCCGCCTGCAAGGCAAGCAGGTTTCTGTCGCGGCACGCAACGTGCATCATCGTTTCAATTCCAACTTCTCGCTGAATGATTGAGCAAATCGCACTCGGAGTCATACGCAGCCGGGCCCGGGCTCCATCAGAGATATCAATCAAGTCAACTCCGCGCTGCCTAAGCTCGGATGCCCCGTTCAAGACTTTGCTTGTGTCAATCCCACGAGGAAGATCGAGCTCAACAGTCACCACAAACTTCTTTCCGAGTTTTGTTGATAGCTCGCTCGGATCGCTGCTTTCCATCGGCTTTGTGGCGACACGCTCTTCCATCTGCACCGAGGCCCGTTTTCGTGGCGTTCGATCTTTCAGCGCGTCCGACAATGCTCTAATAAACTCTGGCGTGGTGCCGCAGCAGCCACCTATCAGAGTTGCGCCCGCCTCTGCCAGTCTCGCGCTTGCTTTGCCGAAATATTCCGGCGTCACATCGTAAACATGCTTTGTTTTCAGAAGTTGAGGCATCCCTGGTGTCGGCAGAGCACAAATCGGGGTATTGCCCACCTCCGCCATCCAACGAACGATGTCAAACATTCGCTGCGGGCCAACGATGCAGTTTGCTCCGACGACATCTGCCCCTAATTCGAGCATTCTCTGTGCTGCCCGCAGCGGATATCCCTCAGCGAGCGTTTCTCCATCTTCGATAAAGCTTTTGCTGACAACGAGTGGTAAATCGCTAACCGATTTCACCGCTTTGCACGCAACTTCAATCTCGAGCATGTCGGTAAACGACTCAAGAATGATCCCATCGGCTCCCGCGTTCACCAACGCCTTCGCTTGCAGACAGAACTGCTCTTCTGCATGGTGAAGCTCAATCGTCCCCAGCGGAGCGAGTGGCTTTCCACAAGGTCCTATCGCGCCAAGCACATAGGCATTCGGCGCGCCTTCGCGTGCAAGCTTCACTCCCAACTCACAAATCTCAACCGGGTCAGCGGAAATCCCAAACCCGCCGAGCTTGAACGCGTTCGCCCAAAACGTGTTTGTCTCAACGACATCCGCGCCTGCCTCCGCAAACGCTTGGTGAGTTGACCGGACTAGGTCGGGAGCCTCAAGGTTCGCTAAGCAGTAAGGTATCGCCGCATAGCCGGACGCGGACAAACTGGTGCCCATTGCGCCATCCAATATGAGGATCCGCTCACGAAGAGCTTCGAGAAAGGTCATGGATCGAAGAATTATACGGGACTTGCTAACGCCCCAGAGGATTCACGGGTCTTCCGTTCACTCGCACCTCCCAGTGCAAGTGCGGTCCGGTTGACAATCCTGTTGAGCCAACCTTCGCGATTGTCTGTCCCTGTCGCACCGAACGGCCACTCGCGACCAAAATCCGCGAGCAGTGCGCGTACACCGTGGTCACGCCGCCCCCGTGATCTATCATCACGCAGTTGCCGTATCCGCCTCGGTACCCGGCGAAGATCACTCGTCCCGAACCCGCTGCCCAGATATTCGAACCGTAAGATGCGCCGATATCCACCCCGTTGTGCATCCGTCGGTATCGCAAAATGGGATGCATTCTCATACCAAATGGGCTCCCGTATGCGCCGCCTGCGGGTTTTATGAACTTTCCGCGAAACACGGGTGTGTTGCTTCCGCCTGAGCTGTAATATCGCGAAAGCATCTGCTCAATCTCGTTGCTGTCTTTCTCAAGGTCGTCGAGCTGATTCTGGAGTTGCTTTTGATCTTGGGCAAGCTCAGCCAATAGGTCCTTCTTTCTGTTGGTTCTCTCGCGCAACTCAGCCTGGCGCTCGATCTGTGCCTGGCGAAGTCCTTGTATCTCTTTTATCAGACCGTCTATCTCTTTGCGGCGATCAAGAATCCCTTGACGCGATTCTGCGAGGTCGTCTGCGATCAGTTTGTCCTGCTCTGCGATCAGCTCCATGACATAACTGTTCTCGGAAATCTCGTTGAAGCTTCTCGCGCTCAACAAAACAGTAAGCGGGCTCCTCTCGCCGTCCACGTAAATGTCGTACAGGTGCGAGTCAAGCTCCACTTCTTGCTGCTTGAGTTTTGTTTCCGCCTCTTTGAGCTGAACGTTTACCGTCGCTCGCTGAATCTCTGCTTGAGTAATTCGAGATTGAATCTGTTCAAGTTTGTCTCTCGAGTCTCCGAGCTGCACGTCGGCCTTCTGAATATCGGCCATGACGTACGACTTTTCTCGCTTCGTGGCACGAAGCTCTTTCCTAACTTGAGCGGCTTTGGAACCGATCTGCTTCTTCTTCGCAAGCAGATCCTTTTTCGCGGGCTTCTTTGTCTGTGCGAGCACGAGCGCGCTCCCCGCGAGCAGGCAACAAATAACTAATATTGCGGTGGACTTCTTTGTCATACGTCAAGTCGTAGGTGCCGTCTGACCGATAGGCCGGCGCTAATCATACCCAGCAGCACTCCCAGCGCAACTAAGAAGATGACTGTTTGAAAGGCATTGAAGGACGAACCTGAGCTGCTTGCTCCAAGCCAATCGGCACTTTTTGCGCGAATGTAAAACACAGTCGCCCACAACAACAGCGCTGCAGAAAATCCTCCCACAAACCCCTGAATCGCGCCCTCTAACAGAAATGGCCATCTGATAGTCTGTCCGCTGGCACCAATAAGCGACATGATTTGAATCTGCCGCCTTCGGGCGTTTACGGTTAGAAAAACAGTGTTGAAGATGAGCGTGCCGGCAGTCAGCAAGCTAACCAAACTTAGCGCGCCACCAAAAAGCCTCACAAATCCAACCAGAAATCCGACTCGCTCTCTTTCGACATTTGCATCCCGAATTCGACGCTTTGAATCGTATTGCTTCAGTTTTTTCAACTCTTCAATAACGTTATCGCCTTGATTCAGGTCTTTCAATAAGACACGAATCTGGTTTGGAAAAGGATTGACGCGAGGCTTGTAGATTTCATGCCCGGGTTCGGTTAGAAACTTCTTCCATTCGACTTCCTTAGGCAGAAAAACTGCGCCGTCGACTCCAGCGATTTTCCTAACCTGCCTTGTTGCCTCCTGTGCCTCTGTCAAAGTTACAGATGCCTTCAGCGGCACATTAATCGCGAGTTCGCTTTGCAGACTTTGAAGATGTGCTGAAAGCGATAGATACGTTAGACCAAGTCCGCCAAAAATGAACAGCGCAATTGCACAAGTAGTGATCGCGGCGATGGTCATCATGCCGTTTCTGCGAAGCGCTGTGACGGCTTCGCTGATCAAAAACTCGAGACGATCAATCACTGCCCGGCAACCCCATCGTGTCTGAAACTACTTTCCCGCTTTCAAGTCGCACCACTCTGCGCTGAAGGTTGATTACTGTCGGCATATCGTGGGTCGCCATAACGACCGTCGCACCTCTCGCGTTAATCTGCTCCAACACCCCAACAATGTCTTTGCTTGTTTCCGGGTCAAGGTGTCCCGTCGGCTCATCAGCCAGGAACAGCCTCGGAGCGTTCAGCACGGCCCGTGCTATCGCCACTCTTTGCTGTTCCCCACCGGAGAGCTGCCGCGGATAGGCGTTTGCCCTTTCCAGGATTCCGAACCGGTCCATGACCTCGGGGATCCTCTCCCTGACCTCCCGCTTCGAGTGTCCTGTGGCTCTCATGGCATAGGCCATGTTCTCCCAAACCTTTTTGTCCGACAGAAGGCCTATGTCTTGAGGAACGAAACCGATCTGCCTGCGAAGTTGGTGGACCATGCCAGGCGGAATCGCCGCCACGTCGCGCCCATTCACAACCACTCGCCCTGAGGTCGCCAAGCAGGCTCTTATGAGCAGCTTCAGCAGGGTGGACTTGCCGGAACCGGATGGACCGACCAAAAACACGAATTCACCGGGCTGAATGGTCAAGCTCACGCCGTCGAGCGCCGTGATTCGTCCCGGATAGGTGACCGAGACGTTCTGAAACTCTATCACCGGGGGTGATTATAGCGGCTGAGGCTAATCCCTAGCCCAGAACATGGGCCCGGCGTCCTGCTCAATGATCGCTTGGGTCAGAGTCTCCATCGCCTTGTTGAGGCCCTCGGCAGGGGACATCAGCCCGTCCTCATGCTCAATCGAGAGGACATAGTCGTACCCCACCATCCTGAGGTTCGAGATGAAATCTTTCCACCAATCCACCGAGTGGCCGTAGCCGACCGACCGGAACACCCATGACCGCTTCGGAATGTCGCCGTACGATTTTGTGTCGAGGTTTCCGTTGAGCCCGGAGTTGTAGGGGTCAATCCTCGTGTCTTTCGCGTGACAGTGGAACAGCGCGCCCTCGTTCCCCAGCTCCCGCACGGCGGCGATCGGGTCAATTCCCTGCCACCAAAGATGCGAGGGGTCAAAGTTCGCGCCGATGCTTTTCCCCGCTTCACCGCACGCATCTCGGAGCCGAAGCAGCGTGTCGTTGGAGTAGCACACGAAGCCGGGATGCATCTCGATTCCGAACTTGACGTTGTGATCGGTTAGCAGCTTCGCTTGCTCGCTCCAATACGGCACCACCGACTCCTTCCACTGCCAGTCGAGCACATCTCGGAATTCATCTGGCCATGCGCAAGTGACCCAGTTCGGCATCGTCGAGCTTGGCCCCGAACCCGGGCAGCCACTGAACCCGTTGACCACCGGTACGCCGAGCGCCGACGCCAACTTCACGCTTTTTACAAACACCTCATGATGTTCCGTGGCAATCTTTTTGTCAGGGTGGATCGGATTGCCGTGACAGCTCAGCGCGCTTAGCATAAGCCCGCGAGCTGAGATTTCGCCCATCAGCTCGTCGCGCTTATCTTTGCTGGCAAGAAGCGCTTCGACATCCAGGTGCGGTGAGCCGGGGTAGTTGCCCGTCCCAATTTCGACGGCTTTGACCCCCGCCAACTTTGCCGCTTCAAGGGCATCTTTCAGGTTCTTGTCGCCAAACAGAGCTATGAACAATCCAATCTTCATGATTCAGTTTTACCTTTCGCCGTCACGTTCCGAAGCTGACTTCATGCGGCCGAGCGCGCGCAAACCGATTTCACGGAGCTCCGGAGTCTGAAATTCGATATCTAATTCACTCACTTCGTAAGCCACTGCAATTTCCGGTTCGGGTTCCGGCTCCGGAAGTTCGCCAAGTTGAAAACGAATCTCTTCGAACAACACACCTTCGCCTGCACTGTTTAGTCTCTTAAGAATCTCGCTGCTCAGCAACCGAAGGTCTTGAAGCCAACCTGCGGTGCTGACAGTCACCTGCAGTCGTCCCGAATCCCACTTTGTCGGCGCCGAAACCGCAGCGAGCTGCTCACCGACTATTTCGTCCCAGCGTTTAAGAACTTGCGCGGCGCGAGCATAGCGAACTATTTCCGGACGTGCCACTGCGCCAAGCAACAATTCACTCAACTTCGAATCGTTTCGTCTCATTGACGCACCCACTCACCAGATTTCATTGTGAATACCGCAGGAGTGACCAATTCATCTATGTGCGCGGAATTCGCATCTGTCGCCGTTATCACAACTTGGCCAACTTCGCCAGACACAGACAGCACTCGGCTTCGCCGCTTTTCGTCCAAATCGCTGAAAATATCGTCGAGCAACAAAATGGGCATTACACCCATTCTATCACGCCACCAACGCAATTGAGCTAACTTTAGAGACAACACCGAAGTCCGCTGTTGTCCTTGGCTCGAATACGGCTTTGCGTGGTCTTGATTGACGCGAATCTCCAGCTCGTCTCGGTGGGCTCCGACGGTCGTGTGCCCCGCAGCGAGGTCAGTGCTTTGTTGGCTGAAAAGTAGCTCCATTATCGAACTCGCATCGCACCCCTCGTCGTTCTGAATGTATTTCGTCTGCATTGTTTCTGCGCCGTCAGTCAGAGACAAATGGTACTCAGCACAGATAGGCGCGAGTTCGGAAATGTAATTCAATCGCATTCTGCGAACCGACGCGCAGGATTCCGCAAGCGTCTGATCCCACGGCTGCAATTGGTCTCGAGTCGCGCTGCCATGCTTGATATCCTTTAGCAGCGCGTTTCGGTGTCTAAGCGCCGATGTGTACGTCGCGTGACTCACCAAATACTTGACACTTGCCTGACACAGCTCAAGATCAAGAAACCGGCGGCGGTCGCTCCCGTCTCCTCGAATAATCTCCATATCCGCTGTCGAGAAACAAACCGATGGCAATCTGCCCAACAGGTCCGACACTTTAGGCAGCGTCGTTCCATTCAGACTCACCGTGCGGCGACCTCGCGCGGGGATCCTAATTTCATAACTGCTCTGCCCAGACTCTCCTCGAATAACAGCACTCTCGGCCCTAAACTTAATCATATCCTTGTCTTTGGCGCCTCGAAAGGACCGCGTCGTCGAAATCAAGTTGATCGCTTCCAAGACATTCGACTTGCCGACCCCGTTGGATCCGATTAACAGGTTATGCCGAGGAGAGAACTCGAAGGAGACCGATTCGTAATTCCGAAAACTAACGGCGCGCAAGCTTTGAATGTTCGCCACTCTTGCTGACTTTCGAGTATCGGTTTCCCCACAATCGTAATTCAATCTTAATCTCTCTTTATTCTTAAGAGTTTGTAGTTGATGTATTGATAGGCGATGTGGAAAACGGGAAAACCACCGTTTGGTCGGGAGAAATCGAAACGAAAGAACTGTGTGCAACCCTGACGACAACAGGCCCCGGGTAACCCGAAAACCTCCAAATTACGAGAAGTTGCCAACGCAAAAATCCAGCGGATCGAAATCCCCTCTGGCGCCAACGGTTTATCCACAGGTTTCACAGTAATCCATGCCGCCTGGCGTACTTCATAACCACGGCCTCCATAAGCCACGCCGAATGGATGTCAGCAAACTGCGGCACTCCGAGCCGGTTCGCAATCGGCTGCCAGACTTCGTTCAGCAATCGGGTCTGGGTGGGTGCGGCGAGCTCGGGAAACCTGTCGCAAAGCGCCTTCACTGCCCTATATTCGACCTCGGTCATGCCCGGAAGGTCGCCCACAAGATGCTCCAAAGGATGGACCGCCTCCGTAAGCTGAGAAGTAAGTGGGACGGGTACGACGTTAGCTCGCTCATGGACGACGATCGTGTTGGCCACCAGGTCGCCGAGTCGTTGTTGCTTCTCAGTGAAAAACACCGCAAGCATCCCAGCCAGATACATTGTGGGAAGGAAGTCGCCGAGACGAAGCAGATTTCGACCAATCGCAGCGGCGGGAGTGATCGGAGACCCATCCGCCATCATCACGCGAATCCGCCCGGCCATCTTTCCCAGCGTGCGGCCGTTGAATGCGGCCTCCATGATCAAGGGGTAGCCAATGAATACCGCCAGGAAGCTCACGAACATCAGCGCGATAGCTAAACTCCCGATCAAAGCCATCGAGAACACAAACAGCATGTTGAGCAGAACCATGAGAACAACCATGATAAGCAGGTCCAGCAATGCCGCCATCGCGCGGGAGCCGAGGCTTGCGAGCTGAAAGTCAATCGCAACCTTCTCCGGAGTGAGTATCGTGTATTCTGCCCGCACTTGGGGCAAGGTACCCCGACCAACTCGGCATGGTGTTTCGCGCGCCTTTCTTTGCGCTCCTGGCAGGCGGGATTGTATTCGCCATCATGGGCGCGTTCGATGAGCGAATCTTCGCTTTCATCTGGCCCTACAACGCCTTCGTGGTGATCGCCGGCGTGCTGACCTACCTGCTAACTCCAAGCGGCGCGCACATCTCAATAACGCGAAAATTCGATCCGGTGTTGTCGGTTCGGGTGCCGAACCTGGTCAAGCTGTACATTACTAACGAGGGGAATCACTCACTGAAATTCCGCCTTCGGGAAGAACCGCCAGACGAGTTCGAAGTCAGCGAACGAGAGTTCGACGTCAGTATCGAACCCGGTGAACGGAAAGAGATTCGCTATCATGTTACACCGCGCGACCGCGGCGACTATTTCTTCAGAGATTCGTTCATTCGAGTGCGATCGGTGCTTGGAATGGTGTTTCGACAATCAAGAATCCCAACTCGCGAAATCGTTCGCGTGTATCCAAACATCTTAGCTCTGCGCAAATTCGACCTACTGAAACAGCGCGGACATTTGAGACAGATCGGTATTCGCCGTTCAAGGCTAAAGGGTGTTGGAACAGACTTCGAAAGCCTGCGCGATTATGTTCAAGATGACGATTACAGAAAAATCGAATGGAAGGCGAGCGCAAGAAAAGCCAAGCTCGTCGTAAAAGAGTTCGAAGCGGAGCGCAATCAGCCCGTTATCCTTGTAGTGGATTACGGCCGCAGGATGATGGCCGACGTCGAGAAAACTGAAAAGCTCGATCACGTGCTCGATTCGTCGCTTATGCTGTGCAACGCAGCGGCGAACGCGAACGACCAAGTGGGACTGCTGCTCTTCGCGGATCATGTGGATAGGTGGATTGCTCCCCGCCGAGGGAGATCACAAGTTGGACAAATCATCGAAGCGCTTCACGCGCTCAGAGCCCAACCGATTGAACCTGATGCAATCACCGCTTTTTCGTATCTTGCGAGTAGGTGGAAGAGACGGGGCCTCATCGTCATTTTCACCGAGATCGAAACGCCGGCGGAAGCGAAAGAGATGCTCACCGTTCTCGGGCCGCTCGCGAAACGCCATCTGTGCCTCGTGGTGACCGTTAGCGACCCGCAGGTCCGCACAGCATATTCACGCACAGATACGTCGAAGGATTCGATCTTTGAACGCGCCGCCGCAGTGCTCTATCAAGAGGAGCGATTGACAGCGCTGCATTTATTGAATCGGGCAGGAGTCAGAACGTTGGACGCCGAGCCAGAGGAACTCGGCTCGGCGTTAGTCAATTACTATTTGACTGTCAAGGCGACAGCGCAGCTTTAGCGTCTTTTGCCCGCGCCGTATTTTGGCTTCGCCTCGTTTATCTTTTTGTTCGTCCACGCACGAAAACCCATCACGGCTGCAAAAGCAAACGCGCCAATGATGCTTGCATACAGCGGAGTCTTCCACCACCGGTAGCTCGCTAACGCTTGAAGATCTCCATTTGCAGTCTGCAATGCCGAGGTCTCACCTTTGCGCGTGACTAAGGAGGAGGAAGCGCTGCTGATATTTCCAGCTCCATCTTCAACCTCTCCAGTTGCCGTCGCTGAACCGTTCGTGTTGAGCGGCACTTCACCGACTTCGCCCATTGGTTTTGCAGAGCCGGTCTGCTGCAGCATCTGCTCTTGCGTGAACGTGCGACTCTCAGGCGGTCGCCCGCCACGCTCCAGTATCGGGGCAGGCGACGAAGCGCAGATAGTCGCGAATGCAATGAGTAACAGAATTTTGTTCATCCTTGATTCTCCTTTGTGCCTAGGCTTGGCCGCGAATGGTTCCTCGATCCTGCCAGCTGCTTCGAATAAGAACTGGAGTTCGCGGAAGGTTTAGATCAATCAGCGGCTTCTTGGTGATCTTCCGTTCGCGAATGCGATGATCGTAGTTCATGACCATCGGCAGCGAGTACAGCACCATCGCCTCGTCCTTCGAGATGATCGTTCCATTGAATACGCATCCGCCACCTCCCTCTGCGAGGCGACCGCCGCCGAGATAGTTGGTGTACAACACACAGTCCATCTGGTGAATGTTTTGAGAGATGCTGTTGATGTAGTCATCACCGTAAACGCTCTGATACCGCTTCTTTCCGGTTGAATCCGTTTCAAGCGCATTGAATGGCGGAATCCAGTTGCCGTATTCATCGTATCGCCCTTTTGTGAACGGCGGAGTCATATAGTACAGGGGGTAGGGATAGGAGTACTGTTTCGTGTTACCCATCATCACGCTTCCTCGTGCAGCGAGAGCAATCATGTCCTTTGCGCTGTTTTCGTTGTCAATCTGCTGTGGATCGTTGCCGCGGAAGTCCGGCGGATTCTTATATTTCACATCTCCAACAACGTGAATGTTTCGGCCCGTGTAAACGGTGCCCTGGCCTTGAATCGTGCCCTTTATCACGCAGTCTTGAGTGAATGTCACGGGCCCGTGAATAAGGATCGGCCTGTCGGTCGTTCCGATGAGCACACCGCTTCCGCTAACCACCCCATTCGTATCAAGTCGTTGGTAGCTGTTGGTTCCAGAATTCCACACCTTAACATAGGCACCCTGGTTGTAATCTGGATTGGCCGCGCCGTTATCGAAGGTGGCTCTCGTGTCAACGTAGCTGTTGCTGAGCGCTGTGTACTTCGTGATGTCGTTGAGGTCAGGCATCAGCAGCTCTTGAGTGGGCGTGTTGTCAATCCAAGTGTTGTCGTAGGTTCGGTAGCCGTTAACGTCTCCGACGATTGAACCGAAAAACTTGTTGTTGACGGCACCGCCAGCTTTGTCGTACAGAAAGTCTCGCCACTTTTCATACTCGTCGGAACCTTTTGCTCCGTGTTTAGTTTCGTCATAGGCCTGACGGCGGCGAGACTGGCTTGCGCCGTTGTAAGCACTGTTGGTGTGCTGAAATGGATTGATGTTGACGAGACCCTCAGCAGGAGGGACAAGCTTGTCGTTTGCGCTCGCATAAACAGATCCGTTTACGGTCGGCGTTCCACCAGAGAAATCGAAGTTTCCATTCGCACGCATATCGCCATTCACGATAAGGTCATTCTGTCCAAACCCTGTCATCCAACCGTAGTTGTTGACGAAGTAGGTGTAATCGAACACAGCGCTGCGCCCGAGCGAGAAAACCACTTGAACGTCAACCACTTTGCGGTCTTCGTTAGTATTTATGGCGTTGTTGTTGTTCGCATCGTTCCAGGCGACGCATCGAATAGTCACCACGCGGTTGTACGAATCGACTTCGGAATATCCGACCGCCCCTGCAGAATACTTTCGCTTCGAATCGAGTGAGCTCGAAATAGTGCCCTTCGGATTGCCGGACGTAGCGCCCTCGAAATTTGCGTCAAGGGTGTCGAACTTTTGAGCGACTTTGAACGGCTTCCAGTTTGTAACCAAGAAGTGCTGCACGCCCGCCTCACAGACCTGCTGAAGGTCAGTTTCGGACCGGTTTTGGTTCGCAATTCGCACCGTTTGCGTGGCGCTGCTGACGTACGCGGTCGTCGCTATTGCGACCAATGTCAGCACCCCAAAAATCGAGATGAGCGCAAAGCCGCGCTGATTTTTTCTTCTAACTTTTCGAGTCATTACCATAATGGCACCTATCCTATTGACTGAGTGTGGGTGTGTTGCGTAGGAGCACGATCTCTCGCACTCTTCCATAAGCGTTTTCCGAACTTTGTCGCCCGGTCCGTTTGGTCACTAATTGCACGGTCAGTGTTTTCGTAATTGCGCCCGTGCCGGCGACGAACGGCGAGTAAGTGCCCGTGTCATATCCACCCCTTCTGTCTGTAGTGGTCACATTTTTCAACAGCACTTGAGTAGTGAGGCCAGTAATCTTCACAAAATCGCCGTTGCTGTTGAGTTGAAATCTGCGGCTCACGCCATCCCAGGTCAGGGGATACCTGTATTGGCCATCGCCCTCTTTCACTGGGAGGCGATAAGTGATTCCCTTGCCATCTCCGTCCACAGTCACGAGCATGGCTTCGCGCAGTTGGTTGCGAACGTGTCGCAAAGTCGCGCCGACCTCGGACTCCGCCGCGATCCGAGATTGACCCTTCTCCCAAGCGGACAGAGTAGACACCAATGTAATCGTGCCAAAAAAGACGACCATGGACATGATGAACATGCCCACCATCATCTCAGCAAGAGTAAAACCGCGATTTCGTTTTCGCTTCACAGATTTCCTACCAACGTTGAGAGTGTTACTTCTCTGGCATTCCCGCGATCTACCCACGCAACTCGTACGGTAATTTTGCGAAGGTCAACCGCAGGTTGATCAATTTTTAGCCAGCCCTTTCCTTGGGGCAAGATTTGTGCCGCAGATCCAAACGCGCCGTTATCAACGTTATGAAACGGGTATTCGAGGCTCCCATTTGGAGTTGTTGAATCAAGCAGGCCGTCATCCTTCAGACGTTGGACCGTGAGATTCGCGTAGGTCTCATAGCGAGCCGCCTCAAGCTCCTTCTGCGCGATCTGCAGTGCCTGATTCATCATGTCGGCGCGCGCCCGGTTATTGTTCGCCAATGGCACGGTGGCAGCGATGATAGTCGCGCAAATTGCCACCAAGAACACCGCAAACAAGGATTCAATTAATGAAAATCCGGAGACTCTCCTACGCTTTGAATTCATTACTTTCCTTCCTTGCCGATACCTCTAAAGCTTGTGGTCCCCGCCGCAAGTGCAGCTGACCTCAACACCGATTGCGTTGAGCTCATAACTTCCACCCGCCGGACACTCGGGCCACTTCGAAAGGTATTGCCCGTCAAGATCACTTCGAACTGGGGCGGATTTCTCGGTCGCGTGTTGGCTTAACCACTGCTCTTTGCAGTCCTTTAGGGCCCTAAGGTTCCGAACGCATTGCCTCGCGCTTTCGGCATTTCCTCTCGCTCGTAGTCCGGGTACAGCGACCGCAGCGACTACGGAAATCACGAGCACCGCTATCAGCGCTCTCGCTAAATTGAACCCGCGAACTTGGCTGTGAAGTCCCACTTTTGGCACCATCGTAACTTTTCCACCGCAGCTTCTATAACGAACCGGCATGCTTACCGGTTGTAACTCTCAGGAACCAAAAAATCGGGACGCCCACAAGGCCGTCCCGATTTTTGAAGTTGCAGCGCTCCGATTAGAGAGCGTGGCTGCCGCCGATTGAGCAAACCGGGTCGGTGCCCACGACGTTAATCGTGTAAGCGCCGCCGCTCGGGCACTCCGGCTGTTTCTTGATGTAGGTCGGCCAAAGCGCGCCACCAACGGCGTCGCCATCAGCGGCCTTGTTGTCCATCGCCCACTGCTCTTTCGCGGCGTCAATCTGTCGCAGGTTGGCGACACATGACTTGGTTCGCGAAGTTTCGCGTGCTCGAATGAAGTTCGGAACAGCGATCGCAAGCAGGATGCCGATGATCAAAACGACGATCATGATTTCGACGAGGGTGAAACCCTTATTTCGCCGATTCTTGAGAAACTTGTTCATGCTCGTTAGTTCTCCTCAGTGTAATTTTCTAACGGGCTCTACCCCCGCGTATCCCTGTTCTTCCATCTTGAGAGAAGGGAGCTTCCAGGTATTCATGCGGTAATCCACATTCTGTGGAAAACTCGGTCAAAAGCGAGCTTCGCGCCCCGTTAGATTTTTCGGCTTTCTAAAAGCAGATCAGTAGGTTTTCCGCGGTTATTTGCGCCCAAAGCCGAGAATTCAGCCTAACATGGGGCAAAAGGTCGAAAAAGCTGACTAATTCCTTTAGATTCTGAACTCAACGGTTACCAATGGCCGAGTGTGGGAAGATACATATGCCCTTTCCGGGACCATCGCCGGTCGCGAAACCAGGCGATCCATGGAGAAAATCCCCAAAACTCGTTCCTTTTGGCAGGAAACTGAGCGCAATATCACCACAAACCTCATCGGATATCTTAGTCCGTGCGACTCGGAAACCCGAGCTAGCCAGGAAGCCGACAAAGTGGGGAGAGTTTCAGCATCGTCAACCGCCGAAACGTTCCGCCATTCAAACTCCTTCAAAGGATTCCAAGCCCTCCCCTCCAATCACAAGGCGCTCGACCTCGCCGAGAGGTTTGCCCAAGGCGGCGAAGCCTTCGGCGTCATCGAAGGAGCCCAAGGGTGGGGGAAATCGCACCTCCTCGCCGCGGCTCGAGTGGCGAAATCCCAAGATTCACCCCGCGTTGCCTCAGCTTCAGCTCTCAACTTCTCCTCTCCTTCAGCGCATATGGCTGAGGCTCAAGTGCTGATCGTTGACGATCTCCACTTGGCTGAGGCTAGGCCTAGGGTGAGGCAGTCCCTAGCGTTTGTTCTCGAGCGCAGGCGCAGACTGGGTCTGCCCACCCTTTGTGCCGCCTCGAATCGCTGCCCGGCAGAACTCGGCCTCAAACGGAGTTGGACCAGGGTAAACCTCGGCGAGCCTTCGTCGGAGGAGCGGGCCATCGTGCTCCAAAAGCTCTGTGCGAACGAAAACATTCAGCTGCCTGTCGAATTCGCTGCACTAGCCGCGAACTGGGTTGGGGGCGACGGTGGCACGCTTCGCGGCCTTGCGCGCCATCTCAGGCTGTCAGGGCTCAGTTTCGAAAACGCTCACCCGGTGAAGCTCGCGGGGTTGCTGTTTTGCCGATATGGTCCGACATCGGAGGACCTCCGCGACACGATTCTCAACGCCGCCGCAATTTCCGCGATGAAGGACCAAAGGCGTAGCCGTCCGTACACTTTGCAACAGTTAGCCGTATATCTCATGCGAAATGAAGCCCATCTTCCTGAAGGAATAGTTGCCGAATACTTTGGCATTCAGGGTTCGAGCGTGTTCGAGGATCAAAAGCTCTCGGAACGGATGCTCAGCCGAGCGCGGCGCGACTCGCAAGGGCCGGTTCTTCGAGCCCTTGACCTTCTCGCGGAGAAAATTTGCCCGAAGTAGACCTATCAACATGCAGGAAGCAGGCCCAGAGTTCGCAAACCCAGTATCTTTGACGTCGCACAATCGCGCCGCCTCGGATACAGTAGACACAGAAACCGGGCTAATTGTTATGAAGTCGGTCAGAGACCTGAGGCTCTGGCCCGTTTGGGTGAATCCTAACCATTCTGTCGAGACAGCCACCATCCTGATGAAAGGACACGGTTTGGCTGGCCTCGGTGTAATGCATGGCGACTCGTTCCTTGGCATTTTAGGAATCGAGGACCTTGTTGGAGCGTCACCGGAAGACAGGGTGGAGAGCTTGATGCGGCGCGACACGCCATATGTCACGCCGGACATGTCGTTGCGCCAGGTGGCCGAGACGATGGCCAGGGAGAACCTGCCCCGCATCGCGGTGCTCGCAGGCGAAAAGTTCCTCGGCATCGTCAATGCTCAGGACCTTCTCCGCGACTACGGGAGGAACTTCGATCCCCTCACCCAGCTTCCGTGGAGCGACACGCTTCGAGAATGGGGCATAAGCCAACTGCGCGAGGGACATGAAATCACGATCATCTTTTTCGATCTCGACGATTTCGGGCTGTTTAACAAACGATTTGGCCACATTGTCGGCGACACGGTTCTGAAACGAGTTGCGGATGAACTCAAGCAATCGGTAGATCCCGATACCGACCACCTCTGCCGCGCAGGAGGCGATGAGTTCTGTATCGGAACCCTGCGGCCGCGCGATGACGCCGAGCTCCTTGGGCAATGGATTCAAAAACGAATCGGTGAACTCACTATCGAGGGTGCCGGAATGGCCGTAACTGTCACAGTTGGCATTCACGGTGGCCGACGAACAAAAGAGAGAGAAAACGTTCACTACGCCTCGACTGTGGACAACCTTGTCAATCTCGCAAGCCGAAACTGTATGGGTGAAAAGGGAAAGCGAGACCCGCACCCGTTCGCGCACCTACCAACGACGCAAATTCATATCCGGCCTGAACTGCCGACGGTAAAAGCGCTGAGTCAAATTCCAGAGGACAACGGCGCGGTCGTAGTGCTCTCCCTAAGAGACCACGTGGCCGCTGGAATGAAATCAGGATGCACATCCACAGTTCAGGCGACCGCGCAGGCAACCGTTCTGGCAATTCAAAAACTGTTGGACGGCGCATCCCAAATCGAACTGGTGGAGGTCACCGAGTCCACCAATCAGATCCGCGTCATCGGAACCGTCGAAGGCACAGCAGTGGTCGGCGGCGCAATGGTGACGGGCGATCCGCACGACGCCGCGGCCGCAGCCGCGATTCAGGCGTTTCAGTCGCTGTTTTCCTAACGCCGGCGCACCGCCGATTAGCGCAGAGGAAGCGATGTGCCGAATTCCGGCGTACAATAGTGTAGTTTATGTCCTCGCAATCCAGTCTTACTGAACTGATACGGGAAATCGTTGAGATGATTCCGCCCGATAACCAGCGACTCCGAAATTACGTTTCGGAATTGGAGTCGCAAATTCACGCTGCCCAACGCGAAGCTGACGAGCAGCGTGAAGTGCTGCGGCAATATGAGGACGCCTACACAAAGCTAACGTCGCCGGCTAACCGCACCGGCGTGTTCCTTCGCCATGAACAGGAAGGGATCGCACTCATCGCCGTTGGCGACACGGAGTTCGTGGTTTCGATAGATCCCTCGATAGAAGTGGCGGAGCTTGTGACTGGAGCGCGCGTAAAAGTAAATGACAGCTACGCAATTGTTGGCGTGATGCCGCCCCACGAGTCCGGACAGATTTTCAAGATAAGTGAGATTCTTGATGAACAGCGGCTGCGATTGACCCAGGATGGCGCTGCGCAATTTGCCAGAATCGTCCTCCGCGGGAATGGACTGAAGGAGCTCGAAATCAAGATTGGTGACGAAGTGCGGGTCGAGCCGAACATGAAAGTCGCCATCGAACATTTCCCACAAGCTGAGACACGCGAGTATTTCTACGAAGAGGTCCCAGAAATCGGCTGGAATCAGATTGGCGGTCAACAAGAAGCAATAGAACTCATTCGCAAAACGATTGAGCAGCCCCTGTTGTATCCCGAAATCTATGAAAAATATGACAAGAAACCGATCAAAGGAATCTTGCTTTACGGGCCGCCCGGATGCGGAAAAACTCTCATCGGCAAAGCCACGGCGCACAACCTGACCAAGGAGTACTCCAAGCGCACGGGAAAAGATGTCAAAGAGTATTTCATGTACATCAGCGGACCAAAGATTTTGAATATGTGGCTTGGTGAGACTGAGCGAATGGTGCGCGAAATATTTGAAATCGCGCGCCGCCGCGCGGAAGAGGGCCGGCTCGTGTTCATCTTCTTCGACGAAGCTGAATCCGTGCTCAGAACAAGGTCCAGCGGCAAGTGGCTGAATATCAGCAACACCGTCGTCCCACAATTCTGTGCAGAGCTCGACGGATTAGTGGCTCTTGAAAACGTGGTTCTGATGCTCACAAGCAATCGCCCGGATTACATTGATCCAGCAATTCTCAGAGCAGAACGAATTGACCGGAAAGTGAAAATCAATCGGCCGGATGCGGACGCAGTTAGGGAGATTCTTGATATCTATCTGAAACGGGGGCTTCCACTCGATCCCGATGCTGTTGCAGCCGAAGGTGGAGACCAAGAAGCCGTGAGGCAGTGCATGATTGATTCGCTCGCAATGTTTCTCTGGCGAGCCAACCAGGACACTGAGTTTGTGAAAGTTGCATACCGGTACGGTGACACACAAACCCTTTATTGGAAAGACCTCATCAGCGGGGCGATCATCAAGTCCATCGTGGACCGCGCGAAAGATCATGCGATCCAAAGAGTCATTGCCGATCCGAACGCGACCGATGGCATTAGACTTGATGACCTGAAGCAGGCCGCCACACAGGAATTTCGCGAGAATGAGATCTTCCCGAAGACCGACTCGCACGAAGATTGGCTGAAGCTGCTTGATGTGGACGAGGAGAATGTCGCTTCGATAAAAGCAGTTCGTCAGAAAGAGCGCGACGTTCGCGAGCGCATCATTTGAGTTCCTGGTTCGCAAGGTCCCACGCGGCGCCAATATCTTTTACCAACAGTGAATAGCCGCCGTCGTGCGTTTTGCTGTTCTGCCGCAAAATGTACGCGGGGTGTAAAGTCGCGATCGCCTGACTCGCGGAAGCGCAATCGAACACGAGTCCCCTCTCTTTTGTAATCTGGAAACCTTTTCGGATGATGGTGTTTGCGCTTGGCGAACCGATGCAAAGGATGACTTTTGGAGCAATGATTGAAAGCTGTTTGCTCAGCCAAGGTAGGCAAGCCTCGACTTCCTCCGAGGTTGGGGGCCGGTTGTAGGCGGTGCCGCCACGCCAATCACACGCGCGGCATTTGACGATGTTACAGATGTAAACGTCCGTCCGATCGAGGCCGTTGTCGAGTAGCGCCCTGTCCAGCAATTGACCAGCACGGCCGACGAATGGCCTCCCTGTTTGGTCCTCCTGCTCGCCAGGTCCTTCTCCAATCAGCACCAGAGGACTTTGTGAGTTGCCCTCGCCAAACACGACGGACGTTCTCTTAGCGGATAGGCCACAAGAGGTGCAGTTCGAAGCCTCAGTTGCGAGCGTTGTGAGGTTATCCATCCCGGCCTGAGTCTACCGAGGCAAAAAAAAGGGCGACCCTCGAAATGAGGGTCGCCCTTACATTGAACCGCTGCGGTCTATTCTGCCCCAGCCGGTTTGATGGTTTGTCCGGTAGCCGTCTTCGTGTCTGTATTGACCCGAGAGGCTCGTTCCTTCGTCGCCCTGTCCTCGGCCGTATCGCCACCGCCGCAACCGGCGAGGACCACGGCACCAAAGGCGAGAATCAAAAGAGCGCTCCAAATTCTCATCATTGCACCTCCGTATGTGTCATATGACTCATTTATTATACGGTTTTCTGCCCGGATGGACTCAGGGCAAATTCGCCTTACTCTGTCCCTTTCGTCTCGACCGTCTTGCCATCAGACGTCTTGTTCTCGGTGGAAGCTGGGGTCTTGCCCTTGTCTCCGCCGCTATCGGAGCCGCTGCAGCCGGTGAGCGCGAATGATGAAATGGCGAGTACGAGCGCCAATATGAAAGTTCTCTTCATAAACACCTCCTGAGTGTCTTGAGTCGGATTGAGCCCGATTTCAGAGGTCAAAAAGCGGCCGCCGATATTAGGCTCATCCGTCTGTGTGTTGAGACGGGCCCGGAGTTCATTCTGCGTGGTCTGAGAACAAAGTTTCGTGCCACTTGTCGAAAACCGATCGGTGCTTGTCGAGCAGTTCCTTGGCCCGAAGCCGAACTTCCGTCCTCCGGTCGGCGTTTTGGGTGACGTTTAGCCAAGCACGGGTAAGCGTGTCTGCGTCAGTACAAACTTCCAGCACTTCGGCAGAAAGGCAAGCTGACACCGCTGGCTCCTGCTGAGAATAGTTCGGCCCCATGGTGACCGGAGTTCCCCAAAGCAGCGGCTCAATCGGGCTATGCCCACCAATCTCGGGCGCAAGCGAGCCACCTACAAATGCGATGGTGGCGATGGAATAAACCTCTCGAAGCTCGCCGACCGTGTCCAACAGGATCACGCCGGGTTCAGCCCCTTTTCCGTTCAGCTCCGACCTGAGCAGATAAGGGGTGCCCTGTTGTTCCAGGACCCATGCCGGGCCTCCGGTTCGCCCCAGATACCGCGGTGCCAAGACTAAGTACGCGTTCGGATGCCTTCTGCGGAAATCGGAAAACGCCTTCAAAATGGTCTTCTCTTCGACAGCGTGGGTGCTGCCGGCGACGATCACCGGTGGAGACTTCTCGGAAATGCGAAGCAAGCCGCGCCACTTTTCAACAAATCGTTCGAAGTCGGATTCACTCACCTTTTCATAGATCGCTGGCCCTGTTACAGTAACAATCTGTCTGGGAACGCCGATCTCGAAAAGTCGCTGCAATTGCAGCTCACTTTGAACAGTGACCGAGCCCATGAGTTTATAGCGATACGAGCCAGTCGGTTTGCTGATCTGCTCCTGTTTTCTGCGCTCCGAAATATTTACATTTGCAACCATGGTCTTCGCACCGAATAGTCTTGCGAAAAATGCAATGTGAAGATATCGAGCGCTTTCAACAAAAATGATCGCTTTCGGTCTCGCCTTCAGCATTGCAAGAATGGCTGAAAACGGGTTATTAAACGGTGAAAAACCCACAAACACCGAAGGGTCTTGATTTATCAGCGCTCGTTGGACAGGGATCTGTTCCACCCAGACTCCGACAAGTTCGCCCTTGCGATCGCGCAAATCTCTTGCAGCGCGAAGCGCAGTGCGCGACTCGCCCATCGCATTTCCAACGATGATGATGCTTCCTTTTGTCCCCGGAGAAACTCCTCCAAAAAATCTTCTTACGCCTACGCCCCGGTGTCTTCCAACCAACGTGCGTCGCAATCCGTTTGCGATGAGATACGGGCTCGCAAACAGTTGTGCAATCAGCAAGAGGAGATATCCAAAGAACAGATGCGACAACGGAACAGGCTTACCTTTGCCAAGCGTTTTGGTTTCGCGAAGTGTTCCGTGCATAGGTTTATTTAGTGTTGCGAACCGTTTTCGAGTTCTTCGGTGGCACTTAAGTGTGTTCGTTTGGAGAGTACAGACGCAATAGCGGCGAGGCTTGCGCCGCGATCTTTTCTTTCGGCTATGGCCCGGTCGAGCGCGCCCATCTGCCGATCGGCGTCGTCGAATTCGCAAAGCTGCTCTTCGCAGTTCAGCATCCTGACTAACCCCCTCATCTTATGCGTAGTGCTTTCGACGGCGACGAACGGAGTTCCCACCTTCGCGGCAAAAATTAGGGGGTGAAATCGCCCCCCGATTAGGATATTGGCCTGTGAGATCAGGTGGCAATATTCGCCGAAGCTGAGATCGCTGTGGGTGACGATTGGCAACGACACTCCCGCATTTTTGAGTCGGCGATAATTCAGGTCGTCTTCGGCAGTACTGCTGGAGTAGATCGGCCGCAGGCCCGCGTTCACGACTCTGCTGATGAGGCGCATCTGCGTCTCAAGTGGCCACCGTTTTACGGACGCGCTGCCCGTGAAGACGGCGAACGGCTTTCCGGCTGTCGCAGATTCAATCACCTGTCTGGCTTGATCTGTACAACTTGGTTCAGTACTAAATGCACAATCTGCCGCGAGAGTGGCGCGTATGCACGCGACGTCGCACTCTTCCTTCGAAATTGGGTCGCGTAATACCAAGCGGTCGGCTGCTCCGAGCACCGATCTGTATAGGCTTTCATGCGAAGCTCCAACAAACTGTACTGAACAGTTCACAACCCAGATCGGCTTGCCACTCTTTCGCTGCAGCCACTTCAGCGTCGGCATCCATCGAAGCGTTTGTTTTTGGGGATGCAGAGTCCCTTCTCCATTCACGACGATCAGGTCGCACCACTCGATATCAGCCTGCCATCCACCGGAAAGCCACTGAAGAATAGTTAACCCGGGGCCGGTCTCGAACAGGTCCCACTCCGCAATAGAGGTTGCCGTGGCGTCTGCCAGTCGTCGTTTGAGTGCGGAGTTAGGGCGCGTTACCGACCGTGGTAGCCCTCGTATCTCAGCTCCCGGGTGGTGCGCCGACAGAAGTCGAACCAACTCGGTGGTCGTCGCCTGGCTGCCCCAGTTCGAGTCTGCCCGATTGTCCATGAGCAGGAGGATACGCTTCGCCCTCATTCCGCCTTCTTCGGCTCGCCACCCGCGAAGAGAGTGCGAATCGCCTGCTCGACGTCCGGTTCTTCGATCGCAATGTCCTCAACTGCAAGATCGGCGAGCACTCTGGCGGCAACGTGCGTCGTCTCGGACCGAGGAACCTCGAGAATTGCCTCATCCTCGTCCTGCTCAATCACCTTTCCGTACTTCTCAATCCCCTCAGGGACCTTCCCCGCAAACCCAAGGCGAAGCCGCCTTGTCGGGCTGAATTTATGGGTGAGCTCCGCAAGGCCCCCCTCGTAAACCAGGGAGCCGTGGTCAATCACGATCACTCGCTCGCAGAGCTCCGCAACATCTTGCATGTAGTGGCTGGTGAGCAGGATTGTTGTGCCGTGCTGCTTGTTTTGGGTGAGCAGAAACTCACGGATTCGCTTCTGCGAGACCAAATCGAGCCCGAGTGTCGGTTCATCGAGGAATAGCACACGGGGGTTATGCAGCAATGCCGCGGCAAGCTCACACTTCATTCTTTCACCAAGCGAGAGCTGCCTAATAGGGATTTTGAGCTTCTCCGACAGGCCAAGAGTCTCGATGAGTTCGTCGGAGCGCCGCTTGAACTGCTCCTCCGATACGCCGTAAATCTCTTTCAACACTCGAAAGCCATCCCAGGCCGGGAGATCCCACCAGAGCTGCATTTTGTTTCCCATAACGAGGGAGATTTGGCGCTGCATCGCTGGATTTCGGTGCCAGGGGTCGTAACCGACGACTTCGGCTCGGCCGCCGGATCGGTAGAGAATGCCGGTGAGCATTTTCAGAGTTGTGGTTTTGCCGGCGCCGTTGGGACCGAGAAAACCGACCAGCTCTCCCTCCTGGACCTCGAAGCTGACCTCTTTGACAGCCTGAATCTCGGTTTTTTCAGGCTTGACGACGGTGCGAATCGCCCCCAAGAGGCCGGGGAGCTTCTTGGTGACTTTGAAAGTTCGAGAAAGGCGGTCGGCGACCACCACGGGAGGCATTCGGCGAGGATACCAGGGGGGATTTTGGGGTAATCACGGGGCGTGGGGATGCCTGGCAAATGGATCTGGAACGACGCTGAGAAGCGCCGCGAATGGAATCAATGGGTTGGGTTTCGCCGCTCGTTTTCGTTGGATTCGGTTCCAGAGTCCGCGACCCTGATGATTACAGCGGACGCCGAGTACCGAGTCTGGATAAATGGAGAGTGGGTAGGTCAGGGCCCCGCTCGGGGCTGGCCTGATGAATGGTGGTACGACGAGTATGAGATCGCGCACCTGCTAAAACCTGGCGAGAACCTGATCGCGATTCTGGGGCACTCGATTGGGGTCTCGACGTTCAAGTACATCCTGTCGGACGCCGGGGTGAGAGCCGGAATTGTTTCACGTGAAACAATCCTGGTCGAGACTGATGAAAGCTGGGAGTGTGCCTCGAGGGTATTCCCCCACTTCGCTACCAAGAAGATCAAGGCTTGCTGTCAATTAGGTTGGCTCGAGCCAGCAATGACAGGACCCGGGTTTCCGAGCCCGTTCTTCCTACACGGACCGGCGGAGGCCGACGCGGATCGGGCCGTGCAGGTTTCCGATTCACGAGCGATAGCCAGAGGCCTTGCCCGGGCCGAAGTCGTCCGGACGCTGACCGGCGCATTAGTTCAGTCGCAGAACGCGAGCCCACCATGTACAGCCATAGCGATCTCACTTCGTGAAGCCCTCCTTCCGGGTTATCTTCAAGCCTCTCCGGCCCACATTTCGGGCATTCTCCTCATCAGCTTTCACGCGGCGGAGCAATGTCAGGTTCGGATTGAGTTTGGGAAGAACTGGTTCCATGTGCAGCCGGGAGTCCGCCTTAACGGGCAGGAGATGAAAGAGGCTGGCGCGCACCACTCGTCGTTTGAGTGCGGCAAGGCGTACGTGGGGGACTGCGCCGAGGGCCGGAACACTCTATGGCTTCGGACTGAGGGGTATTTCCACGATTGGACAACCTCATTCACTCTTGAGCCCGCGGCGTGCCGCATAGACCTCGATTATTTGGTTGTTGGCCCGCTTGAGACTGGCGAACTGGAGCGGATTTGGTCGAGCGGAGACGAAGTCCTAGCACTCAGTCAGGAGCGGCTTACGCGATGCAATCTGCTGATGCCTTCAGCTCATGTGAAATGGCCGTTCGCGAAGACGGCATACGCTGCACCGAGCCCGGAGGGATCGCGGATGCAGGCGACTTTCGACTTTGGCTCAATGACGGTGGGTTACTGGGAGGTTGAGTGCGAAACATCCGCGGAGGTCGGAACCCTTCATCTGAACGGGTTTGAGTCGTTCCAGGAGGGAGAGCCGGACTTCGCTTGGGAGATGGCAAACACGATGGAGATCGCAGTTCCACGGGGCCGACATAGCTTTGGAAGCATGCTCAGGAGGGGCGGCAGGTTTGTGCTGGCCCAATCTGCGGATGTCACCGTAACTGCGGTCAGGTGCCATGAGTCCACGTACCCGAGCAAGCTGGCGGCGGAGTTTGAGTGCTCCGACGACCGGCTCAATAAGATCTTCGACATGTGCGCGCTTACGTTGAGACTCTGCAGCGAGGACACTTTTGTGGATTGCCCGACCTACGAGCAGACCTACTGGGTCGGGGATTCGCGGGTCGAGTGCCTTACCAACTACACCCTTTACGGCGATTACGAGCTGTGCAAACGGTGCTTGCGTTTGGCGGCCGGCTCGCTGAGGCGGAGCGAAATGGTCGAAAGCCATGTGCCGAGCGGATGGCCGATCGTTATTCCTGCATGGAGCGCCCTGTGGGCAATGGCTTGCGCCGACACGATGGACTTCATCGGAGACGAACAGTTTTTGAGCGACGTCCATCCGGCGCTCGTGAAGCAGTTGGATGCGTTTGAAAATCATATTGATGCGCGTGGATTGTTTTCTATTGATGCCTGGAACCTGACCGACTGGAGCGGGATGGATCAGCCAGATCGCGGAGTAACAACTGCGAACCAAGCGTGGATTAACCTAGCTACAAAGGCAACTAAACGGGTTTGCGAGCGTTTTGGCGATTTGCAAAATTCTGCTCGGTGCGATGCGATTGTGTCGAGATTGATGACCGGAACAAACGAGCATTTGTGGAAATCGGATCGAGATGCGTTTGTAGATTGCGTTGATCCGGATACGGGCGAACTATCAGCGAAACTGAGCATCCAAACTCAGTGCCTGATGGCTCTTTCTGGAATCGCGGAGGGTGAGAGGCTTGAAAGATGTCACCGATTAGTCAGCGGCACAGATGCGAGTGATGGTTTTGTGCAAGTTGGAACCCCATACTTTATGTTTTTCGTGTTCGAATTGCTGGACCGGATGGGTAAGTACCAGCAAATCGTGAACCTGTCGAGGGAGAAGTGGGGGATCATGCTCGATGCGGGCTCGACAACCTGTTGGGAGGTTTTCCCCGGCTATATGCCTGGCGGGAGAAACACGAGAAGCTACTGCCATGCGTGGAGCACTGCGCCCGCGCACTTCCTGATTCGCAATCAGCTCGGAATCCGCCCGCTGTCGCCAACGAAGTATCTGTTTGATCCGAAACCGGGCGGGCTCACGTTCTGCCGCGGCGCGCATCCAACCCCATTCGGCCCGATCTTTGTGGAGTGGGAGATTGTTGATGGGAAGATGAAGCATCGGATCGAGAAACCAGACAAAGTAGAAGTCGTTGTTAAGTAGCTACAACGTGGTTGGAAAGCGGTTGCAACATAGTTGTTCTGGACGCCTACGCCTTGCCCTTCGGGTGAGTCTTCGCCACAACCTCCCGAAGCCGCTCGATTGAAACATGTGTGTAGACCTGTGTCGTAGCCAAGCTCTCGTGCCCCAAAAGCTGCTGCACCGTCTTCAAATCTGCCCCACCCGTAAGCATATGGGTCGCAAAGCTATGCCTAAGCGAGTGTGGGGTTACATCGGCCCCGAGGCCGACCAGGGCGCGGCGACGCTCGATTACTCGCTGAAGAGTGCGTGTCGTCAGCCGGTTGCCCTTGTCGTTCACAAACAGCGCGTTGGACTCCGTTTTTGGTCGTTCCGATTCAACATACGCCTGAACCGCGAGTGCCGCGGGCTCACCAATAACAACCATTCTCTGCTTGCTTCCTTTCCCCATGACCTTTATCCGGCGGTCGGCTAACGAGATATCTGTGAGGTTTAGGCCGATCAGTTCGGACGCTCGCATACCGGATGCATACAGAAGCTCAAGCATCGCCTGGTCACGAAGCGGCGTCGAGCCGAGAGGGGTTTCAACGAGTTCCGCGGCCTGCTCGGGAGAAAGGTCTTTCGGCAGGGTTCGCCTTCTTATCGGCGCTTCGATCGAGAGAGTCGGGTCATGCGCAAGCTTTTTGGTCTTCAGGAGGTGCTTGACAAGCGCCCTAACGGCGCAGAGTTTTCGAGCCCGGGTGATCGGGGTCGTTCCGAACACCCTCAGCCATCGCCGTATCCCGGAAGTCGTGAGCAGTTCGATACCGCCAGGGCCGACCGAGTCACTCAGTTGAGCGAGGTCTGCCCCGTAACTTTTCACCGTGTTCACTGAGCGATTCGCACCCAGTTGGGCCAGAAACGCGTCAATCTCGTGCTGAAGAGTCATCGGTTTGTACTGGTTCTGACGGTGGTGGCGGGGAAAAATGGGGCAGAAGCGACCCCAAAGAGTATAATTCGCGGGCTATTTCGTCACGTTGCCCTCGCAACGCGACTACCCCGGGTGGAGCGAATTGCAGAAAAAGGGTCTTTGGTTTCTCATCGTTATCATAGTGCTGGTGGCACTGTCTTTGGCCGTCGGAACGCCAATCTTCAAGTCCGTTCCTGGGCTTAAAGATCTTTACAAGGCGCCTAAGTACGGACTAGACGTCGCCGGCGGCGTTCGCTTTACATTCAAGGCGGACGTCGAAAAACTCGCACCTGAGGAACAGGCGAAATGGGCTACCGAGTATGCGCCTCTCACACTCGCGACCTTAGGTCGCAGGGCGGCCCAAGGCTTAGGCGTTGTGGAAGGCAACGTTTACATGAAGGGCACCAACCGGTTTGTGGTTGAGCTTCCAGGATTTACGAACGTCGAAGAGGCGCGCCGGATCATGAGCCGAACGGCTCGATTGGAGTTCTACTGGGCGCGCAACACGGTATCGGCTTATCAAACGACGAAGCCGTACACCCACGAGAACGACGACAAGCGAGCTGAGGGTGATCGCGACGTTTTCCGGCGAACGGGCGCTTCGATTGATCAGGTCATCGCTCCAGGCACGGAAGAGTGGAAGCGAATGGTTGAAGGTTGGAAGCTTCTGGTGACCGGCGACACGCTTCAAAACGCGTCTGTTCAGTCGGTCGGCGACGGCAAAGCGCACATCTTGCTTCAGTTCAATCCAGAGGGAACCCGGGTCATGCGCCAATGGGCCAGCAGCGATTCGGTCCTCAACAAAAAGCAGAACCTCGCGATCATATTGGAAGGCCGCGTGATTCAGTTCGCGTACGTCATGGATGGGAACATATTCCAGGATGGCAGCTCGGTTATCCAAGGCAACTTCCAACTTCAGGAAGCTCAAAAGATCGTTGACCTTTTGAAATCGGGCGCCCTCAAAACGGACCTGATTGAAGAGGACGTCAAGACAGTCGCACCGGCGGTCGGTACATCAGCGCTTCAGCACATTCTTAACGCGGGCATGATTTCGTTCGCGATCATCGCGCTTTTCGTGGTCGTTTACTACGTCTTCCCGGGGTTTGTTGCGCTGCTCGCGCTCTGCTGTTACACGCTGTTCTGTTACGCGGTGTTCAACTTCCTGGGTGTGACGTTCTCGCTCGCGGCGATCGCTGGTTTCATTCTATCGATCGGAATGGCCGTTGACGCGAACATCCTCATCTTTGAGCGTATGAAAGAGGAGTTGCGGCACGGCAGGTCGCTTCTCACCTCGATTGACCTGGGTTTCAAGCGCGCGTTCCCAGCAATTCTTGACTCCAACGTTTGTACGATTATCACTTGCGTTGTGCTGTCGTCAGTGGGAACTGGGCCCGTGAAAGGATTTGCAACGACGCTGATGGCTGGCGTTCTAATCAGTTTGTTCACCGCCGTGACAGTCACTCGGTCGCTGCTCATGCTCTTCCAGGGAATGGGTTTTGCGAAGAAGGTGGAACTTTACGGAACAGGCCGTGGCTGGTTCGGTGAGCGTCTTGAAGCGGAAGCAAACGATAAGCCGCTACGCATCATGAAGCGAATGGGCACCTATTTCGCCATCTCACTGGCGCTCATTATTCCGGGACTCATATTCATGGGCATGGGCGGCCTCAAATACAACGTCGAGTTCTTAGGTGGCGTTGAGGCGGTTGTCGAACTTCCGGCAGGTTCCAATCTGTCGCCTCGTGCACTTAATGATCTGCTCGAAGAAAAGGGAATTGTTGGAGCGAACACGAAAATCACTTCGGGCACAACAGCAGGGACGAGTGAGGCTTTCATCACTGTTCCGTTGGGCACCACGAATCCAAAGTTGGGTGAATTGGTTGACTCTCAAAAACCGGATGACAAGCTGAAAGCCCAAGAGATGATCGCGGGAGCGGTTGGCGCCGACACGACGGTTGTCGAGAAGACAAACGACGAGGGCGTTGTCACAAAGTCGCTAAAGAGCATGGTTGGCTTCGAACGGGCGAGTGAAACGGTCAGGAAAGAGACCTGGATTGGCGCAATTTGGGGAGTTGCGATTTCTTCGGTGCTCATCGTCGTGTGGCTCTCAATTAGATTTGCCGTTGGTGGTTTCGGAGCGGGCCTGCGATTCGGATTCAGCGCGATTGTGGCGCTATTGCACGACGTTGTGGTCGTGCTGGGGCTTGCAGCGATCATGGGCTTCTTCAAAGGCTGGGAGGTTAGCCAGCTCACGATTACAGCGATGCTCACAGTCATCGGTTTCTCGGTTCACGACACCATCGTCATTTTTGATAGAATCAGGGAAAACCTACGTCATCCATTGCCTGGCGAAAACTTCGACAACTTGGTGGACCGTTCTATTACGCAGAGTTTTGCGAGATCTATCAACACGAGCGCCACGGTTATCGTGACGCTTGCAATTCTGGTTGGTTTCAGCGCTACGCCAGACTTGCAGCATTTCTGCTTGGCAATGTTGGTAGGAATCATCTCTGGTACGTATTCCTCAATCTTCAATGCGTCGCCGATATTGGCGCTTATCGAGCGAAGAGTGCTCGCGAAGAAAGGCGCGTCGCATACGCTGATGCAGAATCAGAAATTGCGCGCACCAGTAGAAGATGCGGATGGGAGCGGACCAAGCAAAAGTGACTCGGATGACACGCCAACAGATCCGAGATTCGGGCAGACGAAGCGCAAGAACCGGTAGGAGGAAACGATGCCACGCCCAGAAGATATGGAGGTGCTCCGATTAGTCCGAAAGGAGATGGCGCGCCGCGCCATTGATTTCTCTTACGCGCAGATTTATGTGATGCACGGCGTTGTATATTTTCGTGGACAGGTAAAAGCGATGCGTGGCCACAATCTTGACCTGCGTGAAGAAATGGAAAAGATGGGCAAAGTGCTGCGCACTAAGCAGGATATACGGGACGTGGTGCTCGATCTCATCTATCGCGGCGACGCGTAGCGCGTTACTCGCGCCACTTGATGCTGCAGCCAATGCTCGGTTTCTGATCAGCCGTTGGTTGGTCTCCTGCAATTAGCGCGTCCAATGCAAGTCTGATATCATTTCCGTCCACAGGGAGGCCGTTGTTTGGGCGACTATCGTCAAGTTGTCCGCGATAGGCGAGTTTATGCTCAGAGTCGTAAACAAATATGTCGGGCGTACAAACGGCTCCGAACGACTTGGCAACCTGCTGTGTGCTGTCATAGAGATACGGAAACTGCCAGTCCCACTCTTGGGCTTTCAGTTTCATATTCTCGGGTGAATCGGCGGGGTATTGCTCAGCATCGTTCGAGTTAATCGCAACAAAGCGCACACCTTTGTCGGAGTATGCGGTGTTGAGCAATCGGAGTTCATCCTTCACATGCACAACGAAAGGACAGTGATTGCATAAGAACATCACAACTGTTGCTTTAGCACCGCCAACCGAATCTGGCGATACACGATTGCCATCACTATCGCTCAATTCGAACGAGGGCATTGGGGACCCAAGAGCAATCATCTTTGAAGGTTCAGGTGGCATAGGGCGATGTTATCCCAAAAACACCCTAATTAATATGGGCTCCCAAAAATGGGAGTTTTTGATTTAGGGATCTCTGGAAAGGTTTATGTTCAACCATAATTACCTGCACAGTTGGCGCAGATGCAGGGAAAACATAGATTCCAAATTCGAAATCGTGCCGAACCCGAGCTGACACCCTTTACGTCAAGCGTCTGAGCGGGACCGCCTGCAAACTAACTTAGGGAGAATCTCAATGAGCCTACTTAATTCTTTGGGCTTGAACGAAACGGACAAGGAAGCGGAAGCTTCCGACTTTAGCTCCGTTCGACGCAACTTACTGATGGGTGGCCTTTTCGCTGGCCTCTTTGCATTTAAAGATGCTGACGCGCAAGGTCACGGCGACTTGCCTTACGATCCAACTCTGAATTGGGTCAGCCCCGAACTCCGACTCGCGAGACGAATCACCTTCGGACTAACTGCGGCCGAAGCTGCTTTGGCCAAACGATTGGGCTACGACGCTTACTTGGAGCGGCACCTCAACTACACGAGGATAAACGACGGTAGATGCGAAAGCATTGCGCGCAGACTTTTTCCGATCGCGTTTATGAACTCACGCGATGTCGCGCAAAAGGACTACTGGGAGATTTACACGCATACTGCGGGGGCGTACCTCTATCGGAGCGTGAACTCGAAGCGCCAACTCTATCATCGAATGGTGGAGTTCTGGACCGATCACTTCAACATCTTTTTCGAAAAGGACGGTGTGCATTGGCTGTTGCCTGCACATTACCGGGACGCCATTCAGCAGCATGCGATGACGACGTTTCCGCAGTTGCTTAGGGCAGTCTGCGGTAGTCCTGGGATGCTTGAGTATCTCGACAACGCGCCGAATTCGGGTGAGCAGCCCAACATCAACTTCGCCAGAGAGCTGCTAGAGCTACACACGATGGGAGTGGATGGCGGTTACACCCGCGCAGACATCTACGGTGTGGCAAGATCGTTCACCGGCTGGAGTTACGAGTGGGACGACAACAATCGCAAGAAGGGCCGGTTCATTTTCAGGCCCGACTACCATGATTTCGAGGAAAAATCGGTTCTTGGAAACACAATTCCTGCGGGTCGAGGTATCGAAGATGGCCAGCAGGTGATTGACATATTGGTCAATCATCCAAGCACCGCGAGGTTCATCTCAAAGAAGCTCATAAAGAGGTTCTTGCGTCCCGATCCAACCGATGAAATGATCACTCAGGTTGCAGCTGTGTACACCTCGACCGGTGGTGACATCAAGGCGATGTTGCGAGCGATCTTGTCGCAAGAAAATATCTTGGAAACTCCCGCGAAGTATAAGCGGCCGTACCATCTTGCGGTTTCGGTTATGCGCTCATGGACCGCGTCGCTTAGCAACTATCCTCACATTCTTGAGCACATCTATCTGATTGGACAAGCGCCGTTCTTGTGGTCGCCACCAGACGGTTACCCCGACAAAATCGAATTCTGGGCCGGCCTCATCTTGCCAAGATGGGACTTCGGCTTAGAACTCTTCTCCTGGGGGATTGACGGTATCAGCATGAACCTGAGAAGGCTATGGCGAAGAAAGACGCTTGCCGAGGAGGTTGTGCAGATTATCGAAGCGAACATGTTCGCAGGCGAGATGGATCCCCTCGAACGAGCCGAACTGGTTGCGTTTTTAGATGTTGACCCGTTGAGTGAGGAACGTCGCCGTGCGACTGTCGCGCTGGCACTTTGCTCGCCCAACTATCAGTGGTATTAGAGTAGGAGAGAGCCATGAAACGATTAATGAATGGATGCCGCGAATACAAGACACTCTCGCGCCGGCAGTTTCTGGTTGGGTCGGCTAAAGCTGCGCTCGTAGCTTCAACGGCTTCAGCTTGGCTGCCGAAATTCGCATTTGCGAAATCTGATGATCCTCAGCGCGATGTGCTGATTTCGATCTTCCTGCGCGGTGGCGCAGACGGGCTTACAACTTGCGTGCCACATGCTGACGACAATTACTATGCGGTGAGACCGAATATCGCCGTTCCGAGACCGGATTCGAACGCTACCGACAAAGCGACCGATCTTGACGGTTTCTTTGGGTTTGCGCCGGGAATGGTTCCGCTGTTGGAAGCGTATCAGTCGGGTCACCTGGCGATTGTCCATGCGACGGGAAGCACCGATCCCTCGAGATCGCATTTCGACGCGCAAAAGTGGATGGAACTGGGCGTTGCACAGGATCCGAACACCTCTTCGGGATGGTTGGGCAGGCATATTGCCAGTTCCCAACAGATGCTCGACTCTGCGTCGCTGCGTGCGATCGGAATGACCTATGGAATGCCGCTAACGCTACAAGGTGGGCCGAAGACGTTGCCAATCCCCGACGTCACGGACTTCCGGTTGGCCGGTTACGAAGATTATTCGCAAGAAGTCGAAGACTGGTTGGCCCAAGCCTACGATCGAACGAGCGATCCGGTGCGTGCGGCTGCGGTCGCGACTGAGCAAACGCTTCAAATGCTGCGAAACATTGACTTCGACTCGTACCAGCCTGCGGGTGGCGCGGTTTACCCCGACACGGACTTTGGGCGTGGAATAAAAGCGTCCGCCGCGGTGATGAATGCTGAGATTGGTGTCGAGGCTATCCACCTTGATGTGGATGGATGGGACACCCACAGCGAGCAAGGCTCAACAACCGGTGGGTTGAACGAGCTGATGCTCTACCTCTCGACTCCGCTGCAGGCTCTTCATACCGACCTATTCTCACGCGGTCGTACGAACTTCACTCTGGTTGTGTTGTCGGAGTTCGGCAGAAACGTCGGCGAGAACGACTCACGCGGAACAGATCACGGGCACGGCAACGCGATCTTCGTGATGGGCGGCTCGGTGCTCGGCGGACAGGTCATCCGCCAATGGCCCGGCCTCGCACAAGAGAATCTCAACAACGGTGTAGATCTCGAGGTAACGATCGACTATCGCGACGTCCTGGGTGAGATCATCCAGAAAAGGCTACACAACAACAATCTGGACGTTGTGTTCCCAACCTACAGTCCCACATTTCGGGGTCTCTTCCCCGATTAGCCCGGAAAGTTGTGCGCCTGGCCCCGCCGCTGGGCGCACGCTCCCTTGCTGGGTCTAAAGTCCTACATTTCGTCAAAACGCGAAATGTATGGTATATTCATTTCTATGACAGTCGAAATGAATAGCTGGAAGTCGTTTCGTGCTCTTGGCGATCCGACGAGGTTGAAGATTCTTGAGTACTTGTCCTGTTGCCCGCAGGCCGTCGAAGACGATGCATCGGGCAGCTCCGCGGGCGAAGTTTGCTGCGCGGTGACCGGACTCAGAACAATCACCTCCACGATATCGCACCACCTCCACGAACTCCGCGATGCGGGGCTCATCGAGATAACGCGAAGTGGAAAGCGGATGATTTGCAGAATAGTGCCCGAGGCGATGGCGAAACTCGCAGAGCAGCTCTCTGCGCTCGCGACAAATTCCTGCGACTGCTCACAAGGAGTAAATCTATGAAAACAAGCAAACTGCACCTCTCCCTGAACGTACGTGACGCCGCCGTTTCGACGTCGTGGTACGAAGCGTTCTTTGGGATGCCACCTCACAAGACTCGACCCGGCTACGCGAACTTCGACGTCGCCTCGCCAGCCGTGAAGTTGGCGCTAATGGAGGCGCCAGCACTCGCTGGTTCAGGCGCGTTGAATCACTTGGGCGTGTTGGTTGAGTCGGTCGAGGAGGTCGAAGCGGCCCGAACGCGCTTGAAGTCTGCCGGCTTTGAGACTCATGACGAGTCTGAAGTCGTGTGTTGCCATGCGACGCAAGAAAAGGTATGGGTCAAGGACCCAGACGGAAACGCTTGGGAGGTGTACACGATTCTTGATGATGCACCTAGTTCGCGAAGCGAAAAGGAAGGCGTTTGTTGCGCACCAGGTTGTTGCGCGTCGTAAACTCTGGCAGATGAAACTAAAGGTTTTGTTTGTCTGCATTCATAACAGCGCCCGGTCTCAGATGGCCGAGGCGCTGTTGCGATCGTTGTGCGATAGCGAATTTGAAGTTGACAGCGCTGGTCTTGAGCCTGGTGTTCTCAATCCGTTCGCGGTCGAGGCAATGGCTGAGATCGGAATTGATATCTCTTCGCAGAGGCCGAAGTCAGTGGGTGAATTAATCGAACGGGGTGAACGGTTCGACTTTGTGATCGCGGTATGCGACCCGGCGGTCGCCGAACGTTGTCCAACTTTTCCGAGTTGCGAGAAGTTGGTGTGGAGTTTTCCAGACCCGTCAGCAATTTCTGGAACGGACGAGCAAAAGCTGAGTGCCACGCGCGAGATCAGAAATCAGATTCGAGTCGCAGTAGAGTCGTTTTGTAAGGAAAGGTGCAAGAGCGCGATTCAACATGGTTGAATCGCGCTCTTGTTAGATTAGTTGCCACCCTGACGAGGCAGCAACGTGTCGGCACAAGCCAAATTGTAGGCTGTGATTGCGTGCGCGACACTCGATTGCACCAAATACTTTTCAATAGCTGCAGGCAGCGAATCGTGCTGCGTGTGGTGCATGTAATTGTAGTTCGACACACCCGTTTCGGTCCAGAAGAATCCGGGAACTCCTGCGCCGTTGAACGGGGCGTGATCGCTTCCTCCGCCTCGCGGCATTGCCGCGCGAACGTCTATCTTCACAGGCAGGTCTGGGAACGCGGTGTTCAATACGTCGGTTGCGGTCTTTAGCATCGCCTCCATTCCGGCGATGCACACGAGGCCTCCACTGTAATTTGTGCCGCCGTCATCTACGAAAACTGCAGAGATTTTTGAAAGCTCATCTTTGTGCATTTCCACATATCGTCTTGATCCCCATAGTCCTTGCTCTTCGCCCGTCCAAAGGATGAATCGAATCGTCCGCTTCGGTTTTGCACCTGCGGCCATCAGAATTCGCGCCGCTTCAAGTGCAGTGCTGCAACCGGTCCCGTTGTCTACAGCGCCTTGAGAGCCGGGCCCGTCCCAACTGTCGAGATGGCCGCTGACGATGATCACTTCATCCGGTTTTTCGGTTCCTTTGATTTCGGCGACAACGTTGTACACAGGTACGGGTCCATTCTCAAACCGATTATCCATTTCGAATTCAAGTTCAACTCGCTTTTTGTCACTCAGGGCAGAAGTGATCGCCTCATAATCGCTGGCCCTAACGGTGATGTCCACATCGGTCGGCAGCTTGTCCCAAGTTAGATTTTGCCAAGAGCCGCTGGTGATAACGAGTTCGTTGCGCGAGCCGGTTACAGTGCCGAGAGCGCCTGCATCGCGAAGCGCAGTCCTTATCGCCAGTCGCTGGTCTGCTGTTGGAGGTGTTTGTCCTTGAGCCGCTTGCCGGTTGATAACCCACGCGCCTCGGTAAAGGTCAGCGTTCTTCGAAGCATCTTCTGCGGATTCGGGTGCCAACACTGCTGGCCCTCGTTTGGGACCGTTTGTGCCGGCGGTCCAGGAACGCGATGTGAATTGAAACTCTCGCGTAAACGGTAAGACCATTTTGCCGACTTGCCGCGCACCGCGATAGAATCCGACCGGAATCTCGCCCCACTGTTCCAATTTGCTCGAACTCAGTCCGAACGAGGCGAACTTATCTCGCGTCCAGTTGCACGCGGTCGTCAATCTTGAGGAGCCGGTGAGTCGCGGTCCAATGTTCACGGTCAGGAATTCAAGGTGACGCATGACCTGGCTTCGGGACTTTCCCTCGTCCAAAATCTTTGCGATGATTTCTGGGTCACCTTGTGCCTGGGCAAGCGAGCCAGCCAATGGCACGAGCGAAAATATCAAAGTTCGAAAATGCTTCATACAGTCTCCAGTCTGGAAATACCCGATTAGTGTGAAATCGGTTCCGTGAACAAACCTTACCTTTCCAGCTTCAGTCTGAGTGCGTTTCCCAGACAACCGCTTGGGAAGGGCGCTCTGAGGAGTGTACAGACTGTAGGGGCGATGTTCTCTGGACCGGAGGTGTCCGAGTGGATTCCTGGCTCAACTCCAGGTCCGCAAAACAGCAGAGGCACTCTCGAGTCGTAGGCATACGGCGAGCCGTGAGTTGCCCCTGTATAAGAGGAGATCAGCCCGTTTTGTCGAAGGAAAACGAACAGATCAGGGCTTCTTTGTAAATTGAAGCTCTTCAAGGCCGCTTTCG
This sequence comes from Fimbriimonadales bacterium, assembly GCA_046330175.1. Classification (GTDB taxonomy): domain Bacteria; phylum Armatimonadota; class Fimbriimonadia; order Fimbriimonadales; family ATM1; genus JAJPJR01. The sequence goes on from JAXLTG010000001.1 coordinate 2,219,092, forward strand.
CGGCTTGACTCACGAGGCTGATGCCATTAGAGAAGTCTTCGCGCGTGAGCACGGTGTCTACTTCGGAGATTGATAGCGCGGCTTCCTTCAGCGACTTGCGGACCGTCGCCGGATCCAGCTTTGCGGCTGCGCATTCGGTGAGGTTCAAGTAGACGTACCCTTCGGCAGCACTGCTCATCAATTTCTGATTGCCGAAGTCTGTCTGCAAACGATCTTTGAGCACCTTATCGAATTCTTCCTGCTTCACACGCGCGCCGTTCAAACCGAGCCTTGCCATCTCTTCAGGAATCTGCATAACACCGTGGTCTGCCGTAAGCACGATGAGCACGTTCTTGAGCCCGATTTCCTTGTCGAGAGCTCTGAACAGGTCGGCGAGCGACCTGTCCGTTTCAACCGCCATGTCAAGCACTTCCGGGGAGTCAGGGCCGAACATATGACCGGTGTAATCGTTGCAACTTAAGCCGAGGGTAAGGATGTCGGGGATTCCGTCCTTTCCAAGCCGCTGAGCTGAGATGGCCGCTTTCGCCGTGTCAACGATGAATTGATTGGCAAATGGCGTTGTGCGCCATTGATTGTAGAATCCGGTCTCGTTGGCGGGCAGCTTGTGCGGAAACGTCTTGCCGAATGCAGCCGGGGCTGCGTTATCTTGCGATGGATACGACCGTTTTAGTGCCTCACTGGATAGCGAAGAGGTCCATGTCCTGCCAAAGTCAGCTTGCGGGATCTTCTTTGCATTCATTGCATCTGCCCACGAAGGCAACTGGGACGAGCTTGAGTAGAAGTCGCTGGTAGACCATGAAAACCGTCCACCTTCGAACCAGACGACCTGATCGCAACGCCGCCCACCCATCAGTATCGCGGCCCTGTCCTTCAAAGCGAGGGACACAGTTTTGCTCTGCCCGCCGGTGACGGTCTCGAGTTCATCGGCCATGGTCGTAGAGAGGAGGTTCTTTGGTGAGTAACTCGCGGCCTTGGTGAAGACGTCTTTCGCGTCTGGGTCGCCCACGCAGTACACGCTCTTTCCGGTGAGGCGGTCGTGCCATTCGTTTCCGACGATGCCGTTTGTTGCCGGTGATCCTCCAGTTCCAATTACGGCGTGCCCCGGGCCGGTCTCGGTAGGGATGTGGGTGTAGGCTGCGTTCACATAGTTAGCGCCGTGTTTCAACAGATAGTTAAACCCTCCGACCCCAGCTTTCGAATTTGCCGGCAGGTAAAGGTCCTGAAAGCGCAGCAGATAGTCCGCCCGAAACTGATCAATGCTAATGACAACAGCGAGACGAGGCTGTTGAGGGAGCTGAGTTAATGCAAGAACGAGCGGCACTGCAAGGAGCATGGGGGACATTATGGCCGACACACTTATCCGCAACATAAAAGTTGTTGGATACTTACAACCATGTGGGCGATAATTCTGCTCGGCAGCTTAGCCATGGCGACTCAAAACAATTCAACACCCGGCACACTTCAGACAAGGTGGGCCAAACTCGTAAGCGCAACCAAGCCTCATCCTGAGTACCCACGACCCCAGATGGTCCGCGAAAACTGGGTGAACTTGAACGGAAGTTGGGATTACACCATCGAGTCCGGAGTCGGCCGCCAGGTTGATGCAGGGAAGCTCCTCGTTCCGTTCCCGATCGAGTCCACATTGTCAGGTGTGAAGCGGTTCCTGCGCCCGGCTGAAACGCTCGTTTATTCGCGCACGTTTTCGGTTAGCCCCTCCATGCGTAAAGGCAGGTTGCTGCTTCACTTTGGGGCGGTTGATTTTCATGCTGTTGTTTTGGTGAACGGCAAGCGAGTCGTAGAGCACAAGGGCGGGTACACGCCGTTTAGTGCGGACATCACTGAGGCGTTGGACAAGTCGGCGATGCAGAGATTGGAAGTAAGAGTCAAGGACCCGACGGATTCAAGTACGCAGCCGCGAGGAAAGCAAGTTTTGAAGCCAGAGGGAATCTGGTACACGCCAACCTCAGGAATTTGGCAGACGGTATGGATAGAGCCGGTGCCTCAGTCATACATAAAGTCGTTCAAGGCGGTTCCAGACATTGACAAAGGTGAACTCGTGTTATCTGTGGACTGCGCAGGGACGTTTACGGCCATTGCAAAGCGCGGAAACAGAACGATTGCGAAAGCAAGCGGAAAACGTTCGGTGACTCTTAAGATTCCGAACGCGAAACTGTGGTCTCCGGAAAAACCTGAGCTGTACGACCTCTTCATCGTTTCAGGCGAAGACAAGGTGAAGTCGTATTTTGGAATGCGCAAAGTTTCGCTCGGAAAGGATTCGCAGGGAAGAACGACGATCTGCCTAAACAACAAACCGTATTTCATGCTTGGGACTCTTGATCAGGGCTTTTGGCCTGATGGAATCTACACTCCGCCGACGGATGATGCGATGCGTTACGATCTTGAACAGCTAAAGGCGCTGGGATTCAACACTCTAAGAAAACATGTGAAAGTGGAGTGCGCTCGTTACTACTTTTGGTGCGACAAGCTGGGCTTAATTGTTTGGCAGGATATGCCAAGTGGTGACAAGTACATTGGTGGCAATGATCCCGATGTTGACCGAACGCCAGAGTCAGCAAGCCAGTACAAATCAGAACTGAAAGAGGTGATTGACGCATTCGGGAATGCACCGAGCATTCTAATTTGGGTGCCTTTCAATGAAGGATGGGGACAGTTCAACACTGCATCAATCTCGCGGTGGATAAAACAGCTTGATCCTTCGCGGCTTGTCAATCCGACGTCTGGTTGGACCGATAGAAAAGTCGGCGACATGATTGACTGGCACTCCTATCCTGGGCCTGTTTCTCCAATGCCGGAAAAGAACAGGGCTGCCGTGTTAGGTGAGTTCGGCGGATTGGGCCTCCCGATACAAGGTCATGTGTGGCAAGAGAAAGCGAACTGGGGTTACGTCGGGATGCGAGACAAAGAGGAGTTGACGTCGCGGTATGAAAATCTGTTGGAAAATGTGAAGCTGTTGCGAGCATCGCAAGGGTTGTCTGCAGCGATTTACACGCAAACGACTGACGTCGAGATTGAAGTCAATGGCCTTATGACGTACGACCGCGCAATCTCAAAGTTGGACAAAGCAAGAGCTAGAGCAGCGAACATCTCGGCATGCGGAAAGCTGCCGACTATCGAAGTATTGATCCCGACCGCAGCAGAAAGGGCCAAAAACGAGTGGCGTTATACGGTCAACAAACCGCAATCTAACTGGTTTGCGAGCGATTTCGATGATTCTCGCTGGAAGCGGGGAATTGGCGGATTCGGCACCGAGGGAACACCTGGCGCACGAGTCGGAACACGTTGGGATACCAACGACATATGGCTCCGTCGAACCATCGAGATCAAGCAAGCGTTGCCTGCTGACACAAAAATATGGGTGCATCACGATGAAGATGTTGAGCTGTTTTTGGATGGAACTTTAATCTTCGAAGCGGCTGGTTACACGACGGGATATGTTGCCAAAAATCTCAAAGCGGGTGCATACAAAATGCTGACAAAAGGCAAGCACACGCTTGCGGTTCACTGCAAACAGACCAGTGGAGGCCAGTTTATTGATATGGGATTCGTGAGGGTGAAGGAGTAATGGTGGGCGAAGAGGGACTCGAACCCACGACATCCTCCTTGTAAGGGAGGCGCTCTACCACTGAGCTATTCGCCCGCCGCTCGCAAGTTTTACCCGGTTAGCGGTTGACGGCTTGCGATTGGACGTACAACTTCGCCGGACTGCGTTGTGAAATAGATGACTGTTGGCGCAAGAGCCTGATCGTTGCGCAGAATCTTTATGAGCAGGCGCGTCCAGCCGTCGTTCTTCATCGGGGTCAGGTACGGAGCTTTCGGTTTCGGCCATGTAATGTGTGTGTCGTGATACCAGGAGCGCTTCTCGCCATTGACCCAAACGATTTGTCCAACGGGTGAGGCGATTATTGCGTTTAGGTCCGGCGTGTCGAACAACAGCTCAGCGGTGAGATACAGGACTCCAGGCGCACTCAAAAAATGAGGTTCGAGGTCAAGCTCAACGCCACAAAGTTGGTACTCACACCATCTGACGAGTAGGTCCGATCGGCCCTTGTAGACTGCCGTTGGAGATAGATCGGTTTCGGGCGCGAACGCTCGGTCATAACCAAGCTGTGCACGATTGTCGAACGGACTCGCGATCCAACACGAGGTGGTTTGCAAAAGTGGCGCACGAAGCTGAACGTCTTCGGCGAGAACTTGAACATGAGGATTCTTCGACTCGACCGCGGCGTTGGCTATCACTGCCAACTGCGTGCTTGCAAGTGGCTCGACGCGAACTTTCATCGCTCGGTGGGCGATGCTCACAGTTTCGGATGCAGAGATTGACGGCAGAACTTCGATCGGCTCGTTCGAGTTGTTTGTGATTCTTAGTGCGAGCGAGTGGTTAGTACCGCGTGGCGCACACACTCCGTCCGGATAGGAAACGGCGAGTGACAGCCGTGCCGATTCGACAACGGATTCGTTTTGGCGTCGAGTGTGTAAACGTCGGATCGCACTGAAATCATCAAGGAATGAGCGGTCTGGTGAGAGCGGCTGCTCGCCTTCGGCGGGAGTTGGCGGATCAAAAAACGACGTGAATCGCTCCTCTTGGAAAGCTTGCTGAGCTTCAGTGGAAATCTGATTAGGGAGGGCGCAGCTCAAAGTTGGCGACTCCCATTCAGTTGGGATCACACCAACTCCAGCAGCCACGAGAGCGCCGACCGCGGCCGCCTGCGCCGAGGCAGCTCCTCCGCAACCTGCAGCGATGCACAGCGACTTTCCGAAGTCGCCATCGCCGTAAAGGCAGGCGATGTATGCGAATCCGAACGCCGCCTGAGCATCTTCGGGGTGAACCTTAAGCCATTCCAACAGGCGTTCGCGGCAAAGCTGCCAGTCACACCCTGCTCGTTTCGCATCAATCAGCCCTTTGGGTATGCGCTGAAGTTTGCTGTTCTCAGGAATCGCGGACATACCGCGGAGAAGACATGCCTCGACGGAAGTCTCAAACGGAGCTGCAGCGATGGCGGCTGCCCAAAACGCCGCGGCCCAGATGGCCTCGCCTGAGAAGTTCTCGGAAGCGGCTTTCGCGGCGATCGCGGCTGCTTCTCCGGGGACCGGGTGCGCGGTCAACGATTGCCAGAGCGAATAGCCGGTCTCGCGAAATGGATTTCCAAAACTCCCCGAAAGAGGTCCGGATAGCCCGGATTTCCGGTTGAAATCACCGAAGGCGATGGCAGAACAACTCTCCTTCTGGGGATCGAAAACGGGCTCGATTGCCTTTTCGATGACCGGTGTGTAAAAGGTCAGGTTGCGCCAGTCGGTTGAGCCGTCAAAAGGTCTACCGAGATTCCACCCCGCCAACCACCCCGCTGCTCCAGCTTTTCTTTTTGCGGATGCTTCTTCTCTGGTCACGAGTTGATTATGAACGGTGCGGTCGTATACTTCGGTTGCAGATGGGGCCTTTTGACGAAGCGGTTTTTCACGCAATCAACAAGGGTTGGTCGTCGCCGCTCCTTGATCCACTGTTCGTAATCTTCAGCCAAGCCACGCTTTTGCTGTGGGTGCGAATCGTGCTGGGACTGGCGGCGCTCGTTCTCATCATAAAGAAACCGACGCTCCGGGCGCCGATTCTCTTGGCCTTAGTTGCTTTCGTCGCCGCGAACGGCGCGACCGACCTTCTGAAGTCCACGTGGCCCATGAACAGGCCTCTGTCAAATGGGATTCCCGTTCACCTTGTTTATGACTTTCTCGCAAAGCACAGAGAGATTGTTCTTACTTCCTCGGGCACAGCTTCGGCCCACTCCGCGAACACCTCAGCGATCGCGGTCGTGTTCTTGCTCTACTTTGGCCGCAGGGCATGGCTGTTCGTTCTCATCTCTCTGCTGACGGGATTCTCGCGAATCTACGTCGGCGCACACTATCCTTCCCAAGTCCTGTTCGGTTGGATAACCGGGGCGCTGATTGCGGCGGGGTTTGTCCTCGTGTATCGCTGGATCAGTGCACGAAGGCAGCAAACGGGCTAAACTGACTAACTTGTGAAAGCTACGATACGGTTTTTAGGCGCGGCAGAGACGGTTACGGGTTCGAAGCATCTTTTGAGAGTTGGCGAACACAAATTTCTGATTGACTGTGGGTTGTTCCAGGGCAATCCTGAGTTGAAGGAAAGGAATTGGCGAGAGTTTCCTGTTCCGCCACACTCGCTAGATGCCGTCCTCCTGACTCATGCTCACATAGACCACATCGGTTATTTGCCGCGGTTGTGGAAACAGGGTTTTCGCGGCAAAGCGTACTGCACTGGCGCAACTTCCGAAATCACCCGGATCAGTTTGCCCGATAGCGGCAAACTCCAAGAGGAGTTTGCGGATTACGCGAACAGAAAGGGGTTTGCTCGGCACAAGCCTGCGCTTCCGTTGTATACCGAGAAGGAAGCGCGCGCAGCTTGCGAACTTCTGGAGCCGGTGAGCTTTGACCGTCCGCTATCGCTTGCTGGTGGCGTAAGCGCCAAGTGGATTAGAGCAGGGCACATCTTGGGCTCTGCGTTTATTGAGGTCACACTTCCTGACAAGAGGACAATTCTGTTTGGCGGAGATTTAGGTAGGCCGAACACGCCGATAATTTGCGACCCGACAATCGTTGAAGGCGCTAACTTTCTTTTGGTTGAAAGCACTTACGGTAATCGTGTGCATTCCAAGCAGCCGCCGATGGAATCGTTGTGCGAGATTATTCACGAAGCGATTGCCAACAGGGGCGTTATCATCATTCCCGCGTTCGCGATCGGACGCACTCAAGACATCCTTTATTATCTAAAGCAGCTTGAGATTTCGGGCAAATGCCCTATGGTGCCTGTGTATGTGGACAGTCCGATGGGTGTTGATGCGACGGGCGTGTACGCAAGGCACCATGAAGACCACGACCTCGAAATGGAGCACCTTGAGGACAACAACACGAATCCGTTGCGGCCCGAAAGCGTGAACTTCGTGAAGACAGTTGATGATTCAAAGTCGCTCAACAAGCTCGATGGGCCGGCGATCATTATCGCGAGCAGTGGCATGGCGAATGGCGGAAGGGTCGTTCATCACCTCGCGATGCGACTTGGGAATCCACAAGACATTGTGCTGTTCGTTGGTTACCAAGCGGAAGGAACGCTCGGTCGCGACTTGATTGAACAGAACAAGACGGTGAGTGTTATGGGAAGACAGATTAACGTGCGCGCGACAATAAAGTCAGTAGGTTCTCTCTCTGCTCACGCTGATTCAGACGAAATTATGTCTTGGCTACACGGCTTCAAATCTGCACCGAAACAGACGTTTATTGTTCACGGTGAACCGGAGGCGCAAGCAGCTTTGAAAGAACGCATCGCAAAGGAGCTTGGTTGGGAGACCAAGATTCCAAAAATGTTCGAAGAGGTCGAACTGAGTTAGCGCGCCTTGCCGCGTTCGTTTTTCGCGCGTGCTTGAGGCTTCGATTTATCCGATGCCGAACCCGGTTTTTGGGTCTGAACATCCCATTGATCCGTGGTTGTCTTCGGCTTCGCTTTGCTTTTGCGTTCGGCCACGTCTTCGCGCATCCGTTCGACTTTTTTGTCCTTTCGAACTCCGCCTTTTTTTCTTTCGTGTGCCATGCCTGAAGTGTGACATAGGCTTAGTAAGCTCAACCTATGATGGCCGTCATGAAAAGGTTAAGGTTCGAACAGGACGTTCGGGTTGCCCGAAAACCTCCGGCGCATGATCTCGATTGCATCGTCGCTTGTGTCTACTAAGATGAAGTTTCGGCCCAGTTCCAAGCTGGCTGCTCCAGTGGTGCCGCTGCCCGCAAAAAAGTCGAGGACCGTGTCTCCCTCATTCGATGAAGCCGCGATGACGCGCCGAAGAATCTCAATCGGCTTTTGCGTCGGATAGCCGGTTTTCTCTTTGCCTGTCGGGGAGACGATCGTGTGCCACCAAGTATCAGTTGGCAGCTTGCCTTTCGCGGCTTTCTCGGCAGACACGAGCGAAGGCGCCATATAGGGAATTCGGTCCACTGCATCTTCGTTGAAACGGTACTCGCATGAGTCCTTCACATAGACCAGGATGTTGTCGTGCTTGGCTGGCCATCGGCGCTTCGAGCGGCCGCCGTAATCGTATGCCCAGATGATTTCGTTGAGGAAACAGTCACGACCAAAGATTGAGTCCAACAGAATTTTGCAGTAGTGAACCTCGCGGTAATCAAGATGCAAGTAAAAGGTTCCATGCGGGCGGAGCACCCGGTGCGCCTCGACAAGTCTCGGTTCGAGGAAAGCCAGATAGTCATCGAATCGGTCTCCGAAGGCAAGGCTCCCGACCTTCACTTCCTCGTAGCTCCGGCCACCAAACCCCTTTCGACTGCCCGTTTCGGCTCGGCGAACCCGAATGGAGCTTCTTTCTTGAAGCTTGCCGGTGTTGAAAGGGGGGTCGGTGTAGATCAGGTCAACCGACTCAGATTCCATTTTTTTCAGGAAATCGAGGTTATCAGCCTGAACAACTCTGCCGAACATCTGTATAGATTCTACTGGCAAGCATGAACCGCCGACCGAGACAAGCCGTCAAACCGGCTAAGAGGACACGGCGCAACCAAGGATTATTGAGATGAATCAAGTCGTCGCGAAGCCTATTTTAGGGCTGGACACCGAGTTTCCGGATGTCCTGTACCTTCTTTACCATCCGTCCTCAGATCGGTACGGCTGCTACTGTCACCGGGGGGTTCATGGGCTCGCCTGTTTTTCGGATGAGCGCTCGGCATTCCATTTCGCCGAGCATATTGACCTGTCCGGTATGGCATGTAGGTGCGTATCTTTCGACGAAGCTCGAGAGATCGCCAAAGGGCGACCGAATCCTGTCGTGGCGCTCATGCTGCTCGATGATCTGAACAAGCCAGAAATCCACTACGTGAAGTAGCGGTCAACCTACCGTTTCCACAAGCTGCTTGAGGTCGTCAGCGGTTACCTCATCTTTCTGGTCGGCGACCTTCAGGAACTCGTTGTAAATCCTTTCAAAGCGATCGTCTGTGAAGTTGAAGCCAATCTCATTGAGTCGGTGCTTCACGCCATGCCGGCCGGACCTTGCCGTTAGAATGATCTCGCTTTTTTCTGCGCCGACCATTGTTGGGTCAATGATTTCGTAGGTTGAGCGCTCTTTGAGAACGCCGTCTTGATGAATGCCGCTGCTGTGTGCGTACGCGTTCGCGCCAACCACCGCTTTGTTTCGCTGAACCACCATACCGGTGAGTTTGCTAACCAACTTGCTCACGCTCAGGAGCTTTTCGGTTTTGATCGCGGTATCGCATTTGAACAGGTCGTTGCGAATTTTCAGCGATACGGCCACCTCTTCAAGCGATGTGTTCCCAGCGCGTTCGCCGATGCCGTTCACAGTGACTTCGACCTGTCTTGCTCCGCCGAGAACTCCGGCGAGTGTGTTGGCGGTCGCCATTCCGAGATCGTTGTGACAATGGCAAGAAAAAGTGGCTTTATCACTGTTGGGCACGTTGTTGATAATGCCTTCGATCAGCGAGCCGTATTCGGTTGGGTAGGTGTATCCGGTTGTATCGGGAACGTTGACAACCGTCGCGCCTGCAGCGATCACCGCTTCGACAACTTGATAAACGTAGTCGCGGTCGGCGCGGCCCGAATCCTCCATAAAGTATTCGACATCGTCTACAAATGTTCGCGCGAGCTTAACGGCGTTCACGCCGACTTCAAGCGCTTGGTCGCGGGTCATTCGGAGTTTGTGCTGAAGGTGGTTGTCGCTAACCCCGAGGCCGGTGTGTATGCGCCCTCTTTCAGCAGGTTTTAGGGCTTCGGCGGCGCATTCGATGTCGGCGGATTTAGCGCGAGTGAGACCGCAGATGGTGACCCCTTTCAGCTGTTTGGCGAGGGTATTCACGCTTTCGAAATCACCTGGCGAGCTGATTGGGAACCCCGCTTCGATGATGTCCACCCCGAGGTCAACGAGAGCGTGCCCGATTTCGAGCTTCTCCTGCATATTGAGGTGCACGCCGGGGCTCTGCTCCCCGTCGCGCAGCGTGGTATCGAAAACATAAACCCGGTTAGACATCGCTTCTACTTTCTGGGGTCATTATACAGCGGCGGGGAAACTGGGTTAGTCTGGCTGCCTGGCGCAATCCGGATCAGAGGGTAAAAGTCGCCACCGCCACCCGGAGAGGGTACATATTTGAACCAGAAGATCGCAAATCGCGCTCCCTATCGCAAAGCTGATGAATAGATAGAAAAACGGGTTGAGGTCCTGTTCGGCCGACGGCTTGTAAAGTATTGCCGACGAGGAAACCATGACGGCGAGAAGGGCAAGGGTCATGACGTAATCACTACGCTGCAGCTGTCCAAGCAAGCCTCTCCTATGGGACCAAACAGCTACGACCGCGAGAACAGCGCAGACGACACCCACGTGAAGAAGCTGGCACCACCAAAACCCTATCTCCCGAAGCGACGCTTTACCCAGCGGGCCAAATGACAAACCTATTTGTTGAGCAACCTCGTACTGCTTCACTCCATAGACTCCGTAAAGAGTTGTACGTCCACACAATTCGTTGCGTTCCGATTCGCCCGGGTGACACTGACAGGTCCCGGTTCGCCTGGATTTGTCACTGAGTGAGTAGATGGCGAAGGATCACTCGCTGGTTTACCGCAGATATCATCGCATCACTGACAAACCCTCCGGGCCTGTCAGTGCCACCCGGCCCGCCTGGATTTGTCACTGAGTGAGTAGATGGCGAAGGATCACTCGCTGGTTTACCGCAGATATCATCGCATCACTGACAAACCCTCCGGGCCTGTCAGTGCCACCCGGCCGTCCGCGTCGCATCCGCTCTACTTCTGCCGGGGCCGCAGCCACGGGGTGGCGATGTCCTCTTTCCCACGCTCAGCAAACTTGTCTACTCCCGCTACCATCTCGATATCCCGGTAATCATCCTGCCCACACCACCGCAGCGGATAATCCGCATTCATGTAATGACAAACCAGCGCACGGCGAAACCGATCCGAACGATTCTTTTTCGACGCATGCAACAAAAAACCGTTGAAAAACAGAACCGAACCCGCGGGCGCTTCTGCAGGAACCGCAAGCGATTCATCAACCCCAATGCACATCTCGCCAATGCCGTCATACTCGTCACCCGAAGGTTGCGGACCCGTTGGCAGAATCTCGCCGGTATGCGACCCGGGAATCACCCACAAACATCCGTTCTCTTCGGTCGCATCGTCTATCGCAATCCACGCGCCGGTGAGCGATCGATCTTCCGTCGGAATGTAGCGTTCATCTTGGTGCCACGCTTGGCCCGGAAATCCTGGCGGTTTTACAAACAGCATGGACTGCATGCACTTCACATTTGGCCCAATGATTTCGGTGAGCACGTTCAATACCGGTGGATGAAACATGTAACGCTTTTGTATCGCGCTAATTTTGTGCGGCTGATGAATCGCCAAGTAGTTCTGCATCGCTTCTTCATCGGTTGCGTTGTCGGCAACCGGCACAATCCCTTCCGTCGCGTATTTGCCGCGAAAAATGTCAGCCGTATCACGTTTCAATTCAGCAAGCTGTTCGGCGCTTACCAAGTTTTCGACTAACAGATAGCCGTTCGCTTCGTACAAAACTCTTCGTGCGTTCATGGCTTGCAGCTTCTTATCGCTTCCCAAGCGCATCGCGCGGCCAAGCGCGCCGTCATTTCGTTGGTGTCGTGCTCCGGCGAAAGTTCGTAGATGCCGATCGTCCGCACTTTTGAAAGTTCAAGGGCGATGCTTAGAAGCTCGATCCCTGCTTCAACTGTGATGCCAGCGGCTTGTGGCGCGCTGACTCCTGGCGCGGCCGACATTTCAAACACGTCCATATCGAGGCTGATGTCCAGTGCATCTACGCGTGAATTCACTGCGCCGAGCAGCGGCGCGAGATCGAGCATATCCATCCGGTCGGTGCAAAATAGGTGTCCGCCTTTGGCATAAACGAACTCTTCGTGCGCCAACGACATTGCACTTCGCTGCACGCCGTACCAAATCGCGTTATCTCCTGAAACTCCTGTTTCCAACGCGCGCCAATACGACGTTCCCGAATGATGTTCGAGGCTCGCGCGAACATCCAAATGCGCGTCGAGGTTCAGAAACCCTGTTTTGCCAGCAGAAAGCAAAGCCTGTATCGGCGCATAGCCCCAATCGTGTCCGCCAGCGAGAATCAGAACACGGGTTGCGTGCGAGAGTGCAAAGATAACCGCTGCGGCGGCTTCGTTATGATCATGATGCAGGTCGTCGGTCATCTGCATATCGCCGAGGTCCGCGATTTTTGCGTTTTGAAACGGCGGAACAAGACGGTACAGCCAATGGCGAATTGCATTTGGCGCCTTCTTCGCGCCCACGCGGCCTTTGTTGAGGGCTACGCCGCGATCGTCCGGAAACCCGATAATCGCGCAGTCCCATTTCAGTTTGCCAAACTCACTTGGAGTAGGCATCTGAACGATGTCTCCGAGTCGTGGGTCGTCCGAATCTCCGCGCGAGAACAAAAGCGTTCGATCGTGTGAAAACGTCATTCGAGATCACCGGCCGCGCTCACGATTGCGTCCAAGTCAAGGGACTGGATTTCGTTGCTCAGGCTTCGATCTGAATCCAGCGTCTTGCTTTGTTTTCGAATCGCGCTCCAAGCCCGCTGGACTCGGTCTCCCGGTTTGTCGGGTTGAATTTTTGCACGACAATCGAGCGCTTGAGCTGCGACCAAAAGCTCAATGGCGATCACATTTCGAACATTCGCAAGCACACGTTGCGCGTGAAGCGCGGCGTTCATCGCCATGCTTACATGGTCCTCTTGATTTGCGCCAGTCGGAATCGAATCAACACACGAAGGATGCGCCAGCACTTTGTTGTCGCTGACCAATGCGGCGGCCGTGTATTGACAGATCATCATTCCACTTTCCAATCCAGGATGCGAAGCGAGAAACGCTGGCAGCCCGCGGTTGGTGGTTGGGTTCAAAACACGTTCAATTCTCCGCTCGCTAATCGAGGCGAACTCGGCGATTCCAATTTTGAAATAATCGAGTGCGAGTCCAACCGGCTGACCGTGAAAATGACCCGCGGAGATTAGCTCGTTATCTACGACAAGCGGATTGTCGGTTACGCTTCCAAGTTCAATCTCAGCAATCTCTCGTAGCGATGCAATTGCGTGTCGGCTCGCTCCATGAACTTGCGGCGCACACCTAAAAGAATATGCGTCTTGCACTTCGCCGCAATTAGCGTGACTCTGCATGATCGCGCTGCCCTCGGTGAGCGCCCAAAGGTTTCGCGCTGCGATCTGTTGGTGCGGATGCGGTCGAAGTTTGTGGACCGACGCATCAAAAGGCTTTCGAGATCCAAGAGTCGCCTCTAAGTTCATCGCGCAAGCGATGTCGGCCGCCTTTGCGAGCATCACGGATTCATGCGTTAGCAATGCGGCAAGCGCAGTATGCACATGCGTTCCGTTGATGAGCGATAAACCCAACTTGGGAGCGATTTTCAAGCCGTTTTCAATCAGGAACAGTGCAATGTGCGCCAGAGG
>JAXLTG010000002.1:0-251305 GCA_046330175.1 Fimbriimonadales bacterium
CAGTCTGCGGCTTTGATCGCTGGCTGCTCGCGATTTGGGGGTGGAGTCACCGTTGTGCGGTTTCCGCTTGAATCGTACTTAAACGTCGTGCGCTTTCCAAGGTCATCATTCCCGTAGGCCAGCACCCGTCTCATAGCTTCCGGTTGCCGAAGGAGAAGGCACAGGAACAACCCACCGCGCATCATCAGGAACAGCGGGCACGCTCGAGTATCTCCCAATCACACTTTTCCGGAACAGAATGTCTCCAGAGAGACCAGGGTGAAAACGATCATTTCACCCTGGCCACCCGGCCCGCTTGAATCGTACTGAAACGTCGTGCGATTAGAAAGCGCATCAACCGAAGCAGAAACCTGACCCGCCGCATCGAAAACCGTCGCGTTCGCGTTCCCGAGCGAGTCGGTGACCGTCGTCTGCCGACCGATTTTGTCAAACGCATAAACCATCGTGTTTCCGAGAGCGTTGGTCACTGTGGTCAGATCCCCCCGCGCGTTGTAATCGTAAACGGTTGTGTTGCCGCGCGCATCGGTGATCGTGTGCAGGCGTCCGCTTCCTTCGTATGCAAACGTCGTCCGGTTCCCAAGCTCGTCCACTTCGGCGATTTTCTGCTTTGCGTTTGAATAGCTGATGACTCGGCTTTTTGCAAGCGCATTGGTGATAGTTGTGAGGTATCTCATCGTGTCGTAATCAAACGTCGTAACATTCCCCAGCGCATCTTTTTCCGTTAGCTTATTTGCAAACCTTCCGTAAGTGTACGTCGTTCGGTTGCCGAGCGGGTCCACCGTCTGCTGCATCAGGCACCCGTCGTAGATGTGCTGCGTCTGCTCGGCAAGCGGGTTGGTGATGCTCACCACATGATCGCCCGCGTCGTAGGTGTAGCTTGTTTTCCGGCTGAGCGGGTCTGTGCTGGTTTGCAGACGATTGAGTGTGTCGTAGGTGTTGGTGGCCACCTTTCCACGCGACGTTTCTATTCTCGTAAAAGCCACACAATTGAAACACCTCGGAGCTCTACCATCTCATCTTCAAGCTTTTTGGAATCCACAATCCGCAATCGTCGAGTCAAGGGTTTCGTGTCCATGTTTTCACTGTCCCTTCTAACCTGGATTTCAAGCTCAACTTCGCCCCGATCTTCCCGCCATTTTCCGAAGAGTTCACCGTCCTGCGTCATCGCTTCCGGATTCGGGGCAATGTAGAACGAAGGTAAGCGAAGCCAGATCGAGTCACCGAGTGACCATGTAGGGTTTTTGAAACCCATAGGAGTGATAGCAACAAATGTCCCGTCGCCTCGGAGCAAGAGCGTGAAATCGTAAGCGCGGCCGAACTGCAGCAAACGACGGTACCGGTCATCTCCTACCTTGCTTTCAAACTTTCCGTCGAAGACTCGGTCGCGGGATCGTGTGCAACCAACGCTAATCAGGAGCACAGCGAACACTAACATGGTCCAACACAACACTCTTGTCATCGCTCTCGGAGCGTAGTCAGTAGAACACAATTGCATGCCTAATCAGCCCTAGTACTCGACATCACAGTCACTCTCCTGCCCCCAAATACAGCAACACATCCAACTTTCGCAACTGAGGTGAACGCCTCCCTCACCACTCCTTACAAAGTGGGTCGAGCCCGTGCAGTGCATCAGTTCATGGCACAGCGTGTGTTGCCAGGAGGCATGGATTGGCCGAGGGTGGAAATCATAATATCCCGCAGGCACCATTGCTCCCGTGTACAGGTTGTCGCAACACAAGGTGATGTGGCATGCCCCACCTCCCCCTGGTCGCACTGCGGTTTGCGCTCCACTGCCCGGCGAACACGGGGCACTCCCGCCTTTGTGGCACTCCACTGTCACGTCTGCACCCCCGAAGCCAACGTAGTGCCTGAGCATGTTTCTCACACGGACGATGTCAGTGTAGAACTCGTCGAAGCAACGTAGGCCGTGTTTTCCCTTTACGTTTCGCCACAGGCAGTCCCTTACTCGTGCCCAGTCTTTGCCGGTCATATTTCTAATCCGCTTTCGAAGTGCATCCTCGGTCTGGCGTAGCTCGGTCGAAATGAACCCACAGTCGCAGTCACATGCGATATGCTGCCAAGGTTGTGGCAGAACTCCCAGGGCCCATCCCGGAATAAGCCCGCTGGGATCCGTTCTGACTGTAGGTCGCCCGTCGCAGTACCAACCGGAAGTCTCTCCGCCAAACACCGGGTCCACAGTTTGCCACCTTCCGAGAGTTTGCCTGTAATAGCGCGCTCGGACATACGTCCGCGCAGAGGAGTCGCGATAATATCCGAGCGTTCCAACAAACTGAAACGGAGTCGGAGTCGAGCCGGAACGAGATTGCACCTCGCCATAAGGCCAATAATTGAACGTATCCGACTTCGTGTGCGAACCATCGAGGAGCGCAACAGTAGAGCCAAGTGGCTCGGCGACGTAATCCGTGATTACTCCGTTGCGATTCTCTTCAACAATCTCACCATCAAGAACAGTGTAACGAACTTTCATGGCCATAGTTTAATACTCCCCGACGTAATCTTCGCCATCCCAAATCATCGTCGTCAGCGAAGCACATGCCGCACCCAGTCTTGCCGCTTTGGGCTCCAAGAATAGCGAACTTCAACCCGTTTTGGCCGGCCGTCGCGAGTTGTGCCTTCGGCATCTTCATATACCAACACCGAGGCTGTTCTTCCAATGCATTTTTCGATGACCGCATCACTGCCCCACGGTGTAGCAATCGTATTCCAGGCGAACTTGTCCGAGATGCGAATCTGCAAAAGGGAGCGATTGTCCTGAACTAATAGCCGGACATGATGCTGACCAGTACTGAACAATCTTGCGCTAACATACATCGTGCCGTTCGAATACATGGTCGTCTTAGTGAGCGCCAAGCCACTCCTATCATGCTTGTATCGTGCCGCGCGCGCGCGGAGAACCAGCGCGAAGTCTAAGCCACTGATGCGTTCAGGAAGCACGGCTACAACTTCTAGTGAGTTGCCATTCGGAAAGCGATGTGCACCAACGGGGATGTATCGCGGAGTGGATGGCCATAGCCATAAAGAAAACAAGAGAAGTGGCGCGATCATGGTCTTCACCCCCACGGTGTCGGGGGATTGTCTCCCGCTTTGTGTGACCCTTTGCCATACATACAATCCAAGAACCACTGATAGTGGTCAGGGTCGACTCCTCCAGGCATGTATGGCCACTGGTTAGAGGGATAAGTTGGGCTCAGATATGGGCTGCCGGGCCCAAACTCCGGATAAGGTTTCCTCCCCCATTTCATCCCACAATTCTTGCAGCCGCCATGCCGCTTACACAGCTCCATGCAGACCAGTTTTACGCCCACGCGTATTTGATTGGCGATTGTGTGGTCGGAGGCGGTGTCGCCTGCGAATCGGTGCCAAGTATCGCTCACAAAGCCGAACAGCCCCCAGGCAGACGTCGTCACGTCGTGATGGCGACCCGTGCAGTCTCCCTTATTCCATCGCGTCTCGAGACACATGATGCACCAGATCAGCCGATTAATCCATGCACCTCCTTCAGTCAGTGTGCTGAAATTCATATTGGTCAGGCCCAGTCTGACGCCTTTGAACATAAGGTCTACGCAACACGGCTCCGACCATATTGCATTGTGAATCAGTTTGTCGAGATTTGGCTTAACTGCTTTCCAAGCTGATACAAATTTGTCGCTGCCATACTCTTGGCACAGACTGCTGGGGCCGACCGGCGAGTATCCGGTCGGGTCTCCAAAGGTAATTGGGTTCTGAATTGCATACCACGGGTCTGAAGGAATTACCGCGGAAATATCCGGAGTCTGCCATCTACCCAAACTCTGCCGATAGCATCTGGCTCTCACATACGTCCGCAGTGAAGAATCGCGGTAATAGCCGAGCGTGCCGACAAACTGAAACGGAGTCGCCGTCGAACCGGAGCGAGACTGCACCTCACCATACGGCCAATAGTTGAACGTGTCCGACTTCGTATGTGAACCATCAAGCAGTGCAACTGTCGAACCAAGCGGGTCGGCAACATAATCGGTGATCACGCCGTTGCGATTCTCTTCTACAATCTCACCATCAAGAACTGTGTAACGAACCTTCATCGCCATAGTTCAATACTCTCCGATGTAATCATCTCCGTCCCAAATCATCGTTGCTACTAACCCGCCCGCTTCCTGCTTATTCCAAAGACGACGACCAACATCATGCCAAGCAAAAATAGTCCCGGACTCCACCGAAAGAGGAGGGCTAACAGAATGAGCGGATAATCAAGCCAATTCGTAGTGTCCAGTTGATGGCCACTACTTCCGAACACGAAGAGGACCGAAAGCCCGCTCAGCCCAACCATCGTAATGCCTAGCCAGAATCCGATGTCTAACCAGTGGATATTAATGCGTTTCATAGTCGCCCTACGCAAGCCTGGCCCTTCCGTGTCATGAGTGTGACATCCGCTGATGGTAATAACCGTCCGGCGATAACTCGGCGTTTCATTTTCTGATAGGGTTGATCGAGCAGGGTCTCCGGGCGATAACGGTGCAACTCGTTTGCTGATCGCAATCGCAGTTAATTGGATCGCCGAAGCCACAATCGCAACAACACATACCTTCGTATGGCTGCCTTACGCCTCCCCCGAGTGATAACCCGCCCGCAAGTGCATTCACCCAGCTTTCGATTGCGTCGACACAGTGCCAAAATACAAACGGAATCGCATTATATCCGCACGCATACTCCTTAAATGACTTCCTCATGAGTTCGCACTCTTTGTCCGGGCACCTCGCATATGTCAGACACGTGCACAGTTCCAACGTGTCTTGTACACAATCAGGGTTCAGGTATTGGTTGTAAGCGGAGCAACCGTGCTGTCCCCAACGAATGTCGTGGATTTTGCAACAGGCATCCAGCTCGTTAATTGGTCGCTCCCTCCAGTCAAACTTCGATTGCGGGCCACAAAAATTGCCATAGACGGGAGGAATTGAAAGCTTTCCGTTCGGGTCAACCAGAGATCCGGGCGAACTGTCAGCGTACGTAAATGCCGCGAGCCATGGGAAATACTTGTCCACCGTCTGCCATCGCCCAAGCGCTTGTCTGTAATATCTCGCCCTTACATACGTCCGCGATGAAGAATCCCTGTAGTAACCGAGTGTCCCTACAAACTGAAACGGGGTCGCAGTCGAACCTGACCGAGATTGCACCTCGCCATACGGCCAGTAATTGAACGTGTCCGATTTTGTGTGCGAACCATCAAGCAATGCAACCGTCGAACCCAAAGGATCAGCAACGTAATCCGTGATCACGCCGTTGCGATTCTCTTCAGCAATCTCACCATCAAGAACTGTGTATCTAACTTTCATCGGCATCGCTCAATTCTTGCGTGCGAGGGCGCCTTCTCGCCAATAGTTTTGTAAGGCCGTTGTCGCCTCCTCCCAGCCGTACATCTGGTGGCTGATTACAAACCGCAGGCAATCCGCGACAAGCTCGCGCTGTGCATCAGAGAGCAATGAAAACGTTTTAAGTACCCTGTCCCGACTTGAGATATCGTTGCCTCCAAGTACCATGAGTAGCTGGTCGCAGAAGACCTCCGCGCGGTGAGCTTCCTCTGGCGGCGTGATCCCCGACGGATTGACCAGTGCCACTAAGTAAGACCCCAAGATAAAGCGAGCTACCTCAGGAGTTGCGAATCCGATGAAGTTTGTTTCTATTACACTCAAATCTCCCACTGGAAACCCAGGTCGCAACCTCGCGTCCATTCCGCGATCACCGTCCGAATAGCCGTCCCGGTACATTTTGAGCGTTGCTTCAGGCAGCACAACTTCATGCTCGGGACCGAACTCCTTTCGCAAACGAGCCATCAACCTTACCACCTCCTCGAATTCCGCGTTACCCGATGACATTTAGGCAACCCAGGGTGGTAGAGGCAAGTAGGTCGGAGGCTCCGGCCCCGCGCCTAGATCCCAATCAGGCATGGAGGGCGGGCCAGCGGTGCCTGGGGGTTGATTCCACATGATCCACAGGCACCGGTCGCAATTCCGGCACGCCTGTATTGCCTGCTGTATTGCGCCACGAATGTCATCGCGGTAGACACTCCGACACTGATAAATAAATTCCCAGCGCCAATGGCAGCACCCACACCAGCGGTACGCCTTCGTTACAACGGTTCCGTCTTCTCTATCGCAAGGCTTGCACCCCTTAAGCGGACGGGTGGCACGGACAACGCGCAGCGCTTGTCCGTGTGCGATCAACTTCAAACATCGCATTGGTCCTCCTCAATTTCTTCGCACGACACCCCCGAGTAAAACCTGGCGCTCGACCAACGCCAGTCCGTCGGATACTTTACGAGATACCGTCGAACCGGGTTTTCATGAATATACTCAATCGCGTTCCAAATAGCTTTGCTTGATGTTAGATTCCGGTCGTAGCCTCCCCCAGGCTGCCAAAAATGATTGACTTTCCGATCTATACGACCGTTGTTGAGCATCTCAACCATCAAGTTGCCGCTTGATCGCCACTCATCCGCCACGCGCCGCGCAGCAGGCTGCTTGATTGATTTCAGAATTGCAGAAATGTCGTACTCATCGCTATCAGGATGAATCAGCAGATGAACATGATTGGGCATGATGACGTAAGCCCAAATCTTGAATCCGTAACGTTGCCGAGCGGTTGATAAACTTCGCAAAAACTCGATCTTGACGTCGTCCGATTCGAAAAATGGGAAGCGGCGATAGCACGAGAAGGTGAACTCGTGTGCATCACCCGGTTCATTTATCTCGCGTCGAGTCTTGTGTTTCACTGTTTGAGATGTTATCACTCACGGACAAATCTGCGACTTGTCCGTGCCACCCAGCCCCGTGCCACCCGTCCGCGGTGCTTAACGATTTCCCCCTGAGTTCAGGGGGAAATGAGGATGAGAAGCAGCAAGCTTGAGACTCTCCCAAGCGCACCCCCTCACCGTTCGTCCCTCACGGGGCTCCCCCTAAAGGGGGCGCATTATTTTTTTGCGGCGGCAACCTCGTAGCTTCATTGCAACTACTCTGCAATTACTTCGCAACCACTTTGCAACTACTTTGTAACAATCGTCTCTGCAATGTGTCGCGACCTCCTCACCTGGCCTCTCCTCCTTAGAAACCAGGAGAGAGGATTGCGCGTGCGGGCGCGTGATTACGCGTGTTGGAAAGTGGAGCGACCTCCACCCTCGATCCCTCCTCCTTGGAAGAGAGGAGGGAGAGTGTGGATATTCGCTATTTCTGCAGAGCGTCGCCGGCAGAGAGGTTTGAGATCGCTTCGAGCATCGGCTGGAACATCGAAAGAACGATGAACAGAACGATGCAGCCGAGAACGACAATCAGAATCGGCTGAATCGCCGAAGTAAGGCTTTCGAGCGCCGCTTCGATTTCGCCTTCGTAGAAGTCGGCGATTTTTTGAAGCATGAAGTCGAGCGAGCCGGACTCTTCGCCAACCGCGATCATGTGAACGACCATCGGTGGGAACTGTCGGCTCTTTTCCAGCGGGTCTCCGATTCGGTCTCCTTCTCGGATTCGGGCACGAGCTTCGAGCACGGCATCTGCAAGGATGTTATTGCCGATAACGCCGGCGACCGTTTCCATTGCTTGAAGAATCGGAACACCGGAAGTTAGAAGCGTGCCGAGAGTTCGGCTGAATCGCGCAAGGCAGATTTTGTGGTGAAGCTTTCCGAACACGGGGAGCTTCAGCTTCACGCGGTCTGCAATACGGCGACCGAACTGCGTGCTTACGAACGCTTTCCAGAGCAGCAGGAATACGACGATGCCGACGATCATCCAGTACCACTTCGTTGTGATGAAGTGGGAGATGTCTACGAGCATCTGCGTAAGGCTGGGAAGCTCTTTCACGCCGAGGTCTTTGAGCACCGCGACGAGCTGTGGCACGATGAAGGTAACCAAGCCGATCGTAATACCGAGCGCCATGACGGTGACGATGACGGGATAGGTCAGCGCCGCCTTTATCTTTCTTCGCAGCGCGACGTCCGCTTCCAAGAAGTTAGCAAGTCGTTGAAGAGTTTCTTCAAGCACGCCGCCGACTTCTCCTGCGCGAACAAGACCGATAAACAGGTTGCTGAAAGTTTTCGGGTGTCGCTGCATGGCACGGCTGAGCGATTCACCACCCTCGACGCGTTCGCTGATGTCCACGAGGATTTTGCGAAGTTTCGGGTCGGCGGTTTGCTGTCCCAAAACGTCGAGGCATCGAACGAGCGAGACGCCCGCGTCAACCATGGTAGAGAACTGTCGGCAGAAGACGGCAAGGATGGTCAGCTTGACCTTTCCAAACGTTTTAGCTCGCGCTTTGCGAGTTTTGAGCGTTTGGACTTCCATAATGGTAAAGCCCTGCTCTTCGAAACGGTTTCTAAGCAGCTCTTCGTTGTCGGCTTCGGCGGTTCCCTTTTGGATTGCGCCAGAGGCGTCGCGGAAAGTGTATGCGTATACGGGCATGATTTACTCCTTAGCCGGTGGGGACGGGGGTTCCTCCCGGTGCGGCGGTGTTGATCATCTTCTTTAGTTCGTCAACATGGATGGCTCTCGTCATGGCTTCGTCGAAGCTGATGAGGCCCTTCATGTACAGGTCGCGGAGGTTTTGATCCATTGACTGCATGCCGTACTGGGCGCTTGTTTGGATCATCGAAGGAATCTGGTGCGTTTTGTTTTCGCGGATGAGGTTTCGGATAGCCGGAGTACAGATCATGACTTCGACCGCCGGGATACGTCCGGGTTTTCCTGCGCGCGGGAGCAGCTGTTGTGAGACAACGGCCATGAGGTTGTTTGCGAGCTGGACGCGGATCTGCTCCTGCTGTCCTGGTGGGAACACGTCAATGATACGGTCAATGGATTCTGCAGCCGAGTTGGTGTGAAGCGTTGCAAACACCAAGTGTCCCGTTTCAGCCGCGGTGATGGCGAGCTGAATGGTTTCCATGTCGCGCATTTCTCCAACGAGGAGCACGTCTGGGTCTTCTCGAAGACAGGCGCGCAGGGCGGCTCCGAATGACTTTGTATCTTGTCCTAACTCGCGCTGATTGATGATCGAAAGGTGATGCTGGTGCAAGTACTCAATCGGGTCTTCGATTGTGATGATGTGGTCTGCTCGGCTTCGGTTGATGGTGTTAATCATTGCTGCGAGCGACGTTGACTTACCGTGGCCGGTCGGACCCGTGACGAGAATAAGACCGCGCGGTTTTTTGCAAAGGTCTTCGAGAACGGGCGGCAAGTTTAGCTCTCGGACTGTTGGGATTCGGGTAGGAATCAGTCGAAAGGCGGTTGCAACCGCGCCGCGGTCTCGGTAGACGTTTACACGGAATCGGGCTCGCTTGGGCAGCGAGTATGAGAAGTCGAGTTCAAGCGTGGTTTCAAACCGCTCGATCTGTTCGTCGGAAAGGATTTCGTAGATCAGACGCGAGGTGTCTGCCATTGCCAGCTTTTCGTAGTTGAGGCGAATCAGTTTGCCATCCACTCGAATGATTGGCTCCGCATCAGAACAGATGTGAAGGTCGGACGCGTTTTTGTCAACAACGATACCGAGCAGTTCGTTGATATGCAGAGACTCAACCGGCTTCGGACGAGAGGCACTTGCCTCCTCTTCTACTTCGGCTACCTCTATAAACGGAAGTTCAAATGTCAGTTCCAACTCGTTTTCGACTCCTTTTTGGGCTGTAATGTTCCTTGGTTTAGAAGCCCGCCGTGAAGACGACGCGCATGACCTCTTCAGGGGACGTTACACCGTTCAAAATCTTGACGAGGCCGTCTTCGCGAAGCTCCTTCATTCCGTTAGCTTTCGCGGCCTCTTTGATGTCTGCGAGGGGTGCTCGGCGGACGATGAGCTCGGCGATTTCGCTGTTCGTTCTCATAAGCTCATAGATGCCGAGTCGGCCTCGGAAACCTGTGAACTTGCAGGACTCGCAGCCTCGGCCTCGGTAGAGAGTGACCGTGTTGTCCGGGTTCTCGACTTTGAAACCGAATCTGCGGAGTTCGCCTTCTGCCACCTCGTATGGCTCTTTGCAGTCAGCGCAGATCTTTCTTGCAAGTCGTTGTGCGAGAACGCCGATGACTGTTGCAGAGATGAGGTACGGCTCAACACCCATGTCGGTCATACGAACAACCGCAGAGGGTGAGTCGTTGGTGTGAAGCGTTGAGAGAACCAAGTGTCCCGTTAGCGATGCTTCAATCGCGATTTCGGCCGTTTCAAGGTCGCGCATTTCACCGACCATGATGATGTCGGGGTCTTGTCGCAGGAAGTGTCGCAGGGCGTTGCCGAAGCTAAGACCTGCTTTTCTGTTGACCTGGACTTGGTTTACACCGGTGAGCTGATACTCAACCGGGTCTTCGATCGTGATGATGTTTCGCTCGATCGAGTTGAGTTTATTGAGAACCGAGTACTGGGTGGTCGTTTTGCCGGCGCCCGTTGGTCCGGTGGAGAGGAACATGCCGTTTGGCTGAGCGGTGAGCTCGTCCACTTCGACCATGTTCTCTTCTGTGAAACCGAGTTTCTCGAGGCCGAGCAGGATGCTCGTTTTGTCGAGAATACGCATGACGACCTTTTCGCCCCACGGGGTTGGGATGGAAGATACACGCAAGTCGTAATCTTTGCCGGCGCTGCGGATTTCGATACGTCCGTCTTGCGGAAGCCTTCGCTCGGCGATGTTCATCTCGGCCATGATTTTGTAGCGGCTGAGAAGTGGCGCCTGCAGGTTTTTGGGAATGGTCATCATTTCGTGGAGAACGCCGTCAATTCGGTATCGAACGCGGACGCCACGATTTTGCGGTTCAACGTGAATATCTGATGCGCGGTCGGCGATGGCCTGCTGGATGAGCGCGTTTGCAAGTCGAATGATCGGAGCTTGCTCGGCCTCTTTCGCGACAGCTTGAGCGTCGTCTTCGACGACGATTTCGCGATTTGATCCGGCTTCGGCGATCGCTCTGCCGATATCGCCTCTCATGTTAGCCTGAACCATTTGGCTCGCGGCTGCGGGAGCGGCTCCTGGTGCGCCGTTTGTGACTGGTCCGGTTCCGCCGGTGTAATTCTTGCCTATCGCGTCTTCGATTGCGCCGCGAACTGCGTAAACCGGGACGACCTGGCAGCCCGATGCGAGTTGGACATCGTCAATCGCCATGATGTTGCCCGGGTTGGACATTGCGAGGAAAAGGCGACCGCCGTCCTTTTTGAACGGAAGAACCGTGTGCTGTCGGGCGATTCGCTCGGGAACGACGTTGATGGCGCTTGAGTCTGGGGTTTCTCGGTCGAGGTCAACAAACCGGAGGTTTTGCTCTTGAGCTTTGGCTTCGAGAACTTCCCGCTCTCCGACAAAGCCGAGGTTTACCAAGACCGACCCAAGGTCGTTGTTTTTGGTTTGGTTTTGGACCTTTTGAGCCTCTGCCAACTGTTCCGGCTTGAGGTAGCCCTTCTCAACTAAGTACTGCGCAAGCGGCTTGCGTGCGATTGCCATATTTTCGACCGTCTCCTACCCGTTTGAGCCCTCGGGCTCCCCCGCCCGCGAAGAATACCCTTGGGTAGCCGTCTACAGGCGATTCACTTTAATATCTATGGATGGACGATTCCCCCTGCCTCGAAAGTTCAACCGCCACCCGTAGGTTTTGGAGGGGGCTTGCCGCCGGAGTCCTCTTCTTCTTCTCGGACCATCATTGTGCCTTCCATATGGAACGCCTTGAGCTTTTCTTGGCCCTGGACGGTTGAGACCTCGATCGTCTCCGCTACGAAGGAGTCGCCATTGCTGTTTTTGAGGCGGACATCTCGCCCTCCCTCTGAGCTTTTCAGGGTCAAAATCTCTTTGTCTTCCTCATAAATGGCTGTTGGGGCGAACACTTCTCGCCAAGCGCCTGCTTTGAGCTCCTGCCGGGCGTGGGGTGAGCCGGTGAGAATCGCCTTCTTCTTCCCTTTGGCGTAGAAGTACTCAACTTTGGTGCAGGTGATGGTGATTGGATACTTGCGGCCTGATTTGGGATCGCGAACTTCTTTTTCGGTTTGCTGGTCGGTGGAGGTTGGCTGTTTGAGACCTTGGGGCAGCTTGGGAAGCGCGGGTGGGATCGGAGGGGCTTTGTCTGCGCCACCTTTGTCTTCCTCGGGTTTGACAAGCATGTGGACATCGCCTGTGGCGACTGCGCGCTTTTCTTTGCGGTAGACGACCACCTTTGGGGCGATCATGACTGCGTCGGGGCCGTAATACTCAACACTTCCTTCGGCGGTGACGATATCTTTTTCTTTGTCCCAAGTCATCTTTTCGGCGCGCATGATGGAGTCGGCCTCGTGCAGTTCGGCGTCTTCATAAACTTCGCGATCGGGGTTTGTAAACGTCTCCATCGTTTTTACGCGGATGTCGAGTTTTCTTTGTTGGCCCTTTTCCTGTGTGAACGCTTCAGCAGGACCTGACCAGGATGCGTCTTTGATTACTGCGTGACTTTTTCCGTATTCGAAGTTGAACGATGCGGCCTTGAGATCGCCACCGCGATATTTGCCAGCGACTCCGTTGGCGGCGGTGACGAGCTCCCTCTTTCGATCCACTGTCAGATTAGTAACGAACAGTTGAAACTCGTTGTTTGAAAACGTAGATTTTCCGCTGGCTTCGGCGAAGCCTTTCTTGACATCGTAATTTGCAAGTTCGGCTGTGAATTGCGCGACCGGCTTGTTGTTCGAGTACAGCACTCCGTGGTTGAGGTTTGTGAGACGCATGAACTGCTGGTCGCGACGCAGCTCAACTTTTCCGACGTTGAAGGAGGCGGATTTTGACAATCCGTCATACGCGGAGACATCCACATTTTGCATCACGCTGCCGATGCCTGGTCCGAAAGGATCGAGATAGTTTTCGCGTTCGAACGCGGACCACGGGTCTATTCGTGCGAGGTTCTTTGCAAGCGGCACGAACAGAACCGTCAACGCGAGCGTGAGTGCTACGAGTAGTTGAGTTCGGTATCGGCTAAGGGATGAGAGTGACATTGTTTTCGAACGACTGATCGGGCGACGTGAACCCAGTTATCGGAATGTCGAGCGTTTGGAATCCGGCTTTTTGGAACCGGAGTGTGTAATCAGCCGGTGGCACCCAGAACCGATACTTTTGGTCGCTACCCACAGTGAGTTGACGTATCGGATTGCCACCTTGCAGCACGGTTACTGTCGTTCCGCTCGAGCTGCCACCACCTTGGAGCGTTACCGTGCCGAAAAGGTTTCCGGGCGGGGGTGGGGGAGTCGGGTCGCTGAGTGGCGACATTTGTATTAGTGGAATCGTCACGACACCGCCGACCGGAGAGGAGTTCGCGGCAAACTCAGTCTGCAAGTAACCTGTCTTGGTGGCTTTGCCAAGAATTCCGAAGAACACGAAATCGGCGTTTGAGTCGTAGGCAACTTCGAGGAGAGTGAAATCGCCGTTCGCATTCGTCGTTGTTCGCTTGCCTCCGAAAACGATGGTTGCGTCAGGAACCGGCAATCCGGTTGAGGAATCTACGACCGAACCGACGACGGTGACCGCTTCGGGTCCGATCCAGAAATCGCCGAGATCGGTGTCGGCGATTATTGATGGAAACGTGAAAGTGAATGTCGGGAAGCTGCTGGACACCGTAGCTGAACTCGCACCATCGTTCACGTTCATAGACCACAAGCCGTCAACGTCTGTGGTGTCTGTTCGCGATCCGATTTGTACGGTGGCTGCGGGCGCAGGTGGGCCACCGCTCGTGACTGACAACACGCGTCCAGAAGCGAGGTGAGTAGTTCCGCCACCGCCACCTCCGCCGCCGCCGCACGCGCCGAGCAGCAAGCTCGTAACAAAGACCAAGAGGATGATCAGCTTCTTGTTCATTGCGACACCTGCTTCAGTTTGAATTGCATTTCGGAACTGGAAGCGACGAATGAAATCGGCGTGCCGTTTCGCAGTGTTGTTTTGCGTGTTCCGTTGATGAATTGAAGGGTCGGCACGCTGCGGCTGCCGGCCGTTAGCGTCGGACTTAGTGTGTACGTTGCGCCATTTTTTAGGCCGGTCAGCTTGATGGTCCACTCTTGGTTGCCGGATGCGTGCCAGTCGCGGTACATCGGCTGAACGAGCCCAAGCTGCGCTTGGAGCGCGCCTCCCCAGATGGGTGGAAGCATTGAGTCCATTCGTGGATCGTATCCGGGAGATGCGCCATTTCTCGCTCCCAACTCGACTTTGGAGTGTTCGACTCCGAGGCCCGAAAAGTTGAGAACTCCTTTCCACAAAAACTCAATTTGTTGCGAAGAGCTTGAAGCGGTAAATGAGAGTGGTCGGAAGGTGATTGTCAATCCTTCTGGCGCGAGCACGCGAATGTAAACTGCAGCGCCAGCGGCAAAGTTAGTCGCCGCATCAAGCGTTCCACCTTCGGCGACACCGCTAAACAGATCGGGAGCGCCAGGATTGAATTTGTAAATCGTTGGATCTATGAGTAGATCGTTCGCTGCGTCAACAAGTGTGCGCGGAAGATCAACAGTTCGCTGTATGGTCGCGCTTGTGAAATCGAGGTCTGCGCCAAACGGATTGCTAATGAGGTTCCAGCCGGGCTGCAATGCAACACTCACGGGCCCCGCGCCGACGCCGCGACCAGAAATGGAAAACCCAGGAGAGGCAGCCGGCATACGCACGAAATATCCGCGACCTGCCTGAAACGGCGCCATTGACGGATAGAGCTCGTAGCGGAAGAGGTCTTGCCTCCATCTTGCGACGAGAGTTTCGTTGACGTTCAGCCCAAGATTGGTTGCCATGTCGGTTTCGAACGGAGTCGTCGGGAAACCGAGAGCTTGGACACCCGCCGATAGCCCTCCCGGCGGCTGCCAAGTTTTGTCGTCATTGATTCTTATGTCTTGCGCGAGTGTTGTGCCCCAACTGTTAACAAATTCGGTGTATAGAGTTGTGTCGAGTCCGTTATCGGTTTTGATGACTTCGAGCTTCAACCTTCTCGGTGAATCAAATGCTGTGCCGACATCAACACCGAACGCACCGTTTTGGATTGGCGCATCAATTGGGTTAGTGGCTGGTGTATCCAAGAAAGTGATTCGCACGACGCCGGATACGTTCGGATCGCCGCCTGTAACCGACCCTTCGAATCCGAGAACGGTGCCGAAGAAATCCTTCGGAATTGGGCTGCCTGGAGTTGCAATTGAACCAACGGGGACAATTGCGCGGCCAATGACATCGGCGACGGGCAGTTCTACGACTGCGCGATAGAAATCTCCGCCGAAATCATCAGTGAGGTTTGGTGTGACTTCGCCAAACGCTGCCGCGATGTCCATTCTGTCTGTCTGGCCCTCGGGGAATACTCGGTTGAAATCTACGTTCCAGAAGAGTGGATAACAGGTTCCCGAAAGGAGCGTTTCGTTTCCACCTGCGAGCGTTTCAAAATATGTTGCCCAGATTGCGAACACACCAAAATCGCTTCCGAAAAGTCCAGTTGTAATCGGAATAGGCTCTACGAACATCCGCTTCCCTCGGCTGATGGTTGTGTCAAGGATGTACTGGTGCTTGCTCCAGTTCGCGAAGCTCTGTCCTTCGATGGTTGCGTTCGGGCCGCCATTCAAAGTGTCCATTGCGCCTTGTGCGATCACGTTAAGCGCGGCGACGTTTGAGGCCGTGCTGTTATCAAGATTGTATTGAGTGTAGTAACTGCTGAGGAACGAGCCGAAAAACGCCGGGCCATAGGGATCAATGAATTTTGCCCACGCTGTGCCGGATTGGCGATAGCGCATCAGGAAAATTCCGCCGAGAGAGCCCCCGATTGGAAGGGGCAAGTCGCGCAAATTATCAGGAATGAATTTGTTGTTGCCGAGCGGCGGTTGGTTGTACCAATCATAGTACGCACTGTTATCGTAACTGTTATCAAGAATGGATTGCACCAGATCGGCTTCAAGATCTGGCGTGAACGCGGTTTGAAATCCTGTGAGAGAAACTAGATAGGTTGTTGCCGCTCGCGCTATTCCTTCTGACCAACCGCTGTAAGTCGGCATTGCCGGTCCCATGTACGCAAGGAACATCGTGTGGACGAAATTGACTACTGCAGTTTCTGGCAGGTTGTAAACGGGGAACCAGATGACCTGATTTCCGCTGCCATCGTTGGGCAAGTAGAACCCGCCCGCTACCGCGTCGCGATCTCCTATATCGTTGTCGTGATTTTCGATTCGGAGGTTGCCTCCCAGGTAGGGCTGGCCGAACATGGCGTCCATTGTCGGCTTTGCGATGGCGAAGGTGTCCTGCAGTAGCTGTCGGTAGCTGGCCGTGAAGCCGCGCGCGGAGTTATCTGGATCGAAAACTAAAGTAATAGGTGCAGCGGCTGGCTTGGACAATCCAGCGTTTGGATCGGGGCTGAGGCGAACGACTCTGGGTGCGATGAACGGAATTCCGGGCCGGACAAGGCCGAGTTTGCGTCGGGCGCTCCAATAGGGGCCGGCGATACGGTTTAGCGCTTGAGCCTCCTGCGCGATGAGGGACCGGACCCTTGATTGGATCTCGGGGGCGCTCAGGCCGCGATCGAGCGAAACAGTGAGGTCACCGCCCGGCTGAACTGGGGCCGGCGCGGCAAGGGTGAGGAGCAAAACGGGGAGAGCAAGCATAAGTTTCGGGTTCCGGGTGTTTGACGGATATCCCGGAGAACAGGTTCTTACCCGATTCGCGGGTTTTGGGCAACGATTCGGGCGTGGGCCGAGTGATGTAAGCTTGGCTTCCCTGCCGTCGCGGTGTCGCGTGGGTGAGAGAGGATGATGTGAAAGAGCAGCTTTCCGCGCTATTTGAAGAGAACTCTTCGGGGTTTGTGAAGGATTTCGAGGCGATGAGCCATGAGCTTTTGGCGAAAGAGCACGGCGGGGTGAGCCGGTGCGCATACGACTTCGTGTATGAGGTGGCGCTATTCAACCGGCGTGTAGCAGCGAGATTGCGGTCGGAGGATCCGGGAAAGTGGCCGTTTGAGAGTTTCCCTATTGCGCCCGGGGAGATGAAAGAAAAGGCGGCGATGGGAAAGCTGCTGAGAGAGTCCGTCGAGCAGATCACACGCGATCTTGCGGCGCTGCCCAGTGAGCGACTTAGCGAAAAGGTGCCGGTTGCAGGACAACCGATGGACTTTGGGCAGCTCATCGTGTTTTGCGTTTCGCATATGATTTATCACGACGGTCAACTGAACTACATTCAGGCGATGGCGGGCGACAACGAGATGCACTGGGACGCTTGAATGGGTTTTAGTCCGGAGTATCGCGAAAGGGTGGAGGCGCAGCTTTCTAAGGTCGTACCGATTCGCACTAAGGCGATGTTCGGCGGGGTTGGGATCTATTCGGACGAAAGGTTTTTTGCTTTGATTGCAGAGGACAAGCTGTATTTCAAAGTGGGCGATCTGAATCGTGAAGATTATGAGAAGGCGGGTATGGAGCCGTTCTTTCCGTTCGACTCGCCGACGCCGATGGGATATTACGAGCTTCCAGAAAGCGTATTCAAAAGGCAAAAAGAGCTGGCGGCGTGGGTTGAGAAATCTTTGGCCGTTGCCGACGCAAAAAAGAATTCAAAGAAAACACAGACAAATAGAAAGAGAGGATGAACATGCGACAACTATTGGCAGTTGCGATTTGCGCGGGAGTTGCCTCCAGCGGATTCGCGCAATCGGACCTGAGCTTTGATGACCTGTTTCCCAGAAAGAGTTATTTTGGGCGGGGAGCCTCTGGCTTGGAATGGTCGTTCGACGATCGGTACTTGGCTTACTTCTGGAATCCGTACGACACGCGGGGCGGCCAGGACTTGTGGATTTACGACGCACAGATCGGATCGAGCAAACGCATGACGAAAATGGAGATGTTCGCGGATTTTGACCGCGAAATTCCGAAGGCGATTGAGCGATACAAAAGAGATGCTGATGAAGAGGCTCGGATGTTGAAGCTCGGAGATCGCGAGTACCGTGAAGCTGTGCAGAAGAAGAAGGATGAGGATGCGGCGAGAAAGGAGCCGTTGCCGGCTTATGGCGGCGTCTCGCAGCTTAACTGGGCGCACAAATCTCATAACTATCTGTTTGTGTACAAAGGGGACATCTATCGCGGCTCTGTTGGCGATGAAAAAGTCGCTCGCTTAACTCAAACCAGGGACGCGGAAAGCGGACCGGAATGGACGCCGAATGATGACGGTTTCACTTTTCGTCGCGGCGATGGTGTTTATTTGGTGAAGTTTGACAACTCAAACATTCGTCAACTCAACCCGGAGCTCCCGAACCGGATGACGATGGGTGGCTACGGAATTTCACCCGATGGCAATAAGTTGATGGTTACCAGTTCGCGAACGACGGGGCCTGATCGTCAAGTGGATTGGATCAGTTATCGCGAAAGGTTTGCACAGGCGCAAAAGACATCGCGCGGCGTTGCCGATGACAAATTCAACCAAGAGTCGTATCTGTTTCTTTATGATTTGAGCGACGACCCGAAAGATAACCCCAAGAATGACGGCAAACCTTGGGAAGTATGGAAGTATCCGGGTGGCGAGGAGTATTGGTACATCAGCATCAACGAGAAACCATGGTCGCCAGATGGGAAGAAGTTTACGTTTGCGACCTATAAGCGGGATCAGCGAGAGCTGGTGATTTATGTGGCGGATGTCGAGAAGAAGGAATTGAAGGCGGTTTACAAAACCAACTCTGAAGGCGACCATTCGACCCCGAGCTTGGCGGCGCCGTTCTTTACGCCGGATGGCAACAAACTTGTCGCGCTGCTTGGCACGAGCGGATATCGTCACACTTGGCTCATTGACATCATGAATCAAGGCGCGACGCAGATTACGAAAGGTGACTTTGAAACGTATCCATTGCGGTTGAGCAAAGATGGAAAGTCGCTGTTTGTGTACTCAGCCAAGGAGGATACGGCGCGAATGAACACTTATCGCGTCAGCATGGAGAACGGCGAATTTGCTCGGATTGGAGAGAAATCGGGCAACTATGGCGAGCCGACAATTTCGCCGAACGGGAAATTCATGGCGGCAACGCTTGGAAACTGGACGACGATGAGCGAAATGTACGTGATGAGTGCAGATGGTCGCGGTGCCGAAAAAAGAGTAACGGAATCTCACAGTGACGGTTTTGCGAAAGTGAACAAGATGCAGCCGTCGCTTTTTTCGTACAAGAACCGACACGGGCAGACAGTGCATGGCTATATGTTTTTGCCACCGGGATTCAAAAAAGAGGATAAGCGTCCGCTGTTTATCTACGTGTACGGCGGACCGCTCACTGACAGCTACTCGGTGACGGATGGTTCATTTAACAGCAGCGGGTATCTGTTCAACATGTACTTGAGCTATGTGCATGGCTATGTCACCGCGACGATTGATCCGCGCGGTCAAAGCGGCTATGGCGAAGTATTCGGCAAAGCGAACTGGGAAGCACCGGGCGTTGCACAAGTCGAGGACTTGAGTGACGGCGTGAAATATCTGATTGACAACTACGGCGTGGATTCGAAGAAAGTTGGGATCAACGGCTGGTCATTTGGTGGATTCCAGACGCAGATGTGCATGTACACCGCGCCGGATGTATTCACGTTGGGAATTGCGGGCGCTGGGCCGACCGAGTGGCAGAACTACAACACTTGGTACACCGGCGGTGTCATTGGCAACTCGCGCGATGGCAAACCGGAAGACCTTGACAAGTATTCACTGACATATCTTGCGAAGAACTTGAAATCGCCGCTGATGTTGCTGCACGGTGTTGAGGATACAAACGTGCTCTATCAGGACACGATAAAGGTGTATCGCAAACTGCTGCAGTATGGGCTTGGTTCGCTGGTCGAGCTAGTGATTGACCCGACGGGCGGGCACGGATTGGGTGGCGACATCAACAACAAAGATCGTCATGCGATCTACTTGTCGTTTATTCTGCGGCATTGGGGTTCGTTTACGAAACCTAACGGCGGAAACTGATCTGCAGTTCTAAATCGAACCCTGCCGATTTGTAGCTGTTGTTTCGCGTGTCGTCGCTGAAGTTGCTTTGATTTCGAATGCGATAGGAGGCGACGAGGGCGACACCTGGCAGAATGTCATAGGAGTAGCCTACGTTGAAATACTCCTGCAAGTCGGCTCGGTAGCCGTTTGTGCGTCCGTTGCCGAATTCGATGAAAGCTCGCTGATTTTTCGCGGGGTAGTAGTTGAGACGAAAGTCGTACGAGTTTAAGTTTTGGCCGAAGTTGGTAAGACCCGATCCGCCGAAGTCAGTTCTTGTGTAGTTTGCGGATGCGTTCCATCGGTCGCTAAAAGAATGATCAACGCTAATCCCGAACAGGGTCGTTTTGGAACTGCCGGTCGTGTTGAGCAGCTTGGTGTTGCTTTGTGATACATCCAGGTTGACGACGGTTTTCTTTGTCGGATTCCAGGCGATGCTGACGAGTCCGACTTCGCTCTCAGAATTCGACAAGTTTTGTCCTTCGGATTGAGTTTTTGCGAGCTGGGTTTGGACGGTGATATCGGCTGTCGGATTCCATCGCGCGGATAGCGAGAGGACTTTCGAACTTGATTGCGCGCTGTTCAGGCCGAAATCGAAACCGCCACCGCTGAACCCGTTGCCGTTGTAACCGTAACCTGAGCCTCCGCCAAATCCGGGGATGCCGGTTACGGCACCGCTGAATGAGTCTGCATACGAAAGCTGTACGTCGAGTTTTTCATTCGGTGTGTATGAGATCGTGCTTGAGGCAACGTGTCCGGTTCCTTCATCAGCGTTTGTCTTGACATTCATGATGCCGATTCGGTTTGCCCAAGAGATTCCTTTGCCAAAGTCGTAAGTTGCAGATGCCTGTGTTCCGATTAGGTCGCCTTTTGTTACTTTCTTTCCGTTCTGCTCGTCGAATGTGACTGCCTGGATGTTTTGACTGAGGGCGCTGATGTCATAGGTGAACCGCTTGAGTTTGTGCGACCAGCCGGTAGTCAGTCCGAACGAGTCGGAACCGCGAGTGTCATATTCGCCTTTTTGTTTAGCAGCCTCGAAGTAGAAAGCCTGTTCCTCGGTAGGTCTCCATTCCGTCTTCCAACGCAATGTTTGCGTTCTACCGGTGACGACTTTGATTCCTTGACCATCAAACGTTGGTGTGCCAATGGTGGCGTCTGAACCTTGAAGTCCAACTTTCCAGCCTTTGCCAGCGTCGTAGTTGAACATCATCGTGCCGCCCTTCTCATTTCGATTGAAGCCGACACCTTCGATGCTAATGAAGTTTGAAGGGATGTTTTTCCACGTTCCGCCGAAGCTGCTTCTTCCGGTTTTGTAATCGAAACGCACGGCCTGTGCACGTCCTTCTTCGGGTCCGAGAGGCGTTTGCAATTCGCTTTGCGCAAGGGCGTAGGTTATCGTGCCCCCTTTGTTCGGCTTGCCAAACTTGTATGCCAAATCAAATCCTGAAACGGTGCGTTTTCCGGCGCCAAACGTTCCCGCATCGGGAGTAGGAGTGTAGGTCACGCGAATTACCGAGGTGTTTGGCATGAATCGCGTAAAGTAGAACACCATCGGATTGTTGACGTCGAAGTAATAATCCACGCCTTCTGTTTGGAGAATGCCGTCTACCTTTATGACTACCGGGTAGCCGTCAAGAGGAATGCTCGAGAGGAAGTAAGGCGTATCAGGCGGGCCGTAACCTTGAAACTCTTCCGTTGTTTGCGATAGAGCGTTGCTTAGCTTTGGGTCTTGGATAATGTGCGTCAATCCCGCTGTGAAACCTTTGCCGAAATCATACGAAAGACCACCGCCGGTGATCGTGCCACGATCTTGGTTAAATCCCATCGTTTCGTATGTCACAACGATGGTGCTGGATGGCGGAATGACTTTGTTGTTGAACGTGATCGTCCCCGCGTCAACGTTTACAACGTAATCAACGCCGAATTTTTGTGGGATTCCGTCCACTTGGACCGAGATCGAACCTTCGACAATGTATCCCGCCTGAAGGTAATACGGGCCGGAAGTGTTGTTGCCTTGAATTGAGATCGTGCGAGCGGCGGCGCGAACGCTGGTGTACACGCCTTTCAATTTGAGCGCGCCAACTTTGGCCTCGATTTGACCACCTCGCATGCTGCGGCGAAATCCGATAAGTTCGTTGGTGTTCAGCAGCGATGCGGAGATGTCGCCAAGTTCGGTTCTTATTCCGCTCTTCTCGTAAGACAGCATGACTTTGTCATCTTGTGGCCGCCTGAACTTGTCGTTTGAGAGGTGCATATCGAACGTGAGCACGCCGAGCACTTTGTCACCCGAGAGGTAAATGTTTCGCCTATCTGTAAAGGTGTCGTTGTTTTGGCCGTAGTTCCACTGGTCGTGATAGGTGTCTTGGTCGCCTTCAATGTTGTTGTAATGAAGTCCAAATGTTTGGTTTCCGGTTACTCGGACGCGATCAACGACGTTCTTTTTCAGCCACGTGAAAAAGTCGTCGGCGGCCAATGCCTGAACGCCAACCAGAAGAAGGGCTATGAGTAGGAACGGCTTAACGCGTCTCACTTTCAGTTCGGGGCGCCTGCTAATCCTGGAAGCGCCTGCTGCAGAATATTGACGTTTTTCAGGGCCAAAGATGTTTGCTCATCCTTTTTCAGCTCGATGAGGGCCAAGATTCGGTCCCTATCTCTCTCGAATGCCATGAACGCCTGCCAGAGCTTGTCGCCAGTCAGATTCTCGAGGCTCACCGGGGCTGGGAGCTCCAGGAGGTTGCAGAATGCCGTCACCTTGGGGTCGTAGGCAATCATCAGAGGCGGAACGCCCCCCGCCGCCGCCATGATTCCCCCATGGAGGCGCATTGAGACCACGGCGTGCATTCTGCGGAGCCGGGCAGCCAGGTTGCCGGGGCCGGGGATGTTTCTCATGTCCGGGCATCGTCCGCCATGCAATTTCGCGATTGAGTCGAGCATCGCGGTGTCCATGGACTTATCCATTTCGATCAGAACCGGAACATATTGGTTTCTAAACAGGATTTGTGCGAAGTCTCCGAATGCAGCGATGATCTTTTTGTCGTTCTTCCATGGCCGCGCGCAAATTCCCACCGTTTTCATGGTGCCTAATTGGAAGTCGGAGCCGCTTTCCGATGGCTGGACCAACCAAGCAAAGTCTGCGGTGACTTCTACAGGTCTGTTGACGCCGAGGCCGCGCATCACTTGAATGGATTGAGGCTCTCTGACGGTGAGTACGTCAGCCGTTTTCAGTGCGGTTCGCGCCATGTTCTTGCCGAACATGCTGTTGACCGGACCAATGCCTTGCGCAAGCATGATCACCTTTTTGTCGAGACTCTTCGCGAGTTTGATGAGCTTGGTGTAATAGCCCATCGAGAAGACGCTTGTGACATCTTGCAGAATGCTTCCACCGGCGAACACAAGCGCATCTGCTGATTCCAGCTCTTTTTTGATTTCTGAAAAATTTCGGCGGTCAACGGCCCGAACGTTAAGTTCGCGCGTACATTGGACCGGGTTTCCTGCGAGAACCGTAATCTGCGCGGGCGCGTCACCGAGTGAGGTCAGGAAGCCGTAGAGCAAGGCATCATCGCCCAAGTTTCCACAATAGTAGTAACCGGCTACAACTAGTTTAGATCCAGCGATGACTGACTCCCCGCGACTCGCCGTTTGATTGCGAGCCAAATCATTAGTCCGATAATACCCCCGCAAACGAGGCCGGTCAGGACTCTTATCACGGTGGTCATAAGCGGAGTGTGCAAATGACAGAATGTGTTAACAATGCTCGCCTGGCCAATCGCGGCAAACATCGCGAGTAACGGAACCCAGCGCCGCTTAGCTCGCGCGGCCAACATCAGCGCAACAATTAACGCTGGATGCCCGAGCATAATCTCTTTAGTTCGCGGCCTTTCCGGCAGCACCCGATCCATGATGTCTCTTAGTCTGAGTTCCCAGCCACTGACCGCAGTTGGCGCGTCGTTGCCGGTTCGCAATACGACTAGCAGCAGTGCGATGCCGATTGCTGCCATGAGCAGTGTGTCAAGCCAGCGCATGGGAGAATCAAGAGCACGCTTTGCGGACGAGTTCTGAATCACAAGCGCAGCGCCTACGACGATCGGCGGCAAGAAGTGCGCTGCCTTCACTCCCATGAACTGATCGGCGCGAAACATAAACGTAAGATCCGTGAGCAGCGCAGCGCAATGCAATCCGCCGATCACGCTTATCGCTGAAATCCAGAGATATGCCCAGCTCGACGGTTTTGCGCCATCAGAGAATGCGGCGCAAACCGCCCAAGATGGAAGTGCGAGTGCGATGATCAGCGCGGCAAGTTTTGGAGCCATGTCGCTCGACATCAGGAGCATGCCAAATGCGAGCATGGCAACGAATCCGCCTGCGAGCGTCACCCACCTGGGTGTGAAGAACAGCGAAAGAACCCAAACCGATGCGACGAGGCCGCCGAGTGCCGTGATCCAAGTTAGCCACCGAGGAAATTCTGGTGCCGTCATCAACCTCGGTTGTTTCGCTTCGAATCCTTCGCGGGCCAGTCCGCGAGAAACCTGATTTATCAGCTCGCCAAATGCCTTCGCAGAGTCGGTTTCAGCGGAGCCGCGCGGCCGCAGATAAAGCACTTTGATATTTCTTTCA
The DNA here is from genome assembly GCA_046330175.1 of Fimbriimonadales bacterium. Classification (GTDB taxonomy): domain Bacteria; phylum Armatimonadota; class Fimbriimonadia; order Fimbriimonadales; family ATM1; genus JAJPJR01. Next base: position 24,515 of record JAXLTG010000002.1, read on the forward strand.
GCGGCCGCGCGCACATAGCGATCTATTATCGTTGGCTCTGCGGATTGATTCATTTCCGCAGGCAGCATGCTGTGAACCCGAAGAATTTTTGGCTCGTTTGATGAGGAGACGATTTCGGATGTCATGCGGGGGTCGCCGGCTTGGTTGCCAAATTCGATCGCTCCGTACCAGAGAGGAGAGTTCTGCAACAGAACCGACAGCTCTTTCACGCGGTCCCGCCAACCGAGCACTTGATCGCCTTGAAAGAGTACGCCTTCCGCTTTTGTGCGTACGACGTCTTCAACAATCGCCTGTAGCGAACCTCCGCTTGAACTTGGCGGGTTGCCAACGCGCGCGATAAGGCTCAGGCCGGATTTTTGAACCGATTGAAGAATTGCGGAATCAAATCCGGCGCCGAAAGATTTCAGCTCGCGCATGGTTAGCGGAAAGCCGATCGTGCTGCCGTTTTTGAGAACGATGACGCAACGACGCACGCCCTTTCGAAAACGCGTTTCGGCGACGCGGCTTAGGCGGTTGCCTAAGTCTGCATCCATGCACGCAAACTTCTGCTGAGCACCGGGAATCGGCAGCAACTTTCCTGATGCAACCAGATCGTCAAACGTCTCTTCGTTGACGACGACCGAAGTTAGGCCTGACCCCTTCAGTTGAATTAGGGTGGAGGCGACATCCAAGCCCGCCGATGCGGCGATGAGACGCACGTCGTCAAGTCCGGTCGTAATGTGAACGGCTCGGCGAGATTGCTCGACTTTGATCCGGGCCGCACCGATCCAGAGGGCGGCCAACGTGGACAGCGCCAACAGCAGCGCAACGATAAGAGGCGGCCTGAACCTGGGACTCATGTGCTAAGCGCCTCGCGGCTTCTGCCGTTGTCTTTTGGCCAGCGATCCATGATTAACACTACGACCATGCCGGCCAGGAATCCGCCGACGTGCGCCCAGTTCGCGACACCGGGTTGTGAAAGAAAGATTTGGAAAAGGAACCACATGCTGAGCAGGAGCCACGCTGGCAGTTCGAATTTGAAAAAGAATAGGGGTGGGACAATGGTTTGGATGCGCGCCGCTGGAAAAAGTAGGAGATACGCACCCATCACTCCAGCGATTGCTCCTGATGCGCCGAGCATCGGAATGCCTGAGTTCGGATTTACCCATATTTGTGCTGCAACCGCGGCCACACCGAAAAATAGGTAGTACAACACAAACCGGAACGGACCCATCCATGATTCGACCCGCGGTCCAAAAGCGGAGAGGAACAAGAGGTTTCCTATGATGTGTTGTGGGGTTGCGTGCAGGAAGTTGCTCGTGAAAATGGTGATCAGGGGCTCTTTGTCGCCGCCCTTCAATGCGTTCTTGATTTCCAGCGGTCTTGCGGCCAGGTCGGAGAACACGAGGGGCTCGCCGAGCAGCCTCCACCTTCGATCCCAGAGGTAGACGACGAGGAGAAGGAGGACCAGTGTGTAAGTCACCCATGCCGGTCCGGTTTCCGGTTTGTCATCTTTTAGAGGGATCATGGGCCGCCCGGAATCATACCGGGGTTGGGCGACCCGGGGAGGTTTGGGGTGACTCGGGAGGGCCTAATGCGCCAAAATTGGCACCTCTAACGAAATGGCTGGACACTCTAAATGGGCGAACATCAGGATTCGCAAAGGCAAGCAGGATGCGGCGAAGAGCAACCTGTTCACTAAACTGTCGCGCGAGCTCATCGTCGCGGCCAAATCCGGAGGAGCGGACCCCGAAACGAACTCCGCCCTAAGGGCGGCTATCGCCAAGGCGAAACTGAACCGGATGCCAAACGACGTCATCAAGCGATCGCTTGACAAAGCGGCGGGGGGTGGCGAAGGCACGCAACTTGAATCGCTGACCTATGAGGGGTACGGCCCGGGTGGCGTCGCCATTATGGTGAAGTGCCTAACAGACAACAAAAACCGGACCGTGCCGGAATTGAGGCACGCATTTGGCAAGGAGGGAGGAAACCTGGCCGAAAACGGGTCGGTGAGTTGGCAGTTCAAACAGCAGGGCGAAATTTATGTTCCTGCATCGGGCACCGATGAAGAGCAGTTGACACTCGGGGCGATTGAGTCTGGCGCCGAGGATGTTGAGAAGGATGACGAGTATTTTGTTGTTGTCACGCCTGTTGAGTCGTTTCACGCGGTTAGAGATAATTTGGAAAAGTTGAACTTCAACATCGAACGCGCTGACCTTTCAATGAATCCCACCAACAAAGTTTCGATTTCTGAAGAGGAAGCTGAGAAACTGCTGAGGTTGCTTGACCGATTGGAAGATTTAGACGACGTTCAAGACACATACTTTAATGCTGACCTCCCCGATGAGGTGTCGTGAAGCCAACCAAAGTCCCTTACGCTTCGATAGCGCTAATACTGGTCACGCTGGTGGTTGCAGCGTTTGCGCTTGGGAGCGAACAATCCATGTGGGATTGGGGATTTATTCCGAAGCCGTTCGCAAAACTCGGCCTGCTTGAACGAGCAGAGAAACTGTTTTCGAGCTTGTTTTTGCATGTTGAGCCGATGCATCTGTTGGGGAATATGGTGATTCTCGCCGGTGTTGGACCGGTTGTCGAACAAGTGCTTGGGTCGCTTCGATTTAGCGTTGTGTACGTGGTAAGCGGTGTTGTCGGAGCCCTACTGCATGCGGTCATGGTGAGTGTTGCTCAAGCCTCGGTCGCTGGTGAGCCGTTGGTAGGCGCGAGTGCGTGCATCGGCGGACTTATCGGATATTCCTGGTTGCGTTTCTATCGCGCATCTGTTCCGGTGTTTCCGAAAGTAAAAGTCCCCGTCTATCTGCTGGTTGGCGCTTGGGTTTTGTTACAGCTTTTTGGTGCGGTCGCTGCCAACCGTATGTTCGGCGCGCCGATCGCATATTGGGCGCATATTGGAGGTTTCTTCGCGGGGTTTTTGTTCGCGCTTGTTTTCAAAGCCGGGCAGCAAGCAAGAGGAGAAGCGTGGCGCGAAAGATTAGACGAAGCCGCGAAACAGGGACCGGCGTCCCAAGTTTCCGCCGCGCGCGAGTACTTGCGAGCACACCCCAACGATTCGACGGTTGCGAAAGCGCTCGTCGAAGGATTGATTCGAGAACAGAGGCAGGATGATGCAGTATCTGAATTGAAAAAGCTGGCTTCATCTTCGCCGAGCTTTGAGAACGGCTACGCGCTGCTTCGATTGCGCGAGCTTGGCCGAATGCAAGCGCTGAGTGTTGATGAAAGACTGCGGATCGCGAAGGCCGTATTACCGGACGCACCCGATGCGGCAGAAGCGGCGCTGTCGAGCATATTGGAGGAACCTACGAGTTCGAAGACAGCTGATGCGCTGATGATGCTGCTTGAGATCGCAGGAAAAAGCGATAAACACGGCGCAAAGGTGTATGCAGATCAGTTAGCTCGCGAGTTTGCGCTTGATCATCGAACAGAAGCCGCCAAGCGAGTCTGGCCCGAGCTATTTTGATTCGATTGAAGCGAAGTATTCGTGGAATCTCGAATCGTTCGTGAGTTCCGGATGGAAAGCAGTCGCAAGAATGTGACCTTGCCGAACGGCGACGGTCTTATCCCTGCATGCCGCGAGCGCGTCGACCGAAGCACCGACCGAAGTTACCGCGGGGGCGCGGATGAACACCGCGTGGAAGGGAGTTTCGAAACCGGTGATGGTCAGGTCCTCTTCGAACGAGTGAACTTGCGCGCCGAATGCGTTGCGCTCCACTTCAACGTCTAACAATCCAAGCGAGAACTGTTGACGACCCACAACTCTTTTCGCTAACATAATCATCCCCATGCATGTTCCCCAAATCGGCATGCCTGCCTTGACCTTTGCAGAAATCGCTTCCGCTAAGCCGTGCCGTTGAATTAGGATGCCGATAGTCGTACTTTCGCCGCCCGGAATGATTAGCCGGTCACAAGCGGCGAGATCATCGGTCGTTCTGACTTCGGCGCCAACTGCGCCAATCGCCGCGATAGATTGGAGATGCTTTGCGAAATCACCTTGAAGCGCAAGAACGCCGATTCGCATGCGAGGCAGAATACCGCACGGTTATTGCGTAATCCAATGATTGCGAGCCGCTACGAAGAGAAATGCAGCAAGTGCAAACCGGTAAAGCACGAACGGCAACAGCGATTTCGTTCGCAAGAATTTCAGGAGAAAGTCAATTGACCAATATCCGACGACAAAGGCGGCCAGTGTGGCCAGGAGAGTCTCGGTAGCGCCAGCCGTCAACAACTCCTTGCGGAATTTGAACAGCTCGTAGAGCCCGGCCATCAGAATCGAAGGGATGCTTAGTAGAAAGCTGAATCGCGCCGCAGATTCTCGGTCGAAACCCGCGAAAAGCGCACCTGTGATTGTGCTGCCGCTGCGCGAACATCCTGGGATAAGTGCAAGCGCCTGCCAGAAACCAACAATGACACCATCCGTTGTTCGAGTTTCTGAAAGCGGCCGCGAATGTTTCGCAACTCTGTCGGCAATAAGCATCAGCAACCCAACGCCGATAAGCGCGCAAGCCATAACTTCGAAGGAGCGCAGCGTGGTTTCAATGGCGTCTTGGAACAGCAAGCCGATTACGACAATCGGAACCGTGCCGATAAACACCGCCCATCCCAACCGGGCATCATCAGACGTGATGGACCGTCCGAAAATGCTTGACACCCACGCGCGAAAAGCCTTCGATAAGTCGCTTCGAAAGTAGACAAGAACCGCGGCCAATGTTCCGAGTTGAATCACAGCGGTGAATGCAGCGCCGGCCTCTTTTGAAGGATAGTCCAACAGAGACCGCGCGATTTCAACATGCGCGGTGCTGCTGATCGGTAGAAACTCGGTGAGCCCCTGGACGATTCCTAATAAGAGTGCGGAAATTAGCGACATGAAGCCGCCTTACGCAGCAAATTTCACCACCAAGATCGCTGTGCCACAGAGCACTATCGCGACCGCGTACAAGATTAGCGCGGCTTGTCGCTGATTGAGCCCCTTTTTGAGCAGAGAGTGATGGAGATGCCGCTTGTCAGCCTGGGTTATCGGACTGCGGCTGAGCACTCGCCGCACGACGACGACGAACGCATCCCAAATAGGAACACCGAATACCAACAACGGCACAACGAACGCGACAGTCGCCGCCGTTTTCATCGCGCCTTGTATGCTTACGGCAGCCAAAAAGAAGCCGAGAAACTGCGCCCCACCCGTGCCCATGAATATTTTTGCAGGATGAAAATTGTAACGCAGGAAGCCCATGCAGGAACCCACAGCCGCCGCACAAAGCACGCCAACCAACGGTTGATTGTAAAGCGCCAGAATAAGCATTGTGGTCGCGCTTATCGCCGCGACGCCAGCCGCAAGTCCATCAATGCCGTCAATCGTATCCATCGTTTTGGCGATTACGAAAACGAACACAGCCGTAATCAGAACGGAGTTGAGTTCACTAAAGTTGATGTAGTGCAGCCCAGAGTTTTTGTCAGCAAACGGCATCGCGATGCCCTCGATGCGGATGTTTCCGAGAGACGGATGCGCGAGCGCTATTCCACACGCCATAAGAAAAAGAGCTTGCCAAAGCGCAGAAAGGCCGTACTTGTCATCCAGCATTCCGAAGAGGACGATGGCACCGCCGATGGACACGATCCAAATGGAGTTCACGGTGTATGGGCCGACCGCCAACTGCCCCGAGGGCACTTTTGAGATTGGGTACACGGCTAACCACGCGACAAGCACGCCGACGTAAATCGCCAGGCCGCCCCAGCGCGGTGTCGGCGTTTCGTGAACCCGGCGCTCCTCGCCCGGCATGTCCATCGCTCCAAACTTTTCGGCGAATTTCTTAACCAATGGAGTCGCAATCAGCGCGACGGCGAGCGCCGCGAGCGCTGCAAGCATGAAGGTGCTGAACAACACGTTCAAGCCGAACCACCGCCGTATTCTTTTGACAGATCAACCGGTTCGACTACCGAGTTCACGATTCGCAAAACTTCGACATTTGCGAGCGAAAACAGGTCAAGCGCGAGCGGGTCTGGATAGTCTCCCTCAAACACGACTTTTCGAACACCCGCGTTTATCAGCATCTTTGCGCACACGTTGCACGGTTGACAAGTGATATAAACAGTCGCGCCGCTAATCGAAACCCCGTTCATCGCGGCTTGGCAAATTGCGTTCTGTTCGGCATGTGCAGCAAGCTGACATTTTTGAGTGATATCGCATCCATATTCAGCGCAATGCGGCACGCCAACGGGCGCGCCGTTGTAACCGGTCGCCAAGATTCGTTTATCTCGAACGATGACCGCGCCCACCCCGCGTCGCAAACAGGTAGCCCGGGACGAGACCGCGTGCGCGATCTGCATAAAGTAATCATCCCAGCTTGGACGGTTTTGCATCGGTCTGAATTATGGCCTACGAGCTTAGACTGTCCATTCGCTCTTTTGTGCGCTGGAGTTTTTCGGCCAGCTCCTGGGCCGCCTCGCGGTCGCGCTCGACAACTTCGGGGTTCGCGCGTGAAACGAAAGTTGGATTATTTAGCCTTGCCATGAGCGATTCAAGCTCTTTCTGAGTTTTGGCGAGTTCCTTTTCCGCTCGCTCCATCCACTTATTCGAGTCGAACCCCTCAAGAGGCAGATGAATGTCTACGCCCTCGATCGTTGTGCTGACGTGTTTTGAATCCGGCTTGCCAATGGTTAGATTCTCAAACTTGGACTGCGACCGAATTAGATCTGTCTCGCCACCGAAGTTTTCGAGATACACATGCGGCAGCGTCTCGCTCGGCGAAAATCCCATGTCTTGTCGCAAGCTTCTCGTTGCGCGAACGATCTCCATCCTCATTTTCATTTCGGACTCGGCATGAGGGTCTCGCGCGAATCGGCTCGCATCCGGCCAGCTTTCTTGATCAAGGCACGACTCGCTGTTCGTGCCCGGAAGCTGGTGCCAAAGCTCTTCGGTGATATGCGGCATGAATGGATGCAACATTCGGTAAAAGTTGTCAAGCACTTTGACAAGAACCTGTTGCGGCGCAGAGCGTTTTGCGGGATCGCTCAAGCGATGCTTTACCGCTTCGATGTACCAATCACAAAATTCACTCCAAAAGAATTCATGAAGCGCTTTGCATGCTTCCATCATGTTGTATTTGTCCAGCGCGCTCGTTACAGTATCCATGCAATCGCGCAGCCGGGAGAGAATCCAACTGTCTTCCAATTCAAGGTGCTGTTCCGAAGGTTCGTACCCCTCAAGATTCATAAGCGCAAAGCGTGATGCATTCCAAATCTTGTTGCAGAAGTTACGCGCCTCTTCGATTCTCTTGTCACCGAATCGAATCTCTTGATTCCAACCGGTTTGAACAAGCAGGCTGAACCGCATCGCATCCGCGCCGTATTGATCAATGTATTCCAGCGGATCAATCCCGGTTCCCAGCGATTTGCTCATTCGCTTGCCGTCTTCGGTCAAAACCGTCGCATACACGTACACATCATGAAACGGAATTTGTTTCATTTGATCCATGCCATCCATGATCATTCGAGCGACCCACAGATAGATAATGTCCCGCGCCGTTACGAGAACGTTGGTCGGATAAAACCGCTCCAAATCATCGGTTTGTTCTGGCCAACCCAGTGTCGCAAACGGCCAGAGCGCACTGCTAAACCAGGTGTCAAGCACATCGTTGTCCTGTTCGACCGGTTCACCCGCAATCTGCTCTGCTTCCTTTTTCGAAAGCGCCGGGATCGCCGTGCCATCCTGTTTGTAATAGATCGGCACACGATGTCCCCACCAAAGCTGTCGGCTTAAGCACCAATCGCGGATGTTTTCCATCCAGTTCAAATAGATATCTGTGTATCGCTCAGGAACAAACTTAACCTCGCCAGATTTCACCGCATCAATCGCAGGCGCAGCGAGCGATTTCATGCTGCAGAACCATTGCTCGCTCAACAGCGGTTCAATGACTTGCCCGCTTCGGTCGCTGATTTTTAGTGGAATGCTGTAATCCTCGATCTTCTCGACGAGACCCTGCTCTTCTAAATCCGCGACGATTCGCTTTCTTGCTTCGTAACGATCCAAGCCGTGATATGGCGTGCCTTCGGCAATAATTTTTCCAGTGCCATCAATGCACACAGGAACGGTGTTGAAGTCCACACCCATGCGAACACCGATCTCAAAATCGTTTGGATCGTGTGCAGGCGTAACTTTCACGGCGCCAGTGCCGAATTCAGGATCGGGATACTCATCACTGATTAGCGGAATAACACGATTCATCAGCGGCAAAACTAGGTTTTTGCCCACGAGTGATGTGTACCGTTCGTCGCTCGGATTAACTGCAACGGCGACGTCAGCAAGCATCGTCTCGGGGCGAGTCGTTGCGATGACAACAAAACCCGAGCCATCCTCGAACGGGTATCTGAAGTGATACAGCTTGCCTTTTCGCACTTCATCAACCGTTTCGATGTCGCTAACGGTCGTTTGCAGGCCAACATCCCAATTCACGATTCGTTTGCCGCGATAAATAAGCCCGCGGTTGTACCAATCAATGAAAACTTTCAGAACTGCGTCGTGGTACTCGGTATCCATCGTGTACCGCTCGCGTTCCCAATCAAAGGCAAACCCGAGACGGCGGAACTGGCGCAAAATCATTCCACCGGATTCTTCTTTCCAGGTTTTGACTCGTTTAACAAACGCGTCCCGACCCAAGTCGTGGCGAGTTTTGCCTTCACCCTTTAGCTGGGCCTCGACGACTTTTTGGGTTGCGATACCGGCGTGATCTGTTCCAGGGAGAATTAGAACTTGGTGCCCGGACATGCGTTTGTATCGTCCAAGAACATCTTGGATGGAATAACACAGCGCGTGTCCCATGTGCAGCGAACCGGTAACGTTCGGCGGTGGGATTGTGATGCAGTACGGTTTGCGGCCCTCACCGCCGAAATTTTCCGGTTTGAAGAGACCGCGCTGTTCCCAAAGCTCATACCATTTCTGTTCCACCAGCTTGGGATCGTAGCGGGTGGAAAGACTTGAATCCGTCATTCCTTTGCTCCTTCGTGTGTTGAAGTGAGCGCGGAGTTTACCCGTGGTAGCAGGCCTTAATAGGACGAATAGGACCTATACGACGCACAAGTCCTATCTGTCCTATTCTCTACCCGCTCTTTGTCGCAATCGCCTTAGTCGGTGGCTGGCGGCCTTCCTCCTTGAAATCGTAGTCCGGTCTGAAAAGAATCGGCCAACAGCCATCCGACCAGTAGTGCGTCGCGAATCCTTTGTGATCGTATCTTGTGAACGCGTCGTTCAAAAACTCAGTTTCCTTCACTTCGCTCGAACCTTCCGGCGTGAATTGAACACCCACTCTAAGCCACTTCGCATGAGTGTCGCAATACGCGATGTTCATTCCCATCTCTTCAGGTTTGGCGCCGTGAATCCAGTACGTGCCTGTGGGCATCCACGAACCACCTTTGTTCCCAAACATGATCGCGCTTGGCTCGCTGCTGTTTGTAAGCGGACAAGGCGTGCCCTCCTTGTGAGGAAGATACGTGCAGGGTTCGTCAATGCCAAAACATTTCAAAGAAGGATTCGTTGCGGCAAAACCCGAGAGCGCAACTTTTCCGAGCCCCTCCCAAACCATCGGAAGTTCGGAAGGATTGATAGTTCCCGAGGCGTCGAAGTTGTGCAGCAACCCGTTCATCGTGTAGCTCACCTTTGCCGGCGCTGCGTCAGGATTCGGCTTCTCGTAATCTTCGACTTTGTCACCGCTTCCTCCGCTCGCAGAAAGCTGCTTCACCTCAGCTTCGGGACACGAGAAAAGGGATCTATTGTTTACGTACGGGTACACGGAATTTGCCCACCCATTTATGTTGCGGTCCCACTGCTCCGTTTTCTGAGAAGCTCGCCAGTTGTACGGGAACGGCAAAAGTTCTGACCCTGTCCAAGCCGACAGTGACTTCCACATTTTCGTTTCGGGATCAACGGACATCGTCAATGGGTGCCTATCATCTGAGTCCGACTTATACAGCTCAAACCCCTGAGAAAGTTGCTTCACATTTGTGAGACACGTCGTCTGCTTCTGCCTCCACTCATCTTGCGAAAGCGGTGCCAACACCGCAGCCGCAGCCGACAATATACATGCGGAGCCAAGCAGCTCCAGAACGCTGAATCCTCTGTTCAATCTCATTTTCTTCTCCCAGATTGGGGACGGGTGGGTTGCCCGAACCGTTCACGAAATTATGCCACCCCTTCCCATCCCGCAGCTAACCAACCGCCACAGGATGGGGTGGGAGATCAGGCTCTCTCCGAGACAATTGCCGCCCGAGATTACAACCCAATTGGCGACAAGATTTGCAAATACTTCGCAACTGACGGAACGTACTCGGTTCGACCCCAAGCCGTCGTCTGCGTCATGATGAATAGCATGTAATGTCCGGGAGGGGCGTATCTGTTCCCCACGGTATTAAGCGGAGCGGTGATTTGGATGTAGTGTCCGACAACATCGGTTCCTGTCGTCCACTCCGATTTTGGCGGCCCAGGGATAAACCGCTGGTCCTGATCGAACGCATGAGTAACGGCCCCAAGTTTGATCCACGAGATTTTGTCAATTGTGTTCGGATTATTGCAGTAGATTTTGATGCCGTGACCTGCGACAACGCTGCTCGGCGTGCCCGTGCTGATAATCGGGCGCGGCACGTTGGTGTGCAGATACGGAGGTTCGAAGATTTCTGCGTTCTTTCGGACGGACTTTGCTCCGCCGTTCTCTTCGCCACCTGCAACCAATACTCTGGCATCGGGAAGCAGCATCGCCGTGGAATGGTAGAGGCGCGGTGTCTGCATGGAAGCGAAAGTCAGGTGCGTCCATGTCGTTCCCGGGCGGTAGTTCTCAGCCGACAAGACGGCATTCGATTCCAGGATTTGGCCCTCGCTCCCGCTTGTGCAACCGCCAGTGATAAGAATGCTCCCATCTGGCAGCATAGTGCTGCTATGCATTGACCGGTTGGCATTCATCGTGGCTAATTGAGTCCATTCGGGGGTGCCAATCGTGCAGTCAATGAATGCAGCCTTGTTGGTTTCCGAGCCGGGGTGATCTTTCGGGAACCCGGACTTAAAGACCTTGCCGGGCTCGTACATCACCGCTGAGCCGCCCATGAATCCAGCGCCGGCGGATTGCCCCATGAGTCTCCACTTCCGAGTAGAAGCAGACTCGCTCAGGTCAAGCACCAATGAAGCGCGTGGGGTTGCGTCAAATTCGCCGGGGTACCCCAGCAGTATCTCAGGCCCCGCATAGAAAATCTTCCCGCTCGGCAAAACAAAGATGAACGGGTAGTACCAGAACGGCACGGAACCAGAATTGTTAAGTTGTACCTGCGACCACTGTGAGCCGGTAGATGCTGTTCGATTGAAGAGCTCTGGAGCATGTACGAAGTGAGTATCGAACCGATCAATTCTGCCTTGCCCGTCTAAATGCTCGGTGACATAGCTGCCGCCGTTCACCAGTACTTGTCCGTCCGGCAAGACCGTGCACGTTGGGTACCAGCGCTTCCAGGCCATCATGTCTTTCGCTGTCCACGATCCCGTGGCTCCGGAAAACTGGTTCGCCTCCATCATGCCATCTGCGTAGTTCCACGGCTGGTGCTGCTCGTCCCAATAGAATTGATTGATCCACTTTGAGTGGTGCCCACCCGCCACGAACACGGTTCCGTCAAAGAGATGTGTGTGCCCCGCGCAAAACATGTTGCCAAGAGACACGGTTGTCGGTTCAGAGAGCGTGAACGTGTCGAGAGAAAACGTTTTGTAAGTAGTATCTTCATGGTTCTCCCAATCGGTCACACTCCAAACGAGCAGCTGGCTCGTTGGCAAGTGAACCATATGAATCGCTTCGATTCCGTTCGAGTTGTCCGGCCAACCGTTGTTAGGAACCGGTAACCAGCTTCCGACTCCATTCGGGTCCTGCGAGTACGCGGCTGACCCTCCAAGCAAAGATGCCAGGATTGCGGCGCAACCCATCGCGATTAGTTTGTAATGTTTCATTCGATTCCCCCTATTGTTTAGGCCTTACTTTTGAGTTGCAGAAAGTCTTTTCCGGGTCAAACCGAGTGCAGCAAGCGTTGCACCAATACTAAGGAACGATGCGGGTTCAGGCACAACATCCACCGAAACATAGTCAACGCTAAATGGTGCATTCTCGAATGCGCCCCCATAACTCAACGTGACGAGGCTTTGTGCCCTATAATTTCTGTTCCGGGTTTGGTAGAAGAGGGTGCCGTCAAGGTACACACTCAGGTACAGATTCACGCGGTCAACTCTTAGTTCGTGACTCCCGTACGGAGCCAGTTCGAGCGTGTCAGATTCTTCCGCCCCTCCGCCTAAGACGAAGGTCAAGTAACGGACATCGGAGTACCCGAACAGCTGAAACTGAACGTCGCCATACCCCGAGCTGAAGTAGTTTCCCAAGGTAAACAGAAACAACTGGGTTCCCGGTGTGAAAGAAATCTTGACTCGGGCGCTGAAATCCGATTGGTCGTACTCATCTCCATACCCAGTAGCGCTCTGGAGGAGCCCGAATGAATTCTCGCCGCCGCCCGCTGTCTCTTTAGTTACCGTAAAGTTGCTGTCGGCGACCTGGTACTCCAGCCACCCAGTCCCCCAGTTGTCGGCTAACCTGTCCCCGAGGAAGTCATCGAAGAACGCATGGGCAGGCGCCAAAAGCGCCAGGGCACCCACCATCACGACTAACTTCGCCCAATTCCCTGTCATAACCAAACACATAATAACACAGAAACCGACAAATTGAACATGGATTCTTCTGGCATCCGAAAAACCAGGTGACCCCCCGAACCGCTCTCGAGGGCCACTTGCCACCCCTTCCCATCCTGCAGCTAACAAACCGCCACAGGATGGGGTGGGAGATCAGGTTCTCTCCGACTTACGGAGTCTGGCTAAAGTCGTAATCAGGCCTTGAAAGCCAAGTCCAACATCCGTCGGTCCAATAGTAAGCCGAGAATCCGCGACCGTTGTAGCCGGTGCCAGGATCGGTGCTCCAATCGGTAAACGGAGTTGAGCCGTTGTTTTCACCCGGCAGATAGTTCGCGCCGAGTCGCCTCCATTTTGCGTGTGTATCGCAAAACGACCAGTTTTGTCCGCGCGTGTGCACCCATGACGAACCGCCCGGATATGAAAGGTTTGGTTTTGTTCCGAAGTTGTAATCGCTTGGAGTTCCGTACGGGCAGTTTCCAGAACCGGAATACGGAATGTAAACGCACGGGTTCGCAAGCGTAGTGCATCGAATTTGCGGATTCGACATACCGAATCCTAACACGTTCACTTTTCCCATGCTTTCTTGGAACACGTTCAGCTCCGAGGGGTTTGCAATTGCGGAAGCGTTCCATCCGTGCAGTAATCCGTTGAAAGTCGGCGCGACGCCGGCAGGCTTTGCATCCGGATTAGGACTGGCGTAATCCGAAATCACTCCACCTCCGTCCGCACGGCCATTTGTTCGAAGCTTCTCCACACCAGACGGGCAGGAGTAGATTCCTCGGCTATTCACATACGGATAGATTGAATTCACCCACCCGGTCAAATTCTCATTCCAACGGTCGAGTGTTTGGCTGCTGCGCCAGTTGTATGGAAACTCGATCAACTTTGTTCCGTCAACCGGTATGCCCGTTCGCCAAACGTTTGTAGATGTGTTGAGGGTGAACGAAAGCGGATAATGATCGTTGCTGTCGTCAATGTACATCGCCGTGGCTGTTGAAAGCTGTTTTTGATTTGCTAAACAAGTGATCTGCTTAGCCTTCTCTTTTGCCGTGGCGAAAACCGGGAAAAGAATGGCGGCCAAGATCGCGATAATGGCGATAACGACGAGGAGTTCAATAAGCGTGAAGCCGTTACGTTTGATGTTTGCTGCCGGATGCATGGCTACACTATACAGCAAGATTCACCGGGATCGCACCGACGGGATTGCAAGATACGCAAAAGTACGAGGCACCCCCAGTTTTGGGGGTGCCTCGAGTTCTGTTGGCTTACGCCTTCAGGTCAGGTCCGTCTTACGGAGTCTGGCTGAAGTCGTAGTCCGGGCGATAGAGCCATGCCCAGCAGCCGTCGGTCCAGTAGTAACCAGCGGTTCCTGTTGGGCCGTAGCCGGTGAACGGATCCGTTGACCAGTCGGTCAGCGGGTTCGGGCTCGCATCGTCATTGATCGTGTTGTAGTTAGCGCCCATTCGTCGCCACTTGGCATGGGTGTCGTTGAACGCCCAGTTCATGCCTCGGGTGTGAACCCAGTATGAACCGCCAGGAAGTGAGCGGGAAGGTCGCGAACCGAACATAGCGCTCGAAGGAGTGCCGCTGTTCGTGATCGGGCAGTTGCCGGTGCCGCTGTACGGAATGTACGTACAGGGGTTAGCAAGAGTGGTGCAGCGAATGATCGGGTTCGCCATTGCGAAACCTTTCACTTGAACCTTACCGTTGCCTTCCCAAAGGAGAAGGAGCTCGGATGGGTTGACCATGCCTGATGCGTTGTAAGCATGAAGCTGGCCGTTCATCGTGTAGCTAAGGTAGGCAGGCTTGGCATCCGGGTTCGGGCTGCCGTAGTCGGCGATTGGGCCGCCGCCATCTGCCGCCGCGTTCGTTCGGAGCTTTTCAGGACCGGACGGACAGGCGTAAAGGCCACGGTTGTTCACGTACGGATAGACCGAGTTGGCCCAGCCGGTGTTGTTCTCATCCCATCGAGCCGTGCTCTGGCTGGTTCGCCAGTTGTACGGGAACTCAATGAGCTGGGTGCCGTTCCACGGAATCGGAACGCGCCAGGTGCCGCCAGCGGCATCGAAGGTTGAAGCAAGCGGAAGGCGATCGTCGCTGTCCGACTTGTACAGTTCGAAGCCCTGGGAGAGCTGCTTAATGTTCGAAAGGCATTGAGTCTGCTTAGCTTTCTCTTTTGCCGATGCGAACACCGGGAACAGGATCGCAGCCAGGATCGCGATGATCGCGATGACCACGAGCAGTTCAATCAAGGTAAACGCTTTGTTGCGTTTCATAGTTTGTTTCCTCCTATCGGAAGTAAATGGCAGCCGACACTGATCGGCTTGGAGGCATTGTATAGCAAAAATGCCGAAATAACACAAAGTTTTTTATGAATTTAGCCCGCGGTGGGAACTTTTCTGAGTTGCGAACCCTCGGCGGGGCTAGGCGAGTCCGGCCATGAGGCGCATAATAGACTCTTCGGTGGCCTCGGACCCCGGCTGCTCGCCGACGATTCTTCCCTCGTGAAGGACAAGTATTCGGGTGGAAAGAGCGAGAAGTTCTGGCAGCTCGCTGGTCACAAGGATGACACCGGCCCCTCGGGAGACTGAATCTCGAATGATCGAAAATATCTCGGCCTTCGCCCCGACGTCCACGCCCCGGGTCGGCTCATCAAGCAGCAAGAGGTCACTCTTCGCAGCCAACCAGCGGGCGATCACAAGCTTCTGCTGGTTTCCACCGCTCAGCATCTCCGTTCCCGACTCTAAGCCGGGTGCGCGGACTCCGAGTTGGTCGAAGTAGCTCTGCGCAACCTGACGCTCAGCTCGTTTGCGCACCCAACCTGCAGTCGCCAGAGACGGGAGGATCGGAAGAGTGATGTTCTCGCGCACGTTCATCCCGAGAACTAAGCCCTCTCGCTTCCGATCTTCAGGTACGAAGCCGATTAGGTGCCTGAGCGCGACCTGAGGTGACGTGATTTCCACCCGGTTGCCATGTATTAATGTATCCCCCCTGGAATTCGGGTCGAGACCGAACAGAGCGCTCAGGATTTCAGTTCGCCCCGACCCTACAAGGCCGGCAATACCAAGAATCTCGCCCTTATGAACGGAGAATGCAATGTCGCTGAACTTGTTGGGAGAGGTCAAATTGGAGACTTGGAGGAGGGGGCTGCCCGGGGTCAGCTCGTGCCGGGTGAACGCGTTCACCTCGCGTCCGATCATCTTCTGGACAAGCGTGTCCTTTGTCAGTTCACCGATCGGTCGGGTGTCAATCTGTTTTCCGTCCCTCAACACGGTCACCACGTCGCAAATGTCGAAGATTTCATCCAGGCGATGGCTGACGTAAATGCAGGTGATCCCATCCGCCTTCAGTTTGCGGATCTGGCTGAACAATCGTTCGGCCTCATGTTGGGAGAGGCTGCTCGTTGGCTCGTCGAAGATGAGCACGCGCGATCCCTTTCCGAGAGCGCCCGCAATCTGCACCAACTGTTGTTTGCCAATTGCGAGATCGCCGACGACGGTTCGGGGATTGATGTCTGGAGCAATCTGACTAAGCCAAGACTCGGCCCTTCGCTGCAGTTCACCGCGACTCACGAAACCGAACCTGCTCGGCAACTGATCAAGAGATAGGTTTTCGGCAACCGTCAGGTTTTCGCAAAACGCGAGCTCCTGGTGAACCAGTCCAACGCCCGCTCGCATCGCCGCGAGGGGAGAGGCGAAATGAACGGGGTTTCCATCAAGCAGGAGCTCCCCGCGATCAGGTTGGTAGAGGCCGGCAAAAATCTTGCCGAGTGTGCTCTTACCAGCGCCATTCTCGCCGACTAGCGCATGGCAAGTTCCCTTCGTGATCTGTACGGATACGTCGTCAAGAGCTTGAACGCCAGGGAATCCTTTCGAGATATGTTTTGCCTCGAGAATCGTTGTGCGCGCTTGTGTATCCTCCATCTGCTCAGTGCGAATTCTGGCACAGAGTGAGCACCTCCCAAATCGGTCTTGGGAGGTGCTTGTGACAGCTACTTCTTGTCTAGTGCCGCTGAGATCAACATTAGCAGGTCAGCAACATGTGCCTTCGTGGCTGCATTGCCCGCTTTACCCGAAGCCTGCTTCAAGATTGATCGGATCGAGGAGAGTTCCGAGATCGCGATTGCGCGCGTGGGTGAGCCAGGCGTTTCGAGTTTGGCGCTAAGCGTGTTCACGACGAGCTTTTGCATACCCATGCGATACATTTCAACGGTGGGTTTGGCGGTTCCGAATTCGCTCCAAGCTGCACCTCGCATTTCGGTAAGTAAGTCCGCAACTCTGTAAGCGGCTGCCCCTCGTCGCGTCTCATCCTCCATCAGGCGAACAAGTCGCGCGTCGTTTAGAAGTCCACCAATGACGCGAGCTTGAGTTTGCTGCACGCGGTCTGCGCCAGATGACTGTCCAATCTTATTCAGCACATCCTCGCGCAGCATGAACTTCGGTGTTTCGATGACTGAAGCCATCAAAAGTTTGACCGCCCGGCTTTGCTTTTCTCGTGAAACCGGCTCGAACACTGCGTCGCCGCGTCCGGCATGATAATCGGTCATGACAGCGCCGCCCACGATTGTGATCACATGGCCGATTTCCGTATTAAACTGCCCCCAAACCGCGCTGTACGATGTCGCCAGGTCGGTGTAGTCCTTGCCGAATTTTGTGGTTGCGCGCACGAGAAATGACATGATGCGCTTGATGTTTTCGATTCCAAGGCGCGTGGCTTCGACACCGTCATCTCCCATATCTTCGGTTTGCTGTGACGGGTCCGAACCGAAATTCGGGTTGCTTCCGAAACGCAACATCGGATTGGAAACTTGTCGCGATGCAATCTGGTCAAGCTCATGGGCTTCATCACCTGGGTTTCGAGCACCCAGTACGGGCTTGTAGCCCCACTCGATGGCAAACTTGTCATATGGCCCGATAACCGGGATCAGCCTCACGCCATCGCCGGGTTGTGCAACGTAGTTAAAGCGACCGTAGTCCATGATGCTCGCTTCATTTCCAAACTCTCGCGTAAACGCAGGAGTTCTTAGTTGCGCAATTGAGTACGATGATGATGCCTTGAAGTTGTGCTGCAAACCGAGTGTGTGCCCCACTTCATGCGCGACCACATACCTCACAAGTTCGCCCATAAGCTCTTCAGGAAACTGCATGGATTGGGCCCTCGAATCGTTCGGAGAAACTTGAACGAAGTACCACTCTTGAAGCAGCGACAAAATGTTGTGCCACACGATAACGTGCGCCGAGATGATCTCTCCGCTGCGAGGATCGTGAACATGTGGACCCATCGCGTTTTTTGTTGGTGTTGGAGCCCAGCGTATCACCGAGTAACGCGCGTCTTCTGCGCTCCAATTCGGGTTCTCCTCTTTGCTCGGCGGGTCTTTCGCAAGAATAGCGTTGCTGAATCCAGCTTGACGGAACGCTGGCTGCCAATCTTCGATGCCCTGCTTCACATACTTTCGCCATTTTGCAGGGACCTCAGGAGCGACGTAGTACACGATCGGTTTGACTGGATCGGAGACTGCGGCTGACGGGTCCTTCTTTTCGAGGCGATAGCGAGTTATGAACGACCGATTAGCAACACGTTGCTCTTCTGTGCCGTAATCTTGAAACGCAACATCGAAGAAACCGACTCGTGAATCGGAAAGGCGACCCATCATCGGCTTCTCGGGAAGAAGGTTGATGCTGTAGTGAACGACCGCCGTGCTGGCCGAAGTGCCTCGACCGCCGCCGAACGGGTTCTGGCCGAGGCCACCCGGCGCGGCTCCACCGCCGGTAAATGTGAGCGTTGACGTGACGTTGACATTATCTGGGAAGGTTGTTGCGGATTCGAGGAAAGATTTGTTCGCATCCACCCCACCGCCACCGAGTCGTCCACGAATGCTGAACTCGGATGGATCGCTGACGAAGTAACGTGAGACATCAATAACTGCCGAGTCGTTGGGGCCGTTTGCCTGAACATCGAAAGACTCGGCGATCGGCAACACGTTCGAGGCCTCAACTCCGATTTCGACATTCTCGTCGTTTTCTGCGCGGATAAGGTAGTTGACGACACGCATCAGCACCTTATCGCCTCGTCGCTCGAATCGGACAACCTTATCGCCCGCGGCAGTGCCGTTGTAGTTCCCAAGCGGAGTTTGCTGAATCTCAGTCACCCAAAGAAAGTCCCTGCCGTAGACCGACTTTGGGATTTCGAAGAAAAGCTTATCGTCCTTGCGGTGGATGTTTATCACGCCTTGGGACGACTTGAATTCGGCCGTTACCACTTCGGCAAACGGTTTTGGCCCTGTTTGTTGGGGGCGCTGCTGGACAGGATTCGCCAACCGGGGCGAAACGAGGAGGGCGAGAATAGGTATTGCGCACGTCATGACCGAAGTACGTTCGACAATCGGGGGCTAAGTTCCTGCTCAGGTCAATAGATTGCCTGCGAGAATCGTAACCGCTTTGCCGACGAGATGGATTCGGTCACCATTCATTCGAACCCGTAGATATCCGCCCCGGCTGGATGCCTGGAAGGCGCTCAGGTCGGTTTTGCCCAACTTTTCGCTCCAGTACGGCGCGAGAACGCAGTGTGCCGAACCTGTTGCCGGGTCTTCATTGACACCTGCGCCAGGAGCAAAGAACCTGGAAGCGAAATCGTATGTCGTGGATGCGGTAGTGACAATCACACCCCGAACTTCGATACGCCGGAGGAGGTCAAAGTCGGGCCGAATATCTTGAAGCTCTTGTTCGGTTGCGACTTCGATGATGTAATCGAATCTCGACCGGCCGACAAAGGTCGGTTTGACGCCGAGGGCTTCGACGAGGCCGTCAGCGGGCTCGCAGCTCGCAGCCGGAAGGCTCGGAAAGTCTAGTCGGATGAACTCACCTTCCCGGACCGCAGTCAGCTCACCACTTTTTGTATCGAAGTGCAGATGATCGCGCGAGCCTTGCTGCGGATCGCTAAACAGGATGTGAGCAGTTGCGAGAGTCGCATGGCCGCAAAGGTCCACCTCGAGCACGGGCGTGAACCACCTTAGACTGAACCGATTTCCAATCGGCAGGACAAAGGCGGTTTCTGAAAGATTCATTTCAGCGGCGACCGACTGCATCCATACTTCATCTGCCTCAGCAGTGAGGAAGCAAACCGCGGCGGGGTTGCCAGTGAATGGACCATTCGCAAAGGCATCAACCGTGAAGATTTTCACTTGCGCATCATCTCCTCAAGGTTCTGTTTCACCTCTGGCCACTCCGACTTGAGGATTGAGTAAAAAATGTTGTCACGCACAGTACCGTTCTCTCTTATTACGTGGTGCCTCAAAACCGCTTCCTCCTTAGCGCCGATTCGGAGCATTGCGTTGCGAGATTTTGTGTTGAGAACGTCAGTTTTGAGTTCAACTCGATTGACATCCCAAGTTTCGAATGCGTGCGTGAGCATGAGGTACTTGGCTTCTGTGTTCACGAACGTACGTTGATAGTTGAGGGTAATCCACGTCCAACCGATCTCTACTCGCTTGTGCGCAGCCTCGATGTTCCCGAACCGAGTGCTCCCAATAATCTCGCCGGTTTCCAACAAAGTTGTTGCAAACGGAAGCGCACGTCCCTCTGCCTGCTCTTGTAGCGCGATGCGAACATACCTTTCCATGTCCTGCTCACTTTCCATGATGTTCATCGCGATCTGCCAAATTTCGGGATGATGGCCGGCCTTCCACAATGCTGGCAGATGAATTTCTGACAAAGGAGTCAACCGAATTCTGTTTCCGACTAGTTCGATGGGTTGGGAGTTCACCATCACAAGGATACTTGATGCGGTAACATTTTGAAGTGCTTTTCCTGTCGGCATACTTCATGACACAACAGCAACTTCTTGCAGAGTTTCCACATCCAAAAGGGTATGTGGCGTACAAGGCATCCTCTCCGATACGCATCAATGGGAAGTTAGATGATCCCGCGTGGGAGAACGCGCCTTGGACAGACGATTTTGTTGACATCGAAGGCTCAAAGCGTGTGAAACCGAGATTTCGCACGCGAGTGAAGATGCTTTGGGACAACGAATACTTTTATGTGGCCGCAGAATTAGAAGAGCCGCATGTGTGGGCAACGCTCACGAAGCACGACTCGGTGATTTTCCACGACAACGATTTTGAG
The DNA here is from genome assembly GCA_046330175.1 of Fimbriimonadales bacterium. GTDB lineage: Bacteria > Armatimonadota > Fimbriimonadia > Fimbriimonadales > ATM1 > JAJPJR01. The sequence continues at coordinate 45,320 of JAXLTG010000002.1, forward strand.
GTGTTCATTGATCCAGACGGGGATAACCACCAATACTACGAATACGAAATCAATGCGTTTGGCACGGATTGGGATTTGCGATTAGTCAAACCATACAGAGATGGCGGGCCCGCACTCAACGAGTGGGAGATTCCTGGAATTCAACGTGCGACGCATGTCAATGGAACGATTAACGATCCACGCGATACGGATGTTGGCTGGACTGTCGAGATCGCCTTCCCATGGAAAGTTCTGGGGGAATTCGCAAACAGGCCCTCGCCTCCAAGTGACGGCGATCAGTGGAGAGTGAATTTTTCGCGAGTTGAATGGATTGTTGACATCATAAATGGCAAGTACCGAAAGGTTGAGGGGCGACCTGAAGACAACTGGGTATGGAGCGCGCAAGGCGCCATTGACATGCATAGACCTGAACGTTGGGGTTATGTTCAGTTCAGCACAAAGCCAAAAGGTTCGGTTGCATTTACGCCCGATGCAACAAACGACAACCGGGTCAAATTGATGTCCGTGTATTACGCTCAAAAAAAATACATTGAGCTGCATAAGCGATGGGCACGATCGCTTGACGAGTTAGGGTTGTCGCTGGAGGGGATCGAGCTCGCTACACAGGGTGAGAAATGGCGAGCTGTTTCGCTAACGAGCAAGCTTTCGATACAGCAAGACTCACGAATTCTCAAGCTGCCTTGATGTAGCGGCACCTTGCAGCGATCTCAGGTTTTCGAGTTTGGTCGCAAGGTTCTCCCATTGGTGAACAGCCTCATCGGTTGCTGATTTCTGTTTTGAGTGCTTCTCGATGAGTTCACGCAGATTTTCGGCTGAAGGCGACTCGAGCTCTGACTCGATACGCCTGAGTTTGGCCTCTTGTTCAGACACGTTGGCCTCCTCCAATGCGATTTCTCGCTCGAGTCTTTCGATCTCTTTGCTTATTTCCCTCGGTGTTAACGTTTTGATCGTCGCGACCTGTGCCTGGACGTTTGCCTTTGGTTGCGGATCTGATAGATTCTTTCGCTGCGTGAATTCCGCGTAGTTCCCAGGATAGGTGGTGATGCCAGCCGTCCGCAGTTCAAGAATATGGGTTGTAAGTTGCGTAAGCAGCCAGCGGTCGTGTGACACTAACACCAGTGTTCCGTCAAACTCTCGCAAAACTTCTCCGAGTGCTTCCCGAGAATCCATATCGAGGTGATTCGTCGGCTCATCGAGCACAAGTACATTGGGCTTAAGCGCCACGAGCCTCGCCAGACTGATTTTGTTCTTCTCGCCGCCGCTGAAAGTTTCTATCGCCCGCATCGCGTCTTCACCGCTGATGAGGAATCGGCCGAGCAGATTCCGAGCGGACTGAAAGTCGTTCGTGATCTCTGAAACCACCTCGAGTGGGGTCGAGCTTTTGTCCAAATCGGAGGCATCCTGCGAGAAGTAGCCGATCTCAAGATTTGAGCCCAACCGCACGTATCCCGAACTCAGCGGTTCTAATCCAAGCAAGCAGCGAATGAGGGTGCTCTTCCCTGCGCCATTTTCTCCGATCACTCCCCACTTCTCACCGCGGTGTACTGCCCAGTTGAGGTTCTGAAAAAGAGATTGGTCATCGAAAGCCTTCACTGCTTTCTCAATTTGAAAAACTTGATCACCCGTTCGCTTCGTGCCAGTGAACGCGCCTTTCATCTGCTTCTCGTTTTTCGGCGCATCGGTCTTCGTAGCGATCAGCCGATTCATCAGCTTCAGCCTGCCTCGCGCCTGGGCTGTTCGCTGCGAATTCATGAATCTTCGTACAAACTCGTCCAGCTTCTCAATTTCGCGCTGTTGTTTCGCCGCAACCTCCGCCTGACGAAGTTCAGCGTCTTTCTTCAGCTTCTGGAACTTCTCAAACGGACCCGGGAACTCGAGAATCTTGTGCTCCTGAAGCAGCAGATATCGCTCTGCTGTTGAATCCAGAAAAGTTCGATCATGCGAGACGATGAGGACTGCTCCATGATAACCTCGCACCCAAGACTCCAGCCACGCCGTTGCATCTAAGTCGAGATGGTTTGTGGGCTCGTCGAGAATCAACAGGTCGGGTTCATCAAGCAGCAGTCTTGAGAGTGCGAGCCGGGTCCGCTCGCCACCGCTCAGCACGTCTGTCGGCTTCGCGAACTCCTCTTTTGTGAAACCGAGCCTTCCCAACACGGTCTCAGTGTCGCGTTCGATTGCGTACCCTTCCACGTCGAGGAAGTGCTCATGCACTAATCCATATTCTTCAATATCTTCATCACTTGCTGAACCCGACTCAATAATCTCCTCCAATTCGCGCAACCGTTGGGCCAGGTGCAGTTTTGCCTCGACGCTTTGTTGCGCGCACGAAAGGACGGTCATCCCACTTGGAACGGGTGAAATCTGGCTTAGGTAGCCAACTCGAGTGCCCCTCGCGAGGTTGATCGAGCCGCTGTCAGGCTGTTCTTCTCCCGAGATGAGTTTGAGTAACGTGGTCTTCCCGGTGCCGTTTCGTCCGACTAGGGCGACCTTCTCCCTTGCGGCGATACGAAACGAAACTCCGTCCAGAACTGTGTCCGGACCGAATGTCTTCGCGAGATTCGCGACACTTAGAAGCACGTGGTTAGCTTACTTAAGTCCCGAAGAAGGAGTTTGGGCCCGTATGTCGAACCGTTGAGAGGATAAATGAGCGATCACCAAAGAAAGAGAATGCCGTTGCACACCAAGATTTTTCTTGGTTTGATTATCGGGGCGGCCGCTGGCGCGATTGCCCAGTGGAGTTTCGGTGCTGACAATGGTCACCTGAAAGCCGTCGTCGAAGATTACACGAAGCCGATTGGACAACTCTTCTTGCGGCTGATATTCATGGTCGTGGTGCCGCTGCTGATCTCGGCATTAATCCTTGGGGTTTCAGACATTGGTGATGCGAGAAAAGTGGGGCGTGTGGGTGTCCGGTCGCTGCTGCTGACGGTTTTGCTTTCAGGCATCGCGGTGCTGCTTGCCCTTACCGCTGTCAACGTCGTCAAGCCGGGCGAAGGCATCGCCGATTCCCAGCGCGAAAAGCTCGTCAATCTTTATGGGAAAAAAGAGGACGCCGCGAAAATGGTCGAACAATCGCAACAGGCGAAAGGGGTCGCAACGACCCTTGTCGAGTTTGTTCCCAAAAACCCCATTGAAGAAGCAGTTCGAGCGCTTGAGGGTGGCCTGCTTCCTTTGATGGTTTTCGCACTGTTTTTCGGAATCGCAATGAGCGCGATCGAAGCGGAGAAAGCGCTGCCCGTAAAGGCGTTTTTTGAGGGAATTTTTGCGATTAGTCAAAAAGTAATTGAATTTGCGATGCGGTTTGCGCCAATCGGCGTTTGTGCATTAATCTTTTCGACCACTGCGCTCCTGGGGTTGGATGCTCTCGTGGCACTGGGCAAGTACGCCGTGCTTGTGCTTGTTGTTTTGGCGATACACCAATTTGGCACCTACTCATTGGTCCTCAGGTGGATCGCGAAGATGAATCCCGTGGTGTTCTTCCGAAAGATTCGTTCCGTCATGCTTACAGCATTCGCGACGAGTTCAAGCAACGCGACGCTTCCGGAAGCGATGAGATGCGCCGAAGAGGATTTGGGACTGCCACGGGAAACCAGCTCCTTCGTGTTGACGCTCGGTGCAACGGCGAATCAAAACGGCACTGCGCTATTCGAGGGAATTACGGTCATCTTCTTGGCGCAGGTATTCGGCGTGCACTTAGATTTGTCGCAGCAGCTTACAGTTTTGTTTATGGCGATACTTGCGGGGGTCGGCACGGCCGGTGTTCCAGGCGGATCTTGGCCGATGATTGCGGTCATCTGTGCGAAAGTCGGTATTCCACCGGAAGCAATCGGTTTGGCTCTTGGTGTTGATAGGATTCTCGACATGAGTAGAACCGTGCTCAATGTATCAGGCGATTTAACGATCGCAACTTGCGTGAGTGCGCTCGAATCGAAGAGGGACGTAAGGGAAGGTGTTTCAGTGTCCTAAATGCGGTCAGATGCTGCCGCCAAAAGCATCGTATTGTCAATTCTGCAACGCGAATCTTCAAAACTTCAGTCGCCCGCCGCAGCCAGGCGGCGCGAGGACGTCAACGCCGTACTACAACGAGCCTCCAATGTGGGCCATCGTGCTGACTTATGTCTTTGCCGCGCTGTGGATCGTTATCGGCGGCCTTGAAGTGGCGGCGGGCGTCTTCGCGAGTTCTGCGAGTTCATCGGCGGGGAGCGATGTGGGCAGCGCTGCTTTGGCAGGCGGCGGCTTTATGCTGGGCGCCATCGGTGTGCTGCATCTTTGCATCGGCATCGGAATGCTCATTAAGTGGCCTTGGGTCCCTCGTGCGGTCTACATAATCTGTGGGCTCGGATTGTTGCGAGGCGTGCTGCTGCTAATGGTCGGCGGCGCACCAATTGAGACCACTATTGCACTTTCAATTAACGTGTTACAGATTCTGGTTATGGCGAAAACCGCGGATCTATATTAAGTCCCCGACACCGCAATCGTCGGCGACCGTTTTCGCCGGAAGTGCGCGGAGGTCCAAACGCCGATGAGGACAATAACAAGCCCGATGTAGTGCTCCCTCGCGATCGGTTCGTTAAGAAACTTCCACGCGCAAATTGTCGCAAGTGGAGGAACGCAGAATTGCGCTAACATCGCTCCGCTTGCGCCGGCGTGCTTCACACCGACATAAAACCCTGCAAAACCCAGCGCGCCGGCAAGAATCGAAATATGTGCCAAGGAGAGCCAGGTGCGAGGCTCAAGATTCATCCAGTCTGTGGTCGCGACCGCCGCCAATCCGTAAGGAATGAGAACTGGCAGCGCGCCAGGCAATGAGAGCGTGAATACACGGATCGGAGAGTACTTCTCCATAAGCGGCTTGCTGTACACAACGCTAATTCCCCACAAGATTGCCGACAACAAGATAAGTAGATTGCCCTCAAGTTTGCCGCCTCCGACTCCCATCACTTTTGACATCACCAAGACAACGCCCGAAAAAGCAACGAGAGCGCCGAATAGCGCGCCGACCCGAAAGCGCTCCTGCCGCACAATGATTGCGATTGCATAGGTGATGATCGGTGACGATGCGAGAATAATCGCCGCGTCGGCCGTAGATGTACGTTCAATGCCTTCGAGAAAAGCCACCATATAAACGCCCATCGCCAGGAATCCCGTAAACAGGATCCTGAAGGCATCAGGTTTCGGATATGTGAGCTTCTCACCAAAAAGGCGCGTGAGAATTATCATCACCACCCAGGTCGGGAACAGCCGAGCCAACCCAACCGCCGCAGGCAGCACCTGGATGTAAGCCCATTTGACTGCGACAAAGTTAAACCCCCAGGCCAATGCCGTGATGGTTAGCGGCGGCACAGCCGGATGCAGGATTCGTTGGGACACGGGGTTTCTATTATGAACCCGTATGCGAACGAACCGTCGCTGGAATCCTTCGGCGCCCGGCAGATTTCATGCGATTGTAAGATTCGGCAGGATAAGCTGACCCAATGACACTGGCAGTTTTGCTCTGTTTCGCCTCCGCTACCGCCGATGCCATTTTTGAAAACGGTGTGATCTGGACACCTGATCGCCCAGGATTCGCATCAACGATGGTGATACAAGGTGGCAAAGTTGTGTACCTCGGTGACGGACCTGGAGATTGGACTGTTGACGCCGAGCACCGAATTGATCTAAAAGGCAAAACGATTTTGCCCGGGTTGATTGACTCGCACATGCACCTGATGGGCGGCGGCACTTACATCAATCAGCTCGACCTTCGCGATGCATCCAGCAAGCAGGATTTTGTCGCTCGAATCAAAGCCTGGTGTGCGAAGTTGGAAAAAGGTAAGTGGGTGCAGGGCGGCAGATGGTCGGTGGAGAGTTGGACTGAGCGCGAATCGCCACGCAAAGAATGGATTGAATCGTTTACTCGCGAAATTCCGGTTTGGCTTGTGCGAATGGATGGCCATTCAGGCTTTGCAAACTCCGCGGCATTGAAGCTTGCTGGAATTACAAGTGATGGTCCCGCCGATCCGGCAGGCGGTGTGATTGATCGCGATCCGGTGACGAAAGAACCAACTGGAATTCTCCGTGAAAACGCGATGGGACTCGTTACCGCGCATATACCGGCTCCGAGTCGTGAAGAGAAGATTGCCGGGTTGCGCGACGCGATAAACCTGACGCTTTCGATGGGCGTCACGTCGGCAAGTGAAATAGCCTCGCTGGCTGATCTTCCACTCTATTCGGAAGTGTTGGGCAATGACAAGAAGTTTCGGATGTCGCTGTATCCCGTGACGGTGTTCGGTGCAGGTGCGCTCGAAACCGCGATCAAGAAGTTCGAGTGCGATCCGGACTGGGCGGCGATTCGCGGATTCAAAACCTATATGGATGGTTCGCTCGGATCGCGCACCGCCTGGATGCATGAACCTTTTCTTGGCAACGCTCCCGAAAAACCGGATTGGAAAGGAATGCCGATGCCGGGCGTTACTTCGGGCCTACTGAAGAACAACATTGCAATCGCCGCAAAAAACGGATGGCAGGTGATAGCTCACGCGATTGGCGATGAAGCGAACGACGCCTTGCTAAATATGCTTTCCGAAAACTATCCCGGGTTGGCGCATGCGCGGTGTCGCAGCGAACATGCGCAGCACATGCTTCCATCGGACATTGCGCGTTTTGGCTTGCTCGGTGTTATCTGCTCAATGCAACCGTATCATAAAGCGGACGACGGACGGTATGCAGAATCATACATCGGCCCGGATCGCGCGAAATCGAGTTACGCATACCGGTCGCTTTTGAATGCGGGCGCGATTGTTGCGTTTGGATCGGATTGGCCGGTTGTTACACAAAATCCGTTTTTGGGGATTGAGGCCGCTGTGACCGGACGCACGTTGGACGGAAAAATTTGGCAGCCGCAGGAGAACATCTCTGTTGTTGACGCGCTTAGGTGTTACACATTGAACGGCGCGTACGCGATGAAGATGGATGGAAAAATCGGTGCGCTTTCGCCAGGGCATTTCGCGGATTTCATTGTGCTCAATTCATCGGTGTTTGGTTCTTCGGTCGATTGGGGTTCGATAAAACCGGTCGAAGTCTGGGTTGGTGGACGGCGTGTGATGATGCAGGCGACGTTGATGGCGCCGAAATTTGGAGAACCGCTTGGCGGAGCAATCACTCCCGCTCAGCGAAAAGTCGTGATGCAACAGCCGGATGGCAATCTTCTGTTCCCTACTGACGTTGGCTCGTTGATTGGCGGATCGCGTACCTCCGGTTCTGTTTCTTTGGGAAAAGGAGATGCAATTCAGTGGGATTTTGAAATATCTGAACGCGGGAAGTTTGAGATTGTTGTTGAGGGCTTTTCTGTGGGCGGCTCCCCTATGACCGTTTCCGTTGGCACTGTTTCAGTCTCCGGCTCGCTTGCTCGCTCTGCAAAACCCACCAACATCGGCTCTTTTCGCCTAGCCCTTGGAGCGCAAAAACTCTCACTAAGCGGCGAGTGCGTCGTGACGGCTGTGAGACTGGTGCGCGTTGGGGAGTGAGGCGGCGTACCGGTCTACTTGCTTGGTGTGCGGTGTGACCACACCAGTCCAAGCGCTGAGACTGGAATCAGGACGAACGCGATCCCGCCAGCCCACGCGATAAGCCTCGGCGCAACGATTTGTAGAGGTGAGAATCCAGCTCCAAACGCGAGCGAAAAAGCCGCCAACGAGAGACCCAGCGCAGACCACCACAACTTGGGCTTTCTCATGCTGTCACTCCGAGAAACCTACCTCTTTGACTGGATTTGGCACCGGATGGTTCAATCCATACTTTTTTGTCCAGATTCATGCCATAATTCTCTCTAACCATGCCCGAAATGGATGAAAGCACACAGGTCCTCGAGACCTTCGCCCAGCGCGATTACAAATGGGGCTTCGAGACCGATATCGAGACCGAGGTCGTTCCCCCCGGGCTGAACGAGGACGTCATCCGCCTCATCAGCAGCAAAAAGAACGAGCCGGAATGGATGCTCGAGTTCCGCCTAAAGGCGTTCAAACATTGGCAAAACATGACCGAGCCGGACTGGCCAAATGTGAAATACGAAAAGCCGGATTATCAAGCGATCAGTTACTACGCCGCGCCGAAAAAAATGCCCAAACTGAACAGCTTGGATGAGGCCGACCCCGAGCTGATTCGCACTTTTGAAAAACTCGGAATTCCGCTTGAGGAGCAAAAGATTCTTGCCGGCGTCGCGGTGGATGCGGTTTTTGATTCGGTTTCTGTTGCAACAACTTTCAAAGCGAAGCTTCGCGAAAGCGGCGTGATTTTTTGTCCGATTAGCGAAGCGATTGTTGAGCACCCCGATCTGGTGCGCGAATATCTCGGTTCGGTCGTTCCGTATAGCGATAACTTTTTTGCAACGCTGAACAGCGCGGTTTTCACCGACGGCTCGTTTGTTTACATTCCGAAAGGTGTTCGCTGCCCGATGGAGCTTTCGACTTATTTTAGAATTAACGAAAAGAACACCGGACAATTTGAGCGCACGCTGATTATCGCCGACGAGGGTGCGTTTGTTTCTTACCTTGAAGGATGCACCGCGCCGATGCGCGATGAAAATCAACTCCATGCGGCGGTCGTCGAACTGGTTGCCCTTTCTGGAGCCACGATCAAATACAGCACGGTGCAAAACTGGTATCCGGGCGACCAAGATGGCAAAGGCGGCATTTTCAACTTCGTAACCAAACGCGGTCGTTGTGAGACGAATGCCAAAATCACATGGACACAGGTCGAAACCGGTTCGGCGATAACCTGGAAATACCCGAGTGTGATTTTGAAAGGTGACAACTCGATTGGCGAGTTTTATTCAGTTGCGCTAACCGCAAACAAACAGCAAGCGGACACCGGCACAAAAATGATTCACATCGGTAAGAACACTCGTTCGACAATTGTTAGCAAAGGAATCTCGGCGGGCAATGGACAAAATACGTATCGCGGTTTAGTTCGTGTGAACCCTGGCGCAGAAAACGCGCGCAACTACAGTCAGTGTGACTCTATGCTCATGGGTGATCGTTGCGGTGCGCATACTTTTCCTTATATCGAAGTGAAGAACCCGACGGCGACCGTTGAGCACGAAGCTTCGACATCAAAAATCGGTGAAGATCAGATTTTCTATTGTCGCCAGCGGGGAATCCCGACCGAGGACGCGGTGAACATGATCGTCAGCGGTTTTTGCAAAGAGGTATTCCGCGAGCTTCCCATGGAGTTCGCGGTCGAGGCACAGAAACTACTCGGCGTCTCACTTGAAGGCTCTGTGGGATAGACTAGTTCTCCACGTCAGTTTGGGGATCACTCTAACCACTTGCCGACTATTGTGATCATTACCGCGGCCGGGATGTGCTGACCTGAACACCCCGAACGTCGCAGAAGCGTGGTTGCAAGAGTATCATTTAGTGATGCAGCCGGGTGAAATTCTGAGCCACCACGAGATGTGTCTCGCGGAAGGGCAAATGCTCCAACAAGGGATGACATTTCGGACTGCCGCCGGGCGTGCTGTGCTGTTAATGAGCCGACGTGATGGGGCTCCATATCCCGACCGGATGGATGACAGCAGAGATACTCTTTTCTACGTTGGGCACGACGAATATGGAAATCGAGACAAGTCAAAGGTTGACCAACCTCTACGAACGGCGTCGGGAGGTCTGACTCAAAACGGCTTGTTCTTTCAGGAGGCCTCCAAGCCTCCGGGTTCGCTCAGGCGGCAGGTTCGCGTGTATGAAAAACTCAAACCGGGCATCTGGGTATTCAACGGCATGTTCGAATTGCGTTCCGCAAAGATCGAGTTCGATGGAACTCGAAACGTATGCGTCTTCGAATTGAAACTGATGAGAGAGGACGACAGCGCGGCAAGTGACTTAGCCGGGGACCAATCACCAGGAAGACTCATTCCAACCGAAGTAAAGCTGGCCGTCTGGAAGCGTGATGGGGGTAGATGTGCAAAGTGTGGTGTCAAGACGAACTTGCATTTCGACCACATTCTCCCATTTTCAAAGGGTGGGAGCAGCACCAATCCGGAAAATGTTCAGCTCTTGTGCCAACAACACAATCTCTCAAAGTCAGATAAGATCGAATAGTATCCCGGGCTCGAGGGGCCTAACGGCGCGAAATTGCGCTTTGAATACGATTGTGGTTTTACGCGCTTTCTCCTCCACGATGCGACGGTGAGAACTCCGCCGACCGCTTCAATGATCAGTTTCAGTTATGGACCGATTAGCGGCCCATTCAAGCCAGAGGACATTCGCAAGCGCTTCATCGTGCTGCGCAAGCCGTTGCGCAGGCGTCAACTTCAGGTTCCTTATCAACGCACTGATATCAACGCCGAATTCGTTCCGCTCGACGTCGTACCTGTCCACCGACTCGTTTGCACGATGCTGCATTAGAAACCATTGTGCTTACACGCGCCACCCAAACGCGAAGTAGGTGAACCTGTCTCTTCCCTGCCCGCCGCAAGTTTCACCCATAACCAAAATCCCTGAAATCGCTGCGCAGTGGAATACGCGCCACACTTCGAGCGTTAAGCCTTCCCAAGAGGCTACTCATGGAACCCAACGTCTCAAAAACCATCCTGCCGCCAAACAACAGCCGAGCCATACCGCTGCTCATCATCGCTCAGATAATGGGCGTACTAGGCGATCTATTGCTTCGATCGGTCTGGGGCTTGGGCGCAAGCATCTGGTGGTTGTCACTGTTCGCCGCAAGCGCGTACGCAGTCAAACGCTCAAAAACGCGCGCGACCAAATCTGCAATCCTACTTCTTGTAGTCGCAGCGCTCTTCTCGCTGTTGCTGTCGTGGCATGATTCACCAACGCTGCGCGCGGTGAACATCACCTGCATCATCGTCACAGCGAGCCTAGCAGCAAACTACGTGTTCGAAGGAAGCTTGCTCAAATCAAGCATCACTTCATTTTTTCTCAATCTCACGCACTCTTTCGCGGCAATCGTCGGCGGAGTAACTGTCCTAATCGGGTCGGATATCAGCTGGCGCGAACTGTCGGCAAACCCAATCAGAAAACGATTCGGTGGCATCGCTCGGGGGTTCATCGTCGCGGTCCCGCTGCTGCTGCTTTTTGGAACTCTGTTTGCCCAAAGCGACGCTGTGTTTCTTAGTTACGTCCGCGACACCTCGATTCTGTTTCCAGATGACCTACTTTCGCATCTTTTGATCGCTGGAGGAATCGCGTATCTGGTCGCCGGATTGCTCAGGCTTGGATACATTGCGCCATTGCTCGAAACCGGCACAGAATCTCTTTCAATTCGGCCGACGTTTTTCACCGAAACGATCACCGTGCTTACGCTCGTCAATCTGCTTTTCGGTCTGTTTGTTTACGTTCAGTTCGCTTACCTTTTCGGTGGCGCGTCCTACATTCAGGCACAAGTCGGACTCAGCGCCGCGGAATACGCGCGAAGCGGCTTCTTCGAACTCCTTGCTGTAACCGGGATATCTCTTCCGCTTTTGCTCACTGCCCACTGGCTCTGCGGAGAGAGCACAAACAATCATCGGCGTCTTTTTGGTCTGCTTGCTGGTACGTATCTTGTGCTGCTCGCGGTCATTGTTGCGTCGGCGCTTTGCAGAATGCAACTGTACTGCAATGCCTTCGGACTAACCGAGTTGCGATTCTATTCAACAGTCACCATGATCGCGGTTTCAGTTTCGTTGGTTCTGTTCGCTGCGACGGTTTTGACCGGCCGGCGACGGCTGTTTGCGCCGCTTTGTCTTGCGCTTTTGGGGCTTACGACGCTCGCCGTGAACGTGCTCAATCCGGATGCGTGGATTGTCCGGTCAAACCTCGCGCAGATAAGATCGGTCGGCGGATTTGATACCGACTACGCGCTATCCCTCAGCGCCGACGCGCTGCCACCACTTCTCACCCATATCAATGAGCTGCCTCCGTCAACTCAAGCACGAATCCGTTCTTACGCAAAGGCAAATTGGTCTCAGCCTGACGACTGGCGCGCGTGGAATCTCTCTCGAGCTTGGCGCTCTCGCGAGTGAGAAAACGAATCCAGCGGGCTAACTCATGATTAATTCAACTCTGAAGACTTTCCCGGAAACGAATCGTTTGCGATCCTAGTCGGTTGGCTGATCAGATCGACTGTAGCGCATATCTCCCACGACGGTGTCGGCGACTGCCGGCTCCATTAGCTTCACGAGCCTAAGGCTGCACGCAACTCGGTAACTTTTATCTTCGACGTAAACCGTCTCGGGCGCATCGAACCAGAACTTGAAACACCTATTACTGGCATCTACTTCTGCTCCTCGACGAAGGTCGTAGACCGTCTCCCAAGGCGTCCCTAAGTGTCGAAAACTTTTGTGCTGACAATGCAGATAGAAGTGGTGCCCGCGGATCGGGTGGATCCGGTCTTCAGTGTGGTTGCGCACCTCAAGCTGATCTTCAACATTGCGCAGCACCACCATAAACTCGTTTGGTTCGGCATCATTACAAACAATCGGGTCGCTGAATTGACACTCGAAGATGTACTCGCCTTTCGGGGCGAAGATTTCGTATCCGAACACAATCTTCCCGTCGCCGCGATCCCACTCTGAGAGATGGACGACGGGTGAATCGGAGATCGCTTGTTGATTAGCGTTCATCAGTTTCTCCACTGTTCGCGCAAACGCGCTGGATTAGCGCCGAATCCAACGGATTCGGGGATAAACCACAACGGATCCGCGATAGCCGCTCATCAAGACTGGCCCACCTTGGAGTTGGAACATCGCTCCATCGTTCCAACCTCGCACGCCGGGTCCGATGTCGTAACCGTACATTTGATTTTCAAAAAGCCAATACTGCAGATCGTCAAACCTGCCGTAGAAGTTTCCGAGATCATCTGTCCCGAAGTAAACGGACTCGTCGCTCTCAGGGAGTCCTGATGTCTGTGGAGGTGGCCAAAGCGCGTGGCCGGTCTCATCGCGGACAGTGACGGAAATACCGCCTGTCGTGATCTTGTTCGCTTCGACATACGCTTCCCGACCACTGAACCGTTTGTAGCCAATCACTGTAACGTTTTCACCAACGCGTAACGAGAGTTTCCGTTCTAAAAGAAAACTCATAGGTGCAGTCTTCACAACGACGCTGGGGCCACTCGTTGGACGAACCAACAAGCTCACAACGCCCTGGTCCTGAATACCATTAATTTTTCCGCGTACTGAAGTCATTTGTGCGCTCAATGCGCTCACCGACACGATTAGCGCCGCGGTAACGGAGAGTCTTAATGCGAGTTTCATAATATTCGCCTCCTTCTCTTCGTGGGGTTAATTTAGACAGTTTTTGAGATGTGAGGGTTCCCAACCTCGACTACGTTTATTGGCGGTCAACGAATCCAGTGACGCCGGCAGCACCCGCACAATGTGCGCAGCAATAGATGCGTCCCTCGGTCTCAACTCCATGGCCAAAGGTCCCTTCATCCCCCTCGCTGTCATACGCAATCGCCGGAATCGAGGGTCGAAAGACTCAATGAGGGAACATTCGGAAACCCGGTAATCAAATTCCTGCGTTTACACGGGTGTAAGCAACGAGACGAAATCAAAGGGGAGACCAATGACAAGCATCGCAAGCATGACCGAACTCACCGAGCAGTACCGAACCCTTTGGGGTCGCGTGTACGCTCCACTGCGACGAGCCATCGCCGGAACCTGGGTAAACCGGAACTCGGCAGACTCGTTCAGCCTGACTCTTGACCAATTCGGCCGGTTCGAACTTCGGTACCCGGCAACTGGCACTAATGTTACGGGGATTTACACTGTCGTTGGCAAAAACGGCACCCACTACCTCGCGTTGGAACCAAATGAGGGGCAGAAGTTGTTCCTAAGAATAGAAGAGGTGGACAGCCTGAGGCTCCGTGTCTATGACGAGCTCCAGAGCGTCCAGCTCGAGCTAAAAAAGCAAGCCGTCGCAAGCTAATTTATCACCCCTCCCACTACAAGACGCCGCCGAGTATCCCTCCCCCTCCCACTCGGCGGCGGTTGGCTTTAATGAGCGGGCATAATTGACCTCTCAAGCATCTCATGAAAGCCAAATCTGGGTTCAAGTACGCCATCGCTCTCGGGCTCGCCCTCGGCGCCTGGTACGGGGGAAACAAGCTTTACGTTCAGTACGTCATTCTCCCCAAGGTGATGCCTTTGCTCGTTCCGGGCAAGGTGAATCTCCTCGGCATCAAGCTCGAAGGTGAGCGAATCGTCATTTCTAACGGGACCGCAAGACTTCTTCAAGGAAGCGGTGCGGAGTTTGGTGCCGGCGACGATCCTGAGGCAATGTCCGAAGATTCGGGCGCAGCGGAAGAGGGGGGAGGCACTCCAGTCCCTCTCAGCGCAGTGGTGGGAGCTCTCCGACAGGACCCGGTGGCTGCCGGCGATCTCGTTGCGGCCTTCGCCTCGGTGGATACGGACACCATTCCTCCGGCCGAGTTGGTCTGGGAGCAAGAGGGCGTTGAACGAGCGCTCGCTGGCGACCCTCAACTCCAGTCAAAGCTTGAGGACGACGTCTGTCAGGGTCTGGATGGCAAGCTGTTGGCCAAGTTCAGAAAGTCCCGCATCAGGTCCGGCATCTACATTCGGCTTCACCCCAAACTCCAGATCCACACCCAGCAGGGGTTGGCTGAGGTGGACGCTCCTGTCGTTGTCGGGTTCAAAACCCCGCTGGTGGAGCGAATGCTCAGCAACAGCCAAATCCGGGGGAAATTCGACCCCACGGAAGCTGCCTGGAAGGGTGTATACGCTGAAGAGGGTGGAAAACTCGCCTCAGTCGCGCGGTCCAATCCTCGGGCTGCCCTTGAGAAAGCGATCTCGAAATCTCGGCTCGGCGATTTGGCCAAGTCCGCAAACCAACTCCTGGCTCGGGTGACCGTCCTAGCGACGGAAGGGGAGATGGGAAGCAGCGAGCTTGAGGTCAAACCAAAGCCCGGAGGCAAAGGAGAGATCGGCACTGTGCGCCTTGAGGTTTCTGACGACAGTCGAATCCGGATGTGGCAATACACCTATCGTCACCCGAGATGCCAGCTTCTGTTCGTTTACGATGGTATCGGTGTAGCCGCGCCGTTCGTTAAATCTGAGATGAAGTATTCTACGGTGACCATTACGAACGTCACCGATACTGCCACCGCCCAGGAGGCAGTTGACGCAATAAACACCAAGAGAAAGTGATGAGATTTGTGATCCCTGCCCTGATTGTCATGTGCGCCATTGGCTGCGGCCCGAGTTCATCCGGCTCGTCCGGAAACAAAGGCAACGATGAGGCCACCGACAAGCCAAAAACCGCCGTCAAGACTGGCGATGAGTATTGGCCGCTGAAAGAAGGTAACGCGTGGACGTACGAAATCGTTCAGCAGCTGCGAGGTGGAAAAGTCGGCGGAGACTCAACTCGCGCAACCATAACTTTCAAAGTGAGGAAAGTCACGGAGAGCAATGGCGAAAAGATCGCCGAAGTTGCGCTATTGGATGTTGACCTCAGGGAGCAAGCGATCCTTACATTTGTTGCAAACGACAGAGGGCTCTTTCAGCGTGGAATCCGATCAGCAAAAACGAATGTCCCCATTTCTCCTGATGTCCCGCTCGCTTTGGTCGCTCCTGACAAAAGCAAGCCTGCGCAATGGGAAGGTACGGGCCCGCAACCCTATGTGAACAAGATCGGAAAGTTCGCGTTGTCGTTGGAGTACGGCGGAACGATGGAAGTTGACGCCATGCAAGATAGATATCCTTGCGAAGTCTTCACCAGCAAAACGGAAATCAAGTCTGGAAAGCAGGTAATCAACTATCGGCAGGATAGCTACTTCGCGCCGGGCATAGGATTAGTGAGGTCTGTCGAAGAATCGCAAGTTACGGATGATGGTCGCCCGTTCGGCCTCGTGACGAAAACGACGACGCTAAGGAGCCACACACTTAAATGAAAACAAGAATGATAACGGCGTTCGTGGTCGCCGCCGTGTTGGCCTACGGCTGCGGCGGAAATGCTGGATCTACCAAGCAAGAAGAGAAATCTGGTGACGGCACAAGCACTGATAGCTCCACAAACACAAACAATTCAAGCTCGACCAACGCGCCAACTGTCGCACTCCCAGAAGAGCTGACGCACGATGGCGCGAAAGCGCTGGGTGCACCGTTTGCCGATGCAATCGTTTACAAACTGACCGGTTTTCCTGGCGGGGATCAAGAAACCACTCGAAAAATCGTCGTCGAGAAAAATGACAAAGGTGAGTATGAGCTCAAGTGCTCTTGGACGGGCACGCTTGAGGCTTATGGTGAAGAGATTTATCAAGTCACGAATGAGGGTTTGATGGAGACTCGAGCACTTGGCCAAGAGGTGAAGCCTGCCTTCCTCTATTTGCCTGCCAAGTTTGAACCTGGTAAGGCGTGGGCTTCGAAGTACTCCTTGGACAATGCCCAAGATTTGGGTTCTGTGACGATCACCCAAAACTCAAAGATAGGACCGAACGAAAAGGTGACGACACCACTAGGCAGTTATGATGCCGCCGTTCTTATTGAAAACACAACTCTAAAAGGCGAGCTTGTGACGGGCAAAACCGAAAGCAAGACTTGGTTCGCCCCAGGAGTTGGCGTTGTCAAAGCGACCTTTAGTTCGTCGGGCACAAGAATAGATGCCCAGAAAAAGAAGCAGACTTACGCAAGCTCGTTCTCATTTGAAGCAGTTCGCAAGACGGGCGGAGGATAAACCGATGTTGATACTTGGGATACTGATCGCAGGAACCACTGCACCGGTCGCGAACTATTTCCCTCTAAAGCCAGGAACAGAGTGGACTTACAAGGTTTCGTTTTATCGAAATCTGGAAACAGCAACGCAGGTCAATAAGGTACTGGATCAGCGAGAGCTGAAAGGGGTGACCGTCACGCCAATGCAAGTGCAGGTAGACAAATCAGACACGCAGACGGTGTTCTACGGTGCGAAGGGCGAATTCATCTCGATCTTGGCTCAGAGCGAAACTGAGCTGTTGCCTTCGCCAATTCCGGTCCTGCCACTTGATCCTCAAAAGAAGAAGAGCTTTGAATTTGTTGGCGCGGTGGAATTCCTGGGCGGACTGACACCTTCCACGACCAAAACGAAGGTGAACGGCTTAGTCAAGACAACTGTGCTTGGCCAAGAGAAGATGGCGCTCAAGGTAACAAGAGAAACCAAACTCGGCGGCGACAAAACTAAGATCGAAATCAAGAGTACGGAACTGTACGTTGACGGTATGGGGCTCGTCTTTCAACGACAGGAGACTGTTGGAAAAGATGGCGGCTGGGCCGAGTACCTGCTGAGCGATTTCAAGGATGGCGCGCATTGAAACCGATCGTGCTGCTCGCATGTGTCTGCGCAATCTCGTGTTGCAGTGCGCCCGAGAAGTTTGGAAATTCGATTGCGAAAGATGAGCAGCTCTTTCCAAAAGAGTGGAAGCACAAAGAGGTCACTCTAACCCTTGCCGGAGTAGATATCCCTGCCAAAGTTGAATTGAAATCCACCGACACCGAGCGCGAAGTAAAGATATTCAATGGAGATGTGTTGCTTGAGTCCGAGCAATACTCAGTAAGCGCGGAGGGAATTGGACTGAAATCATTCGGACCTGCAGAAGGCGAGACTTATGATCCGCCAATTCCGCTTGTGAAACAGCCAATGACAGTCGGCGAGAAAATCGAGTGGAGCGGCACGTACAACGTTCACGACAGACGCATTCCAGCAACTGCAACGACTGAAACTGTTGTTGAGCAGCTTCCGTTAGCAACAGGGGCGATTGAAACTCTCCGATGTCAGGTGGACCTGTTGATTGACGATGGCTCAAAACAAAACGTGAAGCGAACGGTGATCGTTTGGTTTGCGAAAGGATTGGGGCCTGTAAAGCGAGACTTCGGAAAGCAAGTGCGTGCGCCAAGGGTCGAAAGCTCAGAGGGCGGCAAGAACTAAGACGAATTTTGGGAATGGGGGAGCGACAGTGTCAGTCGAGCAATCGGTAGAACGGATTCAATCGGAAATCGGCAAAGCGATCGTTGGACAGCGTCGCACTATTGAGCATGTGCTCGCCGGTGTACTGGCGGATGGTCATATTCTGTTAGAGGGCGTCCCTGGAGTTGCGAAAACTCTAATCGTCCGCTGTTTGGCAAAGACGCTCGGTTTGGAATTTGGGCGAGTCCAGTTCACACCAGACCTCATGCCCAGTGACGTCATCGGTACGAACGTGTTCGACCAGAAGACCTCGGATTTTGTACTTCGAAAAGGCCCCATTTTTGTCGCGGTGTTGCTCGCAGACGAAATTAATCGCACGCCTCCGAAAACTCAGGCGTCTTTGTTGGAAGCGATGGAAGAACGCCGCGCGACAATTGACGGAGTTCCGCACCAACTCCCGTTTCCGTTTGTTGTGTTCGCGACACAGAACCCGATCGAGTTTGAAGGTACCTATCCATTGCCCGAGGCGCAGCTAGACCGATTTTTGATGAAAGTGATCGTTCCGTATCCCGAGGAAGCTGACGAAGCCGCCGTTCTTCAGCGCTACGCTGAAGGTTTTCGCGCGCAAGAGTTAGACAAGGTCGGGATACAGCAGGTTGTTGACGCAGCGGGTTTGGTGGAGTTGCGAAAGCAGGTGAACGCGGTGCGCGTTGAACCGGACATTCTTGGCTACATCAATCACATGGTGCGCCTAACGAGAACGGCTGACATGATTGCGGTTGGTGGCTCTCCTCGTGCATCAATTGCTATTCTTCTGTGTTCAAAAGCAATCGCGGCGATTCGTGGTCGCGAATTTGTGATTCCCGACGATGTGAAAGAGGTTGCATTGCCTGTTTTGCGGCACAGAGTTTTGCTGAGACCGGAAGCTGAGATTGAAGGCATCACACCTGATCAAGTCGTGCTCGGGCTGTTTGAAAGCGTTCCTGTTCCGCGGTGAAAATTCTCCACGTTTTACGCCAACAGACCGGCGAGATTCATTCGCATGTGCGTGCTCTAAACACCTCACTCATCGAGCGCGGCGTATCCTCTGAAATCCTTCTTGACGACTCGGGAGATTCGTGGATAAGTCAACGCAGGTTCGCCGCGAGGTTGAGAAGTGCAGCAGCAAAGGCTGACATCGTTCACGCTCACGGATTCCGTGCAGGATGGAACTGCTCGCAAGCAGTCAAGGGCAAATGGGTTTTCACGGCGCACACAGCGAATGTAAACAAACCTGCCTCGCTGATTGAACGCATCAATGAAGCGAGCGCGAAAATCGCAGTCTCGTACTCCTTATGCGAGGAACTTCGAGCAGCCGGTGTGCATGACGTTTGCGTGAACCCTGGTGGATTACTGATACGCGAAGAGTTTCCTGACCGACTGGATGCCCGTGTTCGTTTAGGCTACGAAGTGGACGACAAAGTCGTTTGCTCGCTCGGACAGTTGACTTCGGAAAAAGGACATGAAGACCTGATTTTTGCGATGCAAGAAGTTTGGTATGAACATGAAGATGCGAAGCTGTTGATTTCGGGTGACGGCCCCGAGCGCGACAAACTGCTGGACATTTCAGAAGGACTGATTCGGCGATCGAATGTAAAACTCATCCCGAAAGCGGAAGACCCGTTCTGGATTTACGCCGCAGCAGATCTGTTCGTTATGCCAAGCAAAGTCGAAGCACTCGGACTTGCGGCGATTGAGGCGATGTCCGCAGGAATTCCAGTAGTCGCCAGGCGCGTGGGTGGACTCGCCGAACTGGTTGATGATGGTGCTACTGGCAAGCTCGTTGACCCCGACGACTATCTTGGGGACATGATTGCAGACTTGCTGTTTGCCCCAACGCTAATGAAAACAATGGGTGACGCGGGACGATTGCGAGTCCGAGAGCGGTTTGATATGCGCCGCAACGTCGAAGAGATTGAAAAAATCTACACTCAGTGCGCATAATTCCGACTAATCATGATTGGCTTCTTCGCCACGATCGGGACGCTTAGCCTTCAACAAGATCTGCAGCGTCTACTGAACGACAGCAGCTTGACAGGCGCACGAGTTGGGATTTACGTCAAGCGATTTCAGGGCGAAGAGTTAATTACAAAGTCTCCCGACACGCTGCTGATTCCGGCAAGCACGATGAAGCTTGTGCCTGCAACACTTGCGTTTGAAAAACTTGGCGCGGATTACACTCCGCTGACGATTGCTTGGAAAACAGGAGACGTGATTCGCATCGTCGGAGGCGGTGATCCCGCAGCATCAACGAGTGGATTGCAGCTTATGGCGAAAGCCCTCGGAGCAAAGCCAACAGACAAAGTCGAGTTTGACGATGGACTGTTTGGTCGAGAGTTTTTCGCGCCCGGTTGGGGTGCAAAAGAGAAGAGTTACTGCCCCCCGATTAGCGCACTAATGACGAATCGCGCTCGAATGGAGATTTGGGCGCAAGCAGGAAAAGTGTGGGCGAAACCGCACGCTTACGGTGTGAAGATAGTCGGCGCGCCGAAAACGGGCGCTGGAACTGTGACCGTGCGGTGGACTGTTCCGGGCCGAGAGGCAAAAATTGGCGGCGCGATGGCTAAAGGCGCGAAGGCTAAGCTCGTTGCGAGTTTTGTTCTGCCCGATCCCGGTGCCGCAGCTGCCGCCGTGTTTGGAAACAACGTTACGCGCAAACCTCTCGGCAAATTGCCGTTCGATGTGATACCACCGAGCGGATCTGGAAAGGTGACAACGTATGATGTTGGCGCGACGAAGGTGGCAGTGTTGCGAGGCGCGTCTGTAAACGAACTCGCGGCGCGATCACTTACAGAAAGCGATAACTATCTCGCCGAAGTTTTGCTCAAATTGTGCGGTGGCGCGGCAGGTGTTTCCGGAAGTTGGGGCGACTCGATTTCGTTAGCGCATGAGTTTTTGGTCAACGCCGGACTGCGCCCTGATGGATTTGTGCTCTCCGATGGCTCAGGACTTTCGCGAAATAACCGACTCTCGGCGAGAGTGCTCGCAACCCTAATTGAGCGCGACCTTTTGACGAGTTACGGCGAACAGTTTTTGAAATGCATGGCTGTTCCAGGAAAAGGCACGTTGAAAAACCGCTTCAAAGGCCTAAAGCTCTGGGCAAAGACGGGAACGCTGAATGGCGTCGTTACGTTGGCTGGTGTCGCACAGCCAAGCGACACGAAGCGATACATCTTTGCAATACTGATTAATGGAGGAAGTGGGCCGGCAAGTCAGCAGCGATTAGTGGTTGACAAAATCATCGGCGCGCTTTACAAGTAAAGATGCTGAAAATCGGAGACAAGTTCCCTGCGTTCGAACTGGTGGACCAAGCCGGCGCGATACACAGCCTAAAGTCGCTAAAAGGAACGCCGTTCGTGATTTTTTGCTATCCCAAAGATGCTACTTCGGGCTGCACCGTTGAAGTCTGCGAGTTTCGCGATACAAAAGCGTTGCATAAGCTGGTCAAGTTGTTTGGAATTAGTCCCGACACTGAAAATTCGCATAAGAAATTTGCTGATGCCCAGGAATTGCCGTACCCATTGCTTTCGGACCCTGAGAAGCAGCTCCTTGATCCAATCGGAGTGTGGGGCGAGAAAAGTATGTACGGGAAGAAATACTTTGGGGTTCTCCGCACGACGTTCTTTGTTGACTCAACCGGAAAGGTTGCGCACGTCTGGGAAAAAGTAAAGCCCGAGGGTCACGCCGCAGAAGTTCTGAAAGTCGTGAAAGCAATACTCATCAAAAAATAATCCCCGGCGCGTGGGGTGATTGGATGAGGGACAGCGCCGGGGTGTTGTACTTTTGGAAAAGTGCCCAACAAATACTATAACGTCATCGCGGGTCAGTATTTGCCAGATTTGCGATTTTGAAGCCTTTAACCCTTAATGTTGGGAGTGCTTACAACAGGTTATCGCCAGACTTCAGGCGCAGACCGTTAATCCAATCGATCGCTTTCATCGTAGACCTGCCCTCTGGACGGACAACCTGCAACTCTAATGAGCCGGTGTGGCAATGTAGGAATAACTTTCCAGATTCAACGATGACAACTCCGGGTTTGCCATCCAGCTTCGAACCAAGCGCAACAGCAATCAGTCCCAGTGCGCCGTAACGCGTCTTCAAAAATGCACCTGGCTTTGGCGTGCAAGCCCTATATCTCCGATACCCAATTTCGGAGGGCTCACTGAGCGACACCGCGCCATCTTCGTGGGTCATCTTTGCCGCATATGTCGCGTGCGAATCATCTTGCGGTGCGCGTGTGTACTCTCCGGAGCAGATTCTTGGCATCCATTCGATCGCCATCGCCGCAGCAATCTCTCCGAGCCTCGATTCAAGCTCTCCCGCTGTCTCTGTCTCACAGATGCGTGTGCTTTGAGTGGCAATCATATCGCCGGTGTCAAGCCCCTTATCCATCTGCATCAAAGTGATTCCCGTTTCCAGTTCCCCGTCAAGAATTGCGCGCTGTATTGGCGCGGCACCTCGGTACTTCGGAAGGAGACTCGCGTGGAGATTGATTCCGCCCTGTCTCGAAGCACCCAACAGTTTTTCGCTTAGAATTTGACCATACGAAGCGACGAGGAGCGCGTCGGCATTCATATTCTGCACGAGCTCTACGAACTCCGATGCACGAGCTTTAGGAGGTGTTTCGACAGAAAGCCCCAGTTCGCGGGCAACGACTTCAACAGGAGTCGGCGTCAGAAGCTTTTTGCGGCCGATCGGCTTCGGGGGTTGCGTTACGACTAAGACAACCGAATCTGAAACCGCGCGCAACGCAGGCACGGCAAACTCGCTGCTGCCAAAGTACACCAGTCGCATCGAAGCTATTCGGCGTCTTCGCCAGTGGGCTGCTGCCAATGCAGCGTGGATTGATCCACCTTGTCAATAAACAGCACGCCCTCCAAGTGGTCAATTTCGTGAAGAACAACCCTGGCTGTAAACCCCTCAAACCGAAACTTGACCGGTTTGTTATCGCGGTCCACTCCCTTGACTTCTATCTTGGCGGCTCGTTCCACGTCGCCATACAATCCGGGCAGGCTAAGGCACCCTTCCTCGCCAATTGCCGTTCCCTCTGAAAAGGTGATCTCGGGGTTCGCCAGCGCGATTGCTTTTTGCCCAGCAGGCTTGAAGACGATCACGCGTTCAAGAACGCCTATCTGTGGCGCTGCCAAACCCACGCCGAACGCGTCCTTCATAATCCTCTCCATACGGTCCATCATTTCCCGCGTCTTCTTCGTCACGCGGTCAATTCTCTGAGCCTTCTTGCGTAGGACGTCGTTGGGGTATTTGACGATGGGTCGCTCGTCATTTTGAACCCACAACACTTTGAATTGGTCTGGAACTACGATGTCCATGCTTACGTGGCAATTATCGCTCAGATTGCTTGTGGGTGTATAGTGTCTGCGAAAGTTAATGTTGCCCCTACTTGCGCCGATATGCGTTGCTACGCCCCTGCTCGAGATGAGCGTGGGTTCTGCCCAGGTGCTGTTGGCTGCCTCGACTCCGCTGGGAGGGTATACGGAGCGCCGGAGCAAGCCTTGCGAACCCGGTGGCGAAAAGTTGTACGTTCGAACTTTGGTGCTGCGCGAGGGCGACACAAAAATTGCTCTAATTTCGGCTGAGTTGTTGACCATTCCACGATCGCTTTACTTGCGGGTTGCCTCCCAGTTGCCTGATTTCAAAATAATGCTTTGCGCTACGCACACACACTGTGCTCCGGACAGCCAGATGTTCAATGAAAGGATGACAGTCATTGTGCCTGGCATTGCTCGGTACGACGCGAAGGCGACAGATGCAATGGTCGAGTCCATCGTCTCCTCGGTTCGATCTGCGTCTTCGTTTCGCGCGGTGCAATGGGTGACAAGCGAATGGAGTTCGGCGCAACTCAATCGCTCACGAAGACCAGATGGGTCGTCTCGCCCAAGGTTTTTCCGACTTCGATTCAGTGATGGCAAACAGATCGCGACGCTCGGAAACTTCGCCGCGCATCCCACAATTTTGGATGCGAATTGGAACCGCAGAAGCGGTGACTGGCCAGGAGAGTGGATGCGACGCAGCGCCCGCTATGAGACAAGAATGTTGTTCAACGGGGCTATTGGAGACGTTTCGCCTGCTGTTCCAAATGAGGTGAGGGGCATTGCGGGAGTTCGGCAGTTCGTAGAGGTATTGGACGAGGTCGAAACGAGCAACAGATTAGTGCTCACAAAGCCAACTCTGAAGTTTGCGCAAGTGACAGATGAGGCTCCGACCGTTGTTGCACACCCCGACTTCGCAAAACTCAACGGAGTTCCAAACGTAATCGCCACGCAGTTGGTGGACAAATTCGCAGAGCGGACCGCGACCGTTTCCCTCCTGCAACTTTCCGACCGTTTTGGGGGCGATTCGGTGAACATTATCGGAATCCCCGCCGAACCAACAGATGCACTCGGACAGAAATTGGAAAGATCAATCTCGAGCGACAATCGAACTCTGGTGTTCAGCTTCTGCAACGGATGGCTAGGATACGAACTAACAGAACAGCAATACATGAACGGAGGATACGAAGCGTCGCTTTCGTTCCACGGGTCAAAGATGGGTCAATTTCTTGAGGCGACGGTAAGAAAGTCGGCTCAAACTTTGGCAGGAGAAAAGATGCTCAACCCTGCGGCGTTCCAATCGTCCAAAAACCGTTTTAGGCCACTGTCTGTAAGAGGGTGGTTAAAAAGCTGCTCCAGTGTCTTGAATGGCATCGTCGCAATGTGCGCGCCGCATCGAAGCGATTCGACGACATGCATCGGGTGTCTAATGCTTGCAACAAGCACTTCGCTGTCAAAACCATAAGTCTCAACCATTTCGACGGTCTCGCGAACGGCCTGCATGCCATCTCCGCTGATGTCGTCAACTCGGCCGACAAAATTGCTGATGAACGTTGCGCCAGCCTTCGCGGCAAACAGCGCTTGGGTCACAGTAAAAACAAGCGTGACATTCGTTCGGATACCACGATTGCTAAGCTCACTCGTTAACCGAACGCCGTCCTTCGTCATTGGCACCTTGATGACAATCTGTTCGTGCCAAGAGTGGATCTCAAGGGCTTCCTTTAGCATCTCCGGATAGGTCGTTGCGACGACTTCGGCGCTGATTGCCCCGCCAGGCACCAGCTCACAAATCTCAAGAACCGTATCTCGGAAAGGCTTGCCTGCCTTCGCGATGAGCGTCGGATTAGTGGTCACGCCGTCAATGACGCCCCAGTCAGCGGCCGTGCGCACTTCGGCGACGTCACCCGTATCGAGGAACAACTTCATGCGCCGATTTTATCCGACTCGTGGATTATTGTGGACGGCCAGAGGCGGCGTTCGGGCTCCAGGTCTTATCCATGTGGCGCGAGTCGTAGTCCGTAAGGGTCAGACCTATCAATATCACGAAGAAAAAGATGCCCGTGAGCGCCCAAACCTTCGAGAGCTTTCCACCAGCCGTCAGGTGCATGAAGAACACCACGACCAACACCGTTTTGATGGCAGCGATACCCATCGCTATGAGCATGTTCGCCCAACCGAAGTCTATCCGCGAAGCCCACACGGTCACGACCAGCAACACGAGCAGGGCGGCGTAGTTTAGGAAATAGGTTTGAACCGGGACGACGTGGACGACGTCATCGTGCTCTTCGGAGTGCGTATGATCTGACATGGGTTACCTCGAAATCAAGTACAGCAACGGATAAAGGAAAATCCAAACGATATCAACGAAGTGCCAATACAGACCCACCAGTTCAACTGGAATAAAGTCCTGGCGAACGGCCCGCATATTGTATGTGCGGACAGCAATGGCACCGATCACCAAAATCCCGATAAGCACGTGGAATCCGTGCAGCCCGGTCATGGCGAAATACAGCCCCATAAATAGCTCTTCACCCGGAACATCCTTGTTCGCAAAATTCGGTCCGGGAACGACATGATGTTCAAACTTCGCTGAGTATTCAAAGAATTTGACGACCATGAAGCCGAACGCCAACACCATCGTAACCACCAGATAGCCGATCTGGGGTCTCCACTTGTTCACCATTGCGGAGCGCACTGCAAGAGCCATTGTCAGCGAAGACGTCAGTAGGATCAGCGTATTCAAACCGCCCATCTTCCAGTCAAGGTGATGGTGTCCTGCGAACCAGCCCTCGGGATATTTCGCCCGGTATACGATATATGCGGTGAACAAACCGCCGAAGAACATCACCTCCGTCACGAGGAAGATCCACATCCCGACCGTGTACGATTCGATCTGTTGCTTTAGATCTTCAAACTGATGCCCAAGGTGCAGTTCGTTGTCATGAGCGCTCACTGGTCACCTCCGTAGGTTCGTAATCAGGTTTGTACGGATACGCTTCCCAACGAACGACAGGTTTGAAGTCGAAATTCTCAGTAGGTGGCGGTGAGCTTGTCATCCATTCCAGGCCCTTCGCACCCCACGGGTTTTTCGAAGCGCGGCGACCATTCTTTAAGGAGGCGATCAGATAGATGATGGTTAAGGCGTATCCAAAGGCGAGTACTGTTGCTCCCACTGTTGAGAGCACGTGCAGAATCTGCCATTCCTCTGGGTAGCTGTGATAGCGACGAGGCATTCCCATGTAGCCAAGAACAAACTGCGGGAAGAACGTGAAGTTGAAGCCAAGAAATATGATAATGGCAGACCACTTTCCAAGCGTCTCGTTATACATTCGTCCTGTTATCTTCGGCCACCAGAAGTGAAGGCCACCGAGAAAGCCCATGATCGCGGAGCCGACCATCACGTAATGGAAGTGGGCTACGACGAAGTACGTGTCTTGGAAGTGAATATCAGTTCCGAGCGAAGCCAAAAACAGGCCGGTAAGTCCGCCGATTAGGAAGAGGCCAATAAAGCCGAGGGCGAAATACATCGGCGAGTCGAAGTGAATTTCGCCTTTGTAAAGTGTCGCTGTCCAGTTGAACACCTTCACGGCAGACGGAATCGCAACCAAGAAAGTCAGCATTGAGAACACAACCGCTGAATAGGTTGATAGCCCACTGGTAAACAGGTGGTGCGCCCACACGATAAACCCGATTAGCGCAATCGCCAGGCTTGAAAAAGCGACGAACTCATAGCCGAACACACGTTTGCGCGAAAAGCATGCGATCAGCTCTGAGATCACGCCCATCGGCGGCAGAATCATGATATATACGGCCGGATGCGAATAGAACCAAAATAAGTGCTGGAACAGCACTGGATCCCCGCCCAAGGCAGGGTCAAAGATGCCTATGTGCAGTCCACGCTCAATGCCGACTAGGAACAAGGTGATCGCGACGACGGGTGTCGCCAGGACCATGATTAGGCTTGTGGCATAGTTGGCCCAAACGAACAGCGGCAGCCTGAACCAAGTGAGCCCAGGAGCTCGCATCTTATGGATCGTCACGATGAAGTTGAGGCCCGTCATGATTGAGGCGAAGCCCGTGACGAACGCGGCGGAAACCGCAAGTACGACCGCCGTTTTGCTAAAGCTAGTGGAGTACGGGGTGTAAAACGTCCATCCAGTATCTACGCCACCAACGACGATTGCTGTGATTGCGATAAGCCCGCCGATCGTGAATACATACCAACTGAGGAGGTTCAACCTCGGAAACGCAACGTCTCGCGCGCCTATCATCAGAGGAAGGCAGAAGTTGCCAAGAACTGCAGGTACGGCCGGGATTAGCACCCAGAACACTAACGCAACACCGTGCAGCGTAAAAGTTTTGTTGTAAACGTCGGAAGTCAGCAGATCACCTTTTGGGGTGAGCAATTCGAGTCGAACCACGAAAGCCATGACACCGCCGACCAGGAAGAATGCGAGGATTACCCACAGGTACATAATCCCGATCCGCTTGTGATCAAGTGTCGTCAGCCAACTTTTTAGGCCGAGTTCGCTGTTTAGGTAGTTAGTTTCTCTTTCTTGTGCGACTGCGCTCATTGATTTCCTTCCGATTTGCTCGCCGCATCCGGCTTAGCGGCTTCCGTAACAAGTGCTGTTCGCTGCCCTTCAGCTTTGAGCTGGCCCGATGGCAACGTTGTTGTGAGTGAGCGGATATAGCTGATGATTTCGAAAATCTGCTGTTCATCGAGCTGACCGCTAAACGACGGCATGAGTTTTTGGTAACCCTGGACTGTCATCACGTCCGGCTCGAAAATCGATCGGCGAATGTAGTCTTCGTCAGCCACGATCCGGCGGCCATCAGACAAGACTCTTTCTTTGCCGTAAAGTCCAAGCAACGATGGCGCCGTTCCCTCTTTTCCTACGCCGTGGCAGCCTTCGCAACCTCGCGAAACGAATAGCCTGTGACCTCGCTCCGCCATGGTTTCCGGCGCTTTCCCAACGTTCATGCCCCATTGCGAGTTATGCAGCCACTTTTCATAATCTTCAGGTTGCATCACGTACACATAGCCGCCCATTTTGGCGTGATCTGTCCCGCAGTACTCCGCGCAAAACAGGTAGTACTTCCCGACTTTCGTCGGCCTGAACCACACGGTTGTGAAGCGCCCCGGCAGGACGTCCTTTTTCACGCGGAAGTCCGGCACGAAGAAACTGTGGATGACGTCTTGCGAAATCATCGTAAGCTTCACGTCTCTTCCCAACGGAATGTGAAGCTCATTATTTTCACGCTGCCCAGTCGGATGCTGAATATGCCACATCCATTGCTTGCCAACTACAGAGATATTGAGACTATTGGCGGTGTTCTTCGGGCTGTACATTTCGATGAACACTTTCGCCGACCATACGAAAATCGGCACGCCAATGAGGAATGGGATAACGGACCACGCAAGCTCAAGCTTCGTGTTGTGGTAAGGAGGTCGCGATCGGTCAACTTTGTTTCCGGCTCTATACTTCACACCGAAGTACATGAGCGCAATCACAACTCCAACGGCGAAAAAGATGCTGAGTCCGAGGATGACGTAGAAAATGTAGTCAACCTCAGGTGCGAAGTTTGATGCTTGATCGGGGAGTAATCTCATGAGTTTTCCTCGGACGGCAGTTCATCTCCATCTTCTTTCGTACGCTTGTCACGTTTTGCGGATCGGATGATGAACAGCGCGAGAGCGGCCATGGTGGCGATTGCCACAATGCGGATCGCTGGAATGATCACAAAGCCGTATTTGCCTTGTATTGGATCGTAATCCAAGCAGAAGAGCAAAACTTCATCAACTAACGAGCCGATTTTTTCCTCGGACGCCTCGACGAGCGCAAGCCGCAGGTCGCGGACGCTGTACTCGATGCCGTAGAAGTATTGGGCGACGTGACCGGCGGGAGTTGCGACCATAATGGCCGCGCCGTGTACGTACAGTTTCGTTGTTGGGTCGTATTTATAGGTGTAGCCAACAGCATCCGCGACGCGTTTGATTTCTTGCTCTTGGCCCACTAAGAAGTGCCATCCATCCGCGCTCTCAGGTTTCCGGTATGCATTGACAAACGACCGTTTCTTTTGAGCGGCAAGGTCGGGAGTCTCTGTGGGGTCAATGCTAATGAAGACGAGTTCGAACTCCTGGCCCGGAGTGAACTTCAGCACTCGCAACGCTTGAAGGGTTCCATTCATTACCTGCCCACAGAGCTTTGGACACTTGAAATAGATAAGCGTGAAGAGGACCGGCTTCTTCTTGTTGAAATACTCGCCGAGCTGGATTTGTCGTCCCGTATCATCCGTAAATTGAGCATCGAGAGGTAGTTGTGAGTTCAGTTTCTGCGTTATCCCAACACCTGTCGTGATGTTCTTCAGCTTCTCCTGGGCGAGAGCCGGTGCAGCAACGACCGCAACCAACGCGGGAATCACCAAAGCCATCGCTGCTTTACGAAGCCACATTTAGCGATGACCCTCCTCTCGCGCCGGCAGTCCCCTTTGGGCTGTGATTTCAATGGCTTGCTCGATCGGAATTCGCACAACGCCTTTCTCTTTGTTCACCCAACCGTAGTTGTGCATCGTTTGGGTTTGCGTCACTGAAAATTGAGACATCTCTTTTCCGGGATCGGCTTGAAGCAGCGGTGCGGGCATGTCGGTCGTGCGTTGGTTAATAACATCTTGGCTCGCCATCGGCGCTTCGTCCTTAGGTCCCCACCACTTAACGAATCCAATTGAGATGATGATGACAACGACACACAGCACGAGTAGCACGACGGCAAACAGCGTTGCGCTCTTCGAGTTCAGAACCTCGTCGGTCGCAATTCCCGCGCTCAGGTCGGGCTCTGGCATGTTCATCGGGTCATGATCGTGATCATGCATGTTCGGCTGCCTCCTGCTGGTGATTCAAATATCGCGGAACGAGAGTTCCCATCTTCAAGAACTGTGTCGCGACTGCAAACCAGATCCCGAGCATTCCAATGGCGGCAGCGGCATCCATCCAATGGAACTGCTGTCCTTCACGGTGGAACGAGGGAATAACTTCCCACGCCAACTCCCCGATTCGGATGACGATAATCCAGAGGGCCACCGACTTCAGCATGTTCGCCGAGCTCTTGAGTCGCTTTGACAACAGGAGTAGGAATGGAAGCAGGAAGTGAAGGAACACAACGGCGGTGCCGAACGCGGACCATGCGCCCTCCTTGCGATCAGCATAGTATGAGATCTCTTCCGGCAAGTTGCCCGACCAGATGATCAGGAACTGAGAGAACGCCAGGTAGGCCCAAAACACAACGAGCGTGAACATGAGGTTCCCTGCATCGTGAAAATTCTTAGGTACTACGAAACCACTGTACGGCTCTTTTGTGTGAACTGAAGCCAAGTATGTTGTCGAAACTGCAAGCGCGAACAGCGCCCCACCTGCTACGAACAGCAAGCCAAATATCGTCGAGTACCAATGCGATTCAAGCGACATAATCCAGTCGGTGACTGCAAAATTCACTGTGACAACAAACAACACGGCGCCTGGCGCAGCGAGGTTCGTTCGCTTAATCACATATTTTGAGTCCCCGCTTGAATCTTCGTCTTTCGACCACTTGGCGAGTGTAAACGCCAGCGCGATCCAAACGACGAAGAAGATCGCCGATCGAATGAGGAACATCTGCGGGTTCACCCAGTTCGCACGATGCGTCAGCGTTGTGCTGGTCGCAACTGTATCTGGGTTTGCCCACGGATAAATATCCGAGGCGAACATGAACAGCGGAATAAACAGCACAGCCATGGGAAGCACCATCTTCGATCCGGCTTCCACAAACCGAATGAATGAGTACCCCCACTTGCCTCGTGTCATGTGCAGCAAGACGCTCAGACCGAGACATCCAAGAGTCAGCGCCATTGCAACCACGAACCCAAATAGGTACGACTGCCACGGATGAGGACTTGCTTTTGAGCTCATCCCTACGAAGAATGCGGCCAAGCCTGCGATGCCGACGACACCGCCGATCATCTGCATTCGGTTAATCACGGGCATCGTGCCTTCAGTGCGCTCCATCGTTAGTCTTGGCCCCCTCTGCCGTCGGTTCTTTGTCTAAGTCGGCGCGCTTGTCTGCTGGAACATCTTCAACTCGCGCGTTCTGGCTCAATTGCAGAGCCTTGATGTAACCGATTACCTGCCAGCGCTCCTCTGCGCTCATCTTTCGTGAAATCGGTGGATGCACTTTGTCGTCATCTGCCTCAAGTTTCATCGTAGGCATCTGCGTCGGTCGAAGACCCTTCATCATCACCGAGTAGAAATATCCTGGAGATGCCGCGCGCAACCGATCAATGTGCATTGAAAACGGCTGTTTGAATCCGCGCTGTACGATCATTCCAAGCCCATCGCCGGATTTCGCATGGCACGGAGAACAGAATATGTCGTAATTCTTCTGACCGTTGGTCAGCGCCTCCTTGGTCATGGCAAACGGGAATCTCTCCGCGAGCTGGCCATTCTCGACTCCTCGATAAAGCAAGTCGTCATCCTGTAGCGAGTTCTCGCCTCGAGCAACTGTCCCGCGAACCGGAGTACGCGCACCCTGATTATCTGCGTAGAAATCATTAGGGCCCAGCACAGAAGTTCGCTGCTGCTCCCACATATCGTCCCGCTCGCAGCCGACGGCAATCAGAACCGAAGCCACGCCAATGAAGAAGGTCGTCCTTCGAGTTAAGCAGTTCACGAGTGCACCTCGCTAACATCGTCGGCCTTCGTCGCTCCGAGCACGTCCTTTGCTTTTTGGAGGTCGAACGCAGGGTCTTCGGCTTCGATGCACAAGAAGAACTTGTCTTTCGTCGCACGCTCAATGTTCTTCGCGTCAAAAATTGGATGGTGCGGTCGAGGAAGTCCGTTCAACGCGATCATCGCTCCAGCCGCTGTCAATGCCGCGACCAACACGCCACACTCAAAGGTGATCGGAATAAAGCTCGGCCAGCTCAAATTTGGCCTTCCTCCAATGTTGAGAGGATACGCACTGCTCGCAACCCACCATTGAAGCAGGAAGCCGCCGGTTGCTCCGAGCAGACCCATGCCGAAAACGATTTTCGGAACTCGGTCATCTTTGTTCCCGAGCGCGTCAACCAAGTCGTCCACCATATAAGGGGTGTAAGCATCCATCTTGGTAAAACCTGCCGCTCGCGCAGCGTTTGCAGCCGCAACCACTGCTTCGCCCGAACTGTATTCGGCAACGACGCCGTAAAGCTGCGGCCCTGTTGGCGTTGGGTGATGCATTACGCTTCGACCTCCGCGACACTGGGTTTAGCGGGAGGGTGATGCCCCGCATCGTGTTTCTCAAGATGCAACAGATGCTTGATTTCTGACATCGGAATCATCGGGAGAAGTCGCACGAACGCAACCATGCCACCGAGGAAGATGCCGAACGTTCCGAAGAAGAACATGACGTCGCCCCATAGCACGGTCGGCGTGTATCCGCCCCAAGCGCTTGGCATGTAGTCCCTCGACAAACTGACTGGAATGATTACAAATCGCTCAAGCCACATTCCAACGCTGACAATCAAACTCACGATGAACAGGCAAAGCAGGCTGTGGCGCATCTTCTTAATCCACAGGATTTGAGGAGCCAAACCGTTGCAGAAGATTAGCCAGTAATACCAAGTTGCGTACGGGCCAGACAGCCTATTCTCAGCGAGCGCGATCTCAAACCGGTTGCCGCTGTAAAACGCGTAATACATCTCCATGATGTACCCATAGAACACCACCAATCCGGTGGCCAGCATGATTTTCGCCATCCAGTCCATATGCCTCATTGTCACGAAGTCCGCGACCCCGTACCACTTCCGAATCGGAATGACGAGAATTAAGACCATCGCGAAACCTGCGAACACGGCGCCTGCGACGAAATATGGAGGAAAGATTGTCGTATGCCAACCCGGCACGATGGACACAGCAAAGTCAAAGCTAACGATTGAGTGAACAGATAACACGAGCGGCGTGGACAATCCGGCCAGAACCAAGTACGCGGCTTCGTACCTGTGCCAGTGTGCCGCAGACCCTCGCCATCCCATCGAAAGGATGCCGGTTCCGATCTTAGCTAATTTTGACTTCGCCTTGTCTCGAATCGAGGCAAGATCGGGGATCAGACCCACATACCAGAACACAGCAGATACCGTAAGGTACGTCGTTACCGCGAACACGTCCCAAACCAGCGGACTTCTAAACTGCGGCCACAAGTTGAGCGCGTTCGGATACGGCGTTAGATAGTAGGCAACCCAAGGACGACCGGTATGCAACAACGGGAAGATGCCCGCGCAGCAAACCGCAAACAATGTCATCGTTTCTGCAAGGCGGTTAATCGAAGTTCGCCATCGCTGCCGCATCAGCAGCAAAATCGCCGAAATCAGGGTTCCTGCGTGGCCAATACCAATCCACCAAACGAAGTTAATGATGTCAAATCCCCAACCCGAAGGGTTGTTGATTCCCCAGACGCCGACACCCTTGTAAATCAGCCAACAGAACGCAGTGAGAAACGCGCCAAGACAAAGCGCAGCGATTCCGCCAACCATAAACCACTGCTTAGGTGATGGACGCTCAAGAACGATGCTCGATATCTTGTCGGAAACCGAAGCGTAATCGTGATCACCTTCAATAAGCGGTGCTTGTTCAAGAATCAGGTCTTGCGGTATCTGATTGTCCATAGTATCGTCGTGCGCTCCGATTACGCCCCCAGCTCCTTGTTAGGATTTTCTACCTTGGCCAAGTAAGTCGTCCTCGGTTCTGTGTTCAATGCCTTCAGAAGTGAGTAATTCGTCGGTTCGGATTTCATTTTGGCAACCGCGCTTCTCGCGTCATTTTTGTTGCCGAATGTAATCGCTTTGGCCGGGCAAGCTGCCTGACATGCGGTCACCACTTCGCCATCGGCGATTTCGCGGTTCTGCTTCTTTGCCGTTTTGCGAGCAGCATTAATTCTTTGCACGCAGTAGCTGCATTTCTCCATCACGCCACGACCGCGAACCGTCACGTCCGGGTTGTTCAGCATCTTCAGCAGCGGCACATCAAGCTTCGAATATTGCTTGAAATTAAATCGTCGAACCTTGTAAGGACAGTTGTTGGCGCAGTACCGGGTTCCAACGCATCGGTTGTACGCCATTTCATTAAGGCCCTCATGGCCGTGAGTCGTTGCTGCGACTGGACAAACCACTTCGCAGGGCGCCTGCTCACAGTGCATACAAGGCACCGGCAGCATGTGCAGCTTTGGATTGTGTACGTCACCCTCAAAGTACCGGTCAATTCGAATCCAATGCATTTCGCGACCGCGCAAGACTTCTTCGCGCCCGACTGAAGCAATGTTGTTCTCAGCTTGGCACGCCGTCACGCATGCATTGCATCCCGTACAAAGGTTGGTGTCAATCACCATCGCCCATGCGTTGCCGGGGTATTCCCGCTGCGGATACATCGAGATTCGCTTCTCAGGCTCAGCTTCTTCGCCCTTGCCATGCTCGCCACCTTTCTGAGGCAAGTGGCCTTCCTCGATCATGTCGTACTCGTGCGCAAACGCCGGGTTGGCCGTGTACTCATCTATGGTAGCAGTGCGAACAAACCCGCGGCCTTCCATCGAGTAATGGTGCTGTGTGCTCACCATCACATAACTCTCGCCGGTCGTCTCAAAACTTCCGTTTGCGGCCGTCCACATCGTCGCCGAGTTTCGAACTAAGTTGGCGTCGTAACCAATGTTAGATCCATTCTTGCCGGCCCGCGTGCGCCCATAGCCAAGCCGCAGAGTCACCACGCCGTCGGCGTGACCCGGAACGATATTGACCGGACCGATGACAGTTGCACTGCCGACCTTAACCTGTGCTTTGGTGGTTGTGAAATCTCCGCCCTTCAAGCCCATATGCTCAGTAAAACCGAGCTGCTCAGCGGTGCGCGGACTAATCTCGATACCATTTTCCCAAACAATCTTATTCACCGGCTTGGGAAGCTCTTGCAGCCACGCATTGTTTGCATAGCGTCCGTCGTAAATCGTCTCGTCCGGCCGGAAGTTAATCTCGACTCCAGAACCTGTTTCGGGTGCGGGTTCCAAATTGGCGATCCAGCCAGGAGCCACGGCAACAGTTGCGGCAGCCGGAGCAGAATCAAGAATGACGCCGTCATGAAGATACTTTCTCCATGTTTTGTCATCAACGGCGTAGTTGCTTCGAACAATGTCAAGAGGCTCGCGAGCATCGCCGGTCATCATCGCAAGAATTTCATGCGCGCTCAGCCCGCCAAGTAGCGGCTCAATCAGCGGTTGGACAATGCTCCTTGTGCCGTCGAAAGCAATCGCATCACTCCACTGTTCGAAATCGTGCGCGAGTGGCACCTGCCAGTGCGAATGGAATGCGGTCTCATCAGAAAACGTGCCCACGCGGACGACAGTCTTAACCTTCTTCATCGCCTCGATGAACTTTGCATCTGCGGGCGCGTCGTAAGCCGGGTTACCGCCGATGATCATCAGCA
This sequence comes from Fimbriimonadales bacterium, assembly GCA_046330175.1. Lineage (GTDB taxonomy): Bacteria > Armatimonadota > Fimbriimonadia > Fimbriimonadales > ATM1 > JAJPJR01. The sequence continues at coordinate 81,040 of JAXLTG010000002.1, forward strand.
GGTCGGCATTGCCAGAATTCATCTGCTCGACGCAGTTGAGAATCGAATCCGTCTTAACGACCGCCGGAACCCCAGGCGCGACGAAATTCACAGTCTTGCCAACGTTTCCAAGCGCAACATTAATCGCGTTGACAATCGCATGGACTGCAGCCGATTGATTCCTCCCAGCCACCACAACGCAGCTACCTTTCGCGTTCGTCAACTCTCGCGCGATCGCCGCGAGCCACTTTTGATCAGGGTTTCCACCTTGCGGAACTCCAATCCCCAACGCATTTCCGAGTCCACGAGCAAATGCCTCAATCTCGGTTGGCTTCATCGCCAAACGATGATCGGCCTTCCCTCCGGTGATCGAGAAGCTGCTTTCCAGAACGTACAGGCGGTTCATGGTCTTCGCGCCATCAACCAACTGGCGCCGCTTCATGAAGTCGCGTGTGTACCGAACGTGACCCGCGCCCGCCCCAAAGATATCAGCGTCAAGCGACACAACAACATCGGCGTTTTCAAAGTTGTAAACAGGAGTCAGCGACTGCCCAAACGCAATCCTCGCCCCTATAAGAGCGTTGTCGTTGTTAACGGCGTCATATTGGAACCACTGTGCGTTGTGGTTCATATTCATGTACCGCTGAATCTGCTTTGCAAGAGTCGGCGAGCAGATTCCGTCGGTTAGGATGAGTACTCTTCCAGACTTCAACGTCGGCTGAATTTCCGAAACAAGCTGGTCCCATGTGCTTGGGTCACCAAGATGCAGCACCGATGACAGCCTGTCGGAATCGTAAAGATCAAGCATCGCAGCTTGCATAAACGCGTCCGATGAACCCAGGCTTCCCGGATGCAACTCGTTGCCTTCAACCTTTATCGGTCGCGCGGTGTCACACCGTACAACGACGCCTACACCTGCTCCATCAAATCGAAGTGTCGTCGCGTAGTTGTTCGAAATCCCAGGAATGATATCTTCGGGAGCTTGCACATACGGAATGATCTTTTGTGCATATTTCGGGCGGCAGGCGGAAAGCCCAGCCAGTGCCAGCGAAGCCGTAACAGCCTTCACAAACGTGCGGCGGTTCATGCCGGAAGCCCAAGGAGCAGTGTGCCGAGGAAACTCGCGCTCAAGCGACTCTTGAAACTCTTTTGTCTCAAGCAACTGCTCAATGCTTCGCCAAGTTTTGTCTTCGCGCGCATCAAGCTTTGCTTGAATCTCGCTAATGCTTAGCGCCTTAAGTTCGGGGGATTCCTTATCAGGTTTTTCAGGCATGTCTCTTCTCATTCCCTACCTATGGCATATCCAACAATCGGAGAGTTGCTCTTTCTTGATGCCGTACTGTTCGACAAGTCGTTTACCATCTTCCGCATGTTGAGCAGGGTCATAAGCGGAGTTAAATATTTCGCTTGTGGGCCTTACTTGAGCCTCCGGATTCTTGTGGCATTTCAGGCACCAAGACATTTCAAAGGCGTTTTCCTTATAAATCAGGTTCATCTTGTCAACAGGTCCATGACAAGTGTAGCAAGACACGCCCTTCGCAACATGCACGCTGTGATCAAAGAACACAAAATCGGGAACGTTGTTCACGCGATTCCACTGCATCGGTGTCTTCGATGTGTAACTATCTCTTACAACCTGCAGCAGCGGAGAATTAGTCCAGATCTGGCTGTGGCACGTGTAGCACGTCTCTGTTGGAGGCACTCCAGCAAATGGGCCCTTCTCGACCGAAGTGTGGCAGTACCGACAATCTATTCCCAGTTCCTTCACGTGGTGCTTGTGGCTGAACGGCGCTGGCTGATCGAACGCAACGTAAAGATCGTGCGTGTAGGAAGTAACGTTGTGGCTGATTAAGACCACGCCAAGCAAAAACACGCCGCCAAACACAAGGCTGCCGCGCGCGAAGTAGTTAGACCTCTTATGAAATACCTGGGGCATTCGATTCCCTCACGAGCAGACGCGCGTGTCTCCCCTGCGTGGAGGGATTTCTTCTGCCTGAACCGAAGCCTTGCTTCAGCCCTAGTCTATTTGTCATCCGTGCGCCGTGCCTCTTGGGTTGGACGAAGAAACCGGGCCTTTGGCCGCAGCAACCGACCTCGTCGTACCAATCCGTATCAGAATCTTAGCCGCATTCAACAGCAAGAATCAACATTTTTTGCCGACTTTGTGCATTTTTTCACAAAGTTTGTGTTGCTACATTTGGCCAGATCTGATACAGCATCAAATAGATGATCACCCCGGTGACTGACACATAAAGCCAGATCGGAAAAGTCCAGCGGGCAATCCGGCGGTGCTTGTCAAAACGTTCGCGCAATGCGCGATTCAAGGTAATGATTACTAAAGGCACCAACGAGACTGCCAGAACCGTATGCGTAAACAAGATCACTAAATACACTGTTCTCGGCCAACCCGGATAGCTGAACCGCACGCTCCCAACCGACCAGTGATAAGTCACATAGCTCACCAGAAACAGAACCGAACACCCGAGCGCCACAAGCATGCACGCCCGATGGCGCTCTTTCTGCCTCGTTCGGATGAAGTAGTAGCCGGAGAGCAGAAAAACCGCGCTCAACCCGTTCAAACACGCGTTCAGAACAGGCAAACTACGGAGATCCAAACTACGAACCGTCCTTAACGAGCTTACGGGCAGCCTGAATCAGGTCGTTGACCTCCGAGTCATGCGTTCCCGAAAAATAGCCGCGAATCTGGCCTTGTCGGTCTATCAAAATCAACCGGTCACTGTGCAGAATCTCGCCCGGCACCTCCGTAGCCCCCAGTTTGAATCCAGTGGTGGACAGGCGCTTGACCTCGCCCCGCTTGCCGAAGAGGAACGACCATCTCGAGCGATCTGCCGGAATCGAGTCGGCGTACTTGCTGAGCGTCTCGGCGTTATCCCTCGCTGGGTCAACGGAGAACGAAACCAGCTTCAGTTCCGGCAGGTCCTCCGTTTCGGCCTGTACTCGCTTCATGCTTGAAGTCAGCTTGGGGCAAATCCCCTTGCAGTTGGTAAAAAAGAAGTCGGCGATCCAAACTTTCCCGCTGAAGTCGGTCAGACCAACCTCTCCCCCGTACGCCGAGGGAAACCGAAATTCCGGCGCCGGGCCGTAGCTCTCCGGCAGCTCGAAAGTCTGCTCCTCGGGCTTGCGGGAAGAAGTCACCCCATACGCGACCCATCCGGCCACCAAGGCCAACCCCAAAAATGAAATAGCCGAAAGTTGAACTTTAGTCATCTAAACATCAAAATCAGGAAGAACCCCAGCCACGAAGCTCCCAGAAAGTGCCAGTAGATGCCGCACAATTCTGGACCCAGCCGGTTCTGAGCCGAGTATCGGCCCTCTCTGGCGTTCTTCACCACAACCGCAATCCAAGCCAGCCCGCCAAACAGATGTGCGGCATGCACTCCGGTCAAGATATAGAACAGGTTGCGAACCGGCGAGGGGGTGCTGTTCGTGATCGTCTGATAAACCTGATTCCACGAGAACGACTGGGAAAGCAAAAACAGCACACCCAGCAACAGCGTCACCAGCAGCAGCGCCTTGAACTTGGGAAGGGAATCCTCTTTGAGCCGCAACAAGCTGGCATGCATCGAACCGCTGCTCAGCGCAATGAACAGAGTCGAAAACCAGAGCGACTCAGGCGCATCAAACGGGTAGTTGAGCCTTTCGCCTCCTCGCACCAAATACATCATCGCGAGAGCCCCGAACATCATCGCAAGAGAACCGATGAACAAGTACATCAGCAGCTTCGCTGTTGAAATTCGTGATTCAAACCCGCCGGAGCCATCATCGCCGTTGCGATGGTGTCCGCCCCCGTTATTGCCGTCCCTTCCTACGGACGGTGGATCGAGTTTCGTCAGTGGCATCAATCTTCCAAAATGAATTAAGATTCTACCGCAGCGCGCCTTAACTGCTCGCCTCAACTTCCTCTTCCTCAACGCCAATAAACTCCGACCTCGTCTTCGCAATCTCTTGCTGCATCGTCACAAGTTTGTGATAGGTGCCTTCCTGCACCATCAGCTCGTCGTGAGTTCCCACTTCAGTCATCTTTCCTTCTTCCAAAACGATAATCCGGTCGGCGTTGCGAAGAGTGCTCAACCGATGCGCAATCGCGAACACCGTTCTTCCAGACACCAAATTCTGGAGCGCTTCTTGAATCATTCTCTCCGTCTCGGTATCTACGCTTGAAGTCGCTTCATCCAACACAAGCAGCTTCGGATTGTGCAGAATCGCCCGCGCAATCGAAATACGCTGCCTTTCTCCACCAGAAAGCCGTTGCCCTCGCTCGCCAACGTAAGTGTCGTAGCCGTCTGCAAACCGAGTGATGAATCCATGTGCGTTTGCAGCTTTCGCGGCCGCAATGATCTCCTCTTTTGTTGCATCTGGCCTTCCATAGGCGATGTTGTAGCCGATGCTTCCCGGAAACAGATACGACTCCTGAGGCACAACTCCGACTCTTTCACGAAACTGATACAAGTCAAGGTCCCGAATATCCACACCGTCAATTTCGATGCGGCCCTCCGTAGGATCATAAAACCTCATCAGCAAACTCATTAGCGTGGTCTTTCCGGATCCACTCGGACCAACGATTCCAATCATCTCGCCAGGCTTCACATGCAGCTGAATTCCATGCAGAACTTCGTGCGCTTTGTCATAGCCGAAATGAACTTGATGAAAAGTGACTTCAGCTTTGAACTCGTCAAGCGTTTGCGGACTTCGCGGCTGCTGAATGTCGGGAACCGTGTCAAGCACCTCAAACACTCGCTCCGCAGCAGTGAGAGCGCGACTTGTCCAGTCTATCAATCTCGTCAAAGTCTGTTGTGGCCCTTGAAGCATCGTCAAAAGCGTTAGAAACGCCACAAACGTTCCAACGAGCATCTCGCCTTTGATTACCGCTACACCGCCAACAAACCAGGCTAATGCCGTTCCAACGCTAACACAGAAAGTGATCATCGGAAAGAAAGTAGCCCAAGCACCTTCCGCCGCATACCCCGTGTCAGCAAGTTCCTGAATTCGTCTTCCAAAACGATCAACTTCGCGCGCTTCGCCATGAAACGCTTTGACAACTCGCATCCCGCTCAAAACACCATTCAGCGCGCCGCTCAGTCGCGACCAGCTATGCCAAAACCGTCGCCATACTCGCATGATGCGAGTTCGAAACTTGTGCACTAACCAGATGACAACCGGCACAGGAGCGAGCGTCCACAGAGCGACTTTCCAATCCAAAAACAGCAGCACAATCGGAATGCCGACAAGCTTCAACCCATCGCGCAAAATCATAGGAATGCCATCAACCAACACTTCGTAAAGCGCGCCGGTGTCATTCGTCATCCTCGACATCGTGCTGCCGACCGTTCTCCGATCGTAAAACCCAAGTGACAACGCTTGCAAATGCGCGAATAACTTCGCCCGGATATCTACCGTTACGCGGTTTCCCAAATACGCGTTAAGCCAAAGCCTGCCACTGTTCAGTAACGACGACAATGCATACGACCCCAACAAACCAACGCAAACCCATGTGAAGCCGATCGTTAACTTGCGGGAAGGCAAAACGTCGTCTATCAGGTACTTCAGCAATAGCGATGGAGCAAACTCAACGAGCGTCAGCGCAACCAGCATGAGGCTGCTCAATGCGACGTGCATTTTGTATGGCTTCAAGTAGCCAAACATTCGGCGCAGCGTGCGCCCGCGATTCAAACATCCTTCGCAGATGTCACTGTCCTTCGGCAATGGCCGATGGCACTTCGGGCAAATCCGTTTGGATTCGAGATGAGGATCAACGACATCCGAGTCTCGAAGTCGGTTAAGTTTCTTCGCGATAGCCGCAATTTGCGGTGCGTGTGATGTTGACCCTCTGATGAGCTCTGTGTCCTGTGAGCCCATTTTCGCAACCAAGCACCCGGCGTCTACTAGCTCTTCGTACCGAAATTCAGTAAGCCCGAGCAACGACCAACTTGCGATGACGCGTGCTTGATCGCCGATTTTCAGCATCCCCTCCAAAGGCTCAACACAGTAGAGATGCGAGTGGGTCGCAATCAGCCAGACCTCGCCAAACTGCCCCGAACGCAAAACGTCGGACTCCAGCGCAAGCGCGATGGAGTCTCTCTCGTCTGGTGGAATTGCTTGTGTCAGCGCGTCGCGCAGTAAAGAAGACATCGAGTAAGACTGATTTTACTACGGCGAACTTGCGAGCCAGTAGCAATGCAGTATTAGGCCGCGCCCCGCGATTACCTGTTATTTCCGCAAGTCGCGCAACCCCCCGATGGCGGGACAACCACCTGTACGCAAGGGGTGCGGGATGGCAAAAAGGGAACTCAAAGTAGTGAGGCTGGTTGAGCCAGACTTGTGTCTGGACTGCCGATTCGCTCAACAGGCAGATGTCGCCACGAATGATGGCCGGGTGCAGAAGATGCTCTACTGTCGCAGACTAGATTGCGATAATTGGGACTATTCGAGCGCTGAGCCGGCCACTCGGGTTGACTCGCAGTCGTCAGACGAGGCTGCGTGACCCAGATCGGGAACATTGTCGTTACCCGGGTCGTCTGCCCTACCGGATGCCGCGGCGAGGCCGCAGGCTCCGGGGGCGAATTGGCAGATACCACGCACGGCAATTATTAATCCTTAGCTCCCCCTCAAGTTAGGTTGGCCCCCCGCTTTAGCGTGGGGCCTCATTTTTTTGGCCCCGGTGAAGTTTCATCCCTCCGAGAGGTAATTTGAGGTATGAAAGTATCCGTTTACGACACCTATGTGGCCCGAAAAGACGGCCGAACCATGCATTTCGACATCCTCGTTCCCGATTCTGTCGCTGACCTGGATACGATCCTCGCCTTTGGACGCGCCTACCTCCAGTCGAAAGGGGAAGACGGCCAACCAATCACCGCCACCGAGTGCACCTTCTGCCACATCGAGGACGCGAGCCCGGAAGTGGAAGGTGAAGTCGCTGCCCGCGGCTACGCCATCGTCGAGATGGAGAACTGCTGAAATTGGTTGCGAGGTGGTTGCAAAGTTGTTGCAAGTTATTTGCCGGTTGGCGGCAAAACTGTTCCCGACCATCCGAACCCTCTACACCCCGGTCCGAACTCCCCGTACGACCCGAGCCGCGAACCTCTCACTAGGGGTGCCACGGGAACCCGGGTCACCCGCCAACAAACCGCGCCGTGTGCCACGGACAACGCGAAGCGCTTGTCCGTGTGTGGCTAGTCTGATTCTCAATCACCTCAGTCATCATTATTACCGACTTCCCACCAACTGGCGATGACCTTTTGACGTTCTTCGCGCGAAACCGCCTCGCTCGGCCGCATTGCTGCCAAAACTATCAAATTTCCGATTACAACCCTTGATATTCACCCCCTCCCATAACAACAGGGCATGAACACGCTCGAAAAAACAAAAGTGTTGGGGAGAAAAACCTGCCTGGGTGAGCGATACGCTCACCCAGGACACCAGAGCCTAATTGCTCGACGGAATCGGGAACAGGTCTTCGAACCGGATCTTGCCGATTCCGGTTTTGTCCGGATTCGCCGGGCGCTTCAGAACGGGCCGCTTGTAATTCGCGAGCCGCTTGTTAATCTCCTCGATTGCCTTTTCAAGCTGCGCGTCCTTTCCTTGTCGCCAAAGATACGGATCGAGCTCCACATCGAAGTCGGGATCAACGCCATGCCCTTCAACATCCCACGTTCCGGAAGCAGGATCGTAGAACGCGCAGTTCGGCGAGTTGACCGATCCACCATCCGCCAATCCAAATCCAAACGCAGCAACCAAACCGCCCCATGTTCGTTTTCCGACCAACGGTCCGATTTTGTGATGCCTGAACAACCACGGGAACATATCACCTCCCGAACCGGCCCATTGATTGATGAGCATCACTTTCGGTCCGTAGATGGTCGAACCTGGCGTCGGCCAATCCTTTCCATCACGCGGCGTGAACGCGCCGTCGAGCGACTTCTTCATTTCATACACCATGAAGTCGTTAATCAATCCTCCATGGTTGAATCGCTCGTCAACGATCATTCCGTCGCAGTCGGTCTGAGAGTAGTAGTAGCGAAGGAACGAAGTCCATCCGCCGCCACCGGTATCTGGAACATGCACATAGCCGGCTCGGCCGTTCGTCATTTTCTGAACGTATCGGCGATTGTCTTCGGCCCATGCGCGTTGGCGAAGCGAAAACTCTTGACCAACAGGCTTGACAGTGACTTCGCGCGAACCCGATCCATCCGCATTCGGTCCGATCTTTATCTTGACCTGTCTTCCTGCTTTGCCTTCGAGTTTTTCGTAAATGTCGTTCGAGTCGCTGAGATCCTTGCCGTCAATCGCCAAAATGTACTCGCCAACTTTCGCATTGATGCCGGGTTGAGCAAGCGGCGCGTAGAGACCCGGATTCCATCGCTCACCGTCGTAAATCCTCGACAAGCGATATCGGCCGTTCTCGAACGAATAGTCAGCACCGAGCAATCCTCCAGGAACACCTTGGGTCCCGGGGATATCTCCGCCTTGCGCCCACATATGACCGATGACGATTTCACCAACCATGTCTGTGAACAGGTAGTTGAGATCGTCTCTCGACATGATGTTCTTAACAAACGGAGTGTACCGACGGTCCATTTCTTGCGCGTTGATTCCGTGCAGGTTCGCCGCGTAGAACAGCATTGGTTCATTTCGCCATACCTCATGGAACATATGCTCCCATTCGATTTTGGGATCAATCTTCACACGCAATCCGGAGAAGTCAACTCGACCTTGTCCCGGTGCGGCTGGCGCCATCGTAGAAACGATCGAAACACCGCCACCGGTCATCAACAGCGCTTTTTGTCCATCCGCAGAAACCTGAATGTTCGCCCCTTGCGCAAACGGCATCGCGGAACGAGATGCCATCGTGAATTTCTGGATGCTGAAACCGGTTGGACCACTAAGTGGCGAGAATCCAGGCCTGATGAAGAAACTTCCCGCAGGCCCCGCGACCAATCCGCCATAACCGCTTGCAGGCATCGGCAGCGTGATGATTCTGCTGCTGATATCATCAAGATCAATATTGAATTTCGGAGGCTCCGGTTTTGGAGGCGCCTCACCGCTCGGCGGCGTTTTGATCGCTTCCTCATCGCTTTCTGGCTGCAGAGGGTTGGGCAGATCTTTGCGGAGAACGATCGCATAAATGCTGTTCGTCACCAGCGGGTTTGTCATGCTTGAAATATCCAACCATGAAGCGGCAGGACCGACGTTTGTGCTCGCCAAGAAATACAGGTGTTTGCCATCGCGGTCGAAGACCGGGCTCTTTGCACTTGAAAGTCCGTCCGTAAGCTGCGACTTCGTTCCCGTTTCGACGTTGTACACAAAAATGGCCTGCATATGATTGTCGAGATCTCTGGACCATGTGATCCACTTGGAATCTTGCGACCAATCGGCTCTCAGGTCAACCGTTGGATCCGTGTACGTTGTTTGGTCAACGCGAACGTTCTTGCCGGTTGCAACATCTATTAGCCAAAGAATGTTTCGGTTGTCGGTGTACGAGATCCACTTTGAATCGGGCGACCAATTCGGCGCATAGTAATACGCGGGCGCTTCGCCCAGCTCAAGAAACTTCTCTGTGGAGCTCGCCACATCCCAGAGCGCGAGCTGTTGTCGCTCGTTCACGTCGGTGATGTACGCAATCGTTTTTGCATCGGGAGACCATGCCGGGTCGCGTCGGTGCGCACCTTGCGCCTCGCCGAGAACACGAGCATCGCCTTTTGTTGCGGGAACCGTGAAAATCCAGCCGCGAGCTGACACAACCACTCTTTGCCCGCTTGGCGAAATTCCGCCTCCGTTAGCGTAGGCTTCGACCCCTTTGAACTGTGGACGCACTTCCGGGAAGTCGCCTTTGATAGTAATCGGAATTCGAGTGGCTTTCCTTGTTTGGAAGTCGTAGATGTTTACGGAACCGAGTCGCTCAAATACGATGCCGCCGGGTCCTGCGGTCGCGGATTTGATGTCAAAGCCCTCGCCCTTAATCTCTTCAGCGACTTTTCCGCTCGTCACATCGTAGCTCGACAGGCCGACGGGACCGCGTTTGTCACTCAAGTAATAAACTTTGTTGCCAACCCACATTGGCTGCTCGTTGTTCTCTCCATCTCGGGGAATCTCTTTGACCTTCGAGTCAGACATTTGTCCGATCCAGATCGCGTAGGCTTGGCCGCCTCTGTATCTCTTCCAGGCGTCTTGCCATTTGAATCCCGGGACATAAGCGATTCGAGAGCTGTCGGCGGCAAAACTTCCTTGTGTGCCCATCGGAAAAGGAAGCGCCTTTGGGACTCCACCTTGGACACTGACGGTGAACAATCGGGGGCAGTCGGTGTTTGCCAGCATCGAGGAGCCGAAGATGACCGACTTGCCATCTGGGGTCCAGCCAACTGCCAAGTCTCCGGCCGGGTGGTAAGTGAGTCGTTTCGGAACACCGCCTTCGGCAGGAACAACGAATACGTCGGTGTTTCCGTCGTACTGGCCGGTGAACGCGACCATTGAGCCGTCTGGTGAGAAGTACGGGTCTGACTCAACTCCCACATCGCTGGTCAATCTGACTGCTTCGCCTCCGGACCGAGCCACTTGCCAGAGGTCACCGGCGAACTGGAACACGATCTTGTTCTGGTTCATGGTTGGGTGCCGCATCAGGTACGGCGAAGGCCCGGGGTCAAATGGGTTGTCCTGCAGGGCAGGCGTGGAAAGTAATAGCAGGTTGAACAGCATGCGCCGAGTTTATCTCTTCGGGCGGACTCAGGCAGCAAAACGGGTCTAAGGCCCCTCCTAAGGGGTAAAATATCGCCTCAATCCTTTCTGCTGCCGGCTGGAACGGCAGTCGAAGACCATAGGAGGGACCCATGACAGAAGGAATTCGAGCCTACGAGGCTATGTACATTTTGCCCGGCAACCTTGACGAGGCTGCCGTGACCGCCACCCTTGAGAAGCACACCAAGTTCATCACGGAGGCCGGCGGGACCGTTGAGAAAGCCCAGCTTTGGGAGCGACGACGGCTTGCGTACCCGATTAAGCAGCATTCGGACGGCAACTACTGCCTGCTCCAGTTCACCTCGGGGCCGAAGGTTCCGGCGGAATTAAGTAGGCTGTTCCGCATCAGCGACGAAATAATTCGCGGTAGAGTCTTCAAGCGGGAGGCCTAACATGTCAATCAACAGAGTCGTTCTTACCGGAAGAATCGTTCGCGATCCAGAAATGCGAACGACGCCAAGCGGCCAACAGGTCGTGAATTTCAGCATCGCAGTTCAGAAGCGGATCAAGCCGACGGACCCGAATGAGCGAGATGCGTTCTTCTTTCGCATCGTAGCCTGGAACAAACAGGCGGAGTTCATTTCGAACTACGCAACTAAAGGCAGAATGGTCGGAGTCGAAGGTCGCTTAGAGCAGCGACGGTATACCGGCAACGACGGAATCGAACGTGAAGCGGTCGAAGTGATCGCCGACAACGTCGCGCTGCTTGATCGTCCGCGAGATGATCAAGGTGGCGGGGAATATGCGCCATCGGATACCGCGGTTGCGAATGTTGCTTCCACTTCTACCGAAGTGGATGATTACGATCCGTTTGCTGAGGAATAAAGCTTGAGCCATCTCGACGATCCTGCGTTTCTTTCCAAACGGGATCCGAAGGGGATGATGGCTCTTACAGAGGGCTTTTCGGACCAGTGCCGAAAAGCCCTTTCGCTTTCCAGTGAGCTGTCGCTTCCAGATTCGCTTCGGAATTGCGATCAAATTGTCGTGCTCGGCATGGGGGGTTCTGCAGCTGGAGGCGATTACTTACGCGAATTAGTTCACGCAGGTGGAACCGTTCCGTGCATGGTGTGTCGAGATTATGTTGTTCCGGGTTTCGTTTCATCGAAAACTTTTGTGATCGCCTGCAGTTACAGTGGGAATACCGAAGAGACGCTTTCAGCACTGAAGCAAGCGCACGCGAAAGGCGCACAAATTGCGGGCGTCACTTCCGGCGGGCAGATCGGTGCGTTCTGCAAAGAGCACGGTTATCCATGTGTGATCATTCCAGGTGGGCAACCACCGCGGACGGCATTGGGTTACCTGTTTATTCCGATGGCGCAAATGTGCGCTACGCTCGGTTATTGCCCGACGCCGGCGTTTGAAACGTGTTTCGAACTGTTAGACCGCTGCCGAGAGGATTGGGGTCCGCTCGTGAAAACGACCTCGAATCCCGCGAAGATGCTCGCGCTTTCACTGTTCGGCAAAGCGATACTCGTTTACGGTTTGGGGAGTTGGCAATCGGTCGCTGCGTTCAGATGGAAAGGTCAAATCAACGAGAACTCAAAGATGATGGCTTTCTATCACGCGTTTCCAGAACTTAATCATAACGAGATTATGGGGTGGACGCTTGCTGAGCATCAAGGTGTGGATCGTTGGGCTACTGTGTTTTTGGCGAGCGGCGACGAAAGCAAACAGATGCGCCTAAGGGCGGATGTAACCGGCGAAATCATTCGATCGAAAACCGACTTGCATGAAGTTCACTCAGAAGGGGATGACCTTCTTTCACAGATGCTCTCCATCACTTATTTCGGTGACTTCGTGAGCCTGTATCTTGCCGCACTCAACGATGTAGATCCTGAGGCGATTGAAGCGATTAACCTGCTGAAGTCGAAGCTGGCTGAGCTTTAGTTTGATTTGAACTCGCCGCCCTCAAGCTCTTCTATCTCTTCGAGCAGCTCAACTGGCGCAACCTCTTTCTCCATTTCTTTCATCTCGCCGTCTTCTAAGTCAACGCCGAGTTTGGTTGCGATCGCATCGGCAATGCGTATGAGATGCGTGACTTCTTGCTCTGATAGCAGATTGATTTGAAGGTCCATTTCAGCGCGTTCCTCGACCATTCGGGAGATGCGGTTTTGGCTGATAAGGACGAAGGTCGAAAGGAAGATGGCTTCGAGGGAGACGATCATGGTTAGCAGGCCAAATGGATAAGGGTCGAATGGCACGACTGGCGTCCAGCCGCAGTTGATGGCAATCCAAACCAAAAACCAAGCCGCATGAAGATATACAAACTTCATGTTTCCGGAGAAGTTGGTGATCCCATCGGCTACCCTTTCCTCGATTTTTCGCCGCCGGAGTATCGCTTCGCGATGAACGCGCAAAGCCTCGATATTCTTTGTGACTCGCTCAGAAACCGTTGATCTCATTGCTCCACCACCATTCTACTGGCTTCGATTCGATAAACTCCTTTCCGGATGCGGATTGCAGAGCGATACTATTGCGACCACGCGGCAACAACGCCGCCGTCTTCCGGTGTGATCGCCGCGATGCAACCCTGGTTGGAGGAGCGGTTTCAGAACCCCAGCAGCATGTATGAGGGGGCCCGTTTAGCCAGGCGTGCGATTGACGAGGCCAGAGACATAGTTGCTTCGGCGATCGGATGTCATTCTGGCGAAGTTGTATTCACTTCTTCGGGCACAGAGGCGGCGAACCTTGGAGTGCTCGGACCTGCGATGGCTGGACAAGGTGGCAACCGGAACCGAGTGATTCTGTCAGCCGGCGAGCACCTGTGTGTCTTGAATACAACCCGTGTGCTTGAGAGATTGGGATACAGAGTGGAGATCGCACCGATTGGAGCGGACGGCGGTGTGGATTGCGATTGGCTTGCTGAAAAAGTCGGAGACGACGTGCTGCTTGTGGCGGCGATGAGCGCGAACAATGAAACGGGCGCGCTTAGCGACACGGCTGGTATCGGTGGGATCTGCCGTCGCGCAGGCGCACTGTATTTTTGCGACGCTGTCCAATCCTTTGGGCTTTTTAAGATGGATTTTGCGGCAGATTTGGTAGCGATTTCGGGGCACAAAATATATGGACCAAAAGGTGTTGGCGCATTGATGATTCTCGCAGGCACACAATGTGAACCAATGACAGTTGGCGGGGGGCAGGAGAGGGAGATGCGCGCCGGCACGGAATTCGTTGCAGGAATTGTTGGACTTGGGCAAGCCGTTGCACTCGCCGTTTCGGATTCCGATAGGGCGAATCGAATGCAAATTGTTCGTGACGATTTTGTATCTCAATTGTCTCAGGTTATTCCGGAAGCGGTCATTACTCCGCACAGCGGACTGCCTGGGCACGCGCATTTCCGAGTTGTTGGTAGATCGGCGGAAGCGATGCTCATTAATCTGGATCGGCTCGGAATTGACGCATCTTCCGGTTCGGCTTGCAGCTCGGGAAGCATTGAGCCGTCGCATGTGCTGCTGGCGATGGGTTGGACCGAATCTGAGGCGCGCGAGGCGCTCCGGTTTTCGTTCGGCGCTCACTCAAAATTGGAGGATGTTTCACCCATTATTGAAAAGATCAAACAAGCCGTTAATATCTCTGGCGGCAGGTTAGGGTAAAAGGAAGTCTCATGGATGAGCGGTTAAGTTGTTTCAAAGCGTATGATGTTAGGGGGATTGTCCCAAGCGAGTTGAACTCAGAACTTGCGTATCGGATTGGCAGGTCACTCGCAGACCAGACCGGCGCATCGAACGCCATCATCGGTTACGACGTTCGGTTGAGCAGCAAGGAACTTTCCGAAGCTCTTGCCGGCGGAATGCAGGCTGCGGGTGTGGGCATCACCGATATTGGATTGTGCGGGACTGAAATGGTGTATTTCGCGACAGCGAAATACGGTTTTGGCGCGGGCACTATGATTACAGCAAGCCACAATCCGCCGGAATACAACGGCATGAAAATGGTACGCGAGGAGAGTCGGCCGATTAGTGGCGACTCTGGGCTTTGGGAGATTGAAGCGCGCGCACGCAAGAAGGATTTCAGCAGATCGGGAAGTGGCAATTTAGTGCGCCGCGATGTTTATGACGACTTCGCGGATCATCTGCTCACTGTCGTGCCACCTTCTACGTTGAAACCGTTGCGTGTGCTTTGCAGTCCTGGAAACGGCTGTGCGGGCTTAGCCCTAAATGCGATCCGGAACAGGATTCCGATTGAGATTGTTGAGCACCAATTTGAACCGGATGGAAACTTTCCCAACGGCGTTCCGAACCCCATCATTGAGGCGAATAGGCAGTCTGTTGTCCAGAGGATGAGAGAGGAAAGGTTTGATTTTGGCGCCGCTTGGGACGGTGACTACGACCGCTGTTTCTTTTTCGATGAAAATGGAAAGTTTATTGAGGGATATTACATTGTTGGCTTGTTGGCTGAGGATGTGCTGCGCACGCAACCTGGAGCGGCAATCGTTCATGACCCGAGGTTGGTTTGGAACACTTTAGAGATCATTAGCAAGCATAACGGGCGCGCGGTCTGCTCGAAATCTGGGCATGCGTTCATAAAGGAAGTGATGCGGCGTGAGGACGCGGCGTATGGCGGAGAGATGAGTGCGCATCATTATTTCAAATCGCATTGGTATTGTGATAGCGGGATGATTCCGTTCCTTCAGGTCGCTCGAATGGTCAGTTTGGGAGAGAGGACGTTGGGTGAAATGATTTCGGGGATGGAGAGCAAGTATCCATGCAGCGGTGAGGTCAACAGCGTTGTTGACGATGTTGGCAGCGCGATGGATCGGATTCGAAAACGGTATGCAGATGGATTGCTTGATGAAACCGACGGGCTTTCGGTTGAGTTTTCGGATTGGCGTTTTAACGTGCGGTCGAGCAACACCGAGCCGGTTGTCCGCCTGAATGTGGAAAGCCGTGGAAGCCGGGAGACTGTAGATGAAAAAACTGCCGAGATACTCGGCCTGCTACTCGCCTGAGACTGATTGTTTGTAAGGCGTGATGGTGTCGAGTGGCTTAGGGCCGACGTTAGGGTTGATGTCCACGGGTTCAGAACGAGGAGCAATGGGTTCTTGCGGGAGTTCGGGTGCTGGCGCGGCGAGATTGGCTACGCCGAAGGCCATCCCGGCAGTGAGGAGTGCGGCTCCACCCAAGAAGATCCAGTAGGCCGGCGACTTGAATCCGGCGAGAGTTACTCTCGGTCCCACTGATATTCCTCGCGTGAAGTGATGAGCCCTTTCCAATAGGGGAGGAAATCGCAACCTTTGGTGAGATTTCCTGCGGGGAGAGACTTAGCGTGGTTGTCGAGATATAGGGTGTTGAACTTGTTTGTGTGCCAGGGCCACGCTCCGCCAAAGGCAAGCCAATCTTTCAGGCGCGGATCGTGCCAACCTTCTGGTGTCGGGCCGAAGTACATTTTGCTTCGCGGATCGAAGTCGAAAGTGTCGACGAAATTTCCTTTTCGTCCGGTGTATCTGCACGGGGGCACCACGATGAAACTTCCACCGCCGCGCGGGTTGCCGTTCTGGTCGCGATCCCAAACTGAATCAACAAAGGCTATCGTTGACGATGCATCTTTGACGTCGGAAGTCTTTTTCGTTTCGCAGACCCATACATCGGACCGGTAGCTCACCAGCGGAGCAAGATAGAGGTAGTTGTATCCGTAGTTTGTGCGGACGCTCGATTCAAAGAACTCGAAGCCCGGGTCCGGATTTCCTTCCATGGCGCGCGGCATTCCTTTGCCGCTCTCTTTTGAGGAGTCGGAGGGGCACAAGAATGTGTTCAGCGTTCCGAGGTAGGGCTGAAGGTTTTGCACCCAGGTTCGGTTGTCGGTGGAATCGCCTGGCATCTCTTCGCGGTACACCACCGGCGGAAAACGGTCGTCGTAGTCAATCAAGTAGTTTTGGACGGCTCCACCAACCTGGCGCATATTTTGTATGCACTGGTTCGTTTTGGCGGCGACAACGCCTGAGCGAAATACTGGGAAAAGCAATGCGGCGAGGATGGATAGAATTGCCATTGCGACAAGCAATTCAATAATCGTAAAGCCGGTTACTAACCTCGTCCTCACGGTCTGCACCCAGTATTATGACGGCTACCCGGCATAATCAAGGGCCGAGATATACCTGATTTCGAGTTTTTTCGGGTCATTTCCACATTGTCCGGCCGCAGTGGGGTCCTGGTCAGGGCCCGGTTAGGAGGGGGCGCCGAACACTCGGACCGATCCCACGGTCCTGAATCCCAGTTGGATATACCACGATTCGAGGTCGGGGTCGGTCTGCAAACATGGCAGGAGTTCCTGGAGTCTGGCCTCGGCGACCAGCTGGTGAACGAGGTTGCCTCCGAGCCCCTTCTTGCGCTCCTCTGGCCGGACGCAGACGTTGTAGATGCCTGCCGCGCCAGGGGTGGTCACTAAGCTTGCGCAGGCGACAAGGGCGTCCCCCGACTCGACCAAGTAGTGGGTGCCCATTCGGGTCGCAGCGCCCAGCATTATCTCCGCCATGGTCTCCCGGATGATCACTGGGGAGGACCAGAAGAAGTTCGCAACAATGAAACGGATTACCTTCTCGAGGTCGCCGGGCTTCGCTTCCCGAGCGACGGCGGGCGAGGATGGTGGCTCACCCTTGAACACCATGAGTCTCATCGCATAGAGTTCTTCGAGGCTTTCTGCGATTAGCAACTGAGGCACTTCGACGGGCGAATCGGTTGGAAAGTTATGGATTCTAAAGGTGGCGTTTCGATGTGCGATTGATGCCAACTCGTGCGCGCTGCTGCCATCCAAAGACAAGCCTATTGCGAAGTTGTCTACAGGGTGCGCGAAGCTGCTCGAGACTAACGTGTACGCATCGGTTTCGGCGACACGGAAGCCGGGCGCTTGTTGCGCGAGACCGAGGTAGGTCGCCTTGGCGTTTTCAAACAGCAGTTCGAGCTCTTTCACAAAACTACGCTCCAAAACGCGGCGATCGTTGGCCCTTTTCTAGAAGCGCCGATACCAACCGAAAACCCGTTACCGACTTCCTTGCCTCCGAATAGAACTGGGCCGATCGGAGTAATGAACCCGCTGACGTGCCAGTCGCGCTTTGGCGTTTTGAAAATGTCAATTCCTGCACCGACGGTCAGCCCGTAATCGTATGCATAGCTTAGTCCCACGCGAATCGTCGGTGATCCGAAACTCTTCGGTTTTGTGTCTGGACTGAGATTGAACTTGCTGGCGAAGAAGTCTGCCACCGTTCGAAAGATTCTGCGCTCGACAAGCACGCCCCCATAATGGCCCGTATCTAACGTCACCACCGTTCCAGGATGCCAGGCTTCGATCAGTTTTTGAGTATCGGGGACCGGAACTACGTTATCGAACTTTGCCCCGATGACGAGCACAGATGGCCCAAGGTCCGGTCGGGAATAGTTCAGCGGCTCAATCGGCTCCAGCTCCTTACGCAAGTCTGCCTCGTCCAGCCCTTTCCGTCTCAGCTCTCTGCGGACTTCCACCGTCACGCTGCTGTTGAACAGCAGATGAGCCAGGTCGCCGCCAGCCAGAAGAAATGCCGCCGCTGAGATTCGCGAGTCTACGCCGGTGGACAGTGCGCCGACGATGCCCCCTAAGCTGACACCTGCCAGTCCGATCTTTTCATCGTTGATATCAGGATTCGCCTGCAACCAGTCTATGAGTCGCTTGACATCGAAGACGGCCTGCGTCATGTTTTCACGGATGGAGGCCGGGTCGGGCTGAATCGCCGCCAAACCTGAGCGAGACCCTGGGGCAGCGCGACGCATATGATGAGGGAGTGTGAGAATTGCCGCGCCAATGCCTTTTTCATTCAGTCGGCGACCGAGTCGGATTTCGGCTTGGATGTCCGTCGCGCCCCAGTAGTGAAGCAGGATAACGCAGGGAAACGGTTTCGGGGCATCACGAGGCAGAAGAAGTTCAACCTCGACGGTGTTGTTTTCGCGTGTGGCGGTCACCACTTGACTGGGGTAACGGAGGAGCAGGCGGACTTCGTTTGACTCTGCGGGTCGCGGAGTGACCACATACTCGGTTGTCGGGGTTGAAGGGTCGGTGACCTTGGGAAGCTGTCCGGCGGCGCTTGAAAGCAGAAGCGCACAAGTGAACCAAGTCAGAAGGAGTCTCACGCGTTCAGAATTGAACCTCAAAAGCGGCCTTGCAGGTGGTGGGATCAAATTAGCCGTAGGCTATTGGGGATAATTGCCTTGGAAAGGCCGCACACGGAACCGACGGCTCGTCCCACAGGTTTTAGCCTATTGGCTCTCAGGACGCAGAGCGAAACAGATTTGAATGAAGATAGCAACTATTGCCGGAATTCCGATTCGAATCCACTTCACGTTTCTTTTGGTATTCGTGTGGATCTCTCTGACGGCGGACGGGCATCGTGGCCTGAGCACTGCCGCTCTAATTGGCGGAATTTTCTTTTGTGTACTGCTGCACGAACTTGGCCACGCGCTGACAGCAAAAGCGTTCGGAATTCGAACGAGAGATATCACGCTCTATCCGATTGGCGGATTGGCGACGCTACTGGATAGGCCCAAGCCAAAACAGGAGTTTTGGATAGCGTTGGCAGGGCCATTGGTCAACGTCGCGATTGCGCTGATCCTGTGGCCGATCGTGCTTGCGACCGACGGGCGACTTCCGAGCTTTCAAGCACACTTGGGGACCGGTTCGGTGCAATCCGAGCTGCTAATCGCCAACCTCATCCTGCCGGTCTTCAACATGATTCCTGCGTTTCCGATGGATGGAGGGCGAGTGCTTAGGGCGATTCTTGGAATGATGATGCCTGAAGCGAAGGCCACACAGATCGCCGGAAAGGTCGGTCAGGTGCTCGCAGGCGCCGGCGTAGTGCTTGGGATTGCAACAGCGAATCTGATGCTTGTGCTGATCGCTGTGTTTGTGTTCCTGGGTGCCTCGCAGGAGATGGAAGCCAGTATTGGGCACAGCTTGATGGAGGGGCGCAAAGTCTCGGATGCGATGCTCACCGATTTTGCGGTGGTGTCGCACAGCGACACGATTGACGATGCCGCGAAGCTGCTCATTAGTGGCTCTCAGCAGGATTTTCCTGTGCGGTTTGGAGACGAAGTGCTTGGGATATTGACAAGAAACGACATCGTCAGAGGAATGTCAACCGGCGCTGCCGCTTCTTATGTCGCCGGGTTCATGAGAAGAGATGTTGGACGACTGCGGCCCAGTGACGATCTCGAGAATGCAGTACCGATTTTTGGCGCGACGAGCAACTGCCCAATTTTGGTGATGAGCGAGTCGGACCTTGTCGGATTGCTCACTGTGGAGAACCTTGGCGAATACATGGTCATCCAGCGCGCCAAAACTGCAAATTAGCAGCGGCTCAGTCGCTTATGACGGCTTCGGCTTCAACTTCGACCATCCATTCTTCTTCGAGAAGGCGATCAATGACGATCATCGTTGCGGCCGGACGAATTTCATGGAAGACTTCTGAGTGCGCCCTGCAAACCGGACCGTAACAGGCGCGGTCGGTAATGTAGATGCGTGTTCGGACGACATCTTTCATTCCGGCGCCGGCTTTTTCTAGCGCTTCTTTTATGATTTCCAAACACCGGTGCATCTGCAAATATGCGTCGCCTGGGCCGAAGCACTTGCCGTCTGGGCCGATTGGCGCAGTGCCAGCGACGAACACGACATCCCCGACTCGCACGGCGCGCGAGAATCCCACTGTTCGCTCATAAGGCGAACTACCCGAAATTAATTGCCTTTCTGCCATATAGCTCCTCCACAAAGGTTGGCAATTAGACGCCGCCGATCAGTTTTGGTTGCCAATCAAGAGATAGTCAATTGCGAACATGTGCCTTTTGATTGCGGAATCGTTCGCGCCAACGATTTCCGCCTCCAATCGGTTTACTTGCGAGACTTGAACTTCGCCGAAGTCAATGAGGCGCACGTTCAGAGTCGCGCTATAGAAATCTATCGGGGAGCCAAGCTTTTCCCCATTCCAGTACAACTGAACAAGTCCGTAGTCTGCGGCGACGCAGCAATTTGCCCTTAGCCGAAGTTTTCCGGTGGCGCTGCTCGGAACTTCCCAACTCGCTTTGTCTCCTGGTTTGGCATCGCGCCACCAAACCTGCTGTGAATTTGACCACCGTTCATCGAGTTCCTGCTTTTCGAGTTCTCCGCCAGATTTTGATATCAGTTTTAGAGACTCGCCCTCTATCGCGCCTTTGACTCGCAATGGCTCAGGCAACGTGAAAACGGTTTGCATTTCACTTGTGATTGGCGCGAACCCGTCGCTGCCGCCGGGTTTCTGGTACCAGTAACTGACTTCAGCAAAGTCTGCCTTCACGTCGGCCCAATGCCAAATCTCCATATCGAACTTAAACTGTTTTGTAAATGGAATGTCATCAATCACTTGGAATCGGTTAATCGCTGTGTAGCCGCGAGTTCCGGGCCCGTCACAGCGCACCTGATTGTGATAGGTGTGTTGGAAAAGTTCGTTTGAGCTCCATGCATAACCGAAGTAGTCCTCGGTTCCGGTGCCAAAAGTTGAGGGGAACTCTTCACCGTCTACATATATCTTTTCGTCACCCTCTCCCCACCATGCGGAAGTTGGGTTTGCGATGTACATTGCCGCGCCGACATAACGGCCGGTACCCGTAGATGTTAGGAAGTTCCAATCCCGAAATGGTCGCGTTGCGAGCGTTTCTCTTCGCCACTTCGCTTTGAAGTAGAGTGAGTTTTCGGTCCAATTGCGGGGCTCCCACACGATTTCTACATTCACCCGTATTTCTGATTCCGAACGATTGGTGAAGAAGATGCGACCCTCGGCCTTTTGGGGCATTACCCAACGAGAGATCATGAACCCTGTGGCTTCGACAACCGAGATCGGAAGCGATTGAAATGCACGCAGCCCGGGCGAGGTGCCGAAGAAATCGCCTACCGGGGAACTGATGCAGGATTCTCCATCGAAATCGGCGTCGAGTTTTACCATTCGATAAACGGATTCCGGCAGTTCTTCTCCATCCGCTGCTGCGATACGAACGCTTAACTGCTTAATTGCACCGGCTCTGCTGGGTGTCCGGACAGAGAATAGTTCACCCGGTGCAAGCACTCTCTCGTCGCTTATGACTTCATCGCGGTAATGCGGTGCAACTTTGGGATCCGTGAGCGATTTCCCGATTCTCTCCGCGACTTTTGCGGCATCTTTCACTCCCGCCATTGAGAAACTAACGACCGGCGTGTTCGCGGGATACGTTCGGTAGTTCACATGGTAATAGACCCGAGCCGGTTCGCCGCCATTGTCATCCAAAGTGATTTTCAGCGATTTCTCGTAAGGGATTGGATAATAGAGGTTGCATCCATGACTATGCATTCCTGAGAACGGCGCCGGAAAATCTGGATGCTGAGTTTTGGTGAGGTCGGCAAACGGTGTTACGAGCTCCGGTAGTTCCTTTCCGTCAACATAGATACGCAGATACCCTTGAGGGTTTGCGGACCAGATTCTAACTACTGCTCCAGGGCCTTTTAGGTCGGCCATGACATATTCTGTGCGGCCGATGCTGCGCTCTGAGCGAAGGAATTTGCCGTAGTCCGCATTGGCGAACCAGTCTTGGAGGGGTGACTTCGATGCGCGGTCGAAGCTGCTGGATTGCGCAGTTGTGTAAGGTGGGTTGGGGAGCCGGGACAACCGAGAGAGGTCGTCCATCTCAAGCAGCAGCGAACGTATGGTGACTTGTGCAGAACAAGTTAGGGCCGCTCCAACGAACCAGAAGGCGACGAATCCCCGAGATACAAGAGTGCAGCCTGCTACCTTAGTTGCTCTCCCCATAGCTGACGTCTATTGTAGACCGAAATTCTGCAAAGCAAGTGCAGGAATCTAACAGGAGATGTCGAACGTAAACAGCTTAACGCCGAATCCGGGTTTTCGCCCGGAGCGGGGGAACCAGTTCCCTTGGGGTGTGTCTGCAACGAAAGTTGCAGGGGGTATCTCTTGGCCCTAACCCGTCAGCTAACCCCGTAGGCAGATCGAGAGCAAAGCTGGAAGCACGACGATGTGCAGAAGGTGCTGCTCCATGACATTGGATCGTGGAGGAAACCTATGCTAACTGAGTTCGACGTGAGGAACGAACTGTCTGAGATTGACGGTTCGGACGCGCACCCGATTAGGAAGGCACGTCAGTTGATTGCGGTTGCGAATCGTGTTCGACGGCAGGCTTATCGCCTGACGGAGGGCGCGCGAATATTGAGCCGAGATGGAAACGACGAGCAAGCCGAACGGCTGAACCTGAGGAAGCTGAGGATGCATGATCTCGCTCACGAGATCTTGGCCCACGCACGAACCCATCTGGCGTCGAGCCAACGCTCGGCCGCCCAACCAGAGACGCACGCGGTTAGGTATGTGAGCTAACGACGTTAGCTTTTCGAAACCGCACAGCCGCAAACGATGCAAGGACGCGTTGTTTGCGGTTTTTTGTTGCCGGGTAACTTCATGATTCGATGACTGACTTAGCAAATCTCGCGAACCGACGAGTCGGACGCAGCAAACGCATTTCGAGCTGGGACAAAACTGGAGGCAACAAAGATTGGATCAGCTTTGAGCCTGGCGACAAGAAAGTGATTGCGGAGGCATCTGGCTCGGGAGTTATTCGGCACGTTTGGTTCACGATTAACCACCGCGACGAGATGTATCTTCGGAAAATGGTGCTTCGCGCATGGTGGGATGGTGAGGAGACACCCAGCATCGAGGTTCCGATCGGCGACTTCTTTTGTTTAGGACACGGCATCGCAAAGAGCTTTCAGAACGCGGCGTTTAACACAGTGACCCATCACGATAACGAGAGCAACGTTGGCGGCGGGATCGCGCTGAACTGTTATTTCTCGATGCCGTATGGGCATGGAATGAAGATTGAGATTGAGAATGACAGCCATCTATTGTGCGACAGCTTCTACTACTATGTTGACTATGATGAACTTGACTCGTTGCCGGAAGATTCATTGCGGTTTCACGCACAGTACCGTCAAGAGTATCCGACGGTTGTTGACGGCGGGCCCTTGTGTGAACGAGGTGAACATTACTGGGACCATATGTCGGACCCCAATTTTGGCGACGACGGCAACTACTTGGTGTTTGAGGCTGTGGGATGCGGACACTTTGTGGGCTGCAATATTAGCGTTGAGAACATTGACCCAACGCCATGGACGAAAAAGTTTGGCGAATATGAGTACCGGGTTCCTGAGTTGACTTGGTGGGGCGAAGGCGACGACATGTTCTTCATTGATGACGATACGTGGCCGCCAAGCCTTCACGGAACGGGCAGCGAAGATTACTTGACGCAAGCCTGGGGGATGCACAATCGTCAGTATCTTTATGCCGGTGCAAGTATTCACGAGCACGACGACAAGCACAAGGACCGCAAAGCGCTAACCAGTTATCGAATCCATGTACACGACCCGGTTCTGTTTTCGAAACGGATTCGGTTTTCGATTGAGCATGGGCACGCGAATTTGCAGCAGAACGACTACAGCTCGGTGGCGTATTGGTATCAGACGGAGCCGCATGCGGAGTTCCCGAAGCTGCCGGAAGTAAATCACAGAGTGCCGAGGTTTTTCAGAAAATCCGGTTAACTCTGTGAGGCGGGAACTGCGCGCCTGTCCCAAAGCGAATCGCGATACACTTCGCCGCCGCTGAAGGTCAGCATTGTTTTGCCTTTGAATGCGCAGCCGTGATACGGAGTGTTCTTGCCTTTTGAAAACGTTTTATTGACGTCGAAGACCCACTCGACATCGGGATCAATCACGGTGACTTGCGCGACTGGCGTTCGGCCCGGCTTTAGTGTTCCTGCATCGAGGCGATAGACCTCTGCTGGCCGCGTACTCAGTTTTCGAATCGTTTCGAGTGGCGACAGATAGCCTTTGTGAGTTAGGTATGTGAGTGTGATTCCGACCGCTGTTTCGAGTCCCACGATTCCGAATGGCGCATCGTCAAAAGGTGCATCCTTTTCGTACCTGGCGTGGGGTGCGTGGTCGGTTGCGATGCAATCAATGACGCCTGCAGCAAGCGCGGAGATTAGGCTATCAACATCCACTTTTGTTCTGAGTGGCGGATTCATTTTCCAATTCGTGTCGAACGGAGTCATCTGCTCGTCCACAAGCGAGAAATGGTGAGGGCAAACTTCTGCGGTTACTGGCGCGCCAAGTTCCTTTGCCTGTTCGATGATGGCTACGCTTCCCCAAGTGCTGACGTGAAGAATATGCAAGGGGCAGCCGGTTTCGAGACTAAGAAGACAGTTGCGAGCGACATGAATCTCTTCGGCGGTACGAGGCATCCCTTTGATCCCGAGCATCGCGCTCATCGGGCCATCGTTCATGCTTGCGCCTTCGGTCAGCGATTGGTCTTCGCAGTGGACCGCGACGGGGAGGTCGAGCTGTTTGCACAGCTCCATACAACGAAGCATGACGGCGGCACTTTGCAGTGGAAACGCATCATCGCTTGCGGCGACGATTCCGGCACGTTTTAGAGCTGCAAGATCGCTTGGACGCTCACCCAGCATCCCCTTAGTGATTGCGCCGATCGGCGCGACGAAAACACCTCCCGCTTCTGGCGAGGAGCTCTGATCCATGAGAAAGTCAACCAGTGCGGGGTTATCGAGCGGTGGATTGGTGTTGGGCATGCAGGCGATTGTTGTGAATCCACCTGCGGCTGCAGATTGTGTTCCGCTGATGATAGTTTCTTTGTGAGCGTAACCGGGTTCGCGCAAATGGACGTGAATGTCCACCAGGCCCGGCGCGATCCAACAACCGGTGCAATCGTATGTCTCCACGGCATCCGTTTCATTGACTTTTTGACCAACTTCTACGATTTGATCGTCTTCAATGACCACCGAGCCGATGATGTCGAGGTCTTGGGATGGGTCGAGAATCCTTCCGTTTTTGAGTACAGTTTTCATGCTTAGTTGTTGCTGATGGAATCGAATGCGTATTGAAAAGCAGCCATGCGCACATACACGCTGTTTTCGACTTGTTCGGTTATCACCGAATGTTTGCCGTCGGCTGTTAGATCGTCAATCTCGACACCTCGGTTAATCGGGCCCGGATGCATCACAAGGCAATCGGGTTTCGCGCACCGGAGCGATTTTCCGTTTATCTGATAGAGATTTGCGTATTCGCCGTTGCTCGAAATGAGGCCCGAGGCCATGCGCTCCTTCTGCAGCCGAAGCGCCATCACTACGTCGGCGCCTTGCAGGCCTGAATGAAGCTCGTATGAAACGCTGACCGGAAGTTTGCCTGGAAATCTTGGCATGAGTGTTTTTGGTCCGATGCATCTCACCTCAGCGCCGAGTTTAGTTAGTAGCCAAATATTGCTTCTCGCGACTCTGCTGTGCAGCACATCGCCCACGATCGCAACGGTAAGTCCTTCGATCTTTTCGCGATGACTAAGAATGGTTATCGCATCGCCGAGAGCCTGTGTTGGATGTTCATGCATGCCATCGCCGGCATTTATGACTGGCCCCTCGAACAGGGTTGCTGCAAGCACTGCCGCGCCGCTGGAACGGTGCCGCATCACGAGCGCATCTATGCCCTCGTGTTTGAGGGTTAGCACGGTGTCCTTCAGGGATTCGCCCTTGACCATGCTGGAGCCTTGCATTCCGAAAGAGGTGGTGTGAATTCCGAGTTTTCGCGCCGCTTGCTCAAAGCTGACCCGGGTTCTCGTGCTGTCTTCGAGAAACAGCATGCCGACGGAACGACCGGCGAATGATGGAACTGTCTGGTTTTCTTTCGACTTAGTTTTGAGATCCTGCGACAGTGCGATGAGTTTTCTTATGTCCTCAGCTTCCATGTCGCGTATGCCAAGCAGATTCACGCGCGAACTCCTTTCATAACGACCACAGCGTCCTCACCGTCAACCTCTGAAAACTTTACTTCGACGCGCTCCTCTTGCGAGACGCTCATCTCCACACCAACGTAGTTTGGTTGAATCGGCAGCTCACGCCCACCACGATCAATCAGCACAGCGAGTCGAATGGATGCAGGTCTCCCGTGCCTCATGATGGCATCCATCGCAGCACGGATCGTCCGCCCGGTGTGGATAACCTCGTCTGCTAGAACGACGGTTTTTCCAGCAAGCCCGAAGGGGATTTCGCTCGCGTCTTCAGAGGCGTCTGATTCGGCTCGGTCATCCCTGTACAGCGTGATATCGAGTTCGCCGCACGGGATTGTGGCTCCTTCGATTTGGGTCATCGCAAAGGCGAGCCTTCGCGCAAACGGCACTCCGTGCATTCTTATTCCGATAACCACCAAATCCGTTGATCCCCTGTTGTCTTCGAGGACTTGGTGTGCCATCCTGCCAAGCGTTCGCCGCATGTCTACAGCGGAAAGACGCGCATCATCCATAACGTGTCCATTATATGCCGCAGGCGAGTTCCATTGCCTGGTTTGGAATCGTTTTAGGTGTCCCAGAGTCATAATTCTCACGTGTACGGCAAATAAGTGTGAGCGACTCTAACCGACCGCTAAAAACTGCTCTTTTCATCGCTGTCGCGCTTTTTGCGATGGGTGTGATCGTGCCTCTCACCACCGTCCCACCATCTGCTCTGCTAGTAGGGACCGTTCTTGTGTCGGTTCTTTTTGTCGTTCTGCCGATCTTCCTGTTGTTCTATCTTGCCTCCTCTCGAATTGCAACAAAAGTTACTGTCATTCAGTTCGTGATTGGCGCAGGGGCAGCAGTCCTCTGTGGCTACTGGTTGCGGCGTGCGGGCGTTCCTCTTGAGATTGCTTCGGCAGGCGCGGCTTCGCAGCTTTCGGTCATCGCGTGGTCTGGTGCCCTTGGGACGCTGGTTGCCCTACTATTCAAAGACAAAAACCTCGTGCTGCCAGCCGCCGCCGTACTCGCTTCGATTGACCTGGTGATCGTGCTGACGCCGTCAGGCATTGTGCAACAAGCGCTTCAATCTGACCAAGGGCGCAAAGTTTTTGAAGCGGTCGCTTACCATGTGCCGAGTTTGGGCCGTTTACAGCCCGCGGCGTTTGTTGGACCTGCCGACTTTCTGTTCGTGTCCATGTTTTTCTGCGTCATCCACCGACACGAGATGAACAAAAAAGCTACGCTCGTTGCGACGGCGGGCGCGCTCGCGGTCTATCTGCTTGTTGTGCTTCTGTTTGGAGATTTCTCAATAGGAAATATTCCATTGCGCGCGCTGCCTGCACTCGTGCCTATCGGCGCCGCTGTCCTCGCCGTGAATTGGAAGCAGTTCAAATTATCGAGAGACGAAAGAATAATGACGGCGGTCGTTGCTCTCATTTGCGCCGCATTCGTTGTGGTCTCTTTCGTTAAAGGGTCACAAAAGAGAGACGTGCCAGGTCCGAAGGCCCCGCAGGTCAGTTCGCCGTCGCCGAAATGATTTCTGCTTTGGAGAGAGGGCCACTGACCGAGCCGTCACGAACGATGTAATAGCCGGCGGGTTTTTTCGACAATCTGCGGTCTCCGGTTTGGGCTGGCCATATAGAAGTCGTCGGCATCGCCGCTCGAAGCGCTGCGATGTTCTCGACCGGCACGTTGTACGCGAGTACATATTCGGCGAAGAGTCGCGACCCCGCACGCACAAGGCCGGCCGCGGTCCAAGACAAACCTGGCAAACTTCCTCTCACTGACTCAAGAATTTGCCGGCCATGATTCGTGAACTGATCGCTCGAATTGATCTGTCCTAGTTCAAACCAGTTGCGCGCAGCCAAAGCATTCGCACTTTCCACGGCACCGTCCGCACACGGCAGAGAGGTTGCCGCGAATGGCGCGAAGCGCATCGTTGATCCGAGCGTAGAGAGATACGGACCTTGCTCAGTCGCGAATAACTCATGGCAGCGCGTCATGATGTGGATTGCTTGGTTTAGTGCGCTGGGTTCACCTGTCGCTGCGTACCGTTCTATCGCCGCGCGCGCAAGCCATAAGTAGTCTGCGCAATAACCGGTCGTGCGTCCGCGACCGGTTGGCGCGTGCATGCAGTCTCCCAGCGGTTGGACGAATGTTTGCATTGCAACATCGTATGCCGTTTCAGCCGCTTCGAGCAGTCTACGATCACCAAGAATCGCGGAAAGTTGAAACAGGGCGCTGATAATCTGTCCGTTCTTGTCCGCGTAAACCCCGGTGTCAAACGGCGGTGCAGTGAGTTCGTCCCTTTGCGATATGATCAGGACGCGATCTCTCTCGATACTTTCACTCCGCTCGCGGCTTGCGCCAACCTCGGTCGAAGATGATTTTGAAAGCATTGCAACTGGGGAGCCAACCGATGAGTCATCGGGAACCAGTTCGGAGAGGTGTGACGCCGAGTCGAGTGAACTCGGAAACGCGTAATATGTGGTGCCCTTGACAGGATGCTCATCGGACTCGATTCCGGTTTCGAAGAGGAACCCGGTGTCGCTTCGCCTCGACTGGATGAGCATCGCAGCGATCTGTTCTGCGGTTCTTGTAAAGAGCGGATAACCACTCACCCCTGCCTTTGCGAACTCAAGTGCGATGAGTGCGTTCATTCCGAAATCTTTTCCGACGTTTGGCGACGAAAGCCGGGGCAATGATGGTGCAAAGAAAACGCCAGACAACAATTGATCATAGCAACTGGACTCTCGAAGGCGGAGCAGATATTTGAGCGCCGCTTCTCGTGAGCGGGCGTTCTTCGATTCCAACAGAATGGCCGAAAAGGCAGACGATATCGGAGTGAGCTGATCTTTGAATTCACCATCTCCAGCTTCGAGAGCGTCGCACAGGCTGCTTTCAAACTCATCGGCGTCGGACGGGGACACGGCTCCTGCTGCAAGAATGGATCGCGCGGATTTGACTCGCTGAAGTTGGATTGCCGAGGATTGGGCGAGCATCGTTTCTGGATCGCGCACCCATTGCCTTGCAACACCACCCAGCCAGTCCAACAAACCGAACTTTCGCCCCGATGTAAACAAAGGCAGAAATGTCGTTCGTTGAAAGATTAGCCCGTCAGGCGTGAGCACAAAAATCAAAGACGATTGCGACCTGAGAATTTCAATTCCATTTAGGTCAATCTGGTCGGCGATCCAGGGCATTTCATTCATGTCTGCTCGGATGCTTACGAAGTGATTGTTGAGCAATCTCGCCAATTCCGCGTTGTTGAAATGGTTCTTCGTCATGACATTGGAGCTTCGCGAGAACGAGTTTCCAAGTTCGAGAAAGATCAACTTGTTTTCAGCTTTGGCCTTAGCGAACGCGGTATCACTGAATGGGAACCAATCTATGTGCTGTCGGGAAGCCTGCTTCACATAGCTCCCGTACTCTTGTCCCAGGCGATTCGGCTGGTTTTCAGGGAGGTAGCGCGTTAGAAATCGGATACAGAACCCGGCCACAAAGAAGACCGCCAAGAGATTGGCGAGCACTTTGAATGCTGGAATCTGTCGGTTCATTTCGGTCTCTCGCAATTATGCCTCTTTGGGCCTATGCTACAATTCGGCGTGTCATTCACCTTGGAACAACTGCGGCACTTGGCGACTCTTGCCAGATTGAGCATTAGCGAACATGATCTGGAGGAGATGGTCGGCGATATCAATCGCGTTATGGACTCGTTCGAGGGTCTGACCAGTTTAGATTTGGATGATGTCCCAATTACGGCGCACTCCATAGACACTCATTCGGTCTGGAGAGCCGATGTGCCGACCCCACCCCTCGCCCGGAGCGAACTTCTCGCGGCGGCGCCCGAAACCGAATCAGGTCTGTTCCTCGTACCGAGCATCATTGAGTAACCGATGAATCTTTGCGAATTGAACATCAGCCAGATGCGTGACCTCCTGCGCAGCAAGCAGGTTTCCGCACCGGAGTTATTGCAGGCGCATCTTGATCGAATCTCCGAGGTTGACCCAAAAATTCGAGCGTTTCTCACCGTTGATGCCGAACGGGCGGTCGAAGCAGCCAAAAAGGCACAGACGCGAATAGATCAAGGAGAGGACTCAGCGCTGCTCGGAATTCCCTACGCGCTCAAAGACAACATTTGCACCAAAGGGTTGCGAACGACTTGCGGCTCAAAAATCCTACAAGGCTGGGTTCCACCTTACAACGCGACGATCGTCGAGCGGCTTAATGCTGCGGGCGCGATTCTTGTCGGGAAGTGCAACCTCGATGAATTTGCTATGGGTTCGAGCACTGAATTCAGTGGATTCCACCCAACGCATAACCCTTGGGACCTTACGCGTGTTCCGGGCGGCAGCAGCGGGGGAAGCGCGGCAGCTGTTGCGTCAGGGATGGTGCCACTCGCGTTCGGATCGGACACCGGTGGAAGCGTTCGTCAGCCGTCGTCGCTCACCGGTATTGTTGGGATGAAGCCCACCTATGGCCGCGTGAGCCGGTACGGTCTGATTGCGTTTTCAAGTTCGTTAGATCAGATTGGGCCGTTTTCTCGAACGGTAGAAGACGCCGCTACAGCGATGAGATTTGTGAGTGGTCACGACCCGCTCGACTCCACCTCGGCAAATATGTCAGCGATAGGCGAGCCAGCACAGTCGGCCGGTCCGCGACTGGCTGTGCCTAGCGAACTGATGGCTGAGTCCGTGCAGCCCGGTGTGCGTGCGCTCATGGAGTCTGCGCTTGAGAAGCTTCGGCAGAGTGGCGCTGTGGTAGAAGAGGTGAGCTTGCCGATGATTGAGTATGGGGTGTCCACTTATTACATCATTGCACCTGCAGAAGCAAGCAGCAACCTTGCGCGGTTTGATGGCGTCCGATATGGCCTGCGGGTCAAAGGTGAAACACCTGCAGAGATGATGGAAGCGACTCGCACCGCAGGATTTGGCCGTGAAGTTCAAGAGCGGATTTTGATAGGAACTTATGTGTTGTCTTCCGGATACTACGACGCGTTTTACACGAAGGCACACAAAGCGCGAACGCTTATGAGGAGGCAGTTTCAAGAAGTGTTCGAAAAGTTCGACGCAGTAGTGATGCCGACGAGCCCCACTGTGGCGTTCAAGATTGGCGAACATGCCAGCGACCCGATGGCGCTGAAAGTCGCTGATTACTGCACGATTCCTGCAAACCTCGGCGGATTCCCGGCGATAAGCGTGAACTGCGGCTTCGACCAAGGGCTTCCGGTTGGGTTCCAGATCATGTGCGACTCCTTCGCGGAGGAGCGAATGTTCGGCATCGCCAAACTGTGTGACTCGTTGTTCGATGCCAATCGGATGCCTGCGATTGCGAAGTGATGACCGACGTCAAACGCTCAGACCGAAAAGCCGCACTGCTTAGTTTTCTAAACCCGCGCAGATTCGCATATTGGCTGCTGGCTATCGGGATCGGTTGGCTGTTTTGGGCCACAAGATTACATTTGCTTTCGTTGGGCACGGTTTGTATTGCATCGCTTGTGTTCGCCTACTACTGGTTCGACGAGTTCAAAATTCTCAGGTGGAAGAACAGCGATCATCGTACGATCTGGAATCAGATTCGTGAGCGCTACTTTCGACTAAAACATGCGATGCGAAAGGCTCCAGATTTTGCGCGCGAGTCGCTTCTACCCACGATGGGACGAATCGAACAGATACGCGATCAACTTTACTCATCGTTGCGGAAAGCGGACCTTGTTAAGGCCGAGATTGTCCGAAGTGAGTCGAACCTTACCGATCCGCGTTTGCGCCTGGGAGCGCCGAGCAGCGACTTGGAAACAAATCAACTGTACTCGCTTGCTGACAAAAACATTGCGGAGTATCGCAAGCACTATGAAGTTGTCGCTTCGCGAGTCACGCGAGTTGAAGCTCAATGCGCGGTGTTTTCGAGTGCTCTTGACGCATTGCGTATGAAACTGCTTGGATATCGTCTGTTGTCAAAGGACCAACCTCAGCCTGCCTCCGACTTCGGGCAGGCGGTGAACGAGATTAACTCTCAACTCGCGGGCATTGACCTCGCGCTCAAAGAGTTGGAGATCTACCCAGAAATGCATCCGCAAGCTGACGACGAAGGTAAAATTTCCGCTCCGCCCCCGTAGCTCAGCGGATAGAGCAACTGCCTTCTAAGCAGTGGGTCGTGAGTTCGAGTCTCGCCGGGGGCGCCAGCGACTATGTTTCGAGCCCGCCAAATAACTTCTGGGCGTTCTTAATTGTGATGTGGCGGTGATCGGTCTCAACCAGATTCTCTTTTTGCCAACGACTAATCACTCGAATCGTGGTTTCGACAGTGGTGCCCGCCATTTCAGAAATCTCCATTCGCGTAAGCGGAACCTTAATCGTCACCGAGTCACCATGCGTCTCGCCGTACGATTCGGCAAGCAGATAGAGCACGAGCGCGATACGCTCCTCGACTCGACCCGATGCCATTGCTGCGATCATTTCGTGGGATAGCCTTAAACGCCCGGCCGTTCTTCGCAATACTGCATCTTTGAGGAGCTGTTGACGCTCGTAAACCGGTGCAAAGACTCGCTTGGGAAGCTTCAGGTACCAACAGTTTGAAACAGCTCGCGAGGTGAGAGGACAGCCACTGCCCTCGATGGCGCCTAACATCCCGAAGATCTGACCTGGCCCCATGATCTCTGCGGTCACTTCCTGACCCTTCGCTGTCGAGCGAACCATCTTCACGAAGCCGGTACCAACCAATCCAAAGAAGTCTACTTGGTCTCCGCGCACCCAAATTGTCTCGCCACGCTCGGCATATGCCATATGGCAGTCCTTTGCCAGCAAGATCAACTCACTCTCGTCAATCGAGTTTAGTAAAGTGCTGGACTTGAGGACCGAAAGAATCGGTGGGCGGGCGGGAACCTGAGCCATCGCCATAGTTAGTCGTTCCCATTGTAGCTCTTCGTCCCGCCCAAATCCCACCTTTTTTTGGCGCACGGTGAATTAATCCTCCTCGAGGGCCGTCTCCACCCACTTGAGTCCGGCCATTGTCGTGGGGAACCCCACGGTCGTCATCCCAAGCAATACTGCGTGCTTGATCTCGTCGGTTGTGGCCCCTGCCGCTCGAGCCTTGCGAGCATGACTCTTGACGGCGCTCTCCATTCGCGAACCGACCGAAAACCCGAGCTTAATCAGGCTCCGAATCTTTTCGTCAAGGGGACCCGCGTTTGCCGTTGCTTCGCCCAGAGAGTTGTACGCGCGGCCAACATCGGGCCAAGTTTCCATGAACTTTGTAAAGTGCTTCGGGATGTTTCCCATTATCGTGACCTCCATTCTGGCGATTGCTGTCTGCACGTTCTATGATAGCTGTCATAGGAACTCCGAATGCCTGGTTGTAAGATAAGATCATGTACTTGCAGGCGTTTCTTCTGACCGGTGGAGCGAGCACGAGAATGGGCTCGGACAAATCTGCGATTGAAATTGAAGGAGAGCCGCTCGGCGCTCGGATTGGAAGACTCCTGACGGACGCGGGGTTCGCTGTGACGATCCTTGGACGTGAGCCGATACCGGGCTTTAGGTTTCAGCAGGATCGCGATGAGTATGCCGGACCGCTTGCAGCTCTATCTCACGTCGAGTGCACCGGTGCAGCTGCGTTTGTGACTTCGTGTGACATCCCGTTGTTCGATCCGGGCTTTGCTACTTACGCTGTTGGCGAAATAAATCATTGGGATGCGGCCATACCAGTCATCAACGGGGTTGCGCAGCCTCTGTGCGCTGCGTACTCTGCTACGGCGCTCGAATCGGCTCGAAAGGTGT
This sequence comes from Fimbriimonadales bacterium, assembly GCA_046330175.1. Lineage (GTDB taxonomy): Bacteria > Armatimonadota > Fimbriimonadia > Fimbriimonadales > ATM1 > JAJPJR01. The sequence continues at coordinate 115,345 of JAXLTG010000002.1, forward strand.
TTGAGGCTGGAGAACGTCGAATCTTGCCGTGGACCGAACAAATTCACGCTCGGCTCCTCTCGGATGAAGACCTTGAGCACCACGGGTTCGATCCTCGCTGCGTACTCAGCGCGAACACGCCCGAGGAACTTCAAGCCTTAGTCGAGTCAAAATAGTGCTCAAATGGATGAAGCTCATGTGAGCGCTTGGTTCGCCGGCCCAAAAGCGGAGAACGGGGAGCTGTTCGACGCCACTGTGCAGCGAATACTTCAGGATTATTACTACTGGCGAAGAAACTATTTCCCTGAAGACGGATTCGTAATTGACTCCGCGGCCAGACGCGACAACGAGGACTTCGACGAGAAGTTTCAAGACAAGCTTATGGAGCTGCTTGGAGCGCTGAAGGCAGACTTCCCTTTCCACTCTCCTCGCTACGCAGCGCATATGCTTTCAGAAATCACGCTGCCGAGCATCGCGGGTTACTTCGCGGGAATGATGTACAACCCGAACAACGTGACCTCAGAGGTTGCTCCTGTCACGGTTCGATTAGAGATTGAAGTTTCACAAATGATCGCCCGCATGTTGGGATTCGGCGAACATTCGTGGGCTCACTTGACCGGCGGCGGTACGGTGGCGAACATCGAGGCGCTATGGGTTGCTCGCTCAGTCAAGTATTTGCCCTTCATTGCACGGGACATTGAGACCGAGACGGACTCTGGCGATTCACTACGAAGCATGTCGAATGCACAACTGCTTAAGCTGAATCCGTCAGACTCGCTGGAACACTTCAAGAACACATTTCGCGAATCGTGTCTGAAGCTTGGCGGTGACGCGCAAGCCACGGATTCCGTCATCCGGAGGTGCCGAGCATCAAAGTTCAACGTTGCTACTCAAGGATTGCGTGCAACTCTCGCCGAATTGGATTCGGACCCCGTCATTATCGTTCCAGAGACGGCGCATTATTGCCTTCCGAAGGCGGCTGACCTCCTTGGTATCGGAAGACGGAGTCTGGTGCATGTGCCCGTTGACTCCCACTTCCGTATGAAGGTTGGTGAACTCGCCAAAGTGCTTGATCAGTGCGAACGGGACAACAAACACATTCTCGCGGTTGTCCCAGTCGTGGGCACCACCGAAGAAGGGGCCATTGACCCCGTTCACAAAATTGTGCAGTTGCGCGCCGAGCGTGAACGCGATGGGAGTAGTTCCTTTTGGATTCATGCGGACGCTGCGTATGGCGGCTACTTGAGAACGGTAACGGTTCCAACTAGGCTTGGCCTCGGCGATCCAGTAACAGAGGTTCAGGTTGGCGACAAAATCATAAAGTTATCGCTTGATCTTCCCGTCGGCACGAGCTGCGATGCTTTGGAATCCCTCAGCGAGTGTGACAGCATCGTTGTGGACCCGCATAAGCTCGGATACGTTCCGTATCCGGCTGGTGCCGTATGTTTCCGGTCAAATTTGGTCAAGCCGATTGTTCGTCAAGACGCACCGTATTTGGCTGATGCGCCAAAGAGGGTTGAAGAGGAGGCATCTTCGGAATCAATCGGCGTGTACATTCTTGAAGGCTCAAAGCCGGGTGCCGCTGCGGCAAGTCTTTGGTTGAGCCACTCGCTAATTCCCCTGAATATGGAAGGGCATGGAAAGCTGATGCAGGCCAACATCAGAAATGCGTGCGAGCTTCACGCGCTGCTTGATCACTGGCCGTCGTTTTCAGGCGAAACGAAAGTGAAGTGCATCACCCTTTGCCCGCCAGGATCAAACATCGTTTGTTATCTGTTCGTTCCTTCAAACTCTCATCTCGATTTGGAGCAGATTAACAAGCTAAATCGGGAGGTGTATCGCCGACTGAGTTGCTCTGACGAGCGGCGAGGACACATTTACGATCAGCGCTTTTTCATAAGCCGGACTGTTCTGAGTCCACACACATACAGTATTGAAAGTGTCGGGCCGTTCCTAAGAACCCTTGGCGTAACTGAACAGGAGTACTTGTCGGAGGGCGTCTTCGTGTTGAGGTCGGTGCTGATGAACCCCTGGTACGGCCGGGCGAAGAAGAAGGGACGATTCTTCCTCGCCGAACTCGTGAAGGAGCTCTTTGACCAGGCTAATTCCGCACTATCGAGCTAACTCAGCACGGCTTAGCTGCACCCTTCTTTGCGTAGAGCGACCAGTTTAGAATGAGGTTGAACACATAAAACGCGGCGACTCCATAGAAGAAGTACGTCGGCGCACCAGTCGCAGCGATCACAGTGCTGATTGACACTGAGAAAATGAACGGTCCATAGGCTGCGATTGCGCTCGTCCAACCGATCACGCCGGCGGCCTGCCGTGGCGGAAAGATCATCGGCATCTGTTTGAAGGTTGAGGCATTGCCGACTCCAGAAAAGAAGAAGATGCCAAGCATCATCCACAGGAAGCCACGGAAATCGTCAACGGATGTGGGCTTGGTGAAAAACGTCACGCCGATTGCGCAGATCGTCAGCCCGATGCCTGAGAGCATCGTAACTTTCGCTCCGCCCCATTTATCACTGATCGGTCCAAACAGAACACGTGACGCTGCACCGACCAACGGCCCGAGGAAGGCGAACTTGAGTGGGTCGGGTGCGCCAGGAAATGTGCCGTAGAGCGACTTGATGAGCAGAGGGAACGCCGCCGAAAAGCCTGAAAAGGAACCGAACGTCATGATGTACAGCGAGGTCATGGCCCAAGTGTGTTTATCCTTGAAAATATCAAGCTGCTCTTTGAATGTGGCCTTTACAGGAACACTCTTAAGAAGGGCCCACGCAAAGAGCGTTCCTACGATGATAAACGGCGCCCAAATTAGAGCGCCGTTCTGCAGGAAGATTTGTGATGACTTTCCTGCTTTCGTAAACGTTTGCGAACTCCCGGCGGTCGCGCCAAACACCGATAGAGTAATTATCCACGGAATGAGAAATTGCGCGACGCTGACGCCGAAGTTCCCAACGCCTGCTTGAATACCGAGTGCTGTGCCCTGTAGCCGTTTCGGAAAAAACAGGCTCGTGCTGGGCATGAAAGATGAGAAGTTGCCCCCTCCAAGACCCGTGATAAACGCGAGCAACATAAGAACGCCATACGATGTCTCTGGATGCTGGATTACGTATCCCCAACCAAAGCATGGAATTAGCAACAGCACCGTTGAAGCTGTTACCGTTAGCCTCGTTCCGAAGATCGGTATGAAAAAGGTGTGTAGGATACGGAGCGTTCCACCGGCGAGCCCTGGCATTGCAGTCAACCAGAAAAGCTGTTTGTCAGTGAGCTGGAATCCGATGCCTTGCAGACGCACGACGATTGCGCTAACCATGAACCATGTGCTGAAGGCAAGCAGAAGGCAGAAGGTGGTTACCGTGAGAGTTTTCCAAGCGATCGATTTTCCCGAAGACTCCCAAAACGAGCTATCCTCAGGCGCCCATTCAAAAAGCCACCCTTTTTTCGGCTGGTCATGTGTCGGATTATTGATTGTTGTTGACATTTTTCCCCTCTGCTAATTTGTTGGTAATGGCTCTCCGGAGCGTCCAGCCGAGATCGGCTCATCGCCGGATTCATCAAGCAATCCGGCAGGTTTCATTTTTCTCGTCATCTTCAGGATTACGAGATGCATCCACACAATGCTGATTATCGAAATGAGTGCAAGGAACAGCCAGCACGTCGTCCACACGCCAGTTGCCTTGAGCATGTAACCAAATAGGATTGGACAGAAGAAACCACCCAATCCCCCAATGACGCCGACAAGGCCACCCACCACCCCGACGTCGCGCGGGAAATACTCTGGGATGTGTTTGTAAACTGCCGCCTTCCCGATCCCCATTGAGATTCCAGCGAGAAAAACCAATGCCGTGAATATCCACACGTTGGCCTGGAAGAAGATTTGGGTGACACCCGAGGCCAACAGTTGTTTGCGCTTCACCTTGTCGCCGACTTTGACAACTGGTTGTTGCCAGGAATCGAATGTCGGAAACACAAATGTCCCTTCTTCGTGCTGTGCCACCTGTTCCGTCCGCGCGTTCACCGGATACTTCTTTTCACCGACCGCGATTAGTGTTGACTCGACAGAAGTTACGACTCCAGGGCCATCTGCCATAACCCCTTGCCCGGGGGAGGTGATGTCCATTCGCGGAGCAATCAGGAGCACAAAGAACAGAGCGCATGTACTCAGCACCCAATACATCGTCGCCCTTGCGCCCAACTTGTCGGAAATCCATCCGCCTAGAGCACGAATGATGCCGGACGGGAGACTAAAGACACTCGCCATCAAGCCTGCGGTTGCCAAAGTCATGCCGTAGACGTTTAGGTAATAAGGCACGAGCCATTGAGACAGGGCAACAAATGCACCGAACACCAAGAAGTAGTACAACCCGAATCGCCAAACGCGAATGTCTTTGAGCGGGTACAGCATTTGCGCCATCGTTTTCTCGGCGCCGCCTTCCACCCGCTTGTTCACGACTGAAAACCAGAAGATCACCGCCATGACGACTAGCGCAGCAGCGTAAAGGAGAGGCAATGTTCTCCAACCATCAATGTTGGCGCCATCGTTGGTCAGAGATTTCAAAATCAACGGCGCCCCCAAACTGGTCACTCCTGCGCCAGCATTTCCGACACCGAAGATTCCGAGAGCCGTGCCTTGGCGTTCTTTCGGAAACCAGACCGATGAGTAGGCGATTCCGACTGCGAATCCTGTTCCACTTAGTCCGAACACAAGTCCAGCCAACGCCAGTGTCGTAAACGAGCTCGCAAAGCTTGTCAACACTGCGCCGATCGCTGAAAGGAGGAGCACACAAGTGTAAACAGGTTTCCCCCCGAAGCGATCTGTCAGCATTCCAACCGGTAGCCGAAAGATCGAACCCGTTAATATCGGTATTCCTATCAGCCATCCGATTTGCGCCTTATCAAGTGTCACCACATGATGGTCAACCAAAAAGGTGACCAACACGCCGTACATTGTCCAGACTGCAAAGCAGACCGTAAAGGCGAGCGTGTTCATGAACAATACGCGGTTTGCCAACGCTCGTTGCATGCTCAAATTCTAAGTCCCCTCTCGTTCAAAAGCCTATGACCCCGGTCATACTTCGAGTTATTCCCGCGCCGAGCGTGCTGCTTCTGGCGGGGCGTGACCATGCTCAGGCGGTGTTTCGAGGATTCCTTTCAGAGTCATGAGACCAATCATGAGCACCACTACCGTGCCGGTCACGATGATCCATTGTCGTTTTGCAGGATGTCGAGACTTTGACTTGTCAAGCCACGGCAACAGAAACATTCCAATCGTAACGAGACCAGGGATGACCACCGTTGCAAGCACTTCCCATCCAGCCGGCATAATCTTGAGCAATTCATAGAGCCCGAGGAAGTACCACTCTGGGCGAGGAGCAAAGTCTGTTCCTGTTGGATCTGCTTTTGCCTCAAGTCCTGGCGCGAATGCCGTAGCAAGATAAATCAAGATTCCCACGCCAACGACGACAACAATGATGTCTTTGAACAACTGATTTGGGAAGAACGGAACGGGTTTGCCCTTTTGAGCGACCACCGGGCCCGCGATGTGATGTTTCCTAACAAGATACAAGTGCAGCGCTGTGAAACCCACCAGCAATGCCGGGAGCAACATGATATGGATTGCATAGAACCGAGTTAGCGTATACGCGCCGACGTCTTGCCCACCGCGAACCAACTCCATCATTCCGGGCCCCACAACAGGAATGGTGTTCACGATTCGCGTCCCAACTACTGTAGCCCAATAAGCCTTTTGGTCCCACGGAAGTAGATATCCCGTGAACGAAAATCCGAGCATGACCTGAAACAGGAGCACGCCGATAACCCATGTGATCTCCCTCGGCTTTTTGTAGGCGCCCCAGTAAAAGACCCTCAAAATATGCAGCGAGATCGCGATGACAATCACGGTTGAACCCCAAGAGTGCATGCCACGCACGAACGAACCGAACGCGGTACCGGTTGTAATCTGCTTTACACTCTCGTAGGCTGCATCAGGCGACGGTGAGTAGAACATCGCCAACGCAACACCGGTCGTGAATTGGAACAGCAGAAGTGTCAGGAGTAAGTTGCCGAGAGTTTGCCACCAGCCGACTCCAGGCGGCATCGGTTCGTCAAGATTCTTCTTTACAAAGCCGTACCAGCCCAGGCGCAACTCAAGCCAATCCTTGATCCCAGGACGCTGCCACTCCAACTCTTCCTCTTTCGATCCGAGTTGGACGACGTTCTCTTGAATCTCTTCTTCAAGATGCTCTAATTCTTTGTCTGGCAATTCAATTCTCATCGTCTATGACTTCCTTAGCAACATCACTTGTCCGTTTTCAATCTTGGTCTCGAACTTTTCAAGGGCTTTGGGTGGAGGGCCTGAAACCACATTGCCGTCGTCATCGAAAACTCCTCCGTGGCAAGGGCAGAAGTACCGATTCTTGTTGGCTTGAAACTTAACTCTGCATCCGAGGTGCGTACAGGCTGGATCCAGCGCGAGGATTTGCTCTCCTACACGCTTCATGTACAAGCTGTATCGCCGTTTCGTGTCAAGATATCCGTCTTTGATTGGGATCTCGTAGCTGACCTCTTTTGTTTCACCTTCGGCGAACTCATCAAGAGAGATGACCGGCACCCATTGCTCGTGCTTCTTTCTCCGCAGTGGCGCGCCTACGAAACCGAGGACCGGCCCAAACACAGCGGCAATCACGCCGACGTTTAGAACTCCTACAATCCATCCCAAAAACTTCCGTCTTTGAGCAGATTTGTACTCGCCGTTATTAGAGCAGTTTTCGCAACCATTTTCACACATGATATTTTTCCTACGGGTAATAGCGAAGATTCACCTTTTCATCAGCGTTTGGCTCGAGTGTCTTCATTAGGCCTTCTGCGATTCTTTGAGATTTGTGATGACGTCCAGGCGAAGGTTCTCGTTGGAAGCCGATATCCGCGCCCGCTTCCGTTGCGGCTTCGGTCAGCCGCGTCAGCGCAACCATCACAGGGACTACAAACGCATGCTGGAACCGGGTGAACGGTGCAGATAGAATCAACAGCCCAATGCTGCACAGGTGATAGATGTAGATTGGCTGCACCCATGTCGTAGCCGAGGACTTCCCGATGATCCAAACAAAGAAGCCGCTTATGATCGTGTGGAACAACAAGTTCAAGAACAGGAAATCTCGACCAAGGGTTAGACCGTTGTCTATGTACTTGTCTGTTTTGTACCTAGTCATCACGTACAGCACACCGCTGAGCACACACACTCCACAAAACACGATGAACATTTTGAGAGGATGACTAAGTGGCAGATGGCTCCTCCCCGGGTTTGTGATATTCATCACGATATCGCCAGCCATCAGTCCAAGGAATCCGTAGAGCATCAGGCCATGTTTGAACCACCGATGTTTGCTGCGCTTCCAAAGAGATGCAACAAGGAGCCCGTCGACGACCAATGAAGTGACGACAATTCCAAATGACTTGAACACTCCAAGTTTTGCGATGGCTGGCATCAGGTACTTGAGGCCAGCGTTTCGAATCCAGTAGAGGAGCACCCACAAAGCACAAAGCCCTGAAATGGTGGAGATAATCCCGAAGAACATTCCCAGATTCTTCACCGACAGCAGTTGTCCGACTTTGTACGCGATCGGAATCCCTTTCTCGTCCCAAGGCTTCTCTTGAAGCTCTTGGTATGTCGCACCGATGTCTTCATCTGAAAGCTGAGATGCATCTATTGCCGGCATCATTCCCTTGCCCGATCGAATCAGCTTCGAGAACTCCTCCTTGGTCAGCTTTGTTTTCACGATAGGTGGACCCATGCCACCCATTCCATTCAGGCCATGACATCCAACGCAAGTCGAGGTCGAGTAAATGTCGGCCCGTTGAGGCGACTGACTAAACGCTGGCTTTGCAAACAGAATGGCTGAAAGGAGAAGCAGAACAAGCAGCAACGATCGCAATACGGCTGTCGCTTCAGTTTTCGGTGAGGCTTGCGTACCGTCTCTTGATTCAGGTAGCCCACCGCCCATTGAACTCTCTTGAGCAGCCAACGTACGTAGGTAGCACGTCGCGGGCTTTGTTTTGGCATCTGGCAGCAAATGGAACGGGGTTCGCTTCGTCTCTGAGGCCTGCTCAACGATGTACTTGGAAATGTCGCTGGTGGCGTCCTCCATATCACCGAAAATCCTCGCCGTTGTGGGGCAAGCCACCACACAGGCAGGATTCAAACCCTCGTCAACGCGGTGTGCGCAATAAGTACATTTTCTGGCAACATTTCTGTTCAATCTCGGCTTGACGAAATCTTTCTCATACGGTTCGTCCTCATTCAAATACCACCGATCCACCTTTTGCAAGTACACGTTTCCATAGGGACAAGCCGAGACACACGCGCCCGTTCCGCGGCAGCGATTTTGATCAATGAGCACAATACCATCAGGGCGTCTGAAAATCGCTTTGTTCGGGCAAGCTTTCAAACAGGGTGCGTCATCACAGTGATTGCACAACACCGGCAGATAAACACGTTTGGTCTCAGGAAATCTCCCTGACTCGATGTTCAGGACCCTTGCAAAAAAGGTGTCAACCGGCGTCCCGTTCTCCTGTTTGCAAGCAACGGTGCACGCATCGCAGCCGATGCATCGAGTTAGGTCAATCAGCATCGCGTAGCGGGCCACTTACTTCACCTTCCTTATGTCCACTCGAGTGTCCTTCCAATGCTGCCCTGGCGCATACACGGCCGGCAAGTAGTAGTTCTCATGAGTCGGTTTGACTTTCTGATGCGTGTGAACACTGTGATACTTGCCTTTCGCCAAGTATCTGTCCCACCAACCATGATCCACGCACAATACGCCCGGCTTGATTCCCTCGGTCACCAGAGCCCATAGCTGATAACTTCCGAATTCATTGAACATTTCGACCTGATCGCCATCTCGAATGCCCTTCGCCATAGCATCTTTCGGATTGATTTCAACCACTGGTTTTCGATTGAGGTTCAGAAGCACACGGTTGTTGCTGTGCGTGGAGTGAACTCGCCATTTGGAATGGGGAGTGACGACCGAAAACGGCATTCTCTGTGAGTCGTCCGTGAGATGCTCGAATGCAGGTTTGTATATTGGCAGCGCTTCACGAGAAGTCTGGAAAACATCCTCTTCTTTGTAGAATTCCATTCTGCCGGTCTTCAAAAACTCACGCTGCGCCCCTTCTGGGAATGGATAAGCTCTCGGTGGAAACAGCTTGTTTTCCAGAAACTGCTCGTCGCATCCAACTTCGGGATCGTGAACTTTCAGTCTCACCGGACCCTCGAGAAGCTGTTCCAGAGTGATGTCCTCACACTCTTTACCACCAGTCCTCAGAAGGTGGCGAATAATGTCGAATTCGTGGAAATCAAACTCTTTTGAAAGGGTCGGCTCAACACGGCGAACAAGCTCCTTGACAATCCATGCTTCGGTACGGCTGTCGTACTGCGGCGGCACGACTTCTTGCTGAATCTGAAGATACGGATGGCAGCTCGTTCCAACCAACTCGTACTTCTCCCAAAAAGTTGGCGCAGGAAGCACAACATCGGAGTAATCGCAAGTTGGCGACATTGAGAAGTCAATTGTTACAAACAGGTCGAGCTTATCAATCGCCGCCTTGAACAGATCCGAAAACTCTGTTACGAGTGGATTTCCGTGCGAAACAAACAGCGCTTTGAACCCATTCTTCGGATACTTGATTTTCGGATTGATTGTCTCTGTCGGCTTACCGAGCACAAAATAGTGCATCGGCACACCGTTCGGCCGTTTGCCGCCAGGAAACCAAAAGTCAGCAACGTTTATTCTGAAGTGGTGCTGCCCCGAGTAGATCGAAACGGACTCGCCAGGCTTCCCATGTGCTCCAACGAGCGAAGAGAGTAGCAGGATGGACCTAATCGTCAGATCGCCATGGTAGCGGTGGTTGATTCCCATCCCGATGATGATCGAAGCCGGGCGAATCGTCGCGTATTCGCGCGCGACTTGCTCAATCGTCTTTGCGGGTATGTCCGTAATTTTGGACACCGATTCTGGCGAGTACTCATCTCGCATCACGACGTCCTCGATCATCTGGAAGACAGGCATGACCTCAACACCCTGCCCGTTTATTTCAACGGTGTGTTTTCCTCGGAATGCCGGCTGCACGCTTTCTGGCAGTTCCAAGGTCTCCATCGAGAGAACGTGCCAACCATTCGAGGTCTCGTCCCACACAACAAACTCCGCTTCCGATCCAAGGCCAACATCCGAGGCTCGCAACCGCTGTTGATTATCCGACCTGACAAGTGTGCACACATCGGTGTACTTGCGAAGGAACTGCCAGTCCACCAAATTGTCTCGAAGGACAACGTGGCACATGCCCAATGCCAGCGCGCCGTCCGTTCCAGGGTTTATGGGAAGCCACAGGTCGGCGCCTTTCGCCGTTTGGCTGCACCTGGGATCTATGACCACGATTTTGCAGTTGTTCTTCTGTTTGGCGACTCGTGTCAAAAACTGCGCATCGGGAATGCGAGTCTGAAACACGTTGCTCGACCACAAAATCGCATACTTCGCGTGGCCCCAGCTTTTCGTCTCGCATTCAACGCAGTCAATCCCGACGGTGTGGGTGAATCCCATCGAAATGTCGCCATTGAAATCGTAGGCAGTGGCGAATGACATGCCGAGAAGCGCCGCCATCCGAACCTGCATCCCTTTTTGAACGTAACCGGTGCCAACGACCTGGTTGAAAAGGAGCATGCTCTCAGGGCCGTAGTTGTCCCTGATGTGGATCATTTTGTCGGCGATGTAGTCGAGCGCCTCATCCCAACTGGCTGACCGCCATTTGCCCTCCCCACGTTCGCCAACCCGAATTAGAGGGGTTTTGACGCGATCAGGTCCATAAATCAGGTGAGTCATGGACATTCCCCTCAGGCAGCCGCGGGGGTTATAGTCTGCACACGGGTAGTCCGCAGCGGGCTTGAGGTCCACGATGACGTCGTCAACGACCGTCGCCAGCCATCCGCAGGCTCCCGTACAGTTTGGGCTGTCAGTGGTTCGAACCACTCGCTCCACGCCCCCCTTCTTGATCGTGGGTGCCCTGCCGGGAACGGTATGCCGTGTTGCCATTTTTCCTCCAGGCGCCACTCAGCGCCGTGAGTACAGAGTTTGAGTTGTCGTCAAGCCTTTCGCTATGATAAGGGTCATATCGGAGGCAGATAGCTTCGAGTAGCCTGGACGGTGTCTCAAGACCTAGCCGCAGCCGTCTCGGTCATCAGGCCCGGAGACCGCGTATTTATTCACAGCATCGCCGCGGCGCCCCAACCTCTCATCCAAGCGATGGTCGAATTGCGGCCAGATTTGCGCGATGTTGAGATTGTGCACCTGCATACCGAGGGCGACGTTCCCTATTTGTTGCCGGAATGTGTTGGCCGGTTTCGGTTGAATGCGTTGTTTGTCGGCGCGAATGCGAGGAAAGCGGTTGATGCGGGCAATGCCGACTACACTCCCGTCTTTCTTAGCGAAGTTCCTGCACTGTTTCGCAAGCGGGTTTTGCCGATTGATGTCGCGCTGATTCAAGTTTCGGTTCCCGATGCACATGGGTTTTGTTCGCTCGGCACATCGGTCGAAGCGACCCTTGCGGCAGTGCAAACGGCACGCGACATCGTGGCGCAAGTCAACGTTCGCATGCCGCGCACTCATGGCGATGGGCTCATTCATGTTTCGCGAATTTCGAAATTCGTCGAGATAGAAACGGAGCTTCCGGAGTTGCCACGGCACGCGCCGTCGCCCGAAGAACAGAAGATTGGTGAACATATCTCATCGCTGATTGAGGATGGCTCAACATTGCAGCTTGGCATCGGGGCGATTCCGGACGCGGTCACCACCAGCCTGCGAAACCACAAGCGGCTCGGAGTTCACTCGGAGATGATTTCAGATGGGATTGTTGATCTCGTCGAGTGCGGCGCGATAACCGGTGAAGAAAAGAGAGTGCATCCCGGTAAAGTTGTTGCAGGGTTCGCGTTAGGAACTCGCCGCCTTTACGATTTCGTGGATGACAACCCTTCTGTAGTGCTCCTTGACATCGCGTATGTCAACGATACTTCGGTGATACGAAGGAATCCAAAAGTCGTCGCAATAAATAGCGCGCTTGAAGTGGACCTCACCGGTCAAGTTTGTGCTGATTCTATGGGTGTGCGTATTTACTCCGGCGTGGGCGGGCAGATGGATTTCATTCGCGGCGCTTCGCTTTCCGAGGGCGGCAAGCCGATTATCGCGTTGCCAAGCACCGCTCGCAACGGCGTTTCAAGAATTGTGTCCATGTTGAAACCCGGAGCGGGGGTCGTGACAACTCGTGCGCATGTGCATTACATCATCACCGAGTATGGGATTGCAGATTTGTACGGAAAATCTCTTCGGTCGCGCGCCAAGAGTCTGATTGCGATCGCCCACCCCGACCACCGCGAGCAGCTTTCACGCGAGGCTCATGAGCTGCTCGGTTTAGCCGTCTGAGCGATTGTCACATCGGCCGGGTGGCGCGGGCGGGAGCAACCACTGCTTGGGACTATTTGCGCCCCCGGAAACCCACAGCCGATAATAAGCGTTCTATAATATGAACGACATGGGGGCGACCGGTTTCGACAGAGCTGGTCGGCTTCAGGTTGCGAGCCGAGGAGCCGTTGGCCTCGTAAAAAGCGGCAAAAAAAGTAACTGCGAATAACAATTACGCATACGCTGCTTAATTGCAGCACGCGCCGAAGTCCAAGCCTGTAGGACTGAAGATCGCGTAGCCAAATCAGGATAGCGAGGTGAGCCGCCGTTTGAGGCGAGCCAAGCGAAACTAATCAAACTGGTCGAGGGGCAGCCTGTCCGCCGGAGAGTCGCTCGACGAGATAAAAAGCGCGGGCTACGCTCGTAGACGCTTGAGGTGCGCCGTCTTTGGAAGGGGGTTCAATTCCCCCCGCCTCCACCAATTTTTGAACTCAGATTCTGGGTTTTGACAACAGGTTTCGCTTTGGGCTGTTGTCAAACTTGCTGTTTGTCTACGTGTTTGGAGTGCGAAAGGCAGCTCAGTTTCGAAGAGGGCCGAGATCGCCTTCCGCTTCGAATCTCGTTTCGAGTTCACATATATTGCCGTAACATCCAGCTTGGTGTGCCCGAGAACTTCGGCGATGACAAACGGATCAGTTCCAAGGGCTGCGAGGTTAGAAGCGGCAAAGCTCCGAAGATCATGAAAGGTGACTGGCTGAAGACCCGCCCTTCGACAAAGGCGTGGAATCGCTTTACTCAGCTCGTTCGGCTTGAGCGGCTTACCCCTACCGTCGGTGAAGCAGTAGGATGACGTGGGATCCATGAACTCTTCAATAAAGTTGAACACTTCGCTCGGAATTTGGATTTCTCGGGCAGCCGATTTTGTTGGGATGAGCAGCTCACCAGTTTCAGGTTGAAGTTGATGCGATATCGTTGCCCGTATGTCGCCACTTTCCGACTTGGAAATTGAAGTTTTCTGCCAGCCGCAGACTTCACCTCGTCGCAAACCCAGGAACAAGCCTGCGACGAGCGGCCCGATTATCCAGGTTCCTTTTGCAGCTTCAAGTATTCGCTCAGTGAAGTCATGTTCCGGCTCCGGCCTGAGTTTGCGCCGGTTGCGTGGCTGAACTTTGACAAGCTGCCAGTCACGACGAGTTCGAAGCCCCTTCGCTTCTGACAGTGTGCAATAGAGTTTTAGAATGCTGCGAACGAGCATTATGCATTCAAATGTGCGACGAACCGGTAGGCGTTCGGAATTATCTCGCCCATCTTTTCGCGTCAAATTTTCTGACATCCGCCTTACGTCGTCATAGCCGATTTGCGCGATTTGCAGCTCACCGAGCGCAGGCAGAATGTGGTGCACGAGAATTGAATCGTACGAACGCTTCGTCGTTTGCCTGATGTTGGGGTAAACGTGTGGCACGAAGACGTCGTAAACGAACTCGGCAAAGCTTCCCTTAGCGAATTTGTGATGGGCGGGGATACAGCTTGCATCGGCACTGATCTCCCTTGCTCGCTCGTCCGCCTCCGCCGCAGTCTTCCCGTAACAGGGGATTCGCCCCCTCGGGCCGGGCGCGACTCTCGCCATCGCCATGTATCTGCCGTCGCTCCGTAGTGTCGCCATTTTCGTTTCGCTCCGTTGCCGCCCGTTCGATGAGAGCGTCCAAATCCGAGATTAAGTAGGTTCCAATCAGGGGTAGTGGTGTTACCCGACCCAACCGCTTGAGTGTGCGCCATCTTGTCAGCGTCACCCCTAAATACGCCCGTGCATCCGCTTCGGAGAGGCTCCTTAGTACCGGACCTGCAAATGACAGCGCCTTTAGACCGCTTTCGCTGTTCATCGCTTGCGACTCTCAACGTTTCGTTTTCCTTCGACTATTAAGTACAACCCGCGGAGGCAACTGCCCGTCACCCGTGCTCCTTGCTTCGCTACCCAAACCGCTGTCCGCAACAAGAGGCTTGGCGTATCTGTCTTCTTGCAGCAGCGGTAGAAAAGTTCAGACACGAGGATGAGTACCGCGACCTTAGCTGCGGTGAACACCACTTGGGAGAGGGAGCTGCCAAACAGAAACGTCCACACGGCCGATGTAACGGTCCAGATGGCGCGAAACAGGGATGGCGCATTGGTGATAAGAGCTTTCATCAGCAGAAGCACCGAAAGCCATGTTGCGAGCCGGGTGAGCAGCTGGAAGCCGATAAATCGCGTTGGGGTAGAAAGCGATGATGTACCGCAGGTGGCACATCCTCTGCTAAATCGTGGATTCGCGTGGCCACTCTTGCAGATACGCTTCCCAAATGATTTTCGGCAGTTGATGCAGTAGAGCGCTCCTGATGGGGAAGCTCCCCTGCAAGAAAGGCAGAGTTTCATGGCGTCACCCCCTCCGGAATTTGCTGATCCAATCGTTTTTGAATCAAATCCCCGAAATCTGTCCAACAACAGATTTCAAGATTGTCGAACTGGCGCAGCGCTCCTTTCAGGTTGAGGACGCGCGTTCGGTTTGTCGTCACTAGTACTACTTCGAACGGATGATCGCCGTACGCGTGTTGGTACGCTCCGCGTTTGTACCGCTCGTAACACCGCATCGTTTCGGTCAATCGCCGCTGGGAGACGTGGCCGAGATCGACTTCGAACAAGAACGAGTGGGCACGTTGGTGATAGCTGACTCTCGCAAAGGCATCGGGTTTGACGATCTGCTTTGACCACAGGCCGCTTTGCCTACAGATCGAGTATTCGTGGCGACAGAGCAGTTCTGGCAGCCAGGTCAGTATTTTCCCGGCTTCTCCTAGAGCCTTTAGTAACGCGATACGAACATCCGTGATTCGAAGCGTATGCTCAAGCACGACAGGCGAGACCGAGCCCGGATGCTTGATGCAACTTGCGTGCAGTTTGGAATCCAACTTTTGATTAAGGACTGCAATCGCCCTCGCCTGTGCGTAGTAGATCGAGCCACCTGATCTGAGCCTGATATTCGGTTCGTACTCGCCGATGAGCCCGCTGTCTTTCAGTTGTTTTAGCCGAAAATTTGCTCTCGGGACCGAACTGAAGAACCCGAGCGCGATAATCTGATCTCGGCTCATCACTTTATGGGTTGCGAGCTCGCTGAGCAGTTCGTAATCGCGCTCCTGGAGCCGGATCTCCCGCGAATCCGGCGAAGCATCGTTAGCGCAGCCGTGGCAGCCGGTCATGGCGAACCTCCAGTTTGAACGGCTCAGTCGGCATAGGTGTGCCGGAGTTTTTGGAGGTTCCGCTAACCTGACGTCGCAAGCACGTCATGAGCGTATTCAACTGCTCGTCGGTTACAGCACTTTTCTCTAGGCGTTTCGCTCTGAACCGTAGCGGCGGTTGACCCCGCCGCAAGAGAAACGCTTCGCCCACGGCTTGCCCAATGAGCATCTGCCTAAGGTCGTCTTTGCTGGCGGATACGACGATCTCTTTGGAGAGCTCCGCCGCATCGATAGCTCCAGTTTGAAAGTAGATTTGCGTGTAGACGTTGTTCCTGATGCACTGGTGCAATTTGGTGGGCAGTTGCGCCACATTTTGATGCGAAAGCGTCAGCGAGAGTTTGAACCTACGGCCCTCGGCGATCACTTGTTCAAATGCGCTTGATGCCAAATTTTCGAACTCGTCTACGTACATCGAAACCGGATTGCGGCCCTGCTCAGGGATAGCAGTGCGAGCAAAAACCCCTCCCTGGATTGCCGCGACTAACAACCCCCCAACCAGGAGTGCCGCCGAGTGAAGCCGTTCGTAACCAAGTGAAATCAAAACGATTTTTCCCGGCTGGTCAAGCAGTTTAGAAATTTTGATGGATTCGCCCCTACCAAGGAGCCTTCGCATGACTGGCAGGGCAAAAAGTGGTGTGAGCTTGTTCAAGACCGGTAGATACCAGCTCATCTGCTTTTCTGGAGATAGTTCGCCGTATCGCTCGAAGAAATCGAGCGCTGATTGATCCGTGACAATGGTTAGGACCCGTTCTCGAAAATTCGCATTGACGAGCATCCTTTCGACGTCGGTCAGCGCGCCACCAGACTCAGCAAGCGAGACGAGAGCGTGCCGGAGGGTTTCTTCAAGCTGCACTCCCCAGGAAGGTGACTGGCTGCGGATTACATCGAGCACCGCCTGCGCGCGAGAATGCGGCTCTGTTGATCCAGCAAGCGGGTTGAACACGGGAACGAAGCTATCGTCACGAAGATCGATGAGTTCGATTCGGTCAGGTTGGATTTCCCGATTCGGCATCCCAGCGATCCGAGCGAGCAGCTTGCCTACCAAGTCGCCGCGCATGTCAAGAACAACGACCGACTTGCCGCTCTTGATGTCTGATTCGATCAATTGCACGAGCAAACTGGACTTGCCAGATCCAGTTGCTCCGATGATGTAAGTGTGCCTCTGCCGATCCTCCTCTTTGAGGAATACCAGCTCACCTTCACTGAGCGGTGATTCGTCAAAGTCGAGAGCGGTGCCGATGCACACGGCGCTGTGATCCGGACTGTCTCCCCTTCTGGGTAGCTTTCCGGTGCGGTTGATCGCGGCAATGGCGAGGGATTCGAGAAACGCTATTAGACTCACCGATTCACCTTCCAAAACGCAAACCTCTGCCAGGGAGCCTTCGGTGCAGACACCGCCACTGCACTTTCGCTGTCGAGGTGCTCGTAAATGGTCCGTTCCAACTCCCAGGAAGCGCCAAAGGCATCGGACGCGGCATCGTGGAGAAGCTCTCTTTCCGTAGTCGTCAGTCCATCACGTACCTTCGCCCTCCACTCGGCAATAGCCGCGTCAAGTGAAGCGATACGATTCAGGAGTGAGCGCAACACTTGAAATTCTCCGGCAGCAAGCGAGAACGCCTCAGTTTCACGCACAGCTTTCCGCTCCTTCTCAAGCTCACATGATAAAAACGTCTGTTTGGCCAGCGTGTCGCCGTAGATGATGCCGGTAACGACATAAAACGCCACGACAGGCAGCACCATCAAGAGGGAGACCATCATGAGATCCGTCTGGGAGAGTTTGACTGAGGTTAGCGATTGCGACTCGGTAAGCGCTTTAAAGAGCCCCGTGCGCTCCACAGTTGACTCGGTCACCACGATAACGCTCGCTAACAGAGCGAGAAGGAGCATCGCTTCTACTGCTGCGGCGATCCAACACCGACCGTTCCGCATCCGGGACCAGAAAACGGCCGCGCCTCCTTTCGTTGCAAGCGTAAACAGACTGGTACCGGTAAGGAGCATCAGGACTACTCCGATTGAGACCCACAAGAGTAGGATAGGCCATTCCCTACCGATATCCGAGAGTTGAATCGTGTCGGTTACGAGCCCCAGGTTGATGCCAACTGCCGCACCACCCACGAGGGCTGCGAGCAACTTGAGCAAGGGTAGGCCCCGCATCAATTGCGAGACAGTCGTCATGTGCCGACCAGCGAGAGCGCTTTGCGAAACCGGCTCGTCGTCGCCGAAGCTCAACGACTCTTTCGACGTATCGAGTGATACGCCAAGCGGAGCCAGGCGAACGGCGAGTGAACTCGAGAGCAGTTCGGCCTTCTCGGCAAGAACGGTTCGCTCCGCTTCGAGCTTGCCGATTCGGGCCTTCAGCTCAGTGTTGTCTGAGAGCCTCCTTGCTTCAAAATCGCTTCGCAAGCCTTCGGCGATGCTGGCAGCGGCAACCGCGTTGCGCGCTTTCGTCCGCGGCATGTACCGTTTCGCAACTTGCGGATCGGCAATGATTTGATCACAAAGTTCAAGGAGCGATTCCGGATCATGGACAAGCAGCGGCTGCTTGAACAGGTAGGTCCGCCCTTCAACCTCTCGTCTAGCATTACGCGGCCTGGGCCGTGCATGATCGTCTGGATCGATTGGTGTCATTTCTTGCGCTTGAAGATTCATCGGCGGGCCTCCGTTACGAGGTCCGGGATTTCAAGCTCTGGGATGCCGAGCACACGTACGCGTTCACCTTTTGGAAGCACATCACGCCAAAAGTGGCGGTGTTCAGGGAAAAGACCCGCGAAGGTCAGCCGACTGCCATTAGCCTTCAAGATCGCGGCTGCAGACGAACGAATCCGCTGCTTTACACTGTAGCTGCGGTCTTCGATCCCGCCGTCGGTGAGTACGACGACTCCGACTGGACTTTTGGAACGGGATTCGAGTTCGCTCACCACCGCCTCCAGGGCAACATCGGTTCGGGTATTTGGGGCAACACCCCGAGATTCACGTCGGCGTAGATATGATGAGATCAGTTCATTGAATTTAGAACGCGAACGAATAGGGGTGCCACTGTACACAATCTCGCAGTCGTGAGCAAATGCGTAGATCATGACGCTATCGTTCGCGCCCAACCGGCGCTGTGACCGGAACACCGCCGCCGCGTACAGATTCAGATGAGACGTTGTTCGGTCACTGACGTCAACAGCAAAATAGACGGTAACTGGGCTATCGCCCCGGCCACAGCCGACCAACATTATTGCCATTAGCGCAAAAAATAACTCCACCGCAATCAGAATTGGGCCCAGCACACGTCGCTGAAGCCGAATGTTTCTGAGAAAGTTGCTCTTTAGATATGTCTTCACAATTAACAAGAGGCACAATGCTCATAGCTTTTGTGTAGATATTTTTGAGTGAACTAACGATTTTTTGTGCCAACAGACAATCTAGGGCGAGCAGACTCACTGAGAGTCATCGAGCTGGGCCGCGCGTCGCACCACAATTAGCATCAGCTGTTGGCACACGTGACAACCATCATAGTGGATAAGTTCAGCCTCTGATGGCCAATAGGTGCCATCCACAATCCGTTGAAAAGTCCTCAACTTCCAACAGCTACCAGACTTATGCGATGGTTCGCGGCCGCTTGGCAGGGCGCCGTCGCGAATCCCTAATCTTCTTCGATAGCAATGTGCTCTCATGAGGTTGAGACCAGGAGTCTATCAGCTTAGGACGAGATGTCGCACATTCGCGCCGAGTGCAATGGCGCGGTGACCGCTTCGAGTTGGGGACGGCGGGCGCCGTCCCCGTTTGTGGTTTCAGCTCGACTCGATGATGGCAATCGTGAGCTTTCGCTTCGCTTGCAAGAGTAGTGTGCGGACTCTTGCAATGCTAATCTTGCACATAATTGAGATCTCTTCGTACGTGTGGCCATCTAGGTATTTGTCGAATATATTCTTTTGTTCAGGCGAAAGTGTAGTCTCAAGGAGAATCCTTGTATCTACATCACGGTATCCAGCCTCGTTAACTGGAACTTCAATTTCGGTAAGTGATAATGTTTTATCATGATTTTTCCACGCCGCCGACTCTAAGATTCTGCCTACCGTTCTCACTGCAATCCGCCAGGCATACCCCGGCGGACTTCCTACGTTGTTACCGGATCTGATTCGCTCTTCTGTAGCGCGAATCGCGTCAATTGCGATGTCCGTGTAATCAAGTAGGAATCTTGGAAAAATGCGGGCGAGCTTACGGGCCAAATCTTCGGCGGCAGGTAATTGCTTGTTTTTTTGCAATACCTACTCCTCCATATTAGATTGAGGCAGTGGAAGTCATCCTAGTACATCGTTTCACCTCCTGGTTGGATAGACGGTAGGGTTCGACCTTGCGTTCCCGAATCGTCTCCCATTAATATATGTAGCAATGAGACCGCCATTTCTGTCGTTGTGCTAACCATAAAAGTATCGCCCAAAGAAAAATGCCCCCACGTCCATTACCGAAACGCGGGGGGCTGAGAACTCCCGTCTGAAACAAGCAACAGCAAGGAGTACCACTTGTGGCTGGTAAATGGTATCAGCTAAGCGAAGAGGTGTCAACTATTGAACAAGCCGAGAGGCACGGGATTCTTAACGGTGCTTCTGAGTGAGTCGTCGAGCGAGGAGCCAGGACCGATTGTCCTTGTGAAGTTGCTTTGTCCAGGTGCTCGATCCCTGGAGCCCTCTGCTTCCTGAACACGTGACCGCGTCAGGGCGACATACTCGGGATTCAGGTCAATTCCAATCGCTCGCCTTGCTAGCCTGAGCGCGACAATCAGCGTCGTTCCAGAACCCGCAAACGGATCTAGAACCAGATCCCCTGGTTTGGATCCGGCAAGAACACACGGCTTGACTAATGCCTCGGGAAACGTTGAGTGGTGGATACTGCGGCTCCCGCGGGTGGTAACCATCCAAACATCCCGCTTGTTCCGCCCAAGAGGGTGACACATACGCTTACTCGCAAAGGGCTGCCTGGCTGCACCGCTTGGATAATCTACTCGGCTCGGTAAGTGACCGTAGCGCATCCGCGAAAGGCTCTTTGGTTGATGATGTTCCCTGATCGCGTCGGCATCGTAGAAGTAGCGGCGGGATTTGGCCAAGAGAAACAGATGCTCGTAGGTTTTAGTTGGCCGGTCGCGCACCGGCTCCGGTGCCGGGTTCGGCTTATGCCAGATGATGTCGGAGCGCAGCCACCAACCGTCAGCTTGAAGCGCAAAGGCAACCCGCCACGGAATGCCCATCATATCTTTCGGCTTGAGACCGGTTGGAACGGGTACAGCGCTTGTCAGTCCGTACGGCTGCCACAGCCGTTGCGCTGTCGAGTGTAGTCGGAACGGTTGCCGACCGGCGTTCATCCCGCCGCCCGCATAGCTATCGCCAAGATTGAGCCAGAGCGTGCCGGCTGGTTTGAGAACCCGTCTCACCTCGCGAAAAACTCTGACGAGCCGTTTGACATACTCGTTGGGGTCCGCTTCCAACCCGATCTGTCCGGCTGCGTGGTTGTCTCGTTGCCGCCAGTAGGGTGGTGAGGTGACGCAGCACTGCACCGATTCGCTGGGCAATTCTCTCAGGCGCTTCAACGCGTCGCCGCACAGTACTTGGACCGTAGGCTCCATCTACTACACAGAATCCTCCAGTGGTGGCCGTGGTCAACAATCTCGTCTCGCGGTGGCTCCGAAAGCGCACTCCCCTTGAAACGGATGTCTGGGTTTGTTACCCTTCGATGGCATGAAACCAAGCAACTGGTCATATCTCCCGCGGCGGCAGAAACTCCGTCTCGGCTCTGACCTATTTGCGAGCGAACGGGGCAAATACTTGATCTCGATGGCACTCCACCGTGCAATCCAATCTCTTAAGACTGTTCCTGACTCCCACCTCCAGGAGTCAGACATCGAGGACCTGGAGCTCCTCCAGGAAACGATCTTCGATCAATACGACCCCTCGTAAGGGTTGGCTGTGAAGAACAGACAACGTTATGCTGATTCAGACAGAATTTGAACTCAAAACGGACTCGTTCATTCGAGCAGTGCTGCTTGAGGAGCTGCTCGGACAGCCCAGACCACTTTTTTGAACTAAGCCACGTCCTCCAGGGCGAAAAAGTTGACAGCAAGTTGATCGCTTTCTACGCTTGAAGCGCCGTTACATCGGCATTGGCATTGAGGGACCGACACGCGCTTGGCTCGGTCGGTCCCTCGAAGGAGGCGACAACGTGGCACATTCATTCCCCTTAGGTCAGATCGTTATGACCAAACCGGCGCTGACGCTTCTCCATCCAGAGGACGTGCAGCGAGGACTTGCTCGGCACGCTACCGGCGACTGGGGCGACATCTGCGAGGACGACTGGATTGAGAACGAGCGCTCCATCAAGGAAGGCTTTCGTTTGTTCTCAGTCTACTCGGATCGTGACGATCACGACTTCTGGATTATCACCGAAGCGGACCGGTCCTCAACGACCGTCCTGCTTCCGGACGACTACTAGAGCAGGCAGCGATGCCTGCTCATGTTTATGCGCACCGTTTGGACAGGACTTCCGAGCAGCCTGCTAATACTCGTTGACCGTCAGCAGCGAAAGGACCGTTCCGAATCCTTGGAGGAAGCGAGACGCTTCCCAGGTCTCCACTTTCCAGTGCGTAGGATGATCTGGAAACCAGGCATCTGTGGGCACCACTGTCATCTCCTCGTGTCCTTGGGACTCCGCTGTGCACCATGCCTTCGTTTGTTCTCCGAGGCAGGCACCCTTTTTTATCGCAAACTGCCAACTTTGCACATGACTATTTCGCCAACTCCAAATGATGCGGTTTTGGTCGGAAAGCACCACTGCGGCTGGCTCGTTTAGCTCCGAGACGCATCGTAGGGCGGTTGCTGTCAGCGAAGCGCGAAACTTGGCACTCAACGTATCGACGAGCCCAAACCCGAGTGACCCCTCACGGACTTGCGGTCGAATCATCGCGGTCGGCATGATCAATTCCGCTGCAAACGCGTTTGCCTCAAGTTCTTCTGGTGCGCCATCGTAGCGGAATATGTTGGCGTTGCTGCAACGCCAAAACTGATTGATGTGCTGGTGCATATTCCAGTGGCCCAGCTCGTGCGCAACGGAGAACCGTGTACGCCCGGTAAGGCCGTGACTGTGATCAACGGTCACTATGCCGCGATCTCCCAATCGGACGAGCCGAGCTTCACAACCAACTAGAGGAGCATATCGCACATCGACTCCTTGATCTAAAGCTATTGCCTCTAAATCGATCTCATCCGGCTCGCGTAAGCCATACGAATCGATTATCTCGTGAGCGAGCCGCTGAGCCTTGCTCTCATTGCAGAACGCAGAGGGCCTCATCGATTCTCCGATTCCGCTTCTAGCTGCAGGAGATCTGCAAGTATTTCCTTGAGCTCCGAGTCCCCAAGATCATCGAGATTCCGAAACGCGACGCTCGCTGCCAGTTCTCCCTGCTGGCTCGGAGCAAAGAAATCTTTGATTTTCCGGATAAGCTCGTCACGAGAAATACTCGACTTCACTCTCTTTCGAGGCAACTCTCGCAGTAGGCGCTTTTTGCGCGCCAGCTCAAGACGGGCGAGGCCCCGGGCGCGCTGGATCTCGACACCGACCTTGCGTTGGAATTTCTCCAAATCAATCCCATAGCTCGTCAACATCGACGCCAGCTCTGTTTGGTCAAGATCGTCGGTGTTAGCCAAGAACTCAACCAAGCTGTCATGTGGCTCGCCCAAATTGCCAGACTGTTCATCAACTTGTCCCATCTTTTACACTCCACTTCATGATTTCTTTAGATTGTTATCTTGCAAGCTCAGAGCGGCTCGCCGAATTCTCTTTTTCGCGTTGAGAATGTCGTCTTTCGGAATCCCGATCAGCTCCGCCATCTGCTTCGGCTCAGCGACATCCTCACAGAGATTCTCCAAAACTTTCAGTGCAATCTCGTCCCCGTCGAGTGCGTCGATAAGTCGCAGAATGAGTTCGTCGGCCACAACTCGTCGTTCAGTCGCTTCGAACGATCGGTCATCTCGGGACAAGTCGCGATAGAGTCGAGAAGTCGGAGCTGCAGTATGCCAAACTTTACGGTGTTCATTCGATATGTCGCTCTTGATCACTGAACGGAGAAAATTCAGTGGATCCGGAGTTACTTGAGGATTCCAGCGCCGCTCGCCAGTCAGTGCCTTCCCGATAGCATCCATGACCAAGTCTTGGGCAAGTTCTGCAATCGCAACAGTTTCAGGCCAAGTTCGCATACGAACGGTCACTAACGCGTACGCCAAAAGCCGCCGCTCACCACCGCCTTCGACGGCTTTGCATATCCTCTCCACGTTGGCGATTTCACTTGAATCGCACATGCCCCACCTCAAATAGCTCCCCCGAACGGGAATTTTGCCACGTCGGCGGCGAAATTGACGATTTCGTGAGCTATTCCCCTTAACAAATACGGAGCTTTCGCTCCATGGAGGGATCATGAATCAGAACGAACAAGCAGAACAAAAGAAGGAAGAGGGAGCCGCGAGCAAAGGACCTAAATATGAGGTGAATATCGAAGGCGCCATTTTTCCCTGGGACTCGGACGTAATTACCACCGAGCAACTGATTGAGCTCGGCGGATGGGAAGCTTCCCAGGGCGTGATCGAGATCGACGAGGACAACAACGAGCACACGCTCCAGGCAGGCGAGGTGGTGCATCTGAAGCCCGGACACGGTTTTGCCCGAAAGGTCCGATTCAAGAGGGGCTGATCGCTGTGGAGCGAATCGAGCAAGAAATAGCTCTCCTTCAGCGCGTGGTGTCGGAGATCGTTGTCAGTGCTGATCGAAAGTGGGTGATGATTCGAAGCTACCGACTTTCAGCTGGCTGGTCGTACCCGACCACTGACATCGCGATCCACTTCCGACCCGGGTACGAGCAATGCGGTCTTTACGGCATCTACGCCCGGCCAGGTCTGACGTATCAGGGAGCGCGACCGAACAACTACGCTCAAGCATCCGGTGTCCCGTTTGGCGGAGATTGGTGGGTCTTCTCTTGGGAGATAGATCAATGGCAAGCGAACGCGGACATTCAGAAGGGAAGCAACATCATCAGCTGGTATCACGGAATCGCCAATAGATTTCGGGAGGGACTCTAAGGAGATGGTGCTCAGGTTCTCAGCCTCACAGTGGGGGCAGATTCAAGATCACCTCGTACCAAAGCTTCTTAGCCCGGAACAAGCAGCATTCGCGTTTATGGAGTCCGCTGAAAGCCGGGATGACCTCATCCTCACCTGCATCGAAGTTCGTCTGCTTGCCGGCAACGAACTCTCCCACCAATCGGTTTACAATATCGAGGTCGCGGAGTCTGTTCAAGCCGAAGTAATCAAACGCGCTCACGATCTTAGTTCCAGCTTGATGGAGCTCCATTCGCATGTTTTCGATTCCGGTCCGAGTTTCTCTTACAGCGACTGGCTGGGCTTTGAAGAGTTCGTTCCTCATGTCTGGTTTCGCCTCAAGCAGAAGCCCTACGCTGCGCTGGTCATGTCGCCAGCCGGCATCGATGCGCTCGGATGGGAGTCTGATCCGAGAAGACCGGTCGAAGTGAGCGCAGTTTTGATTGGCGATCAAGTGCTAGCGCCGAGCAGAATTTCATTCGAACGCATGAGGCAGGATGGAATTGCGAATGTCTGAACGATTTTCAAGACAAGAAGCCTTCTTCGGCGTGGTCGGCCAGGAAAAGATTGTTGCCACGCGAGTGGCTGTAGTCGGGATCGGTGGACTTGGTACGCACGTTGTCCAGCAACTTGCGTATCTTGGCATCCGAAAATTCGCGTTGATTGATGACGAAGAGCTTGATGCGACAAATCTGAACCGCTACGTCGGTGCAAGGTTTGATGATCCAATTCCAGGAACTCGAAAACTGTCTATCGGAAGACGAATTATTGAATCCGTCTGTGATGACTCCGATATCGAGTTGATCGATGACTCGATCGTGAGTCAGGCTGCATTCAATGCCGTCAAGCGTGTGGATTTTGTATTTGGATGTTTGGATAACGACGGAGCTCGGCTCGTGCTCAATGAACTCACCTCGGCGTATGATGTGCCGTACGTTGACCTGGCAACTGACATCCTGACTGAAGGCGAACTCCAATACGGTGGGCGCGTCATCGTAACGGTCAACAGACCAGGGTGCATCGTCTGCTTGGGCCAACTCGACGTTCGCGAATCGGCGCTTGATCTCAGTGATCCGCATCGTCGTTGCGAACGCGAACGCCTGTACGGAATCTCGGCTGATGCGCTGAGCGGCACAGGTCCTTCAGTTGTTTCCATCAACGGATTGATTGCCTCGCTCGCGGTTACAGAGTTCATGGTTCACGTCACCGGTATCCGCAAGTCGAATCGCGTCTTGACTTATCGAGGAACCTCGGGTGTGGTGACAAAGTCGCTCGATGAGCCAACTGAGTGCTTCTCATGTTCACAGCTTGGGCACAAAGGGAAATCAGACGTGGAGCGCTACATCCGGAACGGAGTTCTGCCTTCTCGCCATAAGGTAGTGCATTAGGTTGGTTTTGGCCCAGTCCTGTGAAATAACCAGAAAGAGGAGTAATGCATATGTCGAAAAGAAAACTGTCCAAGCGTGAATTGATTGAACCCCACAAGGGTGACAAGCGTTATGTTCGGCGCGATGAGAAAGGACGATTCCGCGAATCCGACAATCTGCACAAATCGCTGAGCAAAGATGATCGTACGAAAGCAAAAACGTCAAGCAAGCCCGGCTACGGCGACAAAGGCGACAGAGGGCCCGCAACGCGGAAGCAGTCTGGAAAGAAATAGCGGGACATTATCTGCGGCTTCCCCCTAACAAGGCTTCGATAACAGGCAAACTGTGTTGAACGGAAAGGTGTCTCGCCGCATATTCCATTGTCAATAGTTCATCGGATAACGCCCAATCATATTTTTCAAGAGCTTTGTTCGACACGAGCCCAGCAAGCTCCGGCTCGCTCGGTTGCGGCCCCTGGAGTATTGCAGCGAGATTCTCTTTCACTTCGGACGGACCTGCTCGAGCACTTAGATAGCCACCACCAACCCCGACTCGTACGCCACGAAGTTCAAGAAGGAAGCGAATCGTTTCTGCCTCGCGGTCTCCGCTCCAGTGAAGCATGAACGTCTCGGCTCCCTGATCGTAAATGCACCGAGAATCTAACTGGTGCAAATGAAAGTTGACCCGACCTTCGTGAAGCAACGACTGAGCGCCGGTGTCGAGAAACTCGGGGATTCCAGAGCCCATGTAAACGTCGAGCATTTTTTCACGTACAACTCTGTGAACGCGACCGCATGAGCCAAAAAACCTCGGCGGCCGCTTGCCGGTTCCCGGCGCAAGCTGTATGATTTTTGCCGGCTCGTCAACCCCAACGATCATCCATTTTCTTCCGGCGAATATCAAATTGTCATCGATCTTGATGCCGACACTGATCGGCATCGAGCCAATGGTCTTCCCATCGGCTACTAGCCTGAATTCTTCTGGAGTCGAAAACGCGGCGAAAAAGTTATAGTGCGAGGTGAGGCGCTCCCCGACTCGGTCGAGCAGCAGGAGTCCGTCATTGGTTTGAACAATGAATTCCCGTTCCTTCAAACACTTCAATAATTCGATGAACTGCGGCTCATCAACAGTTGTGAATGGGCCACGTCGACATAGGAGATTGTAGAGTCGAGGGATTGAGACACCACCCCGTTCGACAATCACGGATAGCACCTGCTGGACGAGTGTCGAGAAGTGGAAAGAAACGGGATCCGGCGGTTCGCACCAGTCCGCTGCGAGCAGCTCGATCATTGCGATCGCTTGGACGGTTTGAAGGCGCAATGTGTCGATTAGTGGAGTGGTCGCACTGATTTCAGATTCTTCAACGTATTGGCGTAACTTCGAAGGTTTCCCTCGCCTGCCAGACCGACCGACCCGTTGACGAAGTGAAGCAACTGACGGGGCGACACCCAGTTGCACCACCGATTCGACAGCGCCAATGTCGATCCCTAATTCCAGGGTGCTCGTGCAGACGCAGGTTGCTGGCACTTCGTTATCTCGTAGCCTCTGCTCCGAAGTTTCTCTAATCTCCTTTGAAAGATTGCCGTGGTGAACAACAATCTCGTTCTTCAATCTGGCACTTTCAGCGAGTTCTGAAAGGGCATTGGCATAGAGCTCCGTCTCACGCTTGCTATTGGCAAAGACAAGGGCGTGCGTCCCTCGCGTGACTTGAAAGATGTGTCTGGCTGTTTCGGTATCTGGTGCATCAGAAGCTTGTTCGGCGGTTGCAGTAGCAGGAGCAACGTGTCCGCGGAGTTGGGCCATTATGCCACTGCTTGATGATGACGATCTTACGATTGTTGCCGTCCGGTCGCTACTCGGTCTGAGTAGTTGAGAGACCATTTTCATGTCACTCAAGGTTGCGCTCAGGCCAACGCGCGGAATGCAGCCACCTAATGAGTCTTCGAGTCGACAAAGCAAGGATCGAAGCTGCGCGCCCCGCTCGCTACCGAGAAAGGCATGCAATTCATCAACCACAACGTATGACAGACTCGCGAAGACCGCTCGGATATGTGAGCCATGACTCATAAAGAGGCTCTCCAATGACTCCGGAGTAATCAGGAGCACGCCTTGAGGATTCGCCTTAAGAGCTCGTTTCGCAGCTTGGCTGACGTCGCCGTGCCACCTATGCACGGGAATATCCAGTCGCTCGCATAGAAGTTCTAGTCTCCCGAATTGATCGTTGATCAGTGCCTTGAGTGGGCTGACATAGAGAACTTGAACGGAGGTGCCAGGATTGGCGAGGATGTAACTTAGGATCGGAAAGAATGCGGCTTCAGTCTTCCCCGCCGATGTCGGTGCGGCCAGTATGACGTCGGATGCGCGAGAGAGGATGAGCGGGATTGCCTGCTCTTGGACGTCGCGCAGAGAATCCCACTTTTGTTCCCAGATCCACCGCCGGATTCGGTCATCAAGTAACTCAAATGATTTAGATTCGGATGGTTGTGAGTCCATTATCGTCATCGTCTGGGGCGGTGTCTTTCTCGATGTCAACGTCTTCTATCAGGTCTTTCCAATCTGCCGCTGGATTTTGTTCTAAGATTGACAGTAGGCTCAAGAAGGCTCGAATTGTTGTTCGCGGCGTTCGAAAGTAGGCATCGCCGATCTTTTTTGTGCAATGCGCCATAAACGATGTTAGGGCTTCATACGGAACCAGATAGTTGCTGGCTTCGCCGCAAGCAAAGACATGACGCAGGTTGTTCAATAACACGAAAAAGTCTTCGCGAGTAAGGTTGCTCAAACGGATGACCGGGGCGTTGAAATCGAGCAAACCTTCGCGAGCAAAGCTATTGTCTTCGAGCCGTGACGCTAACGCCGGATAGCTATAGAGCCCCCGTCGCGGATCAAGCAGGAATTCCGGCGTCCCGCTGAACAAAAACCCCAAGCCAGCAGCTGAACCTTGCAACGAATCATTGAGAATGCGCAGGATTTGCTCGTAATTTGACGTTCTTGCCTGCGCACTGCCAAGTTTGTAAAGATTGACACACTCGTCAAGACAAATCACAAGGCCCCCCAGACCAGCCAATCGGACAAAGAGCGCGAAAAGTTTCAAATGGTCGTAGACATTGTCATCATCGATGATTGTCCTGACACCGAGCGCAGTTCGGGCGTCCGTCCTGGTTGCAAATTCGGCTCTGAGCCAGCGAATCGCATTCGACATTACGTCTGCATCGCCCGCTTCATGGGCAGTCCAATAGCGTTCAATCACATCGGCAAAGTCGTAGCCGCCAACCAATTCGCGTAGCGATGAAAGCCGACGACTGATGACGTCGTTGACGGCAGCGTTCATCCCGCGAGATTCGTCCGCAGCGCTCGTCACGAATCGTTGGACCACTCCTTCGATCGCCCCGCCGTCCGGCCGGCTCACTGAGCTAAGGTTGCGCATTAGTTCGGCATAGAGCGAACGCGCCTGACCGCCCGTTGCATGAAGTCTCCGATCCGGATTCAGATCGCAATGGGCGGTGAGAAGTTTTTTCTTGATGGCGAGCAATCGCACCAGCGTCAAGAAGAACGTCTTACCGGAACCGTAATCGCCAATAATAAACCGGCACGTCGAGCCACCATCGACGATCCGGTCGAGGTCCCGAACTAGGCTCTCAATTTCGCTCGCTCGACCGACTTGGATGTGTTGCAGTCCGGTTCTCGGCACAACGCCGGCGCGAAGCGATTGAATGATTGCATCACGCTCGCGCGGCCTGATCCTGATTTCAGTCACGCCTGCATCTCCGCCAAGACATCTGGGTGGACTGTAATCGGGTCATCTCCTTCGAGTAGAAGCGAATCACACTTCTCTTGGGCGCACTCATTGAGTTGCTCGTACGCAAGGCCTGCCATCAAGCCCGCTCTCTCAGCCAATGCCGCAAAGTCTCGCCTGCTAATACTTCCTGTGTTTAGGTATTTTAGCAATTCGCTCATACCGTTCATCGATGATGCTATGCTCTTGCTGACACTTATCGGCTCCTCGTCCTGGGCAAAAATCGAAGCTAGTAGTTTGGAAACCCGCTCCGTGTCGGCAAGTTTTCTGCTGACCGCATTCATGTCAACGAGCGGCGTGTGGTTTGCGTTTTCAACACCGGGAATGGAGAATTCACTCCCTCGAGAAACTCCAGTAATTGGAGTAAGCTCGTCCCCCGAGTGGATCATCGAATACAGGGTCTCCTGTTCGATACCCATAAGTTCGCCGAGATGCACGAGCTCGCGGACTTCGGCAGCGCTTATCGAGCCATCTGCTTGTGCCACCTCGACAAGGAAGCGACAAATTTCATTTTTGAGCTCGTTTGGAATATTGTCCACCGTTCGCTTGTTTATTCGCTGATTGCGCGCCGCGAACGACTGGAAGTTCAAATCTAATCGGAGTAGATCTGTCGCCGTCAAGTTGAAGCGGGACCGGAAGTATCTCCGGAACACTTCCGTTTCACTAGTGCTGCACAAGCCATCGGCAGTCGCAATAGCCGCTGCGAGTTGCGCGAGCGGAGCAACGGCCAGATACTCCCGCGAAGGCGTCGACATATCATCGTTCGCCAGTTTCGCAATGCAAACGGCTGATGAGTCTTGTGGAACGCTGGCACCATAGCGAACGTCGGGCTCCATGATATATCCAAGCTTTTCGATGACCATCGCTAGACTTGCGGCACTTCGCTTCGAAACCTCGACACCGCCTGCCCATGCTTGCAGTAACGCTCCAAACGTAGTAGTCCCAATTCCTTCGCCGTCAAATTCACGCAGCCGCTGTGCCAGTTTGTCGGCCTCGCTCGCTCGTACCAACAATTCTCGCGGCAGTTCTGCTTGGGTGATTGAGATTGATTCTCCCAACGTGCCTTTTCCAATTTGCTTGGAATACGGTTCGAGATCACGAATACACCGTAATGCTAGCTCTTCCAAATCGGCAAGAATCTCTTTTTCGTTGGAGACGCAGCGTAGCCGCTTCTGGACGCCCAACTCCGGACGGGCGTAGTAATTCGCCGCTTCATATGAGTAGCTCATCATCCTATCACCGTTTGTCAAATGGATCCCATCAGGATGAGCCGAATCAAATCGGAGTCGAAACAGCTCAAGAATTTCTGGCCAACAACGATTCACGACAGTCTTCGGTGCGACACGCCTTCTCATGTTGGTGAGAAAGACAACGGAAATGTCTCCGTCTAACTGCCGCTTATGATGGAGGAGGCAGGCCAAGAGCCAAGACCAGTCTTTTTCTGCTAATTGCCACCTATCCGACGGGTGAATGCTGTTAGCGTTGAGTAGTTGACCGCATGATGGCCAGTGAATCGCTTTCAACTGTCCTGAAAGGCGCTGGAACCTCGCTGCCTCAGGAAACTGTCCGTTCAGGCGGTCAAGTTCTTCGAAAATTGCAGTCCGCTCGATCAGATCTACCGTAGTTGATTTTGGACCGAGTAACCGAAACTCAAGTCCGTAGAAAAAAAGGATCAAGTATCGATGATGGACATCCATCGATCGTCCACTGGCTAACCAACGTAAGTAGATCGCCCGTTGTTCTGGTCGGCAGAACGCATAACTCGGATATGTATCAAGCTCTGGAGCAAGTCCAGTGAGATCAATCGGAAGTTTGGGATCGACCAGGAACGGAGTTGGATCCCAGAATTCCTGCATATGATGTTGGAAACTGCCGATGTAAATCAGCGGATTGCTAATCGATAAGTCGTGCAATTGAATATTTTCGCCTGGACCAATCCAGTCCATGCTTGTGGCGACATCAGCAAGCGCGACTGACGTATGATCAGAGTCGGCCCGAGCCTTCCGTTGAGAGACTTCTTCACCGAATCGGCTTGGCTGATTGTATTCAATCGAGAGTTCTTGGGATCCGAAACGAATAGTCGCACTACTGCAAATTGGAGTCGGGTTGCTGTCAACGCGAACGGAATCTAGATACGTGCCGTTCGTCGATCCGGCATCGACGCAAAACCATTGGTCTTCTTCAAAGAAGAGTACGGCATGGTAGCGGCTGACGGTAGTGTCGGCCGCGAAGGCGAGATTATTGGATTGGTCCCGTCCAATCGTAAGCCGGCTGGCGTAAATGGGCGCCCGGCGTCCGGCATAAATGCCGGCAATTCCAACAATCGTCCCAAACCGAACACCCACCTCAAATTGAACCTCGCTCGAGAGTGTATCCGAAGACATAACATTTACCCGCCGGAGAGGAGGAGAATCGGGCCGCGCGCAAAACCCGCCTACCGCCAGTTGTATACTCTGGGCACGTAACAGCACATCGTGCTCGAAAGTGAGGAGAAGGTGATGGAGTCAAACTGTGGATCCGTCGATATCCAGTCAGACCGAATCTTGCTCAATCAAATCGAAGTACTTTCGGTTGATGCAGTCAAGTATTTCGAAGCCGTACCAGAATCCGATCGCGTGGATGAGCTCATTCGGGCGATAATCATCGGTGTCAAATGCTTGGAACGGGCCAAGCAAGCAAGGACATCGACTTTGTCAGGCAGGAGCTGCACGCCGTTGTCTTGAAAACGCAACAAGCTGTTGAAGGGTTGCCTGAGCAAACCGCCAAGGAGCTCCAATCGCAGCTGGGAACAGAACAAGGTCAAGTTCTTCATCCGGTCAAAGCAAAACTCGACGACGTTGAGAAACGAGTTGAAGCCCAACTCAAAAACGTCGAGACGCTCATCAACGAAAAGGTCGACGTCAACAATACGAAGTCGCCGATCGCTGAAGCGATTGGAACGGTCAAATCATTGCTCGATCCCGACAAGAAAGATTCGATCCAGAACCAAATAACTGATGTCATTGCTGATGTCTCCAAGCATGACGGTGCCCTCGCCAAGAACGTTGAGGCCGTCGTCGCGAAGGTTCTTGAGCCGCTCACGAAAAAAATAACGGAAATCGACGAACGGTATAAGGCGACCGAACATAAGCAACAGGGCATAGACGAGACGATTGAAAAAACCACTCTGAAGGGTGTTCCTTTCGAAGAGCAGATCATCGAACGGATCAAACCGGTGTGCAAAGCGTTCGGGACGACGCCCGAACATGTTGGCAAAGACAATCAGGCGGGTGACATTCTCGTTTGCTTGAGTGATGACGGACCTGCACAAATTGCCATGAAAATTGTAATTTCGGCAAAAGACGACAAGGTCGGACGGGGCCGAAAACGACTGACCGATGATCTTGAGAAAGCGATGGTTGAACGGCACGCTACTGCGGGCATCTTTGTCGGGAAGGAACGGGCAGCCCTCGGTAAGGAAATCGGCGAGCTCGGCGAGGGGGCAGCGACCTCCGGACCGTGGATCGCTTGTTTGGCTGAGGGGATCGAGGTGGCGCTCCGATTGACAATTATCAAAGCGCAACTCGTCCAACGCAAAGCGGAAGACCGACAGATTGATGCGGCGGTGGTCGCCACCAAGACGAAGGCGATTCGGACGACACTCTCCAAAGTGGCGCAGATCAACAGCCAGGTGACCAGCGGCACAACTTCGTTGGACAACATTCGCGGAATCGCGAAAGCACTCCAACAGGAGATCGGTTCTCACCTCGATGAGATTGAAAGTGTTTTGCGAACAGCCGAAGGGCAGAAGTTAGCTGAACAAGAATCAGACCTCAGTGAGAGACAAACGCAACCGACGTTGAAAATCGGGAAGCCGATCTCGGACTCACCGCAGACTTCGACGATGACGATGCAACCGAGTGAATCGGAGACCCTCATGCAACCGGATCAACCAACCGAAACGGCCCAGTCAGAGGCCAGCAACCAGGAGTCGTGAGGGCGAGAGAAGCCGTTTTCTTGTGCTAAACGGTTGATAGGAGGATCGAATGGCCAAGCATTCGAAGCAGGTTCAAGTCACACCGAAGGGAGACAAGTAGCAAGTAAAGTCTGACGGCGCAAAACGAGCGGCCCGGGTTACCGACACAGAAACAAGCGATTGACATTGGCAAACAGTTGGCGAAAAGACAAGGAGCAGATCTAACCGTTCATGGCAAAGACGGCAAGATTCGTTCGAAGGACAGCTACGGCAAAGACCCGAATCCACCGGAGGATAAGGAGCACTAACTGGTCAGTAAAACCTGATCAATGCTGACGGCCGGGGTCGCACAAGGCGATGGCAAGAAAAACGGTCAGGCGCAAGTGAGGGGTGGATCTTTTGCCTAGACCTGCCGGGGGCGCTAGTCTTGTCTCAGCCTGGCTCCGGAGCTAGTGCCGACATTCCCGCGCCGAAGGTACCCTGCCCAGCGTCCGTAATGGCAGGTGTTAGGAAGGGCATAGGCGGATTTCGGGATTGTTCAAGCTGGAATTGGAACCCGCTGGCACGGTACAGTAGGAAAAGAGCGATGCTGCCCGAAACTTAACATCGGCTGTGGACCGTGATAAGGTACGGATTGGGTAGGTGGCGCTAAATGTCCTCAAAGTACATGAAAACCTTAAGTAAGTTCGTCCAAAAGGCGACAAAAACGTCAATTGAAGTTATCGACGCTGAGACGGTCGAGGAAGCGCGGCGGCGTGTTGAGAAGCAGTTCGGAAAGCCTATGGTGATCTCGACACGACGCAATCTTGTCGGTCGAGGCAACACGAACTCTTCGAAGCTAATTCAGCACTCGCAGATCGAGCGCGATCTCGATAAATGTCTGAAATAAGCCCCGGTCAATATCCCGCAGAAGGCTCCACGGAAGGTGGAGCCTTTTCTCTTGCATGTGAGGATGTTTCTTTGTTCAAGCATCAAGGATGCACGCCTCAAACTATTGCCGAGCTGTCACAGTTCTATCATGACGTAGTAAAACGGCTCTACAGCGTCGTGCAAGCAGAAAACTCACTCCCAGCGGAGATCCTCTTCGAAATTCATGCGGCGTTTGACCACGTTACTAGAATTCACACGTTCGGCGAAGTGGAAAGCATTGCAATCACCAAGGCATATTCACATCTAAAGCGATCATGTCTCGACATCTATAAGATCTACCTTCGTGACAGCTTGGATATGTACGCGGAACTCCGTCGGATTGAAACTCATTACATCGACAACGGAGATTTCGACTTCAAGTTAAGGCACCTGGTGGCTGAGATTCGGAAGAAGGCTCGTCACGCGAGAAGAGTAGAAGGTGACAAGCGTGGCGACGTTGACGGTAAGATTCTGGCATTCGATCTTTGGCAAGACGTAGCCAACGACTGTCAGACGCTGCGAGAAAACTTTTACTTTAGCCCCCATGTTGCATGGGCGAGGAAGAAGAATTTTTGGAATGGAGTGAAGCTGGTTACGATAGGTGTGTTGGCTAGCATAATCGCAGCTGCGATCTGGCAGTTTATTATTGTTGGCCAAAAGCATGAAACCAATCAGCGTTCCCAAGTGAGTCAATCACGTTAGCAATCACGCTTGGTCCAACTACGAAGCACTGCTAATCACTTTGCTGAATCAAAATGCGTTTTACGAGACGCCGTCATTCGTCCCTGATAACAGCTTGCGGATTGCATCCCAAAGCGCGCTCTTCATGGGACTGTTCGGCACGGCAAGTTCCCGTTGAACCTGTAGTTTCGACTTTTTCGGCAGTTCTAACGTGACAAATGCCTCGACGGCGGGGTGTAACCGGTAGCTAAGAGTTCCCAGAGTGAGAACGTACCGTTCAGCGATTCTTGAAAGCAGTGTCCGCTTCGTTTCGGCCGATGCACCGCTAAAACTTGAGCGAATGTCGGTTACGGCGTCGAGTGCCTCGATACAACTCTGCTGGATTCGCTTGGCATGGTCGTTGCGACGACCAAATTCAGTTTCGATGGAATGAACCGACTGCCAGTATTTGTTCTTTTGCGCCAAGTATTCTTCGGCAGACAATTCACCCGCCAAGCGCATTTCCGTAAGCGCATCCAATCGGCGATGCGAATCGCGTAGTTTGGAATGTTGCTCGGCACCGACCACTTCGTGATTTTGGTTCTCGGATGCGAAGAAATCGGTGATGACCTGGTGGATCAGCGGCACCACATCGGAACCAATGTTCCATGCGTCAACCAGCGCCGTGAACGCCGTGTCCAGCCAATCCCCAGTGACGCTCGGACCTTTACACCCCTTGCGACCGGTGCAATGGTAGTAGTCATAGGTTTTGATGCGTTGGGTGAGCTTGTAGATTTTCTTCTTGCGTTCGGCGGTGATCGTGCAGCCACAGACGCCGCAGGCAATCAACCCACAACCGTACGCAAACGTCGAAGCGACCGGAGTCAACCGGAGCGTTCGACCAACGAGGGATTGGACAAGATCGAACTCGTAAGCAGAAATCATCGGTTGATGATTTCCTTTGTGAAGTTCGCCACAGTACCAGTATTGACCGGTGTAAAACGGATCAGTGAGGAGCCGATAGAAGGAGGAACGACTGAGCGGCTTGGTTCGCCCGCCGCGACCCCGCACGGTGAAGCCCCAACTATTGAGTTCGTAAAAAACGTACTGCGCCGAGTAACCGCCGGTCAGAAGCAGATCGAACGCGCGCCTAAGCAATGTGAATCTTGGTTCATCAATGGCGATAATTTTTTGATCATCACGGTCGGTTTTGTTTCGGTAACCAACCTTCGCTTTGCCCGGATACCAGCCCTTCTCGGCTTTGCGGTGCAAGCCACGTTTGACATTGCGACTCAATTCGCGGATGTATTGGTTGGCCATACTGGTTTCCAGGGCCAAGATCACGGCGTTATCTTCCGGCAGATACTCCCGCTCGAACGTGCGGATGCTTTTGATGATGTTTTTCTGGAGCTGCCAAGCGATCAATCCCGAGTCAACCGGATTGCGCGACAGGCGATCAATACTCCAACAGAGAATACCGTCGATTTCTCCGCGATCAAGTAGCTTGATGAGTTCAGCAAAGACCGGCCGCGTATTGGGCTCCTTGGCCGAGCGGGCTTCTTCGAGCACTCGAACAATCTGCATATCCGTTCGCTGACCGAATTTTTCTTGGAGCGCAGCGATCTGATCCGGCAGGCTAGCCTGCTGCCGTTCATCTTCTTCGCTACTCTTCCGGGCGTAGATTCCGTAACGCATCGTGCTTGGCGATATAGAGATACGTCAGCGCCCGCAAGGCCCGAAACGCATCTTCTGTCGCTAACCTCTCATGAAATCTCCGCTCATACAAGTCCTGGAACTTCTGAACGTGGGTGCCGTTTGGGATTGGTAAGAGCATTTAGAACGGCGGATCATCGGGACCGAGCGGCTTTTCCAGTTTCGGTTTTGTGAGGCGTTGTTGTTGCTTAATTTTGTACCAGTTTGTTTTGTTATTTTCGCCTTTGGAATTTCGCAATTGAACATGCTGCCATCGTTTTTGAAATTGTTTGGAATCCACCAGCGGATGAACGCTGAAGAGCAGGTGGTCATGGGAGCGGCGGCGCGATTCCGGTGTGCGCATCGCTCGGCCCCAGGAATCGCGGACGGCGATCAAACCAGCTCGCGCGAGCACATCAATCGCGCGGCTAATCGCCGCGCTCTGCCGACCGGTTTTCTGTTTCAGTTGGAAGTGACTCATCCAGTCGGCTTTCTTCCTCAGCCGCTCACCTATGCGCCAGCCGTAGGTTTGCCTGACTATCACCACCAAAACACGCCACTCGGTGTCCTTGAGACGAGGCATGACCCGGTCGAGTAAGAAGTTTGGAAACGGCGTCGAACCGAACACCGCCCGAAACCGCCGCGGCCTAGAGATACGCTGGAGCGTCATAGTCTCGTTCAATGGCAACGATCAAGAGCGAAGCCGGCTTGCGGGCGTTGCGGCTGGGGAGCCAATCCAGTTGCTTCCGGATCTTCTCATGTGGGTTTTGTTTGACAAGCTGCTCGGCTTTGCGCAGGCTAACGCCGACTTTGACCAAGTCGAGGACCAGTTGCTCTTCAGGCGTAAGCGTTCGTTCGCTCTCATCAATTGCATCAACCTTCGCAAAATGCCGTCTTCGTTTCGGAATGAGTTCACCGATTGGCGTCAGCTCGCTCATCAAAAACAAGTCCCAAGTTTTAGGTAAAGGACAAGAAATCCAAAAAGCAAAAGTGCTATAATAATGGCAAGGCGTTTCGGCAGTGCATCTTGGTGATGGTGATGCGTTTCGCGTTCGATGATCCTGGTTACCGGCGATAAGATATCTTGTGGTTTTCGGTGCGGTTGACGATCTAGTTGTCTTGGTGAATTTGCAAACCGCAGGGAATGTAAATTGTCGAAGAATCCAAAATCTACTTCACCAGATTCAATATCAAAACCTAACCCAAGTTGCATCAGAGACGACGCCAAATCGAAGCGGGATACCAGTTGGACTGGGCGACCGGGAAAGCCGGAGACAGCTTTAGTGGCCGCGCGAGAAAAGACGCTGTTGGTTACAACCATCCCGTAAGGGATGCTGAAGCGGAGCATGAAGCCGCGCAGCTCATCAACCGAGCGGCGCTGAACTGGACTTTGACAATCCTTTATCTGGATAGCAACGGAGATATCGGAATAGCCGGGGACCAAAGCGATCAAGTCAGCGCCACCGATCACTCGCCGACCGCGCTTTGCCCACCGCCCCAACGAGCGAATTTGCCTAAATCCTTGCCGGCCGAGCCAGAGAGTCACCAACGTTTGGAGAGATCGAAATGAAAGCTGCCGAATCAGATCCGGCAGTATAAGTCCGCTGCTGTCGTCGCCGCTGCTGCCGTTGTCTCTGTTTCGAGCAACCATTACTCTGAAGCTTTTTCGCCACCATCCCGCAGATGATCAAATTCGGCGCAATCTCCGGTCCACTGACCGGCGCGAAAGTCCCGGTAAGCCTTGGTTCGCCAACTACCTTTCGCAAAGAACCGATCCGGGGTGCAGCCGGAGCAGCCGACAAGCTGGCAGACGTATTTTGTAGGATACGATCCTTGAGCAGAGACAACTTCATCTACCGGTAACGACTGACCCAATTGGAATTCCAAGCACTTGACGATCTTTGCAAACGTGCTATATAGAGGTCTGGTCTTGCCGCTCTTTACTTTAGTGATCGCCGACTTGGACAATCCCGTATCCAGCGCTAACCGCTGCAACCCAAAGGTTGAGTAGCGATCGGTATGGAGCATGAGCGCGGCCACGCGGTTGTGAAACCGGCAAGGAACCCTCGAAGCCGCCACGCTGCGGTCGACACTAGACATGTTCGATCGCAGCGTGATCGTTTCGAGCGGGCTTGTCCAAAATCTCGTCTCGCGAGATGCGATATTTGAGAACGACGCTTGGGGGGTCGTCGAACAAGCCGCACTTTGCTAACAAATAGCTGCTATCGCGGAGAACCAGGGAGGAAATTCGCTATACAATAGAGAAAGATAAATAGGCACATCCTTTGCCGGGGCAGTCTCGTCAATACTCTACGAGTTGCCTCATACATAGTAGACATTATTCTATTTGATGTGGTTCAATGGATAAAATAGGAGGTTACAGGATTGACACACTCATCTTCAAACGAGGCTCATCGAGACCAAAACGGATCTCGCTCTAAGCCAGCACCTTATCATCGACCTAGTGGAAGAGCATTTGAGCTTCCTAGAATGTCCGCTGAAGAGCGAAGACAATTCCAGAATGAAACTGCCGAGTACGTCCGCCAGCTGGACGAGCGAACTCGACCCATCGACAGAACGTGACTTCAAGTGCCCCGCTTATGGGGCACTTCTTGTATTACTTGCGCACGAAGAAGCATCTGACCCCTTAATCGATCAGTTTTTGGCAGTTTCTGCCGACTGACCAGGTTCAGCGATGTGCTTCTGGTCATATTCCTTGATTAGCTTCACCACGACCCCTTCAAGGTCGATGTAGGAGAACCGGAGAACCGGTGTCTTTACTTCAGCGCTATTGTGATCCCAATCGTTGAGGCACCCATCTGTCGACCTCTTGATCCGCGCTCCGAACGGCGTTCGTAAAGCGAAGAGATCAGCAAACCGTCGCGGCGCCACTCCGCGGAATGGTTCAAAAATCACTTTCTGAGATGAAAGTGCAAACGTTCTGCTAATCCGCTCAAAGTCAGACTCGTCATCACATTCGCCAGCAAGAATATCCTCATACTTGCTCGGTTCGTTTATCGACCACGTTTGAAGTGCATCACCATGTAGTTCTTCTGCCTTGCTCTTCGGATAAGGTTCGATATAGACAACGCGCTGTATCCCAGCGGCAACAATATGTTTGGCGCAATTGTGGCACGGAAACGTAACTGTAAATAGTGTCGATCCCCGAGGTGTGACTCCACACCTCGCGCAAGCGAGAATTGCTTCCATCTCGGCATGAACAGTGCGTCCGTACTCGGTGATGTCCATTATGCCCGTCTCTTCGAGCAATTCATCATCATCCAAATTATCAGTTAGCCATCCGGCAAACTTCTCTACTAGTTCCTCCCTCGCCTTGCAATCGTCAACTTCGATCTGTGCACTGGTTTTTGCATAAGTTATGTATTTGTTGAACGAGCTTAGTATCCGGATAGCAAGTCTTCGTCTTTCTCTAGCGTTGTAGTCACGCTTTAGCTCCAAATCGCGACACTTGTAACCGTCATCCTGCCAATAGAGTCCCCCGCCTGCCCTGGGCACTTCGTTTGCGCCGATCGCTATGACGTCGTTATCTCTAGATACAATCACGGCACCAACCTGTCTCGACAGATCTCCGGATCGCAGTGAGACCGCATAGGCGTTAAACATCGATAGTTCATCGCGTGTCGGTGTGACCATATAATTGCCGAAAAGAAGTTCAAGAATAGTTGTTAGTTCCCGTGCCATCCGGTCAGATTCGAGCCAGACGAAGGCGTCACATAATTCAAACGTCGCGCGCGTTTGCTGACCGAAAGGATTGTCCTCCGCTTCGTCCCGAACAATCAGCCTTCTTGCATCATCGTCCGCCACGTTCTTATCTCGTTTCAACCGTTCGAGCCTCGCCGATGGCTGCGAGTGAACACCTATCAAGAAGAACCCTGGTCCATAGACACGTCGCAGTGCTTCAACTTCACGCGGATGTTTGATGGATGAGACAATCACTGCCGACCTTCTCATCTTGCGTCCCTCTGCAGAATCCTTGCGGTGTCGATGAATGAGTTCGATTACCCGAAGGGCGAGTAGGGAGGCGTCTTCCGATTTTTCTCTGAGCTCGTTTCCCCCGTTAATGTAAGTGTCGTAGTATTCATAAACTGACTTGAACTTGTCTCTACTCTCCAGGTTCAGTTCACCTTGTAGCACTTCGCTTAGTTTGCTCCATGTAACGTGATATCCATATCGGTTCTGGAGCTGATCGAATACTAAATTGGCGACAGCTTCGTCATTCGCTCCAAGTGGCGCAACGAGACCTATCACGAGTTCACTATCTTTGTCCTCGATGTTGACCTGACCGATCAATGCATCTGTTATGATTTTTTTCTTTATATTCATGTTTAATTTGCCCTCACACTCTGAGCCTTCCTTCAATCCTCACTCTTGAATTAAACATTGAAACTCGAAATTGCTGCGCGGAACCCGATTTGGCGTCGCTCTCGAGTGACGAAATTGAGCGGATTCGTTGACAAAATGCTAGAGGACTCAATTCTGCAATTTGGCATCCGAATTAAGCACTGAGTCAAGTTCAGTGAGGAGCCCTGACGGCATTGTACCGAGGGCGAACGCAGTTTTTAGGGCGTGATCAGAGTGATATTGCGCCCACATGTCTCGATCAGGCTCATGGAGGTCCGATGCACCCCGACCTCGTCGCGAACGCTTCTCGGCCCAAGCTGGCTGCCAACCGCCCTTTTGATACCACCGCTCCCGCCGCCTTTGCCACGCCCTCGTACGGCGGGCCAGACGCCGCACCGAATGCTGAGCTAACATCTGACACTCTCTGTTGCGTGGCCAACCAGTCAAGCCGCGCGCACTGGAAATTCTAGGTGTCTCCGGCCGAACCCACAGCCAATCCACCCTGTCGGTTCTGGGTAAAACGGAGATGGTCATGCCTCAGGAAAAGTTCTTCCCGAACCCCTCACACGTCGATTCCATTCCGTGGAGCAGTGATCTCGCGCCGGTGGTTTCAACAGAACACTATCCCACTTGGATTCTGTCGAGCGAGCATCGTTACTACGGATATTTGAGGCTCCTCATTGAGGAGTTCGAGCCAAGTAGCGTTGTTGAGCTCGGGACGTTTCAAGGTATCTCGGCACTCTTCATGAAGAGTGCCCTCCCGGTGTTTTCAAAACTAACCACTATAGACATCCACCCTGTGGACAATCTATTGACGCAGATTCTGAAGCTTGACACGAGAGTGCGTCTAGTCAGCGGCGATACCAGAGACCCCGACATCGTGAAGGAGTTTGGGATTGACCAGGTGGACTTTCTTTACATTGATACTGACCACAACTTCAGGCAAATAGCTGCTGAGTGGGATGTCTGGCGACCGGTCCTCGCGAACGGGGCGATTGTAGTTTTGGACGACATACACTTGAATCCAGAAATGGAGTTCTTTTGGAATCAGATTCCGTTCGTGAAGCTCGATACGGGGAAAATTCTCCATCACAGCGGGTTTGGGCTGTTTCAATACCACCAGTGACGACCGCCTAGGCTAGCTTGGGTGGATTGCCCCAATTCATGGCAAGAAGGTAACTGATTGGGAGTTGGCGAAGTATGAGTAGGCATGGAGACCCTGAGACGAGCCGTTGCGTACTGCGTTCACGATGACCACTATTATTTAGAGTGTTCTCTCGATTCGTTCCGCCTCGCAGGGCCAGCGTTCGTGTTCATCAGCAAAACACCGTGGCATGGCGAATCCGGCGATTGGGAGAAATGTGTTGACGCCGCCGAATTA
This sequence comes from Fimbriimonadales bacterium, assembly GCA_046330175.1. GTDB lineage: Bacteria > Armatimonadota > Fimbriimonadia > Fimbriimonadales > ATM1 > JAJPJR01. The sequence goes on from JAXLTG010000002.1 coordinate 158,281, forward strand.
GCCGGCGCGACGATCGTCATGGGAGAGTGGGGCTCCGAACTTGACCAACGCGCGGCGGCGCTCTCGCACCTGCAATCGCTCGGATTCGAGTACGCCTTCATTCCCGACGGAGACGAGGTAATTGAGCCAAAATTGTTAGCAGCGCTAATCGGTATAGCCGATGCTGGTTTAGCAGATCGCGTTTACGTCGAATGGGACACCTATTGGAAGTCTCCAGAGTATGTGATCAGGCCGCGTGAAGGGTTTGTCCCGGCGATGCTTATCAAACTCGGAACAGCAGCTCCGGTCGGTGGGCGGAATTTCGAGGGTGGTCGGTACCTGAGACTCAACGGCTCGTTTGGCATAGTTCATCATCTCTCTTGGGTCGGACCCGAAGAGCGAATCCTAAGAAAGCTGTCCACATGGGGTCACGCGCTTGAAGTGCTTCCAAACTGGTACGAGCAGATTTGGAAAGCTTGGGACAACGACAAGCTGCTCAGAGCGCTCCATCCAACGCACTCACCGGCCTACGAGTTCGCCGAGCGAATTCCGGTCCCAACAATACTGGAACCGGCGCTGCAAAAGTACAAGTCATTCGCTGCTGAATCCGTCAGCGACGAAAAGCCACCACCGCCAACCTGCACAGTGTCTGTGGTGATACCGCACCACACTGACTTAAGCGGCCTGCAAGCTTGCACGGAGAGTCTCGCAAAGTGCGATGATTTTCTCAAAGAGATCGTTATCGTTGACAACGGCTCGGAGCACGGGTTGGATGGCGCACTCAAGCCATCAGAAAGAACAAAGGTCATTCGGCTGGAGGAAAACGTTGGATTTCCCAGAGCATGCAACTTGGGGCTTACGGAAACCAGCGGCGAAATCGTCATCTTCCTGAACGATGACACTATCGTGCCTCGTTCAGGGCTCATCGAACTACTCCGATCCCTCACGTCCTCGGGAACTGTCGGCGCTGCTGGCCCGTTCGCAAACAACTCGGGGCACTTTCAGAAAATAGAGCCGACTTACACCACAACTTCGCACTTGGACCTTTTTGCTGAAGATTTCGCAACTCGCAAGGCTCCCGATGTTGAGACCGACATGCTTGTCGGTTTCTGTTTGGCAGTCAAGCGCTCCGTTCTTAACGAAGTTGGCGGATTCGACGAGGAGTTCGGTCTTGGCACTTTTGAAGATAACGATCTCTGCTACCGAATGAGAAGAGCAGGATACAAGCTGCTGATCTCCTCAACGAGTTTTATCCACCATCATGGGAGCCAGACTCTGGGCAAAGTTGTGAGGTCTCCACGGGCACTGCTCAACAGAAATCAACAGTTGTTCATTCGGAAGTGGCGCGACGATCTGGAGACTGGATTCGCGAGTCACCTATCAGGACTCTCTGCTGAACCAATCTTGTTCACTCCGAAACAGAAGCCGGAAAACAGACTTGCCCAAGTCAGAAACTTGGCGGAGCAAGCGGATATCTCCCTTTGCATGATCGCAAAGAATGAAGAGCGGGTCATCCGGGATGCGCTCACCAGCACGAAGCCGTTTTTCAAACAGGTGGTCGTGGTAGATACGGGCTCAACAGACTGCACAAAGGAAATTGCCCGAGAGTGCGGAGCGGAAGTGTACGACTACCCGTGGGATGACAGCTTCTCGAACGCCAGGAACGAATCCCTGAAATACGCCACGGGCAAATGGATCATGTGGATAGATTGTGATGACACGATCTCCTGGCAATCGGGCATAAACATTCTAACGACAGTCCTCAATGCTCCGAGGGAGATTATCGGGTTCGTGATCCCGGTTCAATTCGTTGATTCATCTGACCTTAGAACCGGGACACGCGTGGATCATGTGAAACTGTTCAGAAACCACCCGAAGGCGCGGTTTGAACACAGAATACATGAGCAGATTCTCCCAGCGCTGAACAAAGTCGGAGGAGGAATCGCGCGCTGCGATGCTGTTGTATTGCACTCGGGCTATGACAACAGTCCAGACGGCCAGTCAAAGAAACGCGTGCGAGATTTCAAATTACTTGAGCTTGAATTGAGTGAAAATCCCGATCACCCGTTCACGAACTTTAACTTAGGGATGACGCACCACTTCGCAGGCGACCTCAATGAAGCCATCAGGTATCTAAAGCGATCCATTGAGCTTGCCGAACCACAAACGACGTACCTGAGAAAAGCGTGGACGCTGCTCGCGAACAGCTACATCAAACTCAACCTCGTAGAGGACGCAATCCAAGCGTACGAACTGGGGCTCAAGAGTGTGCCGAACGACTCCGAGCTTCACTTTGAATACGCGAGAGCCCTGCGACTTCAGGGCCGCAATCAAGAGGCTCTGGACCAGCTATACCAAATCACCGGCCCGAACACGGAAGCGTTCACCAGTGTTGACGTAAGCATTCTGGGTTGGCGCAAAGAGTTTGAGATTGCTCTTGCTCATCTTGATCTTGGTAACTGGCCCGAGGCAAGAGAATCGCTCATCGCGGCAATAAACGAGACCAGCGGCAGGTTCGAACCGGCGCTCACGTTGTTTGAACAAGCGATGCACCGAGCGGATTACAAAGCCGCGTCCATCGCGAAACAACAGATCGAAGATGTGGCTGGACAAGGCTTTTTGTGGGTGAAGATGAACTTCGAGTACGCGGTTGCGATACTTGGACCGCATGCGGCGTTTGACTGGCTACAGAGTTTTGTTGAGAGCAACCCCGCCAACCAATCGGCGCGTGTGTTTCTCGCCGAGCGGCTGCTGACGATGGGGCAGCGGGATATGGCTGTGCCGCATCTCCGGGTGCTCGACGACCTCGAAGAGCCGTGGGCCGCTCTTTGCATGGCAAAAATCTGCCTCGAAATCGGTGACCGAAGTAATGCGTTGCTTTGGCTGGAGAGGACTCTGGAACTCGATCCAGAGAACGAAGAGGCAAAAAGCCTCCGCGTAGAAAATATCAAAAATTCATGAAGGAATCTTGTAACGCGGCGCGAAGTAGGGCGTATAGTTATCTAAACGGTTGAACCGTCATGTACTCGCAAACAGCAAACGATCATGTCGCAAGCGCGAGAAATGTGGGCAAGCCAGAAGGCTGCACACACTCCGGGGTCGTAGGAGCTCCTGGAGACGGGCCGTTTTTAGCCATTCATCTTACGGTCGTGGGCGGGATTGTCCGGGCGGCTGGGTTCAACACGTGGGGCTGTCCGGCGGCAATTGCGTGTGGGAGCTGCCTTTCCGAAATGCTTGAGGGAAGGAGCCTTGAAGAGGCGCGGCGAATTAGTCCCAAAGAGATCATTGCCACGCTCGGCGGGCTTCCCGAGTCAAAAGAGGGAAGAGCCGAGATGGCAGTCGAAGCATTGCAAAAAGCGTTACCGGAGGTGACCTAGATGTCGTTCAGTTCATGGTGGGGATCTGGCAAGCAGGCCTACCTTCTCAACATGCCGTTTGGAGGTGGGGGTGGCTCTTGCCGGATTGGTGGTCAAGGCGAAGATGACGGAAGCGGCGCTAACGGCGTGTGCATCAGCGGCGCTCAAGGGAATTTGCCAAAACCTGGCCCCAACACCCAGTATTCCCCCGGCAGCACCCGCATAGGTGGCGTTTGTCCCTTCCCAGTTGATTAGAAAAGCGAGAAGATGCTACGAGAAGAATTTGACCCAAGATCGTTCGACCCGCGCAATCAAGTGGCGGCGAACCCGCTCCAGTTTGGGTCAAAGCATCCGCACAGGCCGATGCCGAACCCTGGCACCGGCGAACTGCTGATAGATCCAGAAATTGAACTCAAAGCGAAAAACTTCAACCTGAACATTGGGTTCTTCTACAGCAGCCACTCGGATGAGAACTTCGTATACGGCAGGGCGAGATCGGCCAGCGTCAACGCTCATGCTCTTAGCGAAGTTAGCGGGAACATGGTTACTCTGGTGCGGGGCGATTTCTCGAAGTACGGATTTACCAAAGTTGGCACCTCGGGCGGAATCACGACGTACTCCGCCACAACCAACGAAGGCGCGCTATCCACTCTGAGCTTCGACGGCACCAAGTTCACCGAGTATTTCAACGACGGCAAGACGGTGAACTACCAAGACCAGACCGGCAGCGGGAGTCCTCGTAAGCACGAAATCACGAAAGTGGCCGATGCCAATGGAGTCGCGCATACTTACGCTTACGGCACAGGATCGGAAGCTGGATTGCTCAAGACGATCCAAGTGCCGGGAGGCAATCTGGTTACTCTCATTTACCAGTCCGACGCTGGCGCAACTTCGCTGCTCAACTACATCGAGGATTGGGGCAACAGAAGGCACACCTTCCAGTACGACGCGAACCGGTACCTCACCACGATGACCACGCCGCTCGGCTGTGCAACCGGGTACGCGTACTCGCTTGCAGGCACCACGGCAACAACCATGGTGCACGCCATTACCGACCCTCGCGGATACGTCACCACTTATCTGTACGACGACAGCCGCAGAGTCACGATGATGTCGGCGGGCTCAGCAGACTGGAAGTGGGGATACAGCCCGAATAGCTCGCCAACCGCCGTCCGCAGAGTCACCATGACTTCGCCAACCGGAGCAGTCACCACCTACGTTTACGACACTGACGGCAACCCTGCGACCGTGACGCTTCCTGAGGGGTACGTCGTCACCTACAGCTACCAGAACAGGCTGATGACCAAAATGCAAATCCCCGCAGGCGTCATCCAGTCCATCACTTATGGCACAACGCTCTGGCTGCCGACCGCTTCCGACGACGCGCTCGGCAACCGCACGACGCTTGCCTACGACAGCTTCGGGAACCTCACAACGCTCACGAACGCGCTCGGTCAAGTCACAACGTTTGGCTACGATGGTTCCGGCTCAACGCACCGGAGAATCAGGCAGACAGACCCCTTGGGCAGAGTCACCACGTTCAACCACGACACTGACGGGCAGATCGTGAGCATCTGCGATCCGAGATCGCTCATCACCAAGCTCGGGTACGACAGCTTCGGAAACGTCGTAACCACGACCGATTCGCGTGGGAAGGTCACCACCAACACATACGACACGCTCAACCGCCTGCAAACCAGCACCGACCCGCTCAGCCGCAAAACAACCTACACCTACGACGCCGGGGATCATGTGGTCAGCATCACCAACCCGCTTGGCGAGCAGACGCAGTATATTTACGACGGCTGTTTGCTACAGCAAGCGGTGGACGCGCTTGGAAACCGAACGACGTTTACCTACGGCCGCTTTGCAAACAAGCTGACGGAAAAGGATGCGCTGGGCAACGTTACAACGTTCGATTACGACACGATGGGATACCTGACGACGATCACGAATGCGCTCGGAAAAAGCCGCGTGATTTCGTATTCAAACGCAAAGCAGAAGATCGCCGAAGTGGACGAGCTTGGAAACCGAACCACATTTCAATACGAAACAAGCGGCCGGCTGCACACGATTACCGACGCCAAGGGAAACACAACGGTTTACGATTACAATGCGCGCGGCGATCTGACCACGGTGACCAACGCGCTTGGAAACACGATGGTTTATGCGTTTGACAAAGTCGGTCGGCAGACGACGGTGACCGATGCGCTGGGGAATGCGAACGCGACGGTTTTCGATGCGGCCGGTCAGGTTTCTGCTTCGGTTGATGCGCTTTCTAACCGGACGACGTTCCAGTACGACGGAAGCGGAAACCGTACGACGGTGACCGATGCGAACGGAAAGAACACGCTGTACGTCTATTTTTCTGATTCGAACCTTCTCAATGCGGTTGTGGATGCGCTTTCCAACCGGACGACGTACGCTTACGACGACGCCGGTCAGCAGACGACGATTACCGACGCGCGCGGAAATTCGATTACGTTTACGTTTGATAACGCCGGTCGGCAGAAAACGATTGCGGATCAGCTTGGTAACAAAACGACGTTTAGTTATGACGCGGCGGGTCGCACGGTTACGATCATGGATGCAAACGGCGCCGTGAAAACGTTGACTTACGATAACGTTGGCCGCGTGGTTTCGCTTTTGTATGCGGATGCGACTCGGGTGACGTTTGTTTACGATGCGGTGGGTCGGCGAATGACGATGATGGATTCCGGCGGGAACACGACGTATGCCTATGATGATCGGGGTTTGATGACTGGAAAAACTCTGCCTGGTTCGCTCTTGTTGACGATGAGTTACGATGGGGTTGGGAACAGAACGCTTTTGCAGGATCCGGATGGTGGTCGGTTTACATATACGTATGACGCCGTGAATCGGCTTTCGACGGTTAAGGACCCGGATAACGTCTTGATCACTAACCAGTACGACGCTGCATCGAGATTGACGACCATCACCGACAGCGACGGTGCCAAGACGAAATACGCGTATGATGCTGCGGGAAGGATGACGACGCAGATCGAAGTAAATTCCGCCGGATCAAACATAATGACGATGGTGGACTCTTACGACAACGTCGGAAACCGCACTAAGCGGGTAAAGGATGGCGCAGTTACAACTTGGATTTACGACGATGGTAACAGGCTGACTAACCAGCAGAAAACGAGCGAATTCGGAACGTATACATACGATGCAGTTGGGAACTTGTCCGTGAAGGCAGAGCAAGGATCGAATCCTGTGACGTCTGTTTTCGACGCGGCGAATAGGATCACGACTCTTCAGCAAGGCACCAGCCGGACAACGTTGGCGTATGATAACAACGGTAACCTGACGAGCGAGAATGCCGGGTTAATCAAGACAACATACACTTATGACAATGAAAACCGGATGCTCACGGTGTTTGTTGCTCCCAGCAGGTCAACCTATTCGTATGATGGGGATGGTCTAAGGAGAACGGCGCAAGAAGCGGGTGGCGCGCTTACGACGATGGTTTGGGACGGCGACGATTATCTTGGAGAGATCTGAATTATGGCGATGAAGGCAAGATACACGGTTGTAAACGGTCGGGTGTACCGCGAGAACAGGGGCGGCACTCAGCGGCGTTACGTTTCCGATGTTCTCGGCTCGACGGTGGCGCTTTTGGATTCGACGCAGACTATCACAGACACCTACACTTATTGGCCCTATGGGGCCGAAATCACGCACACGGGAACGAGCACTACTCCGCTTCGGTTTGTGGGGGCGCTTGGCTACTATCGCGATTCTTCAACGCGGACTTATGTTAGGGCGAGATATTACAGGCAAGTGATGGGTCGGTGGCAAACAGTGGACGCCTACTGGCCGTCGCAGCCGAGGTATGGATACGGCTCTTTCAGTCCAATTACATACCGCGATCGAGGAGGGCTACAGCCAGACGACACACTCGGACCAAACCTTTGCTTCTACATGGGTTGCAACACTAATGGCTGGGACATGAGAAGGGGCATTGGCCTGCCGGGCTACGGACACGACAAGCGAGAACGAGGGGGGATAGCTATGGAGACGTGTTGTTGCTCGAAGAAAGGACTCGAGCTAGGGGTTTGGCAGAGCAGGTGCTGCCACAAGTACCTTGTATGCAACACTGACGGCGTAAACAACATTGATAACGTCGCCTACGAACTAAATCTGGCGATCAAGGAGAAAAGGGAAAGCGAAATATCCGCGAAGGAACTGGCTGAAAAAATTGATGTATTGGGGATCATCTCCCCAGAGGCAATTGGACTCTGCTTGTCGACGTGGGGTCGGTCCGACATTTTCTATCTCGGCGCCGATGATGTAATCCTTTGGCTACTCAAGATACAAAGGGGCATCCTGAAGGACTGCCGAAAGACAGTAGGCGGAAAAGACTGCTCGTGCGTAGTCGCGTGCGAAACTTGGGACGCAGTACACAACAACTGGGCAAGGATGAAGCTCTCCGCACGGTGTTGCGATGGTTTCGGACAAATCAAAGGCTGAGGCATCTGGATCAATCAGTGCGAAGGTTACTTTTCGGTATCGTTTCGGCAGGCCGCTGCCTCTTCGATATCCATTCCTCGCTTTCGCATCGCGCTTTCGGTCGAGATAATAAGAAGGCACCGTATTACGGTTTGGGCCTTTTGGCAGTATCGTTTGCGATCCTACTTCTCCGAGACGGACAATGGGCAGCGCAAGACACCTTTTCATTACTCGTGTTCCTCTCGCTACCAGCTCTGTTTGTGCTGCTGTTCGGCCCAGTCCTGTTTATTGGGCTTGTCGTGTTGTCGCTGTTTGGCCGACTGCCATCTCAAGAGGACCATCATTCATCATAAACACCTATCCGAAACGACAGCGGAAATCCGGACTGGAACCATCAAGATGACATCGGCTTTGGGAAACGTTACAACGTTTGATTACGACACGATGGGATACCTGACGACGATCACGAATGCGCTTGCAAAAAGCCGCGTGATTTCGTATTCAAACGCGAAGCAGAAGATCGCCGAAGTGGACGAGCTTGGAAACCGGACCACGTTTGCGTATGAGACAAGCGGGCGGCTGAACACGATTACCGATGCACTCGGAAACACGACCGTTTACGCTTACAACGCGCGCGGCGATCTGACCACGGTGACCAACGCGCTTGGCAACACGATGGTGTATGCATTCGATGCGGTGGGTCGGCAAACAACGGTGACCGATGCGCTGGGGAACGCGAATTTGGCGGTCTTCGATGCGGCTGGGCAGGTTTCTGCTTCGGTTGATGCGCTTTCTAACCGGACTACGTTTGCGTACGACGGAAGCGGAAACCGCACGACGGTGACCGATGCGAACGGGAAGAACACGCAGTATGTTTACTTTTCTGATTCGAACCTTCTCAATGCGGTGAAGGATGCGCTTTCTAACAGGACGACTTACGCTTACGACGACGCGAGTCAGCAAACGACGATTACCGACGCGCGGGGGAACAACACGGTATTCACATTCGATAATGCGGGAAGAACCAAGACCGTGAAGGATGCGCTGAATGGCGTTGTCAGTTACGGATTCGATGCTGCTGGAAGAACGATAACGGTGATGGATCAGCTCGCAAGGATTTCCACATCGCTTTACGATGCGGTGGGTAGAGCGACAACGATGGTGACGCCGCTTGGAAACACGAGCACGGTTGCATACGACGCCGTCGGAAGGCAGACAGGACAAAGCGATCCGCTTGGGAATCGTTCGTCAAGCGTCTACGACGATGCGGGGCGGCTGACGGTGAGCATCAATCCGCTCGGGAACCGAACGACGTTCAGCTATGATGCGGTTGGAAACCAAGTGACGACGATGGACGCGCGCGGGAACATCACCACGAGTGTGTTTGACGCGCTGAACCGCCTGCAGGCGAGCATTGACGCACTTGGGAATAAGACAACCTATTCCTACGATAGCGCAGGTAGAAACACGACCATCCAAGACGCCAATGGCAATTTCGTTACACTCGCGTATAGCGCACGGGCTGAGATCACTTCAAGAAAAGATCAACTCGCGAACGAAACTAAGTTCGGGTACGACTCCATTGGAAGGATGGTCACTCAAACCAATGCGAGCGGAGATATCGTAACGAATACCTACGATGATGTCGGACGCATCGTTTCCATATTGTACGCCGATGCGACAAGGGTCACTTATGCCTATGACGGCGTGGGCAACCGCACGACGATGATTGACTCTACTGGAACGACAACCTACGCCTATGATGCAATCAACAGGCTCACGGGAAGAACTGAGCCTGGTTCATTGCAGACGACTTGTAGCTACGACGCCGCGAGTCAGCGAACAGTGCTTCAAAGCCCCGGCGCGAATCCAGTGACAACGGCCTTCGACTCGGATGGCCGACCGACCACGGTAACGCAATCTACCGAGCGGGAACTGATGAGCTTCGACATTGCGGGGCGTCTGGTCACCACAACCTTCCAGAAATTTGTGCTGGGAGCTTGGGGGCCGTACGCAAAGACCGAGTACGGCTATGATGCGGGAAGCAAGGCAACAACAATTATCCATTCCACATCGTCGGCTCCCGTCCAGACGTTAACCTACGAGTACGACAACAACGACAACCTTACGAAGGAAACGAGAGACGGGACCGCGACAACGCTCACGTACGATGCGAACAACAAGATTGAAAGCGAGAAGATAGGGTCCGGCAACCTCGTCACCTACAGCTACGATGTGCTGCTCAATAGAACAGTCAAGAACGACGGCGGGACGCGCACAACGTTCAATTACGATGTGGCAGGTAGGCTCGTAACAAGCGTTATCGGCCTGGCAAGGACAACCTACAGCTACGATGCGGACAGTAATCGTATCGAACAGAACGCAGCCGGAACCCGAACGACATTCACATACGACAAAGCGATGCGAAACACAGGCGTAAAGTATTCTGATGGCACTCGTTCCACCTACACTTATGATGGCGACGGTCAGCGGAGGAGCCGCATAGAGCCAGGCGGATCGCTAACAACGCTCATTAATGACGGTGCGTACATCATCGAGGAAAGAAGCTGATGGCGGTCACAACCTATCGGTACAACGTTCCGGGAAACCTCGCGATGGAGAATCGCGGTGGGACGAAAAGCGCGTACCGTTTCGACGCAAGAGGCAGCACCACTCAGCTCATCAACACGAGCGCAACTATCACGGATACATTTCAGTTTGACTCGTTTGGAAATCAGGTCTCTCGAACCGGCACCACAGCAACACCGTTCACATTCATGGCAGGAATCTCGATGTACATGCCAAGCGGGATATCACCTGTGTTTGGTGTCTTCGGACCGCTGCGCTGGGATCCGAAGGCGGGAGGATTCACGACGGGCAATTCTGCACTGTTGTTCGAACTCTGGCTAATTCGACTTGCGGTAGAGCGTTTTGTGTGGTGGATGTGGGCGCAGGACTTCTTGAAGAAAGTGTTCTCTGGCGGATGGCCATTCATCATTGCGGAACCTGTTCCAAGGATCAACGATCCGTACAGGACGCCTTGGCCATATCCGCCTAGGCCCATGCCGCGCCAGAAACCTCCTGTTCGAGAGCCAGGACTTAATCGAGGCTGGCCCGCCCGAAGACCGCCTCGAGCAGGACGGCCGAGCCATCGAAGGCCGAAGCCTGGATTCCGCAAAGTTTCGGGATTTGGAACTAACTTCACTTATGGTAACTACTGCGGGTCAGATCGCGTGGAGAACCCTGCATGGGGCATTCAGCCTCAAGATTGTGTAGATCAGTGTTGTCTCGTGCATGACAGATGTTTGGAGGCTCACTATCAGTATTACATGGACGTCTATGGCATGAACCTGCACGAGACGGAAGTTTGTTCGCACAAGTGCTGCGATCCGCCATTAGTTCGGTGTGCAGGCGAAAAAGCGGTGCAGAATCCAGGGATTTTGCTACCGTTGTGTTCGCCATGGCCCAAGGATAAGTGCTGTCTTACGGACGCTCCGAGCCCGGGCGAGTGCCTCAAGGCGGCTAAACTGATTAGCATGGGAATAGATGTTTCGGTGACTATTTGGTACGGGTTTCAAGGCTTGTTTGTTAACTGTCCCCCGTGTCTCTCCGAAGAGTACAGGGCGTACAAGCCTTGGTTTCCCAAGCAATGGCCGGACCCCGAGCAAGACCAGCCTTGGTATAAAGGGCAAACCTAAATTCGACCCTGGGATATATAGAGCTGAAAAAAGATGTCACGCTTGTATTGTATCAATTGTGGACGAGAACTGAAGGGCCCGGGAGCTTCGTGCGATAAGTGCTCACTCGGGCCCCGCAGGCTCTTCAATCAGAAATCCAAAATGACGCAGTCAAGAGGAGGAGGTTCCTGTTTGGTTACCGTTGGTGTGATGTTCTTGCTCTTCACCCCCGTGGTCTGGATGGCGGCGGCTTGGTCGGGGGACAAACCGACGAAGCATGGCGTCATTCTCTTCGTTCGGACAGAATACTGGTGGCCGATTCTGCTAGTTTTTTTTGTCGGAGTCCTGCTAATAATTTTGGGACGGTCTGAACTCAGTTGAAAGACTACAATATTCAACACACACGTTCCCGAATAGTCAATACGGTCACGAGCGCAACACGGCGCCTTTTCGAGTGCAAGCGGCGGTTCTGGACGACCTTCTTGTTCGCTTTTGCAGCAACAACAACCCTGCTAAGTTGCAAACAAGGAGAGCCTGATATGCAAACACCTGAAGACAAACCACCTCCCCCTAAAGATCACCGTACATTTTTGCGCTTAAATTCATCACCATCACCGGACGGAACGAGGGTTGCGTTCGGAAGCGCGAAAACGGGTAATGGAGATATCTACATCATGAATTTGGATGGCTCAGACCTCAAGCAGATCACCTCGTCGGATGACCTTGAGTGTGCACCTAGCTGGTCTCCCGATGGAAGTCAAATCATTTATATGCGGGAGCATGGTAACTCAGCCGACACATACGTTTACAGTTTCGCAACAGGCGCGAGCGAGCTTTTTGCAGAGAATACTTGGTACCCCATCTTTGTCAGTTACGGAAAGCGTGTTCTCTGCGGCGACACCTCGAGCGGGCAAATGCGGCTCGCAGAAATTGACGTGGCGGATAAGGAGCGAACCTTTTTGGGTGCAACCGACCTTGCCGCAAATATGCCAAGCGTGGACTCCGGTGAGAGGGTCATGGCGTTTTGCGATCTCGATTTCCAGGTTTGCCTAGGCGACCGTAGGGCCAGCCAGTATGTTGTATTGGGAACGGGTGACTCCCCTTGCGTGTCGCCGAATGGGCGATACGTCGTTTTTCTGGGCGAGTACTCTGTCAGCATAAAGCTTTATGATACGCTTACCAAGACTACGCACACCATCTTGCACACCCATTCCCGCAAGGACCGACCGACGTTTTTCTCTGACTCGAAGCGCATCATCTACTTGGATGGTGATACTGCAGGTCTGGGAGAGTTTCACATTGTCAACGTAGACGGCTCGGGCGACAAGGTAATTGGTAGGAATTATTGATGGCAGTGACGACGTATCGGTACAACGTTCCGGGAAACCTCGTGATGGAGAATCGCGGTGGGACGAAAAGCGCGTACCGTTTCGACGCAAGGGGCAGCACCACTCAGCTCATCAACACGAGCGCAACTATCACGGATACATTTCAGTTTGACTCGTTTGGAAATCAGGTCTCTCGAACCGGCACCACAGCAACACCGTTCACATTCATGGCAGGAATCTCGATGTACATGCCAAGCGGGATATCACCTGTGTTTGGTGTCTTCGGACCGCTGCGCTGGGATCCGAAGGCGGGAGGATTCACGACGGGCAATTCTGCACTGTTGTTCGAACTCTGGCTAATTCGACTTGCGGTAGAGCGTTTTGCGTGGTGGATGTGGGCGCAGGATTTCTTGAAGAAAGTGTTCTCTGGCGGGTGGCCATTCATCATCGCCGAACCTGTGCCTCGAATCAACGATCCGTACAGGACGCCTTGGCCATATCCGCCGAAGCCGCGGTCGCGGCCGCGTAGCCCCGTTCCGCAACCTGGCCCAATCATGCCGCGAGAAACTGGCCCGGCTACGGGTAGAGGAGACAGTAGCACTCGCCGTCTCAGGAGGTCACCGAACGACTATACACTTTCAAACCCATTTTCGTGGTGGCACTACGGGAATTTCTGCGGAGCGAGCAACGTCAAGCCTCCAGGCGCAGGATATCTACCCAAGGATTGTCTTGACCTGTGCTGTCTGAAGCATGATCGGTGCATAGAAGCCCACGACGAAGCAGGTTATCGCGAGGATTGCCAGCATTACTGTTGTGACTGCCAATTGTACAACTGTGCTTTTGACGTGTTCTATGGTGACACATTCGAAGGAGGAAGCAGCGATTGTTGCGAAGAGGCGCCGTCACGCGCTCTTTGCCTCCAAGCGGCATTCGATGTGATTTTGGCATTTGCAGGGCTTTGCGGTGGCACCCGAATAACAGGGCTCTGTTGCCCTCCTTGTCTGGCCGGAGGTTTGCCAACACATCTGAAATGGGCTAAACAGTTTTGGTATGCAGATGTCAATGAGTGAGCATCGGGTTAGCAGAATCGTTGCATGGCTTGCATATGTCGCGATAGTCGGCCTGTTCGGCGGAGCCATTAGTGCAGAGCCACACCTCGGGCAGGCACGCAGTCATTGGCTGATGCAAGTGGCAATTTCCGCCATTGCCGGAATATTGATTGGCGCCTACCAGGACACTCCTTCGCCTCATGCCCTCATAAGTTCGTTGGCCATCATCACAATCGGACTATTGACGTTCGCTTCTGCGCTCTATTTCGTCCGAAGTGGGGCGCTTCTCTACTTTCTGTTCCCGAGTGCTTCAGTTCTCACGTTGGTAAGCGTCGTTGCGGGGAGGGAATGATGGCCATCAGCTTCTTCATTCGTCGCGGGCGAAGCCCGGTTCACAACTCACAACCGAATTGTACGTTGGACATGCCAGAGAGGGCCGTAACGACCCATTGGAGACAACCAAGAGCGAAATCTGCAACAAGGTCACTTGTTGGCGATCGCCGCGGTATGTCGATCTGCCGTGGGATTACGCGTAGTCTCCCCCTGTTAGGGGCGCTTCTGGTGACGCATGGCTGTAAAGGGAACGACGAAAAGATGGAGAATTCACAGGGCCAGGACTCTGAACAGGCGACGGCGATCCTCAAGCAAGTGCAAACTAACTACGAATCATGCGTGAGCTACTCGGACGATGTGACGGGGCGACCGAATGCTGTGGGCGATCAATTCGTGATCGAAATCAATCTGCTTCGGACAAAGGGCATCAGAGTGATGCTGAAATACTCGCTTTTTGGTAAAGCCGAAAACGCGGTAGTGTGGGGTAGCGGCAGTTCATACAGTCTATATATGTCGGACCCAGGAGGAGCAGAGACAAGACCACTCGGAAACGCGCTGACCACACTCGATCCGCTTGGAGAATTCCTCGTCTCAATCGTCCCCAGGCTCTTGATGCCGGAGGGGTTCAAGTCGGGTAGTTACTTCACTGAAATTCACGATGCCAGGATAGACGGTGTTTCCGATGTCCGCGGTCGCTCGTGCAACATCGTTTCGTTTTTAAGTAAGCGAAGCACGGCGAGAACAAAGTTCTTCGTCGACCAGGCCGACTTCTCCATCCGAAGGATCGAAACCGAAAAGGCAACCCTAGACTTGCACCCAAAATTCGGGGCACCTGTTACAGACAATGATGTCTCCTTCAAACCGGCAAGAGGAGGATAAGGTGGACGCAAGAGTGAAGTACTCTGACGGCACGCGGTCAACCTATACTTACGACGGTGATGGTCAACGGCGGAGCCGCATAGAGCCAGGCGGATCGCTAACAACGCTCATTAATGACGGTGCGTACATCATCGAGGAAAGAAGCTGATGGCGGTCACGACGTATCGTTACAACGTTCCGGGAAACCTCGCGATGGAGAATCGCGGCGGGACGAAAAGCGCGTACCGTTTCGATGCAAGAGGCCGCACAACTCAGCTCATCAACACGAGCGCAACCATCACCGATACGTTTCAGTTTGATTCATTTGGCAACCAGGTCTCAAGGACCGGTACCACGGCAACACCGTTCACGTTTATGGCTGGCATTTCGATGTATATGCCAAGCGGAATTTCTCCGGTGTTTGGTGTTTTCGGACCGCTGCGCTGGGACCCGAGGACCGGAGGGTTTACGAACGCAGGGGACGCGATTGCTGGTTGGATGGTGTGGCAAATGTGGCAGGTGCGACTGGCCCTTCTCAGAGCCGAACTCAACCGGCTGTTCCCGTGGGGGCTTTTACCGGGATGGCCCTGGCTCGAAATAATCGGCGTAGGCAGCGGGTACCGGACGCCGACCCCACGAGTCGCGCCGCCGATTCCGGGTCAGCCGTCGCCTGGCCCCCTTCCGCCGCCGCGCAGATTATCTCCGCCCTCTTATCCCGCTCCGCGTAGACGAGGTCCGATCGGACCGCGCCCTGCCTCCCGGACAATTGGAGAAAGCTGCGGCGAAAGCGATCCGATTGGCGCTTTCGAGGGTTTCCGAGTTCTGTTAATTGGTCTTGCGAAGTGTATTGTTGGAGTGGTTTGCGACCCCGCTGGATGGGCATGGGAGGGATTTGATATGTTATGGGATTATGCGGTGTACGGAGAGTCACCCTCAGCGGCAGATAGCTGCGAACTCGAAGCTGACGTCCACCTCTATTGGGTTGAAAAGCGGTTCGAAGATGAGCTGAAAGGAAAGATTGCGAAGTTCGGCGGCCGGTTACTCGACATACATTGTTTTGTGAAAACTGTGTCGGATGCCAAAAAAGCAGCACAAAGTGTGCACTCTGCTTACTGGGGCTGTAACGCAAGCATGTGCAACTGCGAAGCTTGCTGTGAATCCAGCTGCGCTGAGCTCCATCCGCCGGACAGTTTGATTTGGTACGACTGTACTGCGGCTTGCAAGTACCAATGCTGTGAGGCGCCACCCATATTGAAGCCGAGAATAGGGGGAGGCTGGTGATGCGAACGTCTGCGATCGGAAGCGCGATACTTTTTGTCACTTCGGTGGCGTTTTTGACTGTCGCTTGCAATGGGGGTTCTGAACGCGTGGAACCGACAGTGCGTGAAAATCCAGCTACAGAGGTGGGCGAAAATACCTTTGACGCGAAAAAGCTGAAGTTTTTAGAAGACGCGGAGTTCCTGGGAACTCGCGGACATCTGACGATTTACTGGTCGCCAAAGGACTTCCGCACAGCAGTGGATGCTGTAAAGAAGGCATTTCCGAACTGGGACGTACACTACCCCTCGGGCAGCTCCGGGACGAGAGAATCGGTGGTTGCTGACCCGAGTCCTCGACTGGAGCTTGGAATCAGTATGTTGGGAATCCAGAGCCGAGCAAACTTTCTGGAGCGCGCCTTCGACTCTCCGCCAGAGATTTTGAACGCAGTGAGGCAACGCTCTGCAGGCACAGTCTACATCGTCGGCACGAGGTAACGCCATCCGTTTACAACACCTGGTCTGCCCCCAATCGGTAGTCCATTCATAACCTCGGACTCGGTGCCGTCACTTAAGAGTCATGCGCCGGTTCGCACTGAACTTCCACGACGACAAATTTGACCGCCGGGTCGAATTAACAAATCCTGGCAGAAACAGCCGACCGCTCTAGGTCGGCTGCGAACATTTGCAAGGAGAGCTCCATGATTCACTTCAAAACTTTTGATGATTTAACGCGTGAGGTCGAACAAGATGACCTTGGCAAGTGGGACCGCAAAGTTCTGGCAGAGGCCATAGAACTACGCTACGGCAAGCTCAGATTGTCACCGCACCGAGGGGGCACAGTTTCAGGGCTCATACTCTCGGACCGCGCAATTCAAAACATTTGCGAACTGGTCGGCATCCCAGTTGACTACTTCTACCGCTGCCCGCCACCACTCCAAGACGTTCAGTTCAACTTCTGGCTGCGAGAATGCTGTAGGCGAGATGAAGCCGAACGGAAGGCACGCCTCAGCTCAGCTCCGATTCAGTTGTTACTGCGCGCTAAGAGAGATATCCTTCGGGCCGTACTCGCCCACGACTATCCGTGCTTTGATCACAGAGATCTTCTCAACTTCCTAAAACCAAAGCTCCGAAGGCGCCTTGCTGTCTCGGCCTACGAGCTTGAAGGGGATCAGTTGTGGATTACGCTGGTGATGCCAGAATCTGCCCGAACGGTAACGAAGTCGCACTCGTACCTGCTTGGCTGCCAACTTTACAACAGCGAAATCGCCGAAGCCGTCATCACAGTCCGCCCGGTAATCGTGGTTGAATCGTCAGAGACCGAGATTGGTTGTCCAACAGCACCGGTTGAGCTGGTGCACGCCGCTGGCGCCTATGACGCGAGGCACGGCTTCCAAACTGACGTTGAGCGGGCCATGGAGACCGCATTTACGCGGGCAGCGGAGTTTCTGGGCCTCCTTGAGCGGTATCCGCCGTTGAAGCAGGTTTGCGTTGATAAAGCCTTGTCTAAACTAACCCTTCGCTGTCAGATTCCGGCGACTGCAGTTCAATCGGTTGGCGAGCTTCTCGCTTCCACGACTGATAAGCGAAAGGTGACGGCCATGACACTTGCCGAGGCGCTGGTTGGAGCAGCCAAAAGTTTCCCTCCGGCCCTGCAGATTGAGCAGGAAGCGTTGGCGGGCCATCTCTTATTTGGAGAGATACTTCGGCACATCTAACACGTGAACCGGCACTTCGTGCCGGTTCTCCAATTCGCTTCCCCCAAACAAATTGTGCCACCGGCCTGAGGGTCGGGACAGAAAGTATCTGTTGCATTACTGGCCAGTCTGTCATGCCAAACAAGAAGCTCTGTCGGAATCCACAAACTATGTTTGCGGTCGGTAGTAGCAGTTTGCCTGAAAGCAACACACTCGGACGACCGTCCCTCCCTCGATTCCCGTTTTGACTTTGACACTATCCGTTCTAGGTATGTAAATCCAGTCTCCTGCTTGAAGCTCTTGGCCATCTAATTCGAGCGACCCTGCTGCAATCAGTAGGAGTACATCAGCGTGATGAGACGCCTCGACGAAGACGCATTCAGCTGGTATCACTCTGAGACACAGCTCAGCTGCAGCGTGGACTAAGACTGGCAGCTGCCACTCCCGAAACTTGGAGTCTCCCGGCGCGGTTTGGAGCGCAAAATGTTCTGAGTCAAGCACGATGTCTTTTGAGGTCACGATTCTGTCAATCGGGGCAAAGCCGAGCCCTTCGAGGACCTCGGAGGCCCTTGCGAATTTGGGCGCGATTCTGCTCTGTTCCTTTTTTTCGGCCACCTGTTACCCCAAGGGCTAAATCCCCACCGTCAGCTCGAAAACGCGGCTGAAGGGCGTACCACCTGTTCACAGGATAATACTTTAGGATATATACCTAAATCTATAGGTGTGCCCCGCGTGAGCGCCAAGTAGTGCGAATGCCCCAATGCGTCAGATCAGCGCCCGCCGGGCCAGACTTCCTTGTAGCGATCAGTCGTGGCAGACGTAGCGGATTGGAGACGGCGGACCGATTGCGGTCAGCATGCCGTGCCTCTCGCGCCCAGCTCGGCGATCATTCCGCCATCAATCTGTCTGTCGCGCCTAGGTAAGTGGACTGTCAAAGCTCACGGCGAAATCTCGTCTCCGCCGCACGGGATCGAGGGAAAAACTCACTGCGAGCAGAGATCGGCCACGGCGCGGAACTTGAGCCTTTCCGTGACCGATCACACGCACAGCAAACGGCCCAGACGCTCCTGCAAACCGCGTCTGAACCGTCCGTTGTGGGTCTTACTCTGCCGCTATATTCGCGGTTCCAGTTGCGGTGCCCCCATTGCAAGTGGCAGTCACCCAAACCTGTCCCTGAGCCGATTCGCCGATGGTGGCCCCGAAGTGAAGCTCAGTGCGACCAATCAGCAACGTGACGGAGGACGGCAGACTGGAAAACGCTCCTGCCGGCCCCCCGGTTATCTGAACAGTCTGGTTAGCGGCAATCGGCGGCTTGTCGAACCTTACGGTAACCACAATATTGGCTCCCGGCTGCGGATTGTCCGGATCGATGATCACGACGATCGGTATTACACCTTCACCCATTTCTCAAACCTCGTTTCTAGCAGTCCCCCGAGTCAGGAGTGTGTCTCCTGGAGTCGAACCGCCCGTCACCGCAGCATACCAAATAGCTACACCTTCAGATTGGGGCGGCCTTGGTAGCTTGCTTCACCAAATTCGACAACAAGTTGGCTTCCGTCAGCCGTTCTCCCATTTTGAACAAAGATTCTGCCACAGCAGGGCCAAGCTGCAGCCGAATTGCGGCTATCATCTTTGAGAGCTCTGCCTCTCGCTTTGGGGTGCATGGAAGTTCGAGCCTGATGCGAAACTGATAGGCCCAACCAGCGCACACGATTGCGGTGCTCTCCAACCCCTGTTCACGCGCTGCGGCTAACGAGAACCCCTCTACTGAGGTCGCCAGCATTCGATGGTCTACTAGTTCAGAAGCCCTCTGCGCAAGTGTAGAGAATTCCCGAAGGGAGTCTGCAATCCGGTTTTGGCGGAGCGCGATCTCGGCGAGATTGATCCTTGTCCACGCCTCGGTCCACTTATCAAAACTAGTGTGCGCCAACTTGGCAGCTAGCTCGTAGAGGGTCTTTGCGGAATCTAGGCATCCCATTTCATCCAAGATTGCGCCTAGGTTGTTCATACAGCCCGCCGCTCTCCGGAAGTCCTGTTGCCCATGCATCCACGTCGCGCTCACGAGTGAACACAACGCCGCAAGATACATTTTGCCGCCTCGTTTGTGGTGTAGCGCGAGATTTGCCTCGGCCATGGCGAGCGTGAGTGCATTTCCTGCGCTTGCCGCCAAGCGTGCAGAATAAACGCTGAGCGCCTGCGCATTGGATGATTCGCCTGCAGTTGTCAGAATTCCGGCGGCGGCCAGAGCAGCACCCGCCTCACTCGACGAATCCACTCTCGACGCAATTTCTAGAGTAACTGCAAGTAGCTCTCTTGCTTCTGGAAGCGGCCTGCGCCGCTGGATGTAGGGTGCGAGCAGCGCAGAAAACTCAAACGCTTCGGGTCTGGATGCGATAGCTGCAAGGACCCAGCCGGAAAACACTGTGAGGTATTGGTCGTCGAACGCAGCCATGCCATCAGAAAGGTGTTCGCCGTCAAGCATCCGGTGAAATCTGTTTGCAAGCGTCAACTGCTCCTTGATGAAGGCTGATTGATGCGCTTCAAACAGCTTGCCACTTTCGGCTTGCGGTGACTGCGAGGCCATCAAACACCGTGCCTTCTGAAGCGCAGCCGAGCTGCCTTTGGCATCCGAAGCATCCGACAAGAGATAAGCGGCGGCGGCTCGGAGTGCTTCGCGCTCGATAGTTGATGGATTTCCGAGCGATTTTGCTACGGACCGCGCAGACTCAAGCATAGACTGCTTGTCAAGCGCTTTGCTGCCTCCGATTCTTTCGAGCCGATCAAAATAAAGTCGCATTCCGGAAAGCTCCGAGAGCTGACTAAGCAAGTCCCGCTCGGACAGTTTTGCTAGTGAACTCAACTCGCTCGCCGGGATTTCCAGCCCGCCAAGTTCGACTACTGTTTCGGCAGGAAGGCCAGTTGGAGTCCTGGACGCGCAGAGGATTTTGGGAGCGGGATTGCTGGACTGGAGAGCCTGAATCAATTCCGCGCAGTCTTCGACTCGGCCGCGATCAGCGTCAATTATCACGAGAGGCGGATGTGCTTCATCAACATGCGGAAATCTCGCTGGGGCCCGCCTTAGAACCCTCCCAATTATAGTGTCGCGTGGAACCAGTCCTTCCAGCTCTGCCTGATCCAGATGGACGGTCTCGACGCGGCGCTCTTTGCGCTCGCGCATTCCGATGACGTGACACAATCGTGACTTCCCAATCCCCTTTGCACCGGTTACGGTGACATGGTCGAATCGCCGCAACAGCCTTTTGACCGACCGAATTTCTTGCGTTCTCCCAAAGAAAGGCGTTAGCCATCTAATTTCAGGTGCCCGAAGCTGGGCGGGAGAATCGCTTTCGACGTCGTGCGAATCCGAGGCAGAGACTTCGTAGTGAACGAAGCCCGGGGGCCCGTCACACTTTTCGTTAGCACAAGCCTTCAATTGCAAGCCGCAAACACGAAGATGTTCCTGTGTTACGCGATCGACGTAGATTCGGCCAGGTAGAAAACTCGTTGTCGAGGCTGCTCTCTCCGCACTCGCTAATCGCCGCGAACTCAGCACGACAAGCACATGGATTCCTAGCACCGTGTGCCAACGGGTGTAGCTGGCGCCCTCGATGAACTCCTCGATTGCACGGAATAGATCTTCTACGCACTCAATCGAAAATTCTACACCTTGTTGTAAAATCGCAAGTCCCTGCTGGTGGCCGACGCATAGATGCGAGTGCGACTGTGTTTGATACGCCTGAAGGTACGCAAAGAACGTATCTGCCTTCCCTAACTGCGCCATTTCCGCAAGACCGCCTACCTCTGTGAAACAGTTCCTCGCAGATCGCGGAGCTGGTTGGCTAACTGCACACGGTTTCTACAATCGAAAGCCTTGAGGAGTCTGCCGACGTACAGTTTTGCAGTCGGAAGACTTACAGCCAGCTCGTTGGCAATCTCCTGATTACTGTGTCCTTCTATAACGAGGCTTGCAACCTGTTCTTCACGGGCCGTGAGTCTGGGTGAAACTCCTCCAGAAGCTCTCATGTGAACGGTGCGGGTCAGCGACTGCTCTGGATTATTTGGACTCACCTGACTTATGGCCCGGCGGAACGAGAGTACAAATTTTTGTGTTCCCTCCCTCCTATCGATGATGTAATCAAAACATTCTTCCGACTTCGGTGGGATCCGGCCACCAGCGATCAGAATCGTGCGAATGCCCTTGGAGAGCCTCAGGTCAGCGATTCTCTGTTCATAACCTTGGGTCAGGAATTCATCCGTGAATATGAGTATCGCCGTGCCCCCGCATGTAAGCTGTCCCTCTATCAAGTCAAGTCGGTCACCTGCGTTCAAGACGGTTATCGCAGCAATTGATCGAATCAGTCCGGCCAATGCCTCACCGATCACTGGGTCCTTGGAGAAAAGCAGCGCCAACACTGCCAAAATATACCTTCGCATAGTGCAGATCAATCGGACCGCTCAACCTTCTCAGATTGAGCGCTAAGGATTTGGCTCCCAAAAGCGGAGTACTATCGCCCGTCGCCGTTCCGCGGGGCTGGGCCATCCTCTCTGAGACTTCACCGCTAGGGCGCTTCCACAGTCAGCAAAAGGCAGAGTGTCGGCACGGCACGATGGCAATCAAGCATCACGGGAAGGACCTCAGTTTGGTTGCCCAAGGATGGCCCCAAGGGTAATCACATCGGCAGCCGCCATGTAGATCGCGTTGTTTCGGCGGCAGCGAGGGGAGCCCCCAAGTGTACCGTCCCAGTTCTCGACGGCTCTGCATTGGGCCGGAAGGTCCCGGTGACGATCGCAGGTCCCAGATTCCGTCCCGGACACTCAACCGTCGCCCGTCGTTGTGGACTAGTTCCCCCCGAAGGCCGAGCCGAGGAAGGCTGTTGCGGCACTGCCCGTCGGCTTCCGGGCCGATTTTTTTCGGCCGACACTCCTCACGGACACTTGAATCGTAAGGACTACATCTGGTATATACCATCGGATAGCTCATTTCCCGCGTTGCCCACTGTTGACGGCAGACGGAAAGCGTTCTTAGAGAAGGTGGAAGATATGAAATGTCGGAGGCTCGATCTGATCTGGACCCTGTGGGTGTGGGCCGCAGTCGGCGGTGCTGGATGCGGCAACCCATCCAGTCCTACGCCTGAAGGCGTGCAACCCAGTTCGAGCCCGCGAAAATCGCCGCCCGCGCTAAGAGTCACACTACCTGCGAACACACCCGTGAAGTTAATGTTGATGGACCCGCTGTCCACGAAGACGTCACGAGCGCGGGATGTTTTCCTGCTAGCACTGTACGAGGATATCAAAGTGCCCGGTACAGACGTTGTGATCCCGAAAGGCTGCAGGGCAGCGGGCACGGTAATGGTCGTGAAGAACTATCGACAATTCAGAAACGCCGCTGGAATCGGAATTGAGCTAAATGTCCTTATTTTGCCGGACGGTTCTGAAGTACTCCTAACTTCCACAAAGAAACTTTCAGGCAAGAGCTACTTTTACACGATTAAAAACATTGACCCACCGAGGGCAACTGCAGGAGAAGTTGCGCGAAATACGTCAGCGTCGGATCTAAAAGCGGCAATGGATGAGATTGCTGCCAATTTGAAAATACCTACTGGGCTAACCGCTGCTGCGCGCGATGCTCAGATCGCCTATAAAAAGGTTTTCTCGATCGATGAGTTGCTAAAATTTTACAAGCAGAACGGAGGAGAAAAGCTCGCGCCAGTTCTCGACCTGATCAAAAGGGAAGGGCTAGCTTCATTCCTGAAGAACCTATCCTGGAAGCGAGCTGACGTGGTCTATACGGCCGTCGCAGGAATCGTTGAACTCTATAACGGCTACAAGAGCTGGATCGCAAAGCAGGAGCGATACATACATCCGGGCGCGGTTTTGGAGGCGGCAACGACGTCAGATGTTGTCTACACCTATTCAGAAACTGCAAATGGAGATCGTGCCCAGGCATTTGACCATTAAGGTGTGGAACCTGGCTACATCCATGCGTGCTCAAGATTGGCAGCGAAGGTGTATTGGGAATGTGGGTGAACAAGTATCGTGTTACACGAAACGAATTGAGACCAGAACGAAGAAACAAATCAACCTGCAATATGGAGGAAAACTATGGCAGATACATTCGTGGACGTGAAGAAGAGGGCCGAGAAAGATATCGGCTTCTTGGCAAAACTCATGGTTGATCCCAAGCGAGCGCTTAGAGAAGCTAAGATCAACTTGTCAGATTCGGCTGACATCAATCGCGTAGAGTTGTTCGTGAAAATGGCTCAGGAGAATCTGGCCGCAGCGGGCAAACTCGTAGGCGTAAAGCCAGGAAAAGCGTCCTGGGGCATCGGCGCAGGCTGTTGCAATGGCCGGCTTCTAATGCCAAGGGCGACACCGAAACCAGTCAATCGCTAGGGCACTGGCCCTTGGGGGAGGAGTGGACGCTCCGTCGGCCACTCCTTCTCCGCAAAGAACTCGTTCATCGAGTAGGAGTGTGCGCAATGAGGGCGGTCACAATTTATGCTACAAGTCACTGTAATCTGAGGTGCAAACATTGCGCCGTCGGCCTCGACCAGTACCATCCGCGGCCCCAGCTGGAAACGGGACAATTGAGTCAGGTAGTGCGAAACCTTGCGAAATCGGGTACTCGATACGTCACGATATTGGGCGGTGAGGCGACCGCCTACGTGCCAGGTTTGGTACAGATACTGGACGTCGCTGAGGAGGCGCACATACAGATCGCGATCAACACGAACCTCCTAATCTGGAAGTTCATCTCACCTCTCCTTTGTAAGCCAGCGCTGAACACGCTTATCATCAGCTTGGACGGAGCCACTGCGGACACGCACGATCAAATGAGGGGACAAGGCACTTTTAAGAAAACTTTGGCGAATATTGATCGGCTCAACGGGCACCCGAGGGTTGCTTCGGGCGAAATCTCGACGGAGATCTCTTATGTAATGTCACGCTTGAATATTCATGAGGCCGCCGAGATGGTCAGCCTTGCGGCCTCTCTTGGCGCGAGACGATTAAATGTAAAGCCGGTGAAAATGATCGGCCGAGCCTCCCGCTACGAGCGCGACCTTCACTTGGACAGCAAACAGTTGCTCGATGCATATTGCGAGACTGTGCTTGCCTGGTTAATGTGCGACAAAATTCAGCTTGACCTTCACCTGACCCCGGTGTTTGCCAGATATATCAACGAGCGATTTGACTTAAATATGCCAGCCGACCCTCATCCTGCTTGTGGCGGGCCAGAGGAGTTTGGATACGTCGATCTGAGGGGAAATCTCCTTCCCTGTCCTGCAATGGCCTACGAAGAAAACTTATCCACCGGCCACACCGCAGCAGTACCAGAAATTAACCTCCTGGCAGCATCCGCTTCAGAAGTTACTGGGAGTCAGCTCTTCACTCAATTTGAGCATCAACGCAAAGAACGCGCATCGCGAACGAAGATGTGGCCGTGCAGAGTTTGTTCGTTCAGCCAGATGTGCGCACCCTGCACGGCGGACATAGTGAAAGGGGACCCAGGGTCGGAAGTCGAAATCTGTGCGGCGGTTTACGAGCATTCGGACGAATACCTGCCAGGATTCTCCGCCCGGTATTTCAGCAATGCGAACATTCCGTCAGGTCCAACACGACGCCCAAACTTGCGTCAATTGCCGATGGTGAATCGCTGAAGTCGAGTCGGGCGCAGAGTATTCGGAGCAAACCGCGAAGTTCGTCGCTTGGGAGTCGGGCCTTGGGACTATTGTTAAGATCGAGCGCAGTAGTCAACTGGAGTGACACCCTTGCGCAATACGCGGGGCATCGAACGACGCTGAACATGGCCCGGTTGCCAACCAGCACATTCATTCCGCCCTAAAGAGTACTGCCATGACTCATGGCTCGGCCCCCCAAGCCGAGCAGGGTGACACTATTGTCCAGCGTTCGGCAGAGCGGCCGTGTTCGGCGCATTCACGGGGCTCATCAGCGTCTGCACTCACCCATAACGGTCACTCCTCGCAGTTCTTCTAGAGCAGAGAACCCGAAGCCGAATACTTCTCGTGTGAGTCGCGGGGCTTGATGGTTAAGAGAGGTCGAGAGCAGAGGCTGGATGCAGGGCCACTGATGTTCGGCGACGTACTCCGGTCTCTCTGCCCGTGACACCGGGGATGCTTCGCGCTGAGTTCATTTGGACGGGCACTCACAAGGCAGATTCGGCGCTCGGGGCCCATGTCCTTCTGGCCAATTTGAACTGAAAGCGAAGCGAGGCTGGGGATTGACAACAGGCACGCCCTGTTGTCACGGACGGGTGTCTGTTGGACAATCACACCCGCCGAGTCCTGCCATGAACTCAAAACCTATCGTCTACTGGCTCTCGCGGGGAGTTCAATTCCCCCCGCCTCCACCAATTTTCCTGTCCGTTTCCATGTATGATAACGGCATGAAGCTCTGGGGACTCTTCGTACTCGCCTTTGCACTGCTCGTGGCCGCCTGCGGAGGCGGTGTCGGCGACCCTGTGGGCACCTATTCGGCTAAATACACCTCGAACGCGGGCGACGTCATGACCGTCAAGGACCTGACCATGGTCCTCAAAGAGGACAAAACGTACGAGATCACCGACAAAGATCTCAAGATAACCGGCAAGTGGTCGCTCGAAGGCAGTACGGTCACCTTCAATCCAGAATCCTTCAGCGGAGACGATAGGGCCAAGGCGGTAGACCCCCGCGCCAAACCGAACAAGATGGACTCCGAGTCGGGCGGCAAGGAATTGAACCCTCAGGGTCAGGACGGCGCCTGGGGATACACGGTCTGGGTCAAGCAGTAGCCAACGCCCGGCCCCGCGACCTGCTCAAGAACTGGGTTCGTTTGCCCGACTATTAACTTCGAACGCATATGCAGGCTCGCGTAGGCCTGCCTATTCAATAGGGCGGGCAAATGAAAAACTCTCTTCTCACGGCTTTTGGCGTTTTTGGCCTTTTTGCGACCTCATTCGGCACCTCGGCAGACACCAGCAGCGCCGCAGAACCGACTTCGACACCCAAACCGGCTACTAAGACTAGCACCCAGGATGCTTCCGCGGAGCGCGATTGGTCCATCACGGTGGATGTTCCTCTAATGAGCAAGTACATCTGGCGCGGCATTAACGCCGTTGACGATCTTGTGCTGCAGCCAAGCATCACGATGACCTACAAAGAGTGGAGCCTTAACGTGTGGGGCAACATGGAGCTCACCGACACGAACACCTATGGTGCGCACGGAGATGCACAAGGCGAGTTCTCAGAAATTGACACCACGTTTTCATACACGAAAGTGATGGATGCATGGACGTTGACGGCAGGTGTCATCAACTACGATTTTCCTAACACTGACTTCCTTTCGACGACCGAGCTCTTTGCGACGTTTGCTTACACCCATCCGTTTAACCCAGCCCTGTCGCTGTATTACGACATTGATGAAGCAAACGGACTGTACGCAAAGCTCTCGAGCAGTTACGATGCGACGAGCTGGTTCAGCAGCGCCGAGAACAAGAACTTTTCGGTTGCGCTGTCCGGATCGGTTGCTTGGGCGAGCGAAGACTGGGCAAAGTTTTGGTATGGCGCAAACCAAAGCGGAATTGCCGACCTTTCGCTTGGAGCGACATTCTCGACCGAAGTCAGCGCGGGGCTCAAGTTCACTGGCTATGCCACTTACACAAACCTGATTGACAAGCATTTCTTGGCTGGAACAACGAAGCGGTCGAACTTCATCGTTGGAGCAGGGCTCACGTACAAGTATTAGTTTTTATTCCTGCTCGCGACGACGGGAAACTGTGCAGATTACAAAGGAACAACAAATGAAAGCTAACAAAGGTGGAAAAGGCTTCAGGCTGACTCTCACTACGAAAATGGTCATCCTGTTTTTGTTATTCGGATTGATTCCGATGCTGGCTCTCGCAATCATTACGTTCCAGTCAACTTCGATGACTGAAACGGCGGGACAGGCCCAGTACAGCAACATTGCTCAGAGCATGGCTGACAAGCTGGACCGCAACCTGTTTGAACGCTATGGTGACGTCCAAGCGTTCGGTCTCAATCGTGCAATCTACAATAGAGAGGATTGGTACAAGCAGACCGAGGCGGACAGCGACATCGTAAAGGTAATGAACCAGTATGTTGATACATACGACCTGTACTATCTAACAATTTTTGTTGACCTCAACGGAAAAGTCATCGCTGTAAACAACAAAGATGCCAACGGCAAAGCGATAAACACCGCGTTCATCTACGGGATGAACTTCAAGGACTCGGAATGGTTCAAGGCGTGCGCCGCCAAGAAGTTTACGACTAAGAGACAGTTCACGGCCAAAGGCAACGACGTCGCAAACGGCACTTACATCGAAGAGCTCACCGAGCGCGAAATGATTAAGAAGGCGTACCCGGGAGATGAGGGATGGGACATCGGATTTTCCGCCCCCGTGTACCAAAACGGCGAAGTCATCGGTTACTGGACTAACAGAGCGAATCACACCATCATCGAGCAGATCTTCGCGTCCTCGTATGACACGATGAAGGCGCAGGGAATGAAAGACGTGGATTTTGCGTTAGTTGACGCGAAAGGCAAAGTCATCATGCAGTTCAGCCCAAACTCGAAAGAGGATGAACACGACGGCAAAAATCTTGTTGAAGCTAACTACGAGCCCGCGAAGAAGCTTGTTGCAGGAGGAATGGGGTTTGGCAACTATGCGAACGAAAAAACAGGAACGCTTGAGACCGTCGGCTTTGCGCATTTGACGGGTGCAATGGGCTACCCAGGAATGGATTGGGGCATCATGGTTCGAGTCCCGCGTTCCTACGCTGCGGCCGGCATTGTCGGTGTTCAGAACAAAGTTCTGTTTACATGTGGCATTGCGCTCGCACTCATTCTCGCGTTCGGCATATTCATTGGCCGTCGTTCAGCGAAGCCGATCATACAAATGGCAGGCGCCGCTTCGAAAATTGCCGAGGGCGACATCAACCAACAGATCACGCACAATTCGTCCGATGAAGTCGGGCAGCTCGCGTCAGCATTTCGATCGCTAGTTGCCTACATCAAAGGAGTCGCTGAGGCTGCAGACTCACTCGGTCAGGGAAACCTTGATGTTGAGATCAGTCCGAAGTCAGACAGGGACGTTCTAAGCGAAAGCTTCTTGCGCGCCAGAGACTCGCTGCGCGGCGCGATCGAACAGACGAATGGCCTTATCGAGGCAGTGAACGCTGGCCAGCTCTCGAAACGGGCTGACGCCTCGGGATACCAAGGTGCATATGCAAGCCTGCTCGATGGGCTGAATGGGGTCATGAACTCCTTCTGTGCGCCGCTTGAAAAGACGTCGCAGTACCTAGATCGAATTTCGCGTGGCGATCTTCCTTCGCCAATCACTGACGCGTATCAGGGCGACTTCAACCGAATAAAAATGAGCTTGAATGCGTGCATACAGAACATGACAACGCTGCTGGAGCAAGCGAACACCATGATCGAAGCCGCCAGCAATGGCGACCTGAGCGCACGCGCTAATAAGTCGTCGCTTGAGGGAGCATTCAAAACGCTGCTCGAAGGATTCGAGCAGACGATGCAAGCATTCGCACTGCCGTTTGCAGAACTTTCGCAACTCATGTCACAGGTTGCTGAGAAAGACCTGACAAGTCGAATGGATGGAATCTACTCCGGCGACTACGCCAAAGTGAAGGACTCTGTGAACTCAGCGCTGACCACGCTTTGTGAAAGCCTCGAGCAAGTCGCGACGACAGCATCTCAGGTCAGAACAGCATCAAACGAGATTAGCGCTGGCAGTCAGTCACTCGCACAAGGCGCTAGTGAGCAAGCGAGCATGGTTGAGGAGATTTCGGCATCACTTACTGAGATCGAATCCATGAGCAAGCGCAACAGCGCTGACTCAGGCGAAGCGAGCAACTTGGCTCAATCCGCAAAGTCTGTCGCCGAAGAAGGTGTCGAGAGTATGTCTCGTCTCTCGGAAGCGATGAACAAGATCAGAGAATCAAGCGAAGAGACTGCAAAAATCGTGCGAACGATTGACGAAATCGCATTCCAGACTAACTTGCTCGCGCTGAACGCCGCGGTCGAAGCCGCCAGAGCTGGCGAAGCCGGCCGAGGGTTCGCTGTCGTAGCGGAAGAGGTCCGAAACCTCGCGATTCGCAGTGCTGAGGCTGCGAAATCCACCGCCGACCTCATTGACAGCGCCGTCGCAAACGCGAACAACGGCGTCTCGATTCAAGCCGAGGTGGTTGCAAACCTTGAGCGTGCGACAACTCAGATAAACCAAGTGAATGAAGTGGTCAATCAGATCGCGCTTTCATCGAACGAGCAGCTCCAAAATGTCGGCCAGATTACAAAGGCGATTGAGCAGATAAACACTGTAACTCAGCAAGTTGCCGCAAACGCGGAGGAATCCGCTGCCTCGTCGGCCGAACTGGCGAGCCAGTCCACCAGCATGGGTGAAATGGTTGCCGAGTTTGAACTCGGCGACTCAAGCCACGAATCCCAGCTGGCAGCATAACTAAAGTTCCCAGACGGCAACGGCCCCAAAGTTCTGTTATGGAACTTTGGGGCTTTTTTCATTTGTTCAAACAGTCTACGGCAGTTGTCCGTCAGAAAGAAGTAACAGATGATAGTCGGTGTTAATTTGCGGGCCACCATGGTGGACAAAGACGATGCGCTCTTCAATGAACAGAATGAGCTGCTATACACTTCGGGCGTTCGCTCAATCTATTACGCAGACAACGATGACGAGTTCGATTGGTTCATCCAGCAAAACGGGCACTGGTATCGTGACAGGCTGTACAGATGGTGGCTGGATCGCGGAGCAGAGGTGCTCGTTCCAATTGCAAATTCAAACCTCGGCGTGGAAAAGTCAGTACCCGGCTCGGTCTGGAACTCATTCTTAAACCAGCGCAAAGGCTGGGCTACGATGGCGCGCAAAGATCTGATTACCGCGATCATTCGCACCAAACACTCCGCCGGTTGGGATTGGCTCCTGAAAGATATCGAGAGAATCCGCCGAGAATTGCCAAAAGGCGTCGTGGGGGTCATCGGTGCAGACTTATATCTGTTTGGCACCGACGCATGGCTCCCCAACGTTCGTAAGACAAACTTCTCACGACTCACTCAAGATGCGCGCCGCCAATTTGCAGCACTTGGTCCCATTTCGGATCAAGACAGCTTCTCACAATTCGCATCAGAGGCGAGGAACGCTTGGCGAGGAGACCTGATTGACGACGCGTGTTTTGTCTATGATCATGGATCGGGGGTTCGCGCCGAGTCAAAGCTCGGAGAGATTACGCCAAACGTTGTCGAGTTCGGAGTCAGCACTAAGATGAGTGACTTTCGATCCCGATGGGATCGCATGGTTGATATGATTGCGAAGGCAAAACCGAAGCGAGCGCTGGCCCACACTGCGATTGACCCCTCCGAAGCATGGCGGTGGAAAGAAAGGGGTGGAACGAAACAGCTCTGGACCTATTCGGGATACGGAAACCTGAAGCGCGACAAACATGAGCTTACGTTGTGGCCCAACAAAGATGGGAGGCAGGCCCTCCGAGACGCGATCAAAATATTGGGACCAATAACCTGATTCGCGCAACCGCGCACTGAGTATCGCGGTATAAACGGCCCATGAAGGCTTGGTCTCTTTTCATCCTTGCACTGCTCCCCGTCGTTACACTCGCCGATGCTGTTGACGATGTTGTAAAAGACGAGCTCAAGAAACAGGGCCTTCCTGGCGTTTCTATTGCCGTCGTGAAGGATGGCAAGCTGGTGAGGTCGGCCGGTTATGGCGTCTCCAATCTCGAAACAGGGACGGCTGCAACAAAAGACACGGTGTATGAAATTGGCTCAATCACCAAACAGTTCACCGCCACCCTCGTCATGATGTTGGTTCAGGAGAAGAAGCTCACGTTGGATGAGCAAATCACAAGCATATTTCCTAATCTCCCTACTGAGTGGAGCGGAGTGACGATTCGGCATTTACTGACGCACACATCTGGTCTGCCGGATTACACTGACCCAAAGGCGTTTGAGTTCACTTATCTTGCGCGCAACGATTTTTCGTTTGATCAGGTGTTGGCGCAAGTGACCAAACTTCCTATGCCCTTTAAGTTTGGCGAGAAGTTCTCGTACAACAATTTTGGCTATTACTTGTTGGGAAGAATTGTTGAGAAGAAATCCGGCAAAGACTATTGGAGCTTTTTGAGTGAGAGAATCTTCAAGCCGCTGGGGATGTCAAAAAGCGCTCCGAGCAATCCAAAAACGATCATCCCAAACCGCGCTCACGGCTACTTGAGGGTGGGAGCGCAGATGCAGAACGCGGACGCAATCACTTCATCCAGTGGTTTCAGCGCGGGCTCTATCGTCTCGACAGTCGAAGACATGGCAAAGTGGGAGATTGCGATGGGCAGCGAAAAGCTATTGCCCAAATCAGCATGGACTCAGATGTGGACTCCTGGTACGACGAACGATGGAAAGCGGACATCCTACGGATTTGGTTGGGCGATCTCAGATGTTAATAAACATCGAGTACTCATGCACAGTGGGGGCACAGTCGGGTTTGTGACACACTCCCAAAACTTCCCAGATGACAAGCTCTCAGTGATCGTTCTCACCAACGCCGGATCAGCGAACCCTGGCCGAATCGCCATGAGAATCTCAGGCGTGTACAACAAAGCATTGCAACCGGAGGAACAGAAACCTATCGCGGATACGGAGCCGGAAGTTGCGAAGCTGCTTCAGAAAGCGATTGCGCAGGTCGCGGCCGCCAAACTCGATGAGAACATGTACACCAAAGAGATGTTCGACACCCTGACGCCCATTCTTGAGCAGATTTCGCCACAGATAAGGTCCCTCGGCCCAGTCAAGAAGGTTGAACTTCTGTCGAAGTCGAAGGCGGGTGACCTGAGGACTTACAAGTACAGTGTCACCTTTGACCAGAACGCGCTGACCTTCAACCTAACGTTGACTAAGGAGAACAAAATCGCCGGGCTAATCGCCCAGTAGTTACGTCCTTACTCTATGAAGATCGCCCTTATCGCGCTCGTCGCACTCGCTATCGCTTTGCTCGGCTGTTCGGGTGCCACCGAAAAGAAAATCGTTGGTAAATACAAAGCTCAACTAACGATGCCCGAGGGAAAGAAGGACGACCCGTCTGCGACTATGGCGAAGGGGTTTGCTGAAGCGCTTGTAGGGTCCATGAGTCTCGAAATCAAAGAGGGTAAGGCTTTTACGATGACGGCCATGGGATTTCCGATCGAAGGCACGTGGACGCTCAACGGCGATAAGCTAACGCTTACGCCAACTAAAGTCATGGGTATGGACCCCAAAACAGCATCAAAGGACAGCACCAGCAAATCGGATGAGCCAATGGAGCTAACCGTTAGTTCGGACGGAAAGACTCTGATGCCGACCAAAAAGGCGGGGCCAAGCGACCCCGATTTCAGATTCGTTCGCGAATGAGCCCTGATGCGTTCGGGTGCGATGGTTCGTCCTAACTAACCGTGGGGAGACATTCAACAGCGCGCGAACGCATCCTTGATTCAAGCATTGCGCTGATTCACGAACAGGGCTACGCCAATCTGGGGGTCGAAGAGATCCTAAGCGCAGCGGGTGTTGGCAAAAGCAGCTTCTACCACTTTTTCAAGTCGAAGGCCGAACTCGGCGAAGCAGTAGTCAACGCTTACGACCAGAAGCTCCAACAGCTTATGCGCTCCTCATTTGCCTCGACTGTGCCCCCACTTCAGCGGCCTATTAGGTTTACGCAACTGGTCCAGCAGCTCGTGATTTCGAACGACCCGGTGCTGGCATGTTTCGAGGGCAAACTGGTTGGCGAGCGCGACGGCGTTCCGCCGGAAATGCGCGAAAAGGCGAGGGCCATTCTCGACGGCGTTCGTCAGTTGATTTTGACTGCGCTTTGCGAAGCATCTGATAATCGCGACCTGAAACCGAACGCGCCGCTTACGGAAATCGCGGATGCTTGCCTCGCTTATGTTCAGGGAATGGTCACGCTTTACCGCATTCGAAATTCAGCGGAACCACTGAAGGATCTCGGCCCACAGATCGCTCGATTCTGGGAACCCTGGGAAGCGTAACCCGCCGGTATCCTAATCTTCGCTATGGTTAAGCGAGTTGCGTTTATGACTCTCGGCGTCCTCAAAGAAGAGTGGGGGCATCCGGTTGTGCAAGGTTTCGTGGATAGGATCCCTTCTGTTTTCGCCGCCGCCGAGGCAATGCCTGGATTCATTGCGCGATCGGTCCGCGACATGGGTGACATGACCCAGTCGTGGGGCGAAATCATCACGCCGAAATGTTATGGCGATGGGATTGCGAAGCGAGCAGCTTCAACGCTTTCGCTTTGGGAAGATTTAGAATCCGTCGCCGCCTACGCGTATCACGGACCTCACGGAGAAGCGATGAAGCACAGGGCCGATTGGTTTGTGCATGAAGGCTTGCCAGAACATGTTGCGTGGTGGACTGAAGAAACGGAATCGCTCAACTGGCAGGAAGCCGCGGATCGAATGGACCATCTCTATGATCATGGTCCTACGCCTTTTGCGTTTTCCATGCGAAAGCCGTTCGATTCGAACGGAAATGCATACCAGATTGACGCAGCGCGGGTGAGGGAGATGGCCGCGAAGAGCACCGACTTGGCGTAAGCCTGCAAATGAATCTTGGGCCGGGGCCACTGCCTCTAATTAATTAGAGAGGTGAATGGTTTGAACTCAAGACTTTTTAGGGTAATTCCTGTTATTGGCTTCGTTTCTCTGTTTTCCAACTCGTTAGATGCCGCCGTGTTGCGCGTCGTGCCGATTGACCTCGGAAGCGGCTTTGTCATCACCGGCACCGTTAGCACGAACGGCCGAACCGGCAATTTGAACGCCGCAGACATCACTTCTTGGAATCTCGTCGTAACAGAAACGTCTCAGTACCTGTTCACTCCGCAAAACACCAGGGACATCTCGACACAAGTGTTTTCTGACGGAGCAACTCTGACGATTCCAACATCACCTGACGGGTTTTCGGACGGAGGCAGCGTGAAGTTCTACGGTCATTCGCGGCTGTTCGCATCAATGGCTGACTTTACTGGTGCGTGGACGAGTGGCGGTGAATCGTACTTCTCGTTTGGATCATTCTTTGACTTCTTAGATTTGAATCAGCCGAATGGTTCACAATATGTGGTTGCACAAAACGCCGGCGGAAATCTTTTCAACTTGAAGCCGGTGCATTACCTCGGTGGGATTTCGCTTTACGGATGGGTGCGAACAAACGCGACCGCAGGCGCCGTGACCTTTACGGATTGGCGGGTTATTGCAGAAGAAAGTACGACCTGGCAGTTCACACCGACAAACAGTTCAATCGTTGCGGCGAGTGGGCTTGTTGCTGATGGAAAAAACTTGCGCGTGACTCCGATGGACAGATTTGGCCAGCCAGGCTCGTTCATTATCGGAATTCCAGGTTTCGATCCGACTCTCGTCGTCTTGGCGGATTACTCGTTTGACTCGGGTGGCGTCTCGGGTTTCATCAACCCGTTCATCTATCAACTCGTTGGACCGCTAACGACGGACTGGACCGGCATGCACCTTGTTGCACGGCTCTCCGTGACTCCGGCGCGATTGAAGTTGTAACCATTGCTTTCCGAGGGGCCGGTTCGCCAAATTTCGGTTGAAAGGCACCGGCTCCATGCGAAGAACTTGGTGGGCGGTACAGGACTTGAACCTGTGACCCCTACAGTGTCATTGTAGTGCTCTACCACTGAGCTAACCGCCCAAAAACCCCAGCGCAAACCCGAAAAATCGGCCGTCTTAGGGAGGCAGAGTCTACCTAATCGGGGCCTAAGGTACCCTCTCGCCAAGCCACGATGGCCGACCAGAACCGCATTCCCGACCCCTCACTTTCCCGACTCGCCGGGATTTATCGCGTGCTCCTGGACGCCGCAGCCGATGGCGTGACGCACCTCAATAGCTTGCAGCTTCAAGACCTATCAGGCATCGGAGCGGCCCAAATTCGAAAGGATCTCAGCCATATAGGAGTGCTCGGACGATCGGGGGTTGGCTACGAAGTGTCCACACTGCTTACGCACGTTGCGGACAAGCTAAACCTGAGCCGGACTCAGCGATTTGCACTCGTGGGCGCTGGGCGGCTTGGCCAAGCGCTCGCCGCATATCCAGGCGTTTCCGAATACAGCTTTGAACTCGCGGCCGCATTCGACAGCGATCCGCAAAAAGTCGGCACGCCAATAAACGGAACAGTCATTGAGCACGTTTCCGAACTCGCCAAGATATTGGCGAAGCGCGGGATAAGAATTGTCGTCATCGCGGTTCCCGCTTCGGCCGCGCAATCAATCGTAGACGTTGCCGTATCTGGCGGCGCGCGATGGTTTTTGAATTTTTCACCGGCGCATGTGCAAGTGCCGGAAGATTGCATGGTTCGCAACGTTTCTTTCACACACGAGTTTGCTGTGCTCGCACACTATTTGGAGAACTAACATCAACATCGTTGACACCGACTTTTTGGTTATTGGCAGCGGAATCGCAGGGCTAACGTTCGCACTTCGCGCATCCGCACATGGTCGAGTTTGCATTGTTACGAAATCTGAAATGTCAGAAACGAACACGCGCTGGGCACAAGGTGGCATCGCGGCGGCAGTCGGCGAGGATGACTCATGGAGTCTGCACGAACAAGATACGCTAGTCGCTGGCGCGGGGCTGTGTAATCCTGACGCCGTTCGTTTCTTGGTTCAACAAGCCGAACCATGTTTGCTCTGGCTGATTGAAAACGGCGCTCACTTTGATTTGTCCCCCGGAGATGGGCTCCCGCACCTCAGCTTGGGGCGCGAAGGGGGGCATAGCCGAAACAGAATCGTTCGCCGCGCAGATCAGTCCGGATGGGAGATTGAACGCGCGCTCATGCACGCTACTCGATCAAGTGCGAACGTCGAAGTCATGGAGTTTGCATTTGCGGAATCGCTGTGCAAAGAAGACGAGGTTTGCACTGGCGCAATCGTTCAGGCCGAAGGAAACCCTCCGCTGCATGTTCGAAGCCGCGCAACTATTCTCGCAACCGGGAGCTGCTGCCAGGTCTATCGCTACACAACAAACCCGCCGATCGCAACCGGCGATGGAATCGGCCTTGCGGCTAGCGTAGGAGCAAAAATTGAGAATATGGAGTTCATCCAATTCCACCCGACAACTCTGTACTCGCGAACCCATCGTAGCTTTCTCATTTCGGAAGCGGTGCGCGGAGAGGGCGCAATTCTAAGAAACTCGCAGGGCCGACGATTCATGTTTGACTACGATGAGCGGGGCGAACTTGCTCCGAGAGATATCGTCGCGCGTGCAATTCATTTCGAAACGATAAAAACGGGTACGCCGTTCGTACACCTCGACATGACCCACATTCCGGCCGAAGAGTTGCACAGGCGATTTCCTACGATTCTCGAAACTCTCGCGAAAGCTGGCGTTGATGCCACCAAAGACCCCGTCCCCGTTGTCCCTGCAGCACACTATCAGTGTGGCGGAGTGGTGACCAACCTCGACGGTGAAACAAGTGTGCCTGGCCTATATGCTGCGGGAGAAGTTGCGTGCACAGGAGTTCACGGCGCAAATCGGTTGGCAAGCAATAGCTTGCTCGAGGCGCTTGTGTTCGGTGCGAGCGCGGCTGAACACGCGGCGAGCGCAAAGCAAGAACTGCGAACAGGCATCGCCTCCCAGCCTCTCGTTGCTAATGTTTCACCTCGTGTGCGCGAAGGAGCGATGTTCAAACTAAAACGAATGATGTGGGAGCATGTTGGCATAGTGCGCAAAAACCGTGGGCTGAAATTTGTTTGCGATGAAATTGCCGATATGATAGATTCTGTCGAGGTATCACCGGCATTCAACGTACGCGGCGCCGAGGCCGCAAACCTGATCTGCTGCGCCCAACTAATCTCAAGCCAGGCGCTCGCACGCAAAACTAACGTTGGATTGCACTATAACGAAGACTTGGGACCGCCTTCGGGATAGGGCGCGCTACTACGCGTCGCCGCAACGATACGCTCCACGCGGCGCTGTCCGTCGCTTCAATCGTCAACTTCTGAACCGAGTTCGATGCGGCGATTGTGGGTTTTGTGTTTCGAGTCGAAGACACAACGAATAGCGGGGCATCGGCCATCCAGTCTATCGAAACATTCTTCGGCCCGCCGGCGATGCCGCTTACAGTGATGATCTCTTTGTCGGCGGCAACCCTCACCTTTTCATTTACGGGCGATAGAATCCTCACTGGCGACTGCATGGCGAAAAGCCAATCGGGCGCTTTCATCCCGACGACTGATTTGCTTGGAAACAACCATGAGCGCAATTGAAAAAACGGAGTTTTGCCGGAAACTCGTTGGGCAACCAATGACGCATTTACGAGGGCACCGAGGAATCGAGTCTCTGCGCTCGGGTCGAATGCCGTTGCAATCGCGAAGAGCGACGCGGCCTTCTGCGCGTCGTTGAGTTCTCCGCTGGGTAAAGCTCTGACCCAGTCTATCGAGGCGAGCGCCCCGACGTATGAACGCGATGCAAGCCCTTGACTGAGCGCCGCCAGTGCGTATCCCGCAGCCAGCGTCGAAGATGTGACTTCCGCGCTACTGCAAATTGGCAACCCGGTCAGACGGTCGTTTACATATCCGCGCTCCGCTGTCTCGACAAACTCCAAGAACTCGGGAAACGCCGAAAACGAAGCCGCGCTGCACGAACCCGAAACTATCGCCAGGCAAGACTCCGTTAGCCCAACTGTGTCTAGCGGAGAAAGTGTTGCAGGCATCGCCGAGTCGGCCTTTGGCTGCGTCGTGATGGCATAACCCCGACTCAGCTTCCTGGCGAAGAGCCGAATCCTGAGCAGAGTACTTTTGCAGGTTTGCATCGGTACGGATCCCGCGGTGCCATTCACTGTTTCAGATTCGATCAGTAGCTGACCAAGTGCGGCTGCGTCTAGTATCGGTTTCGGGATGACCGAGCCGGGTCGGTCGAACACGAACGTGCCAACTAAACTGTTACCTTCTTCGACGCAGCTAAACCGCTGGAGCACCGGCGCTGGTGCTCCAAATGAACTGGCCAACGGCTCGCATTTTGAAATGAGTTGGCCGAACTCAGCGGCGTTCGTCGCGGAGACCGCCTCGGTCCCATATGGAGTTCTCACGCGGATGACGCCGGTGAACTTTTCGTCTACTGAAATCGAATAACCATTTCCTGTGCGTGATACCAAAGCCGAAGCTCCAGCACCGGAGAAGCTCAAGAAGAGTGGAGACGTAGTAATTGGCCAACTAACCACCATCCAGTTCACAACCGGTGTGGGCACGCCTGGTCCAACGGTGCCGCCTTTCCAAGACAGAAACGGCATGTCACCGGTATCCGCCGAAAAGGTTGCGCCTGCGTGACACTCAAGCGAGAACCCTAATGATGTCGTTTCTAGAATCGCTCGCGTAATTCCATTAGGTTTCTGCTGATAAGCAAGGGCGGATCCGAATCGGTTTGCCCTCGAAAAGCCTAACGGCTTTTGGTCAACCGCAAAATTCAACTCCGGTGCGCCAGGCGTTAACACTCGAAAAGCAGTCCCGCGAATTTCAATGGTCTGAAGCTTAAAGTAATCCTGCTGAAAAAATTGGCCGTAACCACCCGCGACGCCGGCCGCAAGCAACAGGCTAACGCCTTGCAACATTACCAAGTTGGAAGCCGAATCTTTGAGTGCTTGGCGAATAGGTGAGTGCGATTTCGCGTGTGCCAAGCCGATACCCAAGCCACACTAAATGATCGCTAACTGAAGATCCCAGATACTGATCCCAGGTTAGCGAGCTGCCGAATCTCCACAGTCCGGAAATCTCCCACGAACCATCAAGAAATAACTGGAAACTGTCTATATCTAGGGCTTTCGACGAAAACACAGTCAGACCAAACGGCCCGCTATCGAACGACAATTCGCCACTGACTCGGTGTCTTCCCAAAAGATCCGACGTGAACTTGTCTTGTGCGTAATCGTAGCTTAACCGCAGTGACGCCGCTCGCCCAAGCGGTGTCGCCACCGTCGCGTTGCCAAGCAGTTTTAGGCCACTACTTGAAGAGTCTCCCCACAGGTTCGTAGTCGTTAGTGACGCGGTAAAGTTCGCGCCTTCCCATAACGGCTGTGGAGTGAGCAGCAAACGGTTTCGAATGCCCACACCCTCTTGACTGCTTTTCGATGATCCATA
Organism: Fimbriimonadales bacterium; assembly: GCA_046330175.1. Taxonomy (GTDB): domain Bacteria; phylum Armatimonadota; class Fimbriimonadia; order Fimbriimonadales; family ATM1; genus JAJPJR01. The sequence continues at coordinate 198,476 of JAXLTG010000002.1, forward strand.
CATTGCAGAAGCAGAAGTCGCGGTAAGGCCGAGGGAGTACGTCAGCGGCATTTTTCCCAACCGCTTGGTATCAGTATCGACGTTGAAATCAACTCTCTGACTTTCAGAATCCACGCCCGTAAGCGACCGCGCGCTCGTTGCCGTAAGTTGAGCGGTGTAACCTTTGAAGTCGCGAGTCAGGCCGACGTTTCCGTAAAGCGATTTGAAACCGGGCATATCAAGGTACGCGTTTGCGTTTGTATCGTAATCAATACGCTGCGTATGTCGCCATGACAATCCCATATCATCGCGGCCAATGTTCGTTAGCCCGAAGTTGCCTTCGGCCTTCTCGCCCATCATGTAATGGTTATCCCATTCTAAGTAAATGCCCTGACTTGTCGAGCCACCACGTGAATAGTCCTGGCCACTCTTCAGACGCACAACAGAGGTGAACGAAGGCGACAGCGTTAGGTAGTGGGGATAGTTGAGAACGACACCACCATTTTGAAAGCTCAGTAGCTGGTCGCTGAAAAGCGGTGAGTCGCTGTTTGGTTTCAGCGAATACATCGGAAAGTTCATGACCTTCATGTCGCCCACATACATGCGCGCATGATGGAACTGAAGCTCTCGGTTTGGGAATGCGACGATTCGATCAGAATGGATGCTCGTTTGTGAAAGCCCGACGTCGGCAAAATCGAACTCCGTGGGAGTCATTCCGGCGGGTTCTACTTTTGGTTCGGCCGCTGCTATCTTTACATACGCGAGCTTTCCATCAATCGTCGCGATGGCCGACCCGCGCCTTTGGCTCAGTTGATACTTCAGCCTTTTGCAATCGACCGACTTGTCTCCGATGGTGAGCACCGCGTCGGTCGCGACCACGTTGAGTGACGAAAGATTGACTTGCATATCCGAGGCTGCAATCTTGATGTCCCGATAAGAAACTTTGGCAGTTCGGTTAGCGCCGGTTGCTGAGACGGTTTTGATCTCTGAGTGATAAACCAAATAGTCGGGGCCGGTGATCTCAGCGTATTGCCGTGCTGTATTCAACATCGAACGATCCCGAACAAACTCGATGTCGTAACTGTTTACAACATTCACACCGGTCGCGCTCGCCGTCACAGTGACAATTTGTGGGCGATCTGGCGCGACGAGAACGGCGCGCGCCGTGCCGTTTACGGTTCTAACGTCCGCCTCGCGAAACGAACCGGCGTTGGTTGAAAACCGAACGATGGTGCCATCTGAAACTGTGGTTCCCGAGCTGTTCCTAACGAGGGCGGTGATCGTCACTGTGCTTCGTCCGTCCGCCACCGATAGCAGCGGATAAGCCGACAACTGTATGGACCCAGAAGCGAACGCGCACGCTACAAGCGCGAACAGCATCAAGCCAGTGACTACTCGGAACATAATGCCTACTGGCCCCCAGTTTTCGGCGGTTTTGTCATCATCTCTATTACCTGCGGAATGCTTTTTGAGACCATGTCAGCGACGGCAGCGCTCGCGGCGGCTTTTTCGTCGGCACCTTTGCCCTCTGCCGACAGTCCAACCGAACCGATCAGCTTGGACAGCTTGACGTCGTAGATCTCATATCTAATGACGAGTTTTGCCGTTGATTTTGCAGAATCAAAGTCATAGGAATCTATGATGGGTGCGACTGCAAGCTCCACCCGCATCAACCTTCCAAGGCGAACCGCTTTGAATTCGCCCTCGGCGCGGCCGGTGAATGGCGCCATGAGCAAACCTGCCTTCACTGAGCCTTCATTGAGGGCGCGTTGTATGGCCGGATGAGTTCGCGTAAACGGAACGACCGAAAATCGTTTGTCCAGTCGCAGCTGGTCCGAGATCGCCTTTGTGCCCGCGTCTTCAAGCGAATAACCTTCAGGCGAAAACACAGAATCGGCCAACCCGACCGGAAATACACCGAGCGACTTTTGCTTGGGCTGAGTTTGGAAGCCAGCGAAACTGCCAGCAAAAAGAACCACAAGGGCAAGCCCCAAAATGAGCTTGCCCTTGTTCAATGTCATGTTTAGTTTGTCCACGTGTAGCGGACGCTCGGAGCGTCTACCTCGTTACGATGACCGGTTGAGTTCTTCGAACGCGCTGACCTTCTGGCGTCTGCGCGACGATCTCGACCATGTACGTTCCAGGAGCGACTGCCCGACCGCGAGTGTCGCGAAGGTTCCAGCTGACAACTTTGTTGCCGGCACCCTCGGCGCTCGCTCTCGAAAGCACCGTCACTTCCTTTCCGCTCGTTGACAGCACTCTGACGCCGACCTCAGCCGGTGCAGAGAGCGCATACTGAATCGAGACCTGAGCAGCAGGTCCGCGACCATTGCCCGAAATCACCACGCCGCCAATCACGGTTCGTGTAGCCGTACCTGGCTCGATCACAACCTCGAAGTTGCGTGAGCCTTCGGTTGGCATCGAGAACTGGTACGAGTTCTTGCTTCGAAGATCTCGGCTTGTTCCGTTCTCTTTGTCCACGAGTCGAGCGCGAACGCTGCGTGGCAGTTGTGAAATATTCGGCCAAGTGATAGTAAAGCTGCCCGCCTCATTAGCGACGAACTGAAGCTTGTACGTCATCCTCGATCGGCCTTCGCGAATATCTTGTGCCCAGTTGGAGATATCGTTATTCTCGCGAACTGCCGACAGTCTGAACTTAGAGTTCGGTGCATCAGGCGGTTCGGGCAACGAGAGCAACTCGGCGTCGTTCGAATTCGGAGCGATGCCTACGTAGTTGCTTACGTCACTCTTGCCTAGTCCACGAGCCACGAACTGCAATCGCCACTTCTTGTCGTTTGTAGCCCAATCTTCAGAGCGGCCAGATCCAGGAAGGCTCGGCGCGAAGACTGGTGGCCAGAACAGATCAATGTCGGTCGTCGAGTTCACATAGACCCAGAAACCTACGTGCGGAGGCAAAGGTTGAGTCGGGTCCGAGGTGAACAGGTAGTTGCCGATGAATGAGTCATATCGGAACAGAACTGCTCGCACCTTTCCAAGTGCAACAAGCTCATCCCAGGTTCGAATGCGGCCTGGATTCGCTGTGTCAACCGCCCACATCTGGTTAAGCGTGACTTGGTACGGATACGGATTGCCGATGAGGTTCCAGCCTCGTCGGATTCTGAACGGGAAGTCACCGCCAACTTCATCGCCAGCGCTGGTTGCGCCAGATAGTAAGGTCGCCGGGAAGTCGAAGTTTGAAACGATCCACTGACCTTTGCCGCGAACTGCGTTCGTCGCCAGGTTGTAGGACTGAGTCGTGACATTCCAGTCGAAGATGCCGAGAAGATCGCTGCCGACGTTAAGTCCAGTGAAGTTCTCGATATTGCGATCAACGAAGTTCCACGGGAACACGATGAGCTGCGGTCCGGTAACCACGTTCAGCTTTGGTGTTGCCGACAAGTTAATCGTTCCTTCTGCGGTGTTGTTTCCACCAGGGAAAGATGTCGTCGAAACGCGGTACTTCACCGGCCCAGAAATCGCGCCATCGGCAACAACTCGCCACCGAACTTCGCGCACTTCAAGCGGGTCAATCCTACCGATTGATTTCGTCGCAGTCTCACCAGGAGCAAACGTAATCCCCGGCGGCAGTGTTAGCGTGTAAGCGACGTCCGTCAGAGGAAGCTGCTGCGTTTGATCGTTCGCGTATTGCGGATACATGTTGTCAACCCAAGCCGTGATGTAGAACGGATTCGGATCCATGTCGTTCTGACCGCCACCCGGATTGAATGTGATCAGCCGAGGAGCTTCGATCGTAAGCGTGTATGGAGCGCCGCTGGTGTCCGGAGTCGAAAAGACGTTGGTTGACCAACCTTGCTCAATATAGTAAACAATTCGTCGGCTTGCGCCTGGTGCCAAAAATGTCGGGTTGAAGAAGAACGCATAGCTCGTTGAGCCCATCCCGTTGTCCGGAACAATCGAGGTGTCCCACAGCTTTTCGCCGCCACCCGTTCCCTGGCCGCCGTGTACGTTGCCAGGATTTCCAACAACGATTCTGTCAACATTCGTTGCGTCGGTATAGATGTTTGTCGGGCTGAGAGGAATTCTCACGCTCGGATAAGGGTCGCTCTGTCGGAACATGAATTCCATTGACTTTGGAAATGCGTTCGGATTCGTAGCGCGCAACGTGTCTCGCTCAAGCGCTACGGGCCGTCCGGTGTTCAACATCACATAGTTCGGACTTGAAAATCCGGAGTCGTTAGTAAACACGTTGAGCATCGCGCTCCAAGCGGCGTAGCGAAGACCCGCTTGAACGGTTGTAGCGTTCTGGTTGGTCATCGTCCACTGCCAACGAGAGGTCGCGCCGGCAACAGTAACGAGCAACTGAACTCGGACGCCGTCAAACGTTCCAATCGCCTCAATGTAGCGACCAGATGCGCCCTGGCGCACACTGTAACCTGCAAACCGAGCGTCGGTTGCAGCACCGGTGTCGTCAACGGTGCGGATGGTTGCGTAAGCCCACTCGTTGCCGCCCCAAGGCGCTCCCATCGTTTCTACGCAGAAATCGTCCGTGCCAGAGTGGAGACTCCCGACGGTACCCGCCGCGTACCACAAGTGGCCATCCTGCTGTTCTGTGAGTGCCGGGACAAAGCAAGGGCCGAGCGGACCGCCAAAAGTCGCCGATCCCGAAACTCCCACGCCGATGATCATCATAGAATTCGCGAGCGCCAACGTGAAGTTGTCGGGCGAAACCGGTTGCGTATTCAGCGGGTCGAAACAGACTTCCCAACCCCGCTGCGCATGCGCGGACGTCACGGCCATCGCCGCCAGAGCGGCTATTCCAAGGCGTGTCAACTTTCCTGTGTAACGTGTCATTGCTATTCTCCTGGCTATCGGATAACGGTGATTGGAGTTGATCTCCTCACACGCTCTCCGTTGGCGGCTTCCGCCGTGATTTGAACCATGTAAACACCGGGTGCCACTGAGCGACCTTTTGAGTCGCGGGCGTTCCAAGTCACCGAGTTCGGCCCAGCAGTTCGGCTGCGTGCCTCAAGGTCGGCAACCGGTTTGCCGGTTTGGGAAAGGATGCGAACCGCCACGTTTGCGTCAGCGGTCAGGCTGTACTCAATCGAATACGTCGCGTTGCCGCGACCCCCACCAGCGACGCGAACCGCGCCAACCGCGAGGCGTCCACCGATCTCAGGGGCAGCGATAACCGTGAACGTTCTCGTTGAGAGCGAATCGTCCGATGTGAAGCCGTAACTTCCGCTTTGTCGCATGACCACTGTCTTACCTGTAGCCTCGTCCTTCAGCACCACTCGCATTCGCTTCGAAGAGGGAACGACGTCGTTCCAGTTAAGCGTAACTCGCGAGTTAGCTTTTGTTGGACGAACTTTCAGCGTGAACGTTTCGCGACCGCTCGAAAACTCCCTCATATCCTGAGCTAAGTTTCCATTCGCCGACTCGAACCAAACCTGAACGCCATTTGGAGACGCAGGCGGGTCGCCGACGCGGTCGAATTTCTCATTGAAATTCTTGGTTGCGCCGAAGAAGTTAGCCGAATCCATTGAGTTGTCCGTTCGGGCCCCGATTTGCACAAGCCAACCTTCTCCCCGGACTCTCGAATCGTTTCGACTCGGAATTTCAGCGCCCGGCAGCGGCGGGATCTGCAAATAGCAGTCCTCTTCCGCGTACACCCAATGCGCATCTATCGGCCGGATCTGACCACGCGGGACGCTCTCCCAGGTGTAGCCCTTCGAACCGTCCAAAAGGATTTCGTATCGGAAAAGCTGCGGGCGAATAATCTTTTCGCTAACAGCCTGCGCCATTTCAAGCAAGCGCTGGCTGGGGAGCTCAAGGATTGAACACGAATTCCAATCCACGATGAACTCGTAAGGATCGCCGATCATATTCCAGCCGCGTTTCAACTTGATGCGGTAGTACTTGACGCCATCCTCCGGACCACGCTCGAAGTCAAAAGTCGTGTCGGTGTCTGTAATGACCCACAGCCCAACGCCATACGGGCCATTCTGCGGAGTGTCGACCGGAACATCACCAATTTGAGTTCGCTTGATGATGTCAGCCGATGCAGGTGTGAAACCGGCGTCGTCCGAGTTGCCCGAGCCAGTGATGTACTCGGAGTAGCTTCCCGTCGGATTGCCGAGACCGTCAATCGTTGGAATCCAGCGGAACTGGCGGAATCCAGGATCAAACAGCTCTTCTGGCAGCCTGCCCGCCGGGAAGTCAGTGCCATCCAACTGGAATGGGACAGAAAACATGCTCGTTCCAGCAAGCAACACTCGTTGCTGGGCTGTCACGACTGCTGTATCAACATATGGATTTGCATCAAGTCCCGTGCAGTTGCAAGAGATTGTCCACTCGCCGTCGGTGCCGTCCACAGGATCCTTGAGCCGAGCGGTGCCTTCGACGAAGATGATAAATCCATTGTCCGGATCAGGCGTGATCGTGTAATCGGCAGGCGGAACGACGATTGGTCCAGACCCACCAGTGAGTTCGACCGTGACCGAATTGATGCTGGCCATGAAGTGCGTTCGGAATTTGAACGGAATCGTCTGATACTGGAACTTGGTCCCTTCGATCGGCGCCTGCGCGAGAACGCCAGGCACAGCGAGCGCCATAGCCGCAGCCACATCAACCTCGCCCCAACCCGTATCAAGGTTCGGTTTAGAGTCGCCAGGCCCAACGATCGCGGTGGTTTTCAATGCATCGAATACTTCACCCGACGGAAAACCGAGCGATAGCATGAGAGCAACCGCACCCGCAACTTCGGGGCAAGAATATGACGTTCCGCCATCAAAGTTGAACGGGAAGATGCCCGTCCACCAATACTCGGCAAACAACCCGCCGCCACTACCAGCGAGAAGCGGAACGGAGAACGAGCCGAGTCCAAAAACGTCGCTTGATGGCGCGGCCAGGTCAACCTTGCGCACACCGTTGGAGGTTCCCGCGCTGGAGTACGAAGTGACAACGCCAAGGGGTGGGCCGTTGATGGTCGCCGCAACCGAAATCACTTGCGAGAGGCTCGCCGGGTAACCGGCAGGAGCAAACGGACGGCTGTTGCCTGCGGAGGCACAAAGGATTACTCCTTGATCTGCTTCCATTTGGAGCAACTCGTCGGAGATTGGATCGTAACCACCAGCGCCATAGCTCATGCTCTGAACCGCGACCTTGCGAGTGTTCAGCGGATTGTTGTTGTAGTCAATCACATGCTGATAGCCATCAAAAATCAACTCAAACCACAGCGCGCCGGCATCGTCAGCAACCTTAACCGGCATGAGTTTCACGCCTTCCCAAGTAACACCAGAAAGGGCGATGCCGTTGTCGGTTCCCGCTGCGATGACGCCAGATGTCATCAAACCGTGCTGTGGATCGCCACGGCCCACGCCAGTATTCGCGTCCTCTTTTCCGTCCGAAGCATCGTAAGGGGCAACGATTCTCGAGTTGCTGAAAGCGTCCAAGAAATCAGGGTGCACGGTGTCGAAGCCATCATCCAAGTCGGCAACGATAATGCCAGGATTACCGAGCGTGTATGACCATGCGCCGGTAGCATCCGGCAAATTCATCTGCCACAAGTTCCAGTGCTCGAACGGACCTGTTCCAAAAACTGGGTCGTTCGGAATCTGGTGCTTGTCAACTCGCTGATTAAGCACGGCGTACTTAACAGCGCTCTCGCGACGGATCGCATCGAGCTTCTGCTGCACTCGCACTTTTTCCTCTGCCTCGGAAAAGCCATCGGCACCTGGAATTGTGATGAGGTAGATCCCCGGCGTTCGAAGCGCGCGTCTGAAATTCATCCCAAACCTACTCGCAAATTGCTGAGCCTGGTTGGAAGTCGTCCCTTTGTTCTTGAAATAAACAATGATGTCGCCTTTCTTGTGCGGATAGTCTGAATCCGCAGCAAAAGCTGTGGTGACCAACGCCACCACAGCCATGCCGACACCCACGAGCATCCTAATCGCTTTCGATGTCATCACAATTCCTCCTTGCCTTGTCCTTATCTCCTATCCGTCCCTACTAATTGCTCGGTGGCGGCGGAGGCGGCAGCTCAACTCGCTCGAACCAGAACGGCTGGCTGAATACATAACGGTTGCCCGCCGAGTCGCGCACCGGACCAGGGACGTCGCCCGAGTTCTTCGCACCAACTCTCCAGTACAGTCTTTTCGTCGTCGGGAATACCGTCGAGATGTCAATTGGATCGGTGTTGTTCTGATCGTTCACAACAACAATGTTCTTTATCTTGCTCTTCGTCCGGAAGATGCGCTCGGTTGAAATCTGGACCAGATACTGGTCGGCACCTTGCACAGCCTGCCAACTAAATTGGAGAGTGTTGTTGACGTCCTTCGACTGGTCTGCAGGAGCAACAAGCGCCGCAGGAATCAGAGGAGTCACTGGACCCTTCGCAGAAGTTCGCGTGGTCGTGTAGTAGCAGTAATCGTTGTTTCCACCATTCGGTGCGTCGAGCGCACTGATTCGATAGATCAGCGAAAGGTTATACCAAGACGTTGTCCCAGGATCAATTCCCGGAGCTGCGTTATCGAACGCCTCGGCTCCTGGATCATCTATGCAGTCTGAGCCGCCAAGCTGAGAAATGTCTCGCCAGCTATCAAGGCGTCCCTGCAAACGATGGAACACGGATGTGAACGTTCCAGGAAGTACTGCAATTGGAGTCGGAGTGTAGTCCGTTCTCCAAACTTGCCATTCAACTCGGTTTGCATTTCCAAGGTTGAAAATGTTTGGTTTCCAAGAGCACCGAACGACAGGTGAGATGCCATCTTCTGCAACACCGGCCTCGGTTGTAAATTCGCCGGGCTCGTTTCCGCCGCCACCATTACTGATGAGCGCAGCGGTTGCCCCCACAACCAGAATCGCAAGCAACGCGCCCTGCGTGTCCATTCGCTTTGAAGTGCGAACCTTCGCACCGCCACCGGACTTGTTAATCGTGACCGTTGGTAGGTTGTCGTAAATAACTCGGCAGCGATCGCCAGGCGCGACGCCCTTGAGACCTTCAGTTACGTGACCCATTGCTGAGTCGGAATCAACATCGCTAACACGAATCATCGCGACCTTTTCTCGACCGCGAGTCACAACCATCATCTGGCCAATCTTGACGCCCTGTCGTGCGCCCTTGTTAATCTTCACAAATCGTCCATCGCCAGGCGTTGAAAGAACGGTAGCGATTTCGACTGTCTGCTCCATCAAATTGCGAACGCCTTGCGTTGCAGCGTACTGAACGGCTTCGTTAAGCAGCGTTTCGTCACTTACGTCGCCAGGTCGCTCCGATGACTCACCATGCACGGCAGTACCGTAGACAGCTAAGTTCGAGACGACGTCAATACCTTTGATCACGACGACAACGTCCGCGGCTTTGCCGTTTGCGCCTCGTCGAATCTTGGCGTCCTTGATCTCGCCAATCATCACCACTTCGACACCGAGATGCTGACCCAGCTTGATCACATCAAGATTTCTTCGGAGCGGAGCTGTGAATTGGAGGTCTTTGTATCCACGCTCAACCGTTTCGCGACCAAGGATTTCTGCCTTGGCATAACCGGTCAAGTTGGTTGCGACTGCATCGGCTGCAGCTCCACCCAGTGCGTCTCCGCCGAGGCTGCTGTTATTCACAAAATCTATAACCGCCCACTGTGGAACGGAAGCAGTAAGTTGTGAAAACACAGACAGCGGCATTGACGTGATCAACAACAGAGCGATAAGCGTTCTGCTGACAGCAGTGCCAACAAATGATTCTTTGAATCTCCTCACGATGACGAGACCTCCTTAGTAGCCATTGGGTCGTTGCCCTTCATTTCAAATCGGTTCATGCTTATTTGAGAAGGCGGTGCTTGCCCTTTATGAGAACCGTACTCGGGAGAGTAGAGGAGTAACGAATGCCAAACGCATTCGTGCGCCGGTGCCGGACTCTCCGGCTCGATCCCTCCATATTCTCCTTAGTCGCGTTCGTACTTGAGCTTTGCCCTCCCTGCCCGAGTCAGTACGGCAAACCTGCCGGACTTGCCGGCGAGTATAGCACAGCCTCAGGCGGAAATCACCCCATCCAGGGCAGTCCCCGGATGAGATGTTCAACATCATTCTTGACTACCAAGGGGGGGTGGTTGGTTCGCACAATTGCTGTGGCGAATGCCTCTTTCGCCTCAGTAGGTATTTGAGTAGCCAAAATCTCGGCCGCCAAATGCTCATCTCCGTCCAATCTTTCGACCAGCCGCCTCGTCTGCTCAGCCCTGCCAGCGGACACCACCCAGACGTGCTCGAACAACCCCTGCAGGCACGCTTCAATCAACAGCGGTATCTCAAGAAGCCACAACCCAGGTGCGCCCGTCGCCGTAGCGAGCATCCTTTCCATGACAAGGGGGTGGACCAGGCGGTTCAGTTTCTGCCGCGCGGCCTCATTTCCGAGCGCGATCTGCCTAAGTACAGACCGATTCACCCCGCTGCAGTCCAATACGATCGCGCCAAACTCGTCAGCAAGACGTTCCTGCACCTGGGGGTCATTGTAGAGGTCGCCGACGATCGCGTCCGCAGAAACGGTGCCCGCACCCATCGCGTGGGCGTAGCCCAAAACGGTGCTTTTGCCGTCGCACACGCCGCCCGTAACCGCAACGCGGATGCTCAAGTTGAGTGACTAACCTTCGGCAGCCGGCTCTGGGGTCGGATCTGGGGCCGGGGCTGTCTCCGGAACCGTCTCCTCAACAGGCGCTTCAGGGACGGATTCTGCCTGCGGCTCGGCGGTCGCCTCGCTCGCTTCAACAGCGGCCTCTTCCTCCAGGTCCTGGTCTGACGAGGCAAACCCTTTCAGCGCTCCGAGCCGTTCACCAATCGTCGCGCCGCGAGTTCCAGTGTCCTGGGTCTGGCGGTTATCACGTTGGCGGTGACGCTCTGTGCGCTGCGGCCTGTCTTCGAACGGAAGCAGTGCACGCATGGATAGGACCATCCGTCGCTCATCCGGCCTAAGGTCAATAATCTGTACTTCTACGGTCTGGCCAGGTTCAACAAGCTCTGATGGCTTCTTGCCGCGCTGGTGCGACATCTCGCTAGCCGGAATGAATGCCTCAGCATCCTCTGGCAGTTTGACAAAGGCACCACTCTGCACAACCCTGGAAATCGGCAACGCAAGCCGCTGCCCAACGGTGTAAGCCCCTCGGACTTCTGCCCACGGATCGGGCAAAACCTGGCGACGGCCCAGGCTGATTCGCCCGGTGCCGGAGTCTAGTCGCAAAACCATGACCTTGACATCGTCGCCCTCTTTGAGGACCTCTTTCGGATGATCAACTCGTGACCACGAGATTTCGCTGACGTGAAGCAGACCATCAACACCACCCAGGTCCACAAACGCTCCGTAGTCCACGAGTCGTCGGACTGTGCCTTCCAGGATGTCGCCTGGCTTGACGCTTTCGAACAGCTTCTGCTTGCGTGACTCGCGATTTTCATCTTCGGCCAGCCTGTTGGACAGGACGACCTTTCTGCGGTTCGGGTCAACATCAATAATCTTGAGATTGATACTCTGACCCACAAACCGGTCGAGATTTCTTGATTTGCCGCTGGACACGTGTGACGCGGGAACGAACCCTCGTACACCGAGGTCCACTTCAAGGCCTCCCTTGACGCGGTCCACAACAACGGCGGAAATGGTCTTGTTCTCCTTGAAATCATCAACCAGACGGTCCCAAGTTGACTCAAAATCGGCTCGCTTTTTGCTGACGATCGGGCTGCCACCCTTGTCCGGGTGCACCACGACGACCCGTATTTCATCTCCGATCTTCACGATCTCCCTGGCGTCTTCAACTTCGCCGGTCGAAAGCTCTTCGAGCGGGATGATGCCCTCAGCCTTGGTGCCTAAGTCCACAAAGGCACGGTCTTTGTCCACTTGGATGACCTTGGCTGTCAGAAGTTGCCCCTTGGAAAGGCGGCGAACGGTGTCGCCTCCGGGTTCTTCAGTTTCGTTGGCGAACGCGTCAAGCGCTGCCTCGAAAGCAGCAGTGTCGTCCGCCACGGTAACCGGGGCAGGGGGGCTTGGCTGTGCCGGCTGAGCCGGTGGTTCAGGGGTCGGTGACGGGGCTGGAGTTTCCACTTGGGCCGTGTTTGCGGGCTGCTCTGTGGATTCTCCGCCTGACGTCAAATGATCGTCGTTCATAAGAAAAGTGTCTCCAGGATGGAATCCGCGCGCGGCGGTTTCGCCCCGAGTATTGCATACTTTGGGTCTATCCGGGCCTAATCAGGGGTACTCAGGAGCAGCTTCACATGCCCACAATCAGCGAGTTTTTGGCCACAAAACGAGACGGTAGCGCGCACTCTCCGGAGCATCTGCGCTGGTTTGTGGACGCCGTTGTTGCCGGTCAAGTCTCCGACGCTCAAATCGGTGCCTGGCTCTCTTCGTCGTACATTCAAGGGCTGAACACAAAGGAACTTGCCGCACTCACGAGCGCGATGGCAACTTCTGGGAAGATCCTGTCCCTCAATGGTCTGCCTCACCCAATCGTTGACAAACACAGCACCGGCGGAGTCGGGGACTGCGTGACGTTTCTGCTTTTACCGATTCTGGCCGCATGCGGTGTCACGATGGTGAAATTGTCGGGCGCGGGGCTGGGATTTACGGGCGGCACCCTTGATAAGGCCGCGTCAATTCCTGGGTTTCGGACCGACCTCTCGATGGACGAGCTGATCGGCATTGCCCGGAAGGTGGGTTGCTCGCTCGGAGGGCAAACCGTCGAACTGGCACCTGCCGACAAGATTTTCTATTCTCTCAGGAGCGAGACGAACACGGTGTCCTCCATCCCGCTGATCGCTGCGAGCGTGATGAGCAAGAAGCTGGCAGCCAACTCGGATGCGATTGTGCTGGATGTGAAGGCCGGGAGCGGGGCGTTTATGAAGTCGGTTGACGACGCGCGTGAGCTTGCAACGACGATGGTCGAAATCGGAAGGTCGAACGGAAAGAAAATGGCTGCGCTCGTGACCGACATGAATCAGCCTTTAGCTGAATCCATCGGAAACGCGCTTGAAGTCCGAGCAGCGATTCTTGAATTGAAATCAGGTTGCAACGGCAGACTTGGACAAGTTTCGACCGCACTCGCCGAGCAGTGTTTGGTTTTGGCGGACAGAGAAAAGGGTTTGGCAGCAGAGGTCTTGCAATCCGGCGCTGCAGTTGAGAAACTTCGCGAGTGGGTCGAAGCGCACGGCGGCGATCCGCGCGTGGTGGATGAGCCGGACAAGATGCTTTGTGGATCACCGCTGACGCAGGCCGTGTTTGCACGAGTCGATGGAGTGGTTTGCGCGATAGATGGAGAAAAGTTGGGTGAAGCCGCACGGCAGCTTGGGGCTGGGCGATATCGGAAGACGGACTCAATAGATTTTGGCGCGGGAATTCAAATGCACGTTGCTCTTGGCGACACAGTTAGAAGGGGCGATCCCTTGTGCACACTTTACTCATCGAATGAGCAGAAATTGGCGGCTGGCGCTACATCAGCACTTGATGCGGTTTTGATTGGCGAGGTTTATCAACAGACGCCGATGATTCACGCGGTTATCCAGTGAGTGCATCCTCGCTGCAAGTCATAAATCGAGTTTCAGAAACGGCAGTTGAAGTTCGCGCTCCAGAAGTTTTAGTTTTCGCTCAACGCCCCAGCGGTAGCCAGCGAGCGTCCCATCGGAACGAATCACTCGGTGACAAGGGATAAGAATTGCAATCGGATTTGTGGCGCAAGCTCTTGCAACCGCGCGAACCGCGCCTGGCGCCCCCACATTGGATGCCAAGCGAGAGTACGTGATTGCGCTTCCAACAGGAATCTTTCGGAGTTCGTTCCAGATCGCTTTTTGAAACTCTGTGCCGCGTGGATCTAGCGGACGAGAGAACTCGGACTTTGGACTTTCGATATGCTCGGTAACTGCGAGGATGTCCGCTGCAAGAGACGGCAGGTTCTTTTGCACTTGATCGTCTGGAAACATCGCAACAAGGTCTCGTTCGAGTTGTGCCGCATCATCGCCGAGAAACAGCGCACATATCCCTTGGGCAGTCCGTGCAACCAATATTTCGCCAATAGGCGATGTCCACGTGGCGAACTCAATCACCGACTTCTGCGAAAAACTGTCTGGCTTGCAGCGTTTGCAAGGACGATAACCCGATTGTTCGGCATCATCGCAAGAATTGAAGAACTCAACGTTTTCTTGATTAGGCGTCTTTGAGGAGCACGACGGTAAGCAATACACTCCTGTTGACTTCACTCCGTAGTAGAAAACGCCGTTTTGCGAGCTGTCGCGTGCCTCGACAGCCCTCCAAGCGTCCTGCGGGTTTATTTCTGATGTTCTCATCGCAGCGGCTAATTTTTGCGAGAGTGAAACTCAAGTTGTTTGACGGTGTAATAAGCGAGCGGAGTTCACTCCAAACTTGCCCGATCGAGAGACAGCCATGTGCGCATTGCCATCGCCAACGCACCCACAAACGCGCCAAAACCTATCGCGCGTTGCACTGCATCGTTTGGCACAAGCAGTATCCAAGTACGCACTTCTCGCAATGATTGATCCATGTTCGCTCCTGCTTCTTGTGCGTCGGGTGAGACGGCGGCACCGATAAGCTGACCGGCAGGAACCTGAGTGATCAGAACTAACGCGGCGACGAGTGTAAGCACAGAGGCTTCCCATGTGCGAATTCGAAAAGCCCTGAAGGAAGCTGATATTAGATAAGCCGACAACAGCCCGAAAACTGTTCCACCCAATGGGAAGTACATCTTCATAAATAGAAAATCTTCCCACTGTCCGATTGTGCTGGTCAGTTTCTTGCCGGTCAATCGGAAACCGATTTCGGCGACGATCATCGCGGCGGCCGAACAGAGCGTAATGACGCTGTAAATGCGATCGGGGCCGAATCTCACGCGGTGCGAATGCAAACGACACACATTGATGAGTCCCAACAAAAATCCGAATGAAACGAGAACAGGAAGGAAATTCGAGAACGACTTGGACCATTCTGCAAATCGTGTGTCCAACGCGTCGCTGCCGAGCGCGACGACAGCGCCATCCTGCTGAGAATTCCGTGCTAATCTCCACTCGCCAGTTGCGGTGCGTTGCAGCAAACACACTTTTAGGCGAGAATCGGTTGGCGTACCGAAAACAACGAGGAGCGACTCCGGCAATGCCTTCAGTTCAACTATTTTTGCCGAAGCCGGAAGTTGGCTCACTACGGATTGATAACTAAGGGATGAAGTCGCATCGTAACTCAACGAATCGAGTGGGCCCGTTAGCAGTTGGCCTGCGCCTTCGGGTGACTGCTCGTAGGAAACAAAACCGATGCCGTCGGGCGACGAGAAAGAAACGACTGAACGATGATCTGGCGGGACCAGATACTCGCCGTCGTCCGTCCATTGTTCCAGGTTCGCACTCGTTGCGGAGTAGAGCACAGCCTGCCGATTTTTGACGACCGAATATACGACGCGATAGCCAGTCCCAGATTGAAAGGCGTTAAACCAGGACGGCCCTCTCGCAGAAATCTGCGTAGGCACCTCGAATACGGCCTTCGGGCGCACGGTCCAGTTCGTGCCATCTTCACTTTCTGCTAAACAGATACGGGCACGATCATCTTTGCCGATGCCGAGAAAAAGCATTTTGAATCCGGTTTGCGTATCAAATACGACAGGACGTTTCGCACCGCGAAAATCATCGTTTCGAAAAACGCTGGAGTTGAATGCAGGTTGCCTAAGGGAGGTATTGCTGAGATCGAGCATCGCGATACCGCAATCGAACGAGTGTTCAGACCGAGGCTGTGAAGTTTCTCGAACACCGTACGAATAGTAAAGCCGACTGCCCACGAGCGTCGGCGCGTACATTCCATGCCTATCAATTCCGCCACCGATTTCTGCAGGAAGCATGAATGCCAGGATGTAAACAGCCCCGGCGCAAAACGTTGCAAGCCAAATGAGTTTGCGCTTCCAACCTGTCATTTCAGCAGGATCCCTTCAATTGGATTCAATGTCGGGCCATTTGAAGATAGCGACATCCAAAGCGCAACGACTGAACCCATGAGTATCAGCACTGCAACCAACGCCTTGCCGAAATCTTGTCCAGACAACGATCCGACTTGTACTGGGTCGCGAGTGAGATATGCGCTCGCCGCGTACAGCTCCTCACCGATGAGCACGTAGTCGCAGGCACAGATAAAGAAGGGGATTTGCGCAACGTCGGTCGTCGCTGCCACTTGAATCGCTCCAACGCGAAATCCGTTTTCAGAGACGAGCAGCGATTCAAACCCAAACCCGCCGAAGTAGAATCCCGCTGCGACCCTCTCGCGTTGGATTACGCCCATGATTGCCGAAGCGTACGCATCCTCCTTGTTTGAGCCGTACACGATATCTTTCTCATCGAACCGTTCTGCCTGATCTGCTTGGCGATACGTGTCACGAAGGATTTCGGTAACCACTGAAGTCGTGGAGGGTTCGAAAATCACCACAATAAGCCGAACCAGCATCTCAACGGCCCGCTTCGCAACCCAGCGTAAAACTGAGAGTCCGGCAATCGTTGGCATCATCTCGAGCCCGAGGATTCCCGGCAAAAAAAGTATTGGGCGTCCAATTTCGGTTGCGCGGCCGATTGATTCCTCCATCGCATCAACGCCTGGGATTCTCCGGATGTGATATTCGCGGCCCTTTCTTGCCCGGGCTGTACGGAGCAGAATGACCGCGCATACGATTAGCGCGAAAATCCTGTGTGCCCAGGGAGTGTCCATGAATTCCGTTGTTCGACGAGCAGCCTCCCGGTTCCTGCCTGCCGCATAATGGGCCTACAAAGATGCCGCTGTATGAATTCGTGTGCGCCAACTGTGGCCGAAAGTTCTCCGACCTCGTCGGAATGACAAGCGACAGTGCGCCGACTGCGTGCCCGAGCTGCGACTCGACGGACGTGAAGCGGCTGGTCAGCCGGGTCGGAAAGTTTCGCACCGAAGAGCAGCGCCTCGATGCACTCGCGGAGCGAGTCGAGGGGATGGCAGAGCCGGACAGCTACGATGAAATGCGCAGCGTTATCAGAGAAGCAGGCTCTGCGATGGATGAAGATCTGGCAGACGATATGGAGGAAATGTTTGAGTCTGATGTCGAGTCGGCTTCGCCGGAGGAGTAGGGTTATTGAGTAGTATTCGCGGATCGAGGTGGTTATGAAACACACAATTACTGCTCTACTGGCAATTTTGGGAGGGTCCGCATTTGCGCAAACCGATTACCTTCCCGACATCATCACTTGGCCCGAGATGCTCTATGACATCTCCTATGACACAACGACGATCCCCGGCCACACTCTGCTGAGGCTGTCGAACGGAACTCCAAACCTCGGCCCCGGACGGTTAGAGCTCCGAGGCGGCGACATTCACGGAGAACAGCAAGATGTTTGGCAACGCATTTACCGATCCGATGGGTCTTTTTGGGAGCGTCTCGCGGGCACGTTTACTTACCACATCGGCCATGGACACATTCATTATGATAATTGGTGCCAATACAGGCTTCGCGAAAAGTTGTCGGACGGCACTCCGGGTGCGGTTCTCGCCCAAGGTGCAAAAACCAGCTTCTGTATTCTTGATCTTGTCATCTATGACAGCTCACTGTTCGGATTTCATAATCCTGGCTACTACGCCAGTTGTGGACGATCGGTTCAAGGGTTGACGCCTGGCTGGGCGGATATCTACGACAAAAGCTTGACCGACCAGTGGATTGACATTACAGGAATTCCAGATGGCGATTACTTCTTGGAATCCGAAGTTGATCCGGACAACAACATTCTCGAAGTGAGTGACAGCAACAACATATCAATTGTGCCGATACACGTCGGCCCGCCACCGCCGCCGCTCGTGGATGATTACGAAGAGAACGACTCGCGATCGCAAGTTGACGCAGCGCCGGAAGGTGGCAACAACAGTCCGAACTTCGGAATTGTGAACGGACTAAAGCAACTCAATGACCTCTCGATGGAGGACAATAACGATTACTTCAAATTCAAATTGAATAACACCGGCGGAGCGAGCGATTATGTAAAGATCACCTCGCAATATGGTGGAAGCGATTTAGATATGGAGCTGCTCAACTCGAACGGGCAGGTCCTCTCGGGCAGCTACAGCGGTACTAATACCGAGCAGATATCGCTCAATGGAAGACCGGCAGGCACTTACTATGTTCGCGTTTACCCCTATAGCGGGCAAAACCCACAATACCAATTGACGATTGATCCATCGGCGAATGCATCGCCCTCGATCATTGCGCTTGAGCCGGATCACAACTTGCTCGTTGAGGTTGATTATGAAACGGTTCCCGCTGCATGGTTTGTTTCCGATCCTGAAAGCGATCCGACTAGAGTGGCATTGTTCATGGATCGAGACACGACTCTGGACAAAGGAACACTTCCGATTCAAGGTTATCAAAACCTTAACGGAGCAGATGGGCGAGCAAATGTAAACACCGCCGAGATGCAGATCGGCGTTTGGCACTTGTACATGAAGGCCACTGATGGTGGAGCCGAGGTTGGCGCGTGGGCGCCGGGCACTTTCACTCTTTATCACAAGGGAGACGTGAATTTTGACGACAAATACGACGGCAGAGATTATCTTGAGATCATCTCAAAGTTCGGAAAGCCGACGATGCCCCTCACATGGCGAGTCATTTGCGACATTGACCGGGATGGTGACTTCGATACTCGCGACCTGTTCATTCTCAGGCTCGCCTTGCTCGAATTCATCGGACGCAGGTAAAACGGATAAAAGCGCCATGCTTGACCGGGCATGGCGCTTTGCATTTCACCAATTACAATTCAGAGGAGAACACTATGTCTATGATTGCAGTACTAGGGCTAGCGCTTGCAAATGTTGCGACGCTGCCACAAACACCAGGCGGCGCTCCGCCCCCCGAAATGAAACAGATCGAGTTTCTGCTCGGAGATTGGAGTGGCAAAGAGACTTACCATATGATGGGACAGGCAACAGAAACCACCGCCACAATTAATTTTAGGAAGACGCTGGTGGGAAGATACTTTCAGATGACGCACAAAGCCAAGATGCCTGGCTTTGGCGATACTGAAGGTTTGATGCTGGTTACATACGATTCAGACAAGAAGAAGTTCATGCAGTACTGGTTTGACTCGACGGCAGCCGGGTCCATGGAAAGCGAAGGCTCATTGAATGGCAACACGTTGCTTTTTGAAAGCAAGCCAACCATGATGATGGGTGAATCAGTCACATTCAGAAGTACGTTCGTCAAGAAGTCTGACAAGAACGTTACGTTTCTGCTCGAAATGAAGCAGGGCGAACAGTGGGCGACATTTATCGAAGGTAGCTACAACAAGAAGTAGCTTGACATTCGAAGTAAAACGGGCGGAAGGAGAATTCTTCCGCCCGTTTTTCTTCAGTTCGCGATCCGCTTAAGATATTTATCTCGCAATCGTGTGAACTTCGTCTCCAGCGATGCAGGCTTGCCTCGAACAAACATTGCGCGGATGTGCGACGTTAGCTCAAGTGGATCTCCATCGCAAATAATCAAGTTGGCCTGCTTTCCTTTTTCAATGCTCCCCAACTGACGCGAAACGCCGAGGATGTCGGCAGCATCAATCGTTAGAGCTCTCATAACATCGTTTTGAGAGAGACCGTACGCACAAGATTGAGCTGCCCGAATCGGCAAGTTCAGCGCTTCAGCGCTCGAATCCGATTGGAAGCAGAACTTCACTCCGGCTTTCTTGAGTACAGCCGGTGCGGCATACGGAGCATCATAAGGATCGTAGTCGGCAGACGGGTTGTTCGCTCCCGTCGTGGAGCGACCTGCGGCGGTGAGAATCACTGGAATCTTTGACTCGGCAAGAAGTTTCGCTTCCTTCCACGCATCGGCGGCTCCAAAAAGCACCGCGCGCAAGTTAAAATCTTTTGCCAGCTTTACGGCATCGCGGACTGAAGCTGCGCTTCTTACGCGAATGAAAACCGGCTTCTTGCGTTCGAGGTAAGGAATCATCGCTTCCATCCTCAAATCAAGTGCGGAAAGCTTGCCGGCAGACTTGTCAGCCGCGTACTGCTTTGCTTTATCGAAATATTCCTTGAGCCCTGAATCTTGAGCCATCTCCTCGGCCTCAGACTCTTCCACGTGCGCGCCAGACGTGAAGTCCAACTCCTCGCAGCTGTGGAATCCACCAAATCCACCACCTGTGCCGGGGTAGTTGATAACGAGCGGAAACTGATTATTCTGAGCGAGCGATTCGGATGTCCAACCTTCCATATTGATTACTGCGGCTTGGCACGACACGATCCCGCCCGTAGCTCTCACAAGCGCATTGCTTACACCCATTGCACGTGCAATCGGAATATGCTCAGATTCGATGTTAATCGCCGTTATCGCCTTGAGGTCGGGTTGATATTCTCCGAGTTCCGATGAATCAATCGTTTGGGGAACCTGGCCGATTTCTGCTAGCCCGTAGTTGGTGCCGGCGTCAATGAACCCTGGATATACGCGGAGGCCGGTTCCATTCACTTTCACATACCCTTTGGGCACCGAGAGGTCTTTCCCAACTGCCGTAATCGTTCCGTTAGCAATCAGCACAGTCGCATCCGCAATCGGCGCGGACGTGATGGGATAAACGGTGGCGCCGACGATCGCGTACGTGGTTGCATTTTGTGGAATCACAATTGGCCGCGCATCGCTGGTCGCTGGCAGAACATTGTTCGTATACGAGCTGGCGTTTACACCAAAGGCATCCTTGCGTTGGAAGAACACTTCACCCTCAATCATCGTCAGTTCGCACCGCGAGTAAACGCTGAGTGGATGTCCGCTCCAGATTGCGATATCTGCATCTTTGCCGACTTCGAGGCTTCCAGTTCTATGATCAATACCAAGTTGCTTGGCAGGGGTGATGGTGAGCATCTTCAGGGCTTGTGTCTCGGAAAGCCCGCCGTAACGCATCACTTTTGCCGCATCCACCGAGTGAGCTACGGTGCCGCCCAGGCTGTCGGTGTTTATCGAAACGTCAACGCCCGCTTTTGTGCAGATCATTGCATTGTACGGAATCGCGTCGTAGGCTTCGACCTTGTATGACCAACTGTCAGCGAAAATCGAAACTCCGACTTTGGCCTTAGCCAATTCCGGCGCGATCTTGTACGCCTCAAGCGCGTGTTGCAACGCCCCGATCTTGAAGTTGAATTCCTGACTCAAACGAACCATCATCAACATTTCGTCGGCGCGATACGAGTGGCACTGCACCCAAATCTCTCGCTTCAGTATCCCAGCCAGCGCTTCCAGACGAACGTCTCGACGCGGCGGATTTGTGGTCGCCCCGCTCTTCTTGTACGCATCCCACTTCGCCATGTACTCTTTCGCTTCTTGGAATGCGCGGCGGTAAACCGCTTCAACACCCATTCGCGTTCTTGGAAAACGGTTTGGCGTCTGCGAACCCGAGCGAGTGACATTTTCACCGAGAGCGAATTTGATCATGTGCGGCGCGTCGGGGACAATCATTTCGCGCTCTGGTCGCATGTACTTCCACTTTACGACTACCGATTGCCCACCGATCGCGTTCGCGCTGCCATGAAGGACCAATCCGGAAGTCTGACCGCTTGCAAGAGCCTGCCAAATATTTTTCGCGCTGGAATTTAGAACGTCAATAATTCGCACATCGGCGGTGATGCTGTCCGAGCCCTCATTCGTCGCATCACTCGCGCGGTGCGAGTGTGCGTCAACAATGCCCGGTACGACAACCTTTCCAGCCGCATTAATCACTGTGATGCCGGGTGGTGGGCTGATGTTTGCCCCGACAGCAGCGATTTTTCCGTTTACGATTAAGATGTTGCCCTTCTCAATAATCCCTTTCGTTCCGGTGATGATTCGACCACCTTGAATGAAGCAATCGCCTTTGGTATTAATGGTCGGCACTCGATCAGAAGCGAGTTCAATGGGTAGCGACTGCGAAAACGCATTCGAAATCAACGATACGACAAATAGGAAAGCGACAAGTCGCCTCATTGTGAACCTCCGCTCTTTTCAAGGCTGAACTTTGTCCCGCCCACGATGACAAATTTTGCGACGCTTTTTTCGTCCGCAAAATCTCCAGACATCAGCACCAAGTTGGCGGTTTTTCCTGGCTCCACGGTGCCCAAGCTCGACTCGACTCCGAACAGTTTTGCTGCGCCGATCGTCAGTGCGTCCAGCGCTGCGGTTCGGTCAAGACCTAGTTTGATTATTCGTCTAACGTTCGTCAAAAACCCGTCCAAGTCACCTTCGGAGCTAAACGCAAACGGGATATTCGATTTTGCGATTGCAAGAAGATTTTCAGAGCGTTTTTTCCAATTTGCCCATCGCTCTTCTAAAACCGGCGCAGGCGTCGCGTCAGCTCCCTGCGCGGGCGTTTTGCTTGGCTCATTACCGATGTTTACAGAAACAATCAGCTTCGCCTTGCTTCGCTGAAGCATCTCGGTTTTGAGATACGCGTCGCGGGCCATTGTGACAATCGGCGCACAGCCAAACTCGCTGCAAAGGATCAACGCTCGACTGATATCTCGTTCTGAATCCGCCACAAACATGAGTGGCGTCGTCCCTTTCACGACGGAAACAAGCGGAAGCCAAGGGCTCTTCTCATCCGGCGCAGTTGTTTGGCTCAACCGTGTGGCATCCGCAAAAGATTGGCGAATGTACGAAATCATTCCCATCAAGCTGTCGGGGTAACCCGCGCCGGTTCCGGTTGAAAACGCAACCACTTGTGCAAACGAGTTGACAAGAAACTCCTTGCCGTTTGGCGCGATTGAAACGAGGGTTGATTGGCCGCGGAAAGCACCAGAGGAAGGAGCTAAGCAAGCTTGCGTGACTCCGACCGCGTGCCAACTCGCGACTGTTGAACCGAGGTCGAGACAATCGGAAGCTCTTAGCTCGGGCCGAAAACCTTTTTTGTTGTCCGCATCCATCGTCGGTGGGGCGACCGTACGTGAGTCTCGCGCCAATGACGTCGCCCAGTCCGGCAACTTCAGACCGCGAGTTGAGTAACCATCGAAAAACCCAGGGTACACAACCAACCCCGACGCATCAATCGTCTCGGCATCCGCCGGTGGATTTGCCACGGTGCCAACGGCCTCGATTTTGCCGCCGACGATTAGGATGTCCCCGGACTCGATGATGCGACCGCGGCCAGCTTCGATTTTCGCGTTCTTTATGTGGAGTGGCTTCGCGGCCTGCGCGAGTGCCGAAGCGAGCCCCATCGCCAGAACACAGCTAAGTGCCAATGATCGTGTGAGCATAGGCCGGAGAACCTACCCAATCACTGCTCCGCCGTGCATCGGCAGAGCTAAAGGTCACCGATTGGTGCGAGCATCCTTCAGGAACTTCGAATGTAGGTCGAGGAACAACCGATTCCGTCCGCCAAAGTGCACTGCCTTACCCTTGAGGTCATCGGGGATAGACCCGATCGTCTTTGGAAAATACGGGTCAACTGCAATCTCGACGTCGGCGGGTCCATCTGGCCGGCCGACCTGTGGGTTGTTTGCCCGAACCAAATCGTCAACGGCCTGGGATTCGCTTTTCCCCCAGAGGTTGTCGAGTGGAACAGGGTCATCCATTCTGTCGAACCGCCACATCCACAGGGAGGTCCGCTGAAGATTTGAGCCGTTCGTCGTGGGTTGCATAACCTGAACCGTTGACTCGAAGATTGCCGAAGAGGCGGGGCAAGAGGCCATTTTCCAGTCAGACCAATACTCGGCAAGCACTACAGCGGCCCATCCCGCCCTCGGATCCGAAGGCGGCCAACTCGTCCACGGTCGGTACCCGCCGGGGAGCGAAGCCTTCAGGTCTCGCCGATCGGGGAGTTTCTCGTCGCTGTCCAGCATGTAAATCTTGAGCCCCGACCCAAGCTGCCGCATGTTGCTGAGGCAGACGGTTTGTTTTGACTTCTCTTTCGCTCGGGCAAACACCGGAAATAGAACAGCGGCCAAGATCGCGATGATTGCGACCACGACCAGCAGTTCTACCAGGGTGAAACCCGACCTTCTAACCGACATGGAATAGCATGAGTATGGCGAAAACTGTGATCTGCGCGTGCGTAATCTCCATCGTGCTAACGGCTGGGTGCTCCCTCTCGCCTACTCCAGCCAAGCCGGAGAAAGCCGAAAACCCTGGGTTTGTGAAGCGACAGAAGGACAAAGCCGTGGACGTCGCAAACCAACAGGACTCATACAACAAAGAGGGCGAAAGCATCGCCTATGGTCAGGACCGCAATTAGACTATAAAGGCTTGGAGAGAAAGAGTTTGCGCTCGTCTTCTTCTCGCGCGCCATCGAATCCGAACGACGAATACAGTCGCTTAGCAGGTTCGTTCTTCTCCAGCACTTCCAACGTCAACTTGCAGCAGCCTAACTGCTTGGCCTGATCTTCAGCAGATTCCAACAGCTTTCGGCCAATCCCTCTGCCTCGGTACGCGGGGTGCACAGCTAAGTCATGGACATTAAGAAGCGGTTTTGCAGCGAACGTGCTAAACCCAAGGAAACAGTTCGCGATACCCACAGGTTTGTGCCCATCAAATGCAATCAGTACCACGGTCGTGGGATGACCCGACATCGCTGACGCAAGTCCCGCCTGCACATTCGCTTTGAGGTCAGCTCCTCCGCCCATCGGGTCTCGAGCATATTCATTCGTCATTTCAACGATCGAATCTTGATGTGAAGGATCGTTTAGGTCGGCGCGGAGGATTGTAATGTCGCTCACGTGCCGAAGTATTGCAAATTCGAGTTAGCGCGTGTACGTTCGTTTGTTGCCAGAAAATGATTGCTTGTCGTTCGATCCGGCTGCCGCACTCAACTCTATTTCGAGCGTTGCCTCGTCGGATCTTCTAAGCAGCATTGCCATCTTCTTTCCGGTCGGCTTTCCTTGATCCGATAATTCGTCAACGAGCATCCTTGTAGTCTGTCCGACCTTTAACGACTCTGCGGTTTTGCCGCCGGCCGCGTCGGTCGCGAAGATTACATGCCGTCCATCGAAGTTCCCAACACTCACCAACATGGAGCCATCGCCCGCTGGATTCGGTGCGAACGCGAGATGCCCATAACCGTTTAGCGAGCCATCCTCGTTGCCGGCCACAAAATCGGAGTTTTCCAAAAACCAGTTCCCGGCTACGCCTCCCAACGAATCGCTCAATACACTGTCAGCTCCATCAGTTGCCATGTTAGTCAATTTGGTCTGAAAGCGAAGCCTTATCTCTCTTGAAAAACAGTGCAGCGGATTTACCGCGTGGATGATCCAGGGCGCTGAATCATAGTGTTTAGGCACAGTTGGTTGTTTAGAAGTGTAAGTTGAGTCAATCGTGGAGACGTGCAATGGGCGTTCGTTAACGGTGCCTATTACGTCGCCTTTCTTTACAGAGATCCTCGCATACCATGGCTCACCTTCAGTCGTTCGGTCAGGCAGCCGCGTTACAACCGTGGCGTGCAGAGACGACAAGTTATCAAAAACTGTCCAAAAAGTCGAAGAGTGTTCAATCATGACTCGAAACTTTTCGGCGCGAAAAAGTCCGGATTCCCCTTCTGGACTTGGCAAGGTGTGAATAATAAGCACGATGAATCCATCTGCGGGCGCAACGACTTCAGTCGGAACACCTTCCGTTGAGCAGTCAATGGAAACATACTCCGTTGGCAATACGCGGCCTTTATCAATCATTCCGATTGGGCGAATGCTCTTTATTAATGAAAGCTTTACCGGCGACATCGTTAGTTCTCTCCGACCCTTTCCTTCGCCAAATCCGCGACTCCAACGGTGCGCTATGTCTGGAGAACTGGGAGCCGCCCCTCGCGGCGGGGCGGGTACCCACGTCGGCTTGTCTATTGGTCGGAACGAAACCTCCGTCGGCTTCGAGATCTCGCCACACCCGCAAATCGCGAGTGACGAGCAGATGATGAGCGCCAAAGAGTTCCGCATTGCAAACATATACGGAGAATCCACCATTTTGGATGAAGGGATTTTGGCTGGCGGACTTGGATTCGAACCAAGATTCTCAGAGTCAAAGTCTGATGTCCTGCCATTGGACGATCCGCCAACGGCTGAGAATTATACCGGCTGGTCTCCGACCCAGATTGAACGATATGGTTCCAGGTCCATGTACTCCGTTCGTTTTCCCACAAACAGAATTCGGAGAGTAACAATTTCGCGCGCTTTCAACTCAATGCTTAATGATGTTCCGGTCGCCGAACAACTTCCTGCTGCGTTCCCGAGCAGGTCAACTCTTTGCACTCGTTCGACAGGCCAAGGGAAATTTAGTACAACCTTCGCTGGTTGACCTTCGGTCTCGAATAGTCTAACCTCTAACTCTTCGCCGATCTTTCGTATTCCGGTTACAAGCGCGTTCCCGAAACATTCAACCAACTTCGATTTTCGCAACGACTTTGTGCGCGTGAGAATGCTCTCGGCCTGCTTCAATAGCTCTAAGTTCGTCATGTCTCTGCACGGAGCGAGAGCGAAGTTGATAGTCGCTGACTTCGCCGTCCGACCCTGATCCCAAGCATCATTGACAAACACAATCGCGTCGAAACCATCGTCTTGTGCTAACGCCAGCGAGTTCTGTGAAGACACATATTGAACTCCTTGCCCACCAAACTCCGCCGCAATGAAGTCATGATGACAGAGCGGCCGTTCAACGCTCTGATCCATCTGCGCGCTCGTCAACCAATGACCCGTTGGCTGTCGCAACAGCCACTGCCCATTCGGCCTTACATCGCAAACTGCGAACGGTGAATCCACTCGCCACCGTGTAACTTTGTCGCTGAATTTCACTGCAAGTTTGATAGCGCCCTCTATCCCGCACGCGGGCAACTCGTTGAAATCGAAATTCAACTGGCCGCGTATCGCCTCATGATGGGGGTCTATCTCCCACTTGATGTTCAGCGACCCCAACTCGCCTTCAAATTCGGAAACTTGAATGATGGATCCCACACGCTCAACAATCGGCGAGCTCTTTGTGAACTTGTAGCCTTCAATGGCCAAGCCGCTGTCCGACAACAGTTCGCATCCACGATGTTTCATAGAAACCAACATGCCGCGCAGCAGCAGGAATTGAGTCTCGCCAGCGGTCAGTGAACAATCCAGTTCATCACTTCCATGCGAAAGCTGAATCGTCGTTGCAGCAACAGATTCAACAAGAGGCTCGCAAGCCTCGATTACATCCCGCGCAAGCATCAGAGCCGATTGTGCATAACGCATCCCAGCAGAGTGCGTAAGTCCTTCGCACTCATAGGCATCATGGCCCTGTGAGAGACACAGCATTCGCCACGCTTCGTTCAACTTCCACGCTGGGTAGGAGTCAAATTGTGGATACGGCTGACCTTGATAGCTACAAATGCTCGCTAACAATTCTGCTTCCAAAATTGCGCGCTCACCTCTTCGCCAAAGTTGCGGCAAGCGATCCCCACTTTTCCCCACGCAGATTCCGTGGTAACAATCCTCAGCGGCATACTCAATCTCTTGCAAATCTTCATGAGCGCACTCGTCAAGATACGCGCGAATGCTTGTTGGCCTAATTTCACAATCTTCTTGTTCAAGTAATGTGCGCATGTAAGGCGCAACGAACTTGGGCTGCCACATCCAGTTCGGTTTGTCGAGCATTTCTAGCCACGTGATCATCAGCGGCCGCTCAGAATTCGCGATCGAATCTAACTTCAACGCCTTCAGCGCAGTCGGAATCCCCCGCATAAGGCACCGATCCGAAAATGGCACTGCCTTGAGTTTGCTGCCGTCAATCCCCTTCCAAAAAATCGCATCATCGTCGCACTTCGGAAATGTTGGCGTGTGCCATGTATGCTGATAGAATAGAAGCGCACCGGAGTACCCAAGTTGATTTAGGATTTGTGGCAACTGAGGAAAGAAATCGAACTCCTCCTCGCTAAATATTGAGGGGTGCTTCCCCAACAAGTTCTCAAACGCAGCGATTCCGAGCTGCCGCTGCTTCACATTGCTTTCTGGACCAATCAGCGAACCGTACGGCTGCGTATATGTTCCACCCCATAACTCAACCTGGCCGCTTTCGACCGCGTCTCTCAACCAGTTGGCCTCGGCGGGAAAACGTACAGCTAACTCCTCGATCCCTTTACCGTCGAAGTTGAGGCCGCCGACTAATCCGGTTTCGTCGAGCATTGCCCTCATGCAATTCAGGCTGTTGGCCAGTGTGTCTTCGCCCCACTCCCAAACCATGCCGGTCCAATGCTTATGATTGCCGAATATGAACCAAACCGGTTTGCGCTCACTCGACATCGTCGTCAGTTCGCAATCAGATTCTTGGCAGCATTCCGGGCCGAGTCAACAACGTTGGATAACAGCATCGCCACAGTCATCGGTCCGACACCGCCCGGCACTGGCGTGATGTAGGACGCAACCTCAGCCGCAGATTCAAATTCGACGTCACCAACATCGGCCTTTCGTCCTTCGACTTTGTTATAGCCCGCATCCAACACAACGGCCCCAGGTTTCACCCAGTCTCCTTTCACCATTTCGGGGCGACCGACCGCCGCGACCAAAATATCCGCCTGTCTGCAGAGCTCCGGTAGGTCTCGAGTTTTGCTGTGCGCAATCGTAACTGTTGCGTCACGTTCCAAAAGCATCAGCGCGGCCGGCTTGCCGAGAATCACACTTCGACCAATCACGACTGCGCGTTTGCCTTTGCAGTCAATTCCGTATTCGTCAAGCAGCCGCATCATGCCGAGCGGTGTTGCACAACGAAACCCACGAAGGCCAGCAGTCAATCGCCCGAGCGATTGCGGAGTAATCCCATCAACATCCTTTTCGTGGCCCAACTCTTCCAACGCCGCGTTTTCATCCAGATGTGCCGGCAGAGGATGCTGAATCAATACGCCATGAACATCAGGGTTTCGATTAACTGAATGCACCAAATCAATTAACTTGTCTTGTGACGTGTTTGAGTCAATGGGATAAATCTCGCCGCACACTCCGACCTCAGCGCCCCATTTGCGTTTCATGTTGACGTATGCCACAGACGCAGGATCTTCCGATGCCATCAAAACATCGAGCCTTGGCTTTACATGCAGCGACTCGACTTCGAGCTTGAGTTGCTCACGAACCTTTTTGCTCAGCGCTTTCCCATCGAGAATTTCAGCCATTTTGAACCTCTTTTTGGGTGTTAATCCCGCGCTCCGTCATCACTGACGCGAGAATTCCGTTGACAAACGAACCGCTTTGCTCGGTGCTGTACTTCTTCGCCAATTCGATCGCTTCATCAATCGCAACCGCTGGAGGCACCTCACCGCCAAACACCATTTCGAAAATTGCGAGCCGCAACAAAGCAAAGTCAACCGCGGCGACTCGGTCCAACGAATAACCTTTGGCAAAACGCGAAATCATTGCATCTATCTCGTCGCGATTGTCTCTTACACCTTCAACGAGTGTTTTTGCATAAGCTTCAGATTTCTCCCAGCCAGGCTCGCGCGCTTCCTGAAATGCCTCAGCTAACTTTACATTCGCAACATCAACTTGGTAGAGGGCTTTCATCGCCCACTCACGAGCTCGTCTGCGCTCCTTCGGAATCAAGCCGTCACCTCTTGCGCGCTAAACATCTCCGCGACATACGACGTGTGAACATCACCGGTAAGGAATCCTGGCGTTCCGACCAGAGTTTTCAGGAAAGGAATGTTCGTTTTGATTCCCTCGACAGCAAACTCGTCAAGCGCACTCGGGATGAGCCTCACGCACTCATTTCGATCGCCGGCCGTGATGATCAGCTTTGCGATCATAGGATCATAGAACGGTGAAACTTCAAACCCCTCGTAGATATGCGACTCCATGCGGATATGATCTCCTTTTGGCGGTCGCCAAGTCACGACTTTTCCACAGGACGGCGCAAAGTCACGACTCGCATCTTGCGCCGTAATCCGAAGCTCGATCGCATGACCCGTATAAGTGATGTCCGGCTGCTGAAATTTGAGCTCTTCACCCGAAGCAACACGAAGCATCTGCTCGACGATGTCTATGCCCGTAATCTGCTCGGTTACCGGATGCTCCACTTGCAGCCTTGTATTCATTTCGATGAAGTAGAACGCACCCGAGGCATCCATCAGAAATTCAATGGTTCCGGCGTTAGCATAACCCACCGATTTGGCGAGCCTCACCGACGCTTCACCCATTTGCCGCCTAATGTCCGGTGATACCTGGGCAAAAGGCGCCTCTTCGATCATCTTCTGGTGGCGAAGGTTTTGAACGGAGCACTCGCGCTCGCCTAAGTAAACACAGTTTCCAAACGCGTCACCTAGAAGCTGAACTTCAACGTGCCGGGGCCTGACCACCAGCTTCTCAACATACAGATCGCCATTGCCAAAACTTGCCAACGCTTCTTGCGAAGCGATTTTGAACGCTGCTTCAAGATCATCGGCTGACTCGACTCGCCGAATTCCTCGACCACCGCCACCCGCCGCAGCCTTAACAAGCACCGGATAGCCCAACGACTCCGCGACACCTGCAGCCGTCTCAACATCTTCAACGCATCCGTCAGAACCAGGAACGACCGGACACTGTGCGGCGATGGCGGCTTCGCGAGCCGCCGCTTTGTCCCCCATGCGCGCAATTGCTTCAACAGGCGGACCTATGAACTTGATTCCCAGCGCTTGACATGCGTCTGCGAATTGGCTTTGTTCAGAAAAATATCCATAACCGGGATGAATGGCATCGCACTGTTTTGTGATGGCGGCCATCAAAACGTTTGGCATATTCAAATAGCTTTCGCTATTTGGCCCCGGCCCGACGCACACAGAATCATCGGCCATCTTTACATGCATCGCCTCTGAATCTGCAGTGCTGTAAACAGCCACCGCCTTAATGCCCAGCTTATGACAGGCTCGAATGATTCGGCAGGCAATTTCGCCGCGATTCGCGATCAGAACTTTTTTCAGCATTCAGTAGTTTTCGTGTCCCGGATGAGGACAGGTTACCCGCTGATTTGCCACGTCCAAAACGTAACTCTCGCCGCCAATCGGGCATTTGAGAATGGTGCCCGGAGCGTTGAGATCTTGCAATGAATTCACTTGGCGGTCTTCGATGTGCGCCATCTCGATGTAACTCTTAACTTGGCCAAGGTTCGTTCTGCACTCATGATCGCGTGACTTGAGAACTGCTCGACCGAGGTTGCTGTTCCCAAGTTTGTCTGCACGCTCATTCGTCGTCGGTCCGCCCATATAAAATGCCGCCACAATCACAAGAATGGCGACAACGACCAACATGCCAACTAGCGTGAAATACCCTCGTTCTCTGCGCTTCATTTTCCTACTCTTATTAGTGGCTGGCCAAATTCGACGGGATCCCCGTCAGAAACTAACACCGACTCGATCACTCCCGACACCGTTGAAGTGACTTCGTTCATCAGTCCTAACGCCTCAATACCGCAAACGACACTACCTGCATGAACCTCATCCCCTTCCGAAGTGTCACTCCTCCGAAAGTAGCCGACTAGCGGAGAAGTAATGATCGTATCAAGCGGAGGAGCCGCAAGGTTCGCCTTCGGCTTCTCTTTGGATGAAGTTGAAGCAGTTCGACCTTCTAACGGCAAGCTGATCTTTATGGATTGCTCTTTTGATTGTATACGGATGTGACTGAGCCGATTCCGCTTTGCAGCTTGAATGAGATTTTCGATCTGTTCGGTCGGCAACGGCTTCATATCTTAAGTTTGAATACGCAGAACTCCACAACGCGCAAGAGCTGCGAGAGCACGAACATCATAATGCAGAACAGCAACACTTCCTCAAAAATTCCGGGCGTTCCGCCACCAGTTATTTCGACTTTGTTAGCGATCTCTTCACCAGCAGAAAACGTGAACTGTTTCATTGATTTGTCGAAGTTTGCAACCCACCCAGAAACCGACATCAACAGCTGTTGGTGAAGGGCCACATACACGAGCCCCATAAAGACGAACACCACAGGCACCATCAGTCGATACTTGTGCTTCTGGTGCTCGTTGTAAATCACGCACTGGCGGCACCGTTCGGCCTTTTGCGCTGGCGGCACCTTTGTATTGTATGGAATGAACTTCGCCGCAGCGACCGCTTCTTTTGGAATCAGCTTGCCTTCCATGGCACCGCGTATGACTTCCTCTTCACACATGCAGCCGACGCGTTCGCGCCAGCATGTGCGCTTTGAATGGTAGATGGGGCACTGTTCGCGAACAAATTTTCGACAGAAGGGCAATTGCCAACATTTGCCCATGAAAACGTTTTTGTAGGCGCGGTCCTCTTGCTCGTCTTTTCCGTATTTGAGGAGATCGCCCTTTGCGCCATGAACCACGCGGTACTTGATGCGGACGTATCCATCAATAACCTGCAGCAGAATTGCGAAAATACCGAGCAGAATTCCGGCGAGCGACATCGAACCAATCGCCCCAGATGCTATTGCCAGATTCTCACCCGATCCGCCTGTGCCGACGAGAAGGGGCACCCACCATGTCGCTGCAAAGAAAAATGCCGCCAAGATGAACAGAGTGAGTGGAAGCGCAAAGTCGCCCCAAAATCGGCCCGTCATTCCCAGCGCGAATGCAAACGTCGAACCGATCAGCAGTTTTTGCAGAATGTTTACGTAATCTGCTGCGTTGGCGAGTTCCTTCGCGTTGAAGTAGCCGCCAGAGCTAAACCGGAACGCCAGAAAGAGAAGGCCAAGAAAAGAGATAAGCGTGAGAGCTCCCCCAAACCAAAGCGCCTTCTCCCCGGCCCATTCGGTAATCGTCGCCAGCCAGTCGTCGGCGCGATAATTAGACGAAGAGTCTTTTTTTGCCATGCGTTACCCCGCTGTTTGCACGCGTTCCAAATACTCGTCAGAGCGGGTGTCAACTTTGATCACATCGCCCACGTTGATGTGGAACGGCACGGTTACCACTGCACCACCCTCAAGCGTGGCAGGCTTCCCTCCTGTCACGGTGTCCCCTTTGAAGCCAGGGTCGGTTTCGGCGACCTTCTGAACCACAAAGTTCGGCAGTTCCAGCCCGAACACTTCTCCATCAACAACAACAGCCTGTACTTCCAAACCTTCTACAAGATACGCGACCTTCTCCCCAAACATTCCCGTCGGGAAATGATGCTGCTCGTAGTCGTCCATATCCATACACACGACTTCATCCGCTCCGCTGTACAGATACTGCATCTTTTTGCGTTCAACGAACGCGCTCTCAACCTTCTCTCCGGCCCGGAACGTCTTCTCCAGGTTTTGCCCCGTCTTGAGCTTTCTCAGCTTTGTTCGGACGAACGCGCCCCCCTTTCCAGGCTTCACATGCTGGAATTCGACGATGGTATACACCTCGCCGTCAAGGTAAATGCACATGCCAGTACGAAAATCACTTGTGTCTGAGGCCAAAACGCTTGCTCCACGCCTAAAGAGGCGGGACGGATTATAGCAGACCGGCTATTGCACCACTAGCGAGATGCCAATGATGGACAGATTCCAAAGCCCGTGCATCACCATTGCGGACAACACCGATCCGGTGTGCCAAAAAGTCAGCCCAGCCACCGCCCCGACCGCCATCAAGGGCAGCCAGCTCGCCGCACCCTGAGGGTGGATTGAAGCAAACATAAGTGACGAGAGGACAAGGGCGACAGCGGGCCGCTTCAGCCTCAGAGCCAATCCCTGGAATAGACAAGCCCTGAAAAATAGCTCCTCGGTCAGTGGGGCAAACACGGATGCCGAAAGAATCGCGGGCAAGACGTTTGAGCTCTCCAGCAGCTCCCGAGAGACTGGGTGATCGGCCGAAGGCAAACCCGGGAATAAGAAGTTCGACAGCATCCCGACTCCGAAAACAATCGGAATTGCCATCAGGAAGGCGGCAAACCCCATTCCGATTTGCCTGCCAATATTCTCCCTCCGTATGCCCAATCCTCGGAGGCCCGGAAATTGAGAAATCCATCGGCTTCGCGCGATCGAGAACAGCACCACCACTAAAATCGTTGAACCCGCGACATCGGCCCAACTGTCCGGCAGAAATCCGCTGAGCATCGAAGCCAGCGCACCACCTAATAGCGAGAACACCAGCAAGTACGCAACCATCTTCAAGCCCAACTCGTCCGCAACAGCCGGCGAAGCCCCCGCGAGTGGAAATCCCGTAAACGTCCACTTGCGATTAGCGACATTTGAAATGAACACGAACAAAAGTGAGACGCCTGCAATAAAACCGCCCAGCGCCACAATTGCGAACAGGGACATAAGCGCGGATGGCGTTTCGGTCTTCCGTTGTGCGCCAGCCTTGTCGAGCGCAATCGAAAACGGAAATCTTCCGCTCGAATTCTTCATGATTTCCACTCGAAGTTTTCGCTGCTCTTCGGGTGTCTTCGCCTTGCCCTCGTACAGACTCAGGAGTGCCTTATTTAGGCCATCCCTCGTTTTCTTGGCCGATTCCCGATCTGCGTCATCCGCGATGTCATCGGTCTTCGAATTTAGAACCGGAAGTGGACCCTGCTCTCCCAACTCGCGCGACAAAATAAGCAGATACCTTTCGCGAGATCCCTTCGATCCATCGGTCTTCAATTTCGCTGACTCAAGCTCGGTTCGAGCGCTTTCCAAGACAGTCTTCTTCGCGCTCTCGGTGTGTGCGGCTTCGTACTTTCTATCGTATTTCTGCGAAAACTCATAAAGCCATCGCTGGTCGTCGCTCAGGCCGGGCGGGTTCACGATTGAAGAGATGCTGAGGTAGGCAAGCCCCGCAAACATCACGAACAGAATCACCCAGACGCCCGGAAAGCCGGCCTCATGAGGCCGCTGGCCCTGCGGCTCGAGAACCTCCGCCGCTTCGTGATGCTCTTCCATTACTGTTCCGAAAACCCTCGCTCGTTAATTCCAATCGTATAAGTGCTGTGGTGTGTGACCATCGCAACGGTTGCCCAAATCAGTTCGGCAGAATACTCCGCAATCATTATTCCAAACGCAACGTTACGCAATTGTGTATATCCCCTCAGCCCATAGAACTTTTGAACGACCAATTTAACAATCAACGCAATCACGAGCCCGAACCAATAGTAATCAACACCGAAATTCATGCTCAGCGCATAGCCGACCGGATGCAGCGGGAATGAGATAAACCTAAACCTGACGAAGTCTAAGAGCAGTACGACGCTAACTCCAACACCCATCATTCCAATCCCATACGGATTTGGCCCTGTTTTGTGATCTTCCACATATCGCACGATGTACGACGGATCGCCCCAATCCTGCTCGGCCCACCGTGCATACCCTTTCTGCATGAAGAACATATGCCCCAAGAAAGCCCCGACAAACAGCGCAAGAACAAGCAACCCAAACAAAGGACCCTGCCGAACACCCGCGATGTCCGCAGTCTTCATCGCCTCCAATTGCACGGGCATAGGATGCGAGCGCGAAAGCCGGTTGATTCCCAAGAACGCCGTCGCAAGCATCGTCGAGTTTTTGTCGCTTAACCCTCTCGTTCCGTACAAATTCATCAACAACTGATTCGGCCCCATGAACGCGAACTCGTGAGTCGGCGGACCGACTTGTGCCCGAATCCTCGCAATCACAAAACTAAAAATCAGAAATGCACACACGTACGGCAGCATCATCACCGGCGAGAGCCCACCGAGTGTCAAAAACCCCACGAGCGCCGCAACACACCCGCACAAAATCAAAAACGCCCAGCGATGCGGAATCCCTCCATCCGCAGCTCCTTCGCCAGACCTGATCTCACGCCAAACCTGTTTCAGATGCGCGCGCGAAATCCATACTGCAGATGCAAACAAACCGAAAATCGCACCCCAAGTCTGCTCCGTGAAATAGGGTGGCTCAGGCGCAAGCCTTCCCCCTGTAAACGCGCCTCCCTCGATCCCATTAGCAGCCGCCAACAGCACAACCGCCTTGCGAACCAAAAAGAAAAACACAATCGAGAACAAGAGGTCGCTCGGCATGAACAGAGCAAGCGCCGCCAAGAACGGATAGAGCGATAACGGAAACATCCCCAAAGATGCGTACGGTTGCTCCTTAAACAGGTCGGTGATGTTCAGCCACTCCTTGACCGGCAGACTCGGCACTGCCGGATTCAAGTAGTTCCACCCATTCAACATGTCAATCGAGAACATGATTCCGAATGCAATCCAAAGCGCCTTGCTTTTCCAAATCGGTCCCCGGCCGTCCTTCTCCATCATCGCAACCGGAAGTTGAATTACAGGAAAACTCAATCGCTCCTTTCGCATCCACAAATCGCGCATCAAGCTATTTACACAAAGCAACGCGAGCGCGATCACGCTGTAAAGCGCTGTCCACAACAGTAGTTTAGGAAGCCAAATATCGAACTTCGTCAAAAAGTAGAGTGGGCCGTTCCCGCCCGCAACGTAGTCTCGCACCTCATCCGGACTCGCAAAGTACAGCCCCGGCGGCAGGTTTGGGATGATCGCATTTTTGTAGATCGGGTCGCGATCAATCCCTGCGGCAAACGCGTGAACGTACTGCATGTTCAAAAAGGTCCACTCGCCGCTAATTGCTGAAGCGACGGACACCATTCCGAATATCACTGCCATGTCGGCCGTGCTGAACGCAAGCGCAGGAAGGAACCGGTGAAGACAGGCATTCATGAACACAAGAACAATCAGCGCCGCCATCGTGCTGAAAATCATCGAGTAGATCGTGCCGCTAAACTGCCACGCGTTCCAATAGGTGACTGGAATGCATAACAACAATCCCCACGCCACCGCTCGAATGCGAATTCTCTTCACCGCAGCGAACACCTTACCTTCGGCAAACCTCCCGTGGTAATCTCATGCGCCCACAAAGGCCTACTAAACCGATGCATCTTGCCGAAAAACTTGCCCAGTATTGTTCTCAATTCTCCTACGATCGCCTGACCGCGCCCGCAAAACATGAAGCCAAACGAAGAGTCATTGACTCGATCGGTTGTGCCATGGGCGCGTACCTCGCAGAACCCCCAAAAATCGCGCGAGAAATCGCGCGAACCGCCACCAGCGACTACGGTGCAACGGTCATCGGCACAGCCCATCAAAGCACACCGGAACTCGCGGCGTTCGCCAACGGCGTCATGTTTCGGTATCTCGACTTCAACGACACGTACCTCAGCAAAGAACCGGCTCACCCAAGCGACAACATCGCGGCGCTGCTCGCAGTCGCTGAGGCGTTCGGAACAACGGGCGAGGATCTCATCGCTGCCATCGTTTTGAGTTACGAAATCCAATGCCGCCTCTGCGACGCCTACTCTATTCGAAAGCGCGGGTGGGACCACGTCACTTACGGCAGCTTTAGCACACTCGCAGGGTGCGGCCTGTTGCTTGGCTTCAGTGAAGAACAGTTTGTTCATGGATTCGGCCTCGCCGCAACTCCAAATAACGCGATGCGCATCACACGCGCTGGAGAGCTCAGCATGTGGAAAGGCTGCGCGTTTGCTAACGCCAGTCGCAACGGAGTGTTCGCCGCGATGCTCGCGCATCTCGGAATGACCGGCCCAGCGCCGATCTTCGAAGGCGAAATGGCGTTCTTCGATGAAATCTGTTGTGGAGATCGATTTGACATCGAAAAACTCGGCGGTCAAAACGATCCTGAGTACATGATTAATAAGACTTACATTAAGAAGTACCCCGCGGAGTATCACAGCCAAAGTGCGATTGACGCCGCACTTGAACTTGTCGAGGAGAACGGCGAAACCTTCACATCCGATCAAATCTCCAGCATCGAAATTGAAACTTTCACCGCAAGCTGGGAAATCATCGCAAAAGATCCTGAGAAGAACAGACCGAAGAGCCGCGAAACGGCTGATCACAGTCTGCAGTACATCACCTGTGCCGCACTTGCCGACGGTGAAGTCTGGATGCCGACATTTGAAGAGGAGCGGTTCACCGATGAAACGTTACTCGCAATGGTCGCGAAAACAAAAGTTGTCGCGCACACTCCATACGATTCGATCTATCCTGAAAAAGGAATCCCCAACCGAATCACTATCGTAACAAATGATGGTCGCTCAATTTCAAAGGAGGCCGTCGCGCCAAAAGGTCATGCTCTTAATCCGATGAGCGACGACGAAGTCGTTAACAAGTTCCGCCGCCAAAGTGAGCCCATGCTCCGAGAGTCTCAAATTAGCGCTGGCCTCGAAGCGATCTGGCAACTCGAAGAGCAAAACGACCTCACGTCCATGCTCGCGAACTTCGTCGTATGAGTTTTGCAGAAACCGTAGCGAAATACGGTACGCGGGGCCTCTTCAAACGGTGGCTCTGGTTTCTCGCGAAAAACAAACCCGACCAAGTTCATCGGGCTCTGATGAAACAGATTCCGCACCTAAACCTTGACGCAATTCCAAAACACACGATCAACGAGTTTGAAGACTGCGCTTACCTATTTAGCATCAACACAACGAATCGCGGAATCCTTAGAATGGATTTTGATGAGGCCGGGCACCTCTTCCGCACGGTGCGCTCCCTAACTGCTCCTAGAATATTTGAAATCGGCAGACTCCAAGGCGGCTCCACACTGCTGCTCGCATCCGCGTCCGACGCCAATGCGAAAATCGTCACGGTGGATATCGAGCCCTGGGATGACGCGATGCTCTCCCAAGCCCTCAGGCGAATAGGCTGTGAACAAAAGGTCGAAATCCTGACCTGTGACGCCAACACCCTGCCAGACCCTCAGAAGCCATACGACATCATTTTTGTGGATGGAGATCATCGCTACGCCGGCGTCAAAAAGGATTTTGAAAGGTGGTTCCCTCACCTCGCCGCAGGCGGTCACATGATTTTCCACGATGCCGCCAAGTCTCGTGAGTTCGCAACCGGAAACTCCGACGTCATGCGCCTCGTCGGTGAGGTCACCACCTCGCACAAAGACCGACTCGAACGCCTCCCCGACGTCGGTTCCCTAGCCCATTTCGTCCGCCTCGGCTGAGCCCACGAAAACCCTAAAGCAATTCCTGAACTTGCCGATA
Organism: Fimbriimonadales bacterium; assembly: GCA_046330175.1. Lineage (GTDB taxonomy): Bacteria > Armatimonadota > Fimbriimonadia > Fimbriimonadales > ATM1 > JAJPJR01. The sequence goes on from JAXLTG010000002.1 coordinate 237,289, forward strand.
ATCGGGCGAGGGGACCCATGCACGCAATTCAAGTTCAAAACATGTCCGTCGAGTACCGCCGGACCTTTAAGCCTCCTATCCGTGCAGTCAATCAGATCTCTTTTGCCGTCGGCCCGGCAGAGATCGTCGGATTCCTGGGTGTAAATGGCGCAGGAAAGTCCTCCACAATCAAAGCCTTGATGGGGTTTCAGCCTCTCACCGAAGGGACAGCGTGTGTTTTTGGCGAGCCGGTTGGCAGTGTTGATGCAAAGCGTCAAATTGGTTTCCTCCCAGAAACTGCCACCTACTCGCCATACCTCACGCCGTTTGAAACGATGAAGCTGTACGCTACTCTCCACGGAATTCCAGCGACTCAACACAACGACACAATTTGCGAACTTCTCGAACGCGTTGGTATGATGGAAAAGCGCAACACTTTGAACAAAGGTCTTTCAAAAGGAATGCTTCAGCGCGTAGGTATCGCGCAGGCGCTTATTGGAAGCCCACGACTTCTCATACTTGATGAAGTCTCCTCAGGACTCGACCCAATCGGCAGAAGAGATTTGCGTAGAATCCTCAGCGACGAACGCGAGAGAGGAGCAACCATCTTCTTCTCATCGCACAATCTCAATGAAGTTGAATCCCTCTGCGATAGAGTAATTATTCTTCACAAGGGCCACATCGTAGACGAACAGCGGATTGTAGACCTGATTCAACATACAGGATCAATTGAAGAACACTTCATTCGCGTCATCGAAAACGTCGAAACTACAAATCCACAGTTGGGGATAGCCGCATGACCCAAGCCCTTCGCTACTCAGTCGCTTTCACAAAAACCGGCGCTCTCGAATTTCTCCGCCGAAAGGACATCTATGTTGTCGCCATCCTCATGTTGCTCATGGTGCTTGGCGCTGCAACCTTTGGGTTTTTCGGCGTAAAGGGTCTCGCTACATTCATCCGCGATGTCACGTTCTCGGTCGTCGGATTGTTTACTGCACTGCTGACTGTGCTCATCTCCTCGCGGCAGATTTCTGAGGAGATCTCTCGCAAAACGATTTATCCAATCCTTGCTCGTCCGATAACGCGGTGGCAGTTCCTCCTCGGCAAATGGTTCTCAGCGTGGCTCATCTCGTCGGTAGCATTTGTCGCACTCGCACTTATCGGTGCAGGAATGCTCCTCATCTTTTCCATCCCGGTAGGCCCGATCTTCTTTCAGTACGTAATCCTCAAAGTCGTAGGCACGGCGTGGCTCGCCGCGGTCACGATCGCGCTGACTGTTTGCCTCACGCCCGCAGCCGCTACAACTATTTCACTCATCATTGCGTTCGGCTCTGCTGCGTTCGGAAGAACGATTGTGCTCATGAATGCAGACAGTCCAATGTCGAGTTTCGCGTTGAACCTGTTGTACTCGGTGCTGCCTCATTACGACTATTTCGACCTCGGTGCAAAAGTCACTTACGCTTGGCCCCCTGTGCCTTGGTGGACCATCGCGCTGATGTGCGCTTATTCGATCACTAATGGCGCCGTTTGGCTGGGTGCTGGCTGGCTCAAGTTTAGGAAGCAGGTGGTCTAAGTCTTGAGGCAGATAATTCTCCTCAGTTTCGCATTGTTGGGTTCGGGATACATCGCTAGCCTCGTCGCCCCAACTCAGGCCAATCAGCCTGATCCGGGGGCACTCTCAACAGAAGCTGAGCAATCAGCGGCTTCCTCGCTTGTTGGCGAGTTTCGATCTTCGGTATCCGGTTATCTCTGGATGAAAGCCGACGAATACATTCACGGTGGAGCAGGAATCCGTCAGTTGACAGAGGGTGAGAAGAAACGGAACGACACCCGGCTGGCCACCACAGCCCACGATGATCACGACGACCACGATGACCACGATGACCACGAGCACGACAAATTCGAACACAAATCCGAGACATCCGTCGTTCCTCACGAGTCCAACGACCGGCGCTTCGTTTGGGGAGACCTCGAGAGAAATCTCAAGCCGTACTTCGACCCAAAAGACCACAAACACAAGAATCAGGTCGAGACAGCACCGCTCTACCGATTCATGACTTGGGCAGACCCAAAATTTGTGTCCGCATACTCCGTGGGTTCGTACGTCCTGTTCGTCGCAGACAGAAAGAATTTGGGCCGGCCCATCGCCTTCCTGGAGGAAGGTGTTCGCAACAACCCGAACAGCTACATCCTCAGAGCCGATCTTGCCAGCTACCTCATGAGGGCAAAGAAATGGAGTGAGGCCGACCAGTTGCTGACGGGTGCTCTCGATCTCCTCTCAAATCACCCACCGAAGACCGAAGCCGAGACCTCGGGCCTCCAGGATTGCTACCGCTGGGCCATTCTGCTGGCTCGAGAACAGTCAGACCCCTCCCGTGAGCGGCGTCTCGCGCTGAGTTGCCTAACCCTTTTCCCCGATGATCCGGTCGCCCGCAGGACCCTCGACCCCACGATCGGTAAGTAGCTATATCCTGATATAAGGATATGGTGGTACTCTCTGCCTGTGGAGCAAGTGACCACCGTTTGCAAGATGCTGAGCGACCCGATCAGGTTGCGAATCATCCAAGCACTTAGCATCTCCGACCTATGCGTCTGCGAGCTTTCTGACGCACTGCAGATCGGACAGTCCACTCTCTCGAACCATCTTGCCACGCTTCGACATACTGGCCTGGTGAGGACCCAGCGCGACGGCGCATGGGTCTACTACCAAGTCGCGCCAAACTACTCAAAGCAGATGTCGGACCTCACACGAGTTCTGGCGGAGATGGGAGGAGACTGTGAGACCAGCCGCGCAGATCAAGAGCGAGTAAAAAAGCGCCTCGCCCTGCGCGTGAACGGCAAGTGTGCAAGGAGTTATGGTCAGCTCCAAGAGGAGACATCAACAAAATGAATCAAGCAGTTCTTCACAGCAACGACATCGAATGCGACGGTTGTGCGAGCACAATTTCGAAACTACTCTCGGCAATGCCGGGTGTGAGCTCGGTCTCTGTCAACGTCGAAGAGAAAAATGTCAACGTTGAATTTGATGCACCGGCAGACATCGAACAGATTAAGTCCACGATGCAAAACGCGGGATTTGAGGTGTCTGCATAGGTGACCGTTTTTCAGGTCGGCACACTGCTCAGTCTGATCGGCGCGATCGGTTTCATAGTCTGGTTCTTCTTCGGCAAGCAGCAACCGACATCGCAAACCGTTGCGCCCGGATTGGATGAGAGTTCCGGCTGTTCAACGCTCGAGCTAACCGTGCGAGGAATGACTTGTGCGGCATGCGTCTCGCGAGTCGAAAAAGTCATGAAGCGTGTGGGTGGCGTTCAATCCGCGGACGTCAGCCTGGCGAGCGAAAGTGCCACGGCCTCGATAACTCCTGGGACTCAGATGCAAGCAGTCATCGAGGCAATAAACAAAGCGGGCTATAGCGCAGAACCTAGGTCGCAGCACGCGCTTAGAGAGCAGAACTCCGAGCGTGAAAAGGAAGCAGTGGAGGCAAAACGCAAGTTCCTTTTCGCAGCAATCTTCACGTTGCCAGTGCTTGCCACGGGCATGCACATTCCAGGTATTCCCGAGCTTCCTCACTGGCTCCAGTTTCTGCTGGTAACTCCGGTGGTTTTCTATTCCGGCCGTGGTTTTTACACGAATGGGTTCAAGGCTTTGCTGCAACGCGAGGCAGACATGAACCTGCTGATCGCGATCGGCACGGGAAGCGCCTATCTGTTTAGCATCGTCGCTTCCATTCTGGCGTTCCGGCACATCCACCTTCATGTCTATTACGAAGTCGCGGCGTCTATCATCACGCTCGTCCTGCTGGGAAAGTTTCTTGAGGCCACCTCGATCCGAAAGACTGGAGATGCCATCAAAAAACTTTTCGAACTCCAGCCTGAAACGGCAACGATTGAGCGTGATGGCACGACAGTGCAAGTTCCCCTATCCGAAGTCAAACTCCAAGACATCGTCATCGTCAAACCAGGTGAACGGATACCTGTAGACGGCACAGTCATCGAAGGCGAAAGTTCGGTTGATGAAAGCATGCTCTCTGGCGAAAGCATGCCCGTGGACAAGTCGCAATCGGCATCGCTCTTTGCTGGCACTGTCAACGGTCAAGGGTGGCTAAAATTTCGCGCAACCGGCGTTGGCGAGCAGACCGCCCTGTCCAATATCATTCGTGCAGTCGTTCGCGCTCAAGGATCGAAAGCGCCGATTCAGAGCCTCGCCGACACGATAACATCCATTTTCGTTCCGGTCGTCGCGAGCATCGCGCTCGTGACCTTTGCGCTTTGGCTGGCGTTTCTGCCCGGTGGGGGAATCGAAAGCGCGCTCATAAACTTTGTTGCCGTGCTCATCATCGCTTGCCCCTGCGCCATGGGACTCGCAACTCCGGTTGCGATCGTCGTTGGGGTCGGCCGCGCAGCCCAACTCGGCATCTTGCCCGCAAACGCTTCCGCGCTTCAAACTCTCGCGGAGGTTGACCTGCTGATGATTGACAAAACCGGCACGCTAACTCTCGGCCGACCAACGCTTCACGACATTGAAACTTCTAACATTGCAAAGGATGATGCTCTCGCCCTTGCAGCCGCTATCGAATCCAAAAGCGAACACCCTATCGCAAAAGCAATACTCCGAGCTGCAAAAGAAAAGTCGCTTACGCTTCCCGCCTCCAATAGTTTTGAAGCCATCACCGGTCACGGCGCAAAAGCCACGATTAACGGCTCCGCGATTCTCATCGGAAGCGAACATCTTCTTCAACAGCAAAACATTCCACTTGATGGACTTGCCTCAGCCGCGACCAAATTCGAGGAACAGGGCAAGACCGTTGTGGTCATGGCAATTGACGGCGCTGCCGAAGCAATCTTCACCATCGCCGACGAGCAAAAAGCCGAAGCGAATGCCGCGCTAACCGCGCTCACCATCGAAACACACCTCATCACAGGCGACTCTCAAGCCGCAGCTCACGCTATCGCATCTCCCCTTGGAATCAAAACCGTCCACTCACGCGCGACTCCCGAACAAAAACTCCAGCTCGTCGCGGCCGCACAATCCAACGGCCGAAAAGTCGCCATGGTCGGCGACGGCATCAACGACGCTCCTGCTCTAACAAAGGCTGATGTTGGAATCGCCATGGGAACAGGAACCGACATTGCGGTCGAATCCGCCGACATAACGCTCCTGCGAGGAAACCTCGATGCGCTCGCCGATTCATTCGCCCTAAGCAAAGCGATCATGAAAACGATCCGGCAAAACCTGTTCTTCGCCTTCATCTACAACATCCTCGCCATCCCGCTTGCTGCATCCGGCCTACTCAGCCCAATCATCGGCTCAGCAGCGATGGCTTTGTCCGATGTCTGCGTCGTCGGCAATGCGTTGCGTCTCCGCCGATTTCGCTCGCGGTAATATTCGCAACCGATGTCAGTCCGAACGTTTGGCCTCATTGCCGCGCTCTTCGCAACATCCGCGGCGTTAGCCCAGTCTCCAAACGTCACTTTCGGCTTAGACCTCAACTCAAGAGTTGAACTTTTGCCAAACGGCAAGGTTAGCCTTAGGTTCCATGACGAAAACGGCAACTATTCTCGCGTTCGATTCGGCGCGAGTTTCGATAACGGCCTCTCCGTAAGAGTGTTTCAAAAAATCGAACGCATAGATGGTGACGCTGACGCATCCACTCTCGACGAAGCCTACGTCGAGCGACCCGGCGACTGGCGAGCCGGCAAACAGTACTTGCCATTCGGCACCGGCCGAATTGTCAAGGAGTCTGCACTTGCCGCAAAGATTGACATGGAGATCCTGTTCGCCGATATGCCAATTTCGCTCGCGTTTGCAGATGCAGGACCCGACCGACAACGAGGCTTTTGCGCAAGATTCGGCGACAACATCGGATTCTCCATCGCCCAAGGCCAACGATTCGGAATCAACGCCTCGTCGTTCACCCAAATTCGTAGCGCAGAACACTCGCCTGGCAAGAAACGAGGCTACGACTCCATAATCGGCGCGGACGCAACCAAACAAACGGGCGGATGGACGATGTCCGCTGAATGGGTTCGACTCCGCGAAGGCGAAACAGCACAGGACAACGACGAGGACCTGCTAAACGGCCTGATTTCTTACCAATTCCCTTACGGCCCACTCGTGCAGATTGAGGCAACAGCCCAACTCAACGACCGAAGGCTCCATTACGGTTTTTCGGCAGAAGTCCCAATCTCGTCCAACGCATTTCTCTCGCCGAGCGTACGCTTTCTCGACGGCGAAGGCTGGCACTGCTCCGCGACCCTCCGCGTCAGACTCTAAACCATGAAGTGGCTCATCCTCATCGGCTTAACGGCAGTCGCCGGATATCTCGGGTACCTGCTCGGAGGAACGACAGCGATGATCGGCAGCGCCCTGCTCATCGGTGGTGGTATCGCCTTTGTGCAATTCGCCTCACACAGAGCACGCGAGTCAAACACAGCGCTAAGTCTTGACAATGTAAGCCTTGCATCACGTCCAAGGCTTGTTCCGCTATTCAAAATGCGGTCAGAAATCCTCGCGCTCATCGAAGAAAATGCCCAGAACCCAATCATCGCCGCGATGAAGTTCGACATCGAAAACGAATTGGAACAAACGATTCGGCACTCGATAGAACTCACTGAAGCAAAACAGGTCCTCTCGAAACTCGAAGCAGAGCGAGTGCGATCAAGTCAGCGAACAGAATCTCTCACTCAACGGGCCGAACATGAAGCCGATGCCGAACTGAAGTCCGCGCTTCAAGACGCAGTCCAGGCAAATCACGACGCGAACAAAATCTACCAAGAGCTCGAAGACACAAAAAAGCGTATGGAAGCATCCATCATTGAGGCAGAGAGCGCTTTCGCTACACTACGATCTCGGATTGCACTGTCCGTGGCGGAACAAATCACCGGAGACCAACTCACAGAGGAACCGCTAACCGAAATGACTGACAGACTCAAACGAATTTCCTCGACAATGGAAGAAACAGTGCAAGTGTTGCGCGGAGGAACACTCTAACATGAGCATGGGAAAACGAGCCTACAACCTTCTAAGGGCCTACGTCGGACGGGAATGGGAGCGAATCGAATCCGTTTTTGAATCGGACGCACGCAGCGAGTTGAATGAGTTCCTCGAAAGCAAACCGTCCACAACTCCTCAGCCACCGACAACCACAGAACAAAAACCTGAAGCCGAGCCGACGCAAAGCGCCGAACCAGGAAAGATGACCGAACAAACCGCTTACCGCGTTCTAAACTTGTCGCCCAGCGCTACGCTCGCCGACCTTCAGAGAGAATACAAGCGACTTAGCGAACGCTCGCTGCCAACCAACTTTCCCGAAGGAAGCGATGAGCGCAAAAAGGCCGCAGAAGTTCATCTAAGAGTGCAAGAAGCGTACGACACTCTGCTCCCAAAAATGGATGTCCGTCTCAAACGGTTTCAAAATCTCGATCTGGGCTAACCGGCCTTCCTGTTCGCGCAGATTCGTAGATTGCATCCATCAATTGGCTTTGCAAAATCCCATGCCGACCAGTTGCTAACGGCATTTCCTCACCCAAAATAGACCGCACAAAGTTCTGATCAGGATTCGATGATTCGTCCAGCTCCGGCACAATCCAATCGCCCTCGCCTCTGCTTTTGTACTTCAAAAACGAGCCACCCCATCCATCAACTTCTAACAATCCATCCGAAAAAATGAAAGTCATCCCAGCGCCATCCTGCGCGCAATCACCGCTAATCATGATGTTTGCAATCGGCCCATTCTCAAATTTGATAACCGCAACACCGTTGATGTCAACCGCGGTATCTCGATTGTCCACCACAGCGAACACCTCTTTTACAGGCAAGTCAACACTCCAGACCAAACTGTTGAACAGATGCGCGCCGCTGTCATACATCTGCCCACCGCCCGAAAGTGAAGGTTCCTGCCTCCACATCCCCTGCGTCAAATTCTTCCAATCTTGCGATAGCCATCCGGTAACCATCTGCAACTCGCCCAGCATTCCAGAAGTCAACACATTTTTCAACTCCCGAAACGCTGATGTACACGGAGTGTTGTAGCCTACAATCAGCACTTTGCCGGCCGCCGCATTCTCTAAACGAACTGCATCGCGGACGTTCGTCACCATCGGCTTCTCCATCAAAACGTGACACCCTTGCGAAAACGCCTCCATGCCGTGCTCAAAGTGCAAAGTGTGCGGAGTGCATATCACCACCGCATCCGGTTTCGCCGAAGCATACATTTCGCCCCGGTCAACGAAACAGCTTGGAGGTGCAGCCGCGTCTCCATACCACCTGGCATAAAACCTGTCGAGTTGCTCTTGCGAAACGTCCTGAAGCGCAACAACTTCGGCTTCAGGAATCGCCTGCAATCGCCGTGCATGTACACCCGCAAACCCACCACAGCCAATGATCGCAATCCTAACTGCCAAATCTAATCCTCCAACTCACGACCGCGAGTCTCAATGACCCACGGCATAACAAACAATGCCAACAGCGGAATGAACCCAACATAAAACAGGAGCGACATCGCAAGTGAAACGCTGTCCTTTCCACGTGACGCAATCGTCCCCACCAAAAAGGGACCAAATGCCGCGATAAACCGACCGGTGTTGTAGCAGAATCCGGAACCCGTACTTCGTAGGCGAGTCGGAAACAGTTCGGGAAGATAGTAAGTGAAACTTCCGAACACGCCGAACACTGTCAGCCCCACAAAGAAATACATTCGTAATCGCATTTCCGGCTCCATGGGCAGCCCGAACGTGACTAAGATAGAAGCAGCACAAGCAAGAAAGTAAGTCAAATACATTTTTTTCCTGCCCACATACTTCGCAAACGGCACCGTAAGCAGCGTGCCGATCAATCCCCCCAAATTGAAGCTATTGCTCGCCAAAGCTTTCCAATCCTCAGAAAGCTGCGTTGTTGCTAACTTGTCCAACCCCAAACCGGCCGCGTGCGACTGCGCCAATCCTGTCGCGATTACGGACATAAACCCGTTGCAGCTCCACCACATAATGAGAGCAGTCACCGCCATCGCAAGCCCACTCGCGGTCGCGCGGATATGCTTGTGGGTGAACAAATCTTTGAACTTTGCAGGCGCCAAATCTTTAGTAGCTTGCCAGCGCTCCGGTTCCTTTACAAACATGCGCACCAAGAAAGCAACCGCTGCGGGCACCAGGCCAAACAAAAATACAATGCGCCACGCATACTCGGGGTTGTCAGCCAAGTGCACACGCTGAACTTGAAACGTAACAATTCCTGCCAAAAACAGGCCGAGCGGCGCAGATGTGTACAGAAGCGCGCCAGCCTCCACCCGCCTGTGATTCGGAACGACTTCCGCAACCATAGATGCGCCAGCAGCCCATTCTCCACCGATTCCCAAACTCGCGATGAATCTAAACAGTGCGAGCGCCCAAATGTTCGGAGCCAGTGCACAAAGCGCAGTACCGACCGAGTAAAGCAGCATCGTCAGCATCAGCGTTTTCGTCCGGCCGATGCGATCCGAGATATGGCCAAAAAGGATTCCGCCAACGCCCCAACCCACAAGCAATAAGAAAGTGAGCAAACCAGTCCAAAACAGAGTCGCGTCTCTCGCCTCTAAACTGCCAATCTTCAACCCTAACAGCGTGGGGACGCAGTTCGGCGCAACATACGTAAACAACAGTCCATCGAAAACGTCGAATCCCCAACCCAACCACGCAGCGAACAAAACCGTCCACTGATACCGGTTCATATCGAGAAAACCTTTTTTCGGTCGAGCTTCGGTCATTTCACTTTCCAGACGAACAATCCCTCTCAGACGACGCCAAATCCACTCTCACGTCGCGAACAGCCGATCGCCAAAGTCTCCAAGCCCAGGACGAATGTACTTCTTTGAATCAAGTTCGCGATCTACAGCAACGGCAAAAATCTCGACTCTCGGAAAATGAGATTCCATGTGAGCAACTCCTTCAGGCGAAGCAACGAATGTCAGCAGGCTTATTCGGTCCGGCGACTTCGACTGCACTAACTCAACCGCAGAGCTGGCCGAACCCCCGGTCGCCAACATCGGATCAAGCAGCAACACACGCGCACCGGCGCAATCGGGAAGTTGCAAATAGTAGCAGCTCGCCTCCGCGGTTTCTTCGTTTCGCCTCAAGCCTATGTGCCCAATCGCTGCATCCGGAAACAGCTTTTGGAAGGAGATCGTCATGCCCAACCCCGCTCTCAAAACTGCAATACACACCAATCGCTCAGAAATCACTTCGACACTCGCAGATTCGAGAGGCGTTCTAATTTCACGCGTTGAGGCACGCAAGTCGCGCGTCGCTTCCAAAACGACCAGCATGCTCAACTGTTCTGCATACTGTCTAAACTCGGTCGTGCCGCAACTTTCGTCGCGGAGCCGTCCCAAGAGGTCACGCGCCAGCGGATGATCAACTAACCGCAAAGACATTTCGGCAGACTACCCATGCTGGTAACATCCGTCCAATGGCCGCAAAGAAACTGGTGCTGATAGATGGGTTTAGCCTTCTGTTTCGCGCGTTTTATGGAACACGATTTCTGAGCACCAGCGACGGACGACCCACAAACGCACTCTTCGGGTTCGTCACCATGCTGTACCAACTCATTGAGCGCGAAAAACCCGAATGCATCGTCGTCGCGTTTGACACGCCTGCAAAAACGTTTCGTGCAGAGCAGTTCGCGGATTACAAAGCCCACAGAACCGAGCCGCCAGACGAATTGAAAAGCCAGTTCCCGCTTTCGCGTGAATTGGTGGACGCTCTCGGAATTCCTGTTTACGAACTGGCCGGATTTGAAGCAGACGACATCATCGGAACGCTCAGTCTCGACGCAGAAAAGCATGGATACGAGACCATCATCGTAACCGGCGATCTCGATTCGCTGCAGCTTGTGGACGATCATGTACAGGTGATGACAACGAAGCAAGGCGTCTCCGAAGTCGTTATCTATGGCCCGGCAGAAGTCGTCGAGCGTTACGGATTCGGTCCGGAATATGTGCCCGATTACAAGGCGCTCGTCGGTGACCCGAGCGACAACATTCCTGGCGTGCCTGGCGTCGGAGCAAAAACTGCCGAAAAACTAATAAAGCAGTTCGGCTCGATCGAAGAGATCATCAAAAACATTGATGCGGTCGAACCAAAGTTCAAAGCCAAACTTGAACCATTTCTCGATCAGATGCCGAAATCAAAATGGCTCGCGACAATCGTTCGCGATGTTCCGGTGAAATTTGATTACAAGCCGTTCCGCATCAACGAGCGACAAGCATCAAACGCCAAAGAGATGTTGCAAATGCTTGAGTTTCGCTCGCAAGTCAAGCGGTTTAACGACATTTTCAAACCCTACTTCATGGAGGGCCAGCTCTCACTCGCTGATGTCGAAGTCGTTCGGGACAAGCCGGATGTCAAGTCCATCAAGCTTGAATCGTACAGCGAGCTTGAAAAGAAAATCGGCGCGAAGCGATGCGCGCTCTACTACTCCGCAGACAATTGCTTTGCTTCAGATGGAAAGACTTGCTTTTCGCTTAACCCTGAAACTGCGGACCAGTTCTTTAGCGAGCACACCGAACAGTGCGTCCTCCACGATTGCAAGAAACAGCAACGAAAGCTTTCCGTTTACAAAACCGCCGGGTTCGATACGATGCTCGCGTCTTACGTCCTGCAATCAGGACGGTCCAGCTACGAATTCGATGATATCGCCCAAGGTTATCTTGATGAGGGCTCGCCACAATCAGACGCAGAGCGCGCAGTTGCACTCTTGAACCTCGTTGAACCGCTCACGGACCGCCTAAAAAAAGAAGATCAATGGAGCGTTTACGCGGACATCGAGTTGCCACTCGCCCCAGTCCTCGCGCACATGGAGTCTCTGGGAGTGCTGCTCGATCAACAGATGCTCACCGATTACAGCAAGCAGCTCGCCGTCACCATCGAACAAACTCAAAAACAGATTCACGAACAAGCCGGTGAAGAGTTCAACATCGGCTCACCGCTTCAACTCGGAAAAATCCTCTTCGACAAACTCAAACTCGCAACCGGGAAGAAAACCAAAACCGGATATTCCACCGGTGCAGAAGTCCTGCAACAACTCGCCCCCGAGCATGAGATTGTATCGCTAATCCTAAGTTGGCGCGAGTTGACAAAACTGAAGAGCACCTATGTTGACGCGCTTCCGAAACTTGTGGCAGACGACGGCCGAATACACACCACATTCAACCAAACCGTCGCTGCAACGGGTCGCCTCAGCAGTATTGACCCCAATCTGCAAAACATTCCCGTCCGAACCGACCTCGGCCGAGAGATTCGGCGCGCATTCATTGCCCCGAAGGGGACTGAACTCGCCTCGCTCGACTATTCGCAAATCGAGCTTAGAATTCTCGCCCACATGTGCGGCGACGAACAGCTTATGGACGCGTTCCAAAAGGGTCAAGATATTCACGCCGCTACGGCGTCGCTGATGTGGAGTGAGCCGATTGACCAAGTGGGCAGCGCGCACCGACGTTACGCGAAAATGCTCAACTTCGCAGTCCTGTACGGCGTCACTGACTTCGGCCTTGCGAACCAGCTTGGCGGCGAGTTCTCGGTGAGCGAAGCGAAAGAGCTCATCAACAATTACTACGCAAGATTTCCGAAAATCAAAGCGTTTATCGAAGGCATCGTACAGGAAGCCCGCGAAAAAGGGTTCACGCGCACACTTTGCGGTAGGCGAAGATATTTTTCCGATATTCATGCCGGAAACCGCGTCGCCAGACAATACGCCGAACGACAGGCGATGAACGCTCCGATTCAAGGCAGCGCAGCCGACATGATTAAGCTTGCGATGCTGAAACTTTGGCCAACGCTTCAAAGCTGCAAGACGAAAATGATCCTTCAGGTTCACGATGAACTCCTTTTTGAACTTGACGACAAAGAACGAGATCTGCTAACCGACATCCGAAAACAGATGGAAACGGCCATGCCGCTAGACGTCCCTACGGAAGTAGATGCAAGTGTCGGAAAAAACTGGCTCGAAATGACCGAAATCGCGTGACGGTATAATCCACCTCCCGCTGCCCACCAAGCACGCCGGAGTGGCGGAATGGCAGACGCGGCGGTCTCAAAAACCGTTGAGGGAGACCTCGTGCGGGTTCGACTCCCGCCTCCGGCACCAATTTCCTATTTCGCTGAAACCGTGTACAGACTCAAATAGTTGTCTTGACCAACAGCCGCTAAGAATCCACCGCTTGCGCTCCATGCGAGTGGTGACACGACATAGTTCATCTTTTCGAACGACGCGATCTGTTTCAGAGTTTTCATGTCCCAGAGCTTCATCGTCCCATCGGAAGATGTTGAGGCAAATGTTCGGCCCGATGGATCAATCGCTATCGAGAGAATCCAATCTTTGTGAGCATTGATATACGTTTTGCGAGCTGCGGTAGAGATATCCCATACACCGATTTTGCCATCCCTGCCTGCGGTTAGCGCGCGCACGCCATAGGTCGCAATGTCGTTTACTCCGACACCTGCATGACCACCGAAACGCTTAAGCTCTTTGCCGTTGGCAGCAGAATAAGTCACCAATCCGCCGCCCAACGTTGCGGCGACAATTTTGGAACCGGATGAATCCCACCTTGCGCCGTACACATTAATCCCTTTTCCAAGAATCGTGAGCAGCGGTTTCGTGGACTTCATATCCCATAGTTTGATCACATCGTCCACACCGGTCGTCAGAATCCGATTTCCTGCTCGGTTGAACGCGATCCACTGCACGGCACGGATGTGTCCGGTCCATGCTCGGGATGAACCGGTTTTGATGTCCCAAACGCGAATCTCGCCGTTTTCGGAGCCGCTGACGAGGCGCCCGCCCGGGCCCCACGCAACGGCGCGTGCCGGAAACTTGTGTCCTTTCAGCGCCTTCACGCTCATTTTTGTCTTGGCGTCAAAGATTTTGACGGTGTTGTCCGCCATGCCACAGGCAAGCTGGGTGCCTGTAGGCGCGAAGGCGATGCTCGTGGTCTCTTGGCCCGAAAGGTGTGCCCAGAGGGAGATTTTTGCTGCGGTTGGGGCCGTAGCGATAGAAGCAATAACAA
>JAXLTG010000003.1:0-189975 GCA_046330175.1 Fimbriimonadales bacterium
TCGCTCCATGAACTTGCGGCGCACACCTAAAGGAATATGCGTCTTGCACTTCGCCGCAATTAGCGTGACTCTGCATGATCGCGCTGCCCTCGGTGAGCGCCCAAAGGTTTCGCGCTGCGATCTGTTGGTGCGGATGCGGTCGAAGTTTGTGAACCGACGCATCAAAAGGCTTTCGAGATCCAAGAGTCGCCTCTAAGTTCATCGCGCAAGCGATGTCGGCCGCCTTTGCGAGCATCACGGATTCATGCGTTAGCAATGCGGCAAGTGCAGTATGCACATGCGTTCCGTTGATGAGCGATAAACCCAACTTGGGAGCAATTTTCAAGCCGTTCTCAATCAGGAACAGTGCAATGTGCGCCAGAGGCGCGAGGTCTCCACTTGCGCCGAGCGATCCTTGCGATGGTACACGCGGCAATTCGTTGTTGTTGAGGAGTTCGCAGATTAACTTGGCTGCAGAAGAATCAACTCCGCTTGAACCGCGCAAATGCGATGCTGCAAGCAGCGCCATCGCGGCTCGCACTTCCGGCTCGCCTAAAGGTGGACCGACACCAACCGCGTGAGAGCGAATCAGGTTTAGCTGCAGAGCTTCCAGATCGGAGCTTGGGATTGCGACCGACTTCAGCGGCCCAAACCCTGTGTTTACGCCATAAATCGCTTCGCCGGATGCAGCGTGGCTCGATAAAACTGCGGCGGAATCCGCAGCGCGCTTCGAGCCGATTTCGCCAACATCAACCGTGGCGCGCCGGTGTGCGATATCGGCCAGATCGCCAATCGAAAACGGGTCGCCATCCAGAACTATCAGGCGCATCGAGGGGAGAATACCGCCGCGCTAATGGCCCAGCCGAATCTGCTCGACTTCCTCGTGCGCGTCGGAAAGGCGCTGTAAATCCGCCAACGCATCGCGAAGTTCGCTGGTGCCCGCTTCAGAACTCGTGACCGATGATTCCGATCCAATTTTCAGAGCGAGCGCTTGGGCTGTCTTACTGATTTCCCGCATTTCTGAGACCATTTTCTCTGCAGGATGCAGGGCGGGAGAGAGAAAGTCTACGCCTGCGACCGCCGCCTCAGTGCACGTGATGAGAAGGCGCGCCATCGCGAGGTCCACGGCATTCAGCGTGCGCTCGCGTGAAGTTGACAGAGCGGTTTCGGGTCCGCCCGAACCCCAAAGCTTCTCATCGAACGCCTGCCTCGCCTCAAGACAGTATCTCGCTCCTGAATCCAGAAGCTCTCCGATTCCTTGCCCCAGTCGTGCTTTCAACTGGCGTTGATTCCGGTACTGCCAGAGCTGGCCGGTTAGTTGGTGCGCTTTTATTCGAACGCGAGTGTCCTCTTTCGAAGTTTTTGGCCTTATGGCGAATAGCCATACGATTGCACCCAGTTGGGTAAGAATCGCCGGAACCCAAACGAGCGAAGCCATCCCCCAATTCTTTGTTATGACGCCAATGAGCACTTGGATGAGCGCCGCACAAATCGAGCTGACGCCGCACACCATCCCAACGGTCTGTGACCCGCCGTCCGGTAGTCGAACCCGTTCAATTTCGAGGTACTTCTCGAGATAAGGGAACTCAGGCTCGCGCTTTCCGAAAAGAAACTCGAACAGATTGAAACCGGCGGGCATGACTGGCAAATTGTACGCTCTTATCCCGGGTTGGGTTGCCTTGCGGCGAACTCAGCTAGCGACGAGGTGACGTATGTTGGCTTATTGGGCTGGGAATCCAGCTCGTCTCGGGAGGTCACTCCCGTGAGTACCAGCGCGGAGTCGCAACCGGCTCGGTTTGCACAGGCGACGTCGGTATCAAGGCGGTCGCCAATGACAAGGCACTTGTCAGGACCGATTGAGGCGTCAACAAGAATGTGCTCCAGCAGAAACGGCTCGGGTTTGCCGACAACGACATCGGGTGGCCGGCCAGCCGCCGCCTCAATCGCAGAGACGATTGAACCGGCACCTGGCTTGATTCTTCCACCTGAATCGGGGAACGTGTTGTCGCGATTCGTGGCCATGAACTTCGATCCGTCTCGTATGCGACGCTGCGCTTCGTCCAGCATCTGATACGTGAAGTTCCAACAGATTCCGACAACGACCCACTCCGCGAAATCGTGTTGGGTAATCACCTTCGTGCCGCCGCTGTGCAGTTCCTCTCTCAAGCCTTCCTCACCGACGACAAACGCCGACGTCGCACCCAAGATCTTTGATGCCCCAAACGCGCTTGTGTAAACCTCTTGTGGCGTTGCCTCAAATCCCATCGCTGTGAGTTTCTGCGCGCGCGATTCACGAGTCTCGCTGCTGTTATTGGTGAGAAACCGAACCAGTTTCTGCTCTGAGCGCAACTGGGCGACTGTCTCAACTGCACCGGGAATTAGCTCATCGCCGCGATACAGAACTCCATCCAAATCAAAGACGTACAGAGCGTAGCTTTTCACGAATTGCGCGATACCACCATAGTGGCGATTTGATGAAGCAACGATTTTGCGGGCGAATCCTTCAACGAACCGAGCGCGTTTACAGCGGCTTCGGCATGAGTATGCGCGGTTTGTTCCGCCGTACTGAAGCAGTCTCTCTCGCTCATCCATTCTGTAATCTGATCTAAATCCGTTTCTGTAACGCCGTTACCAAATTTCGATTTTGTGAATTCGGCTTCTTCGGCTGTAAGCTGCTCGCGGAGCAGAATCAGTGGCAGGGTGGACTGGCCGTCCCGGAAATCGGTCGCACGCGGTTTGCCGCTGGTCTCGGGAGTTGCGCGGTAATCGAGTAGATCGTCGGCAATCTGGAATGCGAGGCCGACTTCACGTCCATACTGTTCGGCGGCGTTGCACAAATCATCTTTGCCCGCAACAAGAACACCTAACTTGCAGCAGCAAGAAATGAACGCGGCTGTCTTCCGATTCAAAATATCGTAATGCGTTTCGCGATTTAGCTCGAACTCTCCGCGAGCTTCAACCTCTTTAACTTCGCCTTCGGCCATTTCCACAACCATTCGACTTACCATTCGAATGATGGTTAGATCACCGTCTTCCGCAAGCAGCTCCATCGCTTTGGCGAGCAAAACGTCGCCGGATAGTATCGCCGCGTTGTTTCCGTAAACCGAAGAAACGGTCGGTCGTCCGCGCCGAGTTTCCGCCATGTCAACGACGTCATCGTGTATGAGCGTTGCCATGTGGATCATCTCAAGTGCAGCACCGAGATTTCGTAGACGTTGAGCATCAACATCAGTGAAAACTGCACGGCCCCAAAGCGCTGCAAAAAGAGGTCTAAGCCGTTTGCCGCCGGCACTCAGCACATGATCCCCAATCGCAGAAACGGTCTCGACGTTTGATCCAAGCCGATCGCAAAGCACGCGCTCGACGGCAACGATATCCTCGGCAACGGTAGCGGCGAATTCGTCCCCAGCGGTTGCGCGGGCGGCTTCGAAATAAGCGCTCTTCATTTCACCCCCCGGTGGGCACAAATGTTTCCGAAAAACATATCGTGAATGCTGACTTCTTTGAAACCGGCCCCAAGCATCAGCGCTCTTTGATCTTCACGCGAAAGATACGTCGAGGTTGATTCGGGCAAGTAGGAGTATGCGCGCCGTTGTCCGAGCATCGCTCCCATTAGCGGGACCATTTTGTGAAAAGCGATTTTTGACGCGCTTTTGGCGACGGCACTCTTTGGGACTGCCATATCAAGTGAAACGAAACGCCCACCCGGTTTCAAGACTCGAAAGATCTCGGTGAGTGCGGTTTTGAAATCGCTCACGTTTCGCAATCCCCAACCCACGGTTATTGCATCCACGGATTCAGACCTAACCGGCAAGCGGCATCCGTCACCAAGCGCCAGGAATTCCGGCACACGCTTGCTCGCCGCGACTTTCAGCATGGGCATGCAGAAGTCCAGTCCGACGACCGGCCTCTCCCCAGAAACCTTTCGTATCGCGGTCCCGAAGTCGCCGGTTCCACAGCACAGATCGAGAACCGATTCGCCGGGGCTCAGCTCGAGGAGCCGGACCGCGAACCTCCGCCACCTATGATGTAGGCGAAAGCTCATCGCCGAGTTCATCAGGTCATAGGTCGGCGAGATGTCGGCAAACAGCCCCTTGATGCTCTCGACCTTTGCCCGGCCAGGCGTCTTGGTTTCCACCACTAAAGGGGGTTATACCGCCGATGGAGCTCGAACTTTCACTTTTTTGTGAAAACTCGTAGGTGGCCCCCCACGTATCAGGCTCCTCTCCATCCGGCTCTCTCACTCCAACACCCCAATCCGGGGCAAACAAAGTTGGAGGCAACAATAATGAAATTACGAAACACTCTCGCAGTAGCGGCAACTCTTATGGTGGTGGCCGTCAGCATCGCAGCTATTCAGTCAGTTCGTGTCGAAGCGCGGCTTACAGGCCCCGGAGACAACAAAGGCAAGGCTAAGTGGGTCGCAAGAAGCGGCCGAGAAGCCCAGCTTCAAATCGAAGGCGAGAACCTCGCCCCCAACACCGACCATGTGGTCGTGATCGGAAACAACGCGCCATGGTTTGGCACGACGAACGGTTTCGGTGACCTTCGCATCGTCCAACTCTACCGAGGCGCGAACAGGCCGAATATCAATGCCGGTGATGCCGTCGAAGTGACGGACGAAGCGGGCGAGGTAGTGTTGACCGGAGCAATGGAGCCTCGCTAACGAAATCCTTACACGATTATTGAGTGCAAGTGCAGGGCAGAACATTTATGTTCTGCCCAATTTTCTTTAGCTATCCGCACCGGAGTTGATGACAGCTTGCAGGACCCGTCCCACAACCTCGCCGAATCCGATTCGGTAACCATCACCTTGGCACCAAGCGCGCATTCGAACCTCGTCGCCGTCTTCCAAAAATCGCCGCTGCTCACCGTTTGCCAGCGTGACCGGATTCTTTCCGCCTGTGGTCATTTCCAGCAAGCACCCTGCGGAATCGGTCGTGTCGCCCGAAATCGTCCCCGATGCGTAAAGGTCGCCAACTTGTATGTTCGTTCCGTTTACGCATTGATGCGCAAGCTGCTGCGCCATGTTCCAATACATCGTTTTGAAGTTGCCCTTTGAGATCACTTCAAACTCGCTCATTGCGGTTGTTTTCAGGGCAACCTCAAGTTGAATATCAAACGCCCAATCGCTCGCGCACTGAAGATACGGCAAAACGGCCGGCGATTGCGCCGGCCCTGAAGTGCGAAACGGTTCCAATGCTTCAATCGAGACAACCCACGGGCTGACTGATGTGCCAAACGTCTTCGCGAGAAACGGACCCAGCGGCTGATACTCCCATTTCTGAATATCCCGCGCGCTCCAGTCGTTAACAATCACCAACCCAAAAATGAAATCGCTTGCTTGTGCCGTCGAGACTTGCTGACCCAATGGATTCGACTTACCCGTGAAAAACCCCATCTCCAATTCGTAATCCAACCGCTTGCATGGACCATAAATTGGAGATTCAGCGCCGTCTGGCATTGTTTGACCCATTGGGCGCCTTATTTCGGTTCCACTGATTACGACCGACGATGCACGGCCATTGTAACCAACTGGCAGGTGCTTCCAGTTGGGCATCAGTGGGTTGTCGGGCCGAAACATTTTTCCAACGTTCGTTGCGTGCTGTTCCGATGAATAAAAGTCCACGTAATCCTGAATCGCAAACGGAACGTGCATTTTGCATTCGCTAATCGGCACGAATGCAGCGGATCGGAGCGCCTCATTCTTTCGCAGCTCGTCGTTGTCCTCCACGAGAAGGCTGCTAACTCGCGCTCGTGTCGCCTTCCACACCGTTTTCCCCCCTGCGGCAAACAGATTCAGACAGGGCATCGCGAACAGGTTTTGTTGAATCCCCAGATCGCTGAGCAAACCCGCATCAAACAAAAGCGACATGTCCAAGATTTGATCTCCGATCGCGACACCGATCCGCGGTGAAAAAGTGTCGACCGAAAACACACCGTACGGCAGGTTTTCAATCGGAAAGTCGCAATTCAAATCGTATTCAATCCATGATTTCATTTCGTTACCAACATCCAAGGGATTTCAAGTCGTCAACGGGCTCTTCAATCGAGCACGACCCAAACGAAAGCGCTTTGCTGCGGGCCGCAGCAATCCGCTCATTCGACAGGCAATGAGTACCGAAGCACATTTCCGAATCGGAAAAACTAAATTTCGAACACTCTTCACAACCCAAAATGGGCGCTAACGCCTCGGCTTCAAGCCTCAACTCGTACGCGAAACAGGCAGCACAAAACACGTTGAGAAATCCGTGCATCTTTGTGTTCACACTTTCGTTGAAATGCCTGACCGGGTGATGAAGACCAGCCGTCGCCTTCATCGGCACGCCGAGAGTAGCGCACGCAGCGATGCCGGTCGCCAACTGCTCGACCGAAGGAAATGCGTCTTCCGTAACGCCTCCGGTTCGAAACTTCACTTTGGCGTTCCCACTTTCGGCAACCTCGGCGATCGCCGAGCACACGTCATCCGATAGCTCAACTTCGACGAAAATCTCGGCGTTCGAAATCACGGAACCGATTCTATTGACGGTATCGCTCACCGAGCTACGCGCGGGCTTAAGTTCAACCGAGTCAACTGTCAGCCGCCCTTTATTCTGAGTGTTGAATTCCGACACTGCGGAAAGCGATTCATCAAGTGCATCGGCGTTTAGAAGGGCGGAAAACCTGTGCGGCCCTGCCGTAGATAGTAGAGGCGCAACATCGCAGAGTTGAGTTGCTGGAATCACGAATCTCGCAACCAGCCAGCTCTCTTCGCCCCCTTTATATCGAACATAATTCGTCAACGCAGTTTCAAGGTCGAGTTTTGCCGGTGGAAACAAACCGGCATAGTCAATAAGTCCGTTCAACAACGTCTTGAGAGTGCCGGGCATCATCGGCGCGAATGTTACTCGCAAATCAGGAAGAGGCAGTTGAGTCCAGAAGCAAGAATCGCAGAAGTTACAATCGGTTCGCCGTGGGAGTACGAACTCTGGATGGTCGGCGGCTGCGTCCGCGATCCGCTTTTGGGAGAGCCAACTTCGCCAGACATTGACATCGTTTTGGAAGGTGACTCGGCGAAGCTCGCGCGGTGGCTCTTCAAGCGGGGTATTAGCGAGATTGCGCCGGTCATCTATTCGAGGTTTGGAACCGCGCTCGTTCGAGTAGCCGGGGTCAACGTCGAAATCGCTTCGGCTAGAACCGAGAGTTATGCGCCGCAAAGCAGAAAACCGACGGTTCGCACGGCAACACTCGAGCAGGACGCTCTCAGGCGTGATTTCACAATCAACACGCTGTTTCGGAACTTGCACACAGGAGAACTGTTCGACGTCACGGGCATGGCGCTCGCTGACATCCGAGATAGAGTTCTAAGAACACCATTGGACCCAGCGCTCACGTTCCGCGATGATCCACTTCGTATGCTTCGGGCCGTAAGGTTCAAAAACCGTTTCAACCTTTCACCCGTTCCCGAATTGTGGAGTGCGATATCAAAAGAGGCTCACAGGCTTGAAGTTGTGAGTTTGGAGCGGATAAGAGATGAGTTTTCAAAAATGCTGCTTCACAAAACGGCGGGTCAAGCGCTCGTTGATTTGTTAGACTGTGGACTGCTAAAAGAGTTTGCTCCTGAGCTTGTGAGAATGGTGAACGTTGAACAGGGCAGTTACCATTCAAAGGATGTGTGGGGGCACACGCTTGACGTTATTGAAAATAGTTCGAGAGCAACGCTTGAGGGCGGTGGAGAGCGTTTGAATCTCATGCTCGCGTCGCTGCTGCACGATGTGTCGAAACCTGAGACACGGACCGTCGAAGCCGATCAACGAGTGCGGTTCTTCGGTCATGAGAGAATTGGCGCGCGCACTGCCGCGCGTTTTTTGAGAAAGCTTCGATTTCCGCAGAAGACAGTCCGCGCTGTAAGTCAACTTGTTGCAAATCATATGCGGCTTGGGTCCGCGGTGCCGTTCACACAGCCGGCAGCGAGAAGACTGATTCGCGACATGGGTGAGCTCACCGATCTTCTCGTTCTGTTGGTCGAATGCGACGCAAAGGCTGTGGGGCGTGTGGAAAAAGGAATTGATTTTGCACATGTGCGCGCGCAGCTTTCGAGTGTGACGACGGAAGGGCCGAAGAGCGAGCTCGAAAGCCCACTTTCGGGTGAAGAGATTATGGCCGAGCTGAACTGCGGACCGGGACCGACCGTCGGAAAGGCAAAGCGGATGCTGTTGAATGCCGTGCTGGACGGAAATCTGGGTGGCGGCGACAAACAAGCGGCCTTGGAGCTGCTCCGGCAAACTTTCCACTGAAATTGCGGGTATCTCAAGACGTCAATAACGTTGTGCCCAGCTCTAGTGCGGGCACGCTTGGAGGATTTCGCATGAAAACCAGAACAATTCAGCTTTTGTCAGCCGCGCTCGTTGTCGCGGCGATTCCCGTTACCTACGCGATTGCGCAGTCAGCCGGTTCGGTCAAGCCGCCGATAAGCGGCGCGGACCCGGCGGTCGCTCAGGGTCCCGTAAGACCCGGAGTTCAGCCTGGCCAGGGCGGCGCAGTTCAACCCGGCGGCGGCGGGTTCCAAAACCCACAGCCTTACGGCGGCTTCAACCAGGGCCCACCGATGATGGGTGGTGGTGGCGGCGGCGGAACCGCAATGGTCGCCGATGGCCAGTTCCTGTTCATCGTCAGCGGCGGCATGGTGTACAAGGTGGACAAAGGCTCGCTGAACGTCGTTGGACGGCAGCCACTTAACCCACCGATGATGCCTGCCGGTGGCGGCCCAGCTCGAGTCGGCGGCGGGGGCGGCGGCGAATAACGGATAGTTCAGCCGCTTCGAGCCGATTACTCTTCGCTGCCCCGTGATTCCGTGGAGCAGCGAAGAGATTGGTCCGTCACCTTATCAGACTCAGATACAAAGCTACAAACGGTGCCGCGAACAGCATCGAATCAAAACGATCTAACACTCCGCCGTGGCCGGGCAACAGGCTGCCGCTGTCTTTGATTCCAACCCTCCGCTTCCACGCGCTTTCAACCAGATCACCTACTTGGCCGAGCGATCCGGAGATTGCTCCAACCCCTAACCCTTCAACAGGGCTCAATTCGCCAAGGTGTGCAAGGAAGTAACCCACGCACGACGCGGCCAGCAGATTTGCGATCGAACCTTCCCAGGTCTTATTTGGCGAGATGTTTGGAGCAAGTTTGTTTCTGCCGAACAGCTTTCCGAACAGCATCGCGGCCGTGTCTCCAGCCCAGATGGTTAGAAAGAAGAGCAGCAGGGCAGAGGTCCGAAAGGCAGCAAGCGATCCGATCCCTGTCGTGTCAGGATCAAGAACTCCCTTGATTCCCAACAACATCACGGCCCCAACAGCCAGGCACACGAATAGGAATGCCTCGGACATGATTGGAACGCGCTTCCAACATACGATGCACAACAAGAGGATTATTAGAAAATAGATGAAGTCGAGAGGATCCGTGCCAAGATTCGGCCGTCGCGTTCCTACAAAAAACAGAAGGACTACTACAGACATACCGCCGCTGATTGGCGGGCGATATTCGGATTGGCCAGCCGCCCTGAACTCGAAATAGATGAGTAGCGTAAGCAGCGCGCCGAATACTCGCAGTGGCCACGGCGAATCCACACACGCCACATACAGCATCAACGGGATGCCGACCGCGGCAGTGAGAACCCGCGCAAGCATCAGGTGATCGTCATGTCGTCAACATGAACGCGCCACAGTGCAACCTGAACGCGGTTTCTAAAGCCCTGCTTCTTCAACACGCGCGAAACCAAGTTCTTCACGCTTTGCTCGCTGATTCCCATCTTCTGAGAGATGTCCCGGTTCGAAAGGCCTTGCGAGATGTAGGTCACGATGTCCTGCTCTCGTGGCGAAAGTCGCATCGTTCGCTTGCGGCCGCGACGTTTTGGCTGTGGAGGAAGCGGAGGAAGCTCGAAAGTCTTTCCGACGTTTACGGTGCGAATCGCCTGCGCTAGGTCTCCCGGTGTGCTTGCTCGAGTCACTAATCCTCTGGTTTCTGATGGAGCTACCGCCATCGCCCTTGGCACATCTTCAGGATCCGCAAGCAAAAGCACTTTTAGATCGTCTGCCCCATCCCTAATCTTTGAAAACTCTTTATCCCCAACCAACGAAAGCATCTTCCCTTCAATAAGCAACACATCCGGTCGCGAGTCTTTCACTGTGAACACCATCTCATCCGGTGTGCTGGTCTTACCAACAACGCGAATCCCATCGGCTTCCGAGAGCAACTTGACCGTGCCCTCCATGCTCAGGGTTTGGGTGTCGGCGACGACGACTTTTACGGCTCCATTGTTGGTCAGACTATTCATTGCGCGGCTCCTTCGAAAATTGGTTTCCTGGCGGGGTAGGACTAAAGTTACCGAACCGACTTCGGTTTCGTCAAGGGATTGTGTACCGATTATTCCTGAAGCAGCAGATGAATTTTCTTTTTGATTCTCTGCAGGGCGTTATCAATGGATTTCTGGTGGCAGTGAAGCTCACCGGAAATCTCTCGGTAGGTCTTTCCCTCAAGGTAGCGCTGAAGCACTCTCGCTTCAAGTTCGCTTAGCAAGTTGCTGATGGCTCTGTTCAGGCTCAAGTTCGCTTTTTTGGTGATTGCGGCCTCTTCTGGATTCACGCTCCCTTCGTCCGGGATCAGATCCATCAAGGTTGAGCCGTCCTCTGCGGCGGCCGAACCATAGAGCGAAACAGATATGTTGAGTGGGTTGTGCTTTTGGCGGGTTGCAGTCTTCACGGCGGTGATGATCTGCCGGGTCACGCAAAGCTCGGCGAACGGCCTGAATCGAGCTCGTCGGTCACTGCTGAAATCCCTGATCGCCTTGTAAAGGCCGATCATCCCCTCCTGAACAACGTCGTCGTGGTCGGCTCCAGCGAGGAAGTACGACTTCGCTTTGCTCTCGACCAGCGGCCGGTAGCGCAGCATCAAAAACTCGGCCGCGCGAAGATCACCCTCCCGTGCGCGCAGGACGAAATCTTCATCCGCGAACGGGTGCATCACATCCTCGTAGGCAAACGACGACATGCGGCTATTCACTCCCCCCTCGATGAGTTTCGACCCCGTTGAATTACCCGGATTTGGGGTCGTTTCGCGAGTCTATGCGAAAGGGGGCGACGCTGTCAATAGGACAGGGGAGAATTCTGTACCTTTCGGTGCAGGCTGTTCGGGAGCCCCGCCATGCGCAGGTCGTAAAGGGCCGATCTGACCCATACGACGTACTCCTCCGGTTCTCCGGCTACAATAGTCCCATGCTGAGCCTGATTCTCCTGATGATGGCCGGACCGGCTGAGCCGACCGTCACTTTTGCCGCCGACGCGATTCAAACGAAAGCGTTCGTTGAAGAGATCGCCAAACAGACCGGGCAGAAGCTCGGGTGTGCGCCCAATGTGGGCACGGAGCCGATCGTTGTTCAACTAGATGACGCCCCTCTTTCTGAACTGATGCCTAAACTCGCCGATTTGGTCGGGGCAGAGTGGGTCTTGAAAGACGGAGTGAAGAACCTAACTCGCAGCGCGGAGCTGTCTGCGAAGTTAGAGAAGGCGGACCACGAGAAAGCAGTCGCTATGTGGAAGGCGATGCTTGATGCACAGCTTAAGGCCGTAAACGCGCTTCCGGAGTTTGACAAGAAAGAAGCAGAGCGATTATTCAATCTCAATAGCAGCGAAGACAGTCCGGAGGCCGATCACCGCAAAGAGATCGCATCACTGGCAGTATCTAATCCGCTGTATCGGGCCGGAGCGGCATGGTTGGCGGATATGGGTCCCGATGCGATCGAGAGAATGCAGATTGGCGAACGAATGGTTTTTTCGGATTCCCCAACCAAAGCACAAATTCAGTTTTCACCGTCTGCGATGATGACGTTAGCGACAATGCGCAACCAACTTGACACCCTGTTGGAAGTGGCCAAGAATAGGGACGATCGACACATTCCGTATGGCGGTATGCCGAAATTTGGCTACGGATCAAAGTTGCGCAATAGCTATGGGAAGACGCTGTTCGCGGTGAAGCGAACACGGGATCACGGCATCAGATTTGATGTGCTAGTGGTTGACGACCACGGCGAATACATCGTGAACCTGGAGGGTGCGATGCCACCAGATTGGTCCCGGGGGGGCCTTAGGCCAGGCCTGAAAGGCAGAAAAATCGAGCTCGATGAGCGGACGATGAACCTGGCGCGTGTCAGCAGCGAAGCGGGGGTTTCATCTGCGAGCGGAGGAATCACGGTGCTGCCCAACGGAAAGAAGATTGGAGTGGGTATGTACCTGCTGCAAAACGAGAACGATGAGGTTCCGCTTGATCGAGGAGTGGGCGGAATTCTCTCAGATCCGACTAAGCACGACCCTTTAGGTTATGTCTTTGGAAAGCTTATTAGGGGCGTCGCAACCGATGAGAAACGCCAACTGCTTGCTACTGCGCCGGATTCGGCCCTTTATCTGCTCTCGCGCGCAGTGGTCTACAAGCTGATACGAACTGACGCGGACTTCCTCGAGCAGATCACTGAATCAGCTCTGCCGCCAAATGTAAGACAGCCATCCTGTGAAATCGTGCGCGCAGACAACTGGCTTGTCGTGAAGCCGGTACTTCCGACCTGCGCGTGGAAACTGCGCTTCAACCGTGAGGCGGCAAAAACCTTTATTTCAACTTTACGGCAGAAGCAGTATGCCGACTTAGATGACGCGATTCTGTATGTTAGGGCGAATCCAGGCGTGCCCGACTTGCGGTCGGTGGACAAAATTATCATTTCACACGCGAGCCCTCAATTATGTCGTGCTTCAATTGAGGGAACAATGAGATCGCCGATCGAATACCTTTCGATTATTGGCCCTGCGGTTTGGCGAGGACATGTCGGAAAAAAGACGACCTTCTCGCAACTCTCGCTACCGCTACAGCAACAGTTTAGTCGCTGGGTGTACTGGACAAATGAGCTTTCGCAAGAAGCGAACCCGTGGTTAGCAGGTGACGACGAAAGGAAGTTTCTCAGAGAAGTGACGGAACGGTTGCCCAACGGCATTCCGCCCGATGCACTGGTGACCGTCGAACGCGACCAGCACCTCGCGTTCATTGCCCGGAGTAAAGACGGGAATGTGATTGACTTGTCTGTTTACGATTATGCGCAGCAAAGCGGTGAATCGGAAGGCGTGATGAACAACGCGTACAAGAGGAGAGAGTACGTGTCCCTCCGAGAAGCAACGCAGAATAACTATACGATCACTTTGGATCTGAAGAACGGATTCATTTTCCAGAGAACGATTGAGGAGACCCTCGCCAAACCCGGCGCCGTTGCGCTACCGCCTGGCCAGCTCTCCGAAGCCACCAAGAATGACATCGAAGAAGCGCGCAAAATCGTAAGAGGCGGAGGAGGCTAACCGGCCACGTTCCGGTACCCTCAGCCACTCAAACATGCGCATACTGTTCCTGGGGGATGTGGTCGGAAGGCCGGGGAGAAGAGCCGTCCAACAATGCCTCCCCTCGCTCATCGAATCCCATAGCCCCGACTTCACAGTTGTGAACGGCGAAAACTCAGCCGCAGGGTTCGGGATAACGGCCGACTGCGCAAAAGAGATCTTCAATGCTGGCGCTGATGCCATAACGCTCGGAAACCACGCCTACCACCACCGCGACGCCGCGGAGTGTCTCAAAGCTGAACCCCGAATCGCTCGGCCCGCGAACATGCCGCCCGGCGCTCCTGGCGCCGAGATCGTGAGGATCACCAAGAACGAGCACACCCTCGCGGTTATCAATCTGTGTGGCCGGGTGTTCATGGCCGATTACGACGACCCATTCCGGGCTTCCGACCGTCTGATTGGGGAGGCCGGTACAGAAAACATACTTATTGACTTTCACGCCGAGGCCACTTCCGAGAAGGTCGCGTTCAGCCATTACGTGGACGGGAAGGTTTCGGCGGTGGTCGGAACCCACACCCATGTGCAGACCGCCGACGAGCGCATCCTGCCGGGGGGCACGGCGGCAATCACCGATGTGGGAATGTGTGGACCCGAAGATTCGGTCATCGGAATGGACAAACAGATCATTTTGAGGAAGTTTTTGACCCAATTACCTGAAAGATTTTTGGTTGCAGAGGGCCCCAGCATGGTCTGTGGAGTCATAATTGACGTGGGTGAGGCCGGAAGGGCGCTCGCAATCGAGCGGTTCCGATGGACGGGCATCCATTGAGGCCACGGAGGAAGAAGAATGCTTCTTAGTTTTGTAATCGCTACGACGCTTGCAGGAGCGAACCCGCAGGCTGCCGAGATCCAACTGTACACAGGCGCGCAGGTTGATGGCTCTGCCACCAAAATCGCGGCTTGGGGCGGTGGGACAATCAAAGAGGACCACGCCAACGCGTTTCGCAATGGACATTCGTTGCAGATCACTACAACGAGCATGTTCAACGGTGGCCTCGTCAGTTTCGGCTCGCCAGTCAAGCTGGCATCCATGGTCTCGAACCCTGAAAACATGCTCTCGGCGACCTTCTATATTGTAGGCAACACCGATGCGGGCAACACCAAGAAGAACATCGAAAACATCAGAATGCTGATCCGCACGAGCGATGGGAAGCTGTCCGAGGCGGTTCTGCCCGTTGGGCTTGGCTACAATCGCTGGAAGCCGCTGGGAATTCCGCTGAATAAAGTTTCTGGGTTCTCGAAGACAAACATGGAGATCAGCTCGATCTCATTCGGCGCCGACGCACCCGGGATGATTTATGTGGGCGAAGTCCGAGCAGTCAACGACAAGTCCTCAATACAGGGCCGAACCGAAAAGATGACCATGACGATGGCGCGCGATCAAGAGACTTTGTTTGTTGGCGCAGCCGAGGCGGGTTCGACGATTTGCGAATACGTATGGGATTGGGATGCGAAGGACGGTTTGCAGGAAGATGCAATCGGTCAAGCGGTTTATCACCGATTTCGAGTAGGTGGTGACTACGTGGTCACGCTCACAGTGCGCGACAAGTACGGCGTGAAGAAGCCGTGGACGGGCACGATTAAAGTCACAGTTTGGCAGTAAGTTCTATTCGGGAAATCTAAGGGCCGGGCGTTCCATCGCCCGGCCCAACGTTTTTGCCTGGTGAGGACCAGCGGCCTCACGGCGAGCCCCCTAAACAAAACCTCACACCCCGCCGAAACTTAGCGGTATCGAACCTGTTAGGATTACCGGCTTGGGGTCAAGCGCCCGGCCGCCCAAGGAGAACACACCGTGAGCAACAACCGATTTTCCCTCATCACCCTCGGCCTGATCGCCCTCGTCGCGGGGTGCACCGAGACCACGAAGCCGATTTCGACCTTGGTCGCGTTTGAAACCGACCGCACAGGCAACTACGAGATTTTCACCATCAAGCCGAACGGCGATGCGCCGACCAACCTCACGAACGATTTGGGCAACGATTACGACCCTTCCTGGTCGCGCGATGGCAACCTTGCAGTGTTCACAACCGATCGCGACGGCAACAACGAGATTTACAAAATGAACGCCGATGGCAGCGGTCAAACAAACTTGACCAACGATGCCGCCGATGACAACTCGGCTGTTTGGTCACCCGACGGCACAAAAGTCGCTTTCGTAACAGATCGCGATGGCAACAAAGAGGTTTATGTGATGAACGCCGACGGTACAGGTGTGACGAACCTTTCGAACGATGCCGGCGAAGACTCGTATCCAAATTGGTCGCCTAATAGCCAGCAGCTAGTTTTTGCGAGTGATCGCGACGGAGATAGCGAGATTTTCGTAATGAACGCAGATGGCACGGGTGTGACGCAGCTCACTTCAAATGGCATCGGTGATTTTCAACCCGCATGGTCACCCGATGGCAGCAAAATCGCCTTCGTGAGCAACCGCGACGGCAACAATGAGATTTATGTGATGAGCAAAACCGGAACGGGCCAAACCAACATCTCCGTGGACGGCGGCGACGACAACTCGCCGGATTGGTCGGCGGGCGGTTCGAAAATTGTGTTCACCACGGATAGGGACGGTAATTTTGAGGTTTATTCGATGAGCGCTACCGGCGCTGATCCGACGAACCTTACCAACAACGCAACGGACGATGGTAACGGGAATTGGTAGCGGCAATTGCATTGCCGATCCGTTAGCGTAATTTTGCGGCAGCCTTTGGCTTTGCCGGCTGCTTCGGAGCGCTCCTCTGCTTCTCCACGCTCGGCAAAGCCACCCATGTCTCTTCCGGCTCAACAAGACCTTTTGTTACAAAATTCAAACCAGGAAAACAGCACGGTCTGCGCATTCCGTGAAGCAGTTTGTCTATTCCAACTTCAATACGGCGCACGCGAGTTTCTCCTTGCTTTGCCGATGCTATCCATCGCACCCACTCCCGGCGCGCCATCGGCGTCACATCATCCCAAAGCGCTTTTGCTTTTGGCGATGCGGCGAGCGCTTGTTGAAAATCTACGGGAACTCGAACTTCGGCTTCTTCTCCAATCCGCGTGATCTCCACCGTCACTTCGTCATTCGGTTTGGCATTCATTGCTTTTCGCAGCGACTCGCTGATGCGAAGCGCGTTTGATTCGATCGCTGCGCGGAACGGGAATCCGTGCATCGTCCCCTCGACCATAATTTTCGTTTCTGAACTGAGAGCTTTGACAGCACTCTTCGAAAGAGTAACCAAATACCCCGATTTATTCGCCTCAATGGTGGAGGTGAATCGGATTGTCTCGTCTTTTGCATTCCTCGGCATGCCTAACTATGAGTATACAGGTGAACGGGCTCGCCCGTACGCGACGCTCACGACAGCGTCCGGATTTGAACAACTATAGCAGAGGCGACGGGCAGCAGATGGCTTCAGCCCTATCGTTCGCTGTTTCACTAAACTACCTATTGCCTTCACGAAAACCTAATTACAACTTGACAACTACTTGATAACGACTTGGTAACTACCGGGTATCCTTTTCCTCACTAACCACCGGAGAAAATCATGCCAGAAGTCAAACTCGTAACCGCAAACGAACTCGCAGAAAAAGTCTACTCAACCGAACGCGTGGGCATTAGCCGCAAGACCCACGAAGAGCATTTCAAGCTGTTTCAGGGGTACGCCAACAAAACCAACGAGATTAGGAAAACGCTCGCCGAAGTGGAGCGCGATCCCGCGAAAGCAAACCAAGTTTTCAGCCAAATGCGCGCACTGAAAGTGGATTACACGTTTGCATACGGCGGCTTCGTAAACCATGAAATCTACTTTGATATTTTGGGCGGCGACGGCGAGTGCAGCGGCAAAGCAGCGGAAATGATCACGCGCGATTTCGGAAGTGTGGAAGCATGGCAAGCTGATCTCAAATGCACCGGCATCGCGGGACGCGGCTGGGTTTGGCTCGCATACGATCATTCCGATGGAACGCTGTTCAACTACATCGGCGATGCGCAGAACACGTACCCGATGTGGAACTGCACGCCGGTTTTGGCGTTGGATGTTTATGAGCACGCGTACTATTTAGATTTCGGCACGGCGCGAGCGAAATACATTGACGCGTTTATGCAGGTGATTGACTGGAACGCGGTCAACGCCCGGCTGGCGAAGATTTTTTAGTCGGCAGTTAAGCGCCGGGTCTTACGAGCGAACAGGGGATTCGAAACCTCCGCGCTCCGCCATCCGTCTCCAATTTTAGGGAGGTCGAGATGAAACGATTCTTGATTTGGGCAATCGCCCTCACACTCATAGGCTGCGGAGCTAGCGGAGCGCAGCTTGCCGGCACTTACACCGCAAAACTCGTTGACAAAGATGGCAAAAAGGTGGACCTGAGCGCAGCGGGTCAAGGCGAATCCAACGTCTCACTCGAACTGCGTGCCGACAACAGTTACACGATGGTCACCGCTGGACAGTCGGTCGAAGGGCGATGGCAGCTCGCTGGATCACAGTTGCGACTAAACCCTGAACGCACCGGCGACAGCGAAGAGACAAAGTCGTCGGAGCTTGCGACCAAAAAGATTAATTTGGAAGTAAGCGCGGACGGAAAGGTTTTGACACCTGACACGCAGCTTTCGAACGCAGGGAAAGTAACGCTAGAGAAGAACTGAGGGCTGGTCGAGGCGTTGAAAAATAGTTACAAGGTAGTTGCAAAGTAGTTGCAGGGTGGTTACGGCGTTGTCGCGAAGTAGTTACGGGTTGTTCGCGTGAGACGTTTGCTCAGGCACAACATGATCACAACTTGATAACCACCTGAACTCAGCTTTACAAAAACGTTGCCACTACATTGCAACTACCTTGAAACAACTTTGCAACCACTGTGTAACTACCTCATAGCCACTCGATCCACTACTTGATCAACAGCTTTTCAACCAGCTCTTCATCATCATGAAGCGGCGCTTGAGCAACTCTTGCGTTGAAGTCCTCGCCGGCGGACGCGGACTCGCGTTCGTAATCTTTCGCAAGAGTGGGAAACATCTGCATGCCGTAACGCACTCTCGACCATTGAGCTCGTCGGAAGCAAAGCAGTGCGTTCTCGAGATCGCCGTTTGCAGCCAAAACGAGTCCACCAACTGTTAGCGGGGTTTGGCCGAGCGCGATGCCGTGCGATACAAACGACTTGAAACTGCGATGAATGTTTTCGAGCGCTTCTGCGGGTTTGCCATTGCGGTATTCGTTTAGGGCGCGATAGTAGTGCATATGTCCAATTCGCTCGGGGACTCCGTGTTGATCGCAAATGAATTGGGCACGTTCAAATATCTTGATGGATTCGGCATAGTCGGTTGCACCGACGGCGCACGCGAGACCAACAAGCGCTGTGCTCAACACAATCGAATCTCCTGCGCGTTCTGCAAATTCGACAGCTTTGGCAAACTGCTCACGCGAATCGGCCTCGCGCCCGGAGTCAAACACAGTCCAGCCCAAATTAATGTGGCACCTTGCGGCGAGTCCGTCGTCCGGCGATTTGCGAAGGAGTTCGATCGCTTCGTTTAGCGCCTCTATTGCAAATTCGTACTCGCCAAGAAGCGATGCGGGCGTTTCCAATTCGCAGCGCGTCAGGATTTGCAACTTCAGGTTGTTGGTTCGATCTGCGGCGTCCATCGCTTGCACAATGTGCTCGTATGTCGCCCGAATATCTCGCAGTCCGTATCGAATTCGCGCCATCAGCAGGTGAGCTTCCGAAAGCAATTCGGCCTCGAGCTTTTCGGCAGTCGCGTCAAGTAGTTTGTCAAGGGATCCGACCCACAGTTGCGGCCGTGCGCGTCGTTCAATGAAGGGTCGCAACGAAAACGCGAAGCGCCAAGCAGAATCGCTCGGAATCAAACCTTCGGCGCACATTTCAAGCGCCTCAAGTAGGTTGTTGGTTTCATTTACCAGCGATTGAGCCCACAAGCGCCTCTCGTCTTCGGTCTTCAAAGTTTCATACTTACTGCAAAGCGAGTGCAGGTAGTTGAAAAACCTTTCTGAGGTCTCGCGGGCTTCGTTTGGAGCGATGTCGAGCATCTCTCTTGCTTTTTCGCGCACGGTCTCAAGGATTTCAAACCGAACTTCCAAGTCGGTTTCGTTCCATTTGATGAGCGCACATCTCGTGAGTTCCTGAATGCTTTCTGACGGGTCTGTTCCTGTTAGAGCTGCAGCCAGTTCCGATGTGAATCCACCTGAACATATGCCGAGCTTGGAGAAATCAACTCGGATGCTCGGACGCAGTTGATTAATGCTCCACTCGACTACGCTTTCCATGCTGCGGTGTCTGTCAGGGAGTTCCGATCGCGATGCGGAAACATCCAGGCGCCTTCCAATCGAGGCAACGACTTGAGCAGGAGTTAACGTCGCGAGTTTTGCAGCGCAAAGCTCTATCGCGAGAGGAATACCTTCCAGCCGTCTGCAAAGCAGAAGCACACTTTGTGCATTCGCAGATGTTACGGAAAACCCTGGGCGAACAACTTGTGCCGCTTCGACCAGAAGCTGCACACTGGGGGATTCCCGAAGCGCGTTCAGATCTCGGTAGTCATTGGGAAGCGGCAACGGCGCAACGGGGACCAGTTGTTCGTTTTCGGCATCTAACGGGATTCGGCTCGTTGCGAGTATTCGCAAGTTGGGACAGTGTTGCCTGAGCGCGTCAGTGAGAGTGCGAGTCTGGGCGACCACATGTTCCAAGTTGTCAAGCACAAGAAGCGCAGGAGCCTCGCCGATCAATTTCGAAATGTATTCAGCTGCGTCCGCATTTTGTGGTGGGCTCTGAGTGAACGCGCTAAGCACCGTTTCTCCGGGTGCCTGGTCTGGATGAAGGCCGACAAATGACGCAAACCAAACGCGTCCATCGAAGTCCGCCTGCAGGTCTTGCGCGACTCGTTCTGCGAGCCTGGTTTTTCCAGAGCCACCGAGTCCTACGAGCGTAATCAAACATGCGTGTTTTTCACTCGGCGCAAGCAGCCGTCGCAATGTTGAGAGTTCAGCTTCGCGTCCGAAGAAGGGTTTCCGAGATATCGGAAGTGGTGCCGCACCGGGACCGGCCGGTTGGGCGGGTTGCCGAGGTGTCCTCGGAGTGTCACCTCCAGACGGCAGGGAGTCCATAACCTCGTGCGCTTGCCGTCCCGGGCGTTCGCCCCAATGATCGTCAAGCATCTTTTCGAGCTCCTCGAACTGTTTGATTGCTGCGGTGGACTCTCCGGCGATTGCGTAGACCCGCATGAGTGCCACGTGCAGGTCTTCGCGCAGAGGAAACAGCGACAGGGCCCGCCGCGATTCTGCAATTGCACGCTGCACATCTCCGTTCGTCGCGAGCAAACAAGTCAGACCAGAAACGGTCTGAGCGTACAGTTCCTCTAACTCTAACGCTTGCGGAAGAATCCAGTCGTCGGTGAACCCGTTGAGCAGCGGCCCTCGGTATAGCGAACAGGCCTGTGAAAATGCCTCGATATTTTCGAGTGTGGAATTGCTCTCCTTTCCGCTGGCTATCGCCTCTCTGAAAAGCGCAACGTCCGACTTCACTGACTCCGCTGTCAGAACCAACGTATTTCGGTCGGAGAGCACGTACTCCATTGAGTTCCAATCGGCTCGGTTCATGGCCGACCTGATCGAACTGACTGCCATTCGCAGAGAGTGGCGCCCGCGATCTCCGTCTGCTTCCGGCCACAGAGCTTCGGCTAACTGTTCTTTCGCGACTGGCGTTCCCGCATAAAAAGCCAAATACGCGAGCAGACTTTCGGTCTTTCGCGATCTGAAGCTGCCCACCTCTCCGTTTCGTTCTGCTTGGAAAGTGCCAAACAGACTGATTCGCCACGGCGAGGCAGGCGCTTGCGGGGTTGATGGACCACCCACTCCCGCAATATATCGCAGGAATGGGCAGTCCCGTTCGAGATGCGCTCAATTTACAGGATTGCTCCCGAAGCCGGGTTCAATCTGAGCGAGAGCACGTCGAAGCCAAGGCCGGCCGCTTCTGAACGCCCGGTGACGATCGGCATCATGCCTGCGCCGATTGCGAGGGACATCGGGTCGTCGTGGCCTCCGTTGTCGTAGCGCGTCATCCACATCGTTGCCCCAACCATGTCGAGCTTGCCGACTGCGAAGTCGCGGTTCGCGCCGTTCCCCGAGATTCCCGCAACAAGCGTATTGCCGGCAATGTCGAGTGTGATGTCGGTTACGATGTCCGCTCCGCCGTTGTCATACGTTGCGAACCAACCGGGCCGGAACGCGCCAGTAGCAGGATTCAAGCAGTACACAACATAGTCTGCATCTGGGCCGGAAACCATAGTTGAAGATGCTCCTATCACAACTCCGGGTCCGCCAACGACCATGTCGGCGGCTTGGTCTCGGTTTATTCCGCCAACAGCATTGAACACGTTGGACCAGCGAAGCGACGTGAACGAAGCGTTGGACCTGGTTGTTCGAATCTGGACGTCTCCAGCGGCGGTGGTTTCTGATGAGCAGGTGTACACATCGCCTGCCACGTCCGTCGCTACGGCGTTGGTCTCAGCATCGGCACCCGCTGCCCCAGTGTTAAGTCGCACGCCAAGGAATGCACCTGTGCCGGGGAAGAATCGAACTGTGATACCGTCCAAGTCCCCCATGGGGCTAGTCCTCGAACCGGCGAGGTAGAGCCCTGCGGGGCTGAACGCAACCGACTTGACCGTTTCGTCACCGAACGGCGAAATCCACATATTTTGCCAAACGATTCCAAGACCGGCGGTGTATCTCGCTGCAAGCAGATCGTCCCCACTCGCCCCGCCATTGTCTGTGAGGCCAGCGGCGAAAACCTGACCAGCCGGGGTTACGACAAGGTGCTTGAACGAGTCGTCGAGCCCAGCGCCACCTGCATAGATGACAGAGCCAAGGAGAACGCCACCGGGGCTGAGCCTGAGCACCATGGCGTCCGTCTGGACTCCCACGGCGGGGCTTATGTGGCCAGCCACATAAATCTCTCCTGTGACCTGGTTAATCGCGACAGCGTTGGCCGCGTCGTCTCCATTCAGTCCGAATACCTGAGCCCAGAGCAGTGCTCCACCCGGACTGTATCGGGCGACAAACATCTCATTGTGGGCCACGGGGCCGTTGTAGGCCGTGCCTGCCACGATGAAGTCGCCGGTCGCGTTGTGTACCGCCACGGACCGACCTTGATCGTCGCCAGGCGTTGCAAATCGAATCGGAGCCGCGAGGGCAGCCGCAGCGCTGACGCCGGCGCCGACCGTTCCAAGAAGTCTAAGTAAGTTCCTTTGATTCATCATTTTCTCCTCAGTGCTTGTTCGCACTTGAATGAGGTCATTTAGGCAGAGCAGATGTCACGGAACCGTCACGGGATTTCGTGACGGTTTCTTAGGTTTGGGAGAGTAAGCTCAATCAATGCCCACTCGAAGAGAGTTTTTGGCCGGGATGGTCCCGCTGGTGGCCTTCCGCAACGAGACCCTGGATTTTGTGGAGAAGCTAATCGTGCGCACTGGCGCGATAGAGGCTCAGGACGAGGCGTTTTGGAGCCAAATCCAGCAGGCGTTCACGCTAGATCGTACGATGGTGAACTTCAACAATGGCGGAGTCTGCCCTTCGCCGCGCGTTGTACAAGAAGCTCTGCGCCGCTACTTGGAGTATCAAAATCAGGGGCCCGCATTCTTCATGTGGCGACATTTGGAACCGGAGATAGAGTCGGTTCGCAGGAGGCTGGCTCGAACGTTTGGTGTTGACGCAGAAGAGGTTGCCATCACACGCAACGCAAGCGAGGCGCTTGAAATCTGTTTGAACGGTTTTGACCTGCAGCCAGGCGATGAAATATTGACAACTTCGCAGGATTACCCGCGCATGATTACAACGATAAAACAGCGTGAGTTGCGCCAGGGCGTAAAGATGGTTCAGGTTAAGGTGCCACCGACACCGAAGACGCAGAAAGAACTATTGGACGCAGTGGAGAGCGGGATCACAGCTCGCACGAAGCTCATCCTCATTTCGCAAGTGATCTTTCTCACTGGTCAAATCTATCCCGTTCGTGACATCTGTCGAATGGCGGCAAAGCGTGGTCTCCCAGTGATTGTGGATGGGGCGCATGCATTTGCGCAGTTTCCGTTCTTGCAAAAAGATTTGGAGTGCGAATATTACGGCACTTCACTGCACAAGTGGCTGATGGCACCGATCGGGACCGGAATGCTTTTTGTGAAGAAGGCGAAAATTGAAGGGCTCTGGCCTCTGATGGCTGCGAATAAAGAGCAGATGAAGGACATTAGAAAATTTGAGGAGATTGGAACTCACCCCGCAGCAAATCACAATGCGATCGCCGAAGCGTTGACATTCCATGAAATGATAGGAGCTGATCGAAAGGCTGAACGCCTGCGATACCTTCGCTCTCGGTGGACTTCAAAGCTGCTAAACGAGCCGAAGGTGAAGTTTGTTACAAACCTCGCGCCTGAGCACTCGTGTGGATTGACGACGGTGCACATTGTCGGGACGACACCCGGCGATCTTGCGACGTGGCTATGGGAAAAGCATTCGATATTCGTGACAGGAATCACTCACGAAGACTTTCAGGGTATCCGTGTGACGCCCAACGTCTATACAACGATTGATGAAGTTGATCGCTTTGCCGAGGCGATGCTGACTGCGGCGACGAAAGGGATTAGCTAACAATTTTCTGTAGGAACTCGAAGCTCTGACGTACGGATTCTAACGCGTCGCTCGGATTGTCGTGCTCGACGACCGCGAACTGAACGCCGGTCTCGTCACAAGCGGCAAGAATCTCGGCCCAATCCAGAATGCCGTCGCCGACTTCGGTCATTTCGCCATCTGCGAGAGAGTCTTTGAAGTGCACGCAAGGTGTGCGGCCGGGCAAGCTGCGAATCACTGTGGCGGAATCATAGCCCGCGCAATGAACCCAGTGTGTATCGGGTTCTGCAAACAGGTCCGGAGCATTCGAGAATAGGTATTCCCAGTTATTGGTGCCGCCCATCGGTTGGAAATCGAATGCATGGTTGTGAAAGCTCAAGGTCATGCCGTTCGCTTTGAACTGCATCGCCGCAGACTGCATCTGCTCGGTTGTGCGCATCCAGTCGTTGGCGTCTACCCGCATCGAGTCCGGAAACCAAGGGATGATAACGTGCTTGCAGCCGATCAGCTTGTGCTCTTCGATAACGGCATCAACTTTGTCGAGCGCATCGGGACCGACGTGCGAACCCGACACCGTCAGGCCAAAGTCTCGAAGCGAATTCTTGATTTCTGAAGCTGCGAGCCCTCCGAACCCGGCCAATTCGACAAACTTGTAACCGATGTCCGCGACCCTCTGGCAAGTGCCCAAAAAGTCGCTTTCAGTAAGCGAACGAAGAGTGTAGAGCTGAACTGAAATGTTCACGCTACGAGCATACCGAGCAGGTCAAACAGTTTACGTTTCTGTGTGCACATAGTAGACCGGCTACTTCGCGAGCACCCGAAGAAACTCCTCAGCCCGATGAGGAACCGCTCGGACACTTAATCCCGTCTCCCGCCTCACATCCTCAAGCGATATGTCGTCCAAAAACAGAGATTCATCTTTCAACATAATCGTCGGCACGGCCACAATCCCCTCAGGCGATGCCGATTTCAGCGCACGAATCAAATCCTGGCCAGTCACCAAGCCCGCAACGTTTATCCCTGGACCGAAAAAGTCGTTTCGAACTGGAAGTACGTCACACTGCATTTTGAACCGGTTGTTCAGCTCGCCTGCAAACCACTCCAGTACCCCGGAAGCGAGTTCGCCGGTCACAAATGTCATCTTCATCCCGGCGAGATAGTTGTGCCGTGCGCGTCTGAACCCCTGCTTCGCTTCTTCGATAAACAGGCGCGACGTTCCAACGCCGTCTTCAAACTGAGGGAAATCTTCGTAAAACTTGCGCGGCGGAATCGCAGCGCCTGCGTAGTAATACCACTCGTCGGTTGGGAACACGAGTCGCGTTCCGAGTTTTGGCAGCAAGATGCGATGCCATTCGTCAATCTGCTCTAAAAATGCTTTCGCATATTCGCCCTCAACTGCACTCAGCGAATACAGGTGGTGTCGAAATTTCGTAAGTCCAACCGGTACAACCGCGATACTAAGCACGCCGGCACGCCCTCCGGATATCAACGGATGCAAATCGGATAGTTCTCTAATTGTTCGATCCAACGCCTCGCCGTCGTTCATGCCGGGACAAAGAACAACTTGGCAATGCACACTGATTCCCGCCGCGAAAAGCTCAAGCAAGCGCGGCAAAATTGGTTCCGGCGAAGTCCTTCCGAGCATGTAGCCCCGCAATCGGCCATCTGTCGAATGTACGCTTACATACAGCGGTGAAAGCCCCTGCTCCTTGATGCGCGAAAACTCCTCTTCGCTCATATTAGTCAGGGTCACGTAGTTGCCGTGCAGGAAACTAAGCCGAAAATCATCATCCATCAGGTACAGCGTCTTCCGCATCCCTTTGGGCATCTGGTGAATGAAACAGAACACGCACTTGTTGTCACAAGTGTGAATCTGATCGGCGAGCTCAAATGTGAACTCGATTCCTATCTCTTCGCCGTACCGGCGTTCAAGCTCTATGGTTTGGTACTCGCCCTGGCGGACAATTTCAATTACGCACGCCTCTTCGCTGGTGTGAAAACGGAAGTCCAACAAATCGTTCACTTCGATCCCGTTCACTTGCCGGATGACATCGCGCTCCAAAAGTCCAGCTCTGCTGGCAGGCGAATCCAGGACCACAGACTTAATCTGCAATCCTTTTGAACGTATGGATCGAAGCTGCTCGGACACTTGTTCGAAGTTTGACAGGTTTTTGGCTGACCCAAGACCGTCATTTATTCTGTGAAACTCAAACCGCCTCCCGGAGATCTCGCGTGGCTCACCGCCCTATACGCCCTTGGAGGACTCATATTGGCGGGGTTCGGTGTTGCGCACCGCGAGTACGGCCGGATGGGGATTGGAGTGGCGATGTTCCTGACTTGCCTCGGCGTTTGGCTTCAAATCGGGTGGGCGAAATGGCTATTCATCGGCTACTGGCTACTCGCCCTCGCGGGCAGTGCCTACTTCTATTCCAAAGGCCAACTCTCGTTGGATTGGAAGAAAGTTGTCTACTTGTTGCTGGCCATCTACACGAGCATCCTATTGTTCCGATGGAAACCGGCGAAACCCTGACTCAGCCGCCTCGTTCCAACTCCACTTCGCGTTCGGTATCGGGATACAGCCACATTTTTGCCCCCTCGACCTTGTAGGGAACTCGAAGCTCGCCGGATACCGTGCCCTCCGGACCCGGGGATCCTTCCCGAATGTTGGTCAGCCTAATCGTTTTTTCCGTCAACTTGTAGTCTGCCCGAGTCACGATCTCAACCGGCCGAGACCCATCCCTCAACGCCAAAGCTCGTCTTGTGAGCTTCCCGTTCGGATCGAACTCCATGACAAGCTTTGGCGGGTCACCGCCAACGGACTTCCAAGTTCCCGAAATATCAGGTGCGATAAACGCCGGTTTTGTACAGCTAAACAGCGAGAAAACCACCGCTAAGATAGCCCCAATCCGGTACAACTTCACACGTGCCAGCTTACCAATGGAATGACCAGCAAGCGCACGGCTTGTTCGGCCTTGATCTTCTCGCCTACCGCTCTCGCCTCCTCGCCTCTGACCGGTCTGTAATCAACATTTATGGTGGTAACACTTCCTCGAAGGTGATCGAAAAAGACCACCTGGATAGGCCGACGACCGTTCTCTGGGTGAAGGGCAGCGGGTCGGACATGGCGAATTGCACATCGAAAGATTTTGCAGGCTTGAAACAGGATGAAGTGATGCCGCTTGCACGTCGCGAGTCCATGACCGATGAGGAGATGGTGGAATACCTTTCGCGCTGCGTTTTTGAAACCGGCCGGCCACGCCAGTCCATTGAAACTCTGCTTCATGCGTTCTTGCCGTTTCCTGAAGTAGATCACACGCATCCGGACGCAATAATCGCATTGGCCTGCACAAAGCGCGGAAAAGACGCCGCACAGGACGTGTACGGAAACCGAATGGCATGGGTGGATTACATTCGCCCGGGCTTCACACTCTCAAAACAGATCGCGATTGCAGTTTCCATGAACCCTCACGCTGAATGTGTTGTTATGGGCAAGCATGGGCTCGTCACTTGGGGGGTGGACGCTCGCACCTGTTATGATTCGACGATTAGGATGATCGGCGAGGCCGAAGAGGCGATAAAAGCAGCAAACAAACGGGTTTGGACTGGTGCCACGATGCCGACCGTCAGCGACTCCTATGACTGGTTGCCGGTTTTGCGGGGGGCGGTGTCATCCGTCAAGAAAAACGTGTTGATGACTGAGCAGGACGAACGCGTCCTGAGCATGTGCAATACGCCAACCGCGAAAATCGTCTCGCAGATTGGCGCCGCGTGCCCCGACCACTTGGTGCACGTCAAACGAAAGCCGCTTTGGCTTGATTCAGTCGCTGTCGCGGCAGACATTCGAGCGTCCGTGACTGGTTATCGCAAGGATTACGAAGGCTATTTCAAATCGAATGCGAGTGCAGACGATGTGATGTTTGACTCGGCGCCGCGCTGCACCTTAATCCCTGGATACGGACTCGTTGCATCGGGCCGAGATTCTCAACTCGCCGATGTTTCGCGGCAGCTTTATTTGCGCGCAGTTGAAGTCATCGAAGGCGCAGAATCCATGGGTGGATATGAGAGCCTGAGCGCAGAAGAAGCGTTTGGCATCGAGTATTGGCCGCTGGAGCTTTACAAGTTGAAACAGCGGCCTGCAGATCGCGAGCTAGCCGGACACATTGCAATCGTAACAGGTGGCGGAAGCGGAATCGGTCGGGCCACAGCGCTCATGTTGGCACGCGAAGGTGCGCACGTATGCGTTTCCGACATAGCTGAAGATCGGGCGGCGGAAACCGCAGCTTTGATAGGCTACAAGGCGATTGCGGTGCGGGCAGATGTCACGAAAGAGGACGAAGTCGAGGCGCTGTTCCGCGCATGCGTAGCGAAATGGGGAGGATTGGATATCGTCGTCTGCAGCGCAGGAATTGCGAGTTCAGCGCCACTCGAAGAAACGACGATCGCGGACTGGGAGCGAAACTTCTCCGTTCTCGTGCGCGGATATTTTCTGCCGTCGCGAGAAGCGTTCAGAATTTGGAAGCGGCAGGGAATTGGCGGCTCACTGGTTTTTGTCACGAGTAAGAACGCAGTGGCAGCCGGCAAAAATGCGAGTGCGTACTCTGCCTCCAAAGCGGCAGAACAGCACCTTGCACGCTGTCTAGCGGAAGAGGGCGGAGCCGACGGAATTAGAGTCAACTGCGTGATGCCGGATGCAGTCTTGCAAGGCTCCTCAATTTGGGGCTCGGAATGGCGTGAACAGCGGGCTGCGGCATACGGGATAAAACCGGATGAGCTCGAGGAGTTCTATCGAAAGAGAACGACATTGAAACGCAACGTTTATCCAGATGACATCGCGGAGGCGATTCTTTTCTTCGCCTCGGAACGGAGCGCAAAGACAACCGGCGCGGCCCTAACAGTGGATGCAGGTGTTTCGGCAGCCTATCTTCGGTAGAATCTGCCGAACTGTATGCCAACAAAAATCAAATCTGCCTCGCGTGTCGCGGCCTCAAGCAAGAATGGCAAAAAGCCGCGCAAGACCGCCACAGCGGGTGGAGAGCTCAGTCATGATCTTATCGGTAATTTCCACGCCGATTTCCTGAAGGAGGAGCGTTTTCTTCTTGCTCGAAACGCCGTTGCAAACGCCTCTATTCATTCGGTCTCCAAATCCCGATCCCGAGTCACACAGTCGCACCACTCCTTCTCGCATCAACTAAAGGTCGGTGCAGCGACAAGCCAGAATGCGAGTGGAAGATGTTGGCTGTTTGCGGGCCTAAATGTCATGCGCGTGGTCGCGATGAAGAAAATGAACGTGGATGACAAATTTGAGCTTTCACAGAGCTATTTGATGTTCTGGGACAAGTTGGAGAAAGCAAACTACTTTTTGGAGAACATTCTTGCGACGCTCGATGAACCGGTCGGATCCCGCCTGTTCGATTGGCTGTTGGCCAGCCCGATTCAAGACGGCGGGCAGTGGGACATGTTTGTCAACCTCATCAATAAATACGGAGTCATCCCGAAGTCGGTCATGCCCGAGACAGACAGCAGTGGCAACACCGGCGCGATGAACATGCTGATTACAGCGAAGCTGCGTGAATATGCTTGCAGGCTTAGATCAGAGTCCAAAAAGGCCAACAGCTCCGAACTTCGAAAGCTGAAGGAGCAAATGATTTCGGAAGTTTATCGAATGCTTTGCATTCACTCAGGAGAACCACCAACAAAATTCAATTGGCAATGGCGAGACAAATCGGATAAGTTCCATCGCGATGGAACGATAACACCGAAGAAGTTTTACAAAAAGCACATTGGAACCAACTTGGACGACTATGTGTGCTTAATCAACTGCCCTCAAAGTGCGAAAAAGTACAACACAATGTACACAGTTGAATACCTGGGCAATATGGTCGGAGGACATCCGATACGTTATCTGAATGTTGATATTGAGACGATGAAGCAAGCCGCTTCAAAGCAGATCGTCGCTGGAGAATCAGTCTGGTTCGGCTGCGATGTTGGAAAGATGTTGGAGCGAGACATTGGTCTGCTTGATCTTGAAATCTACGACTACGAACTGGTTTACGGCACAAAGCCTTCGCTTAACAAAGCCGAGCGCTTGGATTACGGTCAGAGCTGCATGACGCATGCAATGGTGTTCACCGGTGTTGACATTGACGAGAAGAATAAGCCGAAAAAGTGGCGCGTGGAAAACAGCTGGGGAGAGAAGTCGGGCGACAAAGGCTTTTTGCTCATGACCGATCGTTGGTTTGACGAGTACATGTACGAAGTTGTTGTTAACAAGAAACACGTTGCCAAGAAGCTGCTTGCTCTGCTCGATACAAAGGTTCACAAGCTGCCGCCTTGGGACCCGATGGGCACACTCGCTTCAGCGAAATGATTATCACGACCCGAGAGGAGTTTGACCGCGTTACAAGTTCGGGTGCGCGCGCACCCATCTATGCAGAAATACTCGCCGACTTAGAAACGCCAGTGAGTGCCTATTGGAAGGTCGCTTCAAACTCCGAGTTTGCTTTTCTGCTTGAGTCGGTAACTGGCGGAGAATCGCTTGCGCGCTACAGCTTCCTTGGCGCGAATCCGGTCAAACAGATTCGCGTTACGCGCGACAACCGTCTAATAGTGAAGTCACTTGCGTATGGCGGTGAAACTCGCGTTCAGATGCTCTCTGAAGGCGAGTCTGTTTTGGAGATATTGCGGAGCGAGCTATTCGACCGGCCCTACGCTGAAGTTGAGGGTTTGCCACAGTTTTCTGGCGGCGCCGTTGGTTTCTTGTCCTACGATCTTGTTCGCAAGTTTGAGCGAATTCCTGGCAAAAACCCAGACGACCTGGACTGCGATGATGTCAACTTAATCGTTTGTCACACGCTTCTCGCTTTCGATCACGCAAAAAATCGCATCCTCATTATCGTCAATTCGGTATCCGGTGAGTACGATGAAGCATGCGAACAAATCAACTCAATCGTGTCTCAACTGCGAGCGCCACTTCCGACATTCG
The DNA here is from genome assembly GCA_046330175.1 of Fimbriimonadales bacterium. Lineage (GTDB taxonomy): Bacteria > Armatimonadota > Fimbriimonadia > Fimbriimonadales > ATM1 > JAJPJR01. Next base: position 30,960 of record JAXLTG010000003.1, read on the forward strand.
CGCAGATTTCGCAAGAACCGAACCCGGAGTTCTCGGCAAACGTTACTAAAGCGCAGTTTGAAACATCGGTTAGTCAAGCGGTGGAGTTCATCGCCGCTGGAGAGGGTGTGCAGTTTGTCCTTAGCCAGCGATTCAGCGCAAGCACGACCGTTGCACCGATTGGCGTCTATCGCTGTTTGCGCTCAATAAATCCATCGCCTTACATGTATCTGCTCAAGCTCCCAGAATGTGACATTGTCGGAGCTTCGCCTGAAATCCTCGTTTCATTTCAAGATGGGTTGGCGCGAGTCCGCCCGATTGCTGGAACCAGAAAGCGAGGGGACAACCAAGAAGAGGATGAGCGATTAGCAACTGAACTTCTCGCTGATCAGAAAGAGCGTGCGGAGCATATCATGTTGGTAGACCTCGGTCGCAACGATTTGGGCAGAATATCAAAATCTGGCACCGTGAAGCTCAACGAATTCATGTCCATCGAGAAGTACTCGCATGTCATGCATATCGTCAGCGACGTAACGGGGGAAGTGAAATCTGGGCTCGATTGTTTTGATGTATTGCAAGCCTGTTTTCCGGCAGGAACAGTCTCGGGCGCCCCGAAAGTCCGAGCGATGGAGATCATTGACGAACTTGAAACAACTCGGCGCGGGTTATATGCGGGCGCTGTTGGCTACTTTGGGTTGAATGGCGACATGGACCTCGCAATCGCGATTCGCACAATTCTTCTGAAAGGTGGAAAGGCTCACGTTCAGGCCGGAGCAGGAATCGTTTACGACTCGGTTCCTGAGAAAGAGTTTGAAGAGTGTCAGAACAAGGCAGCAGCTGTAATTCGCGCGGTGAAAATGGCGCATAAGGGTATCGAATGAGAATTCTTGTTATTGACAACTACGACAGCTTTACTTTTAACCTTGTTCAGTATCTGGAGGAGCTCGGTGCGAATGTGGAAGTCTGCCGCAACGACGAACTGACGGTGGATGAGATTCTTGTGATGAATCCGGACGGCATCTTGATCAGCCCTGGGCCTGGCACTCCCGACCGCGCAGGTGAAACCGAAAACGTGATACGAGAACTGGGCTCCACATTCCCGATATTCGGGGTCTGCCTTGGCATGCAAGCTATCGGCGAGGTGTTCGGCGCTAAAATCACTCGCGCGGGTCGAATCATGCATGGCAAGACGAGCCGAATTGACCACTCGCAAGAAGGAGTGTTCGGAGGAATCCCAGATGGCTTCGAGGTCGTTCGGTACCACAGCCTCGCCCTCGAAAAAAACTCAATTCCGGAGCAGCTTGAGGTGACCGCGACAAGCGATGATGGTGAAGTAATGGGAATCCGCCACAAATCGCTCGACGTCGAAGGCGTACAGTTCCACCCCGAAAGCGCGCTTAGCGAGCATGGAAGATTGCTTCTAAAAAATTGGCTATCGAGAGTAGAATCTGACCGAGGTCGCAAATGACAACATTCCTTTTCGTTCTCGTCGCCCAAGGCGCAGCCGACGCCCCCGTCACCCTCGAGTGGAAACAAGAGAAAGGCGCGACGGTAAAGCACCGCATGGTGATGAACTGTGACGCCGACTTCAACGGCACTAAGGCGAAGATGGAAGTGACCACAGGGACGGCCAAGAAATGCGTGGACGTGGGTGCCGACGGTTCGAGGACTGTCGAGGTCAGGCAGACTGAGCTAAAGATCGTCTTCGACGGCGAGCCGATTCAACAACCCGTCAACGACACCGCACTGACCATTATCTACACCAAGCTTGGCGAGCCGAAGAGCTTTTTGGGCACACTCCAGCCAGAACCCAGCGAACTCGAACTCAGCGCGGCGTTACGTATTATTTTCCCAGAGAACCCGGTGAAAAAGGGTGACAGTTGGACTTTCAAACGTTCTGCCGACTCGGCTAGCGGAGTCGCGGGCAGCGAAACCTCATTTGTGTTCGAAGGCGTGGAAACCCTCGATGGCAAGAAGTTCAACAAGGTCACGTTCAACCATAAGCAGACTCAGCAAGGCGGACTCACCGCGATCGGCACGGCCTGGCTGGACCCAGTCAGCGGCGTCGAGCAGAAGGGTGAGTACACCGTGAAGAACGTGGACTTTGGTCACGGTTTGAAGGCTGCAGAAGTCAAATTCAAGCTCACTCGTCTACAATAAGCTCAAACGGAGCTTATTCATATGAAAGGAAAAACCGCAATTCTCACGCTTTCTATCGCCACGGCGGCGCTCGCCGTCCAGTCCTCTCCAAAGCTTGCCTGGACCCCCAAGGTCGGCTCGACCCTCGAATACGCAGTCGTCGCCAACTCCAAGGATGACTCTGGCCTCGAAATCACGTTCAAAGCCGATCAGATTCAGAAGGTTAAGTCGGTCGAAAACAAGAAGATTAAGGTCGAGAGCACGATGAAGAACATTCGTGTACTGGTCAACGGCCAGGATATGGGAGATATGGCAGGCGGAGCCGAGCCGGAATCTCAAACCTCGACACACTCGGAAGATGGAGAGATGCTCGAGTCCACCGCCGCAGGCGACGCGAATGGGCACCGAATTGCCCAATTCATGATTCTCATCTACCCGAACAAAGAGACGGGCGTCGGCACCAGTTGGACCAGGAAGTACAAGGGCACTGCCGAAATCCCCTCAAGCGAGACGAAGTACACCTATGCCGGACTTGAGACGGTGAAAACCATCAGTTGTCACAAGGTGACCTTCTCGTTCAAGGAGACCTCGGGAGACAAACCCACGACGGTGAATGGCACCGCATGGCTTCGCGCCTCCGACGGTGAGTTGGTCAAGTGGGATGGAAAGCTTGAAAATGTAGTCTGGCAAGCGGGCCTCGCCCCAGCCGTGGCAACTATGACTGTCGAACTGAAGAAGTAAAGAGGGATCCAGCCTCCAAAAGCCCACCTGATCACTCAGGTGGGCTTTTTTGCTGCTTAGGAACCAAAATCAAGCCGAGAATGTTGTTAATGGCATATAATAGACGCAATAATATTGAGTCTATAAGGCTAAAGAAATGAGATTTGACAAGCTGACCCTCAAAGCCCAGGATGCTCTCACCTCAAGCCAGGCAATCGCAGAGCACCGCCACCACTCGACCCTCGAACCGGAACACTTGCTTCTTGCGCTAATCGAGCAGCAAGACGGACTGGTGCGGCCCCTTATTGAAAAGTGTGGCGCGATGCCAGCGCTGATTCAGAAGCAAACCGAGGACGAGCTGGCCAAGATGGCGCGCGTTGAAGGTGCGACCTCTTACGGCTCATCAATAGGGCCCACCCTGAAAAAAGCCCTTGATGAGGCATTTGGGTTTGCAGACCAGATGGGAGACGAATATGTGTCCTCGGAGCATTTTCTCCTCGGCTTGGCATCGGAAACAAAGTCGCACGCCGGCAGAATTCTGAGGGCGGCGGGCTTGGATAAGCAGACGCTGCTTCGTGCTGTCGAGTCGGTGCGCGGAGGCCGAAAAGTCACCGACCAAAATCCCGAAGAAAAGTATCAAGCGCTGGAGAAGTACGGCCGTGATCTAACTGCATCGGCGCGTCAAGGCAAGCTGGATCCTGTGATCGGACGCGATGAGGAGATTCGCCGGGTTGTCCAGGTCTTAAGTCGGCGAACGAAAAACAACCCTGTTCTCATTGGCGAGCCGGGTGTCGGAAAAACAGCAATTATTGAAGGGCTCGCGCAGCGCGTCGTAGCGGGGGACGTTCCCGAATCGCTTCGTGATAAGTCAGTGATTACTCTTGATCTTGGAGCGCTCGTTGCAGGCGCGAAGTACCGTGGCGAATTTGAGGAGCGTTTGAAGGCTGTGCTCGAAGAGATTAAGAACTCCGATGGGCGCATTATTTTGTTCATTGATGAGATGCATACGCTTGTCGGCGCCGGCAGAGCCGAGGGAAGCATGGACGCCGCGAACATGCTCAAGCCGATGTTGGCTCGAGGTGAATTGCGCTGCGTTGGTGCGACGACGTTGGACGAATTCCGAAAACATATCGAAAAGGACGCGGCATTAGAGCGACGATTTCAACCTGTTTACGTGGATGAACCCAGCGCTGAAGACACGATTGCGATCCTGCGTGGCCTGAAGGAGCGGTATGAAGTTCATCATGGCGTACGGATTTCGGATGGGGCGATTGTCGCAGCCGCGATGTTGAGCGACCGGTACATCACCGACAGATTCCTGCCAGACAAGGCGATTGATTTGGTTGATGAAGCAGCAAGCCGACTGAGAATCGAAATTGATAGTGTGCCGATCGAAATTGACACCATTGACGGCCGTCTCCGTCAGCTTGAAATCGAACGACAAGCGCTGCGCAAAGAAGAAGATGCAGCCAGCCAAGAGAGGCTGAACAAACTCGAGAAGGAGTTGGGCGAACTGAATGAAGAGCGCTCACGCCTGGCTGCGCATTGGCAGCAGGAAAAAGAGAAGATTTCAGAGATTCGAGAGATGAAAGAGAAGGTGGACCAGAAGAAAGTCTCGCTTGAGCAAGCTACGCGCGACTCAAACTGGGAAGTCGCTGCTCAGATTCAACATGGTGAGATTCCTGCGCTTCAGAAGTCTATCGCGAAGCTCGAAGAGGAGCTCTCGGTGCTGCAATCAAAGAGCAAGATGCTGAAAGAGGTGGTTGACGACGAAGATATCGCTGAAGTCGTTTCAAAGTGGACGGGAATCCCGGTGAAGCGGCTTGTCGAGGGCGAAGTGGCAAAACTGATTAACATGGAGGCTCGACTACATGATCGAGTCGTGGGTCAGGATGAGGCGATTCGAGTAGTAGCCGATGCAGTTCGTCGCTCTCGGTCTGGAATCAGCGATCCTCATCGGCCGATAGGTTCATTCATGTTTCTCGGTCCGACTGGCGTTGGTAAAACCGAGTTAGCGCGCTCTCTTGCCGAGTTTTTGTTTGATGACGAACGCAATATGGTTCGCATTGACATGAGCGAGTACCAAGAAAGGCATACGGTCGCACGATTAATTGGTGCGCCTCCTGGATATGTGGGTTACGAAGAGGGCGGTCAGCTCACGGAGGCGATTCGGCGAAGACCGTACTCGGTTGTTTTGCTTGATGAAATCGAGAAGGCGCACGCAGAAGTGTTTAACGTGCTTCTGCAAGTGTTAGACGACGGCAGACTTACCGATGGCCAGGGCAGAACGGTTGACTTTCGCAACACAGTAATCATTATGACGAGCAACCTCGGGTCTGCTGAATTTGGCGATGCTCCGTTTTCTGATTCCTCGGTGAAAGACCGAATTCTCACACACGTTCGTGCCTTCTTCCGGCCAGAATTCCTCAACCGCGTGGACGACATTGTCGTGTTCCATCCGTTGAGTGCGGGCGACATCAGCGAAATTGTTGGACTGCAATTGAAGCTTTTGGCCACACGACTTCGAGAGAGAAAGATTGAGTTGAATCTCACTGAGGCAGCAACGAGAGAGCTTGCGGCGCAGGGATATGATCCTTCATACGGCGCTCGCCCACTAAAGCGCGTGATTCAGAATCGGATTCTAAACGAACTTGCCAAGCGGATCTTGGATGGGTCGGTGCGCGATGGAAGCTCGGTAACTGTGGATTATTCGGATGGCCAATTTCAATTCACGCCGGTTTTGGCCGCGGCCAACGCGTAGCCTCGCAGGTATCTTAGAAGCATGATGAAGAGATTCGCTGCACTGCTGCTTGCGGCACTGCTCATTCCGATCTGCATCGCTCAAAACAGCGCGGTTGTTGGCACATGGGAAGGCAAACTCACGCTGCCGAACGCTGCGTTTCGAATCGCGTTTCTCATTTCTGAGGAGTCTGGTGCCCTAAAGGTTTTGCTGCAGAGCCCCGATCAAACTTCGCAGCTCTTTCCCGCAGATTCTGCATCGTATTCCGGCGGCGAACTAAAGATCGAATTCAAGGGGCTGCAAGGTTCGTACGTTGGCAAACTTTCGAGCGACGGCAAAGCTCTGGAAGGGAGTTGGACTCAATCTGGTCAGGCGCACGTTCTAAACCTCAAGAAAGTCGAAAAGGTTAGCGGACCAAATCGCCCACAAGAACCGAAGCCGCCATTCCCTTACAAAATAATTGAAGTCAGTTTTGAGAACAAAGCTGCGAAGGCAAGACTGAGTGGAACGCTGACGATTCCGGCCGGAGTCGCTTCGCCCCCTGTTGTCGTACTTGTTACAGGTTCGGGAGCGCAGGACAGGGATGAATTCATCGCGGGCCATCGCCCATTTTGGGTTATTGCCGATTATCTCTCGAGACACGGCATCGCCGTGCTTCGCTACGATGATCGTGGGTACGCGAAATCCACTGGAGACCGATTGCTGGCGACGACGCTCGACTTCGCCGACGATGTGTTGGCAGCGGTAGATTTTCTAAAAACGCAAAAAGGGATTAATCCGAAAAAGATTGGAGTCATCGGACATAGCGAAGGTGGGCTCATTTGCCCGATCGTTGCTACGAGGTCAAAAGATGTCGCCTTTGTAATCTCGTTGGCTGGTACCGGCGTAACGGGAGAAGAGATCGTTCTTGAACAGACCGCGAAAATCTCGAAAGCGAGTGGCGTCCCGGATTCTAAGATTAAGCAGAATACCGAGTTGCAGAAACAGATCTTCTCAGTATTGGCTGAAGAGATTTCCGACGATGAAGCGAAACAAAAAGTTACCGAGCTCGCGATGAAGGCGTACGATAAGTTGTCGGACGATGAGAAGAAACTGGCCGGGACGAGAGAGGCGTTTGCAGCACAGGTTGTTGGTCCGGCCGCTTCGCGGTGGTTCAGAACTTTTCTAACTCTCGACCCGAGCGAGTTTTGGTCAAACGTAAAGGTGCCGGCACTCATTCTAAATGGAGAAAAAGACTTGCAGGTCCTTGCCGAGCAAAATGTTCCTAAAATCGAAAAGTGCCTAAAAGATGCTGGGAACAAACAGTACACAGTAAAGCGCTTCCCAAACCTGAATCATCTGTTCCAAACTTGTACAACCGGTTCGCCCTCTGAATACGCCACGATTGAAGAGACAATCTCTCCCGATGTACTGAAGACCATTTCTGACTGGCTACTCAAGATTACGAAATGAACACATGTTCTCGAACCGAATCGGTCCTGGTTGTCGTTGACCTTCAAGATAGTTTCCTCGCTCCTATCTCAAACCGTGCGGAGGTTCTGCACCGATGCAAGTTTCTGATCGAAGCGGCAAATGCGCTTCAGATTCCGATCGTCGCGACTGAGCAGTACGCAACTCGCATGGGCGAAACCAACTGCGAAATCATCCAGGTGCTCGGCGAGGCAGTGCCACGAATTGACAAACTTTGCTTTTCGTGTGCAGGGTCCGAGGCTTTTCAGTCTGAAATTCGAAAGATTGGGAAGTCTCAGGCGGTCGTCATCGGTATCGAAACTCACATCTGCGTTTGTCAAACAACGCTGGACCTTCTCGATGGCGGCTTCAAAACTTTTGTGGCTGCTGATGCCGTGTCCGGCAGGCTTCCCGACGCGCACGCGGTCGCTCTTAATCGGTTGGCCAATGCCGGCGCAATCGTCACCCACACAGAGTCGGTGGTGTACGAGTGGTTGAAGTCGGCCGAGGCGAGCGAATTCAAAACGGTGCTGCAGTTAGTCAAAAAGTACGCAGGTTAGTGGCTGCCTTCAAGCCAAGCGATCGCAAGAAGAAAACTCTCTTTCGGTGAATACTCGGCGATCTCTCGAATCGGTCCGTGCTGCACCTTTCGAGACAACTGCGCCAACGCATCGCTTTCGTGTCCCGCATGGTAGCTTGAGATTGATTTTCGCATGACTCCGGACTTGTCGGCGTTCGCCATCTCCAAGAATTCGCGATCGCGTGAAACCGGATCGAGCATCAGAAGCCGATACAGTTCTCGCTCCACTCCGAGCAAGTGTGCGCATGCAAGTAGGCAGCGCCGTCTTCCAACACCAGAAGAGAGTCCGCATGCGGTTTTGAGCAACAGTGTCAAGTCAGCTTCTTCGCCGACTGTGCCGAGTGCATAGGCGAGCTCGGCCGAGGTTTCATCAATGTTATCGTTTAGGTGGGTTCGCAACAGCGACGCAGTTCCTCGCAAATCAAGCTCGGCGCACGCTTCTGCAGCTGCAACGCGGACTGACGGGTACGCATCCTGCAGCGCCCACGAAATGACCGGCTCACACACGGGATCGCCGATGAGTCGCAGTGCTTGAATGGATGCGCGCCGAAGCTCGGCATCGTCAGGATTAGTCGCTGCTTCCATCAAAGGTTTTAGCGCATCCGCAGAACGAAGTCGTCCTAACGCTCTCGCACTTGATCGCCTCAGCGCAGAGGATGGGTTTTGAAGCAGAGTGATTAGAGATGGAACCGCGCGCTCATCCCGAAGGTTTGCGAGTGCGTCAATCATCTCCTCCTCGACCAAATGGGGTTGCCGTTCGATTAGTCTTACCAGCGCTTCGACGGCGTCGTTTGATCCGAGTTTTGCGAGTGCGGCGGCAGATTCTCTTCGAACACGGGGAGAAGGGTCTCCAAGCAGACGCATAACTTCGGTTTCCGCGAAAGACATTCCGGATTCACCGAGCGAACGCACCGCGAGCTGCTTTTCTCTCGCGGTCTCTGCTTTTTGCAAACTTTTCATTGCGAGCATCCCTTTTGGTCTAACTCCGCTGAGCTGTTTCAGAAAGCCGCGGATGCTTGTGGAACTTGGGTCTACGATGCCGAACAAAAGAAGAACAGCGCCAAGGCGAATGATCGAGTTTGCGGTGAACAAAATCGTGTAAAAAGATTTGTCGGGCGCGTTTCCGGCAACTGACTGCAGCCATATTCCTGCGATGAGCGGCGCAAGTCCTGATACTACGGCAGTCACTGCTTGGGTCAAACCGATCGCCTGCGCTCGATGCTCTGGTTTCGTAATCGCCAAGACAAAGTTCATTTGTCCTGAATTCACGCCAGTCCAAGCTACTCCCGCACAGATGTGTCCTACCGTAAGAATAAACAGATTCCAACTATTTCGTTCAGGAATTGTAAGCGCCCAACAGGCTGGCCCTGCGAAGATCAGAATCCCTGAAAGAAACAAAATCGGTTTGTTGCCATACTTTTCGCCGAGATAGCCCCACATTTTCGCTGAGCTGATGCTCGCGATAGCCATACAAGCGCCGAGAATCTGAAGCGTGAACAGGTCGAGGTGAAGAACTTCACGCGCGTAGGGGAAGAAGAACGGTGCCGCGACAGTCTGTCCTATCGTGAAAACTGCGAGAAACCAAAGCAGGCGGCGGAGCGGTTTGTGCTCCATTGCAATCAGCATGGATTTCCCTTTGTGACCCTCCTGCATCTCCTCTTCAGGATTGCGAACGGTGTCGGGCATCTTCAAGTAGAAGAAGAAGCTGACCATCCCCAACCCGACGCCAACCAAAAACGTGATAGTCAGGCCAAGGTCGGTTTGATCTTGCCCGCGCATGTAATCCATGAATTTGCTCGCGGGAAATCCGATAACTGCGCCGAACACGACGGCGAGTGCCGCGCGTCGCGAGAAATACCAAGCACGATGGCTGACAGGCACAAGTTTGGTGAGCCATTCGTTGTATGTCGAGTTGATGAGAAAAATTGAAATCGCCTGCAGAACAACGCAGGTGATGAAAATGTGAAAACGCGGCCAGGAGTCCGGAAGGATTGGCAGAAACGCTATCGGAAGCCACCAGAATCGCCACAGAAATCCGCCAACGCCAACGAATGGCTTGTACTTTCGATACTTTTGACCGAGAAGGCTTCCGGGAATCTGAAGTACTCCGAGCAGGGCGGCGATTGCGAACACAAAGGCGCGCATTCGCGAATCTGGCGTTAGCCTGATGATGAATTCGCTGTAGAAATTACCGGCAACGAGTGCGCCAAACATTGTGGCAAACGCCATGTCGAGATTGGCGATGCGAAGCGCTCGCAAATTCTCAAGTCTGTCGCCGCCTGCCACTTCTGGTGGCAGAGGCTACCGCAGGAGGCGTCAGAACTGGTCGGTCATAAACATTTGCGGAACAAAATCTATTCCGTTTCCCATGAGCGTCATCACGGGCTTTCGATTAATCAGCGGCAGCTCAAGGCAATCGGTCATCTCGCTCAGGCCGACCCACTCGACGGGTGAATCTCCTGGCACTGGACCGCACCACTTCGTCATCTCGCGAATTCTGTTTCCCTCAAATACCACGTACTCATCTTCATACGCTAATGGGGTCTTCATCGAGAACGACCAGTACTCCCACCTTTTGGAGTCCCGCATAAGGCGACGAGTGTCGTCTGCGGCCCAAGCCCCATACCGGTGCTTCACATGGCGTTCCGAAAGTTGCGGCCAGTTCGCAGCCGGATCGTTTGGAAGAGTTCCGGAGATAACGGTGTCAAGGGGTTGGTATCCCAGCTTTTCGTATAGGCGGCTGTCAGTCGCAAACAGGAGGCTCATCGGAGAATCTTTAGTTGAATGTTTGAGAAGCTGCTCGGCGTATCCTCTCCCCCGACATTCGGCGGCGGTCGCGACACCAGCGATGCCGACTCCGCTAGTTTGCCCGAATTGAAGAGGGACTGTAGTGAGGCAGGACGCAATCTTTCCGTTTTCAAACAGCGCCCATTTGCGCTTGATGTCGAAGTACGGCTCGCGCCGGAAAACGTTCTTCGCTCGATCGTAGCTAAGTTCGAACACTGAACAGACGAGGGCGAGAAATTCATCCGCTTCGCTCAGTTTGATGGGGCGGATCTCGATCATCCACCGCCGCCGGGAACAATCGGGATTCGCTCCACGAACACTCTCACGCGGACTTCCGATTCTTTAGCTTTCAATCCGGTTGGGACTCGAAGTTTGACGCGGATGTCGCGCGTTTGGTCAAATCCATCAACGTTTACCGGGTCTGTGTCTACGGCATAAAGTCTTGCCAACTGATCGGGATTGCCTCCGACCTTAATTTGATTAGGAGTTATTTCGTATCGGACGACGCGAAATCCTGCCGCCGGTACGCCGGTCCAGTTCGGCGAAACGATAACGTTCTTTTCCTCCGGCCTTGGTGCGAGTGAGGGGCTAAACGTGACTTTCGATGGCGAAATCGAAAGACCGCCGACTGCCCGGCCATCTTCGTCCAAAATCGAAACTGGTCGCTCGTAGGCAGTGCCCGGCTCGAGTTTGCTCACGTCCACCGTGATACGTGCCGTTCTCGCGAGCAAAACAAGATTCTCAGGTCCGGTTATGGTGACCGTATCAGGTGAGAGTTTGAACTGGCCGTCCAGCACATAGCGCTCAGTCGCGCCTGTGTATTGAGGAGGGTCAAGTTTCATGTTTCTGGAGATGACTTTGCTGAGCTGAAGCGTCACCGATTCTGGCCGCGAATTTATTCTCACTTTCGACCGGATCTCCTCAGGCACTGTAAGCCTAATCCGAAACGAACTTTCTCCAGCCTCAGCCTTGGAGAGGTCAACCCAAGCGGTGATGTCCTCGAGCCTCACTTTCGGAAGCTCGCCGCCGATGGAGCTGATCTCCACGCTGACCGTTGCCGGGCCCCGAGTGAGCGCGAGATCCGCTGGCCGATTGCGATAATCCACACCGACATTGTCAAACGTCGTCCTGACCTGAGGCTCTTCGATTCGAATGACGACCTGCCACATAAGCATCGCCAACAGAAGCGAGCCGATCTTTTGTGGCCAGTTATTGAACAGCCACTTCATCTTGTTGCTCCTCCGGTTGAACCGTTTCCGCTTTGCCGTTCGCAGCAGACCTCTTCGATCGTTTGACCGCGATCAGTCTTTCGGCCATAAACGTGCGAAGCATGTCCGGTGTGAACCCTTCTCGGATTCTGCCGTTCTCAGCAACGCTAATCGTTCCCCGTTGTTCCGACACTACTATTGAAAGTGCGTCCGTGTCTTCTGTGACCCCCGCCGAGGCTCTGTGCCTCAAGTGCATGTGAGGGCTGAGAGTTGAAGCGCTTAGCGGTAGGAAACAGGCCGCTGCGGTGACAGAGTTTCCGCGGATTAGAACCGCGCCGTCGTGCGTGGGACCGGTGCCGTGAAACAGTTGCACCAACAAGGGGGCGCTAACTCGCGCCATGATCGCAACTCCGTTATTCTCAATCTCCGGCAGTCTCCGGCTCCGCTCCACGACTAAGATGGCGCCAGCCCTGGTTTGACTCAGCTCAGCGACGGCAGACACAATTTCATCAATTGTCTTCATGCTCGTCTCAGCCTCTCCACCCCCAAGGCGTTCTGGCCAAAAGCCAAGCTTTCCAATCCCTTCAAGTGCGGAGCGCATTTCGGGCAACAACAGAATGACCAGTGCGACCGGTCCGAGGATTAGGGCCCGGTCAAGGATGAAGTGCAGCGTCCGAAGGCCGAACACGTCGCTCAAATACCAAACAACGAGGTAGATCGTGACTCCACCAATGATGCGCCAAGCGCGAGAGCCGCGAACCAGAGTCAGAACGCGGTAAGCCAAATAAGCCACGATTAATACGTCTATCAGCTGAATCGTGAGCGAACCGGTGTCTTCGGGAATCGAGAACAGATCGGGCACGGCGTAAAGTGGAAGTTTACCGGTTGAATTCGATACACCTGCCAAAATAGCGAAATCCTCCAGTGAGTTCCCGTCAGCTTCCTCGCGTAGTTATCGTCGGCAGGCCAAATGTTGGCAAGTCGAGCCTATTCAATCGCATCATCGGAAAACGCGTGGCCGTTGTTCAGGAGCAGCCTGGTATTACTCGGGACCGGCTCTACGAGGCGGCGGAGTGGAACGGTGTGCCGTTTGAACTCGTGGATACAGGTGGAATCCTGTTCGGCGACGAAGATCCGCTGGTCGAGCAGATACGGCTTCAAGCTCAAGTCGCACTCCAGGAGGCCGACGCAGTGATGTTCGTGGTGGATGCCAACGACGGTTGCACACCTGCGGATCAGGACCTTGCGAACGCGTTGCGAGGCATCAAGAAACCGTTGCTCCTTATCGCCAACAAAGCCGACAATCCCAGTCGCGATTCCCTCAGCACCGATTTCTACCGGCTCGGGTTTGGCGAAGTGCTCCCCATCAGCGCGCTTCACGGTCGTGGCGTCGCCGAGGTGTTGGACGAGCTTGTCGAGCACCTGAACACCGTCGAACTCGCAGAGACCGATGAGCAACCCGTTCGAATTGCGATTGTTGGAAGACCGAACGTTGGAAAGTCATCGCTGCTTAACGCCATCAGCGGCGAGCAGCGAGCGATTGTCAGCAACATTCCGGGAACGACGCGGGACGCCATTGACCTACGAATACAGTTTCGCAACGAGCCGGTGATACTCGTGGACACTGCTGGCATTCGGCGGCGTGGAAAAGTGCAAGGTTCGGTGGAGTACTACATGGTGCTTCGCGCCGAGAGAGCGATGGCACGCGCTGATGTCGCACTTATTGTGCTCGATGGACATGAGGGCGTAACCGACGGCGATAAACGCATCGGCAAGTCTGCGCACGACCTGGGCAAAAGCTGTGTAATTGCGGTGAACAAATGGGACCTCGTCGAGCCGCCAGATGGCCGTCCCAGCCAGCGCAGCGCAGTCAAAAAGGGGTTTGCAAAATCGCTACGAGCGGAGTTCCCAGAGCTCAACTATGCGCCGGTCTGTTTCGCCAGCGCTTCACAATCGACCGGATTAGAGGCTGCGCTCGACGCTTGTATGGAAGCCGCGGAAAACAAACACTTCAGGATCCCCACGGGCGCACTCAACCGAATTGTGAGAGAAGCCGTGTTCAATAAACCGTTTTCTCGCAAAGGCAAGCCGCTGCGTATTTACTATGCAACCCAAACGGACACTGCGCCGCCCACGTTCCTGATGTTCTGCAACGATCCAGAATTAGTGCACTTTAGTTACGAACGTTATCTGCACAACTGCATTCGCGATCAGTATCCGCTCGAAGGAACCCCCATTCGCCTTGTTTTTCGATCAAGTCGTGATAAAGATGGTGGCGGAAAGTGACGGATCACTATCGTTCATTGGGATTGAGCGAACACGCAACGGCAGCGGATGTAAAGAAAGCGTATCGAAAACTCGCCCGAAAATATCACCCAGACGTCAACCGCGCGCGAAACGCACAGCATATGATGTCCGAGATAAACGAAGCATATCGGGTGTTGGCAGATACCGATCTTCGGAACGAATACGATGCCCGGCGTAGATCCGGAGTTGTAGATGCCCCGCCTGCGCCGACTGCAGCCGGTGAAGTGGAAGTCAAACACGCTTACACCATCACGAACGTTCCTTCGCCGGTCTATTCTGTCGAATTCTCTCCAGACTCGAGAAAAATCGCCATCGGTTGCTTTGATAACGCCATCCGGATTGTTACAACTGCAAAAGGAACGCCTCAGTCCGAAATAGAACTGTCCGGTGCGTCGCTCGCGATGCTTCGTTGGATCACGAACGACCGAATCGTCGCCGTAGGTGAAAGCGATAGGTCGGTAACAAGTTGGCACATCGTCAAAGGAAAGGTTTCGGATACCAGCACAAAGAAAGCTGAATGGGTTGCACAAGCCGCGATTAGTCCAGATGGTCAGAAGATTGCGCTCGGCTCCATTCATCGCTCGCTCGTCGTCTTAGATCGAAAGTCTGGTCGAACACTGTATATGCGCAGAAGGCATGAGAGTCCGGTGTCGGCGGTTTCGTTTAGCTCAAACGGAAAGTTAATCGCGACTGGAGGAAACGACGAAGCCGTCATTCTTTACGAATCGGATCACGGGGTCGAGTTCGCAATGCTAAGACCGGTCGGCGCCTCACCATCGCAGATCGCGTTCGACAAGAACGATAGCGTGCTCGCAGTTGCACTTACAGATCGAACGATTCGATGTTACGAACTTCAAACCGGCGAATCCTTTAAGTCCTTATGGGGCCATGAACAACCGATTGAGTCTATTGCGTTTCATCCTTGTGGTTGGCTGCTCGCAAGTGGATGTAGGAAGGGCGAAACTCGGCTTTGGAACGTTCTCGGTGGAAAGCTGCTCATGAAACTCCAAGGGCATCGCGGTCCTATCAAATCGGTTGCGTTTTCAAAAAATGGTAAGTGGTTAGCAGTGGGTGGACTGGACCGCGTACTCTCGGTTTGGAAAGTGGAAGTCGGAGCTGCGCCAGTCGCCGAAGACGAAACCTGATGGAGCTATCGCCGCTTGCTAAGAAAGGTCTCTAGGTCCAATTTGAATCCCCACTCGTCATAGCTCGCATACTCAGGATCTGAGACGTGGCGGTCACCAATTAATACCGCTCCATACGATTCATAAACGGCATGCGCAGATTCCAACACCTTGTCGGACCAAAAAATCATCTCTTGAAACCCTTTCTCGAAGGCGTTCTTCGCAACGGTACAAAACATCCGTCCACCAACACCTTTGCCACGGTGGTCCTTTAGAAAGTAGAGCCTGTGCAGTTCGCAAGTTTTGTAATCAATTGGCAAATATGCTCCTGCGCCGACAATCACTCCGGCATGTTCCGCTACCCAAAAACCGCCACCTTTCGAGATGTAGTGGGCTTGAATGTCATGCGTGTCCGCGTTATATCGTTCAGGCTGCCATGGAAACTCATACTCTTCGAACACAGCCTTGATAACCGCGGAGACACTATGATCATCACCAGGCCGGTACTCGCGAATGATGTATTCTTCCATCTGCGAAGTTTACCGTCGCCCGAACTGATGAACACTCAAACAAAATGCAGCGTGCTCGTATTCGGTGCCTCGGGCCTTTTGGGCACCGACCTTTGCAAAGAGGCTCGTGCTCGCGGTTATGAAATCGAGTCACCAGGACGCGATGTTGTTGACGTTACAAACGACCTTGAGCTCAACGCATACATTCTGAACTCAAACTCAGAGTGGGTCATAAATTGTGCGGCATACACGGCAGTTGACCAAGCCGAGACCGACGAAGATGCATGCAGCATTCTGAACGCCGCAGCAGCATTCAACATCGCTCGCTACGTTGGTTGGAAGGGGCGGAAGCTGGTGCACGTTAGCACCGACTTCGTGTTCGATGGGACAAAGGGCCAGCCCTACAGTGAAGCAGACGAGGTGAATCCACTCGGTGCATACGGAAAAAGCAAGCTTCACGGAGAGCAGCTTGTACTCGATAAAAACCCAGACGCGATCATCGTCCGCACGGCATGGCTGTTTGGTGCGCATGGAAAATGCTTTCCTCGAACGATTATCAACGCCGCAAGGAGTGGAAAGCAACTTCGTGTGGTCGGAGACCAGATCGGGTCGCCCTCATACTCGCGCGATGTTGGCGCAGGAATTCTCAATATCTTAGAGGCCGAAGCGAGTGGAGGAATCTATCATCTTGCGAATTCGGGAGAGGCATCTTGGTACGATCTCGCAGTGGCGACGCTCGATGCCGCAGGCATCGAATCGGCCGTTGAAAAAATCAGGTCGTCGGATTGGCCAACGCCTGCTCCCCGACCGGGTTACAGCGTTTTGAGCACAGCAAAGTACCAATCGCTGGGGTATCCCGCGTTACCGAGTTGGAAAGATGCCGTAAACCGTTTCGCTAAAGAGTTATCTCTTGAAAGCTGAGGGCAGGAGTTTGGAAAACAAACGCTCAACTCGATTGTCGTTGGCATCCACAGTTAGTACGCGAACGTCCTCACTATCGCGGACGAATTCCGACATGACCTGCAAACAGGCGCCGCAAGGGGGTTTACCATCCTCTGTTACGACTACACACGCATTTAGCTTGGTGCATCCCGCAGAGACCATCGAGAATATCGCATTGCGTTCCGCGCAAATCGTCAGGCCATAAGACGCGTTCTCAACATTGCAGCCCGAATAGATTTTCCCATCCATTCCTAGCACGGCCGCGCCGACACGATATTCCGAGTACGGAGCATAGGCGCACTTTCTGGCGGCCACGGCAGATTCGATCAAGCTTTCCCAATTCATTTGAAATACACCACCGTAACGCCGGCACCACCTTCTCCGGTTTCACCCTCGCGAAACTCGCGCACATCAGTCCGCGACTTTAGGAATTCACGAACTAATTTGCGAAGCACACCTTCACCTTTTCCATGCACGATTCTGACTCTCTCAACACCGGCGAGCGTGACCTCATCCAGAAACTTTTCGAGTTGTTCGAGAGCATCTTCGGCGCGCATTTGCCGAAGGTGAATCTCAGTGGATGCGGTCATTCTGGCTTGCACACCAGCTCGGGGCCTTTTTGTGACTGGCGTCTGCCTTGGAGATTTTTTCGCGCGCTCAAGGTCTTCCGGCAAAACCGTGAGTTTGATCGAGCCTATGAGGATGACCACTTTTCCATTTGACTGAACTTGTTGGACTTTGCCGTGCTGCCCAGTCTTCCTCAGGATCACGTTGTCTCCCACTTCAAATGCGCCGACTTCGGAACTCTCAGGTTCGGTTGTCTTTAGCTGCTCGACAATCTGTCCAGCCGATTTTGCTTTCTCAACAAACTCATTACGCTGATCTTCCGAAATCTGTTGGTTAGCGATTAGATCGTTGAGTTCATCCAATAGTTCGCGGTACTGCGCCCGCGTTTCTCGAATCGCGTTCGAGATCGCCTCTTGAGACTCCGTTTGAACTCTTCGGAGCTTCTCTTTCATACTCTCTCTTTCGAGTTGTGTACGCTCCAGCTCAGTTTCAAGATTTCGCCGAATCTCTTGCGCTGCCTGCCGATCGTCTCTTGCTTGTTTCAATGACAAGTCAATTTCATGAGATCGCTTTCGATCTTCGAGCGCTTCCGAGCCTAAGTACTGTTCGGACTGCTCGATAACTTTTTCTGGAATGTTGTAGCGCCTTGCAATCTCAAGCGCATGGCTCGAGCCTGCGGCGCCGATCAATAGCTTGTACGTGGGCCGCAACGACTCCACATCAAACTCCATCGCGGCGCAGAAAAACTTCTCGCTTTGCTGAGCAAAACTTTTGAGCTCACCATAATGAGTCGAAGCAGCGACCAAACCACCTTTTTCCACGATTGCCTCGAGGATCGCCCGCCCCAAAGCAGCTCCTTCCTTTGGGTCAGTGCCGGCTCCGACTTCGTCAATCAAAACTAGCGCGCCAGGCTTTAGATTTGCAATCAGGTTTGCTTGAACCTTTAGGTGTCCGCTGAATGTTGAGAGCGACTGCTGAATGCTCTGCTCGTCGCCGATGTCTGCCCAAATTTCCGAAAACGGTCCGTATCGAACGCTATCGGCGGGAGGAAATATCCCGCATCCAATCATCATGCAGCACAGCCCAAGCAGCTTGAGCGTAACAGTTTTTCCGCCGGTATTTGGTCCCGTAATCAGCAGCGACCCGTAGCCATCGCCAATTGAAACACTAATCGGAACCGAGATACTTCGATTAAGCAGCGGATGGTGTGCGGCCTGCACGCTCAACATCGGTTTCTGTTGTAGGATGGGAGCAGCGCAATGAAAATCCTGAGCGAAATATGCGCGGGCGAAGATGATGTCAATCTCGGTGACAGCGTCAAGCCCTCGAACAATTTCGGTTCCGTGCCTCCCAACTTCTGCTGATAGCGATGACAGAATTCGGCTGACCTCCTCTCGCTCGGCAGCCTCCAGCTCACGCAGTTTGTCATCCTCTTCAATCACCGCTTGAGGCTCAACGAAAACCGTGTGTCCGGTTGCGCTTGCGTCGTGAACAATGCCGGGTACTCGGTTTCGATACTGCGCCTTCACCGGAACAACGTATCGCCCGGATCTCATCGTGAAAATCGGTTCTTGAAGATACGATTTCAGCGGTCCCGCGATCATGGATTGCAGCTTCGAGGCCAACCGACGTTGATGCGTATTGAGTTGGGTTCGAATTTTTCGAAGTTCATCGCTAGCGTTGTCGAGAACGTCACCATCAGGACTGACTGACCGGGCAATTCTCTCTGCGAGATCACTCAAATACGGAAGCTGGTCGCCAAACATCCATAAGCTCGGCCCGACCTGCTTCAATTGCATCAGGTACCGCCGGAGGCTCGCCATGCATTCGAGCGATTCATGCGTTCTAAACAGCTCCTCACCCGAAATCGAAGAACCTTTCGACGCGAGCGTGACGGGATGTCGAACGTCGCGCGTGCCGCCGATCTCTGGGGGGAGCGACTGCCGGGTCATCTCCATCGCCTCGTTGGTCTGTTTCAGGCGAATCTCAATGGTGGAAAACTCGAAGCTGGGCTCAAGAGTTGCCGCTCGATCTTCGCCGAGCGTAGTGCGACAGCGGTCTCGGACCATCTCCAAAACCTTGTCGAATTCAAGAACCTTTGCCGTGTGACTTTGCACCGTCTTCGATTCTAACACTCCCAAGGTGTAGAATCTGAAGTCGTGCATCCGAAGGCAGCCGTTGTTTTCCCCGGCCAAGGCTCTCAAAAGCAGGGGATGGGCCAATCCATTTTCGAAGATTCCGAGGAGATTCAGGATCTGTACGCCCAGATCGAGTCAGCCGCTGGACTCGACCTTGAGAAAATCTGCTTTGATTCCTGCGAGGACGAGCTTCGCGAAACCCAGAACGCTCAGCCCGCTTTGTTCGCTACGGGCGTTGCCGCGTTTCGGCACTTGACGTCTCAACTTCCCTCCTTCCAACCCCAATTCATGGCGGGGCACAGCGTCGGAGAGTACGCCGCGCTCACCTGTGCAGGAGTTATGCCCCTTGAGGACGCGTCGCGAGCGGTCAAGCGAAGAGGTGAGATCATGGCGGCGGCTGGTATGACACGGCCCGGCGCTATGGCGGCCGTTCTCGGCGGTGAGCAAGAGGCGATCGAGGCGGCCTGCCGGTCTTGTTCAGGGCCAGGCAACGAGGTCGTCGTGGCGAACTACAACTGTCCGGGCCAGATCGTAATTTCAGGGGACGAATCTGCCGTAACGGCAGCCGAAGCCCCCCTAAAAGCGGCTGGGTGCAAAAGGGTCACCAAGCTGAATGTTAGCGGCGCGTTCCATAGCCCGCTGATGGCAGAAGGGGCTGAAGCGCTGGCGGTGGCGCTCGCCGACTGCGCGTTCACCCAGGGACAGATTGCTGTCGTAAGCAACGTTACGGCGGATCTGGTCGCGGAGCCCGAGGAATGGCGTGACCTGATGACGCGTCAGCTTGCCTCTCCGGTGAGGTGGGTACAGTCAATCGAGAAGATGATCGGCCAGGGAGTTTCGGTGTTCATCGAGTGCGGTTCGGGAGAGGTCCTCTGCGGGCTCATCCGCCGGATTTCAGGTGAGGTGAAGACGGTGGCTTACAATTCGCCGGAAGATCTTGAACTGGTTTCGGAGGCGCTCTCGTGAGCTTTTCCGGCAGGGTAGCGATCGTCACCGGAGCAAGTCGAGGAATCGGGAAAGAGATCGCACTCTCTTTGGCTCAGGCAGGGGCGAAGGTTGCCTGCATCGCGACAAAGCCGCCGGAGGCTGTCGCCCAGGAGATCTCAAGCTCCGGAGGCGAAGCCCTTGCGTACGGGTGCGATGTCTCCTCGACGGAATCGGTCGCCGAGACGGTCAACTCCGTCGTCGAGAAGCTTGGGACCGTGGACATCCTCGTGAACAACGCGGGGATCACACGAGACCAACTCATTCTGCGCATGTCAGAAGAGGACTGGGACACCGTCATCGCGGTCAACCTCAAAGGCGCGTTCAATATGATTAGGGCATGCGCAAAACCGATGACTAAAGCCCGATACGGTCGAATCATCAACATCACCAGCATTGTAGGGTTGCACGGGCAGGCCGGGCAAGCGAACTATGCAGCGAGCAAGGCTGGGCTCGTTGGACTAACCAAGAGCGTAGCCAAGGAGTTAGGTTCGAGGTCCATCACCTGTAACGCTCTGGCTCCAGGGTTTATTGAGACGGACATGACCCACGGCCTTTCAGATGAGATGCGGCAAAACGTCATCAAGGCCGCGCCGCTGGGTAGGCTTGGCCAACCAGGCGACATTGCCTCGGTTGTGAAGTTTTTTGCGTCGGATGCGGCGTCCTACATAACCGGGCAGGTGCTCGAAGTGGATGGCGGGCTGAGTTTATGATCGAACGCCACACAGCGCATCGTCGCAGTAGTTTGAAGAGGTGTAGCAATGAGTGATGTAAATCAGGATGTGTTTGCTCGAGTGAAGAAAGTCATCGAGTCGGAAATCGGCAAGAAGGATGAGGAAATCAGCCTAAACGCGAGTTTTGGCGAAGACCTTGGTGCCGACTCACTTGACCAAGTTCAGCTCGTCATGGGTTTCGAGGATGAGTTCAGCATTGACATCCCCGACGAAGACGTTGAAAAAATTAAGACCGTGAAAGACGCGGTTGACTACATTTCTAAGAAGTTAGACGAAGCTGCGTAAGTCAGAATGAACGCTGGCGACGGTTTGCGGCGGGTCGTTGTTACCGGCCTTGGCGCGATTACACCAATCGGGCTGACGGTAAACGACTTTTGGAGCAGCGCTACCAACGGGGTTAGTGGGGCTGGCGATATTACGCTTTTCGATGCTTCAAACTTCGCAACCCGGATCGCCGCAGAAGTCAAGGGGTTCGATCCAGAACAGTACTTGGACCGCAAAGAGGCCAAGCGACTCACGCGTTTTCTTCAGTTTGCGGTCGTAGCCGCGGACGCTGCGCTCGCGGATTCAAAACTCAACTTAGATTCCGAAGACCGCTCAAGGGTCGGAGTTCTCATCGGTTCAGGGATCGGCGGTCTCGACATACTCACCGAGCAAATTCGAAGGCTGTTTTCGGGCGGCCCCGACAAGGTCTCTCCTTTTTTGGTGCCCTTCATGATTCCCGACATGGCGAGTGGATACGTTTCAATTCGTCATGGACTGCGTGGACCGAACAGTTGCGTTGTCACCGCTTGCAGTACCGGCGCAAATGCAATTGGCGACGCAGCGCACATCATTCTCCGGGGCGAAGCGGATGTCATGTTAGCTGGAGGATGTGAGGCGCCCGTGACCGAAATCGGAGTCGCTGGATTCGCCTCTGCGCGAGCAGTGACCACGCGAAATGACGATGCGGCGCACGCCAGTCGGCCATTCGATCTCGATCGTGATGGGTTTCTAATTGCAGAAGGCGCTGGCGTTTTGGTGCTTGAAAGCCTGGATCACGCCACGAAGCGCGGAGCAACGATTTACGGCGAAGTCGTTGGATACGGAATGAGCGCCGACGCCTATCACATCACTCAGCCTGACCCAGACGCAGTCGGAGCCACGTCCTCGATGGCTGCGGCAATCAAGAGTGCGGGCCTCAAGCCGGAGCAGATTGACTACATCAACGCGCACGGCACAAGCACACCTTACAATGATCGTCTTGAAACGAAAGCCATCAAGCAAGTGTTCGGCGAGCACGCATACAAAACGCCTGTAAGCAGCACGAAATCAATGATCGGCCACAGCCTCGGCGCGGCGGGCGCGATTGAGTCCATCGCCTGCATCAAGGCGATACAGAGTTCCATAGTTCCGCCAACAATTAATTACACGACGCCGGACCCGGACTGCGACCTGGACTACGTGCCGAATAAGGCGCGCAGCCAGCCGATAAATTACGTGATCAAAAACTCGTTCGGATTCGGCGGCCACAACGTCTCATTAGTGTTTGGAAAATTCAATGGTTGAACGGCGGGGCCTCGGGGCAGCCAAACGCATCTTTGCAATTGGCTGGGCCATAAACATCGCAAACTTGCTCGCGATTTTGATCGCTGGGTGGCTTCCGGTCTATATCCGGATCCGCCCTGATCGCGAATTCTTCTTCCTCGACGAACAAGTGCCATTCCTTCGCAATTGGCTGGTCTTCCTCATCGCCTACACGGTGCTTGCGCTTGTCTTCGTGTTCATCGCTTCAAGGCTGATGTACTCAAGCGTTCAAGACGGCGCAGACTCAGCGGCAGCAGAAGCCTCAATGAAATTGTCACGTGTGCTCTCCGTCGTGGCTGCGGTGCTCTGTTTCATTTCGTTCGTCATCATCATGCGCACCTATCAAACGTGGGATGCGTATCTTCAATCGAGGCTTAACTAAGAGTTCCCACAAGCCGCCGGAACCCGGCCCTTATTGAACTTCCTCTAAATCATTCATCCATTGCGCGATTGCACGCTGGTTGAAACGGTCAACTTTGCGGCTGTCATATTCTGTCAATGCAAGGATCAGTGGACTCTCCTCATGCTTCTTTAGTTCGAACTGAGGGTAGTCGTCAGTTCGAACCCACCGAAGCGCCTGGTGAACGGCTTCCATCTTTTCCTGCTCTGTCGCAAATTCCGGCCAGTCGAGATGAACTGCCTCATGGGCTAACAGTTGCGAGCTGTATTCAACGGGACGCACAAGGTTTATCACTTTGCATCCCTCGGGAACCGTGTGAAGCGATTCATTAATCCGTTCGAAAGTTGGCCAGAGCCGAATCGCGCGCAAGCGGTTTTGTATTTCCAGGGAGGTTGTCTGCGCTGCCTGCGCCTCATCGAATTTTCCAACGCCAATTCCAAAGCAAAGAACGATAATGGTGGGTTCGCTGAGCGCATCTTCCAGCCGTGCCTCGCATCGAATCATGAAGCGGCAATCCGATTCGACGGCAAATGCGCGTGCCAACCGGTCATAAAGGTCCAGCGCCTCGGGGTGAATGTCACAAAGAATGAGTTCGCTTTCATCCGAAAGTCCAAGCTTCATGATCGCTGCGAGAATGTCTTTGCCGCAGCGGCGGCTGCCGGCGCCGATAACGGCAACCCTTTCCGTCATTGGCCGTCCCCTTCGGTCAAGCCAACAACTGTGCCAACGCTCAGCTTAATCTGATCCCGCAACTCAATGTTTCCGATCTTTCCGTCCCGCACATAAATCACTCGGTCGCTCACATCCACCATTTTTAGGTCGTGGGTTGCCGAAATAATTGTAACTTGTCTAAGCTCGTTCATCTTGCGCAGAAGGTCAATGATCTCCGTTCCGGTCTTGAGGTCGAGATTTCCAGTGGGTTCATCTGCAAGTACGATCGCAGGGTCGTTGGCAAGCGCTCTCGCAATAGCAACGCGCTGTTGTTGACCGCCAGAAAGTTCTGTGGGCCGGTGATGCAGCCGATCTCCGAGGCCGACAAGTTCAAGTAGCTCAATCCCCCGTTCGTCGGCTTCCTCCGAACTCTTTCCTGCAAACAGCATCGGCAAAGTCACGTTTTCAAGTGCGGTTCTCACCTGAATCAGGTTAAAAGTTTGAAAAATGTAACCGATTGTGCGGTTTCGCAAGAATGCAAGTTCATTTGCAGAAAGCTGTGCGATATCCACTTCGTTGATGTACACCGATCCAGAAGTTGGTTTATCCAATCCTCCAATCATATTGAACAGCGTGCTCTTGCCGCTTCCACTAGGACCCATAATGCTGAGATACTCGCCTCGAGGAACATCAAACGTAACGCCGTCAAGAGCTTTGACGACGTGATCACCAAGCCGGTAATGTTTCGCTAAATCGCGAGTTCGCACAACTAATTCAGTCTTGCTGACACTGCTCATATTTCAACTCGCAATGCGGCCGCCGCGGGCATCTTGGACGCCTGATACGAGGGCGCGATGGCTGCCAGGATTGTGATTGCTGTGCCAACCAACACGGATAGTGAAAGCGTGCTCGCAGAATTTGAGAAAACTGCTGGAATTGTCGCAGAGTTGCCTGTCAGTGAGCGGAGGACCGCAACGATTCCGATTCCAAATACGCCGCCGACGATTGAGGAGATGAATCCTATTAGCGCAGATTCCAAAAAGAACATTTTGATGATGAACCTGTTCGTTGCGCCGAGACACTTGAGAGTTCCGATCTCTTTGAACCGTTCGGTAACGCTCATCAACATAGAATTCGTGATGCTCGTAAAACAGAGCAACAGGGAAAGATAGACGAGCCATTGAACGCGGCCAACGGTTTCCGCGGATTCGGTGCCAGTAGTAGCCTCTGGCAATGCAACGCGGCCACTGCGGACGCTCGCAAAAAGGGCGATAGCAATAACAATCCCTAACGCAGCGGCCATCTGTCGTCCCGGTCTATGCCTAACCGTCTTCAGCGCCTGAACGAAGGCGACTCCCAGTTTTGGATCGCGCTGTTTCATTTCTTCGTTGTGAATTCAAGCGAAATATACCGGCGACGGGCCAGAGTATCCAGAAACGCCATCAGCGAAGCCTCGGCTTCTAAGCTGGTGAGCCCAAAACTCTGTTGAAGCTCAGTTGAAATCGAAGCGACAGTATGCCTTCCGTCGCACCTCTTCCAAACAAATGCGCCTACCGGTTCAAGCTCCACCTCACGTTCCGGTGACGCGCCGGTGGCTTTGGCGAGAATTCGAGCCGGTGCTCGCGAATGTGTAATCGGCACTCGCAGAATCGTACTGCCGTCTTCTTGTTCGTCATACTGCAGTGCAGGGTTTCTCAGAGGCTTCGCATTCCGAATCTGCTTCTTCGTGAAAGCCGGCTTCTTTGCGAATAGCTTCATCTGATCCAATCTCCAGTAACAGCCTCACCTTTCGGATGAGTTCCGCTAAGCAGCACCAACTTGTTCTCATCGGCGAATCGTTTCACGGCTCCGCTGGAGGTTTTGCCGAAAAGAGTCGGGCGACCCACTAAGCTCACAAGATTGTCATCTCCGATTTCGGATTTCATGCTCGTCGCCGCCTCTGCCCATGCTGATAAGCTATTGTTGCCGATGATCTGTTTTGCGAAGGCCCAGCGGTCAGCTTTGATGTGCCAACCTTTCGCACGAAATTCGAGTTGGATATGCCCGCTCAGGAGTTTCGAATTGCTCAATTCAAATTTTGAAGGGAGGGCAAGGTGCAAACCAAGAATTCTCCATTCGCGCATCCCGCCGTCCTGCACAGAAAATCCTTCGAAAAGTTCGCGCGCGAGCCGTTTGAATGATGCCTCCTTCGCGCCCGAGAGTTCCAGCATGAACATGCGGCTCGAACATTCGTCGTATCGCAACGATCCGTACCCTTTTTGAGAGGAGTGCCATTCGAAACCAGCGGAGATGCCGTCGCCGTCAACTTTTGGTTGAAAGGGTTGCTTGCGTTTCCGAAATCCTTGCTCTAAGCGCGAAAGGTATTCAAGCGCCTTTTTGTTTAGGGATTCTGGCTTTCGCCCTTTGTTCCAGCGAATCTGAAAATAGAGGTCAGATTCACTGACAAGCCGAAGATAACCTTCGTTGAAACGGCCGCTGATGACGGCGGGCTGCCAGGTTTCGCAAATCGGGATGCTGAAACCCTGCCAGGCGAGCATCGGCCAAGCTTCTTCCGCTAACTCTTCTTAGCGGCCTCGCCGTCGTCTTCGTCCCCGATGTTTTCAAGCATGGTCTTGCCTTCGGAGACGCCTTTCTTAAACTCGCCGACGCCTCGCCCCAGGCCTCGCATAAGTTGGGGAATCTTCGTTCCGCCGAACAGCAGCAACACGACGACGATGATGGCCGGGAGCTCCCAGCCGTTAAGCCAAGCGATGGGTAGGTTCATAAAAGCCTCAAACATGAGATGCCTACAAGATTATACGCACAGTTGGAGCACCGGCGTATCGGTTTGGGCGAAATGCTGGGGACTAAAGGCGGTGCTTTTCCATGTCAATTAGGCCGGGGCGGAGGAAACGAACGCCCTCGCGCTTAAGCTTTTGAGCCTGCTTCTCGGCTAACTCGTACCCTCGCTTGCCGATTGGCAGGTTGCCAGACTGGGCGACGACGCGCCACCAAGGGACTCCATCCGGGGCTTGCGCCATCCACCGACCGACCAGGAATCCTGAGCACGGGTTGGGGAGCAGTTTTCCCACGTCTCCGTAGCTCATGACTTTCCCCTTAGGAATTTCCCGGACGATTTCCCATAGGGCAGGCAGCGTTCCGGATTTCAATAGGTGCGCTCCATGATGATCTTGAAGCCGTCTTCCGGCTGGTCGGCAGTGGGCCTGAATCCGAGCTTTTCGTAAAGCTGAATCGCGACTTCCATTTTCGGAAGGGTGTCAAGCACGATTCGCGTCGAGCCCATCTCTAAAGCTTCCGCAATCAGCCACTCGACCAATCGGCGGCCAATTCCATAACCCCTCACCTGTTCTCGCAGGTAGATGCGCTTCAGCTCATGGCTGTGGTCGTCGAACCTTCTCAAAGCGCCGCAACCGACCACGTCGCCATCTGCAACCACGAGCACTAGGCGTCCATCCGGGGCCGCGTATCGGCCCGGCATGTCTGCCAATTCGTTTCTGAGATTAGTAAAGCAACGCTCGTCGTCAAGCCACGCCTCGTACTCTCGGAATAGCTCGGCCACGGTGGCCAACTCATCGCCGCTCTCTGCCTGAACGAACTTCACGTCCACACCTGTAAACTACCCAGGATGAGTTGGCAGGAGTCTCCGATTCGCGTCCGGTACGGGGAAACTGATCAAATGGGTCACGCTTATTACGCGAACTACCTTTATTGGTTCGAGGTTGGCCGTGGCGATGTTTGCCGGGCATGCGGCTTTTCGTACCAGAGCCTCGAGGATCAGGGGTTGTTCCTGCCGGTGGTCGAGGTTTGGGTTCGGTACAAAGGAGAGGTGCACTACGATGACGAGCTCATTGTTCGCACCCGAATTTCGGAGGTAAAGCGGGCGTCCGTCAAGTTTGAGTACCAAGTGGTGCGCTCGTCTCACGGACCGATATTGACCGAGGGTTACTCCTGGCACGTACTCATGGGGAGCGAGCGCAAGGCGATTTCGATTCCGGACTGGCTCAGGCAAAAGCTGGCCCCGTAAATTAGGCAATTGGTAAGGGCGAGAACAATTCCCGCCACCGAAGGCCTTATACTTACCAGCAAGCCGAGAACAGCATGCCGTTCCATCCATCAGTCCGCGAAACCCTGGACTCGCTGCAAAAGATTGCACCCGACGCACCCCTGCTTGCGCTCGGACAAACTGTCTTTTGGGACGAACCCCTAAAGGTGATGTTGCCAATCATCGCCGAACAGGTTGGTTCGCCGGTTCGGCTGACCGCGGGCATTCACGATACTGACTATTTCGCGAAACTGCCTGGCGGAATCGCTTCGACAATGCCGTTTATCGCTTTGGCCAAAAATGACGGCACGACGAAAAACTTCTGGTCAGCGGCAGGAGAATTTAGTTCGCTGTTCGGAAGCGAGACGCCTGCTACGCGCGAGTCATTAGCTCAAGCGGGCGCGTTTTTGGAGAAGCAATCAAAAACCGAACCGAGTTTTCTTGATCACATCACCGAGGCGTACGGTTGGCGCGGTATCGCGGCTCGCGATTCTCGCGCGCAAATTACTAGCGAGTTAAGCCTCGAAGGGATATTTCCGTTTTTGCAAAAAACGTTTCAGTGGGCGTTGGCAGAGTCCATGAGCTTGCTTGAAGGCGAACATCTAAGGCTTGCGGAGATGCAAGGAGACCGCATCCAAACTCTCATGTGTGATACTCGCGAAAGCTGTAGAGGGCAGACACTCGCAACTTTCTATGAGTGTTTGCTTTCCGATTTTCACGAACTGGTTTCAGGGCGAAAGGCCGCGACTGAAATCACAAGAACCTCCTCCCTACTCTCGTTTTCAAAACGCACGGCACACTTGCCCCGATTTGCGTTTGTAGATCTGTTTTTGCGTGAAGAAACCAAGCAGCGCGCGATAAACGCATATAACAGCGCTGTGGCCGGCACCGAAACATACACACTTGACAAGTTTGGAACAGGTGCCATTCCTTTTGACCTTGTCATCCCAGGAGTAGGCCGTGGAACGATACGAATCACGAAAAACGCGCTTATTGTGATGACGCCAGAGCCGAAGTTCGCCTCAATCTCCAAGCCGATTGGATCAATTCAGGATTTGGCCGAAGCGGTTGATTCCCACTTTGAGAATTCGGTTCTCGTCGGCAAAGCAGTCACATTAATCAGCATGCTTTCAAGCGAGTTTGTTTTCGCTTTTCATGAGACCGCCTCACCTTACGTTGAGCAGACCCGACAGATGAACAATGCGATCGCGAACGACGGAATTGAGCTGCGGTTGAACCCGATTCTCAGAATCGGACTTGACGCTTGGGATGCGATTGATGCGGTGACTGCAGCAGTGCGCTTGCCGGATCATTTAGGCCAAGCATTTGGGTCGTCTTCGCTTTCCGGCAGCGAGTTCAGCAACCAGTGGCGCGAAGCGATGAACAAGCAGTGTGAAATTCTCACAGCATTGGGAAAATCGAGGAGCCCGCAAGCGGTCATCGAAACGATTTCAACACTTTTCGGCGGAGAATTCACCGATTTGAAAAACGAATTGGCCGAGCTTGGGTCCACTCTGCACCCGCTGCGGGAAACAAAAGCGCAATTGGAAGCTGAGACAAAGGCGATACATGAGCGACTCAGACAGCTCAAAAGGGAGTGGTCAGAGTGCGAGACGATGATGGGAGATTTCTTCCGATCTGGAAACATCTCAAGTCGCGAACAATGCATCGCAACGGTGGCAAAATTGCGGATTGAGCGCCGGCATTTGCGGCAACGCTTGCTCGAGCTTCAAAACACGAAGTCATCGGTGAGCAACACGCCGCAGATCAAAAACACGCGCGAGCGCAGAAAGCAGATTGAGCTCCGCGCAGAAGAGGTGCGTTTGCAGCTTGCAAGAACCGCAATTCTAACAAAGCGGAGCCTGGATTCAACCAATCGGCGCCCGGCTGCATGGTGGTTCCCGATTGTTTCACCAGACGGAGCGTGGTTTACTCGATTGATGCACACCGCTAAGTTCCGACTCCAACCGATAATTGGAGACGCGGCCTAACGTGCACTTCTACAAATACGAGAGCATCGGCAACGACTTTGTTCTGATTGACGTACTGCCAGAAGACCCCGTCGCGTTTGCAGTTGCGGTTTGCGATCGGAAGTTTGGAGTCGGATCGGATGGTCTGCTGGTCGTAGAGCGCATCGGCGAGTCGGCGATCATGCGGATGTTCAATCCAGACGGAACAGAGGATTTTTGTGGAAATGGCTTGCGCTGTGCGGGTCTCCATCTGTGGGATGGAACAACACCCGCAAACCTCACCCTGGTGCACGGCGGCCAAAACATTCAGATTTCGTTTGGCAAAGGTGGTTGGATAGACGTCACGTTGCCCGCCGCCGACTTTTCTCCGGAGCGTGTGCCCTTGGCCCTGGGCCAGCACGAAATCTTCGAACAGGATGTTCAACTGAATGGACAAACATTCAGAATTTCCTCATTGACAACGGGTTCGACGCACACGGTGATCTCTTGCCAAGACAGGCCGGAGGACGAGCTTTTTTTGACGTCCAGTCCTCAGTTGGAAACCGATGCGAGGTTTCCCAAACGCACCTCCGTTATCTGGAGCTGGCCCAAGGATGAAAAGCAATCAGAAATTCGAATCTGGGAACGCGGTGTTGGCGAAACGCTTGGATGCGGCACAGGCAGCGCGGCCGTCGCGGCTGTGGAGTTCCGAAAGCATCCTGGGCTCATGGCACTCGGGGTCAAGAACCCTGGTGGTGACACCGTTGTTGCTCGAGGCGCGAATGGATCGCTTGTCGTTAGCGCGCGCGCGAAACTGGTTTATGAGGCGGACTTAAGCGACGAGATGTTGAAGCGCATCAACGGAGTTCTTGCGACTCAGGCCAATTAGTAAGGGTCGCTGTTTCCGAACGAGTCAACCGAGAAATCTGACATTCCCGAATCACCGTTCACATACGCGCTGAAATCATCTGCAGCGAGTGGGCGTTTTCCCATGCGATGATCGGGCATAAAGTCAACCCAAACCATGAAATCGCCGTGCAGCGGAGCCAAGATTACGTAAGCCCATGTTGCGTTGGCTTTCTCCGCGGCATCTCGTGCCGAGACCACCTTAGAATCGGTCCCGCAATTTCGCTGAGAGTCAATCATCACCTCGACGCCATCACCGTCGGCTTCAGCGCCAAGTATGGTAAGTGTTTGCAGTTCATCAGGCTCGGCTTGCGGCGCGAAACCCTGAACTTGAGCCATGGCGATTGCGATTACGGGTGCGATCATGATCCTACTCCTGGCAACATTCTACATCGAAATCGGGCGTTTCGAGAGTTGCGCCCACAAGAAGGGACGTTTGGCCGCCCGCCTTGCGTTCGGCAAGACCGCCGAAATTCGCCTTGGTGCCGGGCTAGGAGGTTCATCTTTGAACCATAATCCGTCTCGTAACCTTAGGAGAGAAAGAATGAAAATGCAACGGACTGCACTCGTTTCCGCTCTTGCCCTGGTGGGAGCGATTTCTGCCGCTCAGGCACAGACCAACCTCGGAGTCTTGGTTAGGGCCGGCCTGTTTTCACCAACCGACGGAGAGGCAAGAAACCTCGGAGAGGCTTGGTTTACCGGAGGAGCCGAAATTTCGCTCGGGAAATTCCCCTTCATGAACGGTGGCGCGGGGAGTAATCCCCTCAAACTCACCTTTTCGGTGGACGCCTACAGCAAAGAGGGCGCCTCGGCCGTTCCCGTCCTGGCCAACGTCGTCCAATACACCTCGAAAAACTTCTTCTGGTCAGCAGGGGTGGGAGGCGCTGCCACACACAGGTCCGGCTTCAAAGATGCCTTCCAGCTTGCCTACCAAATCGGCGTCGGCTATGATTTCGGGTCTTCGAACTCACCGATAACCCTCCAGGCACGGTTTTTCAGCGTGAACGAGGTGGGCAGCCTGCTCGATGGATTCGCCTTCACGGTCGGAATCCGGCTGTAAGAGGAACGAACAGGCAAGAATTCGAGGTCAAATTGGGTGAACCCCAGGCTCGTTCGGGCGTATGAACGGGCAGGAGTTCGTCCGTGGCAACTGTAGGAGCTATAGGTTTGTCCCGCGCAACCGAAGAGAAAGTGCTCGATGGCGCAATCATCAGCCGCTGCCAACGCCGCGATTCTGAGGCGTTTGGGCTGCTTGTAGACCGCTATCAAGCCCGAATTTTCGGTTATGTGCGCCGCATGGTGTACTCGGCGGAGGACGCCGAGGATATCGCCCAAGAGGTGTTCGTGAAAGCTTTTCAGAACATTGACCGTTTTGACGGGCGGGCCTCCCTCACCACATGGCTATTCAAGATTGCCAACAACCTCTGTATTGACAAGAAGCGACGCAAAGATCGCCGCCCGCAGGAGGCGTTTCTCAGCAGCGAAGAAGCCGATCAGGCTTTCGAAGTCGCCGACTCAAGATGGGACCCGGAAAGCCATGCGGTTGCACAAGAGATGGCCGTGCTCGTGGAAAGCTCGCTGCGGCAGATGTCCGACAAACTTCGAACGGTCATCCTGCTTCACGACAAAGAGGAGTTGAGCTACGAGCAGATTGCCGAAATCGTGAATGTGCCGGTGGGCACAGTAAAATCAAGATTGTTTTTGGCCCGAGAGCAGTTGCAGATCGCTCTACGCGGCTATCAGAATTCAGGTGGATTGAAATGACGCGCGAAGAACTGATTGCAAAGCTGAATAATGGAGAGACGCTCACGCCTCTTGAACTCGCCGTCCTCGATTCACACCTCGAGCAGCCGAGTTCTGCCGCAAATTCGATCCGAGCCCTCGCAAACGATGAGCCAAGCATGGCATGGCGATCAACGCTGAACGAAAAGCTTGCCGAAGTATCACCGTCCAAGCGAACTGGCTGGCCGCTGAAGTTTGCAGTCGGTGGATTGGCCACCGCCGCCGCATCGCTCGCTATCTTTTTCGCAATTGCGAACAAAGCGCCTCAAACTCAAACCACGCCGGAGCTTGGGCAGGAGCTCGTGCAATGGCACAATGAAGCGGTGGCATCAAAAGGCTCAAATCCTTCAGCGAAAAACCCAGACGAACTGTTCGGAGAGTCCGTAAGCTCACTATGAGATTTATTGCCGCTCTGCTCTGCATCGCGGCGCTCGTTCCGTCGTATGCCCAACGAAGACCACTAGCTGATTCCGCGCGGGTCATTCTTCGCAACGCGTTTGCTGCGCAAGAAAAACTCAAGATGCGCGGAACACGCGTTGTTGAACAATACGAAAACGGTTTCCAGGGCAAGTACACCGACCACCTGCTGCGCGATGGGATGAAAGTGCGAATCACTTTCGGCGAAAACGCTCCAAACAAGGGCCATGTCGCTGTCGAAACTCCGGATGGCCGCATGGAGTTCAGTCCGCGCGAAAATTTGATTCGGCGCATGAAAGGCGATCATTCGGGTGCTGGAGTTGTTCTGAAGCGTTTAGTGGAAGCGGTTCGCACGGGAACGGTTCAGTTGAAAGAGTTCGATACTCGCCCGATCGCCGGAAGGCGCGCGTATGGCGTTGGAGCGATGACTCAAAACGGGCTCGCAGTTCTAAAGTTGTGGATTGATGCCGAAACCGGATTGGTTCTGAAAACAGAGCATTTTTCGCCCGATGGAACGAAGCGCGGCGGATACGAGTTCACTAGCGTTGAATACAACCCTTCCATCCCCGCAGATGCGTTTGAACTTCGAAAACCGGGAGTGCGCGTGGTTGATATGGAAGGAAGCGGCGCAGGCGGCACAACCGACACCCGGCCTAACTGGCGAGTCGTAGCACCTTCATGGTTGCCGCCGGGTTTGGTTGAGCAGCAGCGCGCGGTGAAAGAGCTGCGCGGTCGCAAAGTGCTGATGATTCACTATCGCGGCGGAGGAAAAAACCTTACGTTGTTTCAGGCGCCGGGTGGCGAAGCTCCTGAGCCGCCGGACAAACCGAGCGGCACGCAAGTCCGATTCTTGTCTCGAAAAGTTGGAGAGATTTGGGTCGTTGCGGTAGGCAATCTTCCGCTGGCTCAACTCGAACGCGTGCTGAACTCCGTACGCTAACCGCCCAACCGGCGAGCGAGTGTGATCTCGTTCTCCAGATTCTCCTTCGGTTTCTTGTTTTCATCGTACGGCGAAATGTCGGGTCGCTCATACAGTCGGCTCAAACAGTTGAGGATGGCGATGTCAAGGTCTCGACTTTCGCCGAATCTCGGTATACCTATCACCGCTATCTCACGCTTGAGGGGTTCAAAGAGGATTACGTTTCCGAACTGCTGTGCCGCAATGATTGGTTCTGGATGCCGAAGCAGGCGGAGACGGTCAGACGTCTCAAGGAATTGAGGAAACGAGACTTCAAGGTCCGCCGGTTTCGCGCTCAAGAACTTGGTTGTGAATTCGGCACTAAGCTCTCTTCGTCCCCAAGTGATTTGGATTGCGAGCGTGTTAAGGACTCCGCTCGAAGTCTGACCGAGCAGAGCTGGAAGACTACTGTCACGCCATTCGAGACACTCGCGCAAATCGGTGCCTTCGGCGTCCTTGTAGCTGCCCACCATACTGGACGAGAGCGGTGAGATGTCCTGAGCCAATCTGAGCAGCGAGGCACTTCGAGACGTTGCATCGGCCAACGCAGAAGAGATGAGCAAATTTGCCAGCTTCACGACAGGCGCAGTACCAGCGCCCGACCTAACCGACATCCAGTATTGAGTAGCCGTCCCCGACAACCAAACGGGTGCATAATCAGCGGAGCTGGATTTCCACTTCGTCGAGTAGGCACTCGTTCTATCTCTAACAGTTCTGAAAAAGCCCGACTCACCGTTCACTTGCAAAAAGAACAAAAATGGCTGATTTTGTCGAATGCAAAAAACATGATTATTTGCGGTCGGCCGCTCCGCGTCGTAGGTTAGGTTCGCAGGCAGCGCGAGGCGGAATTTTTCACGAACTGTGCCCTTGACGATACTGATAGTTTCGACTTCGGCGATGACTACAGGGAACGTATCTATAAGATCGCCGGTGTCGATTCTTACCGACTGAGACACGCCGCCATCACTTAAGGCTGTGATTGTCCCGACGACCGCCACATCTGACACATCAAGCATTTGACGCGTGTATTGGGCATCTGAAGAAGTGCACACCCCAGCCAAAATCGCTACTGCATAAATGTTTTTCATTAGAATCCTCTCCTATCGATAGTGCATTGTGCCGTTCGTGAACATCTTCATTACAAACGTGCCGACAAAGACGCCGGGTGCGCCAAGCGCCACCATGTGCGTTGCCGCAAAATAGTCATGAATGGCTGACAAAACGGCCGGTGGGCCCGGCAACAGGCGAGCAGAACCAGGGAATCCATAGAAGCTCAGGTAGTCCTGGAATTTCGCGTTGTACAAGTAACCCGGCGCGTTCCCGCTCAGCCCATAGGGGAGCAGTTCATTGTCGTGATTGCCGGATTCCCAACTGTTGTAGCCAGTCGCAGCATTGTCGAGAAAAGGTCCTGGAAGCGGCCAAGGCGGAGTCGGCGGTGGGTCGAAAGTCGTTGGTAGTGTAGTGAACCGTTCCTGGACCCATACTTCCTTGAACGGATCCAACTGGCTGTACAGCTCCATCGCCCAAATGTCCTGTCGGTGCCAGGGTGGTCCGCCACCTGAGCTTACATTGGCATGGCCCGCCGCCTCAACGATAGACGGCCAGTGACATGTAATTCGACGGTAGTTGGGATCAGGTTGGGTGGCGCCCGGCGGTGCGTAGTACGCTTCCGAAGTGTCGAGAGCGCCATACGACGTGTTCTCCAACGTGAACGTATATCTTAGTCGAACCCACGGCTGCCCCCGCCCGCTTGCCCCCACAGCGTAGATTTCGCAGGACGTGGATGAATCCGTGACGGGTTGGAGGAAGTCAACAAAAGCTCCTTGACCCCACAACTCCCAAATAAATTTCGTCCCTGCTGGCTGCGTTCCCGCCCACTGTGCCAGCGCTGTGAGTTTGTTCTCGGGTTGTAGGCCCGGCGGCACCCCTTGCTTGAGGTCGTAGCCGAAGTACTCCAATATCCACGGTTGAAGCGGCAGCACACCGCTCGGCCCTGGAAGGAGAGCTTGTTGTTCTCTCACTTGACCCCGGTCGATCGAGCCAATCAGAATCGGGCCACCGATGACATAGCAGATTCCCTCTCGCGAGAGCTGGGAGCCGTTGCCAAACGTGAATGTCACTGTAGCCGTCAGCACACCGGGTTGTGTCGCCTTCACTTGCGGTGCTGGGTCGGAACTGCTGACTGGGGTTACACCCGCACCACTGAATTGCCAAAGAATTTGCGGGGGAGGGTCTCCGTACGGAATCGGTGTCGAAAACGTGATGAACGCTTGGTGTTGACGCGTGGTGACCAGGCAGGACAGTCCTGCGACGGGCGGATTCACGTCAACAAGCTGCGCTGGAGCACTGAGCGGTAATAGGATTAACCATAAGACAACTCCACCGGCCCACATCATAGAAGACCGCGACAATGCAAATGCGAAATCCAACTCTCTAATTGATCTCAAAACTTCACCTCCCGGTTGAAGTTCTCTAAATCCGACCTAACTATTATGACGTTTCTTCACAGGACGAGGTTCGTTTTCAGTTCTGGCGCTTTCTAAGCTCTTCCTCTTCCGCCGATTCGTAGTCCAGCAGTGACCGGCGGCCAGCGGGACCCTGCGGCACCGTGGGGTCGTCGTACACAACGTCCGTGCGGACGTTTGTGCCGTCGTAATCTTCCGGCTCGGGTTCTTTGGTGGTTTTCTTGACGGTCGGCGCTGGAGCCCCTTTCGGCCCCTTTTCAAGGTCGTCGCTTTTCACGAGCAGCACATAGTTCGCGTCGAACTTTCTCTCCTCGTCGCTAAGCCGCTTTTTCTGCTCTTCGCCGAGGCTGTCCAGGAACTTGGCCCGCATTCGCGCGACCGCGTTCTTGTGAACATCGGCCAGAAGCGGCCCAAACGACGTCTTGTCCACCTTCACGGCGACTTCATCCTTACTGTATACGGCCTGAACCGTGCCGACGAGCCCGGCCATGTGGGTGAAGTACTTATTTCCGAGCTTGTCCTCCATCGAGGGCTCTTTGGTGATGACCGTCACGCGGTCTCCCGGCTTCCAGGTTGGCATGGGGAAAGGTTACCTGGTTGGTCTCGCTGGGCCTTGATTTTCGGGGTCCGAGAGCGCAATAATTAGCACTCGCACTGGTCAAGTGCTAACGCTCCGGGGTCCGGGGCGCTAAAACCCCATTTCAAACCAAAGGAGAAAAGCAGATGAAACTCAAACCTCTGGCCGACAAAGTTGTCATCGAGCCGTTAGAAAGCGACCAGAAGTCTGCCGGCGGTCTGTACCTTCCGGACAGTGCCAAGAAGAAGCCGCAAACCGGCAAAGTAGTCGCAGTTGGCGACGGCAAGATTCTGGATGACGGATCGCGCGCGAAGATGAACGTGAAGGTCGGCGACAAAGTTCTGTTTTCAAAATACGGCGGCAACGAAGTCACCGTTGATGGAGACGACTACACGATTCTTGACGAAGATCAGATTTACGCTATTTTGAGTTAGCCTCAATCATCAACATACGACTCATAGGAGAATATTGAAATGTCCGCTAAGCAAATTTTGTTCGACGAGAACGCGCGCCGTGCTCTCGAACGAGGCGTCAACAAAGTCGCCAACGCAGTAAAAGTCACACTTGGGCCGAAAGGTCGAAACGTAGTGCTTGACAAAAAGTGGGGCAGCCCCACCATCACAAAAGATGGTGTGACCGTTGCAAAAGAGATCGAACTTGAAGACCCATACGAAAACATGGGCGCGCAGCTTTGCAAAGAAGTCGCGAGTAAAACGAACGATGTAGCCGGCGACGGAACAACGACTGCGACCATCCTCGCGCAAGCGATCGTTGGCGAGGGCCTTCGCTATGTTGCAGCCGGAGGAAATCCGATCGCGCTGAAACGCGGCATTGATCGCGCGGTTGCTGAAGCGGTTGACTTCATTAAGAAGCAGGCCGTAAAGGTGAAGGATAAGGAGCAGATCGAATTCGTTGCGACGATTGCTGGAAACGATGCAGAAATCGGAACGCACGTTGCCGAAGCTATGGACAAAGTCGGTAAGGATGGAGTCATCACCGTTGAAGAAAGCAAAAGCCGCGAAACGGTGCTGGATGTGGTTGAAGGCATGCAGTTCGACCGCGGTTACATCAGTCCGTACTTCGTGACCGATCCCGAGCGAATGGAAGCGGTTATCGAAAATCCGATGATTCTGATTCATGAGAAGAAGATCAGCAATGCGCAGGATTTCCTTCCGTTCCTTGAGCGAGCCGCGACTGCGCGACGTCCGCTCATCGTGATTGCCGAAGATGTCGAAGGCGATGCCCTTGCGACATTGGTGCTCAACAAGATTCGCGGCGTACTTCAAGTCGCCGCAGTCAAGGCACCAGGCTTTGGCGATAGGCGAAAAGCGATGCTTGAAGATATCGCAATTCTTACGAACGGCAAGTTCATCAGCGAAGATCTGGGCATCAAACTTGAAAACGTGACGCTTGACATGCTCGGCAGCGCGAAGAAAGTTGTGATTAAGAAAGAAGACACAACAATCATCGAAGGCGCCGGCAAGAAAGATGACGTGATGGGACGAATCAGCACCATCAAAAAGCAGATTGAAACCACAGACAGCAGCTACGACCGAGAGAAGCTTCAAGAGAGACTCGCGAAGCTGAGCGGTGGCGTTGCGGTCGTGAAGGTCGGCGCATCAACCGAAACCGAGCTGAAGGAAAAGAAGCACCGGTATGAGGATGCGCTTTCAGCGACTCGCGCAGCGGTTGAAGAAGGCATTGTTGCTGGTGGCGGCGTAACGCTTCTCTCGGCGGCTGAAGTTGTCGGCAAACTGAAAAGCGACGATGGCGACGAGCAGACCGGAATCATCATCGTCAAGCGTGCGCTTGAAGAGCCGCTTCGAACCATCGCCGAAAACGCGGGACTCGAAGGCAGCGTGATTGCAGGAAAAGTTCGGGAAGCGAAAAAGGGAATCGGCCTTGATGCGCGAAGCGGCGAGATGGTTGACATGGTCAAGAAAGGAATTGTTGACCCTGCGAAAGTCACTCGCTCTGCGCTCGAGAACGCAGCTTCGATTGCGGGCTTGGTGCTGACGACGGAAGCGTTGGTTGTGGAAAAACCCGAGCCGAAGAAAGCGAATGGCGGCCATGCACACGGCCACGGCGGCGGCATGGGCGACATGGACTTCTAAAGAAGAAGGCGAAGTGGGGGCCTCATGCCCCCCCGCCGAATAGGTCCTATAGGTCTGATCTGTCCTATAGGACCTATCTCTTTGCAGGAACCCCCGACCTCAGCGTCGAACAAAACACCCACAGTGGAACCGGGCGAACGAATAGTGCAGCCACACGGCGGCTACCGAAACTTGAAGGCGTATCAGATGTCGGAAATCGTTTACGACATTACATTCGCGTTTTGCAATCGTTTCGTCGAGAAGAGATCGCGAACCCACGATCAAATGGTGCAAGCGGCGCGCTCCGGCAAACAGAACATCGCCGAGGGCAGCATGGCATCCGGTACTTCGAAGAAAACAGAGCTGAAGCTGGTCGGAATCGCACGCGCAAGTTTAGAAGAATTGCTGCTTGACTTTGAAGACTTCCTAAGGCAGCGCGATCTCTCAATGTGGGAGCCAACCAGCGCCAAAGCTCAATTCATTCGAAGATTGGCCCACCGAGAGAATAGGTCTTATAAGACTTATGAGACCTATGTCGAAGAGAAATCCGCAGAGACCGCCGCAAACACAGCGATCTGCGTAATCAACCAGACAAACTATCTGCTTGACAAGTTAAAGCGACAACTCGACGAAGCTTTCCTGCGCGATGGCGGCGTGACAGAAAGAATGCATAGAGTGAGAACTAATAGCCGCAAGTCTCAAGATCAATAGGTCATATAGGTCGCATAAGGCCTATACGTCCTATCAAACATCCCACTAAAGATTAATCGCCGTCGGATGAAGCGGCTGATACAGCATAATCGGATCGGCTCCCGGCAACTCCATCATCACACACAAGCCAAAACCGTAATCGTTAACATCGCCGACAAACACAGCGCCTTTCGCCGAAAGCTCGCTCATCGTTACTGCAACGTCATCGCACATCAATGAAATCGAGTGATGCCGAGGCGACGAATACGCCTTGCCCTCATGAACGCCGCTCGTCGGATGCACACCCATCTCGCTCGGACCAGTTTTGAAAATCAGCCAACCAGGCTCGCTTTCAGGATGCTCGACAAATGGCCAATCCAACACATCGCGTAAAAATGCGCGTGTCGCCGCCGGATCGTCCGAATATATCAAAGTGTGAATCGAAGTGATCATGCGGGCAAGCTTACCAAGAAGCCGGCATCCACGCCGATTGAGCCGACCCAAACCAGATTCCATAGTTCGTCAGCGGAAACTCGTTCTTTATTTCAAGCACGGCGCGAATCTTCCAGCCGTTCGTTTGGCCCGCAATCCCAGCCGGAAATCCAACCCACGAACCGTCGTGCAATTTCACTTGTCGCATCACTGTTTCGCCCGGCTGCACCAACATCGGCGATGGAACATTTTTGAACCAAGGCCTATCTTTGCGCTTAATCTCCGAAACCTCGCCTGATGGATTCATAATCTGAAACCGTATCATCTCGTATCCCCACGAGCAGTTTTCGTTGAGCAGTTTTATCGAGTTCTCGCTATCAACCTGAAACCCGATCATGCTCGTCGAGCTCGGATCCGATAGATTGATAACCGCGGGCGCATTGGGCGTGCGAACAAAACTCACAAGCACCCTTTCGGGTGAAACAACGACCGCAGAGCAAAGCAGAACAGATGCAAACGTCATAAATATCCTCCAGCAACTCGCTAACTTAGACGCTCGCCGACCTCAGCCGTGTCACAGTTACGGTTGTACCGGTGTTGCCGCCAAATCTCCCGCAACCGTATGCCAAGGCTTCACGCACCAGCTTGTAACAACGCCATGCAAAACATATGGGTCACTTTTCGCGAACGCCTCCGCTGCCGCAGGTGAATCGCCCTGAAACAAAAGCATCGCGCTGTCAATCGGATCTCCGACCGCGCCACCCGCAATAAGCTCGCCCCGAGCGGATGAATCCCAAGCCATCCGAAGGTGCTCCTCCCGAAACTCCCCCCTCCGCTCCAAATAGTCCGCCGCCGTCTTATAAATCAGCAAGTAATGCATCCGCCGAGGTTACTCCGAAGAACCCCCGCGGCACCGCCGTCAGCCGGCCGACTACTGCTGCAACAGTCGCAGAACCGACTGCGGCAGCTGGTTCGCTTGAGCCAAAACAGCCATGCCCGACTGCTGCAAAATCTGATACTTCGTATACTGAGTCATCTCTTCCGCCATATCCGCGTCTCGAATCGAAGACTCCGTCGCAACCAAGTTCTCGCGAGCAATGCCAAGGCTCCGAACGTTACTCTCCAAAAAGTCTTTCTGAAACGATCCGAGATCGCCGCGTGTTCTTGCAAGCTGCGCAACAGCCGCGTCAATAATCTTAATCGCGTCGTTTGCGCCTTGCTGCGTCGTGATGTCCAGCGTCGCAATGCTTTCGCTCGGAACAACTCCGGTGCCCAACGAGTCGGCAAACATACTCGGAACAGCCAACTGAACCATCTGATTCGAGCTGGGTCCGAACTGAATCTGTACCGAACCCGCCGTGACGACGCCGACCTGGCCGGGGCCGGTGAAATTCTGATTGGCGTTCTCGGTTAGCGTGATCGCATTGCCAAATGAATCAGACAAGCGCAAACCGCTGTCTCCCAATCCCTGCCCACCGGTGAATTGAACTGTTTCAACTCCTTCCGAAGTCGTTACCGACACGTCCGCAATGGCGTCCACACCCGCGTCGGATGCGTACGAACTGCCGTTGAGCAGGCCGCTGGTATCAAAAAGCTGAATGTCAAATTTTGAGCCGTAACTGTTCTGTACTAGCTGCACGTTTACGGGACCGCTTCCGGCAATCGTTGCCGTAACGCCGGTTGTGTTGGACATCTGGTTGATCTTTGAAACAACCTGAGTCAATGTTTCGGTGCCGTCGGTTGCAAACGAAGCCCCGTTGATGGTGAAACTTCCTGCCGGAACAATCGCGTTGGCATCGGCGTAACCAGTGGTCAAATCGAGCAGCGCACGCTCAGCAGGTGTGGTTAGCGTCACCGTCACAGGCCCCGTCAAAATCGGATTGCCGTTGAACGTGCCTCCCATAAAGATGCTGCTCGCGAGCGAGGAATCGGTTACGCTCGCTTGAACGCCTGCCGTACCGTCAAGCAGTTTCTTCGTGCCGAACGCAGTATGTTCCGCAATACGGTTGATGGATTGAATCACTGAGCGAATCTGTGCCTGGTTAGCGCTAAGTACGTTTTGGTCAACAACACCGGTGTTGGCACTATGAACGGCCAGGCCGCGCATGCTCAGCAACAGAGTCTGCACCTCGGCCAATGCACCCTCGGCGGTTTTCACCATATTAATGGCGTCCTGCGAGTTCTGGACCGCGCGTTCGATACCGCTAATCTGAGCCCGGAAGTTCTCACTAATGGTAAGACCCGCGGGGTCGTCGGCGCCGGTGTTAATCTTTAAACCGGTTGATAGCCGAGAGATCGCCCTCGCCAACTTATCGTCGTTTAGGTTCAAATTGCGAAGCGCGTTCAGCGCTGATAGGTTATTGTTGATTCGCAAGCTCACGTCGCTTCTCCAGTGGGGCCCATCGTGGGGGCACAGTATTCCGTACTCATTTTCGGGCAATCCCAAAAACTCAACAGGTTGCTTGAGCCTCGGCGCACCAGGCAGTAAACTGAGCCGAAAATGAAGATTCTCATCGCAGACAAATTTGAGCAGAGTGGGATTGATGGGCTTACGGCGCTCGGCTTCGAGCTGATAAGCAACCCCGACCTGAAAGAGGATTCGCTAAACGCGGCCATCGCGGCCGAACGGCCGGACGGTCTCATCGTTCGCTCCACAAAAGTCGCGGCCGATCAACTCGGCGAATCCCTAAAGTTAATTGTGAGGGCTGGCGCAGGTTACAACACCATTGACATCGCCGCCGCAAAAGCAAAAGGAATCCAAGTCGCAAACTGCCCGGGCAAAAACGCTGACGCCGTGGCCGAGCTAACCTTTGGGCTCATTCTATCGCTTGATCGCCGGATTCCAGACAACGTTGCAGAGCTTCGCGCAGGAAAATGGAACAAAAAGTCGTTTAGCAAAGCGATGGGAATAAAGGGGCGGACCCTCGGAGTAATTGGACTTGGCAGCATCGGCCGAATCGTCGCCGAACTGGGCCAAGCGTTCGGAATGAACGTATTGGGTTACTCTTCCCACACTACCGAGCAAGAGTTCGAGTCCATGGGAATTCGCTCCGCGAATCTCGAAGAGATTGCCGCGAATTCGTACGCGGTTTCTGTCCACTGTTCGCTTAGCGATCGGACAAAAGGAATGCTCGGGGCAGGGTTCTTTTCAAAAATGCAGCCGGGCGCTTTGTTCGTAAACACTAGCCGCGCAGAAGTCGTCGTGCAATCAGAACTCGAGAAAGCGATCGCCGAGAAGGGACTTAGAGTTGGGCTCGACGTTTTCGATGGCGAACCGACTTCAGCAGAAGGCGAATACGATGGCTCGCTGCGAAGCAACCCGAATGTATATTGCACACATCATATCGGCGCAAGCACCGACCAGGCGCAAGACGCCGTTGCTGAAGAAACCGTACGCATTTTCAAAGTGTTCAATGAAACCGGCCAAGCGCCCAACTGCGTAAACTGCTAATGCGTATTCTGGTTACCGGTGCAACCGGCCTCATCGGCAGTGCGTTCTGCGAAGCAGCCCGCGGTCGTGGTTTTGAGCCGGTGCCTGTCAGCAGGAACAAGTCAGAGTTCAATAGTTGGTCTCCCGAATCGGGTCTTCCTGCGTCATTACTCGATTCAGCTGAAGCCGTCGTTCATCTCGCTGGTGAAAACATCGGCGCAAAAAGGTGGAGTGAACAACAGAAGCTGCAAATCGTAACAAGTCGTCAAGCTGGCACTTCTGCGATCGCAGAATCTATCGCTGCACACGGCAAACATCTGAAAGCGTTCATCTGCGCTTCAGCATTAGGCATTTACGGAGATCGAGGCGACGAGTTGCTCGACGAATCTTCAAAACCCGGCAAAGGTTTCTTGGCGGAAACCACTTGCGCTTGGGAGCTCGCGGCAAACCCGGCCCGAAACGCGGGAGTGCGAGTCGTCAACGCAAGGTTTGGCCCAGTGCTCAGCAAACACGGCGGCATCATCCAGCGCATGCTTCCTTTTTTCAATTGGTATCTTGGCGCAAAGCTTGGAAGCGGAAGGCAGTTCATGAGTTGGATCGGTATACACGACGCGGCCAACGCACTGTTGACCTTAGTTGAGTCGGGGATTTATTCCGGTCCCGTCAACGTGGTCTCGCCTAACCCGGTCACAAACGCAGAATTCACGACGGAGTTTGCGGCTATCTTGAAACGCCCCGTTTGGCTCACGCTG
Organism: Fimbriimonadales bacterium; assembly: GCA_046330175.1. Taxonomy (GTDB): domain Bacteria; phylum Armatimonadota; class Fimbriimonadia; order Fimbriimonadales; family ATM1; genus JAJPJR01. The sequence continues at coordinate 74,977 of JAXLTG010000003.1, forward strand.
CCGGAGTTCGTGATTAAGCTGCTGTACGGCCAGATGGGCGAGGAGCTGCTCCTCGGCTCTCAAAAAGTCTCCCCTGCGAAACTAACAAGCGGAGGATTTCAATTTACAACGGTGCGCGTGAACGAAGCGATTTACGCCGCGCTTCAACAGGAGAATTAGTTTGGCAAAAGTAGGATTCATCGGTCTTGGTGTAATGGGCGCCCGAATGGCAGGCCACCTTGTGAAGGCGGGTCACGATGTCACCGTTTGGAATAGAACGCCGTCTCGCGCAGAGCCGCTTCGCGAACTCGGAGCATCGGTTGCGGTAGGTCCGCGTGAGGTTGCGCTTGTAGCCGAGTTCGTCTGCATCTGCGTCTCAAAAAACGAAGATGTCGAGGCGGTTGTGTCGCAGTTTCCTTCAGAACTCAATGAAAAACTTGTCATTGACCACAGCACAATCGCGCCAACAAAAGCGATCGAAATTTGCGAAGTGATAACGACGAAGGGCGGGTCGTTCATTGACGCACCGGTCACTGGCGGCGAGCGAGGCGCGATTGAGGGCACGCTCACTATTTTCTGCGGCGGCTCTGAAGCAAACGTTGAGCGTGCACAACCGATCTTGTCGGCGTATGGCCGAAAAGTTGAGCGCGTAGGCGATGTTGGAAGTGGTCAAAAAATGAAGATGGCCAATCAGATTGCGGTTGGAATTTCGGTACTGGCACTCTGCGAAGCGCTTGTGTTCGCAGAGAACGCAGGACTCGGCTTACAGCAAACACTTGACCTCGTCGGCAGCGGGGCAGGTGGCTCGTGGTCGTTCACAAACTACGGCCCGAAAATTTTGAATCGTGATTGGACGCCTGGTTTCAGTGTGGCGCTTCAACAAAAAGATTTGATGTATGCGTTGCAGTCCGCGCGAGAATCAGGTGCATCGTTGCCCGGCGCAGCATTGGTGCATCAGTTGTTGGCTGCGTTGGAAAACAACGGCCGCGGCGCCGATGCAACTCCTGCGCTGTTCGAGGTGATCGAACAGATGTCGTCGAAAACTGCGAAGCGCTAGCTCATCTCAGACCAATCTTCTGTTTGCACTGTTTGCACAGCTCATTCTTCGCTGCGTCTACTGTTTTGATGGTTCCCTTCGCATCTGCCATCAGGCAAAGCGGATTCGGACAGTGAGGCAATCCCAAAGTGTGCCCAAATTCGTGCGCGATTGTCTGGCTGAATCGCCACAAAAACTTCTGCTCGGAAACGTTGCCTGCTCGCAAACGAAAAGTAGAAACGACGCACGCCTTTCCTCCCACCTGGCCCAGACCAAATACGCCCCAGTCGTAGATTTTGCCGTTCGTAGTGGAAACATCGTAGTTCGTGATTGCGATCACCTTCTGAAATCTCTTCGGCTGCGTTTCGTTTATCCAATCGAGAATGATGTCGGCGCGATATCGTCCCCTAGGTTTGTAATAGGCTATTTTTGGTGGAGCGGATGCGTGAAGCAGCGTAACCTCGACTCCATAAGTCTGCTTGATGGACTTTGTGGCGGTATCCAACACCCTCTTCTCGAGCTTTCCAATTGGCAGCAACGCAACGTTTATGACCCTTGGTGATGTGCTCGCTGATTTCTGTTTGCCACATGCCGATAGTGAGAGGGTCATCAACAGAGCGCCAAAAGCGGCAATTTTCGCAGCAAAGCGATCCACCCTCGTTGACCTACCTCTCAACAACTTTGCAACCACTTTGAAACTACTTCATCAACTCTTCTCACCCGACCGCGATAGCCTCGATTTCCACCAAACCATCCTTCGGAAGCCGCGCAACTTCGACCGTCGAGCGCGCAGGTGGGTCATCTCCAACAAATTCGGCATACACTTTGTTCACGACTGGAAAGTCGTTCATGTCCTTCAAAAAAATCGTCGTCTTAACAACATTCCCAAAACTCATTCCTGCCGACTCTAAAAGAGTTCGCAAGTTGGTGCAAGCCTGGCGTGTTTGCGTTTCAACGTCGTCACCTGCGAAGTTGCCATCAGCGGTAAGCCCCAATTGTCCGCTTGTGAAAAACAGTCGTCCCGATGCAAAAACTCCGTGACTGTACGGTCCGATTGCGGGTGGAATCCCTTCGATATTCTGTGTTGTTCGCTCCATGCGATGAAGTTTACAGCCTTTGGGAGGGTTCGACGAGTTCGACGAGATCGAAGCTACTGTGGATGGGTCCGGACCAGTATCGAACCTATCGAACCAAGGGACCTCCCTAAAGCGAACGCTCTCTGCCGCCTCGACGTACAATATCCCTATGAGCCAGGAACTCGATAAGGCGCTCGACAGATTCGTTCAAGAGTGGGGCCGAATGAGCAGCAATTGGGGAATCAACCGTACGATGGCCCAAATCCACGCGCTGCTGTTTGTCACCTCGAAACCGTTCACCATGGACGAGATTTGCGACAAACTCGCCATAAGTCGCGGCAACGCAAGCATGAGCCTTCGGGGGCTGATTGATTGGGGCGTCATAAAGCGCTCTCGGCCAAAAGGCGAGCGTCACGATTACTATCAAAGCGATACCGACGCGATTACCATGGTTGCCCAGGTGCTTCGCGAAAGAAAACGCCGCGAGTTCGACCCGACTCTCGCTGTGCTGCAAACCTGCCTCAACAGCTTGCCGCATGACTCAGATTCAAACCCACCGACCCAGCGCATCAACGAGCTTCTGGCTGTTTTTGAAACGGTAGATCTCGCTTACAACTACGCCATGCTCACCGACGAGCGATTTCGTTACATCGTCAATCACCGCGGAGAACTCCGCGAACTGCTCGAGGCGGTCCAGTCCACGGCCCAGGACCATCCGCTCAAGACGACGCAACCCAGAACCGCTCCCGGCGCGTAGTCGCCAATATGCAGCCGATCATTTATCGTCCAGCCGAGATCTCCAACTGGCTCGAAATGGGCGCCCAAACCGTGCGAAAGGCCAGCAGTTTCGAGTCGCCCGAGGACATCAAATCGGCGCTGTCGGGTGCGGTCGGCGCGTTGTTGGGTCAAGGCAAAGGTGTAATGGCCGAGCTCTCGCGCATGAAACTCTCGTCGCTTGAGTATCGCCTTCTCGATGACCGGATCGAACGCCCACAAGGCGCGATGCCGCGCAGCGTTATGTTCGAAGACATCAAGCGAATTGACGCGCTGAAAGGCTGCGAGTACAAAATTGTGTGCGTCCGCGAATCGTCATTTGTGATCAAACCTTATGCGTGGCTTTCGGTAGGCGGCGTTCATGTGCCAATGGGTTGGCTCCGCGATGGTCTTGAAGTTCCGTATGAACTATTAATCGAAGAAATCTCCGCGCGTTCAAAAGCGACGGTGCGAGTCTAGTTCTCAATCTGGAGCGACGACCAGGCTAGTCCGGTGACAGAGCTATGCTAGCTATCACTTGTTCGAATTGCTGCCCAATTCGATTCATGTTTATGGATGCCGTCGAGAAGACCAAACTTACCATTCGCTCGTGATGGATGAAGTTGAGCACGATGAACGTCAACTCGATTCCCTCCTCCACTTCCTTTGCCTCGATTCGGAGTGCGGGCCTCGCACCAACGTTTGTGCGGACCGCAAACGTTCCATCCTCCTTCGCGGCTTCGAGAATCGCTTGCACGGCCTTGACCGGATCCTTCGCGTACTCGGCCGCCAGCTCTTCACTCAGCGGGCTACTTAACAGGGCCAGTATGGCGGTCGCCTTGTCCTGCGATTGACGAAGTTCCCATGCTCCGTGCAATTGGTCGTCATTGGATCCCGATTCAGATTTGAAACCCTGCAGAATCTCATCGGAGGTCTTCTGGCTGGCCACTTTCCAGCCAGCAGGAAGTGTCAACTCGACCCCAGCAACCGCGACCTTCTGAGGTTGCGGCTTCGAGCATCCGATAGCCAAACAAACCAAAAAGCAGAATGCGATTCGAAATTCCTTCATCACCCTTCTCCAACGAACTTTATGCTGCCAATCATCCGCTGAATTTCGGGCGAGTACTCATCGTAGTTTTCAGCAATGCCTGCAGATAACCACACAATCATCTTCCCGCCCTTCGGGAACAGATATACCTTCGCCTGCATAGTCGGACCAGTCCGTTTCATCGCCTGCTCTGCTCTAACCACCGGAATACCGCCAAGAGTATCCTCCGCAGCCGGCGTGCCGACCTGTTTGTAGTACGCGAGCATCGTCTGAACAAACTCTTTCGGGTCAGAGGGAGCGCCATCCGGGAGGTTAAGTTCGAGACATGCCAAAACGGTAGTTGGCTCGTTCAGAGGTGCGCCCCTGGTCCAAAACTTCTTGAGTGCGGTCCCTGCTTCTCTAAACGCCGGGGGCATTTGCTGCATGAGTTGTGGGCCGTGTGAATCAGTTGCGTCCTGCCAGTGCGAGTCAATCGTTATCTCCATTCCCGCGACCTGGACAACCTCCTCTCCCTTCTTGCCACAACCTAAAATCACACACATTGCCGCCAACACAACCCATCTTGCGCGTATCATAGTCCTATATATCCCTCCCACACCAAGACCATACCCCAACCCCAAAACCTGCCGATAATCAACCTCATATGGGTGCGGTTAGGCTCGAGGCGCAGCAGGACCTCTGGGACCTCTTCCGCCTCACCGGCGAACACGGCCCAGACCCCTTAACCAGCTACCTCGAGCGCGTGTGCGAGTTCTGCAGCCGGTATTTCCTCGCCGATGGGGTCAGCCTATTTCTCCGCGAAGACGGCTCAAACATCTTCAAACTGAGCGCCCAATCCGGCTTCGACCGCAAGATTCCAGGCGGCGCCAAATTCAAGCTCGGCGAAGGGTTCGCCGGCCTCGCCGCCTCCGATGGCAATCCAATCCTCCTCAAAGATGGCGACCCCCTCGCAAGAACCGCCAAACGCGCGAATCGCACCGTCGTCGGCGGCGCAATGGTTCTGCCCTTGGTCACACCGCTTGGCGAATGCGTCGGAGTTTTCAACCTGTCACGAAGGGCCGCCGGATCAAAGTTTCGAGACGCCGACATCCAGCGCGGCCTCAACATTTCGCAACATCTCGCACTCGCCGTCGCTAACGCGACCCTCGTCTCTCGCCTTCAGACCCTCGCCTCGACCAACCAAAACATCGTCGAAAGTCTTCAAGCTGCGGTCGTGTCCATTGACCCGAACGGCCTTATCGTCGAAGCGAACGCTCAAGCGCTTCGCCTCATCGGAAAACCGCGAGCAAAGCTCGAAGGCAAAAGCTGGACAGATTTCTTCACCAAATTCTCGTCAGAATCCGTGCGTGATATCGCCTTTTGTGTCAAATCGGCGACAAAGGGAAAGGTCAAACGATCACGCATTAGCGAAAAACCTGACAGCCATTATCAGATTTGCGCATCTCCCACGCCTACTGGCCAAGTCACACTCGTCATTGAAGACGTTAGCAAATCAGTAAGACAAGACCGCCAGCTCGAAAGGTCGCTGCGACTCGCAGAAATCGGCCAAATGACGGCAGCAGTCGCGCATGAAATCCGCAACCCGCTAACAAGCATCAAAGGCGCAGCGCAAATGATTTCGACCGAAAGCGAACTCGATGAAGCGCAGAAGTGGGGTCAAGTCATCGCAGAAGAGGCCGATTCCCTCAACGAACTCTGTACAGACTTTCTCGATCTCGCGAAACCGATCAGCCTAAACCCAAAACCTACCGACCTGGTTCAGGTTTTGGATCAGCTTCTTGAACGTATGTCCGGCGAATTCGAAAAATCGAATTCGACCTACAACTTCACACCGCAGCCGAATCTCCCAATAATTCCGGTGGACGCCGCGAGACTGATGCAGGCGGTGAGAAACCTAGTGCGAAACGCCATCCAGTCCATGCAAGGTGGCGGACTTGTGACCGTCGAGGTAGCGCACCAAAAAACTGAGAAAACGGTTGAGATTCAAATCGGCGATGAAGGGATTGGAATGGATGCTGCGCAAGTCGCAAGGCTGTTCACTCCATTCTTTACGACAAAAGCGCAAGGAACAGGACTTGGGCTCTGCAATGTTAGAAAGATTATTGAAGCCCACGGCGGCCGAGTGTTCGTAGATTCTCAGCCAGGAAGCGGAAGCAGGTTCACAGTACAACTGCCAACAGGAAAAACTAGATGAAAAGCAAGGGAAAGATATTAATTGTAGATGACGAGCCGAACATCAGGCGCATTTTGCAGGCCGCGTTCGAGCGGTCGGGTTACGTCACAAGAACTGCTGAGACTGGCGAGGAAGCGATTGATAAACTAACCGCCGAAGGCGCAGACCTCGTTCTAACCGACGTGATGATGCCGGGCATGACTGGCGTTGAACTGCTAAAGCGCATCAAACAAACGCTCCCAGAAGTTCCAGTGTTAGTAATGACAGCCTACGGCACGATCCCACAAGCGGTCGAGGCAATCAAAGCCGGTGCGGGCGACTACATTCCGAAGCCATTCGATCTCGAACACATTCGAAAGGCGGCCGCGTATTGGATTCGAACTCCATCAAAGCCACGCGTCGAAAACAAACTTGAAACAAACGAAGCGATGGGTGCATTCATTTCAGCTTCACCAAAAATGCAAGAAGTCGCCGAATTCATGAAGCAGATTGCAACCGCCCGCGCGACGGTGCTTATCACCGGCGAAAGTGGAACCGGAAAGGAACAGGTCGCAAAAGCGATTCACAGATTGAGCGACCGCGCTTCCGGGCCATTTGTTGCGGTCTCCTGCGCGGCGCTTCCCGAAACACTTCTTGAAAGCGAACTGTTCGGCCACGAAAAAGGCGCGTTCACTGGAGCCGATAATGCCAAGCCCGGACGGTTCGAGCTCGCAGACGGTGGAACCCTTCTGCTCGACGAAGTTGGAGAAATACCACCTCTCATTCAAGTGAAACTCCTGCGCGTATTGCAAGAGCGCGAATTTGAGAGACTCGGTGGAACCACGCCGGTCAAGACAGATGTCCGGCTGATTGCAGCAACTAACCGCGATCTGCCCGATGCCGTGGAAGCGGGAACTTTCAGGCAGGATTTGCTGTTCAGGCTTCAAGTGCTAACGATCGAGTTGCCACCACTTCGCGAAAGGGAAGAAGATATCGAGCCGCTTGCGCTTCACTTCCTAAAGAAGTACAGCTTGCAAGAGGGCAAACAGATTCAGTCGGTCACAGACTCAGCGCTGAGCATCTTGAAATCTCATTCATGGCCCGGCAACGTTCGTGAACTGGAAAATGTGATTGAGCGCGCAGTAGTCCTCGCGGGCGCCTCGCAAATCGAGCTATTGCCCGATCTGCTGCCACCTGCACTTCGCAAGGCTGCATAACAAGTTGGTAAACTACCCATCAAGCATACAGGCAGAACAATGAAACTACAAACTCTTTTCATAGCGATTTTTGCGCTGGGACTGATCGCAGGCTGCGGTCAACCGGCCGCAACTACGAACAACGGCACTTCGGCAACCAACGACTCGAAGACGACGGACACAAAGTCCACCGACACCAAAACGCTCGAGCCAGCAGCTTTCAAAGAGAGCATGGATGGCGTGCTCGAAGAAGCCAAGGCGAGCAACAAGCTCGTCATGATTGACCTTTGGGCGACTTGGTGCGGCCCGTGCAAAGCGCTGCAAAGCGAAGTGTTCCCGCAACCAGAAGTACAAGAGCGGTTCAAGAACTTACTGCTCGTTAAGTTGGACACCGACAAAGAGGAAGGCCAAAAAATGGGTCAGAAGTTCGGTGTCGAAGCGATTCCGGTCTGCCTCTTCCTTGATGGTGACGGCAAAGAGGTTTACAGAATCAACGGCAATATGCCAACTGCTCAGTTCGTTGCAGAACTGGATAAGGCGCTGGCCAAAAAGAGTTAATCCGGGTAATCCCGTTTGCGCGGCGCGCATGATTCGCGCCGCGCTTTTTTGTTATTGCATGGTTGCCCGTTTTCTCAGATATCGGATGACGAAGAGCACAGCGGCAATTTCCATGACCACGACAGTCGCAATGAGCCACGGTCTTTCCATGAGTCGTTGTGCAGCAGGCTCCGGATCGTAAAGATCAATGTTCGGCATTGTTGGCGGGGAAAATCCTGCCCAGAAATTGGGATCAGTGTCCGGATGCTTTCCCTGATTGAGAAGCGGAATCATGTATTCATCTCGCGCTTTGTCGTAGGCAATCGCGGCGTTACGCATTTCGTCGTAGGCTCGCCTAAGTTTCCCTTCGCTGCCGCGTTCAATTCTCCATCCTTCTCCAAACGCCCGCGCCATGGTGTCAGAACCGAACAGCGACCTTGCGCCAGAAGCTTCCAACTCCTCAACCCGAAAGCTGGCAAGTTTTGCAATCGTGGAAAGTCGGCCACGCGACAAAAAGTGAGAAATGAGTACGAACACGTCTACGCTTTCCCAAGCGTTTCCGATTGCCACCAGCCCGAGAAGACCTTTCCATGTCTTTTCTGTTGGGTAGTCCGGGCCGAGTGCCCGTTCGAAAGACTCGCTCAGGACCCCCGTGAACTCGTATTCGTCTGGGCTCGCATTCTTGGTCAAGTATTGCTTCCCGGTCCGAACCATTTCAATCGTTGCAACTTGCACCAGCTCTCTTCCGAAGTGAGCCTCAGGGTTGATTCGCAGTGCCTCTCGAAGTTCAGCAATTGCTTTGTTGAGCAACGCGATCTCTTGATGCTTGGCGCCATCGCGAAACCATTTGTGAGCATAGAATGTGCCGAGATTGGCGTGATAACGATACCAATCGTCACTGCTCGCTTTTTGCAATTTGAGCTGTGAACCTTTCTTGTGCATCCACTCGATCGCAATATCGGACTTTCCCAGCTTATCAGCGGCCACTCCTGCATCGTCATACAAAGCCAGTTTCGTCGGATCACGTTTCAGCTCTCCCGCAACACGATTAAGCCGCATCTGATAATAGAGCGGCGGATTCTTGTCGAACCTTCCGGCAATGATGAATGCAGCATCGCCGGAGAGGGAGTGCTCGTACTCAAGCGTATCGCGATCCCATGCGCAAGCGACCGAGAATGCTGAAGCGGCACACCCGAACCCCACAAGCCCTGCTTTTACGATTCTCATGGGCTCATTCTACGCCGTAATCGGCCCACCTGTTGCATCACCCGGCGCGCTTCTATCTTACACGAGAGTTCGGTGTCCCGTCGCGGCCGAGATTCCCACTTGCAGGCTGATAACCACTTTGTAACTACTTTACAACCACCTCGTAACCACTGTGCCACGACTCGACAAACTACTTCCCCAACACCGCCATCGCATTCCGCCGCAACTGCTCCACACCAGCTCGCATCAATGGCGTCCCCGCAATCCGCAACAAAACCTCCTCGTCGCTCGCGTCCAAAACCCAATTTGCATCCATGCCATCAAACCGAGACTCAAAATCAGACTCCGCACTCACGCTCGCACGCATTGGCTGGCTGTCTCGGCGCTCATTAAACGGGCACACTGTCTGACAAACATCACACCCAAACATCCAACCGTTCAACATCCCCGCTTGCTCAGGCGATAATTCGCCACGCTGTTCAATCGTCAAATAGCTAATGCATCGGTTCGAATCGAGCAGCGCAACCTTCGCATCGCCGCGAAACACGAGCGCTCCGGTTGGGCAAGCGTCTATGCACAAACGGCAGCTCCCACATCCGCCTATAGCCGGTTCATCTGCGGCAAACTTTTCGCTCATCAGCAACACACCAAGAAAGAAAAAGCTTCCTCGTGCACTATTAATCAGGCATGTGTTTTTTCCAAACCAACCAAGACCTGCGAGCTGCGCGAAATCACGCTCCATAATTGGTGCGCTGTCAACACAAACTCTCGTTCGGATTTCCGGAACATTCTCGATTAGCCAATCCGAAACGCGCGAAAGCTTTTGCCGAATCACCTTGTGATAGTCTCGGCCCTGCGCGTACATCGCGATCTTTCCGAGTTCCGGCTGCTCAACCGGCTGCGCATAATTCAGCCCAACAACCAGAAGCGACTGAGCATCTTCGAGCAGCGTCGTGGGATGCTGTTTCAAAGGGATGTGCGCTTTCAAGTACTCCATCTCTGCGTGCATCCCAGCCGTCACCCACGCCTCGTACACAGGCAAGTGGGGTGGAGCAATCACGTCCGCAACACCCGCCAAGAAGAATCCTTCTTGAAAGCATCGTTGTTTCAGTGGGTCGGAATCAAGTGCCACGCTCGCATTCTACGGCCTAATTCGATACAATGGCGGCGCATGAACTGTGTTATCGGTGTTGACCTCGGCGGCACAAACGTACGAGCGGAGCTCATCTTTGCCAGTGGTGAGCGCAAAAACCGGGTCGAAATCCCTTCGAGCGCTCAAGAGGGAACGGCTGCTTGCGTCGCCTCAGTCGCCGAAGCGATAAACCAAGCGCGCAAAGGCGCCGAGCCAACAAGAGTCGGCATGGCAGTCCCGGGGCACATCCAGAACAACGTCGTTCGTTGGGCTCCCAATTTCGGTGAATGGCGAGAAGGCAAATTTCATCACTGGCGGGACGTAAAGCTTGGCGAATCTATAGAAGCACAAACCGGCCTTCCGGTTGTCATGGGAAACGACGCTAACCTCGCAGCGCTCGGCGAGTTTCGCTACGGCTGCGGCAAGAACAGCGCGAACGGCTTAGTGCTGCTCACGCTGGGGACCGGCATCGGCGGCGGAATCATTCTCAGCCCACGCTCGGTCATGGGTGGGCTCTCGAGGCCAACCGTGCTCGTCGGTGGCAACGGCGGCGGAGCCGAGCTTGGACACATTGTGATCGTGAAAGACGGAGACCCCCATCCATCCGCAGTCGCCGGGACGCTTGAGGCGTACTGCAATAAAGATGCAATAATTCGCCGAGCACTTGCCCGGCTGACGGCCGACTCACCTGACCTACTGGCGAGGCTATGCGCCGGTAACCCGGAAAACCTGACCCCAAAACTGCTCGCAGACGCCGCAGCCGATGGAGACCGTGCCGCACTCGCGGTCTGGGAGGAAACCGGTGACTATCTCGGTGTCGGAATCGGCAGCATCATCAACACCTTCGCGCCCGAGATCGTCGCCCTCGGCGGCCAAATCGCCAAGGCTGGAGCCCTCATACTCAACCCGGCGATCGAATCGGCGAGAAGAACAGCCATTCCAACCCTGTTCTCTGATACCCGCATCGTTCTCGCAGAGCAGGTTGAGGATGCCGGAATCCTGGGGGCCGCGGCCCTGGCGTTCGAGGAGATCGAGTGAGGTTCGACCGAGAAGCTCGCACCATATCGGGCGGTCGGTCGCTCTACCTTTACCGGTTTCACGATGAAGAGGACCAGCACAAAAAGCAGGAGAGGGCGTGGGGTTCGGTCGCTTCAGGCTGGAACGAGGAGGCACAATTTGTCGAAACTTGGCTTCATAATGCAACTAAGTTGCTTCTAGAACCAATGGCCACCGGCAGCGGCGACTTGCTTGACCTAGGCTGTGGCGCGCGCTCGATGACGATCCCCTCGAACTGGCGACAGATCGGCCTTGATTTGTCGCACCAAATGATCGCGAGGCGCCGCAACTCTATCCGCGGGAGCTTCGATGAGCTCCCCTTCAAGTCGCACTCATTCGGAGCCGTAATCTCTCGGCTTGGGCTGATGTTCGCCCCCGACCCCGAATTAGCAATCAGAGAGAGCCTCCGAGTTCTAAAGCCGGAAGGTGTGCTCGCATTCGCAGTTTGGGGTGACCCCCAGCGGAACCTATGGTCAACTCGAGTTTCCGAGCTGCTGTGCAACGAAAACGGGCTCGAGCCTGCTCTACCGACCGAACCAAGCGCGTTCCGGCTGTCACGAAGGCCGGAAGTTGAAATAATGTTGCAAAAAACCGGCTTTTTGGAAACCCGAGTCGCCGCCGTGGAGATTGAGTTACTGAACCAACTCTCCCCTGAGGAGATATTCGACCGGCTGAACCACCTCGCCGGCCCCATCCACCTGCTTTACGAACGAGTTCCGGAGGAGCGAAAGCCGGCGGTGAGGGAGCAGATCCTGAGCGTCTTGGCGGCTTCAGACCGAAGTGGCTCGATTGATGTCTGGTGCGCCGTGAAACCAAAGTCCCAGTCATAACCGGAGCGTCAATCGTCTAATCAAATTGAGTGGAACCGCGCCGCCGCTAGTCGCCGTTGAACCAAATTGGGCACTGCGGCAGGCAAGTTCCTCATAATCGCTCTAACACATGGCCTTTTTCCGAAAGAACTCCGGCGAGCCTCGAAAGCCGACCCCAACCTGGTGGAAGTGGACGAAACGCATCACCGTCGGCCTGCTTTGCATAGCCATGGTCTTGGGCATCGTGGGCGTGATTATGTTCATGACAATCATGAACAGCGTCGAAAGTCGAGTTGACCAGCTTCCCGCGTTAGTTGAAGCCCTGCGGAAGGAGCCCACCAAGATTCTCAGTGCCGACGAACCGCCTCGCGTGCTGTACACCATGTCAGCCGAATACCGTGAGCCGGTGTCATGGCCCGACATCCCCAAAACAGTCATTGATTCAACGATTTGCGCTGAAGACACGAGGTTCTATGGCCACCGCGGCGTGGACCACATAGCCGTGATTAGGGCGCTTTGGACAAACATGCGCTCAGGAGCAATTCGGCAAGGTGGAAGCACCATCACGCAGCAGGTCGCAAAGCGTTTGCTCACATCGGGAGAACGAAGCTGGAAGCGAAAATTAGAAGACGCTTGCCTCGCGCTCCAAATCGAAAAGCGCTACTCGAAAGAGCAGATTCTCACGATCTATCTTAACCAGATTTTCTACGGCTCTGGCGCGTACGGCATCAAGGCGGCAGCGCTAACTTACTTTGGCAAAACGCTTGACAAGCTGACCATCGCTGAGGCGGCACTTCTGTCTCGATGTCCGCGAAGACCAAATGACGAAAACCCGTTTGTAGATCCAAACGCAGCAGAGAAGAACCGCAACAACGTTTTGGCGATTATGTTGGAAGAGGGAAAGATAACCCAAGACCAATACAAGCAGGCGGTTGCTGAACCCGTCAAACTCGTCAAGAAGGCGCCGGCAAGTTCAGGCTTTCGATACGCTCCCTATTTCGTGACGTACGTTCTTGACCAACTACGCAAAGAGTTTCCAGATGAAGACTACGCGCGTGGCGGTTATACGATTTACACCACTCTTAGAATGGATGCGCAATCCTATGCGGAAAAGGCGCTCCAAGAAACCATTCGACGCTATCGCTATAGAAAAGTAACTGAAGGCGCGATCATGGTGATGGATCTGAAGGGTCAAGTGATTGCGATGGTCGGCGGCCTCGATTTCAAGCGATCTCAGTTCAACGCGGTCACCCAGGGCAGTAGACAGCCAGGTTCCGCGTTCAAGCCGTTTATCTATTCTGCGGCGCTTGAAATGGGCCGCATTGATCCCAACTCGTACATTTCAAACGATCCGTTCATCTACAAGGATCCGAGCACTGGCCGCGTGTGGCGACCAAAAGGTGGCGGCAAAGGCGGTTCCGTTTCAGTGATGTCGGCCATCTCGCGCTCAATAAACGTTCCAGCTGTGCGTGTTTGCGAAATGGTCGGCCCCGGTGTTGCCGCAAAATTCGCGCAGGATCAATTCGGCTTCAAATCCAAACTTTATCCCGCCCTACCGTTGGCCCTCGGCTCGAGCGATGTCAAGCCGATCGAAATGGCCGAAGCCTACAGCGTGTTTGCAAATGGTGGAACACGTGTGATGCCATACGGAATTATTCGAGTCGTCAATCATGAAGGCCAGGCTCTGCTCGAAGACCGATCGCACATGGCGCCCAACGTCATCAGTGCTGCTACTGCCGAGGCTATGGATTCATTTTTGCGCGCAGTTGTCACCCGAGGCACCGGAACAGCGGCCTCGGAAGTTTTGAACGCACGTGGAAAAACGGGCACAACAAACGATTACAAAGATGCCTGGTTTTGCGGATACACCGATGATCTCGTTTGTATTACATGGGTTTCCAACGCAACCTACGATGCAAAACGAACGCCACCTTATAGGTACGGGAGCATGGATGGCGTTTTCGGCGGTGAGGTGTGCGCGCGCATGTTTGCTCGAGCCCTTAGGCCGATACAGCAGTTAATCGGCGAAAAGCAAAACGACAAGAAGTACAAGCGATTTGATGGAGGCTCCACATCCGGAAAAGTCTCCGTATTGATCTGTGAAGACAGCGGGGAACGTGCGATTCCGGGCAAATGCCCTCACGTCAAACGCGAATTGTTGCCATCCGACGAGGCAGCACAACTCGGAAGATGTAGCTTCCACGAATCCGGCCTGCCAGACGCATCGCCCGACACAATTGGACCGGACGATGGAACCAAGACCACCGACGCACCACCGCCGAATAACGATCCTCCTCCTGCCACCGTCGTCGTAGAGATCTGCGTCGAAACAGGAATGCTCGGTTCCGCATACTGCCCCGTAAAGCGAATCGTTTCATTTCCTAAGGGACAAGAGCCAACTTCGGTCTGCACAAAACATAAGCCGGGCCAGCACAGCCATTAATCATGCCGTTAGACAGCACAGAAAGACAGAGCGCGTTTGACCCGACAAACATCGTGCCAGGTTTTGTTGCCGTTGCACTCTCGGTGCTTCTCACTCGGCTTTGGTTTTTGCAAATAGTCCGCGGAGAAGAGCTGAGTCGAGCTGCGGAAAAGCGCACCGAAATCAAAACCACCATCCCCGCTCCAAGAGGAATGATCACTGACCGATTTGGTCGCCCCCTTGCAACGGTGAAGCCGATGCTGGCTGCATTTGCCGTTCCAGAGGAGATGCTAAAGCAGCCGAGCGCGATCTCAAAGTTAGCAAAAATCATTGATGAACCCGCGGATGAGCTAACAGATCTGCTCAAGAAGAATAGTTTTCGCAAGCATCTGCCAATGGTCGTCAAAGCTGGAATCACCATGGAGCAGGCCGTCGCCGTCGAAGAGCAAAAACTGTATCTTCCGGGGACATCAGTCTCGACGGTCACCGTTCGTTCGTATCCTGCAAAAGGCTCGTGCGCTCACGTTGTGGGTTATGTGGGCAACCTCTCCAAAGAGGACTTGGAACGCTACGAAGCCAACGGACTCACACCGCCAACCTTTGTGGGCAAATCCGGAATCGAACGGCGGTACGACCTCAAGCTTTGCGGCGAATCTGGCGTGGAGCGTGTGACTGTTGACAGCCGCAATCGAAAAACCGGCCTGCCCGAGCGGTCTAACTCAGTAACCGGCGACAAGCTGATCTTGACTATAGACTTGCAACTTCAAAGGCGCGCCGAGCAGATGCTTGCGGGTCACAAAGGCGCGATTGTCGCGCTAAAGCCAACCACTGGTGAAGTGCTCTGCCTGGCAAGTGGACCAAGTTTCGATCCAAACATCTTTACCAAAAAGGTGAGCACCGCAGACTGGAATCGAATCGGGCTTAGCCCCGCAAAGCCAATGCTCAATCGCGCAACAAGCGGCACGTTTGCTCCCGGCTCAACGATGA
Source organism: Fimbriimonadales bacterium (assembly GCA_046330175.1). GTDB lineage: Bacteria > Armatimonadota > Fimbriimonadia > Fimbriimonadales > ATM1 > JAJPJR01. The sequence goes on from JAXLTG010000003.1 coordinate 90,366, forward strand.
AGATGCTCAGTCTAATCGCTGCGGTAAAAGCCGGCGTCGTTACTCCACACACCAGCTTTGTCTGCAAAGGAAAAATGGAAGTAGGCGGCACGGTTTTTCGATGCCTGGGAACACATGGCACTGTGGATTACGAGAAGGCGATTCGTGAATCGTGCAACATCTACTTCGCAAATCTCGCCCTCAAAATGCAGCGCGCAGACTTTGTCACCCAGCTTCAAGATTTCGGTTTTGGCGCGCCAACCGGTGTTGATCTTCTGAGTGAAGTCAAAGGGATAATTCCCACCGATGAGCTCGTCGTGCAACGAAAGGCAAAGTGGTTTCGCGGCGACAACATGAACTTGGCAGTTGGGCAGGGAGTTCTGCAAGTGACTCCTTTGCAAATGGCGCACTATGCCTCAGTGCTTGCGAACGATGGCGTCGGTTATCGTCCGACGATTCTGTTGTCGCGAGTGCCGTCCACCCCTGGCGGCGGAAAACCAAACCAGTTTGTTCCAGAGGTCGGCACGCGAATTGATTTGCCCCCCGAGTGGTGGTCGAGAATTCGTCAATCCATGGTCAACGTTGTTGAAACCGGCACCGGCCACCGGGCTAAAATCGCTGGCGTTCGAATCGCCGGAAAAACCGGAAGCGCTGACTGGGATTCACGTCGCCGGTCTCACGCCTGGTTTATCGGCTACGCACCTGCGGACAATCCTCAGATTGCGTTTGCAATTGTGATTGAGGCTGTTGGTAGAGGCGGCACGGAAGCTGCGCCGTTGGCGGGCGAATTAGTGCAAACGTTTCTGAATACTCGCTAATTGGAGGAATCTGCGGCAGAGATTCTCTTCATCACATTCTCGGCCTCGTCTGTTCGCCCACGATCGCGATAAAGTTGCACCAACCGAGCTCCAACTTCGCCGAATTGAGCGCGAACGCGTTTGGATTCCTCGAATTGACGCCCAATAACTGTAGAGGCAAACTCCTGCTCGCTGAACCCTGGTGATTTCGCCACTTGGTCATGCTTTGTTTTCAGAAAAATATACGTCGTTGTAACATACTTCTCGAGGATATCAAATGCACCCGAAACCATCCTAACCTCGGTTTCCACGTCGTCCACCGATAACGCTTGATCGGCTAAGTACAGCCGCGCTTCGATCGTATCCAAGTACACGTATTCCGGCAAAGCACGAAGGGTGAAGTACTTTGAGTTCTCCATCGCGATAAGCTGCTGCGCCGTCTCACGAGCCTCCTCAGATTGCTTCTGCGCAATCTGAAATTTGAGCAGCATCGCAAGCGGCTTTGGGCTGTTTGGCGCGCTAGTTACCGCTTTTTGAAACGCTTCCTCGGCCTCACTTGGTTCACCATGTTGCGAAAGCATCTCTGCGAGTCTAAGAAAGTTTACACTCGAGGGCAACAGCGAACATGCGGCGCGCTGATTGGCTAGCGCACCATCAAAATCGCCTTCCGAAAATGCAGCGGAAGCAGAAAACGAGTGTGCCGGTGCAAACAATGGAGCGGATGCCTTCGCCGCGTCAAACGACTTACGAGCTTCCGAAAGCTGACCTGCGCTTAAGTGATAAATGCCTTCTTGAAGTTTTACTTCTGAAACTGCGGCGAAGAAACTGATGCAAGATGCGATCGCCGCGAGGGCACCGACGAAAACCGTTCTCGCCGATGACGGCAACTTATCCGATCTTGCACCATCAGCCGAGAGCGCGAGTCCGATACCAAGCAGTGCAAAAAATACGACTCCAAATCCAGGATAACTCAAGCTGGATTCGAACATGCAGTTTCCTGCGCCTGCAAACACGCCGCCAACAGTTCCTGCTCGCAACAGCGTGCCACTGTCATCAGCTGCCGGATGTCGTTTGAACAGATGAGCCAACCACATAACCGCGAGCGCAACGAGAGCAAACAGCGATAGAACTCCCGACTCGGCGGCGAGTTGAAGATACGATTGATGCGCGAGTTTTGAGCCTTCGGTCGAGGAAAACTTTGGAAATGCTGCGGAAAATGCGCCTGCGCCCCAGCCCGCGATCGGCCGCGCTTTGATCATCGAAACGGTGTCAACCCAAAGCGTTTTGCGGAATCCCGCGGACTGCGCAGCCTCGGTTTGAAAAGCTATTGAGCGAAACGAGGTCGCCGCCGCCTTCGGTTTTGCCGCATTCACAACTGCCACCGAAAACAGAACTGCAAGCAACGTTGCCGCGCCAACTCGCGCCACACTCGATCCTCGCTTTGAAATCAACAACACGACAAGCAGAACCGCCAGGCCAATGCAGGCACAAAGCAAACCGCCCTTGCTGCCCGTCAGCCAAATCGCCGCACCGATCAAGCCTGCGAAAACCGCTCCCGTGATGAACACGGCAAGCGAAATTGAGGAACGTTCGTCGGAGCGATTTCTTGCAGCAAGCGCAATTGAAAGCGGAAACGCAAGTGACAACACGGACGCGAGAGCATTCGGATTCATCCATCCGCCAAATATCCTAAATCCGGGCTCGGTTTCAGCCATCGAAAGGTATTCGGCGATTCCATCAATCGCCAACAATCCCGAGGCGGCAACGATAACTGCTGCAAGCGCAGTGGTACCGGTCGTTCTGCCGCAGAGTGCAACCGTCGCGAGTAAGGTCAGTAAATAAAGCGACCACTTCGCAGCTTCAATCATCGAAGCGTGGCCATAAGTAGATCCAAGAATCGAAAGTGCAACGAAAAGCCATAGCGCAAATGCGCACAGTAAGATGCGAGGTTCGGGCAGCAGAATTACCGATTTTCGAGCGATGCTCAGAACGGCAGCAATCGAAATCAGAAATGTCAGTAGGAAAACGGCGGGTCCTGGAACTAACCGAGTGACAAACGCCTCATACGGCCACGCGCCCGGTGGCAACTCGCCAAAATCGAAGCTCACGCGCCCGCCTGCCCAGACCGCAAGCGCAACACCCAGAAGCAACAGCAGCATTGGTCCCGGAAGTCGCTGCTTCAACGGCGTCTCCTTGATTTCCAAGCATCCAGTTTGTTCTTGGTCGTAATCGCAAACTGCCTCAATTTAACAAACATCCAGGCTAGCGCAAACGCGAACGGTCGAAACACAAAAACTGTCCTCGGAACGTAATGCTTTTTGTAGAACAGAAACATACTCGAGTGAAATTGTCGAATCATTTTCTGGGGCATGCGGTCGGTGCTTCTTCCGATTGCATGTGTGATTGTCGGCACAGGAAAATAGACGACGCGGTAACTCGCAGAGTGCGTTCTCATGCATAAATCAACATCTTCCATGTACATAAAGAATCGCTCGTCAAAACCGCCAATCTTATCGTACAACTCACGCCGCATCACAAAAGCAGCGCCGCTAACCCAGTCTACATCCATCGGTTCGTCATGCTTCCATTCTGTCATCAAATACTCTTTCACAAAACGCGTGTTCGGAAAGAATTTTCCTAACGGCGTGTTACGAAACAGTGCCGCTGCCGGGGTCGGAAACTTGCGACAACTGTATTGAAGCGATCCGTCCGGATTGAGCAGCTTCGGACCCACAATCCCAACATTGACGTTTTGATTCATGAACTCAATCAGCTGCTTAATCGCGCCAGGTTTAACGACGGTGTCCGAATTCAGCGGCATCAAGAGTTTGCCTGACGCCTTTGTGAAAGCGAAGTTATGCCCTTTTCCAAAACCCAGGTTTTCGACCATTCGGTGCAAGCACACCCACGGAAACTCTTTTTCAACCATGTCTGGGCTCCCGTCTTCGCTTGCGTTGTCAACAACGATCACTTCAAAGTTCGCTTCGGAACGCACAGCCTCAATGCTCCTAAGGCATGCCGCAAGCTCATCGCTCGTATTCCAACTGCAAATGGTGATGCTAAGCTCGAAATCCGGCATACATCCCCCGTGCCCGAACGAACGCTCCGATCCAAATCAACCCGAACAGCAACCACAAGAACGGCGCGGCGAGGGCCGAAAAGTGCCACTTCTTCAGGTATCGAATCAGGCTTCGATGCGACTCCCAGATCATCGGCTTCTTCACCTGCCGGGTGCTTGCCCCGCCCAGGTGATAAACCCCTGCGTCCGCAAAGTACCGAATACCGTAACCTTGGCTCTGCGCTTTCTTCAGCAGATCAACTTCATTGAAAAAAATAGGAAACTGCTCGTCAAACAAACCGGTCTTGTCAAGCATCTCTTTACGAAACAGAAGAAAAGTGCCCATCGGTTGTTCCGCCGCCTGCGACTTCGTGTAATCAAACCACTTTTGACGATAAGCGCCAAACAGTTTGCTCATAGGAAAAAGTGCGCCAAGCCCACAAATTTCGAAAAAGATATTTGCAGGAGTCGGAAAGCCTCGAACGCTTCGCTGATGCGTTCCATCTTCGTTGAGCAGCTTTATCGCCAAAACACCACACTCAGCCAGATTTCTAAGCTCGGCGGCCGCGCGTGATAGTGAGTCGTCAAAAAACCGGGTGTCGGGATTCAATGTCAAAACAAGATCACCGCTCGATGCTCGAATCCCAAGGTTGTTTCCGGCTGCATAACCTAAATTCCGTTCGGTGCGAATCAGCTTCAACGTAGGAAACTTCTGGGCGACCATTTCTGCAGACTGATCTCTGCTCGCATTGTCAACGACAATGATTTCAATTGGTTCCGCCGGCGAAAACGAGAGAATAGAAGAAAGGCACTGTTCCAGCAGGTCGCGCGTGTTCCAGTTCACGATGACGATGCTGATCATTCTCAAAAAGTCCGGTCTGTCGGGCTCGGCAAGGTTACCGGAGCCGAATTGACCCAGTTTTAGGGCTTAAGACCCAATGCTCGAAACCTCAAACGGGTGAAATGCACAACTTAGGCCCGTTTTCTTGTACTTCGCCTTTCGGGTGTGCCATCAAGCAAACCGAGTTGGAGTCCAATACCTCATAGGGTTTTGCCTGGTCCCCAGACCCCCCAGGGGGTATAATCCGGGCTCAATTCACTCTGGGCCGTCTGTAAACAAGGGAGTAGGCGGTCACACGACTACAGGGAGTAAATGTCACGATGAAAGTAAGGACTATCGCCCTGGCAGCCGCGTTGATCATGGTTGCCTCAGCTGGCGCTCTTAAGACGTACACCGTCAAAAAGGGCGACACGCTAGCGAAAATTGCCGCAAAGACGGGCGCTAAGCTTGATGCTATAGCGAAAAAAAATGGCCTCAACAAGCACGCAGCGCTTGAATATGGTCAGAAAATTCGACTACCTGAAGAGAAATCTTCCTACAACAGTTCAAAACAAGCCGTAACAACAAAAACGGTTGGCAAAAAGCTTCCCGCCGCGGTCGCTATCAAAAAGTCAAACGTTTTCGTTCGCAAAGGCGCGTCAACCGATACACGAGCCATCGCAAAAGTTGCCGAAGGCTCGATCGCAAAAGTGATCGGAACCGCCAAAGGCTTCTACCAAGTCAAGTTCCCAGGAGGAACCAAAGGGTTTGTTCGTGCCGATATGACTTCGCCGCTTTCAAAAGCGCCGAAAGTCAACTACATCAGCACATCGTCGGTGAAAATCAACAAAGACGGCGTAAACATTCGCAAACAGCCGTCAACTAATGCCGAAGCCGTCACGAAAGTGGATAAAGGCATCGTTGCACAAGTGCTCGACCGACGAGGCGAATGGTACAAGCTGAAGTTTCCAAAGGGCACGATCGGTTTCGTACGTGGCGATTTCCTCAATGCGAACGCCCGAAGCAGAACGCTAAAGGGAAGCCGCAACTACTCGGAAGTCTACGCGAATAATTCGCCGCGACTCGTTCGCGATACAGGCGCATCAAACATTCCGGCATCCAGCATCCAAATTGTTCAAAACGCAAAGAAGATGCTCGGAACGCCATATGTTTGGGCATCCGAATCGTCGCGAGGAGTGGACTGCTCCGGTCTTGTTTACTACCTGTATCAAAAGACCGAAGGCATCACGCTCCCTCGAACTTCCCGCGAACAATCAACCCACGGAAAAGCAGTCGCGAAAGATGACCTGCGCCCAGGAGACACCCTTTATTTCAAAGGCTCTCGAAGCGGCGGAGTTAATCACGCTGCGATTTATGTGGGAGGCGGAAAATACATTCACGCCAGCAGCTCGCGAGGCCGCGTCGTCGTAAGTGACATACATTCGTCGTACTTCAAAAGCCGGTTCGCAACCGCCCGACGCTTCGATTCGAAGCTGTCAAAAACGGCTTCCGCGAAATCGGGCAAATCATCGAGCGGGAAGAAGAAGTCCGCCTCGAAATAGTTCGTTTGGACGGTTCGGCTTGACTCGGTTGAGCCAAATCGTCCAAACTTTTCTTTCTTAGCGTGCTCCGGTCGTCTAGCGGTTAGGACATCGCCCTTTCACGGCGAAGGTCGCGGGTTCGAATCCCGTCCGGAGTACCAACTAATTGGAGACGGGCACGAAGTGTTCGTCTCCAGTTAGTTCTGATGGTCGCGTCGGGATGAGAACGTTCGAATCTGGAGCGGAGCGACACCCCGCCGAAGGGAAACGAACGGAGTGAGTCGGGGCCGTCCGGAGTACCAACAATTCAGAGCCTAATCATCATACGCCCCCTTCAGGGGGAGTCGGTGAGCGGAGCGAACCGGAGGGGGTTACAATTCACGGTAGGCTGCTGCAAGACTGTTTGGAAGTTGTTCGAACTCCTCGAACTCTTCGAACCCACCGAACTCCTCAAGTAAACTCCCTTCGCAACAGAGAGCGAATGACCGTTAAAGCGCAGATCAAGAACTACATTGATAGCCAACCCGATGCAAAGCGAACAGAGCTGGAAACTTTGCACAAGCTGATACTCCAGCTTTCGCCAAAGTGCAAACTCTGGTTCAGCGACGGCACAAACAGCGAAGGCAAAATCGTTTCAAATCCAAACATCGGATATGGTTGCTACACCATCGAATATGCCAACGGAACAACGAAAGAGTTTTTTCAAATCGGCCTAAGCGCAAACAAAACTGGAATCTCCGTTTACATCATGGGCCTAAACGACAAAACGTTCTTGGCGAAAACGATCGGAAAAGCAATCGGCAAAGCCAGCGTAACCGGTTACTGCATCAAGTTCAAAACAGTCAGCGACATAAACCTCAAAGCTCTCCAATCCGCAATCAAACACGGCTTCGAGGCAAACTAATAGCAGTAGCGTGTCGCCTCACAACCGCGTGACGCTCAACTAACCCAAAAGCAAACCACCTAATAATCCCGCGTCGCACGCCAATCAACGTCATGCCCGGCAGCAATCCGAAGCTCGTGCAACTGGCCCACATGCTCGCTGATGTGCTGAGCATTCAGGATCAAAAGCTCCGCCCGTGAAAGCCCTTTGTACCAGGGAAAACCGCAGTCGTTATCGTCTAGATCAAGTGCGTCAATAAGCGAATCAACCTGTCCCTGAATCAGCCGCAAATACTCAAGCACTTGCGCAGGCGTATAGGGATCAATCTCGGGAATCTCTTCGCCGTCATCAGAAAACGTCCATGTTGCTTCACGGCGATGATGCTCCCAGCGTTCCCAAGTTTCAAAACTCGGATACAAAAAGCATCGCGCATAAGCAGTAACGTGGTAGGCGATTTTCCAATAGGGTCGTGGATGCCCGCCGCTAAGCCACAGCTCCGGTGGGCAACCCTCCGCACACTCAACAAGCATGTGCAGCGCCGCATGTGTCTGATTCTTAATCGCAGTCCGAAAGTGCATGGTGCTTTTTGTCTCCGGCCAGGAAGTCAAATCCTCGCCGAGTCGAGCAAAGCCCGAACCCCCGTAATATGATCTGCGTCATACTCGTCTCAGGCGTTTCGGGCTACGCTTCGCGAATGGCGAACGTCTTACCAAACCGCGCACCTTTCTTCTTAGTGTGCTCCGTGCTGGCCATCGTCCCGTGGTTCTTCACACAGCCGGCAGATCACCCGCAAACTGCAAAGAAACCAGCAGCCAAAGTGAGTCAGTGCGTTCAGTGCCACTCCCAAACCTCGCCGGGAGTCGTTAACGACTGGAAGCTGAGCAAGCACAGCGCGAACGATATTGACTGCGCGGATTGTCATGGCACTGCCCACAAGTCCGCGAAAGACGTAAAACTCGCCAAAATCCCGACCCCGGAAACATGTGGCAAGTGTCACGATGACCAGGTCGAGCAATACATGGCAGGCAAACACTCCAAAGCCTGGGTCGCCATGAAAGCGATGCCAACAACGCACTACCAGCCGATGATGCTCATTCAGGGAATGAAAGGCTGCGGAGGCTGTCACAAAATCGGAACAAAAACCGCCGCCGATATCAAAGAGCTTGAAAAAGACGGCGATACCGCCTTTGGCGTTGCGTCTTGCGACTCTTGTCATACAAGGCACGTGTTTTCCGTGAAGGAAGCAAAGCAGCCACAAGCCTGCGCAACTTGTCACATGGGCTTTGACCACCCACACTGGGAGATGTACTCAACCTCCAAACATGGCGTTCGTGCGTTGCTCAAGCAAAACGGAACTCTTCCTCCCTCCGCATCGGGTCCGACTTGCCAAACCTGCCATATGCAGAACGGCCACCACGGGGTCCGAACCGCTTGGGGATTCTTGGGTGTGCGCCTTCCATTGTCAGAAGACAAAGATTGGGCCGCCGATCAAGTGACGATTTTACAAGGGCTTGGTGTGCTTGATCCCGATGGAAAACCGACAGCCAGAGTTGACGCCGTGAAAGCCGCAGATGTCGCAAGGCTTTCGAAAGAGGATTTCCAGAAAGAGCGAAACAGCATGATTCGCGCTTGCACGCAATGCCACTCAAGAACTTTCGCACAAGGGGAGCTTGAAAAGGGCGACAAAATGATTCGAGAAGCTGATCGAATCATGGCGGAAGCCATTCGAACCGTCGCGGACCTGTACAAAGATGGAATCTTAAAGAAGCCCGAAGCTCAAGCATTCGCGTTTCCAGACATGCTCGCGTTCCACGACTCGCCATCGCGTATTGAGCAGGAGCTGTTTAGAATGTTCCTGGAGCACCGAATGAGAACATTCCAAGGCACCTTCCACGCCAACCCGGACTACGCCTTATGGTACGGATGGAGTGCAATGAAGCAAAGTCTTTCGGAGATCAAACAGCAGGCAAAAGAGCTAAGAGAGAAAGCAAAGGGTTAGCAACTCGACCGCGTTTGCTGGGCTGCGGACTCCTCTGAGCGCTGCGTCAAGCAAACGACAAAAACTTAGCAATGCTCAACAGGCCAAAAAACTTGGTGGAATTGGCTTCGCCCTGCCGAAATAGTTAAGTAAGCAGATGAGCACTAGTCTGATCAGGGAGCATCGCGCCACATTGCCGTCGGGTAGAGAACGAACCTTCGGCAAAGAAGAGGTCATCGTCTCAAAGACCGACCTCAAAGGGCGTATTACTTATGCCAACGAAGTATTCTGCCGCGTCGCAGATTTCCAGCCGGAAGAGCTTATCGGCGCTCCTCATAGCATCGTGCGCCATCCAGATATGCCGCGCTGCGTCTTCAAACTGCTCTGGGACACGATCTCTGCCGGAAACGAGATCTTTGCGTATGTCAAAAACATGGCCCGCAATGGAGACCATTACTGGGTTCTCGCGCATGTCACTCCGACCTTCGACAAAGCAGGAGAAATTGTCGGATATCACTCTAATCGAAGGTGTCCCGAGAGAACCGCAATTCAAACCATAGAAGGAATCTACAGAGATCTGTTGGCGATCGAGAAGTCGCATTCAACCGGCCCAACGGGCATCGCTGCCTCAAGCAAAGCCGTACTCGACCTTCTCGAATCAAAGGGAATAACCTATGACCAACTCTTCTTTAGCATCACTCCAGCGTGAAACGCAGCCCGAATTCAAAAGCGTAAGCACGGAACAGGCCCGAAAGAACGCTGTCCAAGTTTGCCGCGCCGCCGCAGTTGGGGACCTTGATCATCGCATCACCGAATTTCCTGCTGACCCAGAAACAAAAGAGCTTTGCCTTGCGATTAACGCGATGCTCGACTCGACAGACGCCTTTGTAAGAGAGTCCGCCGCAACGTTGCGCGCGGCGAGCGAGCGAAGATACTACCGGCGCATGATGGTTCGTGGAATGCCCGGAGCGTTTCGGCGTTCGGCCGCTATCATAGATAGCGCACGACAAGAGATGGAAGTCGAACATCGGGACTTGCTCGCTTCGCGAGAATCAAGAAACGAAGTATGTGAGCAGCTTCAACAAGTTGTTGACGCAACCTCAAAAAGAATCGGAAGTGTTATCGGCGGTATCACACAAATCATGCGCAGTACCCATGTGCTCGCTCTGAACGCCCTCATCGAGTCTGCTCGCGCGGGCGAAGCGGGAAGAGGGTTCGCGGTCGTCGCCGGAGAGGTCAAGACGCTTGCCGAGCGGATATCTGGCTCGATGGAAGGGATCCTCACAGAAGTCAATGCCTTTCACGAGGAAACTCAGCGCGTTCTTGACGAAATCGCCAACAGCGCTTAACTCTGCGCGCCCCGCCTTCTACGGGGAGATCCTTCGGAACCGACTCATGGAAATCCCGTATCCGTGTATGATTTCACCTCGGAGGGTGTGGTTATGAAAAAACTTTTACTGTTGTTTGGCCTTGCGTTGGTGTCAAGTTCGTTTGCGCTCGCTCAGGCTGGCAGGCTTATTTCGGTCACGGGTGGGATGGATATTCAAGAAGGTGGAACAGCCCGCGCTCTGGCTCGTGTAACTCCCGGCAACCCGTTTCCGCTTGGCTACTTCGGCATAACGTTCAATGGAAACGAGATAAAGTCGGTTCGCATCAGTCAGTTTGATGATTGGTTTTCAAATGAGGGCACAGGGTTTTTCGCCGGTCGAGCCTCCATGGTGATTATGCGATCCGGTGTCGCGAGAATATTGGAAGGCCGCTGCGCAGTCATGGTTGACGATCTTGATAACAGGAATCTGCCATTCCCTGATCAGTTCTTCTTGCACTTTACAGTTGATGGAACAGGCGAAGTCATCGTGCGTCATGGATTGCTGACACGCGGCGACGTCATCCTCCATCCCTGGTAGTTGACGAGAATCCTTCCAGCACGATCCATCACAGGTCAGGGCCCTTTTGGTTTCAAAACTCTGACCGATGATGCGGGATGTTTTTCAAGCTCGCGTTCGGGGCGAATTGGTCGCGGCTGGAAGTTACCGCCGCAGTTGGGACAAATATGCTGCAACACCCTTTCGACGCAATCGCGGCAGAACGTGCATTCAAACGAACAGATCATTGCATCCTCTGAATTAGGAGGAAGGTCGCGGTCGCACTGTTCGCAATTAGGCCTTAGTTCGAGCATTGTTATCTCTCGCGGGTAATGTACCGATTATGACATTCGGAATCGTCGCCAGCTTGGCCGTGCTATTGTTGCAGGCAGATCAGATTAAGAACTTGGAGTCGAAGGTCCCCAAAGACCCAGTAGCAGCATTCCAATTCAACAAGGAAGTCGCGAAATTTATCGAAAAGAACACGATTTCGCAACCTGCCGATTTCCTTCGAGTTGGGCTTCTGATCAATGTAATCACATTCGATTATCGTTGGTATCGAATGAAATACGAGCTGGCGATTACAGCGGCCGCCAAAGGCTCGACTGAAGCGGAATCCCTTCTGCCTGCGTACTGGGACAGACTCATGATCTCGCTTGGGCGCCCAATCCGATTCGATGTTGATAAGTTTTCAGCGAATGACAGGTGGGGCGAGTTTTTCGTGGTGCAAAAGGCTCCCGATATCATCGTGGCTGTTGTTACAAACCCGTCTAAGCATAGCGACATTGCGCGGGAGTCAAAAGATAACACTGAACTGCAGGCGATCGTGGACGCAGATCAGAAGGCCCGAGAAAACTTCAGCAAAATGACGCCCGCAGAACTTGAGAAGATGGTTGAGGAGGACCCAAAACGCAACCGCCGAGTCCGCGAGATCCTCCAACTAGGTGAGCTGCACACGTCAAACGATTTTGCCAACGCATCCCTCGTGCTGCAGCACTCTTCAAGGTTTGATGGATTTCAGCTCGCACATGAACTTGCCGTATGCTCAATGCTGTTGGGTGACAAAAAGACCGGAAGATGGCTCGTTGGAGCGTCGTATGACAGAATGCTGAACTCGATTGGCCATGATCAGCGATACGGAACACAGTACGGGCCGGAGGGATTCAAGCAAACAGATACGCAAGGCATCTGCGACAACGAGCGCCTCGCATTAGGCTGCCCGAAACTGGAAGAAGCGCGAAAGCGCGTGTTCAAGTGATTCGCTTAGCTTACGAGCAGTTTTGCGGCTGCGATGACGAGGACGACTGCGAGCATTCTTCGCAACCCAGTTTCACCGAATTTCGAAACTCCGACGTATGAGCCTAGCAAGCCTCCTAAAATCGCGGCCGCAATCCAGTACCAGATTTCGGGAGGAAGTTCAAGTTTTTTTGATGCCTGACCGAGAAGCCCCGAAATGGAGTTCACCAGGATAAACGTGACTGAAACACCAGCCGCAGTTTTCGCAGGCGCCCAACCGGAAAGCAAAATGATGGGGGTTAGATAGATGCCTCCACCAACGCCTGTGAGTCCCGACAAAAACCCGATAGCGATTCCGACAATGATTAGCAGCAAAAAGCTCGGCTCTTGGTATCGAATCCGATCTTTGAACAGAACACCGAACGCCAATCGAAACGCCGCAAACAGCAATGCGATCGCGATGAGAATTCGATAGTACTGCTCCGGGATTTTCAACCTTCCGCCGAAGAATGCAGCCGGCACGGAACCCAATGCGAGTGGCAAGAACAATCCGAAAGAGAATGCGCGAGCTGCGATGAACCGGATGGATCCGATGATCGCGACGAAGATGTTCAGCACGAGTGCCGAAGGCTTCATGGTGGCTTGTGGCACGGCGAATAGTGCCATCGCTGCCAAGTACCCAGATGCGCCGGCATGGCCAACCGACGAATATAGCGCTGCGGCGAAGAAGATACATCCGATTAGCTCGATGCCGCGCAAATCCATTTCGGAATTATTGCTTATTCAAAATATTCAGTTTTCAAGGTTCACGTCGGCGACTCCGACACGGTATCCGGACTTTGCGAATACCGATTTTCTGATCGAGACCAGCGCTTCGGGTCTTTCCAGGTACCAAAAGCCCTGTTTGAACTTGTTAATATCCCAGATGGGATAGGTAAGGTCGGGAAGCGTGAGCGGTTCACTTCGCTCGAAGTCGCTTCGAAATACTCCGGTCCATGGTCCGAACGCTGGGATGACTGCGGCCTGTGTGTCGTCGAAGTAGACGAGCGGTGGGCCATCGCCATCCATCAGCCATCGCGCTCGAATAGCCGCAACATAGTACGTCATCGCCCGATCCGACATCGGAATGATGTTCGGAAAGTCGAGATACAGTCCGCGAAGATCAAAGGTGACATTGATGTCGTCACCTTCGATGGTCGCGGCCACCCATTCTCGTTTTCCGAAATCTGCGATTGTTCTGAACGTGTACCACTTGTTTGGGCTCAGCGGTTTGCCCGTTGCATAGTAGCGAAACGTTCGTTCATTGCTTGGTATTCCGTTCATCGTGCTCTCGTTTCCGACTGCTATCCAGACGACGCCTGTTCTCTGAACACCCATAAACGCCATCCAATCTCCACCTGCGAAGTGAATTGGCCGCGAAACTCCTTCGATCCACTCTTGATCGAGTCCGAAGATAACGTCGTTTGGCAGCGATGGCAAAAAACGAACTTTCGATTCGATCACCGAGAGGTTAGGATTAGCGAGCCAACTTTGCAGAGTGTTGCCTTGGCTGACGAGGGCAACAAGTGCGCTGAGTCTTGAATCCCTTTGCGCTGGGTCGAGGGCTGGTGTGTCTATTGTGTGCACAAACAGTAAAGTATTGAGAAGGGTCATTTATCAAGGATTATTCTATTGGCGGTTGTGCAAATTGGGACTTCTGTCCTCTTGTTAAGGTGGGAGGTTGATGTTTGAGTTGGGTCGTGGTCGGGGATGGGCGGTGCGCCGCGGAGCTTGCGCACCGGGTTCGGAAGAACCTTGGTTGAAGTGTCTCCGGCAAAGAATTGAAGAGATCGTTCAGAATTCGCAAGAGCGCATTGGTAAGAGGCTTGAACGACGTGGTTTGCCAAATGGAAGTGACCTCCATCCCTGGCCCTTCCTCCTTGGAAAAGAGGAAGGGGATTTTGACGCGCTCGTTTCGTGCTGGCGCGCGTGGGATTGATTACATGGAGCTGTTTACGACCGCGTCTTCGCAGACGGGTGGCACGGACAACTCGGAGACGTTGTCCGTGAGTGATACAATTTCAATTGTGGTGTAACCATTGATTGTGGTCGCGAGAAGGAAGAATGCGGATCCGACAGATTGTGATGGAGGAAAGTGGCTGTGATCGCACACGGACAAGCGCTCCGCGTTGTCCGTGGCACCCGGCGTTTGGATCTAAGCAGGGCCACGCAATCGCGGCAATTTATGCGACCACTTTCTATTCGTTGGCCCTGATGGGCTTCATACTGTGGGGGTTGGACGAGCGATGAGCAGGTTTATTTTCGAAACGGCCCAGTTGCTAGTAACCCTAGTTGCCTTGATAAGCCTTTTGCGAACGCGCGGACGGGCCAAGGGCACAGCGACCAAGTGGCTGGAGGTGTTGGCCGTTCCAGCTATTCTGGCGGTGTCCTGCACAGCATATGCGCTTAGCGGCTACTCTTCAAGTGGGAATCTGGCATTGTTCCCATTCTATCTCACATTACCAGCGGTGCTATTTATTTGGCTACTGGCGCTAAAGAAGATCCGGAGCGGCTCCCCTGACCCCGGTGGTTAGTGCGCATAACGAAGTTGAGTGACCGGAGAAACTGGACGTATGACGCGCTGAATAGAATGACTGCATCGCCGAATAAAGTGTACGAAAACGGACGGGTGGCACTGACAGGCCGTGAGCGGAGCGAACGGTTTGTCAGTGAGTGACGTTGTGGAAGCAAGTGAAGAGAAAAACTAGGCATTCTATCAACGAGCCTGGTGATGCTCACGAGCTAACGTTCACATGTTATCGCAGGTGTCCTTTCTTTGAAGATGATGCGCTGAAAGACTCGCTGCTGAAGTCAATTGCGGTCGCGCGAAAGAGACACAACTTTCTTGTGTGGGCGTATGTGATCATGCCAAATCATGTTCATCTTCTCATTCACCCCAACGCAACCGAGTACAAAATGGCAGTGTTGCTAAAAGCGATTAAGCAGCCGTTTTCTCAAGCGTTGATTTATGAGTGGAAGTCGGTTGGAGATTCGCGCCTGCTCGAGACAAAATACGCCGCCAATGAGCATAGATTCTGGCAGCCGGGGGGAGGATACGATCGGAATCTCACTTCAGCTGAGGCTATTTGGAGCGCGATTGAGTATATTCACGAGAACCCTGTGCGGCGCGGACTTGTTGAAACGGCGACAGATTGGCTATGGTCGAGCGCACGGTTTTATGAGCAGATGGATGGAGTTGCATTTGAAGTTGATCAGTGCGATGTTTGGAGATGAGTTGCTCACTGACAAACCCTTCGCTTCGCTCACGGCCTGTCAGTGCCACCCGTCCGATTCTAATTAGCATCCATGATCTAATAATTGAGATCGGTGTGCTTGAGGGGTACAACTAGCATGGACGTACTAGAAAATTATGGATATCTCGTAATCGGCAGTTGTATATTTGCTTCGGCGACGGGCGCTGTCTGCGCGAGAATTTTTGGCCTTGGCAAGATGGTGACGCTTTTTGCGGTGGTTCTGACTGGTGTCGGAACTGTCATTCTGGTTGAGTGCGTCCTGGCGACAGATAAGACGTGGTGGGGAGCCGCCGGATACTGCTTCGTGTTGTTGACAGGAGTATTATGCGCTCGCTTGTTACGGGCTGCTAGGCAGAAGGAAGTTGGACGTACGACGACACGCTGATAAAAAGGTATCGGGCGGGACGGGTGGCACGGACAAGTCGCAGATTTGTCCGTGAGTGATACAATTGCGGTCGAGGTGGGAGAATTTTCGTCAGGCGCAACGCAGGATGATCATGAACCGAGAGATTGTGATGGAGGTATGTAGCGATAATCACACACGGACAAGCGCTCCGCGTTGTCCGTGCCACCCAGCCCGAAAGATCGGCAATGCACTATTCTCGAAGGCGGCCTCGACTCTCGCAGACGGAGTCACCGACTGGGTCGATGAGTTTGCTGACAGGATCACTGCAAGCAGTTGTTCCACTATGTCGCGTGGCATCTATCGGCTTGCTAACTAGAGGAGGCACGCATGACCCGCTCGAAATTCATTTTCTTGTTTCTCCCACTCGCAGTGGTAGTGTTGAGTACTGCGGTGGGGCTCCTGCTCTACTTTTGCAAACCCGCAGTAACCTTGTTGCCGTGGCTTGCACTTCTGGCAATTCCTTTGCTGATAATAGCAGAGGTCTCTGCGCGGAGGGCGGCAATTCAGAAACGACCTACCCGGAAAGAAGCTGGTTCCGAGGACTGAGGGATGAACCGCTGGCCGATAAGACTATTCCATGACGAGGGAAACCGAACGTGGAGAGATTACGGATCGGGAACCACTGACCTGCGTTACAAATGGGATTACACAAACCGGATGGAATCGTGCTGCAACGAAACGAAAGGCGCGAAATATATGTACTGCGCCGATGGAATGCGTGTGAAAAAGGTTGACGGATTGACCCCCTTTCTCTCGGCGCCGAGAGAAAGCTCTCCGGAGCCCCGCCGAAGGGAAATGAACGAAGTGAATCGGGGGGTGGGGGTTAGAGGGTGATCTGAAATGCGAACGCAACCGAAACTCGGCCCAAAAACTAGACTCGCGAGACACTTTCGCAAAAACCCAACTGCAAAAGAGGAGGTGCTTTGGGAATGCCTACGAAACGACCAATTAGGGTTCCGGTTTCGAAGCCAACATGTGATTGGTGGATTCGTTTTGGACTTTTATTGTCCGGCTGCAAGATTGTGCGTCGAGATTGACGGCGTGATGCACGATGCGGCTCGTGACAAGCGGCGCGATGCAGAACTTATGAGGCGAAACATCGAGACAATTCGAATACCTGAAGCGTCGCTGGATGTAAACACGATTGCAGGTTGGGTGCAACTTATTCGTTCGAGGTGCAATGAGCGTATTGTGTAATGTGAAAGCGACCTCCACCCTTTGTCCCTCCTCCTGGGCCAGGAGGAGGGTTTATCGCCGCGCATCGGGTTGGTATGATGAGAATCAGGCGGGACGTGTGGCAGGACAACTCGTAGAAGTTGTCCTTGAGTGATACAATTGCCGTCGAGGTTGGAAAATAAGTGTCGGGCCTAAGACAGAAGGATGATGGGCCAAGAGATTGTGTCGGAAGTATGTGGCGATGATCGCACACGGACAACTCTGCAAATAGTCCGTGCCACCCAGCCCGCCGTGTGCACAACCAGTAAAGTATTGAGAAGGGTCATTAATCAAGGATTATTCTCTTGTGGGGGAAACAAATCGGAACTTAGGCCCCCATATTTGGTTGCGGGGTTGATGGGCTGATCGGCTGGTAGGTTTTGGTGGAAGTGCTGTGATGCGCGTTGAGTTTTGGAAACCGACGATTGGTGGAGCGCCGAAAATGGTGTTGCATCGAGATGGGAAGGAGGCGAAAGTGGAGGCGACGACGCTGTTCTTCGTTCGGCACGATTTGACGCATTATGCGGTTGAGACCGTGTTAGTTTTTCGGAGAGCGTTTTGGGGGTTGATCGCCGACGGCTGGGAAATAGAATCGTTTGAGGCGCGGAGACCCGGTTCGCGCAAAGCGGTTGAGCTTCCCGATGAGGCGATTTTGGCGGAACGGATTGTGAGTCTGTTCGATTTGGAGTTTGGCGGCTGGCCCGAATTCGACGCGGTGTCGGCGCGAAAGCATTTTTTGGACTCGAGTTGGGGTGAGTTGAATATTACGACCGACAAGTTGACTGAAATTCGTGTGTATGCGCGAAAGCTGCATACGAGTTGGAATGCGCTGCAATCCGGCGAGCATTTGGACTTGCAGTTTCCGCCAGTTTAGATGTGGTCGGGCTGGTGAATTGTTCTCTCGTTCTTGATATTGCCGGTGTTGAGGGTTGATGCCGGTTCGATGAGAATGACTTCGACCTCTTCGGTGGCGATTGGCTTGTGCTCGACACCTTTTGGAATGACAATGAAGTCGCCTTCGTGCATTTCGACATCTCTATCTCGAAACTGCATCGTGAAAGAACCCTTGTGCACGATGAACATTTCATCCTCGTCGGTGTGATGGTGCCATTCGAACGGACCTTGAAATTTCGCGAGCTTTACATGCTGGCCGTTTAGCTCGGCGACGACTTTTGGCGACCAGTGGTCGGAGAACGAGGCGAACAGCTCCTTGAAGTTTCGCTTCATGGATTGATGGTACTCGATGATTGGCGGTGATATACTTCACTTTATGGTCGCTGCAGTTTTGTGTGCTTCGGTTGCGTTTTGTCAGGGTGACATTTGGCCGGATGTTTCGCGCGAGGGTTGGGTGTCACTGTTCGATGGAAAGTCGCTTAGTGGGTGGTCGCCGAAAATAAAGGGATACAAATTTGGGGAGAACTTTGGGAATACGTTTCGGGTTGTTGGCGGCGTTATCCAGGTTTCTTACGACGGGTATGGCGGGAAGTTCGACGGCAGGTTTGGCCATCTGTTTTACAAATCGCCATTTTCGAACTATTTGCTGAAACTGGAGTATCGGTTTTTTGGCGATCAGTTGCCGGATGGTCCGGGATGGGCTTGGCGCAACAGTGGGATCATGATTCATTGTCAGGACCCGCGGACGATGCGAGTTGATCAGGATTTTCCTGTTTCGTGCGAGGTGCAGCTGCTGGGTGGACCTCCGGAGGGTGCAAGGGCGACCGGAAACGTTTGCACTCCGGGCACGAACATTGTGATTAACGGCGAATTGATCACGCGGCACTGCACGGATTCGAGTTCAGCGACGTTTCGGGGTGATCAATGGGTGGCGGCGGAGATCGAAGCGCACGGAAACGGCTTAGTGATTCATCGCATCAATGGAGTTGAAGTATTGCGCTACTCAAAGGTGCAGTTTGATCCGAACGATTCGGATGCGAAATCGCTGATTAAGAACGGCGCGCTTATGATTTCGGGCGGTTTTGTTTCGCTTCAATCGGAGAGTCACCCGGTTGAGTTTCGGAATATTTTGATTAAGAAGATTTGAGGGTGAGGATTGAGACTTCGGGTGGGCAAAACGCTCGTAGATCGGGGCCGACCGTTCCAACGCCGCGACTAACGTAAAGTGGAACCGTTGCACTTTCATAGAACCCGCTCCAATAATCCCTCGCGCCGACTGGCGTATGCACCTTTAGTCCGAAAGGCAGGCAGATTTGACCGCCGTGACTATGTCCGGCGAGCATTAAGCTGGCGCGTTTGTCAATTCGCGTAACGAAATCTGGTTCGTGAAATAGCGTCAGAATGTTTTTGTCAAACCTTCGCGGAAGGGAGTCGTGACGATCCAACCTGTTGAAACCGTCATCTATGCCGTTGATGACGATGCCCTGGAATTCTATGTGTTGATTTCTCAGAAGCTTCAGGCCTGCCTTTGTAGTTGTTTCGAAGAGGGTTTGTATTTGTTCGCTTGACTGCCAATAGTCGTGATTGCCAGGAACGCCGACGGAGGTGATCCCGGTGTCCGCAAGCCGCTTGAACACCTTCTCGACCAACGGGAACGAGCCGAGTTCGCTCCTCCCGGAAACGAAATCACCACCAAAAGCGATGACGTCTGGCTTTTCCGCGGCGGCCAGCTCGATCGCATGGATTGATCTTGTAGCCGCTCCTTCGTCATCGAGATGAAAGTCAGATAGGAAAGCGATTTTGAAACCGTCCGCGCTCCATCGGGGTAGCGACAGGGTGTGTCGTTCGACGACGAGGCGTGAACGAGATGGCAGCTGAAAACCCACAGTAGTGACTGCGAGGGCCGCGGTCGAAAGCTTCAGAAACTTCCGGCGGCTGATCCTTCGATCAGACATAACTAAGAATTACGCCGTTTTGCGGGCTTTTCGCGACTCGTTCGGCATTCCGTGTCCCAAGGTTGGCATACGCACTTGACGATGTGGGTCTACGAGCATCGTTTTTTCTTCATAAATCCACGGAGTTACCCAAAGCAGGCGAAGAGCGCGTCCGAGCGGCATGATGTGAAACCGATCGGGCCAAAGCTCTTGAATTTTCTCTTCGATTGCGCGGACATGTTTGATTGGCGCTTGGGGGAAGAGGTGGTGCGCGACGTGTGCGCCAAATCGTGAGTGAAGAAAGTCGAGCCACGAGAGATATTTTGGAAGCGTGACTGAAAGCGACGTTGCGAGAACATCTCGTTCGTCCGCGAGCGGGTTTAGGAAGTGGTTGGTGGCGATGTAGGAAATGACGATCGCGTTTGCGATGGCGAGCGGAATGAGATATCCGAAAAAGAACACGTGCCAGCCGAGCAGGATGGATGTGCCAACCCAGAATGCGAATGGGAGAAGCAGTTGGATAATGATAGTGGCTTTGCTCGCTGTCGTTGTTTTTGGAGATTTGAGGTAGCGGACGACCATCATCAAATTGTGCTGCGACATTCTGAAACTGAACGAACCGAAGACCACCATGCTTCGCACAGCGGGTTTTAGGCGGCACAAGAATCTGAGGATTGGGCTTTTCTCATAAATCTCGATGGTGAAAAGGTGATCGGGGTCTATGCCTTCTATTTGTGTGTTGTTGTGGTGATCGGCGTTGTGCCATTTCGACCAAAGATGTGGACCGATCCAAAACGGTGAAAACCCGATACCTGCGATGAGGTGTCTGATGCGGCCGTTTTTGAATCCACCTCCGTGACAAACGTCGTGTGAAATGAAGCCGTTGCATCCAAACGAGTGCGCGATGAGGACGCTGCAGATGGGCGCAAGCCACCATGAAAAGTATGCAGAAAGCAAAAACCAACAACCGGCAATGAGCGCGAGATGCGGAATCATCCAGAGCGCGTGTGATGGGTCGGCTTTGAAGTATTCGGCGGGAAGATTCTGCTTAAGAATTTTTCGGTAGTCGGGGTAGGCGCGAGCGGGCTTTTCGAGAGTTTGGGTGGTCATCGGTTCAGTTTGGGCCGCGTTTCGTTTGGTGTGTGTAACATTTGCTGGTACTGGGTTGTTTGTAACTGTGCGGCGTGTGAATTGTATCCGATAACAGAGACGCACCGCTGAGGGGAATTGTTGCGTCTGGCCTATTATGGTGGTTCTTTTGGCGGCGGTTGTTGCGATGCAGGGGGGAGGCGATTTGAGTTCATTGACTCGACCTCAGGATGGGTCGAGCAGAAGAGAGAGCTCGACGTTTCGCGAGGGGGCCGATAAGCGATACAGCCGGAATTCGCCGCCTAAAGGCGACCTGGAAGAACGATCCAACTTTGATAATTTCAGGGTGGCACCGGGTGCGACCCACGTGCTTATGGATGCAAAAGGTCCAGGAGTCATTACTCATATATGGCTAACCTTTTTGGGTCCGGAGAAACAGGGATGGGCACC
The DNA here is from genome assembly GCA_046330175.1 of Fimbriimonadales bacterium. Classification (GTDB taxonomy): domain Bacteria; phylum Armatimonadota; class Fimbriimonadia; order Fimbriimonadales; family ATM1; genus JAJPJR01. The sequence goes on from JAXLTG010000003.1 coordinate 111,804, forward strand.
GAACGGTTCTGCCAATCACCAAGAGATGCTGCTTCGAATCTATTGGGATGGATCGGATAAGCCGGGAGTTGAAGCGCCCGTTGGGGACTTTTTTGCGAACTGTTTTGGCGCTCGCCGCGAAGTGATTAGCTTGCCAGTGATTGTTGAAGATGCCGATTCTTACAACTGCTTTTGGAACATGCCGTTTCGGAAATCGGCGCGGGTTGAGATCGTGAATCAGGGGACGCAGAATATCAACTTGCTGTATTACAACATAGATTGGATTAAGAAGAAGAGCATTCCAAAAGATACGCCTTATTTCTACGCGCAGTATCGGCAGGAGTATCCGGCAGTTTCTGGGAAGGATTATTTGATTTTGGATACAAAGGGGAAAGGGCATTACGTTGGAACGGTGCTCGCGGTTCGATCACGCAGCCCTTCATGGTTTGGCGAAGGGGATGAAAAGATTTATGTTGATGGTGAGGCTGCGCCGTCAATATGGGGAACCGGCACAGAAGATTATTTTCTGTCGGCCTGGGGATTGAAAACAACAAAGACGCCGTATTTCGGAGTGCCGTATTTTGATCAGTGGGGAATTGTTGGAGGGCACACAAGCGCGTATCGGTGGCACGTCAACGACCCGATCGTGTTCGAGAAAGGGTTGAAGGTGACCATCGAGCATTTTGGCTGGATATCACCCGACGAGAATCCTGATTACAAAAGCATGAGCTGGAACGAGCGCGAAGATGACTATTCAAGCGTTGCCTTTTGGTACCAGACGGGTGTACCCACTTTTGATGCTCGTGCGCCGTCGGGAGCGGAGCGAAAGCTGCCGTCTCTTGATCGCGTGGTTGTTAGCGGAAAAGATCACCTTTCGTCGCATGGAGTAGGCGCCGCTGTTGCACAGCAGTTAGATTTGTATGATGAACCTCAGCTCTTGTATATGCCTGCTGCCGCTGAGGGTGCGTATGTGGAGATTCCTTTTAAGGTTGAGAAAAAAGAGCCACTGCGATTGCTGCTCAATATGACGACTTCGTATGACTTCGGCAGTTTTCGCGTTTTGTTGAATGGTGTGAAACTGGCGGACGAGTTGGATTTCTATTCTGCGTCGGTTGGCAATCAGGAGTTTCATTTGCTTGATTTTTGGCCTGAGCCGGGGACCTACACGTTGAGATTGGAATGCGTTGGGAAAAACCCTGCGTCGAGGGGCTATTTTTGCGGCTTGGAATCGGTTCGGCTGCGTGAACGAAGGCCCCGCGTTTCTGTGTATGGTTTTGAGAAGGACAAGGACTGGAGAACCAATCCGATTTTGCACAGGTAGCGAACGCGATTCGAGAGTTGTTTTGTCGGCGTGGGGGCTGCGCGGCTCTATTCGTTTAGATGGATGCTGTATCCGGCTAATCGTGTAACCTGGCGGAATGCGCAAGTTCCTTCTTCTTATCGCTTTGTTGCCCGTGGCGGCGTGGGCGGTTACGTCGCCGAAACAGTTCTTTGGATTCGATGTTTGTGATGATTACCGACTTGCGAATTACACGCAGCTTGAGAAGTACTGGAAGCAGCTCGACAAAGAATCGGACCGATTGAAGCTTGTAAGCATTGGCAAGTCTGAGGAGGGTCGAGAACAATGGATGGCGATAATTTCCGACCCCGCTAACATCCGGCATCTGGACGAGCATCGGCGCAACAGTGAGCGGATCGCGCGAGCAAACTCGTTCACGAGCAGCGAAGAGATTGAAAAGCTGACGGATAAGGCGAAGGCTGTTGTTTGGATTGATGGTGGGCTGCACGCGACGGAGACGCTCGGCGCACAGCAACTTATCGAAACTTCCTACCAATTGATTACACGCAACGACGAAGAAACGAGAAGAATTCTGCGCGATTGTATTGTGCTGATGGTTCATGCAAACCCGGACGGAATGGAGCTCGTTTCGAACTGGTACATGAGGAAAACCGACCCGAAGGAGCGCTCGTTTGCGAATTTGCCTGTGCTATACGAAAAGTATGCGGGGCACGACAACAACCGTGACTTTTACGCGAGCAACTTGAAAGAGACCGAGAATATGAACCGAATTCTGTATTCGGTTTGGTATCCACAGATTGTTTACAACCACCATCAGACGGCGCCGTCTGGAACTGTGATTTTCATCCCTCCGTTCCGAAATCCGTACAACCACAATGTGGACGCGATTACGCAAGTGGGCACGGATGTCGTTGGGATTCATATGCATCAGCGTTTGGTGGCAAAGGGGTTAGGGGGCAGCGTGATGCGAAACGGTGCGAACTATTCCACATGGTGGAACGGTGGTCTTCGGACGACGACTTATTTTCACAACATGGTTGGGATTCTCACTGAGGCTTTTGGCTCGCCAACGCCGGCAAGGATTCCATTTGTGCCGAACCGGCAGATTCCGATTACAGATTTGCCGCTGCCGGTAGCGGCAGGCGAGTGGCATATGAAGCAGTCGCTCCAATATGAGTTGGAAGCGAACTATGCGATTCTTGACTATGCGAGCAGATTCCGAAAGCGGCTGCTTATGAACGTGTTCACCGCCGCGCGAAACTCGATCGAGCGAGGATCCCGAGACAACTGGACGCCGTATCCGAGCCGCATTACCGAGTTCGGCGAAAACCTCAAGACCAGACTCGATTTGCGCGATGCGCGCATGTACGTTTTGCCGATGGATCAACCGGACAAAGGATCCGTTCGTTGGTTTGTTGATCGGCTGCTGAAAGTTGGAATTGAGGTTGGGGTTTTGAAGTCGTCGCTGATGGTCAACGGAAAGACAATTGAGAAAGGATCGTATGTTGTGAGGTGTGATCAAGCGTTTAGGCCGCATATTTTGGATATGTTCGAGCCACAAGATCATCCAAACGACTTTCAGTTTCCTGGCGGGCCACCAATCCCACCTTATGATAACGCAGGTTATACGCTCGCGTATCAAATGGGCGTGCAGTTTGAAAGAGTTCTTGATCCGGTTGCTGTGGATGTCGAACCGGTAACGGCTTTGCAATCGCTGGCAGTTGAAAAACTGAACACAGATCTGAACTCTGCGGATATCGACGTTTTCCGACAAGGAAATCTGCTAAGCAAAACGGGGAAGCATGTTCGCGTGGGGTTGTGGGATCGGTTTGGTGGTTCGATGGAGTCAGGCTGGATTCGGTGGCTGCTTGAGAAGTTTGGATTTGATTTCAAAGTGCTTTATCCACCGGATTTTGAGAAAGGCGGCTTGGATGCTACGTGCGACGTGTTGCTGCTACCGAGCGGTGCAATACCGACGAATCTATCACGCGGCGACACAGGTGATGCGGCGCGGAATGATGAATTGATCCCACTGGAGTTTCGCCAAAGAATGGGCGGGATGTCGCAGAGCGCGATAGGCGCGATTCAGCAGTTCGTTCAGCGCGGTGGTCGAGTCGTTGCCATCGGGTCTTCAACGCTCAATCTAGCGAAACATTTGGGCATCCAGGTTGAAAACGGATTGACAAAAGCTGATGGAACATCTTTTTCGAATACTGAGTTTTACGTTCCCGGATCGGTTTTGTCGGTAAAGCTTAATCCCTCAAAATTTACGGAGGGCTTCGGCGATCGAATGGATGTGATGTTCGACAACAGTCCCGCTTTCCGGCTTGCTTCGGATCAAATCGAGCCGATTGCAGTGTTTGATTCTGCGAAGCCGCTTCGTTCGGGTTGGGCATGGGGACAAGAGAGGCTGCAAGGTCTGACGGCGATAGCGAGAGTTCGATTGGGCAAAGGCGACATTCTGTTATGCGGGCCCGAGCTGCTGTTTCGTGCGCAGCCGAGCGGCTCAATGAGGCTGGTATTTCGCGCGATCTTGGATGCAGCCAAAACTTCGGCCGCTAAAGGATAAGATAGAAGAATGCCGACGCAGGGACAAGCGGCTCCGCAAAGATGGCATGCCTACTGATGCTCTCTAAGACTCAGCTGGAAGCTCACCATTTGGAATGAATCCATGTTTATGATCTCAGCCTTGTTTCTCCTTAGTTTCGCACAGGGACCGCAGTTAAGCGGCTCGCCAGCGATAGTGCCGATTGACAGCGGGAAGCTGGCGGACGTGATTAGTTACCGCGGCAGCCGGTTCGGCGCATACTTCCTCTCCGAAGACGGAAAGACCTTGTTTCACGGTTCGGGGGGGTGGCGCAGAATCAGCCTGACTGATTTTGCGACGAGCGGATTTGAGAAGCTCTTTTTCAGTCAGGCGGCAAGTGGAAAATTATTAACAATTACGACGAGCCAATTTGCGCATTTGTCTTCTAAAAACCAGGCAGGTTTTCGGACGCTTGGTTTCGATTCCGAACGAGTCTTGTTGTCACCCGAAAGGGGCAAGCTTGTTCACGCAGGGGCGAATGAGAAGGGTCTGTACGTTTCGGTCTTCAATTTGGACAAACGTGGGCAAACACCAAATTCAGTTCAGTTTGCTCCGGTACCAAAAATGAAGAATCGCCATTTCACGACAATCGTTGGAAGCCTTGCGAATCAAAAAGGCGAGATCTCGATTTGGGTAATGCTCGCCGTCTGGCCGGATCCGAAAACTCAGAAGCAGCGTGCGGGCAGCCTCGCTCTGGAGTACCGAGTCTCAGGAAAAAACTTCGAGAAAGTGACTCTTCACAAGCGAATCAAGATAAACCCGTACATGACAGAGCAGATCTCCGTTCGTTCTGGATTACAAATTGGAGCCGCAGAAGGAAAGTTCTATTTTCAAAAAATCGGCAGCATGAAAGTGAATACAATCCCAACCCCAATCATCTACGGAAGATTAATTGAGTTCGGCGGGAAAGTGTATTGGCAGGCCGACCAGAAGTACACAGGCAGAGCAGACGATCCGTACACGATTGGTCTCTGGGAGTTTACGGGCAGCTCATGGCGAAATATCGGTGGTTACCGAATTGTTGCAACCAGCGGGGGCGGCAAGTGGATGTTGGTTGAACTCGGGTATTCAGGAAAGTTCTGGCTTTACAGGTTCCCGTAGCCTTCGCTATTGCCGGTGTCGCTCACGTCATGTAAGTGTCGCGGACGGGATAAGATAGAAGTATGCCGACTCAAGGACAAGCTGTCATTCTCGAAAATCCAGGCGAACCCGCCGTGCTGCGGGATATCACGATTGATCATCCGGGCCCCGGCGAAGTTCTGATTCGAATCGCCGCGAGCGGAGTTTGTCACACCGACCTCACCGTAAAGAACTTGAACGGGAACGGAATGCCGTTTCCGATTGTGTTGGGGCACGAAGGCGCGGGATTTGTTGAGAAATTGGGGGACGGCGTAACGGGATTAGAAGTTGGCGATCCGGTGGTGATTGCGTATCGCGCACCTTGCGGAAACTGCCCGGCATGTCGTCGCGGCGACCCGAGACGGTGTTATATGGCGCTGCGTCCGCAACCCCGAATCAAGCGCGCTTCGGATGGCGCAACCTGTTCTCAGGTTTTGCGGTGTGGAACGTTTTCGACGCACACCGTGGTGCACCACAAAGCAGCGATAAAGATGCCACGCGAAATGCCTTTGGATAGAGCCTGTTTGATTGCGTGCGGATTGGTGACAGGCGTTGGCGCCGCGATGAACACTGCGCCAGTATTTGCTGGCGCGCGTGTAGCCGTAATCGGTTGCGGAGGAGTTGGTCTGAGCGTGATTCAAGGCGCGAAGCTCATGCATGCAAAACAGATTATCGCAGTTGACATCAAGTCGGTGAAGCTGGAGTGGGCGAAGAATTTTGGAGCGACGCACACAGTAAACGCGCGAGAGTGTGATGCCGTCGCCGAAGTGCGAAAACTCACTGACGACGGGTGGGATGGCGGCGTGGAGTTTGCATTTGAAGCAACCGGAATTCCGCACTCTACTGAGCAGGCCGTTCAGATGCTTTCGTATGGGGGCACGGCCGTGAACATCGGCTTTCCGGCAGCGAGTGATTCAATTACTTTGAATCTCGGCGATATGGCGACGGGCGTGTATTGGAACAAAGCCGCGCTGCGCGTTTCGCATTGTGGTGATGCGCTTCCGTCGCACGATTTCCCGCTGTTGGCACAGCTCTACCTAAGCGGGCAACTCAAAATGGATGAGATGGTCACGCGGCGAATCGGTCTGGGCGATGTGGAAGACGCTTTTCATGAAATGGAAACGGGTGACGTAATTCGGTCGGTTATTATTTTGTAACTCTTATTGAGTTTGAACTTTCCACCAGAACCGGTCAACTTGCGCGCGCCAAACGATGTTAAAAGTGGGACCAAGTTGGCGATATGTCAACCGCGCCTTCAGTTGACGCGTTGATGCGTCAATGAACCGGGAATCATCGCCAGATGTGGATATTTCGAAGGTTGAATCGGTTTGGGACAAGACTCTCGCATCAACCAGCTCATAGGCTTGCGTTATATGGTTGAACAGTTCGATTCGCTGTTGGATGTTAACATCGTTTGCCGATGACTCGATGTTCACTCGTAGGTCTAGTGTTGTTGCGGTTGGGGATGTCGCAGTGAATTCAATTTGAGCCGGCGGGGTTATCTGGTTCGTAAATTTCTGTGCTCGAACAATGTACTTGTTGTTGTCGCTCTCAAGAAGCGAACCGAGGTCTCCGGAAAAGTAAATGCCGTGAATCAATGAAATGCCTTCAACCGCGATGGGCTCTAAAATCGGCCTGATTCTAAGAATTCGCCCATTGAAAAGATCACAAACATAAAGTAAACCGTCGGGACCAAGTCGAAGATCTGTTACCGCGCCGAACAGGCGACCGAATCTGTATTGATCGCGCTCTGTTGGGTTATCGGCGACTCGGTCCGTTGTTCCGGCCAAGTAGTCAATCTCAGTTCTGTTAGCGCCAATCAGGGAGAACAAATAGATGTGATTCAGGTTGACATCACCAATCAGCATTTTGTAGCGTTCAGGGCCATCAAATTTGTAGCTTGACAGGAACTCCACACTTGTTACTCCTATCGGCCTCTGCCAGCTAAATTTCGGATCGGAATACGTCGCGCCCGATAAGTACACGAGATCGGAAGCGTTGAAAACTTGAAAACCATTGTCGGCATAGCTGGCATCCCGCGAATCAGGACCCATAATTTTCAGCCATCCTCCATTCATTCCGGGATAGGCTAAATTAATCTCGTCGTAGACGTCTGGCCCATTGTCGGTGAACCAGAGATTGTTAGTGAGGGGGTCAAACGCCATGCCATAACCGTTTCGAACGCCGTACAGCCAGATCGCCTTGATACGCGGATCAGGATGAAATGCAAACGGATTGTCTGGTGGAATCGTGCCATCAGGATTCACACGATGAATCGCGCCAGCTCCGGACGGATTATTACTGTTAGAGTTTTGCTCAATCCGCGGGTTATTGACTCGTCCCCGAATGATTTCGCCGGTCCAAATGTACAGCTTTCCGTCAGGACCGCACTTGATGTAGCCCCCGTGGTGATAGATTTGATTCTCTTGACCGGCGTCAAACGGCGTTGAAAACACGGTGTTGAGAAATGTGAGCGTGCTCCCGTTCCAGTGATAACGATTTACCCGATCTCCGATCCAGCTCCCACCATCTGTTGCGGCTTCAGAGTAAAAGACATAAACGTGGCCATTCGATGCAAAGTTGAGGTCGGTGCAGATTCCAAGCAGGCCCTCTTCGCCTGCGTTCGCAACGGGAAGATCGAGCGCTTCGCCACTGAAGATGCCGTTATTCCAAATCGTAACTTTTCCGCTAAGCCTTTCCGTAATCAGCATTTTTCCCGGCGCGACAAACACAAACGAAGCGGGGCCGGAAACTCCTGTTGCCCACGTTTCGGCTCGATACGCGGGGTTGTCCATCACTTGGGCTTTCGCAGCAATCGAACCGCAAAGACAAGTGAACACCGTAAGAGATAACTTCACGACGGAAACCATCAAATGATTATCCTTAGAAAGTCACTAAAAGAAGGGGTCGCGTCACCCGTAAAAGTACGGGTTTGCGCGGGGATTACTGCGCTATTTGCAAAAGCTCACTGAGTTCGAGCGGTTCTGTGACCATCTGGAGTTCTCCATCCTGCGTGGGCCAGGCTTCGCGTGGTTTGTCCCAATAAATCTCAATGCCATTTCCATCAGGATCGCGGAAATAAATTGCTTCGCTGACTCCGTGATCACTTGCGCCGTCAATCTGCACGCCGTTTTCGATCAGCCTTTTCAGTGCGTTCGCGAGATCAGATCGAGTTGGATAGAGAATCGCTAAGTGATAGAGGCCAGCCGAAGTAACTGGCGCGGGTTCACCGTTCTTGCTGTGCCAAGTGTTCAATCCGATGTGGTGGTGGTAGCCACCCCAAGACAAAAATGCGGCGCCGGTGCCGTAGCGCTGGATGAGATCAAGCCCTAATGCGTTTTGATAGAAAGCGATCGAACGCTCAAGGTTGGTGACTTTCAGGTGTACGTGTCCGATGACAGGGTGTGGCATGATTTTGCTTCTAATAGCCATAATGCTCCAGACTCGTCGGAGGTTCCTAATGATTTCAGCCCTTTTGTCAACCCTCAGCATTGGTCAGCCGATTCTCTCCACAAACCAGGACGCTCAATTGTTTGACGGTTTGGGGTCGCATAGACGAAAGGTCTGCACAAGCAGTGTAACGGCTCAAAAGCATTTTGACCAGGGGCTCGCATTCTTGTTCGCGTTCAACCATGACGAATCCATTCGGTCATTCACGGCCGCGACGCAGGCTGATCCGAATTGCGCGATGGCGTGGTGGGGAATCGCAACCGCAAATGCGCCGCATATCAATAACCCCTCAATGACTCCCGAGCAAACGAAAGACGCTTTGGAAGCGTTGTCTCATGCAAATCGTCTGCTTAGCAAATGCACACAAGCAGAAAAAGACCTCATTGTTGCGGCGGGTACCAGGTTTTCGCTCGACGAAAAATTTAGCCGGGCGGATTTGGACAAAAAATACGCGAACGCAATGAGGGCGGTTTGGAAGAAACATCCTCGAGATGCAGACATCGGCGCGATGTTTGCCGAATCGCTAATGGACCTCAGACCTTGGAACCAGTGGTCACAGTCCGGCAAGCCCGAACCGGGCACGATAGAGGTCACCAAAACGTTGGCGCGAGTTTTGAAAAGCAGCCCGAATCATCCTTTGGCGCTTCACTTGTCTATCCACGCATGGGAAGCTTCCAAAACACCTGAGAATGCGATAGATTCTGCAAACAGGCTTAGGTTTTTGGAGCCAGGATTGGGACACATGGTTCACATGCCGTCGCACACTTACGTTCGAACTGGAATGTGGAAAGAAGCAGTTGATGCGAACAAGCGCGCGATTGAAGCTGATGCTAAGTACATCAAGCGACGACCGGAACAAGGGTTCTATTTGGTTTACATGGCACACAATCATCAGATGCTTTCTTACGCTGCTACGATGCGCGGTCAGAGTGAAATCGCTATCAAGGGAATGGATGCACTTTTCGATGTTGTGCCGGAAGAGGTTTTGAATGGAATGGCGCCCATGATTGACGGTTACGCTGCGTCAATTTATGAAGTTCGCGTTCGATTTGGGAAGTGGGATGAAATTCTCGCGATGCCGGAGCCCGGGGAGAATTTTCCAATAATGCGGACGATTCGATACATGGCAAGATCGGTCGCATATTCTGCAAAGGGGATGCCGAAAGAAGCACGAGACGAGCAGGCAAATTTCTATGCTGCTTGGAAGAATGTACCGGCCGACGCTCCCATCGGCAACAATTCTGCAACGGCGATTCTGCAAGTAGCTGAAGCTTTGATGAACGGTGAACTGCTTCTTGCAGAAGGAAAAACAGATCGAGCGATTGAAATGCTCAACCGTGCGGTTCGTCTTGAGGATCGAACGAAATACAACGAGCCTCCGGATTGGCTGCAGCCCACTCGCCACGCGCTGGGAGCAGTTTTGGTTCGTGAATCAAAGTTTGCGGACGCTGAACGAGTATACAAAGATGACCTAACGCGGCTTCCGAATAATGGCTGGTCACTTTATGGTCTTAAGCAGGCCTACGAGGGTCAGGCGAGAGTCCGGGATGCGCGGCGATTTGAAAAGGCATTTACCAAAGTTTGGGCAGACGCGGATACAAAGATCAGCTCTTCGTGTATGTGTGTGCGTGGGAAGTAGAGGGAGCAAATACCATGAAAACGTCCCGCCGCTGTGCGTGATTAGTGTTGTGTGCCAACATCGCTTGAATGGGCGTTTGCGTGATAGATTCGTTCAAGTTCGGATTCGGCGCACTTTCAAATACCCAAGAATCACGAACCCAGAGATGGCGATCACTGCGACGCAGATCTGTATCCATCGCGTGACAGTTGGCGCACCCATGCCGGCGTACACGAAAAACACATCCTCTTTGATGTCAGCTTCTGGAAAGAACAGGCAATCGTAGGATGTAACAAGGCATGCAGCAGGAAGACTCGGAAGCTTCAACTGTTCGGCCAGCTCGCTTGCGGCGGATTGCGTTAGCTCGGCGCGCCAATGCCGCTTCAGCAGTTGTGGCCCAAGCTCACCTTCGGGCTGCCAATCGTCCGGGGACACAAAAAACAGCGCCAGCCCTCCAGGCTCGCCGTCGGTCTTGTTGTCGTCGGGAACATAAAACGGATTGAACGGTTTGTCAATTTTGAAACTCATTCTCACCGTTCCGGTACCCGCGCTACCGTTCTTTGCGATGACTTTGAATGTTGTGAGATACCAACCTTTGTTGACGTAATATGCGGTCCACTCGCGGATGGAGGGCGTTGTTACGAAGCCGTTCTCATCCATCCATTTTGACAGTGCCGCGATGTCGTTGGCTTTTACAGTGATGGCGTGGTATCCCGCGACATCTTTCACTTGAACGATTTCGACGGTAGCTTCAACCGACGCTGCTTCCCCCTTGATGCTTGGGTCGAAGTCTGAAACCGCCTTCAAGTTTGCCAAGGTCTGAAACGCTTTTTCGGAAACCTCTTCAAGTTCGGGCACGCTCGGAGTTGGCGCGATGAAACCGAGCGCCGCGGCATCCGTAGCAAACGCTGCTTTTCGTATGAAGTGCTCGGTCTTAGCAGCTGGGTCCCATACGATGATGTTCTTCTGCCCTTTGAATTTCACGATATCGCCCGTTCCGGTTACTCCGCAACAGGTTTCGAGTCGCGGAGTTCCAGAAATCATCAAGAGCCCGACGCCAAAGATTAGGATTGCAAAGCGGTTCACATTCGTCACCTCATCCCTAAAGTATTGGACGGTGACGGGCTGCAAAGAATTCGCGTGCGATTTTGGCAAAACGGGGAGTAGAACTCGTTCGTCGGTACCATCGAGGCAACCAGCCAAGAGGGAGGACTTTCATGTTTGCATTCAATTTGGTGGTTTTGGCCGCGATCACGCTTCAAGGCGGACAAGGCGGCGGTGGCTTTGGTAGTGAACTTGGAGGTGGCGGATTTGGCGGCGGTGGATTTGGAGGAGGGCTTGGAGGCAGTTATGTAGGTATGTCTCTGCCGCTTCAGGAAGAACAGTTTGAACACATTCTTACTCCCGGGGATAAAACGGATTGGCCGTTCGAAGCGCAAGAGGGAGACGTTTACATCTTTAGAGCGGAGTCTGAAATCTTTGATCCGGCGATTGAGGTAACGGATCCACAAGACAAAAAGGTTGGCGAAAATGACGACGAAGCCCCAGGAAAGCAGAACGCACGCTTGCTTGTTTTCTTTGATAAGCCGGGCAAGTTTAGTGCCCATGTGAAGAACTATCACTCCACGGCAGGAGGCCGCTACCGACTTTTTGTTAGGAGATACCGAACAAAATTGCTTCCGCTCGACACGGATGTCAAAGCACCCGAACCCGGAACCATTGACATGTTCAGTTTGAGACTCAAAAAAGGTGAGGTCGTGTGCTTCGACAGGTTTTCGATGGTGAGCATCATAGTCGGACCCGATGGCTTTCCGCAGTATGGAGAAGCGATTGAGAGCGGATATGCCAACAATTTCATTTATGCGGAAAAGAGCGGTGTGTACCTGGTTGGTGGCAACTTATCCGGGAGGCCTGGTGCATCTGCTGGGACGATTCATGCCCACAAAGCTCGTCAACTTGAAGCGGCTAGTTCGACGTCAGAGTTGAGCGATGAGCTAGAAAGCGGAGGTTGTGATGCCTGGAAGATCCATGTGAAGGCAGGTGAATTCATTCAAATAAATAGAGATCCGAAAAGCGCGCTCCAGTTCTTCTTGCGAAACCCTGACAAGAGTCCATCCGACCAGAATGGCAGTTCGGGAAACAACTATCGCGCGCAGCGAGGGCGTACGGAGTCCAGTTTCCAATCGGCCGGCACTTTCGGGAAAAAGCCGTCCGAAAAGCGCTACTTTTTTGCAAAAGAAGGTGACTATACGCTGTACGTTCGGTCGATGTCGGACAAAAGCGAGACATATAAAGTGGTTCTTTCACCCGCTTGGCTTGCATGGGATCTAAAATCAGATATTCGGGCGCGCCTCGAAATTGGTCAGACAAGCTACTTCAAGTTTGTCGGCAATGAGGATGACATTCTTCGCTTCGCAATTTCCTCAAGAGGATTTGATATTGTGGCGAACCTCTACGACGACAAATTGGGAGTCATGTCTTCCGGCGACGATACGGCTGACTCATTTTCCGAGTGCAATCTGGGCGTAAACATAGCGAAAACTGGAACCTATTACTTATCTGTTAGGTGCAACGGTGACGGAGGCAGCGGCGACTATGTTGTCAAGTCGCAGATCGGTCATCCACAAGTCATAAAATTCGGTGAAACGATCGAGAAAACGCTGACCGCACCAGAAGACGGCGTATGGAAAGTAACGCTGCCAGGATCACAGAAGATTGCAGTTGTTGTTGTGAGTGATACATCTCTGTATGCAAATGCAATGGACAGTGACGGAAAACCAATCAACAGTTCAAGCTTCAGTCTAAGCGATCATGACCGGTACCTAGTATTCCCGGAGACAGCGCAGCGGCAGCCGTATGTAGTAAAGATTAATATCATTTCACCTAAACCAAACGCTCGTATCAAGCTCTCGGTAATATCCGCTGCAGAATTGGCGAAACGATTTGGGGGATGATTTTCAATCGAATAACGGGAGAAAGCTATGATAACTTCATTGATAATCGCAACGATTTTTGTTCTGCCGCAAGGACGACGCGCCTCACGGTTAGCCTAGGAGTACAAGTTTCCCGTGTTGCCAAGCCGTAAGCCTGGCAACACGGGAACTAATGGTGCGTCAGTCATTCCTCCTATGTGGGAATGGGTCGCCGGGCTGTTGGCTGTGGCATACCGTGCAAGTATTCAACGTGCCTGTGTGTCCTTGTACGCGCAGACTCTGCTGATTATCTCTATCAGTAGTCGTCGCAACGATCGCGTGAGGACTGTTGTGACAAACGATGCACTTCACGCCTCCGTGGCCAACTGAATTTCTAAACAGCACTCCGGGCTGCTCATACTCGTGACCTGGAACATGATGACAAGATCCGCAGCTTGGTTCGTCAACCCACGGCGTCCGATTTGGGTTTCCAACGGCTTTCATTCCACCGTGGCAGCTTTCACATTTCATTCCGCGGGCGTAATGAACGTCGCGCAGGCACTGTGTTTGATTTCCGGGATGACAGTTGTAACACAGTTCACCGGCAGGCTGTTTCGGCCCCATCGGCATCGGCCGTTTTGCGTGAGCGCCATGCATCGCCGCACTCATACTCTTCACTCCGGGCAGTCCAGGAGTTCCCAACGCGGGATCAGCGTGACACGCCGCACACAAAACAGGTTTGTGATTAGCCAGGTCAGTTCCGTGCTTTCGATCATGTCGCGCCAGGATGTCGCCCGCGACGCTCAGGCCATCGTGCGCCGTGTGACACATGTCGCAGCGAATCTCCCACGAAACAGGCATGACGTTGTAAGTTGTGTCCTTTACAGCACCGTTTCTGATCACCTGAACGTGCGCAAGTTGGAATGGATCGTTTGCGCCGAGGTCAGTAATCGGTGTGATCGGCACACCGCCCGCCATGAAGTCGTTGGCACCTGACACACGCACCATGTTCCCCGACAGTCCGAAACCGGCCAATCCAACATCCAGCGGTAGATTCACACCGAACAGCGCCTGGTCGAAGTCCCAAAAGTTTGTTTTCGTGTGACTAACGGTGTTGCCAGGAATCCAGTATTGAAGAGAGACACCTTGTGTCACGATTTCGGGGCTACCATGCGTACGATCTATCACGGTTGCCCGAAAATTATTGTAAGGCGGCAGGATACAGATCTCCGAAAAGTCCTGGTTCATGCAATGCATCCCCAAGTCATTGTATGCGATAACGACCAGCTCACCAAGAGCTGCGGGTTTGCCGATATCACTTTGGGTGTTGCTTGCCCAAACGATTCCGCCAACGACTGCAGCCGATGCAAGCGGCAATGCAACTGAGCGCGCCATACCTCCGCGGAATCGCCTCTGCTTTGTAATCTTCATAATCGTCCTCCAAGCCGAGAAAACCGTCGCTAAACAATCTTCTCTGTGCATGGGTAGAGGGGGCCAGGCTGGTGAAAGATTCGACCAAGGGTTAAGGGTTTTTTGAAGATTATTGTGACTATTGATTCCTGTCTGATCGCTTGCGGTAACTAACGACTCAGCAGCTAACTACTATTTGCGATCGAACTGCGCTGCCGGCACTGGCGGCTTCTGATTAGTTGTAAGCGTCAATAAAGATTGTGTACGAAAAGAAGGGCACCAGGCCGATCAGCAAGCGGGCTTTTCGCCGCCGCGTAATTTGGCACCTGACCGCCTCTCTCGTGGTCATCACTTGCGCGCTGGGAATTGGCGTCTTCGGATACCATCTTTTTGGTTCGCTTGATTGGGTTGATTCACTGTACAACGCTTCGATGATTCTTGGGGGAATGGGGCCGGTAGCGGAAATCCAATCCGTTTCTGGAAAGTTGTTCGCTTCGTTCTACGCTCTCTTTTCGGGGCTGGTGTTTATTTCGCTGGTTGCCATCATGCTCACCCCGTTCGCCCACCGCATGCTCCACTCGTTCCACTGGGATGAGGGGTAGGCAGGCTCGAAATATGACGCACGTCATGGACACCGGACCCGCTTCGCCGGCATCCTGAAAAACAGAGGTGTTCGCGCATTTGCCGGTCCTAGCGACAAGGCGAATGGTGCGCGACCCCCAGTTTCAAAAGCCTATCGCGCCCCCTCCTACGGGCGACAAAAAAGGAGCGGTTTATGAGCAAAAGACAAAATGGCGGCAAAAGAAAGCTGCCCGGCTGGCTGATCTTCTACGGAATCGGCGTTGCGATCGTTGGTGTCGGCGTGCTTGCCAACTCGGCCTCAAAGGCATATGCCGGGTCGTTCCAGGGCAAACAGGCGATCGCCGACATGGAACCCAATAACAGCAAATGGGGGGCGAAATTCACTCGCCAATACGCAAGTTGGCTGGCCACACAGCGAATGGAGGGAGCCACAAAGTTCGGCGGGTCCGAAACTCGAGACTATCTGGCCGAAAACCCGCAGCTTGTTGTAGTTTGGGCAGGAAATCCGTTTGCAAACATGTACAAAACTCCGCGCGGCCACTTCTACGCTATAGAAGATGTGACCGCAACAAAGCGAAGAAACGACAAAACTCCAGGGACGTGCTGGACCTGTAAAAGCCCTGACGTGCCGCGGCTGATGGCAAAAGATGGAGTCGGCAATTTCTATAAAGCCAAATTCGACGACTACATCAAAGAAGCGGTTAATCCGATTGGCTGTGCAGACTGCCACGACAACAAGACCATGGCGCTAAAGATAACGAGGCCGGCGCTGGTCGAGGCGTTTGAGCGAAGCGGCAAGGACATCCGCAAAGCCTCGAAAGACGAAATGCGATCTCTTGTGTGCGCCCAATGTCACGTGGAGTATTACTTCAAAGGAAAAACCGAGAAGTACCTCACCTTCCCGTGGGATGATGGTACATCTGCTGAAGGAATCGAGAAGTATTATGAGAAGAGCGGCTTTTCGGACTTCACGCACGCAATTTCCGGCGCAAAAATGATCAAGATTCAGCACCCGGATTATGAAGTCTTCTCTGAAAGCATTCATGCTTATTCGGGCGTCTCCTGCGCAGACTGTCATATGCCCAAGGCAGCAGAAGGCAAGATTGAGTTCACTGACCACAGAGTCCGCAGCCCGCTGTTGAACATCAAGAACACCTGTGCAAACTGCCATGAGTGGAGCGAGGAAGAAACAAAGAATCGCGTATTCAGCATCCAAAGCAAAAACTTTGAAATGCAACAGCGCGCACTTGATGCGGTTGTGACTCTACACCTCGAAATCGCGGACGCAATGAAACTCGGCGCAACCGATGCGGAACTTGATGCTCCGAGGAAGCTGGTATCGAAAGCTCAAATGTATTGGGACATGGTCGCCGCAAACAATGGCATGGGATTCCATGCACCTCAAGAGTGTGCGCGCGTCTTAGACAAGTCGCTGCACTTCGCTTCCGATGGTCGGATTGCGGTGACCCGAATCCGCGCCAAGTATGGTTCGCTTGATCCGATCGTGCTACCGGACATCAGCACGAAAGAGAAAGCGCAAGCGTACATCAAGCCTTTCGTGGAGGCTCAGGCAGCCGCAATAAAAGCCAAGGAAGAGGCGGACAAGAAGGCCGGAGGCGGGCGATAACAGTTGAACAACGTCGCGCTTAGCGCTACGGATACTCGAGTCGGGTTCTGGCAAAGACCGCTCGGGTATCCGCATGCGTTCGCCAGCGGCGCCATGGCGCTGGCCGTCGGATTGGCCTTTCACTTTTTTGTGGGCTATCACCAATTGCCTGTGCTGTTCGCCGCAATCGGCGCAATTGGTCTGGTCTGCGCGCTGTTTGCTGGCCGAGTATTCCGGACGAACGTTTTTGTGCATTGGCTAACCGGCATCCCGTTTGCGGTTGTCAGCACGGCATCTGTTTCCGCATTGGCTTTAGTTGGCGGTGTTGTTCCTGAGTCCGTAATTCAGTCGAAATTTGGCGCGCCCAGCATTTGGGCTTCGTGGCCGTTCCTGTTTGTCTGCTACTTGATGATGGTCAACCTTGTTGGCTCAGCCGGAAAGCGGTGCTGGCCGCTCAACTACACAAATTTCGTCTACGTTTCAACCCATGCCGGCCTTGCAATTGCGCTCGGAGGCGGCGCGTTTAGTTCGCTCTCGCTTGAGCGTTGGGCTGTCGTTATGCACGAGGGTGTGCCAACGAGCGTCGCACAAAACTCAACTGGCGTTGAAGTCAAGCTGCCGTTTAAACTGACGCTGCGCGAATTTGCGCTTGAGAGTTTTCCTCCGGTGCTCGCATTCGCAACTTTGGATGATGCGTCGCCGGACGGGATGTCGGTCAAGCCTGGATCAAACTTCATCAGGCAGGGCATGGCCGAGACGATAGAGGGCATTCAAGTCGAGATATTGAGATACTTCCCGCGCGCAGTTTTGGATGGAAACATTTGGCATCAGGTCGAGTGGAAATCCGCTGCTCCTGCGGCTCTTGTTCGCGCGAAACTGAAGGATGGAACGATAAAGGAGGGCTGGGTTTCGTGCGGTTCATCGGAGTCATCTGGCGCGCTGCTTGCGATTTCAGAAAGGTCAGCAATCGTGATGCCTGATTCGCGACCAAAGAAGTTCAGATCAGTCTTTGATATCACTCAGCGTGGAGAGACCAAGCGTGCTCAAGTCGAAGTAAACGACAAATTGCCGTACGGCGGCTACGACATTTATCAACTCAGTTACGATGAACGCGCGGGCGCAGCTTCCCAATATTCTGTGCTTGAGGTTGTGAAAGATCGTGGGCTGCCGATTGTGTATGCGGGAATTTTTCTGATGCTATTGGGATGTGTGCTTCATCTTGGCAACGGCGTTGGAGGCAAGAAGTGATCGGCGCATTAGCAGCGGGGTCGTGGATCGTGGCCGGTGGAGCATACGCATTTCAAAAGCGATCTCGTTTGCTTGGCGATGTACTTAACATCTTTGGTGTTCTGCTTGGAGCGGTATTCATCGCTTCGCTTTGGACGAATCTGGGTCGTCCGCCGCTTCGCACGCTTGGAGAAACACGCTGGTGGTATGCGGTGATGGTGCCAACCCTTGGCCTGCTAATCGGTTTCCGATTCAACACACGCGCGCTATCAATTCCTGCTTGCTTGATGGGAGCAATGTTCGCGATCATAAACTTGAGGCACCCCGAGTACATGGACAAGACTTTGATGCCTGCCTTGCAAAGTCCATGGTTTGTGCCGCACGTGGTGGTCTACATGCTCGCGTACTCTGCTCTGGGATTGAGCAGCCTGCTTGGTGCTTGGTCGCTTGCAATCTCGTACGTGAAAAGGAGACAACTCGCGATTGAAGACGCCGAATTGCCTCATCGAATGGTGATGGTTGGGCTGCCACTTCTCACGTGTGGTTTGCTCTTTGGTGCGCTGTGGGCGAAGGAAGCGTGGGGACACTATTGGACGTGGGACCCGAAAGAGACTTGGGCGTTCCTGACTTGGTCGGCCTATCTCGGCTACCTTCATGTACGCGCTCGCAACCCTATGAGGCCGGCACTGAATTTGTGGCTGTTGGTGGTCGGCTTCGGTGTGCTTATGGCCTGCTGGTTCGGGGTCAACTACCTTCCCACGGCGCAGGAGTCTGTGCACACCTACACCCAGGGGTGAAACTCGAAATCTTCAGGGCGGCAGCAGGAGTAATCGGTATCCGAATCGAATCTGATTCGAAAAATGACTCCCGTTCTCATGCTACTACTCACTGATCAACTCCATTCGTTCGACCCGGCCACAGACCTTCTCTGGTACGACCGACCCGCCGCCGAATGGACGGAAGCGCTTGCAATCGGCAACGGACGCCTCGGTGCGATGGTTTACGGTGGAATTCAAACCGAACGGATTGCGCTAAACGAAAGCACCGTTTGGACGGGCGGGCCCTACGATCCGGCCGGCAAAGGTCGTGGCGTCGGCGCTCTCAAAGAGATTCAGCAGCTCGTCTTCGAGGGTAAAGGCAAGGAAGCTGAGGCGCTATTCGAAAAGGAGATGATGTCTGAAACGTGGGAGATGGCGGAGTACCAGCCGCTCGGCGATTTACAACTCACCTTTCCCGAACATGCGACGATACGCAATTACCGTCGCGATCTCAACCTGAGCAACGCTGTTTCAAGTGTGAGTTACGAGTGCAATAACGTCCGTTACACCCGACAAGCCGTAGCGAGCTTCCCCGATCAGATCATCGCCATCAAAATCTCGGCCGACAAACCGGGTGCCCTCAACTTCAATCTCTCGCTTAATGGTCGAAAGAATGTCAAGCAGGATCGAGACGAAAAGTTCGCGATCAACAACGAAAAACCGTCCACGGTGATTCTGAAAGGAAACACCGCAAGTTACGGAGGTGGCTCCGGACTGAGTTACGAAGCGCGTGTTACCGTAGTGACGAATGGTGGAACCGTCAAATTAGATTTCGACCGAGAACATGATCGCCTCATTGTCTCAAACGCAACCGATGCGACGATTTACCTTGCGGCGGCGACTAACTTTCAATCCTGGAAATCGCTCAGCGGCGATCCGGCTGAGAAAAACAAACGAACGCTTGCCAGCGTAACGAAGAAGAGTTTCGATGCGATACTCGCAGATCACCTGAAAGATTATCAGCCCCTTTACTCGCGCACGAGGCTCGACATCGGCAAATCCAAAGAAAGCCTGAAGCCAACAAGCTCGCGATTTGAAGCGTTTCACAGCGGCAAAGACCCTGCGCTTCCTGCATTGCTATTTCACTTCGGAAGATACTTGCTAATTTCATGTTCAAGAGAGGGCAGCCAACCGCCAAACCTGCAAGGGTTATGGAATCAAGACATGAATCCGGCTTGGGGCGGAAAGCTCACAACCAACATCAATCAGGAAATGAACTATTGGCCGGTTGACGTGGCAAATCTTTCCGAACTTGCAGAACCGTTGTTGCGTTTCACCGAAGAGCTGCAAGAGTCGGGAGCACGAACCGCGAAAAGAAATTGGGGCGCGCGTGGGTGGTTGCTGGGCCATAACACTGACATTTGGCGCGCCACAGATCCGATTCACGGCGCATATTGGGCGGCGTGGCATGCGGGTGGCGCCTGGCTTGGAACGATGCTTTGGGATCACTATCTTTTTACGGGAGATGAGCAATGGCTCGCCCGCGCATACGATCCTATGAAATCGGCGGCGCAATTTTTTCAAGACACGATGGTCACCGATCCCAAAACAAATTGGCTATTGCCTAATCCAACAACATCGCCGGAGAACGGCCCGGGCGGAGACAAATCCTGGGTGTGGCACGCCGATGGAACTTATGACAAACCGGTCGCAATCGCAGCCGGAGTCGCGATGGATACGCAAATGCTCAGCGAATTTTTTTCCGATATGATTCTTGCTTCGGACAAAATGAACCGCGACTCTGAACTTCGTGCCTGGCTGTCGAGCGCAATCACAAGACTTCCTCCGGTTCTTATCGGAAAGCACGGACAGATTCAGGAATGGCTGGAGGACTTAGATCAACCGGAAGACCACCACCGCCATGTCTCAATGCTTTGGGGCGCGTATCCGGGAACAACCATCACTCCGCGCAAAACGCCTAAACAGGCTGAAGCTGTGAAAGTTTCGCTAAACCATCGCGGCGATGCTGGAAGCGGATGGTCGCGCGCCTGGAAGTTCAGCATTTGGGCGCGCATGAAGGATGGAGATCGCGCGTTCACTCTTCTTGATCAGTTTCTCACACTTACAAACATCACAAATGTTTCTTCGCGTGGCGGTGGCATTTATGCAAACCTTTTCTGCTGTCATCCACCATTTCAAATTGATGGCAACTTCGGCGCAACTGCGGGAATCGCAGAGATGCTGCTGCAAAGTCACGATGGGGCGATCGAGTTTTTGCCGGCTTTGCCGAAAGCGTGGCCGAACGGGTCAGTTAAGGGTCTGAAAGCACGTGGCGGATTCGTGGTGGATTTGGAGTGGAAAAACGGCAAACTCACCACCGCGCGGGTCGTTTCCCAGCTTGGGCATCCTTGCAGAATCCGTTCATCAGACGAGTTGCAAATCAGCGCTTCCGCCACCCACCCGGAGAAAGACTTGATCGAGTTTCAAACGGTGTCCGGATCGAGCTACGCAATCACGCGCAAATAACGTCGCCGGTTCTGTTGATGAAAACTTGGTGGAGGTAAGGGGGCTCGAACCCCTGACCTCTTGCATGCCATGCAAGCGCTCTCCCAGCTGAGCTATACCCCCACTCGGGTGCCGCATCGCGGCTGAACTGAGGCAGGAATTTTACCCCCTTAGCCGCCTCTCACCCTTTGGTCAGCCGGAAAATCCGGTCGTCCGCCTGATCGGGCCGCCCTCGGCCGTCACGATTCGAAGATGAAAACCATATCGAACCGTCGGGTGCTTCAGCCACCTCTCTAATCCTTCCATACTGGTTCAAAAACATCCGCTCCTCGCCCATCACTTTCTTGCCATCAACTTTCAGGCGAAGCAGCGCCTCGCCGCGCAAGAACCCAACAAAGAGTTGGTTTTTCCATTCCGGAAACATTTTTCCAGTGCAAAACGCGGCGCTTCCCGGTGCAACTGCGGGGGTGTACTCAATCATCGGCGATTCCAAACCTGGCTTTGTTTCGGCGTGATGAATGATCGGCCAGCCATAGTTTTTTCCGCGCTCAACAAGGTTAATCTCATCGCCGCCGCCTGGTGCGTCCGATTGCGATGGGCCGTGCTCGCTTTGATACATCGCCTTCGTTTCAGGATGCCATACGATTCCTTGCGCATTCCGATGACCGATGCTCCAAATTTCAGGTCTGACACCCGCTTGGCCAACAAACGGATTGTCTTTCGGAATTGTTCCATCGTCGTTTAGCCGAAGCGTCTTGCCACAAAGGTCATTCATGTCTTGCGCGCGCGCTTTCTCAAATTTCTCGCCGGTCGTAATGTAAAGTTTGCCGTCGGGCCCAAACCTCGCTCGACATCCACAATGAAACATTGCAGCCGCAATACCATCAATGACAGTTTTTGGGCTACCGATTCCTGTGCCGGTATCTGTATACCGAACAACTTTAACAGTCGGAGGCTGGGTGTTCGCGACATAGGTTATGTAGAGGAATCTGTTCTCATCAAACTTGGGATGCAATGAAATATCCATCAATCCGCCTTCGCCGCGATTAATAATTTCGCTGAAACTGGCGTAAGGCGTAGGGTCCAGCTTTCCGTTTCGCATTACACGAAGGCGACCGGGTCGCTCCGTAACGAATACTCTGCCATCTCTCGCAAATGCAAATCCCCATGGGACTTCTAACCCTTGTGCGACGACCTCTACCTTGTACGCCGCGAGTGAGCTCGTCATTGGCTCGGGACGTGGAGCTGAATTCGTTGAGCAACCCATATTGATCGAAAAAAGACCCAATCCGGTGGCAAAAGCGAGCAAGTTCATTCCGCGAGCATACATGATGTCAAACTACGTTCGCGCAAATCCCAGCCATGAACAAACGAATACGTACCGCCATTCCGAGCTTCGCGCTGATAACCCTTCTCTTTGTGGTCGCCGGGCTTGTACCGCTGCAAAGCATCACCTTCGTTGCGTTGGGTTCTGCGTGCATTCTTCTGGTTATCACAATCTATGGCCTCCTAAAACGCGACCGGTACAGCCTCAAAGAGCTTGAAGATGTCCATCTGCGGCACGAACTTAGGCAGATTGAGGAGTTTGAAGAGGATCAACCGGGAAACGTGCTTTGTCTCTGCTGTCGAGAGGTTTATCCGAGCGAATATCCGTGCTGCCCGGTCTGCAAATCAACGCGCCCTAACTGCTGACCAGTTCAAGTAAGGCGACTTGACTCTCATTGATGCGCTGTTCCTGTCGGATGATACCGATGCCTTTCGAGAACCAGCTATCCAGAACGGTATTGGCTGTGCCGATTTTGATTTCGAGTGTAACGCGAATACAGTCCCTTGCTACTCCTCCAACGGTTAGCTTTTCCGGTTTTTGTTTCAGTTTTCCGCTGACTGGCACGCGAGCAATCCGACCGTCACATTCACCGGTGTAGTTCCATGATGCAGTCTCAGTACTGGGCTTGAGGAGTTCAATCGGAGGATCAAATCGAACTGCAGTCAACTCCGAAGCAAACAAAGATGAACCTTTCCAAACCAACCGGCTCTGTCCTGCGACACCGTCCAACAACCAGCCGTCATCAACACCGACTCGACATCGTTCGGAAACCGTGACCTGAACGACCTTCGATCCCCTCGGACCCTTTAGGTAGTACTGCCAACTTTTCCCTTGACGGAGTGGCATCCAGTCGCTCGCGCTGCCACATCCTAACAGGCCCAAAACGGCAAAAGCCCAAGTCAGGACTACTCCAGACTTGGGCCTCGAAAGAGCGAGTTTGAAGAGGCTAGTCGGACCTAGGCCCACGATCGCTTCTTCGTGGCGGCCTTGAGCCGCCTGGGCGCCGATCCACCGACGAATCAATCATCACGAACGGGATCAGCGCGAGCTCACGTGCTCGCCGGATGGCTTGAGACACCATTCGCTGTTGTCCGGCCGTATTCCCGGTCTGACGTGCGGAAAGGATCTTCCCCTGGTCACTCAAAAATCTTCTGAGAAGAGCCGTGTCTTTGTAGTCCACGTGCTCAATCTTGTTAAGGGTCAAAAAGCTGACTTTTCGGCGTCGCTTCGGCCGCGCTTTTGGGTCTTTCCCAAAGCCTGATCCTTGGCGTCGCTCTTCTGCGGGCGGCGCTTCAGTGGCCTCGGCGGGGGCTGCTGGTGTGGTTGTTTCTTCGGTCATAGCGGCTAATTCAGGTGGCAATTATGGCACGAAGAGGCCCGAAAGCACCCCGGCGCTTTCAGTCACGAGGCCGCCTACGGGTAAATCCCCCTCGTGACCGTGGCGTCTGCCACACGCTTGACCCCGATGATGTACGCGGCTTGCCTCATGGTGGACTTGTGCTGGTGCATCGCCTCGTTCACGGTCGCAAAGCTGTTCCTCATGATCCTTTCAAGCCGGTTGTTCACCTCGTTCTCCTCCCAGAAGAAAGCTTGGAGGTCCTGGACCCATTCGAAGTAACTCACGACAACTCCGCCTGCGTTCGCCAAGACATCGGGAACGACGAGCACTCCTTTGTCGGTCAAGTAGTCCTCGGCATCGGGTGTCGTAGGACCGTTTGCGCCCTCAACAATCAGTCGAGCCTTGATATCCTTCGCGTTTCCGGCATGAATCTGCTCGGATGTTGCGGCCGGGATTAAGATATCGCAGTCGAGAGACAGGAGCTGGTCGTTGTTAACCACTTGGCAATCCGGATATTCACAGATCCCGCCTTCGCGTTCGCTGTATCGTTGAATCAGCGTCTTAATCGGCAGGCCGTTCGGATTGTGAATACCGCCTCTGGCGTCAGAAACTCCGACCACTTTCGCGCCGGCTTCTTCAGCGAGCATTGCGGCGATACTTCCAACGTTGCCGAATCCTTGAACAACGACTCGAGATCCGTCAAGCGTTTTGTTCATCGTTTTGCACGCTTCGTGCGTGGCGGTGATCACGCCGCGACCGGTCGCTTCTACCCGTCCTTGTGAGCCGCCGAGTCCGATCGGCTTTCCGGTGACGACTCCTGTAACGGTGGCGCCTCTCTGCATCGAAAAGGTGTCCATGATCCAAGCCATTACTTGCGGGTTGGTACCCATGTCTGGCGCAGGCACATCGGTGTCATGGCCAAGGATGATGTTGATTTCCGAAACGTATCTGCGCGTGAGTTTTTCGAGTTCTCGTCGGCTCAGGCTCTTCGTGTCAACTTTCACGCCGCCTTTGGCTCCACCGTAAGGGATGTCTACGATCGCGCATTTCCAGGTCATCCACATTGCCAGAGCGGTCGTCTCATCGAGGTCAACATCGGGGTGATATCGAATGCCGCCCTTTGTCGGCCCGCGCGTCAAGTTGTGTTGAACGCGGTAGCCCTGGAACACCTCAACATGGCCGCTGTCCATCACGACCGGAAAATTCACAATGATTTGCCGCTTCGGCATCGAAAGTACTTTCAGCAGGCCTTCGTCAAGATCAAGGAACTTAGCGGCATCATACAGTTGCTGCTTGGCCATGTCGAGCACGTTCGGTTTGTTCTGAGCGTGTGGGTTATTCGATTGAGACATCAACTATCCTCCGAAAGCCCGGCTACACGCGCATCAGCGTGTGTGACAATCTCCTGAAGAGCATGAACGCCGGGACGGCAATTATGCCGTTGTAAATCGCTGCGGCTATTGTAGCTAATAGCCACGAAAAGATGTTATCAGGGTTCGTCGGGAGCCCAATAAACAATAGGATGACCCTGCTGACAACCGTGCAGATACTCGACACCGCCGCGATGGTCATGGGCGACGCTTCAACGGCTCTTGAGCAGATTTTCGTGGCCGTCATGCATGCCGCAATTCCTGCGACCACAAAGGCGAATCTCTTTTCATTTATTGCGGAGCTATGCAAGATTCCCACGAAAAACCCGACCAGCGCAGCGGCATCGAAAGGAACGCAGGTGCTGAAGATTACGGCCAGCACTAAAGTCAGATCGGGTTGCGCTCCGAGGATTCCGATTCTTCTGCTGATCGCAATGTCGAACGCCGAGGCAACGATTAGCCACAGCGCAATCACTACCCCTTTCCCGATCACTTCGAAAGCACCTTTGCCTCTCGGATCTTATTGAAGTTGACAGCCGGCGACACATACCCCGCGCGAGTACCGGTGTTGGGGTCGCGCCACATTTCAGTTACTTTGCCTACGACAATCCCTTCTGGGTACATCGTGCTGAGTCCGCCCGTTATGATTAAGTCGGATGCCTGCGCATCAGCTTCCGATGCCGGCAAGTCGAGGACCATCATGCTGTCTCCTCTCCCGCGAAGAAGACCGACCTGTTGTGATGTTCCACGAGCGATCCGAACTCCGACGCTAAATTGCGGATGCGTGATGAGCGTTACGTAGCAGTTCGATTCGGAAACAGAAGTCACAACGCCAACTAAACCTGCGGCATGGATAACGGGGTCGCCCTGGTTTATGCCTGCCGATAATCCTCCTGAAAACTGCATCTTGTTCTCTTCGGGAAAGTAAGAAATTAAGCTAACTGATATCGCCTTTCTGCCTGGCAATGCGGGGATTCCAAGAAGGCTGTTCAGCCGAGTAATTTGCTGTTCGAGCCTTTGCGTTCGGTCAGGCGTACGCTTTGCTTCGGCAAGTTGTTCTTCAAGAGAACGAACTTTGCGACGCAACGAAGGCGCCTGCACGATGCCGAAAAAAAAGTCGGATGAAGTGTCTCCAATCCAATTCAACGGAATGGCGAGCTTTTGTGCAGGAAATGAAACGATTTTTGTGACTGTATCAACGCGACCCTTACTCAGTGCGTTGTTCTGACAACTTCCGAGAATCCATCCCAGAATGATCAGCACGGCTGGAACGAGCCAACGGGGTCGTGACGTGTTGTTCAATTCTGTCTAACGAGCACCTTTCTTAGTTGTGGATTCTCTCGAATTGATGGCAGCACTCTACCGGCTCCCAACACAACGCAGCTCAGTGGGTCGTGGGCTACCAAAACTGGTATTCCTGTTTCTTCCGAAATGAGGCGGTCAAGTCCGCGCAACAGCGCGCCGCCGCCGGCCAAAACGATTCCTCGATGAATAATGTCTGCAGCCAATTCGGGTGGCGAGGCTTCGAGCGTAAGTTTTACAGCCTCCACAATCGCACTGAGTTGATCCTGAATCGCGAGCCGGACATCCTCACTCGACAACATTGCGCTTCGCGGCAAACCAGTGACTAAGTCGCGTCCACGCACCTCGGTCATGAGCTCTTCCTCAAGCGGCCAAGCTGCGCCAACCTCAATCTTTGCCTTCTCCGCGCTTCGTTCTCCGATAAACAGGTTAAACGCTCGCCTTACGTAGTTTGCGACCGCTTCGTCCAGTTCATCCCCGGCTACACGAATGGACTTTGCGGCAACGATTCCCGCCAGCGAGATGATGGCGACCTCCGTGGTTCCGCCGCCGATGTCCACAATCATCGAGCCAGTGGGTTCAGAGACGGGAAGCCCCGATCCAATTGCCGCGGCCATCGGCTCTTCGATCACATAAGCCTGTGCCGCGCCGGCCTTTCGACAGGCCTCAATAACCGCGAGTCGCTCGACCTCAGTCACGCCGCTCGGAATTCCCACCACAACTCGCCGGATAGCAAATCGCTTTTCGGACGCCTTCGAGATGAAGTACTTGAGCATCTCTTGGGTTTGGTCGTAGTCGGCGATGACGCCGTCTCTAAGTGGCCGAATGGCGGTGATACTGCCAGGTGTTCTGCCGAGCATTCGCTGAGCCTCTTCGCCCACTTTCAAGACGGTGCCCGTATCTCGGTCCACTGCGACAACACTCGGCTCGCGCAAGACGATTCCACGGCCTTCGGCGTAAACGAGGGTGTTAGCTGTCCCAAGATCTATTCCGAGATCCTCGGTTGCATAGGCAAACAGCGATGCTAGAAGCGCTTTGAGGTTCATTCGTCCTTGTCATCCACCTCAATCGCGCCAAGCCGTTTTGCCAACGACTCTTGCGATACCGCGGAAAGTACGACGGAAGAGTTCTGAAGGAACAGAACCGATTTTGTTTTGCGTCCCTGCGTCGCGTCAATAACCTGGCCGTTCTTCCTCAAATTCTGAATAAGCCTCCGCATGGGGGCCGAGTCTGCGCTAACGAGAGCCAAAACATGTTGAGCCACAACGAAGTTGCGGCATCCAACGTGCAAAATGGGAGGCGCAGGCATACGGCTTGAAATTCTCCGAAAACTCGCGGATTCGCGAGATTGGGGCTGAGAGTATGCCACTTTTCGGCCCACCCAAGCCCGCATTCAGGCAAACAAAAGGCCCAAAACCCGGAGGTTTTGGGCCAAGTAATACTTCTAGCTGGCTGCTAGCCGCCCGTGACAACTGGGCCCTTTCGAACGCCGGCCTGTGGGTTCGAGCCCACCGCGCCAGAACCTCCGGCTCCGCCTCCACCGCCATCTGTGCCCACGGTTCCCTTGGTGTCTTTCATGACGGGAGCCGCCGCAGTCACGGTCGGAGCGCCTTTCGCCGGTTCAACGGGAGCGCCAGGCTTTACCGGGTCTGCCTTGGTGAAATAGAAGATTCCGAGGGCGATGAGGCCGACTACTGCCGCCCCAACCATCACCGGAACATCCATGCCGCTGCTTTCTTGTGCCATTTCTTATTGCCGTCCTTTGTGGTTGTGCGATAGTGTCGCACACCTCTTTAGATCATTTCAACCCGCCGATTGGTTCGAGCAGGCCTCAAATTCAGTGTCGGAAGTGCCTCACCCCGTTCAAAACCATCGGAATTGAGTGCTTATTGGCGGCTGCGATCACCTCATCATCTTTTTTCGAACCCCCTGGCTGAACGATTGCCCGGACCCCGTTTTGCGCGGCAACTTCAATGCTGTCCGGGAATGGGAAGAACGCGTCGCTTGCCAATACTTTCTCGCCTTCGAAGCCGCTTGCTTGGTCCAGCGCCAGCCTGACCGACTGCACACGGTTCATCTGTCCGGCACCGATTCCGACCAGCGCCTTGTCCGTGCAGACTGCGATCGCGTTCGATTTGATGTGTTTGACGCAGACCCAAGCGGACCGCAGCGCGACATCTTGTGTTGTTGAGGGGGCCGCGTCAGTGGCCACCAGCCACTGGGATGGATCGGCGCTGTCCGAGTCCTGGACCAACGCGCCACCTCGAACTGTCCTCAGGTCCAGATATTCGGATGTCATCCTGCTGCTCCCGACCAGAATGCGAACGTTTTGACCCCAACCGCTCCGGTCCCGGAAGAGCGCAAGCGCCTCGTCGGAAATGGATTCACAAACCACCACCTCAAAGAAATTTCCCTTGGCTGTCATCTGCTCCGCTGCTGATGTATCCAACCTTCCGGGGACAGCGACAATGCCACCGAACGCGGAGATCGGATCTGTGGCGCGCGCCAAAGTGAAGGAGTCCGCGAACGTCTTTGCCCAAGCTGCGCCGCACGGGTTGCCGTGCTTCACGATCACCGTTGGTTCCGCTTTGTCACCATGAAGAGCGGTGAGATCACATGCCATCTCCCACGCGGCATTCGCGTCGAGATAGTTGTTGTAACTCATCTCCTTTCCCCAAATCTGGTTCGCCTGGCAGACGCCGCCCGTCTCGAACGGCCGGACATAAACCGCGGCGGCCTGGTGTGGGTTCTCGCCATATCTAAGCTGATGCTTTTTTCGAAGACCGACCGTATAGGTGTCTCCGCGCTCACCATTTGCCAAATACTCTGCAATGAGAGCGTCATAGAATGCTGTGTGCGCGAAGGCTTTGGCGCGGAGCCGATCTCGCTCCTCCTTATCGTCGTTTTCGATGAGCTTTAGCGCTGTCTCGTAGTCTGATGGGTTAACGACAACCACAACATTTTCAGCGTTCTTTGCAGCCGCGCGGATCATCGCGGGACCACCAATGTCAATGTTCTCAATGGCATCATCAAAACTGGCACCGCTAAGCACAGTATTTTCGAACGGGTAGAGATTCACTGCGAGGAGCTTTATGCTGCGGATGTTTAGCTCCTCCATCTCTTCGCGGTGCTTCGCATCGTTCGGTTTCGCCAACAATCCGCCATGAACTTTTGGATGCAAAGTTTTAACTCGGCCGCCCAACACTTCGGGCATCCCAGTGTAGTAGCTGATACCCATGACGTCTACACCGGCTTCTTGTAAGTGCTTCGCGGTGTTTCCTGTGCTTAGAATTTCAAAGCCTCGTTTTTGAAGCTGTGCAGCGAACTCTGCGATGCCGGTTTTGTCGGTGACTGAAAGAAGAGCTAAGGGCTTCATGCGCGGGCTTCGATTTTATCCAATATGATCATCAATTTTTCCAACTGCGCTTCCAGCGGAACTTCCGATGTGGGAGGAACGTGAAGGAAGCCGACTTGCACACTCGGCCTAAGTACGCAAGCTTGATAAAAGATGTAGTTGCACAAGTAGGTGCCGGCGTCATCAGAGGTTGTATACACATCTCTCTTCGATCGCCAACCCTTGAATAGAGTTGAACGAATCGCTGCGGGGCCGTCTGGCAAAATGATTCCGCCAGATTTGCGCGCGCCGGTGACATCTTTCAGATTCGAGACTCTGTTTCTCGCAACCTTTTCAACGTGCAATTGGTTCGACTTGCCCCTCACGCCGATCATGAGAAGTTGCTCGACACCCCTCGGAAATTCGCGACCAATAAACCGGTCAACGGCTTCAAATGAAACTTCGAGAATTCGTGTGCGACGCCCTTTCAGGCAGCGAACGAGCTGCTCACTCGGGTTCTCCTTTACCCTTCCAAACGGTCCAAAGCCCGTTATGAACAGTGAGCTCATTAATGCGGTGGCGGTGCCTTCGGGTCGGAACTCGGCGGCGGTGCTTTGACCTTAATCGTGACCTTCGAACTCGAAGCGCGCCCCTTTGAATCTTTCACGGTTAGCGTGTACGACGTCGTCTTCTGTGGAGAGACATCAACCGTGCCTTTCTCCAACTCCGGCAATTCGCCGAGTCCGGAAATCTCGACCCTCGACGCGCCAGAGACTTGCCACTCAAGACTAACTAGCGTGCCTTGGTCAACCTCCTGATCACCCAGCGGCTGCCCTGCGAGGAGCGCTTGAAATGAAATGACGCTAGCTTCGCTTGGCTCAGAAACCGTTATTGTGATTGACTTGGATTGCGCGGCTTGATTGATTTTGTTGTAGGCAATGATCGAGAATTCGTGCGACCCAGGTTGAGTCATCGCGAGTTTGTAGCTGTTCATATTCAGCGGCAACGCTTCGCCCGTCGGCTGCAAGACTATTCGCTCGGCGTTCGATGCGCTGTACTCGATAGTTATTGCCTCACCGAGTTTCACGTTTCGCTTATCAACCGAGAAATTCTCGACTTTCGGCATCGGCACTGATGGCGGTTGCTGAGGATTGATTTTTACAATCAATGGATCGGACTTCGCGCC
The DNA here is from genome assembly GCA_046330175.1 of Fimbriimonadales bacterium. Classification (GTDB taxonomy): domain Bacteria; phylum Armatimonadota; class Fimbriimonadia; order Fimbriimonadales; family ATM1; genus JAJPJR01. The sequence goes on from JAXLTG010000003.1 coordinate 142,715, forward strand.
AGTTCTCGACACGGCATACGCGAAATAGGTCACCGGAGTGTTAATTTGAACATCAAGAGATCCAGACTTATCCAGATTCGGGAATGAGTCGTTCTTGTCTGATTCAATCAGAACAGTCGTGTCCGCTCCTTCCGCAGTCCATTTGAGCGAAATCGTTTGGCCGAAGTACACGACGGTGCTGTCGGTGCTGAACGAATTCATTTTTGGCGGCTTCGGCCGCATCGCCCACCATCCTGCAGCAAGAATCAGAATCACGAGCCAAAGCAGTAGAACAGAGGGAGTTATGAGCGACCTTCGCTCAACTTGTGCCTGGACATTCGCGCTGACGTGAGGATTCTCAACTCCGCGCGCAGAAACTCCAAAGCCGTACAACCTCGGTGCGCCGACGATTGGAAAACTCGAAGGATGAACCTTCAAGTCAAGAGCTTTTTGCCCCCCGGGGCTTAGCATCACGCGATCACTCGAAAACTGATAAGTGCACGCGTCCTCCGGATCATCCGCAAACAACTGCAGGTTCTGATCAACATTGCCTAGGTTTATCGCCGTGACGGCAAACTGCTCCTCTTTGCCAATGTATTTCGCTGTGCCTCGCTTTGGCGAAATCTCAAGGCTGATCAGGCTGAACGGTTCCACTTCGAGAACTGCCTGGACGTCAGCGCCTTCACCCGAATCAAGCGAGCGACAACGAAGCACGAATGGATATGATCCAGCCTTGCTTTCCGACGACCTAGGCGGTTTCAGAAGCACTTTGTGGGTTCGTTCCTCGCCGGGGCCTAAGGTGAAGGCGGCGGTTGGCAGAGCGACCCATTCTGGGTCAAGGCCGTCAACCTCGATTTCGAATCTCCCGGCGGACTCACCTTCATTGTGTGTGTTGAAGTTGAGCGTTACAGCGTTGCCCGGTTCGACAGCAACTTGGTCTTTGGCGACAGCAACGCTTAACATCGGTTCGGGAAAGTATATCCGTCGTTACCCGACAGGTCCAATAGGCATGGGTAACCTGCCCTTATGCGCGTCGCGATTGTGGGGGCAGGAATTTCGGGACTTGCCGCCGCCCGTGAACTCTCAAGGCGAGGCATTGAGCCCACGGTTTTCGAGAGTTCGGACTCGGTGGGGGGACGAGTTTGCAGCCGCGTGGAGTCGGGCTACATCGCCGATTACGGCGCCCAGTTTGTAACCCCTCGCGGGTTACGCGTGGAAAAACTGCTACTTGACGAGCTGCCTCAAGATGATTTGGTTGAGATCAGCCGCCCCGTGTACTTGTTGGATGGTGGACGCCCGACAATGGGTTCGAGAGAGAAGAACAGTCAGAAGCGGTACACATATCGCCATGGCTTTAGTACTCTGCCGAAGTTAATGGCCGTTGGGGTGGACATTCGCCTGGGGCACAGGGTCTCTGAGTTGAAATCTGCCGAGTCGGGTTTTGTGCTTGATGACGAATGCTACGACTCGGTGATCCTCGCCGGAGCAATGCCTGATATTCAGCCGATTTTGACGGAGAGAAACGACCGGCGATCGAATCTGGCGATCTCTTACCGACCTTGTCTTTCCGTTTCGCTCGGTTTTTCGAGTGCAACTCCGGAAGTCCCATACTTTGGACTTCTTGCTTCGGATCGCAGGTCGCCCGTGCTGTGGATGGGAATTGAAAACCTGAAGTGCCCAGATCGTGCGCCATCTGGACACACTCTAATCACGGCTCAGTTTGGACCGGAGTATTCGGCTGACTATATCGGAACTTCTGACGCACGGTTAATCCAAACTGTAGAAGCATTGACGAAGAAGCTGTTCGGTGAAGCGTTCGAAACACACGAGTGGGCTTACGTTCATCATTGGCAACATTCGCAGCCAGAGCGAGTTGCCCTGTTTGAAAACATCAATCCCGAAGGCACGCGCCTTGTAGTTGCCGGTGATGGCACCGTAGCGGGAAGGATAGAGAACGCGTACGAATCGGGCATGCACGCCGCAGATCACGTCGCAAAACTGCTGAGCTAATTCTTCGGTTGCACGTCGTCGTTTCGGCTTGCTTGCCGAGTTCGATTTTTTGCCCACTCTCGGAGCGCTGTGATCTCTTCCGCCATCATTCTGCTCAGTGGCACGATTGCTTTGGCTTCAGACACCATGTCCTCCGTAGTGAGCTCGCGGTTCTCAGCGAACGCATGATACAAACCGCCTACCACAACCTGCTCGATCTCGGCGCCACTGTAAGCTTGGGTGTTTTCGGAAAGCTGCTTGAGGTCGAATTTTCCGGGTTCGCGGTGCCGCTTGCGAAGATGAATGGCGAAAATCTCTTCGCGCTCCAACGAATCAGGAAGGTCTACGAAAAAGATCTCATCAAATCTTCCCTTTCGGAGAAGCTCCGGCGGCAGCAGCGACACGTCGTTTGCTGTTGCGACGATGAACACAGGGCTGGTTTTCTCTTGCATCCAAGTCAAAAAGGTTGCAAAAACTCGCATCGTAGTTCCGCCGTCGCTGACTCCACTGCTCTGGACACCTCCAAAACCTTTCTCGAATTCGTCGGTCCACACGATGCACGGCGCAACGGACTCCGCGACCTTAATCGCAAGTCGAATGTTCTCTTCGCTTTGGCCCACCAAGCTGCCGAAGATTCGCCCGACATCAAGGCGAAGCATAGGCAAGTTCCAGTGACTTGCAATCGCCTTTGCGACAAGCGATTTTCCGCAACCTTGAACGCCTAACAGCAAGACGCCTTTCGGCACTGGTAACCCAAATTCTCGCGCTTTGTCGCTAAAGCTGTTCGTACGCGTCTTTAGCCACTCCTTCAAATACTCCATGCCTCCGACGTTTTGGAAACTTTCGGTGGCAGGGTAATACTCAAGCAGTCCGCTTTTGCGAATGATCTGTTGTTTTTGACCAAGAATCACATCAACATCTAACTTCTTTTCTTCGACCAAACTTCGTGCGAGCACCGACTCAATCTCAGAGAGTGTTAGCCCCATGCAGGAGTTGACGATGAGTTCGTGGTCTGCGGGGGAGTACTCCGAATCTAGGTGTGAATTGCTTTTTGCTGCTGAGATTGCGGTGTCTACGAGCTCGGAAATCTCTTTCTTTCCGGGCAGCGGAAAATCAAGCACGGTGATCTCTTTTTCCAACTCGATCGGAAGGCGCAGGACGGGAGCCGTGATCACGATAGTTTGTGAGCGAGCCTTGAGGCGGTCAACCATTTCGCGCAAAAGCCTAACCACGCGCGAATCGTTCATGAACGTGTGGAAATCTTTTAGGTGGTAAATCCCTGGTTCATTCGCGGAGTGAATCTGCGCGAGCGCTTCGAGCTCGAGCGACAATCTTTTGGCTCCTTCGTTGCCAACCGTCGCGTAGCCGTCGCGGGAGAACCCGCGCGGGTAAGACCACGGTACATAGGGCCTGCCAATCAGGTGCGCGATGTCTTGAAGCGCGGTGACTACGCGGTCTTCTTCAAATGTAAGCGCGTAAATGATCGGGTATTTCGCCCGAATCAATACTTCGAGGTCTTTTAGGCCATTCATCTATTTCGAATCGGCCCTGACCAGTCGCTCCCCACGCGCGGTTGCAATTTGTGTTCCATCGGGCGAAATGGTGTGCGTCATTTGTGTCCGCTTGTCGGTTGGTGCCTTGCCGTTTATTTTTTCCGTCGTCAGCGTCAGTGAAAATCCGTGTCGTTTATACGTTCCCTCGGCCACCTTTTTGTCGTCACCCCATTCCTGATGTGCCACGAACCGACCATCCTTTGAAAAAGTGATCTCGAACTTCGGAACCGCAAGGCCCGAGCGCTTGAACCGCGCAACCTGTGCAGGAGGAACTTCCGACCTCCACGTTCCCGTGATGTCAGTTTCAGTGCTAGGAACTGTCGTCGTGTCAGTGTTCTGTTCGGCTGGAGTCGGCTTCGCTTGTTCGGCTGACTTTGTAGGTGTCGATGCCGGCTTGTCGTCGGATGAAGAGCAGCCAAACGAAACGCATACTGCGAGCGCCAAGAATGCCGGGAGAAGCCGTTTCATGCACCCGATTATTGCATCCAAAGGCGCCGGTTCAGCCTAAAATGGTCTACAATTGGGCACTTTATGCCTAACCGCTACGAGCCAACTAGTTTCGAACAGAAATGGCGAGACCGATGGCGCGAAGCCGGTCTGTTCAAAACCCGCGAGTCCTCTCGAGACAGGAAATTCTACGGGCTCGACTTCTTCCCGTATCCAAGCGGAGCCGGTTTATCGGTTGGTCACCTGAGAAACTACATTCCGACCGACGTACTTTGCCGCATGAAGGCGATGATGGGCTATGACGTTCTGCATCCAATGGGTTGGGATGCGTTTGGTTTGCCTGCAGAAAATGAAGCGATTGCCAAGCAGGTGAACCCTGCCCCGATGGTTCGTGAATACGCTGCGACTTACAAGCGGCAGATGAATCTGATCGGCATTAGCTACGACTGGGATCGTGAACAAAATAGCTCCGACCCGGACTACTACCGCTGGACGCAATGGATCTTTTTGTTGCTTTTCAAGAAGGGGCTTGCATACCACGGCGATTACCCGGCGAATTGGTGCCCTGTTGATAAAACGGTGCTCGCAAATGAAGAGGTCGAAGGCGGTTTGTGCTGGAGATGTGGCACGGCGGTCGAGAAAAAGATTCTGAAGCAATGGTTTTTTAGAATCACGGCATACGCGCAACAGCTAATTGACGATCTCGACACGATTGAGTGGCCAGAAGGCATCAAGATGATGCAGAGGAATTGGATCGGCCGCTCACAAGGCGTAGAATTTGATTGGAAAGTCGTTTCTGCTGAAGGCTCAAACGGCGAACGAGCGAACTTGCCGGATTCTCGTTCGTTTCGAGTTTTCACGACGCGCATCGACACCGTTTACGGAGCAACGTTTTGTGTATTGGCACCTGAACATCCGCTGGTCTCATTAATCACCTCCGAAAGCAGACAAGCCGAGGTCAATGGCTACGTTGCTGCAGCGAAGCAGATGTCGGAGACCGACAGACTTGCCACGACGCACGAAAAAACCGGCGTGTTCATTGGCGCCTACGCGAAGAACCCGTTCACCGGTGCCGAAGTTCCGATTTTCATCGCCGATTACGTGCTCATGGGATATGGAACAGGCGCGATCATGGCGGTTCCCGCGCACGACGATCGAGATTTCGCCTTCGCAACCAAGTTTGGATTGCCGATTCCCCAAGTCATCGCTCCGTTGAACGGAGAGTCACCGGACCTGCCGTTCACTGCGGATGACGGAAAACTCATTAATTCAGGCGAGTTCGATGGACTTGGCTGCTCAGAAGCTCAATCGAAGATGGCGGAAAAGCTGGAGGCCGCTGGCGAAGGTTCGCGAAAAGTCAACTATCGGCTACGTGATTGGTTAATCAGCCGCCAACGATATTGGGGCTGCCCGATTCCGATTGTTCACTGTCAGTCTTGCGGCGCGGTGCCCGTTGCCGAATCCGATCTGCCGATTGAATTGCCTCAAGTCGAGCACTATCAGCCAACAAGCAGCGGTGAGTCGCCGCTTGCCGGAATCGAGTCGTTCGTGAATGTTGCATGTCCAAAGTGTGGCGCTCCGGCAAAACGGGAGACCGACACAATGGGTGGCTTCGCATGTTCGTCCTGGTACTTCCTTCGCTTTTGCGATCCACGCAACGCCACAAGCGCCTTTTCACCTGAAAAAGTTAGCCATTGGATGCCGGTGGATTGCTATGTTGGCGGGGCAGAGCACGCAGTGATGCACCTGCTCTATGCTCGCTTCTGGACAAAGGTGCTTTACGATGAAGGGCTCTTGCCGATGAAGGAACCTTTCGCGGTGTTGCACAACCAAGGGATGTTGCTCGCGCCGACTCCATTTCGAAAACCTCGTGAGGGCGAGACTCTCCGAGTCGGCGAAGAAGGAATACAGATTAGCTATGAGGAAGCGCGCGATCTCCCAGACTCGGATCTGTTCTGGCGCTGGACACGGATGAGTAAATCGAAGGGAAACGTTGTAACTCCCGATGAAGGTGTCGAAAAGTTCGGTGCGGACGCTATTCGTGTGTATGAGCTGTTCGAAGCGCCGTTTGAGCAGACAATTCAGTGGACCGAAGATCGAGTGATGGGCGCGGTGAGATTCCTCAATCGCGTGTTCAAAATGTGTGACGAAGCGAAGCCGCGGTTTGTGGCTGAGTGGAGAAACGCAATTGCGACAGCAGAGTTTACAGAGCAGGATCGAGACTTAAGATTTCTGACGCATTCAACGATTAAGAGGGTGACTCAAGATATCGAACAGTTCGCTTTTAACACGGCGGTCGCAGCGCTCATGGAGTACCTCAACGGAATTAATGACAGTATGAAGCGCGGCGTGAGTGATATCGTGCTTTCCGAGGCGATCCAAACGTTTGTGACTTTGTTGGCGCCAATCGCTCCGCATTCGTCAGATGAGATTTGGGAGTCGTATGGGCAATCCGGTTTCACTTATGGGCTGACCTGGCCAACTGCCGATGAGGGCTGTCTGAAACGGGACACGGTTACGGTTGTGCTGCAGGTAAACGGAAAGATGCGCGGCAACATGTTGGTTGCACAAGGGTTGCCAAATGAATCGTTGCAGCAACTTGCGTTGCAGCATGAAAAAGTGCTGCAGCACGTACAATCGCTCACTATTCGGAAAGTGATAGTCGTGCCGGACAAATTGGTAAACATCGTCGCGAACTAATCCAGGTTCGCTTGCCTTGAGATTTTGTGCAAATTTGGCCATAATCAAAAGTGGCATGGCAAGACTTGATCCTTTCAACTCCACTCGAACACTCAACGGCAAAACACTCTTCAATATCAATTCCGTAGCTTCTCACGGAAACATCTCAGAGTTGCCCTATTCCATTCGAGTGCTGTTGGAGTCATGCCTTCGAAACCTCGATGGAAACGTCATCACCGAAGAGCACGTCAAAGCGGTCGCTTCATACAACGCAAAGAACGTGGGCGAAGTTGAAGTTCCTTTCATGCCTGCCCGAGTCGTTTTGCAGGACTTCACAGGGGTGCCAGCTCTTGTAGACCTCGCCTCGATGAGGAGCGCGATGTCGCGAATGGGCGGCAACGTTTCAAAAGTAAACCCATTGATTCCGTGCGACTTAGTCATTGATCACAGCGTTCAAGTTGATGCCTACAACTCTCCAGATGCTCTGCGAATCAACGCAGAGTTGGAGTTTGAGCGAAACAAAGAGAGATACGAATTTCTAAAATGGGGACAAGCGGCGTTTCAGAATTTCCGAGTTGTTCCGCCTGCGACCGGTATCGTTCATCAGGTCAACCTTGAATACCTCGCAAGCGTAACATGCGAGCACGAAAATGTGTTGTTCCCTGATTCGCTTGTGGGAACCGATAGTCACACAACGATGATAAATGGCCTGGGCGTCGTCGGGTGGGGGGTTGGCGGAATAGAAGCCGAAGCCTGTATGTTGGGCCAGCCGATTTACATGCTTCTTCCCGAAGTTGTTGGATTCAAACTCACCGGATCGCTTGCAGAAGGCGCAACAGCCACAGACTTGGTGTTGGTCGTGACTCAAATGCTCCGCAAGCATGGGGTCGTAGGAAAGTTCGTCGAGTTTTTTGGCCCGGGCTTGGCCACAATGCCTGTCGCTAACCGAGCCACCATCGGAAACATGGCGCCGGAGTACGGCGCAACAATCGGTTTCTTCCCGGTGGATGAGGAAACAATTCGATATATGCGGCTCACAGGTCGCTCCGAAGAGCTCATTGCGACAACCGAAGCGTATTACAAAACTCAGGGGATGTGGAGGGACGATTCTGCAAACATCCAATACTCGAGCACACTTGAACTCGACCTCTCGTCCGTAGAGCCGTGTTTAGCCGGGCCGAAACGACCCCAAGACCGAGTGCCACTTTCCGATATGAAAGCAACTTGGGAAGACGCGCTCATCACCACTTACAACAAATCCGATGCCGCGAAAGCGCATGTTGGCGAGAACGGCACAGGCTTTGACATCAAGCATGGCGACGTTGTCATCGCCGCAATCACTAGCTGCACCAACACAAGCAATCCAGAAGTGATGATCGGCGCGGGCCTCGTCGCAAAGAAGGCGCGTGAGAAGGGCCTCAAGCAAAAGCCTTGGGTGAAAACGTCGCTCGCTCCAGGCAGCAAAGTTGTCACCGAGTACTTGAAACAGGCCGAGCTGCTTGACGATCTCGAAGCGGTCGGTTTCTACCTTGTTGGATACGGATGCACGACTTGCATCGGAAACAGCGGCCCACTACCAGAAGAGATAAGCAAGGCGGTCAATGAAAACGACCTCGTCGTTTCGGCAGTATTGAGTGGCAACCGGAATTTTGAAGGACGCGTGAATCCCGATGTGAAGGCGAACTATTTGGCTTCGCCTCCGCTGTGCGTCGCCTACGCCCTTGCAGGGACTGTTGATATCAATTTCGAAACGGAAGCCATCGGCAAAGGTGCTAACGGTGAAGATGTCTTTCTAAAAGATATTTGGCCAAGCCAGCATGAGGTGCAGGAAACGGTTGCGCGATGCGTCACCCGGAAGCAGTTCGTAACGGAGTATACGGATGTCTTTTCGGGTTCTGAAGAATGGCGAGCGATTGCTGCGTCGGGGGACGGAGAATACGGCTGGCCACCGAGCAGCACATACATTCAAGAGCCTCCATTCTTCATGGACATGCCGCCCGTACCGAACGAAATTCAATCAATATCAAATGCTCGCTGCTTAGCTTCACTTGGCGATTCGGTAACAACCGATCACATTAGTCCAGCGGGATCAATCAAGGCAGATTCGCCGGCCGGTACTTATTTGCAGAGTTTGGGTGTGCGCCCACACGATTTCAACTCATACGGTTCGAGGCGCGGGAACGACCGCGTGATGGTGAGAGGAACCTTTGCAAACATCCGCATCAGAAACAAGCTTGCGCCCGGAAGCGAAGGCGGATGGACGACAGATTTCAACGATGGCGAAGTGAAACCGATATTTGATGCAGCGACAAACTACATCGGAAAAAACGTCCCTCTAATCATCCTTGCTGGAAAGGATTACGGCATGGGATCCTCACGCGACTGGGCGGCCAAAGGCACTAAGCTGCTCGGTGTCAAAGCCGTGATTGCGGAGTCATTCGAACGCATTCACAGGTCCAATCTTGTCGGCATGGGCGTGCTCCCGCTCACGTACAAAAATGGCCAATCCGCAGAGTCGCTCGGATTGCTGGGCAACGAACAGTTCGACATTTCGCTCTCGGACTCACTATCACCTCGTCAAACTCTAACGGTTGTCGCGAAACGGCAGGACGGATCACAGCAATCGTTCGAAGTCATTTGCAGGATAGATACTCCGGTCGAAGTCGAATACTATAGACACGGCGGAATCTTGCAAATGGTCTTGCGACGAATGATGCTCAGTTAGACTTGCTGCGGTCGGGTTCTCGTGTTCCGACGACGAAATCTCCGAGTCCGGCGCTCACTTGCGCTCCGTTTGAGTCCTTAGGCATCGAAACGGTGACGACCGTCACGCCGTCTTGGCCCGTTCTTCGTTGCACGCGGTAGTTAATGCCCTGCTTGTACATGACGTGGCCATTTCCGGCGAGCACTACGAACACAGTTCGATCGCTTGTGTATCTTGTCTGAAAATACTTAATCGCCGTGTCCGCCATCGCTTCATCCCACAGCACCTGACCGCGATACATGCCATCCATCCCGGGTCCAGGATGTGCGCCTCCACCGACAAGCGCATCGAATATCTTTTTGTGGTCCTGATTGCCTAAGTACATTTCCGGCAAATCAGACTTTGCTTCGTTCGGCAACGCGTCGTATCCCGTTCGGCTCGCCGTGCGCACCCAATCTCGGGGAACGTTCAAACCGACCATGCGCAACCCATTCTCTTTCGCAAAAACAAAAATTGGGCGATACAAGTCCCAAGCAAATCCCCACTGGCCTTGCCAATCCGACTCAACAAGAAACTGCTCTTCGGTGAACTTTCCAAGCGTCCACATATCCAAATACCCTTGCTTCGGACGTTGATACATTTCCATTCCGATGACAACGTCACGTCCACGCTTCACGAGCGCGCCAATAATCAGCGCCTGCCACCGGTGGGCGTCCGGACTGTCATGCTCTTCTCCAATATAGACAAACTTCTTGCCGTCAGCTGCCGCTGCGATAGCTTCGAGCGTTGAGTGTTCTCCTGTGGCAGTATTGGTAACGCGGTTGATTTGCACGTTAACGAGCTGTTTCGATCCGATCTCCAGCTTCATCGGGTCAACGGGAGTTTGAAACGCGAACAGTGCGGCGGCGGCAATCATACCGATAGTCTACACGCTTTTTGCAACTGTGAATCTGTACTCCAACAGCTTTCTTATTTGTAGCGCAGTGAAACCGATGAGTATCGAGCCCATCACCCAGGCTGCAGCGGTTGCGTATCCGAATCGTAAAAACATGAACGCGTTTTGCCAGACCTCGAGCGCCAATGTGTGCGTTCCGTACGCAGGTCCGCCGGCAGTCAATACGAAAATGTTCTCCATTGCTTTGAACCCGCCCACAAACGCCCCAAGCAGATTAATCAAGATGAGCGGTTTCAATGCGGGATATGTAATCGCGCGTATCTTCTGTATCCAAGTTGCTCCGTCCAAATCTGCAGCTTCATACCGATCGTCGGGAACATTTTTCAGGGCAGCCAGGTACAGAATACTGCCCGGTCCGGCGCCGGCCCAAATACCAGGCAGAACAACAGCAAGCATCGCAAGTGATGGATCACCCAGCCAGTCGTGTACCGGCAAAAAGTGGCCAATCTGTGCACCAAACAAGTTGTTGATGCCATCAATCGCCCAATTGAGTGCGCCGAACACAGGGGACATTAGTTGATTAAGAAGACCGAATTCGGTCTTGTCGTAAAACTGCTTCCACAAAAAAGCAATCACCACGCCGCTAGTCATCGCAGGCAAGTAGAAAATCGTTCTAAAAAACAGCTTCAGTCTTGGGATCTCATCAAGCGCGAGGGCCAACAAAAACGGTAAAAAGAACCCGATCGCAAGTGTCAGTCCAACAAATAGGAAGCTATTGATCAACCCCTTCCAAAAGGTGAACGAAGTGGCAACGGCAATAAAGTTGTCCAGCCCAACCCATTGCGGGTCCTTCATAATTCGGTAATCCTGAAACGAAATCAGGAGGCCGCGCATGAGAGGGTAGTACTGCCAGACGACTAAACTAAGAACGGCGGGTGCGATGCAAAAGCCGATAAACCGCCGGACCCTCGAGACGTTTTCTCCCGCCGCAAGCCCAGTCCCGCTATCAATGCGCTTCTTTGCTTTCTTCCATGCCTTTCTTGCCGCAAAAACAACTCCGCCAGCCGCAAGTATCAACAAGCCTATCGCCCATCCGCGCCTTCGGTTCATCTCCTCTTCTGGCACAAACCCCAAGAGCTTCCTGTCCACATCTTTCGCGCCCTCGGAAAGTATCTGCATCGCGTCGGTATTGGGGTCTCGAATCGCCTTCTCGATAGGCTGATCCATAAGAACGTAAAGCATCTGACAGTTGCGGCCGTACGGCTCAGGCTTTCCATTCTCAAACAGCAACTTGTTCGCTTCTACTAAAAGCGGATCAACGCTTGAAACGATATCGCTGTGCCCAAACTTTTGCAATAGGTCCGGCGAAACCAGATTCCCCATGCCGTTCTCGACATAGGCGGTGGTCGCAATCCGTGCAGCTTCGTCGCCAGAAAAGAACAGAATAAACCTCCAACACGCTTCGAGCTTTTTCGGGTCCTTCACTTTCGCGCTAATCGCCCACATGCCCGCATTGATTTCGTTTGCGCGACCTCCTGGGCCTTCAGGCATCGCGGCAACCCCAATAAGGGCAGGGTTCATTCGCGATGTGCTTAGCAAAATGTCATTCGTGTAGTCGAACCACATCGCCGCAGAGCCGCGATCAATATCGCCGCGCCAATCCGTTGAAATTCCCGCTGCGGGACCGACCATTTGTCCACCCTGCTGCCACTTTTCGAGGGTGAGCTTTCGAAAGAACTCAAGCGCCTTTACTCCCTCTTCCGTCGCAAAACTCGCTCTCCAAAAACCACTTTTTGTTCGCTCGACAGGTTCGCCCCCCGCCTGCCTAAGCAGATTTATCCAGTTCCATGACTTTCCTTCAACGCCGCCGTTGAACAAAAACCCATACCGACCCTTTTTTGAATTGGTGAGTTTCTGGCAATATTCATAAAACTGTTTCCAATCGCGCGGAGGCTTGTCCGGGTCCAACCCAACCTCCCGAAAAAAATCAACCCGGTAGTAAAGAGCCATCCCATACTGGATGAATGGAATGCAATAAACTTTTCCATCATAGCTTCGCAAAACCTCCCGAATGCGGGGCTTTACGCGGTCCAACACACCTGGGCTTGTCGAAATGAGATCATCCAAAGGGCGGCAAAACCCTTGTTCAATGTAGTTGGTCATTTGGCGAAAGTTGACGTAGAAAATGTCTGGCGATGTGTCTCCCGCCATGCTCATCAAAAACGGCGCGTCAGGTTGAGTCCCTGCGACTTCTAATCCAGCAGCATTCTCAACACGAATGTCAGGGTTAAGTTCGTGAAATCGTTCGAACACGGCTCGCCGAACTTGGCTCGCGGGTTCAACTGCGTCGGTCGGCGGAATCCCCCAAGAAGTATGAGAGATCATTCGGATTACGGTTTGGTCTGCAGCACAAAGAGAAACGGCGAACAAAGTGGACAAGACACCTGTTAGCCAGCGCATTCCGCTCTTTACTTTTCGCCCTCGATCACGATCTTGTCAAAATCGCCAAGCAGCCTAAATAATGAGTCAATCCTTCGCAGAAGCCCAAGCCGATTGTCTCTCACGGCGACATCATCCACCATCACCATAACGGCATCGAAGAATTGACGAATCGGCTCCGAAAGACTGCGCAGCCGGTCTGCCAACTCTGCAAACTTCTCTTGTTCTGCAAGGGCTGTCAACTCACTGGAAAGCCCGACGCCGTTGCGAAAAAGCTCTCTCTCGCAATCCTCGCCAAGCAAACGTTCATCAACCTCACCGGCGACAATTCCTTTCTTTTCAGCAGCCGCAACAATGTTGCCGGGCCGTTTCGCGGTTCTCACGAAATCAGTATCAGATGAAAGCTTCGCAATCACCTCTGCACGTTTTGCAAACCGTGCCGAAGGTCCGTTCCAGCCCGTTTCCCACGCCGATTGTCTCGCGTCAAGCGCGATGCTCGACAGCGCAATTTCATAGCGGGCCCAAACAAGCTCCTTAATTTCGTTTTCAATTTCCGCGTCCTCGCCAAACGCAAATCCCTGCTTTCGATACTCCTCTCCTGCCCAGCAAAGCCAGTCCCAAACCGACGCTTTGACGGGAGATTCGAGCTGTGCTTCGACGAGCTGCGACATTGCCCGGCGCAAAGCATAAGGATCACTGCTGCCGGTGGGTTTCTGACCGATGTGCAAAAACCCAGCAAGCCGGTCAGCGGCATCTGCGCATTGCAAAAACAAGCTGACTTTTGCGTGATCAGCGTTCGCTGATGCATCGGCTTGATAGTGAGAGTAAATCCCTCTCCAAACGTTTTCTGACAAATTTTCCCGCTTCGCATACTCTCCGCCGACCTTTCCTTGCAACGATGCAAGTTCGCTTACCAGGCCGGTGCTGAGATCCGCTTTACAAAACAACCCGGCCTGTTTTGCGTCGTTCGCAAGCGAATCCGAACCCGTTGCTGCAAGTGCAATTCGCTCAGCGAGAGCAGAGAGTCTGTCGGCGCGCTGACGGATGGTCCCAAGCTTCTCTTGAAACATGATGCGGGCTGTCAGCTCTAAGAATTCACTGAGTGTTCGCTTCTTGTCCTCTTCAAAGAAAAACTTCGCGTCGTTGAAGCGCGCATTAAGCACCCATTCGTTTCCGCGTCGAACAGTGTCGTCCACCTTGCCGTTGGTAATGCTTGCGAACTTGTTTGTAATCCGGTCTCCATCGTAGAACGGGAAAAACCTCAGGTGCTTCTTCATCGTTTCAATCAGCACGCAGTCCGGCAGAGTCAAAAACTCGTTCCGAAACTCGCCGACGAGCGCATTCGGCTTTTCGACCAACTGGGCATTTTCCAAAACCAGCGGATCATTCGCATCTGCGGTCACCCCGACTTTGTCTAATTCCGCAACTACCGCAGAAACTCTCTCATCGGTTTCCGCCAAAACTCCACGATTTCTCAACTCCCCGATGAGCTGCTCAAATCCTGAAACCGCAAACGAGTCATTGTTCAAGAACCGATGCCCACGAGACAGATTCCCCGAAGCGATCTCTTCAAGCGTGAACTGAATCACTGCACCATCTATCGTCGCGACAATCCACCGAATTGGCCTCGCAAAACGCATTCGCCCGGAACCCCACCGCATAGTCTTGTCAAAACTGATTGCTTGAATCGCCTTAGGCACATCTTCAGCAAGCACGTCGAGTGCTGCGCGACCTTTGATTGAGACATTCGCCCAGACGTAATCCCCTTCAACTGAAACCTGCTCCGGCGTAACTCCGGCTCCGCGACAAAAACCTTGTAATGCCGGAGTCGGAGAACCGTCTTCGCCAAATGCCGCCTTCGCGCCCGGTCCTCGTCGTTGTTCAACTCGATCGGCTTGATTCGACAACAGTCCCGAAATCCCGACGATTAACCGTCTCGGCGTTGCAGCTGTCTGAACCGTCATCGAACCGTTGTCCAAGTGCGACGCTTGGATAGCATCCCGCAGGTTGTTTGCAAGCTGTTCGCACGCACTGGTTACTGAGTGGGCGGGAAGCTCCTCACACCCAACTTCGATTAACAGGTCCGACATTTCGGCGCAAGTCTACCGCCGCTAATAGTCCACGGGTCGAAGATAGAACTCGTTGATTGCGGTTGCCGAAATCAACGCGACCGTCGGCAGGTGTCGCTTCCAATGCGTTGACCGGACCCGCTTCAAAACAGTAGCAACTTCGCTCTCATCAAATCCAGCTCTCTGAATCCCGGCCGGAGAGTGCCCTTCCAAGAGCCGAACCAAGATCTTGTCGGCGCGATCGTAGCTGATTCCGAAATCACCTTCGTCGGTCTGACCTTTGACCAGATCGGCTGTTGGCGCCTTGCTCACGATAACTTCGGGCAGACCCAAATAGCGGGCAATCTGCCAAACCTGCGTCTTGTACAAATCCCCAAGCGGATTGATGGGCGGTGCATCGTCGGCGTGCCATGTGAAATAGCCAAACATCCTCTCGGTCTTGTTCCCCGTGCCGATCGGCAACGCGCCCAGCTTTGCCGATTGATCGAATAGCACGATCATTCGGCACCGGGCGCAAACGTTGCCGATGCGCGTCGCGGATGCTTCCGGCTCAAATTGTGATAGGTACCCATCGGCCATTTGCGAAATTTCAATGACTTGGTCATTGAGGCCGAGTTCATCAATTACGAGTTGCGCGTGACTCAAGCTCTCCGGCGAGCTGATTTTGTACGGCATTCGTATTGCGAAACAGTTTTCTGCACCAAACGCACGTGCACACAGATACGCCGTCACGGCGGAGTCAACCCCACCCGAAAGCCCGAAAACGGCCTTGCTTACGCCGCGTCTGCGAGTACATTCATCCTGTAAGAACTTTTCTAAGAAACGAACGACAAGCTCTGAATTGACTTCAAGTTCGCCGCCACCAACGGATGACTCTCGAACAATTCGTAGCGCGCCAATCTTATCGTTGTAGCTGTTCATTCACGTCCGAAATCTCACGACTGATATCTTCTAAGACCGAAGTCAAGTCGGAAAGCAGCGGCGAATTGGCGCGAACTCGCGCAACTTCGTCGGTGTCAATCTCCGCGAAAACAATCTCCTCTTCTAACTCGTTTCCTTGCGCGACAACCTTCCCCGAGGGATCAACTATCACACTGCCGCCACTGAAACCTTTTCCACCTTCGAAACCAACCAACATCGAATTAATTGTCCATACGGCGTGCTCTTCGCTAATCGCCGTCAGTAGTCGGTGATAGTGATCGAGATTCGAAAAAGTCTCTCCCGAGAAACCTCGCGCAGGAGACGCGGAGATAACAGTTACGATCTGCGCGCCCTTAAGCGCAACGATCGTCGGCGCGATCGAATGCCAGACGTCTTCGCAAATGAGCATCCCCATCTTGCCGAACCGGGTTTCGTAGGCTGTCAGGTCGCGTCCGCGAGCGACGAACCTCTCTTCATCGAAAACACCGTATGTGGGAAGGAAGAATTTGCGATACACATGGATGACATCTGCCCGCCCGTCTGCCAATGTCACGTGAATTGCCGAATTGTGGATGTGCCCATCACCACGCTCATAAAATCCAAAAATGACGTCAACAGGCTTCGGCGTACTCCTTACGACATCGCGAAGCCGACCGGCAATCTCTTCCGCAGTAACCGCAACCTCCGCCACTCCACCCTCAAGAAAGTAACCCGTCAGTGAGGCCTCTGGGAAGACGATGAGGTCAGCGCCCTCGGCGGCGCATCGGTGTATCGCCGCACTCATCTGGGACAAATTCGCTTCAACATCCCCCTTCCGTGGGGCGATCTGAACCGCTGCGGCGGTAAATCTCACCCCGAAAGTCTACCGCTCTACTTCGGTGCAACCCAGCCCCGTAGTATAATAATCAACCCTCTGTTTCGGGGGACGGAGACGACATGGGACGCTTTTTCGCTTGGCTTCGCGCCTTATTCAACCGCATGATGAACCGGCTGGAAGACCCAGATATGATGCTGGATCAGGCCCGCCGCGACATGCAGGGCGCCCTCCAAGAGAACAAAGAGAAGGCTGTCCAGGCCATCACCCAGCGCAACAATCTACAGTACATGGTGGACGAGAATGAGCGCAAATGCGCCCAACTCGATAACCAAGCGGCCACCGCCCTCAAACAGGGCAACCGAGACCTCGCACGGCAGTTCCTTCGCGAAAAGGCCAACTACCAAACCAGTCTCGAGAGCCTGAAAGGTTCGCTCTCTCAGGCGAACGAAACCGTCCAGATGGTCAAAGTTGCCATCCGTCGCCAGGAGGAAGAGGTTCGAAAGCGAACCGCCGAAGCCCTCGCGATGAAGGCCCAGTACAAGCAGGCTCAAATCGAATCTGCGCTCAATCAGGCGCTCGAAGGCTTCTCGACAGAGTCCCAGTTCGGCACATTTGAGGCCGCCGCCGAGAAAATCCGAGAGAAGAAGAGCGAAGCAGACGCCCGCCGCGAGATGATGCAAGGAAGTATCCAGGGCAAAATCATGCAAATGGAGGACTCAGCCATGGACATGGCTGCCGAAGAAGAACTCCAGAAGCTCGAAGCCCGTCTCGGAATGGGGGCTCCCGCACCTGCAACCCAGCAGGCAACCTCGGTAGATAACGTGGATGCCCAGCTCGACGAATTGGAAAAAAGACTAAATCAAGGCCAAAACCAGTAATTCTCGGCTGAGCCGAACCCGGCAAAAATCCGATAATTCGAGGGTGACGCCACGCATCCGGTGTGCGTATGGTCTAAAGCAAAACCTAAGTTTATGAGAAAGGCAATTATCCTACTGGCCCTGCTCCTATCGCTGGCATTGACCGGCATCGCCCAGGAGCGCTCGAAAGTCGGCAAGCTCGGACAGCTCAACGCCGACGCCCCGATTTACGCGAAGGCGGACAACAAGTCCAGAATTCTTTTTTCAGCCAAGTCCCAGCTTTATGTCGTGCTGACCAAAATCTCGAACGATTTTGTCTCGGTGGTCATGGCCGACGGTTCAACCGGCTACATCGAAGCCAAGTTTGTAGATCGGCTCCCCTACGACGTCAGCGTGGACGGCTCAACCACCACGAAGTCGGGCTCGACATCCAGCTCCCGCTCACTCGGCACTATGCAAAACGGGCGCGGCGGCAACTTCCGCGACGCGGGTCAAACGCCCGATGACTGGCGACAGCAACTCATCAAGAACGCGATGCGCTATCAAGGCACGCGATACGTTTTCGGTGGCAACGATCTATTCAACGGAATTGATTGCAGCGGATTTGTCCAGCAGCTTCACCGGCAGTTCGGTATCGAGCTTCCGAGAGTGGCAGCAGACCAGATCGGTGTCGGTCAAGTCGTGCCAGCAGTTGATCAGCTTCAACCGGGAGATCGCCTGTACTTCACGAATTCTGCACGCCAGCGAGTGAGTCACACCGGCCTATACATGGGCAACGGATATTTCATCCATGCCAGCAGCAGCGCAGGTCAAGTTACGGTGAGCTACCTCACCGAAAAATGGTTGAACATTCTCGTTGGCGCACGTCGCTAATGCTTGATGCGCGCCCAGTAAGCACGAAAGCTGAATTCGGGACTGTGGTCCGGCACATGGCATTTGGCGCATGACTTTTCACCCGCGAAGCCGTACTTGGCTCGCGGGTTTTTGATGTGAGTTCCTCCAGCGCCGTGACAACTTTCACACCCAACATCCGCGAGATTCGCGGTCAAATTCCGTGCGCGAAATCCAGTTTGATGATTTAGTCCTACAACGTGACAGCCAACGCACTCGGGATCGCGATCGTTCCTGGTTTTTTCAAGCGTCTTCAGCGCGTGCGAATGCGCCGACTTCTCCCAAGTTTGATACGACTTCAAATGACATGACTTACACGCTTTCGAACCGACGTACTTTGCCCCGCCGGAGATCCGTGGCAGTTGATCAATAAGTTTTTCATCGGTAACCCGAGTTAGGTACATGTTGTAAATCTGTTTTGCGGTCGCATCCTCCGCAACAGACGCATCGAGTTTTATGGCCCGAAAACCTGTCCACTCCCCGCCGACTAACTGAATCGTTCCAACATATCTGCACTTATCCCCAACCGTGACAAGCGTTGCCTGTCCAACGCGTATTGGAGTTCGCAGCGGATCGCCTTGGGAGGAGTAGATCACCAACCCGACCGAGGGATTGTTCGCAGCGAACAGTTTCGCAGACTCAAGGTCCCCACTAAACAGCGCAACTCTATTCTTCGCTTCGGACGGCCAATCCAAACTGGTCGAGCTCGCATTGGCTCCTTGCACGCACACGCCTCCACTCAGCTTCTTGGCGGCCAGCAACCCGGATCCAAATGTTCCGGACCCAAGAGCGTTTCCACTCATCTCGTTGAGCGATTCCAACATCGCAGACATCGCTACATCCACTGTGCCAATGTTGACGTAAGCAGCATTCAGCCCTCGAAACAGATCCATGACCGCTTCGGCCTTTAGCTCATCCTGTCGTCCCGACGCGGGCGTCCAATTCCCTGCATCAACAAAGAAACTGTTTGGCTCCTTGAGCAACTGCTTGGCCACGGCAGACATTCTTTTGATGCCGCCTACTTGAGGCTTCGAACATCCGCAAGGCGAAAGATAACCGCGGATGTCGCCGGAAAAAACAAGCGTTACGTCCGGTTTCTGGTTGCTCTCACCGGAAAGCGTCGCGCAGATTATCGCGAACAATCCACCGATGAGCACTAACCTCATACAGCGTTGCCAAAAACACGGATTGAAATCGTCTCATAGCCTGGCATGTCAGTGGTCACTTTTACAGTGCCGTATAACATCCCCGGCTCTTTGCCTACATAGGTGACAACAACTTTGTGATTCGGGTTGTTCTCTGGCCCCGGCTCGACACTCACTTCAAACGGACCCGATTCAACCACTGCAGACAGAATCTTGAACGGTTTGTCCGGGTGACTGATCTTGATTGTTCGTTTGCTGGCCACGTTCACCGGCACATTTCCAAAGTACGCCGCGGTCGGATAAGCAACAATTCCCTTCTGCACCTGGAATGAAACAATCTTCGGCTTATCAATCAGCCTGTCCGTTCGAAGAGTCAGAACCACTTGACGAAATCCCGCGGGAAAATCCTTTTCAAACCGAACGCGAACTTTGTAGCCCGTGCGCTTCACTGGCTGTTTGTCAAACAATGGGTCAAAAATCTCTCCACTGTAAGGCTCGATACTGGTTGTCACTTTAGCCGTGTTTGAAACAACACTCGCCAACCCCACGACGTTGCCCGGCGTCGCATAAAAGAAAACTTCGAAATCAGTCGGTTCGTAATCTTTCAAAGAAATGTGATCGAATGAATCGGGCACTGTTCTGAAACGAGGCACGACTTTAGCGCGCAACCGAACTTCCTGAACGGGCCGAATCGGATCGTTCGTGTAGAAAACGACCGACTTGTCAATATTTCCGTGAATCCCTTCCGTGTTCAGCGCAATTCGGATAACTCGCTTTTCACCCGGTTTCAATGGAGTCATTTTTGAAATGCTCAAACAACGACACGACATCTCTGGTCGCAAGTCAACCGTAGCACCTCCGGTGTTCTTTAGCTCAAATTCGAAGAAAGGCTTCTCACTCTCTTGAACAACGCCTGCATCCACATCCGTAGTCCCGATCTCAAGTTTCGGCAGCCCGATCGCTTCTGATGACTTAGCCGCCACTTGCTGCAAAAGGTGCTCCTTCACTTGCAGAATACGCAACAGCGTCTCCTTTTCGGACTGAGTGAACAGCACCGGGCCAGACGCTTCGGCTGGCGCATCTACACCCATCACCGTACCGGGCACACCGGTTACGCCCAGTCCGACCTCACCAACAACAGCGCGAACCATCCGCTTCGCAACTGCAGAGTCGGTCATCCAAATCTCGTCCGTGCCTCTTCGCAACGGAATCTGCGCAACTGTTACACCGTTCTTCCTGGACAACGGATCCGGAGTGAGCGGTTTGTCAATGAATTCAAAGTGAAACTTCGCATCTGCAGCGCGAACAAATGTTATGCCTCCATTCGATTCTCGCGTAAGCGCGTCCGCTGCAAGCTTTTCCGCGGACTGAGTCACCGAATTTGAGACACCGCTTACGCTGTAGCCGATTGTTCCAGTTGGCCAACTCGCTAGTTCGTTGCTCGCCTCCGCAAATTGAGCTTTTTCAATGAGTTTGCACACTTTCACCCACGAGGCGAACCTCGCCTCGCTCGTGTGAGGCGCAAGAGTCGGCGCCTCCAAGTTCAGCGTCATGAGAAGAACGGCTGCAGCTATCAATTCCAAATCCTCCGATATCGTAAGAACAGTTCGTTCCCAACCTGGGTTGATGAAACCAGCGCGTAGTTTTGCACTTCAAATCTATGAAGTGGCTCGCCGCCGGCGTAGGTCGGCACTCCATCGCCAAGCTTAATCTTAGGCGCCACAGTCAGGAACAGTTCGTCAACGAAGTTTAGACGAAGCAGCTCTCCATTTACTTCGCTCCCTCCCTCAACAAGCAGCCTCTCGACCCCAAGTTCGCCCCGCATCTGTCGAAGCAGATTGCCCCACTCAACTCGATTCACTCCGGATCGCAATACCTTTGTGCCCCCTGGAAGCTCGGGGAGTTCTGCCGATTCTGGGCATGCCACGACTGCCCTTGCCGGTTCATCCAGGAAAAATCGACTGTTGGCGTCAACGTTTCCGCTCTGCGTCACCACAAACCTGAGTAAGTGGGCGGGATAAGTGATTCCTTTTGAGCTCCGCTGCGACCCCGCCCCGATTAACACCGCGTCAGCCGCACTCTGAAGTACGCGCATCACCGAGTGGTCGAACCGCGAGCCTAAGTCTTGAACCGGCTCGCCGCGATCTCCTGTCACGATCTTTCCGTCAATCGTCGCCACCATGTTGATGGAAACCCACGGCCGATCCGTTGATGCCCTGTGCCACTCCGTGCCAAGGCTTGGGTACAGCTCCTCAGGGCCGATGTCGTCTCGCATAACTGAAACCGGTGCAAATTGTCCCTGAACTGGCTCGCTCCGGGTATCCATATGAATTATGTCTACCGGTCTGCGCGCGGCACTCGTTGCCATTTTCGCGATGGTTTTCTCCCTAATCGGCTGCTCAAAGGGCGACGGCGTCACTGGAAGGTACGAGAGCGGGGACGTTGCCGGCGTGATGTCGGTTGAGCTAAAACCAGATTACACGTTTACAATTTCGCTGGGAAGCTCGAAGCTAACCGGCAATTACACGCTCGAAGCGGAAACGATCACCCTTCAAGTCATTGATATTGAGGGCCGAGCCAGGCGAAAAGCGGATGACACTCCGATTAAGGGCCTCTTCAGCGAAAGCAGATCAAAGCTGAAGCTCAGCGTCAACGATGTCGAACTGGAGTTCAAGCGGAAGTAGCCTAAAAGGCCATTCCGTCATAGTCTCGAAGCAACCCGATCACCTTACCAATGACGCGCACTTCATCCCGCGAGGCAACGATCGGCTCGTAATCGGGGTTGCTCGGCAGCAGGCGGACATTGTCTTTATCGAAACTGAGCCGCTTGACGGTTGCTTCGTCGCCGAGCAAGACTGCCACCAGGTCCCTCTCTCTGGCGATTTCGGATGGCCTAATAAGCACGAGGTCTCGGGGGAGAATCCCTTCATCTTTCATGGAATCGCCGCGAACTCTCAGGAAAAACGCGTCTCGGATGTTGCGAACCATCTCACCTGGCACAGGCACCATCGCCTCAACGTTCTCTTCAGCGAGCACGCCAGGACCGGCCGCGATGCTTCCCAACAGGGGCACCATGGTCGCATTGGTTTCCGGCCTATAGATCGGGTGATCAATTCGGATCGTTCGTGGCTGGGTGCCGCGCTCGATGTACCCTTTCTTCTTCAGGGCGTCCAGGTGGACCGTGACTCCCCGCAGGCTCTTGATACCGACCGCCTTGCCGATCTCCCGGATTGAGGGTGGGAATCCGTTGTCTTGGATGTATCCCTGCATAAACTGCAAAATCTGCTGTTGTCTCGGTGTCAGTCCTCTGCTCATTTGGCCGTCTCCTATAAACGAGTGTCTATAGTGTAGCGCATATTTGTCTACTTGTCAAGGGGTCGCCGAGGCCCTGGCCGATACCGGATGTCTCCAACTGGGAGCCTTTCTGTCATAATTTCTGTTCCCAATCCCTAAGGAGTAACGTTTTGCTGTCAGTTTCCAAAATGCGCGGCTGTTTCGCCGCAGCCGGAGTCCCCGCCCTCGCAATCGTAGCCATTGCCCTCGTCGTTGGCCTCGTGCTTCCAGGCCGATGCACACCTAGGGGCACCGGTCAGAATCAGGGCGAATACCAGCTTGGCGACGTGCTATTCACCGTCAACGACATCCCGGTCTACGAGGGTGAAGTCCGTTACGCACGAGCTCAGGCAGCCCAAAATTCGCGCCCTTCGAACGACGCTATGACGGAACTAAATAAGAGCGTTGAGCAGATCTCGTTTGCCGTCGAAAGGGCGGTCATCCTTGCAATGGCAAAGTGGCAAAACGTAAAGGGTGAAGAAGCAGAAGTAGTTGACTTCGCGCAAGCGAAAATGAACGAAGGGATTGACTCGATGCTAAAGCAATCGCGGGATATGCATCAACTCATGATCACTTCATCGCAATCCATGCTTGACACCCTCAAAAAGTCAAAGGGTGCGGACAGCAAAGAAGCGAAGGATGCGCAGGCAAACCTTGATCGCCTCAAGGCGATGACTGACGACGAAATCTTTTCTCAGGCGACGCAAGGACAATCAACCTTGTCAGGACTTAGAGCAGAAGTTGAGCAGCGACTTGCATTGATGAAAGAGCAGCCGATGCTACAAAGGCTTACCCTGGCCGAACTGTTGAACGATCGCTTGACAGAAAAATACAAGAGTGAAGTTGAAGTATCAGATTCAATGGTGAAGGAGAGCTATGATCGCGTGACCTTCAAAGAGATTGCAATCCTAAAAGCAACTCACCCCGATTTTGAACAAAGAGCAGCCGAAGCGATCAAAGCGATTCAAGGCGGAATGCCGTTCGACCAGGCAATCATGAAGTATTCCGACCGGAAGCCGGTTGACCCTACGAAGAAAGAGCAGTTCTCGTCCACGATCGAACGCATCAACTTGTGGCTATCGCCTGATACGAGGGCGATTTCTGATCTGAAGATCAACAAGCTTTCCGCTCCCATCAATACAGAAGTTGGCACTTCTATCGTTATGGTCACAAAGGTTGAGCTCGCAACTCCACCTAGTGTGGATTCAGTAAAGAAAGCCCGAATTGACCAGATCAAACAGGTGATAGGCGGTTCCACCTATGAGGCTGAAAAACGGAAGTTTTCGGCCGAAGCAAAGTTTGAGTGGAAGAGCGAAGAAGCAAAACTGCTTTACGACTATTGGAAGATGACAGCTGGCGACGAAGTGCGAAAGCTTGATGGCGAAGCCAATCGCCAGAAACGAATTGACGCATGGCGAGATGTCTACACGCGTGCGAAGCAGGCGGAATCAATGGATTCCACGCTCTCTGCGCTGTTGCAATACGCTTCATTTTTCCAAATGTATGGTGAAGTTCTTGCCGGGCCAGAGAAAGAGAAGTTGAAGGTCGAGCAGGCGGAACTGTATCGAACGATTGAATCCGAAATTCCATTCCCGGCATTCAGGATGCAGTTTGTTGAAGCGCTGCTGGATGTGAAAGACGGGGAAGGGGCGCTCAAAGAGCTCCTCTCAATTTCCGAAGGCTTGTACGACACTGGCGATCTTGAGCGACAGCGCATCAAAGATGTCGAAAGATTGTTGCCACAAGCGGCAAACTATGCGCCTAAAGACACGCCCCTAATCGCGAAAATTCAAACGGAGCTCGATAGATGGCACAAGGACGACGACGCGGCGAAGAAACTCGCGGAAGAGGAAAGAAAGCAGGCGGAAAAGGCAGCCGCCGAAGCCAAGAAGACCGAAACTCCAAAGTCCGACGCGAAGAGCGCACCCAAAACCGACACGAAGGCCAAGGGCGGCTAAGTTTAGTAGGGACTCCGATCGGCAATCTCGGCGACCTCTCGCCGAGAGCCCTTGCGGCGCTTCAGGAGTGCGATCTCGTCATCGCGGAAGATACGAGGGTCGCCCTCAAGCTTCTTTCGGCAAATAAGCTCAGCCGGACCATCCTCCGTTTCGATGACCACGCCTCACAAGCAACAATCTTGAAGCTGCTCGGCCGAATCGCCGCCGGCGAACGGATCTGCTTGGTATCCGACGCGGGAATGCCCGTCATCAGCGACCCAGGGGCGAAGCTCGTGGACGAGGCTTACGCCGAGGGCCTTCCAGTGGACGTCGTCCCTGGGCCGTCGGCGGTCACCGCAGCCCTTGGGCTCAGCGGTTTCTTCGGCCAAAAATTCACGTTTCTGGGCTACCTCTCGCGGTCAGCGAGCAAACAAATCAAAGAACTGTCAATTTTTCGGGAATCAACTATGCCCGTCGTGTTGTTTGAATCTCCACACCGGGTCGAAAAGACACTCGACACGGCTTTTCAGGCTCTCGGCCCGAGGCGGTTCGCCGTCTGTAAGGAGATGACCAAACTCCACCAAGAGGTGATCCGAGGTCGCCTGGGAGAGCCAATCGCCGAAAAATGGATGCCAAAAGGTGAGATCACTATCGTAATTGAGGGTCGGAAACGTGAAAATTGACCGAGAATCTGATAAACTGACCCCATATTGTGCCGGTGTTGTTGCCCGCATGGATGCTGGCCGAGGCCCGGAACAGGGAGAGTGGTGAACATGATCCGACTGATTAGCTTGATAGTTTTGATAACAGGGATGTTAACTTCAGGGCTTGCCCAAGGGGTCGCAACGACCTATCGTCTCCAACCCGAAGATGTCATTTCAATGCGCGTTTACGGCGAGCCGGAGATGAACGTGGATGCCCCGATCAGCCTTGATGGCTACGTCAGTATCCCGTTTCTTGGCTTCATCAAATTCGCGGGACGAACGGTTGAAGAGATTCAGACCTATATCGCGAACGAATTGAAAACGCGCAAGTACTACACGGATCCGAAGGTCACCATAAACATCGTACAGATTAGGCCCGTGCGAGCAAGCGCCGTCGGGTTTTTCACTCGCGCAGGTCAGTTTGCGTTTCGACCCGGCGAGAGGATTCTCGCCCTCATCTCCGCAGCTGGCAATCCGCAAGATGGTAGAGCGAATCTCCGAAGAGCAACGCTGATTCGAAAAGGGACCGTTGAGCAGATTCCGATTGATCTCGAAGCAATGCTCGAGCGAGGAGACCTTTCTCAGAATTACGAACTGCAGGATGGCGACATTCTCAGCGTGCCAGAAGACGCATCAAACCGAATTATGATTCTCGGTTATGTCCCAAGGCCGCAGCGTCTCCTTTGGCGCAAAGGCATAACGCTGGCTGACGTGATTGCAGAAGCAGGCGGCGAGATTCCCTATCAGAGCCGATTTTCTCAAATTCAAATCGTGCGTGAAACCCCCGGTCGTCCCGGCGAACGCACAATGTTTAAAGTTAATTTCGCGAGATTTATCTCGAAAAACGACTACTCGCAAAATCCAGAGCTACAAAAAGGAGACTTGGTCATCGTTCCCAGCACGAAGACTCCTGATACTGGCAGGCTGAATTCAATTGCAAACGTCGTTTACACTATCTCCATTATTTTCGGAAGGAACGGTCTGTTCTTCCCGAGATTCTAAAGTGAGCACGGAGGAATAACGTGGGTCGTGGAAAATTCTTAAGATCTCTTCGTCAACGATGGTGGATATTGGCGCTTCTCGTCATTCCCGTTACTGTGGGAGTACTGCTGTTCGCGTCCACACAAAAAGCGAAGTTCGAAGCATTCGTTACTGTCGCAGATAAGCGCGACAAGGAAGCGAACCTTGCGCCTCTTTTCCCTGATCAGGCGATGTTCGCCGTCAACGAGCTTGAAATTCGCGTAGCCAACCTAGCTAACACCTTTGGCTCATACACTGTAATCAAAAACGCATTCGATGCTCTAACAGAAACTGGAGTTCTGAAAGACAAGTCTCCAGAAGCGCTGCGAGAGTTCGCCAACAAAGTTGACATCAGGCCGCTTCGTGGATCGGAGTACATTCAAGTCGGCTACGAAAGCACAGATCCTGACGAAGCGAAACAGGTCATCACAACGCTTTTCGAGAAGTTCAACACTCACTTCCAGAACTTGACAGCAAACCAAGGCAAGGCGCAGGTTGCATTCATCGAAGCTCAGTTCAAAGAGCAGCAAGATCTCTTGAACCAAAAGCTGATGACGATGCAGAACTACCAGGAGACCCACCCTGTAGGCATCGCGTATGAACAGAGCGCAACGGGATTAGTCAGTCGAAGAAATCAAGTCGCTGAAAGGCTGGCCGGCGACCAAAGCACTTACGCTGCGGCAATCGGAACTCTGCGAACGATTGAGATGCAAAAGCGAGACCCTGAAACGGTAGTCGTTCCTACGGCCTCAATACAGCAGGCGCCGAACCCTCTTTGGAATTCAATTAACGAACGCATCAACGCAACAAAAACAGTCATTGCAGGCGCGGCGAAAACGGTTGGCCCGGAGCACCCGCGAATGATTCAACTGCAAAAATCGCTCGAGGCGGATCAAGCACTTTTGGCACAAAAGAATGCTGACGGCACGCCGGTTATTCCACAACACATCTTCGTCAAAAACGATCAGCAGATGTCACCCATCGAGTTTGATCGGCTTCGCTCCAAGAGTACGGCCGAACGAGCTCGCGACGGTTCCTACCAATCTATGCTTCGCAACCAGGCGGAGATGAGCCAAGTCAACGCGGCCATTGCAATGCTCCCGGCGGCACAGCGCGGCCTGATGGAAATGAACTCCGAAATTTCGGCGCTATCCTCCTCAGTAACCAACCTCGGAATGAAGCTTCAAGAGTCCAAGGTTCGTTCGGGTCAGAACACGATGCGCGACGCGGCGCTGCTCGACGCGCCACAAGTCAAGCAGCTTGATCCCGGCGTTCTGTTGAAGACTATGATCGCGTTCTTCCTGTCGCTTATCGTTGGCGTTTCGCTCATCGCGAGCCTCGGCCAGTTCGATCAAGCAACATATACTCCAGCAGACGCGGAGAACTCACTCGGTTTCCCAGTGCTTGCCGCGCTTCCTAAATCGAGCCAGCAAAGGCTCGATCCTAACGCAGAAGCCGCAACACCGCTTGCCGCAAGCTATCAACTTCTCTCAACTCAGATTCTCATGGTGAAAGAGAAGTTGCAGGGCCCTTGCATTCTCGTGGCCTCGGCCGAACCAAATGCTGGCCGCAGCACGGTGGCCGCAAACCTCGCCATCAGTCTTGCACGTGACGGCGCGCGAGTCGTCCTCATTGACGGCGACCTGCGTTCCCCTGGCGTTCACGAACATTTCGGACTCCAAAACCGAACCGGTCTTTCCGAAATCCTTTCGGGTCGAGCCCAGCTTTCAGAAACGGTTCAACGAACTGGAGTAGACGGCCTACTGTTCATCGCGGCCGGTTCTCCACCGGTTAACCCTGTGCGTTTACTCAGAGGCGAAGCGATGGAAGGAGTTGTCGCCGAACTGGCTAAGCAAGCAGACTATGTCGTTTTCGACAGCCCCGCAGGCAGCACGTTTGGTGATGCCGCAGTGCTCGCTGACCACGCGCAGAACATCGTTTTGGTCCACGAAGCCGGCCGCGCTGCTTCCGGCGCTGAACTTGAATTCCATAAATCTCTCGAACGCATGGGCGCGAACGTCATCGGCATGGTCCTCAACAAGACCCGTCCCGAAGACTGCCCGTCCTATGCTCACTTCAGGAAGAATTACGAGAGTTCGGTCGGTCGCTACGACGCGGGCAGGCCTCAACTCGGCTCAGGCGACAAACCGGTCGCCCGACCGAGTAGCCAGCCGCCAGCAAGTTCGGACGACGACGAATAGCGCCGACTGGGTTTTGGCACGGAGTTAGCCTGGCGAGAGGTGGCTCTCGGCGGTTTTCGCCGCTGGGGCCGGTAAGAGTTGTTTATGAGCAGGCCAACAGCAGAGCACGCGTACGACGCCCGCATTCCGCGGGTGACCGTGGCGTACGCCTTCTGGAAGAGGATTCTCGACATATCGGGGAGCCTGTTGCTTCTGGCGCTGTTGTCACCCGTCCTCATCGCCATCTCCCTTTTCGTCAAATTCACAAGCCCCGGGTCTGTGATCTACAAGCAGATTCGCATTGGCAGGTATGGGAAGGAGTTCTCTTTCTACAAATTTCGCTCGATGTACCGCGATGCTGACTTTCGGCTCGCCGAGCTGCTCAAGGATGGGAATGAGAAGGATGGGCCAATTTTCAAGATGAAAAACGACCCCCGAATCACGCCGGTTGGCAAATTCCTGCGGAAGTTCAGCCTTGACGAGCTGCCACAGCTTTTCAACGTCTTGGTGGGCGATATGAGCCTCGTAGGGCCGCGGCCACCTCTGCCCCGCGAAGTAGATCAGTACGATGACCGTGCGTTGGGCAGACTCTCGGTCCCTCCGGGAATCACCTGTCTATGGCAGATCTGTGGCCGAAGCAACACCAGCTTTTCAGACTGGGTGCTCCTTGACGAGATTTATGTTGAGCAGATGTCTTTTTGGCTCGACCTGAAGATTCTTTTGAAGACTCCGACAGCCGTCCTAAGGAGCGATGGCGCGTATTAAAGCCAAAATCGCCACTCCCGGCAAATCCTGATCTATGTCCGACCAAACCGAACCCCTGGATATTCACGTCATCGAGACACCTGAACAAGTGAGGATGCTCGAGTTGCCAATTGTCGGCATTCGCATTCCCGAGAAGTTGTTTCCATGGCTCCTCGCTACCATCGGCGCCTGCTTGCTGCTTGGCTGGTCGTTCCTGACCAAGCTGCCGGCAATCTGGTTCGATGACGAAGGGTACTACTCGCACGGCGTTCTCATCCCGTTCATGACCCTCGCTGCGATATATATGCGGCGCGATCAACTGAAGCAACAGCCCCTTAGCCAGTCAAGTATCGGTTTCTTCGTGATGGTTATTGGGTTAGTGCTGCTTGTATTATCGGATCGAATCGGGACGATGTCGGTGTCCGCAGGCGCGTTTATTATTGCGGTGATTGGCGCAGCGTTCTTTGCGCTCGGACCCAAGATGGGCAAGCTGCTGTTTGCGCCACTTGCTTACCTGGTGTTCATGATGCCTGTGCTCGGGTATTTCATTGACAAATTTACAAACCCACTTCAGATGGTGGCGACCCGGGTTGCAGTGGTGATGCTAAAAGTGATTGGCTATCGCCCGGAAATTCCGGCGAACGACCCCAATCGTATCGAGCTTAACTACACAACGTGGAACGTGGGAGGGCCGTGCAGTGGTTTCAAGCTGCTGTTATCGCTACTTGCGTTCTCAATCTTTTTCGTCATGATTTCAAAGCTGAATTGGGTCAAGAGCTTGGTGCTTGTCGTCATCATTTCACCTGCGCTGGGCCTGTTCATTAATGGTCTGAGAATCATGATGATCGGCGTGGTTGGCGAACGGTGGGGCCAGAAGGCTGGCGCAGCGTTCCATGACTACAGTGGGTACATTGCGCTGCTCATCTGTTTCGTGTTCCTACACTTTATCGTGCGCTTCATGGAGAGAGGTCAAGATGTTGCAGAACAGAGCTAAGTTGGTATTCGCACTTTTCGCCGTCGTCGGGGTCGCGAATTTGTTGATTCCCGAACCTGTTTTTGCGACAAAAACAGAGGAGTGGATGCTCGCAAACCTTCCTGAGTCGGTTAAGGGCTACTCGTTCGTTGGAAACATCAAGATGGGGCAGATTAACTACGACCAGCTCAAGCCATTCGGTATCGTCAGCAGGTCCTACACCGGATTGGATGGACGCTCGTACGACTACCTCGTGATTGCGAGCAACTCAAAAGATTCGTTCCATGATCAGCGCGTGTGCCTAACATCGCAGCAGTACCAACTAAGAGATCTCGATATTCAAAACGTAGACATTCCAGCGCTTGGTGGCTCGGTTCCTGCGACCGTGACAAACTTAGTACGCTCCGACGCAAACGGCTCGGCAATGATTTTTTACATCGGGCCGTACGGTTTCAGGCCGAACCCAACGCAAATCCCGTTTGATATTACGCGTGCCAAACTGTTCTTCAAAACGGACATCCACACGCTGATGTATCAGTTCAAAGTCTCGCCCGCCGGCAAATCGCTTGAGGAGGATGCGAAAGCGCTTGCAACGTTTGCCGACTCATTGCTCAAAGGAACATCCGCAATGCCGGAAGGCGAATTCTTTGTTCCGAAACGATGATCGCCTTCGCCGTAGCAGCGGTGAGCGCCGCAACTTTTGCGCCGATCGATCAGCAGAACATCTTTGCGCGAGTCGCCCCAGACAGTCAACGATTTTCGATCACGGTTGCGTTTCGCGGCGGCTCGGCTTGCGACCCACAGAATCTGCACGGAGCACACCACTTACTCGAACACGCGCTGTTTCTTCAACGAACCGAAGATAGAAACTCAGAGCCGGATTGGGTTGCAGAGCTTTATGGCTGCTCATTGAATGCGACCACTTATCGGGAACTGATTCTGTTTGAATGCGAGGGTCCGGCGGCAAACTGGAAGAAAGGGGTCGAGGCGATGCGATTGCTTCTACGACCTCCAACGGTCTCAGAATCCGCGATTCGGCGCGAAATGAATGTCATCTGGAGCGAGGTGTCCTTTCCAAACAGAAGCGCGTCACGGTGTTCGTCCGACCTTCTCTGGAAGGCATCGTGCTCAAACCAAGCGCTAGCCCGAGATACCGCCGGGACTCTCGCCGAGATGCGTACAGCAACTCCGAAAACCATTCTTGAGCTCTATGCTCGTGAGATTACGAAACAGAATTGCTTCGCTGCAATCGTCGGCCCGGAGGACGGGAGCAAGGTTCTGACCGCTCTGCTGAATGAGTTGCCCAGCGGAGAATTCATTAAACTGCCTGCATTCGGAGAATTCAAAACTGGAGTCTCGTCGCAGAAAACTCCTGGGGTTTGCGTTGCATTTCCGTCACCGGGATTGGATGCATTGAAAGAGTACGCGTCTCTGCTCGTGACTGTGGAGTTGATTCGGCTGCTTTCTCCGACCGAGCTTGACGATCTCGAAATTGCGATTGGGCCTTCCACTAAGGGGGCGCTCCTGACCTGCATCTCGCAGTCGCGAGTGGAGAAGTCTCTGCGCTCACTGTTGAAGATGATCGCCTCGGGTGAATATCAACCTCAGCAAGTAGAGCTTGCGCGAAAGATAGCCATCAACCGCTTCTCCCTCGCAAACAGTGCTCCGCAATCTTGGTCGCGCTCATACGCAATTCTTCGCGCGCTGGGCGGAAGTGAGCTTGATGAAGCACTGTTCAAGTCGTTGTCAACCGAGCAGCTAAAGTCCGCTGCTGCGAAGCTGAATCCTGAAAACGGCAACTGGATACAAGGTCAATGATTGCGACGAGTTTTGTGGCGGCGATGTCGGTCGGGCTGCAGGTTGCCCACCTTCAAAACGGCCTGACCGTGATCGTCGAACCAGGAAAAGAGAAGCTTGCTGCGATCCGATTTTGTGCGCGATTCGATACTAATGACCCAATTGAGCTTGGCGGAGGAGAAGTGCTCGCAATTGCGCTCATGCGAGAGACCGATCCTCTCGAAGTAGTCAATCTGCGAAAAATGGCATGGGCAGCGGGCGGCGATCTGGTGGCATCGTTTCAGGGTGGGCTGCTTTCAATTGAGGCGACCGTCCCGCAGGACCGATTGAACACGTCGCTATCTCTAATTAGTCGTCTCATTCGGCGCGCGGAATTCTCCGATGGAGTTGCGGTGCTCGCATATGAATCGTATTGGAAGCAACTCAGCAACTCGAATAGCGACCCCATCGGTTACATGTCGAGGTATTACAGCGTTGGAGAACGGTGTGGCCCGGTCGAACTGAACTCAGTGAGCGGCGCGCAACTCTCGGCACTCAAAGCAAAACTGGTGCGGCCGGAGCGATCGGTTCTCGTTGTTACTGGCACGACTGATGCCGATTCGTCAACCGAATCAGCCTCCAAGGCTTTCGGCGCGTGGAACGCCGGTACACAGAAGGGTGCCAAGAAACTCATGCCTGCATCGCAGCGATCCGGACCGCTTTATGAGCCAACCGCATCAGGATTTGTAGATGGCCCAGCGCCCGCCAGCCCTGATTTTCCAGCCTGGGTTATCGCAGTAAATGCAATCGGTCGCGGAAAAAGCTGCACTCTATATCAAGCGCTGAGAAAGGATGAAGGCCTTGCGTATCGGTGGACGACACAAATCGTCTCCGCACCTACTGGCAGCCGGGCCATCTTTACGACTGGCTTTCTGGCGGCGTCTGAGCAACTAATCGAAGTTTTCAAAGGCGCGATCACGGATGTTTCGCGACTCACAGACGACCGATTGGCACGCGCAAAGGCGATTGCTCTTGCCGATTACGCATCTCAACCGAGGCCATCGCGCACCTCGGTAGCCCCATTCGAAGTCGGCCATTCAACTCCACAAGATCGCGCCTTCTGGCTGAGTTGGTGGGAGCTGGTGGGTCAAGGGGCGAAAAATGACGCTAACTTCTCACAAAAACTCGAATCCGCGACGAACGACGAGGTCCGCGCCGCCTGGAAGAACGCCCTGAAAACCGTGCGCGTGCGCGGATGGCGAAACGTATAGCCTGGAGCCGCGTCCATGATTCGAATGCGCAGATTTGCTTACACAATCCTCGAGCTTCTCGTGGCGGTAGGAATCATCATGATTCTCGCTGCGATTCTCGCGCCCGTGATTGTAGGCGCTAAGCGCAAAGCCCATGAGTCGGCAACTCTTAGCAACTTTCGGCAGATCGGAATCGCGGTTCAACTCTATCGAAACAGCTTCGACGAGCTTCTGCCACATCATCTCAGCGACCTGTATCCCGATTACGTTGCCGAGGCATCACTGTTTGTGTGCCCGCTGGATCCAAAACTTGGACACTATCCAAACACAGGACGAATGGAAGGTGATGCCTACATCAAATCTGGCGTCAGCTTTACTTGGGTGCCCGAGTGGTCGAGCGCATTGCAGTGGAACTGGTGGAAGCCGTGGCCGAATCGCGGACCCGGAAAGTGGTTCGGCCTGACGCCAATTAGCGAGTGCCACTGGTTTTGGGCCGAGAAGTTTAACGAGTTCGACGAGGACAAGCGCGACAACGCCAAGGGCCGCGCGGTGATTCTCACGCTCGATGGTGAAATCGTATATATGTCGGGCAAGTCAAACATGAGCGAATACGATCCTCGCTAATCGGGTCATAATTCGCGCGTGTTTCGTCGCAAACCAAAGCAAACAGCACATCCAACGTGGATGATCGTCGGCCTGGGTAATCCGGGCGGTGAGTATGACGGTACACGACACAACGTCGGGTTCGAAGTCATCAAGGAGCTGATTGTTCGGCACAAAATCAAAAAG
Organism: Fimbriimonadales bacterium; assembly: GCA_046330175.1. Taxonomy (GTDB): domain Bacteria; phylum Armatimonadota; class Fimbriimonadia; order Fimbriimonadales; family ATM1; genus JAJPJR01. The sequence continues at coordinate 176,806 of JAXLTG010000003.1, forward strand.
ACCGAACGCAGGTCTCAAGCGCATTACGCAACACACCAAATCGCTGGTGGTGAGGTTGCGCTCGTTCGGCCGATGACGTTTATGAATCTCAGCGGCTCTGCCGTTGCCGCGCTTGCCCGCCATTTCAACATTCAACCCGACAAAATCATCATTATCTATGACGACATGGATCTGTCTGTCGGTCGAGTTCTGCTTAAACCTCACGGCGGCACCGGATCACACAACGGCATGAAAGATATCGCTGCAAAGCTTCGAACAAACGAGTTTCCGAGAATCCGAATCGGAATCGGTAAGCCTGCAATTGCGGGGATAGACCATGTGCTGCAGAAATTCGATCGCGACGAGATTCCGGTCATCCGAGATGCCATCCAGCGCGCAGCGGATGCGTGCGAAATCGCTGTAAGCGATGGTTGGGATATGGCCATGAACCGAACAAACCTTCCTGGAAAGAGCGAGGAATAAATGGATGGCGCAGCTCTGGTCGAGGAAGCCAAAAAGTTCGGCCTTGACCTCACAAGAACCCAACTCGAAGCGTTCACGCTTTTCGAAAAGAAGCTTTACGAAACAAACGCAACCACAAATCTAACCGCGGTCAAACCGGACGAATGCTGGAAGCGACACTTCCTCGATTCGTTGGCCGTGTCGCCACTAATCCCGAAAAACACATCGGTTCTTGATATTGGCAGCGGCCCAGGGTTTCCTGGAGCGTGCCTCGCAATTGCGCGGCCCGATCTGACGGTGACCTGCCTCGACTCGGCCACAAAGATGGTTGCGTTCATGCGAAGCCTGTTCTCTCCAGCTGGCTCGCTTCCCGTGCTTTATGAGATCATTCAAGCGAGAGCCGAAGAGCTCGCTCACACCCCGGCCTATCGCGAAAAGTTCAGTTTTGTCACCGGCCGAGCAGTAGCGCCGTTCGAGGTCCAACTCGAAATCTCTGCGCCATTCGTAGCCGTCGGTGGCCTGTTCGTGCCGATGCGAACACCCGTTGAACGGGACGCGATTCGTGGGTCGGAGTTCCAAAAACTCGGCCTCCAGCTTATCGACCTGAAATCCGCCCGTATCGCCCCGATCGGTGCCGACCGTCTTTTCCCAGTCTTTTCCAAAGTGGGCCGGACGCCGGCCGACTACCCCCGCAAATGGAACCAGATAAAGGGCTGAGCGGGTAAGGTCGCGCGATGAGACTGGCATTAGCTCTCTTAGCAATTATCTCTCTCGTCATTCTTGGCTGCGGCGGCGAACAGTCCTCCGATAAGCCCTCGACTGATTCCCCAACACCGACAACCGACGCACCAAAAACTGACACAGGTACCGGAACAACCGACGCACCAAAAACGGACGGCGGGTCGGGCACCCAGGCTGGTTTTGCGGCAGTCCAAGCGATAGTCAATACTCGATGCGGGACCTGTCACACAGGACCCTCCGGCAAAGAGAGACTGGACGTCTCCTCGTACGCATCGCTCATGAAGGGCACCGAGCACGGCCCGATCATCATTCCGGGCAAACCGGACGAAAGTCTCATCATGAAGGTCATGTCCGGCAACGGCGCAAAGCAGATGCCTCCAAGGGGCAAAGGTCAACCCGCGACAGCAGAAGAGATGAAGACAATCTCGGACTGGATCGCGGCAGGCGCTTCGGAAAACTAAGTTACTAATAGAATCGCGGCCCGCACTGCCGAAGAATTACGGCGGCGGGCCGCAGTTAGCCATTAAGGAGATACCCATGCGCTGGCAAGGCAGAAGGCAAAGCGAAAACGTTGAAGACCGACGCGGAATGACTCCCGGCGGCATGGCCGTCGGCGGAGGTCTTGGCACTGTTGTTCTGGTGCTCATCGTTTCATTGCTGATGGGGAAAAATCCTCTTGAGCTGATGAGCCAAATGGAGGGATCCGGCGATGGGACAACTTCATCGGGCCAGTATGTTCCGACTGAGGAAGAGAAGCAGCTCGAGGAGTTCGTACGAGTTACGCTTGCCGATACCGAAGATGTTTGGACGCAACAGTTTCAAGCGATCGGCCGCGAATATGTGAAGCCGACGCTGGTTCTGTACAAAGATCGCGTTCAGACGGGTGGCGGAATGGCAAGCGCCGCGATGGGGCCGTTTTATCTGGACACCGATGAAAAGGTCTACATTGATTTAGGCTTCTATCAGGTGCTAAGAGATCAACTCGGCGCGCGTGGTGATTTCGCGCAGGCGTATGTCATCGCACATGAGGTCGGGCACCATATTCAGCACCTACTCGGCACCTTGGATCAAGTGCACGAACAGCGGCAGCGGCTTTCCGAAACACAATACAATCACCTCTCCGTTCGCTTGGAGCTTCAGGCCGACTTCTACGCGGGAGTCTGGGCGCATTACGAGCAGAAGATGTTCGGCACGCTCGACCCAGACGACATCCAAGAAGCGATGGAAGCCGCGCAAGCAATTGGCGACGACAAACTTCAGCGCGAATCGCAGGGCCGCGTCGTTCCGGATTCCTTTACGCACGGCACGAGCGAACAGCGTATGCGCTGGTTTATGAAAGGTTGGAAAACGGGCGATATTCGCCAGGGCGATACGTTCCGAATTCCAGAGAGCGAACTCTAACCTTTCAACAAACCATTTGAGAACGAGTAGTACGTGACGCTGCTCGCGTGTTTGCCACCCTTCAAAATAGTGTGTGTTGCTTTCAGCAGTTTCGTTGCTGTAGCATCCGGCTCGCCAGTGCCGGGTATGCGCGCGTACTTTGGAAACAAATCGCTCACAATTGCAATTGCAAGACGATGTCCGGGCTTGAACTCTCTTGCAAACAGCCACGGCTCGACCGTCACGTGATACACCTTGCCCGGCACTAACTTGTTGACTCCATTGGACGTGAATCCAATCCGCATAGCGCCCGGTAGTCCGACAAGCGTTGCTTTCCCGTCCGGCGCCTCATCCAATGCCATCGCGTAAACGGCTGCATCGAACACCGTTGTTTTGAAGTACAGGTTGACCTGCAACGGCCCTGCAATGACGGTCGGCTCAGAAAACTTGGGGCCCGAGTACCACAAACCGATTGCGCTGTATTCGGACCTCGTTTGAGTCAGCTTGACTGCCTCGTCGTTTATCTCAACGCTCTTGGGTATCTGCACTTTTGTTGGGTCATATGTGTACGAATCTGAAGACTCTGCTCCCGCTCGATTTTCAAGAGCGCCTTTCCCGTTCTTGCCAGAGGCGTTTCCACCTCCGAAATACATCTTGTGTGATTCCGAGCCTTTCGGCGGCCAAGTCTCGCCTTCGTACCACTTGTTTGCGCCCGTAACGAAAAACCTTGTGCGCGGAGCATCTGACATCTTCACCTCTTTCGATTTCAAATATGTGTCGAAGAACCGCAAATAGGTTGAGTCGAGTTCGAGTACTGCAGTGGGCCCGTAATCCTGGTCACCGAATTTTGTTTTTACATTGAAGCCATGCTCCCACGGCCCGAAAATCAGCCACTGATTGCCGCCGCCCTCGCGCTGCAAGCGATAGTGCTTCATGGTTCCTACGCCATCTCCGTCCCATGTGCCCGATACGTGCATGACCGGAATCTTCACGCCAGGAATCTCATCCATTCGAAAAGCCCCAGGCCAATTCTCAATGCTCAAACGCGATGCCCACCGGTCATAGAATGGAATGTTGCTTTTGAACAGCGCGTTGTCAACCTTTGTAATTGGCATCGTTTTGAAAACGCTCGTGTTGCCAAATCCTTCGCTCACCGCGCTCATATCTGCGTCCTTGTTCATCACAATTCTCGACCACCAAACATTGCCCATAAGCAAAAAGCAACCGTGGTCCCACGGAACGTTGTGAAGAGGATCAGGTGGGCTCACTTGCGGAATGATGCATTTGAGCGCAGGGTGATGCGTGACCGCCGCCGCCCATTGCACAAATCCAAGATAGCTTCCGCCAATCATTCCGACGCCTCCGTCGCTCCAGGGTTGCTTCTCGATCCAGCTGAGGGTGTCGTAACCATCGTTTCTCTCTGTATTAAATGGATCCCAACCGCCGCCGCTGCCACCTCGACCGCGTACGTCTTGCGACATCACCACGTAGCCGCGCTTAGCAAAAAACTCGTATTGAGAGGCAGACGCATTCCTTCCATAAGGGGTGCGAATCAGAATCGTCGGGAATTTGCCCTCAGCGTCCGGCCTGCGAATTTCAGACACCAAAATCGTCCCGTCACGCATAGGAGTCTGGGCAACCTTTACGGTCTTCACTTTGTAGTTGGGCTGGCTCAGTTCTGGGTATCTGGCTAACGGGTCTACGAACACGCCGCCATAACCCTTTCGAACAACTTCAAACATCTGCGCAGGCACTTTGAATCCAACGACATTGTCGCCTTCAATCGCGTACTGCAGCTCGATCCCGCCTATGCTGAGTTTCATCAGGTCAATCGCTTTCGTACCGGTTTCTGTTGGCACAGTTTGCGAAGAAACTGAAACTGCGCCTTCAAATGTTGCAAGAGAGCTGATATCCGTTATTTTCAGCTTGGGCGGCATGTTCTTAGCAAGCCACTCTTTGTAAATAGTTATCGCCAATGTGTAGTGATGCGTTCCAAAAATCGCAGCGGTTTGAAATTTGTACGCTTTGTTTTCTGCAGTCTTCTTTCCGTTCAAAATCGCGGAGAACTTTCCGTTTTTCCAAACGTAACTGCCAGAAGCCGGTCCCTGGGTTTCTTCAAATTCGACTTCCGCCGGTGCGCCTTTCTTGTACTTGATGTGAAGGTTGCTGGAAATCTTTTGCCCGGCGACCGATATCTGGGCATCGGACTTCAGGCTGTCGGCGGTCTGCACAACGCGGTGAGTCCCGGCGTTGCTCCCGCCAAAAAACACGTCCGCTTCAAAGGTTTGGGAATAGGCAAATAAAGGGAAACAAGAGCATAAGGCTGCCAAATAGCGCATGACGCCGAAAGGATAGCCCAATACCAACCCTGTTGACGTTATGGATGCAACCTGGGCCCCAAAAGCCCTAACTGTGCAATCCTCTGACCATGACCGCCAAACAGACGCTTCTATCTCAATTCGACACAATGACCAAGCAGCTAAACGCAGTGATCGCCGGGTTCCCAGAGGCAGAAGCGCGCAAAACGCGCGAAGGGATGAGCATGTCGCCGCTGCAGATGGTCGAGCACCTTTGCGATTGCATTCAAGCCTACAAAGCGCCCGATCGAAGAACCTATTTCTGGGGTTCATACAAACTTGCGGATGATACAGTGACCGGCGCGCTGACCGCGTTGAACACAGAAAGAACCGCAGTGCGCGCCTTCATTGAGGGCACCTCTGACGAGAAGCTCCTTGAAGAGTCGTTCGATTACCTTATGTCGCACGACGCCTATCATGTGGGCCAACTCGCCGCCTGCCGCATGGCCTCCGACCCGGCATGGGACAGTATGTCCCTGTACCACTAATTTTGGGTATAACCCGCTGAACGGTGAGACGAGCTTGGACTTTATTTCTATGCTTACTGGTTGTCCTCAGCCAGTCGCACTTGTGTGCGCTCACTTTTCGACCGGAAGCGCCGACGAACCCATCGTCGTGTTGCTTGGATTCCGGTCTCTGCCCAAGGGACTGTCCAGCTGGAACGGACTCGATCGCGCAGACTGTCAAGCCATGCGGTGACTGTTGTGCAATTGGTTGTCACAATTCGATTGCGATCAGCGCTCTCGCCAGCCTAATTCATGCGAACACAGTGTATGCGGCTGCGGTTCCGATTGACTTGCGTTTACTGCACCTCTTCTCTGAGCCAGCAGATGTCCCTGGTCAAACCGGCGACCTTCACGCGACGCAAGGGGCCATTCAGGGCCCTCGTGCGCCGCCTTCCAATTAACTAGATTGTGATCGCTGCTCACGCAGCTCATTGAGTTAGGTTTGTTGGAGGACACAGGTGAGATTCCGTTTGATTTCATGCACATTTTTTTTGTGGCCACTCGTTACAGCGGCCCAGGGCCCAGCCCTCAGCGTTGAATACGCGATCGCATCAGCGCAGAAGCACAGATCGCAAATTATTGCGGCTCGACTTCTGGTAGAAGCCGCCAGGCACGGAGCGAGCGCGGCATCCAAACCACCCTCCACAGGAATTTCAGTCGGGGTCTCAAGCCCGCCTGCGGTAGGTGGATCCGACGACGACCTTGTGCTAACGCAGTCTCTCGACATTTTTGGGCGGACACGGCGCTCCGCGCTCCTGGGCAACGCGCAGGTACAGGTTGCCGAAGCCGAATTGAGGTCTGCCCTCTCTGAACTCCAACTTGAAGTCATGCGGGCGTATGCGGATGTTGCCGCGTCAAAAGCGCTGGTCGAAAGCGCCACGAAATCTGAGCAAATAGCATGGGAGTTGCGTGAGGCGATTCGAGGGCTCGTAGAACTCGGAAAACTGCCCGGAGTGCAACTTCAGCGTGTCTCAATCGAGCTGGACCGGGCTTCGCTCGAACGTCAAACAGTTGAGGCCGACTTGCTAATCGCGAAGACGCGATTGGCGGCAGTCATCGGCGTGGGTCCGGAAAACCTCAATGTGACTGATTTCTGGCCGATTCCCGACACGATAGAAAGCTCGGAAGATGCACTGAGCCGAATTCCCGAGATTCTGATCCTTGAGGCGGAATCACGAGTCGCGGCGGCGGAATCGCGGGTTGCGCTGCAGCAGTTCCTGCCAGAACTCGAAGTGCAAGGCAGACGAACCGCCTGGCAGGATTCCGACCAAGCGATTGGGCTTCGCGTCCAACTGTCCTACGGCATCTTTGATTTCGGCCGAGCGAGAGCCGAGAGAAAGTCAGCAGTTGCTCGCGAAGAATCATTCAAGCAGTTGCTTTCGGATAGAAGAAAGATCGCGGTCTCGGATATTTTCGCCACACAGACGGCGCTTTCCAGCGCGCTCGAGCAGTCGCGAAAGTTTGCGGCCATCAGCTCCGCCACAAAAGACTTAGTCGAAAAATCTCGCGTTGGATTCGCAGAGCGTGCAGTGACATTGGTAGAGCTTTTGGAGGCAACGCGGGCGCTGCGCGAAGTTGAAGAGAGCTCAATCGGGTCGAAGCTGAAGCTCGCTGAAGCGCACGCGTCATATCTACACTCAATCGGGTGGCTAATCGAGGTCAAGAAATGAGTCAACGAGCTCTGTTAAGTATTTCGTTACTTTTCGTCACTCTCATCGGCTGCTCAAAAAACTCTGAGCAGACAAAGAGGGACGATCCAGCGGCCCACGTCGAAAGTTCTCACGACTCAGCACACAAAGAGATTGCGTTGTCGGAAGAAGCGATAAAGATAGCGGGGATTGTGGCCGAGACGATCGAGCGGCAGGGGATGCAGGCGCAGATCTCCGTCCCCGGAGTCGTCAACAGTACGGCGCTTGGGATGGCACATGTAACTCCTCCCGTTGACGGCAAAGTGCTCCGAATCTTGGTAAACGTTGGTGATAAAGTTTCACTTGGGCAAGCTGTTGCTGTCATCGAATCACCGGAGCTGTCCAACGCACTCGCTCAGATTTCCGAAGCGGAACGGGACCTCCTCGGTGCCGCAGCGGACCTACGAAAGTCAGAATCAGACTTAAAGTTGAGTGATAGAAAGCTGGCCGCGGCGAAGGAGATTCTCAAGCGGCAGAATGACCTCGCGAGTATGGGGGCGTTCAACTTGCCGACCGTGCAACAAGCTGAGAAGGATTTGAACGAGGCTGAAGCCGAGTTAGAAAGCGCACAACGGGAAGAAGTAATTCACAGTGCGCAGCTTGAACGCGCGGAAAGGCTCTACATACGCGAACTCATCTCCCGCACAGAGTTGGAACAAGCAAGACTTGAAGTAGAACAGGACAAAATCCGTCAAGCGAAAGCCAGAAAGCAGATAGACCTTGCGCGAAAGACATTCGAGCGCGAAACCGAAATATCCAGAAAGGGTCACCTAACCGCCCGCGAAGTGCAGGCAGCGGAAACCGAAGTCCGAACCGCCGCTATCGAGGTTGAACGAGGCAGAATCTCGGTACGCGCGCAGCGCGAAACTCTGACGGGCGCGAAGATCGCGCTCGAAAACGCTAAGGCAAACTACCGCGCAACCGCAGGAACTGGTAACAGGGCGTCCGGCAGCTCTGTCACCCTGACTGCGCCGATTTCCGGCGTCATCGCCGCCAGGAAAGCGAACGTCGGCCAAGCCCTCCAGCGGTCGGATTCAATCCTGGAAATTGACAACCTCAATACCGTTTGGGTGACCGCAAGCCTGCCAGAGCGATTCGTATCGCTTGTGCGCATTGGTGCGCCGATAAGCTTGACAACGAGCGCATACAAGGGCAGGACATTTTCTGGAGTCGTTCAAGTAATCAGCACACGTTTAGACTCCCACACTCGAGCGATGCCGGTCCAATGTGTGGTCAACAACACCGGCGGACTCCTGAAACAAGACATGTTTGCGCAAGTCAGTGTCGCGACGAGTGGAACGGTGAATGCGCTTTCCGTGGCGAAGTCCGCAGTTTTTTCGGAAGGAGACCTGAGTTTCGTGTACGTTGAACATGAACCGGGAAAGTACGAACGAAAACCGATAACCACTGGTCGTGAACAAGCTGGCCGTGTTGAAGTTGTTAGCGGACTCGAGGCCGGCACCCGGGTGGTGGTGGAGGGCGTTTTCGTGCTCAGAAGCCAAGAGCAGAAGGACGAACTCAAAGGACACGAAGACTAATGCTCGATAAAGTTCTGAATGCCAGCCTTTCGCACAGGGCATTGGTCGTGGCGCTCACAATCGGTCTCGGCCTATGGGGATTGCAGTCGTGGCAGTCGTTGAACTTAGATGCCGTGCCGGACATTACGACTAACCAGGTCCAAATAAACACTGAAACTGGTGGCCTCGGGCCCGAAGAAGTTGAGAGTTTAGTCACGTTTCCAGTCGAAACGGCGATGGCAGGTCTGCCTGGAGTAGAACAAACGAGGTCTCTCAGCCAGTACGGCCTATCGCAAGTGACTGTGACTTTTAGTGACTCGGTGGACATCTTCTTTGCGAGACAACTTGTGAACGAGCGTCTCGGGACAGTCCGTGAGGAGATCCCGTCTACGGTGAGTGCGCCCCAAATGGGGCCGGTCTCCACTGGCCTCGGTGACATCTACATGTTTGCGATCGAGAGCAAGACCCGCACCGCACCCGATTTGCGAACAATGATGGACTGGCAGATTGGACCGCAACTGCGCTCCGTTGCTGGCGTCGCAGAAATCAATGTGGCGGATGGAAGCGTCAAGCAGTATCACGTTATTGTGGACCCATTTAGAATCGCGGCACACGGTTTGGGAATTGCAGACGTGGTGGATGCACTTCAACAGAACAACCAGAATGCAGGCGGCGGTGTCATGGACCGAAGTGGTGAGCGAATCCTCATTCGAAGCGTTGGCATGGCGACAAGCGAAGATGACATAGCCCGCATAGTCGTGGCTACAGAGGAAGGCACTCCCATCTTGATAAGAGACATCGCGGAAGTTAGGACTGGAGTTCCTGTGCTAACCGGTCTCAGTACAAAGGACGGAAGAGAAGCAATCATCGCCATTGCGATGATGCTGAAGGGAGCAAACGGAAGAACTGTCTCACAAGCGGTTGATGCGAAAATCCAGGAAATCAGGGCTCAGCTCCCTAAGGATGTCACGCTGACCACTGTTTATGATCGGTCAGTCGTCGTGAACGAAACCGTTCACACTGTGTTCAAGAATCTGATCGAAGGCGCGCTGCTGACGGTCTTCGTGCTTCTTGTATTCCTTGGGAATTGGAGGGCAGCGCTCATCGTGTCGGTGCTCATTCCGCTGTCAATGCTGATCGCGACGGTGGGGATGACGAAGTTCGGGATTTCTGGGAACTTGATGAGTCTGGGAGCAATAGATTTTGGACTCATCGTTGACGGCGCCGTATTCATGGTCGAAAACATCGTTCGCAGAGTTGCCGAGGCGCGGGAGCATCATGGCAAGACTTTATCAAAGGACCACCTTAGGCAAGTTGTCTCTGAAGCTTCGCGTGAAGTTGCGAGGCCTGTACTCTATGCGATAACCATCATCTCCGTAGTTTATCTTCCAATAATTGCTTTGGAAGGGACAGAAGGCAAGATGTTTAAGCCGATGGCCTTCACTGTGGTCTTTTGCCTTGTTGGCGCGATGTTCCTAACTATGACGTTTATTCCAACGGCAACTTCCCTTTGGCTTTCTCGAGATACAGCCGAGAAGCGAAACCGGATCATGGAGCTTGCGCAGAAGCTTTACGTACCAACATTGGAGTTTGGTCTGAAAAAGCGTGTGTTGGTTCTAATAGCTTCGGCAGGCTTGGTCATTGCTTGCGGCTATTTGTTTTCAAAACTTGGATCAGAATTCATTCCGACGCTCGATGAAGGGGATCTGGTTGTTCAGCCGATTCGCCCACGAACTGTAAACGCGGAAGAGACCGTCCGACTCGTCACTGCTGCAGAACGGGCCGTTATCGAGATCCCAGAGGTGATAACTATGTTCTCGCGAAGCGGCACCCCAGAAGTCGCCAGTGACCCAATGCCACTGAGTCTAACGGACTCTTTCATCATGCTCAAACCCCGAAGTGAGTGGCGTGAAGGGCTGTCCAAGGAAGACCTAATCCAGGAAATCCGAGAAAAATTGGATGAAGTTCCTGGCCAAGGTTACAACTTTTCTCAACCGATCGAAATGCGGTTCTCTGAGCTGATCTCGGGAGTCAAAGCCGATATCGGGATCAAAATATTTGGAGACGATCTCAATGTTCTAAAGCAAAAGGCCGACGAAATCGCCGCGGTGGTTCGAGCTGTGCAAGGCGCGCAGGATGTAGAAGTAGAGCAGGTTGACGCTATCCCGGTGCTGCAGATAGACATTGACCGGGAAGCGATCGCGAGGTACGGCGTGAGCGTTGCAGCCGTGCAACAACTGATTAGCGCTGCACTCGGCGGCGAGCCGGTCGGCCAGATCATTGAAGGAGACAAGAGATTTGAGTTGTCCGTGCGTCTGCCAAGCGAAGTTCAAAACGATGTTGAAGCAATCGCTTCGTTGCCAGTGAAAACAGAGAGTGGAGAAAGCGTGCCTCTGTCTGCACTTACTCACATTGACAACAAGCCCTCGCCCGCCCAAATTAGCCGGGAAATGGGGAAACGTCGCGTCGTTGTACAACTTAACGTGCGAGGCGCAGACTTAGGTTCGTTCGTTGAGAGCGCTCAGGCGGCGATAAAACAAAAAGTTGTACTCCCCGAAGGCTACTATCTTTCGTGGGGCGGCCAATTCGAAAACCTGCAGCGCGCCAGTGCGAGACTCGCCGTTGTGGTGCCGCTTGCGCTCGCGCTCATTTTGTCGCTGCTCTTCATGAGCTTCGGTTCGCTTCGACAGGCACTGCTGATATTTACGGGCGTCCCGCTTGCCGTAACCGGCGGAATCCTCGCCCTTTGGTTGAGGGGGTTGCCATTCAGCATTTCAGCTGGTGTGGGTTTCATTGCGCTGTCAGGGGTCGCAGTTTTGAATGGTGTTGTTATGGTTTCCGCGATCAATCGTCTGCGCGAAGAAGGCCTCACAATTGCCGCGGCCGTTAGAAAGGGCGCTGCGGATAGGTTGAGGCCGGTGCTCATGACGGCATTGGTGGCGGCCCTCGGATTCATCCCAATGGCGGTGAACACCGGGCTGGGATCAGAGGTCCAACGTCCGCTTGCCACGGTCGTCATTGGCGGCATCATCTCTGCGGCGTTGCTTACGCTTGTGGTCTTACCCGTACTCTACTTGTGGTTCGAGAAAGAGGAGTTCAAGGAGGTTGAAGTTTGATGAAGGAAGTAAAGGCAGTTATTAATCAGTTCAAATTGGATAGTGTCCTAACGGCGCTGCACGACATAGGCGGGCTACCGAGCGTTGCGATCTCAAGTATCGAAGCTGTGGACACCACGCCCGATCTGTTTGTGGCCGCCCCCCGAACCAGAATCGAGCTGATGGTCCCAGATGGCCTTGTTGAAATCGTTGTTGAGGCGATTCGGGCCGCCGCTCACACAGGCAACCCGGGAGATGGCCGAATTTTCGTAATTCCAATCGAAGAAACCGTCCTCATTCGCACGGGAGAGCGCGGGGATTCGCCCCGGTAGCCGCGCCGCCATTGACGACGAAAATCTCGGGGACGCCGCGGGCGACCGCCCCTAATTTTTAGAGTTTTTTCTGGAGGCGCCTTGATATTTGGGGGTTGTCAAGCACTATAGGGTGAGTCCAGTGCCACACGAAACCATGAGTCGTGCGTCTAAGAGTTTCTAAGCACTGGATCACGGAGGATCAAAATGCTGAGTTCAATTGTTATTGCTTCTATCGCTGCGGCACCACCCGCAGCAAAAATCTCCCTCTGGGCGCACCTGTCCGGCCAAGAGACCACGAGCATCGCGTTCGCACCTACCGGCAGCCAGCTTGCCTGTGGCATGGCCGACAACACCGTAAAAATCTTCGACGCCAAAACCAAAATGAGCGTGAAGGCGCTGAAAGGACACAAGTTCCCGGCACGCGCCGTCGCGTGGGGTCCCGGTGGACGCCTCGTCAGCGGCTCCGAAAACGGCGAGATTCGCGTTTGGGACATAAAAACCGGCTCATCCCGAGCATGGACCGGCCACATCCGTGCCGTGCAGTGGATCGCGTTCAATCGAGCAGGAAATCGGATTCTGACGACCGGTGTGGATGACGTGATCAAACTTTGGGATATGAAATCCACGAAACCGCTGCTCACGATTCTCGGAAAAGGGATTAATGTGTACGGCGCAAGATGGGATTCATCAGGTTCCAAAATCGTCGCAGCAACGTTGGGCGGCGGATTGGTGACTTATTCTGCTGCCAATGGCAAAGAGCTTAAGCGTTTCGGTGGTCATGCAGGTGTCGGAGTAAACGACATCGCGACCTATGGCTTGCGCGCGCTGACCGCAGGCAGGGATGGCAAAATCGGTGTATGGGATATTTCTACTGCAGCTCGCAAAACGTATATCAATGCTCACAAAGATTGGATTCTTTCAATCGCCATTGATCCATCGGGCCGAACATTTGCCTCAACATCTTCCGATGGGACGATGAAGCTGTGGGACATGAAAACTCTGAAACAGATCGCGTCGTTCGAAAAGATGAACTATGTCGTGTCACCACTCGCATGGAGCGCAAGCGGTGGATTCTTAGCGGCTGTTAGTCAAGACAACTATTTGAGTCTGTACACGGTTTCAGCGAAATAG